>NZ_FOEJ01000009.1 GCF_900110705.1 Loktanella sp. DSM 29012 | reverse complement strand
CGCGCGTAAAATCGCGGACAACGCGCCATTCTCGAATTACCTTATGATCCAGGCACTGTCGCGGATCGAGGACATGTCCCGCAGCGACGGCCTGTTCACCGAGAGCCTCTCTGCTGCCATGGCCCAGACCACCGACGCCGCCCGAGAGGGGCTGGCCGCGTTCCTGGAAAAGCGCCCGCCGAATTTTCGGAAATAGACGGCACCGATCACGCCTTGCGAACGTTTCTACGCTTGCGTCAAGGCAGACCTTTGAGTGCCCAGCAGCGAAAGGACCGCTATGGTCCTTCGGTGCGTTCTGCAGCGAACGGTAGGTTTGAAGCCTTAGTTACTGATGCTCCACGACGCCTCTTTTGTTAAACATTTCGTTCGCTCGTGTTAACTTTCGATTCAGTCTCGATTGCAACGTCAGGAAAAGACATGTTGAGCAACGCTGAAACGCCATCTGAGTTTTTGGACATGCTGGAAGACGATTGGCGTCGGGACACGTTGCAGGAAATCAGGGCAATAATCAGATGGAAGGCACCGCAACTGAGTGAGCGCATCCACTACAAGATGTTGGGATATGGGATTGATAATGCGTACGCTTTTCATCTAAACGCGCAGAAAGCATACGTCAGTCTTTACGTAGGGGATATCTCCAAGGTCGACCCGACCGGAGATTTGCTGGATGGGCTGAATGTTGGCAAAGGATGCATCCGCTTCTTTAAAACAACCAAGATCGACGACACTCGGATCGACGAATTTATTTCGCGCGCCTTTACGATGTGGCAAGCGGGCGAAGACATCGGCTGCGAGCTGTAACCGGCGCGGCGCTTGCCATGAAGCCGCCATTCGTGACCTTGATCTAGATGGCGAGACTGTCGGCAGACTGGCCACCCGTGCCTTTCCCCCTGAATGTTCGCTTTAGACTGTCATCACGCCCTCACCTCCGGCGTAGAGCGCGGCGATCAGCTCTGTCCGGTTCGCACGCAACTGCCGCTGGTTCAGCGACCCTTTCTCGGTGAGTTCGCCGGCGTCCAGTGACGGGTCATGGTCCAGCGGAATCGCGCGTTTGACCCGGCTGGCCGATCCCGTCGCCGCCTGTGCCGCCTGCGCCAGTGCCTCCTGCACCGCACCTGAGTCCACACCGGGCGTCAGCCACAGCAATGCGCCCAGCTCTGGCTGATCCTCGCCCACGATCACCGCGTCGCGGATCAGCCCGCCCATCGCATCGACCAGCCGCGCGCGCAGCGCGCCCACCGCCACCCATGTGCCGGTCGTCAGCTTGAAATTCTCGGCCAGCCGCCCGTCGAAATAGAACCCTTTGGACAGATCATCCGGGTCGGCGGGCCGCAGCGCATCGCCCAGCCGGTAAAAACCTTCGTCATCGAATGCCTCTTCGGTGCGGACGGGATCGCCCAGATAGCCGGGCGTCACGTTCGGCCCTTTGATCCGGGCCTCCAGCTTGTCACCGACGGGCACCAGTCTCAGCGTGACACCCCGTGCGGGCACGCCCACGTTGCCGGATTGGTCCTGAACATCGGTGCAGGCCAGCGTAAAGGGTGCGGTTTCCGTGGCCCCTAGGCCAGTGGCCAGCAACACCCGCCGCCCCGTGATCCGCAGGCCCACGGCCGACAGCCGGTCCCAGGTCTGCTGCGCCATCCCGGCACCCGCATAGAACAACATGCCAAGTTTCGCGAAAAACCGTTGCGCCAATGCGTCGTCCTGTTCCAGCGCGGCCACCAGCTGATCGTAGCCGACCGGAACGTTGAAATACCAGGTGCAGGATATCTCTGAAAGGTTGCGCAAGGTTTCGTTCATCTTGCCCGGCGCGGGGCGGCCGTCGTCAATGTAATAGGTGCCGCCGTTGGTCAGGATCAGGTAAAATACCTTGTTGCCTGCCGCCGTGTGGTTCCACGGGGCCCAGTCCAGCGTCACGGGCGGATCATCCGAGAGATAGCGGTAGCAATCGCGCACCATGGCCTGACTGGCGCAAACCATCCCGTTGGTGTTGATCACCGCCTTTGGCGTGCCGGTTGACCCCGACGTGAACAGATATTTCAGCACCGTGTCCGCCGTCAGACCCGCCCGCGCGGCGTCCGCCGGGGCGGGGTCACTGGTCATTAGATCGTCATACCTGACGTCGCCGGATCGCGCGTTCCTGCACGTGATGACCGCACGCCCGTCTGCCGAAGTGGCGCCCAGTGCCTTGGTAAAGGTCGCGGCGTCATCGGCAAAAACCGCACCGGGGTTCAAGGTCACTGCGATGTCGCGCAGCTTGCCGTGGTCCTGACTGACCAAGGAATAGGGCACGGCCACAGGCGCAAACGGCACACCGACATAGGCCGAAGCCAGACCCAAAAGCGCATGTTCGAGACTGTTTTCCGACAGGATCAACAGCGGTCTGTCTGCCGTCAGCCCAAGGTCCAGCAACCCCGCACCCAGCCTGCGCGCGGCATCCAGCGCCTGCGCGTAGCTGACGGTGATCCAGTTGCCATCTGGCCCGCGCCGCGCGATCCATGTCCTGTCGGGGGCTGTCTGCGCCCAGTGATCCAGATAGGCCGCCATGACCTGCGGATGATCTGGCAGCGGATCGGTCTGCCGCATCAGGATCGTGCCGTCAGCGCGGCGGTCATAGGCGAAACGCGGCGTCCAGAATCGGTCGGTCATGTGCTGTTGCCCCCCGCGCGGACCTTGTGCAGCAATCGCAGCAACGTGTCCTTTTCCGTGTCGTCCAGCCCGGCAAAACACCGCGCCTCATGCGCGCGCACCAGCGCCACCAAGGCGTCAAACCGGGCGATCCCGCGGCCGGTCGGTTGCAGCGCCTGCACCCGCCTGTCGCCCGGTACGGGATCGCGCCGGATCAGATCCGCGCTCTCCAACTCGTCGATCAGCGCGACCATGCCGGACCGTTCCACACCCAGCGCACGGGCCAATTCGCTCTGCGTGATGCCTTGCTGGCCCACGACCATGGCCAGCGCGGAAAACACGCGCGTCGACAGGCCCGCGTCACCCATGATGTCGCGAAAATCGGCATGCACGGTGACATAGGCCCGTTTCAGATGATACCCGAGGAAATCGCGCAGCAGGATTTCCGGGTCTGTCTCGGGCTCTGACATGACGCTCCTTCCGGGGATCAGATTGTTTAGCTACATAACAGTTACAGGTTTCAACAACCGGCTGTCCACGAAAACCGCAGACCGATCTGCAAGATCTGTCCGAAAACGCGGCCCACTGCCCAAGAAACAGGCAGCACGCAAAATCACGGTGATCCCGCAACGGCCTGTTGCGCAGGGTCGGTTGACTTATCCCGGATGCGGTCACCAAGGTTTTGCAGATCAGAGGAGCCTGCCATCACCGTCTTGTCCCCCAACCTGTCGCCCGCGACACCCGTGCCTGCCGTCCGGTCCCATGGCCGGGTCGACCTGTGCGTGCAGGCGCGCAATGACGGCACCGGGATCGCGCGGTTGCGTACCTCTGGCTGTCTGAAACTGCTGTTTCCCACGGGACGCGATCCGCTGACGGCTGTGCTGCTGAACACATCCGGCGGGCTGACCGGCGGCGACGATCTGGGCGTCATGCTGGACGCCCGGGCCGGCGCGCATCTGGCCCTGACCACGCAGGCGGCCGAACGTATCTACAAGGCATCTCACGGCACCGCCCGCGTTGTGAACACCATCACGGCCCAGGACGGTAGTACTGTGATGTGGCTGCCGCAGGACACGATCCTGTTCGACGCATCCGGCCTGAACCGCAGTCTGCACTGCGAAGTCGCACCCACCGCCACCGCCCTGTTGGTGGAACCGGTCGTCTTTGGCCGGGCACTGTCGGGCGAGGCGCTGCGTGACATTTCCTATACCGACCGCATCCATGTCACCCGCGACGGCGCGCCATTGGTATCTGATGCGATCCACATCAGCGGCGACGCACAGGCACAATTGGCCCGCGCAGCCACCGCAGGTGGTGCCGGTGCCATGGCCACACTGATCTATGCCGCCCCCGACGCAGGCAACCGCCTGGACGCCTTGCGCACGGCCATCGGCGGTGGCGGTGCCGCCAGCAGCCCGCGCGACGGCGTGATCTGCGCCCGCCTGCTGGCCGCTGACAGCTTTGAACTGCGCCGCACCCTGACGCGCGCCCTGACCCTGTTGGCCGGGTCCGCCCTGCCCCCAAGCTGGAGATTGTGAATGAACCTGACGCCCCGCGAAAAGGACAAACTGCTGATCGCCATGGCCGCCGAGGTCGCGCGCAAGCGCCTTGCGCGTGGTGTAAAGCTCAACCACCCCGAAGCGATCGCGCTGATCACCGACACCGTGGTCGAGGGTGCCCGCGACGGCCGGTCGGTGTCAGAGATGATGCAGGCCGGTGCCGAGGTCGTCACCCGCGATCAATGCATGGAAGGCGTGCCCGAGATGATCCACGACGTACAGGTCGAGGCGACCTTTCCCGACGGCACAAAACTGGTGACGGTCCATGATCCGATCCGTTGAATCTGAGTATTTTTGGCAAGATGATGCAGGAGACCCGCGATGATCCCCGGTGAGATACTGACGGCAGAGGGTGAGATCACCCTGAATGCCGACCGCGAGGCCGTGACGCTGATGGTGGCCAATACCGGCGACCGACCCGTGCAGGTCGGCAGTCACTATCATTTCGCCGAAACCAACCCGGCGCTGGATTTCGACCGCGCTGCGGCGCGCGGCTGCAGGTTGGATATCGCCGCAGGCACCGCCGTGCGGTTCGAACCGGGACAAAGACGCGAGGTGAACGTGATCCCCTTTGCCGGTGGCCGCGTCGTTTACGGGTTCAACCAGACCGTCATGGGGGACCTCTGACATGGCTACCAGTATTTCCCGCGCATCCTATGCCGCGATGTATGGTCCGACCGTCGGCGACCGCGTGCGGCTGGCCGACACCGACCTGATCATCGAGGTCGAGCGCGACCTGACGGCCACCCGTGGCGACGGCGGCAACGCCTTGCACTACGGTGAAGAGGTCAAGTTCGGCGGCGGCAAGGTCATCCGCGACGGCATGGGCCAGTCACAGGTCACCCGCGCTGCGGGGGCCGTCGATACCGTCATCACCAACGCGCTGATCGTGGACTGGACCGGCATCTACAAGGCCGATGTCGGCCTGCGCGACGGCCGTATCCACAAGATCGGCAAGGCCGGCAACCCAGACACCCAACCCGGCGTCGATATCATCATCGGACCGGGGACAGAAATCATCGCCGGTGAAGGGCGCATTCTGACCGCTGGCGGGTTCGACAGTCATATCCATTTTATCTGCCCGCAGCAGATCGACGACGCGCTGCATTCCGGTGTGACCACGATGCTGGGCGGCGGCACCGGTCCCGCGCATGGCACGTTGGCGACCACTTGCACCCCCGGCCCCTGGCACATGGCGCGGATGCTGCAATCGGCGGATGCCTTTGCGATGAACCTCGCCTTTGCGGGCAAGGGCAACGCCAGTCTGCCCGCCGGGTTGGAGGAACAGGTGCTGGGCGGGGCCTGCGCGTTGAAACTGCACGAGGACTGGGGCACCACCCCTGCCGCGATCGACTGCTGTCTGAGCGTGGCCGACGCGATGGACGTGCAGGTGATGATCCACACCGACACCCTGAACGAGTCCGGGTTCGTGGAACACACGCTGAACGCCATCAAGGGCCGCACGATCCACGCGTTCCACACCGAAGGGGCGGGCGGGGGTCATGCGCCGGATATCATCAAGATCTGTGGCGAACAGAACGTGCTGCCGTCGTCCACCAACCCGACCCGGCCCTTTACCGTGAACACGGTCGAGGAACATCTGGATATGCTGATGGTCTGTCACCATCTGGATAAATCCATCCCCGAGGATATCGCATTCGCCGAAAGCCGGATCCGCCGCGAAACGATCGCGGCCGAGGATATCCTGCACGACATGGGTGCCTTTTCCATCATCGCGAGTGACAGTCAGGCGATGGGCCGCGTGGGCGAGGTGCTGATCCGCACCTGGCAGACCGCCGACAAGATGCGCAAGCAGCGCGGTCGCCTGCCAGAGGAGACGGGCGACAACGACAATGTCCGCGTGCGCCGCTACATCGCGAAATACACGATCAACCCGGCGATCGCCCACGGCATCAGCGCCCACATCGGCAGCATCGAGGCAGGCAAGCGCGCCGATCTGGTGCTGTGGAATCCCGCGTTTTTCGGGGTAAAGCCGGAAATGGTCCTGATGGGCGGCACTATCGTCATGGCACAGATGGGTGATCCGAACGCCTCGATCCCCACACCGCAGCCGGTCTATTCGCGGCCCATGTGGGGGGCCTACGGACGTAGCGTCGAACATTCCGCCGTGACCTTTGTATCCGGTGCCGCCCAGGACGACGGCATCCGCGACCGGCTTGGCCTGGCGAAGCAGACGCTGGCGGTGGAAAACACCCGCAATATCGGCAAGCGCGATCTGAAACTGAACGACGCCACGCCCACCGTCGAGGTCGATCCCGAAACCTACGAGGTCCGCGCCGACGGCGAATTGTTGACCTGCCAACCGGCAGAGGTTCTGCCGATGGCCCAGCGGTATTTCATGTTCTGATGGCCGGTTCAGCTTTCCACCTGCTGCAGTCCGGCATTGCCAGGATGGTTGTCGCAGCACAGCCCCGATCCCTCTGCCTTGGGCGAGAGGGGAGGAAACCACAGACAGCACATCAAGAGGTTTCCACTAGCTTGTTACTACACCGCACATCACGACCTTCACGGGATTCTCGCGACAGCGCGGCAACATCTGGCCGGTTTCGGTCGCGGCTTGAAAGCCTGCGTCCACCGCAAATCGCGCTTGGACCAGATCGAACGGCTCAACGCGAAAACCGATACGGAACTGGCCGAAATGGGTCTGCGTCGTCAGGACATCACACGCCATATCTTTGCCGACCTGATGAACACGTTCTGAAGTCGCGATCCGGGGGGCAGTCCCGCACAGTGCATGACGGACTTGCACCTACCCCCCTGACGCATCCCGGTGGTCAGGGCCACCTCTGGTGCATGGGGCCGCTGCCCCGCCACATGCACCAAGAGGTTGACCATGCCACTCGACACCACCTTGCCGACCGACCTGCAAACGCAGGTGGACGATTATTTCGCCACGCTGGGTCAGGGGTTCAACGCCGGAACGATCCGGCAGGAACGCACCGCGCAATTGATCGCACTGAACGCGATGACAGACACAGAGCTGGCACAGCAGGGTCTGACCCGCGCCGACATTCCAAACCACGTTTTCAGCGACCTGTTTCCAAAATGAAACTGACGGCGGTGGCGGCATGACGGACATGCCCACCGCCCAGCACGTCGAACCGTTCGGCGGGTCCGCTGTCGATACCGTGACACTGGACTACGAATCGCGGTTCCTGCGCCGCCGCGTGTTGACGACCGACACCGGGGTGCGGTTCCTCGTGGATTTGCCACACACCACATCACTGAACGCGGGTGACGCGCTGGTTCTGAACGACGGGCCGCGCATTCGCGTGCAGGCCGCGGCCGAGGATGTGTTGCGGATCACCGGCACGAACCTCGCCCGGATTGCCTGGCATATCGGCAACCGGCACACGCCCTGCCAGATCGCGGCCGACCATCTGCTGATCAAGGCCGATGACGTCATCCGGCACATGCTGGAAACCATCGGGGCCAGGGTCACGCCCGATTGCCAGCCATTCACGCCCGAGGGCGGTGCCTATGGACACGGGCGCACCCATGCCCACGCACATGGCCATACCGCCCATGACTGACGCACGGCTGTTGACCCTGATGCAATGGCTGTCGCCTGCATTTCCGCTGGGCAGTTTTTCCTATTCGCACGGGATCGAGGCGGCGGTTGCGGCGGGCCTGATCCACGACGCGGACAGCCTGACCGGCTGGCTGACCGATGTGCTGCGCCATGGCACGGGCCGCAGCGACGCAATTTGGCTCAGGCTGGCGGCAGAAACCGACGATCTGACTGCACTGAACGCGCAATGCCGCGCTTTTATGCCCGCCCGCGAACGACTGGCCGAGGCTGACCGCCAGGGGGCCGCGTTCTGCAACCTCGCGCGTCAGGTCTGGGGTATCGACATGGCCGACGTGACGCTGGCCCCTGCTGTGGGCCATGCCGCCCGTCAGATCGGCATGGACATCGACACTGTCGTGCCGCTGTTTCTGTCATCCTTTGCCGGAAACCTCGTTGCCGGCGCGCAGCGTCTGTTGCCACTCGGGCAGACCCGCGCGCAGGCGATCAACGCGGCACTTCACCCGGTCTGCATCGCGGTCGCCAGCGATACGCGCGGCGCGACCATCGACGACATTCATTCCACCGCCCTGATGTCCGACATCATGGCGATGACCCACGAAACCCAAACCGTCAGGCTGTTTCAATCATGACCACACTTAATGGCCCGCTGCGCATCGGTATCGGCGGCCCCGTAGGCGCGGGCAAAACCACACTGACGGCCCGTTTGGCCGAACGGCTGAAGTCCGAATTTTCCATCGCTGTCATCACCAACGACATCTATACCCAAGAGGACGCAGAGGCCTTGATGCGGATGCAGATCCTGCCCGCCGACCGCGTCATAGGTGTGGAAACCGGCGGTTGTCCCCACACCGCGATCCGCGAAGACGCCAGCATCAATCTGGCGGCCATCGACCGGATGAACAAACGCCACCCCGACCTGCAAATCGTCCTGATTGAGAGCGGCGGCGACAACCTGTCCGCCACCTTCAGCCCCGAACTGGCAGACATCACCATCTATGTCATCGACACCGCTGCCGGAGAGGACATCCCCCGCAAGGGCGGACCCGCGCTGACCCGGTCCGATGTGCTGGTTGTGAACAAGATAGACCTTGCGCCCTATGTCGGCGCAAACCTCGACCGGATGCGGGCCGATGCCGCCACCGCGAGGGGAGACCGCCCGTTCGTGTTCGCATCCCTGAAATCCGGTGACGGCGTGGACGAGGTGATCGCCCAGATCCGAAATTTCGGCGGTTTATGACGAAAACCGGCATGCCGGGGTCTTGGACTGCGGCAAAGGCGTCTTAAATGGCATCAAGGAAACGTGACAAAGGATATTGCAGGCAGTGAGGCCCCTATCGTGACCCCGCTCATTCTTTGGTGTGCGCCACGGCGCGCGCCCGTCCTGTCCGGTTTCCCTCGTCAATCTTTCCGCACTGGTGTAGGCGTCCGCCACCCCGACCGCGCTAGCCAGAGGTGACCCCAGACCCGTGTCCCTATTCCTGATCGCTCTTTTGCCCTTTTTGGGCGCGTTGTTGCCGGGTCTGATGATCCACGCGGGCCGCCAGGCCTGTTTCATGGCGACGTTCCTTGTCACCGGCCTGACCACCGTCGGCCTGCTGGTCCATGCCCCCGCCGTTCTGGGCGGAGAAGTCATTCAGGCGCAGCTGAACTGGATTCCGTCACTGGGACTGAACGTCAATCTGTTCCTTGATCCGCTGGGCTTCTTCTTTGCCGGGTTGATCCTGATCATCGGCCTGCTGGTGATCGTCTATGCGCGCTACTACCTGTCGCGTCAGGACAACATGGGCGAATTCTACAGCTACCTGTTGCTGTTTCAGGGCGCGATGGTCGGCATCGTGCTGTCCGACAACATCCTGATGCTGGTGGTTTTCTGGGAACTCACGTCGCTGTCGTCCTTTCTGCTGATCGGGTTCTGGAAACATCTGCCTGCGGGCCGTCAGGGTGCGCGCATGGCGCTGACCACGACGGGCATGGGCGGTCTGGCCTTGATCGGTGGCATGATCCTGCTGGGACAGGCTGGCGGCAGCTATGACCTGACCACGCTGCTGCAAAACCGCGAGATGGTGCAGGCATCCCCGCTGTATATTCCCGCGCTGCTGCTGATCCTGCTGGGCTGTTTCACGAAATCCGCGCAGTTCCCATTCCACTACTGGCTGCCGCATGCCATGGCCGCCCCCACGCCCGTGTCGGCCTATCTGCACTCTGCCACCATGGTGAAGGCCGGGTTGTTCCTGATGGCGCGCCTCTGGCCCGTTCTGGCCGGGACCGAGGCCTGGACATATATCGTCTGCACCGCGGGCCTTTTGACCATGGTGATCGCGGCCTTCATCGCGTTCTTCAAACATGACCTCAAGGCGCTCTTGGCGTTTTCGACCATCTCGCATCTGGGTCTGATCACGTTCCTTTTGGGCACCGGCACACCGTTCGGTGTCATGGCCGCCGTGTTCCACATCCTGAACCACGCCACGTTCAAGGCCGCACTGTTCATGACCGCCGGCATCGTCGATCACGAGGCGCACACCCGCGACATGACCCGGCTGGGCGGGTTGCGGCACCTGATGCCGATCACCTTTATGATCGCCACACTCGCATCGCTGTCGATGGCGGGTATCCCACTGCTCAACGGCTTTATTTCCAAGGAAATGATGCTCGAAGAAGCGACAGTCACCACCCTTTATGGCTCGCCCTGGCTGGTGACCATCGTGGCGACCGTGGGCGCGCTGTTCTCTGCTGCCTATTCGTTCCGTTTCCTCGGTCACACCTTCTTTGGCCCGAAACGCAGCGATTATCCCGCCACGCCGCATGATCCCGGTGTCGGGCTGTGGCTGTCCCCTGCCCTGCTGACGATCCCCGTGGTCGTGCTGGGTGTGGCACCCTTCCTCGCCGAACCTTTTGTGAAAACCGTGACCGCCGCCGTACTGGGCGACGCATCACTGGTCCCGGACAAATACCTGGCGCTGTGGCACGGGTTCAACCTGCCCCTGCTGATGTCCGTCATCGCCGTGATCGGCGGCATCCTGATGCTGTTGGCCTACAAGCCACTGATCAAGGCATGGGACAACACCCCCCGCCCCGAGGCCAAGACGATATTCGAGGCGCTGGTGAACGGGTGCGGCACCGCCGCCAACCGCTTTGCCGAAGGTCTGCACAACGGCAGTTTCACCCGCTACGCCGCGATCATGATCGTGACGACAACAGCGGTCGGTGCCTTTGCATGGATCACCGGCACGTCACTGGCCCAGGGCCGCGAGATGCTGCCGATCACGCCACCGGCCTTTGCCGGATGGGCAATGCTGGTCGCCGCGACCCTGTTCATGGTGCGGGTGCATCGCAACCGCCTGGCCACGCTGATCCTGATGGGAATCGTAGGTCTGATCGTGTCCGTCGGATTCAACTATTTCTCGGCCCCCGACCTTGCACTGACACAGATCTCGGTCGAGGTGGTGACGATCATCCTGCTTTTGCTGGCGCTGAATTTCCTGCCCAACAGCACGCCGGTCGAATCCAGCCCGGCCCGCCGGACCCGTGACGGCGTGATCGCGGTCCTGGGCGGTGTGGCGACCACCATGCTGATGTATTCCATCCTGATGTCGGATTTCCCGACAGCCTCGATCAGCGAATATTTCCTGGCCAATTCCTACAAGGGCGGCGGCGGTGACAACGTGGTCAACGTCATCCTCGTGGATTTCCGTGGATTCGATACCTTTGGCGAGATCATCGTGCTGGGGATCGCAGCACTCGTGATCTATGCCCTGACGGAATCGCTGCTGTCGTCGTCCGTGCGCGCGCGTCTGCTGAACCGCGGCTACGAAGAGGAACAGGCAGGCGACGCGCATCCGCTGATGATGGTCGTGTTGACCCGCGTGATGATGCCCGTGGTGTTGATGGTGGGTTTCTACATCTTCCTGCGCGGCCACAACGAGCCGGGCGGCGGGTTCATTTCCGGCCTCGTCGTCGCAATCGCGGTTGTGATGCAGTACATGGCGTCGGGTTTTGCCTGGGCCGAACGGCGCCAGCGCTATCCCTATCACGGGATCATCGGCGCGGGCGTGCTGGTGGCTGGCCTGACGGGGATCGGCAGCTGGTTTGCGGGCGTGCCCTTCCTCAGCTCTGCGTTCGGATATTTCCGCATTCCGCCGATGAACGAATTCGAACTGGCGACGGCAATGGCCTTTGACCTAGGCGTGTTCCTCGCCGTGGTCGGTGCCGTGATGCTCAGCCTTGAATCCTACTCGCGCCTTGCACGGCGTCAGGGGGATGAAACCAACGAACACGCGATGGACATCGATCCCTCCCGAGAGGTGCCGCCCATTGGCAGCCTTCGCACCACAGCGCAGAAGGAGGGCTGAACATGGAACTTCTTGTCGCAACCGCCGTGGGCATGCTCACGGCATCGGGGATCTACATGGTGCTGCGGCTGCGGACCTTTCCGGTGATCATCGGAATTTCGCTGCTGACCTACGCCGTCAACGTGTTCCTGTTCGGATCGGGCCGCCTGCTGCCCAATGCCCCGGCCGTGCTGACCGACGGGGTGGACATCTATTCCGACCCCCTGCCGCAGGCGCTGGTGCTGACCGCCATCGTGATTTCATTCGGCATGACCGCTGTCGTGGTGATCGTGGCGCTGGGGTCATGGCTCGCCAATGACGACGACATGGTGGACACCCCCAACGCGGACACCGAACCAGATGCGGCCGATGACCAAGCGCGCGCGGGGGCCCAATCATGACCCATTGGTTGATCCTGCCCATTCTGCTGCCGGGCATGCTGGCGGCAATCCTGGTGATGGTCACGCGCTATCACCGGGTTTTGCAACGCACCTTTTCGCTGGCCGGATCGGTCCTGACGCTGGCGCTGGCCATCGGTCTGTTCTGGCGCGCATCCGACGGCACCATCGACATCTATCAGCTGGGCAACTGGCAGGCCCCGTTCGGAATCGTGCTGGTCGCGGATCGGCTGTCGACGCTGATGGTGCTGATCACCGCCATTCTGGCGCCGCTGGTCCTGCTTTATGCCATCGGGTCGGGTTGGGATGAACGGGGGCGGCATTTCCATCCGCTGTTCCAGTTCCAGATCATGGGGATCATGGGCGCCTTTCTGACTGGCGACATGTTCAACCTGTTCGTGTTCTTTGAAATCCTGCTGATCGCCAGCTACGGTCTGATGATCCACGGCGGCGGGGCCGACCGGTTGCGCGCGGGCACGCAATACGTGCTGTTCAACCTGCTGGGGTCGACGCTGTTTCTGTTCGCGCTCGGCACGCTTTATGCGCAGACCGGCACGCTGAACATGGCCGACCTTGCCGTGCGGGTGGCCGCGCTCGACCCTGCCGATACCGCCGGCATCCGGGTCGCCGCCGTCCTGCTGCTGCTGGTTTTCGCGATCAAGGCGGCACTCCTTCCGCTGCACTTCTGGTTGCCTGCCAGCTATGCCGAGGCCCCTGCCCCCGTCGCGGCCCTGTTCGCGATCATGACCAAGGTCGGCGCCTATTGCATCATCCGCGTCTATACGCTGGTGTTCCCGACGGACCTGTCGCTGACGCAGGGTCTGTTCGACACATGGATGATGCCCGCCGCATTGCTAACGCTCATGATGGGCATGATCGGCGTACTGGGGTCCAACCGCGTCGACCGTCTGGTCGCCTTTTCTGTCATCGGCTCCATGGGTCTGTTGCTGGCGGCGGTATCGGTGTTCACACCACAAGGCATTGCCGCAGCGCTGTATTATGCCGTGCATTCGACCTTTGCCGCCGCGGCGCTGTTCTTGCTGGTGGACGTGATGCGCGACCGGCGCGGCGACATGGGCGTGCACCTGCGCAACGCGGCCCCCATCGCGGGCGGGGCGCTGGTGGCCGGCATGTTCTTTGTCGCGGCCATCGCCATGACCGGCCTGCCACCACTGTCGGGGTTCATCGGAAAACTGCTGGTCATGACCGCAGCCCTGGATCACCCGCTGGAGGCGTGGATCTGGACCGCAATCCTGATCGGGTCGCTGATCGCGGTCGTAGGCTTTGGTCGCGCGGGCAGCCAGATTTTCTGGAAATCGCATCAGGTCGCAGCCGAAACCACCGTACCTGACAGCGAAGCGGACGAATCCAACACCCCCGAACAGGTTCCTGCCCCGCCCGTGCTGCCTGTCGTGGCCATCGGTGGCACGCTGACGATGCTGGTCGCGCTGACCCTGTTCGCCGGTCCCGTGATGCGAACCATGGATGCAACCGCAGCACAGCTGTTCAACCCCGCGCCCTATATCGACGTTGTCCTGACAACCGAAGGCAAGGTGATCGAAAGCGGCGACTACGGCGATGACACCGGCGGCGATGCCGCCACGGCCGAGGAAGGTTACTGATATGCCCCTGCGCCTGCTCTACCGGATCTTTCCGCACCCGATCCTGACGCTGATCCTGGTCGTGGTATGGTGTCTGCTGCAAAACACCATCACGCTGGGCACAGTGGTGATGGGCCTGATCCTGGGCTTTATCATCCCGATCACGACGGCAGCCTATTGGCCGAACCGTCCCCCTCTGCCCAAACCCTGGCGTTTGGTGAATTACCTCGCGCTGGTGATGTGGGACGTGGTCGTCGCAAACATCGAGGTCGCACGGATCGTGCTGTTCAAATCGAACGCCGCCATGCAGCCCAACTGGGTCGTCATCCCGCTGGACCTGCGCACGCCAGAGGCCATCACCATGCTGGCCGGCACCATCACCCTGACCCCCGGCACCGTCAGCGCGGACCTGTCGGCCGATGGCACGGCCCTGCTGGTGCATGCGCTTGACGCACCCGACCCCGACGCCGTGCGCGACGACATCAAGGCCCGCTACGAATCCCGCCTGAAAAGGATATTTGAGGAATGATTGGAACAGCCGTTATCATCGCAATGGCCGTGGTCGGCCTTGCCCAGATCCTCGCCATGGTCCGCCTTGTGCGTGGACCCATGGTCGGTGACCGTATCCTGGCACTTGATACGATGGTCATCAACGCCATCGCCCTGATCGTCCTGCTTGGCATCCACTGGGGCACCGCCGTCTATTACGAAAGCGCGCTGATCATCGCCATGCTGGGCTTTGTCTCATCGGTCGCGCTGTGTCGTTTCGTGCTGCGGGGGGACATCATCGAATGATCGCAACAATCCTCGACATCCTGATCGTCGCGTCGCTCGCCGTTGGCGCCCTGTTCATTCTGGTGGGCTCCTTTGGTCTGCTGAAACTCGACAATTGCATGTCGCGCCTGCATGCCCCGACCAAGGCCTCAACCCTTGGCATCGGATCGCTGTTGGTGGCGTCGATGCTCAATGCCTTTGCCTATGGCGACGGGTCGCTGAACGAGGTGCTGATCATGGCGTTCCTCTTTGTGACTGCCCCGATCACCGGAAACTTCATCTCGAAAACGCACCTGCATGGCCGCCGCAAACATACCGACGTGCCGCCACCGCCGCAGGACAAGATCTGGGCGACCGACGCCAAGAACACCGGAGCCTGATCTTACATTTTGGGTGCGCGAGATTGCGCACCCAAAAATCCGGTATCCATCTGATTTAAAAGCTAAATACAGGTGATTGCCAATTGGCAATTAGCCCTTTGCACGATCCTTGAGATAGGATTCGACTGCCGCACGGATCGCCGCATCCGGCAGGGTGCTGGAAAATTTCAGCGCCGTCGTTGTGCCCTGCCGGTGCATCGCAACATTCCCCAGCGGATGCGTGTAAACATTGTCGTTGGCGCGACGCTTGCGGGGTGCCTTGCCTGCCGCCTTGAGCCGGGTCATCACCTCGGCCGCCGTCATCCCCTGCCCCGCGATGCGGTCAGCCTCAACCAGCACACGTTCTGCCGCATCGTCCTTAACCATCACGGCGCGCAGCTGACGCGCGTGCAGTTCGCGTACCTCTCGGATCGACGGAAAGGCCGCGACGATCCGCGGGTCCAGCTTCGCCAGTTGCAGGAACCGCGACAGAAACGCGGGCGACACTTGCAAACGGTCGGCCATGACCTTTTGCTGACCACCGTAATAGGTCTCTACCGCGCGGGCGTAATCCTGCGCGCGTTCATAATCGCTGATGTCCTCGCGGTCGCGGTTTTCGATATCGGCAAGGCGAAACGCCTCTTCGTCGGTCAGGTCGCGCTCTTCGATCAGATAGCGGAATTGGGGGTAATTGTTCGCCCGCAGCCAGGACACCGCGAAATGCCGTCGCGCGCCGCAGATCACCTCGTATTCTGCATCCGTGCCGTCCAGCTTGCGCACGATCGCGGGGAACTCTTGCTGGCCCTGTGCGCGCAGCCCTTCGATCAGGTCAGCGCAGTTTTCGGCCGTCAGCAGGTCATAGGCGCGGTTATGCCCTTTCCACATCACGCAGGTGGCCGGATCGACCAGCCGCAACACCTTTTCCTGACGCTGCCCGCCGACCTGATCGGCCATCGCGTTGGATCGTTTCAGAAACCGGGCAGACCCGCGCGGTTCCAGCGTTTCATCTGCACCCAGATCGTTCAGGATGTCGTCAAAAATGGCGTCGTGCTTCTTGCTCATAGGATCCCCTCCTTGCGCAGGCGCGCGGTGTGACTGGGCCATGTCTTGCGAATTTCAGTCTCTATCTCACGGCCAACGGCGTCCAGATAGACCCGGCAGCGCTTGTGCGTCTCCGACCGTGTCGCAGCCCCCGTCAACTCGTAAACCGTCATCAGGTTGGCGGCGGCGTTGTCGATTTCGGCACTGTCCTTCAACACGGCGTTCAGCATGTCTTGCGGGAACACCGCGTCCATCATCCGCTTGATCGCCTGATGCGCGCTTTTCTGGTCGTTCATCTTGGTGGCGAGTATCTTAACAAAGTCATACCCCCGCGTGCCGCCATGTTGCGCAAGCTCGCCCAGCGTGCTGGACATCATTTTCAGAAAATGCGCGGTCGAGCCAAAGTCGATGTTGTTGGGCGGTGCAGGTACGACGATCGCATTCGCGGCCCGCAACACGGAAAGTGAGATCATGCCAAGCGCGGGCGGCGGGTCCAGCAGGATGACGTCAAACTGGTCGGAAATCGTCTCTAACCCCGTCCTTAGTCTATCAAGAACGAAATCCTGTTCGCGCACCATCCGTGCTGCAAATTCGTATTCGGCGTCATACAGCCCCAGGTTTGCCGGGATCAGTGCGATGCCCGGCCAATAGGTCGCCCGCAAGGCATAATGCAGCGTGGACGGCCCGCCGTGGCGAAAGAACGGATAGAGCGTGTCTTCGTCTTCGTCGACGTCCACATCGGGGTTCAGCCCGAACACGCTGGTGGTCGAGGCCTGGCTGTCACAATCGACGACGCAAACGCGGTAGCCCTTTTGTGCCAGGTATTGCGCCAAATGTGCGACAACCGTGGATTTGCCAACCCCACCTTTGAAGTTCTGGATCGCCAGCACCATCGCAGGATCATCAGGCGCACGGTGCGGTAGTGTCCCGAATACCTCGCGCATGCGGTTCACGTCGGCCAGTGAATAGCCTGTGCGCCGGTTGGTATCGGGGTCCTTGTCAGGTGTGGGTAGCCGTCCGTCATCCTCTGCGTCGCGGATCGCCTTTTCGGTGCGGCCGCACATTTCGGCGGCGGTGCGTACGTTATAGCGCACATCCAGCGTCTTGGCCGTGCCCGGTGAAAACACCCGCGCCCGCAACTTTTCGATGACACGCCCTGCACGTGATGCAAGGGCGTCGATCTCTGCCAGCTCGATTGGGTAGCTCTGCTCTTCCATGACCTGTCCGCCATATTGTTTTGCAAGAGAATGCCCTGTGCGGCCTTTGCAGACAAGTGCGATATTCAGCGGTACGCCATTCAAAAATCGAACCCTGGTGCAGTTACAGTCCAGCATTGGAAGTTGCGCAGGTGCGACTAGCAATATGCCATCTGATCCGGGTGTTGATGGCAGTCTAGCGTGTCAGCCATGCAATTGGCCCCCCTGCAAAATCAAAATCCAGAAAAACCCGATCTGTTCAGATATTCGGATTCATCTGTTCGGCAGCCTGGTCCCCCTACCCCGCAAGGCCCGCGCAGCCCTATCCCTTACGGCTTGGGATGGTTTGCGCTACGTCTGGGGTGGGATGGCGATACGTCTGGGGTGGTCTGTCCTTACCTCTGGGGTGGGCGAAATCTTACGTTTCGGGTGGCTCGATCTGGTCGAATCGGCACGAGTGGCGATCCCCTGTTTTCATGCCCTTTGCGATTCGCGGCGGGCCGCGGGTGGTGGTCGAAACCTTACAGATCGGGTGCTGCCCCGCGCGCTTGACTTACACAGATTATCATACAAAAGTAAGCGCAAGCACGTAACGGAAAGTGCGCAGATGGCAAAACCGACGCAGACATCCTACCGTACACTCGACGCGCGGCCCAGTGCCGATACGCTGATCAAACCTGGCGAACTGGTCGACCTGGTCGAGGTGACGCCGCTGACGCTGGCCGATCGGCGCATCTATAACCAGCTGCTGGAAAACGCTTGGGACGCGATCGACAAACCCGTCACGCATGTCATCGCCAAGGCGGATCTGCGCGGCAGCCACAATTCCAATGACCGGATCGGTGAATCCATCGAACGGCTGATGTCGTCCATCGTCAAGATGGAGGTGACCTGGGACGGCAAGCCGGCGATCGAACGGGTGCAGCTACTGGGTGGCAACGTCGAAATGGCGCGCGGCGACGGGTTGTTCGAATACGAAATCCCGGCGCGCCTGCGCAAGGTGATCCGCAATTCCACCGTTTTTGCGCGCCTGCAGCGCGAGGTCATGTTCGCGCTGACGTCCAAATATGCGCTGACACTCTACGAGATGGTGCAGAAACGCGGCAACCTGCGTTGGAAATCGTCTGAGAAATTTACTTTGGATGCCATTCGCGGTGTGCTGGGTGTGCCCAAGGGCAAGCTGACATCATGGTCGAACCTGCGGTTGCGTGCGATCGAACCCGCCGTCGAAGAGGTCTGCGCGCTGTCCGACTACATGGTCGAAATCAACCCGATCAAGACCGGCCGCAGTGTCACCCATGTCGAATTGCGCTGGTGGCGCAAGGACGGTGATGCGACGGGCAAGGCGGAACGGGCCCTCAGCTTTGCCAGCACCGGGCGGCGCCAACGCGCCACCGATGATCCTGACCTGCGCCCGCGCCCCGGGCAACTGGATGCCAAGGGTGCGGCCCTGCAGACCCAGACGTATGAAACGGCCCGGATGCGGTTCCCGGGCTATGATATCTACTACATTGAATCCGCCTGGCGCGACTGGTCGCGGGGCAAGGCACCCGCCGATGACCCCGATCGCGCCTACCTTGCGTTCTTTCGCAAGTTTGCAGAGGCAAATCCGCTCTAAGCGATTGATTGCACGAAAAAATAAGGGCGATTGCCAATTGGCAATCGCGCAACGCCGCGCCCCCTGCCCCGATGAAACGTCGTCATGCGCATCATGCTGAATGGACAAGCGTTGCTGCTTGGGTCACGGTTGTTCGAATGAAGCCTCGTGATCAATTGACCGACCTTGCGCACCTCTGGGGTGCACGACCCGCAACCGATACGGATTGGGATTTCGCGATCTGGTCCCCGGACCGCGACAGCCTTGACCTGATGCTGAACGGGGTCACCCACCCCATGACGCGGGACGCGGACGGTGTGTTTCGCGCCCGATTGCCTGCCCGCGCCGGTGACAGCTATGGCTACATGCTGGATGGCCAGCCGGTCCCGGATCCCGCGTCGCGCAGGCAGGCCGGTGGCGTGCATGATCTGTCGATGCTGACACGACCGCCGCAGGCCCCATCGCCCTGGGTCGGGCGTGACTGGCCCGAGGCGGTGATCTGCGAAATCCACATCGGCACATTCACCGACGCCGGAACGTTTCAGGCCGCGGCGGAAAAACTGGGCGACCTCGCAGCCGTCGGGATCAACACGGTCGAGGTCATGCCCATCGTGCAATTCGGTGGCAACCACGGCTGGGGCTATGACGGTGTGCTGCCCAACGCGGTGCATCCCGCCTATGGCACACCTCAGGATTTCGCCAACTTTGTCGCTGTCGCGCATGATCTGGGGATCAGCGTCATTCTGGATGTGGTCTATAATCACTTCGGCCCTGACGGCGCCTATATCCATGCGTTGACGCCTGCGTTTTTCGACCACGGGCGCAGCACGCCATGGGGGCCGGCGGTTGATTTTACCCAAGACCCGGTGCGGACATTCTTTTTCCAGAACGCGGCCATGTGGGTGAACGATTTTGGTGTCGACGGGTTTCGGTTCGACGCGGTGCACCAACTGGTCGACCCCAGCCCCGAGCCGTTCTTTCACGCCTTGACCGGCGGTTTGCGGGCGATGGATGCGGGCCGGCCGCTGCATCTGATTGCCGAGGATGAACGCAACCTGACGACCGACCGCGACGCCGGTCGCATCGACGCCCAGTGGAACGACGATTTTCACCACGCGGTCCACTGCCTGCTGACCGGCGAGAGCGAGGGGTATTACCGCAATTATGCCGCCGACCCGATGGCCGATCTGACAGGCGCCCTGGCCGAAGGTCAGGTCGAACAGGGCCAGCCCCGCGTCGGCGCCTCGCGGGGGGCGCCGTCAGGACATCTGCCGGCCAGCGCCTTTGTGAATGCCAACCAGACCCACGACCAGATCGGGAACCGCGCGTTGGGCGACCGGCTGATCACGCTTGCCGGGGTCGAGGCAATGCGCATAGCGCATGCCCTGCTGCTGACAGCACCCTATGTGCCGATGCTGTTTCAGGGCGAAGAAATCGGGTCGCGTACCCCGTTCCCGTTCTTCTGCGATTTCACTGGTGATTTGGCCGATGCCGTGCGTAACGGTCGCAAGGCGGAATTTGCTGATTTCGACGGGTTCAAGGGCGATCTGCCGGACCCCTTGGCCGAGGCGACCCGCGACATGGCCCGCCCCTATGCGCATCCGCCAGAGGATGCGGGTGATTGGTCGCGCCTGACGGCGCGTCTGTTGGGCTGGCGGGCGACGCAGGTGATGCCACTGGTACGCAGTGGCGGCGCGCAACCCGCGCGCGTCAGGACAACAGGAACCAGTTCCGCTGTCGCGAGTTGGGGCTACAATGGGGGACATCTCTACGTTGCATTTCATTTCGACCGCTTGCCGGACACGCCACATCTGTGGCCTGACACCGACGCGCGGCTGACGGTGGGTGCGCCGGACAAACCCTTTGGCTTTTGCACATGGACGACACCCGCATGATTCCAGTCACATCGACCTACCGCCTGCAATTGCGCGAAGATGTGACATTCGATGCGGCCACCGGCTTTTTGCCGCATCTGGCGTCGCTGGGGATCAGCCATCTGTATCTCTCGCCGATCTTTGCCGCGCAGGCGGGGTCCACGCACGGGTATGATGTGATCGATGCCAATGTCATCGACCCTGTTCTAGGGGGTGAGGCGGGGTTCGAGAGGCTGGCGGCGGCCGCAGCATCGCACAATATCGGCATCATCATCGACATCGTGCCGAATCACATGGCGTTTTCGTTGCAGACACCCTGGCTGCGCGATGTGTTGCGTCATGGTCAGAACAGCGTCTATGCCCGCCATTTTGACATCAACTGGTCGGACAAGCTGGTCCTGCCGTTTCTGACGGAATCCTTTGCCGATGCGCTGTCGAGTGGCCAAGTCGGCATTGGTCAGGCCGAGGACGGGCCGGTGATGACGGTGGGCGATGGTCTGGCCATTCCGATCGCGCCGGGCAAGGTGACGGCTGATCTGGACGCCTTGCACGCCGCACAGGCCTGGCGTCTGACCCGCTGGGAACGCGAACGCGACAGCATCACGCATCGGCGGTTTTTCAACGTGACGGGTCTGATCGGGATGCGGGTCGAGGACGAACAGGTGTTCGACGACATGCACGCAAAGACGTTCGATCTGATCGACCGCGGGTTGGTGCAGGGGCTGCGTCTGGACCACATCGACGGGCTGGCCGATCCGGGCGGTTATCTCAGGCGGTTGCAGGCGCGGGTCGGGGATTGTCCGATCTGGGTCGAAAAGATCCTGACCGGGGACGAGGTGCTGCCGGATTGGGGGCTAGCGGGCACCACGGGCTATGAGGCGGCGCGCAAGCTGGCGCAGGTGCTGACCGATCCACAGGGCCACGCACGTATCGTCAGCGACTGGCGCGCCGCGACAGGCGAGACGGGGTCGTTTCACGACGCGATCCAGACCGCCAAGCACGAGGTGCTGCGGCAGGAACTGGCCGCCGAAATGCTGGACCTGATCGATCTGGGGCATCGTGCCACGCAGGCGGATGCGCGTGAGCAGGGCGGCGAGGCGCTGCGCGAGGCAGTGATCGCGCTTTTGATCGCATTTCCCCGATATAGACCCTATTTTTGTCAGACCGTTCAGCGTCCAGAGGACCTGGCGCTGATGGAGAGGGTCACGACCGAGGCTGCGGCAGACCTGCGCAACGGGGCGGTCGTGCAGCAGTTGGCAGGGTTTATCACGGCCCCCGGCACAGACGCTGCCCGCGCGTTCCAGGTGCGGTTCCAGCAGGTCACGGGCGCATTGCTGGCCAAATCGCACGAGGACACCGCCGGGTTCCGCTGGAACGCCTATCTGGCGGCAAACGAGGTTGGTGCCGATCCCGATGCAGCCACGATCACGGCGGATGGCATGCAGGACTGGTTGGCCACACGGCAGGGCAGCGCATTGACCCTGACCTCCAGCCACGACACCAAACGGTCAGAGGACGCGCGGATGCGGCTGGTGGCGATCAGTCACTTGCCGGATGATTTTGCGGCACTGGTGGACCGGGTCGCGGGGCTGGATGGGGCAGGGGTGGCCTGCGCGAATGACCGCTGGTACCTGACACAGGTGGCCCTTGCGATCTGGGGCGAGGATGATCTGGACCAGCGGGTGCACGACCACGTGGTCAAGGCCCTGCGCGAGGGCAAGACCATCACGAACTGGATCTATCCCGACACCGAGGCCGAAAATCGGGTCCTGTCGCTGATCCCGAAACTGACGGCCGATTGGGCGGCGGCACGGCCTGGGGCACTGATGCGGCTGATTGCGCGGGGCGAGGTGCTGTCACTGATCCAGACGGCATTGAAACTCACTATGCCCGGTGTGCCCGACATTTACCGTGGCTGCGAGGGGCCGCATTTCGCGCTGACTGATCCCGACAACCGTCTGCCGGTCGATTTGGATGCGCTGATGGCCCTGACCGAGGCATCGGGGTTCGCCGGGCAAAAGGCGCGGCTGACCCATGCCGTGCTGCGCGCCCGGCGGGACGATCCGGCGTTCTGGGATGGGGCTGCCGTGCAGTTTGCCGCAACCGGGGCGGGATTTGTGCTGACGCGGGTCGGGGAAGGTGGCCGCGTAACGGTCACCTGCGATCCGAACGGTGCCGATCTGGGGGCAGGAACGCTGATGAAAGAGGCATTGCCCGGTCTGCGCGTCGATTTTTCACCAGAATGATCTGAAACAACCGGTTGCGGTTGGATTGTCGCGGGCCCGTGGGCCACTATCTAGGCGACACAGCCAATCGCGACCTCAGGGCATAGACTGCCCGCTATTGGACAAAACCGATGACACAGCACAACAGCGCCATTGCGGCGTTTGACCGTTCCCTTGCGCGTCCCGATGCGTTGGGGGCGGACCCCCACAGCGGCGGGACGAATTTCGCGCTGTTTTCCGGCAATGCGACAGCTGTCGAGCTGTGCCTGTTCGACGAAAGCGGTCAGCATGAAACCGCCCGGCTGGAACTGCCCGAAATGGAAGGCGGCATCTATTACGGGTTCTTGCCGGGCATCGGGGCAGGGCAGCGTTATGGCTACCGCGTGCATGGTCCCTACGCGCCGCATGAGGGGCATCGGTTCAATGCAAACAAGCTGCTGCTGGACCCCTACGCCAAGGCGCTGATGGGCAACATCGTCTGGGACGATGCGCTGTTCGGCTACACCATCGGCGAGGATGACCTGAGTTTCGATCCACGCTGCTCAGCCGCGTTCATGCCAAAGGGCGTGGTGGTCGAGAACCAGTTCGAATGGTCGGCCAAGGAAACGCTGAACCACAGATTCAAGGACACCGTGATCTATGAGGGGCACGTCAAGGGATTGACCATGCGCCACCCCGGCATCGCACAGGCGGACCGGGGCACCTTTGTCGCGCTGTCAGCCGACCCGATTCTGGAGCATCTGACGAAAATCGGCGTCACCGCGATCGAACTGCTGCCGATCCATGCCTTTGCCCAGGATCGGCACCTGCTGGAAAAGGGGCTGTCGAATTACTGGGGCTATAACACGCTGTCGTTTTTCGCCCCGCATCAGGCCTACCTCAAGGGCTACGACATCGCCGAGGTGAAACGCGCCATCGACCGGTTCCATCAGGCGGGCATCGAGGTGATCCTGGACGTGGTGTACAACCACACCGCCGAAGGCAGCGAACTTGGGCCGACGCTGTCGTTCCGCGGCATCGACAATGCCAGTTATTATCTGGGTTCCGATGATCCACGCTATGCCTTTGACACGACCGGCACCGGCAACACGGTGAACGTGGCGCATCCGATGGTTTTGCGTATGGTATTGGATTCATTGCGTTATTGGGTAGAGGTGATGCATGTGGACGGGTTCCGTTTCGACCTGGCCAGCACCTTGGGGCGTGAAATCACCGGGTTTGAACGCGAAGGCGCGTTTTTCGCCGCGATCCGGCAGGACCCGACGCTGAGCCGGGTCAAACTGATTGCCGAACCCTGGGATATCGGTGATGGCGGTTATCAGGTCGGCGGGTTTCCCTGGCCGTTTCGCGAATGGAACGACAAGGCCCGCGACGACATCCGGGCCTATTGGCGTGGTGACGACAGTCTGGTGCCCCGGATCAGCGAGCGGCTGTCGGGATCGCCCGTGCAGTTCGACCATGACATGCGGCCTGCGACATCCTCGATCAACTTTGTTGCGGCGCACGACGGGTTCACCCTTTGGGACACGGTCAGTTACAACGACAAGCATAACGCGGCGAATGGCGAGGATGGCCGCGACGGCCACGACCACAACATTTCCGACAACATGGGTGCAGAGGGACCGACCGACGATCCCGCGGTCCTTGCTGCGCGCAGACGCCGTGTGCGCGCCATGCTGACCACGCTGGCGGTGTCGCAGGGCGTGCCGATGATTCTGGCCGGGGACGAGATGGGTCAGACCCAGCACGGCAACAACAACGCTTATTGTCAGGATAACGAACTGACCTGGATCGACTGGGAAAATGCAGATGCAACGCTGATTGCCGCGACCGCGCGCGCCTTTGCCTGGCGGCGGGCGCTGGACGGTTTCGTCGATCCGAAATTCGGCACATCCGATCCCAGCAGCGGCAAGCGGACGTTGTGGTATCATCCCGAAGGCCGCGAGATGGCAGAGGACGATTGGTCCGACGGCGGGCTGCGCGCCTTTGCCAAGCGGATCATGGGGCTGGATCATGGTGACGTGTTCATCATCCTCAACGCAGGCGAGGACGTGACCTTTGCCCTGCCAGAGGGCGCATGGACCAAACAGCTGGACAGCAACGACGACATCGCACCCGCGCAGGTGTCGGGCGATATCGTCGTCAATCAACAGACCGTCGTGGTGCTGACCCGTGACGGTGCGGTGGCCTAGGCGGGTTTCGCCAGCATCCGAGTGACGCTGTCCTGCACCATGTCGCGGATCTGGGTCTGCATCATCGCCAGCATCAGCGGCACCTTGACCTGACCGCTGACGGCGCTGTCGGACAGGACGGAATCCACGGTGATGGTTTGGCCCATCGCCTTGATCGACAGGATCATGCCGTCATCGCCCACGCGTTCGGCCTGCACGTCGCCGCCGCCGGGAATGGCCTTTTCCAGCTTGGGGATACCGGCAAGCAGGCGTGCGGCCGCGTCTTCCTTGGGCAATGCGTGGGGGACGTTGAAATCGACAGAGGGCATGGGCGATCCTTTCATGGGTGCCGTATGACCTAGCGTGATTGGCGGGCCGCGTCACGGGTGCTGGACAGGTGACGATGCGTCGGACAGTCTGCACCGGGATGGAGGGACGATCATGGGACGATTGGACGGCAAACGCGTGCTGGTCACGGCGGCGGGGCAGGGTATCGGGCGTGCCTCTGCCATTGCGATGGCGGCCGAAGGGGCGTTGGTTTTCGCCAGTGACGTGAACCCTGACCTGTTGGCGGATCTGGACGGGATCACGGCCCTGGCGCTGGATGTGCGCGATGATGCATCCGTCAGGGCGGGCGTGGCGCAAGCCCGGCCCGATGCGTTGTTCAACTGCGCGGGCATCGTCCCGCACGGGTCAGTGCTGACGGCGACTGATGACGACTGGGCCGCGACCTTTGATCTGAACGTGACGTCGATGTTTCGCACGATCCGCGCGGCGCTGCCGGGGATGCTGGACCGGGGTGCGGGCAGCATCGTGAACATGTCGTCGGCCTGTTCGTCGATCATCGGCGCACCTGATCGGTTCATCTATGGCACGACCAAGGCGGCGGTGATCGGGCTGACGAAATCGGTCGCGGTCGATTACATCACCCGTGGAATTCGCTGCAACTGCATCTGTCCGGGCACCGTTGACAGCCCCAGCTGGCAGGACCGCGTCACGGCGCTGGGGGCGGAACTGGGCAGTCGTGACGCGGCGCTGGACCGTTTCGTCCAACGTCAGCCGATGGGCCGGGTGGCGACGGCGCAGGAAATCGCGGCCCTTGTGGTCTATCTTGCGAGCGACGAAAGTGCGTTCACCACCGGGCAGCCGCATGTCATCGACGGCGGCTGGTCGGGTTGATCGCAAGGGAGGACAGGCATGAAACTGGTGAGATACGGCGCGGAAGGTGCGGAAAAACCCGGCATGATGGTGGGTGACGCGCTGCATGATCTGTCCGGTGTCGTGGATGACATCGCGGGGGACGTGCTGTCGGACGCTGGGTTGGCCCGGCTGCGGGCGCTGGACCCCGCCGATCTGCCGGTGGTGGCGGGCAACCCGCGTCTGGGGCCATGTGTGGGGTCCATCGGCAAGATGCTGTGCATCGGGTTGAACTATTCGGATCACGCCGCCGAGGCCGGCATGCCGATCCCCGAACATCCCATTTTGTTCATGAAGGCGACATCGGCCATCGTGGGGCCAAATGATGACGTGATGATCCCGCGCGGGTCCACGAACACCGACTGGGAGGTCGAGCTGGGCGTGGTCATCGGCACACGGGCGAAACACGTCAGTGCCGCACAGGCGCTGGACCATGTCGCGGGCTATTGCATCGTCAACGACGTGTCGGAACGGCATTACCAGACCGGGCTGACGGGACAGTGGACCAAGGGCAAGAGCTGCGACACCTTTGGCCCGACGGGTCCGTGGCTGGTCACCCGCGACGCGGTGCCGGACCCGCAGGCGCTGGACATGTGGCTGGATGTGAACGGTGTACGGCGGCAAACCGGATCGACCGCCACGATGATTTTCACCGTGGCCCAGATTATCGAACATCTGTCCGGGCTTATGACCCTGCACCCCGGTGACGTGATTTCCACCGGCACACCGCCGGGCGTGGGCATGGGGATGAAACCGCATCCTGTCTATCTGCAGGCCGGTGACGTCATGGAACTGGGGATCGCGGGACTAGGCAAACAGCGGCAGGCGCTGGTGCAAGAGGACTGACAGGGCAGGGGGCGCGGCAGGTCAGCCGCGCCCCCCTTGAACAGATCAGTGACTGTCGCGCGGCAACCCCTTGCGCGCGATGTCGCGGTGATCGGTCGTGCCGCGCAGGGTCATGCCCTCTGACAGCGGTTCCACCAGATCGCGGAAAATGTCCTGCCACGGCGACTGGCTGGCGGGGATCGGATAGCCGCCCTTTGCGATCAGCGCGTCGCGCCGGGCGGTCAGTTCATCTTCTGGCACCAGGATATTGGCCGAACAGGTGTTCAGGTCGATGCGGATGCGGTCGCCGGTTTGCAGCAGCGCCAAGCCGCCGTTGTCCGCCGCCTCGGGCGAGGCGTTCAGGATCGAGGGGCTGCCGGATGTGCCGGACTGGCGTCCGTCACCGATGCAGGGCAGGGCGTGGATACCCTGTTTAATCAGGTAATTGGGTGGGCGCATGTTCACGACCTCGGCCGCACCGGGATAGCCCTTGGGCCCGGCACCGCGCATCACCAAGATGCAGTCGCGGTCGATGTTTTCTGCCGGATCGTCGACACGGTGGTGAAAATCCTCTGGTCCGTCGAACACCACGGCGCGGCCCTCGAACGCATTGGGGTCATCCGGGTTTTCCAGATAGGCGGCACGGAATGCGGCACCGATCACGGATGTTTTCATGATCGCGCTGTCGAACAGGTTGCCCGACAGGTTGATGAACCCGGCACTGGCCATCAGCGGCAGGCTGGCGGGATGGATCACGTCGTCGTTCACGGTCCGGCGCAGACCGCAGTTGTCCTGCATGGTCCGGCCATTGACCGTCAGCGCGTCCGGATGCGGCAGCATGTCGGCGGCGATCAGTTCGCCGATAACGGCAGGCACGCCGCCTGCGCGGTGATAATCTTCGCCCAGGTATGTGCCAGAAGGTTGCAGGTTCACCAGCAGCGGCACGCGGTGGCCGACCTGTTGCCAGTCGTCGTTGGTCAGGGTGATGCCCAGATGTTTTGCAATCGCATTCAGGTGAATCGGCGCGTTGGTCGATCCACCGATGGCGGAATTCACGACAATCGCGTTTTCGAATGCGGCGCGCGTCATGACGTCGGTGGGGCGCAGGTCGTCCCAGACCATGTCCACGATCCGCAGGCCAGTTTCATAGCTGATCTGCCCGCGTTCGCGGTAGGGGGCGGGGATCGCCGCGGCACCGGGCAGTTGCATCCCCAGAGCCTCGGCCAGTGAATTCATCGTGGTTGCGGTGCCCATCGTGTTGCAATAGCCCACCGAAGGGGCAGAGGCGGCGGCCATGTCCATGAACTGGTCGTCGTTGATTTCACCGGCGGCCAGCATTTCGCGGGCCTTCCAGATGACGGTGCCGGACCCCGCGCGTTCGCCCTCGTGCCAGCCGTTCAGCATCGGGCCGACCGACAGCGCGATGGCCGGGATATTGACGGTGGCGGCGGCCATCAGCAGGGCAGGGGTCGTCTTGTCACAGCCGATGGTCAGCACCACGCCGTCGATGGGATAACCATAAAGCGCCTCGACCAGACCGAGGTAGGCCAGGTTGCGGTCCAGACTGGCGGTGGGTCGTTTGCCGGTTTCCTGGATCGGATGCACCGGAATTTCGATCGGCACGCCACCGGCGGCGATGATGCCGTCGCGCACCCGTTTGGCCAGTTCGATATGGTGGCGGTTGCACGGCGACAGGTCGCTGCCGGTCTGGGCGATCCCGATGATCGGCTTGCCGCCCTGCAATTCCGCCCGTGTCATGCCGTAGTTGAGATAGCGTTCCAGATAGAGCGCGGTCATCTCCGGGTTGTCAGGATTGTTGAACCATTGCGCAGAGCGGAGGTCCTTTGGGGCGATCTTTGGCACGGGTGACGTCCTTTGAATTCGGTTCGCGTGTTTTGAACATATCGAAACGCCGCTTTCCAGTGGCAGATGAATCCCGGCGGTCGCGCAGGCACGGTCAGCGCCCACCCATTATGCGGTGCAAGACAGCCGAAGCAGCCGCGCACGCAGGCGAAAGACCCCGAGCGGCCTCACCCCCTATGAATACAACTGCAAAATCTGGACCTCAGAGCCAGATCGTTTCATTCTAAATCCCATCCAACACGTGCCGGGACTGAACACCCAGTGACGCGATGATCCGGCGGGCGGCGGCGCAGAGCGAGGCCTCGGTCGCGGACAGGATGTCGATGCGGTCGAAAATCTGGTCGTCGTCGACCAGGTTCTGCCGCAAGGCAGCACCGAATGTCATGCGCAGCTCTGTCCCGATGTTGAACTTGCAGATGTTGGACCCCCGCGCCAATGCGCTGCGCTGCACCGGCGGCACGCCCGACCCGCCGTGGATCACCAGCGGCACATCGGTCAGCGCCGCGATCGCGTGTATGCGCGCCTCGTCCAGCGCGGCCCCGGCCCCCTGTTGCAAATGCACGTTGCCGACCGAGACGGCCAGCGCGTCCACGCCCGTGTCGCGGGCGAATGTCGCGGCCTCTGCCGGGTCGGTGCCGATGGATGCCACGCCCGCGTCATAGCCCACGAAACCGATCTCGCCTTCGCAGGACACGCCTGCCGCCTGCGCGATCCGCACGACCTGCGCTGTCTGTGCCATGTTGTCCGCCAGCGGCAGGCGCGATCCGTCGAACATCACCGAGGTGAACCCAAGGTCGATGGCGGCCCGGCATTCATCCAGCGAATGGGCGTGATCCAGATGGATGACGACCGGCACGCTGGCCGCCTCGGCCAGATGCCGCATCATCCCGGCCAGAACGGGCAGGGGGGTATGCGCGCGACAGCCCGGCCCGGCCTGCAGGATCACGGGCGCGCGTTCAGCCTCGGCGGCGGTCACATAGGCGCGCATGTCTTCCCAGCCCTGACAGACCAGCCCTGCTATGGCATAGCCACCGTCACGCGCCGGGATCAGCACATCGGACAGCGTCGCAAGGGTCATTTGAATTTCGCGATCATGTCCTTGATGCCGGGGATGGTTTCGATCTGGTCGGCATGGCTGGGCTGGAAATACTGCACCAGCGGCCGCTGGCTGAGACCGCCGAGGATGGTAAAATAATACATCTCGTAGCCGGGCAGCACGGCGCAGGGATGATAGCCCCGGTCGATGCAGATCGTGGAACCATCGACGATGTGATAGGCGTCGCCCGGTTTGCCGTCCTCGCGTTGCAGCATTTGCAGACCGGACCCGTGGTTGGGGCGGAACCGGAAATTATAGGTCTCGTCGTGGCGGGTTTCCTGCGGCAGGCGGTCGGTGTCATGCTTGTGGCTGGGAAAACCGGACCAGCCGCCCTGACCCACGGTATAAAGCTCGCTTACCAACAGGCGGCCCACCTGGTCGGCCTGTTTCTGACCCAGGATATGCTTGATCTTGCGGTGGGTTTTCGTGTCGTCGCTGCCGTATTGCACAAGGTCGATCTGGTCGCGGCGCACATCGAAGGGGTCCAGCACCTTGTCGTATTTTGCGCCCGCAACGAATGTTTCTGTCGCGTCCGATGTGCAGGTGATCGTCACCTTGGCCCCTGACGGGATATAGACGCCCTCCGGCTCTCCGTCCCAGACATCGGTGCCGCGTCCGCCCAGTCCGTCAAAGGCCACGCCCTCGACCATGATATCGACCGTGCCGGTGGCGGGCACGATACAGGTTTCGTAGCCGGGCACGCGGTAGTCGAAACTTTGCCCGAGGGTCAATTTGACGATGTTGAAATAGTTCAGCGGCACCGTGTCGTCGTCGATATCGACGATCGGGCGGTTGCTGTTGTCATAGGGGGCGATGTGCATGGGCGGTCCTTTTGTCGGCGCGTTGCACCCGGCTTGTCTGGGCGCAGATCGCAGGCTACTGATTTCGGGGGCGCGCGCAACGGCGCCTACACGAAGAGGAGGTCGTGACATGCGCGAGATCGGCATCGGGATCATCGGTGGCGGCTATATGGGCAAGGCCCATGCGGTGGCCATGTCGGTCGTGGGTGCCGTGTTCGGAACCGCCCTGCGTCCCCGGTTGGAAATGATCGCCGCATCGTCGCCGGACAGTGCGGCGCGCTATGCCCGTGATTTCGGTTTCGCACGCGCCGCCCCCGACTGGCAGACGCTGATCGCCGATCCTGCGGTCGAGGCCGTCATCATCGCCACCCCGCCGGATACGCATCACGCGATGGCACAGGCGGCCTTTGCCGCGGGCAAGCCCGTGTTCTGCGAAAAACCGTTGGCCGATACGCTGGAAAACAGCCGCGCCATGGTCGCCATGGCCGAGGCATCCGGTGTCGCCCATATGGTCGGGTTCAACTATATCCGCACCCCCGCCAGCCAGTTCGCGCGGCAACTGCTGGCCGATGGGGAAATCGGGCGCGTCACATGGTTTCGCGGCGAACACACCGAGGATTTTCTGGCCGACCCCGATGCGCCGCACAACTGGCGCTGCGACGGGATGGCCAATGGCAACATGGGCGATCTGGCCCCGCATCCGGTCAATGCGGCCCTGGCCCTGATGGGGCCCATCACCAGCGTCATGGCCGAGGTCGAGACGCTGCACACCGACCGTCCCGGCGGGCGCGTGACCAACGACGACCACGCCCAGATCATGTGCCGGTTCGCCAGCGGCGTGCTGGGCCACATCTATTCCAGTCGCACCGCCACGGGCCGCAAGATGGGCTATGCCTATGAAATCCACGGCACGCGCGGCGCGATCCGGTTCGACCAAGAGGACCAGAACGCCCTGTGGCTGTACAAGGCCGAAGGCCCCGAGGCGACACGCGGTTTTCGCAAGATCTTGACCGGCCCCGCGCATCCCGATTACGCGCCTTTCTGTCAGGGGCCCGGCCACGGCACGGGCTATCAGGACCAGATCATCATCGAGGCCAAGGATTTCCTGACCGCGATTCATGAACGCAAGTCCGTATTCCCTACCTTTCGCGACGGGCTTGCCGTGGCGCAGGTGATCGACGCGGCACTGACCTCGGCGCGGGAACGGCGCTGGGTCGATGTGCCCCAGACCTGAGGACCGACCATGACGATACGTATTGGCAATGCGCCCTGTTCCTGGGGTGTGGAATTCGCGGATGATCCGCGCAACCCCCATTGGCGCGATGTGCTGCGTGATTGCGCGGCGGCGGGATATGGCGGGATCGAACTGGGGCCCGTGGGCTATATGCCAGAGGACCCCGCCGTGCTGCGTGATGCGCTGGATGAACATGCGCTGGACCTGATCGGCGGGGTGGTGTTCCGCCCGTTTCACGACCCCGCCGCCTGGGATGATGTGATGGACGGTGCGGTGCGGACCTGCCGCGCCTTGCAGGCGCATGGGGCCGAACATCTGGTGATCATCGATTCCATCTCGCCGCGCCGTGCGCCGACTGCGGGCCGCGCGGCCGAGGCGGAACAGATGGATGCCGCCGAATGGCAGGCGTTCCGCGATCGGATCATGACCGTCGCGCGCATGGCCGCCGATGACTATGGCCTGACGCCGGAACTGCATCCCCATGCGGGCGGATTTCTGGATTTCGAGACCGAGGTCGAGCGCATCCTGTTGGAAACTGATCCTGCACAGCTGAAACTGTGCCTTGATACCGGTCATTGCACCTATGCCGGATTCGATCCGCTGGCGTTCATGCAACGGCATATCGACCGGCTGACCTATGTGCATTTCAAGACGACGGACCCCGTGGTCAAGGCGGATGTGATCGCCAAGCGCACCGGGTTCTACGATGCCTGCGGGCAGGGCATTTTCTGCAACCTGTCGGATGGAGAGGTCGATTTCAAAGCGGTGCGCGCCCTGCTGCTGGATGCGGGCTATGCGGGATGGTGCACGGTCGAACAGGACTGCGACCCGACGCTGGATGTGTCGCCCGTGGCGGATGCGCGGGCCAACCGTGATTATCTGGCCGGGATCGGCTTTGACGAGGGGATTGTGACATGACGAAACTGAGATGGGGCATGATCGGCGGTGGCGAAGGCAGCCAGATCGGGCCGGCGCACCGGCTGGGTGCAGGGCTGGACGGTGCGTTTGAATTCACCGCCGCCGCACTGGATCACCGCCCCGACGCGGGCCGCGCCTATGGTCAGACGCTGGGTCTGGCCGCCGACCGGTCCTATGGCGACTGGCAAGAGATGCTGGCGGGCGAGCGTGGGCGCGACGACCGTATCGACCTTGTGACGGTGGCTACGCCAAACGCCACCCATTTCGAAATCACCAAGGCCTATCTGGAGGCAGGGTTTCACGTTCTTTGCGAAAAGCCGATGACGATGACCGTCGAAGAGGGCGAAGAGATCGTCAAGATCGCCCGGACCACCGGGCAGATCTGTGCGGTGAATTATGGCTACAGCGGGTATTCACTAGTGCGCCACATGCGGGCGATGGTGGCGCGCGGCGATCTGGGTGCGATCCGTCTGGTCAAGGCAGAGTTCGCCCATGGTCACCACGCCGATGCCGCCGACGCCGATAATCCGCGCGTGCGCTGGCGTTATGATCCCGCACAAGCCGGGGTGTCGGCGCAATTTGCCGATTGCGGCATTCACGCGCTGCACATGGCGTCATTCGTCATCGGGCAAGAAGTGGAAAAACTGTCCGCCGACACCGTGTCCTGCATCCCCAGCCGCCTGCTGGAGGATGACGCCATGGTGAACATGCGCTTTGACGGCGGGGCTGTCGGGCGGTTGTGGACATCCTCGGTCGCGTTGGGACGCCAGCACGGTCTGACCTTGCAGGTCTTTGGCGAAAAGGGCGGATTGCGGTGGTCGCAGGAACAGCCCAACCAGTTGTTCTGGATGCCGCTCGGCGGGCGGTTGCAGACCATCGAACGTGGCGAGGCGAACCTGTCGCCAGAGGCCGACCGCACCAGCCGCGTCACGATCGGTCATGCCGAGGGGATGCCGCTGGCCTTTGCCAATATCTACCTCGATCTGGCTGCCGCGATCCGCGCCCATACCGCAGGTCAGCCTGTCGATCCCGCTGCCGATCTGTACCCGCGCGCCGAGGATGGCTTGCGGTCCATGGCCGCCGTTTTCGCCGTGGCCGCCAGCGGGCGTGACGATGGCCGGTGGGTGGATGCGCGACCACCGATGTTCCGGGGGTAGGCGACATGACGCAGGACCGGACAGCAGGCTACTTCGACGCTGACGCAGGCGATCCAGAGACGCTGCGTGCGTTGATCGGGCGGCGGCTTGATCATGCCGATGTGCCCCATGCCGCGACGGTGACGCGGCAGGTGCCAATCTACGACATGCACGCCCTGGCCCCGGCGCTGGCCGACCAGGACGCGCGGCGGGCATTGATGGCGGAATGGGCCTGGGTGCTGCGGGAATCCGCAGGGGTGATCGTTCTGCGCGGCAGCTATGGCGACACCGGCGTCATCGACCGGGCGACGGATGTGTTCAACGCCATCATCGCGGCAGAGGCGGCGCAGGGCGCGGGAAAGGGCGACCATTTCGCGGCATCGGGTGCCAATGACCGCATCTGGAACGCCTTGCAGAAACTGTGCCTGCGCGATCCTGCCTGTTTTGCCGGGTATTTTGCCAACGACGCCATTGCCGCTGTTTGCGAGGCCTGGCTGGGCCCGGCCTATCAGATGACCGCCCAGGTCAATCAGGTGCGCCCCGGTGGCAAGGCGCAGCAGGCGCACCGCGATTATCACCTGGGGTTCCAATCCGCTGCAGGGGCCGCGCGTTATCCCGTACACGCCCATGACCTGACCGCTGCGCTGACGCTGCAGGGTGGCATCGCGCATTGCGACATGCCCATCGAAAGCGGGCCTACGAAACTGCTGCCGTTCTCGCAGCTCTATTCGCCGGGCTATGTCGCGTTTCACGATCCCGCCCACCGCGCGCTGTTCGAGGATCACTGCATCCAGCTGCCCCTGGCCAAGGGCGACGTGATCTTTTTCAATCCCGCGCTGTTTCATGCGGCGGGCGAAAATCGCAGTGCCGACATCGCGCGGATGGTGATGCTGTTGCAGGTGTCCTCTGCCTTTGGTCGCGCCATGGAAAGCGTCGACCGCGCGGCGATGGTCCGTGCGCTCTATCCTGTGTTGTCGGGGTCCGCGATGACGGCGGCGCAGGTTGCGGCGGTGATCGCGGCCAGCGCCGAAGGCTATGCCTTTCCGACGAACCTCGACACGGACCCGCCGCTGAACGGCAACGCCCCGGTGTCGCAGGCTGACATCCTGCGTCGCGCCCTGACCGAAAACTGGCCCGGCGACCGGCTGGACGCCGCGCTGACAGAAATGGACAACCGCCGATGCCCTTGAGCGACCTGATCAACGTGCGCGCGCCGTTCTTTGCGCCGCGGTCCCGCAGGCTGGTGGTCTGCGTGGTGCTGTGGGGCTGGGCGCTGTTCGAACTGCTGTTGGGCACGCCGCTTTGGACAATGATCGCATGCGCCGCGGCGGGTTGGTGTACCTACGAATTTTTCGTGGTCTTTGACCCGGACAATTACCGCGACAAGGATGACCTTAGCTAAGGGCCAGCACGATCATGACGATTGCCATGCCCATCATCATCAGGTTTTCGGTCAGGCTGACGAACCCCAGCGGCACGTTCGAATTGCCGCCCACGCAGGCGCATTTCAGCTCTCGCTTGTCGATATAGACCGCTTTGAACACGCTGATGGCACCGACGGTGGAAATGAACAGCGCGGCTGGTGCTGCAAACGGGGTCAGCAGCATCCCCGTCATCAACACGCCAGCGCCGGTTTCGACCCAAGGGTAGACATAGGCATAGGGCACCCATTTGCGCGCCAGCAGGTCATAGTTCAGGAACATGGTGGAAAAGCTTTCGATGTCGCGCAGCTTTTGCATGCCCAGCAGAATCATCGAAACCGAGATGAACCAACCCAACGTCTGCCATGTGATCGCCCCCAGAAAACCGATCGACAAGGCCAGTGCCGTCGCGGCTGCCACTACGAACAGATAGATCACCGGGCGATAGGTCGTGGCCTTTGGATCGTGGTCGGTCAAGGCCACGCGCAGATCGCTGTAGCCCCCGATGCGTGTGCCGTCGATCCAGACCTGCGGCGTGGTCGGCACGTCAAAGGTGTCCTTGAACGCATCGACCTCGGGGCGGGTGCGAAACAGGCGGTCGTCGATGTCATACCCCTTGGACTGCAACAGCCAGCGCGCCTTTTGACCGGACGGACACAGGTGGTCGGGCAGGGCCATGCGATACAGAACGGCCGTTTTTCGGGTGGCTGCGGTGGCAGGGTCTGTCGTCACATCAGACACGTTGCGGGTTTGGATCGACATCGTCTGCCTCCTGACAGGGGTGGTCATGTCGCATATCGCGACATGACGTTTTCGGGTGACGTATATACCCTATAGGGGTATATGACCAGAGGGTTACCGGACCCGGCGGAACAGGAGTGACCGGATGAAAGCCAACAAGCAGAAAACCCTCGACCGGCTGTCCCGCGTCGAAGGTCAGGTGCGCGGGGTGGCCCGCATGGTCGAAGAGGACCGATATTGCATGGACGTGCTGGCGCAGACCGCCGCGATCCGGTCAGCGCTGTTGGGTGTCGAACGACTGGTTCTGGAAAACCACGCCGCCCATTGCGTCGAAACCGCGATCCTAAGCGGCGATCCGGCCGAACAGCGCGCCAAATTCGATGAGTTGATCGGCCTGCTGCAAAAGGCGTCCCGGTGATACGCATCGCCGCGTAACCAACATTATGTCATATAGCGGTTGGTTCAGGGCAGTCTGCATGCGTGCGCTGCCAGCTTGTCCGGCGCACCATCGCTGCGCCCCGGTACGCTGGCAACAGAGCGGTCCCAGCCTCTGGTGCCGCTGGGATCCCTGTGGAAACCGGGCAATTGGTTCAGGAATGCAAGACGCGCCTTGGAGTTTTTCGCCAAGATCGCCGCGGTTGAGGGCGACGCACCGGCCCACATCCGACGACGGTATTACGCCGGTCGGTCGCGCCCTTTTGATCGGGGTCTACTTATAGCTTGCTTCTGAAACACTTGAAATTCGGTAATAGTGACGCCATATAGCGTCATATAAGCTGTTGGAACCCGTCATGCACATCACCCATTTTGCAGAAGCCGGACAATTCGAACCACGCAAGATCGCGGCTGTCCTGCGCACGTCGTCCGAGGAAATCGCCTTGACGGTCGGTCTGGGCAAGGATGCCTTGCAGCGGCGTGCCCGCATTGGTTCGGACAAGACACAGCGCCGCCTGCGCGAACTGGTCGAGGTGCTGAACAAGGTGTCGCCACGCTTTGGATCGGAACTGATCGCCTATGCGTGGTATCGATCCGAACCTCTGCCCGGCTTTGACGGCAGGACCGCCATGCAACTGGTCCAAGAAGGCAAGGCGCAGCAGGTTCTGGAATATATCGACGCGGTCGATGCCGGTGTCTTTGCCTGATGCCATTCAGGCACGGGCGCTATACCGGGCCGCTTTTTCGGGCCCTGAACCCGGTCTATGCGCGCACCCCCCTGTCCGGGCACGGTGCGGCCCTGTTCGGCGGGCGCTTCAATCCCAAGGGGACACCGGCGCTGTATACCGCGCTCGACCCCGCAACAGCGCTGCGCGAGGCCCATCAGGTCGGCAGTCTGCAGCCCACGATCCTCGTGTCCTACACCGCAGACCTTGGCCCGATTTTCGATACGGGTGATGAACTGGCACTGAAAAGATACGGTGTTACGCCAGCGCTGCTTGCCGATGCCGCATGGCGCAGCAGAATGCTGGATCATCAGACGGTGCCGACACAGGATCTTGCGCGCAGACTATCGGCGGACGGTTTTGCTGGTCTGCTTGTTCGCAGCTTTGCCAAGGGCGCGGCGGCATCGGACATGAACCTCGTGTTGTGGGCATGGACGGACAGTGCCGGGTCCCTGGCCGTTGTGGATGACGAGGAGCGGCTATCACGCATGTGATTGATCGGCAGCGCAGGGCTCCGTCAGGCGGGACGCAGACGCCCTGTGATCACCGCTGACAGCCCCACCATGACCGTGGCCACACCCAGCATCAACGACAGACCGCCCAGCTGATAGGTCAGTCCCGACAGCACCGTGCCCAGCAGCCTGCCCGCCGCATTCGCCATGTAATAGAACCCGACATCCATGGTCACACGCTCGGCCTTGGTAAAGGCGAGGATCAGATAGGAATGCAGCGCCGAATTGATCGCGAACACCCCGCCAAAGGCCAAAAGCCCAGCCACAAGCGTTACGGTCAGCCAGGTCTGCGGGCCGCCCGCCACCAGTGCGGCCACCGTCAGAACCGCCGGCACCGCGGCCAATGTCCAGCCCCAGCCGCGCGCCGCAAGGGTCAGATTGGCTTCGCTGCGCTGTGCGGCGCGCAGCAGGCGTGGCGATGCAGCCTGCACCATGCCATAGAGGATCACCCAGACCGCCATGAAGCTGCCGATCATGAAAAACGCGGCCCGGTTGCCGTCGGTCGTGCCATCGGACAGGACCGCGTAGAAATAGATCGGGATGCCTACGACGAACCAGACGTCGCGCGCGCCGAACAGAAACACCCGCGCCGCCGACAGCCAGTTGACGTTGGCGGATTTGGAAAACACCTCGCTGAATTTGGTGCCGCGTCGTCCGCGCGGCAGGCCCGGCGGCATCGCGATCAGCACCGCGATCAGGATCACCGCCAGCACGGCAGCCATCCCCAGCACCGCCCCGGTGAAACCGATCGTGGCCAACATGCCCGCCCCGGCGAGAAAGCCCAGCCCCTTGACCGCGTTCTTGGACCCGGTCAGCAAGGCCACCCAGCGGAACAATCCGCCGTCCTGCGCGGGGGCCAGCAGCTTGACCGCGGATTTCGACGACATCTTGGCCAAGTCCTTGGCCACGCCGCTGGCCCCCTGCACCACCATGACATAGGCGACCGACAGGCCCACGGTCCAGGCAGGGTCCAGCTGTGTCAGCGCCAGCAGTGCCAGCACCTGAATGCCCAGACCCGCATAGAGTGTGGCGGTCAGGCCGAACCGCGCCGCGATCCAGCCCGCGCACAGGTTCGTCACCATGCCCGCGATTTCATACAGGACAAACAGATAGGCCAGCTGCACCGGGCTGAACCCCAGCGTATGGAAATGCAGCAGCACCAGCATCCGAAGCGCGCCATCGGTCAGCATGAACGCCCAATAGGCCGCCGTGACGGCGATATAGGCCGACAGCCCCTCGGGGCGCGTGTTTGTCGCGGTCACACCGAATTCCCGACCATCAGGGCCACGTCAACCAAGCGGTGCGCGTAACCCATTTCGTTGTCATACCAGGCATAGATTTTGACCTGCGTGCCGTTGATCACCATGGTCGATGGGGCGTCCACGATCCCCGACCGGGTGTCGTTGGTGTAATCAGACGACACCAGCGGGCGTTCCTCGTATCCCAGTATGCCCTGCAATGGTCCCTGGGCGGCCGCCTTGAACAGGGCGTTGACCTCTGCGGCAGTGGTCGGGCGGTCCACCTCGAACACGCAATCGGTCAGGGATGCGTTCAGCAGCGGCACGCGGACCGCGTGACCGTTCAGACGGCCCGTCAGTTCGGGGTAGATCAGCGTGATCGCCGTCGCACTGCCCGTCGTCGTGGGGATAAGCGAATTCAGCGCAGACCGTGCGCGGCGCAGATCCTTGGCCGGGCGATCCACGATGGTCTGGGTGTTGGTCACGTCATGGATCGTGGTGATGGACCCGTGTTTGATGCCGAGGTTTTCGTGCACAACCTTGACCACCGGGGCCACGCAGTTGGTCGTGCAGCTGGCCGCCGTGACGATCCGGTGGCGGGCGGCATCATAGGTGTCGTGGTTCACGCCATAGACGATATTGGCCGCGTCGCCGTCCTTGACCGGGGCCGAGACCACGACCTTTTTCACGCCGGCGGCGAAATAGGGGGCAAGGGCTGCCTCGGATTTGAACACGCCGGTGCAGTCGATCACCACATCCACCCCGTCCAGTGGCAGATCCGCGATGTTGCGTGTGCCCACAAAGGGCAGCCGCACGCCGTCGATGGTCACGCTGTCGGCGTCGTGGCTGAAATCCGCATCCCAGCGACCGTGGACCGAATCGAATTCCAGCAGATGCGCCTGCATCGCGGGATCGCCCACCGCGTCATTGATCCATGCGATCCTTGCGCCGCGTGCCAGCAGCGGTTTCAGGGCCAGTTTCCCGATGCGGCCAAGGCCGTTGAGGGCATAGGTGGTCATGCGGCAAATCCTTTTTGTGCAGCAATGTCATCGACCGCCCGTTGCAGGGCGATCCGGTCCAGCGATGTGACCGGCAGCGCCGCAAAGGCCCTGATCCGGTGCAGCAACGCGCCATAGGTCTGGTGGAACGCCAGCGCGCGTTCCGCGTCCGCGCCTGTCACGGCGGCCGGATCGGGCAGACCCCAGTGGCTGCTGATCGGTTGCCCCTGCCAGGCGGGGCAATCCTCGTTCGCGGCCTGATCGCAGACGGTGAACACGAAATCGAAATCGGGCGCATCGGGGGTCTGAAACACGGTCATGCTCTTGGCCTCCAGCGTGGCGGTGTCGTGCCCCTTTTGCTGCAGCAGTGCGACGGCATCGGGGTTTAGCGCGGACCGTGGCCGGGTGCCTGCGGACCAGACGTCGAACCTGTCACCTGCCACTGCCCGCAGGATGGTTTCGGCCATGATCGACCGTGCGGAATTGCCGGTGCACAGGAACAGCACCTTGAACTTGCGACCCGCAGCATCGGCGGCGGGGCCATCCATCACCAGCGGCGTGCAGATGTCGGGCCGCCCCCGGCAGCAATCGTGCAGCAGGTAGTCGAATGTCTCGCGCGTGCTGTCCAGCCGGATGGCATAGCGCAGGGATGTCCCGGCGCGTTCCTGATCGACCAGTCCGGCCTGCATCAGCGCGCCGATATAAACGGACAACGTATTGGGTTTCAGCCCCAGCGCCCGCGCCAGTTCGCTGGCGGGCACATGATCGGGATAGCGGCGCATCAGCAGCCGAAACAGCGCAAGGCGTTGCGGATGGCCCAGGATGGACAGACGGTGTGCGATCATTGATTCCATATTTCACGAATTACGGAATTAGTATTCTATCGGCAAGTGTTTCCTGACCAGCAGAGCCAGAAAACGCGGCACCCCGCCCGTCACAGAACCGTTTCAAAACCGTAAAGAGCCTGAAACAAAACCGTCACGGTTCTGTCGTCAGACGCCCTTATCCCGCCCTCAAACCAAGGGGGTGACATGCTCAGGATAGACGCACTGACAAAACGGTTTGGGGACAAGACAGCCGTGGACACGGCCAATATCGTCGTCACGAAACCCGCCATGATCGGGATTATCGGCCGTTCCGGTGCCGGCAAGTCGACCATGCTGCGCATGATCAACCGCCTGAGCGACGCAACCAGCGGCACCATCATGTTCGGGGATGAAAACATCACCGCGCTGCGCGGTGCCGGCCGGCGCGACTGGCAATCCCGCTGCGCGATGATCTTTCAGCAGTTCAACCTCGTGCCGCGCATGGACGTGGTGTCCAATGTGCTGCACGGCACGCTGAACAAGCGGTCGACCCTTGCCACGCTGTTCAACCTGTATCCGCAGTCCGACATTCATCATGCGATCGAAATCCTCGATCGTCTGGGCATCGCGGAACAGGCCCCCAAACGCGCCGAGGCCCTGTCAGGTGGCCAGCAACAACGCGTGGCCATCGCCCGCGCCCTGATGCAGGACCCCAAGATCATTCTGGCCGACGAACCCATCGCATCGCTTGATCCGATGAACGCGCAGGTGGTGATGCAGGCCCTGCGTGCCATCCACGAAGAGGACGGCCGCATGGTGATCGCCAACCTGCACACGCTGGATACCGCGCGTCGCTACTGCGACCGCGTGATCGGGATGCGCGACGGGCGCATCGTGTTTGACGGCACCCCCGAGGAACTGACCACCGCCACCGCGCGCGACATCTATGGTGCCGGTGCGGATTTTTCCGAGGCCGCCACATCCACCGAAATCGAAACACTGGACAGGCCCGAGGTCCGTTTGGCCGCGGCATACGCCTGAACCAGCACCACCCCGCAGACTTCGCGGGCCACCTTCATCAAACCCAATGGAGAACATGATGAAAAAGACCCTCGCCCTGGCGCTTGCCGCCACCACGACACTGTCATCCGGCGCTTTCGCTCAAGAGATCACGGAATTCCGCATCGGCATCCTGGGCGGCGAAAACGCACAGGACCGCATGAACAGCTACCAGTGCCTGGCCGACTACACGACCGCGGCGCTTGGCGTCGAAACCCGCCTGTTCGCGCCCGCCGACTACAACGGTGTGATCCAGGGCCTGCTGGGCGGCAGCATCGACATGGCGTGGCTGGGCGCATCAGCCTATGCCTCGATCTTTCTTCAGGACCCCGAGGCCGTCGATCCCGTGCTGATCAAGGTGAACCTTGACGGCTCCGTTGGCTATCATTCCATCGGGTTTGCCCGCGCCGACAGCGGCATCACCTCGCTGGACGACATGGAAGGCAAGGTGTTCGGCTTTGGTGATCCGAACTCCACTTCCGGCTACCTGATCCCCTCGATCGAGATCCCGCAGTACAAGGACGGCATCACGATGGAATCCGGTGAATACTTTGGCGAGGTCTCCTTTACCGGCGGTCACGAACAGACCATCGTCGCTGTCGCAAACGGCGATATCGACGGCGGGGTGACCTGGGCTGACGGTCAGGGCAACTGGGAAGACGGCTACAACTCTGGCGCGCTGCGCAAGGCCGTGGATGCTGGTCTGGTCGACATGAACGACCTGGTCGAAATTTGGAAATCCGCCGTCATCCCCGAGGGTCCCGTCGTCCTGCGCAAGGCCCTGCCGGCCGATGTGCGCGAAACCATGACCGCGCTGGTCGCCAACCTGTATGAAAACGACCCCGATTGCGCCTATGGCGTGGCGGCCGGTGACACGCTGGGTTTCCAGCCCGTCACCCATGACATGTACACAAGCATCGTCGCCGCCCGTCAGGCCGTGATCGGCAACTGAACCAGTTGAACCATTGATCCGGCAGCCCCCCCGCGGGCTGCCGGTCTTTCTATGTCCGGGGGGCAGGATGTCAGACATATCACTCAGCGGCGGCGCGGTGCGCGTGGACAGCATACAGTCCAGCTATATGGCGCAGGTCCAGCGACGCAGACTTTATGGCGGGTTGATGCTGCTGCTGTTCGTCGTGCTGATGGTGTCCGGTTTCAACGTTGCCGACGAGCGCAACGCGGGCGGGTTCTGGCAAGGCCTGCACCAGATCGGCGACTATCCCGCCGACGTGCTGTCAGAGGCCTGGGAAAAACGCGGCGACCTGCCCGGCCTGATGGCCAAGTATTTTCCGGCCTTGGTGGAAACCATCAACATCGCCGCCGTATCGACCCTGATCGGCGCTGTCGGCGGGTTGTTCCTGTCGCTCTTAGGGACGCGAGGTCTTGCGAAATGGCCACGCCTGATTCCGCTGTTTCGCCGTATCTCGGACATCATGCGCGCGGTGCCCGAAATCGTCATCGCGCTGGTGCTGATCTTTGTGCTGGGCGGTGGTCCGGTGCCTGCGATGATCGCCATCGCGATCCACACGGCAGGCGCACTTGGCAAGATGTTTTCCGAGGTGGCCGAAAACGCAGACCTCAAACCGGTCGAGGGTCTGGCATCGACCGGGGCCACATGGTTCCAGCGGATGCTGCTGGGCGTCCTTCCGCAGGTCGCGCCCAACTATGTCAGCTACACGCTGCTGCGGTTCGAAATCAACATCCGCGCCTCGGCAATCCTGGGTTTCGTCGGCGCAGGCGGTCTGGGCTACGAGCTGCGCAATTCGATGGCCTGGGGGCCGGGCCGGTTCGACGAGGCCGCCGCCATCTTTATCCTGTTGTTCGGCACCATCGTGTCCTTTGACCAGGTGTCCAGCCGCTATCGCAACCGCCTGACAGAGGGGCAGGGTCAATGACCGCGATCGATATCAACACCGACCTTTCCGCAGCCAAACATCGGGCAGAGGATCTGTTCCGCCGCAAACGGCTGTTCGCGCTGGGGGTTCCTTCGGTGATCGGGGCCTACCTGATCTATATCTTCTTTGCCTTTGACCTGCCGGGGCTCGCGCAGCGTGCCAGCCTCGAAAACGCGATCACGCTGGCTGCCGACAGCTGGTCGCACAAGGTGCACGTCAACCGCGACAACAGGTCCGGCGACATCACCTATGCGATCGAGGGCGAACGCAAGGGCACCTATCCCGACGGCATGCGCCCCGATTGGGTCAGCGGCACCGAAGGCGGGCTGACCATCGACCTGGGCGCGGGCCATATCGTGCGCTACCTGCCCGACCGCGTGACAGAAATCGACGTGCCGGGGTTCCAGCGCATTACCGTGCAGGCCGAAGGCCGCAGCTTGGCCAGCAATCTGCCTGACGACCTGCCCGACTGGATTTCCGCCACCACCCGCCGCATCGGGATCACCACCCCCGAGGGCCGGATCACCCTGACCGGGTCACGCAGCGAGGTATTCAACTATTTCCCCGGCTGGGAATTGTTCTGGTTCACGCTGGACAGCCCCTATTACGGACAGGGCTTGACGGCGATCCTGTTCGGCGACCGCATCGACCCTGCGCGCCCCAATATCGCGGGGGCCGTTTCGGACTGGTGGAACAACGCCATGTGGCGGCACAAGGATGTGGCCTGGGCCATCGGCGAGACGATCCTGATGGCCTTTCTGGGGACGATGGGTGCGGCAATGATCGCCCTGCCGCTGGGCTTTCTCGCGGCCAAGCGGTTTTCGCCCATCATGCTGGTGCGGGCGGCGACCCGGCGTCTGTTCGATTTCGTGCGCGGCGTCGACGCGCTGATCTGGACGGTGGTTCTGGCGCGCGCCTTTGGCCCCGGCCCGCTGACCGGCGCGCTTGCGATCCTGATCACCGACACCGGCACCTTTGGCAAGATCTTCTCCGAGGCGCTGGAAAACGTCGATCAACGCCAGATCGAGGGCGTCGCATCCACCGGCGCGAAACCGATCCAGCGCTACCGGTTCGGGGTGATCCCGCAAGTGGTGCCGGTGCTGCTGGCGCAGATCCTGTATTTTCTGGAATCCAACACCCGGTCCGCCACGATCATCGGTGCGATCACCGGCGGCGGCATCGGCCTGATGCTGACGCAGGCGATCCAGACCCAAAAGGACTGGGAAGAGGTCGCCTATTACATCGTCCTCATCATCGCGATGGTCATGTTCATGGACTGGTTTTCGGGCTGGCTGCGCGGCAAGCTGATCGGACGCAATGACTGATGCCCCGCGTCCTAATCACCGGAGCCAATCGCGGCATAGGTGCGGCCCTGATGAACGCCGCGCGCGCCGGGGGCCACAGCCCCATCGGCACCACGCGCCATAGCGGTGACGGGTTCACGGCATTGACGCTGAACCGGCCCGGCACGGTCGCTGCGGGCATCATCACACTCATCGACCGTCTGACGATGGCCGACACCGGAAGATTTCTGCACTTTACCGGCAAAGAAAGGCCGTTCTGACCATGCCACGCCTGTCCGCCGACAAAGCCTTTGTGCATCCCGACTGCGACATCACCGACAGCCACTTTGGCGCATATGTCGAAATCGGCCGTGGCAGCCGCATCGGCAACACGACATTCGGCGACTACAGCTATTGCGACCGCTACGCCGATATCGCCAATGCCCGGATCGGCAAGTTCGCCAATATCGCGGCCTTTACCCGGATCGGTGCCACCGATCACCCGCTGGACACGGCGGCCTGTCACCACTTCCTCTATCGCTCGGACGACTATTGGGATGATGCCGACCGCGACCCCGCATTCTTTGCCCATCGCGCAAGCCGGCTGGCGCATATCGGGCATGACACCTGGATCGGCGCGGGTGCCATGATCAAGCCGGAGGTGACGCTGGGCCACGGGGCCGTGGTGGCAGCCGGCGCCGTGGTGACCCGAGACGTGGACCCCTATACCATCGTGGCAGGCACACCCGCGCGCCCGCTGCGCTTGCGCCAGCCGCGCGACATCGCGGACCGGCTGATCTCACTGGCGTGGTGGGACTGGCCGCACGACCGCCTGCGCGCGGCACTGTCCGATTTCCGCAACCTGTCTACCGCGGCCTTTCTGGACCGCTACGAGGACGCGACCTGATCCACCTGTCACGCGACTGTTGCCTGACGGTCGTAATCAGATGCGACCCAGGCAACATGGTGCAGCACATGGACAGCCCCGCCCGTTCCCACGTCAGCTATGCCACCGCGGCGCAGTCGCGCGCGGGCCGCACCATGATCAAGCTGATCGAGAACGCGACCGGCCGCCTGCACCTGATCCAGCGCGCCCGCGATTATGATCTGGAAATCCGGCAGGGCCGCAATTTCTGGGAGGTCATGGTCGACCGCTACGGGCTCAGCCTTGACGCGATGTCGGGCGCGATCACCGACATTCCCGCCAATGGCCCGCTGGTCGTGGTGGCCAATCATCCGTTCGGCATCCTTGACGGGCTGATCATGGGATACCTGTTGTCGGTGCGGCGGCCCGATTTCCGCATCCTGGCCAACAGCGTGTTTCAGGACGCGCCGGACCTCGACCGGGTGGTGCTGCCGGTCAATTTCGCGCAGACGCGGGACGCTGTGAAACAGAACCTCGAGACCCGCGCGGCGGCCATCGGTTGCCTGCGGGCGGGCGGTGCAATCGGCGTGTTTCCCGGTGGGACTGTCTCGACCGCGGCCAGACCCTTCATGCAGCCGCTGGACCCCGGCTGGCGCAGGTTCACCGCGCGCATGATCGTCAAATCCAGCGCCACTGTCGTGCCCGTCTATTTCGACGGACAAAATTCACGCCTGTTCCAGTTTGCCAGTCATATCCACCCCAACCTGCGGGTCGCGCTCTTGCTCAAGGAATTTCGCAGGCGCACCAACAAACCCGTGCGCATCGCCATCGGTGCGCCCATCGCACCTGCGCGGATCGCGCGCTATGCCGATGATGCGCAGGGCATGATGGATTTTCTCAGGACCGAAACCTATGCGCTGTCGCCCCGGCAGATCGCACCGCAGGCCTATGGTTTCGAATTCGAGGACCGCTATCGCGCGTAACGCGGTCAGGCGTCGATGGTCAGCGTCACGCGGTCGCCCGCGAACCATGTACGGCCGTATTCGACGGGAGAACCGTCTTCGCCCACATTGACCGCCGAGGACCGCAGCAGGGGGTCGCCCTCGGTCAGGTGCAGGTGCAGCGCCTGCGTGGCGGTCGCCCGGACGGCCGTCAGCCGTGTCGTGGCCCGCGTGTAATCGGCGGCCCCCGCCGCCGCCAGCGCGGCCGTCACGCTGCGGGTCTGTTCCAGCGCCTGCACGATTCCCGGCAGGCGCGATAGGGGAAACAGGCTCTCGAACAGGGCGATGGGCTGGCCGTCGGACAGCGACAACCCGTGATAGGCGCAGACGGCATCGCCTTCGGCCAATGCCAGCGCCTGCGCCTCGCCCGCGCTGGCGCTGCGTGTATCCAGATACAGCAGCCGTTTTTCCGGCTTGCGCCCGGCGGCGATCAGGTTGTCGTGGAACCGCACCCTGCGCCCGATGGGATAATCGGTCGGCGTCGCAGTGACAAAGGCCCCTGCCCCGCGCCGCCTGCGCACCAGCCCCTCGGCGACCAGCGCGGACACACCGTGCCGCACTGTATGGCGGTTGACCCCGAACCGTTCGGCCAAGGCAGCCTCGGTCGGCAACCGATCGCCGGGAGCGTGACGCCCCTCGCTCAGGTCCGCGCGCAGGGCATCGGCGATCGCCTGCCACACCGGGGTCTTGGGGGATCTGTCACGCAAACTTCACAAATCTCTTCTGTCTTTTGGCGGGGGTTCGGTTAGAATATGTATAGTTGTATAGTATCTGCAAAAGTTGTCGAGATGAAAGATTCCCCCGACCACGACAATCCGCGCAAGGCCTGGATGGGCCTGTTGGCCAAGGCGCCCGAGGGCCGCGTTGCAGCGCTGCTGGATGCGGCCATGACGCGCCCGGCCTATCGCTGGCTGCGGGCCCCCGAAATCGGCACGGCCATGGTGCGCGGACGCGCCGGGGGAACGGGTGCCGCGTTCAACATGGGCGAGGTGACGGTGACCCGCTGCGCCTTGACGCTGGACGACGGGACCGTCGGTCACGCCTACGTGCAGGGCCGCCGCACCGCCGACGCCACCGCCGCGGCACTGGTCGATGCGCTGATGCAGGGACCGGATGCGGACCGCATCCGTACCGCCGTGCTGGACCCGCTGGCCGGCGAACAGACCGACAGGCGCGCCGCGCGCGCCACCCGTGCCGCCGCGACCAAGGTCGAATTTTTCACCATGACAAGAGGAGAGGACTGATGCAGCCCGACACCCTGTCCGGCGGGTTCGATCACCCCGCGATCCAGTCCGCCCACGCTTATCGCAGCATCCTGGATGCGATGGCGCGCCCCGGCACCCGGCAGGACATCGCGGGCGTACAACCACCAGCGCCGCTGTCGCCCGCGGCGGGCGCGGTCCTGCTGACCCTGTGCGACGGCGACACCGCCGTGCATCTGGCAGGTGACGCAGACACCGGCGCCGTGCGCGATTGGCTGGCGTTTCACACCGGCGCACCGCTGACAGGCCCGTCGGACTGCATGTTCGCGGTCGGCATCTGGGACGCGCTGATGCCGCTGGACAGCTATCCGACCGGCACAGCCCAATATCCCGACCGTTCGGCGACCCTGATCGTGGACCATGCCGACCTGACCGGGCCCGGCGCCACCCTGACCGGACCGGGCATTCAGACACAGGCCAGCCTGCCGTTGCCCGACATCGCGGCCTTTCGCGCCAACCGGGCGTTGTTTCCGCGCGGTCTGGATTTCATCCTGACCAGCGGCACCCGGCTGGCGGCCCTGCCGCGCTCGACCCGTGTCAGCGCAACCGCCGAGGTGTCGTGATGTATGTCGCAGTCAAAGGCGGCGAACGCGCCATCCAGAACGCCCATGCCTGGCTGGCCGAGGAACGCCGCGGCGACCGGGATGTGCCCGAACTGGGCACCGCACAGATCCGCGAGCAGCTGAAACTGGCCGTCGATCGCGTCATGGCCGAGGGGTCGCTGTATGATCCCGACCTGGCCGCGCTGGCGATCAAACAGGCGCGCGGCGACCTGATCGAGGCGATTTTCCTGATCCGCGCCTATCGCACGACCCTGCCCCGGTTCGGCGCATCGCGCCCCGTCGATACGGCTGCCATGGCCTGTGACAGGCGCATCTCGGCCACGTTCAAGGACCTGCCCGGCGGGCAGATTCTGGGGCCGACATTTGACTACACACACCGGCTGCTGGATTTCAAACTGGCCGCCGATGGCGTGGTGCCAGATGCCCCGCAACAGGACGCGGCGACAGGCCCGGTGCCCCATGTCACCGGGTTCCTCAACCGCGAGGGCCTGATCGAAGAGGCCCCGCACGACGACACAACGCCCCCGGACCTGACCCGCGAACCGCTGGAAATGCCCGCCGACCGGGCGCTGCGCCTGCAGGCGCTGACCCGCGCTGACGAAGGCTTCACCCTCGGCCTCGCCTATTCGACGCAGCGCGGGTACGCCCGCAACCACGCCTTTGTGGGTGAATTGCGGATCGGCACGGTGGCCGTCGAAATGGAGATTCCCGAGCTGGGCTTTGCGGTCGAGATCGGCGAGGTCACGCTGACCGAATGCGAGACGGTCAACCAGTTCAAGGGATCGAAAACCGAACCGCCGCAATTCACGCGCGGCTATGGTCTGGTGTTTGGCCAATCAGAACGCAAGGCAATCGCCATGGCGCTGGTGGATCGGGCCCTGCGCTGGCAGGAACTGGGCGAGGACGACGTGGGCGCACCCGCACAGGACGCCGAATTCGTCCTGTATCACGCCGACAACATTCAGGCGACGGGTTTCCTCGAACACATCAAGCTGCCCCATTATGTCGATTTCCAGTCGGAACTGGAGCTCGTGCGCAAACTGCGCCGGACGGCGGGTGCGGCACCGGCGCAGGAGGCCGCGGAATGAATGTGGATACAGTCGTATTCGACATCTGCGGCGTGCTGGTGGACTGGCAACGCCAACTGTCTTGGCCAGAGAACCTGCGGGCGCAACAGCAACACAGGGGGCTCTTGTGACCGATCAGGCCTATAATTTCGCCTATCTGGACGAACAGACCAAACGAATGATCCGCCGCGCCATCCTCAAGGGTGTGGCGATCCCCGGCTATCAGGTGCCCTTTGCCAGCCGCGAAATGCCGATGCCCTATGGCTGGGGCACCGGCGGGGTGCAGGTATCGGCGGCCGTGCTGACCCCGGACGATACACTCAAGGTGATCGATCAGGGCGCCGACGACACTACGAACGCGGTGTCGATCCGCAGCTTCTTTGAACGGACGGCGGGCGTTGCCACGACAACGGCGACCCGCGCCGCCACCGTGATCCAGACCCGGCACCGCATCCCCGAGGAACCGCTGACCGAAGGTCAGATCCTTGTCTATCAAGTGCCGATCCCGGAACCGCTGCGGTTCCTTGAACCGCGCGAAAGCGAGACGCGCAAGATGCACAGTCTGGAAGAATACGGGCTGATGCATGTCAAGCTCTACGAGGATATCAGCCGCCACGGCCATATCGCCACCTCCTATGCCTACCCGGTCAAGGTCGAGGGACGCTATGTCATGGACCCCTCGCCGATCCCGAAATTCGACAATCCCAAGCTGTCGGGCACGCCCGCGATCCAGCTGTTCGGCGCGGGCCGTGAACAGCGGATCTATGCACTGCCGCCCTATACGCAGGCGGTCAGCCTGGATTTCGACGATCACCCGTTCACCCCGTCCAAGGCAGATCACCCCTGCGGCCTGTGCGCCGCGACCGAGAGTTATCTGGACGAGGTGATCACCGACGATCAGGGCGGGCGCATGTTCGTCTGTTCTGACACCGATTACTGCACGGCGCGTCAGGCCGCCGGCCACAAGGGAAAGGACGCGGCATGACCCCGCTGCTGTCGGTGCAGGGCATCACCAAACACTATGGCGCGCATATCGGCTGCGCCGACGTTTCCTTTGACCTCTACCCGGGCGAGGTCATGGGGATCGTGGGCGAGAGCGGGTCCGGCAAATCCACCTTGTTGAACTGCATGGCGGGGCATCTGGCACCGGATGCAGGACGGGTCGTGTTCGATACCCGCAAGCCGTCAGAGGGCGACGCGGCAGATCATGAAAATCACGGGCCGCGCGATACCGTCACCATGTCCGAACCCGAACGCCGGATGCTGTCGCGCACCGACTGGGCGTTTGTTCATCAGCATGCCCGCGACGGGCTGCGCATGGGGGTGTCGGCGGGTGGCAACGTGGGGGAACGGCTGATGGCCGTGGGCGCGCGCAACTACGCATCGATCCGGGATCAGGCCACCGACTGGCTGGGCCGGGTGGAAATCGACGCCGGACGCATCGACGACAGGCCCACCACGTTTTCGGGCGGGATGCAGCAACGGTTACAAATCGCCCGCAATCTGGTCACCGGGCCGCGGCTGGTGTTCATGGACGAACCAACGGGCGGGCTGGATGTGTCCGTGCAGGCGCGACTGCTGGACCTGTTGCGCGGACTGGTGCGCGACATGGGGCTGTCCGCGATCATCGTGACCCACGATCTGGCCGTGGTGCGCCTGCTGGCCGACCGCATCATGGTGATGAAATCCGGCCGCGTGGTGGAATCCGGCCTGACCGATCAGGTGCTGGACGACCCGCAGCACGCCTACAGCCAGCTCCTTGTGTCCTCCGTCTTGCAGGTTTGAACCATGATTACGCTGACCGATGTGTCGAAAACCTTTACGCTGCATAACCAGGGCAGCGCCGTGATCGCGGTGATCGACAAGGCGAACCTGACCGTGGCACCTGGCGAATGCGTGGCGCTGACCGGCGCGTCGGGTGCGGGAAAATCGACCCTGATGCGGATGATCTACGGCAATTACCTGACGCAATCGGGATCCATCCGCATCGGTGATGTCGATCTGGTGCAGGCCCAGCCGCGCGATGTGATCGCCCTGCGCCGGGCAAAACTGGGTTACGTCAGCCAGTTTTTGCGGGTGGTGCCGCGCGTGCCGACGCTGGACGTGGTCGCAGAACCCTTGCGCGTCCTGGGCATCCCCGCGCCAGCCGCACAGGACCGCGCCCGCGCCTTGCTGACCCAGCTCAACATCCCGCAGCGGCTGTGGGGGCTGTCGCCCACCACCTTTTCGGGGGGCGAACAGCAGCGCGTCAACATCGCCCGCGGCTTTGCCCATCCCTATCCTGCGCTGCTGCTGGACGAACCCACCGCAAGTCTCGATCCCCACAACCGCGAAATCGTGTTGTCCCTGATTGCAGACGCCAAGGCGCGCGGTGCCGCGATCATCGGCATCTTTCATGACGCCGAAGCGCGCGACCGCTTATGCGACCGCGAAATCGACGTCGGTGCCTTTACCCCGCAGGCCGTGGCATGACGGCGGGTGACGCATCGGCAGGCCGCCTCATCGCCGTCGTCGGCCCCTCGGGCGTGGGCAAGGATAGCGTGATGTGCGGCCTCTGCGCGGTCATGCCCGACCTGCATCTGGTGCGCCGCGTCATCACTCGCGCGCCCGATCTGGGCGGCGAGGATTACGATGCCGTCACCCCTGCCGCATTCGACGACATGGCGGACAACGGCGCCTTTGTCGTGCATTGGTGCGCACACGGGCTGCATTACGGCATCCCGCAGACGGTGCGGTATCAGCTGGCCAAGGGAACCCATTGCATCGCCAATTTCTCGCGCAAGGCGCTGGCCGCCGGGGCCGATGCCTTTGCCGGCATGCTGGTGCTGCACGTGACGGCGACCCCCGAAACCATCGCAGCGCGTCTGACCGCGCGCGGCCGCGAAACCCGGTCCGAAATCGCGAACCGTCTGGCACAGGCGGACAAACCGCTACCTGCCGGACTGGACGTCCTGCACCTGTCGAACGATGGCCCGCTGGATCAGACCATCGCACGCGCGCTGGCGCTGCTTGAACCCGTCAGGGGATAGCGATGGATCAGCGCAAACCGCCCGTCATCCCCCGCGCCGCACAGCGCAATCTCGTTCAGCGCGAAAGGCGCGGGCAAGGTGGGCAACCGGTCACGCAAGGTGGATTCCCACTGCGGCAGAGCCTCGGGCGTCAACTGGCCCGACAGGGTCATGTGAAACCGGAAATCATCCATCACGTAGGGATAGCCCCAGGTCGTCAGGTTCGCCTCTTGGCGCGGGGTCAGCCCGGCCTGCCTGCGGCGGTCCAGTTCGGCTGCACTGGCCGGGGCCCGGAACCGGTCCAGAGCACGCACGCAGTCACCCGCCACGCGGGTCAGACCGTCCACCGGGCCTACGGGCGTCAACGCCAGAAAACGGCCGATGCGCGACAGTTGCAGACCGTCGCAGATCGCGGGCGCAACCTGCGCCGCCAATCCGGCTACCGCCTGGCCCAGATCGACTTGGGTCAGGCCGTCCCGCAACCTGAACGGCGGCTTGAGTGTGCCGTGGAACCCGTATTTGCGCGGTGTCATGGTGATGTCATGCAAACCGGGCAGATCGCACTGCGGCACGGCGCAGCCTTTCAGCACGTCCCATCCCAGCCATGCCGCGCCAAAATCCGCCAGCGGCCCGTCCGGCGGGATATAGTAGATCGCAAAGCGAGCGTATGACATGAATTCCCCTATGCTGTCGGCATCCTTGACCAAACCATGTGACACGACGATGTCAAACGACCTGTGCCTGGCCAATGCGCGGCTGGTCCTGGCGGACCGTGTCGTGCTGGGGTCCGTCACCATCGCAGACGGCCAGATCACCCGGATCACCGACGGCAGCAGCGTCCCCGATAGGGCCATCGACTGCGACGGTGATCTGTTGCTGCCCGGCTTTGTCGAGTTGCACACCGACAACGTCGAACGCCACATGGAACCGCGCCCCGATGTGGACTGGCCGCATCTGCCCGCACTTTTAGCACATGACGCCGAACTGGCCGCCTGCGGGATCACGACCGTGTTCGATGCGATGCGCGTGGGATCCATCCATTCCGGCAAGGGCCGCTATGTCGACTATGCCCGCACCCTTGCGGACGAAATGCTGACAGCCCGCGACCGCGGCATGTTCAAGATCAGCCATTTCCTGCACCTGCGGGCCGAAATCTGTTCAGAAACCCTGCTGGAGGAACTCGCAGCCTTTGACCCCATTGATCGTGTAGGCATCGTCAGCCTGATGGATCACACTCCCGGTCAGCGCCAGTTCCGCGACCTCAGCGCGCTCAAGGCCTATGTGGCGAAAAAGCGGGGCATGAACGACGATGAATTCGCTCAGCATGTGGCGGACCTGCTGGCGCTGCGGGCGCGGCTGGGTGACAAACACGAAAACGGCGCGGTGACCGAGGCCAGACGCCTTGGGGCGGTACTGGCCAGTCACGACGACACGACGGCGGAACATGTGGCGACATCCGCGTGCCACGGCGTCGGGTTCGCCGAATTTCCCACGACACTGGACGCAGCGCAGGCCTGCCGGGCGCATGGTATCGCGGTGATGATGGGGGCACCCAACCTGATCCGGGGCGGATCGCATTCGGGCAATGTCGCCGCGTCTGAACTGGCGCGCCATGACCTGCTGGACATCGTGTCATCCGACTATGTGCCCGCCGCCCTGCTGGGGGCCGCGTTTCAGCTGGCACAGATGTGGGATGACCTGCCGCGCGCGATTGCCACCGTGTCGGCCAATCCCGCACGCGCGGCAGGGCTGACCGACCGTGGCAGGCTGGAAACGGGATTACGCGGCGATGTGGTGCGGGTCAGGATGTTCGACGACACCCCCGTCTTGCGGGGGGTCTGGTCGCGGGGCGTCAGGGTCAGCTGACGGTCTGGTCGGTCAGGTAACGCTTGATCGCCAGTTCGCAGGCCCCGGCAAAGGCCGCGGGTTCCGCCGGATCGAAACGATCCCTGCCTGCGTGGAACACGCGCGGACCGCGCCCCCCTTTCCGGTGCACCCAGACCGCGGCAATGGCGTTCCGGTCGTCTGTTTCGGCGATGTAATGTGTGACGGGCATGACAGCAGCCTTTGTAATGGATTTGTGAACGCTAACGCGATTCGCCCGACCCGCAAACCGTTTCGTGCGCCTGCGCCAATGATCCCGGCGGACAAGAGTGTCGCAGCCCCGTCCGCCAGGTCTGCGACATCTACGCTGCCTTGCCTGTCTTTACGAAGGCCCCAACTGGCCTACCATTGCTGCCCCATCGGGATGGAGGATGATATGAAAACGCCGATCGCGACACTCATCGGGCTATTGGCCTTTGCCGACACGGTGTCTGCCGAACCAGCGCGGTTCGAACTGGACCCCGAACACACGACGATTGCCTTTCTGGTGGATCATGTGGGCTATGCTGCAACGCTGGGCCTGTTCGCCGAAGTCAGCGGCGGTTTCACCTACGATACCGAAACGCAGGAATTGAGCGATCTGGAGGTGACGGTCCGCACGCAAAGCGTCGAGACATTGAACGATGCCCGCGACGAGCACGTGCGATCGGGCGATTTTCTGGCCGTGGCCGACCATCCGGACATGGTGTTCACGGCCGATGGCGGCGTGCCGTCCGACGCCACAAGCGGCACCGTCACGGGCGATCTGACCCTGTTGGGCCAGACGCATCCGCTGACGCTAGATGTCACATTGAACAAGGCCGAGGCCTATCCGTTTGGTCACGGGCGGTTCACGCTGGGCATTTCGGCCCGCGGGTCGCTGCAACGCAGCCAGTGGGGCATGGTTTACGGCGTGGACAACGGCCTTGTCGGGGACGAGGTGACATTGATCATCGAAACAGAGGCGATGCGCGCGGCCGACTAACCCTTGACCGCGCCCGCCATCAGCGCCGAGACGATCATCCGCTGCAACGCGACAAAGACCATGACCGCTGGTAGCACCGCGATGATGCAGGCCGCCGCAAGCACCTGTGTCGTCGATGCGTTGGTTGCACCGGCAAAATTGAAGATCGCGACCGAAATCGGCCAATCGCCGTCACGTTCCAGCAGAATGAACGGGATCAGGAACTGCGACCAGTTCATCACCATCGCAAGGATAAAGGCCGACGCAATGCCCGGCCGTGCCAGCGGCAGCGTGATCCGCCACAGCGTCGTGAACCGTGATGCCCCGTCGATGGCCGCCGCCTCTTCCAACTCGATGGGCACCCCGTCAAACGTCACCTTCAACAGCCAGACCGCCAGCGGCATTCCCAGCGCGCCGTAAACCGCGATGACCGCCAGATCACTGTTCAGCAGACCCAGTGCGACCATCCAGCGATACAGCGGCAACAGGATCACCAGTGGCGAAATCATCTGCACCGCGAGGATGCCCACCAGGATCGCCTGTTTGCCCCGGAAATTCAGCCGTGACGCGGCATAGGCCGCCGGAATCGCCAGTGCGACAGCCACCAGGCCACCCGATGCCGACAGCTTCAGACCGTTCCAGAGGTAGATCAAAAACGCCGGATCGGACAGGATCAGCCGGAAATTGTCCAGTGTCGGTGCCTGCGGAATGAACCGCGACGCGCCCAGATAAACCTCTGCCGGTGTGCGGACGGCCAGGCTGATCAGCCACAGAAACGGCAGTGCAAAAAACGCCCCCAACACGGCCAGCACGGCATAGGTCGCCACATCGCCCCAGCGTGCCACCGTCATGCGGCAGGCCTTTCGCGGCCAATGACGTAATGGACCAGCAGCGCGCAGCCCATGCCGATGGCAAACAAGAGCACGGCCAATACGCTGCCACCCGCCAGATCTAGATTGTAGAAAACGGTGTTGAAGGTGAACAGGGCCAGCACCTCGGTCGCGCGACCGGGACCGCCGCCGGTCAGCGCAAGGATGGAATCGAATGTGTTCAGCGTCTGCACGGTCACCAGCACCGTGTTCACCGCAATCAGCCGCCGCATCAGCGGCAGTGTGATATAGCGGAACATCTGCCACGGTGTCGCGGCGTCCAGTTCCGCGACCTCGTACAGGGTCGGGTCGATGGCACGTCGCGCCGCATAAAAGACGATCATCGAAAAGGCAGTGCCTTGCCACAGGTTCGCGATGACGGCAGAGGCCATGGCCATCTGCGGGTCAGACAGCCAGGCCACGGGGCCAAGCCCCACATACCCCAGCAGACTGTTGAGCGTGCCATAGGGGGCCTCGTCGAACAGCATCTGCCAGACAAGGCCGTTGGCAATGCCCGGCACCACCCAGGCCGCAAGGACCAGCGTCCGGAACGCCGCCATGCCGCGCAAGCCGCGGCGTTCGCCGCGTGCGATCACCAGCGCGATGCACAGACCCGCCAGCTGCAGGGCCGCGACATTGGCCAGCGTGAACACCAGCGTGGTTCCCAGAACGACAGGCAGGGCGGGATCCGCCAGCACACCGCCAATCGCATCAGTGGAATAGCGGCTGGCGGGTGCCAGCAGGCTGGCGTCACTGAACGCCAGCCGCAGGACATCCAGCACCGGGACGGCATAGAACGCCGCCAGGATCGCGATGGCGGGAACCAGCCAGGGCAACGGATGTCCGTCGCCCGGTGCCGGTCCCCGATCCGTGGTCCGGTTTATGATCGTCACTGACGATCAAACGCGGCCTGAACGGCTGCATCGGCGGTATCCAGCGCCGCCTCTGGCGTGGCCGTGCCGGACAGAACATCGCCCAGCATGATCTGGATCTGGTTGGACAATTCCGGATAGATCGCAGCCCCCGGTCGCGCGACACCGTTTTGCAATGCCGCGCTGAACAGGTCGTATTCGGGGCCGTCATAGGTGTCATACTGGTCATAGATCGCAGCAGAGGTCGGCAGCAGCCCCTGTGCGGCGTTGCCGGGACCGGCATAGATTTCCTTTGCGATCTCGCCGCACAGGGATGCCTTTGCCGGATCATCCGTCAGGGCCGCGATGGTCCAGCCGCCAGTGCCGGTCGCACGCTGGTCCGCCGTGGGTCCGGGAATTTCCGACACCGCCCAATTGGCGAATGTCTTTGGCGGCAGGGTGTTGCGCAGCTGACCGTATTGCCAGTTGCCACCGATGAACATCGCGGCAGAACCGGCCGCGGCTGCCGCATTGAACGAATCGTAATCCGTGATCGACGTGACCCGTGCGGGGGCCGCACCGCTGTCGACCAGATCCTGATAATAGGCGATGGCGGTCAACACCTTTTCACGGTTTTCGCCGCTGGCAAAAACGGGCGCGCCATTGTCGTCGACCAGCGTCGCATCCTGCGCCCAGACGTTCGCCAGCCAGTCAAAGGCGGTGCCTTCCCAGCGGCCACCGTTGAACAGGATACCTTCGCGGCCCTGTTCCACGGCAGACAGCGCGGCCGATTTCAGGTCTTCCCATGTTTGCGGCGCGTCGGGCACGACGCTGGTATCGCGGTACAGCACGCGCAGATCCGTGAACCACCACCACGCCAACACGTTGCCGTCCGCATCGGTCACAGCATCACGCACAAAGGGAAACAGGTCTGCGACTTCTGCGTCGCTGAACACGTCATTCATCGGTTTGAGAACGCCATTGTCCTTGAACAATGCAAGCTGGCTGGAATCGATCATGGCGCAATCGGGTCCGCGCCCGGCCTGCGTCTGTTGCAGCAGGCGGGCCTGTTCCTGCCCGATGTTTCCGGTCTGCAACTGTGTCTCGATCTTCCAGTCGGGGCGCGCCGTAATGAAATCGGTGAACAGCGCCTCGAACGCGGCCTTGGTTGCGGGATCGGACGAATACAGATCATAGGCCGTCAGGCGAAATGTCAGCGTGTTCGGCGCATCGGCCAGACCGACGCGTGTCCGCATGACAAGGTCCTGGGCCGTGCCCATGACAGGCAGCGCAGATGCGGCGGCCGCAAGGAAAAGGGTTTTCTTCATGATACTCTCCAATGGTTGGTCAAAGTGGCGTTTCAAACAGGGTGGTCAAGAGGACCCGGAGGTCCTGCATGGGCAGAACGGGCGCATCCGGTGCAGGGACGATCCCGCGTGCGAAAACATCGGCGGGCAAACGGTCCAGCAGACGTGGATCATCCGAAATGAAATGGACCGGCACATCGGGGGGCGCATCCTGACCGGCCAGCAACGGGGCGGGTTGGTGATCGCCCAGCACGACAAAAAACGCGCCGTCACCGTGGCGCAGGATGTATTGTCCCGCCACCTCCAGCGCATAGTCGAGGGATTTGGCATATTGCGCACGGATCGTCGCGGGATCCGACCAGACGACACGGGGGCTGTCCCCCTGCCGCCGCGTCCCGTCAAAGACCGACCCGTCGCCCACGGTATCCCACGGCACGATATCGGGCAGCGGCGTCCAGGGCGCGTGTGACGTGATCAGCGCCACCTCGATCATCGCGGGGGCCATGACTGCCTTGCGCAGTTTTTCATCCAGCGCCGTCCAGGTGTACTGATCAGGCATCGTCACCCATTCAAAGGGTTGGCCGCGGTAGTCCAGTCCTGCGGCGTCCAGTGTGGTGTCGTAGCCGTACCAGCCTGCCTCGGGCCAATCGAGGGTGATGGCAGGCATCGCAGCGCCCGTCTGCCACCCCGCAGCCCCGAACAGCCGGTTCAGCGATGTGCGGTCGGATGTCATCAGCCGATCATAGCGCACCTGACTATCGACCCACAGGCCCGACAGCAACGTGCCATGGCTCAGCCAGCTTTGCCCGCCACGGGTCGGTGCCGCCACCCAGCCGCTGCGCACATGCCAGCCTGTGGCGTCCATTGCGGTTTCGACCGACGCCAGCCGTGGCGCAGAGGTGGCCGCGAATTCCGGGTCGTCCAGAAACGACCTGCCATAGGATTCCACAAATGCAAGGATCACATCCCGCCCCTGCAAAGCGGCGAAGGTGGGGGCCGGTCCGACCGGATCAGGTAAATCTGCGGCAAAATCGCGCAAGTCAGCGATGCCCCGACCCATCCTGTCGACCTGTGCCTGAACCAGTGGCGTGACCTGCAACACCTGCCAACCCGGCAGCACCATCGCCAGAACGGCCAATCCCGCCGGGACGCCGACGGTCAAGCTGCGCAGGCGCCAGCCCAGACGGGACAGCAGCCACAGGCCGCGCCACATCACCGCGCCGACCGCAAGGACGGCCAACAAGGTTGCGCAAATCCCAAACACCGCCTGCCCGTGGCCGATACTGGATGCCAGCAGCGCCCAACCCGACACCAACAGATGCAGGTCCAGCAATGGATTGAACGCCCTGTTGAACGCAAGGTATGTGCCGATGTCCGCGATCTTGAGTACGGCAAGACCCAATCCTGCCACGACAACGGGTGCCAGGACCCAGACACGCGGCACGATCGCCACGCACAGCAGGATCAGCGGCAGCTCTGGTGTGGGTCGCAACCACCGCGCCACGGTCAGCCCGGCCGGGTGCGACGGCAAGACCAGCACCAGATGCAGCATCACGACCCCGACAAAGAGCCATGCCAGATCCCGGCGTGTCGATACCCGCGGCGTCATGGTGACGGGGCCGCGACCGGGCGCCCAGCACCGCGCCAGATCAGCAACGGCAGCGCAGGCAGCAACGACAGGATCATCACAGCGCCGAACAGCACCCCGGCGGCAATTCCGGCCTCTGCCGAGGCGCCGATCAGCGGAAAGACGACCGCCGCCGCCCCTTCGCGCCACCCCCAGCCGCCCACGGACAGCGGGATCAACATGGCCGACAGGATCAACGGCACGAGGACCAGCGCCGAGGGCAGATCAAGCGATGTGCCGGTCGCTTGGGCGCAGGCGGCAAAGGCCGCTATATTCAACAAGGCTGCCGCCACCGACAGACCCGCCTGCACAAGGCCGATCCGCCATGTGGGCAGACATCGCCGCACCAGCGTGGCAGGGCGTGATCCACGCATCACCACGGCGATCACGGCCCCCAGGATGCAAAGCGCGACAGCCGCCAGCGCAATCCGGACGACAAAACCCTGCGCCGCCGCCAGCGCGCCCGGCGCGAACAGGGCGAACGTCAGCCCGATCATCGCCACTGCCAGCAAACCCAACTGGCCAGCGGCCCTTTCCAGAATGACAGCCTGCGCGGCAGGCATCCGGTTCCCGGTTCCCGGCGCGGACCGCAGTGCGCGCGCGCCGTCCCCCAACACGCCGCCCGGCAGGCCCTGGTTCAGCGTCTGCGACAGCAGGTATTCACGCAATGCCCAAGGATAGGAAAAAGTCACGCCCAGACAGACGGCCACCAGCCGCCAGCGCTGCGCCATCAGCATCGTCTGCGCAATCAGGCAAAGGGTGGCAGCGACGATCCAACCGGGCTGCACATTGCGCAGGCGGTCCCACAAGGCATCCGTATCGACCACAACAACCAGCAGCAGGCACAGCGCTGCAACACAGATCAGGCGCAGCGTCAGGTGCATCGTCGGCGTGCCAACCAGCGGATATCCACGGCAAATGACCAGACCAGCAGAACAGATGCGGTCAGCGCAATCACACGTCCGGCAGCATAGGGCAGCACCGGCAGCGCCAGCGCCGCCAGCGCTGCGATCTGGATCACGCAGACCAGCTTGCGTCTGAAACTGGCCGGCAATGGCGTATCCAGCCACGGCCAGACATAGCTTGCCAACACAAAGACATAACGCGCGCCGCCCAGCACCAGCAGTTCTGGCCCGGCCCGCCCGTCCATGAACAGCAGCAGCGCGAGGACAGCCGCCAGCAGCGCATCGACTTCCATGTCAAAGCGTGCGCCAAAGGCGGACACAAGCGCCTGCCTGCGCGCCAGCCAGCCATCGACACCATCCAGCGACAGTGCCACCGCCGCGATCCCGAAGACGGCCCAAGACACTTCTGGGGCGAGAGGGACACTGGCGCCAATCCCGGCACATAGCACGGCCACCAGCATGAACCGGACAGTTGTCACGATGTTGCAGGCCCCGACCGCGCGATGCGGGTAATGCTGCGCCATGCGCAACACCACGAACGCCAAACCGGCCAGATAAACCAACGAGGTCACAGGCAGGCCTGCGGCAAAGACCTGCCACGCCAGCCACAGCAGCACCGGAAACAGACCCAGCCCCCAGCAAGCCAGTCGATGTGCAGGGGCCGACAATCCAGACCATGCCACGGCAGATGCGGTGTGTTTCATGCGGCCAGCCTCGTGATCTGCGCCAGCAGCGGACGGTGGTCGGACGCCGCGCGAATCTCGGGCGAATCGAGCGCAGCCGCGTGGTCCACGCGCAACGCGGGGCAGGTCAGCACGCGATCCAGCGCAAGAACCGGGGCCTGCACCGGAAAGGTCCGCACACGGGGGCCGGTCAACGGCAGCGACGTGGCCCAGGGGTGCAATGCCAGCCCGCCCCAGGGTCGCCATTCGTTCAGATCACCAAGCAGGACGGTCGGCATCACGGAACGCGGCACCAAGGCGCGCGCAATTGTCCGCATCTGTGCCACACGCAGAACCTGCAACAGCGCCAGATGACAGGCAATGATCCGCATGGCGGCACCGCGATACAGCACTTCGGTCACGACAGCGGCGCGGTGATAGCGACCCGGCAATCGCAGGACGAACTGCGACGTCGGGATCATTTCGGGGTCAAGAAGCAGGATATTGCCGCGACAACCATGCGCCGTCCCGCCACAACGCATGTCCGGGTTTGCATGCTGGCTGCGCAGCCCGGTCGCGCGGGACACCGCATCCAGATCAAGCAAGGCCTGCGGCGGGATATCATCCGAATCCGCCTCTTGCAGCGCGAGGATCTGCGGCTGATGCGCCGCGATATCTGCTGCCATGACACCGGCGATACGATCCGCGTCCGCGCGACCATCGCGCCCGACGGTGCGATGCAGGTTCCACGTCACGCATGTCATCGGATGGCGTCTGTCAGTCATCTTTGCCTGTCTGCGAAATCCGCAGGACTGCCACGGACTGCGATACAGGATAGCCCGCCAATGCCTGTGGGCAATGCCCCGGTCCTGCACAGGCAACCTGTTGCCGGTTCATGGCAAGTGGCGCGCGAAAACCTGACGATTTGGGTCGTTGGCATACGCTGCACCGCAGAAATTCAGTCTATGCAGCTTTCCGCTGCAACCTTATGTCTTGTATTGAAGTTTCGCTGAAAACGAATGTATTCCGCGCTGCAGCACGAATTGGAACCTGATTCATGAGACCCTCCCGCACGTCACAGCCACTTTCACGCCGATCTGTCCTGAAACAAGGGGGATCAGCCATCGCCGCACTGTCCTTGCTGGGGACGCTGGCACAAACTGCAACGGCACAGACGGTCGCGGCCGAACTGGCCACGCCGTTTTCGTTTGCAGCGCTGGTGGACCGGGCGCGGCAGACCGCCGCACAGGCCTATGTCCCGCCAGAGGTTCTGAGTGCGGCGTTCACCGACCTGGATTACGACGCCTACCGCACGATCCAGTTCAACGAGGCACGCGCCCGCTGGGCCGGGCCAGAGGCATTTGCCGTGCTGCATGCCTATCATCCGGGCTGGTTGTTCGACAGCACCGTCGATCTGTTCGAAATCGTCGACGGCATGGCTGTTCCGATGGACTTTTCGGCGCGCGATTTCAGATACGGCGGCGACGTCGAACAGCCCTTGACCGATGGCGAAATTTTTCCGGGCGTGGCGGGATTCCGGCTAAACTTGCCGCTGAACGCGCCCGACCGCTTCGACGAGGTCGTGACGTTCCTGGGGGCCAGCTATTTCCGCGCACTGGGCAAGGATAACCGTTACGGGCTCAGTGCACGCGGACTCGCGGTCAACACCGCCACCTCCGAGGCAGAAGAGTTTCCGCGTTTCAGCGCCTTTTGGCTGACGCGCCCGGCACCGGGCGACACGGCCGTCACGTTCTATGCCCTGCTGGAAAGCGAATCCGTGGCAGGGGCATACCAGTTCTCGCTGACACCAGGCGAGACGACGACCATCGACGTCACATCCGAACTGTTCTTTCGCCGCGACATCGAACAGCTGGGAATTGCACCGCTGACGTCCATGTTCCTGTTCGGACTGAACGACCAGGGTCCATTCGATGACTACCGCACGCGTGTCCACGACAGCGAGGCGCTGATCATCAACAATGCAGGCGGTGAAACGCTTTACCGTGTGTTGAACAACCCGCAGAAACTGGCCAATTCCTATTTCAGTGCGCAGTCGCCCCGGTCGTTCGGTCTGGTGCAGCGCAACAGGGACTTTGAAAGCTATCTGGATGCCGAAGCTTTCTATGAACGACGTCCCAGCCTGATGGTCGAACCTGTGGGCGACTGGGGTGACGGCACGGTGCGCCTGATCGAGATTCCGACGGATCTGGAAACGAACGACAATATTGTCGCCTTCTGGATTCCCCAGAACCCCTATGGCGCGGGCAGCAGTGCAAAGGTGTCCTACAGGCTGCATTGGGGCATGACCCCACCGGGCGCGCAATCCGACCTTGCGCAGATCACGCACACATTGGCGGGCGCCGGCGGTGTCTCGGGTGTCGAACCCAGCGCGGACACGCGAAAGTTCGTGATCGATTTCCAGGGCGGCCTGTTGGCGGAACCGATCGCAGAGTTGTTGGTTGAGGCACGAACCAGCATTTACGGTGGCACCCTTGTTCAAGAGGTGCTGCAACGCGTGGACGGCCAGGATGCGACATGGCGCCTTGTGCTCGAAGTCGCAGCCGATCCCGGTGCAATCGTCGAAATGCGGGCGAATCTGGCCGAAGGCGACCGGCTGCTGACAGAGACGTGGGTATATCAATGGATGAAAAACTGACCGTGACGATGGATAGCACTATGGCACCGACCCATGACCTGACGCCACTGGCACCGCGCCCCGCGCCGCTGGACATGCCGCGTCAGGTGCTGGAACACGCAGCCCGTCCGTCGACATTCGAAATGTTCTCACGCCTGTTCCTGCGGAACATCTGATTTGCAAAGGCACCTGAGACCGTCCAGCGTGCGGACCAGCCGCATCGTTGGTATCACCTTTGCGCTGCTGTGCATGGTCGCAGCGGCGGCAACGCTTGCGCAGGCAGGGTTGAACACCGGGTTCGACGTCTGGGACGGCGCAAGCGTGCTGCTGATCGCGATCACCACAGGCTGGCTGGCCTGGGGGGCGGCGCAGGCGTTTATCGGGCTGCCGGCTTTGGCCCCTGCCCCGCGCACGACCCTGATGAACGGCTATTTTCCGGCCACGGCAATCCTCGTGCCGATCTGCAACGAAAACCCGGTCGAGGTCTGCGCCCGCGTTCAGGCCATGCGGCAGTCAATGGTGCGTGCTGGCGTCCCTGCGGATTTTGCCATTCTGTCGGACACGTCAGACCCCGACGCCCTGCGGACCGAACGCGCCGCACTGCTATTGCTGTTTGACCAGAACGACGGTCTGAGCACCGTCTATTACCGCGTCCGCGAGGATCGCCGTGGCCGCAAGGCTGGCAACGTCGAGGATTTCATCCGCAGGTCTGGCGGGAACTATACCTATGTCGTGCTGCTGGACGCCGACAGTCTGATGGAAGGCGAGGCAATCCGGCATCTGGTCGCCCGGATGGAGGCAAACCCCGGTCTGGGATTGCTTCAGACGCTGCCGCGGATCGTCGGTGCCGAAACCGCGTTCGGCCGTGCGATGCAGTTTTCAGCCAGCTTTCATTCCCCTGTCTTTGCGCGCGGGCTGGCGCGGATGCAGGGCCCTGCGGGACCGTTCTGGGGCCATAACGCAATCGCCCGCGTGCGCGCGCTGGCACAATGCTGCGGCCTGCCTGAACTGACAGGCCCGCCGCCCTTTGGCGGCACCATCCTCAGCCATGACTACGTCGAGGCCGCATTGCTGGTGCGCGGCGGCTGGCAGGTCGAAATGGACCCCCGGATCGACGGCTCCTTCGAGGAGGGGCCCGAAAACCTGCTGGCCTTCGCGCGGCGTGACAGACGCTGGTGTCAGGGCAATTTGCAGCATATCCGATTGCTGAACGCACCCGGCCTGCGCAAGTGGAGCAGGTTCGTCTTTTTCCAGGGGATCGTATCCTACCTGGTGTCCCTGGCCTGGGGTGCGTTTCTAATCGTCTCCCTGTTGGCGGCCGCGACGGCCGGGGCACCGAATTATTTCCCCGATGCCTACCAGCTGTTCCCGGTTTTTCCCGATGATCGCACGTTCCAGATCGTGGCACTGGCCTGCGGGGTCGGCGGGCTCTTGCTGCTGCCAAAGCTGGCGATTTATGCCGAATCCGTTTTGACGGGCCGGGCATACCAGTTCGGCGGCACGCTGCGCGCGCTGGGGTCGGTCTTGGCCGAAACCCTGCTGACAGCCCTGATTGCCCCCCTGATGCTGATGTATCAGTCCCGCGCCGCGGCAGAGGTGCTGTCGGGTCGTGATGGCGGCTGGCCTGCCACCGCTCGCGGCGAAGGTCGCCTGGGCTGGGTCGAGGGTTGGCGCGCGGGGCGCTGGATCACGCTGTTCGGCGTCGCCGTATCAATCTTTGTGCTGCGCGCGGCCCCTGATCTGGTGGTCTGGCTGCTGCCGGTCACGGTGCCGATGATCATCGCTCCGTTTTTGATCACCGTGACGTCATGGCCGATGCTGGGTGGCGTCTTCGGCGTGCCCCAAGAAACATCCCTGCCGCCTGTCGTTGCAGATTACCGCCGCAATCTGGCGCGGGACACCGATCCAAAAGGAACAGCCGATGGCGCAATCGCCCGCACGGCCTGATCGCCCGCCCGTATCGCGTCCCATAGGTGTGGTCGCCCCCCCGGTGTCGCGCGATCCCCGGATCGACGTGTTTCGCGGCCTGGCGCTGGTCATGATCCTGATCGACCACATGCCCGGCAACCCATGGGAGGCGGTGACCGTCCGTAACATCGGTTTTTCCGACGCAGCCGAGGCGTTTTTCGTCATGTCGGGCATCGCCGCGGGCATCGCCTATTCCCCGGCCGTTGACCGTTGGCTCCACGGCGAGGCGCGCCTGTGGGACGGGATGGCCCCGATGTGGCGCAGGGCCTGGACATTGTATTGTGTGCAGCTCGTGCTGACCATCGCAGCGATCGGGATGTTCAGCTGGTCGGCGGGCGTGTTTTTTCGCGGGGAATTCCGCGAAATGCATAACCTTGCTGCAATCTACGAAAATACTGGCGCCGCGCTGATCGGTCTGCCGATCATGACCTATCAGATCGGCTACGTGAACATCTTGCCCACGTACATCGTGCTGATGATCGCAGCCCCGTTCATCCTGATGGCCGGTTTGCGAAAACCCTGGTGGACGCTGGCTGCGGCGATCCTGTTGTGGGGCTTTGCCGGGGCGAACGGCTGGAACATCCCCAATTATCCGGGCAACGGCGTCTGGTTTCTGGGACCGCTGACCTGGCAGCTGATCTTTACCATCGGGCTGCTGATCGGCATCCGGCACCGGCAGGGCAAACGCCTTGTCCCGGTGTCGCGCGGCTTGTTCGCGGTGACGCTGGCCTTTGTGCTCTTTGCCTTTGCGTGGCGACACATTCCCGACCTTGGCGCATTCATGAACCACAAGATGGCGCAGCTGCGCGATCTGGGTGCGCCCGCCAACTTTACCTCTCACAACAAACCGATGCTGGCGGCACCGCGTTTGCTGCACATTCTGGCCTTGGCCTATGTGTTGTCCTGCCTGCCTGTCGTTACCCGGTTGTGCGCGCACCCCGTCGCGGATCCGCTGCGCTTGCTAGGGCGGCACGGGCTATTAGTGTTCGGGCTGGGGACAGTTCTGTCACTGGCGGGCCAGATCCTGCTGCGGGTCGAGGCGGATGTGGTCTGGCTGCCGTGGCTATTGCCAGTGGTTGGTGTGCTGATCAGCTATGCCGCAGCGCGGCTGGCCGACGCCCTCGCTGGCCGCAAATAACCGCAAAAACCGATCGCCGTGGCTCAGAACATACAGCCGCCGCGGGCGGCCTGAACCACCGCAGCCGCGCCACCGGGCACGGCCCGGCGGTAAAAATCACTTGCCGATCAGGCGTTTGACCCAGCCCTTCTTGACCTCTTCGGGGGCATCGGGGGCGGGGGCATCATCACCATCCACGCCTTCGACCACCGCGCGAAAGTTCTCAAAGAACTGGTCCGCCATCTTGCGCGCGAAACCGTCCACGATCCGGCTGCCCAATTGCGCCAGCTTGCCACCCACCTTGGCGTTGACCTTGTATTCCAGCCGCGTGCCTTCGGGGATTTCGGTCAGCGTCACATCCGCGCCGCCAGAGGCGTGGCCCGCCGCACCGCCCTTGCCCGATCCGGTGATCGTCAGGCTACGCGGCGGCTGCATGTCCGACAATGCGACCTCACCCTTGAACGTCGCTTTGACCGGACCGACCTTTTGCGTGACCGTCGCGGTGAACCCGTCCTGCGGGTTGCCCGCCATTTCCGAACACCCCGGCACGCACTGGCGCAACACATCCGCATCCAGCAGGGCTGCCCAAACGGCCGCGGGCGGAGCTGCGATATCCTTGCTGTCGTTCATGTCCATGGCATGTCTCCTCCCAGCCTTGCGATGATCGTCTGATGCAGAATGCACGCGATCCGCTTGCCCGTCAAAGCGGGATCATCAGACCCCGCGCAATCCCAGCATCTGCCGCGCCTGTTGCCACGTCGCGACGGGTCGTTCGTATTTTTCGCAGATCGCGACAGTGCGCGCCACCAGCGCCGCATTCGACGGGGCGAGCGTGTCGCGGTCCAGCCTGATGTTGTCCTCCAGCCCGGTGCGCGCGTGGCCACCGCTGGAAATCGCCCAATCGTTCAGCACCGCCTGTTGCGCACCAATGCCAGCGGCACACCACGGTGCGTCCTCACCGAACAGGCGCTTGACCGTCTTGATGTAGAAATCGAACACCTCGCGGTCGGCGGGCATCGCGTTTTTGACCCCCATGACGAACTGCACATAAGGCAGGTCCTTGATCTGGCCTGCGTCGTACATCGCCTTGGCGCGCAGGATATGGCTCAGGTCGAATGCCTCGATTTCCGGTTTGACATCATGGGCCAGCATCTCGGATGCGAGCCAATCCACGAGGTCTGGCGGATTCTCATAAACCCGCGTGGGAAAGTTGTTCGACCCCACCGACAGCGATGCCATGTCTGGGCGCAGCGGCAGCATGCCCCCACGCGTCTGGCCTGCACCGGAACGCCCACCGGTGGACATCTGGATGATCATGCCGGGGCAGTGCTTTTCCAGACCCTCCTTCAGGGCGGCGAACTTGTCGGAGTCGCTGCTGGGGGTTTCGTCGTCGTTGCGCACATGGGCGTGGCAGATCGTGGCCCCGGCCTCGAACGCGGCTTGGGTCGATTCCACCTGTTCGGTGACGGTGACGGGAACCGCCGGGTTGTCGGCCTTTCGCGGCAACGACCCGGTGATCGCGACACAGATGATGCAGGGTGTGGTCATGGTCGTCCCTCAAATATCGAAAAAGATGGTTTCGGCGTCGCCTTGCAGCCGGATATCGAAACGATAAACGCCCGTACCGTCGGGCTGCGCCAGCAAGGTCGGCACGCGGTTCTGATGTTCAATCCGGCTCAGGATCGGATCGGCGGCATTGGCCTCCACCTCGTCAGCGAAATACATCCGCGTTTGCAGACCCAGGTTGATGCCGCGTGCGACGATCCAGAACGTGATATGCGGTGCCTGCAACTGGCCATTGCGCCAGGGCACCTGCCCCGGTTTGACTGTCTGGAACGTGAATTCGCCTGTTTCCATATCCCCCGGCGACCGGCCCCAGCCGGTAAAGTGCGGGTCGGCGGCGCCGCGCGGGTCATTGCCGGGATAGATACCATTTGCATCCGCCTGCCAGATTTCCACCATCGCGTCGCGCAGCGGCGTGCCAGTGCCATCGAACACGGCCCCGCGCAGGGTGATTTCCGTACCCTGCACCGGGCCGGTTTTCATCGTCGTGCCCAGATCGCCGCCATAGATGTCGATGCCGGAAAAATTCGGCGTGCAGCCGATGTGAACGTACGGCCCAGCCGTCTGCGACGGGCTTTCCTTGAGCAGGTTCAACGATTGCACCATCACAGCCCCTCCGCCCGGTTTTCAAAGAACGTCTGGCGCCGCCCGCGCAGCACGATGTCGAATTTGTAGGCCCGGGCATCCATCGGGATCGTGCGCGTCATGTCGAGTGCGGCAACCAGCGATTCCACCGCCCTGGGATCATCGATGGTGCCGACGATCGGACACAGCCAGATCATCGGATCACCCTCGAAATACATCTGGGTGATCAACCGTTGGGCAAAACCCTGACCAAAGACGCTGAAATGAATATGCGCGGGCCGCCAGTCGTTCGGACCATTGGGCCAGGGATAGGGTCCCGGCTGGATCGTGCGGAATTCATAACAGCCGTTTTCGTCTGTGATCACCCGCCCGCAGCCGCCAAAGTTCGGGTCCAGCGAGGCGAGGTAGGACTCTTTCTTATGCCGATACCGCCCGCCTGCGTTGGCCTGCCAGACCTCGACCAGTGCACCCGGCACGGGGCGGCCGGTTTCGTCCAGCACGCGGCCGTAAACGACAATGCGGGGACCAATCGCGCTTTGATCGGCGGCGGCAAAGTTGTGGATCAGGTCGTTGTCCAAGGGGCCGAGGATGTTGTGGCCGAACACCGGACCGGTTTCCTCTGACAGGGACGTCGGAAACGACAGCTTGGCGCGGGTCGGACTGCGCGCGACGCTCGTTTTATAGCCCGGCGTCAGCGCGGGGGGATGCCACTGCGTGTCACGCGCGAAATAACCGTTCTGCGTCATAGAACCCCCATTTCCCGAAGTGTTTGCTTCGCCAGCTTGATCGCGTGGTTCGCCTTTGGCACGCCGGCATAGACGCCCACGTGCAAAAACGCCTGCATGATGTCGTCGGGGCTGGCCCCGGTGTTGGCCGTGGCACGCACATGCATCGGGATTTCGTCGAAATTGCCTGTCGCGGCCAGCAGCGCCAGCGTCAGCATCGACCGCTCTCGCCGGGTGATCGTGTCGTCCGCCCAGACAGTACCCCAGGCACCTTCGGTAATCATCCGCTGGAACGGCGCGTCGAACGGTTCCTTGGCCGCCTCTGCCCGGTCCACGTGGGCGTCGCCCAGCACCGCGCGGCGGGTCGCCATGCCTGCATCATATCGGTCGGTCATCTGCGTTACTCCAACAAGACGGGAATCTGGATCGGCCCCCGGAAACCGAAACCACGCCAGATCACGGCATTGGTGTCGGGGATCGACATATTCGGGAAGCGGTCGAACAGGATCGGCAGCATCACCTGCCCCACCGCGCGCCGGGCGACATGGGTGCCCTGACAAAAGTGCGGGCCGTTGCCGAACGATTGGTGCGGGGCCTTGTCGCGGTAAACGTCGAACACCTCGCCATTCTCCAGCACGTCCTCGTCGCGGTTGGCGCTGGCCTGTATCGTCATGACCGTATCTCCCTTGGGGATCAGGTGGCCGCGAATTTCCGTATCTTCTGTCACCAGCCGGGACGATGCAGAAATCGGCGCGACCCAGCGCACGCCTTCCTCGAACGCGCGGTCCCAGTCGCCGTTTGCGACAACCTGCGCGCATTGGTCAGGGTTGGTCAGCAAACCGTACAGGGTCGTGTTCAGCGCATCGCGCGGTTCGTTGATGCCGCCGCCGATCGCGATCTTGATATTGGCGTAGATCTGGCTGTCGGGGATCGGATCATCCGCGTTCAGCATCACGGAATAGGCCGAAGGGTTGGGGTCCGCCAAGTGGCGCGCGCGGGCGGCGTCCAGCACGGCGTTGATGCCCGCATTCGCGCGGTCGGACCTTTCGAACGGCGCATCGCGCCAGCCGAAGTTGCCCGCCCCCTCGATCAAGGCCTGCGACCATTCCATCATGTCCTCGTCCGACGCCTCTGGCATCCCCAGCAGGATCGCAAGACCCCGTGCGGCAAAGGCACCGGACAGCACGTTGAACAGATCGACCACCTCACCGCGCGGCAGTCGGGCGACGTAGTCCTGCGCGATATGGTTATATTGCGGCATCCATTCGCCCATGATGACCTTGGGGTTGAACGCAGGCGCCATGGCCGTGCGTTCGCGCAGGTGGTCCGCCCCGTCCTTGCGCATCAGCGTATGCGCCTGAAACGCGCGTTTCATCGGCGTATTGGGATCGTCGGAACTGAACAGATCGGGGTTGTCCTTGACGTATTTGGTATCCGCAGCCTTGGTCAGCAGGGTCCGCCCCACCGATTTGACGCGCAGCACCGGGGCCTCGGCCCGCAGGCGGCGGTAGATCGGGAACGGATCGCGGTCCAGCTGATCCAGCGTGATCGTGTCATCCAGCGGGGCAAGGTCAGGCATCGGAAACTCCCAGCAGGCGCAGTGCATTTTCCTTCAGGATCAGTGGGCGCACCTCGTCCTTGAACGGGGCGGCCTCGAAATCCACCAGCCAGCGGTCGGGTGTGATCGCAGGCCAGTCGGACCCGAACAGCATCTTCTTTTTCAGAATCGAATTGGCGTATTTGACGAATATCTCGGGGAAATACTTCGGCGACCAGCCGGACATGTCGTAATAGACGTTCGGTTTGTGCTGGGCCACCGCAAGGCCTTCTTCGGTCCAGGGGAAACTGGGGTGCGCCAGCACGATCTTCATGTCCGGGAAATCGACTGCCACGTCATCCAGATGCATCGGGTTTGAATACTTCAGCCGCATCCCCATGCCGCCGCGCATCCCCGACCCGACCCCTGTCTGGCCGGTGTGAAACAGCGTGATCACGCCTTCCTCGGCGCAGGCCTCCAGCACGGCGTAGCAGGCCTCGCGGTCGTTGGGGAAAAACCCCTGCATCGTGGGATGAAACTTGAACCCGCGCACACCGAAATCACGCACCAGCCGCCGCACCTCGCGCGCGCCCGCGCGGCCCTTGTGCGGATCGACAGAGGCAAAGGGGATCAGGATATCGTCGTTTTCGGCGCAGATCGTTGCAACCTCTTCGTTGGAATAGCGCCTGAACCCTGTCTCGCGCTCTGCATCCACCGGGAAAATCACAGCCGCGATGTTGCGTTCGCGGTAGTAGGCGGCGGTGTCCTGCACGGTGGGCAGCATGCCGTCGACACCGGCGGGATTCTTGAAATAGGCGGCCATGCCGGCCTGAAATTCGGTATAGCCATCATCGCGCGGGGCGCAGCAGGGTTCCTCTGCATGCGTGTGGAAATCAATGGCGCGGACTGCGCTGAAATCGACCATGACGACCCTCCCCGATCTGGCTGGCATCATGATAGCATAATTGTTTTGTATGTTAACAGTTATCTTATATAACACTTTCACCAAAATCAGAGGGCCAACCATGACCGATCCCGTCACCCGCCTGTCGATCGACGGCGATATCGCCACGCTGACATTTGCGCGCCCGGACAAGCGTAATGCGATGAATGATGCGCTGGTGGCGGAGCTCGATGCGTTCTTTTCGAACCCGCCAGAGGGTGTGCGCGTGGCGATCCTGCACGGCGAGGGTGGCCATTTCTGTTCCGGCCTGGATCTGTCTGAACACAAACAGCGCAGTCCAGAGGATACGATGCGCCACTCGCGCAACTGGCACCGCGTTGCGGATGCCATCGAATTTGGCGGCCTGCCCGTGGTCAGCGCCCTGACCGGTGCCGTGATTGGCGGCGGCCTGGAAATCGCCACCGCCACCCATGTGCGCATCGCGGAACCCAGCGTGCGGTTTCAGCTGCCAGAGGGGCGGCGCGGCATTTTTGTGGGCGGCGGGGCCACCGTGCGCGTGGGCCGGATCATCGGCGCGGACCGGATGCGTGAAATGATGCTGACGGGCCGCAACTATAGCGCGGACGACGGCCTGCGTCTGGGCCTGTGCCACTATGCCGTGGGCGAGGGCGAAGCCCTGCCCATGGCCCGTGATCTCGCGCGTAAAATCGCGGACAACGCGCCATTCTCGAATTACCTTATGATCCAGGCACTGTCGCGGATCGAGGACATGTCCCGCAGCGACGGCCTGT
>NZ_FOEJ01000002.1 GCF_900110705.1 Loktanella sp. DSM 29012 | reverse complement strand
GGCCTGACACCGCGCGAATATGCTAACCGGTCAAACGAAGACCAAAACCTGAACAGAGCTAACTCATAAATGAGGACTCTCTGGGGAGCAGGTCAGTCCGCTTAGCGGACGGAGGTGCCGTTAGACGCAGGTGCTCGGATCGCGCCGTATCTGCGAAGACAAGCGGATGGGGGTGGCAAGCGGAACCTCTCTAAATGAGTGAGCCAACTATCTGTTCACCAAACAATGACCTTTATGCTTTGTCAGAACAGTACTTCGCTTTAGCTCCCGACTTTATTTGATTCGTTCTTTGTCATTGGAGAAGGCTCTCTGTATTTCTGACATATCCGCTCGCACCTTGGATTGAATGTAGTTGCATTTTTCTGGGATCGCTCGCCCTTTTGTGCAGCCTGATCCGGAGCAATCCACAACGAATGTGAAATTGAGTTACGATTTTCAAGACGCGAGCGGACTTTACATCTTACTAGAAGCACCTGCTAATGCGCCTCAGCTTGTTGGCCCTGTCGCGCTTGTTCAAGATAGACACGATCAGTTGGGATGAGAACGCCGCGACGATCCATCTCCTCCATTCGTTCCACAACATCGGCCCAGCCTATTCCCGAATTGGGGAAACGGCGGATCCGCCACAAGCTGACCCAGACATCGCGCTGCCAGCCCGCATTCCCCGGATCGGCCTCGGCCAGGCGCTCTGCGATCTCCAGCCCGCGCCGGTAGCTCTGCAACGCCGAGGGCCGATCCCCCTGCGCCACTTGCACATCGCCGACCTTGTTGAGCGAGACGGAGACATCGCGCTGCCAGCCCGCATTCCCCGGATCGGCATCGGCCAGGCGCTCTCTGATCTCCAGACCACGCCGGTAGCTCTGCAGCGCCGAGGGCAGGTCCCCCTGCGCCACCAGCACATCGCCGACCTTGTTGAGCGAGACGGAGACATCGCGCTGCCAGCCCGCATTCCCCGGATCGGCATCAGCCAGGCGCTCTGCGATCTCCAGGCCGCGCCGGTAACTCTGCAGCGCCGAGGGCAGATTCCCCTGCGCCACCAGCACATCGCCGACCCTTTCGAGCGAGACGGAGACATCGCGCTGCCAGCCCGCATTCCCCGGATCGGCATCGGCCAGGCGTTCTCTGATCTCCAGACCACGCCGGTAGCTCTGCAGTGCCGAGGGCAGGTCCCCCTGCGCCACCAGCACATCGCCGACCTTGTTGAGCGAGACGGAAAGATCGCGCTGCCAACCCGCATTTCCCGGATCGGCATCGGCCAAGCGCTCTCTGATCTCCAGGCCGCGCCGGTAGCTCTGCAGCGCCGAGGGCAGGTCCCCCTGCGCCACCAGCACATCGCCGACCTTGTTGAGCGAGACGGAAAGATCGCGATGCCAACCCGCATTTCCCGGATCGGCATCGGCCAAGCGTTCTCGGATCTCCAGACCACGCCGGTAGCTCTGCAGCGCCGAGGGCAGGTCCCCCTGCGCCACAAGCACATCACCTAATTCATTCAGTGCCACCGATCGGTCTCGATCGGTCTTTGCCGTGCGTTCGCTTTCCCGTGCGGCTGCAAGAGCGTCAGACAGATTGCCCGCCGCAAAATACAGCCGACGCAACTCCACCCAGTCCCAATGCACCGACGGGTCGATCTGCGTGATCTCTTCATATCGCGCAATCACGCTTACCGTCGTAACTTTCGCCCGGCGCCAGGCATCGAGCGCCAATTGCGCGATGCGCCGCGCTGCCGCCAAGTCGCGCGCTGCCCTCAACCGGTCGAGGACCTGTAGAGCCTCGGCTTCTTCACCGGCATTGAAGCGCTGTAACGCCGCGAGCCCCTCGGGCGTCGACGCGATATCCTCGACCGCGCGGCGGTAGCTGGCAATCTCCTGGGAATAGGCCTCATCCTGCGCAGCAAGTTCATCGATGAACCGCTGCTGCTGCTCCGCCAACTGATTGCGCAGCGTCTCGATCTGCTGCGCCGCCGCGGTATCGCCGACCATCAGCTCCTCGATCCGTGCTTGCAGATCCTCGATCTCGAAAAGCTTCCGCCGGAGGGCCCGGTCGCTCTGCCGCCGCGTAGCCTCTAGCGTCGCATTCGACGCGGCCAACGCCACCAGAACCTGTCGCTCCGCTTCGGATACCGTCACCGTCGCTTCCACAACCGTTTGGGACGATGCCGGTTCAATCGACAATGGGAGGGCGACCGTCAGCGCGAGGGCAAAGAGATGACTGCGTGTCATGGACCGAGACCGCATGTCTCAAGCTCCGTGCGCTCAAGTGATTCGAAGTGGCAGATCCGGTAGCCGTCAAAACCGCAGTAGTGTCCGGATCGCAAAGAAAGACAGTCCCACTGTTCCACCTCCAAATCTACTGATAAGAAACGATAGAAATCACTGGCCTCATGTGCGCGGCAGCTTTCTTCCGCCCATCGGCGACCGGAGGCCAGGGCACCTTCGCGAGCGGCAATCATGGTGTCTGCTCCTTCAGGCGCGAAAGATTGGCTGAATATGTTGCGTGAGGTCTCAGGTATCCAAGATTCGTTAATGTCGACGCGGCGCGCCTCCAGTGCTGCGGCGGCCCTTGCGTAAAGGGCGCCATTCGGGAAGCGATCAATATGGCTACGCAGGGCCTCACAGCTCCCTGGCTCCCTGCTCTCCCAAGCGATACGCTCCTCCTTCTTCGGTTTACCACCCAAACCGTGTTCCCCGCAAAAATCGGACAATGTCGGTTGTGGCCAACCGATGGAGCAAAGATTGTTTTGAAGCTCCAAAACGCGGAATGGGATCGAAAGCAGAAAGAGGATCACCGCGGTAGCCGTCAAACCGCCGCAGGCTTTCCAGATAAGGTGTTTCCAGCCCGACTGTGTGGGGGCTGGCATTTCCTGTCTATCGGCTGCGCGCAGCATCGAGACCAAACACTGAAAGCGCTCGTCCTTAATCGAGCCGCGCCAACCGGAAAGGTCGACCTGCGGATGATCAGGGAGCGCGTTCGGGAGGTCACCGGCACCCAGCCGCACCGACACCAAGCGCTTGGCAAAGGCAAGAGTTTCAGTAGCGGCGTCAAACGATGCAGTGTTCGGGAGGTCTTCTTCGGTCCAGACATATAGGACGGCATATTTTCCAAACGTATCCGTTGATGGTTGCCGGACGGCGCGGAAACCTTCTAACCGGAGCGCATCTGCGAGAGCGTCGAAGCGGGACGACAGTATCGAACCCGGGTAAATGAGGATATCAATCATGGTTCCTCCGATCTCATAGAGTCAATTAACTGACGCAATATCGCCTGATCTTTAGAAAATTGCTCATTTCCCGGAGAAAGCTCGACAAGCCGATCACTTATCACGAGGGCTTGCATGATTGCCTCTTCGGCTGCGCCTTGGTCGCCAATTATAAGTGACACTGAGTATAGGTTGTAATGCGAGAACATGACATCGCGCTGCCAGCCTGCATTTCCCGGATCGGCTGCGGCCAGGCGCTCTCTAATCGCCATGCCGCGCCGGTAGCTCTGCAGCGCCGAGGGCAGATCCCCCTGCGCCAACAGCACATCACCGACCCGTTCGAGCGAGATGGAGAGATCGCGCTGCCAGCCCGCATTCCCCGGATCGGCATCGGCCAGGCGCTCTATGATCGCCAGGCCGCGCCGGTAGCTCTGCAGCGCCGAGGGCAGATCCCCCTGCGCCTCTTGCACATAACCGACCCTTTCCAGCGAGACGAAGAGATCGCGCTGCCAGCCCGCATTCCCCGGATCGGCATCGGCCAAGCGCTCTGCGATCTCCAGGCCGCGCCGGTAGCTCTGCAGCGCCAAGGACAGATCCCCCTGCGCCAACAGCACATCGCCGACCTTGCTGAGCGAGACGGAGACACCGCGCTGCCAGACCGCATTCCCCGGATCGGCTGCGGCCAGGCGCTCTCTGATCGCCATGCCGCGCCGGTAGCTCTGCAGCGCCGAGGGCAGATCCCCCTGCGCCAACAGCACATCGCCGACCGTTTCGAGCGAGACGGAGAGATCGCGCTGCCAGACCGCATTCCCCGGATCGGCTGCGGCCGAGCGCTCTATGATCGCCAGGCCGCGCCGGTAGCTCTGCAGCGCCGAGGGCAGGTCCCCCTGCGCCACCAGCACATCGCCGACCTTGTTGAGCGAGACGGAGACATCGCGCTGCCAGCCCGCATTCCCCGGATCGGCATCAGCCAGGCGCTCTGCGATCTCCAGGCCGCGCCGGTAACTCTGCAGCGCCGAGGGCAGATTCCCCTGCGCCACCAGCACATCGCCGACCCTTTCGAGCGAGACGGAGACATCGCGCTGCCAGCCCGCATTCCCCGGATCGGCATCGGCCAGGCGTTCTCTGATCTCCAGCCCGCGCCGGTAGCTCTGCATCGCCGAGGGCAGATCCCCCTGCGCCACCAGCACATCGCCCATTTCATTCAGTGCCGACGATCGGTCTCGATCGGTCTTTGCTGTGCGTTCGCTCTCCCATGCGGCTGCGAGAGCGTCAGACAGATTGCCCGCCGCAAAATACAGCCGACGCAACTCAACCCAGTCCCAATGCTCCGACGGGTCGAGCCGCGTGATCTCTTCATATCGCGCAATCACGCTTGCCGTCGTAACTTTCGCCCGGCGCCAGGCATCGAGCGCCAGTTGAGCGATGCGCCGCGCCGCCTCCAAATCGCGCGCGGCCCTCAGCCGGTCGAAGACCTGCAAAGCCTCGGCTTCTTCACCGGCATTGAAGCGCTGCAACGCTGCGAGCCCTTCGGGCGTCGACACGATATCCTCGACCGCGCGGCGGTAGCTGGCAATCTCCTCGGAATAGGCCTGATCCTGCGCAGCAAGTTCATCGATGAAGCGCTGCTGCTCTTCCGCCAACTGATTGCGCAGCCTCTCGATCTGCTGCGCCGCCGCGGTATCGCCAACCCCAAGATCCTCGATCCGTGCTTGCAGGTCCTCGATCTCGAAGAGTTTCCGCCGCAGGGCCCGGTCGCTCTGCCGCCGCGTGGCCTCCAGCGTCGCATTCGACGCGGCCAACGCCACCAGAACCTGTCGCTCCGCTTCGGATACCGTCACCGTCGCTTCCACAACCGTTTGGGCAAACACGCTTGCCGGTTGAAGCGTTGGAGCCAGTAGGCAGACTGAACAAGTAAAAAGTAGGCACGGGCGCATCGGTTGACGGAGCCTCATCCATAGTCAGAAAGAACAAACACCTGCGTATCAAAAAGTTTTTTTGATTGACGAAAATTATCGTATTCGGCCAGCCGCAGTGATCAAGAATTTTTTTCATTGAAATACTCGCCTAGGGGAAAGCTCAGAGTCTGCGCCGCGCCAAGAAACTCATTGGCAAGATATGCTTCTGGTGGCCTGCGAGTTCGGCAGATACTCTGAGTGCGGCGAACACTGTATCTGCAAAGATCCGTGAAGCGCGCTGACGCTCCTTCTTCCAAATAAGACACTGCGCACTCCCGAACGGCTGTTTTTGACGCAGCGGCAACCCGGCATCGAGCTACGTCCGACAGGTCCGCTATGGGGCGAAAGCGAAAAGGAGTGCCTCGCGGCATTTGCGAATGGTATCTGAAGCGACCTGGTCAATATGGGCTAGAAGCCGACTTGCGGCGCTGCAGTGGCTGGTGCCGAACTACCCCGGCCAAGCTCGGCGCTGGTCACGGCCCATTGCCGACCTCTAGATTTCCTCCGTTCCGCTGCAGTGCAGCTCGTCAGACCGGCCATTCGCTGCAAGTGCAAACTTTGGAGATTTTCGATCTCAACCAGCGCTGATAGAACTACCACCAAAAGCTGCAGGGAGTTTCAGATATCTCTCCGGCGCTCCAATTGACAGTGACCCCGTCGCTCTAGAAATCGCGACATAGAACAGCTTCGCCTGTGCGTTGTTTTCGTTTAGAAAATGTGGAGCATACGGAACTCTGACGTCCTCGAACTCGAGCCCTTTGAGCAGCAGGGGAGTGGAGACGGTTCTTCTTGGCAGATGACGACCAATATGGTTGCTTCGGTTCCGAATGGTTTCTGTGGCGTCAAACATGCTTGCACAACGGCCACTGGAGAGCTCAGCAAGAGCACGCTCGCAATCGCGCCATAGCTCTGATCTGAATAGTCTCCATCGCGGGTGACTTCGCGCTGCATGCAATAAATGACCAGCGGCTTCAGCGGCGTTCACCCCCTTCAATTGATCCCGCAATTCCTGCATCAAAGCGTCTATCGCAGAGTGGTCTTCCTCAATCTCGTCCAGAGAGGCTTCTTTTTTCTTGAAACACAACGAAAAGAAGTTTCTGACAATGATATGATATGTGTCAGAGTTGCCCGCATCCCATTTTGCGGCGAATTCCCGCAAAGTCTTGGCCTCGACCTCCTCTATTGCTTGGAACGCTCCATTCGTGGCCGAAGCTAGAGAATAGCAAATTCCCTTTCGACAGTGGATGGCTGCAACGGATTTTTCATCTGGGTCGAAGTTATCAAAAAAAAGCCCCATATCAAAAGGGCTGTCGCTTTGTCTCCACTGTATGCGTTCGTCACCAAGGTCAATGGATTGGCCGTTTTTAAGCTTTTCCCTAACCTCACCAATCCACGCACCAAGATCAGGGTTTGTTTTCTTCCAGCGGTATGGCTCCTTCAATTCAGTAACCAACGGAAAACTTGGAAAAACCTCTAGCCCCCAATCAAGCGACGCTCCTGCGAACTCAAATATTCCCTGCATTGGGTCGCCGAAAATAGTAGTTGGAACAATACCGCTAAGAACTATCGCTACGTTATGCTGAGAAGCATCGCAGTCCTGATATTCATCGATTAGAATTCGATCATAAGAAGCCTCGACTACAGCCCTAACAGCAGCGACGCCTAATGCAAAAGCTGTTCCAACATACAACTGATCCCATTCCTTGCCCTGAGGTGGGAATGGTGGAGGCAGTGCAGTATACTTAAACGCACTCGCGTAGCGCATACACCAGCCCGCAAACGTGTCGACGTGGGCCTTTCGATATGGAACCTCTAGTTTCTTCAACCGCGCACGAATTGCGTGAACGCCAGCATGCGTATGAGTCAAAATCAAAGCTCGGCGGCAGGAGCCTGCCACTTTGGCAATAGTTTCTGTTTTCCCGTATCCGGCCGGAGCTACGACGGAACCGTTTCCGGCTTTGAGAACAAGCTGGTCGTCATTCATACAACCAAGTCTCGATCTTTTCGAATGTCGTAGCCAGATCGCTGTCAAGATTGCTACGAATGACGTCCCACACGAGCGTTGAAGCCGCTCTTCCTATTCTTTGTTCCTTGAACCATTTTTTCCTGTGAACTACTTCACCCAGTGTCTTTCTCAGCTCAACCGGATCAATATCTAAGTTCTGCACCCACTCGGAAAACGGTCCTTCCGCAACCTCGGGACTGAGCCCGTCAACCTTACTGGCGATACATGCTGCGACAGATTGTAACCCGTGCTCTTTTGCGGCGAAATCGAGCAAACGTTGGACCAATTCATCGTTTGACGGGAGGAAGATTGCCTGTTCAGTATTTACCTTCCCAGAATACTCAATGATTGGTACGCCAGCGGCCTTCAACTTGTCGAAGTCCGCTGGCTTCATGTCGGTATCTGAATCGCGAAAGAGGCAAGTCTCGTAACCTAAACCTTTCAGCGTTGCCGCCAGACTCACGCCTTGGCTGCCGTTACCATCGGCAAGGGCTGCACCAAGTTGCTCAATTGGTATATCGTCATGTCGTTCTGGCCAATTTTCCTTGATGCCAGAAAGCATGCCAACCTCTGTGTAACCCTCAATGATTAGAACCCTCTTTGCCAAAAGTGCGCGCGGAGTAAACCGAAGCACCGGCCCGATTACCTCGGGCTCCTTCACTGCCAAGACACTCATCTTGCGGGTATGCCTGTCGCGGCGAAGGATTCGGAGGGCTTCCCCTCCCGCCTCCGCAAGTGCGACGTCAGAGTGAGTTGTCATAAGAATCTGACCAGTCGGCCTATGCTTCGCGGCGTTCTTCTTTTGGTCGCTTTTGATTTGGGAGATCGCACCCATGATACGATGGGGTTCAAGCCCATGTTCGATCTCATCAATCAGTATCATCGCTCCCTCGACAATTCCGGACTTTTGAACCGCTAGAGTTGCCAAGCGCTTCGTCCCGAGCCCTGCCTGTCGAAGTGGAATACCATTGTCATAAAGTGCAATTGAACCCGACGAGAAACCGGAACGGCCTAGCTCTAACCCCGGTTGATATTCACCGGTGACATATGCACCCAAACTTTTGGCCTGTTTTTCAGCCGCAGCAGCAGACGCCGCTAACTCCGGTATGTCTCTGAAATCTGCGTTGCTTCGCGCAGAACGGTAGGCACCTGCGAGGCGTTGGGCGGTTTCGTCAGTGTTATCTGTAAGGCGTGCGAGGACCGAACCTTGCCCCCAAGCTAGGTGCCGAGCGTCTGAACCTGATAACCTAACTAGCCCGAAGAGCGCGCGATCGCGGTTGGAAAGAACCTTTGGTCGATCGAGGTCTTCTCGCACTAACTCCCAGACCGGCTCCATTGTTGCGTCGACAGTGAGTCTTACGGTCAGGACAGGTTCATCATCTGAGATTGGTTCGTCTCGCAAAACATTCTCTTTTGTCCAGCCTCGAACAAAAGTGCCAAATCGTTCGTCCGATTTGAGATCGCTAGATAGCTCGCCAATGGTCACATCTATTTGGATAGGGTTGCCTGTATCACAGTCCAAGAAGTCGGCTTCCATGAAGGTAATCCACCTAGGCGAAAGCGTCGCTTCGATTGCATCCAGCAGGCTTGTTTTCCCGATGTCGCCTGCGCCAATCAAACAACAGAACGGCGCACCGGGCTTCCACGACATGGAAGCAATACCCTTGAAATTCTGAACAGTTACTTCTCTGATCTGCATAAAAAACTCGTCTGCTTTGGTTGTCTCTATCAGTGTCCAGCGCGATGTCACTTTCTAGGTGACTAATGTCATCGTCGGAGAATACCCCAAAGCTATGCATCGCAGGCATGCCATTGAGCGATAACAATTAACTGTGGCTCAACGTATGCTTAGATCAACGATGCACAGACCCTGTCATTAAAACTGTACTAGGCGTCGGTGACAATTGATTTGATCAAGAAATTCATCTGAGATGAGTTGCCAAAATACTCAAGTTTGTGGTTCCGAGAAATTGGCAGGAGATTACGATGTCCAACTGCACTCGCCCAAGCCAACCAATCCGAACGACCAGCCACCAGATGACCGTCCCTCATTTCGAGCAGTCCATATCTGTTGTCTGGTATCTCTAGGATTTTCGCTTTCGAGATGTCTGTCGCATTCTTGTGATCATAGAGTTTTCCAATAATGCGAGGAGCAAACTCTGTATCCATGAGAAAGTCCTGCAAAATCCAAGCAAACCAGAACAATTGGTACTCTTGCAATCCACTGTTATCGGCGGATTCTTCCAAAAACTGACCTATAATTTCGTTATCTTCTAAGTGTTTGCAGAATGACCAGATATTCTTGGCTAAGTGTGGGAACGCCCGCGCAAAACCAGCTAGGTGGGGGCGTACCTCTTCTGTATAATCTCTGAAGACACTCAGTATGAGCTCTGCATCTTCCTCTTCAAGATGTTCAGCATGCAATAGAGTTCGGATGTATTGGAGTTCTTCTTCGGTGAGCTGGAGGGCTTCAAGCGCGGCTTCAAAATCGTCGACATAAGCATGCTTATCAGCAATACGACGCTTAGCAAGCAAACTTGCTTTAACATCGTCGACTTCTTCCTCGATTTTTGTACCATCCTTTGCACCTATCTTGGTCTTACTTGGGTTGACCGACAACCCTTTTTGTCCAAGCAGCTTTTGGATCGAATGAAAGTCGATAGTAAGTGCCTCGGGGTCGTCCGAATATAGGCAAAAGTCATCCATAAATCTGACAATCGCAGATGACTTGATCGCATGATGTTGTTCAACAAACCGTAGGAAATCATTTCCTACCATTTTCGCTGGGTAAATTCCCTGCGGCCAACAGTCGATGCTTCGCCCAGAATTTATCTGACGCAAAAATGTACCTAGTGAGTTGACGTCTTTAGCGTTCGCACCGGCATTCGCAAACCAAGACACGATATCATGGTGGTAAATCCCATTAAAGTAGGAAGCGACATCGAAACTCAAAGAGTGGTCATATAGAGCCTCATAGGCAGATTGGGCCTGTTTGAAACCCTTGTAAGATGATGAAGCTGAAAGAGGTTCGCCTACTTCGAAGCGGTAACCAAAGTGCTTCTTATCGTCTTTGAAAGGTTTCCGGAACCGAGATCGATTCTGATAAACTACATCATAGAGGAAAAACTCCGAAACGGGATCAAGCTTTACAGTCCGACGTAAATGGTTTTTGGGCTTAGACGCGTAAACTCTTGTCTGTGCCATAAACTGAAATGCACCATCTTCTGGCTTTTCGCTTAAGCACTTCTTGATGTGATCCCGTATCCTCTTTTCACCATTCTCGATCAAGAAACGACAGGTTTCCATAGGGAAAAGAGCGCTAAAGTAATCGTATTCAAAGAACTCTTTTGTCGACTTTACTTCGGGCATTATACCTCGGCTGTTGGCGTTTGATCCTTAGTAAACTTAAGGGGCCCGCTAGCGGGAGTCTATCGTGCGCGTGATACGTTTGAATACCACACCCTACGTGACACCCTGCACAAATTCGTCGCGGATGACCACTGGCGATCACATCTTAGTAGATGTCTGCTTCTTGGCAGTCCCTCTATCTAAGTTGCTTTCGCAGCGAAGGTCCGGAATCCGCCCTTTATGGACAAGGCGTTGATCTACAAGCGCAGAAGAAATTCCTTCGGGCACCTACCGAAAACCGTACGCACAGGTTCCGCTGGACTTTTTGATCTTTCAAGGGCGTGATTAAGCTCAGGCGTTCTGCCTTATGCCAGTGTGGAGATTGACGATCTAGACAAACGCTTGCGAGCCGTCACTGGGTCGTTAAAGTCCTGGAAATGAGTACTGATCAGCTACACCGATACATCACCCAGCAGATGCGCATGTCACATGTGTATCAACCGGTGATGCTCCGTGAACTTCTGCGGTCTGGCGGTGAGGCGAACGTCGAGCAAATCGCGAAAGCGCTTTTGTCGCACGATCGCTCGCAAATCGAGTATTATGAAATTCGAACCAAGAATATGGTTGGTAAGGTTCTCAGCGACAACGGCGTTGTCATCCCCGTAAAAGATGGAAACCGCATCGTCGGTTTTCGATTGAATGACTTCGTCGATGTGGACGCCGAGGACCGAGACCGATTGGTCGCCGAGTGTGACGAGAAGATCGCCGACTACATCGAACGCCGCGGCAGCAACATTTGGCAGCATCGTGCCAACGCCAAGGGATATGTTCCGGGATCAATCCGTTACGAGGTTCTGAAGCGTGCCAAGTACCGTTGCGAACTATGCGGCGCATCTGCGGAAGAGGTGGCGCTTCACGTCGACCATATTGTTCCACGCAACAGAGGCGGCCAGGACGACCTCAGCAACTTTCAAGCGCTCTGCATCACATGCAACACCAACAAGCGTGACCTCGACGATGCGGACTTTCGCGGAGTCGTGGAGACCTATGGGGATCGCGAAGCAGGATGTATCTTTTGTGAGATTCCAGCGGATCGGGTGATCGCCGAGAACGAACTGTGCTACGCGATCAGGGACGGATTTCCGGTGACGCCGTTGCACACGCTCGTCATTCCAAAGCGCCACGTGGCTGACTACTTCGATCTGTTTCAACCAGAACTGAACGCGTTCCGCCGAATGCTGGACGATCTTCGTTCAAGCATTCAAGACGAAGACCAGACTGTCACTGGATTTAATGTCGGTGTAAACGCGGGGAAGTCTGCGGGGCAGACGATCTTGCATTGTCACGTGCATCTGATCCCGCGTCGAGACGAAGACGTGCCGCACCCGCGTGGTGGCGTCCGTGGTGTCATACCTGAAAAGCAGTCTTATTGAAGAAATTTCATCAGACTGACGCCAACGCAACCGCTGGATCGCCAGCTGCCAATTCCCGAAAAAACATTTTTCGATAATTCAGATCGAATAAATTATCGATTTTGAAACAGCTAGTGAGTTCAATTTTCTGATGCTTAAAGATATTCCCGCTTCCACTCAGGATGATGCCTCAAAGCTGTTGAGCTACTGGCGGGCCAGCGTTTCTGACAGCATGTTCGGCAAAGGGCGTTTCCGGCTGACCGAGCTGAGGCGTAACGTACGTCTGAGCTCGCATTCAATGGAAGCCGGTCGTCTTTCGCCGCGTCAGACTCAGGCGATTTTCGAGGGGCGCGATGAAGGAGAAGGCTCTGTTCCGATCCGGTTATGGCCGCGGGTTTATGCACGCACGGTGAACCATGGCACAGCCCGGCAGGATGCGTTGCCTGATGCTCTGGCTCCGATCGTTTCTGAAGCGGTTCTGACCCGCGGCGGATACATACTGCCTGGGCGGACGCTCATTCCACGCGATCTGTTAGAACCTTTGACTACGGGCGCCCTGTCGATCGGGACGGTCGAAGCGCAGGACAAATTTCTCTCCGGCGGCGGCTTCGGAAAAGAACATTCAATCAGTGCTCATGCTGAAGGTTGGACCCGTTACCTGAAATTCTGTGATCAGCTGCTGGAAGTGGTTTCCGGCGACTGGTTTGATACCGACGCCAGTTTTGCGGAGCGCCGCCCGGGTTTCTTCGAAATTGCCGATGATGCCTCGGCGATGGTTCGAGGCATCCTTTCGCTCTACGACGATCTGGTGGCACGCGACGACGTCCCGTCGCTGATGCGAAACTATGCGCGCATTGTCCCACGCTCTTTGTCGCCTTTGCTTCCCAAGCCGTATGCTTTGTCCGAACGGCTGGGACACTCCAACGACATCTTTCCCACAGCCGAGAACCAAAGGGATGTTCTGGCCCATATGGCGAAGGCAGAACATGGCGAGATCACCGCTGTCAACGGGCCTCCGGGAACGGGCAAAACGACAATGCTCCTTTCTGCCATTGCCAGCGCCTGGGTGAAGGCGGCCGCAGAAGAAGGCGATCCCCCGGTGATTGTTGCGGCTTCCGCCAACAACCAGGCCGTCACAAACATTATCGATGCATTTGGAAAAGACTACGCCGTTGGTACAGGACCATTTGCCGGACGGTGGTTGCCTGACATCAAGAGCTTCGGCCTGTTTTTGTCTTCTGCGGCACGCGAACAGGAAGCGTCCAAAACCTACCAGACGGAATCTTTTGTCAAAACGCTTGAGACACAGGCTTACGTGACGAAAGCGAAGGCCGCCTATCTCGCGAAGGCGCAGGACGCATTCGAAGATCAGGATCTGGAGGATGTTGAGGAAGTAACGAAACGTCTGCGGGATCGCATCAACGCGCAAATCGCGAAGATGACCAACATTGATAAAGCGCATGCAGAAAAGTTGCGGTCTCAAACAACTTTAACCGCCGAATTGGGAAGCGATGCCGGGGCGGCTCTGGGTGAGCGTCAAAAGCACCTGACCGAGGCACAAAGCAGTCTGTCAAAGGTTGAAGAACTTGCGCAACGGTGGGATCGCCATGTCGGCAACGAATCTGCGCTCTTGGCCTTTTCCTCTTTTTTGCCTTCTGTCGCCCGCAAACGCCTTGCCGCTGCCCGCACAGTTTTTCGTGAGGCTGGATTTGGTGATTTGGCAGACCAACTGTCTCATGTATCCGCAGCCGGAACCGATATTCAAAATAAAAAGTCTGAAGCCAGGTCCGCAGCAGAAACCGCCACAAAATCCGTTAAACGGGCGACGTCGCTTATTGCGGAGGCAGAGACTGCCGGTGAGCGATACCAGTCGGCCGTGACGAACTTGTCTGCGGATCTCGCTGACCCAGAGACCAACGACATCGACAGTTTTGCCGATTGCCATGTCCGCTTTCCGCTCTTTCTTCTCGCCACACATTATTGGGAAGGGCGATGGCTTTTGGAGATGGAGAAGGTGCTGCCTGATATTGACAAGGAGCAGAAACGAAGCGGCAAAACAGCCGTAATTCCACGCTGGCACCGCCGAATGATGCTAACGCCATGCGCCGTAGCCACTTTCGCGACCCTTCCGGGTAAGATGGTCTGCCGGGCTAAACGCGGCAACGCCTTTGTCGATGACTATCTTTATGACTTCATTGACCTATTGATCATCGACGAAGCAGGACAGGTCCTGCCGGAGATCGCGGCACCTTCGTTGGCATTGGCAAAACAGGCGTTAGTTGTTGGGGACACACGACAGATCGAGCCGATTTCCTGCATTCCAAAGGCGATAGATTTTGGAAACCTGGCAAAATTTGATGTGATCCCGGAAGACATGGACGAAACTGCGCTGGTGGAAGTTTTGTCGGCCGGTTTTCTTTCCCATTCAGGCAGCGTTATGGCCTGTGCGCAGAACGCCTGTCGCTATCAACCCTACCCGGATCTTGATCGCGGTCTTTACCTGTTCGAGCACCGACGCTGCTTTGACGAAATCATCGAGTTCAGCAACGTTCTGTGCTACCGCGGGCATTTGCAGCCCAAACGGGGACCGGCCAAGGGCATTGATCTTCCTCCGATGGGATATCTTCACATTGATGGGGCTGCATATTTCGCAGGCGGAAGCCGGTTCAACCCAGCGGAAGCGCAGACCATTGCTGCTTGGCTTGTGGCCCACCGCGACAACCTCGAAAGCCACTATCAACAAAAGCTCGAAGACATTCTTGCCATCGTCACTCCCTTCGCAAAACAAGCCCAAGAGTTGCGACAGGCCTGTGGCGCTGCTGGCATCCGTACCGTGGGCGCTGGCGCCATGACAATTGGCACGGTTCACTCACTTCAGGGAGCTGAACGCCCCATCGTCCTGTTTTCTCCCGCCTATGCCAAAGGTGCGGACGGGTCGTTTATCGATAGTTCCACTTCAATGCTGAACGTGGCGGTGTCACGCGCAAAGGACAACTTCCTCGTCTTCGGCGACATGGATCTGTTTTCAATGGCACCTCATGGCAGTCCACGAGGAGTGCTGAGTACGTTTCTGTTTGCCCGACCTGAAAACGCCCTCGAATTTGACGTCCAACCGCGGGAGGACCTCAAAAAGAGAGCGGCTGAAGTTAAGATGCTCCGTGATGCCGATGATCATGACATATTCCTGCGTGATATCCTCACCTCCGCACAAAAGACGGTGGAGATTGTCAGCCCGTGGACCATCAAAAGCACGATGGAGAAAAATGGTTTCTTGTCGTTGATGCGAGACGCCACTGCGCGTGGCGTGAGGATTGACGTTTACGCTGATCTAGTCCTGAACGACAAAATCAATGATGACGGCGTTAGCCAATACGATGAGGCGGAGTCAGCCCTCAGTGCTATAGGGGTCACCCTTCATCCCGTCAGCCAACTTCACAGTAAGGTCGTCACGGCTGATGAGGATGTATTCTGCATCGGCTCATTCAATTGGTTGAGTGCGGATCGTGTTGGCAGATATGCGCGCCACGAGACATCGCTGGTTTACAGTGGCGCCGAAATGGCCAACGAAATCGAACGGTTCCGTGAGAACCTTGGACTGCGCAGCCCGCAGTAGAGGGCCATGCAACCTGCCAGCGGTTATTCCCCGGCACCGTTGTTTTCATTGCTGCAGGCACCGTGACACCTTATTTTGAATTCTCATAGAAGTTCGGTCTAGGTCAATGCGCCCTCCCGCAACCAAAATTACTACACGATCACAATGAGATAACAGCCACCCCAGGGTGGCTTTTTGCGTTGCCGTTTTGCTCGTGGAAGCAGGATGAAAGTTCAGTGGCGGGTCACGCGCCGCAACGGCTTCCCAAACACTTTTGAATCCTGCCGCAGGAGTAAGATCAGTCAGACAAGGCGTGGAAATCGAAGTCCCTATCAGGTCCTCGATGACCGACAACGTGGCGGCGATCGCAGCCGCATAATCCGGGCCCGTGCAAGTCCGGGTGCGCCCGTTGTCAGTCCATCCGAAGGTGGGGTTCATATCCGAGGCCATCGACGACAATGTTGTCTTTTCATCAACGAGAGCTTGATCACGGAATAGGTCGCGCAAAGCGTAGACTTGCAAGTTCACAACGCTTTGGCGCGGTTCGGCGACCTACGATCCGCAGGGCAGGGATGTCGGTGACAATCCAGTCTTTCATAGGGCTAAGGCGGGAAATGCCTTTGCCAGTATCATGATACTTTGTGTCTCCGCCTGCACGCGCCTTGTCTACGTTGCCGGAACTGGCATGCCGGACCGGTCACATCCCCAAATAGCGGAGTGTTCAGGGGGGCAGGTCACCCTGCCGCTCTGGTCCGGCAATGACCGACCTGCGACAGAATGACGCGACAGACTTGATGCGTGGCCCAAACCGCTAGTTGTCCGTATCATCGTTGGAGTGTTTATGGGTCGCGTTTTCAAGGTCTTGTTCGGATTGTGTGTCGTCGCGGCCTGTGCTGCGGCGGGCCTGTGGGGCACGCAGGTGCTGCTGAGCGGCGAGGCCGAAGCGGGCGGCCCACCGCCGCAGTCCAAAGCCGCCGTAGGCGTCACCCGCCCGCAGACGCAGACCATCGACGATGCCATCACTGCCGTCGGGACCCTCATGCCGCTGCGTACCGTCGCACTGACGCCGACGGTGCCTGGCCGCGTGACCGCTGTGCCCGTCTCTTCCGGCGATCAGGTCGCAACCGGCGACCTGCTGATCCAGCTCGATGAGCGCGCCGCCCGGGCGACGCTGGCCGAAGCGGAGGCGAGCTTGGCCGAGACATCCCAGGAATTGGCACGCGTCGACGAACTCGCCGACCGAAACACTGCCGCCGAGACCCGGCTCGAGTCCGCGCGTGCCGCCTATGCCCGGGCGGAGGCTGCCGTCATGCAGGCTCGCGCGGCGCTGGAGGATTTGTCGATCACAGCGCCCTTCGCCGGCACGCTGGGGCTGATCGACGTAGAGCCGGGGGCCGTGCTTGATGGGAGTATGCCCGTCACGGACCTGTCGGATCTGTCGGTCGTGCAAGTCAGTGCCAGCCTGCCCGAACGCTACTACGAGCGCGTCGCGCCGGGGCAGGGTGTCACGATCACCACGCCCGCCTATCCTGACGCGAGTTTTGAGGGCGAGGTGACGGTCCGTGCGCCCCAGATCGACCTTGCAACTCGCAGCTTCACGATCCGGGCCGAGATCCCTAACCCCGACGGTCAGCTCGTGGGGGGCATGTTCGCTGACGCGCGTCTGGTTTTCGACACCTACGACGGTCTTGCGATCCCCGATGACGCCATCATCAGCGAAGGGCTGACGACCTATGTCTATGTGGCCCGCGATTCCGCCGCCGTGCGCACGGATGTCGTCGTCGGCAGCTCTCTGGGTGCGCTGACCGAGGTGCGTGAAGGGTTGTCACAAGATGACGAGGTTGTGATTTCGGGCTGGGACAATCTGACAGACGGTGCCCCCGTCGAAATCGTCGATGACGCCGCCGCGGTGACCGAAGAATGACCCTTCCCGACCTGTGCATCCGCCGCCCGGTCCTGGCGACCGTCATGTCCATCCTGATCGTGATCGCCGGGATCGCGGGCCTTCAGTCCATGGCGGTGCGCGAATTGCCAGACACCTCGACCGCGCAGGTCACGGTCAGCGTGAACTACACCGGGGCGGGTCCTGCGGTCGTGGACAGCGAACTTGCCTCTGTGATCGAGGGTGCGATTTCCAGCGTTGCCGGGATCGAAAGGATCTCCACATCCTCCGAACTGGGCGGGCTGCGCACGGTCATCACCTTCCGCCAGGGACGCGACGTGGACCAGGCGGCCTCTGACGTGCGGGCTGCGGTTCAGGCTGTGTCGGGCGACCTGCCCGAAGAGGCGGACGAGCCGCAGGTCGCCAAGAACGACAGTCAGGGTGACCCGGTGGTCTGGATGACCATGACCTCCGACACACTGTCCGCGCCAGAGCTGACAGATTACGCTGATCGCTTTGTCACCGACCGGTTCGAGACCCTGCCCGGCGTCGCCGCCGTGCAGATCTACGGCGACCGCCCCTATGCGATGCGGGTCTGGCTCGATCCCGACCGGATGGCTGCGCGCGGTGTCACCGCGAACGAGATCGCGTCCGCCCTGCGGGCCAACAACCTCGAATTGCCCGCCGGTCAGATCGAAAGCACAGCGCGAACCTACCTTTTGCGCACCCAGACCCGACTGTCGAGCGTGGCGGAGTTCGAAGGGCTGGTCGTCACGACGACCGACATGGGCCGTGTTACGCTGGGTGACGTGGCGAACGTCGAAATCGGGACCGAGAGCGATGACAGCCAGTTCCGCGCCAACGGCGTCACCGCCATCGGACTTGGCGTGCAGCGCCAGTCTTCGGCGAACACGCTAACCATCTCTGACGCGGTCGGGGCAGAGGTCGATGCGATTCAAGGAGACCTGCCGGCAGGCACCACCCTGACGATCACCTCTGACGACGCGGATTTCATTGAGAATTCGATCGTTCAGGTGCTTTCCACCCTCGCGATTTCTGTGGCCATCGTGGTGGCCGTGATCTTCGCCTTTCTCACGTCCGTCCGGGCGACGGTGATCCCTGCGGTGACCATCCCCATCGCCCTGCTGGGTGCCTGCGCGGGCATCGCCATCGCAGGGTTTTCCATCAACATCCTGACGCTGTTCGCGCTGATCCTCGCAATCGGCCTCGTCGTCGACGACGCCATTGTCGTCTTGGAAAACATCGAACGCCGGATCGAGGAAGGCGACGACCCAAAGGAAGCGGCGCGCAACGGCGCGAACGAAGTCTTCTTTGCCGTCGTCTCGACCTCGGCTGTGCTGATCGCCGTCTTTGTGCCGCTGTCCTTTCTGCCGGGCGAGATCGGTCAGCTGTTCAGCGAATTCGGCATCACGCTGGCCATCGCGGTGGCCGTGTCGACCTTTGTCGCCCTGTCGCTATGTCCTGTCATGGCGAGCCTTTTGCTGAAGCCGGGGCAGGGAGAGGGGCGGTTTGCGCGCCTCGTCAAACGGATCACCGATGCCATGGCCAGCGGCTACCGCAGTCTTCTGACCCGCGCGATCGGTGCGCCGATCCTGGTGCTGGGTATCGCCGCTGCCCTGACCGGCATGTCGTGGACGCTCTACCAGACCCTGCCGTCGCAGCTGACACCAGAGGAAGACCGTGGCGTCTTTCTCGTGTCGATACAGGCCCCTGCCGGATCGGCGCTGGCCCTGACCGACGATGCGGTCCGCCAGGTCGAGACGCTGCTCGCGCCGTATCGCGACGATGGCGTCATCGAGAACACCATCGCCATTGTCGGCCAGTACAACGAGACGGGCCGCGCCTTTATGGTTGCCGTCATGGCGCCCTGGGGCGAGCGAGAGATGGGTCCGCGCGATGTCCTGGCAGAGCTGCGCCCGAAATTTGCCCAGATCACCCGTGCCAACGTGCGTGCCTTTGCGCCGTCGGGCCTGGGTGGCGGCGGTGGATCGGGGCTCGACCTGATCGTGACCGCCCCCAGTTTCGATGCGGCGGCGGATTATTCCGCCCAACTGGCGCAGAAGCTGCGTGACAATCCCGACATCACCAGCGTGCGCCGTGCCTACGAGGTCAACACGCCGGGCTACGACATCGCCGTCAATCGCGACATGGCGCGCGAAATCGGCGTGGACGCGCAGGCGATTTCGGACGCGGTGCGCACCTTCTTTGCCTCTGCCGAGGTGACAGAGTTCATCTCGCGTGATCGGCAATACCCTGTGATCCTTCAGGCCCCCGACGACCGCCGCGCCGATGCCCGCGACCTGCGCGGCGTCAACGTCCGGTCCGATAGCGGCGCGCTGGTGCCGCTCGATGGGCTGGTGACGCTTGAACGCCGCGCATCGGTCGCGGCCTTCAACCGGCTGGACCGGCAACCGTCGGTCGAAATCACGGCCTCGCTCGCCGATGGCGTCGACCTTGGGTCGGCCATCGCGACCGTTGAACGGCTTGCAGCAGAACTGCCGCCACAGATGCAGATCGCCTATTCCGGCCAGGCCGAGAGTTTTCAAGACACCTCCGGCGGCATCGCTTTGACCTTCGCGCTGGCGTTGACCATTGTCTTTCTGGTGCTTGCGGCCCAATTCGAAAGCTTCATCCAGCCGATCATCATCTTGCTGTCGGTTCCGCTGGCGGTGGCCGGTGCGCTGCTGACGTTGCTGGCGCTGGGGCAGGCGGTGAACATCTACACTCAGGTGGGGATGGTCATGCTGATCGGCTTGATGGCCAAGAACGGCATCCTGATCGTGGAATTCGCCAACCAACTGCGCGAACGCGGACAATCCGTGCGCGACGCGGCGATCGAGGCGTCGGTGACGCGTCTGCGTCCCATCGTGATGACCGTCCTGTCGACGGTTCTGGGTGCCGTGCCGCTGGTGCTGTCAAGCGGGGCAGGGGCCGAAAGCCGGTTGTCCATCGGCCTCGTCATCATCGGCGGTTTCCTCGGTGCCTCGATCCTGACGCTGTTCCTGACGCCCGTGCTGTATGACCTGTTACAGCGCGATCCCGAAACAGCCGCCGACGACGCCAGCGGCGGCGAAAGGGACGCCGTCGCCAGCTGACCACGTGCGGCCCCTAGCAGTTACCTCGTCCCATGCAGGCCCCCCTGAAAGCGGTCCATCAACCAGGATGGATTATCCCGCAAACTGTTGGATCATCGGTGGCTGGAAAACGAGAGAAGCACAAAAAGATTGTAAGGAAACTTAACCAAGGCGGTTGCGCGTGCGTCGGGGGCATTTTCTGACGGCCAAGGTGTGCTGTGCGAAACATTGCCGCCATGCGGAAAGTGAAAGGCGTGGTCTGCCTTTCTGAATCGTCTGCTGATTTGACCGACCTTGACGCAACTCGCGTGGTCTTACCTAGGCCTGTTGAAAAGTACCTTCTTGAAACCATCGCGCAAAGGCTTTGACGGCGCCTGATGGTTGGCGGTTTTCCGGAACGAGGACGTAGTGACGTTCCTCTGGGCAAAGCCGGGGCAGGTCCAATTCGATCAACCGCCCATCCGCGAGAGGCCGATCGAGAAGGCCGGTCCAGCCAAGAAGAACCCCCTGACCGGCCATTGCTGCATAGGCCGCGTCCGAATAGCTGGTAAAATTCAGACCGGCCCTCACAGCAGTCCGCGTCAATCCAATCTGCGACAGCCACTGAGACCAATCGAGCCAGCTGGGTTCCGGTGCATCGCATGCGATGAGAGCCACGTCTGTCTGGCGGATCAGGTCTTCGATCACGATACCGGCGAGCCTAGACGCGATATCCGGTGCGCAAACCGGCACAACCGTTTCAGCGAGCGATCCAACGATAGACATGCCGTCGAACGGTGGTCGTCCATAACGGATCGCCAGGTCGATCGTCCGATCGTGCGGTGCCCGCCAGTCATCCTCGGAAATGACCCGCACACCGATCTGCGGGGCGGTCGCGCGGAACGACGACAGGATCGGCAAAAGGCAAAAGTGTGCGAAGGCGATCGATACACTGACGGTCAGGTCCACGTGTGCCGTACGCAGCCGGGTAACAGCGTCCGCTATCGCATCGAACCCGTCTTTCACCGCGTCGTACAGCGACTTGCCGCCAATGGTCAGCTGTGCGCGGCGATTGGCCCGTATGAACAGGGCCACGCCCAAATCGGCTTCCAGCGCGGCGATCTGTCGACTGACGGCGGCCTGGCTGACCCCAAGCTCCGCAGCGGCCCGTGTGAAATTCTCGTGTCTGCCCGCCGCCTCGAACGCCACGAGCGCGGTCAGGGAAGGAACGCTGCGGCGGATCTGGTGAGACACTGGGGCCTCCTGCACAAGTGACCTGATCCATAACCTGAACGTATGGATTTGCGTAAATTAGTGCAGTTTTCCGAGGCTTCGGTCAAGCGCATGATGGCGGCGAAAACAGACCCGTAGTGGCGACATATCCCACGCCGAGGAGGCACAATGCTGGATCATGGCAATTCCCGTCCCGATGATATTGCGTCGCTTCTGGCGGCCCGACGACCGGGCTACAGCCTTCCGGCACCGCTTTATACGTCGGATGCGGCCTGGCAGGCGGATTGCAAGGCGATCTTCGGGCAGCACTGGATCGCCGTGGGCGTGACCTGCGACATACCCGAGGCCGGGGATGTCATCGCGATCGATATCGGTCCTGCCTCCATCGTCATCCTGCGCGACGACGACGACGCGCTGCGGGCGTTTCACAATGTCTGCTCTCACCGGGGGGCGCGGCTTTTGCCGCCGGGCCGTTCGGTCGTGGGAAAACTTGTCTGCCCCTATCACCAATGGACCTACGATCTGGACGGGACGCTTGCGCGCGCGCCGCATATGGGTGTCGATTTCGATCGGTCGCTGCATCACCTCAAACCCGTCGCTCTGCGCGACATCGGTGGGATCTTGTATGCCTGCCTGTCGGACGATCCCCCGGCGGATATCGCGGAACTGGCAGAGATTCTTGAACCGCGCCTGGCAGACTATGATCTGCGCAATGCCAAGGTGGCCTTTGAGCAGGACCTGATCGAAGAGGGCAACTGGAAGCTGACGATGGAGAACAACCGCGAGTGCTATCACTGCGCGCCCAACCATCCGCAACTTAGCCTGTCGTTTCACGCGGCGGATTTCGGCTATGACCCGGAAGGTCTGACCGACACCGAAAAGGCGGAAGTGAACGCCCTGCTCGACGCCTATGCCAGCTATGAACAATATTGGCGCGCCCAGGACATGCCGTTCGAGGCCATCGAACACACGGTTGGCTGGCCTACGAATTTTCGCACCCAGCGATTGATCATCGCGGGATTGGGCGAAAGCCAGACACCGGACACCCGCGCCGCCGTGCAGATTCCGTTGGGCAATGCGGGCAGGCCCTGGATGGGCGATGTGCATCTGTGGGGGATCAACTCTTGGAACCATGTCATGTCCGATCATGCCGTCATCTTCACCGCTTTTCCCTTGGGTCCGAACAGAACGCTGGTCCGGACGAAATGGCTTGTCCATGCGGACGCGGTGGAGGGCGTAGACTACGATCTGGAAACGCTGACATCCGTGTGGAAGACCACGAATGCGGAGGACGCGCATCTCGTAGGACTGGCCCACCGCGGCGTCGCGTCACCCGGATACAGACCCGGCCCCTATTCGCCCTATACCGAACGGGCGCTGGACGAATTCGCAACGTGGTATGTCACCCGCATGCAGGCCCACGGATACGGCGCATGACGCGGGTGGACCTTGCCGATTGGGGCGCACGGCGGCGGCGGCGGTTCCCGTCCGACCGGTGGGGCGCGCTTGTGTGTCGTGCGGTTTGGGACGAAACGGCGGATATCCGGAGCTTTTTCTTGACGCCGCAGGATGGCAGCCGGATCGAACACGATCCCGGTCAGTTCATGACGTTCCGTATCGACACGCCGGACGGCCCGGTCGAACGGTGCTATACCATCGCGTCCTCGGCCGCGCGCGACGGCGGCATCGAGATTGCGGTCAAGCGGCAGGACGGCCCCGGCGCGCGCGGGCTTCACGACACACTTGTTCCGGGCGCCACCATCGAGGCGCTGGGCCCGTCTGGTCGCTTTGGTCCTGCGACGTTGCCGGGATCGGCCTATGCGCTGGTGGCGGCGGGCAGCGGGATGACCCCGATGTTGTCGATCGTGCGGACCGCGGCCGACCGGGGCATGGACCTTGATATTGTCCTGATCCAGGTCGCATCCACATCGGCGGATCTTGTTGCTGCTGATGAAATCGACGGTCTGACGCGGCGTCTGCGCCGCCTTGTCCATGTGCCGATCACAACGCGCGGCCCTGGGGGTGTCCGACCGGACGCCGAACTGCTGAAAAGGGTTATCCCGGATCTGTCGGATCGCACCGTCCTGTGCTGCGGACCCCATTCCTTCATGGAGATGGTGCGCACCACGGCCTATGCCGCAGGCGTACCCGCGGATCGCTATGGCGAGGAAAGCTTTGATTTTTCCTCGCCGCTGCCCGGTGTCACCGCCGGGGCCGATACGCCGAACAGGACGGTAACACTTTCCCGGACGGGTCGGTCGTTCGAATGTGCAGAAACCAGCACGATCCTGGCCGCGATGAAAGAGGCGGGACTGCCGCTTGCCTCCTCTTGTGCACGGGGAATGTGCGGCACCTGCAAGACATTCAAACATGCAGGCGAGGTCGTGATGACCCACGAAGGCGGCATCCGCCAGCGCGAGATCGATCGCGGCTTTATCCTGCCCTGCGTCAGTCGCCCTCTGACCGACATCATTCTTGATTGCTGAAGAAGAAAGTCCCCCGATGAAAGACCACGTCGCCGCCGATCCCCTGCTTCAGCCCTACCAGCTCAAGCATCTGACCCTGAAGAACCGGGTGATGACCACAAGTCACGAACCGGCCTATCCCGAAGACGGGATGCCCAAGGCCAGGTATCGCGCCTATCATGAAGAGCGTGCCAAAGGCGGCGTGGCCCTGGCGATGACCGCAGGGTCCGCCGCGGTCAGCCGCGACAGCCCGCCGGTCTTCAACAACATTCTGGCCTATCGCGACGAGGTCGTACCGTGGATCCGCGAGTTGACCGATTCCTTGCACGAACACGGCTGTGCGGCCATGATTCAGCTGACTCATCTGGGCCGCCGCACGAACTGGAACAAAGGTGACTGGCTGCCGTCGATTTCGGCGGGCCCCGACCGCGAACCCGCGCACCGCGCCTTTCCCAAGATGATGGAGGACTGGGATATAGAGCGCGTGATCGAGGATTACGCGACCGCCGCCGAACGCATGCAGGCTGGCGGCATGGACGGGATCGAAATCCAGGCCTACGGGCACCTGATGGACCAGTTCTGGTCGCCACTGTCCAACAAGCTGACCGGTCCCTACGGCGCGGATACGCTGGAAAACCGGCTGCGCTTTACCACCGATGTGCTGGCCGCCGTGCGCAAACGGGTAGGCCCCGCATTTATCGTCGGCATTCGCTATACGGCGGACGAGGTGCAGGCGGGCGGCATCACGGTCGAAGAGGGTATCCAGATTTCCAAACTGCTGCGCGATACGGGCCAGGTCGATTTCCTCAACGTCATCAGGGGTCGCATTCATACCGACCCGGCCATGACTGATGTGATCCCGATTCAGGGGATGCCGTCGGCCCCGCATCTGGATTTCGCCGGCGAAGTCCGGCGCGCGACCGGCATGCCGACATTCCACGCCGCCAAAATCCAGGACGTCGCCACCGCACGTCATGCCATTGCTTCGGGCCTTCTGGACATGGTCGGCATGACCCGCGCGCACATGGCCGACCCCCATGTGGTTCGCAAGATTGTGGAGGGCCGCGAACATGACATCCGCCCCTGCGTCGGGGCGAACTATTGTCTGGACCGTATCTATCAGGGCGGCGAGGCGCTGTGCATCCACAATGCCGCGACGGGCCGGGAACTTTCGATGCCCCACGTCATCGAACCCGGCACCGCGCGCCGCAAGGTTGTCGTCGTTGGTGCCGGCCCCGCAGGGCTGGAAGCGGCGCGCGTCGCAAGCGCGCGCGGTCACGAGGTCGTGGTATTCGAGGCAGGCAGTCGCGCCGGTGGCCAGGTTCTCCTGACGGCCCGTTCAAAGCGGCGGGCCGAGATGATGCAGATCATCGACTGGCGTGTCGCCCAGTGCGAGGCCGCCGGTGCCACGCTGCGATACAACCTCTATGCCGAAGCCTCGGACGTGCTGGACGAAAAGCCTGACGTCGTCGTCATCGCGACCGGCGGCATGGCGAACACAACCCTGTACGAAGCAGATGCACCGGAACACGTCATATCTGCTTGGGACATTCTGTCGGGTGACATAAAACCGTCAGGATCGGTTCTGATCTACGACGAAGCCGGTGACCACACAGGGCTGCAGGCCGCCGAGATGGCCGTAAACGCCGGATGCACCGTCGAAATCATGACCCCCGACCGCACCTTCGCACCCGAAGTCATGGCCATGAACCTCGTCCCCTATATGCGTAACCTGCAACGGGACGACGTGACATTCACCGTCACCAAACGTCTGCGCGGAATAGAGCAGGTCGGCAATCGGCTGCGCGCGCGCATCGGGACCGATTATTCCGACAAGGTGGGGCATTGCGATTACGACCACGTCGTCGTGAATTACGGCACCACGCCGCTCGATGAGCTTTATCACGAGTTGCGGCCTGCCTCGTCGAATGGCGGTGCGGTCGATCAGGCCGATTTGCTGAATGTGCGGCCACAGACGGTCGTCCGCAACACACAGGGCACGTTTCAGCTGTTCCGTATCGGTGACGCAGTTTCCGCCCGAAACACCCACGCAGCAATCTACGACGCGTTACGGCTGATGGTCGCGGTTTAGTTTCCGCAGCAGGACGCGGACAGTCATGCGACGTGCAGCGCCGGTGTCCGCAACCGGGATGGCGTTCGACAATACCAGCCGCCCGCATAAGGATCTTGGCCATCGGCCACCTGCCATGGTGTAATCAATGCAATTCGAAGCCTGACAGTCCGATCATCAGGAGCAGAGAAGCGCATGAGAAACGCCAGATGCTGTCCCCGGCTTGAGGAACATCTCATGCCGGGGCAATTCGCGGATTACGCCCCATCTCGACCAAAGGGTGCAACGCTTATGTCACCGAAGACGAATTCTACATGCAGTTCAACGACATCTTCGATCAGATCAACGCCTATGCTGCCGGCGCGCCGATACACATGGTCAATCCGTCGATTTAGAACTGAACAATCGCGCCGCGAGCGGCGCGCCAAGAATAACCACGAAAATCCGCAAGACGTGATGTGCGATCACAAAAGCCATGTCTGCCCCGACAATGAGCGCCAGAACCGTCATTTCCGCCTGACCGCCGGGCGCAAAGCCCAGTAGCGTTTCCATGGGCGGTGCCAGGTCCATCAAATAAATCACCTCGGCGAAGATCACTGTCAGCACCAGAAGGATCACACACAAACCAATGGCTGCGGTAACATCGCGGCGCACTTCTGGCATCGTCACGCCAACATATTTAGTTCCGACAGTCATCCCGATGTAAAACTGGGCCATCCAGATTGCTTCGGCAGGCGGACGGTGCTGCAAAATACCCAGCAGAGATAGGATTGCGGCAATGATCAGGGGGCCGAGAATGGACGCCCCGAACATGCCCACGGCCTTGGCACCGCGCCAACCGACCAGGCCGCAAAGAACCATCAGCAAAAGCTGGGATGGAGCGATCGACGCCGCAGGCGCGCCCGGCGGGTTGGACAAGTCAGCATCCCAGACACCCTGCAAGATGAAGGGCAGCGCCACGACAATCACCATGACCCGCGTGGCATGGATCAGCGACAGCGAACGCACGTCACCGCCGGCTTCTTCTCCAAAGGCCAACATGTCCTGCAAGCCCCCCGGCATCGCCGAATAATAGCTGGTCGCAAAGTCAAACCCCCAGATTTTCTGGAAGTAAGGCACGCCAATAAAACCAATGCTGGCGATCATCAGGGGAATCATGAGCAACGTCGGCCACATTGCGACCATCGAACCGAGCAAGGCGACCGTAAAGGTCGCGCCGACCGCGACCCCGAGGATGGATCGCATTGCATCATTCACCAGCTTGTTACCCTTGAGCGGCACCCCCGCCAGAGCGGCAAACAGGCAGGCAAAGATCGGCCCGAGCAGCCATGGCAACGGCAGGTTCAACAGCTGGAAAACCGCAATACCCATACCCGCCACTGCATAGGTCAGGGCAAGACGTTTCATCCCCGCATGACCGACAAGCGGTGTCGCAGCGACGTTTGCAAATGCGCCTCGGCTGACGCACCTGCCGCCTCTGCATCCCCATTGCGGATTGCATCGATGATGTCCTGATGCTGGCGGCACACGACCGTGATCCGCGCCTCATCGGCCAGCGTTGTCGGGCCCAACAACATCAGGGCGTTGTTCAATGCGCGCGCGGATTCCAAAAGAAACCGGTTGCGCGTGGCGAGGTAGATGCAGCGATGAAACTGTTGGTTGATCGACGCCGCCCGGGCAGGATCAGCCACGGCATTGGCAATTGCCTCGTTCAATTCTTCCAACTCGTCAATTTCGGCGGCTATCGCATGTTTCGCGGCCATTTCGGCTGCCGTGCGTTCCAGAACCATTCGCATTTCATACAGTTCGACCACCTCGGTATGGTTGAGCGCGCGCACGACCGCTCCGAGGCGCGGGCGATGTTCAACAATACCGTCAGATTCGAGCTTGCGCAGGGCTTCACGGACCGGCGTACGCGACAACGTCAATCGTGTTGCGACATCCTCTTCACGCAGACGGTCACCAGGCTGAAAAACACCGCCGCGGATCGCCTCGAGCAGGGTCGCATAGGCCACCTCGCCTTGGGACATTTCGGATTTGTCGGGTGTCCGCATATGCAGGCTTTCGAAATTGTATCCGCTTGGATGCAATGTAGTGGTAGCCAAGGCAGCGCACCATGTCAAAGAAGAAAACCATCGTCGTCGGATCAGGAAACACCACCCTTTGCCTCGGGATCGCCGCATTGGAACAGGGCGCAGACGTTTTGATGCTGGAGAAGGCGGATGAGGCGCTGGCGGGCGGCAACACAGAATACACCGCAGGCGCAATGCGGTTTCCATATGATGGTGGCGACGACCTCATCCCGTTGTTGCGCAACGCGGTTGCCCCCCGATTGCCCAACACCGATTTCGGGAGCTACACGCAGACCAAAATGACCGAAGACCCACTCGGGATTAGCGAGGGTCGCCCCCTGTCGCCCGAACAGACGATCCTGGTCACCAAGGGGCTTGAGACGATGCAATGGCTGTCAGGCCATCACGTCACCTGAGAGCCGATATGCAGCCGCCAGAATTTTGGAAAAGACGGCAAGTAGATGTTTTGCGGTGGCCTGACACTGGTAGGCGAAACTGAAGGTGTGGGTCTGTGGGACATGGAAATGACCGCTTTGCAAGACCTCGGGGGCCGCGTGCGCTATGGCAGTGGGGTGACCGGTTTGATTACAGAAGATGATGTTATCAGCGGCGTCATGGTCGGCGAGGAGGCTGTCCGCACCGATGCCGTGATCCTTGCCTGCGGCGGGTTCGAGCCAAACGACGACATCCCCGCAAAAGCTGTGCCTGGACGTGGCCTTTATTTCCGCCCGACAATGACCTCTTTCTTACCGTGCTGTGTTTTGCCGGCAAAGCACGGCAGATAGGTCAGGTTCGCGCGACAAAACGCCTTGCGCTGCAAGTGCCTCGCACACACCGGCAGATCAGGATGCGCCGGAACATGGCGTAAAAACACAACGCCCTGCTAAAGCCACGCCGACATAGACCGCGACCCGCGGTGGCCGTCGTCTCATCCGTTCACAAGCCCACCATCGACAATCAGGTTCTGACCCGTCACCGCACGTGACCACGGACTTGCAAAGAACAAGACCGCATCCGCAACCTCGGCCGGTGTCGTCACCGATCCCAAAGCCGTGCTTTGCGCAATCAAGTCAAAAACCGCCTCCGGTGTTGCAGAACTCGCATCTGTCTGACGCAACAAACCACCTGAAACCATGTTCACCGTGATGCCAAATCCCCCCAGCTCGCGCCCGAAACTGCGCGTCAGACCCAACAACGAACCCTTTGACATGATATACGCGTGATAGGGCACCACCGGGTTCTGAAAGAGGTTTGTTCCGATCGTGACGATCCGACCAAAGCCCGCGGTTTTCATTGCAGGGATTGTTGCCTGAACCACATGCAGCGCACCCAGGACGGCGGTGTCATGCTGTGCCATGATGTGCGCCGGTCCAAGCGTGGTCAGATCCTCCCGCGCATCGCCGTTAAAGCTGAAATCGGCCAGCGCGTTGTGCACGACTGTCGTGACCGGGCCAAAGCGGGTAGTGCCAATATCGACCATCCGGGCGACTGCATCAGCGTCTGTCACATCGGCCTGCAACGCGACGGTTCGCTCGCCCAGCCGGTCTGCCAATGCCTCGGCAGCCGTCCGGCTGTTGCGATAGTTGATGATGACCTGTGCGCCTTCGCGGGCAAAGGCAGTGGCGATCGCGGCCCCCAGGCCGCGTCCTGCGCCGGTCACGAGAACGGTTTGTGCGTTGATGGCTGTGGTCATGTCAGTCTTTCCAGAGGGCGTGAAAATGATGCACAGGACCGTGGCCTTGACCGACACACAGGGTGTCCGCCGCCGAAATGGCACCAGTGACATAGCATTTTGCAGCACGTGCCGCGTCGTGGATCGTGGCACCTTTGGCCAGATGTGCGGCCAGCGCGGATGACAGGGTGCATCCGGTCCCGTGCGTATTGCGGCCGGGCGTTCGCGCCGCGTCCAGCCAGTGGGCATCATGCATGTCGTGCAGTACGTCGGGGCTGTCTGATCCATCCAGATGGCCACCCTTGACCAATGCGGCGCGTGGGCCAAGGTCGACCAGTGCGGCCGCCTGCTTTGCCATGCCGCGGCGATCTGTTGCCTGCGGCAGGTCCAATAATCTGCCAGCCTCGGCCAGGTTCGGCGTCACCACGGTTGCCAGCGGCAGCAGGGTGGTCTTGACGGCGGCAATAGCATCCTCGTCCAGCAAGGTGGCACCGCCCTTGGCGACCATGACCGGGTCCAGGACGATGGGCACGCCGGGGTGGCGGGACAGAACTTCTGCCACGGCGGACGCGATATCGGCGGTCGCGATCATCCCGATCTTGACCGCATCGACCCTTATGTCGTCGAACACGGCTGCAATCTGCGCCTGAACGAACGCCGGCGGCACAGTTTCGACGCCGCTGACACCGCGTGTGTTCTGCGCGGTCAGCGCGGTCAGAGCGGCCATGCCATAGGTTCCGTTCGCCGCAAAGGTTTTCAGATCGGCCTGTATTCCCGCTCCACCCGACGGGTCAGACCCTGCAATGCTCAGGACGTTGTGGATCATGTCTTTTCTCCTGTGGTGGGGGTCATGGCGCGCATCAGTGTGCGGGCCGCAGTTTCCGGGTCAGGCTGGCCGCAAATGGCCGAAACGACGGCAATACCGTCGCAGCCTGCGGCCAGAACCGCCCCGGCGTGCGCGTGCTTCAGGCCGCCGATCGCCACGCAGGGCGGGTCGGTCAGACCTGCAAGCGTGGCTAGTCCGTCCAGACCGATACTGGGTTTGTGGTCGTCCTTGGTTGCCGTGGGAAACACCGTTCCAAGGCCGAGGTAATCGACGGTTGCCATATCAGCGGCACGCACATCCTGCGGGCTTTCGCATGACAGCCCGATGATCGCCTCTGGGCCCAGACGGGCCCGTGCCGTGGCGGCCTGCGCGTCACCCTGACCCAGATGCACACCGTCCACCCCGGCCGCGACAGCCGCATCCAGATCATCGTTGATGATCAGCGGTACACCTGAACCTGCAAGCGCGGATTTCACCGCGCGGGCTGCGTCGATGCGCGCATGGGTGGTGGCTGACTTGTCGCGCAGCTGCACGCAGGTGACGCCACCCTGCACCGCTGCGGTGACGGTTTCGATCAGCCCCATCCGCGCGCACAGCAGCGGATCAGTCACGAGATAGAGGCGCAATTGCGCGCGGATCAAAGCCATGTCAGCCGCGCCGCGTCCAGATCGGCAGGTTGCAGGGCATGCAACTGGTCCAGGAACCGTACCTGGAAATGACCCGGTCCCGGGCAGTCCGCACCTGCACGCGCGCCCGCCACGGCAAAATGGGACAGGGCAGCGACCGTCGCGTCAAAGGCGGGCGCAACCGCAGCATAGGCCCCGATGACGGCGGTCAGTGAACACCCCATCGCGGTCACCTTGGGCATCAGGTCGGACCCGCCATGCACCGTCACTTTGCGCGTGCCATCGGTGACGAAATCCACCGGGCCAGTGACGGCCACGACGCAGTTGCGCTGGCTTGCCATGCGGATGGCAACATCCTGCGCCTGTGCCACATCATCACCACTGTCCGCACCCTTGCCCGACGCGGCCTGTCCTGACAGCGAGATGATTTCTGACGCGTTGCCGCGGATGATGTCCGGCTGCTGCGCCAGCAGATCCTGGGTCGCACTGGCCCGGTAGGGGGTGATGAAATGCGCGACCGGGTCCAGAACCCAGGGCACGCCGTGCGATTTCGCAGCTGCGGCGGCCGCCAGCATGCCCGTGACCCATTGTGGCGACAGGGTGCCGATATTGATGGTCAATGCCCCTGCGAGGGGCGTGAAATCAGCGACTTCTTCGGGGGCGTGCAGCATGGCAGGGGACGCACCCGCGGCCAGCGTCGCATTTGCGGCGATGTTCATTGCGACATAGTTGGTGATGCAATGCACCAGCGGCACGCGGTCTCGCATGGTCCGACAGGCAGCACTTGGTTTCATTCGGTCTCTCCGTCTGCGGACGGAAAAAGAGACGGGCCGAACCCGGTGGTTCGGTCACGACCTCCCTCCGCCAGCATTATCTGGTTCAGGTTCAAAGGGTGCATCTCAGCCTTGCGGCGCCCCTGGCGTGTCCGGACGGTTGCGCAGTTCGATCCACATGTCAACGCAATGCCGCGCCGCGTTGCGGGGGCGCGTCAGAATATCGCTGATGGCGGTCTTGGATGCGTCGGGCGCGTCAGTCAGCCGGTCAGAACCATTGCCCCGGTTCCATCAATCCCAGTTCCAGCAGTTGCTGGGAATGCCATTTGAACGGGGCGGAGTTGTGCCAGCGAAAGGTCTGGATATGCGGGGCCGACCCCGGATTGCGGACCAACGCCTTGGCCGTGCGGAACGATACCACCGTGGCGGTCAGACTGTTGTGCCAGGGGCAGGCATAGGTATTGTATTCAGGTTCGTTCGTGGTGTGATCGTCCCGCAGGGCCAAACCCTTTTTCGCCATGAACAGCGATGTGCGGTCGATCCGGCGGCGCGGTTTGGGCACATGTTCTTCGAACCGCCAGCGCAGGCCACCGTAAAAATCGTATTGGCGGTCTATGTCGTTGTTCCACGCATCCTGTCGCGCCAGCGCATAGTAACCGGACCGGTCCAGATGCGCATTGTCCATGCTGACGGCATCGGGGTGCGCGGTCAGATCGTCGGCGTAGATATCCACGACAAAGGTCAGGATCGTGTGGCGGCGTTCCTCCAGCGAAAAGGCGATCATCTCGCCGACGCTGCGTGTCTCGCAAAACGGGAAAAACAGGTATTCCGCGTTGTAGCAGTAGAAAATCCATGCCCCGTCCGCGATGCCGATCACCGCATTGACGATGGTTTCGAGCGCCCCCTTGGCGAGGACGTCCATGTGCACGCGCGTTACCTTGTCGGCCACATCGTCGGCCACCACGATATCGGGCATGCCGAAAGCCACGACCTTGCGAAACCCACATTCAAGATGGTGGCGCAGCGTGCTGTCGACTTCGGTGTCGTCCTCCAGCAGGATCAGCGCGATCGGTCCCTTGCCAAGGCGGCCCTTGCTGGCGGTCAGAAAGGCGGACAGGCTGTCGTAAATCATGGCTGGCATCACGGTCTTTTGGGACTGGTCGCAGACTCGGTGAATTTGCACCGCATTGCAAGACACAGCAGCAGGCGTTAGGGATCGTGCGCCCCGACCCCTGCAAGCGAGTGAACCCGATGTCCGCGCCCCGCAAGCTATTTGTGAAAACCTACGGCTGTCAGATGAACGTCTATGACAGCGAGCGCATGGCCGAACAGCTGGGCGGGCAGGGTTATGTCACGACCGATACCCCCGAAGATGCGGACATGATCCTGCTGAACACCTGCCACATCCGCGAAAAGGCGGCAGAAAAGGTATATTCCGAACTTGGCCGTCTGCGGCCGCTCAAGGATGCGAACCCGGATCTGAAAATCGGCGTGGCAGGCTGCGTGGCACAGGCCGAGGGCGAGGAGATCATGCGCCGCGCACCCGTCGTGGATCTGGTCGTCGGCCCACAAAGCTATCATCGTCTGCCTGCGATGGACGATGCGGTCCGCAGCGGGCAGCGCGCGCTGGACACCGATTTTCCCGATGACGACAAATTCGACACGCTGAAATCGCGCGGCAAGGCGAAACGTGCGCCCTCTGCCTTTCTGACCGTTCAGGAAGGCTGTGACAAATTTTGCGCGTTCTGCGTGGTCCCCTATACGCGCGGCGCAGAGGTCAGCCGCCCCGCGTCACGTGTCATTCAGGAGGCCCGCGAACTGGTCGATGCCGGTGTGGCCGAACTGACGCTGCTGGGGCAGAACGTGAATGCATATCATGGTCATGACGGCGGTCTGGCGGGTCTGATCTGGGATTTGGCCGAAATCGACGGGCTGGAACGTATCCGTTTCACCACCAGCCATCCCAATGACATGGACGATGCCCTGATCGCCGCACATGGGGAGTGCGCCAAGCTGATGCCTTATCTGCACCTGCCGGTGCAGTCAGGATCGGACCGGATCCTCAAGGCAATGAACCGCAAGCACACGGCCGAAAGTTATGTCCGCCTGATCAAACGCATCCGCGCGGCGCGCCCCGACATCCTGCTGTCCGGTGATTTCATCGTCGGTTTCCCCGGCGAGACCGAAGAGGATTTCGAGGCGACGATGGAGCTGATCCGGACGGTGAATTACGGGCAGGCCTATTCGTTCAAATATTCTACCCGACCCGGCACGCCTGCGGCGGAAAAACCGCAACTGCCAGAGGATGTGATGAACGACCGCCTGCAACGGCTTCAGGCGTTGCTGACAGAACAGCAGCGGGCGATTCAGAATAGCATGGTTGGCCGCGAGGTTGGGGTCCTGTTCGAAAAGAAAGGCCGCATCGACGGTCAGTTGATCGGCAAATCGGACTATCTGCATGCGGTCTATGCCGACGCACCGCAGACCGCCATCGGTCAGGTCCGCCGCGTCAGGATCGAAACCGCTGGTCCGAACTCTCTGGGTGGCGTGTTGGTCGACTGACGCCACCACCCAGCGTGAATCTGGTCAAATCGTCAAGAAATCCAACGATTGTTGCCGTTTGGGACACAATATGTGGAAAAAATGCTTGGCGAATTCACCATACTTGCTAGAATCGTGGCGATTGTGTGTTAAAGCTGTCTAGCCCTACATTTGGTTGTGGGTGGCGATTTTTGAGGGGATTCCGACGTGGCATTCAAATTTAACGAAATTCTGAAGGTCGGGATGGCCGCTGCATTGGCGGCGACCATGATCGGCAGCGGTGCTGCTGCCCAGCAGCGCGGCGAGATCTATCAGCCCACGATCTGGATCGACCCTGACGGGTGTGAGCACTGGGCCATGGATGACGGCGCAGAGGGTTACATGTCGCCACATCGCACCCGTGACGGGCGTCCGGTCTGCCACCGGTCTGAAATCTGCGGCGTGATCCCGACAGATACACTGTTTGCAACCGACCGCTGGCACATCACGGCACATGCTCGTGCGCAGCTCGAGCAATTCTTTCGCACGGCCAATGCATTCGGTTTCATGATCTACGGTCACACCGACAGCCGCGCCTCCGATGAATACAACATCCGCCTGTCCAACAACCGCGCCGGCGCGGTTGCATCAGTGGCACAAGGCCTGGGTGCACGCGTCGTCGACGTCAAGGGTTTCGGCGAGCGTCAGCCGCGCGCCACGAACGACACCCACGCTGGCATGCAGCAAAACCGCCGCGTCGAAATTTACTGCATCCGCTAAAGGGGAATGGACATGAAGAGCATCAAACTGATTGGCCTGATCCTCGCTGGTGCGGCGCTGACGGCCTGCGCCGACCTCGATCTGGCGGCGACACCCGGTGACAAGAGCGTCGACCGTGGCATCAACGCACACCATCTGTCGACACTGGTCGCCGGGATCTGGGTCGACCCCAACGGGTGTGACCATTGGATCATCGACGACGGTGTCGAAGGCTACCTGTCCGAACGTATGACCCCCGATGGTCGCCCGGTCTGTTCCGGTGTCGCGCCACCGTCCACGGCTGTTGGCCCGTTCAAGTCGGGGTCGCCGATCCCGGACCCGGTTCGCGCAAGCAACTTCCGCTAGTGACCAAAAAGGCCGCAGATCGCATCTGCGGCCTTTTTTCTTTGCGTCAATTGCGCTCGTTTGCATCTCGTGACTTGAACTTGTCACACGCGGCGGCCACCATCACAGGACACGCTTGAACACCGGAGGCTTGATTGCCCGATAGCACCCTGACCGCAGCACCAGACGCCCCGCTGGAATTTCCCGACAACTTTCTGCTGATCGACCTGTGTGGCGAATACGACAGCAATCTCGCCGCAATCGAAAGCACGTTGGGCGTGCAGATTCTGCGCCGTGGCAACCAGCTCGAGGTGATGGGCGACGAGGATGCGCGTCAGAACGCGCGCAAGGTGCTGATCGGTCTCTATGAACGGCTCGAGTCGGGTCGCAGTCTGGAACCGGGTGATGTGACCAGCGCGATGCGCCTGGGCGTCGATTCCGGTCCGCCCGAACCCGGCGACCAAAAGGAAATGTTCAAAGGGACGCCAGCGGACCGCGTGGAAATCAAGACGCGCAAGAAACTGGTCGAACCCCGCACCGAGGCGCAAAAGGCCTACGTGCGGTCATTGTTCGAAAACGAACTGTCGTTCGGAATCGGTCCTGCGGGCACGGGCAAGACCTACCTGGCCGTGGCTGTTGCGGTGAACCATTTCATCAGCGGCAACGTGGACAAGATCATCCTGTCACGCCCCGCCGTCGAGGCGGGCGAAAAACTCGGCTATCTGCCCGGCGACATGAAGGACAAGGTCGATCCCTACATGCAGCCTCTCTACGACGCGTTGAACGACTTTTTCCCGGCCAAGCAGGTCGCCAAGCTGATCGAGGAAAAGCGGATCGAAATCGCGCCGCTGGCCTTTATGCGCGGGCGCACGCTGGCCCGTGCAGCTGTGGTTCTGGACGAGGCGCAGAACGCCACGTCGATGCAGATGAAAATGTTCCTGACCCGGCTGGGCGAGGGGTCGCGCATGACCATCACCGGTGACCGCACCCAGATCGACCTGCCGCGCGGCGTCAGTTCGGGTCTGTGGGACGCGGAACGCCTGCTGAAAAACATCCCCAAGATCAGCTTTAACTACTTTACCTCCAAGGACGTGGTCCGTCACCCGCTGGTTGCCGCCATCATCGAGGCCTACGAGGCCGAGGACGCTGCAAAAGGGTGATGCCGTGACGATCGACCTCAATATCGAGGACCCGCGCTGGGATGCGCTGGATCTTGCCACGCTGGCAGAGGCGGCATCGGATGCGGCCCTTGCCGAACTGGGGCTTGATCCTGCGCAGTGGGACATCAGCCTGCTGGGGTGTGATGATGCCCGTATCGCGGCCCTGAACGCCGATTTCCGGGGCAAACCTGCGCCCACCAACGTGCTGTCCTGGCCATCGGATGAACGCGCCGCAGGGATCGACGGCGAAATGCCGCTGCCGCCCGACCCGGTGGACCCCGAGCTGGGCGACATCGCCATCGCCTATGATACCTGCGCCCGCGAGGCCGAGGCGGCAGGCAAAGCCATCACTTCGCATGCCACACACCTGCTGGTTCATGCCACGCTGCATTTGCTGGGGTTCGACCACGAACGCGACGCGGATGCGGACTTGATGGAAGGTCTCGAGTCGCAGATACTTGTATCCATGGGTCACGCAGACCCATATAGCGACGACGCGATGGGGCGGGATCAGGCAGAGGGCCAATGAACGACAACGATGACAGGTCAGGCAGTCATGCCGACCGCGATGACCAGAGCGACGACGCCAGTCGCGGATTTTTTGCGCGCCTGTTCGAGGCTCTCAGCCCGAACGATGACACCAGCGACCTGACCCCGGAAACCCTGCGGGCCACCGGGGCTGCGGCACCGATGCTGGGGATGCTTAATCTGCGCAGGCTCAAGGTCGAGGATGTCGCCGTGCCCAAGGCCGACATCAAGGCCACGCCCGTCACCACGTCCAAGGACGAACTGGTCGAGGTGTTCCGTCAAAGTGGCTTGACGCGTCTGCCCGTGTTCGACGGCACGCTGGATACACCGATGGGGTTTGTGAACCTCAAGGATTTCGCCCTGCAATACGGTTTCAATGGCGAAGCGTCCGCATTCGATCTGCGGGCCTTGCTGCGTCCGCTTCTGTATGTGCCGCCGTCGATGCATCTGGGCATCCTGCTTGCGAAAATGCAGACCGAACGCATTCACATGGCGCTGGTGATCGACGAATACGGGGGCACGGATGGTCTGGTGACGATCGAGGACCTGATCGAACAGGTTGTCGGTGCGATCGAGGACGAACACGACGTCGACGAGGTCGAAAGCTGGACCGAAGAGGCACCGGGTGTCTACCTCGTGCAGGCGAAAACCGGGCTCGAGGAATTCGAAGCCGAAATCGGCATGAACCTGACCGAACACGAAGAGATCGACGAAGAGGAAATCGACAGCCTTGGCGGTCTGGTTTTCATGCTGACCGGCCATGTCCCCGTGCGCGGTGAGGTCATCCAGCACCCTGACGGCCCCGAATTCGAGGTGGTCGACGCCGATCCGCGCCGCATCAAGCGCCTGCGTGTGCGGATGCCCAAGGCCTGATCCGAAATGACCCGCGCGCGCCTTTGGTCCGTTCACGGGCTGTTGCGGTTCGGGGCGCTGGCGGGGCTGGGTGTTTTCACCGCGCTGACCCATGCGCCGTTCGATCTGTGGCCCGCCGCGCTGATCGGTTGGGCCGCGATCCTCTGGGTGCTGGCGCAAGCCCCGACACTGCGACTTGCGCTGACAGCCGTGCTGGCCGTGGGGCTGGGCTATTTCGGGTTCACGCTGCGCTGGTTGATCGAACCGTTTCTGGTGGATGCGGCGACCTGGGGCTGGGCTGCACCGTTCGGCGTCAGCCTGATGGCCCTGCGTGAGACGCTCTTCTGGGTGGCGGGCGTGGCCGTCGCGCGCTGGGTCGGGGCAGGGCGTCTGCCCGCGCTGGTGTTTTGCCTCACCCTGGCAGAGGCGCTGCGCGGCTATCTGTTCACCGGTTTTCCCTGGGGCTTGATCGGTCACGCGCTGATCCCGACGCCGATTGCACAAGTGGCGGCGCTGGGCGGGCCGCATTTGCTGACCTTGGTCATCCTGACCGTTGCAGCGGGTCTTGTCTACGTGGTCCAGCGCGACTGGTGGGGGTCCGTGCCGCTGATCGTTGCGGCCTGCGCATGGCCGCTGCTGGCACCGGGCCCCGCACCTGCAACGGACGGTCCGCTGGTGCGCATCGTTCAGCCCAATGCGCCGCAGGACGAAAAGTGGGATCCTACAAGCAACGCCGTCTTCTTTGACCGGATGATGGCTGCGACCCGCGCGGACCCGGTGCCGGACCTGATCGTCTGGCCGGAGACCGCGATCCCCGTCCGGCTGGATTTCGCATGGCCCGAGCTGGAAATCATGTCAGAGGCCGCACGCGGCGCGCCATTGATCACGGGCATCAACCGGGTGCAGGACGATCAGTATTACAACAGCCTGATCGTGCTGGGGCGCGGTGCGCAGGTCATGGATATCTACGACAAATCCCATCTCGTGCCCTTTGGTGAATATGTCCCGTTTGGGGATCTGCTCAAATCCATGGGGGTGCGTGGGCTGGCACCATCCGATGGTGGCGGCTTTGCCAAGGGGTTGCCGCGCCAATCCCTGATCGATCTGCCCGGCATAGGCCCGGCCCGCGCTCTGATCTGCTACGAGGGCATATTTGCCGAAGAGGTCGCCGTTCCCGGTGCGCGGCCCCGCCTGCTGGTGATGATCACCAACGACGCCTGGTTTGGCCGTGCGGCGGGACCGCAACAGCATCTTGCACAGGCGCGTCTGCGGGCGATCGAACAGGGCCTGCCGATGGTGAGGTCGGCCAACACGGGCATCAGCGCGATGATTGACGCGCAGGGTAGGGTGCTTGCGTCGCTGCCGCTGGGCGAGGCCGGGCATATCGACGCCCCCTTGCCGCCAGCAGATCCCGTCACGGTCTATGCACGCGCCGGTGACTGGCCTGCGCTGCTGTTGGTCCTGCTGGGTCTCGCGGTCACACTTATCACAACACCGCGCCGCCATAATCTTGACGCTTGACCCCCTTAGGGCCAGCGCATAGGCCGCATCCATTCACCATTCCAACGGCTTCCTGACGGGGTGGGATCAACATACCGGAGCACTTTCATGGCACGCCAAGACTACATTTTCACCTCGGAATCCGTTTCTGAGGGTCACCCTGACAAGGTCTGCGACCGCATTTCCGATGCCGTCCTCGACGCCTTTCTCGCCGAAGAACCAGAGGCGCGCGTTGCCTGTGAAACCTTTGCCACGACCAACCGCGTCGTTATCGGCGGCGAGGTCGGCCTGTCCGACAAATCGCGCCTGGCGACATTCAAGGACAGCGTGCCCGAGATCGCCCGCGCCTGCATCAAGGACATCGGCTACGAGCAGGACAAGTTCCACCATGAAACGGTGGAAATCACGAACCTGCTGCACAACCAGTCCGCGCATATCGCCCAAGGCGTCGACAGCGCCGAAGGCAAGGACGAGGGTGCAGGCGACCAGGGCATCATGTTCGGCTACGCCTGCACCGAAACGCCCGACCTGATGCCGGCACCGATCCAGTATGCCCATGCGATCCTGCGCCGTCTGGCCGAGGTGCGCAAATCCGGTGCCGAACCGCTGCTGCGCCCCGACGCCAAGAGCCAGATCAGCCTGCGCTACGCAAACGGCAAACCCGTCGAGGTCACGCAGATCGTGCTGTCCACCCAGCACGAGTCCGAGGCGCAGAGCCAGGCCGACATCCGCGCCATCGTGGAACCCTATATCCGCGAAACGCTGCCCGACGGTTTCATCACCGACAAGACAGAATGGTGGGTGAACCCCACCGGCACATTCGTCATCGGCGGGCCCGACGGCGATGCGGGCCTGACGGGGCGCAAGATCATCGTGGACACCTACGGCGGTGCGGCCCCCCACGGCGGCGGCGCGTTTTCCGGCAAGGACCCGACCAAGGTTGACCGCTCGGCCGCCTATGCCGCGCGCTATCTGGCGAAAAACATCGTGGCCGCCGGCATGGCGTCGCGCTGCACCCTGCAGTTGTCCTATGCCATCGGTATCGCGAAACCGCTGTCGATCTACGTCGATCTGCACGGCACGGGCGAGGTCGACGAGGCTGCGATCGAACGGATCATCCCGCAGGTGATGGACCTGACCCCGCAGGGGATTCGCACGCATCTGGGCCTGAACCGTGCGATCTATGCCCGCACGGCGGCCTACGGCCATTTCGGCCGCGCGCCGCAGGACGATGGCGGCTTCAGCTGGGAACGCGCCGATCTGGCCGAGGCGCTGAAGCGCGCGGTGTAATCCGGTTCAATTTCGACGAAAGGGGCGGGCCTGTGGCCCGCCCTTTTTGTTGGCAGTCAAAGGGTCCCGACCGTGGTCCGATGCCGGGCAACCCTGACACCCGACGGTCAAGAGCGGCGGAAAATGGGCCGCAAGGGAGTCCGTTCCAGATCCGCACTTAGCTGGGTGAATACGGCAGCGACGCATGGTGCAGCACGATCTTTGGCGCGCCGCTTGCCATCAGCGCGTCGCCGAACGTGTATGCGACCTTCGCCTCTGACCCGTCGGTCGTGGTAAAGAAATAATTGCCCATCGCTATGGAGGTATCGCCGCTGATGATCGTGCCTTCTTTTTCCCTGCGGACATCGGTGTAGAGCGCAGTCGCGAAACCACCGTCCTCGGCGGCAGGTGTCGGTTAGAAAAGCGCCTCACCTTCTTTGTAGGCGTAGAACGTATCGATATGATCCGCTGTCGCGGCCTGATAGTCGCCGCCGTCGGCGTGGATCTGGCCGATGTTCACGATGCCTTGGCCCCATGCCGTCTGGGCGGCGATGATTTGTTCGCGCGTCAAACCGGACAGGTCAGCGGCAAAAACGACGCCGTTGGAGGCGGCAAACGCAATGACCGTTGTTGCTGCAAGCGTCCTGGAATGTGTCTTGTCAGTCTTCCTTTGCGTGTTTGGTCGGGGTGGTGACTGGGTTAGGCGCAGCTATTTTCATGCTACCAACTGAACGATTTCCGGTTTTCGATAGCCTGAGGGAATGAATGCGGGCGGATGTCATGCGACCGCCGTCGAGGCAGCTCGGATGCTGCGTGTCGGTCGCCGATCACGGCGCATTCGGCACCGCCGCAGAGGCGCTTGCCGTCCGTCAGCCCAGCCTGCCCACATAGCTGAGCACCAAGGAATAGAGCTGGGTATCCGCCTTTTTGAACGCACCTCGCGGCGCGTGGCGCTGACACCGACCAGCCATATCATGCGGCGCGGAACATCCGGCGCCAAAGAGAGCCAAAGCGGTTCGTTGCGCACAGACTGAACCTTTGCCGCCGGTACTTCTGGCATTCCGCGGCAACTTGCCGCTCAAAACACATCCTTTCGTCATGCGACTTTACCCAGCGTCGCCCTACATTCCAGACATCACGTCACCGCAGGGAGAAAACCATGAAGACCATCGCAATAACTGCTGCCGCCGCCATGATCGCCGGGGCCGCACAGGCCGAGATCGTGGGTGAGTATCACAGCTACGACATCGACGGCGTCACCTTTGAAGGCTACGTCGCGACCAACACCGATCTGGAAACGCCGCGCGGCACCGTGCTGATCGTCCACGACTGGGACGGCATGACCGACTACGAGGAACGCCGCGCCGACATGCTGGCCGCACAGGGCTACACCGCCTTTGCCATCGACGTTTACGGGGCCGATACCGATCCGCAGGGGTTCGAGGAATACCGCGCCCTGTCCGGTGCCATGTATGCCGACCGCGACACGTTCCGCGCGCGCCTGCTGGGGGCCATCGCCGAGGTGCCCAACATCACCGGCGGGACCGAAAACATAGTGATGATGGGCTACTGCTTTGGCGGCGCCGCAGCACTGGAGGCCGCACGCGCAGGTGCCGACATCGACGGGTTCGTCAGTTTTCACGGCGGGCTGGGCCTGCCAGAGGGGCAGGATTACAGCAACGTGCAGGCACCCGTGATGCTGTTTCACGGATCGGCCGACCCGGTGTCCGGCATGGATGAACTGGCCGCCCTGCTGACCAACCTGAACGAGGCTGGCGTGACACATGGCGCACAGGTCTTTGGTGGTGCGCTGCACAGCTTTACCGTGTTCGGATCGGACGACTATGACCTGACTGCGGATCAGGGTTCATGGGAAGGGCTGCGCGCCTTTCTGTCCGAACAGCTGTAAACTTGCGCCGGGGGGTGTCATCGGTCTAAAGGACCGGCATGAGCCAAGATCGACACCCCTCCGGCGCCCCGTGGCGCAATTTTTACGGCCGTTTCAAGGGCAAGACCATCCGCGCGAGCCAGAAGGATTATCTGGAAAACGATCTGGATGATCTGTCGCCCGGACCTATCGGCTGGGACGTGAACCCCGACCGCACGCCGTTGGACCCGCAGGCCATTTTCGATGGCAAACCACTGTGGCTGGAAATCGGCTTCGGTGGCGGTGAACATTTGATCGGCATGGCACAGGCCAATCCGCAGATCGGGATCATTGGCTGCGAGCCGTTCATCAACGGTGTCGCGATGCTGCTGGGTAAGGTGCGTCAGGCCGATGTGGACAACCTGGCGGTCCACCCCGGCGACGTGCGCGACCTGTTCGACGTGCTGCCGGACGCCTGCGTGTCCAAGGCGTTCTTGAACTATCCTGACCCCTGGCCCAAGGCGCGGCATCACCGCCGACGCTTTGTCACGCCCGAACACCTGCTGCCGCTGGCGCGGGTGATGAAGCCGGGGGCCGAGTTCCGTGTGGCGACAGATATCGAAAGCTATGTGCGCCAGACGCTGGAAGAGGTACCAAAGGCCGGGTTCACATGGACCGCAGAACGCCCGGCGGACTGGCAACAGCCGTGGGATGACTGGATCAGCACCCGCTATGAACAAAAGGCGATCCGCGAGGACCGCACCCCGCATTATCTGACGTTCCTGCGGGACGGGGACGCCGCTCCCGCGGGCTGACGCCGCGGATCGCCCCGCCCACCGATCCGTGTGGGCTTTTCCCCTGCCGCGCAGTGGGGTAGGGATCTGGCGCGCAGCAAAGGAAGACCGCTATGTCAGGCCACGGCACCCCGATCCCGATGACATCCCGCCCCTGTGGCCCGTTGAAAGGGTCCGCGCATGTTCCGGGCGACAAATCGATTTCGCACCGGTCGTTGATCCTAGGTGCGCTGAGCGTGGGCACCACCCGCGTGACCGGCCTGCTGGAAGGCGACGATGTGCTGGACACCGCGCGGGCGATGCGCGCCTTTGGTGCGACCGTCACCGATCACGGCGATGGCAACTGGTCGGTGCAAGGGGTCGGTGTCGGCGGTTTTGCAGAACCTGAAAACGTCATCGACTGCGGCAATTCCGGCACCGGCGTGCGGCTGATCATGGGGGCCATGGCCACCAGCCCGATCATCGCGACATTCACTGGCGACGCATCCCTGAACGGTCGCCCCATGGGACGCGTCACCGATCCGCTGGCCCTGTTCGGCGCGCGTGCCACGGGTCGCGCGGGAGGCCGTCTGCCCATGACGATCGAAGGTGCGCGCGACCCGCTACCGGTCCACTACACCGTCCCGGTCCCGTCCGCGCAGGTCAAATCTGCCGTGCTGCTGGCCGCACTGAATGCGCCGGGCGAAACCGTCGTGATCGAAAAGGAAGCGACCCGCGATCACACCGAACGGATGCTCGCGGGCTTTGGAGCTGAAATCGAGGTCGAGGATACCGACGAAGGCCGGGTCATCACCTTGCAAGGCCAGCCCGAACTGACAGCACAGGACATCGTCGTGCCGCGCGATCCCAGCTCTGCCGCCTTTCCGGTCTGTGCGGCGTTGATCGTGCCGGGGTCCGACGTGCTGGTGCCGGGTATCGGCCTGAACCCGACCCGTGCGGGCCTGTTCACGACGCTGCGCGAGATGGGCGCCGACCTGACCTATGAAAACGAACGGATCGAAGGCGGCGAACCCGTCGCTGACCTGCGCGCCCGCTACTCGCCAGACATGCAGGGCATCGCCGTGCCGCCCGCCCGTGCTGCCAGCATGATCGACGAATACCCGGTGCTGTCGGTCGTCGCGGCCTTTGCCACCGGTGTCACCGACATGCAGGGGGTCAAGGAGTTGCGGGTCAAGGAAAGCGACCGCATCGACGCCATGGCCCAAGGGCTGCGCGCCTGCGGTGTTGACGTGGCCGAAGGTGACGACTGGTGGCAGGTGACAGGTCTGGGCGCTGGCAATGTGCCCGGCGGTGCCACCGTGGCAAGCCGTCTGGACCACAGGATCGCCATGGCCTTCATGGTGATGGGCATGGCGACGCAAAAGCCGGTCAGCGTTGATGATGGCCGCCCGATCACCACGTCGTTCCCGATATTCGAGCCTCTGATGGCTGATCTGGGTGCGCAACTCGTGCGGTCGAACGCATGAAGATGACGGTCGCCGTCGATGGTCCTGCCGCCGCAGGAAAGGGCACGCTGTCCAAGGCGCTTGCCGCGCATTTCGGCTTTGCCCACCTTGATACAGGGCTGCTCTACCGTGCCGTCGGGGCTGGGGTGCTGGCCGGGGGCGATCCGATCAAGGTTGCCCAAACGCTTGAACCTGCGGCGCTGGACAACCCGGCCCTGCGCACGCAGGCCGTGGCAGAGGCCGCAAGCCAGATCGCCGTCATCGCCGAGGTGCGGCAGGCGCTGGTCGATTTTCAGCGGGATTTCGCCGCGCGCGACGGCGGTGCTGTGCTGGACGGGCGGGATATCGGCACGGTGATCTGCCCCGATGCGACGGTGAAACTGTTCGTCACCGCCAGCGCCGAAACCCGCGCTGAACGGCGCTATCTCGAACTGGTGAATGCAGGGCAGGCCGCCGACCGTGCGGCCATCCTCCAAGAGGTGCGCGCCCGCGACGATCGCGATGCAAATCGCGCCACCGCCCCGCTGCGCCCGGCCGTCGATTCGGTCACGCTGGATACATCCGACCTGACGGCTGATCAGGCCCGCGCCCGCGCCATCGCCATCATCAGCGAAAGAATGCCGCAGGGGTGAAACTGGTCTGACTGCCTGTGCGTGTTACCTAAGACATGCACAGCCATCGGATCAGACCCATGCGATACCTCCTTGCCCTGTTGTTGACCCTGACCGCCACGATCGCGCAGGCCGCCGATCCGCGCATGACCTTTGCATCGATCGACGGTGGCGATCTGGCATTGGACGATTTCGCAGGACAGCCGGTGCTGGTGGTCAATACGGCCTCTTTGTGTGGTTTTGCAGGTCAATTGACCGAAATGCAGACGCTGCATGAAACCTACCGTGATGCGGGACTGGTGGTCGTGGCAGTGCCGTCGGATGATTTCAATCAAGAGTTGGAGACCGCCCAGGAGGCCAAGGAATACTGTGAGATGACCTATGGCCTGAACCTGCCGATGACCACGATCACCCGCGTGCGCGGGGCGCAGGCGCATCCGTTCTACAAATGGGTGGAAACCGAAACCGGGTTCGTCCCCAACTGGAATTTCAACAAGGTGCTGCTGGACGGGCAGGGGCAGATCGCCGGCACTTGGCGTGCGCAGACACGCCCCACATCGCGGCAACTGACCGCCCGGATCGAAGCGTTGCTGGACTGACCCGCGCAGGACCGCACAATCGCTTGTGCAATTTGCACGGTTTTGCCCCGCAGCGTTTTGACTATCTCTTGCCAGAACATCCCGCGGCGGGATGCCTCCCGATTGAAAGTGATAGACCATGCTGAACGATCTGCTGAACTGGCGCTATGCCACAAAGAAAATGGACCCGACCAAAACCGTCCCCGAAGAAAAGGTCACCGCGATCCTCGACGCGCTGCGGCTTGCGCCGACCTCCAGCGGGACGCAGCCGTTCGAGGTGATGGTCGTCACCAACAAGGACATCCGTGCCAAACTGTCAGAGGCCGCATTCGGCCAGCAACAGTTGGTCGACGGCAGCCACGTGCTCGTGTTTGCGGCATGGGATGACTATACCGACGAACGCATCGACATGGTGCGCGACGAAACCGGAAATGCCCGTGGCGGTGTGACGGACCAGGTCCGCGACTACTATGAAAACCTCAAGGGGATGCTGGTCGGTCGCGACGCCGATATGAATTTCCAGCACGCCGCGAAACAGGCCTATATCGCGCTGGGCGTGGCCATGCTGGCCGCAGCCGAACAAGAGGTCGACGCCACCCCGATGGAAGGGTTTGATCCCGCCAAGTTCGACGAGATCCTCGGCCTGCGCGAAAAAGGTCTGAAAACCTGTGTAATTCTGCCCCTGGGCTACCGCGACGCGGAAAATGACTGGCTGGTGGACGCGCCAAAGGTGCGCCGTGACCGCGACATCCTGTTTACACGCATCGACTGACCCCTCGGGGCTTGCGATAAATCGGTCCGCGCTGTATGACACGCGGGCCGAAGCATCGAGACAGGTGCGGGCATGAGACTCGAGCAGGGTCGGTATTGTACCGGCCCTGTTGTTTTATGTTCGTATCGGTGTCCGGCCAACTGCAACTCAAAGACCGGCGGAGACAACCGCACGGCCCGTATAAAACGTCAGATTAGGAAACAAACGCCACATGGCAAGCAACACAAGCATGGAAGAATTCGAAGCCCTGTTGAACGAGAGCTTCGAGATCGACACCCCCTCCGAGGGTTCGGTCGTCAAAGGCAAGGTCATCGCAATCGAAGCAGGCCAGGCCATTATCGACGTCGGCTACAAGATGGAAGGCCGCATCGATCTCAAGGAATTTGCAGAACCCGGTGAAGAGCCCAACCTGTCCGTCGGTGACGAGGTTGAAGTGTTCCTGCGTCAGGTCGAAAACGCGCGTGGCGAAGCAGTCATCAGCCGCGAAATGGCCCGCCGCGAAGAAGCCTGGGACCGTCTGGAAAAGGCATATGCCGACGAACTGCGCGTCGATGGCGCAATCTTTGGCCGCGTAAAAGGTGGTTTCACCGTCGATCTGGGTGGCGCTGTTGCGTTCCTGCCCGGCAGCCAGGTTGACGTTCGCCCCGTGCGCGACGCCGGCCCGCTGATGGGCCTGAAGCAGCCGTTCCAGATCCTGAAAATGGACCGTCGCCGTGGCAACATCGTTGTGTCCCGTCGTGCCATCCTCGAAGAATCCCGTGCCGAGCAGCGCGCCGAAGTCATCGGCAACCTGCACGAAGGCCAGGAAGTCGACGGCGTCGTCAAGAACATCACCGAATACGGTGCGTTCGTTGACCTGGGCGGTGTTGACGGCCTGCTGCACGTGACCGACATGGCGTGGCGCCGTGTGAACCACCCGTCCGAGATCCTGACGATCGGCGAGACGATCAAGGTGCAGGTCATCAAGATCAACAAGGAAACCCACCGTATCAGCCTCGGCATGAAGCAGCTGCAGGACGATCCGTGGGATGCGGTCGAGGCGAAATACTCGCTGGAATCCGTGCACACCGGCCGCGTGACCAACATCACCGACTACGGTGCATTCGTTGAACTCGAGCCCGGCGTCGAAGGTCTGGTTCACGTCTCCGAGATGTCCTGGACCAAGAAGAACGTGCACCCCGGCAAGATCGTGTCGACCTCGCAAGAAGTCGAAGTCATGGTGCTGGAAATCGACAGCGCCAAGCGTCGCGTGTCCCTGGGTCTGAAGCAGACGCAGCGCAACCCGTGGGAAGTGTTTGCAGAAACCCACCCCGAGGGCACCGAAGTCGAAGGCGAAGTCAAGAACATCACCGAATTCGGTCTGTTCGTTGGCCTCGAGGGCGACATCGACGGCATGGTTCACCTGTCCGACCTGACATGGGATGGCCGTGGCGAAGACGTCATCGGCGATTTCCGCAAGGGCGACATGGTCAAGGCCAAGGTTGCAGAAGTCGACGTCGAGAAAGAGCGCATTTCGCTCTCGATCAAGGCGATGGAAGGCGATCCCTTTGCTGAAACCATCGGCGGCACCAAGCGCGGTTCGATCATCACCGTAGAGGTGACCAAGATCGAAGACGGCGGCATCGAGGTCGACTATGAGGGCATGAAATCCTTCATCCGTCGTTCCGATCTGTCGCGTGACCGCGCCGAACAGCGCCCCGAGCGTTTCGGCGTCGGTGACAAGGTTGACGTGCGCGTGACCAACATCGACTCCAAGACCCGCAAGCTGGGTCTGTCCATCAAGGCCCGCGAGATCGCAGAAGAGAAAGAAGCCGTCGAACAGTATGGTTCTTCCGACTCCGGCGCATCGCTGGGCGACATCTTGGGTGCGGCGCTCAAGGGCGACGACTGATCCAGATGTGATCGACTGATACGCGGCCCCGCCAGAAACATCTGGCGGGGCCGTTTTCGTTTCGGCGACGAATCGCTTTGCCGGTTTGCGCCTGTTTTCGTTCAAACCCCTCTGTTTGTTTCATATTTCGAGACAAATAACCGCCGAACTGTGCCCAATCCGTGCACAGCGGCAGTTTTCGGCAACTGAATGTGTGTGAACTGTTCCCTTGAGACAGACGAAGGTAATAGGGTTATGCCAATCGACGGCGTCAGTCTGCCCTGGCGTTCATAATATGTTGTGGAGGACATGATGATCCGTTCGGAGCTGATTCAAAAAATTGCCGATGAAAACCCTCATCTTTATCAGCGCGACGTCGAACGCATCGTCACCACCATCTTTGATCAGATCACCGACGCCCTCGTGCGGGGCGAACGGGTGGAACTGCGCGGTTTCGGTGCATTCTCCGTGAAAAAGCGCGATGGACGCATCGGACGGAACCCACGCACCGGAGAAGCGGTTGAAGTGTCAGAGAAGCATGTGCCATTCTTCAAGACAGGCAAACTGCTGCGTGACCGCCTGAACGGGGCCTGACCCGCGGGCGCAAATCAAAGGGACTGACACGATGAAAACACTGAAATACGTCTTTTGGGCGATCGTTGCCGTCGTGCTGATCCTCGTTGGTCTGGCCAATCGTGATGCGACGACGCTTCAGGCTATGCCGACGCCTTTTGCCGACCTGCTGGGCATTTCCCCGAACATCACGCTGCCCCTGTTCGTCGTCATCTTTCTGGCTGCCGGGATCGGCCTGCTGGTCGGGCTGATCTGGGAATGGATCCGCGAATACCCCGAACGCCTAGACGCCCGCGCCAAGGAAAAGGAACTGACACGCCTGCGCAAGGAAGTCGCGGACCTGCGCATGACAACCGGACATCCCGAACAGGGTGATGACGTCATCGCCCTGCTGGACGCACCCCGCAAAAAAGCAGGCTGATGGCGACCAGAATCAAGATATGCGGTCTGCGTACGGCGCAGGACGTCGCCGCTGCCGTGGCCTGCGGTGCCGACGACATCGGTCTGGTGTTTTTCCCGAAATCGCCCCGCAACCTCGAACTGGATGCGGCCGCCGAACTGGCCCTGACAGTGCCCCTGGGCGTGCGCAAGGTTGGGCTGGTGGTCGACATGGATGACGCAGCCCTTGATGATCTGCTGGCGCGGGTACCGCTGGATATGCTGCAACTGCATGGATCGGAAACGCCCGAACGCGTGGCCGATATCCGCGCCCGCAGCGGCCTGCCCGTGATGAAGGCCATCGGTGTGGCCACGGCGGACGACCTTGCCGGGCTGGATGACTACATGGCTGTCTGCGAACAGATCCTCGTGGATGCCAAGGCGCCAAAGGATGCGGACATGCCCGGTGGCAACGGCCACACATTCGACTGGTCGGTGCTGGGGGACGTCAACTGGACGGTGCCCTGGATGCTGGCGGGCGGTTTGCGGCCGTCCAATGTGGCTGATGCGATCCGCCAGACCGGCGCGCCGATGGTGGACGTGTCATCGGGTGTCGAACGCGCGCCGGGGGTCAAGAACCCCGACGCCATACGCGACTTTTGCGCGGCGGTGCGTGGCATCTGACGCGACACTGCGACCGCTTGCCCATGGGGCGCGGGGGCGATACTGCTGACAGGCAATTTTACGCAAGGATGGGCCCATGCCGGACGATCTTTTCAACAGCTTCATGAACGGCCCCGACGAAAAGGGCCGTTTTGGCGAATTCGGCGGGCGTTTCGTGTCCGAAACCCTGATGCCGCTGATCCTCGAACTTGAGGAACAGTACGAAAACGCCAAGACTGACGACAGTTTCTGGGCCGAAATGCACGATCTGTGGACGCACTACGTGGGTCGCCCCAGCCCGCTGTATTTCGCAGAACGCCTGACGGATCATCTGGGCGGGGCTAAGATCTACCTCAAGCGCGACGAGCTGAACCACACCGGCGCGCACAAGATCAACAACGTGCTGGGTCAGATCATCCTCGCACGTCGCATGGGCAAATCGCGCATCATCGCCGAAACCGGTGCGGGTCAGCACGGGGTCGCCACGGCGACGGTCTGTGCGAAATTCGGTCTGAAATGCGTGGTCTACATGGGCGCGCATGACGTGGAACGTCAGGCCCCCAACGTGTTCCGGATGCGCCTTTTGGGCGCAGAAGTCGTGCCCGTCACCTCTGGCCGTGGCACGCTCAAGGACGCGATGAACGACGCGCTGCGCGATTGGGTCACCAACGTGCGCGACACGTTCTACTGCATCGGCACCGTGGCCGGGCCGCACCCCTATCCCGCGATGGTCCGCGATTTCCAGTCGATCATCGGCAAGGAAACCCGCGAACAGATGCACGCGGCAGAGGGACGCTTGCCCGATACGCTGATCGCCGCCATCGGTGGCGGGTCCAACGCGATGGGCCTGTTCTATCCGTTCCTTGATGACAAAGAGGTCAACATCATCGGGGTCGAGGCCGGCGGCAAGGGCGTCGATCAGAAAATGGAACACTGCGCATCCCTGACCGGCGGTCGCCCCGGGGTGCTGCACGGCAACCGGACCTATCTGCTACAGGACGACGACGGCCAGATCCTCGAAGGGTTCAGCATCTCGGCGGGTCTCGACTATCCCGGGATCGGCCCTGAACACGCCTGGCTGCACGACATCGGTCGTGCGCAATACGTGTCAATCACGGACAAAGAGGCGCTGGAGGCGTTCCAGCTGTCCTGCGCGCTTGAGGGAATTATTCCCGCGCTGGAACCGTCCCACGCCTTGGCCCATGTGATGAAAATCGCGCCCACGTTGCCAAAGGACCACTTGTTGGTGATGAACATGTGCGGTCGCGGCGACAAGGACATCTTTACCGTGGCCAAACACCTCGGCTTCGAAATGAAGGTCCCGGGCTGACCGTAACGCCCCGAAAGAACACGCAAACGCCGCCCCCAACCGGGCGGCGTTCGTCGTTTTGGACCGCCTAAACCAAAGTTTAGTGCCCTCGACAGATGGTTTATGGCGCGGCCCCTAAACTCCGTGCGAATAGCGGGGGGCGGCCCATGTGGGTCTTTGTCGTCACCAGACACGTCACCATGACGGGACGTGCAGACTGGTGAAAGGGATAAGACATGAAGCATTTTTGGATGACGGCGGTTCTGGCGTTGGGAACGACAACGGTCGGATCGACGGCCATGGCGCAATCGATTTCCGATCAGGTGATCTCTTCGTTGCGCGATCAGGGCTATAGCCGGATCGAGGTCAAGAACGGCATCAGCCAGGTCAAGGTCGAGGCCATCCGTGGCAACCGAGAGCTGGAAGTGGTCTATGACAAACGCACTGGCGCGATCCTCAAGCAAGAGGTCAACGCCGTGGATAGCCGCGACCGGAATGCTACGGGCATCGAGGTGCGCGACGAACGCCGCGATTTCGTGTCGGCACGGAACAACGACGATGATGACCGTGGCCTGGGTGGCAATGGTCGCCGCTTTTCAGATGATGACGACGACGATGACCGTGGGCGCGGTCGCGGCCGCGGCGGCCGTGACGACGCCCATGACGACGACGATGATGACGACCGGGGCCGTGGCCGTGGTCGTGGCGGGCGTGATGACGATGACGACGATGATGATCGCAAGAAACGCGACCGCGACGACGACCGCCGTGACCGTGACGATGACGACGATGACGACGACTGATTTTCTTTCACAGGATCAGCCGGAACGATAGAGTTGAAAGCGCCCCCGTCCTGGTGCGGGGGCGCATGATGATTGGAAATGCCGCAATGAAACGACTGCTGCTCATACTGTCCCTGATCTGCGCACCCGCATGGGTGTCGGCGCAATCGGTCGAGGATCAGATCGTTACGCAGCTTCGGGCGCAGGGATTTACCCAGATCGAGATGAACCGCACGCTTTTGGGCCGTGTCCAGCTGCGGGCGCTGTCACCGACGTTGGATCGGGAAATGATCTTTAACCCAGCGACGGGTGAAATCCTGCGCGACAGCTGGACCCGCCGGTCGAGTGGCAACACGGTGCCGCGCGTCGCACAGCCCTTTTCCAACCGGGACCGCGATGATGATGATCGGGATCGCAACAACGACCGCGACGACGATCGCAAACGATCTGACGACCGAGATGACGACCGCAAACGATCTGCCGACCGTGACGATGACGACGATGACAAGGGACGGGGACGCGGTCGGGGACGGGGGCGTGGTGGCGACGACGACGATGATGACGACGATGACGATGACTGAAACCGGACCCGCATGAGCCGATGAAAAAGCGCAGTATCCTGATTTTCGCAGTGGTGGTCTTTCAGGCCATCAGCGCTGTGCTTTTCGTGGTCAACATCATCTCGACCGTGACGGGATTGTTTGCATTCACATGGATGGTGCACGAACTGATCGAACTGGGTGCGGCTGTCGGGTTGCTGCTGGGGGTTGTTCTCGGGGCGGTCGTGCTGGTGCGGGTCATGCAGCGCACCCACCGGATCGAGGATCAGTTGCGCATCGCATCGGGGGCTTTCATGGAACTGCTCGAGGATCGTTTTGCCGATTGGGGGCTGACCCCGGCGGAACGTGACGTGGCGCTGTTCGCGATCAAGGGGATGTCCACCAATGAAATCGCCACGCTGCGTCAGACCAGCGAGGGCACTGTCAAGGCACAGACCAACGCGATCTACCGCAAGGCCGGGGTCAGCGGACGCCCTCAGCTGCTGAGCCTTTTCATTGATGATCTGATGTCCGGGCCGCTGGGCACCACCGCGCCGTCACCGCCGCAAAGAGAGCACGTCGAACTCGGACTCGAGCGCGGGTAGCGGCATCAGGATGCGCGCGCGGTCGGGCGCAGGTTGTTCGACACGCCCCACGATGGGCCACAGGGTGCCGTCTGTTTCGAAATCATCCGCCAGATCGGCATAGGCAATCGGTTCGACCTCTGCGACATGGCCTGTCGCGGTCAGCACCATGCCCTCGGGTGCCAAGGTGATGCGCCCCGTCAGGCGCTGCGATCCTGTGGTCTTGGTCAGAATGAAACCGTCGCCATCGGTCGTGATCGTGCAATCGAACGCGGCATAGACAACCAATGCGGCTTCATCGCCCAGTTTCAGCATCCGGCACTGCCAGTCACCTGGCAATGTGGTCTGGATCGGGGCCAGTGGCGCACCTTCCATCACCTCTTGCAGCAGGTCCAGGTCGCCGCGCCCGCCGCCTGCCAGTGCCGTCAGCAGGGCCGATCCTGCGGCCGCATCCAGCGCGTCGAGCCGCACCTGATCGGCAGAGCGCAGCATATCCTGTGCCGCGAGGGGCGAGGCCAGCAGCGCAAGGCAGACGGCAGTCCGCAGCATCACACTTCCTTGTCGTACAGACGTAGCACGTCCACCGGCACGATTTCGGTCGCCCGGACGTGGGTTGCGGCCAGATTGACCTGCGGCGCGCAGCCTTCGGCGTGGGCCTGCATGAACCGCCCCGCACACAAACACCAGCTGTCGCCGGGTTTCAGCCCCGGAAACCCGTATTCCGGGCGTGGCGTGGACAGATCGTTGCCGACATATTTCGAATAGGCCAGAAATTCGGCAGTCAGCACAGCACAGACCGTATGACTGCCCTGATCCTGCGCGCAGGTATCGCAGGCCCCGTTGCGGAAAAATCCGGTCATGGGGTCGGTTGAACAGGGCGCGAGCGGGCCACCAAGGACATTGAACGAGGGGTCTTTTTCCATGGGATTAAGGTAGCACAGGCACCGGTGCCGTCCAGTCGATCCAGCGACCGTGAAAATCAACGCGGCCCAGCACGATGGTCAGATCACCGGGCCACAGCCGCAATGTCAGCGCGGCACCCCCTGCGTTGGTGTCGGCCTCCATCGCGACCCAGGCCAGCGGGTTGTGTTGCGTCGCCAGCGCGCCAGCGGTCTCGATCAGGGACCGGCCACGATCCTGCACGGGCGTGGGAAAATACTGCCAGGCAATCGTGTGATAGATCAGATGCGTTTGTCCTGGCAGATGGGCCAGTCGCGGGGCCAGCCAGTCGATTGCATCCGCCTGCGCGGGGGCAGGGCCTGCTGCGGCAATCGCGGCTTGTGTTAGCGTCAGCCGGTCGGGCTGATCCGCCCAGAGGTAGGCCTGCAACCGTGCCGACCCCGCGCCTGTGTGCGGGTCATTGGGGCGCAGATCGACGCCGCCGCGCGCGACCACCTGCGGCGCATCCAGCGGTGGCAAGGCACCCGACCAATCCGGAGTCAGCGTCAGCGCGGGGTCCAGTGGTCCAAGGGTCGCCCCCGGCAGGGCCAGCGCAAAGCGGTCGAACATCAGGTTCAGCCCGCCGCTGGCCCCCAGTTCCGACACCCGCAGGGGGAGTTGGTGCAACGCATGCAGGTAATGGGCGGCGGCAATGATCGCAGCCGCGCGGCGCACCTCGTTTGTCTGTGGCGGGCTGTCGATGAAATCGTCAATAAACGCTGCCTGACCCACCAGACTGGCGCAGACTGCATCCCACAGCGCATCATCGCTGACCTGATGCGGCGGGTAGGCAGGGGTCAGCACAGGATCGCCCGCCAGTTTCAGCGCATGCAGCGCGCCCGCCAGCCGGAGTGGCACAGCGCCCGCGCGGTTTGACGGGTCGCCAGGCCAGTCGAAAATGCGATCCCGGATGTCACCCTTGGGCCAGTCGCGCACCGCCAGCAGCCCGCACAACCGTTCCATGAAGGGTGACCCTAGTGCCGCGCAGTGGGCGGCCTGCGTGACAAAGGCCTCCCTGATGCGCGCGGGTGTCACTTGAAACGGTCCATCAGTCTCTGCATCGCGCTGCGGGTGTCCTCGACCGTGTTCTGGGGTGTCGGGGCAGGTTTCGGTTTGGGTGCAGTGGTCGAGGATCGCGGCGGGGCCACCCGCTGTGCGATCGCATTCAGGAACCGGTCGCCGTGGCCTGCAACCAGTTCCGCGATCCCGTCGGAAATGCCGCGCAGCACGTCGTCCAGCCAGTCCTGATCGGCCTTGGCGAAATCATGCAGCACGTAACCTGCCACCCGGTCCTTATGCCCCGGATGACCGATCCCCAACCGCACGCGGTCGTATTCCGGCGACAGATGCGCGTGGATCGACCGCAACCCGTTGTGCCCCGCGTGACCGCCACCCGTTTTCAGCCGCACCTTGCCGGGGGCCAGGTCCAGTTCATCGTGGAACACGATCACATCGGCCACGTCGATCTTGTGGAACGCGCTTGCGGCCTGCACCGACCGTCCTGACTCGTTCATATAGGTCTGCGGTTTCAGCAGCACGACCTTGTCCGACCCGAACCGCCCTTCGGACACCAGCCCGTTGAATTTCGACCGCCAGGGCGAAAACCCGTGATCGTCGGCAATACGGTCCAGCGCCATAAAGCCGATGTTGTGTCGATGGCCCGCGTATTGCGCGCCAGGATTGCCAAGGCCGGTGATCAGTTTCATAGGCTTACCTTATGGCCGTGCGGCCCAAACGAAAAGGGCAGGCGGAACGCAAAACGGGGCCCGCGATGGGGCCCCGTTCAAAACCGTGACTGAGGTGTTTATTCCTCGGGATCGGCGGGCGGACCCATTTCCGTGGTCGGCACTTCATCTGCATCGACATCATCGCCGTCGTCATCGTCGGCGGCCAGTGCGCGCGGTGCGCTGATGGTGGCGATGACGAAATCGCGGTCGCTGATGACCGGGTTTGCGCCATCGGGGACGGTCAGATCGCTAAAGTGGATGGTGTCACCGATCTGTGCCTCGGCCAGATCGACCGTCAGCTCGTCGGGAATATCACCGGCCAGCACGTTCATCTCGACTTCGTTGCGGACCACGCCCAACACGCCACCAGCCTTCAGGCCGCGGCAGGTGTCTTCGTTCAGGAAGGTGACCGGAATGAAGATGTTGACGCGGCTGGTGCGCTTGAGGCGCATCAGGTCGATGTGGATCGGCAGATCCTTGACCACATGGCGCTGGATGCCGCGGCAGATGACGCGGACGTCGTCGTGGCCTTCAACCTTGAGGTTGAACAGCGTCGACATGAAACGGCCCTTGCGCAGGCGCGTCAGCAGCTTGTTGAAATCGAGGTTGATCGACAGCGGATCAACGCCGCCACCATAAACGATTCCGGGAACTTGTCCGTCGCGACGAGCTTGGCGGGCGGCCCCCTTGCCTGTCCCCGCGCGAACCTCGGCGTGCAGATCAGGGATCTTGTCAGCCATGTGGTATCTCCAAATAATAAAGGGGCGCCATCCTCCAAGGGTGCATGGCGCCGGGTGAGCCGCCCCTATAGGGCGTCGCGCCCCGCTTGAAAAGGTGGATTCTGCACAGCCTGCGAGCGTTTCAGACCGGTCGCAGCCACATCGACTGATAGGGGGCCAGGGTGATTTGCCCGTGGGACAGCGCCAGGGCCTGTCCGGACAGCAGGTCGACATGCGGCACGTCGCGCAGCGCTGCATCCTCGGGCCACAGTTTTTGCGTGTCCGCGGTGAAATTGACGACGCAGGTCACCTTGCGGTCGTCGCCCAGACGCTGATATACGAACAGGGCGCGATGCCCCGTGTCCAGAACCCGGGTCGGCACGGTGCCCGCGAATTGCGGCGTGGCTTTGCGGGTGCGCATGATGTGGCGCAGATCGGCAGAGATTCGGGCGGCGGGCCCCTCGGTGTGCTCGGTCGCGTCCCAATCCATCATCGGGCGCTGTATCCAGCGGCTGTCGTCCGCGTGATCAGGATTGTCGACATAGCTATAGTCGTTGGTCATGCCGATTTCGTCACCCATGTAAATCAGGGGTATGCCACCGTAACTGGCGATCAGGGCATGTCCCAGCCGCATCCGCGCAATGGCGGTGTCGACCTCCCTTGGTGTGCGTGCCGCCTCCAGCCCCGCGAGGCTTGCAAAGGTGCCGTTGGTGCGCCGGTCGCCAGTTTCCGCGTTGACCTGAAAATCCGTGCCGCGCGCGGTGCTGCCCGGATATGTGCCGTTGTAGAAATCGGCCAGATAGTCGCGGTGTGCCTTGGCGTCCATATGAGGAATATGGGCCGTATCCTCTGGCGTGATCGCCCATCCGATGTCGTCGTGGCAGCGGATATAAGGGGCGAACGACGCGCGGCGAAAGCTTTCGGGAAAGTGCGTTTTCAACACATATGTCATCAACCGGCTGTCACCGCTGGCCAGTGTCGACCAGAATTGCACCATCAGGTTGTTGTGATAGGCCAGCTGGCTCTCGCGGCCCGCGTGACTGCCGGTGCCCAGATATGGGACCAGATCCTGCGGTCCCACGATGGCCTCGGCCTTGTGGATGACGGCGGGGGCGCAGACGCGGGTGGCTTGCGTCAGCGCCTGCAGGATATCGTGCACCTGCGGCAGGTTCTGGCAGGATGTGCCCATCTGTTTCCACATGAACGCCACCGCATCCAGCCGGAATACCTCGACCCCGCGGTTGGCCAGGAACAGGATCGTGTCCAGCACGGCCAGAAATACCTCTGGGTTTTCCCAGTTCAGGTCCCATTGGTATTCGTTGAAGGTCGTCCAGACCCATTTGCCCATATCGTCGTAGTAGGTGAAATTGCCGGGCGCCTGATCGGGAAAGATTTCGACCAGTGTTTTCTCGTATTGCTTCGGCAGGGTGTCGTCATCGAACATCCGGTAGAACGCCTGATAATACGGATCACCTGCCCGCGCCTTGACCGCCCATGCGTGTTCCTTGGCCGTATGGTTCAGCACCATGTCGATGACCGGGCTGATGCCCGCGGCACGCAGTTGCAGGTTCGACTGCTGGAAATCCGCCATCGTGCCGAGGTCTGGATTGATCGCGGTGTAGTCCATCACCGCATAGCCCCCGTCGTTGGCCCCCGGTCGCGGCTTCAGGCAAGGCATCATATGGGCATAGGTCACACCCAACTCTTGCAGGTAGGGAATGCGCGAAGGCAGGTGTTTCAGGTCGCCTGCAAAACGGTCAATGTAGAACACATAGGCGACCATGTCCTCTGACAGGAACCAGTCGGGGTTCAGATCGCGCACCAGATCCAGCCGGCGCAGATCGGCGGGCCGGGCGCGCCAGTGTTTTTTCAGCAGATCCCGCAGGCGGTCCATCAGTGCCAGCGTGTCGCCACCGTAAAGCCGGTGCAGCGGCCCGATCAGGTCCCGCTGGCCGCGGTCCCAGCGCAGCGCAAAGATTTCGTCATTCGTGACGCCGCGACGCGGTGTGGCTGACATGGGGACGCTCCGTTCGGGGTGGTGTGATCTCGGCCGGGGACGGGTGCCTCCGGCGGGAGTATTTTTGGCAAGATGATGCTAGGCCCAATCGCCCTCGAAATCCTTGGGGATCAGCAGGATATCGCGGTCGACCGTGTTGATGTCACGCTTGCCGCAGAGCGCCATGGTCAGGTCCAGTTCGCGCATGATGATCTCGAGGGATTTGGTCACGCCGGCCTGACCCATGGCACCCAGGCCGTAGATGTAGGCCCGCCCGATCATCACGCCATGCGCGCCCATCGCCCGCGCCTTGAGCACGTCCTGACCGGACCGGATGCCGCTGTCGAGCCAGACCTCGACCCGGTCGCCGACGGCTGCAAGAATGCTGGGCAACATGCGGATCGACGACAAGGCCCCGTCCAGCTGGCGGCCGCCGTGGTTGCTGACGACGATGGCGTCACAGCCCAGATCGGCGGCCCGCACGGCGTCGTCGGGGTCCAGAATACCCTTGAGGATCAGCTTGCCGCCCCATTTTTCCTTGAGCCGGGCAATGGTGTTCCAGTCGAGCTTGGGGTCGAATTGTTCTGCGGTCCAGGACGACAGCGAACCCATGTTTTCGACGTTTTTCGCATGGCCCACGATATTGCCGAAACTGTGCCGTCTGGTCTGCAGCATCTCGAACCCCCAGCGCCATTTCGTCGCCAGATTGGCGATCGTGGAAGGCGTCAGTTTCGGCGGCGCGGACAGGCCGTTTTTCAGGTCCTTGTGCCGCTGGCCCAGAACCTGCAGATCCAGCGTCAGCACCAGCGCGGACACGCCCGCATTTTTCGCACGCGCGATGATGTTGTCGACGAATTCCTCGTCGCGCATGACGTAGAGCTGGAACCAGAACGGTTCGCTGGTGTGGGCTGCGACATCCTCGATCGAACAGATCGACATGGTGGACAGGGTATAGGGCACGCCAAAGGCTTCTGCCGCGCGGGCGGCCTTGATTTCACCGTCGGCGGATTGCATGCCCGTAAAGCCGACGGGGGCCAGGGCCACGGGCATCGCCACCTCCTGGCCTGCCATGGTGCTGGCCAGCGTGCGGTCCGACATGTCCACGGCAATGCGCTGACGCAGGCGGATCAGGTCGAAATCAGAGACATTGTCGCGGAACGTCTGTTCGGTCCAGCTGCCGCTTTCGGTGTAATCGTAGAACATGCGCGGCACACGACGTTTGTAAATCGCCTTGAGGTCGTCAATGGTCGTGATGGTCGTGATGGTCGTCATGTGGCCCCCCAGATATTCCGTTGCAGTCTAAGGGCGTGTCCGGGCGGTTTGCAATCCGCGTCAGAGATCGATCCACAGCGTGACGGGGCCGTCGTTGGTCAGGCTGACCGCCATGTCTGCGCCGAACACGCCGGTCGCGGTGGGAATGCCCAGGGCCTGCATGGCTTCGATGAAACGCACATAGGCAGCCCGGCCCGCATCGGGACGCGCCGCGGTTGAAAACCCGGGCCTGTTGCCACGGCTGGTGTCGCCGGCAAGCGTGAACTGGCTGACGATCAGGGCAGACCCGCCGGTTTCCAGCAAGGACCGGTTCATCTTGCCCGCGTCATCCTTGAAGATGCGCAGTTTGGCGATCTTGGCCGCCATCCGGTCCGGCGCATCGGGCGCGTCGTCCTCCATCGCGCAGATCAGGATCAGCAGGCCCGGACCCGTGGCCCCGATCACGTCACCGTCAACGCGGACCGCAGCCTCGGTTACCCGTTGGATCAGTGCCCGCATGGATCAAAGTTCGTGCGACCAGGGCGGGTTTGCACCCGCGCGGCTGACCGTGATCGCCGCGGCCTGTGCCCCCAGCGTGGCCGCGGCCCGCAGGTCATCGGCACTGGCCTGTCGCACACCGTCCTTGGACAGCAGCCCGGCCCGGTCGAGACCGGCCAGAAACCCGGCGTTGAACGTGTCGCCCGCCCCCACGGTGTCGACCACCTCGGCGCGCTGGGCTGCAACGTCAAAGGCCCCGTAGCGTGTGTAGATCGTCACTCCGTCGGCCCCGCGCGTCAACAGGACCACCTGCGGGCCGCCGTCAGTCAGCAGAGCAGCGGGATCGGTCTTGCCCTGCAACCATGCCAGATCCTCGTCCGAGATCTTGACGATGTCGGACATGCCCAGCATGTCGGTCAGCCGTGCACGATAGGCGGCCTCGTCGGTGATGAAACCGGGGCGGATGTTGGGGTCGATCATGATCAGCTTTTGATCTGCGTTACGCTGCATCAGGCTGCGGTAGGCATCGCCGCAGGGTTCGACCACCAGCGAGATCCCGCCGAAAAACAGCGCATCCGCCGTCACCTGCGGCAGCACATCCGCCGTCAGCATCCGACCGGCGGTGTTTTCGTCATAGAAGGCATAGGTCGCATGGCCGTCCACCAGCCGGACAAAGGCCAGCGTGGTGGGCCGGTCACTGATGTGGCAGGGGGCCGTATCGACGCGGGATTCGTGCAGCACATTCACCAATTGCTGACCGAACAGGTCCGACGACAGACCCGAAAAGAACTGCACCTGCGATTCCAGCCGTCCCAGCGCAATCGCGGTATTGAACACCGCACCGCCTGCATAGGGCGCGAATGCGGCCTCGCCGCCAGTGGTGTCTCGGGGCAGCATGTCGATCAGGGCTTCGCCACAACAGAGGATCATCGGTCGGTCCTTTTTACGCGTTCATCGCGTATAGGTAGCCGACTGTTAGCGCCACCACCAGCCCGACGATCACGGCAAAGGCGATCTTCCACGCAGAGTAGGGCCGTTCGCCCTGCACCCGTCCGGTCCTGCCGTTCACGACAAACCGGTAGGACTGGCCGTTGTATTTGTAGGCCGCAACCCAGACCGGCAGCAGGATATGCTTGAACGTGACGTCCGAAATCCGGGTCTGCACGTCCGAGACCTGCTGACGGTCGCCGCCGATATCGAATTTCACGTCGCGCAGGATCATCGCATCCATATGGCTGCGCGCCTGGGCGAAACCGTCCTGCAATTCCACCTGGTAGGCCTCGGCGCGAAATCCGGCCAGATAATCGGGCTGATAGGGTTCCAGCCCCGACAGATCCCAGGGTTCCAGCGCATCTGTGTGGGTCTTGGGCAGTGATGTCGAGGCCAGCACCAGCACATCATCGAAAAACCGTGCGACCCGGCCCGTAGCCCGCCGCCAGCGCGTCTTGCGCACCTGAACGGTACGCATCTTGCCGTCGCGCATCACGCGTTTGCTGACAAAGTAATCGTCGCCGCGTTGCCCGATATAGTCGGACTGGGTCTGCGCATCAAAGGTCCAGTAGGGGACATAGATGCCGTCCATGCGCCGCCCCTTGCGGGCGTATTCCTTTAGCCCGTTGGGGGCGAACCACAACCCGCCCAGCCAGTCCATCATCGCCTGATGCACCTGGCTGTCATCCACGGAAAACGGCAGAAGGCCGCGTGGTTTGATGTGGCGATGGGTGCCTGTGCCCGTGACCACGGGTGTGGCGCAGAACGGGCATTCGGTGGCGTGAATGTCGGGGTCGAATTCGACCTGTGCCCCGCAATTGGGGCATTGCGACACGCGGGTTTCTTCGATTTCGGCCTCGGGCAATTGCGCGTTGAGCGCCGCTGCGAAATCCAGCTCGCGGACCTGCACAAAGGGGCTGGCGCTGCTGCCGATGGCCTGCACGTTGCCGCAATGATCGCAGACCAGATCGCCGCTGGCGGGGTCGAACCTCAGGTCGGACCCGCAGGCATCACATGGAAAACGGTGGGCGGTGATTGGCGCGGTTTCGGGGGGCATGCTGGCTCCGGTCATCTGGGGGCCAAGATGGCATGAATTCCCGGCGTTGCCAGTGCGAATTCACAGATAACGGTGCCAGCTTTTCGGGGCCATGATGCGCAGCGCGTTGTCGCGCAGCTTGACGTGGCGCCAGATGTGGAACCCCGCATGCCCGACCGCGATGACCGCCAGCAGATAGTATTCGTAGATATGGATCTTGCCGATGACCTCGTTCGCGGCCTTCATGTCGAGTGGCGGCGCAAAGGGCAGAAAACCACCGGCCTTGAGCAACCTGTCAGAGGTCAGCCCCAGCAGAAACCCGGTCAGCGCCACGCCGAACAGGCCCCAGATCAGTGTCTTGTGCAGCCACTGGTGGATGACCCTGGCGCGCGGCGACAGTTTCGGGCCGGGTCGTCCGACCAGCCCGCGCCGCAGATAATCCGCATACCAGACCAGCGTCAGCGTCACAAAGACCAGCGCCAGTGTCGAATGGGCCTGAAATGCCGCCGGACCAAAGGGCACCACCACGGCGGGGGTGACGAACAGGAACCAGACGAACATCGGGATCATCGCCAGATGCGTCCATTTCACCAAGCTGCGCCGCACCGGCATGGCCGCGCGGATGCGGGCACGCCAGTCAGGCCGGGCCGGGCTGGGATCAGGTGCAACACTCATGCCTCAGCCACGGTGCCCGTCGCGTAAAAGTTTCGCCCTCACGCTCCCGGTGGGGGCGGCGGCATCACGGTGAACAATTGCGCCAGTTCCGTGTCCTCGGCGGTCATCCAGCCGTCCTGGCCTTGGGTCCAGACCATGGTTTCACGGGTCAGCGCGCCTTCGGTCACCTTGCGCCCCATCGCGGCCTTGGAAAACGGACCGCTGGTCTGGCCTGCCTCTGCGATGTGCCAGACGTGTTCGACAGGCGGCGGCGGGGGCGGGGGTGCGGCGGTGGCCGCTGCAGGCTGGGGTGCTGCACCCCATGGGCCGGCCTGCATCATGTTGCCCATCTGCATCCCCAGACCGGCCCCCATGCCCATGCCCATCGCTTGCCCCGCGGCCGATCCGGGCTGTGACATGGCCTCTGCGGCCTTCCATTTCATGTGGTCGTCCAGATTGCCCGCGATCCCGCGGCTGGTGCGTTCGTCCAGTGCCTTTTCCACTGCGGGTGGCAGGCTGATGTTCTCGATGTACAGCTCTGGTATGGTCAAGCCGTATTGCGCCACGGTGCCGTCGATCGCCTTGGCGACCAGATCGCCCAGGTCCTTGGTGTTCGCCGCCATATCCAAAGCTGGAATGCCGCTGGACGCCAGCGCGCGGCTGACCTCCTGCACGATGATGTTGCGGATCTGGAACGTCACCTCATCGGCGGTGAAATCGCCGTCGGTGCCCACGATTTCGCGCAGGAACAGTGCAGGGTCCGCCACCTTGATCGTATAGGTGCCGAATGCCCGCAGCCGGATCGGCCCGAACTCCGGGTCGCGCAGCATGATCGGATTTTTCGTGCCCCACTTGAGGTCGGTAAACCGTGTGGTGTTGACGAAATAGATCTCGGACTTGAACGGCGACCGGAACCCGTGGTCCCAGTGCTGAAGCGTCGTCATGATCGGCATGTTGTTGGTTTCAAGCATGTAGAGACCCGGCGTAAACACATCCGCCAGCTGCCCCTCGTGCACGAACACCGCCGCCTGTCCCTCGCGGACCGTCAGCTTGGCCCCGTATTTGATCTCGTGACCCTGCCGTTCGAACCGGGACACCATCGTGTCACGGGTGTCGTCGGTCCAGTGAATGACATCAATGAACTGACCCGAGAGAAAATCGAAAATGGACATTTGCGGTCTCCTTAGCTGCCACCGCTGCCAGTCAATTCGGTGGCGATCTGGCGGGCGATGGGGGCGGCTTCCATGATGGACATGCCGGTGGTGAAACGGGGGTCATACAGCATTTTCAGCAGCAGCTCGTCATGGGTCGTCAGCAACCCGAATTCCTCGTCGTCGTTGAAAATCGACGGGCGCGCCTGCGGGCTGTCGTTGGCGAGCCCCAGACCCTGCGCCACCTCTTCGTGCACACAAGACGTGCGCAACAGGTCGGGGTGTTCGGCGCGGATCACGGCGACCGCCTTGGCATAGCTGCTGGACCCGCCTTCGGAAAACGCGATGACGATGCACAGCTGGTCACGCGGCAGGTTCATGATCGCACGCAAGCTGCTGGGCCCGATCCCCGGCACGATCTGGCGCAGACGATCCGCATAGCCGGCACGGTCGTCCTCTGACAAAAACAGAACGTGAAAGTTCGGATCGTTTTCGGACATGCGGATCGGCACGCCACTGACCCGCGACAGCCGCGCTGCATAGGCCGCGACACCGGTGCGGTCGCGCGCGCGCTGACCGTCGGGGACGGATGGTCCGAATTCGACGCTCATGCGGATCGGCTGATCCCAGCGCCGCAGGCGCGATTGCGTGGCCTGCGCGCGCAGCACCTCGCCGTCGGTGACATATTCGTCGTAGAGCGCGATACGGATGAAATTGCGCGCCAGCATCGTATCGGTGAACGGCGTATCCGCCCCGCCACCGTCGCCCCGCAACAACCCCTGCGCCAGCAGATCGTTCTGCAGACGCCGGTAGTAGGTCGCCAGCGCCAAGCTCTCGGGGCTGGCTGCGGGGGCAGGGGGTGCGGGTTCCGGCACGACCGGGGTCACACGTTCGACCGGGCGCGCAACCTGATCGGGGGCGGCCGTCTCGGTCGGTGCGGTGCAGGCCGCTAGACCACCCAGCACCACCGCCGCGACCAGATTGCGCATTGGGATCATTCAGGCCTCCGCAGTGCCGGTTGCGCGGGGACGCATGGCACTGGCCGAGGCCAGCGTGTTTTTCAGGTCACCTTCCATCTTTTGCAGGTCTGCTTCGGCTGTGGCGCGACGGGCCTTGCCTTCGTCCGCGATCTGCAGGCTTTCCTCGATGGTGGCGATCAGGTCGGTGTTGGCCTGTTTGACGGCCTCGATATCGAACACGCCGCGTTCCATTTCCGTGCGGATCACCTTGTTGGCGTCGCGCAGGTTCTTGGCATTGGCGGTCAGCAATTCATTCGTCAGGTCGTTCGCCTCGCGCACGGCCTGTGCCGCCTGCGACGACCGCTGGATCGTCACCGCCTGCGCCAGCTGCGTTTCCCACAGCGGCACCGTGTTCACGAGCGTCGAATTGATCTTGGTCACGAGGCTCTTGTCGTTTTCCTGCACCAGACGGATCGACGGCAGCGACTGCATCGTCACCTGCCGCGTCAGTTTCAGGTCATGCACCCGGCGTTCCAGATCGTCACGCGCGGCGCGCAGGTCGCGCAACTCCTGTGCTGCCATGACACCCTGTTCGTCCGGCGCGCCCTTGACGTCTGCCTCCTTGGCGGGAATTTCGTCATTGTCGATCTGTGCCAGACGGGCCTCGCCTGCGGTGATGTACAGGCCCAGTTCGTCATAAAAGGCGAGCGTTTTTTCATAGAGCTGATCGAGCGATTCGATATCCTTGAGCAGCGTCGTCTCGTGACGCAGCAGGTCCTCTGTGACGCGGTCGATCTGGGTCTGCACGTCCTCGAACCGGGCCACGAATTTCGCCATCGGCGTCGCGCGGCCCAGCAACCGGTCCCACCAAGACTGCTTGCGGCCCACATCCAGTTCGCTGACCGAAAAACCGCGGATCGTGCTGACGATTTCGCGTAAGGAATCGCCTGCAGGACCCACGTCCTTGTTGCGCACGCCGGCCAGCATCGACTGGCTGATCGCCTGCAATTCGGCCTGTGCCGCCGATCCGAACGACACGATCGATCCGGTATCGTTCAGGTCGATTTCGTCCATGCGCGACCGGATCGCGTCAGAGGTCACAGGGTCCGCCTGTTCCAGCGGCACCAGCGCGCCTGCGGGTTCCGGCAGGACGACGGCCGTGACCTTTTCGATGTCCGAGGTGCGGGAGGTCGCCGCCGTGCGGGTCTTGTCTGACATGGTCTCTTCCTATCTTTCGCGCGACAGCCGGTCGCGCAGCACCTTGATCTCGATATCCATAGCATTGCGATCGTCGGCTAACAATTTCTCGGTGCGGCTGGTGAAATTCTGTTCCAGATCATCCAGCAGCGCCGTGTAATCCGCCTGCGCCGCCGGTTGCGGGCCGCGCGCGGCAAGATCCGCGAACTGTGCCGTCGCATCACGTGCGCCCAACAGATAGACGCCCAGATACTTGCGCGCCGCCGTCAGGTCGCGGGGGTCCTGTTCGACCGCCCGGATCATGCGCCGCGCACTGGTCTGGAACGCCGCAACCCGCGCGGTCAATGTGCGGTCACGCAGACGCGCGATCTGGTTGGTCATGTCGGTCAGATAGGCTTCGGCCTCATCCACCACGCGGGCCACACGATCCTGCTGGAACGTATCGACGCCCGACAGGCGCTTGTCGCGCAGCGGATCAATGCCAAAGGCCGCCAGATGCAGACCGGTTGCGGCAATGCCGTAGACGACGGATCCGGCCACACCCGTGTCGCCGGTCACGGCCGCAAGTCCCACACCAACCCCTGCCAGGATGGCCGCGATGATCTTGCGCGGCAGGGCGGGGCGGCGGGCGACCTCGCGCGCATCATAGGCGGCTTGCGCCCGCAGACCGTCGCGCAGCAGCCAGGCCCCCGCCGTCATCAGCCCCGCCGCGATCAGTGCTGTGACCATCACGAAAGGCCCGTTGTTGAGCGAGGCAAAGACCAGTGCGATGGGCGGCGCGAACATCAGGTTCGCGCGCGCACCCACCGGATGCACCGCCACGCGGTCCACCGGGGCCGCGGTCCCGCCGCCGGGGCTGAATTTTCCGCCGAACCGCTGGGCCATCAGGCGGCCCCCAGCCAGCCGGTGCTGACCCCCAGCATCAGCAAAAACAGCAGAACAAAGGAAATCAGGCGAAATGGTTTCGGCATCGGGGACTCCGACGTGAGGGGATCACTGGTCATGGCGCGCACTGCCGACGCCACGGTCCCCACGGCAAAGGCCGCGCCCGCAATCAGCAGCAAAATGAGGACAATACGCAGCATCAGCGACCGGTCCGGTTAGGGTCATAGGACACTTAGGTAGTGATGGGTCGCTCGATTTGCGAGGATTTTTGCACCCTATCTGCGCTTTGGGGCACCGCGCTGCGGTCTGGGACCCTCGCTGCCGGGTTTGCGTGGTCTTTGCACCGGTTTGCGCGCGCGGGTCGCCGGTTCGGGGGCGGCCATGCCCAGCTGGTCGCGCAGCACGCGCCCCTTGACTTCTTCGACGGCACCGGCCGCCAGATTGCCCAGTTGGAACGGGCCATAGCTGACACGGATCAGCCGGTTCACGATGGTGCCCACGGCCTCCATCGCGCGGCGGATCTCGCGGTTCTTGCCTTCGCGGATGCTGATTGTCAGCCAGGCGTTTGCGCCCTGCTGGCGGTCGAATGTCACGATCATCGGCTGATAGCTGACGCCTTCGACGGTGATGCCCGCGCGCAATTCGTCCAGTTTCCCCTCTGACACCGATCCCTTGATGCGCACGCGGTAGCGGCGCAGCCAGCCGGTGCTGGGCAGTTCCAGCCTGCGCTTGATCCCGCCGTCGTTGGTCAGCAGCAGCAGACCTTCGGAATTGATGTCCAGTCGGCCCACGCTCATGACGCGCGGCAGATCCTCTGGCAGTTTGTCGAACACCGTTTCCCGGCCCTGATCGTCGCTCGCCGTGGTCACAAGGCCTGCGGGCTTGTGATACAGCCACAGGCGCGGGGCCTCGGGCTTGCCCACGGGTTTGCCGTCGACCACGATGCGGTCGCGGTCGGTCACGTTCAGCGCGGGGCTGGTGATCGTCTTGCCGTTGACGCTGACGCGCCCGGCTTCGATCATGCGTTCGGCCTCGCGGCGCGACGCCACGCCGCTGCGCGATAGGACCTTGGCGATGCGGTCGCCGTCTGGAGTGTTCTCTGTCATCCCTCCGCGATACCTCGAATCCGTGGGGCTTGCCAGAGTGTCCCACCTGCGGGCATGACGGGGCATGATATTTCGCAGCTACATGGACCTCGCGCTGGCACAGGCCCGTGCCGCCGCCGACCGGGACGAAGTGCCGGTGGGTGCCGTGATCGTGGGGCCCGACGGCGTACTGGCGCAGGCCGGAAACCGCACGCGGGAACTGAACGACCCCACCGCCCACGCCGAGGTGCTCGCGATCCGGGCCGCCTGTGCGGCCATGGGGCAGGAACGGCTGACCGGTTGCGATCTGTATGTGACGCTGGAACCATGCCCGATGTGCGCCGCCGCGATCAGCAACGCGCGATTGGCGCGCCTTTATTACGGTGCGTCTGATTTGAAATCGGGGGGTGTCGCTCAAGGGCCGCGGGTGTTCAGCCACCCGCAATGCCACCACGCGCCTCAGGTCTATGACGGCATTGCGGCGCAACAATCCGAAGACCTGCTGCGCCGCTTTTTTGCGTCGAAACGCTAGTTCATTCCTGCGGGATGCGCAGGTTCTGACCGGGATAGATTTTGTCCGGGTCGGACAGCATCGGCTTGTTTGCCTCGAAAATGGCGTGGTACTTGCTGGCCTTGCCCATCGTGGCTTGTGCGATGGCGGACAGGGTGTCGCCTTTTTTCACGGTGTAGAACACCGGCTCTGCGGCCGCGTCCGCGACTTTGATTTCCTCTTCGACTGCAGCCACGCCATCGACGTTGCCTGCGGCCAGAATGATCTTTTCGCGCTGTTCCTGAGTCGGGGCCTTGCCCTTGATCATGACCTTGTCGCCCTCGACCGTGACCTGCACGTCGGATGCGTCGAGGCCCAGATCCTTCAGTTCGGCGTTCAGCGCCTCTTGTGTCGATTCCGGCGCGTCGTCCTTGCCGAACAGTTTCTTGCCCGCATCTTTGACAAAGCTGAAAAGTCCCATGTGTGATCTCCCTTTTGCTGATCGCGCTCAGGGTAATCACGATTGCGTCACCGTGTCACGGCATCCCGCATGGGCGGTCTCGCGCGGCCTGAAAATTTACCAATGAAAAACCCCACCGCGCGCAGATCGAACCATCTGACGCGCGGTGGTTTTCGCCCCGATTGCCAATTGGCAATCGGTTCGGCGGCTTACAACGTGACGGTATCCATCACCGCTGGTGTCGCCACATCGACGCCGGGCAGGGCGTCGCGCATGACCTGCGCGTCCTGTGCCAGCGCGTCGAACGTGCCATAGTGGCAAGGGATCACGGTTGAAAAATTGAAATACCGTTTCGCGGCATAGGCCGCGCGGCCCATGTCCATCGTGTAGAATCCACCCGCGCACAGAATGCCGATGTCGGGTTTGTGCAAGTCGCCCATCCAGTCCATGTCGGCCATGATGTCGGTGTCGCCGCTGAAATAGATCGTTTTGCCTTCACCCGCGATCATGAAACCGCATTCGGTGCCCGCGACCCGCGTGCCGTCCGCCCCGTCAAAGGACGATGAATGCACCGCGTTGACCATCGTGACATGCGCGCCGTTCAGATCGACGGTGCCGCCCTTGTTGAAACCCACGGTTTCGATGCCGTCGCCCGCGATGACGCCCATCAGTTCCACGATGCCGTAGACCGGTGCGCCCGTGTCCCGTGCGATCTGCTGGACCTCGCTTGCGTGGTCGCCGTGACCGTGGGTCAGCAGGATATGTGTCGTTCCTGCGATCGCTGCGTCGCGCTGGTCGTCCGGAAACGACGGGTTGCCGTTCAGCCAGGGGTCGATCAGCAGCACTGCCTCCGCGATTTCGATACGAAAACTGGCGTGGCCCAGCCATGTGATATTCATCTCGGTCATTCCTTCTTGTGCGATGCCGTCATGGTAGCTTGCGCACCCCGCCCGGCAATGCAGCCGTGCTTGCAGCGCATCGCCGGGGCGGGTAAACGCAGGCTGAACCGTAGAAACGAGGCCCCGATGTCCATCGATACCGACACCGCCCGCCGCGTGGCCAAACTGGCGCGCATCAAGGTCGAAGACGACGCTTTGCCCGCGCTTGCGCAGGAATTCAGTGCGATCTTGGGCTTTATCGAGCAGCTGAACGAGGTTGATGTGGACGGGGTGGAACCGATGACATCCGTCACGCCGCAACGCCTGTATCGCCGCGATGACGTGGTGACCGATGGTGACCAGCAGGACAAGGTGCTCGCCAATGCGCCCGACGCCCGCGAGGGTTTCTTTGCCGTGCCCAAGGTGGTGGAATAATGTCCGATCTGACCAAACTGACCATCGCCGCCGCCCGTGACGCCCTGCGCAAGGGCGAGGTGACCAGCGCTGAATTGACCAGCGCCTGCCTGACGGCGATTGACGCGGCCGATACGCTGAACGCATTCGTGCACAAAACGCCCGAAGTTGCAGAAAGCCAAGCCAAGAGCGCGGATCAGCGCATTCAGGCGGGTGAGGCGCCAGATTTGTGCGGTATCCCGCTGGGCATCAAGGACCTGTTCTGCACCAAGGGGGTCGCCTCTCAGGCGGCCAGCCGCATCCTCGAAGGGTTCAAGCCGGAATACGAATCCACCGTCACGACGCAGCTGTTCGATGCAGGCGCGGTGATGCTGGGCAAGCTGAACATGGACGAATTCGCCATGGGCAGCAGCAACGAAACCTCCGTCTACGGCGATGCCGTCAACCCGTGGAAGGTCGATGACCGCCAGCTGACGCCGGGCGGGTCATCCGGCGGGTCCGCTGCCGCTGTCGCCGCCGATCTGTGCCTGGGGGCCACCGGCACCGATACCGGCGGGTCGATCCGCCAGCCCGCCGCATTCACCGGCATCACCGGGATCAAACCGACCTATGGCCGCGTCAGCCGCTGGGGCGTCGTGGCTTTTGCCTCGTCGCTGGATCAGGCAGGCCCGATGACCAAGGACGTGCGCGACAGCGCGATCATGTTGCAGGCGATGTCGGGTTTCGACGCCAAGGACAGCACGTCGGCCAATATCCCCGTGCCTGATTTCGAGGCCGCGCTGACCGGCGATATTCGCGGCAAGGTCATCGGTATTCCAAAGGAATACCGTATGGACGGCGTGCCCGCCGAGATCGAAAAGCTGTGGCAAGACGGGACTGCCATGCTGCGTGACGCAGGCGCAGAGGTGCGTGACATCACCCTGCCGCACACCAAATACGCGCTGCCCGCCTATTACGTCATCGCACCCGCCGAGGCGTCATCGAACCTTGCCCGCTACGACGGTGTGCGGTTCGGCCACCGGGCCAAGCTGGACGCGGGCGACGGCATCACCGAGATGTACGAAAAGACCCGCGCCGAGGGCTTCGGTCCAGAGGTGCAGCGCCGCGTCATGGTCGGCACCTATGTGCTGTCCGCCGGTTTCTACGATGCCTATTACAACCGTGCGCGCCGGGTCCGTGCGCTGATCAAGCGTGACTTCGATCAGGTGTTCGCGGATGGTGTCGATGCGATCCTGACGCCAGCGACGCCGTCTGCCGCCTTTGGTCTGGGCGAGATGAAGAACGCTGACCCGATCCAGATGTATCTCAACGACGTATTCACCGTGACGGTGAACCTCGCTGGTCTGCCGGGTATCAGCGTGCCGGCCGGACTGGACGCCGAGGGATTGCCGCTGGGGCTGCAACTGATCGGTCGTCCTTGGGAAGAGGGCGATCTGCTGAATGTCGCCTATGCGCTGGAACGCAGCGCAGGTTTCAACGCCAAGCCCGCCAAGTGGTGGTAGGCTGGATCATTCGTTCAAGGAGGCGTGACGTGATCCGTTCTGTTCTGTGTCTGACGGCCCTGGTTGCCACTGCCGCCTGTGCGCCGCGTGTGCCCGATAGCGGCGCGGCGGCCGTGATGGCAAGCCAACGCGCCGCGCAGCAGGCGCAGGCGCCGGCAACCTTCAGCGCACCTTCCGCTGTCGCTGCAGCGCCGCTTGGTGCCGACAATCAGGCGGTCGCGTCCTCTGAACTGGCCGCATTGGGCATCGGTGCGGGTGCAGCCGCCGCACCAGAGCAGGTCGGCCCGCCGCTGTCGGCAGTCAGGGTGCAGCAGGTCGCATCGAACAATGCAGCACTGTCCGACGAAAACAGCTTTGACGCGGTGGCATCGCGCGAAACGATCGAATCCGATGCGCAGCGCCGCGCGCAACTGGCTGCACAGCGACAGGTCGTCATGCCGACTGCAGTGCCGAACCGGCCAGCCGATACCGGACCGAATATCGTCGAATACGCCTTGTCCGCGCCCAATCGCAAAGGTCAGGAATGGTATTCGCGGTCCATCTTTGCCAGTCAGCGCACGTTCGAACGCAATTGCGCCGAATATAATTCGCCCGATGCAGCACAGCGCGATTTCCTGGCGCGTGGCGGGCCGGAACGCAATGCGCGCGGGCTTGACCCCGACGGCGACGGCTTCGCCTGTGGCTGGGACCCGGCACCGTTCCGCCTTGTGGCGACTGGCAACTGACCCCGATCCGGCATCCGTCCCCAAACTGCGGGCCGCGGCGTGACGGTGCCGTGCCCGATATCATCGTGCTGCATTACACCGCGATGGCGGATCACGCTGCCGCTGCCCGTGTGCTGTGTGATCCCGCGCGAGAGGTATCGGCCCATTACCTGATCGGCACCGACGGCGAGGTGCTGGCCCTGGTGCCAGAGGACCAGCGCGCGTGGCATGCGGGGGCCGGGCGCTGGGGCTGCGTGACGGACGTGAACAGCCGGTCCATCGGGATCGAGATGTCCAATATCGGCACCTGTCCCTTTGCCGCGGCGCAGATGGATGCACTGTGTGATCTGGTGGCCGGCATCATGGGGCGTTGGAACATTCCCGCACACCGCGTCATCGGCCATTCCGACATGGCACCGGGGCGCAAGATCGATCCCGGCGCGCGATTCGACTGGCGCAGGCTGGCGCTCGAGGGTCTGTCGATCTGGCCTGAACGGGCCACGCCGGGGGATTTCCGCGCGGACCTCGCGCGGTTTGGCTATACGGCGGATGTGGACGACGACACGCTGCTGGCGGCGTTCCGCCTGCGATTCAGACCGCGCCATACAGGGCCGCTGGACGACACTGACCGCGCGCTTGCCGCCGATCTGGCGGCACGGTTTGGCGTTGACGCAAAGGGTTCGCCCCAGTAACGCAAACCCGACACGGATGGCCGGGTGATCGCGGCCGCGCAAGCGGTCGAGGAAAGTCCGGACTCCATAAGGCACGGTGCCGGGTAACGCCCGGCGGGGGTAACCCCAGGGATAGCGCCACAGAGAACAGACGGCCACGCATGCGTGGTCACGGTGAAACGGTGGGGTAAGAGCCCACCGCGCGACTGGCAACAGAAGCGGCACGGCAAGCCCCACCGGGAGCAATGCCAAATAGGGGCCTCGTGCCGGAGCGATCCGGCAGGGACGCCTGACCCGAGAGGCCCGGGTTGGCAGCCAGAGGGTCGTCGGTAACGACGGCTTTAGACGAATGATCATCCAACCGCAGTAATGCGGGGGACAAAATCCGGCTTATAGGCCATCCGTGTCATCTCGCGCCATGCGCCCGCCCTAAACCAAAGCAGAATTGACCGATGGTCGGGGTGCAGGTAATTTAATGATCGAACTTGTCTTTGGGGGGCTAAGTATGACGCGTCTCGGCCAACCGACTCGGACAGGGTGCACCGCTGACGCAATCGACCGTGATGATGCGGCGTTGGTCGGTGTTATGCCGCAAAACCAGTCCCTGACACTATCATTGCTCGCCAGTTCGCCAGACTGCGTGAAATTGCTGAACCTGGACGGCAACCTCATATTCATGAGTTACGCCGGACAGGGTGCGATGGAAATCGACGACGTCGATGTGATTCTGGGTCAGGATTGGTGGGCGCTGTGGCCCGAGGCCGAAACCGACCGACTGCGGGACGCCGTGCAGGCGGCGGCAGGCGGTGAGACATCGGAATTCGTGGCGTTCTGCCCCACGGCCAAGGGCACACCGCGCTGGTGGGCTGTGACGGTGTCACCGGTTCTCGAGGCGGATGGCACGGTCGGCAGGGTGCTGGCGGTGTCGCGGGATGTGACGACCCTTGTGGATCGTCAGACCGCGTTGGAGGCAGCCCTGGCAGAAAGCGAGATGTTGCGCCGCGAGGTCGATCATCGGGTCAAGAACAGCCTGAGCCTGGTGTCGAGCATGCTGAACATGCGGGCCCGCGCGTCCGACGATGAAAATGTGCGTGAAGCACTGGCTGACGCCGCCATGCGGGTGCGCACCATCGCGTCGGTACATGACAAGCTGCACCGCGCCATGTCGGACGAGGTGGGGCTGGACGAATACCTGTCATCGCTATGCGCGGATATCCAGCAAAGCATCGGCGGAACCGTCAGGCTGGATTATGCGGGGTTGGGCCCGGACCTGCGGGTGAAATCCGAGGTCAGCCTTGCATTGGGATTGATCGTGGCGGAACTGACCGGGAATGCCTTGCGCCACGCGGAACTGGGGCTGGACGGCGTGATCGGTGTCGATCTCATCCGGCCGTCCGACAACAGCCTTGCGTTGTGCGTGCGCGACAACGGCTGCGGTCTGGCTGCGGATTTCTCGCTGGACGGCGCGGGCATGGGCATGATGGTGGTGCAATCCATGGCGGCCAAGATCGGCGGCGCACTGGATTGGGTCGCCCTTCCCGAAGGGGGAACCATGTTCCGTGTCGGGTTTGATCTGTAATCTGACCTCTTTTGCGGTTGACTCGGCCCCCGCGCCAGTTAGAAGGCGGACTTCAAGAGATATGATCCGCGCGCGCGAAGCGTCTGCGCCGCGAACAGGAGAGACACCATGGCGAAGCCAACCACGATCAAGATCCGCCTGAACTCCACCGCGGGCACAGGCCATTTCTACGTCACCAAGAAAAACGCCCGTACCATGACCGAAAAGATGGTCATCAAGAAGTACGACCCCGTTGTGCGCAAGCACGTGGAGTACAAGGAAGGCAAGATCAAGTAATTGATCCGCATCTGACGATTACGCTGGGCCTCGCAATTGCGGGGCCTTTTGCGTTTCAGGTGTCGGCGTTCTTGCCCCGCCACATGATGAACAGACCCGCCAGCACGATCAGGCCGGACCCGATCCATGTGGCTGCATCGGGGCGTTCTCCGAACAGCGCAACGCCCAAGGCGATCCCGAACAGCAGGCGGCTGTAGCGGAATGGTGTCACGGCGGACACGTCACCCGTGCGCATTGCGCGCATCAGGCAGGTATAGGCGATCACACCGGCTGCGATGGTGCCTGCCAGCCAGAGGGCTGTCGTTGCCGTCACCGCACGCAACGCAAAACCGTCCCACACGGTGTAAAGCACGCCCGCGATGACCAGTGCGCAGAACCCGTAGAACCCCAGCAGCGTGGTGCTGACCGTCAGCGGTGCCGCACGGCTGGCCAGATCGCGCCCGGCAAACCCGGCCATGCCGATGACCGCCAGCAGCGACAGGGCGCTGAACCCGTCCGTGCCGGGACGGATGATGATGACGACGCCGATCAGGCCGATGATGATGGCGGTCCAGCGTCGCCAGCCGACGGTTTCGCCAAACAGCAGCGCGGCACCCGCGACGACGACCAGCGGGGTGGCTTGCAGGATGACAGTGGCGGCAGACAGCGGGATCAGCGCAATCGCCAACCCGTAGAACAGCCGGCCCGTGATTTCGAACAGGACGCGGATACGCATGGGCCGCGACAGCACGTCCGGCACGAACAGCGGTTGGCCCATCCGTTGCGCCCGCAGGGCAAAGACAACGGCACCGCCCACCCCAAAGATGATGAGGATCTGCCCCAGCGGCAGGGTGGTGGCCGCGGCCTTGATGAACGCATCCTCGACCGCAAAGAGCGCCATCGCGCAGACCATGTAGGCGCTACCGATCAGGTCGGCACGGCGGGCGGTGGCAATGGCAGTCATGGGGCGATCCTGATGCGGGGCAGAGTCAGCCTAGCGTGCGACCACGCAACAAAAAAGGCCGGTCAGCTGACCGGCCTTTGATAACGGGTATGTCGTGCTGATTATTCGCGGTTGCCGAACAGTTGCAGCAGGAACATGAACATGTTGATGAAATCGAGGTACAGGTTCAGCGCACCCATGATCGCCGATTTCGCCAGCCACTCGCTGTCGCCATGCTGGGCGTGTGCGATGTAGTCGTTCTTGATCTTTTGTGTGTCATAGGCTGTCAGACCCGCAAAGATCAGCACACCCAGAACGGAAATCGCCAATTGGACAACGCCCGACCCGAGGAAGATGTTCACGATGCTGGCGATGATCAGGCCGACAACACCCATGATGAGGAAGCTGCCCCAGGCCGAGATGTCACGTTTGGTCGTGTAGCCGTACATCGACAGCGACGCAAATGCGATCGCGGTGATCAGGAACACCTGGATGATCGACACGCCGGTGTAGACCGCAAAGATCCACGACAGCGAAATACCCATCAGCGCCGCAAACGCGTAAAAGAACGTCTGTGCACCGGCAGCGGACAGTTTGTTGATCATCGCGCCAAAAGCGAACACCATGACGAGGGGGGCGAACATCACGACCCATTTCAGCGGGCTGGTCCACAGCGTCGCGCCGAATTCGGTCAGATAGGTGCTGGACCCGATCTGGTAGGCGGTCGGTTCGGTCGAAATCGCCAGACCCGAGATGGCCCAGGCGGCGAGTGCCGTAATCAGCATGCCCACGGACATGATGCCGTAGACCTTGTTCATGTGGGCGCGCAGCCCTTCGTCGATCATAGCCGTGCGGGAGGTGCCCGCGCGGGGGATCGTCTGGTATTGTGCCATTGAGACCTCCTGCAAAAACGTTGCGCCGGATTTTTCGACGCTCGTGCCCGATATTGGCAGGTTGCCCCCTTATTTCAAGTGGTATGGACCTGAAATCGGAGTGATCGGCAGGCCCGAAACCCTCAGGCGCGCCAGTGACGCGGAGAGTCCCAGACAGGCTGCGCTGTGTCGGCTGCGATCTGGGCGCGGGTCAACCCGATGTCGCGCAACTGCGCGTCGGTCAGCCGGTGCATCGTCCGGCGTTGGCGAAATGTCCGGTCGGCGGCAATCAGGCGTGCAAACAGGCCAAGTCGGGGTGTTCTGGCCTGCAAATGCCGTTGTGTTAGGGTCGTCATGATATCATCCTGTGTGAAGTGAATTGGTCAATCTATCTCGATGCTTGATATCTGGGCGCGGTTTATCCATAGTTCAAACGAATATCTCTGAATTGTCGTATCAAGGATTGTGATATGCCCCGGAACATCGATATGACGGCCTTGCGATCCTTTGTCGCGGTGGCGGACTGCGGCGGCGTGACCCGTGCGGCGGGAATCCTGAACCTGACGCAATCGGCGGTGTCGATGCAGTTGCGCAGGCTAGAGGATTCGCTGGGCCTGACCCTGATGGACCGGTCGGGGCGGACCATCGGGTTGACGGCGGCGGGCGAACAATTGCTGGGATACGGGCACCGGATACTGGCGCTGAACGACGAGGTATTCGCCCGGCTGACCGCACAGGAATTTTCCGGCGAAATCCGTCTGGGCGTGCCGCATGACATCGTTGATCCCTATGTGCCGCGCGTGTTGCGCGCGTTTTCGACCGAATTTCCGCGGGTGCGGGTGCAGCTGATATCGGCCCCCACATTGCAGCTGCGCGACATGTTCGATCGGGGCGCATGTGACGTCATCATCACTACCGAGGCCGTCCCCGGTCCCGAGGCCGAGACCCTGACCGAGATCCCCTTGGCATGGGTCGGGGCCATCGGGGGCACGGCCTGGCGCACGCGCCCCCTGCGGTTGGCCTATTGCAGCAATTGCGTCTTTCGACCCGGGGTGATCCGGGCGCTGGAACAGGCCGAAATCGCATGGGAACTGGTCGTGGAATCGGATGGTGATAGCGCGGTCAACGCCGCTGTCAGTGCCGATCTGGCGGTGCAGGCGGTCATCAGGACCGACATTTCCCGCCAGCACGAGGAAATCGCCCACGGCGGGGCCTTGCCCGACCTGGGCCGGACCAAGATTGCGATGTATGCCCAGGGGGGTGACGCGCCGGTGCTGACGCGCCTGTCGGAACTGGTGCGCGCAACCTACGGCCAGCGCGAACCGGCTATGGCGTGATCACGACCTTGCCGGTGGCCTGACGGTTGGCCAGCAGGTCCAGACCTTCGCCCGCGCGGTCCAGCGGCGAGACATGGCTGATGTGCGGACGCAGCTTGCCCTGCGCATAGAGGTCCATCAGGTCCGACAGGCTGTCGGTCAGCGCATCGGGTGCGAATTTCAGATAGCCGCCCCAGTAGAACCCGATGACGGTGATGTTTTTCACCAGCAGGATGTTCGCGGGGATCTGCGGCACGTCACCGCTGGCAAAACCGATGGCGATGACCCGCGCCTCGCGGTTGCAGGCCGACAGGGCAGCCTTGAACGCGTCGCCGCCCACGGGGTCATAGACCACATCGACACCGCCCAGCGCCTTAAGCTGCGATTTAAGGTCGCCGTCAGTGCTGTCGATCAGATGATCGGCGCCGGCCTCGCGGGCGACCGCCAGCTTGTCCGCGCCGCGTGCCACGGCGATGACCCGCGCGCCCAGCGCCTTGCCGATTTCCACCGCCGTCAGGCCCACGCCGCCTGCGGCCCCCAGCACCAGCAGGGTTTCCCCCGGTTGCAGGCGCGCGCGGCGCGTCAGCGCCAGATGTGACGTGCCATAGGCCACCTGGAATCCGGCGGCGACGGTATCGGGCATGGCGTCCGGCACCGGGCGACACAGGGCGGCAGGAAAGGTGGCGACGTCAGCGAGGCCACCCTGACCGCCGAACACGGCCACGCGGGTGCCGATGGCGGGGCTGTCCACGCCCGGACCGTGTGCGATCACGGTGCCGCAAACCTCCATCCCAAGGGTAAAAGGCGGTTCCGGCGTGTCCTGATAGGTGCCTTTGGCCATCAGCATGTCCGCGAAATTCAGACCGCAGGCGGCGATTTTGACCGCGACCTCACCCGCAGCGGGAGAGGGGGTTTCGACCTCTGCCAGGGCTGGCTGGGCGTCGAAGGTCTGGATCTGGAATGCGCGCACAAGGTCACCTTTTGGTCTGCTGTTGCGGCCAGCGGACTGCCTATTCGATTTGGTGTCAAGACGGGCGCACCTATCCGTTCGGATGGGTGACATGACCTTTTAGCCAACTTGCCCCATGGTTGTGCGCGGGTAATCTGTCGTCACTGGCTGCAACCATGACTTGTTTGGTGTGGCCGGGGGTTTGTGTGCCAGGCCCGGGCTTTGCTGATGGTCCCGCGTGTCCAGCGCGAATTGGCCGGGTCGATTTATTTACGATTGAGGGAAGAGAATGAAGCACGAAGTTGATGTCCATGTCGGGAAACGTATTCGCCACCGGCGCTGGATGCTGGGCACCACGCAGCAGCAGCTGGCCGAGGCGGTCGGGATCAAGTTCCAGCAGATCCAGAAATACGAAACCGGCATGAACCGTGTCAGCGCATCGCGCCTTTGGGATATTTCCAAGGTGCTCGACGTGCCGGTTGCATTCTTTTTCGAAGGGATCGACCTGGAGGAGCAGGACAACCAGAAAGGCACGCCCGGCGACCTGTTGTCAGACAAGGAAGCGCTGGACCTGCTGCGGTCCTATTACGCGATCCCCGAAAACCAGCGCCGCCGTCTGTTCGACCTGGCGCGTGTCCTGAGCGACGCAGCCTGAGCCGGGTTTCAGGCCCTTTGCGGTTCGCGATGGCAAGTCAGCGGCAAGCGAAGTAGGTCCAAAGGCATGAATTATGCTGTTGAGGCTACATGATACCGCTGACTGACGAACTGAAATCGGACCTGCAAAAGGTTGCCTTTGCGGCAGCCGACGCCGCGCGGGACGTGACGCTGTCCTATTTCCGGTCTCAGACGCTTGAGGCTGAAAACAAGGACGCCGACGGGTTCGATCCCGTGACCCGCGCGGACCGCGAGGCCGAACTGGCGATGCGCGCTGTGATCCAGCAGGCCCGCCCAGACGATGGCATCCTGGGAGAGGAGTTGCCGACCGTGACGGGGCGCAGCGGGCTGATCTGGGTGCTGGACCCGATCGACGGCACGCGCGGGTTTATCAGCGGCACCCCGACCTGGGGCACGCTGATTTCGGTGGCCACCATCGGCGGACCGATTTTCGGTATCATCGACCAGCCTTTCATCAAGGAACGGTTCATCGGCGGTTTCGGTACGGCCGAGGTGCGCGGACCGCATGGCACCCATCCCCTGCGGACCCGGGCCAGTCGCTCGCTCGAAGCGGTGACGCTGCTCAGCACCTTTCCCGAAATCGGGACCAAGACGGAATATCGCGCGTTTCGTGCCCTGTCCGAGCGGGTGCGGCTGACGCGCTACGGGATGGACTGTTACGGCTATGCGCTGCTGGCGGCAGGGCAGGTGGATCTGGTCGTTGAGGCCGGCTTGAAAGCCTATGACATTCAAGCCCCGATCAGCGTGATCCAGGCGGCGGGCGGCATCGTGTCGAACTGGCAGGGTGGCGCGGCCTACAGCGGCGGTCAGGTCATCGCGGCGGCCAATGCTGATGTGCATGCGGTGGCGCTTTCGATCCTTCAGGATGCGTTGAATGACTGAACTGCTGCTGCGCGGTGCACAATGCGTCGTGACGATGGATGATGCGGGCAGCGAACACGCGACATGCGACATCCTGATCCGTGACGGCGTGATTGCCGGCATCGGGCGGGGTCTGGCGACCCGTGGTGACGTGGTCGATGTGGCGGGATGCGTGGTCACGCCGGGGCTGATCAACACGCACCACCACCTGTATCAATCGCTGACGCGTGCCGTGCCGGGCGGACAGGACGCGCTGTTGTTCGGCTGGTTGCAGACGCTCTATCCGATCTGGGCGCGGTTCGGGCCCGAAGACATGTTCGTATCCACCCAGACCGGGCTGATCGAAATGGCATTGTCGGGCTGCACCACGACGGCAGATCACCTGTATCTGTTTCCCAATGGTGCGCGGCTGGACGACACGATTGCCGCCGCCGCAGAGGTCGGTTTGCGGTTTCATCCCACGCGCGGTGCCATGAGCATCGGTGTCAGCGATGGCGGGTTGCCGCCCGATGTTCTGGTGGAACGAGAGGCTGCGATCCTGGAGGATTGCATCCGGGTCATCGACGCCTTTCACGACCCAAGACCGGGGGCGATGGTGCGGGTGGGCGTGGCACCCTGTTCGCCGTTTTCCGTCAGTCGCGACCTGATGCGGGACGCGGCGCTGCTGGCGCGGGACAAGGGGGTCATGCTGCACACGCATCTGGCCGAAAACGACGAGGATGTGGCCTATTCGCTGGCGAAATTCGGATGTCGCCCAGGGGAATACGCGCAGGATCTGGGCTGGACCGGTCCCGATGTCTGGCACGCGCATTGCGTGAAACTGGACGCGGCCGAGATTGACTTGTTCGCCCGCAGCGGCACCGGCGTCGCCCATTGTCCCTGTTCCAATTGCCGTCTGGGGTCAGGGATCGCGCCAGTGCGCGCGATGCTGGATGCAGGCGTGAACGTGGGGCTGGGCGTGGACGGATCGGCCAGCAACGACGCGGCCAATCTGATCGGCGAGGCGCGGCAGGCAATGCTGCTGCAGCGCGTGAGCCAGGGTGCCGACGCCATGAGCGCGCGTGCCGCCCTGCGGCTGGCGACACGCGGCGGCGCGCGGGTGCTGGGGCGCGATGACGTAGGCCAGATCGTGCCGGGCATGCGTGCTGATCTGGCGGTCTGGGATGTCTCGGGGATCGAGGCCGCTGGCAGTTGGGATGCGGCGGCGCTGGTCCTCGCGGGACCAACCCGCGTGCGGGATCTGTTTGTCGAGGGCCGCGCCGTGGTGCGCGACGGGCAAGTGGTGACCGTGGACACGGGCGCTGTGATCGCGCGGCAGAACATGCTCGCGGCAAGGTTGGCCGAACGGGCTTGATGAACCCGGATCGGTCTGCCGCTGGCAAAAATCGGCGCAAGATCGTGGCATGGGTAGGCGGAACGCATATTTCGTGGCAGATGGTCCGCCATGAAAATGTTTGCCTTGCCCCTGATCCTGTCATTGTCCGCCTGCGTGCCGGTCCCGGTGCCTGTCATCATGGTGTCGGATGGTGCGCCTCGGCAGGCCCTCGCTGGCAACACGCCCGCCTTTGCCGGATTTGACCGTCAGTTGGCCGCTGCAAGGGCGCAGGCCGGGCGTGCCCCGTTGGTGTCCAATGCGGCACTGGACCGGATGGCGGCGGGTTTTGCCGCAGAACTGGCGGCGCGTCGGGCGCTCACGCACCGCGACAGGACCGGCGGCAACGCCATGGCCCGCGCCCGTCGTGCCGGGGTTGCGGCCTGCGGCGTCGGCGAAAATATCGCACAGGGCTACGGCACGTCCGATCAGGCCTTTGCGGGTTGGATGGCCTCACCCGCGCACCGCCGCAACATGCTGAACGCGACCTACACCAACTACGGGATCGGCAGCGCCGACGGCTATTGGGTCATGGTGATGCTGCTGCCGTGTTAGAGGCCGAACATGCTACCGATCCAAGAAAGCCATTTTAAATAGCCAGATTGGGCCATTGAGAGCACTGGCCAGAGTACCTTGGATATGAGCCAAAGAATGAGCCCGATGGCAATGACGGGAAGCGTAATTATGAGCGCGCCACCTGTGACCGCCACAAGTCTGTTTGCAACGTCAGTCTCTGTCATATTTACCAAGCAATCCGCAACATAGCAGCGAAATCTTTCAGGTGCCAAAGTCTGTAGGCTTACAAGTGCGACAAGAAAGTGGATTGATGTTGGAATCAGTGTAGAAAAAACCATCAATGGCACCCAGTAAAGTCCAAGTGGGAATCCTGTTGAGTCTGACTGTGACGAATCTTTGAGCTCTTGAAATAAGTTATTAAGTGGAAAGAGCGTGATTTCGGCAAGAAAATTCAAGGTTGTGATTCCGAAAATAAGAGCTGCGCCCAGAAGAAAAAAGAGGAGGGAAGCTTCAAATAGATCAAGCAAGGCCAGGCCTACCGCAGATCTCTTTCTGATGCGTAATCCCCTTCTGATGAGGGACAGCGAGATTGCATATGAAAACGTATCAAAAATTGCATTAATAAGCGGAAAGAATCCAAAGAAAATAAATAGAGCTTTGTAGAGTTCAGGAATGCCTTGCCAGTCCACAGACAGGGCTAGCAATAGGAGGGTGGATAAAGTGACGATAGTCAGTATCGAGTAAGCGAGAAGGCGGTGGCCATTTCTGCTGGCATACCTCAACAAGGCTGCCGCCAGCACCACAATTACAAAAGCAAAAAAGAACGACTTTGCAAAAGCAACCTCACCTGCAACTGCGAGGGTTGTCGCGAATGCGACGGCTCCTAAGAATGCGACAGCTCCGGCAATATTCTCCGCAAATTCGAATGCTAACGCAACGGATACTGCGCCGCAGCCAGCGATTGCGAATGCGATGGCTACGTTCAGTGGAACAAGATCGACGGAGAAGGCCGCGAGCAAAATGATATACGACGCATAGGCAATGAGATCGGCCAAGGTCCATTGCATTTCACCCTTACTCAGACTTAGAGTCCAGACTGGGTTTGGCATCTTTGAAATTCGTAAGACGACAGAAGTAATACTTAGAAATATACAAGAAGTCCCAATTATATGAGACGCGCCATATGTATCTACCGATGGAACTATTGTAGCGCCGCCAATCTTGACAACATCGCCGCTAAATATCCATGGAATGAGCAAAAGCAAAAGTGGGTACGCTACAGCAATTAGCATCGCGCGGTCATAGAGCCTTGTTGTCAAAGCCGCGCGAAGGGACCTCATATTTCCAGAATTGCGTGGGGTAGGATAAGCATATCGAGCCCGAAGCCGAAAAACTGGGCGTGCTGTAATTCTTAGGTAGGCATCATTGAAATTCTCTTTGGATAGCCAAGCTGCTGTCAACTCCGACATTCTGGAGTCTTCTTCGATCACAGCCATCAAACCCAATATAGCAACGTAGACTCCAAGGGCTAATTTGACAAATATTGGAAATGGTGCGGCTGCGATAGCAACGATTAGTGCAAGAGGAGCAAATATACGTGTGGTAACGTTGCCCAGGCTGGGTGTTTTGCCATCTCTCTCTTGCATCAATCCGCATTTCCCCGAGTAATTAGGGCACTTTAATGTGAAGTGATGTTGATACAACCTTTTTCAACCCGCCGTCCTGCCACCCAGACGTCGCGGATGGCGCGGTCGTCGCCCATCATGAGCGTGGGGAACAGCGCCTCCCATATGTCGTCGGCGTTGGCGTGGCGCTGGGCGATGGCGGGGGTAGAGGCGAGGTCGAGCACGCAGAGGTCGGCCATGGCCCCCGTGCCCAAATGGCCGATCTGGCCGCCCATGTGCAGCGCCTGTGCTGACCCTTCGGTCGCCAGCCACATCAGTTGCGCGGGGTGCAGCGGCGTGCCGCGCAACTGCCCGATTTCATAGGTCGCAGCCATCACTCGCAGCATGGAAAAACTGGACCCGCCGCCGGTGTCCGTGGCCAGCCCGATCCGCAGGCCCGCGCTTGCCAGTCCCATCATGTCGAACAGGCCCGACCCGATGAAGGTATTGGAGGTCGGGCAATGGACGACAGCGGCACCGACCTCGGCCAGGCGGTCGATTTCGCGCGGTTCCAGATGGATCGCGTGACCATAGAGGCCGCGCGCGCCCAGCAATCCGTGCGCCTCGTAGGTGTCGAGGTAGTCGCGGGCATCGGGGTAGAGGTCGCGGACCCATGCGATTTCGTCGACCTGTTCGCTGAGATGCGTCTGCATCAGGCAATCGGGGTGTTCGGCCCAGAGCGCGCCAAGCGCCGACATCTGGTCGGGCGTCGAGGTGGGCGAAAAGCGTGGCGTGATCGCATAGGTCGCGCGGCCCTGACCGTGCCAGCGTTGCAGCAGACCCTTGCTGTCGTCGTATGCCGTTTGCGCGGTGTCGCGCAGGTCGTCGGGTGCATTGCGGTCCATGCAGGTCTTGCCGCCGACGACGGCCATGCCGCGGGCCGCTGCCGCCTGAAACCATGCGTCCACCGAGGCGGGGTGGATCGTGCAGAAACTGGTGAGCGTGGTCGTGCCGTGCGCGAGGGTGAGGTCCAGCGTGCGGCCTGCGATCATGTCGGCATAGGCGGGATCGCTGAATTTGGCCTCTTCGGGAAAGGTATAGGTGTTCAGCCAGTCGATCAGGCGTTTGCCCCAGCTCGCGATCATGGCGGTCTGGGGATAGTGCATATGCGCATCGACGAACCCCGCGCAGATCAGCGCGTCGCCATAGTCGATGACGGGTGCCTGCGGGTAACTCCGGCGCAGGGTTTCCGCGGGGCCGACATCCGAAATGCGCCCGTCGCGGATCAGGACCGCGCCTGCGCTGTCGTGACGGGTGGCAGCCTGCCAGTCGGCCAGGGCGTCACCGGTGAATTGCAGGGTTTGCCCCAGTAGAAGATGTTCTGCCATGTCCGCACCCTAAGTGGCGGCCCAAGCAGGCACAATCACCCCGATGCGCTGTTGTCGCCACGTCCGCGCAAGCTATGCTGAGGGCAAGCCAGCCAAGGGGACCGCCATGTCAGACGCGCAGATCGAACCGGAGGTCCCGGAGGACGACACCGAAGAGGCATTCGGCATCACCGACCGCATCGTATCCGATGTCATCGCGGCGATCGACGCACGCAACGCCGAGGATATCGCGGCGCTGCTGGAACCGCTGCACCCCGCCGACATCGCCCATCTGATTGAGGTGATCGACGCACGCCCCCGGCGCGAGCTGATGGAGTTGTGGAAGGGCATCGACGGCGAGGTGCTGTCGGAACTCGACGAGAACCTGCGCGAGGAGATCATCGACCTGATGCAGCCGGCAGAGCTGGTCGAGGCGATGCGCGATCTGGACAGCGACGACGTTGTCGATCTGGTCGAATATCTGGACCCCGAACAGCAGGATCTGGTGCTGGATGCCCTGTCGCCCACGGACCGCGTGGTGGTCGAGAAATCACTGACCTACCCCGAGGAGTCCGCCGGTCGCCACATGCAGGTCGAACTGGTGCGCGCGCCGGAACACTGGACGGTTGGCGATACGATCGATTTTTTGCGGTCCGATGTGACGCTGCCGGACCAGTTCTATCATATCATTCTCGTTGATCCGCGGCTAAAGGCGGTGGGCTACGTGACCCTTGGGCGGGTGCTGTCGCACCCGCGCGCGACGCTGCTGCGGGACCTGGTGGAGGACACGTTCCGCACGTTCAACGTGTCGCAGGACGTCGAGGAGGTCGCGCAGGCGATCAACCACTATCACATGATTACGGCCCCCGTGGTGGACGACGATGGCCGGATCGTGGGTGTCATCACCATCGACGACGCCATGGCATTCCTTGAAGAAGAGGCAGAAGAAGACCTGCTGCGTCTGGCCGGTGTGGGTGAGGGCAGCCTGTCGGACCGGGTGATCGAAACGACGAAACAGCGCGCGCCCTGGCTTGCGGTGAACCTGGCGACGGCGATCCTGGCGTCACTGGTGATTTCATTGTTCGAGGGTACGATTTCGTCGCTGGTGGCACTCGCCGTGCTGATGCCCATCGTGGCGTCCATGGGCGGAAACGCCGGCACGCAGTCACTGACCGTGGCGGTTCGTGCGCTGGCGACGCGCGATCTGACCGGGTCCAACGTCTGGCGGGTCATCCGGCGCGAGGTGCTGGTGGGCCTGATCAACGGGTTGTTGTTCGCCGTGGTGATGGGGGTCGTCGGGCTTGTGTGGTTCGGCTCGCCCATGCTGGGTGTCGTGATCGCGGTCGCGATGGTGATTAACCTCGTGGTGGCGGGGCTGGCGGGCACGGGGGTGCCGATCATTCTGGACCGATTGAACATCGACCCCGCGCTGGCGTCGGGTGCATTTGTGACGACGGTGACGGATATCGTTGGGTTCTTTGCCTTTCTGGGACTGGCGGCGGTATGGCTGCTGTGACCAAGGCGCAGGCACGGGCGGATGCCTTTGCCCGGCGTGCAGAGGCGCATGCGATGGCCAAGGCCCCGGCGGGCAAGCTGTCGGAATTTCTGGCAGGCCACCGTGGCGTGCCATTGGCGGGCTATGCCGCGATGCGCACTGAGATCGACCCGCTGCCGGTGATGGAGGAGGCCGCCGCACACGGCCCGGTCGCAATGCCGGTGGTGATGGGCAAGGATCAGCCGCTGCAATTCCGTGCCTGGACGCCGGGTTGCGCGATGGTGGCGGGTGACTTTGGTGCGCTGGTGCCGGCGGCGGGCGATTGGATCACCCCGCAGATCGTCATCGTGCCGCTGGTCGCATTCGACAGGCGCGGCGGGCGGCTGGGCTACGGCGGTGGGTTCTATGATCGCACGCTGGAACGGCTGCGCGCCGACGGACCGGTGCTGGCCGTGGGGTTTGCCTATGCGGCACAAGAGGCAGAGGAACTGCCAATTGAACCGACGGATCAGCCGCTGGATCTGGTCGTGACGGAACACGCGATTCTGGAAATCCCGGGCAGGTAAGTTCGCGAAACGACGTCCGGTTCCCCTTGCGGCAGGTCAGGCAGGGGCCTAACACCAACCCCATGAAAATCATGTTTTTGGGCGACGTCATGGGACGCGCCGGCCGTCGCGCCATCACTGACCACCTGCCGCGCCTGCGCCGCGATTGGAAATTGGATTTCGTCGTGGTCAACGGCGAGAACGCGACCAATGGTGCGGGCCTGTCACCAGACCATGCGCGGCTGATCCTAGATGCAGGGGCCGATGTCGTCACGCTGGGCGATCACGCCTTTGACCAGCGCGACATGATGGCGTTCATCGAAAAGGAACCGCGCGTCCTGCGGCCCATCAACTTTGCCAAATCGGCCCCTGGCGTAGGTGCGCGGGTGTTCACCGATGCGCGTGGACGCAAGGTGCTGGTGGCGCAGGTGCTGGGTCAGGTGTTCATGAAGCGTCCCTTTGACGATCCGTTTTCAGCGCTGGACGGCGTGTTGAAGCAATATCCGATGGGCGGGCAACTGGCCGCGTCGCTGGTGGATATTCACTGCGAGGCGACGTCCGAGAAGATGGCCGTGGGTCATTATTGCGACGGGCGCGCCAGTATCGTGGTCGGCACGCATACACATGTGCCGACGGCGGATGCGATGATCCTGCCGGGTGGCACGGCCTATCTGTCGGATGCGGGGATGTGCGGCGACTACAATTCCGTGATCGGCATGCAAAAGGACGAACCCCTGCGCCGTTTCATCACCGGCATGCCCAAGGGCCGTTTCCAGCCTGCGGAAGAGGACGCCACGCTGTCGGGGATCTATGTCGAAACCGACGACCGCACCGGACGCGCCACGCAGAACGTTATGGTGCGCCAGGGCGGGCGACTGCAACAATCGGGGCCTGTCTGACCCGTCTTGCAGCCCATTGCAGAGCGCTGACGGCCGGGCGATGATGCTGGTGTAACTTTTAAGGCGATGACAATGATTCCCGCGGAATTTCTGAACGACCATCAGGCGGCCGTGACGCTTTGCGTGCTTGGGGTCATGTTCGTGCTGTTCCTGCGCGAAGTCTTTCCGACCGAGGTGGTCGCGATGGCAGGGGCAGGCGTGCTGCTGTTCACGGGCATCCTGCCCTACGACGATGCGGTCGCCGTTTTGTCGAACGCCGCACCCTGGACCATTGCAATGATGTTCATTGTCATGGGCGCGCTGGTGCGGACCGGGGCACTGAACTACGTCACGCAGGCCGCCGAACGTGCGGCACGGCGCAATCCCCGTCAGGCCATGGGCGGCGTGATGGGCTTCGTGATCTCGGCCTCTGCATTCGTGAACAACACGCCGGTGGTTGTCGTCATGCTGCCGGTGTTCATCCAGATGGCCCGCACCATGAAAATCGCAGCGTCCAAGCTGCTGATCCCGCTGTCCTACGGGTCCATCGTCGGCGGCACGCTGACGCTGATCGGTACGTCGACCAACCTGGTCGTGGACGGTGTGGCGCGGCAGGCGGGGATGGAACCTTTTGGCATATTCGAGGTCACGCCGATCGGGCTGGTCATTGCCGTCTGGGCGATGCTGTATCTGGTGATATTCGGCAACCGGCTGCTGCCCGACCGGACCAGCATGGCCGCCATGTTGTCGGACCGGTCCAAGATGCGGTTTTTCACCGAAGCCGTGATCCCCCCCGAAAGCAACCTGATCGGGCGCGAGGTATCGGGCGTGCAGCTGTTCAAGCGCGACGGCGTGCGGCTGATCGACGTGGTGCGGCGCGATGCGTCCCTGCGTCACGATCTGGAGGCCGTCGAATTGCAGGTGGGCGACCGCGTAGTGCTGCGCACCGCGATGTCCGAAATCCTGTCGTTGCAGGCAAACAAGGAATTGCGCCGCGTGGACCAGCTGTCGGCGGTGGAAACCACGACGGTCGAGGTGCTGATTTCCCCTGATTGCAAGATGGTCGGCCGTTCGCTGGGTGCGATGCGCCTGCGCCGCCGTTACGGCGTCTATGTCCTCGCCGTACACCGGCGGGACAAGAACATCCGCCAGTTGCAGGACGTGGTTGTCAAGGTCGGTGACACCCTGCTGCTGGAAGGTGCGCCAGAGGATATTCAGCGACTGGCACTGGAAATGAAGCTGGCGGATGTGTCCAAACCGTCCGAACGCGCCTACCGCCGCAGTCACGCGCCCATCGCCATCGCGACCATGCTGGGGATCGTCGTGCTGGCCGCACTTGGCGTGGCACCCATCCTGCATCTGGCGTTTCTGGGGGTCGTGATCGTGCTGATCACGGGCTGTATCGACGCGGACGAAGCCTTTGCCAGCGTGGACGGGCCGTTGCTTGCGCTGATTTTCGGGATGTTGGCGGTAGGGGCCGCACTGGAGGCCTCGGGTGCGGTGGAAATCATCGCCAATGCCATCGCGCCAACCTTGCAGACCATGCCGCCGTTCTTTGTGGTTTTCTGCGTCTACACGCTGTCGATGGTGCTGACGGAACTGGTGTCGAACAACGCCGTGGCTGTTGTCATCACGCCGATTGCCATCGGGTTGGCAAGCGCGCTGGGGCTTGATCCGCGTCCGCTGGTGATTGCGGTGATGATGGCGGCATCGGCCAGCTTTTCCACGCCCATCGGCTATCAGACAAACACCTTGGTCTACGGCCCTGGCGGATACAAATTCACCGACTTTTTGCGCGTGGGTCTGCCGCTTAACCTGAGCCTTGCGGTCATCTGTTCCATCGCGATCCCGATGATCTATCCGCTGTGATGCTTGCGGGGCAGGGGCGGGCTGCGCTATAGGCCGCTGACACAAATTTCTGCAAAAGGATTCCCGCCATGGCCGGACATTCCAAATGGGCGAACATCCAGCATCGCAAGGGTCGTCAGGACAAGATCCGGGCCAAGCTGTTTTCCAAGCTGAGCAAGGAAATCACCGTCGCCGCCAAGATGGGCGACCCTGATCCCGACAAAAACCCCCGCCTGCGTCTGGCCGTCAAGGAAGCGAAATCCTCCTCGGTGCCAAAGGACGTGATCGAGCGCGCGATCAACAAGGCCGTGGGCGGTGACGCCGAAAACTATGACGAGATCCGCTACGAAGGCTACGGCCCCGGCGGTGTGGCTGTCATCGTCGAGGCGATGACCGACAACCGCAACCGCACCGCATCTTCGGTCCGTTCGACATTCACCAAGAGCGGCGGCAATCTGGGCGAGACGGGCAGCGTCGGCTATATGTTCGACCGCAAGGGTCAGATCGTCTATCCCGCGTCTGTCGGTGACGAGGACACGGTCATGATGGCGGCCATCGAGGCCGGCGCAGAGGATGTGCAGTCGGACGATGAAAACCACGTCATTCTGTGCGAAGGGACCGATCTGAACGACGTGTCCACCGCACTGGAGGCCGTATTGGGCGAGGCGGAATCCACCAAGCTGATCTGGAAGCCGAACATGCAGACCGAGTTGGATCTGGAAGGCCTGACCAAGCTGATGCGCCTGGTCGAGACACTCGAGGACGACGACGATGTGCAGAACGTCACCACCAACGTCGACGCCAGCGACGAGGTCATGGCCGCCTACGCCGAAAGCTAAGTTCTATCTGATTGGGTGATATGCAAAGGGCCTCCTGCGGGGGGCCTTTTTGTTTGGTGCGTTGGTGGCGCGGGCTTGAGCCGTTTGCATGGCAGGAGAGCGGCAGGTTTGATCCCATTTCGGTCAGTCGCTTAGATGACTTTCCGGTCTGCGGCAGTTCTGGCATCGCCAGTGTTGGGGGTTCCAGTCGGCTCGATCAGCAACAGATGCGCTTCCTTTTCGGCGATCGGGCAATGTTCGACACCTTTAGGAACGACAAACATCTCTCCCGCTGTCACGGTGACGGGTCCGTCCCTGAGCCGGATCTCGATTTCACCTGAAAGAACAAGGAAGAAATCATCTGTGTCTGCGTGGGAATGCCATCTGAACTCTCCCTCGACCTTCACGACCATGACGTCGTGACCATTGAAGGATGCTACAGTGCGCGGAGACCATTTTTCGTCAAATGTTGCGAGCTTTGCCGCCAGATTTATCGACTTGGCCATCTTTTGCTTTCCATCTCCAAAGCTCACGGTACGATATCTTGCGATGCGCTGGAATAGCAAGTTTGTCCCCACAGCGGTCATCCACATGCGGATTCCAAACTCATCTAGCTGTTCTTTGACAGGCTGTTGAGAACGGAGGTCGGGGTGATCTGGCCGATCTTTTGGCCGTTTTCCACCACGCTCAGGATCATGCCCTGTTTCAACGTATCGATGATGTCCTGCACCGGGGTTTCGGCTGCGATTTCGGATGCGCCGGCGGTGCCGGGGGTCATCACGTCGCGGGCGGTCAGCACGCCCAGCGGGTTCATGTGGGCCACGAAATCGGCCACGTAGTCGTTGGCTGGGTTGGTAAAGATGTCGCGTGGGGTGCCGGTCTGGATGATACGCCCGCCTTCCATGATGGCGATGCGATTGCCGATCTTGAACGCCTCGTCCAGATCGTGGCTGACGAAAATGATGGTCCGGCCACGTTCGGCCTGCATGTCCAGCAGCTCGTCTTGCAAACGCGCACGGATCAGCGGGTCAAGTGCGCTGAACGGCTCGTCCATCAGCAGGATCGGCGCATCCGTGGTAAAGGCGCGGGCAAGGCCCACGCGTTGCTGCATGCCGCCCGACAGTTCGCCCACGAGCGCGTCGGCGCGGTCGGCCAGACCGACAAGGGCCAGTTCCTCGTCCACGCGAGCGCGGCGTTTGGCGGTGGACAGTCCGCCCAATTCAAGGCCAAGGCCCACGTTGTCGCGCACGGTGCGCCATGGCAGCAGGCCGAACTGCTGGAACACCATCGCCACATTGGACAGGCGCAGTTTGCGCAGTTTGCGCGATTTGGCCTGAGTCACCGATTGCATGCCGTCGGGCGTGGCGATCCGCACGTCGCCGCGCACCACCGGGTTCAACCCGTTGACGGACCGCAGCAGCGTCGATTTGCCGGACCCCGACAGGCCCATCAGCACGAGGATTTCGCCTTCTTCCACCGTCAGAGAACAATTGTGCACGCCAAGCACCTGATCGGTCTCTGCCTGCACCTCGGCGCGCGTCTTGCCCTGGTCCATCAGCGGCAGGGCCGATCGCGGGCGGTCGCCAAAGACGATGGAAACGTTGTCGAATTCTACAGCATTCATGGTTTGCGGACCCTCAGCGTACGGTCGAGCATGATCGCGACGATCACGATGATAAAGCCGGATTCAAAACCCAGCGCGGTGTTCACGGTGTTCAGGGCGCGCACCACCGGCACGCCCAGGCCGGCGGCCCCGACAAGACCTGCGATGACGACCATCGACAACGACAGCATGATCGCCTGATTGAGGCCCGCCATGATCTGCGGCGTGGCGGATGGCAGTTCGACCTTCCACAGCAATTGGCGTTTCGTGGCACCAAACGCCTGTGCGGCCTCGATCAGGGCCGTGGGTGTGGAGGAAATCCCGAGGTAGGTCAGACGGATCGGCGCAGGCAGCACAAAGATCACGGTGGCGATCAGACCCGGCACGATGCCGATCCCGAACAGCACCACCGTGGGGATCAGGTAAACAAAGGTCGGCAGCGTCTGCATCAGGTCCAGCACCGGCACCAGCGCGCGGTAGAACCGGGGGTGATGCGCACCTGCGATGCCGATGGGCACGCCGATCAACATGCAGGCCGTGCAGGCCAGCAGCACCAGCGTGAGGGATTGGATCGTTTCCTCCCAGTAGCCCTGGTTCAGGATGAACAGGAACCCGACCAGCACCAGTAGCGCCGTCTGCCAGCGTCGTTGCAGCGCATAGGCCAATGCGACGAACAGCAGGACGACAACGATGGGCGGTGGGATCAGCACGGTATCGACGATCCAGTCGACCGAATCACGCAGGCTGTCGGCAAAAAGGTCGATTGCTGGTCCGATCGCGGCGTTCAGCGCGTCGAACAGGTCGCGGCACCAGGCGCCGACGGGTATTTTTGTGTCTGTCAGGAAACTCAGGCTTAGCCAGTCCATCTCGTGAACTCCTTCAGCGGCGCGGCCCCGTGTGGCGCGCTGTTCGGTTACAACAGTGTCGGGCGACATTACCGCAGCACGGTGCTGTGCGGTCGGGATGGGCCCGTTTCAGTCCCAAGCCGCCGCATCCGCCAAGGGTGCCGTGGGTCGGGGCCGTCATTTGTGAAACGGGGCCGCATCTGCATGCGGCCCCGTTCGGAAATCAGTTGGCCAGTGCGGCTGTGACGGCTGCGGTGGCGTCGCCACCGTCAACCGTGGTCACGCCTTCCAGCCAGGGCTGCCACGTGGCCGCGTTATCCGCCAGCCATGCGGTCGCCGCCTCTTCGGGGTCGGCGTTGTCGTTCAGGATCGCGCCCATGATCTCGTTTTCCATTTCGAGGCTGAACACGAGGTTGGTCAGCAGGGTGCCGACGTTCGGGCAGGCCTCGGCGAAACCGGCGGTGGTGTTGGTATAGACGGTCGCGCCACCCAGATCGGGGCCGAACCAGTCGTCGCCACCCTCCAGATAGGTCATGTCGAACTTGGCGTTCATCGGGTGGGGTTCCCAGCCCAGGAACACGACCGGGTCGCCGCCACGGTCGGCGCGTTCGACCTGTGCCAGCATGCCCTGTTCGGACGATTCGACGACCTCGAAACCTTCGAGGTCGAATGCATTTGCGCCGATCATGTCGAGGATCAGGCGGTTGCCGTCATTGCCCGGCTCGATCCCGTAGATCTGGCCGTCCAGCGCGTCGCGGTTGGTGGCGATATCGGCAAAGGTGGTGATGCCCATGTCGGCGGCGGCCTTGTTCACGGCGAGGGTGTATTTCGCACCTTCGAGGTTGGCGCGCACGGTGTCCACGGTGCCGGCCTCGCGGTAGGGGGCGATGTCAGCCTCCATCGTGGGCATCCAGTTGCCCAAGAATACGTCAACGTCGCCTTCGGCCAGCGAAATGTAGGTCACGGGCACGCTGAGCAATTTGGTTTCGGTGTCGTATCCCAGCGCGTCCAGCACCACGGATGTGGCGGCGGTTGTGGCCGTGATGTCGGTCCAGCCCACATCGGCAAAGGTGACTTCGGTGCAGTTGTCCTGTGCCAGTGCGGGCGTGGCCGCAACAAGGGCAATGACGGAAAGTGTAGAGCGAAGGGTCATTAGGTTTCTCCCGGTCAGTTTTTTGTTGATTGATCAGTCAATCAAATTTGGGCTATGGGTGCCACACCTGATCAGGAGTGACAACATGCCAAAGCTTGGAATGGAGCCTATACGCCGTGCTGCCTTGGTGAAAGCCACGATTGCAGAGGTCGGCGACGCTGGTTCGCTGGACGTCTCTGTCAGCCGCATCGCAAAGCGTGCGGGCATGTCGTCGGCGCTGGCGCATCACTATTTCGGGGGCAAGGGTCAGATATTTGTCGCGGCGATGCGCCAGATCCTGACCGACTATCGCAAGGAGGTGATCAGCGCCCTGCGGGATACCGACGACCGTGCCGCCGCCATCGTGACCGCGAGTTTTGCGCAGTCCTGTTTTGCGCCTGGCGTAGTCGCCGCCTGGATGACGTTTTACGGGCAGGCCCAGACGAACCCTGACGCGCTGCACCTGCTGCGCCTGTATCAGCGGCGATTGCGGTCGAACCTGACCCATGCGCTGCGCGGTCAGACCCCTGACCCTGCCGGTGCTGCCGACACCCTCGCTGCGATGATCGACGGCATCTACCTGCGCGCCGCGTCAGACCGGGTAGGGACGGCGGGTGCTGAACGTGTCCTGACACTGCTGAACCTGCTGCGCCGCGCCTGAGCCATCAATTTTCATTTTCGCCCATCGGAGGCATAGATCATGACCACCCAACCGACCGCCAGCCACTACATTGCAGGTGAATACGTCGAGGATACCGCCGGAGAGGCGATCCCCGTCGTCTATGCCTACACCGGAGAGACGATTGCCACCGTCCACGCGGCTACCCCCGCGATCATTGACCGCGCGCTGGCTGCTGCTGCGAATGCGCAGGCGGCATGGGCCGCATTGACCGGCACGGAACGCGGCCGCATCCTGCGCCGCGCCGCCGACATCATGCGCGAACGCAACCATGACCTGTCGGTGCTGGAAACCTATGATACCGGCAAACCTTTGCAGGAAACGACCGTGGCCGATGCCACGTCCGGTGCGGATGCGCTGGAATACTTCGGCGGCCTCGCGGGCAGTCTGACGGGCGAGCATATCCAGCTGGCAGGCGGCGATTTCGTCTATGCCCGCCGCGAGGCGCTGGGCGTCTGCGTGGGTATCGGGGCCTGGAACTATCCCACCCAGATCGCCTGCTGGAAGGCCGCACCGGCGCTGGCCTGTGGCAACACGATGGTGTTCAAACCGTCCGAGACCACGCCGCTGTGTGCGCTGAAGGTCGCGGAAATCCTGACCGAGGCGGGCGCGCCGCCGGGCGTGTTCAACGTGGTGCAGGGGCTGGGGGCCGTGGGGGCCGCGCTGACCACAGATCCACGCGTGGCCAAGGTGTCGCTGACCGGCTCGGTGCCCACGGGCAAGCGGGTCTATGCCGCCGCAGCCGAGGGGCTGCGCCACGTCACGATGGAACTGGGCGGGAAATCCCCGCAGGTGGTATTCGACGATGCGGACCTGGATGATGCCGTGGGCGGCGCGATCCTGGGCAATTTCTATTCCTCGGGGCAGGTCTGTTCCAACGGCACGCGGGTGTTCGTGCAGCGGGGCATGGTGGATGCGTTCTTGGCCCGCCTGTCAGAGCGTCTGCAAAACGTCGTCATGAGCGACCCGCAGGACATGGCGACCAACTTTGGCCCGATGGTCAGCGCACGTCAGCGCGATCTGGTCGAAGGGTTCATCGCCAAGGGCGTGCAAGAGGGCGCACGGCTGGTGACGGGCGGCAAACGACCGGACCTTGACGGTTTCTTTCTCGAACCGACCGTCTTTGCCGATGTAACGGACGACATGACGATCGCGACGGATGAAATCTTTGGCCCCGTCATGTCGGTGCTGACCTTCGATACCGAAGAAGAGGCGCTGCGCCGGGCCAACGACACGCCCTACGGTCTGGCGGCGTCGGTGTTCACCCGCGATCTGGCGCGAGCGCACCGCATGGCTGCCGGGTTCGAGGCAGGAACGTGCTATATCAACACCCACAACCTCGCCCCGGTCGAGGCACCCTTCGGTGGGATGAAGCTGTCCGGCGTGGGCCGCGAGAATTCCAAGGCGGCGATTGATCATTATAGCCAGCTCAAGGGCGTCTACGTCGCCATGAACCCGGTCGAAGCACCATTCTAGGGGCCGTCCGGCGGATGCCGGGGGCCAAATTTTCGCGAAAATTTGGGGGCGCTCCTTGCGGGCGGTGAACATCATGCAAGCTGAATACGTAATTGTCGGTGCGGGCTCTGCCGGATGTGCAATGGCCTACCGTCTGGCCGAGGCCGGCAAATCGGTCATCGTGATAGAACATGGTGGATCGGATGCAGGCCCGTTCATCCAGATGCCTGCGGCCTTGTCCTATCCGATGAACATGAAAGCCTACGACTGGGGATTTCATACCTCACCGGAGCCGCATCTGGGTGGTCGCATCCTGGCCACACCACGTGGCAAGGTGATCGGCGGGTCCTCCTCGATCAACGGCATGGTCTATGTACGCGGCCACGCCCGCGATTTTGACACATGGCAAGAGATGGGCGCGCGCGGCTGGGCCTATGCCGACGTGTTGCCCTACTACAAACGGATGGAACATTGGCACGCGGGCATTCACGGCGGTGATCCGGCCTGGCGCGGCACCGACGGTCCGCTGCATGTCACGCGCGGCCCGCGCCGCAATCCTCTGGTCAAGGCCTTTGTCGAGGCTGGCAAACAGGCGGGATATCCCGAAACCAAGGATTACAACGGCGAACAGCAAGAGGGCTTTGGTCCCTATGATGCCACCATCTATCGCGGTCGGCGCTGGTCGGCCGCAAATGCCTATCTGCGGCCCGCGTTGAAGCGTGAGAACTGCACACTGATCCGCGCCTTTGCCCGCCGTGTGGTGATTGAAGAGGGGCGCGCTGTGGGCGTCGAGGTCGATCGCAAGGGGCAGACCGAGGTGATCCGCGCCACGCGCGAGGTCATCATTGCCGCCTCGGCCATCAATTCGCCCAAGCTGTTGATGCTGTCGGGCATCGGACCAGCGGATCATCTGGCGGAACACGGCATCGCAGTGATCGCGGACCGGCCCGGTGTCGGGCAGAATCTGCAAGATCACCTCGAACTCTATATCCAGCAGGCCGCGATCCAGCCGGTGACGCTGTTCACCTATTGGAAACTGATCTGGAAAGCGTTGATCGGCGCAGCCTGGCTGTTCGGCAAACGCGGTCTGGGCACCTCGAACCAGTTCGAATCCGCAGCCTTTGTCCGGTCCAAGCCGGGTGTGGAATATCCCGATATCCAGTTTCATTTCCTGCCGCTGGCGATCCGCTACGACGGCAAGGTCGCGGCAGAGGGGCATGGCTATCAGGCGCATGTCGGCCCGATGCGCAGCGCCTCGCGCGGGGCGGTCACGCTGACCAGCGCGGACCCGGCGGCGGACCCGCATATCCTGTTCAACTACATGTCCGATCCGCAGGACTGGGCCGATTTCCGCACCTGTATCCGCCTGACGCGCGAAATTTTCGGGCAAGCCGCATTTGCACCCTATAGCGGACACGAAATCCAGCCCGGTGAGGCCGTGCAATCGGACGCAGCACTTGATGATTTCATCCGCGCACACGCCGAAAGCGCCTATCATCCCTGCGGCACATGCCGCATGGGAGCCGCTGATGACCCGATGGCTGTGGTCGATCCTGAATGTCGTGTCATCGGTGTGGAGGGGTTGCGGGTCGCGGACAGCTCAATCTTTCCGCAGATCACCAACGGCAACCTGAATGCGCCGTCGATCATGGTGGGTGAAAAGGCGTCGGATCACATTCTGGGCCGCGATCCGCTGCCACGGGCCAATGATGTGCCGTGGATCAATCCGAAATGGGCCGTCAGTCAGCGCTGATTTGAATCGATTTGGCGCGAAACGTCATGTTTCGCGCCATTGAAACGCCACATCCGCCCCCCAGATTGGGGATATGCGGATTTTGTTAACCATTTGTTTACTGTTCTGTGCTGCCCCCCTGGCGGCCCAGATCTCTGGGCCTGCGCGTGTCATCGACGGCGACACGATCCACGTGGGCGAGACACGAATCAGATTGAACGGCATCGATGCGCCAGAGGCCGGGCAGGATTGCCGCAGTGCGCAGGGGTTTCCGTTTTCCTGCGGCAGCCATGCGACCGACGGGCTGCGTGCGTTGATCGCGGGGCGCGCGGTGAGTTGTGCGCCGCTGGATGTCGACCGTTACGGCCGCACCGTGGCGCGTTGCACCGCAGGCGGGGTCGACATTGGCCAGCAGATGGTGCGCAACGGGCTGGCCATCGCCTATCGCCGGTATGACACGGTCTATGTCCCGGACGAGGATGCGGCGCGGCGCAGTGGGGCCGGTTTCTGGTCGGCGCAAATGCAGCGGCCTTCGGATTTCCGGGCGCAGGAGCAGGTGCGCGATGCGCCCCCCGGCGGCTGCGTCATCAAGGGCAACATTAGCAGCAGCGGGCGAATCTACCATGTGCCCGGCAACGCATTCTATGACGAGACCCGGATCAGCCCGTCGCGCGGTGAACGCTGGTTCTGCACCGAAGCCGAGGCACGCGCCGCTGGCTGGCGCGCGGCACGCCGCTAGGGCGCGACCGAGAGGCTGGCGGACAGGCGCTTTTCACGCACCATGACGAACATGATCGCGGCGATGGCCAGCAGCGCAGAGACCAGCATCAGCGCCTGCAATGGCATCGCGGTCGTGCCGCGTGCCAGCAGCACCCCGGCCAGCTGGCTGAGTGCGGCACCGCCGCCAATCATCAGCGCACCGCCCAGACCGCTGGCCGTGCCGGCCAGGTTCGGGCGCACCGACAGCAAACCGGCGGTGGCGTTGGGCAGCGTCATGCCGTTGCCCAGTCCCAGCAGCGAGCACAGACCAAAGAGCAGACCGGCGGGAATCACGGTCACCAGACCCAGGATCAGCGACAACCCCATGCCAAAGGCCGATATCAGGCAGCCGATCAGCACCATGCGATTGATGCCAACCCGCACCGAATAGCGGCCCGATATTCCGTTGCCGACGGCATAGCCGATGGCGGGTGCACCCAAGGCGATGCCGGTCTGAAAGGCCGACAATCCGTAAATCCGGTCGGCGACGTAGGAGGCACCGCCCAGAAACGCAAAGAATGACCCCGATGCGAACGCGGTGCACAGCGCATAGCCCCAGAACCGGGGCGCAGTCAGCAGTGCGGGATAGCTGGTCAGCTGTTCGGCAAATCCGGTGCCGCCGCCGCGCACGGTCTCGCCCTGGTCGAAATAGCACAGCAGCCACAAGAAAACGCCTGCACCCATCAGAAAGATGAACGAGGCATGCCAGCCGAATGCCTGATCCAGTGCGCCACCGACGGTGGGGCCGATCATCGGGATCAGGGCCATGCCCATGGTGACATAACCGATCATCGACGCGCTTTGTTCTGCCCCGAACATGTCGCGCACGATCGCCCGACTCAGCACGATTCCGGTCGCGACTGCGGCCTGCAGGATGCGAAACATCAAGAAAAGTTGGATCGTGGGGGCGAGGTAGGCGCCCAGCGTCGCCGCGATGAAAATGGTGATGGAGGTCAGCACGATCTTGCGCCGTCCGAACCGGTCGGACAGGGGGCCGACGAGGATCTGCATCACCGCCGTTGCGGCCAGATAGCCCGAAACGGCGAACTGCATCGTGGCATAATCCGTGCCGAAATCGGCCGCCATCCGGGTGAGGGACGGCAGAAAAATCGACATGTTCAGTGCGGATACACCGGCCAGCAGTGTCAGCGTGAAAATATGAGGCGGGGTGCGGCGGTCGAGAAAGCGCGCGCTGGGAAAGTCTGTCATCGCGCGCAAAGTAGCGGCTTGCGCTGCGGTGTCCATGGTTGCCGTGACATGGATCCGCAAGGATCTGGATGGCGTCAGATTGTTTCGTGCAGCCCCCCTGCGGCTGGGGATATATTGCGCCTTGGGGGTTTTCCTCGGCAAAACCGATGACTAGAGTGCCCGACGATGCGGCCTGCGGAGGCCATGTGCACGACGGGAGGCCTGCATGAAAGACCATATCGAAGCCTTGGAGGCCAAGCGCTCCGAATCCCAACTGGGCGGCGGACAGGCACGGATTGATGCGCAGCACGCCAAGGGCAAACTGACCGCGCGCGAGCGGATCGAACTGCTGCTGGATCACGACAGCTTTGAGGAGTTCGACGCCTTTGTGACGCATCGCGCGGTCGATTTCGGGATGCAGGACAACCTGCCGATGGGCGATGGTGTCGTGACGGGCTGGGGCACGATCAACGGCCGCATGGTCTATGTGTTCAGCCAGGATTTCACCGTCTTTGGCGGATCGCTGTCCGAAACCCATGCGCAAAAGATCTGCAAGATCATGGATATGGCGATCCAGAACGGTGCGCCCGTGATCGGGATCAATGATTCGGGCGGTGCACGCATCCAGGAAGGTGTTGCCAGCCTCGCGGGCTATGCCGATGTGTTCCAGCGCAACATCATGGCGTCCGGTGTGGTGCCGCAGATCAGCCTGATCATGGGGCCCTGCGCGGGTGGCGCGGTCTACAGCCCTGCGATGACCGACTTTATATTCATGGTGCGCGATACGTCCTACATGTTCGTGACCGGCCCCGATGTGGTCAAGACCGTCACCAACGAGGTCGTCACCGCCGAGGAACTGGGCGGGGCCACGACCCATACCAAGAAATCCGGCGTGGTGGACGGTGCCTTTGACAACGATGTCGAAGCGATTGCCGAATGCCGCCGCCTGTTCGATTTCCTGCCGCTGAACAACCGTGAAAAGGCACCGACGCGTCCGTTCTTTGACGATGTTAAACGGGTCGAGGACAGTTTGGACACGCTGATCCCGGTGAATGCCAACACGCCCTATGACATGAAGGAACTGATTCACAAACTGGCGGATGAGGGCGATTTTTACGAAATTCAGGCCGATTATGCGGGCAACATCCTGATCGGGTTTATCCGGCTGGAAGGTCAGACCGTCGGCGTGGTGGCCAATCAGCCGATGGTGCTGGCGGGCGTGCTGGATATCGACAGCAGCCGCAAGGCCGCGCGGTTTGTGCGGTTCTGCGATGCCTTTGAAATCCCGATCCTGACGCTGGTGGACGTGCCCGGCTTTCTGCCCGGCACCAGCCAGGAATACGGCGGTGTCATCAAGCACGGCGCGAAACTGCTGTTTGCCTATGGCGAGGCCACGGTGCCCAAGGTCACGGTCATCACCCGCAAGGCCTATGGCGGAGCCTATGACGTGATGGCGTCCAAGCATCTGCGCGGTGATTTTAACTATGCCTGGCCCACGGCGGAAATCGCGGTGATGGGGGCCAAGGGTGCTGTCGAGATCATCTATCGCGGACGCAGCCCCGAAGAAATCGTGGAGCTGACCAAGGAATACGAGGACCGTTTCGCCAATCCGTTCGTCGCGGCCTCGAAGGGTTTCGTGGACGAGGTGATCATGCCGCGATCCACACGGCGCCGGGTCTGCCGCGCTTTTGCGTCGCTGCGCGGCAAGCAGCAGCAGAACCCGTGGAAGAAGCATGACAACATTCCACTGTGACCCCGGGGGGCCAGCCCCCCGGACCCCCCGGAGTATTTGTGGCAAGATGATGCAGGGAACCCCGCGTGGGGTAGGTCCGTTGGTGCGCAAAGGAGATTGCGATGACCAAGGACCATGGACCGTCCATCAAGGACGACGAGACCTACGAGGCGCTGCTGGACGAGGGCGCGAGCAAGCAGAAGGCCGCCCGGATTGCCAATGCACAGGCAAACGACGACATGTCGCCGGGCGAGAAGGGGGGCCGTCAGCCGCCCTACGAGGAATGGACCAAGGACGATCTGTATGCGCGTGCACAAGAGCTGGACGTCGCGGGTCGTTCGGACATGACCAAGGCCGAACTGATCGAGGCCTTGCGGGCGCGCTGATTCTGCTGTGCTGTCTGTGGGCCATGCCCGCGACCGCACAACAGACCCCGCAACCGATTGCCGTGCCGTCAGGACTGCAGATCGCGCTGGCTGACGTGATCATGGACACGCAGGCGCAGATCGCGCGATTCCGGTTCCTGTCACCGGCCCTTGCGGGGGGCGATGACGCTGTGACGTTCACGGAGGTCGTGGACGATCTGACGTGGTTGTGCGACGTGGTCGTTGTTCCGGCCCTGCAACAGCAGGACTGGGACGGCGACCAGATCGTGTTGTCGGTGTCGGACAAGCCAACCACATTCGGCATATACGATCCGCAGGTCGTCCAATTTTTCCAACCCTTCCGAGTGACGGACGGGCGTTGCAGCTGGGACGAATTCTGATGGAAAAGCACCGTGGATTTCCAGGCCGTTTGCCGGGGACGGATTTTCAGTTCGTGATCCGCCGCGCGCACAAGGACGGTGCAACGCCGCTGCGCGCGCGTGAACGATTTTCCGACCGGCGGCCACCGGACAAACGCGCGGACGAAGGTTTCTTGCGGGCCCTCTGGGAGCATTTTGGCGACGCGCCCTTTGTGCGGGGTAATCTGGACGCAGGACGGCTGGGCTGGTTGTTCGGTCGCGAGGTGATCGCCGCCGAGGATCCGTTCGATCCTGCCAGCTATGACGCGCTGTTGCGCATCGACGAGGACGTGGCGCGGGTCACTTTTCCGGATGTATTCCGATGAGTGGAAAAGATTTTTCTGCGAATGGGAACATTTCGGCGGTTTTGCGCCTTTTACACTTAATCGGGCTTGAGTTCGCGCTTGTGGCGCGTGATTTTGGGCCCATCTTCAAAGCTAACAAGGGCATTATAAAATGTACAAAGCTACTTCCGCCATCGCACTGGTCGCAATCATGGGCGTCGCAGGCTGCGACAACCTCGACACCGACGCAGAGCGTGCAATCGTTGGTGCCGGTATCGGCGCTGCAGGTTCCGCTGCACTGGGCGGCGACGATCGCGATACCACGACTGCTGCACTGGGTGGCGCGCTCGTCGGTGCGCTGGGCGACGACATCACCGGTCGCTAAGACATTTTCCCGCGCAAGCGGGGTTGAAACACGACATGACTGCCGTCGGGGTTTGCGCCCCGGCGGCGATTTTGCGTTTGGAGGGATGTAAAACGTGTTCAAGAAAATTCTGATCGCCAATCGTGGCGAAATCGCCTGCCGCGTCATCAAGACGGCGCGGCGTATGGGGATCGCCACTGTTGCAGTGTATTCGGATGCAGATGCGCAGGCGCTACATGTCAAGATGGCAGATGAGGCGGTCCACATTGGACCAAGCCCCGCCAACCGATCCTATATCGTGATCGACAAGATCATGGACGCGATTCGCCAGACCGGCGCTGAAGCGGTGCATCCGGGCTATGGTTTCCTGTCGGAAAACCCCAAGTTCGCCGAGGCGCTGAAAGCCGAAGGCGTGGCCTTTATCGGGCCGCCCGTGGGGGCCATCGAGGCCATGGGCGACAAGATCACGTCCAAGAAGCTGGCGGATGAGGCTGGTGTCAGCACGGTGCCGGGCCATATGGGCCTGATTGCCGATGCCGATGAGGCGGTAAAGATCAGCCAGCAGATCGGCTATCCGGTGATGATCAAGGCCAGCGCGGGGGGCGGTGGCAAGGGCATGCGGATTGCATGGGACGACGCTGGCGCACGCGAGGGATTCCAGTCGTCCAAGAACGAGGCGGCCAACAGTTTTGGCGACGACCGGATTTTCATCGAGAAATTCGTGACCCAGCCGCGCCACATCGAAATTCAGGTCCTGGCCGACAGCCACGGCAACGCGGTCTATCTGCACGAGCGCGAATGCAGCATCCAGCGCCGCAACCAGAAGGTGATCGAAGAGGCCCCGAGCCCGTTTCTGGACGAGGAGACCCGTGCGGCGATGGGCGCGCAGTCGGTCGCACTTGCGCAGGCCGTCGGTTATACCAGCGCGGGCACCGTCGAATTCATCGTGGATGGCGACCGCAATTTCTATTTTCTGGAAATGAACACGCGGTTGCAGGTGGAACATCCTGTGACAGAACTGATCACGGGCATCGACCTCGTCGAACAGATGATCCGCGTGGCAGCAGGCGAGAAACTGGCCTTTGGTCAGGATGACCTCAAGATCAATGGTTGGGCCATCGAGAGCCGCCTGTATGCCGAGGATCCGTTCCGCGGGTTCCTGCCGTCCATCGGGCGTCTGACCCGCTATCGCCCACCGGTCGAGGTGGCAGAGGCCGGGCGGGCCGTGCGCAATGATACCGGCGTGTTCGAGGGTGGCGAGATCAGCATGTTCTACGATCCGATGATCGCCAAGCTGTGTACCTGGGCACCGACCCGCGCAGCCGCGATCGAGGAGATGCGGTTGGCGCTGGACGGATTCGAGCTGGAGGGGATTGGCCACAACCTGCCATTCCTGGCCGCGGTGATGGATCATCCGAAATTCACTGCAGGCGACATGACCACCGCATTCATCGAGGAAGAATTTCCTGACGGGTTTCAGGGCGTCGATCTGGCAGGGGACACGGTGCTGCGTGTTGCTGCGGCAACTGCGGCGATGCACCGAATCGGTGAAATCCGTCGCACACGCATCACCGGGCGCATGGACAACCATGAACGCCACGTCGGCACGGACTGGAACGTCACGCTACAGGGCGAAAGCCATGATGCGGTGATCAAGGCCGACCGTGCGGGGGCCGATGTCACCATCGGTGACCGGACCTTGCGGGTCGAAAGCGACTGGTTGCCCGGTCAGCCACTGGCGCGCCTGATGGTGGACGGCACGCCCTTGGTGCTTAAGGTGGCCAAGATTTCGGGGGGGTTCCGGGTGCGGCACCGCGGGGCCGACGTCAAGGTTCATGTCCGAACCCCGCGTCAGGCCGAACTTGCCAAGCTGATGCCGGTCAAGGTGCCGCCGGATACGTCGAAACTGCTGCTGTGCCCGATGCCGGGGTTGATCGTGTCGCTGAATGTCGCCGTGGGCGACGAGGTCCAGGACGGTCAGGCGCTGTGCACGGTCGAGGCGATGAAGATGGAAAACATCCTGCGTGCCGAACGCAAGGGCGTCGTGACCAAGATCAATGCGGCCCCTGGTGACAGCCTGGCCGTGGATGATGTGATCATGGAGTTCGAGTGACACAAACCTGGCAACTCTTGCTGATCTGGCTGGCCGCCTGCGTGATCGCCGTGATCGCGGGGTTTGGCCTGCTCAACATCATGGTGCAGGATACCGAAATCAGCTACGCGACCGAGCTTCCGCGCTCGGTCGTGACGGTGCCGATGATCTGCGTGATCGTGTTCTGGGGGGTCGTTCGGGCGGCCGGGGTCCTGCTGGAACCGGTGCGGACATTCACCTTTGGCGGGTTGGCCGTCTACCTCGCGCTGTTCGTCGTGGGGCGTGTGCTGGTCAGCGTGGCGATTGATCCGGTGTTCGTTCTGATTCTGGTACTGGTGATCCTGATGACCCTGGGCTGGATGGCGATCCGCGGTGCGGCGCGGGCCATGCCGCAATCAGTTGACCGCCGCTGATCCTGCAGCGCGGCGTTCGGTGATTTCACGCTGACGCACCGGCATCTTGTCGATGGACCGGGACAATTCGCGCACGTCCCACGGGCTGGGTTTGCGCAGTTTCACCTGACCGTCCTTGCCCAGCAGCGCCATCATGAAACCGCGCGGCCGCAGTTGCAGGCGCATGGGTGAACGTGCGGCAGGGTCGGTGTCGAACAGCACCACGACGTCACGTTCGACCAGTTCATCGACCCGGGATGCCAGCAGTTCCATCTGTTCGATGAACGCGGGATCGTTGGGTGAATCGGCGAAAACCGCGACCGGGCGGGCGATCCACTGGAAATCGGACAACATGATCTGGTCCGCGTTCAGCGGGGTTGCCGGATCGGCCAGCCAGGCGGCGACGGCACCGGGTGATTCCGACTGCGCCGGCAGCATGGCGGGCCAGAGTGTCATGGCCGTGAGGCCGGCGATGAAATTTCTTTTGTTCATGATCTGAATATAGGTGTGTCTCGCGCCAATGCCATGCCCGCGTCGTTTTGCGCATGCGCAATAAAATTACCCTGCAGCGAAAAATAATAGCACGATGATAGCGCAAGCTTTTTGACCTTTGCGCCGCGTCGCGGCATGAATGGCGCAGAGGAAGAGGAGCGCCACATCATGTCTGACAAAACCGAATGGGAAAAGATCGCCGAAAAGGAACTGCGCGGGCGGTCCCTAGACGATCTGACGTGGCACACCCTCGAAGGAATTGCCGTCAAACCGCTGTATACCGCAGAGGATACGGCCGATCTGCCGCATATGGGCGGCATTCCGGGGGCGGCCCCTTACACGCGCGGGGTCAAGGCCACGATGTACGCAGGCAGGCCCTGGACAATCCGGCAATACGCGGGGTTTTCCACGGCAGAAGAATCAAATGCGTTCTACCGTCAGGCGCTGGCCGCTGGTCAGCAGGGCGTGTCGGTGGCATTCGATCTGGCCACCCATCGCGGCTATGACAGTGACCACCCGCGGGTCGAAGGCGACGTGGGCAAGGCCGGTGTCGCCATCGACAGCGTCGAGGACATGAAGATCCTGTTCGACGGAATCCCGCTGGACAAGGTGTCGGTCAGCATGACGATGAACGGGGCGGTCATTCCGATCCTCGCGAATTTCATCGTGGTGGGTGAGGAACAGGGCCACGACAGGTCCGTGCTGTCAGGCACGATCCAGAACGATATCCTCAAGGAATTCATGGTGCGCAACACCTATGTCTATCCGCCGGAACCGTCGATGCGCATCATTTCGGACATCATCCAGTACACGTCCGACCAGATGCCGAAATTCAACTCGATCTCGATTTCCGGCTACCACATGCAAGAGGCCGGCGCGAACCTGGTGCAGGAACTGGCCTATACGCTGGCGGACGGCCGCGAATACGTGCGCGCGGCGATTGCGGCGGGCATGGATGTCGATCACTTTGCCGGACGGCTTAGTTTCTTTTTCGCCATCGGGACGAATTTTTTCATGGAGGCGGCCAAGCTGCGCGCGGCGCGCCTATTGTGGTTCCGCGTGATGGAAGAATTCGCGCCCAAGAACCCCAAATCATCCATGTTGCGGACCCATTGCCAGACCTCGGGCGTCAGTTTGCAGGAACAGGACCCCTACAACAACGTGGTGCGCACCGCCTACGAGGCGATGAGCGCGGTGTTGGGCGGCACCCAGTCGCTGCACACCAACGCGCTGGACGAGGCGATTGCCCTGCCGTCCGATTTCGCGGCCCGGATCGCGCGGAACACGCAGCTGATCCTGCAAGAGGAAACCGGCGTCACCAAGGTCGTCGATCCATTGGCGGGCAGTTACTACGTCGAAAAGCTGACGCATGATCTGGCAGAAGCCGCCTGGGCCCTGATGGAAGAGGTCGAGGAGTTGGGCGGCATGACCAAGGCCGTCGCATCCGGCATGCCGAAACTGCGGATCGAGGAAACCGCCGCCACCCGGCAGGCCAATATCGACCGCGGCACAGAGGTCATCGTCGGCGTCAACAAATACCGCAAGGACAAGGAAGACCCGATCGACATCCGCGACATCGACAACGCGGGCGTGCGCGACAGCCAGATTGCCCGGCTGAAGGCCACGCGCGACGGGCGGGATCAGGCGGCCTGCGATGCTGCATTGGCCGAACTGACCCGCCGCGCCCGTGAGGGCGGCAACCTGCTGGAGGCCGCGGTCGAGGCCGCACGCCAGCGGGCGACCGTGGGCGAGATCAGCAGCGCGATGGAGGACGTCTTTGGCCGCCACCGCGCCGAGGTCAAGACGCTGGCCGGTGTCTACGGTGCCGCCTACGAAGGCGACGCAGGCTTTGCCGCGATCCAGAAGGACATTGAGGATTTCGCAACCGAAGAAGGGCGCCGCCCCCGGATGCTGGTCGTCAAGATGGGGCAGGACGGGCACGACCGTGGGGCCAAGGTCATCGCGACGGCATTCGCCGATATCGGGTTTGACGTGGACGTAGGCCCGTTGTTCCAGACACCAGAGGAGGCCGCACAGGACGCCATCGACAACGATGTGCACGTCATCGGCATCAGTTCGCAGGCGGCAGGTCACAAGACACTGGCCCCCAAGCTGATCAAGGCGCTGGAGGACGCGGGCGCGGGTGATATCCTTGTGATCTGCGGTGGCGTGATCCCGCAGCAGGACTACAAATTCCTGTATGATGCGGGGGTCAAGGCGATCTTTGGCCCCGGCACGAACATCCCTGTCGCCGCACAGGACATTTTGGAACTGATCCGCGAGACGCGCACCTGAATGCTGACCCTCGACCATATCGCGATTGCCTGTACCGACCTCGATGCAGGCACGGCATGGGTGGAAAAAACGCTGGGCGTTCCGTTGCAGCCAGGGGGCAAACACGCGGCCTTCGGCACGCACAACACGCTGCTGGCGCTGGGCGACACCTACCTCGAGGTGATTGCGCTGGATCCGGACGCGCAGCGCACGCGCCCTGCGTGGTTCGCGCTGGATGCCTTTGCCGGGCCGCCGCGCTGTGCGAACTGGATTTGCAGGACGGACGATCTGAAAGGCGCGATTGCGGATGCGCCTGCGGACGTCGGTGCCATCGTGCCATTGGAACGCGGCGCGTTGCGGTGGGACATCACCGTGCCTGATGACGGCGGCCTGCCCCTGCAGGGGGCCTGTCCCACGCTGATCCGCTGGGGTGACGGGGTGGCGCACCCGACAGAAACACTGACCGACCGGGGCTGCACCCTGATCGGCTGGGAGGTGCACCACCCGCAGGCCGAGGCATTGGGTCGCGATCTGGCCTTGGACGACCCACGGGTGATCTATGCCGCTGGTGCGCCACGGTTTCGTGCCACGATCCGCACGCCGGACGGGGTCAGGACGCTGGGATGATCCGGGCCGCGACCCGCGCCGATGCCGCGGCGATCTGCGCGATCTGGAACCCGATCATCCGCGAGACAGGCATCACGTTTACCGCAATCGAAAAGACACCGCAGGCCATTGCTGATCTGATTGCCACGCGCCCCGTGCTGGTGGCCGAAACCGGTGGGTTGGTCGCAGGTTTTGCCACCTATGGCCCGTTTCGCGGCGGTGACGGGTATCGCCATACGGCGGAACACACAGTGCATCTGGCACCCGCCGCGCGGGGTGCGGGGCTGGGGCGATCACTGATGGATGCGCTGTGCGCAGACGCACGCGCCGCGGGCATCCATACCCTATGGGCCGGGTGCAGCGCCGAAAATCCAGCAGGGGTGGCCTTTCACGAAAAACTGGGGTTTGTGAAAATCGCGACCCTTCCGCAAGTGGGGCGCAAATTCGATCGCTGGATCGACCTTATTCTTTTGACCAAGATGTTGTAGACATCGGGGCATGTCGCTCTGGTCCCGAATCTCTGACGCATTGGCGGCCCTGCGCGCGGGCGAGGGGCTGGCGACGGTGTTCGATCTGCTGCGCACGCCGCCTGACAGGTCCGTGGCCTTTACCATCGCTGTGATCGCGCTGGGTGCCAAAATGGCCAAGGCGGACGGGCAGGTGACCCGCAACGAGGTCGCGGCCTTTCGCGAGGTGTTCCACATCCCCGCCTCAGAAGAGGCGCATGCCGCGCGATTGTTCAACATGGCGCGCACCGATGTCGCGGGGTTCGAGGCCTATGCCACCAAGATCGCGTCGATGTTTCGTGGGGCCGAGGGCCCGCTGTCGGACCTGATGGAGGGTCTGTTTCACATCGCGATGGCCGATGGTGACTATCACCCGGCCGAGGATGCGTTTCTGGCGCGGGTGGCCGAAATATTCGGGTTCGACGATCGCCGGTTCGCGCGGATCAGGGCGCAGTTCGTGGCTGACGCGGACCGCGACGCCTATGATGTGCTGGGTGTTTCGCCCGATGCACCGATCGAAGAGGTGCGTGCCGCCTGGCGCGCGCAGGTGCGCGAGACACATCCTGACCGCATGTTGGCTCGCGGCGTGCCCGAAGAGGCCGTCCGGCTGGCTGAAAAACGCCTGATCGCGATCAACCGCGCATGGGAGCAGATCAACGCCGGGACCGGGTGATGCGGCTGGCCACGTGGAACGTTGCCTGGTTCGATGCACTGTTCGATGACGCAGGCGCGCTGGTGCGCGATGACGGCTGGTCGAAACGCTGGGATGTGACCCGCCGCGATCAGGCCGATGCGATTGCCCATGTCCTGCAGACGATGAACGCCGACGCCATCATGGTGATCGAGGCCCCCGATACGTCGTCGCGTCGCAGCGGGGCGGCGGCACTGCGGAATTTTGCGGACCACTACGGGTTGCGACAACGCGCGGCCCTGATCGGTTTTGCCAATGACACGCGGCAGGAAATCGCGCTGATGTTCGATCCCGACTGCGGTCGTGCGGTTCACCGCCCGCTGTCCGACAACGCGGCCCCCCGGTTCGACCGTTCCCTGACCGTGACGCTGAACGGCCATGACATCGATGCCGTCTGGTCAAAGCCGCCGCTGGAACTGGTCTATACGCCAAGGGACGGCGCAGCGCTGTCGCTGATCGGTGTGCATTCCAAATCCAAGGCGGCCCACGGCGATACGGCGGCCCAACGCGCCCGTGTCGGGGTTGCAAACCGGCGCAAGCAACTGTCGCAATGCCTGTGGCTGCGCCGACGGGTGGACCAGATGTTGCGGGACGATCCTGCGGCCCGGCTGGTGGTGCTGGGCGATTTCAACGACGGGCCGGGGCTGGACGAATACGAGGTCGAATTCGGGCAATCCGGCGTGGAAATCGTGCTGGGGACGCAAGGGGACAGGATGCCTTTGCATGACCCGCATGCGCAACTGGCCTTGGGCAGCCGCAATGGTGCGCGGCCTGCGACGGCCCGGTTCAGACCGAACGATGGCCCCTATCTGTCGGCGCTGCTGGATTACATCATGGTCAGCCCTGCCTTGCGTGCGACGCAGCCTGTATGGCGCATCTGGCATCCATTTGATGATCCAGAGGTTTTTGCAGATACGTCACTGCGCGAGGCCTTGTTACTGGCGTCAGACCATTTCCCGGTCACGCTGGATCTGATGGTGTGATTGAAAATCACGTGGGGGCCCCCATGTCTGAGTTATGAAACATCTCATCCTTGTTGCTGTATTGACCCTGTCCACCCTGCCTGCCGTCGCCCAAGAGGCGGAGGCCGATGCCGATACCGGCGGACGCGACCTGATCGAGGAGGGGGCCAAGCTGTTCCTGCGCGGTCTGCTGCGCGAGGCGGATCCCGCGATCCGCGAATTGCAGGATCTGGCCGATAACGTGGGCCCCGCGTTGCAGATGCTGCGCGAGGAAATGGGCCCGGCCCTGGCCGAGATCATGTCCCGGATCGACTATATCGGTAACTATGAAAACCCCGAAATCCTGCCGAACGGCGATATCATCATTCGGCGCGCCCCGGATGCGCCCGCCTATGTGCCGCCAGAGGACGCGTTGGGTGATGTCGAGCTGTGACGCTTGAACCGGACCGTCAGGGTCGCGTCCATTGCCTGTGCCAATGCGTTCAGGCGTGATTCCGCGACCTCGCCGAACAGGGGCCGCGCGTCCTCGTCCAGTGTCAGTGTCAGTTCCTTGTTCTTGGGGCTCCATTTGAATGTCCCGGGCTGGCGGTTTCCGTCCAGCCAGAGCATTGCACCGAACCGCATGGCGCGGCCGATGATGTCCGCCTCGCGCATCTGGTCGGGCTTGAGCAGCGCGAACAGATCGTCAAAACGGCTGTCCGGCGTCTTGCCGGAATAGCGTTTCATCAGGGCCAGCCCCAGCAGCACCCGTTCATAATGTTTCAGTCCGCCCAGGTTGGCGCGGGTCGCGTTGTCAAAGGTAATTTCACCGCGATAGTCGGGATGCGCGCGCCAGCTGACATCGTGCAGCAGGCAGGCGGCCTTGATGATGCGCAGACGCTGCCAGTTGGCGCGGGGAAACAGCGGTTTGATGAAATCATACAGCAACCGGCCAAAGCCGGGCAGGCGGGCATCCTTGGCCTCGGCAAAGCGGCAGGCCTCGATCAGGGGATCGCGTTCGCGCAATTCGCGGGGCATCTGTTCGAACAGCATGCCTTCGCGGATACCATAGGACGAAATCGCCACATCCTTGGGTTTGAACACCCGCACCAGTTCCTTGAGCACGAGCACCGCCAGGGGCACCAGCGACATGCGGCTGTCGGATATGCCGCATCGGGCGCGCAGATCCTGCAGGTCGGATGCCTTGATATAGTCTGCGGTGGCCCCGATGCGGCGTGCGGTCATGCGGTATTCGTGCAGAACGGTCAGCGGATAGCCGCGGCGTTCCATGTCGACACGAGCGATGGCGCGCCAGCTGCCGCCGACCAGAAACAGGCGCATACCCGTCTGGTTGTCCATCTGGTCGTGCAAGTCTGCCACGACGGTTTTGATGTAGGCCTTGACCGCCTTGGTGCCCCCCTTGATCTCGCGCAGTTTCAGCGGGCCCAAGGGCGAGGTCACGCGGCGGCCAACGCGGCCTTCGGCCAGATCGGCCAGTTCCATGCTGGACCCGCCGATATCGCAGACCAGACCATAGCTGCCGGGCCATCCCAAAAGGACACCTTGCGCGGACAGGCGGGCCTCTTCTTCGCCGGAAATGACCCAGAGTTTCACGCCGGTTTCGCGTTCGACCTCTGCCCGGAAATCCGCACCGTCGCTGGCCTCGCGCATGGCGGCGGTGGCGACGGCGGTCAGCGGGCCGCAGCCCATTCCCTGGGCCAATGCAGCAAAGCGGCGGATGGCGGACAGGGCGCGCACGCGGCCCTCGGGGTTCAGGTGCCCCGTTTCCGACAGGCCCGCCCCCAGCGCACACATGATTTTTTCGTTGTAGAAATAGGCGGGACTGCGTGCCGCGCCGTCAAACACCACGAGACGAACCGAGTTCGAGCCCACGTCGACGACGCCGACCCGTTTGAGGCTTTGGGCCGATTCACCATCGAACAGTGGACGGCCAAACGGGCCCCAGTCGATCGTGGCCTCGGTTTCGGTTTCGGTCATTGGTCCGCATCCCCGTTGGTCGGACCCCATCAATCGGGATATGGAGGGCTGCTGTCAACGCCTGACCCGACCGGCTCAGTCGTCGTCGTGTGTCAACTGCGGCACATCGGACGCACCGGCAGACCCCCGCCCCGAGAGCGACGGATTTTCCATGAAAAACCGGTGACAGTTGAATGCGAATTCACCGTCGGCGATGGTTGCCCGCGCGAAACTGCCATCAGGCTGCATGATCCAGCTTTGTGCGACATCGGCCAGATTGGCCGCCATGATCTGACTGACGATCTGGGCCTTGACCGTGTTGTTGGTGATCTCGACCAGCGTCTCGACCCGCCGGTTGAGGTTCCTGCTCATCCAGTCGGCAGAGCTGATGTAGACCCGCGCCTTTTTGTTGGGCAGGCCCTGACCCCCGCCGAAACAGACGATGCGCGAATGTTCCAGATAGCGTCCCACCACCGATTTGACGCGGATGTTTTCGGACAGCCCGGCGACGCCGGGCCGCAGGCCGCAGATCCCGCGCACGACCAGATTGATCCGGACCCCCGCCTGCGATGCCTCATAGAGGGCGTCGATCACGTCGGTTTCGATGAGGCTGTTCATCTTGGCCCAGATGACCGCGGGTTTGCCGGCCTTGGCATAGCCGATTTCCTCGGAAATGCGGGTAAGGATCGTGGATTTAAGGTCGATGGGCGCGATGGACAGGTTTTCCAGCGCCTCGGGCTGGGCGTAGCCCGACAGGTAGTTGAACACCTTGTTCGCATCACGCCCCAGTTTGGCGTCACAGGTGAACAGGGACACGTCGGTGTATATCTTGGCCGTGATCGGATGATAGTTGCCCGTGCCGAAATGCGTGTAGGTCACCAGACGGTCGCCCTCGCGCCGGACGACGGTGCTGATCTTGGCGTGGGTTTTCAGGTTCAGGAAACCATAGACGACGTGTGCGCCCGACCGTTCCAGCCTGCGTGACTGGCGGATGTTGGCGGCCTCGTCGAAACGGGCCTTGAGCTCGACCAGCGCCGTGACGGATTTGCCGTCCTCGGCGGCCTCGCACAGGGCCTCGACGATGGGCGAACGTTTGGAGGTCCGGTAAAGCGTCTGTTTGATCGCCACCACATTGGGGTCGCGTGCGGCCTGTGCCAGGAACCGCACCACCATGTCGAACGTCTCGTAGGGGTGGTGCAGCAGCATGTCCTTTTGCCGGATGGCGGAAAACATGTCCCCCTCGTGGTCCTGCACCCGTTCTGGGACACGGGGTGAAAACAGCGGCCACAACAGATCCGGGCGGTCGTCCAGAACAAGTTCCGACAGATCGGCGATGCCGATCAGACCGTCTACGGCGACGATTTCGGCCTCGGTCACGGGCAGGGCGTCCATGATCAGGTCGCGCAGGCCCGCGGGGGCATTTGCAGATATCTTGAGCCGCACGACCTCGCCACGCCGGCGGCGTTTCAGTGCTGTTTCGAATTCCCGGACCAGATCCTCTGCTTCTTCTTCGAGTTCGAGGTCACTGTCACGCAGCACCTTGAAGGCGCAATGCCCCTTGATGCCATAGCCCGGATAGAGCCGCCCGACAAATTGCAGCAGCAATTCCTCGAGCGGGATGAAACGGTGGCCCTCGCCCGGCAGGCGCACGAACCGGGCGATCTGTGCGGGCACCGGCAGCAAGGCGCGCAACGACCGTTTGTCGTTCTTGCGATCCAGTTGCAGCGCCAGCGCAAACCCTTCGTTCGGCAGAAACGGGAACGGGTGGGCGGGGTCAATCGCCAGAGGCGACAGCACGGGAAACACCTGATCGAGAAAGAATTCCTCGAGAAAGGCGATGTCGGCCTTGGACAGGTCATTTGCATTCAGCAGTGCAATACCGGCAGCCGCCATTTCGGTGGTCAGCGTGTCGAGAATGGTCTGCTGGCGCGCCATCAGATCGCGCGCCGCGGAATCGATCAGCGCCAGCTGTTCCACGGGTGTCAGCCCGTCCATCGCCGGGGTTGTATTGCCCGCCTGTGCCAGTTCGCGCAGACCCGCGACGCGGACAGTGTAAAATTCGTCCAGGTTGGTGGCCGAGATCGACAGGAACCGCAGCCGTTCCAGCAGGGGTACACGGGGGTTTTCCGCCTCTTCCAGCACGCGCATGTTGAAACCGATCCACGACAGCTCACGGTTCACAAAGCGGTGGGGGCCGGTCAGGTCGATGTCGAGCGTGACAGGGTCGGGAAGCGGGGAGGTAAGGAAATCTGCCTGAGTCATTGGCGCTGTATCGCGGCCTTCCATGGCGTCCGTGTGACAGTCATCAGCCATGGGTCGCGTCCTGTTCCAAAAGGGTGGCCGCCATGCGGGTGCTGACGGATTTGCCGCTGGCAAGTGCTGCACTGTCCAGTGCGGCCACGATGCGCTGCGCAGCCAGATAGGACCGGTCGATGCGCGACGCTAGGTAACGGGGGAGCGTGGGCGGCACGAGGATCTGCCGGTCGGCAAACAGTTTCATCAACAGCGCCTCGAGCAGGGCATCGTCGGGGGGGGCGATGCGCACCGGGGTTGTTGCCTGCATCCGACTGTTGAGGTCGGGCAGGACGATGCCCCATGTGCCCGGCAGGCTGCGCGCGGTCATCAGCAGCGGCAGACCGTGCGCGATCATGTGATTGTGCAGGTGAAACAGGTCCGGTTCCTGGTCCGGTGTCAGGCTGTCGACGCCTTCGACCACCAGGGCGGTATCGGGAAACAGCCCTGCGATGGCGTCTGCCGTCACGATCCGCGCGCCCTGCATTGCTGCAAAGACGCGCGACAGATGGCTCTTGCCGGCGCCGCCGGGACCGACCAGTAGCAGCTTGCCTTGCGGCCAGCGGGCCGGGTCGCGGACCATGCGAAACGCGGTTTCATTCGCCCGCGAGACAAAGAAATCCGCCGCCTCGAGCGAGACACCCACCGGCCAATCAAAGATCAGCTGCTCGGCCATGGCTCAATCCTCTGACGTGCCACGGTAGAGCGTGCTGTGCCGGTAGCGGTCGAGGACAAAGCGCGCCAGAACCCCGATCACAGCGGCCACAGGCACGGCGACCAGCAGGCCGACAAATCCGAACAACGACCCAAAGACCGACAGCGCGAACAGCAACCAGACCGGATGCAGGCCGACAGAGGACCCGACCAGTTTCGGCGTCAGGATATTGCCTTCGACGAACTGACCCGACTGGAAAATGGCGTAGACCGCGATGATCCACGGCCAGTCGCCCCAGAACTGGAACAGCGCAAGGCCCATGGCCAACCCGCCGCCCACGACGGCACCGACATAGGGAATAAAGGTCAGCGCGCCTGCCACGGCCCCGACGACAAGGCCAAAGTTCAACCCCACCAGCGCCAGCGCGATGGCATAATAGGTGCCCAGGATCAGGCACACGAGGCCCTGACCCCGGATGAAACTGGCCAGCGTGCGGTCGATCTGGCTCGCCAGTGTGCGGATCGTGCTGACATGATCGCGCGGCAACATCTCGTCGATCCGGGCGACCATGTTGTCCCAGTCGACCAGCAGGTAGATCGCGACCACAGGCACGACGACCAGCAACACGACGACGTTCACCAGACCCAAGGCCGACGACAACACGGTTTCCAGCAGTTGCCCGCCGCGCGACTGGATCATCGCCCCGATATTGTCCAGCTGCGTGCGGATCGTGCTGCCTTCGACCAGCAGGTCAGGGAACCGTGCCGCAAGCCAGGTTTGCAGGTTTTCGAACAGGGTCGGCGCAATCTGCACCAGATCGTTTGCCTGTCGGATCAGCGTCGGGATCACCAGCAGGATCAACAGCACGAACAGCAGCAGCGCCACCAGCGAAATGATCGCAACGGACAGCGCCCGACTAAGCCCCAGTTTCTGCAACCGGTCCGCGACCGGGTCCAGCACATAGGCAATCGCACCGCCCAGCAGAAACGGCATGATGACATTGCCCAACGCAAAGAGCGCGAGCAGGAAAGCGACGATGGCGATCCCCCAGTAGGTCGCTTGCTGGCGCGGTGTCAGGGGCATGGCGGGCTCTTTCTGTCTGGTGCGCCTCCTAAATGGCGCAGGTGGCGTTCTGGCGCAAGCCACGCAGCGCTTGCGGCGGTTTGGCGCGCCCATTACACGGATCACCGAATAACCCTTGAGTGAAGGATCACCGACCCATGCGCATGTCCCGCTATTTCCTGCCCGTCCTCAAGGAAACCCCGCGTGAGGCGCAGATTGTCAGCCATCGGCTGATGTTGCAGGCGGGCCTGATCAAGCAGGCCAGCGCCGGGATCTATTCCTGGCTGCCGATGGGTTACAAGGTGCTGCGCCGGATCGAGCAGATCGTCCACGAGGAACAGGCGCGCGCGGGCCATCTGGCGATGCTGATGCCCACCATGCAATCCGCAGACCTGTGGCGCGAAAGCGGGCGCTATGACGCCTATGGCGACGAAATGCTGCGGGTCAAGGACCGCGGCGGCCGTGACATGCTGTTCACCCCCACGGCAGAGGAACTGGTCACCGACGTGTTCCGCGCCAACGTCAACAGCTACAAGGACCTGCCGCTGACCCTGTATCAGATCCAGTGGAAATTCCGCGACGAGGTGCGCCCGCGTTTCGGTGTGATGCGCGGCCGGGAATTCCTGATGAAGGACGGCTACAACTTTGATCTGACCAAAGAGGACGCGCTGCACGCCTACAACCGTCATCTGGTGACCTACCTGCGAACCTACGAACGCATGGGGCTTCAGGCGATCCCGATGCGGGCGGACTCGGGTCCCATCGGTGGCGATGACACGCATGAATTCCTGGTCCTGGCCGAGACCGGTGAATCCGAGGTGTTCTACGACAGCCAGATCACGGATCTGACCTTTGGCGACCGCGAGATCGATTTCGACGACCGCGCGGCCTGTCAGGCGGTGATGGATGAATTCACCTCGCGCTATGCGCGCACCGATGAAACGCACGACGCGGCCCTGTTTGCTGAAGTGCCAGAGGAACGCCGCCGCACGGCACGCGGCATCGAGGTCGGCCAGATCTTTTATTTCGGCACCAAGTATTCCGAGGCGCTGGGCGCCACGGTCCAGACCCGCGACGGCGACAGCGTGCCGGTCCACATGGGGTCACACGGCATCGGCGTCAGCCGCCTGTTGGGTGCTATCATCGAGGCTAGCCACGACGACAAGGGCATCATCTGGCCCGAGGGCGTCACACCGTTCCACGTGGGTATCCTGAACATGCGTGCGGGCGATGCGGGGTGCGATTCCGTCTGCGACGATCTTTACGCGCACTTCCAGGCAGCGGGTCTGGACCCGCTTTATGACGACCGGGACGAACGGGCGGGCGCGAAATTCGGCACGATGGACATGATCGGCCTACCGTGGCGCATCACGGTCGGCCCCCGCGGTGTCAAGAACGGTGTGGTGGAATTGACTTGCCGGCGCACTGGCGAGGCCGAAGAAATGTCCGTCTCCGATGCTGTGGCCAGGATCAAGGCAATCTACGCCGGCATCTGACGCAAACGGTGACAGGTGCTGCGTGCCCCTGTATGCTGTCTGAAAAAAAGAGGCAGCAGATGACACTTATGGTATCTGAATGGCTGCGCCGATGATCTGGCGCAGCGTCACCTTGGCCTGTGCGCTTGCGGGTGCGGCCGCCTGTTCGCAATATCCCGCCTTTACGCAGGCCTACCTGCAAAGGCTGGCGGGGCAGGTCGACGCGCTCAGCGTTGTGGTCGGCGATTTCGAGGCATCAGCGATGCGTGCGGGGCTGACACGGACGCAGGCGCTGGACCAGATGACCGGCACACCGTTCCTGACCGACCGCCAAGATGACATGCGCCGCACGTTCCGGCGTCATGCGGTACTCAGCGATGATCTGGCGCGTCTGCGCGCGGCCAGCCCCGTGGGGCGCATCGCGCTGGTGACACGCGTAAGTGATCCCGCAACGGTTCAGGCGGCCTGGGCCGATTTCGAACCTGCGCTGCCGCTGACGGTTGCAGGTGCCGCAAGCGGGGCAATCGGTGGTACGCTTGGTTGGCTGGTGGCAGCCCTCGGCCTGCGCGGCCTCGCATCATTGTTCCGCCGCCGCCCGCGCGCAGCACCGCAGACCCGCAGGGAACCCCGGCTGACACCGTCCGCCGCCCGGACCGCCCCCACACTGGGCGGCGTTCGCAAGACCCGCGCCTAGGTCTTCTTCTGGTTTGAAATATCCCGTGGGGCCGCGCAGCGGCGGGGCAGCGCCCCATCCAACGCCGATGCCGATCACACCCGGTTGCATTGACGCGGCCCGCGAAATACCTCCAAGGTCCGCGCGACCACCAGATTGGGACCGACCATGGCCACAACCGCACCCTTTGCCCGCTTCGAGTGGATGATCGCCTGGCGCTATATCCGCGCCAAACGCGCAGAGGGCGGCGTCAGCGTCATGACGTGGATCAGCCTGATAGGGATTACGCTTGCGGTCTTTGCGCTGATTGCGACGCTGGCCCTGCGGACGGGATTTCGGGCGCAATTCATCGACACGATGCTGGGGGCCAATGCCCATGTGACCGTCTATCAGCAGAACACCGTCGCGGGCACGGATATCGTGTCCTACCTGATTGTGGACTACGACCAGTTGGCCGGCCGGATCGCCGAAGTGCCGGGTGTGCTGCGCGCCGCCCCCCTGGTGCGCGCGCAGGTCATGGCCAACCGCGGCAACGGCAATGCCGGGGTCGAGGTTTTCGGCATCTCTGCCGACGACCTGAACGAAATTCCGCTGGTGGCGCAACGCCCCGACGAGGCCCGCGGCACGCTTGACCGCTTTGACGAAGGCATCGCCATTGGCTGGGGCGTGGCCCAGGAACTGGGCGTGACCGTGGGCGACCGCATCAGGATCATCTCCCCCAATGGCGTGCGGACCGCCATGGGCACGTCGCCGCGCACCGGTGCGTTCGAGGTTGTGTATATCTTCCGCGCGGGGCTGGATCTGATCGACCGCACCCGCATCTACATGCCGCTGGACGAGGCGCAGTTGTTTTTCAACCGCGACGGTGTCGCCGACGAAATCGAGGTCAGTCTGGAAACCCCCGACGCCGTCGATGAGATAGGTCCGCAGATCGCGGCTGCCGCGGGTGAAAATGCGTTGCTTTCGGACTGGAAATCGCGCCTGTCAGGTTTCAACAACGCGCTGAACATGCAGGACAATTTCATCTTCATCCTGCTGTCCTTGCTGGTCCTGATCGCCACGCTGAACATCGTGTCCGGCCTTGTGATGTTGGTGAAAAACAAGGGCCGCGACATCGGTATCCTGCGCACCATGGGCCTGACGGAGGGCTCGATCCTGCGGGTGTTCTTTATCGTCGGTGCCTCGATCGGGACGATCGGCACGTTGTGCGGCGTGCTGCTGGGTGTCGTGTTCTCTCTCAACATCGCGCATGTCTATGCGCTTGTCGATCAGGTGTCCGGCAACGGCGTCAGCGGGCTCGAGGCGCAGGGCTTCTTCTTTCCCGATGCGATCCTCGAATGGGGTGACATGGTGGCGACGATCGCGCTGAGCCTTGCGCTTAGCTGGGTCATCACGATTTTTCCCGCGCGCCGTGCGGCCCGCATGAACCCTGTCGAGGCGCTGCGCTATGAATGACCCCGTGTTGACGCTGGAGGGCCTGACCAAGGGCTATAACCATGGTAAACCGTCCGAAGTGCGCGTGCTGGACGGCGCCTCGCTGACCATCGCCCCGGGCGAGGTCGTGGCGCTGGTCGCCCCCTCGGGTGCGGGCAAATCCACGCTGTTGCATATCGCGGGTCTGCTGGACGTGGCCGACGCAGGTCGGGTGCAGATCGGTGGCGAGGACGTCACGGGCCTGAGCGACCGCAGACGGACCACGATCCGGCGCAATGATGTGGGTTTCATCTATCAGTTTCACCATCTGCTGCCCGAATTCACCGCGTTGGAAAACATCGTCCTGCCGCAACTGGCCAATGGGGCCTCGGGGTCCGATGCCAGGGCGCGTGCGCTGTCGTTGCTGGACACCGTGGGGATCGCCCCGCGGGCGGGGCATCGGCCTGCCGCACTGTCGGGGGGCGAACAGCAGCGCGTCGCCTTTTGCCGCGCGCTGGCCAACAACCCCAAACTGTTGCTGGCGGATGAACCCACGGGCAATCTGGACCCTGAAACGTCCGACCGGGTGTTCGATGCGCTGATGGGATTGGTGCGGTCCACGGGGCTGTCGGCGCTGATCGCCACGCACAACCTTGAACTTGCTGCGCGCATGGATCGGGCAATGCGGCTGGAGGCTGGCAAACTGGTGGAATCCGGGGCACAGTAGGCGCACATCAGCAGCGAGGCGCGCCATGTTCCGTTTTCTTCCACTCGTTATCATTGCAACGGCGGCCTGTGCGCCGGAAACCGAGCCGGTCGACGGCATGGCCGCGTTCCAGTCGCAATGCGCGGCGTGTCACGGGGCTAACGGGCAGGGCATGGCGGTGTCGGACGGTGTCGTCGCCCCTGATCTGACGCGTATCAGTGCGCGCAACGGCGGCAGCTACCCCGCCGACTACGTGATGAGCGTGATCGACGGTTTCAACCGTGGCAATCACGTCAGCGGGGTCATGCCGCGCTTTGGCGACGGTGATCTGGGACCGATCATCATGACCGAAGAGGACGGCAACCCCGTGCCCGTCCCGGCCGAACTGCTGGCGCTGTCGAATTACATCGAAACCTTGCAGCGCTAGCGCCGGGCGTAGTCCTGACCGCTGGGCATCAGGCCCGCGATTTCCAGAAACAGCTTGCGCTGGACGGCGGCGGCAAAGGTGTCGCGCCCCTCGGCTGTGACCATGAACGCGCCTGGCCCGCCGATGATGTTTTCGGCATAGAGCCGTTCAAGGTCCACGCCCGCGCGGCGCGGGTTGTCGGGACGCAGGATCGGCAGCGCATTGATCGTCGTGCCCTGCGCCAGCACCGTGTCGCGTGACGGCACGATGGGGGGACCGGACGAATTGCCCATGCTGTCACCGGAAAAGTCGATGACGTGGCGAAACCCGTCGATGTCGTTCGCCTCGATCAGGCGCTGCGCCTCGAGCAGGGCCGCGCCGATCGCGTTGCTGCCATAGGCGGACCGGGGGGCCGTCATCAGTGCGGCGGCAAAGGCCTGCGCCGTCTCAGGGCCGTCGATCAGCATCCAGTCGGTGACCTGCACCTGGTTGGTCGCCCATTCGACATAGGTGACGGCGATGGACCCGTGCAGGGTGTTTTCGATGGCTGACAGCACGGGGCCGCTGGTCATCGCATCGGCGTAGCCCTGACGCTGGAACGCCAGTTCATCCGCGTCGATCGACCCCGAGGCATCGGCCAGCAGGACCAGTTCCAATGATGTTTCTGTCACCTGCGCCTGGACGGCAGGGGCGATCAGGGCGAGACAGAGGGCAAAGATACGCATGTCTGAAACATAAACCGCGATTTGACGCGGCGTCACTGACAATCGCGTGACGCAGCCTGCGCCGGGGTGACGCAGGTGCCAAAGCCGCTACCATCAGGTCCAGTAACCGGAGGATCCCATGTTTCGTACCCTAACCATTGCCGCCACCCTGCTTGCCACCAGCGCCTCGGCGCAGGCGATCAGTTTCAACAACTGGACCGAACAGCGACTCAAGGTGCTGTCGTCCAATGACTACAGCCAGTCCGGGGGCACGCTGGGGATCGCGTCGGACAACACGGTCAGCCTGCTGTGGACCCGGGTGCCGGATCAGATGCGGGGGGCCACGTCCGCGTCATGGAGCTGGTCCGTCAGCGAAAGCGTGCCGCCCACGAACCTGAGCCGCAAGGGCGGCGATGACCGCAATATCGCGGTCTATTTCCTGTTCGCGCCGGATGCTGCCGTGGCAGAGCTGGCGGGGGCCGATATCCGCGCGCTGCTGGGCCGCCGGGATGTGCGCATCCTGCAATACGTCTGGGGCGGCAACAACGCGGTGGGGTCGGTGATCCCGTCGCCCTATGGCGAGCCGGGCACGGGTGTTACGATCCCGCTGCGGCAGGCGGACACCGGACAGATGAACGTGTCGGTCAACCTGACGGGCGATTTGACCCGCGCCTTCGGCAGCGCCCCCGGCGCGCTGGTCGGCATGGCCGTCAGCGCCGACAGCGACGACACGCAAAGCATGATCCGCGCGCAGGTCAGTGGGTTGGTGGTGGAATAAAGGTGCGTTGACCTCTCGCGAGACATCGATTGCTTGACGCAGAACTGAGAGGCAAAGATACTCTTTTAGCATTATTGAGAAAGAAGGGAGTTTTTATCTTGAGCATTACACACAGTTTTTTTATCTGCATTTTATGTATATTCGTAGTGCCAGCAAGTGCAGAGACGCCGAGCGCATATCTAGATGAATACGGAGCACCAAACTACATTAAAGCAGAGAGTGGTTGGGAGGAGGTTCTAAAATCTGACAGCTTCACACTCGACATGCCAACTGAGTATGTTTTTGAAAAGTGTAATCTCGATTCATTATGGTTAAGATATTTTATTGAAGGTGACGTAGTCAAAATGGGTAAGTCTTTGTCGGACGATCCGCATGCCCCAATTCTAAATATTTCTTTCAACTGCAGAGAAGTTACTCAAGACGTCGTTGCTATTTCTGTTGAGTCTACGTTGTATACAATGAATTGGAAGTATTTAGACTTGCAAGGATCGATGGTTTTGCATGGCCAGCAGCGCCTTTTGTGGAAATTTTCAAAGCTGATCGTATCGTCCAATAGCGATGTGCAAAAAGAAGTTGAGGCTTTTTTGAATTTCGCGATGGATAGTTTGCTACAAACCATAACGAGAGGGGTAACGACCCTGAATATTTACCGAGGTTCGCATGATTTGTTCTTACGACAGTAAATCTTTAAAATAACTTATACCTCAAACATCCAACTCCTCCACGAACTGCGCGTTCTCCTGAATGAACTGGAAGCGCAGTTCCGGCTTCTTGCCCATCAGACGCTCCACCAGATCAGCTGTCCCGCCCGGTTCCACATCGTCCACTGTCACGCGGATCAGTTTGCGGGTGGCGGGGTCCATCGTGGTCTCTTTGAGGTCCTTGGCGTCCATCTCGCCCAGACCCTTGAACCGCTGCACGTCGATCTTGCCCTTGCCGCCCAGGCCCTTTTCCATCGCGCGGTCCTTTTCCGCGTCGGACGCCACATACAGCCGTTTCGGCCCCTGCGTCAGACGATAGAGAGGCGGGCAGGCCAAATAGAGGTGCCCGTTGTCGATTAGCGGGCGCATCTGGCTGAAAAAGAACGTCATCAGCAGCGCCGCGATATGGGCGCCATCGACGTCGGCGTCGGTCATGATGATGATTTTCTCATACCGCAGGTCGTCAAGGTTGAATTTGCTGCCCATGCCGCAGCCCAGCGCCTCGCACAGGTCGTTGATTTCGGCGTTGGTCGTCAGCTTGCCCGATGCGGCACCCAGCACGTTCAGGATCTTGCCCTTGAGCGGCAACAGCGCCTGTGTCTTGCGGTCGCGCGCGCCCTTGCCTGACCCGCCGGCGCTGTCGCCCTCGACGATGAACAGCTCTGTCCCTTCGCGCGTCTTGGACGTGCAGTCGGTCAGTTTGCCGGGCAGGCGCAGTTTTTTCGTGGCTGATTTGCGCGAGGTTTCCTTTTCCTGTTTGCGGCGCAGACGTTCTTCGGCCCGCAGGATCAGGAAATCGAGGATCGCGCCCGCCGATTTGGTGTCGGCGGCCAGCCAGTTGTCGAAATGGTCCGACACGGCAGCGTTGACCATGCGCTGCGCGTCCATGGTGGCCAGACGGTCCTTGGTCTGGCCCACGAATTCGGGTTCGCGGATGAAGCAAGACACCAGCGCGCAGCCGCCCACGATCAGATCCTCGCGGGTGATGGTCGCGGCCTTGCGGTTGTTGGTCAGCTCGCCATAGGATTTGATCCCCTTGAGGATCGCGTTCCAGAACCCGACCTCGTGCGTGCCGCCCTCTGGTGTGGGGACGGTGTTGCAGTAGGACTGGATGAACCCGTCCCGCGCGGGGGTCCAGTTGATCGCCCATTCGACCTTGCCCGGGACGCCGAATTTTTCGGTAAAATCCACGGTGCCCGCAAAGGGGCGTTCGGAATAGGTGGTCGATCCGGTCAGCGTCTCGTTCAGGTAATCCGACAGGCCGCCGGGGAATTTGAACGTGGCCGCAGCAGGCGTTTCGCCGTCGTCGATTTCGGTTTTCCAGCGGATTTCGACACCGCTGAACAGATAGGCCTTGGACCGGGCCATCTGGAAAAGGCGTTTGGGCTTCAGTTGCAGCTTGCCGAAAATCTCTTCGTCCGGGTGGAACGTGACGGCGGTGCCGCGCCGGTTGGGGGCGGCCCCCACCTTTTGCAGTTTTCCCTGCGGGACCCCGCGCGAGAATTCCATCGCAAAGAGTTCCTTGTTGCGCGCAACCTCGACCCGCAGGTGGTCGGACAGGGCGTTCACGACCGAGGACCCGACGCCGTGCAAACCGCCCGATGTCTGGTAGCTGTCGCCGGAAAACTTGCCGCCCGCGTTCAGCGTGCAGAAAATGATTTCCAGCGCGGATTTGCTGGGGTCCTTGGGGTGCGGATCGGTGGGGATGCCGCGCCCGTTATCGCGCACGCTGACGTGGCCGTTGGCGTGCAGTTCGATCTCGATCCATGTTGCGTGGCCGGCGACGGCCTCGTCCATCGAGTTGTCGACGATTTCGGCGACCATGTGGTGCAGCGCGCGGTCGTCCTTGCCGCCGATATACATGCCCGGCCGCAGGCGGACATGTTCCATGTCCTCCAGCACCTGGATGGATGAGGCGTCATAGGTGGACGGCGTCTGGCCGGACAGAAGATCGGACATGGCGGGCTGCTCTTTGCTTTGGTTTCGCCCATACTAGGTGGGTGGGCGCGTCGCAGCAATGGGCAGCCGGCCGGTGATTAGTCGCCCGCGCGTTTCGTCTCGAACGACAGGCCCGCGGCGGTGCGGTTCGGGAAACCGGTCCAATAGGTATCGGCCTCTGTCGGGTTGCCTGCGTCGTCACGGTCCCAGACACCGTCCTGCGCGTTGGGCACCAGATCGAAATAGGCGGCGCGGTCGATGCCCTTGAGGTGCTGGTCCAGCCATGCGGTGACGAAATGCTGGGTAATGTTGTTCATCCGCACGTTGTCCCAGACCGCATCCGCGTAGTGGCCGAAGGTCGGTTCGCCCGTGGCTGGTGAGGGCGCATAGCTTTCGGCGGGGGCGGGCATCGGGGCACCTGCATTGTGGTTGGCGGACTGGAACGTCAGCAGGTGGCGGTCGGTGCCAGTGGCGTCGTCAAAGATTCCGCGCATCGCGTCATAGATCGAAACATCGTCGATTTCGCCCGCGATCAACATCAGCGGGCTGTCGATCGCGGCCAGCGTGTCGGGGCTGAAAAATCCGGAATTGTTGCCCCAGGGGCCGATGGCGACAAAGGCCTTGATCCGGTCGTCGGACAGGCTGGCGTGGCTGTCGCTGCCTGACAGGTTGCGCGCCAGCAATTGCTGCGGCGGGCTGTAGCCGAAATCGAGGCTCTCTTGCGTCACGCCGGCACCCGCGTAGATCAGCGCGCCATAGCCCCCCATGGAATAGCCCACGACGGCGGCATTGCCGTCCTGCACCAGTGCGCCCAGATCATCGTCCAGCGATTCCATCTGGTCGACGACGAAACGCTGGTCCCAGGGGCGGTTATACAGCGTCGACCCAAAGGCGGACTGGTCGGAATAGGTGCTGTCGGTATGGTCGATGGCCGCCACGACATAGCCCTTGGACGCGATGTTTTCGCCCAGATGCGCCATCAGGAACCTGTTGCCGGGGTAGCCGTGCGAGATGATGACCAGTGGAAAGGTATCAACTGCGGCAGGGGATGCATCGCGTGCGGCACGGCCGGTCAGGGTGGTCTGCGTCACGCCGTCCCGCAGGACGGTATCGTAGGTGCCGCCTGGCGTGGTGCCGTCTGCCGCGGGATACCAGACCTCGACCGTCAGGGAACGATCGTAGCGGGCGACCTCGCCCTCGGCACCCGTATTCAGGATATCGACCTGGTCGGGATTGGTAAAGGTCAGTGTGCGCACGCCGACAACGTGCTCGCCGATGGCCGCCAGTTCGGGCGCGTCGGGGCGCACGACATCAATGCGGTTCTCGGCCACGGCGGGCAGGGCGGTCATGGCGGCGACCATTGCGGGAAACATGCGTGTCATCATCGGGCCTTTCATCAGGGCTTGTCTGTCTGTCTGTCTGTCTGTCTGTCTGTCCTGCCGCCACGATGCGACGTGATGCGGCATTGTGGAAGTGCAAAAATGAAATTCCAATCCGCTATGCGGAATTTGGCCGTGTTTTAAGTGGGACCTTCGCGCGGGCGGGTGGTGCGACGGCGGGCGGGCCCAGTGCAGAGGGCCGTGCGTATCGGCGATCTGTTTGACCGCGCCCGGCTGGCAGTGAATGATCGCACCAAGGTCCCGGGTGACGGGCATCACAGAGGAATATCAAATGCGTATCTTTTTCACCGGCGGCAGCGGCAAGGCAGGCAAATATGCCGTCGCACATCTGCGTGCGCTGGGACATCAGGTCACGAACGTCGATCTGGCGGCCGAGGCGGACGGGCGCAGCCTGCGGGTCGATCTGACCGATGCCGGTCAGGTGTTCAACGCCATGCGGGCCTTTGCCGATTTCGAGGAACTGGAACCCGGTTCCGGCGTGCCGCATTATGACGCCGTGGTGCATTTTGCAGCCGTGCCGCGCATCATGATCCAGCCGGACAACGTCACGTTCGAGGCGAATACCATGTCCACCTACAACGTGCTGGATGCGGCGACGAAACTGGGCATCCCAAAGGTGATCTTTGCCAGTTCCGAAACCACCTACGGCATCTGTTTCTACGACGGAGAGCTGAAGCCCGCCTACGTCCCTATCGACGAGGACCATCCGACCGTACCGCAGGACAGCTATGCGATGTCCAAGGTCGTCAACGAGGCTTGCGCACGCAGTTTTCAGGAGCGCAGCGGCACCGACATTTACGGTCTGCGCATCAACAACGTGATAGAGCCGCACGAATATGCCGCAAACTTTCCGGCGTTCATGGATGATCCGGCGCTGCGGCGGCGCAATATCTTTGCCTATATCGACGCGCGCGATCTGGCGCAGATGGTGGAATGCTGTCTGAACACCGACGGTCTGGGCTATGAGGTGTTCAACGTGTCCAACGACGACATGAGCGTGAACCTGACCAGTGACGACGTCATGTCGCGGTTCTACGCGGGGGTGAAACAGACCCGGCCGATGGGCGAAAACGAAACGTTCTACGACAACACCAAGGCAAAACACATGGTCGGTTTCGCCCCCGCCCACAGTTGGCGCGACGTGCTCGACGGCTGACGCCAGGACACGAAATTTCAACACATTCGCCACATGGTCCGCCCGATCCTCAATTATTCCGGGCGGGCCATGATTTTGAAACATCTCTTTGCAGCAACCCTTGCGGCCAGTGCGACACTGGTCAGTTTCTGGCCGGACAGGCCGCAGGCCAATCCGCGCACGACCGTGGCGGCCCCGTTGATGCAAAAACGCGGCCCGCTGATCGTGTCGCGGGACCCCGCGCCCAGGCCTGCCGCGTTGACGCAAGGCCCCAGCCTGTTTGCCGGTCAGGCAGGTGGCAGCATGTTCGCCCCATTGCCGCCGCGTCCTGCAGGCACCGACCAACATGCGACAGCGGGGACCTCGCGCCTTGCGGCACCGGATCGCCGCATCATGCTGGCGGGACCCGTCGGCGACCGCGATGTGTACATCATCCGGCAGGTCATCGGGCAGGCTGAATCGCATCGCGACGGCTATGATGCGGTCGTCTTTGGTGCGGACATACAGCCACCTGATCGCCCCACGCGGCTGACGATCGGCGAAATCTACGCCTGGATCGACGCGACGCCGGGCCAAAACCACGCCATCGGACGGTATCAGTTCATCCCCAGCACGCTGCGCCGCGTCGTCCGCGAGGCTGGCCTGAGCGAAAATCACCTGTTTTCCCCGTCCGTGCAGGACCGTCTGGCAGATGTGCTGCTGCATGAGGCCGGTTTGCAGGCTGTGCGCCGCGGCGACATGGGACGACATCGGTTCATGAACAATCTGGCCCGGATCTGGGCTGGTTTGCCGACCTCGTCGGGGCGGTCGCACTATCACGGATATGCCGGCAACAAGGCGTCGATTTCCTGGGCACGCTTCGATGCGGAATTGCAGCAGGTGTTTCCCGATCAGGGGTGACGCTGGCAGTGGACGAGGCGATGGATCGGGCCTAAACCCCGGGCATGGCTACTGTTGCATTCACCTATCCGGATCATATCCGCGCCGTCGTCAGGCTGGGCGCCCCGCTGGTCGCCAGCAACATGGCGCAATTCGCGATCCACATCACCGATACGGTGATGCTGGGGTGGTACGACGTCAGCGCGCTGGCGGCGGCGACGCTGGCCACCAGCCTGTTTTTCGTCATTTTCATCGTGGGTGCAGGGTTCGCCCAGGCCGTCACACCGCTTGTCGCCGCCGCATCCGAGGCGGATGACGCGCAGACTGCCCGCCGCGTGACACGCATGGCGGTTTGGCTTTCGATCCTCTACGCCGTGGTTGTGTCGCTGCCGTTTTTCTGGGCGGAACCGATCCTGCTGGCTATCGGACAGACCCCTGAAATCGCAAGTGCGGGCGGCGCCTACCTGGGAATCGCGATTCTGGGCATGATCCCTGCGCTGATCGTCATGACGCTGAAATCCTTTCTGGTGGCGCTGGAACTGACCGCCTTTATCCTGTGGGCCACGATTGCTGCGGCAGTGCTGAACGTAGGTGTCAACTACATGCTCATTTTCGGCAATTTCGGCGCGCCCGAGCTGGGGATCAGGGGCGCGGCCATCGCGTCCGTTGCAATGCAAAGCGGCACCGTGGTGCTGCTGATCATCTATATCCTGCGCAAGCTGCCGGAATACGAATTGCTGCGCAATCCGTTCCGTCCCGACCCGCAGATCATGGCACGGGTGTTCCGTTTGGGTTGGCCCATCGGTATAACGGCCTTGGCCGAGGGTGGCCTGTTCACCGCCAGCACGATCATGATGGGCTGGATCGGCAAGATCGCACTGGCCAGCCACGGCATCGCCCTGCAACTGACCAGCCTGATGTTCATGATCCATATCGCCATCGGGCAGGCGGCCACGGTGCGTGCGGGGCGCGCATTCGGTCGCGGTGATGCGGTGGGTCTGCGCCGGGGCGCGGTGACGGCATTCGGCCTGTCGGGTCTGTTCGTGCTGTTCACCATCGCCGTGTTCCTCGCCGTGCCGCAATCATTGATCGCATTGTTCGTCGACCCCGATGATCCGGCCCTGCCGATGATCCTGCCGCTGGGGGCCAGCCTGCTGGCGCTGGCCGCGTTGTTCCAGATCGTGGATGCGGCCCAGGTCATCGCGCTGGGCGTGCTGCGCGGATTGCAGGACACGTTCATCCCGATGATCATCGCGACCATCAGCTATTGGGTGATCGCCATTCCGCTGAGCTATGTCATGGCCTTTACGCTGGGCTGGGGGCCGCAGGGCCTGTGGCTGGGGCTGACCATCGGTCTGGCCTTTGCCGCCGTCGCGCTGTGCTGGCGGATGTTGATTCAACGTCGTATCCTGCCCACCTCCTCGGCAACGCAGGGGCATCCGCATGTTTGATTTCATCACGCGCATGATCGACACACTGGGCGCGCTGGGGGTCGGTGTGGTGATGTTTTTGGAAAACGTCTTTCCGCCGATCCCGTCCGAACTGGTCATGCCGCTGGCCGGGTTTCAGGCCGCGCAGGGCAAGGTGTCGCTGATCGCGATTTTCGTGATGGGCACCATCGGGGCCGTGGCGGGGGCCTATCTGTGGTTCTGGGTTGGACAGGCCATCGGGCGCAAGCGACTGGAGGCATTCATCGAACGCTATGGTGTCTGGCTGACGCTCGAGGTCGCTGACGTGCGGCGCGCGATCGAATGGTTCGACCGGCACGACAAGGCGGCGGTGTTTTTTGGCCGCATGGTCCCCGGCATCCGCACGCTGATTTCGGTGCCCGCGGGCCTGTCGGGCATGCGGCTGCGCACTTTTTTCATCTACACCACGATTGGATCTGCCATCTGGAACGCGGGGTTGATCGCAGCGGGGTATCTGCTGTCGGCCAATTATGACCGCGTGGGCATCTATCTGAACCCGGTGACCAACATCCTGCTGACAGTGCTCTTGGTGTGGTACGTGTTTCGCGTGCTGCGCAAACTGATCGCCCGATCGCGCGGCTAGTCGCGCGGTTTGTCAGCCTTGCCGCCATCGGCCTGACTGAGGATCCGGTCCGCCTTTTTGCGCACCAGCGTGCTGCGCAGATCATGCATTGCCAGCAGCAAAGGGTCCGTCACGCTGTCCAGCTGCGCATCCGTCGCCTTGGATTGCACCCATTGGGTCGTGATGTTCAGGTAGTCGATGGCGCGATGGATGTCGTCGATATCCCGCTGGGCCAAGAGCGCCACACGCGCATCCAGCCATTCCTGTATTGCCGCGATATCGGCCTCTGACAGGATGGTGTCGCCGTGGGGTTTCACCTCGCCGTTGCGGACGTTGACCACAGCCAGCTGGTTCATCTCGATCCGGCGTTGCCGGTTCTCGGTGTCGACCTTGAACACGACAGCACCGTTTTCACGGATGCGGAAATAATAGTCTGGCAGGTCTGCGCCCATAAACCCCATCAATCCTTGGTTCGCGATCAATTAACCACCGGCTGGCCGGATTGGCCAGCCACCCGATCCCTGTCAGGTCAGGCCGTCGCAGAATGTCCTGATCCGGTCACAGGCGGTCTGCAGCGCGGCATCCGATGTCGCGTAGCTGATCCTGAAGTGTGGTGATAGACCAAAGGCCGCGCCAAAGACGACGGCGACCTCGGCCTCGTCCAGCAGGGCCGTGGCGAACGCCTCGTCGCTGTCGATCAAGGTGCCAGCGGCAGTGGTCTTGCCGATGCAGCCCGCGATGGACGGATAGACGTAGAACGCGCCTTCGGGCATCGGGCAGACGATGCCGGGGCAGGCGTTCAGCGCGTCGACAACCAGATTGCGGCGCCGGATGAACATGTCATTGTTGGGGGCGATGAAATCATGGGTGCCGTTCAGCGCCTCGACCGCGGCCCACTGGCTGATGGTGCAGGGGTTGGACGTGGACTGCGATTGCACCTTGCGCATGGCAGCGATCAGTGGTTGCGGCCCCGCGGCATAGCCGATCCGCCAGCCGGTCATGGCATAGGCCTTGCTCACGCCATTCATCGTCAGGGTCCGGTCATAGAGTTGCGGTTCGACCTGTGCGGGCGTGCAGAACCGGTAGTCGTCGAACGCCAGATGTTCGTACATGTCATCGGTCAGCACCCAGACGTGGGGGTGACGCAGCAACACGTCGGTCAGCGCCTTCAGCTCGTCCCAGCTATAGCCTGCGCCTGTCGGATTGCTGGGCGAATTGAACAGGAACCACTTGGTTCGCGGCGTGATCGCTGCCTCCAGCTGGTCGGCCGTGATCTTGTACCCGCGATCCAGCGCACCGGCGACAAACACGGGTTCGCCGCCGCCCAGTTTGACCATGTCGGGGTAGCTGACCCAGTAGGGGGCAGGGATGATGACCTCGTCGCCGGGGTTCAGTGTCGCCATGAAGGCGTTGTAGATCACCTGTTTGCCACCGGACCCGACGCTGACCTGCGCAGGCGTGTAGTCCAGGTCGTTGTCGCGCTTGAATTTGGTGCAGATGGCCTGTTTCAGCTCTGGGATGCCGTCGACGGCGGTGTATTTCGTCTTGCCGGACTGGATGGCGGCGATGCCTGCGGCCTTGATGTGGTCTGGCGTGTCGAAATCGGGTTCGCCCGCCCCCAGACCGATCACGTCGCGCCCCTGCGCGCGCAGTTCTTGTGCCCGGGTCGTCACGGCGATGGTGGGCGAGGGTTTGACGCGGTCGAGCGTCGCAGACAACAGTTTCATGGCCGCTCCGGTGGTATCAGTGTGCTGCGCATGTCATAGGATGTGTGTACCACATCAGGCAAGCAACAAGGATGGCCCCGCGATGCAAGACAACGACTGGTATAGCGATGATGCCGCGACATTCGGCGACCGGCTGACGGCGGCGCGCGATGCCGCAGGTATGAGCGTATCCGACCTGGCCAAGAAGCTGGGCGTCAAGACAGGCACCGTCAGCGCATGGGAAGAGGACCTCAAGGAACCGCGTGCGAACCGCCTGTCGATGATGGCGGGCATGCTGAACGTATCATTGGGCTGGTTGCTGACTGGCGAGGGCGAGGGCGTCGCGGCCCCCGACGACGTGGTCAGCATCGCCCCCGAAATCAGTGAATTGTTGTCGCAGATGCGCGATTTGCGTATGTCGATCGCACGGGATGCCGATAAACTGGCGCGGTTGGAAAAACGTTTGCGCCGGGCGCTGGAGGTGCCGCAATGACCGAGGATCTGGACATTACGCGCAAGCGGCTGGCCATGCGGTCGATGCGCCGCGGGATCAAGGAAATGGACCTCATTCTGTCGGCTTTTGCCAAGGCGCGGCTGGCGGAATACGGTGCCGAGGATCTGCGCACCTACGAGGATCTGATGGAAGAAAGCGATCTGGAAATCTATCGCTGGGTTTCCGGCCAATCCGAGGCACCGGCCAGGTTCGCCCCGATGGTCGCCGATATTGCTGTTCTGGCGCAAGGATTGACGCGACCGCGCGGCGATTAACGGAAAATTTCACAATTCGGATCATCCTGAGAGCCAGCCGCCCAAGGGATTCCGCGATGACATTGCATGCCAATATACCAAAGGCCGCGGATCAGTGCGATACGCCACCGCTGGTCCGGGTTTTTCTGCAAAGCTATCTGGATACGCTGGTCATGGTCGAACGGCTGCACCGGTTGCTGCTGGACGTGATCAAGGATGAATTCGAACGGCTGGGCATGCAGGATATCAACCCGGTGCAGGCGCTGCTGCTGTTCAACGTCGGCGACAAGGAAGTGACCGCCGGCGAATTGAAATCGCGTGGTTACTACCAGGGATCGAACGTCAGCTATAACCTCAAGAAGCTGGTCGATGGCGGCTATATGCACCACCAGCGGTCCGACATTGACCGTCGCTCAGTGCGGGTGCGGCTGACCGAAAAAGGGCGTGTGGTGCACCGGGCGTTGTCGGATCTGTTTGCCCGACATGCGGGTGATCTGGTGTCGTCTGGCGTGATGGATCAGACGCGGATCGACGAAATCAACGGGTCCCTGCGCCGGATGGAACGCTACTGGACTGAACAAATCCGCTACATCTATTGATCGGGCAGGATGATGCGCTGCATGTCCATGTCAAGTGCCAGCAGGTCGCGCACCGGGGTTTCCAGAACGATTGATCTGGGGCGCAGGCCCATAACGGTGCGCGGAATGTCGGTTGCCATGCGAATGGCCTGTGCGACGGATACGCCGGCGTGGTGGTGAATGTTGGCACAAGCGGTCACCATGTCCAGATGTGCGCCTGCCAGCGCACCCTCTGCATTGATCAGCGCTCCATCGGCCACGCGGATCGTCCGCCCATACAGGTCGAATTCATCCGGGCCACCGACCGTCGCCATCGCGTCCGAGACGAGGAACATGCGATCCGCAACTGGCCGCGCGGCCATGGCGATCCGGATCATGTCCCAGTCCACATGGATGCCATCCGCGATAAGGCCGCAATAGGCCTCTGATCGCAGCGCAGCCCCCACGATCCCCGGCGCGCGCGATGTCATCGGTGGCATCGCGTTGAACAGATGGGTGAAACAGGTGATCCCGGCATCCAGTGCGGCGGCCGTCTGTGGCGCCGTCGCATCCGAATGCCCCGCCGACAGGATTGCGCCGGTGGCCGAGACCTGTTCCATCAGCCCGGCGTCGCTGCATTCGGGCGCGAGGGTCAGCATGACCGGAATGTCATGGGCGCGCAGCTGCGCGATCAGGTCAACCGTGCGTGCGTCCAGTGGACGGATGGCGTCAGGGTCGTGGGTGCCGCGTCGCGCCAGCGCGATATGCGGTCCTTCGATATGCAGGCCCAGCAGGCCGGGCATGGTGCGGGCGGCGATCACGGCTTGGGCCGCGGTCTCGGTCACATCGGGGTGGTCTGTGATGACCGTGGCCATGACCTCTGCCGTGCCGCGGGTCTGATGCGCGGCGACGATCCGTTCCAGCCCGTCGACTGTGGGATCATTGTTGAACAACACGCCACCGCCGCCGTTCACCTGCAAATCGGTGCAACCGGGCATCAGCACTGCGACGCGCAGGTCCGGCGTTGCCCCGGCCAAGGGGGCGATATGCGTGACCAGACCGCCTGCCAGCGTGACACCCATCCCGGTCATGCCGCGACCGGATTCCCACAACAGGTCAGGCGCGATCAGCATCGTGTGGCCGCAAGCAGGGCCGCACCGCGCGCACCGGAACTGTCGCCATGTTGCGCTGCGCGGATTGCGGGGGCACGGGTCTGGCCCAGTCGGTGCATGTCCAGTGCCGCAGGCAAACAGGCGATCAGATCGGCGCGCCGGCTCAGCCCGCCGCCGATGACGATGACGTCAGGGTCGATCAGGTTTTGCAACGTGGCCAGCGCCTCGCCGGTCAGGTCCACCCAGATGTCGAGCGTTGCAGGGTCTGTCACCTGCTCTGCAGGTATGGTCTGCCCTGTGACATGGGACGCCAACCGGGCCAGACCTGTCCCGGAAATGCAGGTTTCCCAGCATCCCGCGCGTCCGCAGCCACAGGCCCAAAGAGGCAATCCGTGGCGCGCCAGGGCGCGGGCAGGCACGCCGACATGGCCGATTTCCACAGCCAACCCGACCGCGCGCGGCGGAAATGCGCCGTCCAGGCACAGCCCGGCACCGACACCCGTGCCCAGCACCAGCCCCAGCACGCAGCGTCCGTTCTGACCGGCCCCACCGTGGGTTTCCGAATAGGCAAATGCCATGCTGTCGACGACAACAGGCAAACTGCGGCCATAATGCGCAGTCAGCGCGGCCCCCAGATCCTGCCCCGACAGTGGCACGTTTGCCGCCCAGACCGCGCCGGTCTGCGGGTCGATCACGCCGGGCACGCAAACGCCAATGGCCAGATCGGGATCGTCTGCCTGATCCCGTAGCCAGTTGATTTGTGCAATCAATCCCGCGAATAGTGCATCAAAATCATCCAGCGGTGTCGGCACGCGACGCAAATCGCACGTCTGCAGTGCCGTATCATCGAACAGGCGCGCCTCGATCTTTGTGCCGCCCAGATCAATCCCACCGATCATGGATGAATCTTGTTGTCGGGCGCTGGCTGTCGATCCGGGTGCGGCATGCGGTATAAATCCTGTTATTCTGGGCAAGATCGCCGAGCGCGCCGCGCAATTCAAGCGGCACCGCCGCAGGATGGTTTGTAAAAACGTGAATCGTTCAGCAGCGTGGGTCAACAGGTGATTAGTTTTCAGGCAGGCCAGATGAGCCAGATGTCCGACATGACCGATGCCAAGATTGGACTCGCGCGATGTCATTCACGTCGCTAGCGTCACCGGGAAATCATCAGAATGGGACAAAACATGACGCTTCATACCTCGATGCTTGCTGCTGCTGCGGCTCTGATTGCGGCCCCCGCGATCGCGCAGACCGAAATGCCGTTCTCGCTGGACTGGAAATTCGAAGGCCCGGCAGCGCCCTATTTTCATGCACTTGATGCTGGATATTTCACCGATCAGGGGTTGGAAGTCACGATCAGCGAAGGCGCGGGCTCACTGGATGCGATCCCCAAGGTCGCGACAGGGGCCTTTCCCATCGGATTCGCTGACATCAATTCGTTGATGCGATTCCTTGACCAGAACCCCGGCGCGCCTGTGACTGCCGTGATGATGGTTTATGACAAACCACCCTTTGCCGTGGTCGGGCGCAAGTCGCTGGGCGTCGAAGCCCCGGCTGACCTCGCAGGCAAGGTTCTGGGCGCACCGCCGCCCGATGGGGCCTGGGCGCAGTTCCCGATCTTTGCTGCGGAAACCGGTCTGGATATCGACAGCATCACGGTCGAACCTGTCGGTTTCCCGACCCGAGAGCCGATGCTGGCCGAAGGCGAAGTGGCTGCGATCACGGGGTTCTCGTTTTCGTCCGTGCTGAACCTGAAACGTCTGGGCGTGGAGGCAGACGATATCTCGACGCTGCTGATGGCTGACTACGGTGTCGATCTGTATGGCAATGCGATCATCGTGAATACTGATTTTGCCGCCGCCAACCCGGATGCCGTGACGGGTTTCCTGACCGCCGTGGCGATGGGCTGGAAGGACGCCATCGCAACGCCTGACGCAGCGATTGCGGCGCTGATCGAACGCAACCCGGCCGCCGATGCCGCACTGGAAACCGAGCGTCTGCAAATGTCGATCGATGCTAATGTGCTGACCGACTACGTGGCCGAAAACGGCATGGGCGGGATCGACGATGCGCGGATGGCCAGCGCGATCGAACAGACCAAAAGCGTCTATGAGTTCGTGAATGAACCTGACGCAGCTCTCTATTTCGATCCAAGCTATCTGCCGCCCGCTGACGCGCGTATGCTGAACTGAACTATCACGGGCCGCCCATCGGGCGGCCCGATTTCAGAGCAAGGGGGGCAAACCATCGAAAATCTAATCGAGATCAAGGGCGTAAAACACGCCTATACCACCGCCAGCGGGCCATTGCCCGTATTGGACGGTCTGAATGTGTCGGTGCCGACGGGCACCTTTGCTGCTGTGGTCGGACCGTCTGGTTGCGGCAAATCCACGTTGACGCGGCTGGTGGCCGGTCTGATGAAGCCCGACGAGGGCGAGGTTTATCTGCATGGCGAACGGGTCAAGGGCCCGCGCAAGACGGTCGGTATGGCGTTTCAGAACCCGGTGCTGCTGGAATGGCGCTCGATCATGGACAATGTGATCCTGCCGCTGGAAATCGTCGCCCCGCGCATGTCACGTGCCGACCGTGAGGCGCGCGCGATGGAACTGCTGGATATGGTCGGCCTGACCGGGTTCGAGAACAAGCGCCCCTCTGAATTATCGGGCGGGATGCGGCAGCGCGCGTCGCTCTGCCGGTCGCTGGTCCACAAACCCGAAGTGCTGATCATGGACGAACCATTCGGCGCACTCGACGCATTCACGCGCGAGGACCTGTGGCAGACCATGCGCGATCTGCGCCGCGCCGAACCCTTCACCACCGTTCTGATTACCCATGATTTGCGCGAAAGCGTGTTTCTGGGGGACCAGGTGATCGTGCTGTCAGGTCGCCCTGCGCGCACGCAATATGTCATGGACGTCGATCTGCCAGAGGACCGCACGCTGGACGTTCTCTATACGCCCAAGGTGGCGGACATGCTGCATATCCTGCGTGATCAGATCAAGATCGCACAGGGCCGTGACGGGGGGGCGCACTGATGCTGTACAAAATCGCCGTTCCGGTCGCGTCGATCCTGATTTTCCTCGGGTTTTGGGAATTTCTGGTCTGGGTCAACGGTTGGCCGAACTACAAGATGGCGTCGCCGTCCGACCTGCCGCCCGCATTTTGGCAATACAAGGAATTGTTTCTGATCATGGGCTGGCAAACGCTGTGGCGAACCGTTGTCGGGCTGTTTTTGGCCGTGGTGTTCGGCACGCTGCTGGGCATGATCATCGGATTCTCGCGCATCGCGCGGGATGCGCTTTATCCGCTGCTGGTCGGGTTCAACGCGGTGCCTAAGGCGACGCTGGTGCCTGTCATTGCGCTGCTGTTCATCGGGCAACACGATTTCAATACGGTGCTGATGGCCTTCATGATCTCGTTCTTTCCGATCGCGGTTTCGGTGGGCATCGGTCTGTCGACGCTGGAACCGGAATACCGGGACATCCTGCGGGCGCTGGGCGCGTCGAAATTCACGATTTTCCGCAAGATCGCCCTGCCGAAAACGCTGCCGGAATTTTTTGGCGCGCTCAAGGTGGCGGCGACGCTGGCGTTCATCGGCACCAACCTTGTGGAAATCGTCAGCCCGCACGGGCGGGGCCTTGGTGCGCTGTTCAAATCGGGCGAGACGAACGGCAACTACCCGTTGATGTTTGCCGTTCTGATCGCGCTCGCGGTGTTGGGGATCGTGCTGTATTACGCGGTCGTTTTCCTGGAAAAGATATTCGCAGGCTGGGCCGAACGCGCGCAAAGCTAGAACGCGATATCGGATGTGGCGCCCTGACCGGTCCGTGAAACGCCGGGCAGGGCGCACAACATTTCAAACAGCAGGCCAGCGCCCGTCACGGCGGTGTTGCCGGCCATGTCATAGGGCGGCGAGACCTCGACCAGATCGCAGCCGACCAGATTGAGACCAGCGCAGCCGCGCACGATTTCCATGCCTTGCTGGATTGTCAGACCACCGATTTCCGCCGTGCCCGTGCCGGGGGCAAATGCGGGGTCCAGACTGTCGATATCAAAGGTCAGATAGACCGGGGCATCGCCGATCCGGTCGCGGATTTGCGCCATCAACGGGGTCAGTGATCTGTGCCAGCACGCCTCGGCCGGGATGACGGACCAGCCACGCGCGCGGCCCCAGTCGAAATCGGCGGGGGCATAGCCGGTGCCGCGCAACCCGATCTGGAACACCTTGTCGTCGATCAGCAGACCCTCCTCGTGGGCGCGGCGGAACGGGCAGCCGTGGGCCACCGTTTCGCCAAACATATCCGCGTTGGTGTCGGCGTGGGCATCGACATGGATCAGGGCAACGGGGCCGTATTTTTCGGCAATCGCCCGCAGGATGGGCCAGGTGATCGTATGATCCCCGCCCAGTGTCAGCGGGATCACGTCGTGGGCCAGGACCGCGCGGTAGTGATCGGCAATGATCCCGACCGATTTTTTCAGATCGAATGTGTTGATCGGCACGTCGCCAAGGTCCGCCACCTGCAAGCTGTCAAAGGGCGCGGCCCCGGTCGCCATGTTGTAGGGACGCAGCATCCTGCTTTCGTCGCGGATCTGGCGCGGACCCAGCCGCGTGCCGGGCCGGTTTGACGTGCCGATATCCAGCGGTACGCCAATGAAACAGGCATCCAGCCCGGCGGCGCTATCCTGTGCGGGCAGCCGCATCATGGTCGCGGGGCCACCGAAACGGGGCATGGTATTGCCGCCCAGCGGCTGGTTGAGATCGGTCATGACAGTATCCTGTGGTGCATCACCGGATACCTTGGGGCAGGGGCGGGTCCGTGACAACGCCCCGTTGATCACAAGGCAGGGGCGCTGCGCACCTCGCGCGCGTGGATGCCCAAGAGCATCAGGCCCGGCCACAGCAGATAGGCCTCGATTTCGACGTTTTCACCAAAGGACAGCAGCGTCAGCGTCATCATGAAGCCCATTGGCAGCCGTCCGCGCGGCCCCAGCGTGGCGTCCTTCATCGCGATGGCCAACTGCCAGACAAAGGGCACCAGCAGCGCCAGCAGACCGACCACGCCCTTGACGAACAACAGCCCATACCAAGTGTGGTGACTGCCGATCGGCATGTATTCCACCGCGTGCGATCCAGGGGCCACGCGCCCGTGACCGAACCAGACAGCGTCGTTTTTCCAACGCTCCCAAGCGATCCGTTGCAGGGTTTCGCGCACCCGCGTGCTGTCGGCGCGGGCCCCCTTGAACGTGGCGACCGCATCGAGGGCGGCAGCGGCCATCGTGGCCCCCAGCATCGCCATGGAGGCCGTCAGACCGGCCACCACCTGCCAGGCCCAGCCGCGCAACAGCAACGGCATCATGCGGGGTCCGATCGTGCAGGCCACCAGCCCGACCAACCCCATGCGCGATTTCGACGCGAGGATCATCAGCATGCCCGCGGCGATCCCGATGCGCCGCCAGCGTGTGTTGTCCTCTTCCATCGCGAACAGGACCATCATCAGGCCCAGCATCGCGGCAAAGGGTGACCAGGGGGCGTAGAATTGCCAGCGTGGGGTCCAGCTGGACGGGTCCCAGGTAAAGAAATAGACCGAAAAATACTCTGGCCCCGGTCCACCGACGGCCTTGAGCGGCGAGGTCAATATTTTCTCCGGCAATCCGATATGTGGTGCGGCCAGCAGGATGGGGGCCAGGATCAATGTGCCCAGCCCAATGACGCATTGCCCCCGGATCAGCACGCTGCGCCGGATCGGCAGGACTGCACCCGCCAGCGGAAACAGCGCCATCAAGGCCCAGCCCTTGGCCCAGCCGATGCTGGATTTGATCGTCTGCTTCAGGCCCATGTCCCAGTTCAGGTGACCGACCCAGAGGGCGACCAGCATCACGGCCATGCCGATGATCCACATCCAGACCACCGGCGGGATCGGTCCGGCGGCACGCATGTCATCCCGGATCGCATCGCCCAGAAACAGGACCAGAACAGCCAAGGCACCCAGCATCCAGGCCAGCACGGGTCCCACCACATAAAGCGCGCCGATGAAATAAAGCGGCCAAGTGTAAACCAGCGTCTTGTAGATGAACCGCTCGACCGGGTTCAGGTCGGTCATGCGGGACGCTCCGGTTTGGTCAGCAGGCGGCTGATCAGTGCCAGACGGACCCAGCCCATCAACAGGCCGAACAACATCATCATCGTCGCGGCCCCGCCTGCGGCATAGGCCAGCTTGCGGTTGGGGGATGAAGGTCTGTCCGCAAGCGACGGGTTTTCCAGCACCTGCACCAGCGGATAGGACGCGTAGACGTCCGATTTGCTGGATTGCGCCCGCGCGATGGCCGAGGCAAAGACAGCCTCTGCCACCGAAAAATCACGTTCGAGATCCTGTAGTTGTGCGGCCGCAGCGGCCTTGGCGGCCAGATCGCGCTGACCTGCGGCGTATTGCGCACGCAGCGCCTCGAGCTGTTGGCGCGCGCCGCGGCTGTCTGCCTGCATCTGGACCAGTTGCGCCAGCAGGTCGGCCCGCACGCCCTGCGGTGCGAGGTCGAGGCCAGCCAGTGTTGCATCATCCAGACCCGTGACCTGTCGCGCGAGGGCCTGTGCCGTGCTGCGTGCAGTATCGTGGCCCTGTCGGGCCGTGACGACCTGCGGATGGCGCGGTCCGAATTGCGATTGCGCCTCTGCCAACTGGGCAGCAAAGCGCGCAGCCTCGTCCAACAAGGACAGATAGGCACCGTCGGCAAAGAGCTTGAGCGTCCGGGCCGCTGCCTCGGCACTGACGCCCAGTTGTGACGAAAGGCTGGCTGTCGCGGCCTCTTTTTCGGCGAGGGTTGCCGTCTGGACGCGCAGTTCGGTTTCCAAGGCAAGGTGCCGGTCCATCAGCACGTCGTATTGTTCGACCGACAACAATCCGCTGCTGTCCTGGAGGGTGCTGATGGCGGCCCGGGTCTGCGCGACCGAATCGCGATAGTCGGCGATGGCCTGCAATCCGCTGTCCTCGCGGGTTGCAACCTCGTCGGCGCGCAGGGCGTCCAATTCGGTGAAAAACGCATCCAGGATCGCCTCGCCGCGCGCCTTGGCCTCGACGGGGCTGCCGCCTGTCATTTCGAAATGGATCAGGCTGGTCTGGTCGACCAGTGACACGCGCGGGCGGCCCAGATCCGGCATGCTGATGTCCAGTGACCTGGCGGCCGCGGCGAGGATGCGGTCGGCGTTCAGCAGGCGTTTGTAGGTTTCGGTCGGGCTGACCGCGTTGCTGGCGAATGCCGAACTTGCATAAGAGCTGGCCTGACCGATGCCGTTAAGGTTCAGCGATGCGGATGCCCCCGAACCGGGCAGGATCAGCGACGTGCTGGATTTGTAGGTCAGCGGTGCTGTCCGCAGATACCCCGTGATCGGTGCCCAGATCAGTGTGGCCCCCAGGATCGCGAATGCCGCATAGCGGGGCAGGCGGCCCAGATCGGCCAACCCGCCACCCAGCAGGGCACGGCGGATACGCGACCGGCGCGGTGTGGCAGCAGGGGGCAGGGTGGGGGCAATCAACATCGGCAATCTCCTTTGCCGCTGTTTACCTATTTGCCAATTAACCGTCGCGTGGGCGTATGGTTAATCGTCCGGTCCATCCGTCCGTCGCACTATCCGTCAGGATAGGTCCTTAGAAGAGCCCCGCCTCGCGGGCGATCATCGCAGCCTGCGTGCGGTTTGCGGCCCCGACCTTGCGGTATAGCGTTTTGACATGCAGCTTTACGGTCGGTTCGGTAATGTCGAGGTCGCGGGCGATTTCCTTGTTGGATTTGCCTTCGGTCAACCCCTTGAGAACCTGCAATTCCCGCGCCGTCAGCTTCTCTGCCAGCGGGTTGCATTGCGTTTCCTCGACCGCCGTCATGAAATCGATGGGGGCGTATTGTTCGCCCATCGCCATGAATTTCACAGCGTTGACCAGCGATTTGGCAGGCAGGGATTTCGGCACGAAACCGGCGGCCCCCGAATCCAGCGCATCCTCTGCGATCTGGCGGGTCGCCTCTCCGGACATCAGCGCGACACGCTGGCCGTCCCCCATTGCAATCGCCTTTTTCAAACCGTCCAACCCGTTCATGCCGGGCATGTTGTAGTCCAGCAGGATGAGGTCATAAGGCGCGTCCGCAGTGATCCGCGCACAGGCCGCGTCGAAATCCGCGACGGATTCCGTGTCGATCCCGCCCTGGGCCTGCAAGAACATGACAAGCGTATCCCGCAGCAGGTCGTGATCATCGGCGATCAATACTCTCATAGCGTGTCCTCGTTTCGTTAATGCAGCCTAGACAATCACTGTGACCAATCAAAGGCGCCATGACCCACAATATTGGTTAGGGCGTTAACCAATTAGGATATGTTTACCATTCAATTGGGGGCGACGATGACCCGCTGTAGATGTCGCAGGATCGCATGGGGCGTCCGCCTGTCCGCTCGCTCCGTTGCGAGAAGTGCCTGTTTTCAAGGATCTATGACCCAGATCATTTGAACACAGGACGACCCCGATGAAACATACTGCCGACGATTTTCGCGCCGCCTTGCCCGTCATGCTGCGTCCGACGACTTATCTGCCGACGCTGGACCTGACGCTGGCCAACATGACGACACCGCAAGCCGTGGCACAATTGCTGGCCCCGGGACGCCGCCGTGCGTTCTTTGTCAACGCCCACTGTGCTAACGTGATGGAGAGCGACCGCCAGTATGCGGCTGCGCTGCGCTGCGCCGACATGCTGTTGCCCGACGGACTTGGCGTATCGCTGGCCGCCCGGATGACAGGGCAGCGGTTGACCGCAAACCTGAATGGCACCGACCTGATCCCGGCGCTGCTGGTCCAGGCCGCCCGCGAAGGTCGCGGTGTATTCTTGTTCGGCGGCACGCCCGGAACAGCCGATCTGGCGGCACGCAACCTGATCCGTGCCATTCCACATCTGCGGATCACAGGAACACGTGACGGTTTCGCCGGTGCGCAGGACGATGCCGCGGTCATCGCCGATATCAACGCCACCGGTGCCGATATCGTGCTGGTCGCGCTGGGTGTGCCTGCACAGGAAATTTGGTTGCACCGCAATGCCCATCTGCTGAACGCCGCGCTGACACTGGGCGTGGGGGCCGCACTGGATTTCTACGCGGGCAACGTATCGCGCGCGCCGGTCTGGCTGCGCCGTGCCCGGTCCGAATGGATCTGGCGGCTGGCGCAGGAACCACGGCGTCTGGCGAAACGCTATCTGCTCGGCAACGCAACATTTCTGGCCCGCAGCGCCATCCGGGCCGCGCGTCACGCACCACGCGCAGCGGTGTTGCGCCGCACGCTGGACATCACGGTGTCTGCATCCGCACTGGTCGCACTGGCACCGTTGTGCACGCTGACCGCCATCGCCATCAAGATGGACAGCCGTGGTCCGGTCTTTTTCCGCCAGACGCGGGTTGGCCGGGACGGCGTCCCGTTCCAGATGCTGAAGTTTCGGTCGATGGGGCAGGACGCCGAAGCCCGCCGGGCAGCGCTGCTTGCGACCTCTGACCGCGAGGGTGTGTGTTTCAAATCCCGCAACGATCCGCGCGTCACCCGCGTGGGCCGGTTCATCCGGCGGTTTTCCATCGACGAACTGCCGCAGATCCTGAACGTCCTGCGCGGCGAAATGTCGATCGTCGGTCCGCGTCCTGCCCTGCCATCCGAGGTGGCGGCCTATCCCGCACGTGCCTACGGGCGGCTGGCGGTAAAACCCGGGATCACCGGCCTGTGGCAGGTGTCCGGCCGTGCCGATATCGGGTTCGACCGGATGATCGACATGGATCTGGCCTATGCCGCATCGCGCACCCTGATCCTGGACCTGATCCTGATCGCCATGACCTTCCGCGCCGTCCTGTCCGGCCGCGGCGCCCATTGACAACTGAAACTAGGAGAACCGACATGACACATATCCGCAAAGCCGTCTTTCCCGTCGCAGGCATGGGTACACGTTTCCTGCCCGCCACGAAATCCATTCCCAAGGAAATGCTGACCCTCGTGGATCGTCCCCTGATCCAATACGCCGTCGACGAGGCCCGCGAGGCCGGGATCGAAGAATTCATCTTTGTCTCGGCCGCCGGCAAGGGGGCGCTGGAGGATTATTTCGACACCGCCGCCCTGCTGGAACATCGCCTGCGCGAAAAGGGCAAGACTGCTGCACTGGATGCGCTGGCGTGCAGCCATATGCCAGAGGGTGCATTGACGATCCTGCGGCAGGCGCAGCCCTTGGGGTTGGGGCATGCGGTGCGGCAGGCCCGGCATCTGATCGGCAAGGAATCCTTTGCCGTCCTCTTGCCCGATGACGTCATCATGGGCGCGCCCGGTGCCTTGAAACAGATGGTGCAGGCGCACGCCCGTGTCGGTGGGCATATGGTCGCCACGCTGGACGTGCCCCGCGCGGATACGGCGTCCTATGGCGTGCTGGATGTGGCCCAGCAGCAGGGTCGTATCGCCCATGCCAGGGGCATGGTGGAAAAACCGGCACCGGACGCGGCACCTTCGACGCAGGCGGTTGTCGGACGCTACATTCTGGAATCCGCGATTTTCGACCGGTTGGCGGCGCTGACGCCGGGGGCAGGCGGTGAATTGCAGCTGACCGATGCGATCAATGCCGATGTCGACGCGATCGGGGTGACAGGCTACCGATTCGCCGGTGAACGGTTCGATTGCGGATCGGTGCAGGGCTATGTTCAGGCAACGGCCGCCTATGCCATGGCGCGGTCCGACCTGGGTGGTCCGTTTGCGGATTTTGTCAATCAGCGTACGGGTGCGCAGCAGATGGCCGCCTGAAACCTATCCGTTCGGATAGGGGATTATCCCGATGCCCGACTATCGGACTGGACGCCCTTGGGCATAGATTTGCCGTAATGAATGAGGATGACTGACCATGATCAAATTTCTGCGCACAATCGCCGGTGCATCGGCGATCCTGATCCTGAGTGCCACGCCGCTGCTGGCACAGGATATTCCTGCACCGCAGGGCGATGTCCTGCTGACGATCACGGGCAATATCCAGATGACGAACGTGGACGATCAGCTTCAGCTGGATCGCGATGCGCTGATGGCGCTCGACGCGACCACCTTTGAAACCAGCACGATCTGGACCGAAGGCGTGCACAGTTTTCAGGGCGTTTCACTGGCGACCTTGATGGAGGCCCTGGGCGTGACCGAGGGCACGATCATCGCCACGGCGATCAATGACTATGCGGTTGAAATCCCGGTCAGCGATGCGGTCGAGGGTGGTGGCATGGTTGCCTATCTGATGGACGATGCGGAAATGCGCGTGCGGGACAAGGGGCCGTTGTGGGTCGTGTATCCGTATGACAGCGATCCGGCCTACCGCACCGAGGTCATTTATTCACGCAGCATATGGCAACTTGACCGTCTCGAGGCCGTCAACTGATCCGGCATTCCCCCCAACATGCCCGACCAAGGGAGGCTCGCTTTGCCTGATACGGCAGACCAACGCGCCGCAGCCGGTCGCACCTTTGCGGTGCTGGCCGGCCTTTTGGTGATCGGAGCCATCTTGTTTCTCGCGTTCAATGTCTCGCGCGAAATCAGGCTTTTGGGCTCGGCCAATTCCGACAACGTGCAATGGTCGCTGGCCCAGACCGAGGTCGAATTCCTGGAATACCGACGGCATCTGGATGCTGACCCGGTCAACCTGTCTGCGCTGCGGCGCAATTTTGACGTGTTCTACAGCCGGATGGACACGATTTCGCAGGCAAGTGTGTTTGAAACAACGCGCGCCGATGTCGGATTTTCCGACACCCTGCGCGACATTCAGCTGTTTCTGACCGCCAGCGTGCCGATCATCGACGCCGATGATGCGGATCTGCGTTTGCTGCTGCCAGAGCTGGCGGCATTGGCCGATGGCATCCGGCCATCGGTGCGGGATCTGGCGACCGCAGGGCTTGATATCTTTGCGCGCGAATCTGATGTTCGGCGCGAAGCGGTGGCGCGCACCATGTCGCAGCTGGCTTTTGCGCTGTCGCTACTGATCGGGACCCTGGGGCTTGCGATTTTTTACCTTTATCGCCTGATTGCAATCGTCAGTCGCCGAGAGACACAGCAGAAACAGACCGCCGTGCGTCTGAACACCGTGATCGGCACGTCATTGGACGGTGTGATCGTCAGTGATGCGCGTGGCCGGATCATCGAATTCAGCCCCGCCGCCGAAGTGATATTCGGTCATAGCCGTCACGATGTGATCGGCCGTGACATCGGGCAGGTCATCGTACCGCCACATCTGCGCGGTGCTCATGACGCCGGGATGGAACGCATGCGGACGACGGGCGAAAAACACGTGGTCGGCAAGGGCCGGCTCAAACTCGAGGCGCAGCGCGCCAATGGCGAACTGTTTCCCGTCGAACTGGCCATCCAGTCAGCCACCACGGATACCGGCGAAATCTACATCGCGTTCCTGCGGGATATTTCAGCGCGGGTTGCAGCCGAGGCCGAGTTGGTCGCAGCCCGTGACCGGGCATTGGCCGGGGAAAAGCTGAAGACCGAATTCCTTGCGACCATGAGCCACGAAATCCGGACGCCACTGAACGGAATTCTGGGCAACATGGACCTGTTGCACAACACCACGCTGACACCGGATCAGGCGCGATATCTGCGCCATATGGAAACCTCGGGCCGCCTTCTGTTGACCCATGTGTCCGACGTGCTGGACATCACGCGTTATGACGCGGGCAAGCTGAACATCCAGCGGGTCGCGATGAACTTGGGCGATCTGGTGCAGGATATCATCGACAGTCAAAGCAGCATGGCCGCACAGAACGGGACCGCGCTGGACTGGGGCTGGGATGGACCACCGCAGGTCTGGGTCGAATCCGATCCCGACAGGTTGCAGCATGTCCTGATGAACCTCGTGGGGAATGCCGTGAAATTCACCCGGCAGGGCAAGGTGTCGCTGACCGTCAGCGTCCGCGCAGACGGCCAGGGCGACCGGTTGCGCGTCGAGATCGCGGACACCGGCCCCGGTCTCGCAGCCGACCTCAAGGATCGGGTGTTCGATGACTTTGTCACGGGCAACACGGCTTATGACCGCGATGTGGGCGGAACGGGGCTTGGTCTTGCGATTGCGAAACGGTTCGTGACGGCGCTGGACGGGCAGATCGGCGTAAATAGTGAGCCGGGGCAGGGTTGCACCTTCTGGATCGATATCCCGATCAAACGTGTGACGCGTCATGCCGATGCGGTCGAAACCGTCCGGTCCTCCGGCAAAATCGCACCGCTGGATATTCTTGTCGTTGAGGACAACGAGATCAACCGCATTGTCGTGCGCGACATGTTGCAGGCCGCAGGCCACCGTGTGACCGAGGCGCATGACGGGCAGCAAGGAATGATCAAGGCGCAGTCACATGCCTATGACCTGATCCTGATGGATATCAGCATGCCCGTGATGGACGGGCGCACCGCCACCCGGCTGATCCGCGCAGGCCAGGGGGCTTCGGCCAACACACGGATCCTCGCACTGACCGCGAACGTCCTGCAGGACGAACGGGCGGCCTTTCTGGAGGACGGGATGGACGGAATTCTGACGAAACCACTCACGCAGGCCGCGCTGCACGCAGCGCTCGCCAAAGAAGATCGCGCGCAAACCGCGCCCCGTGCCTTTGACGTGATCGACAGCCAGCACAATCGCGAAACGCGCGATGTGCTGGGGGTCGATACCTATGACATGATGCGCAGCCGGTTCGACGCCGACATGGGCGCGCTGATTGCCGAATTGACGGACGGGGCAGGCGACCCCGCCGCAATGGCCGCCGCTGCGCACAAGGGCGCGGGCAGTGCGGCCGTTTTCGGGGCGGTTGCCCTGCGCGAAACCCTCAAGCAGATCGAGACGGCGGCCAAATCAGGCGATACCGATGCCTTGCCCGGATTGATCGCGGCCTTGCCCGACCTGCACCGCGACACCATCGCTGCACTGGCCTAGCGCAGTAGTGAAACGGCCCCCAGAACGCCAAAGACACGGCCGATCTCGGTCACGTTGGTGATCGTGCTGTCATAGCAGGCCAGTGCGTCACCCGGCAGCAGATAGGGGTCGTAATCATCGCGGTCTGCGCGGCGCACCAGATCCTCGATATCGCGTTCGATCACGGTCGATACATCCGTCACGGGATTGCGTGTGAACAGGACCGACGACCTGTCCGCGCTGGTGCTGCGGGGTCCACCGACGCAGTTGGCGTCGATCACGGCCTGAAGGTATCGCGTCCCCCACGGCACCTCGCGCACGGTCTGACCGATGGCAGAGGACGCGTTGTCGGAGGCGGGTTGCGTGAGGTTCGACAGATACAGGCTGACGCCCGGTGGGCTGATCGGGCTGGGCCGCATCAGGTCCTCCTGGAAACACTGGCGGCTGGGGACGCGCACTTCGTCACCGGTTAACAGCATCACGTCGACGGCGTTCTGACCTTCGAACACGCCGCGCATGTCCAGTTTATAGACAGTGCCGTCGCGTAGGACCTCAACGGCCGAAATATCGGCATCGGGCCGGACACCGCCCGCCGCCCGCAAGGCGGCAGACAGGTTGCGCGCCTCGGTCGAGGCCCCCATCGCGTCTTGTCTGCGGGTGTCGAGGCCATTGCCGGGCACGCCGCCGATTTCGACCGCGCGCGGTTCAAATACGGCACCCGACACGCCGACGGTGACGGACGCGAAATCAGCTGCCCGGACCGAAACGCGCGGGGCGGTATCGTAGAACCCTTCGGCTACCAGTTCGCGGGCGATGTCGGCCTCGATCTGATTGCTGCTGCGGCCCTGTGCGCGGACAGGATCGAGGAACGGCAGCTTGAGCGTGCCGTCGCGCGAAATCACGTAGTCGCCGGTCAGGGTTTCGTCATCTGCGATCCGCACGTCCAGCAGGTCATTGCGTGTCAGGCGTTCGCCCTGCAAAGCGGCCGCGGCAATGGCGCTGCCCTTGCCGATGCGGCCATCCGATCCGGCAGCCGCCCCGTAGGGCAGGCATTTCTGCGCGTTCAGCTCGGCCGATCGCAGGAACTGCGCATTGGCGCGGGTCACGGTCGGTTCACGATATTGCGCCTGATAGGCGTCGCCGCTGGCGACCGGTTCCAGGTTGTCAGGACGGTCATATGACGTGCAGGCGGTGGCCAGCACGAAAACAGAGGCCGCGTATCGTGTGGTTTTGGACAGGCGCACGGAAACCTCGGATGCTGGTGGTTGCAGCAACGTTAACCCCGTTCGCCTTGCAGGGTCCATTGCGCATAAGGCAGCGCGCCTATCCGTCCGGATAGATCGTTGCACGTTTGCCCGTTCGGCCTGCCCGGACGTGGCTGGGACAATCTTGGGTGCTTGCGCCTAAACAGGGTTCAACACGAATTGAACGGACCCTGCATCATGCAATTGACACGCAAACCCACGGCCTTTGTCGGCAACCTGATGGCCTATGGCGCATCAGAGGTCGCATCCAAGGTCTCGCGGTTGTTTGTCGTGATGGCCGTGGCCCGCAGCCTGGACCTGACCCAGATCGGCATCGCTGCCAGTGCAATCGCGGCGGGCGATATTCTGAAATCCCTGACCGAAAACGGTGTCGGGCAGCGGATCATCGCAGCGCGCGACGAGGAACTTCAGGCAACCTGTGCGACGGCGCATCGCATTTTCTGGGTCTGGTGCAGCGGCCTGTTCGGGCTTCAGTCGCTGATCGCGCTGGGATTCCTCCTGAGTGGGGGCAGCGAGATCCTGGCGGTCCTGATCCTGCTGCTGGGGGCAGAATACCTGTTCATGCCCGCCGGTCTGGTGCAGGTGGCGCTGGCGATGCGGGCAGGCCAGCTCAAGCGGACGGCCAGCATCGCGGGCGCACAGATCGTCGGGGCGAACCTGATGTCGGTGCTGCTGGTGCTGGTCTGGCCTTCGGCGCTGGCCGTCGTGCTGCCGCGTCTGCTGTCCGCACCCATCTGGCTGATGGCGGTGCGGCGCCTGCACCCCTGGCGGCGTGACCCGCAAGCAGGCTACGCCCCCTTGCGCCCCTTTGTCAGTTTTGGCTGGGCGGTGCTGGGTGTGGAACTGGTCAAGGCGCTGCGCCTGCAATCGGACAAGCTGATTGTCGGTGCCCTGATGGGACCGCAGGCGCTGGGACTGTATTTCATGGCGTTCAATGCCGGTCTGAGCCTGTCCAATTCGTTCACCACCGCCTTTTCGACCGTGCTCTTTCCGCATCTGACGCAAACGGCCGACCGCACGGCTGCGCTGCGCGGCAGCATGTTGATCGGTGTCGGTCTGATTGCACCGGTCGTCATCCTGCAGGCGCTGGCGGCCCCCTATTACGTGCCTGTCATGTTCGGTGACGGCTGGGACGACATTGCGGATATCGTGGCGATCCTCTGCCTGGTGGCGATCCCGACGACGCTTTGGACCGCTGCGGCAGGCTGGCTGCGCGCCAACAATCGCCCCCAGGTCGAATTGCTGGTGACCGTTGCCCTGACCATGGGTGTGGTCGCCAACACGGTGATCCTCGCGCCGCACGGGCTGGCCGCCGTCGCCACGGGCTATGCCGTCACCACCACCACGCTGTTCTGTGCGGCCTCGCTGCCTGCGATCCGCGCGGCCTTTTTCTCTCATCCCCTGAAGGTGTGATCCATGCTGACCTTTTCGATAATCATCCCTTGCTACAACGCGCAGCACACGCTGATCGAGACGTTGAACGCGATCAAGGCCCAGTCCTATCCCGCGTGGGAAGTCATCGTGATCGACGACGGTTCCACCGATGGATCGCGGGTATTGACCTCGGCCATGGCGGCCTATGACCGCCGGATCACCCTGGTCGGCAATCCGGGCAAGGGGCCGAGCCATGCACGCAACCACGGGGCCATCGACCTGGCAAAAGGCGATGTCATTGCATTCTGCGATGCGGACGACATCTGGTCGCCGACCAAGCTGGCCGAACTGGCCACAGCCTTTGAAGATCCGTCGGTCGATGCGGTCTACGGTCAGGTCGCGTTCTTTACCGCGCGGCCGCGTGACGCCATTGCGACCTCGACCGTGCCCGCAGGCGATCTGACCGTGCCGATACTGCTGGCGGAAAATCCCGTCTGCACCATGTCGAACCTCGCGGTCCGGCGCGCGGCCTTTGCCGCGACGGGCGGTTTCAACCCCGAGATCGTGCATAACGAGGATCTGGAATGGCTGATCCGCCTTGTCGGCGACGGGGCGCGCGTGATCGGTCTGGACATGCTGCAGGTCTGGTATCGGGCCAGTGCCGGTGGCCTGTCTGCCGACCTGATGGCAATGACCCGTGGCCGTGCCATCGCTGTCGCCACCGCCGCCCGCTACGGCCATGTGCCCAGCCGGGCTGCCGATGCGACCTACCTGCGTTATCTGTCACGCCGTTCACTGCGGCTGGGCCAAGGGCGGCTGCAGCCCCTGCGCTATGCCCTGCGTGGCCTGATCCAAAGTCCTGTCGGTTTTTTCAACGTACCGCGCCGTGGTCTGCTGACCCTGATCGGCGCCCTGATCGCCGTCGTCCTGCCGCGTCCCTGTGCAAAGGCTCTGTTTTCGAAATGAAACCTGTCTCATCCCATCCCCGAGCAACAATCGTTGTACCCGCCTTCAATGTCGCTGCCACGCTGCGCGAAACACTTGCTGCCCTCCTCGCACAGACGTTTTGCGATTTCGAGATCATCGTCGTCGACGATGGTTCCAGCGATGCGACCGCCGCGATTGCCGCGTCGTATCAATCGGACCCTCGGGTTCGATTGATCCAGCAACGCAATCGCGGACTGGCGGGCGCGCGCAACACCGGCATTCACGCCGCACGCGCGCCGTTGATCGGGTTCTGTGACGCCGACGACATATGGGAACGCTGGAAGCTGGGCGCCCATATCGCACATCTGGATGCCTCTCCAGAGGTCGGTGTCAGCTACGCCGGGTCTGCCCTGATCGACGATGCCGGTGCATTGTTGGGGCAGACCCAGGCACCACGTCTGTCGGGGGTCGACGCGGCCCATATCCTCAAACGTAATCCGATTGGCAACGGGTCTGCTGCGGTGATCCGGCGTGCCGTGTTCGATGCCATCGCCTACAGACCAGCCTATGAGAAGAGCCGCGACTGGTATTTCGACGAAACCTTTCGTCAGTCCGAAGACATCGAATGCTGGATGCGCATTGCGCTGACAACGGACTGGTTATTCGCGGGCGTGCCGGGGCTATTGACCCGCTACCGCATCAGCGCAGGGGGCCTGTCGGCGGCAACTGACCGGCAATTGGCATCATGGGAAAACATGGTGGCGAAACTGACGCCACTGGACCCCGCGCTGTTTGCGCAGGTGGCCCCCATCGCACGGGCCTATCAGCTGCGCTATCTCGCGCGTCGCGCCATCAGCGATCTGGATGCAGGTCGGGCGCGCACACTGGTCCTGCAATCGCTGCGCCAGTCTTGGCGTCCGCTGTTCGAGGAACCCCGCAAGACATTGACCACACTGGCGGCGACAGCAGTGCTGTGCAGCGCCGGACCTTCGGCCATTTCGGCCCTCATGACTGCAAAGGAGTCACGTTCATGACCGATCAACCCGTTGTGTTGCACCTTGTTGATGACAGCACCGCCGGCGGTGTGATGCGCGTTGTCGATTTTCTGGTGAATGATGGCCGCCTGCAGGCGGGTGCGCGCCACGTCACCCAGCAGATCGAACGCGGCAAGGTTCCGTCCGCTGTGCTGGATGCGGATGTGATCGTGTCGCATCTGACGCTGAACTGGCGCGGTCTGCCCGGTCTGATCGGCCTGCGCGCGGCAAACGCTGGCACGCCGCTGATCCACGTCGAACACAGCTACACCGAGGGTTTCGTGAACCGAAATGTCGTCAGCCGCGCCCGGTTCATGACGTTGATGCGGGTGGCTTTTTCGCTGTTCGACCGTGTTGTTGCGGTCAGCCACGCGCAGGCGGAATGGTTCGCATCGCGCCAGCTGTGTGATGCGGGCAGGCTGGTGACGATCCAGTCCTGCGTCGACCTGTGTGATTTCCGCGCCGTGCCTGACCGTGTGGGGCCGGTGCGTGTCTTTGGTGCGATCGGCCGGCTGGAACCGCAAAAGGGATTTGATCACCTGATTTCGGCATTTCGCGGCTGCCCTGACCCCGATATCGCACTGCACATCTACGGTGAGGGCGGGGAAGAGGACGCGCTGCGGGCGCTGGCCGCTGGTGACGCGCGCATTCGGTTCATGGGGTTTGCCGCAACCCCGGCGGCGGCCTATGCGGCTGTTGACGCCGTCGTCATGCCGTCCCGGTGGGAGGCCTACGGTCTGGTGGCCATCGAGGCGCTGGCCGCCGGTCGCCCCGTGATCGCTGCGGCCATCGACGGGTTGCGCGACCACGCCGCATTGGGGGCCATGCTTTATGACGAGACATCGCCAAAGGCACTGGATCGCAGTCTGACCCAACGGCATATCGCGGCGGCCCGTCACCTGACTGCCGGATTGGAAGACCGGTTTGTCGCGTGCTGGGACAATCTGCTGGCCGATCTGTTGCTGCAGTCCCGGACCGATGAGGTTGCGATGGCGCAGGCCGCCTGACGTAGGGGCAGTCAACCGCCCAGATCGGCGCTTCCGAACTTCAGGATAACCGGCACGATCAATTCTTCTTCGTCGATCAGGTGGCGGTTCAGCAGGCGGGCCATGTCGGACAGACGGTCGCGGAATGCCCCGGCCTGCGATTGCAGGCGGTCGCGGTCGTCCAGCTGGCGCAGCGTGGCATTCGCCGTATCGGCAAAGGCATTCAGGTGACCGTCCAGAGCGTGATGATCGGCGTCCAGAATCTCGAAACCACGGTCGATGCGCTTGTCCTTGGCGCGCAGGCGCGGAAAGTAATGCGCATCCTCGATGGTGTGGTGTTCATGCAGGCCGTTCACGAACATCCCGCCATAGCGTGACAACTGGCGTGCAAAGGCATCGGGGGCGGTCTTGCGGTCCAGCAACAGCTCGGTGCCTGTTTCCATTTCGGCCATCAGGCGGCGGAACATCATGTGTCGATCCAGCCAGAATCGGATCAACCCGTCAAAGCCGGGATCGCGGGTCCAACCGTCACGCGGATATGTCTCGAGCAGGACGCGCAAGGCGTCCGGCAGACCCTTGCGGGTGTCGAGGTCGGTTTTGTCCATCAGATTGACCTATTCGCAGTGTTCAAAAGTTTGATTTGGCGGTGAAAAACGGACTGCAAATTGCGCTGTTGCGCGCCCATCGTTTCCATTCATTGCGCCTGCCGTCACGTTATGTCCCGTTCACGCTCATGGGACAACAGCGCTCTTGCAACCCCGAAAAAATGCGCAAAGGATATAGCATCACCGCGCAGGTAAACGAACCGTGCGCGCAACTACAGGGCGAACAACAGCCCGCTGACAGGGAGAATTCCATGACATTGACCCGACGCCATCTGATGGCCTCCACCGCTGCCGTTCTCGTGCTGACCGGCACCGCAACCTTGGCCGAGAGCCACATTCCTGCCGATGCAACGCTTGCTGCGGAACAGACCTTTGTCTACCGCGTCGGCGACGAAAGCCCGTCGATTGATCCCGGCAAGGTCGAGGATACGGACGGCAGCGACATGGTGCGCCAATTGTTCGAGGGTCTGTACAACCAGGACGCCGACGGCAATCTGATCCCCGGTGTTGCGACCGACTACACCGTCAGTGACGACAACCTGACCTACACCTTCACCCTGCGTGACAACGCCAAGTGGTCGAACGGCGCACCCGTCACCGCCGGCGATTTCGAATACGCATGGAAACGCGCCGCATCCCCTGCGCTGGCCAGCCCCTACAGCTGGTACATTGAACTGATGAGCATCGAGAACGCCAGCGCCGTCATCGCGGGCGAGATGGAACCCGATGCATTGGGCGTGACCGCCGTTGACGACACCACGTTGCAGGTCACGCTGTCCGAGCCGCTGCCGTATTTCCCGCAGATGCTGACCCACAGCACGACATTCCCCGTGCTGCAATCCAACGTCGAAGAATTCGGCGATGACTGGGTCCAGCCCGGCAACATGGTGTCCAACGGTGCCTATGTGCTGACCGAATTCGTGCCGCAGGAACGCGCCGTGATGTCGCGCAACACCGAATATTGGGACAACGCGAACACGACGCTGGAAACCGTCACCCGTCTGGTGGTTGCTGACGAAAACGTCGGTCTGACCCGTTATCTGGCAGGCGAGCTGGACCGCACCGATGTGCCGGCCGGCCAGTATCCGCGCCTGTCGCAGGAATACCCCGATCAGGCGATGAGCGTGCCGCTTTCCTGCAGCTATTACTACATGTTCAACCTGCGCGATAACGGCCCGGAAGAGTTTCAGGATCCCGCCGTGCGTCAGGCGCTGTCGCTGGCCGTTGACCGTGACATCATCGTTGATGCCGTCCTTGCCGGTGGTCAGAAACCGGCCTACAACTTTACCCATTGGGCGACCGCCGGGTTCGAGGCACCTGAAATCGCCATGGCCAGCATGACCCAGGAAGAGCGGAACGCACAGGCGCAAGAGCTGCTGGCATCCGCAGGCTACGGTGCGGATAACCCGCTGACCGTCGACCTGGTCTACAACACCAATGAATCCCACCGCGCCGTCGCCGTGGCGATCAGCCAGATGTGGAAACAGACGCTAGGTGTCGAAACCACGCTGGCCAATCAGGAATGGCAGACGTTCCTCGATGCACGCGGTTCGGGTGATTTCGATGTGGCACGTGGCGGCTGGTGCGCCGACTACAACGAGGCGTCGACGTTCCTTGACCTGATGCAGTCCGGTTCGGGCTACAACGACAGCAAATACGTCAACGAAGAGGTCGACGCGCTGCTGGCCAATGCCAAGACGTCGGACAACCCGAACGCGGATTACGCAGCGGTCGAGGAGATCATCGCGACGGATATGCCGATCATCCCGATCTACCACTATGCAGCTGTGAAAATGTTGAACGACCAGATCGAAAACTGGCCCGTCAACAACTTTCAGCAGAACTGGTATGCCAAGGATCTGTACAAGGTCGCAGCAGAATAACCCTGCACGTCCACTGCGCCGCGCCCCTGTCACCGGGGGTGCGGCGTCTTTGTTTTTCGTGACCATTGCGGGAAGTCCGATCCATGTTCAGCTTTATCCTCAAACGGCTTGCGATCGCGGTGCCGACGCTTTTGATCCTTGTGATCCTGTCGTTCATCCTGATGTACGCAGCCCCCGGCGGCCCGTTCAATTCCGACCGGCCCCTGCCGCCACAGGTGCTGGCCAACATCGAGGCGAAATACGGGCTGGATCAGCCGTTCTGGAAACAGATTCTGGATTATGTCTGGAATGTCGTGGTGCATTTCGATTTCGGCCCGTCGTTCCAATACGAGGACCGCACCGTCAATGACGTGATTGCCCAAGGGTTCCCGGTGACACTGACCTATGGTTTCTGGTCGTTCGTCGTGGCCGTGGTCGTCGGTGTGACCCTCGGGGCCGCTGCTGCGATCAAGCAAAACAGCTGGCTGGACTACCTGGCAGTTGGCATCAGTATCGGCGCACAGGTGCTGCCGAACTTTGTCATGGCGCCGATCCTGCTGCTGACATTCACCCTGTGGCTGGGCTGGCTGCCCGGTGGCGGTTGGAATGGCGGTCAGTGGCAATATCTGGTGATGCCTGTCATCGCGCTGTCGACATCCTACATGGCGTCCATCGCGCGGATCACGCGGTCGTCCATGCTGGAGGTGCTGAATTCCAATTTCATCCGCACGGCCAGGGCCAAGGGTCTGCCCACGCGCCGCGTGATATTCAAACATGCGCTGAAACCCACGATGCTGCCCGTGATCAGCTACCTGGGACCGGCGTTTGTGGGCATGATCACCGGATCGGTGGTGATCGACATCTTCTTTTCCACCGGTGGGATCGGGCAGTTTTTCGTCAATTCCGCCTTTAACCGCGATTATTCGGTCATCATGGGCATCACCATTCTGGTGGGCGCGCTGACCATCCTGTTCAACCTCGTTGTCGATATCCTCTATGCGTGGATCGACCCGAAAATCCGTTACTAGGGGTGCCACATGACCTATTCATCTGACGCCGAACGCCTGCTGAACGCCACCCACCTCGCCGAGGTGCAGGGCCGGTCGCTCTGGGCGGATGCCCGCGCGCGGTTCCTGCGCAACAAGGCTGCGATGGTCGGCACGTTCATCCTGTTCGGGATCGCTGTCTTTGCCATCTTTGGCCAGTTTGTCGCCCAGCACGAACGCGACATGATCGATTTCACCCTGATCGGTGCCAACATGCAAAAAGGCGTCCCGTCGATCGAGACCGGGCACTTCTTTGGCACGGACGCGAACGGGCGTGATCTGTTCGCGCGGGTGGTGCAGGGGACGCAGATTTCCCTGATGGTCGGCATCGTGGGCGCGCTGGTCGCGGTGATTGTCGGCACGCTCTACGGGGCGATTGCAGGATACGCAGGTGGCCGCACCGACAACATCATGATGCGGATCGTCGATGTGTTGATGTCGATTCCGTTCATGTTCGTCCTTATCCTGATGCTGGTGATCTTTGGCCGGTCGATCTTCATGCTGTTCCTCGGGATCGGCCTGATTTCATGGCTGGACATGGCACGGATCGCGCGTGGTCAGACCCTGACGATCAAGAACAAGGAATTCGTCGAGGTCGCCCATGCCACCGGCGTCGCACCCTTTACCATCATCCTGCGCCACATCGTGCCCAACCTGCTGGGCATCGTGATCGTCTATGCCACGCTGCTGGTGCCGCAGATGATCATCTTTGAAAGCTTTATCAGCTTTCTGGGTCTTGGCGTGCAGGAACCCAACACCTCTCTCGGGGCACTGATTTCAGAAGGGTCGTCCAACATGGCTTACGGCGTCATGTGGCAGCTCTATTTTCCGCTGGCGTTCTTTGTCCTGACGATCTTCGCCTTTTTCTTTGTAGGCGATGGCCTGCGCGACGCACTCGACCCAAAGGACCGCTGATGCTGCTCGATATCGATAACCTGCGGGTCACGTTTTCCACCGCAGACGGCGACGTGAATGCCGTCAACGGCGTCAGTTTTCAGCTGGATCAGCGCGAAACACTGGCCATCGTGGGCGAAAGCGGGTCCGGCAAGAGCCAGACCGCCTTTGCACTGATGGGGCTGCTGGCGCGCAACGGCCGCGCCACCGGGCAGGTACGTTTCGACGGCACCGACCTGCTGGGCCTCACACCATCCAAGATGAACAAGGTGCGGTCCAACCAGATCGGCATGATCTTTCAGGATCCGATGACCTCGCTGAACCCCTATATCCGGATTTCAGAGCAGATGGCCGAAGTGCTGACCCTGCACAAGGGCATGAGCAAAAAGGACGCCATTGCCGAGAGCATTCACATGCTGGACGCGGTGAAAATCCCCGATGCGCGCAACCGCATCCGGTCCTTTCCGCACGAATTTTCCGGCGGGATGCGTCAGCGGATCATGATTGCCATGTCGCTGCTGTGTCGCCCGCGCCTGCTGATCGCGGATGAACCCACGACTGCGCTGGATGTGACCGTGCAGGCGCAAATCATGCAGCTGCTGGCCGACATCCGCGACGATTTCGGGACGGCGATCATTCTGATCACCCATGATCTGGGGGTTGTGGCGGGTTTCTGCGACCGGACGCTGGTGCTGTATGGCGGCCAGATCATGGAGGACGGCCCGACCGATCCCGTGTTCGCTGACCCCTCGCATCCCTATACCAAGGGACTCTTGCGTGCCGTGCCGCGCCTTGACCGCGACGACGACGAACTGTTGACCATTGCGGGCGAACCGCCCGACATGTCGCGTCTGCCGCAGGGCTGTCCGTTCACCGCGCGTTGTGCCTATGTTCAGAACACATGCGCCCACATCCCGCCGGAACTGGCGACCTTTGATGGCAATCGTCGCCGCGCCTGCCATGTCCCGAAATCAGAGGTGTCCGCATGACCGAACCGATCCTGTCGCTGCGCGATTTGTCCGTCACATTCGATGTGCGCCCGCGCGGGGCCTGGCCCTGGACGGCACCGCTGAAATTGCAGGCGGTCAGCCAGATGACGTTCGACCTCGCACCGGGCGAATGCCTTGGCGTCGTGGGGGAATCCGGCTCCGGCAAATCCACGCTCGCACGCGCCATCGTGGGCACCGTGCCGTCGTCAGGTGGTCAGATCAACTTTGAGGGGGCCGACCTCGCCGCGATGACACCGCGCGAGCGGAGGGTGCACCGCCGCGATGTGCAGATGATCTTTCAGGACCCCTTGGCGGCCCTGAACCCGCGCATGACGGTAGGCGACATCATCGCCGAACCGCTGGTCACACACGAACCGGGCCTGTCGCGCGCGGATCGCAAATCGCGTGTACAGGACATGATGAAACGGGTGGGCCTGCTGCCAAACCTCGTGAACCGCTATCCTCACGAATTCTCCGGCGGCCAGTGCCAGCGCATCGGGATTGCCCGCGCGCTGATCCTGAAACCCAAGCTGCTGATCTGCGACGAACCCGTTTCTGCCCTCGATGTGTCGGTCCAGGCGCAGGTGGTGAACCTGCTGCGTGAATTGCAGCGCGACATGGGATTGTCGATGATCTTCATCGCGCACGATCTGTCTGTCGTAAAGCACATAAGCGACCGGATCGTGGTGATGTATCTGGGACGCCAGATGGAAACCGCCGACGCGCGGACCATCACGACACGGCCCGAACATCCTTATACGCAGGCGCTGATCAGCTCTGTCCCGATCCCGGACCCCGTTCTGGAACGCAAACGTCCGCGCACCACGCTGGACGGCGAATTGCCCTCACCCATATCGCCACCGTCGGGCTGCGTGTTCCGCACGCGCTGTCCCAAGGCGCAAGCGACCTGCGCACAGGCTCTGCCACCGATGCTGGAGGTCGGGCCGGGTCACCGTGTCGCCTGTCCCTACCATCAGGCTGAAAACGTGCTGGCTGTCAGCGCCTGACGCAAAGCATACGCTGTTTCCGAAATATCCTCGGGGGGAGGTGCAGCGCACCGGGGGGCAGACAGCCCCCCGACCACGTCTGCCGTCAGTAATCCCGTTCGAAAAAGATACCGATGCTGGTTTCTCCATCCGCACCAGCGGTGCCCTTGGCCGTGATCTCGCTCGTGATATCGAGGTTGAGGTTGATCTCGGTCGATCCATCGCTGCCGATTGTCACATCGGTATAGAGGTTGTCGGACAGGTATTTGCCGGCCCGCAGCGCGGCATTGCCTTCGGCATCGGTGGTCACGTCGAAATCGTCCAACCCCAGATTTGCACGGAACCCGTCGATCAGACCGCCGCCCCCGCGACCGGCCAGCTCGCCCACGGCTGCGGCCAGCTGCACCGCCTGCAGTGGCGAAATTTCCGACAGGTCCCGGCCAAAGATCAGCTGCGAAAGTACCTCGTCCTGCGGCAGGTCTGGAACGGATTCAAAGCTGACCTCGGGGTCGTTGGCCGGGCCTTCGACCACGATGCGCACGACGGTTCCGTTGTCGGTTTCCGTCGCGGCCACCAGCCGCAGATAGGGCAGGAAATCGCCCTGAAGCGTGGCAGAGCCTTCTGTCAGGTCGAACCGTTGTTGCAGGATGCTGATGCGCCCCCGGATCAGGTCGAACTGACCGACGGGGATGATGTTGGCGGTTGTGCCACCCAGCGCCAGCTGACCGCCCAGTTCAGCGTCCAGCCCGCGCCCCCGGACAAATATCTGGTTAGGCGCAGTGATGGTCAGCGCCAGCGGATAGACTGGCCCGCCGCCACCCGTCTCCGCCGCAGCACGGTCGCCGCCGTCAATCGCCACATCGGCGCGGTTCAACGTCTGGCGCACACCTGCATCAGGGTTCAGGTGGCGGACTTCCGGCAATTCGCCCAACCCGCCGACGCCCGATGACGGGACCTGAATGTTGGCCTCGCTCAGCTGGACGTCACCGCCGATCACGGCACCGCCTGCAAGCGGACCCTGCACGGTAACGCGCCCGTTCAGGATCGCCTCGTAGAGGTTGGGATCGCGCAGCCGGACAGCCCGCAATGCGAGTCCCAGGTCGGCATTGTAGCCGCCCGTCAGGGCCACAGGACCGGTCAGCGTCAAGGTGCCGCCAGTGCCGACCTCGGTGGTCATGTCGATCTGTGCGGATTGCCCGTCGAGTGCGATGCGACCCGTGATGTTTTCCAAGGATTCCGACAGGGACGGCAGCGACAGGCGTGCGCCGCCCGTGGCGATCTGCCCGCTGACAGAGGTCAGGGCAGGGGGTCCGTTCACCGACAGGTTGAACGTTGCGATCCCGTCCAGACTGCGCGGCGTGATGAACGTATTGGCCAACCCCAGCGGCACCTGTCCGTTGGCGTCCAGATTCAGGTTGCCGCCAGCCGCCACCGTGCCATCGGCGCTGGCCTGAATGCCGCCCGGTCCCGTGGCGTCGATATCAAGTGTGAAATCACCACCCGCCGTACGTCCGACCTGGCCTTGCGCCGTCACAGGACCGCTGAGGGCATCGGTGAACAGTCCGACATTGGCCAGCCGCGCCTGAATTTGCCCGGCAGCACTGCCACCCTGACCCGCCTCGATGGCACCGGATGCGGTGATCTGCGGGAACTGCACGTCAAAGGACCGCACGGTGATATCCGCACCGTCCTTGCTGGCGTCGACCGTCAGATTGCCGGTGCCGGCCAGCAACTGGTCGACCTGACTGTTGCCGATGGCCAGCTGGCGGGTCTGCGCCCGGGCCTGCACGTCCAAAGTACTGAGGTCCGGCATCAAAGTGGCGGCAGCATTGACGGACAAACCGCCGGAAATCGGCTGGCCGGCCAGGGCCGCAAATTGCGATAGCTGTGCGATGGCGGCATCCACGGTTGCAGTGATGCGGTAATCGTCCTCCTGCGGTGCAACGGTGGCATCGACCGCGACATCGGTGCCGCTGCCACGGGCGGTCAGGTCGATCTGTGCAGTTCCGGTGCTGTCGCGGTCCGCGGTCAGATCCAGCGTCAGCGCCCCATTCAGCCCCTGTGCCAGCGTGCCCGCATCCCGCAGGATCGCGGTGATGTCGGCGTCCAAGGGGCCGGTCAGGCCGCCGCTGCCGCTACCGGACAGGGTGAATTGTGGCGTCGCCACATCCAGGTTGTTCAACGCAAAACTGTCCGGCCCTGTCCGTGCGACCCCGCCGCTGATGCGGCCTGCACCCGCCATCAGTTGGTCAACCTGTGCAATGCCGGCGGTGATGTCCTGCGTGGTCCCGTTCAGCGTCACATCCACGGCGCTGAGGTCGGGCAACAGCGTGCCGTCCACCACCAGATCAATCCCACCTGAAATCGCATCCTGCCCCGCGAGGGCAGCGTAGGGGGCGAGGTCGGGCACTTCTGCTGCGATGCGCCCGGCGATCCGGTAGTCGTCCTGCGGAGCTGCAATCTGCACATCAGCGTCCAGATCGACGCCGGGGCCTTGGGCCCGCAGGATCAGGTTCGCCACCTCGCTTGCGTCGCGATTGCCGGTGATGGTGGCGGCCAGCGGGCCCGCCAGACCGTCGACGACCAGACCCACGTCGGTCAGGCGCAGGGCGATATCGGCCTCGGCCGGGCCGGTCAGGCCACCCAGCGCGTCGCCGGTCAGCGACAGTTGCGGCGTCTGCAGGTTCAGATCCTGGACCCGGTATGTCGCGTCACCGGTATATCCGACCGTGCCACGCAGACTGCCTGCGCCGACCAGCAGCGGGTCAACCTGATCGAACCCGGTCTGCACGTCCTGCATGCTGCCGGTGATATCCGCGCTGTAGTTCGTCAGATCCGCAAGCAAGCTGGCGTCGACCGCCAGATCGACGGCACCCGACAGGTCCTGATTGCTGATCTGACGGAAAACCGACAGATCGTCCGCCTGCAGGTTCACCACGGCGTTGACGCGCTGCGTGTCCTCGAATGGCGCGACGGTGCCTGTCGCTGCAAAGGTGGTTTCGGGCACCTGTCCCTGTACGTCAAAAGTCACATTGCCATCGGCTGCGCGATCGGCGGTGCCGGTGACGTTCGCGGGTCCGTCCAGTCCGGCCACAACCAGTCCAAGGTTGCGGAGGCTCACGTCGAAATCGCCGGTGCTGACAGCACTGGTCAGATTGGCGCGGCCTGTAATCAGGGCCTCGGGTGTTTCGATCCGCAGGTTGGGCAGGCGCGTGCCTTCGGTATCGCGCACGGCAGACAGGCGCACGGTGCCTTCGCCCGCCAGAATGGGGTCAAGCTGCGCAACATCGACGGCCAGATCGTCGGTGGCTGCATCGATGTTGATGTCGAACATGCCGTCCAGCGGTTGTAGAACGGCGGTGATGGTGGCGCGCGCCGCACCCCCCAGATCGCGTCCTGCGAGGGTCGAAAACCGCTGGATCGCATCGGCGTCGAAATTCAGCTGCGTGTTGATCACAGGCGTGTCGCCACTGGTGTCGATCGTTGCCTGGGCATCCAGTTCGATCCCCGGCCCGTTCAGCGTCAGCGTCGGGATTTCGATCGGTGCCGTGGGATCGCGCAGGACCACGATCTGTCCCGTCAGCGCATCACCAAAGGCCTGCGCCGCGCCTGCGTCGTCCAGTTCCACACCGTCAGCCCGGTATTGCAGATCGGCGGTGAACAAACCGGCGTCAGCCGCACTTTCGGCGCGGATCGTGCCGCCGCCGTCCAGCGTGATCGCGTCGATACCCAGACCGGGCCGGTCGAACCCGTTGATGTCAAAGCTGGCGGTCCAGTCCTCGCCCAGGCTTTGGTCGAACTGGATGCTCAGGTCCACGTTGTCGACATAGGTTTTCGGCCCGCCGATGGGCAGCAGAACGCTGTCGCCGGTTGTGTCGGCCACGGTGCCGGTCAGGTCGATGAATTCGGCCCAGCCGTCGGCATCGACACGCACCTCGCCTTGCAGGTTCAGCTTTTGCGCGCTCAGGTCGAGGTCGGACAGAAAAAACGACCCGTCATCAGCCTGCGCACCAGTCGCGACCAGTGCCACATCCGTGCCAAAGAACCCCTGATAATCGGGGGCCAGCAGTGGCGTCACATCGCCGCCGATGTTCAGCGCGAATCCTGTCTGGCTATCGGTCTGGTCCAGCGCGAAATTGCCGGTGATCCGGGGCTGGCCGGATGTGGCAAGCGTCAGGTCGGCTGCGAATGCGCTGAGTGGTGCATCGCCCTGAAGGGTCAGCAACAAGGAAGGTGCACCGGGGATGCCCGCCCGGGTGGCGATCAGGCCGTCCTCGCCTTCTTCGACACGCAGGTTCAGGCCGACATTTCGGGTTTCGTTGTCATAAGATCCTGCAATGTCGAAAATGCCGGTCTGGCCGTCCAGCCGGTTTGCGGTCACATTGGCCGACCCTTCGCCACCTGCCAGTGACGCGGACCCCGTCAGCGACAGGGCCAGCGCCTCACCGATCAGGGGTTCGCCCAGTTCGATCCGTGCGATGTCGAGCGAATCCAACTGAATCGAGACGGGCAGCTCTGGCAGAGAAAATGGCTGCGCCTCGGCGTCGGGGATGTTTTCGGATGGGGGTGTGATCGGGGCGCGGTCCACCCGGATCAAGGCCGCGCTCAGTTCCTGGACGTCGATGCGCCCGCGCAGCAGGGCGCTGCGGTTCCAGTCCAAAGTGACATCTTCAAGTGTCAGCCAAACCCCGTCGCTGTCCGCGACCGTGATGCGGGCGACCGTTGCCTCGGACGACAGCGCGCCCTCGAACCCCTGAATGTCGACGATACGATCATCGCCCGACAGATTGTCCTGAATGAGGCGCGTCAGGTAACCTTCGCCTTCTTCGTCCTGGGCCGTGGCGGCAAAGGGCAGGGCGGCGAGAGTTGCAAATACAAGATACTTTTTCAAAACGCTTGCCCGATCCCGATGTAGACTTCGACAGACTTGAATTGATCGTCACCGCTGGCTGGTGTGCCGATATCCAGGCGGATGGGGCCGATGCCGGTGTCGTAGCGGATGCCGATCCCGACGCCGGATTGATCCGCGCCGTCCTGAAACGGCGCGGAATCCGCACCGACATAGCCGTAATCGTAGAACCCCACGGCGCTGATTGCTTCGGTGATGCCAACGCGCGCCTCGATCTGCGCACCGGCAAAGGATTTCCCCCCGACCGTGACGGTTTCGCCGTCGACAATCTGGGGCACGCCCAGCGATTGATAGCCCTGACCGCGCACGGTGCTGGTGCCGCCTGAATAGAACAGGAAATCCTGCGGGGCCTGGTCGATGTCCGGCCCGATGACGGTGCCCAGCTGCGCCCGTGCGGCGATGGTAAAGCGATCGTCGGTACCGAAGCTGACGTATCCGCGTGTGTCCAGAAACCCGCGTGCGCCACTCTCGCCACCATCCAGTGCGAGAAACGGCGTGGCCGAGGCCTTGATATAATAACCAGAGGTGGCGTTGGTTTCGCTATTGCGCTTGTCGTAGGTCGCGGCCAGCGGCGCAGTCAAAAGCAGGTAATCCCGGTCGCCGAAATTCGTTTCCTCTTGCGCCAGCAAGAGACCCAGACCCCCTTCGATTTCCAGATCCTCGGTAATCAGCCGTGTCACCAGCGCCTCGGTCGAGAATTTGTCGATCAGGAATTCAGGCTCGTCTTCGCGGCTGATCGCGGTGGTGAATGTGAAATCCGTCTGCGGGCCATAGATCGCGGGCACCTTGAGCGCGGTCGACAGCGTGTAGTCCGTCCCGCCGGTTGTCCCACCGATCCCGGCCACCTCGCCATCGATGCGGAAATTCTCTGCCCCGCCAAAGGCGTTGCGGTGAATCCAGAACGTCGAAACCCGCACGCCTTCGACCGATGACAGTTCAAGACCGAAACCGATCCGCCGTGGCAGGCTCTCTGCGATGGTTGCAGTGATGGGCAACGTATCGCCGGCTGCGATGTCGTCGGCTTCGGTCAGTGCAACGGAATCAAAGGCGCCCGTGCGGCGCAAACGGTTGGCAGCGGCCGTCAGCGCGTCGGGGGAATAGACCTCGCCCGTGGGCAATCCTGCGATCCGCTGGATCGCCGCGGTGCGCACATCGGCGTTGCCGGTGACGATCAGCGGGCCAAAGGTCAGCTGCGGACCCGTATCCAGCGTGACATCGGCGGCCAGCAGGTTGTCGCTGTGCTGCGCAATGATCTGTTGGTCCGCGACCTGCACCTTGGCATAGCCCAGTTCCTGCCAACGGGTGCGTGCGACGCTGGCGGCTTGCCTGATCACATCGGCCTTGGCATCCGCACCGACGGCATAGCCTTCGGGCAGTTCGGTGCCGGGGGCGACAGGGGTGATGTCGGCCCGGCCAAATGTGAACAGCGGACCGGGCTGGACGTTTAGTGTCACCGTGTCGATGACCTGCGGGCTGTCCAGTGGCGGGATGCCTGCCGCCTCGGACCCGTTGACCTGAATGGAAATCACCGGGCTGTAATAGCCCGCGGCATAAAGCGCGGTCAGCAAGCGGCGATAGTCGGCACGCGCGGCGGCGACGTAATCCTGCGGGGCTTTGTCAGCCTCTTCGTCGGCATTGATGGAAACCGACAGTGACGCATCGCGCAGCAGGCTGGTCAGGTCGTCATCCGCACCCGGCGCATTCAGCGTGATCGTCTGGGCCTGAACGGCCCCACTTGCCAACGCCAACAGTCCGGTGGCCCCTAAAACCAGTTTATTCATCAAAATCGCCCGCATCCCCAGTTCAGATGAACATCTAAAGCATCCCGGAACAAACGCAAATAACAGCTGTGCCCGTTTTCGCGAATCATCGCGCAATTGGCCGTGACCCGCCGGGGTAGGGACGCGCTCGGTCAGGCGAAGGGATCGTCTGGATAGCCCACACCCGCCAAATATAGCCCGTATGGCGGGCATACGGGGCCGCAGGCGCTGCGGTCGCGCGCACCAAGGGCGGTTTTCACATCGTCGGGATGCCATTGTCCGGCACCCACCCGTTCGAGCGTCCCGACAAAGCTGCGCACCTGATTATGCAGGAACGACCGGGCCCGCACATGAATGTGCAACAGCTGACCCGCATGGGTGTAACGCTCCTCGATCCGCAATTCGTCCAATGTGCGCACAGGGCTGTCCGCCTGACACTGGGCCGCGCGAAAGGTGGTGAAATCATGCCGTCCCAGCAGATGGTCTGCCCCGGCCTGCATGGCGGCCGCGTCGAGTGGGTGGGTCACGCGCCACATCGTGCCAGCATCCGTGGTCAGGGGCGCGCGCCGCGCCGCCAGCTTGAACAGGTAACGTCGTTCGACAGCACTGAAACGCGCGTGCCAGTCGTCGGCAACCTGTGCGCAGTCCAGAACGGCAACGGGCAGCGGCTTGAGGTGGTAGTTCAGCGCCTCTGACAGGCGGAACGGGTCCCAGTCGCGGGTCAGGTCGCAGTGAGCTATCTGCCCGGTGGCGTGCACGCCGGTGTCGGTCCGGCCCGCCGCACCAATCCTGTGATCACCCGGTTCCAGCCGCGCCAGTGCCGTCTCGATCGCGGCCTGCACCGACGGCTGGTCAGCCTGACGCTGCCACCCCGAAAAGGGCGTGCCGTCGTATTCGATTTTCAGGGCATAGCGTGGCATGAAACGGGTCGTAAAAGCGGGGGGCGCCGAAATCAATCCCTACCCATCGTCGCAGCAAGACCCTAGTTGTAGCGGACAAAGAGGGGATACGCGTGGGCCTGACAGACTTTACCGATCAAATCGCGCGTGGCGTGGGCAATGTGGCAGGGGCCGTGACCCGGCCATTGACAGCACCGTTCAGCGATCCGGTGATCCGGCTGGGCGTCACGGGGCTGTCGCGCGCTGGCAAGACGGTGTTCATCACGTCACTGGTTGCGAACCTGATGAACCGGGGCCGCATGCCGCAACTGCGGGCCGCTGCCAGCGGCGCGATCCAGACCGCCTATCTGCAGCCGCAGCCCGACGATACCCTGCCACGGTTCGATTACGAAACCTACCTTGGCAACCTGACGGGGCAGGACCCGCATTGGCCCGAAGGCACGCGGCACATCTCTGAATTGCGCCTGTCGCTGCGGGTGCAGCCCTCTGGCATGTTGGCGGGGTTGCAGGGGCCGCGCACGGTGCATCTGGATATCGTCGACTATCCTGGGGAATGGCTGCTGGATCTGGCGCTGCTGGATCAGGACTTTGCCACATGGTCGCGTGCGGCACTGGCGCGCGCGCCGGGGCGGCCCAAGGGTGATGCCTATCTGGCGGCGCTGGACGCTGCCGACCCTGCGCAAAAGCTGCAAGAGCCTACAGCACGCACCCTGGCCGATGCCTATACCGCGCACCTGCAGGCGGCGCGGGCTGCGGGATATTCCGATTGCACACCGGGTCGGTTTCTCTTGCCCGGCGATCTGGCCGGCAGTCCTGTCCTGACCTTTGCGCCGCTGCCGGATGGCGTGGCGCCGCGCGGTTCGCTGGCACGTGAATTCGAGCGCCGGTTCGAATCCTACAAACGCCATGTGGTGCGTCCGTTCTTTCGCGATCATTTCGCCAAGATCGACCGGCAGGTCGTTCTGGTCGACGTGCTGGGGGCGATCAATGCTGGCCCGCGTGCGCTGGACGACCTGCGCAGTGCGATGGCCGACATTCTGACGGCGTTCAATCCGGGGCGGAACAGCTTTATCAGTCGCATTTTTAACGGGCGGCGCGTGGAACGCATCCTGTTTGCCGCGACCAAGGCAGACCACCTGCATCACACGCAGCATCCACAGCTGACCGCGATCACGCAGGCCTTGCTGCGCGACGCGCAGGACCGGGCGGATTTCGCGGGTGCGCGGACCGAGGCGATGTCGATTGCCGCGCTGCGCACGACGGTCGAACAGACCGTGGATCACGATGGCGGCACGTTGGACGTGGTGCGCGGACGCCTGCTGGACAGCGGCAAGGAGGCCGCGTTCTATCCCGGCCTGTTGCCGACCGATCCCGCACACCTGCTGTCACCGGCCAGGTCGGGTGCGGAAAACTGGGGCGAGGGCGACTACAAGGTCATGCGCTTTGCTCCATCGCATCTGACGCTGAAACCGGGCGAAGGGCCGCCGCATATCCGGCTGGACAAGGCGGCCGAATTCTTGATCGGAGACCGGCTATGAAACGCCCCGTGCTGATCGACCTCGACGGGCCCGCCGACCAGACGCCCGCGACCGCGCCCGCCATCGTGGATGACCTGCCGCAGGGGGCCGCGATGCAATCCGTGGTAGCGCTGGGCACGCGCAAGCCCAACCCGCTGGCGCGCTGGTTCTGGTCGCTGCTGCTGGTGATTTTCGGTTTCATCATCTCGCTTGCGGCGTGGAATTACGTCACGGGGCTGGTCGCGGCGCATCCGATCCTTGGCATGGTGTTCACCGGGCTGCTGATTCTGTTCGTCTGCGTCTGTCTGGCCGTCGTGATCCGCGAGTTGTCGGCATTCAGCCGTTTGCGCCGTATCGATCGCGTGCAGGCCGATGCCGCACAGGCCCACGCTGGCCACGATCTGAAGGCTGCGCGCAAGGTAGTGGACCAACTGACCGCACTTTATGCCGGGCGCGACGATACCAGCTGGGGGCGGGCGCAACTGGCCGACCGCGCGCCAGAGCTGATGGATGCCGACGGATTGCTGGACCTGGCCGAACGCAGTCTGCTGGTCCCGCTGGACGCGCGCGCCGTGGCCGAGGTGCAGGCCGCTGCCCGGCAAGTGGCGCTGGTGACGGCAGTCGTGCCCCTGGCACTGGCGGATGTCTTTACGGCATTGACGGCAAATATCCGCATGATCCGGCGGATTGCCGAAATCTATGGGGGCCGGTCGGGCACCTTGGGCAGTCTGCGGCTAGTGCGCACGGTGCTGTCGCATCTGGTGGCAACCGGGGCGGTGGCCGTGGGCGACGATCTGATCGGGTCCGTCGCGGGCGGCGGTCTGCTCTCCAAGGTATCGCGCCGGTTCGGCGAGGGGATCGTGAACGGCGCGCTGACGGCCCGTGTGGGCGTCGCCGCGATCGAAGTCTGCCGTCCGCTGCCGTTTCAGGCGGTCAAGCGCCCGTCCGTCACCGGTCTGGTGCAACGGGCGCTGACCGGGCTGTTCGGCAGTTAGGACGCCGTGCAATCCACCAGCGTGTCCGCAATACTGGTCAGAAGCGTAGCATAAAGTGCGGGACCCGGTTCCAGCCCTGCACCTGCCACGCTGATCGCTGCTGTCTTGGCCGTGGTTCCGTCGGTCAGGGTGCGGGCCAGATCGTCGGCGGTGTTCACCTCGAACAGCACGCAGCTGACATTGCCGCCGGATACCCGTTCGCGCAGGTCTGACAGGCCTGCGGCACCGGGGGCCACCGCTTCGCTGTCGGCCACGGCCCCGGCAGAGGGCACCGTGAACCGGTCTTCGAAATAACCAAAGGCGTCATGGGGTGCCAGCCAGCTGCCAGCAGGCACGCCGGCCAGCGTCGTTGTCAGCTGGTCGGTCAGCGTATCCAGACGCTGCATCGTGCCTGCGGCATTGGCGGCATAGGTGGCTGCATTGTCGGGGTCGGTCGCGGTCAGCGTATCGCGGATCGCGCCCACCCAGACCTTGGCCGCGACCGGGTCGATCCAGGCATGCGGGTCCAGCCCTGTGTGCGCGTGACCTGCGTGGTCGTCATGGCCTGTGTGATCGTCACCAGCGTGATCATGTTCATGATCGTGATCGTGATCGTGATTCGTATGATCGTCATGATCCGCATGATCGTCGTGATCCGCATGGTCTTCATGTCCTTCATGACCCGTATGATCATCTGCGTCGGGATACATCCGCGGGGTCCAGCCAGCGACCTCTTGCAGGGTCAGCGTCGCGGCTGTGGGCGCGAGCGTGCGCAGCGGCTCGTCCAGCCAGGGTGTCAGGCTTTCGCCGACCCAAACCACCACCTGCGCCTGATCCAGCAGGCGTGCATCGGACGGGCGCAGCGCCATGTGGTGCGCATCACCACCCGCGGGCACCAACAGGTCCGGTGCGCCCAGATCGCCCATCACCTGCGCCACAAGGCTATGGATCGGCGCAATATCCGTCAAAACACGCGGCACCTCGGCCATCGCGGTGGTGGATAGCATGACGAGGGCTGTTGTGGTGGTCAGACGCAGCATGGAGAGTCCCCTTGTGATTGGTTTCGGGTGGGGCTATAAATGTATTGTTATAACATAACAAGTGGACATTTCATGAGCAGCGGTTTCGATCCCCACGATCACAGCGCCTGTGTCAGCGGTGCAATCGCGCAGGCCGAGGCTGCCGATATCCGCCTGACTCCGGTGCGCCGTCGCGTGCTGGAGATCCTGCTGGAAAGCCATACTGCGATGGGGGCCTATGACGTTCTGTCCCGGCTGCGGGACGAAGGCTTGGGCGACCAGCCACCCATCGCCTACCGCGCGTTGTCGTTTCTGGTGGATAATGGCCTTGCCCACCGGATCGAACGGCTCAATGCCTTTGTCGCTTGTGCGCGACCGGGGGCCGAACATGATCCGGCGTTCATGATCTGCCGGTCCTGTCGCACCGTGGCCGAGGCGGCATCGCCTGCGACCCTGGACCGTATGGCCGATGACAGCGGATTTGCCATCGAACGCACGGTGATCGAAGCAGAGGGCCTGTGCCCGAAATGTCAGGTGCCGGCATGACGCTGCTGTCTGCGGAAAACCTGCGCGTCTCTTACGGGACGACGGCGATCCTGCAGGATGTCAGCCTGTCGATTGCGGCGGGTGAAATCGTGACGATCGTCGGGCCCAACGGGTCGGGCAAATCGACGCTTTTGCGCAGTCTGATTGGTGCCTTGCGCCCTGACAGCGGGCGCATCCTGCGTGAGGCGGGCCTGCGCATCGGGTATGTGCCGCAGAAACTGTCAATCGATGCCACCTTGCCGCTGACCGCCCGCCGGTTTCTGGATCTGCCGCGCCGGGTGTCGCGCGCGCAGGCGGAAACGGCACTGACGCGCACCGGTGTCGCCCATGTGGCCAACCGTCAGATGGCCGATCTGTCAGGCGGGCAGTTTCAGCGTGTCCTCTTGGCCCGCGCGATCCTGAACGCACCGCAACTTTTGATCTTGGACGAGGCGACACAAGGCCTCGACCAGCCGGGGGCCGCGCAATTCTATCGCCTGATCGAGGATGTGCGGGCGGACCTGGGCTGTGCCGTGCTGATGGTCAGTCATGAACTGCACGTGGTCATGAGCGCGTCTGACCGGGTGATCTGCCTGAACGGTCATATCTGTTGCGAAGGCACGCCCGAGGTCGTTTCCGCCGCACCGGCCTATCGCGAATTGTTCGGGACAGGCACCGGTGGCGCGCTCGCGCTTTATCGCCACGATCATGATCACCATCATCACCACCACCATCACGGGACAACGGACTGAATGCTGGACGATTTTCTGGTGCGCGCGGCGCTTGCCGCGGTCGGCACGGCCCTGGCGGCCAGTATTCTGGGCTGTTTCGTGGTCTGGCGGCGCATGGCCTATTTCGGTGACGCCACTGCCCATGCCGCAATCCTGGGCGTGGCGCTTGCGCTTGCGCTGAATGTCTCGGTGATCGCGGGCGTGGGGTTTGTCGCCTTGATCGTCGCATTGCTGATCCACAGGCTGAGCGATCGCCAACAGGGCACCGACACCATTCTGGGCGTGCTTGCGCATGGCGCCCTGGCGCTGGGTCTTGTGGCGGTGGCGTTGCTGCCGGGGGCGCGGATCGACCTCGAGGCCTATCTATTCGGCGACGTTCTGACCGTGACGCGCGGCGATCTGGCGGTGATCTGGGCGGGTGTGCTGGTCGTGCTGGCGCTTTTGTGGTGGCACTGGTCGGCCTTGTTGCTGGCGACCCTGAATCCCGACCTGGCGACGGCCTCCGGCGTCGATCCGCAACGCGAAAATCTGATCCTGACGCTGATGCTGGCTGGCGTCGTGGCCGTCGCGATCAAGGTCGTGGGCGCATTGCTGATTACGGCCCTGCTGGTGATCCCCGCGGCGGCGGCGCGCCGTGCCAGCAACGGTCCCGAACGGATGGCCGCCGTTGCCGCGTTGATCGGCGTGACCGCAGCACTTGGCGGCATCGCGCTATCCTTGCAGCTGGACACACCGACAGGCCCTTCGATCGTTTGTGTGGCGGTGGCGCTCTTTGCCTGTGCCAGCCTCGGCGGGCGGTTCATCCGCAGCGCCTGACCCGAAAATCGCGCGATCTGCGCCTAACAAGCGCCGTTTTCAAAACGCACCCTGGACCTCTGACCAACCGGAGGACCAAGATGCTGCGACCCCTATTCTTTATCATGTGCGCGGCGACCGCGCTGGCGCTGCCCACGCATGTGTCCGCTGCAAATGCCTGCGCTGCCCCTGGCAACTACAACGCCATCGCGACAGAGATCGTCAACGGTGTGAACCAGACCCGGCGCGCGCGCGGTCTGCCGCCACTGGGCTTCAACCAACGACTGGCGCAGGCCTCGCAGGATCATGCCTGCGATATGGCGGTCCATGCCATTCGCGGTCACCGTGGCAGTGACGGGTCCAATTCGCAGCTGCGCGCCCGCGCCCGCGGCTATCAGGCCTGCACCATTGCCGAAAACGTGGCCTGGGATTTCCCGCGCGTTGCACAGGTTGTGAATGGCTGGAATGCCTCACCCGGCCATCTATCCAACATCCTGCACCCGCGCGTGTCCGAAATGGGTGTCGGTGTCGCACAGGGTGCCAAGGGGCCGACCTATGTGCTGGTGCTGGGCCGAAGCTGCTAGCCATTCCCGCATCAGACGCTAGGGTGCCGCCCAGATCAGACAGGGGGCCAATATGCGCGTCATCTTCATGGGAACACCCGACTTTTCGGTGCCGGTGCTGCAGGCGCTGGTCGATGCAGGGCACGAGGTGGTCGCCGTCTACGCACAACCGCCACGTCCCGCCGGGCGTGGCAAGAAAGACCGGCCCAGCCCCGTGCAGCAGCGGGCAGAGTCACTCGGGCTGGAGGTGCGGCACCCGGTCTCGCTGAAATCGAATGCGGCGCAGCAGGCCTTTGCCGATCTGGACGCCGATATCGCGGTCGTCGTGGCCTACGGACTGATCCTGCCGCAGGCCGTGCTGGATGCGCCGCGCCACGGTTGCCTGAATATCCATGCCTCGCTCTTGCCGCGCTGGCGCGGGGCCGCACCCATCCACCGCGCGATCATGGCCGGTGACCGGGAAACCGGCGTATGCATCATGCAGATGGAGGCAGGGCTGGATACAGGCCCTTTTCTGCTGCGCGAAACAACGTCCATCGCCGCCGATGACACGACGGGAACCCTGCACGACCGCCTGTCCGTTATGGGCGCACGCCTGATTGTCGAGGCGCTCGCCGGGCTTGCGACGCTGCACCCGGTCCCGCAGCCTGACGCCGGCGTCACCTATGCCGCCAAGATCGACAAGGCAGAAGCGCGGATCGACTGGACGCAGGATGCAGCGACCGTCGATGCACAAATCCGCGGGCTGTCACCATTTCCCGGTGCTTGGACTGAAATTGGTGGCGAACGGGTGAAATTGCTCGCCAGTCAGGTCGCTGACGCAAGCGGTGATCCAGGGCAGGTCCTGCGCGACCTGACGATCGCTTGCGGCACGGGGTCCGTGCGGATCACCCGCTTGCAACGCGCCGGAAAACGCCCGATGGATACCGCGGAGGCCCTGCGCGGCCTCGACCCCGGTCCATTCGTGCAGTGACGCACAGAATCATCTTGCCTGAAATACTCCCGCCGGAGGCATCGGCCCGCAGGCCGAATGATGATCAAAACCCACCGTCCTTGTGACCGAAAAAGACCTTTGTCACGTCCTGTGTCACATCCCAGATCACCCGCCGCCCGTCGCGGCTGAACAAGGTGTCACCGGCTGCAAAGGGGGTCACCTCCTTGCTTGCGACATCCGTCAGCGTGCCGTTGCCGGACAGGACCGTCATCATCTCGTCGCCTTGTTCGATACAGGAAAACGCACCGGCCGTGCAGCGCCAGATCCCCGCACGGGTGGGGTGGCCCGGCCCACCGGCAATGATGCGGCCGCTCGCGCGGGGTGTGCCGCGCAGAATCTCGTAGTCGCTGGCGGACGCGGTGAATGGCCAGTCGTCCAGCGCGCCCACATCATCGCCGGGTTGCCAGCGCAGCATCAGTCGATCGCCCCGAATGTCGCACTTTGCAATGTGCAGTCGCGCACCACGTCCGCGCCGCAGTCACGCGGTTCCAGATCCTTGGTCAGGCAGATCCGCGCCTCTTGGATCGCGCCGTCGCGGCATGTGACGGTCACCCCGTCGGGTGACAGCTCGGGATTCTTGTCGATGAAGGCCTCCTCGATCAGCGATGCAGGCAGGGTCACGTCCCGGTTCAACTCGCGAAAGGCTTGCGGGATATCGACGCTGTCGTAGGCCCTGCGCGCCAGATCGAAATAGGCCTGCGACGTCAGGCCCGAACAGCTGCCGTGTTTGTTCCACTGGTACCATGCCAGCCCGCTGGTCCCCATGATATCGGCCATGGCCGCCGTTTGTCCGCGCGACGGGGGTTGCACGCTGGTGCGGCAATCCTGTGGGTAGCCGTATTCATGTTGCGGCCACAAACCGTGCAGCACCCAGCCGTAATTCGCCCCCGGTGCACACTGCGGTGAATTGCGCGCGCGCCCTTCGCGGTCGCACCAATTGGGCGACCATGACAACGCCATTACGTAGTAATCGAAATCGCCCGCCTCATCCGCCAGGGCAGGAGGGGCGATCAGGGCCGCAGCGGCCAGCCATTTCCACATTTGCAGTCTTTCCAAATTCGTGTGGTCTGACTATATACACCTCAAGTTCCCCGACAATGCGAACCCGGCCCATGCGGTCAGCCCCCTCAAGGGCGCGGGAAAGGCTTGTCCAGAATAGGAGAGACATGATGGCTGACAACAAACCGATCATGGCCAAGGCGACGGCCGTCTGGCTGTGTGACAACACCACGCTGACCTTCAAGCAGATCGCGGATTTCTGCGGCATGCACGAGCTGGAAGTGCAGGGCATCGCCGATGGCGACGTGGCCACGGGCGTCAAGGGATTCGATCCCGTCGCCAACAACCAGCTGACCCAGGAAGAACTGTACAAGGGCATGGCCGATCCATCCCACGCCCTGAAGCTGAAGTTCTACAAGGCCGCCGTGGGCGAGGAAAAGCGTCGCGGCCCGCGTTACACGCCGCTGTCCAAGCGTCAGGACCGCCCGGCATCGATCTATTGGCTGGTGAAATTTCATCCCGAACTGTCGGACGGCCAGATCAGCAAACTGGTGGGCACGACCAAGCCCACGATCCAGGCGATCCGCGAACGCACCCACTGGAACATCAACAACCTCGAACCGATCGATCCGGTCGCACTGGGCCTGTGCAAGCAGTCCGAACTGGACGCTGCCGTGCAAAAGGCCAATGCAAAAAGGGCCGCCGAGGGCGGTGCGATGACCGACGACGAGCGTCGCAAGCTGGTCAGCACCGAAAGCAGCCTTGGCATGGCACCCGAACCCAAGATGCCGTCGTCCATCGCTGGGCTGGAAACCTTCAGCCTGTCCGAGACACCCGAAGATGATGAAGAACCCGTCGATACCCGTGACGTGCGCGACGCCGACAGCTTCTTCAAGCTGCCGGAGAACGTCGATGCGGAAAACGACGACGAAGACTGATCGACAGATCATCATCGCGTCCTGACAAGGCCCCGGTCATTCGACCGGGGCCTTTTCTTTTCGGACAGTCATGGGCAATGCATGCCTATCGCGATGCGACCGTGCGCGCTGCATCGCTGCAAGGCCGATGGCTCAGATCGCGCGGCGGGCCTTGAGGGCAGCAGTGATCGTGCCGTCGTCAAGATAGTCCAGTTCGCCACCGACCGGTACACCCTGGGCCAGCGATGTCACCGTGATGCCCGGCAACTGATCAGCGATGTAATGCGCCGTGGTCTGGCCGTCGATGGTGGCCCCCAAGGCCAGAATCACCTCGGTCACGTTTTCGGACTTGATCCGGTCCAGCAGGCGGGGGATGCGCAGATCTTCTGGTCCCACGGCATCGAGTGCCGACAGCGTGCCACCCAGAACATGGTAGCGTCCCTTGAACTGGTTGCTGCGTTCCATCGCCCACAGATCGGATACATCCTCGACCACGCAGATTTCGCCGATGGCGCGCCGTTCGGAGGCACAGATCCCGCAGATGTCATCGGTTGCGATATTCCCGCAGTTGACACATTCGCGCACGGTTTCGCCCACCTGTTGCATCGCATCCGCCAGAGGAATCAAGAGATGTGCGCGTTTCTTGACCAGATGCAGCACCGCGCGGCGGGCCGAGCGGGGGCCCAGCCCCGGCAGTTTCGCCATGAGCGCGATCAGGTCGTCGATGGCTTGCGGGCTGTCGGTCATGTACCGGCTTTCCATGCGGAAAGCCGGGCCTTCGGCGAGAGTATTTTTGGCAAGATGATACGGGCGGACATGCCTTAGAACGGCAGTTTCATGCCCGCAGGCAGGCCAAGACTTTCGGCGATTTTCGCCATTTCCTGCTGGGTGCGGTCTGCAGCGCGGGACTGGGCGTCCTTGATCGCGGCGAGGATCAGGTCCTCGACGATTTCCTTTTCGTCACCGTTGAAGATGCTGGGATCGATGTCGAGGCCCGTCAGATCGCCCTTGGCGGTGGCCGTCGCCTTGACCAGACCGGCACCGGATTCACCCACGACGGTGATATGTTCCATGTCTTCTTGCATCTGGGCCATCTTGGCCTGCATGTCCTGTGCGGATTTCATCATCTTGGCCATGTCGCCAAGTCCGCCTAAACCTTTGAGCATTGGATTTTTCCTTATTCTGACCGCGGTTTGCGCGGCGCGGTAATCAATACTGTCGTGACACATATTGCAATGACGATGCCGATCGACAAGGTTTGTGGCCCGATACAGCCTTCTGCGCGGGCTTGCGACAGGATCTGCACGTCAGAGCTGAGCAGGTAGATATAGCCTGACCATGCCACAACGGCGGCGGCACCGGCCCAGGTGCTGCGAAACCAGATCGCGGCCCCGGTCGCGATCAGAAGGGCAACGGTCGGTGCCGTGCTGAACAGCCAGATCGCCTCGGTCATCGCGCTGACCGGGCCGCCTGACCAATCGGGACGCATCTGCGCGCAGACCTGTGCCAAGGCGGGGCCCGGGGCAAATGCCAGCAGCAGGGTCATTGGGTATCGCACGTCTGTCACTCCTTCTGGCGCGAGGCCTGCGACGGTGGTGTCACTTTGCGCCGCCCGATTGTGAGGTGGACGATAGGCAGGGCCGCGGAAGCGAACAAGTGGGGTTTACTTGACTAAAAGAATCAGGATTAAGTGGTTGAGTAAATCAGTCAGGATAAGGAATCATCTGATGTTGCGATCCAAAACCCCATTCATTCCGGCCATTGCGAGCCTTGCACTGTGCGGCGGACAGGCCCTTGCGCAAGAGACGGCCAGCGTTCCCGAGCTGGTCGACGCGTTGCAGTCCGGCGGCCACGTCCTGTATTTGCGGCATGCCATGACCGAGACCGATTATGCCGATCAGGTCGCGGCAAAGCTGGGCGATTGCGCAACACAGCGTGTGCTGAGCGAAGTGGGCTGGCAGCAGGCCAAGGCCATCGGTTCCGCCATCAGCGGGCTGGAGATCCCCGTGGGCGAAGTTATCAGCAGCGAATACTGCCGGGCATGGCAGACGGCCGATCTGGCGTTTGGCGACTACCGGCAGGATGCGGCACTGAATTTCGCCCCGGCCGAGGATTACAAACAGTCCGATCTGGACATGATGTCGGCCAATGTCACGGCAGCCATTTCGCAGATCCCGCAGGACGGCAATCTGGTGATCGTGGGCCATGACGATCCGTTCGAGGCTGCGACGGGGATCTATCCCGAACCGCAGGGCGTGGCCTATGTCATTGCACCGACTGGCGATGGTTTCACCGTCCTGGGCCGGATCGGGCCGGATGATTGGCCCGCGTCTTAATCGTCGTCAAAGGGGTCCCATTCTTCATCGACCTCTGGCAGCATGTCGCCAGCCGCATCGGCCAGCCTGTCAGCCTCGGTCTTGATGTTTGCGATCTTGGCGTTGGGAAAGGCTGCAAAGACGGCCTGAACCAGCGGATGCGCGCGGGCTTCTTGCTCGCGCGCGCTGTCTTCGGCGTCGCGCAGTTCGGCGATGGTGGGGGCACCGGGGGCATTCGTCACGGTGACCGCCCAGCGGTTGCCGGTCCAGGCCTGTAGCCTGGCACCCAGACGCTGGGTCAGGTCGGCTGCGGCGTCGGCGGTGGGGTTCACCTCGATGCGGCCGGGCTGGTAGGCCACCAGACGCAGGCCGGTTTCGACCTCGACCAGCAGTTTGACGTCGCGGTGGTGGCGGATCAGATCGACCACATCCTCGAAACGGGCGTAGTGCGCCAGCGCGTCCGTGGCCAGCTGCGGTGCCGCACTGGCCGATGGGCCGGTCGGTCCGCTGTGTGTCGGGGCCGGGGTGCGCGATACCGCCTGCGCGGTGCCACCACCGGCGGGCGCGGGGCGCGGTGCGCCGCCGCCGGGACCACTGGGGGGCGGTGTCGCATCCTTGAGTTTCTTGACCAGATCCTCTGGGGTGGGCAGATCGGCAACATGGGTTAGCCGGATCACGGCCATTTCGGCGGCCATCATCGCATTGGGGCTATGGGCCACCTCTTCGAGTGCCTTGAGCAGCATCTGCCACATGCGTGACAGTACGCGCATCGGCAGCGCCTCGGCCATGGCCAGCCCGCGGGTGCGTTCGTCGGGGCCGACGGTGGGGTCCTCTGCAGCCTCTGGCGTGATCTTGATGACGCTGACCCAATGCGTGACCTCTGCCAGATCGCGCAGGATTGCCATGGGGTCTGCCCCTTCGGCGTATTGGTTGGATAGTTCCAGCATCGCCTCGGCAGCATGGCCGTGCAGGATCATGTCGAACAGATCGAGCACGCGGCCCCGGTCGGCCAGACCCAGCATGGCGCGGACCTGATCGGCGGTGGTTTCGCCTGCGCCGTGACTGATCGCCTGATCCAGAAGCGAGGTTGCATCGCGTGCGGACCCTTCGGCGGCGCGGGTAATCAGCGCCAGCGCGTCATCCGCGATTTCGGCACCTTCGGAGGTGGCAATACGTTTGAGCAGGCCGATCATCACCTCGGGTTCGATCCGGCGCAGGTCGAACCGCTGACAGCGCGACAGCACGGTCACGGGGACCTGTCTGATTTCCGTGGTGGCAAAGATGAATTTGACGTGCGCGGGGGGTTCTTCGAGCGTTTTGAGCAGCGCGTTGAATGCGCTTTTCGACAGCATGTGCACTTCGTCGATGATGAAGATCTTGTAGCGTGCAGACACGGCGCGGTAGCTGACTGTTTCGATAATCGCGTCACGGATGTTCTGCACACCCGTGTTGGACGCGGCGTCCATCTCGATCACGTCCACGTGCCGGCCCTGCATGATCGCTGTGCAATGTTCGCACACGCCGCAGGGTTCCGTGGTGGGCCCGCCGTTGCCGTCCGGGCCGATGCAGTTCATCCCCTTGGCGATGATCCGGGCGGTGGTGGTTTTGCCGGTGCCCCTGATCCCTGTCATGATGAACGCCTGTGCGATGCGGTCGGCATCAAAGGCATTTTTCAGCGTGCGCACCATCGCGTCCTGTCCCACGAGGTCGGCGAAGGTCTCGGGCCGGTATTTGCGGGCGAGAACCTGATAGGCGGGTTGGTCTGACATGATGCTCTTTTCGCTGGATGCTGCCGCCAACCTATGCGCCCGACGGTGACAGAGCAACCGATGGACGACATGAGCCATAGGGGGTCAATCGGTTGCTTTTGCCTGAGGTGGTGATGGCATTAGGATTGTGTCGTGGCAGCGAAGGATGAGGCGACCGTGATGGAATTCATACCACATGCGCTGGAGTGTGGCGGCGGCACGCTCGCCATTTCTCCGATTCCGGGCCGCACGCGGCATTATGCAACCGATTGGGACCGCCTGATGACATGGGGACCCAGTCGCGTCATCAGCATGACCACGCAGGCAGAGCTGGACCGCAAGGGTGCCGGGTCACTTGGGTCTGATCTGGCCGCGGTGGGGATCGCGTGGGACCATCTGCCAATCTCTGACTTTGGTGTGCCGGGGGCTGATGTTCTGGCCCGCTGGCCGTCAGTCGCGGCCATGGCACGCGCCGATCTGGGGCAAGGGGGGCGCGTCCTGGTGCATTGCTTTGGCGGATGTGGGCGGTCGGGGATGGTGGTTCTACGCCTGATGATCGAAGCAGGCGAACCGGCCGACCTGGCTCTGTCGCGCCTGCGACAGGTCAGGCCCTGTGCTGTGGAAACCGACGCGCAGATGCGCTGGGCTACCGGCGGCCCCGTTTCTTGCCCTTGACCGCGGCATTGACGGTTTTGGAAAAACGGCGTTTGCGGGCATGTGCCTCGGCGGTGGTTTCGGTCGCGATCTCGTCCTCGCGCCGCAATTTGCGATAACGCGCCAGCCTGTCGGCGGTCACGCGACCTGCGTCCACAGCGGCCAGCACCGCGCAACCGGGTTCGTTTTCGTGTTTGCAATCGCGGAAACGGCAATCGTCGGTCAGGCTGCTGATTTCGGGAAAGGTCGCGTCGATCCCGAATGACACATCCGCCACGCCAAGCCCCCGCATACCCGGCGTGTCGATCAACCAGCCGCCCTGCGGCAGGCGGTGCAGGCTGCGACCGGTAGTCGTGTGGCGGCCGCGCGCGTCGTCCTCGCGGATGTCTTGCGTCGCGGCGGTGTTGCCGGTCAACGCGTTGGCGATGGTGGTTTTGCCAACACCGGAGGATCCGGCCATGGCGACGGTCTGTCCCACGGCGCACCAGGGCGACAGGATCTGCGCCACATCCGCACCCTTGGCGTTCAAGGCGACGACAGGCAGATCCGCCCCCAGCGCCTGCGCCTCGGCTACGTAGGCTGCGGCATCATCCGCCTGATCGGATTTTGTCAGCAGGATCACTGGCGCAATCCCTGCGTCATGGGCAAGTGCGAGGTAGCGTTCCAGACGTGCCACATTGAAATCGGCATTGCAGGATGTCGTGATGAACAACGTGTCGAGGTTCGCCGCGATCAACTGGCGTTCGCCGGTGGCGTATTCCTTGCCGCGTTGTAAGGTCGTGTGACGGTCCAGCCGGTACAGGACGCGGGCGGCGTCAGGGTTGCACAGAACCCAGTCACCGACGGCCATCGTGGCGGTGGATTGTCCGGGATCCAGTGTCAGGTCAACGGGTCCATCCACCGTCAGGCCGGCGACACGTTTGCGATGGACGGAACTGATGCGTGCGGGTGTCCCGTCGCGGTCCGCGGTCTGGTCCGCGAAATGGTCCGTCCAGCCCATCTGCAACAGCGTCAGCGGCTCAGCCATGCGGTGTTCCGGTCACGATGGTCGGGCTAAGGCGGGCGCGGTCTGGCAGATCGTAATCCCTCGTCCCGCTGGGGGTCATGAGTGGGGGTGAGAGGTTGACAACGACCCAAGCGGTATTCGTTGTGGCTGCTACCTTCCGGTCCTGACCAGGTTGGCGAAGCACTCGCCCGCGCCAACCTCTCGCCCTATATATAGGGGGCTGCGAAAATCAGTGCAACCCGGCCCGGCCTACAACCGCAGATGAAATTGCATGAACCCGTCATCCAGTGGATTGCCTGCGGTCACATGCGGCACACCCGCCAGGTGATCCTGTGCGGCCATGGCCGACACAAAGCAGGCACTGGTACCCGCAAGGTGGGCAAAACGCCAGACAGGTTGCGCCTCGCGCGGGGTGATCCGCCCTGACGACAGCGCATCCTGCAGGGCGCTGCGCAACCCGATCTGCGATGTATAGACGATGTCGGACTCCTCTGCCCGAACAAGAGAGCCGCCGCCGCGCGCCCGGTAGGCGCTGGTTGCGACGATCACCAGCGCATCATCATTCAGCAGCGTCTGACCCAGCCGGATGTCGCGGATGCGGGGCGCGGACTGGGCCATGCTGCCTGCCACAATCGGTTTCGCCGACAGGTCGATGACATAGTCGAGGCCATGAATGGTGTCGAAATGGTAGGATGCAGTGCGGCCTGACAACAAGGGTTGCCCGGTCTTCTGCGGGACCAGTTGGTTGAAATAGGTCGCACTGCGTTCCAGCCAGTCCCGGATTTGCCAGCCCCGCCGCAAGACGGCGCAAATGCGATTGTCGAACGGCGCGATCGCCGTGCAATCGCGCAGTCGCAGCGGACCCTTGGGGATATCGACAAAGTTCTGCGCACCAGCATGTCCGCCTGCGGCAAAAGATGCGGTGCTGGACAGGATCGGAAGTGTGGCGAGATCGGTGCCGTACAAACCTGCGCGCACGACGTCGGCCTGCACGCGCGCCAGCAGATCGGCGGTGCCGTCCAGCCCGATTGTTGCGAAATAGCTGTGCATCGCAACGGGTGATCGACCAACCGTCTCCGACAGTCGCGCCACCGTCGCACGATGGGCCGGAGCGATGACCGGTGACAGACGCGCGGACAGATCGCCGGGCCCGGACACCTGGGCAGGACCGGGTCGGAGCAACTGGATATGATGCCGGGCCGGGTGCCAGCGGCCTTGCGCATCCAGTACAACCATCAGATCCAGCTGCCCCAGATGTTCGCCGTGTGGACCGGGCATCATCGCGGGTTTGCCGTGTATCGTGCCGCTGACAATATCCACCTGTGGAAATTGTCCAAAGTCCGGTCCCGGGAAACTGCGATGCAGATGTCCCATCAGCACCACGTCGATACCGGGCAAGGCCGCAAGGGCCGCCGCCGGATTTTCCGACCTGTAGGCCTGGCCATCCGCTGACGGGCCGCCGTGACACAGGGCAATGACAATATCGGCACCCGCCCTTTGCAGCTGCGGCAGATAGGTCCGTGCGGCGGAAACGGCGTCGTCAATCTCGAGTGCATTGTCCAGTTTGTCCGCGCTCCAGTCCGTGATCTGTGGCGGTGCAAAGCCGAGCAGGCCAATCCGGATCGGGCGCGACACGCCGTCCGAACACATCAGGTCGCGGGTGATGATCTTCCAACGGTTCGCAAGGTTCTCGATCGGAGCCTTACGCAGATTGCTTGCCACGACGCGGTCTGCACAGGGTCTGAGGGCTGCGGCAAGGTAGGACAGGCCGAATTCGAAATCGTGGTTCCCCAGCGTGATGGCATCGTAGTCCAGCATCTGGAACGCTGCCGCGATGGGATGCGGCTGCAGATCGCGCTGCGCGATTTCATCGGCAAGCGGCGTGCCATGCAAAAAGTCACCGCAATCCACCAGAATAGAGGCGCTGGCCGCGCGTCTGGCCTGTGCAATCAGCGACGCGAGGCCAAACAACCCCGATGGCGTCGCATGTTGCGTACCGAAATAATTGTAGCCGGTGAATGACATGTGCAGATCGGTCGTCTGCAAGATCCGCAAGGGCGCGGAGACAATGATCGGTGGTGCAGTTGTCATAGCTTTAAATCGAACGATCACCGGGTGTTTTGCAACCCTAAGAGGATCGCGCTGAAAGGTTTGTAAACAAAGATTGCAAATATTGAGCTTTGTTAGCCAGCGTGCCATGGAGCTGCCTATGAAAATTGCAGAAACCGTCACCTTTGCAGGTGCCAATCTGGATCGCGCGGCTGACTGGCGCGCCGATTCTGCCGCCCACATCGCTGATTCGGATGTGATCGCGCTCTGGCGCGGCAAACCCTTGGTCACGGGGGATGCGCTGGTGCGGCTGCGCCACGATCATCCGGCGCTTTCGGATGCGCGCGACATGCGCCTTCTTTTGGCGCGCAGCGGAGGACGTGCGATTTTTGCGGCTGATCTGTCCGACTGGACGCCCGCGGGTCCTGACGTGGCCCATCTGGACAGCTTTTCGGACCAGACCGAGCAGGCACATCCGGCCGTGCCGCAGGCAACCTTTGTCGAGCTGCGCAGCGCCATGACGCGGCTGTCGCGAGAGGATGCCGAACTGGCGGCGACGGCGCGTTCCCTGTTTCATTGGCACGCGATTCACGGGTTTTGCGCCAATTGCGGCGCGGCAAGTGTTGCGACACAGGCGGGGTGGCAGCGCGATTGTGCCGCTTGTGGGCGGCATCATTTTCCGCGCACCGATCCAGTGGTCATCATGTTGATCACGCATCAGAATTCCGTGCTCGTCGGTCGGTCCCCCGGTTGGCCCGAAGGCATGTATTCCTTGCTCGCGGGGTTTGTCGAACCCGGTGAGACGCTGGAGGCCGCCGTGCGCCGTGAGGTGTTCGAAGAGGCCGGCGTTGCCGTTGGCGCGGTCAGCTATCTGGCCAGCCAGCCCTGGGCGTTTCCAGCGTCGCTGATGTGCGGGATGCGGGGCGAGGCGACCAGCACGGCGATCACCATCGATCCCGCCGAGATCGAGGATGCCCGCTGGGTCACGCGTGAGGAAATGGCCGATGTATTCGCGGGGCAACACCACGACATCAAACCCGCACGGCCCGGCGCAATAGCTCACTTTCTGTTAGAAAACTGGTTATCTGACACACTTGACTGATGTGACAGGCGTATCTTGCGCCCGCGAAGATTAAAGGTTGAAGCATGAAATTCAGCGCGCGCGAGGACATTGAGGCTCCGATCGACGTCGTGTTTGCTCGGGTCACGGATTTCGACACCTTTGAGCGTCAGATGATCCGTCGTGGTGCCGAGGTGCGTCGCACGGACCCCGACGGGATTGCCGGGGTCGGCAGCGTCTGGGATGTGGCGTTCAGTTATCGTGGACGGGCGCGCACGATCACGGCGACGGTCGCCCGGATGGAAAAACCCAACCTGCTGGAACTGACGCTGGTTGCCAACGGTCTGAACGGCGTGTCGACGATCGAACTGCTGCCGCTGTCACAAAACAAGACGCGGATGTCGATGGCCATTGATCTGTCGGCCAAGACACTGTCCGCGCGCCTGCTGCTGCAATCGCTGAAACTGGCGAAATCGAACCTGACCAACCGGTTCAAGAAACGTGTGGCCGATTTCGCAGCCAGCATCGAAAACCGCGAAAAACCGACACGCAGCTGATCAGCGCTGTTCGAACCTGCGGGGGGCGGCGGGAAACACGCCCATGATGCGCAAATGATTGGTGAAATAGTCCAGCTCATCCAGCGCCAACCGGACGTTCGGGTCCTCGGGGTGACCTTCGATTTCCGCATAGAACTGGGTGGCGCGGAACGTGCCGCCGACCATGTAGCTTTCGAGTTTGGTCATGTTGACGCCATTGGTCGCGAAACCACCCATCGCCTTATAGAGCGCGGCTGGGATATTGCGGACCCGGAACACGAATGACGTGACCATCTTGCCGTCGCCGCGTCGGCTGTGGTCGGGATCTCGCGCCATGACGACGAACCGCGTGGTGTTGCGGGCGTGGTCCTCGATATGTGCGGCAAGCACGTCCAGTCCGTAGATGTCGGCGGCCAGTTCGGATGCCAGCGCCGCACGGCTGGGGTCACCTGCCGCCGCAACCTCGCGTGCTGCGCGGGCATTGTCGGAACTGACCACGCCGCGGATGGCGTGGTCGCGCAAAAATGTCGCGCATTGCGGCAGGATGACCACATGGCCATAGGCCTCGCGCACGTCTGCCAGCGATGCGCCCGGCACGCCCAGCAGGTTGACGTGCACCCGCACGAACGTTTCGCCGACAATATGCAGACCGCTTTCCGGCAAGAGGGAATGCACGTCGGCCACCCGACCGTAGGTCGAATTTTCGATGGCGATCATGCCCAGATCGGCGCGCCCGTCGCGCACCGCCGCCAGTGTGTCGTCAAAGGTATCGCAGGGCAGGGGGGTGAAATCCGGTTGCGCCTCGACGCAGGCCTGATGGCCGTAGGCACCCAGTTCACCCTGAAACGCGATATGTCCGCTCATGCTGTGGTCTTTCCCGGATAAATGGCTGTGCCTGGCCCCTTGCCTGCGGTTTGGGGCGTTTCGACGCGCCACTATACCTTGCACTGGACGGGTGAAAACGGCTACACGGCGGCAAAGATTTAATGCGAGGTAGAACGCGACATGTTCGACACAATGACGATGACCAAGGTCCTTGGCGGACTGTGCGGCACACTTTTGGTGTTCATGCTGGGCGGATGGGCCGCCGAACTGATCTATGTGGGCGCTGGCAGCCATGACGAGGATCATGCACAGGGCTATCTGGTCGAGGTGCCCGAGGCTGATACCGGCCCCGTCGAAGAAGTTGTCGAAGTCACGTTTGAAGAAGCGTTCGCTGTAGCAGATGCCTCCGCAGGCGAAGGTGTGTTCCGCAACTGCCGGTCCTGTCATGCACTGGCCGAAGGCGAAAATGGCGTAGGCCCGCACCTGTACGATGTGGTTGGTCGTGATATCGACGCGGTGGCGGGATACAACTATTCCGGTGCTCTTGAAGAGGCCGCCGATGTCTGGACGCCGGAAAACCTTTATGCGTTTCTCGAGGACCCGCAGGGTTGGGCACCGGGAACCGCAATGGGATACCGGGGTCTGCCGGACCCTGCCGACCGCGCGAACCTGATCGCCTATCTGGCGTCGAACCCCGGCAGCTGAGGCAGGCCGCGCCCAATGGTCACAGCCGCGCCCCTCGGGGCGCGGTTTTTTTGTGCGCCGACATGACCTTGTCGTCAGATAACATATTCTCAACTTGATGCTGGCCCAGCCGGGGCGTTACCGTGTCGCGACCCACGCAACGGAGAGTCCAATGCCCCAAGCCATTTGCCGCCCCCGTATCGTCAACCGCACCCGTCACGCACTGCTGGGCAGCACGTTGTTGTTCGGGGCCGCACTTTGGGCCGACCAAGCCGTGGCGCAGGACGAGGCATTGATCGAAACGCACGCCTATTCGTATTTCGGCGACGTGAAATACGGTCCCGACATGACGCATCTGGACTATGTGAATCCCGACGCCCCCAAGGGCGGGGAAATGTCGCAAAGCGTGCTGGGCACCTTTGACAGCTTCAACCTGTTCACGCGGCTGGGCAATGCGGCGGCCCTGTCCACCACCCCGTTCGAGGATATCATGATCGCTACGGCGGATGATCCGACGACGCTGTACTGCTATCTGTGCACCACCATCGAATACCCCGAGGATCTGTCCTACGTCATCATCAACCTGCGCGAGGATGTCACCTTTTCCGACGGCAGCCCGATGACTGCGGCGGATATGGAATTCACCTACAATCTGTTCATGGAACAGGGACTGCCGGAATTTCTGGCCGTCGTGAACGATCAGATTTCCGATTTCGAGGTGCTGGACACCTACCGGTTCAAATACACGTTCACCGATCAGGCACCGCTGCGCGCGCGCGTGGGCCTTGCGTCGATCTTTTCCCCGTTTTCCAAGGCAGAATGGGAAGCGTCGGACCGCCGTCTGGACGAATCATGGGACACCCCGCCGATGGGGACCGGGGCCTATATGTTGGGGTCGTTCGACTATGGCCGCGATCTGACCTATGTGCGCAACCCGAATTTCTGGGGCGCGGATCTGCCGCTGAATGTGGGGCGCAACAATTTCGACAGCATCAGGTTGGAATATTTTGCTGACGGGTCCGCCGCGCTCGAGGGGTTCAAGGCCGGCATCTACCGGTTCCGCAACGAGTTTTCATCGCTGCAATGGGCGACGGCCTATGATTTCCCCGCCGTTCAGGACGGCGCGGTGATCAAGACGGAATTGCCGGACGGCAACCTCGCGTCCGCGCAGTCGTTCATTTTCAACCTGCGTCGCGAGAAATTTCAGGACCCCCGTGTGCGCGAGGCGCTGGGCCTGATGTTCAATTTCGAATGGTCGAACGAAACACTGTTCTATGGCCTGTATGATCGGGTCACCGGATTCTGGTCGAATTCCGAACTGGCCGCCACGGGCACACCGTCCGAAGGTGAACTGGCGCTGCTGCAACCACTGGTGGATGAGGGATTGTTCGACGCCAGCATCCTGACGGATGAGGTCGTGATGCCGCCTGTGTCGACCAGCAACCAGCTGGATCGCGGCAATCTGCGCCGGGCCTCGGCCCTGTTGGACGAGGCAGGCTGGATTGCCGGTGATGACGGCATGCGCCGTAAGGAGGGCGAAGTGCTGCGCGTCGAATTCCTTGAATCCAGCCCCAGCTGGGACCGCATCATCAACCCCTATGTGCAGAACCTGACGCGCCTCGGCATCGATGCGGTGCTGGACCGCGTGGATCCAGCACAGGAAACCGAACGCCGCCGGTCGGGTGACTGGGACATGCTGACCCATAGCATTCAGATGGGTCTGGAACCCGGTCAGGTGCTGTATCAGTGGTTCGGGTCCGAGACCGCAGAGGATAGCAGTCGCAACCTGATGTATCTGAAAAACGAAGGGATCGACCGCCTGATCGACGCCGTCGTGAATGCCACCACGACCGAGGAAATGACGACCGCCACACATGCGCTGGATCGTGCGCTGCGCACCATCCGGTTCAACGTGCCGCAGTGGTTCAAGGCCGTGCATACCGTCGCCTATTACGACATCTACGACCACCCCGCCGAACTGCCGCCCTATGCCTTGGGCGAGATTGATTTCTGGTGGTACGACGCTGATCGCGCGGCAGAGCTGGGCATCACTGCCGGCGGCGATACACAGTAACGATGGGCGCCTATATCCTGAGACGGTTGTTGCTGGTGATTCCTACGTTGTTGGGGATCATGATCATCAACTTTGCCCTGATCCAGTTTGTCCCCGGCGGGCCGATCGAACAGATCATCGCCCGCATGGAAGGCGGCGGTGACGTGTTCGAGGGCATTTCGGGCGGGGGTGGCGAAATCACGGGCGGCGGCGATTCCGATTATATCGGCGGTCGCGGTCTGCCCGCCGATTTCATCGCGGAACTGGAGGCCGAATTTGGTTTCGACAAACCGCCACTGGAACGGTTCCTGAACATGATGTGGAACTACATGCGGCTGGATTTCGGAGAGAGCTATTTCCGGTCCATCAGCGTGTTCGATCTGGTGATGGAAAAAATGCCCGTATCGATCACGTTGGGCTTGTGGTCCACGCTGATTGCCTATCTGATTTCGATCCCGCTGGGCATCCGCAAGGCGATCCGCGATGGATCACGCTTTGACACCTGGACCTCTGCGGCGATCATCGTCGGCTATGCGATCCCGGGTTTTCTGTTCGCGATCCTGCTGATCGTGCTGTTCGCGGGCGGCAGCTATTACCAGATTTTCCCGCTGCGTGGCCTGACTTCCAACAATTTCGAAGAGCTGTCACTGGTCGGCAAGGTGCTGGATTATCTGTGGCACATCATCCTGCCGGTCACGGCGCTGACGATTTCGTCCTTTGCGACGCTGACGCTGCTGACCAAGAACAGCTTTCTTGACGAGATCAAGAAACAATACGTCATCACTGCCAAGGCCAAGGGGCTGGGCGAACGCCAGATCCTGTATAAACACGTATTCCGCAACGCCATGCTGATCGTGATTTCAGGTTTTCCAGCACTGTTTGTCAGTGTGTTCTTTGGTGGTTCGCTGATCATCGAGACGCTGTTTTCGTTGGACGGTCTGGGCCGTCTGGGATTCGAGGCTGCGGTCGCGCGTGACTATCCGGTGGTGTTCGGCACGCTGTTCGCCTTTTCGCTGCTGGGACTGATCGTCGGCATCCTGACCGATCTGACCTATGTGCTGATCGACCCGCGCATCGATTTCGAGGGGAGGGGCTGACATGAGCCAGACCGAAGCCTCTGACGTGGCCTTGACGGGCGGCGCCGCAACCGCCCCCGCGCGTCGCAAGCCACGGCTGTCGCCGCTGAACCAGCGCCGCTGGCGCAATTTCAAACGCAACCGCCGGGCGCTGTGGTCGCTGGTGATCTTTGGCATTCTGTTCGGCCTGTCGCTGTTCGCCGAAGTGCTGGCCAACGACAAACCGTTGCTGGTCAGCTACCGGGGCGAGGTGCGCGCGCCCATCATCTCGTTCTATTCCGAACAGGATTTCGGCGGCGATTTCCCGACCGAGGCGGGCTATACCGATGTCGAGGTGCAATGCCTGATCAAGACAGGTGGTCTTCTGTCCTGTTTCGATGACCCGCAAGGACTGATCGACGCGGCCGAGGCCGGCAGCATCGACGATCCCGATTTCGTCAAGGGCTGGATGCTGTGGCCGCTCATCCCCTACAGCTATGACACGATCGTGGATATTCCGGGCGTGGCCCCATCGGCACCCGACGGCAACAACTGGTTGGGCACGGACGACACCAAACGCGATGTTGCGGCCCGGGTGATCTATGGATTTCGTCTGTCGATCCTGTTTGCGCTGATCGTGACAACGGCTGCATCGCTGATCGGCGTCGTTGCAGGTGCCGTGCAAGGATACTTCGGCGGATGGACGGACCTGATCTTCCAGCGGATCATCGAAATCTGGACTGGCACGCCGTCTCTTTATGTCATCATCATCGTCTTTGCGATTCTTGGGCGAAGTTTCTGGCTATTGGTGTTCCTGACCGTGCTGTTCGGCTGGCCTGCGCTGGTGGGTGTGGTGCGTGCCGAATTCCTGCGCGCGCGCAATTTTGAATATGTCCGTGCCGCCCGTGCGCTGGGCGTCAGTGACCGCACCATCATGTTCCGCCACATGCTGCCTAACGCCATGGTCGCCACCGTGACGATGCTGCCGTTTCTGGTGACCGGGTCCATCGCGACGCTGGCCAGCCTCGATTTCCTGGGCTTTGGTCTGCCGTCCTCGGCCCCGTCGCTGGGCGAATTGACCCTGCAGGCGAAACAGAACCTTCAGGCGCCTTGGCTGGGGTTCACGGCATTCGTGACCTTTGCCGTGATGCTGTCACTGCTGGTGTTCATTTTCGAAGGGATCCGTGACGCATTCGATCCCAGAAAGACGTTTCAATGAAACCAGTTCTCGAGGTGTCGAACCTGAACGTGCGGTTCAGGCAGGATGGGGCCGTGACCCATGCGGTGCGCGGTGTGTCATTCACCGTGGGGCGCGGTGAAACCGTCGCTCTGGTCGGTGAATCTGGGTCGGGCAAATCCGTCACGGCGCTGTCCACGGTGCAGCTCTTGGGGGATTCGGCGCAGTCCGACGGGTCGATCACCTACGAGGGCCGCGAAATGCTGGGCGCGTCAGAGGCAGACCTCCGCCGTGTGCGTGGCAACGATATCAGTTTCATCTTTCAGGAACCGATGACCTCGCTCAACCCGCTGCATACGATCGAACGGCAGCTGGGTGAATCCATCGTGTTGCATCAGGATTTGCGCGGCGATGCGGTGCGTGCCCGCGTGATCGAGATGCTGGAACAGGTGGGCATCCGCGACGCCGAACGCCGCCTGACCGCCTATCCGCACGAATTGTCCGGCGGCCAGCGCCAGCGGGTCATGATCGCGATGGCGCTGCTCAATGGTCCTGACCTGCTGATTGCGGACGAACCGACAACGGCGCTGGACGTGACGATTCAGGCGCAGATCCTGGATCTGCTGGCCGAACTGAAGGCCAGACAGGGCCTGTCGATGCTGTTCATCACGCACGACCTGACCATCGTGCGCAAGATCGCAGACCGCGTTTGCGTCATGAAGGACGGCGAGATCGTCGAAACAGGTCCCACGGCCGAAATTTTCGGCAACCCGCAGCACCCCTATACACAGATGCTGCTGGCAGCCGAATCCGCAGGCGTGCCTGCCCCCGTTGCTGTGGGCGCCCCCGTCGTCGCACAAACCGAACAGCTGAAAATCTGGTTCCCGATCTATCGCGGTCTGCTGAAACGCACGGCCGGCTACGTCAAGGCGGTCAACGATGCCACGCTGTCCGTCAGGGCGGGGGAAACCATCGGCATCGTGGGCGAATCGGGTTCGGGTAAGACGACGACGGCGCTTGCGATCATGCGATTGATCCGCTCAGAGGGGGCGATCACCTTTCAGGGGGACCGCATCGACGGGTTGAGCCAGCGCCAGATGCGGCCCTATCGCAGCGACATCCAGATCGTGTTTCAGGACCCCTACGGGAGTCTGTCACCGCGCATGACTGTCGAACAGATCATCGCCGAGGGGCTGACTATCCACAATATCGACCCCGGCAGACCACGCCGCGACATGGTGGCCGAAATCATGACAGAGGTGGGGCTGTCGCCCGATCTGATGGACCGCTATCCGCATGAATTTTCGGGCGGTCAGCGTCAGCGTATCGCGATCGCGCGCGCCATGATCCTGCGCCCGAAACTGGTGGTGCTGGATGAACCGACATCGGCGCTGGACATGACGGTGCAGGTGCAAATCGTGGAATTGCTGCGCGATCTGCAACAGCGCTACGGCCTTGCCTACATCTTTATCAGCCACGACCTGAAGGTCGTGCGCGCCCTGTCGCACAAGGTCATGGTGATGAAACAGGGCGACGTGGTCGAAGCAGGACCTGCTGCCGATATTTTTGACAATCCACGCACTGATTATACCCGTGCGTTGATGGCTGCCGCATTCGAGGGTCGGGCGATCTGAACCGATCGCCCGTTTGCCTCAGCCCTCGGAGCCCAACATGAAACACGTCTGGTTGCGCGCCTGAAGCCTGCGACAGGCCAGGTCGGCGCCCTCGCGGGTCAGACCCATGAAATTCGCGTCAAACCCGCCTGATCGCTGCGTCACGCGGCGCACAGCACCTTCGAGGGTGCTCATCTCGTTCAGGGCAACCTGGATCAGAACCTTTTCCGCCTGGTAGCGGGAATTGAATCGGCCCACGTTCACGCCCCAATGCCGCCCGCCAGAGGTCGAAATGCGGGTGACGACCTCGGGGGCAGGGGCCATGGGCTGTGCCGCAGGGGCAGAACTGACCTGAATTGCCTCGGCAAGGGCGTCCTCGATGCTGGTGGTGTTCACGGCCAGTGTGACGGGGACCTCTGGTGCAGGGCGCATCGCGGGGCGAAGTGCCTCGCTGACGCGGCCTGTCACGCGCACGGTCTTGCCTGATCCGTTCTGCGTCGTGGGGCGTGCGTTGCCGGCCATGGCCACCTGTTCGGTTCCGGTGGTTGCGGGGATGTCGGGACGTTGCAGCGTGGCGACGGCCGGGGCGCGGTTGAATCCCATGTCCATCAGCTCGGTCATCCGGGCGTTACGCTGCGCGGTGGATGTGCCGCCAAAAACGGTGGCGATGATGCGTTCCTGACCGCGCTGCGCCGATGCCGTCAGGTTGAAACCGGCGGCGTTGGTGAAACCGGTCTTGATGCCGTCGGCCCCGGTATAGCTGTTCAGGAAACGCGTGTTGGTATGACTGACCTGCCGGATCCCGGCGTCTGCGGTCCTGCGCGAAAACAGGTTATAGTACTGCGGGAAATCATAGATCACGTGGCGGCCCAGCACACTCATGTCGCGGGCGGTGGACAGGTGCCCGTTTTCGGTCAGGCCATGCGCGTTGCGAAATGTCGTGTTGGTCATGCCCATCGCGGCGGCCGTGCGGTTCATCCGGGTCGCAAAGGCCTCTTCGGATCCTGAAATCGCCTCGCCGATGGCTGTCGCGGCATCGTTGGCGGATTTTACGGCAGCGGCTCGCAGCAGGAACCGCAGCTTGATCGTCTGTCCGGCCTGTAGCCCCAGCTTGGACGGCGGTTCGCTTGCGGCTTTGGATGAAATGCGGACCTCGGTGTCCAGCGTGATTTCACCACGCTGAATGGCCTGAAACGCGATATAAAGCGTCATCATCTTGGTCAGCGATGCCGGGTGAAGCCGGGTGTCGGCATTGCGCGAATGCAGCACTTCTCCGGTGCGGGCATCCATCACCAACGCAGCATAGGGAGCAGCGAACGCCGCCACAGGGCTGAGCATCGTGATAAGCAATACAGCGATGGTCGCACGAAGAGTGCGGGAGATAGGACGATTTTGCACGTCACCTGCCTTTTTGTCTGCCTCGGTATCCCGGAGTTTGCCCCGGTGATTACTCATTGAAACTACGCTAGCACGAACAGCCTGACGACGAAAAGTCCCGATTTCAAAAGGGCTTGTGCCGTGTTGTTTCGGCACAATACGACATTTAGGGGGTGTGGCGGGTTGCTTGTGCCACATGCGGTAGGTGGCCACCGCGCGCTGCGACAATCCGCCGATCTGCGACGGATTGAGGCGTTTCGCCGCCGGGGGTTTTCACCAGGCCTATCAAGGTTATATAGACGTCTCACCGACATGGATCGAACCGGGATTGTGATGCGCTTGAACCAGCAGATGATGGCGGACAGGGACGATGATGACGATGGTCAGGACGACATCGGCGTCGCCCTGAAGACCAAACCGAAAACCAAACGGCCGCCCCTGTACAAGGTGCTGATCCTGAATGACGATTTCACGCCGATGGAATTCGTCGTCATGGTGCTGGAACGGTTTTTCGGCATGACCCATGCACAGGCGTTTGACCTGATGCTGACAGTCCACAAGAAAGGCGTGGCTGTCGCCGGCGTCTACAGTCACGAAATCGCGGAAACAAAGGTGGCGCAGGTCATGGATTACGCCCAACGTCACCAGCATCCGCTGCAATGCACGATGGAGAAGGAATAGCGCCCCGCGCTGTTCCGCCCTGATGGCTGCTCTTTCCCGCCTCGCGACCGCCCTGGCCGACGGATCGCTGACCCTGCCGGACGGTCCCGTGACCGTCATGCGTCCGAACATGGACACCGACCTGTCGCCTTTGATGGGTCACGGCGTGCTGATCCAGCATACCCACGCACCAGAGGTCGAGGCCTTTCGCGCGGCTGGCTATACGGTCACTACCGATGCGGGCCCTGGTGCGACCACGATCGTTGTCGTGCCCCGGTTCAAGGCGCTTGCCCAATCGCTCGTGGCGCAGGCCGCGGCGGGTGGCGGTCTGGTCGTCGTTGACGGCCAGCGCAGCGACGGGATCGACAGTCTGTTCCGCGCCTGCCGCAAACGTCTGGGCAACCTGCCGTCCATACCCAAGGCGCATGGCCGCATTTTCTGGTTTCCGGCCACCGCCGCATTCGCCGATTGGGCGGTCGGTGCACCTGCGCCGAATGCGGCGGGTCACTATACGACGGCGGGCGTGTTTTCCGATGGCGATGTGGATCGTGGCTCTGCGCTGCTGGCGCGGGCACTTCCGGCAAAACTGCCCGGTGCAATGGCCGATCTGGGGGCTGGCTGGGGCTATCTGTCCAGCGAGATTCTGCGCCGTGACAAGGTGACGTCACTGGCGCTGGTCGAATCCGAGGCGCTGGCCCTCGACTGTGCACGGCTGAACATCAAGGATCCACGTGCGACGTTCCACTGGGCCGATGCGCTGACGTTCCGGCCTGACCGTAAATTCGACGGCATCGTGATGAACCCGCCGTTTCATACCGGGTCCAAAGGCACGCCCGCGCTGGGGCAGGGGTTCATTGCCGCGGCTGCGCGGATGCTGACCCAGAACGGCCAACTGTGGATGGTCGCCAACCGGCATCTGCCCTATGAGGCTGCGCTGCGTGATCATTTCCGGCGGGTCGAGGAACTGCCCGGCGACGGGGCGTTCAAGCTGTTCCACGCCAGTCGCCCCGGCACATCCTGACAGGAGACAATCATGTCATTTTCGATCAAGGGCCGCACGGCCATCGTGACCGGTGCTGCCAATGGTGTGGGCCTTGCGGTTGCCCGTAGTTTCGTGCGCGCAGGCGCGAATGTCGTCTTTGCCGACATCGACGAGGCGGCCTTGACCGAAGAGGTGGGCGAGCTTGCCAAAGAGGACAACGTGCTGCTGTTCTCGGGCGATCTGCGCGAAAAACTGGCGGTGGCGAACCTGCTGTCTGCGACGGTCGATGCCTTTGACCGGGTGGATATACTTGTCAACGCGGCGCGACAGGTCATCCCGTCCGAACCGCTTGACCCCGACGATACATCGGTCAGCAACATGCTGGACCAGAACCTGCTGCTGCCGCTGCGCCTGTCGCAGGCGGTCGCGCGGCGGTTCATCAAACAGGCTGGCGATGCTGCACCTGACGATTCCAGCATCGGTTGCATCGTGAACCTGTCGTCGATTTCCGCCCGGCGTGCACACCCCGAACTGCTGGGATTTTCCATCGCTTCGGCGGCACTGGAACAGATGACCCGCAGTCTGGCCGTGGCCCTCGCCCCCGAGAAAATCAGAGTGAACGCCGTATCCGTTGGATCGGTGTTGTCGGCATCGCTGCGCGGCTGGATCAAGGATCACGGCGACGCGCGTGCGGCCATCATCGAAAGCACGCCGATGCACCGGATCGCCAATGCGGCAGAGGTGGCGGATACTGTGCAATATCTGGCTTCTGATGCCGCCAGCTTTGTCACGGGCGAGGTCATCACCGTTGACGGTGGCCGCACCCTGCTGGATCCGGCCGCCGTTTCGGTTCACTGATCAGGCAGGAAACATCCGCCGACATTCGGCCACGGCGGCATCGGTCCGGCGCTGCAGTTGCGCGCGTGTGGCCAGCAGCTGATCCAGCGTGTCGCGTTCCGTTTCCAGATTAATTGCCTGCGGCACCGCCACATTGCGCACGCGCACGTCGGTACAGCCAAACCGGAAACCGTTGTCCTCGGTCCGGCAGAACGTGGGCCTGCGCGTCACGCGCTGCTGCTGGTCAACGGCAAAGCCGCGCTCCAGATTGGCCTCGGTCTGGGCGATCAAAAAGGCATTGATCCGCAGGTCCTGCGTTGCGTTCGACAGGCATTGTTCCTGTGGCGTGGCACAGGCGGCCATGACGGCCAGCGGTGCAAGTGCGATTACCCATTTCATCGTGAAAATCCTCTGAACTGCTCTGGTCCGGTCGATTGGAGCAAGGCATAAGATGTTATGCAATATCACGGGGGCAAGGGTTGATGGCTGATTTGATGGATACCGAAAAGGCGCGCGCCAGCGGCTGGTTTGAAACCCTGCGCGATCAGATCGTCACAGCCTTTGAGGGACTGGAAGACAGCCAGACCAGTGGCCCCACGGCCGACCTGCCCGCAGGCCGGTTCGAACGCACGGTGACCGCGCGCACGTCCGATGATGGATCGGACGCGGGCGGTGGTGTCATGTCCGTGATGCGCGGTGGCAGGGTCTTTGAAAAGGTGGGTGTGAACACCTCGACGGTTTACGGCCAGCTGGGCGAGGCGGCACAGCGTGCCATGGCCGCGCGCGGTGTGCCGGGCATGGCGGACGATCCGCGTTTCTGGGCGTCAGGCATCAGCCTCGTCGCGCATATGCAAAACCCCCATGCGCCTGCGGTGCACATGAACACGCGCATGTTCTGGACGCCGCACGCGTGGTGGTTCGGCGGCGGGTCCGACCTGAACCCCTGCATCGAGTACGACGACGATACGGCCCATTTCCACGCCACGCAGCAGGCGCATCTGGACCCGCATGGCACCGACTACTATCCCCGGCTCAAGGCCTGGGCGGACGAGTATTTCTACATCCCGCACCGCAATCGCGCGCGTGGCGTCGGCGGCATCTTTATGGATGACCATTGCACCGGCGACTGGGAATCTGATTTCACCCTGACGCAGGACATCGGCCGTGCATTCCTGCCCGCCTATATCCCTCTTGTGGAAAGGCGCCGCGACATGCCCTGGTCGGACGCGGACAAGGATACACAGCTGATCCATCGCGGGCTCTATGCGGAATACAATCTGGTCTATGATCGGGGTACAAAATTCGGCCTGACCACCGGGCACGACGCGAATGCCGTGCTGATGAGCCTGCCACCACTGGCGAAATGGGTCTGACGGCGGTGCGGCGCGCATGGCGCAATGTTGTCTTGAGCGATCCAGCACCTTGCGCATAATCTGTCGCAAACGGGCTTCGGGGACATGATATGACGGCAACTTCGGCTTTGCGTCTGGGGACGATGGCGGCAGTTTTGTCGCTGACGACCGCTTGCGGGTTCTTTGGCGGCAAGGACGACGTGACGGATGGGCCGCAGATGCGGTTCAGTGACGACAGCGTTGAATGCATGGAACGGGCGATGTTCTTTGAATCGCACAGATCCAGCCGTGACGGATTGATGGCTGTCGGTACTGTCGTGATGAACCGCGTGGCGTCGCCTGATTTTCCGAACACGGTCTGCGGCGTGGTCGGCCAGCGTAACCAGTTTGCGCCCGGCGTCATGACACGCCCGATGAATTCTGCCGCCATGCCAGGCGTGCAGGCTGCCGCCCGCGCGGTGCTGGCGGGCGAACGGCACCCGATGGTCGGCGGCGCGCGGTTTTTCCATCAAAAGGATCACCGTTTTTCCTATGACAACATGCATTACGTCGTCACGGCGGGTGGAAATGCGTTCTACGAAAAACGCAAGTCACACCTTGTCACGCAGCCTGCGCCGCTGCCGCAGACCGAAGGGCTGACGCCCCTCTAGCGTGCGGCGCGCAGCACGTCGGCGAGGGCGCGGCCCATTTCGCCACTGGCTGCAAGGCCGTCAGCGGTGCCGTTGCGGTCGGCCTCTGGCTTGTTCTGGTTGATTTTCCACGCGCCTTCGATCCGGTCCACAGTCATGCGTAGCCCGATGATCCCGCGCTGTCGTGCGGCGATATAGCCCTCTGGCGCGTCATCAACGGACCAGGGTTCTGCACGCGGTCGTTCGTTGTGGTCGGTCAGATCGTGCAGGTGTTGCAACAGGTCGGAATCGTCCTGCATCGGTGCGACGGTGCCATGCGCGTGCACCACGATGTAGGTCCAGGTCGGGACGACTTTGCCGTGCTCTGCCTTGCTGGGATAGAACGAGGGTGAGATATAGGCCTGCGGTCCTTGAAAAATCGCAACGGTCGGCTGGCCTGCACACAACGCGCCGGCGTGCGGATTGCCGCGCGCGACATGGGTTTCCAGCGTCACCACCGGGCCCGTGTCGCGCAACAACAGCGGGGCATGCGTCACCTGCATGCCCTCTGCCGTCTGCGTCACGAGTGCGGCAAACTGAATGTCGCGGATCGCATGGTGCAGCACCTCTGGCCGGTCCTCGGCAAAGGCTGCGGGCACATACATGGGTCAGCCGCCCCTGACCGTGTCGATCATCAGTTGCACATTGGCCGGATCGGCGTCCGGCGTGATCCCGTGACCCAAGTTAAAGATATGCGGCCCCTTGGCAAAGGCGTCGCAGATCGCGCGCGTTTCGCGCACCAGATCATCACCGCCGCTGACCATGTGGCGCGAGGTGAGGTTGCCCTGCACACAGCCGTCCTTTTGCACGGCACCCGCGGCCCAGCCTGCGGTCACGCCGTCATCCAGCGCGATGCAATCGGCACCGATGGCCTGATGCAGCCCTTCGTATTTTTCACCCGCGCCGCGCGGAAACGCGATGACGGGCACGCCGGGGTGTTTCGCCTTGAGCGCGGCGGTGATGCGCGCGGCGGGGGCCACGGCGTATTTTTCAAAGTCAGCACCGGTCAGAGACCCGGCCCAGCTGTCGAAAATCTTGACGACCTCGGCACCGGCCTCGATCTGCTTTGACAGGTAATGGATCGTGCCTTCGGTGATCTTGTCCAGCAGGGCCTCGAAAACCGGGCGATCCTCGTCCTTGAGCCTGTGCGCAGGACCCTGATCCGGTGTGCCCTGACCTGCGATCATGTAGGTCGCGACGGTCCAGGGCGCGCCTGCGAAACCGATCAATGTCGTCTCGGACGGCAATTCCCGCGACAGGATTTTTACCGTCTCGTAGATGGGGGACAGCACCTCGTCGATGTTGTCGACTGGACCCAGCTTGTCCAGATCGGACTGGCTGGTGATCGTGGACAGGCGCGGGCCTTCGCCCGTGACGAACCACAGGTCCGCACCCAAAGCCTGCGGCAGCAACAGAATATCGGCAAACAGGATCGCCGCATCAAACCCGTAGCGGCGGATCGGTTGCAACGTGACCTCGGCCGCCAGTTCGGGGTTATAGCACAGGGACAGGAAATCGCCCGCCTGCGCGCGGGTCGCCTTGTATTCCGGCAGGTATCGACCCGCTTGCCGCATCATCCAGATCGGTGGTGTCGGCAGTGTTTCGCCCGCCAGTGCGCGCAGGATAGTTTTTGTCATATCAGTCCCTTTTGTCTGGGGTTTTGATCCAACGTGACACCTGCCGTTGTCAAGCGAACGTGACACCGCTAACAAACACTTATGACAGAAAAAATGCCCACACCCGACGCTCCCTTCAAGATCGGCACCCGCGGTTCACCGCTGGCGCTGGCACAGGCGCATGAGACGCGCGCGCGCCTCTCGGCTGCCTTTGACCTGCCGCAGGAGGCCTTTGAAATCACGGTGATCAAGGTCACTGGTGACCAGATCCTGGACAAACCGCTGCGCGAAATCGACGGCAAGGGCCTGTTTACCCGCGAAATCGAAGAGGCGCTGCTGGCGGGCGATATCGACATCGCGGTCCATTCGACCAAGGACATGCCCACCCGGCAGCCTGACGGGCTGGTGATGGACTGCTATCTGCCGCGCGAGGATGTGCGCGATGCGTTCGTCTCGCTGAAATACCGGTCCTTGGCCGAAATGCCCGACGGTGCGGTCGTTGGCACGTCATCCACGCGTCGCCGCGCGCAGCTTGCGGCCCGGTTTCCGCACCTGCAGGTGGTCGAATTCCGGGGCAACGTGCAGACCCGGTTGAAAAAACTGGCGGATGGAGTCGCGGATGCAACATTCCTCGCAACGGCCGGTCTGAACCGGTTGGGCATGGCCGATGTGCCGTATTTCCCCATTTCGCCGGACGACATGCTGCCCGCGATTGCCCAAGGCGCCATCGGGATCGAACGGCGTATCGGGGATGACAGGGCAGACCGCATGCTGGCTGCGATCCACGACGCGCCCACTGGCCATCGTCTGGCCGCCGAACGGGCGCTGCTGGCGGGGCTGGACGGGTCGTGCGAGACGCCAATCGGGGGGTTGGCCGAACTGGACGGCGACACCCTGCATCTGCGCGGCGAAATCCTGCGCCATGACGGCAGCCGCGTGCTGACCGAGGTCGCGACAGGCTGGGTCGAACAGGGCCCCGACATGGGCCGCGACATGGCGGCAAAATTGCTGGCAGAGGCGGGCGAAGGTTTCTTTGACTAGACGTCCGGCAGCATTTTACCCGGATTCATGATCCCGTGCGGGTCGAGGGCTGCCTTGATTGCGCGCATCGCATCCAGTGCGGCGGGGTCCTTGTGCCGGGCCATGCTGATGCGTTTGGACAGGCCGATGCCGTGTTCTGCACTGAAGGACCCGTTCAGGTCCGCCGTCAAGGCATCGACCATGGCGCGGATCGCGTGGATCAACGCCGGGTCGTCGCGGCTGGGATAGGCGACATAATGGACGTTGCCGTCACCCAGATGTGACACGGCCCAATCGGTGGCATCCGGGTCCAGTGCCAACAGACCCGACCGGACGTTGCGCAGAAAGGCATCCACGTCGGTCAGGCCGACGGCCACGTCTGTGTCCACCAATGGCCGTTTGCGAAACCCGATTTCGCCCGCGGCCTCGCGGCGGGCCCACATGTCCCTGCGCTGTGCCTCGGATGCGGCGACATGGGCGTCCAGCACGGTGCCGTCCGCGATCATCTGGCCCAGGATGTCCTCCAGCAGGTTGGTGATCGGCACGGTGCCGTCGGCCAGCGGCGTGGTGTCCTGCGCTGCCGTGGCACCCAGCTCGATCAGGATATTCACCGGATAGCGCCGGTCGAACGGGGGTCTTGCGTCAGGTTTGATGGCCAGATGTCCGTCGATATAGGTGTCGGGCATGAATTCGAACGCCTCGACAGCGCCGCGGCTTGCGTCCTGCACGCGGTTCAGCAGGTCCAGGGCCGGCCCCAGATCGTTCAGTGCGACCATCGCGGTGGCGTAGGCGCGGGGTTTGGGAAACAGCCGCAGCACGGCCGCCGTGATGATGCCCAGCGTGCCCTCGGCCCCGATCATAAGATGCTTGAGGTTCAGGCCGGTGTTGTCCTTGTGCAGGTGTCCCATCAGGTCCATGACGCGGCCGTTCGGCAGCACGGCTTCGATCCCGAGCACCAGATCCCGCGTATTGCCATAGCGCAGGACATTCGATCCGCCCGCGTTGGTCGACAACACCCCGCCGATCATGGCCGACCCGCGCGCGCCAAAGGTCAGCGGAAAGATCAGGTCATGCGCCGCAGCAGCGTCGTGCATCTGCGAGAGAATCACGCCTGCATCAACCACGGCGCTGCGCGCGGTGGCGTCGATGGCGCGGATCGTTTTCATCCTGTCCAGCGACAGCAACAGGCCGCCCTGCGTTGACGCACCGCCGTTCAGGCCAGTGTTGCCAGAAATCGGCACGACCGCCGTGCCCGAGGCCTGCGCCGCGCGCATCACCGCGCTGACGCCTGCGGTCTCGCGTGGCCGGACCACGGCAAGGGGCGCGCTGGTGTAGCCACCTGTCCAATCGTGGCACCAAGGTCCCATGGCGTCGCCGGTCACGACGGCATCATCACCCAGTTCGGTTCGCAGTGCTTCTAAAATATCCATGACACAATGTGTGACCACGGCGCAGCCGCTGTGCAAGCCGCAAAACCTGCGTGGGCAGTTCGCGTGACGAACGCCGACGGCACCATCATGCGCAGGCATCAAGACTTTCTGAAAAGGGTGGTGGCGTGGGGGAGACTTGAACTCCCGACCTATCGATTATGAGTCGATCGCTCTAACCAACTGAGCTACCGCGCCTCACCACGGGCGCTGAACTAGGCCCATTGTGCCGGGGTGTCAAACCGAATTTGCGCATTTCGCGCGGTTATTCCGTCCGGTCAAACCGCCAGGTCGTTGTCTGGCGATAGGAGCCATCAGGCTTCAGCAGGAAAGACGGAAAATCGCGGTGTGCCGGCGCGTCTGGCCAGTCCTGCGCTTCGAGTGCGAACCCCTCGTAGGGGGCAGCCCCGGGGCGCAAGCCGACGTGGTTGTCGAACACCTGCACGCCCGTGCGATCGGTCGCCAGTGTCATGCGCAAACCGCTTTTTCCGGTCAGCGTCACAACATCGCGCAGGGCTGTTGGCCGGTCTGACAGGCAAAAGTTGTGGTCCAGCATCGGATCACCCGGCACGGGCGTGCGCGCTGTGCGAAAATCCATGCCGGTGCCGGCCACGGGTGCGATCTCGCCTGTCACGAGGTTGTCGGCATCGGTCGGCAGATAATGTTCGGCCGCAATCCCGAGGCTGTGGCCCTCCCAGGTGCGGCTGCCGTCCATATTCCACATCGAATGGTTCGCGATGTTCATCAGGGTCAGCTCGTCTGTGGTGCCTGTCAGGTCCATGGTCAGGGTCGCGGGTGCTGTGATCTTGAACCGGGCGGTGATGACGCGCTGGCCGGGCAATCCGCAATCGCCGTCCTGCAAGGTCAGCTGCAGGGTCGCCGCGTGCGGTTCGTGGTCGATGACCTGCCAGACGCGGGCATGCATGCCATCGCTGCCCGAATGCAGCGTCATGCGACCGTCCTGATTGCGTTCCAGTTCATACATCATGCCGTCCAGCGTCACACGGCCTGCGCCGATGCGGTTTGCGACGGGACCGACCAATGCGCCGTGGTATGGCATCGGCCCCTCGTAGTCGGACAGCGTGTCGGACATAAGTGTCAGGCTGTGCGGCACACCGGCCAGCCGCACGTCCTGCAAGCGCGCGCCGTAGGTCAGCAGTTCGACGCGCAGATCACCCTGCGCCAGCGTCAGGACGTGGACGTCCTCGCCTGTTTTGGTCTTGCCGAACGGGGTCATCGCTTGACCCATGCGACACCTGCGGCGGGGATCGTCTGACCCTGCCAATCGACGGGGTCTGCGCCGTAGTTGAAGGCAAATGTTGCCTCTGGTGTTTCACGCAGCCGCAGGCCGCCGGGCATGTCCTGCGTCGCGACGCCGACCTCTGCGCAGGTGGTGCGCAGGATATCGACAAATGTTTCATCCGCGGGCCAGCCTGCCAGATAGCGCAGATGGTCGCCGCCCATGATTGCTGGGCGACCATCGGCGGTGCGGTGGTGAACGGCGGCGGTGCCTTCGAGGCCCTCGAACCAGTGGCGGAACGTGCCGCCGCCCTCCAGTACGATCGCGTCCGACGGCGGGATGCTCTCGGTCAGGGTGACGGTCACATCGGTGCCGGGCAGATTGGGTCCCATCGGATTGGGGATCGTCAGATCAGCGGTTTTCACATCCGTGCGCGGGCCGATCAAGGCCACGCCCGTGAACCGGGCGAGCGCGTCGCGCAGGTTGTCCGACAGGGTCAGCAGACCGGGGGCCAGCACCAGTTTGTAGGCGGACAAATCTGCGCAATCGGGCGGCAGAATGTCGATACTCAGCCCCAGTTTGCGCAAGCCACGGTATGCTGCAAACGCAAGGCGGAACATCTCGAAATCCGCACCCTGCGGCTGGGCATCCCAGGCCCATGCGCTTTCATAATCGAACACCAGGGCCACGGATGCCGTGCCCGCGCTGACGTCCGGCAGTTGTGCCAGCTCATCGGCCACCTGACGCGCCTCGGCCAGTCCGGGGGCCTCGGAATCATCGGGGCGCAACAGCCCTGCGTGCATCTGTTCCTGGGCAAAGGGGGCCTGCCGCCAGCGGAAATAGCAGACCGCCTCTGCGCCGTGGGCGAATGCCTCCCATGACCACAGGCGGACCATGCCGGGCAGGGGGGCCGGGTTGTAGGGGGCCCAGTTCACCGGGCCGGGTTGCTGTTCCATCACCCACAACCGCCCCTTGCCGACGGCACGGTAGAGATCATGGTGAAACGCCTGATTGTCAGGGTGGCCCTGACGCAGGAACGCCTGCTTTTCAGCCTCGGTCCCCTCGATTCGGTCGGACAGAAAGCCGATGGGGTAACTATCCCAGCTGGCGATATCCAGATCGGCCCCGACCGCATAGTGATCAAAGGTCAACGTGCGACCCATATAGTTGTGGATCAGCGGCGTATCCGTGAGGTCGCGCAGCACATCCACCTGCACGCGGTTGAACGCCACCACCTGATCGGAACTGTAGCGCCGGAAATCCAGCACATGGCTTGGGTTCGGTTCGGTGACCGTCAGATTGGGCAAATCGATCTGATCAAAGCTGTCGTAGTCCATTGACCAGAACACATTGCCCCAGGCGCGGTTCAGCGCGTCGGTGGATTGGTATTTCTGTGCCAGCCAGTCCTGGAAACCTGCGCGGGCGGCATCGGAATAGGACAGGCAGGTGTCGTGACAATCGTATTCGTTGTCGATCTGCCAGGCGGCCACATGCGGATTGCGGCCATAGCGTTCGCCCATCAGGCGCGCGATACGGCGGCAGGCGTCACGGTACGGCAGGTAGCTGAAATCGTAATGCCGGCGCGATCCGAACTTGCGCGGGCGGCCCTGCGCATCGACTGCGATCATGTCGGGCATCTGGTCTACCAGCCATCGGGGCGGCGTCGCGGTCGGGGTGCCCATCACGACCTTTAGCCCGGCGTCGCCCAGCACGGCCACGGCGCGATCCAGCCAGTCCCAGTCGAACCTGCCGGGGGCGGGCTCGATCCGCTGCCATGCAAATTCACCGATCCGCACCCAGGTCAGGCCGGCCGCGACCATGCGGGCCGCGTCGGATGCCCACTGCGTTTCTTGCCAGTGTTCCGGGTAATAGCAGACGCCCAATGTGCGGTTCATGTCGGACCCTTTGTCGTATTTTGAAATTGTCGGAACGGGGACGCGTCACAGGATAACGCGGTGTTCCCGTTGGCCGGTGTAGGATGTGTCGATCGCATAGGTACGACCTTGATCGTCGTCGGGATCAATGATGCCCTGTCGCGCTGTCGTGACAAACAGCGTCTGCATGTGCGGACCGCCAAAGGCCGGACAGGACGCATGGCGACCCGGCACGGCAAAGGCCTCGATGAACTGCCCTTGTGGGTCATAGACCGCGACCCGGCCCGCACCCCATTGAGCCGAAAAGAGGTTGCCTGCGCTGTCCACGACTGACCCATCAGGGTTCAGATCGGTCCCCTGAAGGTCAATCTGCACGCGCGGACTGCCCTGTGGCCAACCCTCTGCATCCAGATCGACAGCCATGATCTGTTGCGTCGGGGTGTCGGTGAAATAGGCCGTCTTGCCGTCAGGCGCAAAGCAGATGGAATTCGAGATGGTGATGTCGGCGAACAGGCAACGCAGCTCGTTGCGGTAGAACCGCCAGATCGACCCCGCGCCGGGTTCTGCATCCAGACCCATCGTGCCGATCCAGAACCCGCCCTGCGGGTCTGCGCGTCCGTCGTTGGACCGGGTATGGGCACGGTCATCCTCGAGGTTGGTCAGGATCACGTCGGCACCTGTCGCGATGTCGAAACGGTGCAGCGCATGCGCAGAGGCGATCAGCAACGTATCGCGGTCGACCCAGCCTGCGGCACTGACATGGTCAGGAAAATCCCAGGATTGACCCTTGGTGTGCAGACGCTTGTTCAGAATATCGAACCAGAACAGCTGCTGCCGTTCGGGATGCCACAGGGGGCCTTCACCCAGTGCACAAAGGCTGTTGTCATGTATCATGCTGCGGCCTGATCGTAGGCGGCCACGATGGCCCGCGCACGGCTGCCGACCTCTGCCGCCGTCATTCCGGGTTGATAGAGTGCAGAGCCGATCCCGAACCCATCGGCCCCCCCGGCCATCCATTCGCCAAAGTTTTCAGGCCCCGCGCCGCCGACGGCATAGACCGGCGTCTCGGCCGGCAGAACCGCGCGCATCGCCGTGATCCCGGCAGGTCCGATCAGGCTGGCTGGAAAGATCTTCAGCCCGTCGGCCCCGGCCTTCAACGCGGCGAAACATTCCGTCGGTGTCATGACACCGGGCCAGCTGGACATGCCTTCGGCCTTGGTTGCCGCGATCACGCGGGCATCGCAGTTGGGCGATACGATCAGGCGGCCACCGACCTGTTTGACCCGCTTGACGTCCTCGGGCGACAAAACGGTGCCTGCACCGATAACCGCCCGATCGCCGTGCGCATCCGTCATGGCCTGGATGCTGGCAAAGGGGTCAGGTGAATTCAGCGGCACCTCGACCCAGGTGATGCCCGCATCAATGCAGGCCTCGCAGACAGCCGCGGCCTCGGGCGGTGTGACACCGCGCAAAATGGCGATCAGGGGACGGGTCATGCGGTTTCCTTCCAGAGACGATAGGCGGCGGTCAGGCCGGTGAGCGTGGCGCGTTCGGCGTTGACCTGTGTGGCGGCGACGCCCTGCGTCGACAATGCCGTGACATAGAGATGGGACAGCGCACCCGCGCCGATCACGGCGACCTGCTGACCCAGCCAATAGGGTTTGGTTGCGGCCAGCTCTGCCCCGATCAGCAGGCCCGACAGACGCGCGCGGGCCTGTGCCTGCGGCAACCCGTTCAGTAGACCCTCGGCACGCAGGGTGAACATGCGGGCGGCCAGACGTTCGGGGCGGGACAGGCCGTCGTCCAATCCGGTCGCAAACCCGCCATCGTCCCAGCCATCCCCGCAGGAATGACGCAGTACCGTGTGCCCGGTCAGCGCCGCGAACATATCGCCTGTCATGCAGGTCTGAAAGCTGACAACCTCGTCCGCGCTGATGTGGACCCATTTCGTATGCGTGCCGGGCAGGCAGATCACACCATCCCAGCGCGGGTTCTGCGCCAGAAATCCTGCAATCTGCGTTTCCTCGCCGCGCATCACATCGGCGGGGCTGGCCTGTTTCAGCCCGGGAATGATGTTGACGCTCAGCCGGCTGCTGTGCGTGGTGGCGAAACCGCGAACAAGTGGCGTGCAAGGTACGGCGGTATAGGGGGCCTCGGCCCAGCCCTGACGTGATCCGACCATGCCGCAGGCGATGACCGGGGCCGCGTCCCAATCCGCGCACAAGCGGTCCAGCGCAGGGGCAAAGCCCGCCTGATCCAAGGTGCCCATGCCTTCGTCGCTGGTCGCCTCGGCCAACACGCTGCCACTGTCGGACATGGCCCAGACCCGCAGGTTGGACGTCCCCCAGTCAACGGCGATCCAGGCAGGTGAAATGGTCATGATGTGAACGCCAGCCCGCCGTCCACGCACAGGGCCTGACCTGTCATCATGCGGCTGAGGTCGGACGCCAGAAACAGCGCGGTGCCGCACAGATCCTCGGGGGCCAGATGCGCCTTGAGGCATTGACGTTCCATGAAATCGGCCAGCGCCTCGGGCGTGACCCATTTTTCCAGCTGCTTGTCGGTCAGCACCCAACCCGGCAGGATCGAATTGACGCGGATGCCACGCGGTCCCAGCTCGCGTGCCAATGCGCGTGACAGGCCGATGATGCCCGCGTTCGCGGTGACATAGGGGGTCATGCCGCCGCTGGCGATCTGCACGGACCCGGACGACATGTTGATGATCGAAGCACCCTCTGACATCACCCGCGCGGCCGCTTGTGCTGCAAAGAAATAGGGTTGCAGGTTCACCGCGATCATTCCGTCCCACATGTCCTGTGTGACGTCATCCAGAGCCATGCGCTGATCGTTGGCGGCGTTGTTCAGCAGGCAATGCAGCGGGCCAGCCTGCGCGATCGCCGCCTGAAGTGTGACCGTATCAGTGATGTCGCAGCGCAGGTAGGTGACGCCGTCCACGGCATCGGCCGGGTCCGCGATATCCAGCGACGTGACCCGCATCCCTTGCGCGGCAAAGGCCCGCACATAGGCGTCACCGATGCCGGATGCGCCACCGGTAATCACGATGCCACGGCCCGCCAGTTCCGGGAATGTCGCGGTCATAGGCGTTCTCCTTGCAGGACCCACATGCTGTCGGGCACAGCATAGGGCAGGGCGAGCCCAGCTTCCATCAGGGCGCGCCCCGAAAGTGTGACCGGCCCGCTTTTGAGTGCGGGCGTACCGCGTGACAGGGTGGACAAATCCTCTGGGTTGACGATCTGCACGCGGTAGGTCGCGTCAGCCTCAAGGCCGGTCAGGCGCAGCGGTCGCGGCGCGATCTGGCTGCTGGTCGCGGCCTTGCCGGCAAAGACCACGAAACGGTCGCCGCGTGCGGACAGTTGCTGTTCGGCGATCACCGCAGGATCGGCGCTGTCCAGCCGCATGATATCGGCGTGGCGCATCCAGTCGCGGTTCGCCTTGAACCAGTTCGTGATGCGCGTCAGCGTTTCGGCCTCTTGGTCGGTCAATTCGCGCGGGTCCATCTCGAACCCCATGTGGCGCTGTGCGGCGACCCAGCCGCGAAAGGCGATGTCGTGGATGCGCCCGGTCGTGTGGCATTTGCGCGGGCCGACGTGACTGCCAGTGACGGCTGCCGGCAGAAACAGGGCTGCATCATGCTGGATACGCAACCGTTCCAGCGCGTCGTTGCAATCCGACAGCCAGACCCGCTGCGTGCGCTGCATGACGCCAAAATCGATACGTCCGCCGCCCGATGCGCAGGATTCGATCTCGGCCCCGGGATGGGCCGCGCGCAGGCGGTCCAGCAGGTCATAGGTGCCGCGTGTCTGATCGGCGCTGGCATAGGGCAGGACGCGGTTGTGATCCCATTTGACGTAATCGATCGCATGATCCGCAAGCACCGCGTCAATCCGCATGAACAGATGGTCGCGCACCGCAGGGTTGGCCATGTCCAGCACGTATTGCTGACGACCCAGTGGCTGGTCCATCGGCCCCAGAATCCAGTCGGGATGCGCGCGGGCCAGATCGCTGTCAGCGTTGATCATCTCTGGTTCGAACCAGATGCCGAACGTCATGCCAAGGGCCGCGATATGGTCGATCAGCGGCGTCAGCCCATCGGGGTACTTGCGCGGATCAATGGTCCAGTCCCCCAGCGACGTGGTGTCGTCGTCGCGTCGCCCGAACCAGCCGTCGTCCAGCACGAAACGCTCTGCCCCGATAGCGGCGGCGCGGTCAGCGATGGCGGTGAGGGCTGGCAGATCGTGGTCGAAATAGATCGCTTCCCAGCAATTGTAATGCACCGGGCGCGGGGTGTCGGGTTTCGGCCATGTCACAACACGGTCCCGCAGGTGGCGCTGATAGGTGGTGGCGCAGCCGTTGAACCCGCTGTCGGAAAACGTGGCGTAAATCGGTGCTGTCTGAAACCGTGTGGCAGGGGCCGTGTCCAGCCCCGTCGCATGACCGAATTGCACCTGACGGCGACCGTCCTGCAATTCCTCGACCAACATCTTGTGCCCGCCCGACCAACCATAGTGGATCGCCCAGGCCTGACCGGCGGTATTAGTCGTGCCGCGCGCGGGCATGATGCAAGCGGGAAAATGTTCGTGCCCCGTGCGTCCCGTGCGATTGTCGCGGGCGCGGATACCGGGTGACCAGGGCGTGCGGTTGGTCTGGAATTCGTCGCACCAGCGGCCTGCGAAATCGATCACCTCGTCCGCCAGTTGCGGGGCAGGCAACACCGGTGCCGTCAGCCAGTCGCACAGGACCGGAGTGGCACTGTCCAGCGTGGTGCGCGCCACCAGCATCCGCGTGCCTGCGTCCAGCAGCAGATGGAACGTCAGCGTCAGACCCAGATCCCTGTCAGCACAGACAAGCGTCAACCCGTCATCGGCACTGACCGCCGTCGTAGTGAACACAGGGCGCAAGGGGCTGCCGTCGGCGCCGCGCACTGTCAGACCGGGTTGCCCCGGAAAGGCATCGGCGGTTTGCGGGCACAGCGTCAGCGCCGGATTGGCGTCCAGTGATCCACCGGTCATGTCGATGCGCACCGCATCCGTCAGCGCCGTCAGGTTTTCTGCATCCGGCAGGCGTGCGCCCCAATAGACGCAGGCCGGCAGGCCCGTCGCAGGCACATGCAGAACCAGCGTTTGTCGATCGTCGTCCAGTCGGTAATGGGTCATTATTTGACCGCCCCAAGCGTCAGGCCGGCGATGAAGTGCTTCTGCATCAGAAAGAACATCACCACAGGCGGCAATGCCGCCACGATGCTGCCCGCACTCATCAAGTGATACGCCGCCCGGAACTGGCTGTTGAATTCGGTGATACCTGCCGTGACGGGCTGCGCGCCCGGTCCCTGCGTCAGCACCACGGCCCAGAAATAATCGTTCCAGATGAACGTAAAAATCAGCACGGCGAGGGCCGCCAATGCGGGTTTCATCAAGGGCAGGATCACGTACAGGAAAATCCGCCATTCCGCCACGCCTTCGACCCGCGCGGCCTCGACCAGGCTGTAGGGCAGGGCGCGGATGAAATTGCGCATGAACAATGTGCAGAATCCGGTCTGGAATGCGACATGGAACAGCACCAGTCCAATGATCGTGTCATACATTCCCAGACTGATCGTCAGGTCGCGTACCGGCACCATCAGGATCTGGAACGGGACGAAATTGCCCGCGATAAAGATGAAGAACAGCAACAGGTTACCACGAAACTTGTAGATCCCCAGCGCGAACCCCGCCATGGCCGACAGCGCGACAGCGCCGACCATCGTGGGAATCGTAATCAGCAGGGAATTGAGCAGATAGCGGGGCATGTTCGATTCAAAGAACACGCGCCCGTAATTGGTGAACCCCTCGAATGACGACGGCCAGCCCCAATAGTTGCCGTTGGTGAAATCGGCGTCGGGTTTGATCGAAAACAGCGCCACGGCAATTAGCGGCAACAGCCAGACGATCAACGCCACGGGCAAAAACGCCTGATAGCCGATCTGTGCGGTGCGGGACCGTTTGGCGATAGGTGTCGGAAACATTAGCGTGCCCCCCGTTCGTCGCGGTACATCGACCACAGGAAATAGGCGATGAAAAACAACATGATAAAGAAGAGGACGACGGCGATTGCGGCACCGTATCCCATGCGGAACCCGAATTCGGACAGCGATTCCTCGAACATGTAGAACGACAGCACGCGGGTCGATCCGAATGGGCCGCCATTGGTCATCACGCTGATCAGGTCGAACGACCGCAGCGCACCGATGATGGTCACGACGAATGCAATAAAGGTCGCGGGCTTCAACTGTGGCAGGATCACGTAACACAGCATGCGCCAACCCTTTGCGCCGTCCAGACGGGCTGCCTCGACTTGTTCGGGGTCGACGGAATTAAGCCCCGTCAAATACAGAATCATGCAGTAGGCTGTCTGCGGCCAAAGCCCGGCAGCAATAATCCCGTAGGTCGCCATGTCAGGATCACCCAGCACATTGATCGGACCCGCACCCACAAGACCAAGGATCGCGTTCAGCAAACCCTCACGTGGCAGGTAGAACCATGAAAAGACGAGGCCCACGACGACCTGAGAGATCACAAAGGGAAAGAAGAACAACGATTTGTACAGGCGGATGCCCGTCACCGTCTGATTGAGGAACAGCGCGATGAACAGACCCAGCGGAATCGCCAGCAGATACAGGATCAACCAGCGCAGGTTGTTCCAGAACGAAACCTCGAACTTGCGGTCGATGTTCTGTTCACCGATGCCAAGCAGACGGTCGTAGTTGGCCATGCCGACCCAGGTCTTTTCGCCCAGACCGTCCCATTCGTGGAACGAAATCCAGAACGACTGGCCGATCGGCACGATCACGTAGACCGCAAAGAACAGCATCGCAGGCGCCAGGAACAACCATGGCGTCAGGGCGATTTCGTTGCGCTTGTACCACCCGCGCGTGGCAGGGGGGTGGCGGTCGGGAACGATGGGGGCTGTGGCCATTGGGGGCACCTTTGGACCTGTTCAACACATGCGAAAACGGCAGCAATCGCCGCTTGCGAATGGGTTGACGGCGCGGGGCAGGCCCGCGCCGTCGGTCGTTGATTACTGGTAGATGCGTGCGCGCGTTTCTTCGAGACGCATCAGGATGTCGTCCAGGTTGTCCGGGAACACCATGAATTCCTGCAGGCCTTCCATGCCGACAGAGGCCATTTCGGCGTCAAAGTCGCGGTCAAAGAACTGCATGATGCCGCCGGATGCATTGCTGGACAGCATCTCGAACCCTTCCTGCAGGAACTTGTCATCGCTGATCGACGCCTCAGAGTTCACCGGCAGCTGACCCAGCGCGTCGCCCGCGTTGATCTTGGACTGGTTGTCGGCAGAGGTCACGAAACGCAGGAACGCCTTGGCGTTGTCCATGTTTTCCGCACCCGATGCGATGTGGAACGTGTCGGTCGGTGCGTCCTCGGCGTAGTCCACGTCGGGGTTGATCTTGGGGAACTGGTAGAAATCCAGCTGGTCATCGGTCAGACCGCCTTCGCGCATGGCTGCCACGGCAAAGTTGCCCATCAGATAGGATGCGGCCTCGCCGTTCAGCATGAAGGGCAGGGCCTCTTGCCAGCTGTAGGTCTGGTGGTCGTCGATAAACGCGCCCATGTCGATCAGCTGACGCCAGTTGGCGAATGTCTGGCGCACGCGCTCGTCGGTCCATTCGACCTCGCCGCGGGCCAGCTGCATGTGGAAATCATAACCATTGGTGCGGCTGTTGATGTAGTCGAACCAACCGCCAGCGGTCCACAGGAACTTGGTCCCGATGGTGTAGCACTTGCGCCCGCTGTCCAGGATCGCCTGACAGTTTGCCAGCTCTTCCTCCCAGGTGGTGGGTTCGGACAGGCCCAGCTCTTCAAAGATATCTTTGCGGTAGTAAACGCCCCACTGGTAGTAGGTGTAGGGCACGCCCCACTGCTTGTCGTCCAGCGTCATGGCACCTTTGGTCGATTCCAGCGCCGCGAACTGCTCTTCGGCCCACAGGTCCGAGATGTCGGCGAACAGGCCTGCATCCACATAGGGGCGCATGCGGTTGGCGGCGTACCAGTTGACGACGTCCGGCGGATTGGCGCCCAAGGCGTTGCGGATCTGCGTTTTCCATGCTTCGCGGTCGACGATCGTCAGCTCGATATCCAGGTCGGGGTTCATCGCCTGGAAATCGGCGACCATGCCTTCCATCACCGCGCGTGGTGCGGGGTTCGACATGTCCGAGATGATTTTCAGCTCGCCGGTCAGTTCGGCACTTGCCGTGCTGGCGATGGCTGCCGCGACGGCCGCAGCGAATGAAGTCTTGATGATGGAACGCATGATATCCTCCCAGATGCTTTCCGATAAGTTCCACTATTTGGAACTTGGTTTTGGATATTGATACTAAAGCGCAGAGCCGCTAACGTGTCAACACGGGAGGATGATCCATGACGACACGACGCGATGGCACCGTCGGCAAGGCGCTGGACGTGCTGGACCAAGTTGCCGATTTCGGCCGGCCTGTCCGGTTTTCCGAGGTGCTGGAACGTGCGGATTACCCCAAACCCACGCTCTACCGTCTGATGCAGACGCTGACCCATCAGGGCATGCTGCAATTCGACGCCGAACGGCAGACCTATTCGCCCGGCGCGCGTCTGGTGCGGCTCGCACATACGGCATGGGCGCAATCCTCGCTGGTGCAGGTGGCCAGTCCACATATTCAAAAACTCAGCGCAGAAACGGGTGAAACCGTACACCTGGCGCAGATCGACGCAGGGCAGGTCCTGTATCTGGATAAACGCAATGCCGCCGAACCGGTGCCGATGTACAGTCAGGCTGGCCGCGTCGGCCCGGTCTATTGCACGGGCGTGGGCAAGGTGATGCTGGCCCATCTGCCCGACGATCAGGCACAGAACGTGATTTCGCAACAGTCGTTTCATCGCTTTACGCCGCAGACGATCACGACCGCCGCTGCACTGGAACAGGAAATCAGGGCGATTCGCGCGGATGGCTTCGCCTTTGACCGCGAAGAACACGAGCCCGGAATCATCTGCGTGGCCCTACCGGTGATCAGCGACAATGGACGCGTGCTGGGTGCGGTCTCCGTCACCAGCACCACGCAGCGCACGTCGCTGGCCGCCCTTCAGGCGCTGGCCCCGCGTGTGTGCGATGCAGCACAGGCCATCGCACGCGATGCCCAAAGCTGGAGCTTTCCAGCCCAGACCACCCAAGAATTCAAGTTAGCGGGGGAATAACCCATGTCCGGTGTCACACTGAAAAACGTCAAGAAATCCTACGGCGAGGCGCAGGTCATCCACGGGATCGACCTGGAAATCGAGGATGGCGAATTCTGCGTTTTCGTCGGTCCTTCGGGCTGCGGGAAATCCACGCTTCTACGGATGGTCGCGGGGCTCGAGGAAACGACATCGGGCCAGATCGACATCGGTGCCCGCGACGTGACCCGGCTTGACCCCAGCGATCGGGGTGTTGCGATGGTGTTCCAGACCTACGCGCTTTATCCGCATATGACCGTGCGCGACAACATGGGGTTCGGCCTGAAAATGAACGGCCACCCCAAGGCCGAGATTCGCGAAAAAGTGGCCGAGGCATCGCGCATCCTCAAACTCGATGACTACCTCGACCGCAAACCGGCAGCCCTGTCAGGCGGTCAGCGTCAGCGGGTCAGCATTGGCCGCGCCATCGTGCGCGGACCAGAGGTGTTCTTGTTCGACGAACCGCTGTCCAACCTCGATGCGGAATTGCGGGTCGAGATGCGTGTCGAAATTGCCCGCCTGCACAAGGACATCGGCGCCACGATGATCTACGTCACTCACGACCAGGTCGAGGCGATGACCCTCGCGGACAAGATCGTGGTCCTGCGCAAAGGCGTGATCGAACAGGTCGGCGCGCCCATGGACCTCTACCGCGATCCCGACAACAAGTTCGTGGCCGGTTTCATCGGCAGCCCTGCGATGAACTTCATGGAAGGCACCCTTGCGGGCGGAAAACTGACCGTGCCTGCGATGCGCGGCACCTTCGATCTGCCGCTGACCGCCAGCGGCGACAGGGCTGTCGACGTCGGCATGCGCGCCGAACATCTGACAGTCGATGCGGGCGGCGATACGCACACCGTCGACCTCACGGAAAGCCTGGGCGGCGTCTCTTATGTCTATCTGGTAGGCGACACGGGTGAGCGGCTGGTGATCGAGGAACGCGGTGACTACCGGTCCAGCCTGGGCGATCGTGTGGGTGTCAGCATCGACGCCAGCCGCATCTATCTGTTCGACAAAACCAGCGGTCAACGCATCCGTAGCTAGGGGCCCGACCCTACTCTTCTTCTGGTTAAAAATATCCCGGGGAAGGGCGCAGCCCGGGGGCAGCGCCCCCTCAACGCTTGCCGTAATACAGACCCACGACATGTTCGGCCTGCGCGAAAAACAACCAGCGCAGGCACAGCACGCCCAGCACATGAGACAGTACCGCGACACCCGCTGTCAAATGGGTCAGTTCAACCGCCAGGATCGGCAGCGGCACGCCAAAGGCCAGAACCATGCCGATGAGGCGCAAATAAAAGGCGTGCTTGCGTCCGACGACGTAAACGAATTCGCGCAAAAGATAATTCGGCCCCGAATGCGGTGGCAAAAAGGCGCGGACCTCGCCCAGATCGCCCAGGCCCGTTGCACTGCCGGTTGTCGTGCCAGAACGGTCAAATCGCGTGTCCCCGGTGACCCAGGCGATAAACTGCACGACAGCGCCCAGCGTCAGCAGGGCCAGTGCCGCAGCCCCCTGATTGGCCAGCAATGCGCCGCCCCCCAGAGACAGCGTGAAAAAAAGCGCGGGCGTGGTCCAATGGCGCCAACGTGGCACGGTGCGCAACTGGGCATAGATCATTGCGGTCGTGCCCACAGTCACCAGACATCCAAGGCTGACCAGCCAGCCCAGAGGTGCGAGATAGCTGCCAAAAAGTGCGGCCAGCGCCAGCACGCCCCCCAGCAGCAACGTGACGATGGCGGCGATGCCTTCACGCGACAGCCAGCTGGTGCGCCATTGGGTCAGTGCCTTGGCCGCGCGTTCCGGCCGGCCCAGATGAAAGGTCGAAGCCAGCAAGCCGCCCACAGCGCCGACATAGGCGATGACATAGAACCCCAGCGCCACCAGTCCGGTCGGTGCAGGCAGGCCCAGACCCAGCCAGAACAGCAGGCCGAATCCCAACCCTGAAAACGTCGTGAACGCGATGACGGACGGTGCGGGGTGCATCAGCGCGCGCCTCCGGGCAGGGCGGACAGGGCCCGGTCGATCCAGGCGACCAACCCCTTGCCATCGGTTGCCACAGGGGCCAGCAGCGGGGCGAGAATGTCGATTTCGTCCGCATCGCGCGGGCGCGGCGGCAGGTATTTGTTCACCGGCTTTGTGCCCTGCTCCGGCATCAGGTCGAACCCGCCACGTTCGGCAACCAACTGGCTGACAGCACTTTCGGGATCGCCCAGATCACCGAAATGCCGCGCCCCCGACGGGCAGGTGCGCACGCAGGCCGGGGTGCGGTCCACCTCTGGCAGGTTTTCGTTATAGATCCGGTCGACACAGAGCGTGCATTTCTTCATCACCCCGGCGGCGGCGTCGAGTTCGCGCGCACCATATGGGCAGGCCCAGGCGCACAGGCTGCACCCGATGCAGGCGTCCTCGTTCACCAGAACGATCCCGTCCTCGGCGCGTTTGTAGCTCGCACCGGTCGGGCAGACGGTGACGCAGGGCGCATCCTCGCAGTGCAGGCAGGATTTGGGAAAATGGACCTGTTGGGCCGGGCCTGTTTCTGGCTGCACCTCGTAACTGTGGACGCGATTGAGAAAGGTGCCGGATGGGTCAGCGCCGTAGGGGTCGCTGTCTGACAGGGCCGCGCCGTAATTTTCGGTATTCCAGCCTTTGCAGGCGACGACACAGGCATGACACCCGACGCAGGTGTCCAGATCGATCACCAGACCCAGCTTGACGTCCGAAGGGGGGGGCAGCTGCGTCATGCGGCGGACGCCTCCGGCGGGAGTATTTGGGGCAAGATGATGCTGGCCGCTGCGGGATCAGACCATGTCGCCACGTACCAGATGAATGACCCGATGGTGAAAGCAAGGAAGGCAGCGATCAGGAGAAGTGTCATTTTCACGGTTTGCCGACCTTCCAGCGCAGGGTTTTGGGTGTGTCCGGGTTTGGCATATCGAGCGCCAGCAGAACAGGCTGGGATTCCGCGGGCGCGCCGGATCGTTCGATTTTCACCCGCAGGTCAAACCACGCCGCTTGTCCGGTGACGGGGTCGGAGTTGGACCAGCGCAACCCGTCGCCCTTGGGCGGCAACAACTCGTGGATCAGGTGGTTCAGCAGAAATCCCTTGGTGGCCTCTGGTGCGTTTTTGTCCAGGGCCCAGGCACCTTTGCGTTTGCCGATCGCATTCCAGGTCCAGACGGTATTGGGGTTCAGGCTGGCCTGATGGGCGACGGGCACAGTGATGGACCCATGCGCGCTGGTGACACGTGCCCAGTCGCCGTCCTTGAATTTGTGTTTTTCCCAGACCGCTGTCGGGACATAGAGCGGATTATGTCCGTGAATTTGCCGCAGCCAGGCATTCTGCCCGCCCCAGCTGTGATACATCGCGGCAGGCCGCTGGGTCAGCGCATGCAGGTTGTATTCGGCCGGGTCGACATGGCCGTCCTCGAACGGGGGATACCAGATCGGCAATGGGTCCATCGTGACCTTGATCTGGCCACGCAAGTGGTCTGGCGGCTGACGGTCGCCATGCCCCTCGGCCGCCAACTGAAACCGGCGCAGGGGTTCGACGTATAGCTGAAAGATATAAGGCGCAGGCGCATCATAAAGGCCCGTTTCAACCGCCCAATCCTGATAGGCACGGTTGAACGGTTTGTAATAGGCGGCACCTTCCGGGACGTGTTTGATCCAGAACCCGCCGTTTGCGATATAGGCGTCGATCTGGCTGTCGTTGGGATCGCCGCGCCCATGCTGAAGGCCGTGTTCGCCGACGCGCCAGCCAGCCAGCGGGCCTATGCCGGGACGCCGCAGGTGTTGTTGGATGTAGTCGGCATAGTTCGCGTATTTTGTGCTGCCGTCGGCGTTCACAAACCCCGGCAGGCCCAGCCGTCCGCCCAGATCGCAAAGCACCGATTGAAACCCGCGCACGTCGCGGTCGGGTTCCACCACGGGCCAGCGGATCGCGTCTGCGGCGGCGTCCGCCTCGCAGATCGGGCGGTCCAGCAGGCTGATGCAATCGTGGCGTTCCAGATAGGTTGTGTCGGGCAGGATCAGGTCGGCATAGGCCACCATTTCGGACCTGTAGGCATCGGCGTAGATGATACGCGGAATGACGTAGTCGCCGTTTTCGTCCGTGTCGGTCAGCATCTTCATCACACCGCGCGTGTTCATGGATGAATTCCACGACATGTTTGCCATGAACATGAACAGCGTGTCGATCTTGTACGGATCGCCCGCATGGGCGTTGGAAATGACCATGTGCATCAACCCGTGGGCCGACAGCGGATTTTCCCACGTGAACGCCTTGTCGATGCGGGCGGGCCCGCCGTCGGGTGCCAGGCACAGATCATCGGGCCCCTGCGGATAGCCCAGATGCGGGCCGTTCAGGGCCTGACCCGGCACCACCTTGCAATGTGGTTTAGGATGGGCTGTCGCGGGTTTGGGGTAGGGTGGCTTGAACCGCATGCCGCCGGGGGTTTCGACCGATCCGATCAGGATTTGCAGCATGTGCAGCGCACGGCAGGTCTGGAACCCGTTGGAATGGGCCGAAATGCCGCGCATTGCGTGAAAACTGACGGGGCGGCCGACCATGGTCGCATGCACCTTGCCGCGAAAGTCGGTCCATTCCCGGTCCAGCACGATTTCCTGATTGAACGCCACATCCGCAATGTCGGCGGCCAGGCGGCGGATGCGGGCGGCGGGGATGCCGACGCGGTCGGCCACGTTTTCGGGGGCGTGGACCGGATCGGTGTAGCGATCGGCCATCAGGTGAAAAACACTGACATGGGTGGTGCCGCGTTGACGCAATTTGCCCGTCAGCAGGGGTTCGACACCCTGACCATTCCACGGCGCGGGTTTGCCGGTGTTGCGGTCGATAACCAGCGGTTGCAAGTCGTCGTCGCGCAGGAATAGCCCGTATTCTGGCGATTTCGGGTCCTGATTGACCAGGACGCTGGCGTTGGTGAACCGCGCCAGATAGTCCGTGTCGATCTTGCCTGCGGTCATCAGGCAATGCACCAGTGCCAGGATCAGCAGACCGTCGTTGCCGGGAGTGACGCCGAACCAGTCGTCGGCGACGGCGTTATAGCCCGTCCGGACCGGATTGACGCCGACCATGCGCGCGCCACGCGCCTTGAGCTTGCCGATGCCCATCTTGATCGGGTTGCTGTCGTGGTCCTCTGCCACGCCGAACAGCAAAAACAGCTTGGTGCGGTCCCAGTCGGGCTGGCCGAATTCCCAGAACGCGCCACCCATGGTGTAGATGCCCGCCGCCGCCATGTTGACGCTGCAAAACCCGCCATGGGCGGCATAGTTCGGCGTGCCGAATCCCTGCGCCCAGAGGCCCGTGAACGACTGCGACTGATCCCGCCCGGTAAAAAACGCCAGTTTTTCGGGGGCGGTGTCCCGGATCGGTTTCAGCCAGCTGACGGCAAGGTCCAGCGCCTCGTCCCAGCTGATTTCTTCGTATTGGCCAGACCCGCGCGGACCCGTCCGTTTCATGGGTGCGCGCAGGCGCGACGGCGCGTTGTGCTGCATGATTCCGGCGCTGCCCTTGGCGCACAGGACGCCCTGATTGACCGGATGGTCGCGGTTGCCTTCGATATAGGCGACCTTGCCGTCCTTCATGTGCACGTCGATGCCGCAGCGACAGGCACACATGTAGCAAGTCGTCTTGCGGATTTCGTCGGATACCTTGGGTGACAGGTCGATGACAGGCTGGGTCATGGGCGGCCAGCAATGGTTGCGGTCTGCACGGGCTGCTCCTGCGGCGTGGTCCTTGGGGGTCAACTCTAGCCTCTTTTCGGGTGGGCCGTCCATGCGCGGTTGCGGAGGTGATCAGCTCAGCAGCGCGCGGATGATGCCGGCCGCCGCCAGTATCAGCAGCAGCCAGACGCCAAAGCGGCGGAACGCCGCAGGCGGTGCGGCGGCAAAGCGGCGGTTGCCCAGCAGGGTGCCCGCGATCAGGATCGGCAAGGCCCAAAGTGCGGCCGCAAAGGTTTGCGCCGTGATGTTGCCGCCCAAGCCCATCAACGGCAAGGTCAGCAGGTCGATGCCTGTCAGAAACACGATCATCGTCGCGCGAAAGGTGGCGGGCGGCATCGGCTGTGCGGTCAGACAGGCCGCGACCGGCAGGCCACCCACACCTGCGGCATTGGCGATCCCCGCAATCATGCCGACACCGGTATGGGCGGGCAGGGACAGGCGGGATTTCAAGGTCCATCCCGCCAGCATCACCAGTGCCATTGCAAGGATGATGGTCGAGACGGCCAGCCTGACGGTTTCGGTCGGCAACGCCAGCACTGCCATGATCGCAAGCGGCAGGGTGAGTGCCGCACCCAGCAGCATCCAGACCACCCGCAGCCAGTCGACGTGGCCCCGGATCCCGCGTGCCTGCACCGCAGTCATCGCGATTTCGCCCATGAACACCACCGGAATGAGCGGCACCGGGTCAGTCACCAAAGCCGCAAAGGCAAGAAAGATCGCCGAGAAGCCAAAGCCGGAATAGCCCCGCACGAGCGCCGCGGCAAAGAGTGCCACAGCCAGTGCTGCGACCAGCGTCAGGGGTAAATCAAACGGCATCACTGGTGCAGGCGTCGAGGGGCGCTGCCCCGCCGCTGCGCGGCCCCCGGGATATTTTCAACCAGAAGAAGACGTTAGCCCAGCACGCGGGTGATCGCCCCGCTGACCGCATCGCAGATCTGGTCGATGTCGTCGCGCGTCGCGATCAGTGCGGGTGCAAACAGCAACGTGTTATTGAACCCCGGCACCGACCGGTTGGTGGCCCCGATGATGACCCCCTGCGCCATGCAATCGGCCACGATCGCACCGACCTGTTTTTCGTTGACCGGATCCTTGGTGTCGCGGTCGGTTACCAGCTCTGCCCCCGCAAACAGACCCAGGCCACGCACGTCGCCGATGACCGGGTGGCGGTCCATCAGGGCGTACAAACTGTCCTTGAGATAAGCACCCACCCGGGTGGAGTTTTCCAGCAGGCTTTCCTCTTCGATGATGGCCATGTTCTCGATCGCGGCGGTCGGCCCCGCCGTGCAGCCGCCAAAGGTCGAAATGTCACGGAAATATCCTAGGTGATCGCTGTCGTCCTTGAACATGGAAAACACCTTTTCCGTGGTCACGCAGCACGAAATCGCGGCATAGCCGGAGGCAACGCCCTTGGCCATCGTCACGATGTCGGGTTTGACCCCGTATTGCTGATAGCCGAACCAGGCTCCGGTGCGGCCCAGGCCGCAGACGACTTCGTCGATGTGCAGCAGGATGTCGTATTTGGCGCAGATTTCCTGCACCCGTTCCCAGTAGCCGCGCGGCGGGGTGATGATGCCGCCGCCTGCGGTGATCGGTTCCAGGCACAATGCGCCCACGGTGTCCGGACCCTCACGCAGAATGACCTCTTCGATCGCATTGGCGGCACGTTCGCCGTAGGCCTCGCCGGACCAGCCGTCCTGGGCGCGGTATTCCAGACAATGCGGCACGGCGACAAAACCGGGCACAAAGGGGCCGTAGTGGGCATTGCGTTCCGCCTGCCCACCAGCCGACAGGTTGGCAATGGTCGTGCCGTGGTAGTCGCGCTCGCGGTAAAGGATCTTGTGTTTTTTGCCGCCGTGATGCTTGTGCGCGATCTGGCGCACCATCTTGAAAGCTTTCTCGTTCGCCTCGGACCCGGAGTTGGCATAATAGACCCGGCCCATGCCCGGCATCTTGTCGATCAGCGCCTCGGCGAACTGGGCACCGGGGATCGTGCCGGACGCACCCGCAAAGAAACACATCTTGGTCAATTGTGCGGCCACCGCATCCGCGATCCGTTTGCGTCCGTAGCCCACGTTGACGGTCCAGACGGCACCGGACACGGCGTCCAGATGTTCCTTGCCCTTGATGTCCCAGACGCGCAGGCCGCGGCCCTCGACGATGATGCGCGGGTCCACGGTTTCAAATGGTTTGTGCTGGATCAGGTGGTGCCAGACATGGGCGCGGTCGGCCTCGACGATGGCAGAGGGATCATTGTTCATAGAATGCAGTGTCATGGCGCGCGCTCCGTCCGGGGTGGTTCGGCGGGGCGCGGCTGTGGCGTCCCGTCGATCGGCTTAGTGACAGCGGTTTGGCGGGATCAGTCAAGACCCGTTTGCTGCGTCATGAATGCGGGGTATCGAAATTTATGCGACCTGCGCGGGCACCGTTCAACCTGCGTCATCGGGGTCGCCATCTGTCGAACGAAACCGGCCTGCGAAAAAATCCGTGCCCGCGCCTGTTTCGGGGCTTGGGTTGCGATCTTGTGATTGCTAAACGCATGACACGCTGCGGTTGAATAAGATGTCCGTCATGACAGATGCTCAGGTCCTCACCCTGTTTGGCTTGTTCCTGTTGGGGCTGCTTGCGACACTGCTGGTGGTGCGGGCCCTGCGCGGCGCGCGGGGTGCCGGGGATCACGACGCACTGCCCGCCGGGCCAGAGGCGACAGTTATTGTCGACGGGTCGAACGTGATGCATTGGGGTGGCGATCCGTCGTTGGCGGTCCTGCTGCGGGTGCTGGATGCGCTGCGTGACCTGGGACATGTGCCTGCGGTCGTGTTCGACGCCAATGTGGGCTACAAGTTGTTCGACAGGTTCCACGGCCATGACGCCATGGCCCGCGCGCTGGAAATGCCGGAACGTCTGATCCTGGTCGTTGACCGTGGTGACGTGGCCGACACCGCCATTCTGGCGGTCGCGGACGAGGCGAACCTGCCTGTCGTGTCCAACGACCGTTTCAGAGAGTGGTCCGTGCAATACCCTTGGGTCAAAAAGAAGGGCCGTATCTTGCGCGGAGCCTATGATAATGGTGCAGTCACCTGGACGCATCCGCGTCGGTAACGCGAGGGAAAGCAACCCATGGAAACATTTCTGGACGTCGTCGGGGCACTGGCCCTGATCCTGCTGGCGCTGATCGGCGTCGTGTCCGGCCTGATCGCGGCTGTCATCACCGGCGGCAGCAAGGCGAAATACGTCATTGCAGGCGTGCTGGGGGCGGTTGCGTTTCCGTTCATCCTTGCAGCCCTGGGCGTGACGGCACTGGCCGGTGCCGGGCTGTTGTTGATCCTGTTCACCGGCGTGGTCGGGGCTGTCATTCTGGTGGTGCTGGTCAAGGCGCTGTTTGGCCGCAAATCCTAGGACAGCTGCGGAGCAGGGCAGTTTCGGAACGCGGCCACGGCCTCGGCGGCACCTGCAAGGGGAATCGTCATGGTCTGGTCCCCAGACCGGACCTGTGCCACGTCGTTGAATTGCAACCCGTCCAGCACATTGCCAAACCCCGTATCGGTCACGGTCAGGCGCGTGTCGTTGTCCGACAGAAAATGACGGTCGGTTGAAATCTGGAACGGTCGTGCGCCAATGAACGCCATGGTCAGCCGGTCAGACGGCACCCAGTGATCCGTCACAAGCGTCAGCATCATGGCATATTCCCCCGTGGCAGGATCATAGGTCACGGTGATGCTTCCGCCCCCGGTCGGCTGGATCATCTTGCAGATGGGATCAGCCTTGAACGTCCAGGCCGCTGCCGATTGCGCCGCGCAGGTGAGAAGGATTGCGGCAAGGAGCCTCACCGCTTTTTCCCGCCATAGCGTGATTTGCCGCCGCGCATCCCGCCGCGACCACCCGTCGAGCGGCCAGACTTTGCGCTGCTTTCCTCGACCGCCTTGTCCACGGCCTGTTGCCGCGCGAGGGGATCGTCGGCGATGGCCAGTTCCACCGCTTCCAGCCGTTTCAGCTCGTCGCGCAGGCGGGCGGCCTCTTCGAATTCGAGGTTTTCGGCGGCCTTGCGCATGTCGGTGCGCAGCCCGTCCAGCACGGCCTTCATGTTCGATCCCTGCCGCTCGACCTTGGCGGTGACGCGGTTCATGTCCACGTCGCCCTTGTAGAGGCCCGCCAGAATGTCCTCGACGTTCTTTTTCACCGTCGTGGGCGTGATCCCGTGTTCTTCGTTATAAGCGAGCTGTTTGGTCCGGCGGCGTTCGGTTTCGCCCATCGCGCGTTCCATGCTGCCGGTGATGCGGTCAGCGTACATGATGACGCGGCCCTCGGCGTTGCGCGCGGCGCGGCCGATGGTCTGAACAAGGGACGTCTCGGAGCGCAGAAAGCCCTCCTTGTCGGCATCGAGGATCGCCACCAGCCCGCATTCGGGAATATCCAGACCCTCGCGCAGCAGGTTGATCCCGATCAGCACGTCGAAGGCACCAAGACGCAGATCGCGCAGGATCTCGATCCGTTCGATGGTGTCGATGTCCGAGTGCATGTAGCGCACGCGGATGCCCTGTTCGTGCATGTATTCGGTCAGATCCTCGGCCATGCGCTTGGTCAGGGTCGTGCACAACGTCCGGTATCCGTCGGCGGCGACCTTGCGGACCTCGTCCAGCAGGTCGTCGACCTGCATTTCCACAGGACGGATTTCGATTTTCGGGTCGATCAGGCCGGTGGGGCGGATGATCTGTTCGGAAAACACGCCGCCGGTCTGTTCCAGCTCCCACGCCGCCGGGGTGGCAGACACGAACACCGACTGCGGGCGCATGGCGTCCCATTCCTCGAATTTCAGGGGGCGGTTGTCCATGCAGGACGGCAGGCGGAACCCGTGTTCGGCCAGCGTCATCTTGCGTCTGAAGTCGCCTTTGTACATGCCGCCAATCTGCGGCACGCTGACGTGGGATTCGTCAGCGAAAACAATCGCGTTGTCGGGAATGAATTCGAACAGGGTGGGGGGCGGTTCGCCCGGTGCGCGGCCCGTCAGATAGCGGGAATAGTTTTCGATCCCGTTGCAGACGCCCGTGGCCTCGAGCATTTCCAGATCGAAGTTTGTGCGCTGTTCCAGTCGCTGCGCCTCCAACAGCTTGCCGTCTGCCACGAGCTGGTCGAGCCGCATCCGCAGCTCTTTCTTGATGCCGATGATGGCCTGCTGCATCGTCGGTTTCGGTGTGACGTAGTGGCTGTTTGCGTAAACGCGGATTTTCGGGAAGGTGCCGGTTTTTTCGCCCGTCAACGGGTCGAATTCGGTGATCGCCTCCAGCTCTTCGCCAAAGAAGGACAGCTTCCACGCGCGATCATCAAGGTGGGCAGGCCAGATTTCCAGCGAATCGCCACGCACCCGGAAACAGCCACGCTGGAACCCTGCATCATTGCGACGGTATTGCTGGGCGATCAGGTCGGCCATGATCTTGCGCTGGTCATAGGATTTTCCGACGTGGATATCCTGCGTCATCGCGCCATAGGTTTCCACAGACCCGATACCGTAGATGCAGGACACCGAGGCCACGATGATCACATCGTCGCGTTCCAGCAGCGCCCGGGTAGCCGAGTGGCGCATCCGGTCGATCTGTTCGTTGATCTGTGATTCCTTCTCGATGTAGGTGTCCGACCGCGCGACATAGGCCTCTGGCTGGTAGTAATCGTAGTAGCTGACGAAATATTCGACTGCGTTTTCGGGAAAGAATCCCTTGAATTCGCCGTAAAGCTGGGCCGCCAGCGTCTTGTTCGGCGCAAGGATGATCGCGGGGCGCTGTGTTTCCTCGATTATCTTGGCCATGGTGAACGTCTTGCCGGTGCCGGTCGCCCCCAGCAGCACCTGGTCGCGTTCACCGTCGCGCACGCCTTGCGACAATTCGCGGATCGCGGTGGGTTGGTCGCCCGCCGGATCGAATTCCGTCACCAGCTTGAACTGCTTGCCGCCTTCCATCTTTTCGCGCTCGCGCACGTTGGGGGCGGGATTTGACAGATAGGCTGCGTCTGCCAGCTCTCTTTTGTCGGTCTGGGCGTAGGCCATGGGCGATCCTTCGTCTGTCGGGCAGGACCTTATAAATGCGTCTATTCACCCATGGTTCAACCCCAGAGGCAATCGTCCGGTTTTCCTTGCAAAAAACGACCCGATTCTGGATAAGACGCGCAGCGATCAAGGAGTATCCCATGCAAGCCCGTATCTATCGTCCCGCCCGCACCGCGATGTCGTCCGGCACGGCCAAGACACGGACCTGGGTGCTGGATTTCGTCGATGCCAGCGCCCGCGAAATCGACCCGCTGATGGGGTGGACATCGTCCAGCGATACCCAAAGCCAGGTGCGCCTGACCTTTGCGACCAAGCAAGAGGCAATCGATTATGCCAAGCATAACGGGATCGACGCAGTCGTCACGGAACCCCAGACCCGCAAGATGAACGTGCGTGCAGGTGGTTACGGTGAAAACTTTGCCACCAACCGTCGCGGTGCCTGGACCCACTGAGGGCAGTTCTGTGGTTAGGCGCTGAACACCCGCATGATGGGCTGCAAAACAGGCCATCTATTGCAAATTTGCGCAAACTTGCGCGCGTTTTTCCGCCAGTGACCAAAGTCGGGCATCCTGTGGCCTTATTTTTGGCCCGCACGTTGGGTTAAATTTGTCCCAATTCAACGCTGGCGTGCCGCAGGCCTGCCGGCCGATCAGTGAGGGACGAGAAATGAAACGCATTTTGTGTGCCACGGCATGTGTGGCGATGACGGCCTGTGGTGGCGGCGGCAGCGGCGGTGGATCGGGTGTCGTCGTTACGCCGGATAAAGTCGACACGCTGGTCGCGTCGCGCACATCAACATCGGGTAGGCCGGCAACCTCGGCGCAGGATGCGAATTTTGGCCGTTTGCTGAACGACTACCGTCTGGCCTCTGGCGTGGGGGCGGTGCAGTTCGACAGCCGCCTGAACCGCGCGGCCCAGAAACACACCGAAGATATGGTCAAACGCGGATATTTCAGCCACCAGTCGCCCGAGGGCACGGATGTCGGCCAGCGTGTCCGCGCCGAAGGCTATGACTACAGTTTCGTTGCGGAAAACATCGCCTGGCGCCAGCAATCCGATGCCGAAGTGTTCAAGGACTGGAAAAATTCGCCATCCCATGACCGCGCCATGAAGGACGGTCGCGCCGAGGATTTTGGCCTGGGTGTGGCTGGAACGGGTAACGACGTCAAATGGGCGCTGATTGTCGGCGCCGAGAAATAAACGACCGCTTTACCTTGTGATGCGTTTTTGCGCCCGCAGCCCCTGCTGCGGGCGTTTTTCATCGCGTGTCTCAATCCCTGATTAAGTGCTGCGTGCGATCCCCTTGATGGTTCGAAACACATAGTCGCATGCGCAGAAAAACGGCCTTGGCCGACTGGCGGATTGCGACCCTGGACAAGGGATGGCGCAATGCGGGCAGGGATGGTTGCGATAATGTTGGCGATGCTGGTCGGATGCGGATCGGGTGGCGGCGGAGAGGTGAAATCCGATGTGATCGTGGATCGCGTGGACCGTGAACCCCTGTCCGGCCCCATCACCTCGCCGCGCGATGCCACATTTGGCAAGCTTCTCAACTCTTATCGCCTCGCTTCGGGGGCGGGATCGGTTCAGTTCGACAGCCGACTGAATGCAGCGGCCCAGAAACACGCGCAGGATATGGTCGACCAGAACTATTTTGCGCACCGTGGCCGAGACGGGCGCACTGTGGGGGATCGCGTGCGCGCCGAAGGCTATGACTTTCGCTTTGTGGGCGAGGCACTTGGCGCGCGCCAACAAACCGAGGCGCAGGTCATGACCGATTGGCAAAATTCGCCGACCCATGATGCTGTCCTGACTGACCGCCGGGCCGAGGATTTCGGCCTGGGCGTCGCGGGATCGGGGACATCAACCAAATGGGCCTTGGTTGTGGGGGCGGAAAAATAAGACAGGTGGCACGCTGGCCAAGTCTGCACCCTACCCAACCCGCGCGCCCTGCACAGCAGGTTGCGGACGGGAATGCGAAACGGTATCAGAACCGCGTGGTCCCGTAGCTCAACTGGATAGAGCACCTGACTTCTAATCAGGATGTTGGGGGTTCGAGTCCTCCCGGGATCGCCAAGTCGCCTGGGGCTTGGCGTGTCGACCGCAAGATTTGCACCGAAAATCTGACCACCACTCTGCATCCTGCGCAGCACGACCGATTGCATTGGTCGCATGTGAAGCATATCCGGCGGGAATGTTCATGTCTGGTCAGATTGCGCGCGCCACCTTTATCGTCGTCCTGTCGGGCGCGATCTGGGGGTTTTACTGGCTGCCTGTCAGGATGTTGTCGGATGCCGGGCTGGGCGGGGCCTGGGGGACGCTGGCGATCACAGTCTCTGCGTTGCTGGTGCTGGCACCAGCGACCTGGCGGGCGCGGTCTGACCTGCGCCGGGCGTCGCCGCTGGCGCTGGTCTCGATCGGCCTGGGTGGTTTGGCCTTTGCGCTGTATTCGATCGGGTTCAACTACGGTCGCGTGGCAATCATCATCTTGCTGTTCTTTCTGACCCCGGTCTGGAGCGTTCTGATCACGCGTTTCGTGCTGGGTTGGCACACACCGATGCTGCGGATTGTGGCCATCGGCTTGGGGCTTGGCGGATTGTGCGTGATGCTCAGCGCGGACGGGCAATGGCCTGTTCCGCGTGGTATCGGTGAATGGATGGCGCTGGCCGCGGGGATATTGTGGTCGCTGGCGACGACGGGAATGCGCACCGCATCGCAAATTGCGCCCGCGCCAGCAGCCTTTGTCTTTGCGCTGGGGGCGGTCATTGCCTCGGTCCTCATGGCACCATCTTTGTCCCCTTGGCAAACCGCCCCGGTCCCGGGTGTCACGATCATCGTGGCGCTGGGCACGGGGGCGTTGTGGTGGGGGCTGTCCACCGCCTGTCTGATGTGGGCCACGGTCCGTCTGGACCCGGCCCGCGTCGGTATCCTGTTGATGGCAGAGGTCCTGATTGGTGCGGCCTCTGCCGCCCTTTTGGCCGGTGAGGCGCTTGCCCCGCTGGAACTTGCAGGTGGCGCGCTGGTGCTGTTTGCCGGTGTGTGCGAGGTCTGGCCCGTGCGGCAGCGGGTGTGATGCCTGTTGGGCGGGGGCGCATCTGCGGCTAGGGTATGACGGAACGCCCATGACCCGAGGACTCTCATGCAGATCAATGCCGTTGCAACGCTGGATGTCGCACCCGCCAATCCGGATTATTTTACAGGCGGTGTCGCGATCCGTCGCATGTTCCAGGCCCAGGGGGAGAGCCGTCTGTCAGGGCTTCAGGTGACATTTCAACCCAAGGCGCGGACCGCTTGGCACACCCATCCTGTCGGCCAGACCCTGATCGTGACCGAAGGTGCAGGGCGCGTGCAGGTTCGGGGCGGTGCAGTGATCACGGTGGTCGCGGGCGACATCGTGCGTTTCGCCGCCGGCGAGGAACATTGGCACGGGGCAGCCCCCGATGTGTCCATGACCCACCTCGCCCTGCAAGAAGAGGTCGATGGTTCTGCCGCCGATTGGCTGAATCATGTGACCGACGCTGAATACGACGGTTAGGTCGCCCAGATATACCGGGTCAGGTGATAGAACACCGGTGCGGCAAAGAGCACCGAATCCAGCTGGTTCAGAACACCACCCTGACCGGGGATCAGATGCGACCAGTCCTGCACGCCGCGGTCACGTTTGATCGCGGCAAAGACCAGATGACCCATCATGCCGAACAGCGATGCAGCGGCAGCCATCCCTGCGGCACCCAAAACGCCAAAGGGCGTGATCCAGTGCAGAGCCGCGCCGATTGCCGCAGCACTCAGCAGACCGGCGATCATGCCTTCGCGGGTTTTGGGTGACAGTTCGGGCGCGATGCGATGTTTGCCGATCCGCCGCCCGAACCAGTATTCCAGCAGGTCACCGAATTGCACGACAAGGATCAGGAACGCGATCAGCAGCACGTTGCTGTCGCCCATCTGCGCGATATCAAGCGACAGCAAGGCGGGCACGTGCGACAGGCAAAACACGCAGATCATCAGCGCCCATTGGGTTTCGGCCACACGGATCAGAAACCGTGCGGGTTGACCGCGCAAGGCGGATACCACCGGCAGCACCAGAAAGGCATAGACCGGGATGAACACGGTGAACATGCCATGCCAGCCCATCCAGACGAACAGATATTGCAACGGCAGCACCGCAAAGAACGCCAAGGCCAGCGACAGGTGATCTGCCCGCGCCTTGGTCGTCAGGGTCAGAAACTCGCGCAGGGCTGCAAAAGACGCGAAAAATGACAGCAGCACCGCGCCGAATTGCCCGGCCATCAGGGCGATGGCGACCAGTGCAACGATGGTCCACCAGCTTTGCACGCGGGTCTGGTATGTATCCAACACCGGGTTCGCCTGACCCGCAGGAAGACGGGCGCGCAGCACCTCGCCCAGGATCGTCAGCGCGACCAGGATGCCGCAGACGCCCAGTGACAACAGGGCCAGGTTCATCGTGGTCTGGGTCATGCCGGGTCCTCCGGGCGCAGGTCAGCCAGCGCATGCGCCGCGCGCGCCAGAAATACCTCGCGGGTCTCGTCCTCGGCCACGTGGACCGGCGCGCCGAATGTGACGGTGCAGATCAGGGGCAGGGGGATGACCTCTCCTTTGGGCATGATGGTGTTCAGATTGGCGACCCAGGTTGGCACCAGATCCACATCGGGCCGGGCCTTGGCAATGTTGTATAGCCCCGATTTGAAGGGCAGTAGTGGGTCGTCGGTCATGTTGCGCTTGCCTTCGGGAAAGATGATCAGTGACGATCCCTCGTCGAGGGCGGCCAGGATCTTGTCCATCGGATTGTCGTTCACCTCGGGCCGGCGGTCGATCAGCACGCCGCGGAAAACGTCGCGCCCGCAAAACGCGCGCAGGCGGTTTTTCAGCCAGTAGTCCGCCGCAGCGACGGGGCGTGTCTGACGGCGCAGGGCTGCGGGCAGCACGGCCCAGATCATCGGCAGATCGCCGTTGCTGGTGTGATTGGCATAATAGACGCGCTGGACGGGTTCGGGTCCGACGCCACGCCAATCGGCACGTGCGGCGGTCACGAACAGTGCAAACAGGCGCAGCGCATGGCCTGCGATATTCGCGGCAAAAGAACGGGCAAGTGACAAGATCGATTTCATCGCGGAACTTTGGCGGCTGACAGACAACTTGAAAAGGGGTCACACCCCACCGGCACGGCAGAGTGTGACCCGGATGTGCAGGTCTAGACGTCCTTATCGCTGACGTATTCGGACAGCAGGCGTTCATTGCGCGCCTCTTCCAGCCGCTGAATGCGATCCTCGGACAGGCGGTCGTCAAAGCGGTATTTGACGAAATTCACCAGCGCGAGTGTCAGCAGCAGAATGCCGATGCCCCAATAACCCTTGGTCGCCAGCGGAACATCGGGTGACAGCCAGAGTGACAGGCCAAGCATGCCGTAGGCCACAACCACGGCGATGCCGTTGAAAAACATGATGAGCGCGTTGTCGGAACGATTGTTCATTTTGGATAGTCCTTTGATCGGTGATTAGTCTTGGTTGGATGTCAGGCGTGCCAGCACGGCGGCAGGTGTCACGCGGTCTGCCGGGCCAAACCCCGCATCCGCCATGCGGTCGGTCAGCCCGTCATGGGACAGTTCGGCGTTCAACTCTTGCAGGATCTCGTGTTTCTCGAACGGGTCTGACTGTTCCAGAACCCGCGTGATCAGTTCCTCGGCCGCATCGGCCCCGGTGTCGCCGGTCTGCTGATGCAGGCGCATCTGGATATCCTGTTCTTTCTTGACCGCACGGGCCTGGGCTGCACCCTGACGCAGGTCGATCAATCGGCGGTGGCCTGTTTCGACACTGGCGCGCAACCGCAGGACGCGCTGATCCAGCGTCGCACAGGTCTGGGCCCGGTCCGCCGCCTCGTTTTCCATCTGCGCAATGGCAGATGCAGCCTCGCGCGCCATATCGTCGTGGCCTGCCGCCAGCGCCTGCCGCGCACGGCGGGTCAGATCGCTGATGCGTCCGTTGAGCTGCGTTAATGCCGCATCCGCCATGCGCTGGCGCTGGATCAGACTTGCCAGGGTCGCCTTGGCAGCCCTGAGCCGGGCCTCTGCGGTCCGGATGTTCTGGTCGATCAATTCAATCGCAAACGTATCGCGCAGGCGGGTTTCTGCGCGTGCGTTGCTCGCGGACAGAAGGGTCGTCAAGGTCTTGAACATGCGATCTCTCCATTCTTGAACGGTGTTCACGAAAAGAGTTAGATCAAGTTTGAACGTCGTTCAAGAATAAAAATGAACGCCGTTCATTTTTATTCCGAGGTCACGTTGCGCAGCAGGACCGCAATCATCCGCTCGATATGGTCCATCGGCACGGCCGAGATGCGCCGTTCCAGTCCCAGCAAAACCATGCCGTGCACCGAGGAAAACAAGGCGCGTGTCATCAGGTCGATCCGTGCATCCGACCAATCGGGAAACAGGTCACGCAGGGGGGCCGCGATTTTCGCGAACAAGGCACCGAGTTCTGCGAGATACCAGTCTGGCACGGGGCTGTCGGCCGTCATCGACAGATCGAACAACGCGCGCCAGCCCGGTTGATTCGCAGCGGCAAAATGCAGGTAGGCGGTGCCCATCGACACCAGTCGGTCCTGTGGCGTGCCGTCCACCGCCGTGCGGTCCTGAACGAATTGACCCAGCCGACGAAAGGTTCGCGCGTTCACCGTGAGCACCAGCTGATCCAGATCGTCAAACACCGTATAAATCGCGCCCACGGCACAGCCGGCATCCTGCGCAAGCGCGCGCGCCTTGAGCGCGTGCAGACCTTCGGTCGTGATGGTGCGTTCCGCGCTGGCAATCAGTCGGTCGCGCAGGTCCGCGCGGCGTTGTTCGGTTTTCGTGGTCATGTCGCATCCTTGGGTGAACGTGGTTCAGGGATACGCCACTGCGCTGCCGGTGGAAACCCGTCTGCCTCAATCGGCGGGGGCGCCACCTGCGAAGCGATTGACCTCGTGATAGCTGACGGCGTCCTGTTGCATCTCCAGGTGCAATGCGGCGCCGGTGTAGGGATGGGCCCGCGCCAGCTCCTCGTCCACCTCGATCCCCAGACCGGGGGCGGTGGGCACGGGAATATAACCATCCTCGACCCGCAGGCTGTGTTTGATCAGGTCGAAATGGAACGGCGTTTCGATGGTCTCGGCCATCAGGATATTCGGGATGGCAGCAGCGAGTTGAATGTTTGCGGCCCATTCGATCGGACCGGCATAAAGGTGCGGCGCGATCTGCGCGTTATAGGCCTCTGCCAGCACGGCGATCTTGCGCGCCTCCCAGATGCCGCCGCAGCGCCCCAGCGCGGGTTGCAGGATTGTGGCGGCCCCGGACCGCAAGACGGGCGCGAATTCGGACCGGGTCGTCAGGCGTTCGCCCGTGGCAATGGGGATGCTGACCTTGGCTGCAACCTTGGACATCTCGTGAGTATTGTCGGGTGGGATCGGTTCCTCGAACCACAGCGGCTGATAGGGGGCGATGGCCTGACCCAGCCTGATCGCACCACCGGTGGAAAACTGCCCGTGCGTGCCGAACAGCAGGTCGGCGCGGTCGCCCACGGCTTCGCGGATGGCGCGGCAGAACGCCACCGACAGCGAGATATCGTGCATCGACGGCATATGCCCGCCCCGGATCGTATAGGGACCGGCAGGGTCGAATTTCACCGCCGTATAACCTGCCGCGACCATGGCGGTGGCGGACTGGGCGGCCATATCCGGGCTGGACCAGAAATCGGGCAGGGCGTGCTGCGCCTGCGGATAAAGGTAGGTATAGGCGCGGATGCGGTCGTTCGTGCGCCCGCCGATCAGCGCATGAACAGGGCGGTCACGGTGCTTGCCCAGGATGTCCCAGCAAGCGATTTCCAGCCCGGACCAGGCGCCCAGCACCGTCAGATCAGGCCTTTGGGTAAAGCCCGCGGAATAGACCCGCCTGTACATCAGGTCGATATTTTCGGGGTTTTCCCCGGCCATGTGCCGGGCGAATACATCGGTGATGACGGCGCGCATGGCCTCGGGTCCGACGCTGCTGGCATAACATTCGCCCCAGCCGGTGATGCCCGTATCCGTCGTGACCTTGACCAGGATCCAATAGCGGCCGCCCCAGCCCGGGGCCGGTGGTGCCGTGACGATAATGTCGAGGTCAGCGAGTTTCATCATGCGTCCCTGTTTTGAGTATTTTTGGCAAGATGATGCAGAGCGTCAGTCAAAGACGATGACGTTGCGCTTGGCCGATCCGGTTTTGGTGTCGGCGATGGCCGCGTTGATCTGGTCCAGCGGCCAGGTTTGACTGACGAGCTCGTCCAGCTTCAGTCGTCCTTGTTCGTAGAGATCGACCATCCAGGGGATGTCGCGCGCGATGACGACGTCGCCCATTTTCGACCCGATCATGCCTTGGCCGGTGGCTGCGAACATCACGGGTTCATAGGTGGATGTGGCACCCGAATGGGGCATGCCGACCATGATGACCTTGCCGCCCATGCCGAGGTACTGGGCCGCCGTGTCGAATGCCGGGATCGCACCAACGGTGATGATGACCGCATCGGCCCCTTTACTCATCGCCTTTTTCGCGGCGCGCCAGGGTTTGTCGTCCGTGGCCAGCACGCCGTCCGTCGCGCCGAATTCCTTTGCAATGGCCAGCTTTTCCGGCGTCATGTCGACGGCGACGATCCGGCGCGCACCAGCGATCCGCGCGCCCTGGATTGCGTTCAGACCGACGCCGCCTGCGCCGATGACCACCACGTCCTGACCCGCCCGCAGGTTTGCCGCGTTGACCACGGCACCCACGCCGGTGATGACGCCACAGGCCAGCAGGGATGCGGCGACAGGATCGATATCGGGGGAAATCCTGACCACCTGGCTGGGGTCCACGACCACACGTTCGGCAAAGGCCCCGGCGTTCATCGCCTGCACGATCGGCGCACCATCCAGCGTTGTCAGTGGCGTCTGATAGGCCGGCGGTGTGCCGCACAGCACCGGCATGCCCGACCCACAGGTGGCACAGGATCCACAGGCGCGGATCAAGGTCACGACGACGCTGTCACCCAGTGCAAGCCCGCGAACCCCGTCACCGACAGCCGTGATCTGACCCGCTGCTTCGTGACCGTAGATCGCGGGCAGGGTGCCACCCCAGGCACCTTCGGCATAGTGAATGTCGGAGTGACAGATTGCGCAGGCCTTCAGCGTGACCTCCACTTCGCCCGGTCCGGGCGGGCGGATGTGCACCGTTTCCACCGAAAGCGGTGTGTTGTGGGCGTAGCTGACAGCAGCTTTGATTGGGGTCATGGGCGGCTCCTTTGTCGGGATCATGCCGCGCGGGCGCGTGGCGTGGCAAGAACGATGGCAACGCAGATCAGCGTAAGGCCAGCGGCGAGCAGAAAGGGTGCGCCGGGCAGGTAGATCGCGGCCCCCGGCACGGTGAAGGCATAGAACGTCTGGGTCATCGCCAGCGGCCCGATGATCGTGGCGACCGCATGGGTGCTGGTCAGTACGCCCTGCAATTCGCCTTGCTGGTTGTCGGCGGCCCTGCGCGACATGATCCCTTGCAATGCCGGGCCGGCGATGGACCCGATCGCCGTCAACGGGGTCAGTGCCAATGCGATCCAGCCGTTGCTGACGAACCCCAGCGCCACAAAGGCCGCGATGTCGACGCCAAGGCCCAACAGCACGGTGCCACGTTCCCCGAACCGCCGGATTGCTGGCCCGACAAGGAAGCCTTGGACGACAGCAATACCAATGCCGAACAGGCCCAGCGACAGGCCAACCATACCCGGCCCCCAGCCAAAGCGTTCGGTGCCGAAATAGGCCCAGACGGCCGGATAGACATAAAAGGCGACGCCATAGACAAAAATCACCACCAACAGCCGCCCCACGCCGGGCAATGCACCGATGTGTCGGAATGCCCCCACGGGATTGGCCCTGCGCCAGCTGAACGGGCGCCGGATCCGGTCGGTGACGGTCTCTGGCAGGACAAAATACCCAAAGACGAAATTCAGCCCGGCCAGCACCGCCGCTGCATAGAACGGTGCGCGGGTTCCGAATTCGGCCAGGAGCCCGCCGATCAGCGGCCCCAACACAAACCCCACGCCAAAGGCTGCGCCGATCAGACCGAAATTGGCTGCTTTTTCCTCTGGCTTGCTGATGTCGGCCATATAGGCCCCGGCGGTAGATTGCGTGGCTGCGGTGATGCCGCCGATGATGCGCCCGATGACAAGCAGCGCCATCGTATGCGCCACTGCCATCAGAACATAGTCCAGGGCCATCACCGCCAGTGCGACCAGCAAAACCGGCCTGCGGCCCCAGCGGTCCGACAGCGCGCCCAAAAGCGGGCCGAACAGGAACTGCATGACCGCAAAGATCGACGCCAGCATCCCGCCCCATAACGCTGCACGCGCGACTCCGGCCCCTTCGATCGACTGGATCAGGTCGGGCATGACGGGCAGGATCAGCCCGATCCCCATCGCGTCGATCACGACGGTGACGAGGATGAAAACGACGGGCAGGCGCACCTAGATCGTGCCGGTGCGGGTCAGAAACCCGGTCAACAGGTCGACGTATTCCTGCGGTTGTTCGACACAGGGCAAGTGGCCCGCACGACGGATGATGTGAAAATCCGATCCCGGGATTAGATCAACGGTTTCACGCACCAGATCGGGCGGGGTTGATCCGTCATCAGACCCCGCGATCCCCATGGTCGGCAGGCGCAGGCCAGAGGTCGGCGTGATGAAATCCGTCCCCGCAATGGCACCGCAGACCCCGGCATAGCCCTCTGGGTCGGTATTCAGCAGCATGTCCTTCCACGGCGCGACGGCCGGCGATTTGCGAAAGGCTGGCCCGAACCAGCGTTCCATGATGCCGTCAGCCAATGCCGCCATGCCCTGCGACCGCACTGCTGCAATCCGGTCATTCCACAGCTTGGGCGTGCCCAGCTTGGCCCCCGTGTTCGACAGCACCATCGCACGCACGATGTCCATGCGTTTCACGGCGAGGCCCTGAGCGATCATGCCCCCCACGGACAACCCGACAAACACGCAGTCGCGCACCGCGAGGGCGTCGCAAACCGCCTCTGCATCCGCGATCAGCGTGCCCATGCTGTAGGGGGCGGGTGGCACGTCAGATGCGCCGTGCCCACGTTTGTCCCAACGGATATAGCGCGGTCCGGCGGGCAGCAGGTCCATGATCGGGTCCCACAGATGCAGGTTCGTGCCCAGCGAATTTGCAAAAACCACCGTGGGCGCATCAGGGCCCTGCGCCCCGTCGACCTGCACATTCAGGCGCACACCGTTGTTTTCAACCATCATGTCAGCGTCTCCAATGCGCGTGTGAACATGGCCTGATCGACGTTTCCGCCCGTGGCAACGGCGATCACCGTGTCGGCCATTGACTGTGTCAGCGCCGCGGCCATGGCCGCTGCACCCCCTGGTTCCACCACGATCCGAAACCGCTGGAACGCTTGCGCCATCGCGTGCAGGCAATCGTCGTCGCTGACGACGTAGCCCGGCCCGCACAATCGCTGCATGATGGGAAAGGTCAGATCCCCCGGCGCGGGTGTCACGATCGCATCACAGATCGACCCGGTCTGGCTGGGATTGCGCTGGATTTCGCCCAATGACAGGCTCCGCGCCACATCGTCGAAACCCTGCGGTTCGCAGGGATGGACCCGCATTCCCGGCGCGCGTGCCTCCAGTGCCAGGGCCACGCCCGAGGTAAGCCCGCCGCCGCCGCAACACACCAGAACCTCGGCATCGGTGACACCCAGCTCTGCCGCCTGTACCGCAATTTCCAGACCCACCGTGCCTTGTCCGGCAATGACCTGCGGGTCGTCATAGGGGCGGACCAGCGTCAGACCACGCTTTTGGGCCAGGGCCGCGCCGATGTCCTCACGGCTTTCGGTTTCTCGGTCATACAGCACCACCTCGCCACCCAGAGCACGCGTGTTCGCGATTTTCACGGCGGGGGCATTCGACGGCATGACGATGACAGCAGGTGCGCCGTGCATCCGTGCGGCCAGTGCCACGCCCTGCGCGTGATTGCCCGACGAAAAGGCGATGACACCCGACTTGCGCTGGGCATCGGTCAAGGCCGACAGCGCGGACCAGGCACCGCGAAATTTAAAACTGCCGGTGTGTTGCAGACATTCAGCCTTGATCAGGATACGCCGCCCGGTCAGTTCGTCCAGAAACGGTGACGACAGCAGGGGGGTGCGCCGCGCGTGACCGTTCAGGCGGCCTGCTGCGGCATCAATCATGTCGATATTCATGTCATCGCTCCCAGCCAGCGGTGCAGCGTGTCCAGCGATTTATCTTCGTCCAGGAACGGGATATGCGCCCGGTCCGGCACGGTCGCAACGATGGCATCTGGCCGCCGGCGTTGCATTTCCGCGAGCGTTTCGGTGGTCAAGAGGTCCGAATTCGCACCCCGGATCACCGCCAGCGGTAGGCCAGCCATCGCATCGAACAGCGGCCACAGGTCCGGCGCGGGTTCGGACCCGTCGCCCAATGTCCCCGCAAGTGCCGGATCATAGCGCAGGTCCAGACCGTCATCGGTCTGCACATATTGCTGCCGCACCTCGGCCAGCCAACGGTCCATCGGCACATTCGCAAACCCCGGCAAGGTGGCACGCAGGGCCGCCGCCTCTGCATAGGTTTTTTGCGCAGGCCGCTGACCCACATAGGCGCGGATCACGTTCAGGCCGGTTTCGGCAATCTCGGGTCCGATGTCGTTCAAGGCGACCCCCAGGACGCGATCCTTGGCGGTTGCGGCAAGGAACATGGCGATCATGCCCCCGCGTGATGTGCCCAGAAACGCGGCCTTGGGCAGTGACAGGTGGTCCATCAGCGCCAGCACATCCGATGCCTCGACCGGGACGGTATAGGTTTCGGGTGCGGCCCAGTCGGATTGTCCGCGTCCTCGGTAGTCCAGCCGGATCAGGCGGCAATCCAGATGGGGGGCAACATGATCGAAATCCGCTGTGTTGCGCGTCAGGCCGGGCAAGGCAATGACCGGGGTGCCTGCGCCCGCCTCTTCGAAATAGATCTGCGTGCCGTCGGCGGCTGCGAAAAATGGCATGGCGGATGTCCAGTTGCTGCGTCTTCGGCGCGACATTGCCACGGGGTTTCGCCAAAGGGAAACCCGTTTGCATCCCATGGCCGCCTTCGTTACCCACGTTGGGACTTTAAATTTATGAGGTATGATATGACACAAGTGAAATCAGGCGACACGGTCAAGATCCACTACACCGGCACCCTTTCGGACGGCACGGTGTTCGACAGTTCCGAAGGTCGCGAGCCGCTGGAATTCGCCGTTGGCTCTGGCCAGATCATCCCCGGCCTGGATGTGGCGATGCCCGGAATGACCGTTGGCGACGAGAAAAAGGTCGAAATCCCCTCCGATCAGGCCTACGGCCCGGTCAACCCAGAGGCCCGTCAGGACGTGCCGCGCGGGGATATCCCCGCTGAAATTCCGCTGGAAGAAGGTCTGCAACTGCAAATGCAGACACCCACAGGGCAGGCCGTGCCCGTCACTGTCGTGGGTCTGACCGACGATACCGTTACGCTGGACGCCAACCACCCGCTGGCTGGCAAGGACCTGACGTTCGACGTGAAACTGGTCGACGTGGTCCCGGCCTGATCATGCAGCAGGGCCGGGGATGACCCGGCCCTGACCGCCTACAGGTTTTCGCCCTGTGGCATCCCGAGGACATGATAGCCGCCGTCGACGCGGATGATTTCACCGGTCGTGAATGCGCCGGCATCCGACGCCAGATAAACGGCCGTGCCGCCAACAGCCTCCAGCGTGGCATTGGATCGCAACGGCGCGTTTTCGCCCGTATGCTTGTAGGTCTTGCGCGCGCCGCCGATTGCGGCACCGGCCAGCGTTTTCATCGGACCGGGACTGATCGCATTGACGCGGATCCCGTCCGGTCCCAGATCATTGGCCAGATAGCGGACCGCCGATTCCAGCGCCGCTTTGGCCACGCCCATCACGTTGTAGTTCGGGGTGACAGCGTTGCTGCCCTGATAGGTCAGCGTCATGAGGGAACCGCCATCGGGCATCAGTTCGGACGCACGTTTCGCCACATCAATGAACGAATAGCACGAGATCGTCAGCGAATTCTTGAAATTCGCGCGGCTGGTATTGATGAACCGGCCCGTCAGTTCCGATTTGTCTGAATAGGCGATAGCATGCACCACAAAATCGAGGCTGCCCCACTGATCCTTGATCATCTGGAACGCGGCATCCATGCTTTCTTCGTTCGTGACATCGACATCGACCATCAGGTTTGACCCGACGCTGGCCGCCAGCGGTTCCAGACGTTTGCCGAATGCCTCACCTTGGTAAGTAAACGCCAGTTCCGCACCTGCGTCCGCCATTGCCTTTGCGATGCCCCAGGCGATTGACCGTTCATTGGCCACCCCCATGACAAGCCCGCGTTTGCCCTGCATCCCGATCATCGGTTCAATCCTTCAGTTTCGACAGCAGCATCGACCCGTTGGTGCCGCCGAACCCGAATGAGTTCGTCATCACCGTGTCCAGCCCGGCATTGTCCACTCGGGTGGTCGCAATTTCTTCGGGCTTGAGCGCCGGATCAAGGTTTTCGACGTTGATTGACGGCGCGATGAAATCGTCCTGCAACATCAGCAGGCAATAGACAGCTTCTTGCGCACCGGTGGCACCCTGGCTGTGGCCCGTCATGGATTTTGTCGAACTGACCGGCGGCGTGCTGCCCTCGCCAAAGACGCGGCGGACAGCCTCAATTTCGCCCACGTCACCGACCGGCGTGCTGGTGCCATGCGCGTTGATATAGCTGATCTTGCGTCCCTCTGGCAGGCTTTTCAGCGCACCGCGCATCGCGCGTTCGCCGCCCTCGCCGCTGGGGGCCACCATGTCCGCCCCGTCCGATGTCGCGGCAAAGCCCGTGACCTCGGCATAGATTTTCGCACCGCGCGCCTGCGCGGAGTCCAGTGTTTCCAGCACGACCATGGCACCGCCACCGGCGATCACGAAACCATCGCGGTCCGCATCGAACGCACGCGACGCCTTTTCCGGGGTGTCGTTATACTTGGACGACATCGCCCCCATCGCATCGAACAGGCACGACAGCGTCCAGTCGAGCTCCTCGCCGCCGCCTGCAAACATGATGTCCTGCGTGCCAAGGGCGACCTGCTGTGCAGCCATCCCGATGCAATGCAGGGACGTCGAACAGGCCGAGGTGATGGAGAAATTCATGCCCTTGATCTGATAGGCCGTCGCAAGGTTGGCGCTGACCGTGGATGACATGGTCTTGGGCACGGCGAATGGCCCGATCCGTTTCGTCGCACCCGTGTTCAGCACTGTCTGGTGCGCGGCCAGCATCGCACTGGTCGATGGTCCGCCCGATCCCGCGATCACGCCGGTCATCGGGTTCACCACCTGATCGTCCGACAGGCCTGCATCGGCTATCGCCTGACCCATCGCGATGTGGGCATAGGCAGCACCCGGCCCCATGAAACGCAGCGTGCGTTTGTCCACATGGTCGGCCACGTTCAGTTTCAGCGTGCCCGCGATCTGGCTGCGGAACCCGTGTTCGGCCATCTCGGGGCTGGCCTCGATACCGGATTTGCCTGCCTTGAGGCTTTGCATGACTTCCTGGGCGTTGTTTCCGATCGGGGACACAATGCCCAGACCTGTGATGACGACACGACGCATGAGTGCTCTCCTCCGGTTATTGCCTCCTGTTTACGAGACAGGTGGGAGAAGGGGCAACCACAAAGGCAGGCCGATCATGCTTTGTCCGCAACACCCATGTAGATCATTGTTTTCAGCGGCAGCGTGCCGAACACCGGGTCCAGCCTGCGGTTGACGCCGCGCGGGCCCAGTCCCGTCTCTGCCTTGCGCGTCAGCCCCGCAGTTTTCATCGCCGCATGCAACTCCGCCGGTTTGATGAACATCGCGGGATCATGCGTGCCTTTTGGCAACAATCGCAGCACGTCCTCTGCCATGATCACGACGGCCAGATGCGCAATCGGGTTACGGTTGATCGTATCATAGCAGAACACACCACCGGGTTTCAGCACGCGGGCCACCTCGCACAACACCTGTTGCAGGTCGCTGACATGTTCCAGCACGTCGACACAGGCCACCGCGTCAAAGCAAGCGTCGGGATAGGGCAGGGCCTCGCCCACGCCGACATCATAGGTAATCTGCCGCCCGCCTGCCTGTGCATGGTCGCGTGCGGCGGCAATCGCCTGTTTGGCCGGGTCGATCCCGGTCACGAGGGCACCGCGATCATCCAGCGCCTCGGCCAGAAACCCGCCGGCACAGCCCAGATCCAGCACAGCCTTGCCCTGCCAGTCCACATAGCGGTCGAAATACGACAGCCGCCCCGGCACCATGTTTTTCAGCGTCCGCACCCAGCGAATTTCGTCGGACCACCATTGGGCGGCGTGGCTGTCATAGATGGTCTGGTCGTTACGCTTTGTCATCTTGGGACTTTCTGGGAAAGGGCAGCCAATAGGGCACGCGTTTCTGGAAATTGCGGAACCTGTCGCCATAGATATTGGTAAACCGCTTTTCCTTGTGCAGGGGTCCGATCACGCAATAGCCGGTCCAGACCACGGCCAACACCAACTGGTCGGGCGCGTAGGTCGGCATCGTCCACAGTGTCATGGCAAAGCCTGCATAGATCGGCTGGCGGATAATCCGGTACAGACCATGCGTCGGCATATCGGGAAATTTCGGGTCGCGCCCCCGTGCCATCGCAAACCAGCCCAGCATCCCCGATTGCAGCTGAAACCCGCTTTGCATGATCGCCAGCATCAGAAATCCCCATGATGCAGCGTAAAGCGCGCACATCACCCAGAACGCCACCCCCGTCGCCTGCCACAGAATGATCCCGCTGGGCGTCCAGAATGCAAAGAGAAGCGCAAGCTGGATCGCCGCGATCATTGCGAACAGTGTCGTCGACAGCCGCTTGTCCGGCCCGAGCAACGCCAAAACCTCGCGGCCCTTGCCAGTCAACAACAACGAATGGATCACCGGGAACTGCAGCAACAACACGAGATTGGCAAATGCAGCGAATGGCCATGGCACCGCGCCCCAGCTGTGCGACAACCCGAAAAACAGATGATACATCATCAGGCCGACGCCGATGGCAAAACTGCCATGGCAAACGGCACCGAACATCAGGGCAAGTGTCAGGCGGCGGGTGTCAGCGTTCATATGTCCTAAACGCAAAACACCCCCGCAGGGTCCTGCGACATCTTAGCTTTCGGACAGGGCGACCTTCATGTCCTTGACCATGTAGATGACCTCGCCATCCGCTTCGACGATGCCGTCGGCCACACCCATGGTCAAACGACGGGTCTGGATCGCCTTGGTGAAATCAATCTTGTAGGTCAGCATCTTACGGTCAGGACGCACCATGCCGGTCAGTTTGACCTCGCCCACACCCAGCGCATAGCCGCGCCCCTGCCAGCCGCGCCAGCCCAGGTTGAACCCCGTCAGCTGCCACAGACCATCCAGGCCCAGACAGCCGGGCATGATCGGATTGCCCGGAAAGTGGCAGTCGAAAAACCACAGGTCGGGTTTGATGTCGAATTCAGCGACCACGTGCCCCTTGCCATGTGCACCGCCGTCCCCGGAAATGTCGGTGATTCGGTCCATCATCAGCATCGGCGGCGCGGGCAGCTGCGCGTTACCGGGGCCGAACAATTCACCCCGCGCACATTTCAAAAGATCGTCGCGGTCGAAGGATGAGGGGAAATCGGCCATGGGCGTCCTTTGCAATGTTTCTCTGTGTTACAGGTGCGTGAACAGACCTATCACTCCGGCTCTGCAGCGTGCAAGTCAACGGGACCACGGCAGGGTGGAAAAGTCATTGAATAGCGGCACCGCGTTCCCATATAACGACGGTATGGCAGGATTTCCCGATATCACCCCCGTCCACGCGGAACGTGCTACGCAATGGCTGTCGCAGTCCAATGTGCGTCCCACCCGTCAGCGCGTCACACTGGCTGCCCTGTTGATGGGCGACGGACGTGACCGCCATGTGACCGCCGAAACATTGTTCGAGGCCGCCAGTGCCGCTGACGGCAAGGTGTCGCTGGCGACCGTTTACAACACGCTGCGCGCGTTTTGCGATGCGGGCCTGTTGCGCGAAATCGTGGTTGACGGTGCCAAGAGCTATTTTGACACCGATCTGTGCGACCATCCGCATTTTTTCTGGGAAGATTCCGCCGAACTGACCGACGCCCCACGCGAGTCGCTGGATATCCGCAATCTGCCTGCCGCTCCCGAGGGCACGCATGTGGTCGCTGTGGATGTGGTGTTGCGCTTGCGGCGCAGCTAGGCGGCGGACCGTTCGATCCGCCACCCATCGCGGTCAGTCGCGGATATCGCTTTCGTGGATGTACCAGTCGTCGAATTTCGACAGTTCGGGCAATCGGCGCACGTATCCCTTTGACGTCATCAGTTCCAGGATGTGATCGCGCCGCTCCTCGTGGTTATGCTCGATCGCGAACAGACGCACGTGACGCGGTCCGAAATCGAATTTTTCCATGATGTCCATTTCCGACCCTTCGGTGTCGATGGAAATGAAATCGATGACGTCGGGCGCGTCATATTCGTCCAGCAGGTCGTTCAGCGTGATCGTTTCGACCTTGATCCGTTCCTCGACACCGCCTTCTTCGAATTCCAGCCCGTCGGAGGCATCGGCAAGGCGCGAGAACATCGGCCGCGCCGCCATCAGGAATTCCATCGTGTCGCCCGTGCTGGAATGCACGCATTTGTGGCTGATATGGCATTCGCGCGCACGCGCCAAATTTTCGTGAAAGATCGGGTTGGGCTCGGCGACGATGCCTTTCCAGTCGAAATTGCGTTCGAGGATCATCGAGTTGCTCATCGTCGTGCCGTTGGTGGCACCGAAATCGACGAAATAACCTTCGCGCTTGCCGTCCAGTTCGAACAGGCACCACAGGTCCTGCATCACCTGACCTTGATAGATCGCCGTATAGGGCAGGGCGAAATCACGGAACCGCTGCAACGTCTTGCCGGGTTTGTCCGCATCGGTGCAGACATAATCCTCCAGCCCGTCGTCAAAGGTCGCGGTTTCAGGATCCAGTTTTTCCTTGCGGATGGTGTCACGCCGGTTCTTGAACAGCTTCAGCAGGTGGTTCGCATCATGCCGCTGCGGCATCTCGAACGGGTTGCCTGACTTGTAACGCGACTTGCTGGGCAGGGTGCCCGGCTTTTGTGCGGTTGCCTCTGCGTCGGTTTTCGGAGCGTTGTCACTCGCCATTCTTGCCTCTTGTCGCTTGTTTTCCGGCCCGCGTATTGCGAGGCCCCTCGACGGACCCTCGCAACCGCGCTTGACCAAATCAAGGCAAAATTGTTTCCATATCGTGGACGGTCGCGGTCAACCCGCGATCCGTGCGGCCATGATTGCGATGGCCTTTTGATAGACGCCAGCCGCGTTCCATTGCTGGATTACGGCGTAGTTGCGCTCGCCTTCCTGATAGCCCTGACCGGGTTGCCAGCCTTTCTGGCGCAGGAAATTCGCTGTGGAATACAGCGCGTCGGTCTGGTTGGTCAGATCGACCACACCGTTGCCATCCCCGTCCACGCCGTAGCGGATCACGTTGGCCGGCAGAAACTGCGTATGGCCCAACTCACCGTGCATCGCGCCGATCGTGTTTGCACTAATCGAACCTTGATCCACCAATTGCAGGGCGGCCAGCGCGTGTGGTGTGAAAAAATCCGATCTGCGGCAGTCATAGGCCAGGGTCGTGATCGCGCTCAGCACATTGCTGTCACCCATGAAATTGCCGAATGCGGTTTCCATGCCGTGGATTGCGACGATCACGCTTGCCGGCACGCCATAGCGCGCCTCGAGGTTGGCATAGAACGTCGGGTTGTTCGCGATCTTGCGACGACCCTGCGCCACGATGGTGTCCGCTCCACGGATGCGCATGAATTCGTCCAGGCTGTAGCGGAACGATTTCTGGTTGCGGTCCGCATTGATCGTGCGCTGCGCGTAGCTGGTGTTCGCCAGCGCCGCGAGCCCGCGCTGGCCGATGCCAGCGGCGGTCGCTTCTTGGGCGAATTGCTGTTTCCAGCTGTTGAAACCGCTGGCGTCATTGCCGCAGGTGGCGGCGGCTGCCGCAGTCGAGGTCAGGGCAAAAGCCGCAATAAGGGCCATGGTGCGCATGTTGGTGGTCCAGTCTGTTCAGGTTATGGAAACACTAGCACAGTGCCGGTGTTATCCAATATCGTTACCCCTCACGTATTCCGGCAAAGCGTTCGGACCAGTCCGCGCGTTGATCATCGGTGATTTTGGTGAACAGATTTTCAGGCACCACGAAGGCATGGCCTGCGGGCAGGGCGGTCAGCGCCGCTGCCGCACCCTCGGGCCAATCCAGATCGGTGACATTCATCGCCTCTGCCATGATGCGGGCCATGTCGGGGATGAACGGGGCGGACAGGATGGCATAGAGCCGGATCAGGTTCAGACCGTGACGCACCTGACAGGCCGCCTGTTCGGGGTCCGTCTTGAACGTGGTCCAGGGGGCTGTCGATTGCAGGTATTCATTACCCGCGACCCAGATCGCGCGTAGTTCTGCTGCGGCCTTGCGCACCTCGATGGCGTCCATGTGCTGCGCGTAGGCGGCCAACCGGGTGTCCAGCTCTGCCGTCAATGCGGCCTCGGCGTCGCCGGTTGTGCCACCCTCCGGGACGGTCTCACCGAATTTGGACCGGCAGAATTTGGTGATGCGGCTGACGAAATTGCCCAGCACATCCGCCAGATCCTTGTTCACATCCTGCTGGAATGCCTCCCAGGTGAATTCCGCGTCCGATGATTCAGGCGCATGGGACAACAGCCACCAACGCCAGACATCGGCGGGCAAGATGTCCAACGCCTGATCCATGAACACACCGCGCCCGCGCGAGGTGCTGAACTGACCGCCGTCGTAGTTGAGATAGTTGAACGACTTGATGTAATCGACCAGCTTCCAGTTGTCGTCGGCGCCCATGATTGTCGCCGGGAACGACAGCGTGTGAAACGGCACGTTGTCCTTGCCCATGAATTGGGTATAGCGCACGTCGTCCGCACCCTTGTCGGTGCGCCACCAGCTTTCCCAATCAGACCCTTTGCCCGCGTCCACCCATTCCTGCGCGCAGGCGATGTATTCGATGGGCGCGTCGAACCAAACGTAGAACACCTTGCCTTCCATGCCGGGCCAGTCCTCGGTCCCGCGCTTGACCGGGATGCCCCAGTCCAGATCACGGGTGATGCCCCGGTCCTGCAATCCGTCGCCGTCGTTCAACCACTTTTTCGCAATGGATGTTGTCAGCACGGGCCAGTCTGCCTTGCTGGCGATCCAGTCGGCCAGCTGGCCCTTCAGCTTGGATTGTTCCAGATACAGATGCTTGGTCGTGCGCACCTCCAAGTCGGTGGCACCCGAAATCGTGGATCGCGGATTGATCAGATCCGTGGGGTCCAGCTGTTTGGTGCAATTGTCGCATTGATCCCCGCGTGCATCCTCGAATCCGCAATTGGGGCAGGTCCCCTCGATATAGCGGTCCGGCAAGAAGCGCCCGTCTGTGACGGAATAGACCTGTTCTTCGGTGACTTCGCGGATCAGACCCTGATCGGCGAGGCGCCCGGCAAAAGCTTGGGTCAGCGCCCGGTTCTGCGGGCTGGACGACCGGCCAAAGTGATCGAACGACAAGGCAAAACCATCCGCGATCCGCGCCTGCACGTCGTGCATTTCCGCGCAATAGTCAGCCACCGGTTTCCCTGCCTTGGCCGCGGCCAGTTCTGCCGGGGTGCCGTGTTCGTCCGTGGCGCATAGAAACAGCACCTCGTGGCCGCGCGCGCGCAGGTAGCGGGCATACAGGTCCGCAGGCAGCTGCGATCCGACAAGGTTCCCCAGATGCTTGATCCCGTTGATATAGGGAATGGCAGAGGTGATGAGGTGGCGGGCCATGGTGTATCCTGTCGTGGTGTGACCCGCTATCTAGCGGGCGGACGCCCGCAAGGCCAGTGGTCAGCGACAGCTGCGTGTCCGGGTCTCTTGCGGTTCGGTCGCGGCTGGCTACTGTGCGCGCCAAATCAACACAGGATGACACAGATGAAAACGCTGACCCTAGGCCGCACGGATATTTCGGTGACCGACTGGTGCCTTGGCACGATGACATTCGGCAACCAGACCCCGATGGACGACGCACACCGCCAGATGGACATGGCGCTGGATGCGGGGCTGAATTTCATCGACTGCGCAGAAATGTATCCCGTGAACCCCGTGGCCAAGGAAACCGCAGGCCGGTCCGAGGAATACCTTGGCGAATGGTTTGCCCGGACGGGGCGTCGCGATGAATGGGTGCTGGCAACCAAAGTGACAGGACCAAATCCCGGTTTCAAACGTGATGGGGCAGGGTTTTCCGGGGCGAACATCGGAGAGGCCATCGACGAATCCCTGACGCGCCTGAAAACCGATGTCATCGACCTGTACCAGCTGCACTGGCCGCTGCGCGGCACCTGGGCGTTTCGCAGCAACTGGTCCTATGATCCCTCCGGCCAGAACCGCGCGCAGACGCTGGACCACATGCACGAGGTTCTCGGCGCGCTGGATACGGCCGTCAAGGCAGGCAAGATCCGCGCCGTCGGCCTGTCGAATGAAACCGCATGGGGCACCACGAAATGGTGCGATGTGGCCGAGGAACATGGCCTGCCGCGCATGGCGTCGATCCAGAACGAATATTCGCTGTTGTGCCGGCACATGGATACGGACCTTTCCGAAACCATGGTGAACGAGGACGTGACCCTGCTGTCATTCTCTCCGCTGGCTGCCGGTTTCCTGACCGGCAAATATCAGGACGGGCAGGTGCCCGACGGCAGCCGCATGTCGCTGAACACCGACATGGGTGGACGTCTGACCGACCGGGTTCTGCCCGCGACGCAGGCCTATCTGGATATTGCTGCCAAACACGGCATCGACCCGGTGCATCTGGCGATGGCCTGGCAATTCAGCCGTCCGTTTCCGGTGTCGGCGATCTTTGGCGCGACGACAGCGGACCAACTGGCGCAGATCCTCGCGGGGCGCGAAGTGGTGCTGGGTCAAGAGGTGCTGGAGGACATCGACGCGGCCCACCGCGCCCATCCGATGCCATATTGATCGGACCGCGGGGCTGTGGCCCCGCGGACTGCATTCTTGCCGTGTCGTACCGGGCGCAGCGCGTGGTTTGACACTGCGGGTCGCCTCGCCGGCGGGGCGGATATTTTTGACCAGAAGAAGTCTGGACGCTTGCCCCGGTCACCGGTGCTGCGGCAAGGTCGCGCAAAAGGGGACTTGTCATGAAACGTCTGTCGATCCTGCTGCTGCTGGCAGCTTGCGCAAAGCCCCTCCCGGACGAACAGGTCGGCGGATTGTTCGAGGTATACCGCGACCGCGATCAGCCGATTGCCTCTGCCGCGCTGTTCCAGCCTGACCGCTACGTCGGACGCTGGTACGAGGTCGCCCGCTATCCGGTCCCGTTCGAGGCTGGCTGTACGGGTGTTTCGGCGGATTACGCAGCCTTGCCTGACGGAAGCCTGTCGGTCCTGAACACCTGTCGCAATGCCGACGGCACCGTCAGGTCCACGATCCAGGGCCGGGCCGAGGTCGTGGGGCCGGGCAGGTTGAAGGTCAGTTTCGACAACGTCCCGTTTGTGCGGGGCGATTACTGGGTGCTATGGGTGGACGAGGGGTATCGCACGGCCGTGGTGGGTGCGCCCGACGGGCGTTCGGGCTGGATCTTGAACCGCACACCCGATATCCCCGCAGACCGTCTGACTGCCGCAAAAGAGGTCCTCGACTTCAACGGCTATGACCTGAACCGATTGATGGAGGTGCCGCAATGACACGACTTCTGACAGCTTTGGGGGCGCTGGTCCTCGTGGCCGGTTGTGAGGTCGGCACCATGACCAACGCGCCCGGCGGGACTGAACCTGGCTTTCGCGAGTTTTTGGTCGTCGGGTCGTCCATGTCGTTTGAACAATGCCGCGCCGGTGGCGGGCTGATCATCCGCGATGCAAACAGCCCCATGACTGCCTGCGATCCATCGGTAAAACGTAATCCCGTTCCGCGCGCCGTGATCGACGATCCGACCGTCGAGACCGACATGAACGCCGCGCGCGAAATGCAGGATCTGGCGACGGCGAACTGACGTGCCGCGCGCTGCGATCATCGGATCAGGACCCGCTGCGGCCGGCTGGGCTGCACGTTTCCAGTTGATGGGGTGGGACGTGGTGGTTCACGCCGGTGTGGTCCCGTCCTCTGCGCAAGGGTCCGACCTGTTGGCGCGTGCAGGCCGCGCGCTGTCCAGCCTGAGTGACGTTGTGCCGCCCCGCCCGGGACGCCGCAGCCTGCAGCAGGACCTTGCCGCGACTGTGGCCGGGGTGGACTGGATCACGGTTTGCCCGCCACCTGACCTGCCGGCCGCCCGGGACCTGATTGCCACGGTCGCGGCCCTCTGCCCACTAACCGCCATCATCGCGATCGGCAGCGCGGATCATGACGTTGCAGCGTTGCAATCGGCGACAGCCTCTCCCGGCCAGATCATCGGCGCAGTGGGCTTCGATCCGATCTACCTCATGCCGTCGGTTGCAATGACGCAGAGCCCGGCCAATCCCGCGCCCGTGGTCGCCGGTGCGGTCGCGACGCTCAGATCACTGGGCATGGTGCCAGTGGGTGAGAACGCATCGCGTGACACGGCACTGGTTGAGACACAGCAAGCGCTTTGCATGGTTGCGGACTGTGTACCTGACGGGGACGCGCGGGACAGGCTGCTGGTGACGTTGTTGCGCGGGTTCAAGACCCGCAATCACGGTGTGGGAAGCGTCCTGAACGCGCTGGACCTGGCACGGGACACGGTGCCACGAACACTTGCCAGCGTGGTTGATCTATCGCGGCCCGTGACCACCTTTGCCCGCGCTGTCCCGCTGGACTGGACCGACTACAACGGCCATATGACCGAAGCGCGCTACCTGCATGCCTTTGGCGAGGCGACGGACCGCATGATGATCCTCGTGGGATGTACACCCGGTTATGTCGCGGCAGGTCACAGCTTTTTCACCGCGGAAACCCATATCCGTCACCTCGACGAGGTGCAGGAGGGAACCGGTATCCACATCGACACGCAAGTGTTGGCGGGGCGTGGGAAAAAGATGCATCTCTTTCACCGCATGTGGGCGGGGGACAGGCTGCTGGCAACGGGGGAACATATGTTGATCCACGTCAGCCTGACGACCCGGTCGGCTTGCGCACCAAGTGACGCCGTCGCTATCCCGCTGGCGCGCATCGCTGCGGCCCATGCGGGATTGCCGATGCCTGACGGTGCCGGCCGCGCTGTGGGGCGCAAGTGAATTGGCCTTATCTTTGGGTCTGGGTCACACTTGGCGCGGCGGCTGCCCAAGACCATCCGGTTCATGCTGTAAAAACAATTGCGGCCCGCGATCCTCTCAACCGCTGGCGAAACTTTTGCACGGTTTGTCTATTCCGCGCCGCTCACGGCTCTTCTCGCCTTGATCGACGCAAGCGCAACTGATCAGGCGGCAACACTTTTGCCGCCGCATCTGGGGCTCGCTGTTCTGGACGGCGCGTCGCAAATCCTCGCAACGCTCTGTGTCGTCACTCTGTTTATCCATCGACACTTTGCCGTTGGGGTACCTTTCAAGGAGGCAAAGGTTGTCCTGTCCGCGCTCGTTGCCGTGCTCATATTGGGCGAAAGTTTACCTACGGTCGCCTGGCTGGCACTCTTGTTCGGCCTGCCGGGGGTGCTGCTCCTCTCGGATGAACCGCAGGCCATAGGCCCATGGCACAGTCGTCTGTTCAATCGGGCGGCTGCTTTGGCCTGGGATATGGCATGTTTTTCGCACTATCGGTCGCAGGCTATCGTGGTGCGTCACTCTCACTGGCTTAAGGGGACGTGTTTTTCCGCGCGGTCATCACGCTGGCGTGCGCCACAGCCTTTTAAACGACGGTCATGAGCCTCTGATTGCGGACCACATGAGCTGGTCAGATCACGTCCGTATTTTCGGCATGGCAGGGGCCGGGCTGACCAGCATGGCGGGGTCGCTTTGCTGGTTCACTGCCTCCATGCTGCAGACCGTGGCGCTGTTCTACGGCGTCGGCCAGATCGAACTTTTTTCTGTGCTGATCGGTCCGTTGGTGTTCAAGGAACGGATCTTGGCAAAGGCATATGCAGGCATCGGGCTTCTCATGACCAACATCGTGACGCCGATCATCACGACCCGAGCGCCGGCACGCGCTGTTTTCAAAATATCCCGGGGGTCTGGGGGCAGCGCCCCCACCGAATTTTCGCGAAAATTCGGCCCTCCTTGGCTAATGTTCAGCGCAGATCGGGTGGCGTCGCGTCGTCCTTGAGTGATGCGAGGATTGCGTGCAGATCCATCACCTGCGTCTGCTTTTCGCCCAGCCGCCGCACGGTAACGGTGCGTTCCTCGACTTCGCGCGCGCCCAGCGCGAGGATGACGGGCACCTTGCCGACGGAATGTTCGCGGACCTTGTAATTGATCTTTTCATTACGCGTATCGGCCTCGGCGCGCACACCCGCCTTGCGCAACGCGGCCACGATCTCGGTCGCATAGTCGTCCGCGTCCGACACGATGGTCGCGACGACCACCTGACGCGGGGCCAGCCAGAACGGCAGCTTGCCTGCGTGGCTCTCGATCAGGATACCTATGAACCGCTCGAACGATCCCAGCACGGCGCGGTGCAGCATCACGGGGCGATGTTTGTCGCCGTCCTGCGCGATGTAATTCGCATCCAGCCGTTCCGGCAGGTTGGGGTCAACCTGCAAGGTGCCGCATTGCCATTCACGTCCGATGGCGTCGGTCAGCGTGAATTCCAGCTTGGGGCCATAGAACGCGCCTTCGCCTGGCAGCAGCTCGAAATCATAGCCCGCGGCCTGACAGGCATCGCCCAGCGCCTTCTCGACGCGGTCCCAGCTTTCGTCGCTCCCGATCCGCTTTTCGGGGCGGGTCGAGAGTTTGATCGTCCAGTTCTCGAACCCCAGATCAGCATAGACCGAGGCAAGCAGTTTGATGAATTTTTCCGTTTCGGCCACGATCTGGTCGTTGGTGCAGAAAATATGCCCGTCGTCCTGCGTGAAACCGCGCACGCGCATGATCCCGTGCAGCGCGCCAGAAGGTTCATAGCGGTTGCACGACCCGAATTCCGCCATGCGCAGCGGCAGGTCGCGGTAGGATTTCAGACCTTGGTTGAACACCTGCACGTGGCAGGGGCAGTTCATCGGTTTCAGCGCGTTCACCGTCTTTTCGCGGGCGTGTTCCTCGTCCACTTCGACAATGAACATATGGTCCTGATAGTTGTCCCAGTGGCCGGATTTTTCCCACAGCACGCGGTTCACCACCTGCGGCGTGTTCACCTCGACATAATCGTCGGCGCGCTGTTTGCGGCGCATGTAGTCCTGCAATTCGGTGTAGATCGTCCAGCCGTTGGGGTGCCAGAACACCTGACCGGGGGCCTCTTCCTGCATGTGATACAGGTCCATCTCGCGGCCCAGACGGCGGTGGTCGCGCTTGGCGGCTTCCTCCAGCATCGTCAGATGCGCCTTCAGGTCCTCTTTGTTGGTAAAGGCCATGCCGTAGATACGTTGCAGCATCGCGCGGTCGCTGTCGCCGCGCCAATAGGCCCCTGCGATGGACATCAGACGCCAGGAGTCGCCCGGCACCTGACCCGTGTTTTGCAGATGCGGACCACGGCACAGGTCCTGCCAGTCGCCGTGCCAATACATGCGCAGCGGCTCGTCGCCGGGGATGCTCTCGATCAGTTCGACCTTATAGGGCTCGCCCTTGTCGGTGTAATGCTGGATCGCACGGTCGCGGTCCCAAACCTCTGTGCGGACGTCGTCGCGGGCGTTGATGATCTGTTTCATCTTGGCCTCGATCGTCGCCAGATCCTCCGGCGTGAACGGCTCTGCCCGGTCGAAATCGTAATACCAGCCGTCCTTGATCACCGGCCCGATGGTGACCTGCGTGTCTGGCCAGATCTCTTGGACCGCGCGCGCCATGATGTGTGCCAGGTCATGGCGCACAAGTTCCAGCGCGGGCTCGCGGTCCTTCATCGTGTTGATCGCGATATCGGCGTCCGCCGAGATCGGCCAGGCAAGGTCATAGTGCTGGCCGTTCACCGTGGCGCTGATCGCCTTTTTGCGCAGGCTGGTCGAAATATCGGCAGCCACGTCGCCAGCGGTGACGCCGGCGTCGTATGTGCGTGCATTGCCATCGGGAAGTGTCAGGGTGATCTGGGCCATGTCGGCTCCTCGTCTGTTTGGCGCCTACAGGTGCGCCCGGTTGCGGGATATGTGCGGTCTGAATGGCCTGCACGGGACATGGTGTCAATGCACGACGCCGCACTATGTCTGTCGCAAACCAAGACAGAGGACACCATGCCCCAAGACCTGCCCGACGACCTGTTCGAATATCTCGTTGACGATCCCGATACCCAAGGTGGGCTTTCCGATGATGCCGCCGCGGTCGAGCCGGGCAGTTTCCTGCGCCATGTCTTGTCGCTGTCGGGATCCAAGATCGCGGACGGTCTGATCGATCCCAAACTGGTGCTGTCGTGGCTTTTGACATCGCTGGGTGCAGGGGCGTTTTGGACTGGCCTGCTGGTGCCCGTCCGCGAAAGCGGCGCACTGTTGCCACAACTATTCACAACACCCGTGATCACCCGTCAGACCATCCGCAAATGGTTCTGGGCGGGTGGCGCATTTGTCCAGGGTATCTGCGCAATCCTGATTGCCGTGGCGGCGCTGACGCTGGACGGCAATGCGGCGGGTGCTGTGATCGTGGGCCTGCTGGCGGTGCTGGCGCTGGCCCGGTCGGTCTGTTCCGCCAGTTACAAGGACGTGCTGGGCAAAACCGTCGGCAAATCGCGGCGCGGCACGGCCACGGGTGCGGCCAGCACGGCGGCCAGCGTCGGTGTGATCGTGTTCGCGCTGATCCTGCTGACCGGGATCGGCGACCGCTATGCCGTCGTCATTGCCGCCCTGCTGCTGGCGGGCGGTTTCTGGATCGGGGGAGCTGCCATTTTCGCCACCCTGCGCGAACAGCCCAGCACGGGCGACGCTGCGCGCAGCATCGGCTGGGACCAGTTCAGACTGCTGCGTGAGGACCCGCAGCTGATGCGGTTCATCGTCGTGCGCAGCCTGCTGGTGGGCACGGCACTGGCCCCGCCGTATTTCGTTTTGCTGAACCCGGACTCGGGCTTTGGCCAACTGGGCGCGCTGGTGCTGGCCAGTGCCATCGCCTCACTACTGTCATCCTACGTCTGGGGGCGGCTGTCTGACCGGTCGTCGCGCCGCGTGCTGCTGTACGCGGGTCTTGCGGGTGGGGGCGTGCTGTCTGTCGTCGCCCTGCTGGACTGGCTGGGTGGCATCGGCGCGCCGGGTGTAATTCCGCTGGCGCTGTTCGGCCTGATGATCGCCTACAACGGGGTGCGTCAGGGCCGGTCCACGCATCTGGTCGATATGGCCGACGCAGCCGATCGCGCGCCCTATACGGCCCTGTCAAACACGGTCGTCGGCGTCGTTCTGTTCGCCGCCGGTGCGGCGTTTGCTGGTATCGCCTCCGTGTCGGTGCCCCTTGTCATCGCCCTGTTCGCCGTGATGTGTTGGACAGCAAGCGCCCTGTCGCTGGGCCTGAACGAGGTGCAAGATGACGCATGATACCCTGACCACGCCCGAGGGTCGCCAGATCGCATATCACCTGACAGCGGGGCAGGGTCCGACGGTCGTGTTTCTGGGCGGTTTCAAATCCGACATGGGCGGGACCAAGGCGGTCTATCTCGAAGACTGGTGCAAGTCCCACAAGCGCGCATTTCTGCGGTTCGACTATTCGGGTCACGGCGACAGTTCTGGCGCCTTTACCGAGGGTGCAATCGGTGACTGGTTTCAGGACGCGCAGGCCGCCGTCAGTCTGATCGACGGGCCGCTGGTCCTAGTCGGATCCTCCATGGGCGGCTGGATTTCACTGTTGCTGTCCCGCGCCATCCCTGACCGCATCGCAGGTCTGGTCACCATCGCCGCTGCCCCCGACTTTACCGAAGATTCCATGTGGGCCAATGCCACCCCCGCCCAGCGCGATGATCTGGCGAACAAGGGCCAGATCGCCTTGCCCAGCGACTACGGCGATCCCTACATCATCACCCGCCGCCTGATTGACGATGGCCGCAACCACCTTGTCTTGCGCGACCCTCTGCCATTGCCGTTCCCGACCCGGTTCCTGCAAGGCACCGCTGACGCCGACGTCGATCAATCGGTGGCCCTGCGCCTGCTGGGTCACGCGACCGGCCCCGACATGACCCTGACGCTGGTCAAAGGGGCCGATCACCGGTTTTCCGACCCGACCTGTTTGGACCTGATCACCACCGCGATCTCCGACGTGCTGAACGCAACGTCCGGCTAGGCGGCGCACCTCTTTGGCCCTAGCGTATCGCAGGGCTTGGGAGGGCGCATCATGTTGAGCATGGGACAAAAGGCAGGCTGGGGTCTGGCCGATATGGGCGTAAACGTCTTTGTCGTGGTCAAACAGCTGCTGGTGTTCACCTATCTGACAACGTTTCTCGGTGTCCCGCCGGGTGCGGCAGGTGTCGTCACCTTTGCCGTGCTGGGGTTCGACGTGATCACGGACCCCATCGTGGGCTACTGGTCCGACCGCAGCACCTCGCGCTGGGGGCGGCGGATGCCCTGGATTGCCTTGGGCGCGCTGATCCTCGCGGCGGGGATCGTGGCAATGTTCGCCGTGCCGCAGGGGATGGGCTGGCAGGCCAACGCCCTGTGGGTCACGGCGTTTTTCGCCCTCGCGTCCATCGGGTTTACCTTTGTCACGATCCCCTATGGTGCCATGGCCGGTGAAATGACCCAAGACCCGACCGAACGGTCCACCATGATGGCGTTTCGCATGACATTTGCGTCGCTGGGCCTGTTGATCGCTGGCGCGCTGGTGCCTGCGCTGGCCGGTGATACGCGCGAAGGCTATGCCCGCGCCGTCCTGCTGGTGGCCCCGGTGATCGTGCTGACCATCTGGGGGATGCTGTTTGCCACCCGTCGCGCGCCGACGATCCCGACCCCCGCAACCCAAGGGTTCGTCAGCGTGTTGCGGCTGGTGCTGGAAAACCGGCCCTTTGCCATCCTGACGCTGCTCTACGGCGTGTTCACGCTGGGGGTGGCGCTGATCGCGGCAGGGCTGCAACTGTCCGCGCTCTACCTTGTGACCGACGACGGCACGGGGGCGCTATCGGGTCTTGCAGGGGCGCTGGGCATCTTTTCGACGCTGTTTGCGATGTTCATTGTGGGCTCTGTCATCTCGCAGCCGATCTGGGTTCTGGCGTCACGTCGTTTTGGTAAAACCACGGCACTTGCGCTGGGGATGCTGGCCTATATCGCCGTGCTGCTGGGCATCCGGGCCGTTCTGCCTGCACCGACGCTGGGACCGCTGGCCGGGCTGTTCCTGCTGGCGGGCATGACCAACGGCGCCTATCAACAGGTGCCTTGGGCCATGTATCCTGACCTGATGGACGTGACCCGCCGCAGATCCGGCACCGCAATCGAAGGGGCGTTCAGCGCCGTCTGGCTGTTCGGACAAAAGGTCGCCAACGCACTGGCCCCCTTGCTGCTGGGCCTGATCCTGTCTGTCGCGGGCTGGCGCGCCTCTGACAGCGGGGTAGTCGATCAGACCCCGCAGGCGCTGGCCACGCTGGAAATCGCGCTGACACTTGTGCCTGCCGCGATCTTTGCGTTGGGGATTGTTGCACTTTGGACGCTTTACCGGCCGCGCGTACGCGATATCGCCTCTCACCGCTGACCACGCTTGCCAGCCTGCGCCCTGATTTGACAGGGTAAACAAAAAAAGAGCAGGCCGAACATGCCCGAACCGATTGTTTTTCTTCCGCCCATGCTGTGCGACGCGCGGGCGTTCGCGCATCAGATCATGGCGTTTTCGGCGACCAGTCCCGTGATGTGTCTGCCGACCGGGCTGGCCGACACGATGGAACAGATCGCGCGTGAAATCCTGACGCAGGCCCCGCCAAGGTTTGCGTTGGCGGGTCTGTCGATGGGCGGTTGCATCGCGCTCGAGGTGGTGCGGCAAGCGCCAGGGCGCGTCACGCGGCTGGCGCTGATCAACACCACCGCACAGTCGGAACTGCCTGAAATCGCCGCAGCGCGTGAACCGCGGATTGTCGCGGCCCGCGCGGGTCGGTTTTGTGATGTGGTCCATGCCGAATTGCCACCCAGTGCCATCGGGCAGGGACCGTACCGGTCCGATACGCTGGATGCGATGGGTGACATGGCCCGCGATGTCGGGGCGGATGCCTATGTCATGCAGGCCCGCGCCATGCAGCGCCGTCCGGATCAGACACCAACCCTGCGCAAGATGCGGCAGCCTACACTGGTGCTGAGCGGCGGCGAGGATACGGTCTATCCCCTGCGCCGTCAGCAATTCATGGCTGAGCTGATCCCCTACGCCCAGCACCGCGTCATTGCGGGCGCAGGCCACCTGCCGACGTTAGAGGCACCGCAGGCTGCGGCAGATGCGCTGCGCGACTGGATGCAGCAACCGCTCGTTCTGCGTTGATCAGGCCGCTGCCGTCTGGCGGCAGAGAGGGCGTCAGGCGACCTTGGCCGGATTTGACTTGGGCTTTGACGGGGCGGAACCGGCATTTGCGTCGATGAATTCCAGCACCAACGGCCGGATGTTCTTGCGCCATTTGCCACCCGCAAAGATGCCGTAATGCCCTGCACCCGGTTCGAGATGCGCGAACTTCTTGTCGTCGGGCAGGCCCGTCAGCAGGTCCAGCGCGGCCAGACATTGTCCGGGTGCCGAAATGTCGTCCTTTTCACCTTCGACGATCTTGACCGCGACGGTCGTGATCTTGCCGATATCGACCTTGCGACCCGCGACGGTGAAATCGTTGCGTGCGATGTCGCGGTTCTTGAACACGCGTTCCACTGTCGACAGATAGAATTCGGCAGGCATGTCCATGACGGCCAGATATTCGTCGTAGAACTCGTTATGTTTGTCGTGGTCGGACGCCTCGCCCTTGGCCGTGGCGATGATCTGGTCACGAAAGGCCTTGCCATGCAATTCGCTGTTCATCGAAATGAACGACGTCAGCTGCAGCAGGCCGGGATAGACCCGCCGGCCCACGCCCTTGTATTTGAACCCGACCCGCTGGATCATCAATTCTTCTAGCTGGCCCATGCTGACCGAATGGCCAAAGTCGGTCACATCCGTCGGGTTGGCGTCCGGGTCGATCGGGCCGCCGATCAGGGTCATGGACCTGGGCTGTGCGCTGGGGTCCTCTTCTGCGAGGTAGGCGACGGCCGCGAGTGTCAGCGGCGCAGGCTGACAGACCGCTATGACGTGAATATCCGACCCCAGCTCGCGCATGAAATCGACCAGATACAGCGTCGAATCCTCGATATCGAATTTTCCAGCGCTGACCGGAATGTCGCGCGCGTTGTGCCAGTCGGTGACGAAGACGTCGCAATCGGGCAGCAGGCTGACCACGGTCTTGCGCACCAGCGTGGCATAGTGGCCGGACATCGGTGCGACCAGCAGCACGCGCCGCGTGCGGTCGGGACGGTTGCCCACGCGGAACCGGATCAGGTCACCAAAGGGGCGTTTCATCACCACCTCGGTGGTGACGACCATGTCGGTGCCGTCGGTGTTGGGCAGGGCGGGAATGTTCCAGTCTGGCTTGACCACCATCCGTTCGAACGTGCGTTCCGTGACCTCGCCCCAGGCGCGCAGCCAGTCCATTGCCGGGTTGGCGGTCATGGCCATCAGCGGATAACTGGCAAAAGCACGCGCAGTCGCCCCCATCCACTGGTTTGTATTTCGCATGCTTTCCATCATGTCGTAGGTCATCATATACTTCATGGTGGATACTCCTTGGGTGCGCATGAAATGCTGCACTTGCAAACTAGGGCGGGAACACAGTCATGACAACCAAAGATGTTGGCGATGACGAAACGATGGGTCGCAACCTGGACAAGTTGCAACAGAATCTGTCGCATGTGGACGCGCTGACCCAGCGGCTGGTGGCCGCAATGCAAAAGGGGCGCGCGGTGCCGCCAGCCCTGCAGGGGCCGACCCCTGAACTCTATGCCAAGGCGATGGGTGCCTATTGGTCGGAAATGATCAACGATCCGGCCAAGCTGATCGAACACCAGATGAGTTTCTGGAGCAAATCTGTCACCCATTTCGTCGAGGCGCAGAAAAAACTGTCCGAAGGTCTGATGCAGGCCCCCGAGGACGACGGCCCAGATGACCGCCGGTTCAACCATCCCCTGTGGAAAACAAACCCCTACTTCAATTTCGTCAAACGCCAGTATCAGCACAACGCGCAGGCGATCCAGCAGGCGGTCGAGGATATCACCGACCTTGATCCTCAGGAAAAGAAACGCCTGCGCTTTTTCTCGGAGCAGATCGTCAATCTGTTCTCGCCCACCAACTTTCTGGCCACCAACCCCGAGGCCCTGTCGCTCGCCGTCGAAACCGAAGGCGAGAGTCTGGTGCGCGGCCTCGAAAACCTCGTGCGCGACCTCGAGGCGAACGATGGCGATCTGGTGGTGACACTGGCGGACAAGGACGCGTTTTCAGTGGGTGAAAATCTGGCCACCACACCGGGCGAGGTGGTGTTCCGCAATCCGATGTTCGAACTGATCCAGTACGCCCCCAGCACGGATCAGGTGTTCGAGACCCCGATCGTGATCTTTCCCCCCTGGATCAACAAATTCTATATCCTCGACCTCAAGGCGGAAAACAGTTTCATCAAATGGCTGGTCGATCAGGGTCACACGGTTTTTGTCGTGTCCTGGGTCAATCCCGACGCCACCTATGCGCAAACCGAAATGGCGGATTACGTGAACGACGGGTTCTTGCGGGCGATACAGGCCGTGCAGGAAATCTGTTCGGTGCCACGGGTCAATGCGATCGGCTATTGTATTGCGGGCACCACGCTGTCGTTGACACTCTCGATCCTGAAACAGCGCGGGCGCGATGACGTGAGCAGTGCCACGCTGTTTACCGCGCTCACCGATTTTTCCGACCGGGGCGAGGTCGGCGTGTTCCTCGAGGATGATTTCGTCGACGGCATCGAAAAAGAGGCCACCGCCCGCGGCATCCTCGATTCATACTACATGTCGCGCACGTTTTCCTATCTGCGGTCCAACGACCTGATCTATGGTCCTGCCATCAAGAGCTACATGATGGGCAAGGCACCACCCGCCTTTGATCTGCTGTACTGGAACGGCGATTCCACCAACCTGCCGGGTGCCATGGCGACGGAATACCTGCGCGGCTTGTGTCAGGGCGACCAGTTCGCGACCGACGGATTCGATATTGCTGGCCATACGGCGCATATTTCCGACGTGGACGTGCCGCTGTGTGCGGTGGCCTGCGAAACCGACCATATCGCCGCCTGGAAAAGCAGCTATCGCGGCGTTCAGAAAATGGGATCGAACGACAAGACGTTCATCCTGTCCGGATCTGGCCACATCGCTGGCATCGTGAATCCACCGCACAAGAACAAATACGGGCACTGGTGCAATCCCGACCTGTCGCTGTCCCCCGAGGATTGGTTGGACGGCGCCGAAAAGCGCGACGGCAGCTGGTGGCATCTCTGGCTTGACTGGCTGAACCCGAAATCCGGTGAAATGGTGCCCGCACGCACGCCTGGATCGGAAAAATATCCGCCGATCTGCCCTGCGCCGGGCACTTATGTGACCGCCAAGGTTGACGTAAGGGCAAGAAATCCATCTTGAACAAGGGGTTATGCAAGTGCGGCATTTTATCATGCTGCAGTGCAGAAAAACCTTGAAATGCCGCAGTGCAGCATGTATATCTTTTGGCAGAGAAAGATGCCACGGAAACATCCCTGGCTCCATACCGAAAGGACGTACCAATGGCTAACACTCAAGATTTCACCGCCGTGTTCAAAGACATGATGAGCGCATTCCCCGTCGACACCAAGGCAATGGAAGACGCTTACAAGTCGCAGACCACGCTGGCCGAGAAACTGTCGACCGTGTCGCTGTCTGCCGCACAGGAATCCGCACAGCTGTCCGCCAAATGGGCCGAGAGCACGCTGAAGAAAATGCAGGACCTGTCCAAAGCCAAGGCAGAGCCCGCCGACTACGCCAAGTCGATGACCGACTTTGCATCCGCCAATGCTGAATCCGCAGCCGAGCACATGGCAGCCTTTGCAGAGATCGCGAAAAAGGTTCAGACCCAGACGCTGGAACTGATGATGGCCGCCGGCAAGGACATGTCCGAGGACATGACCGCCGCTGCGAAAAAGGCATCCGAAGAGATGACCAAAGTCACGAAAAAAGCGACCACCGCTGCAAAATAAGCAGTGACCATCGCGACCGATTGGACGCGTCCCTCCGGGGGCGCGTCTTTTTGTTTCGACCATGCCGCAGGTGCTTTCTTTTTTAGCAGATGCGGCATAGCATCGTCGAACTGCCCTAAAACCAAGAGGTTCGACCGTGGCCACCACCGACAAACCGCTTTTGATCAAACGCTACGCCAGCCGTCGTTTGTACAACACCGAAACCAGCGACTACGTCACGCTCGAGGATATTGCCGCATTCATTCGGGATGGACGCGAGGTTCAGATCGTTGACCTGAAAACCGGTGATGACCTGACCCGTCAATACCTTCTTCAGATCATCGCCGAACACGAAAGTCATGGTGAACCCGTTCTGGGTGTCGATCTGCTGACCGATCTCGTGCGTGGCTACACCACGCAGGCCGCATCGGTCGTGCCCGATTTTCTGGCCGCCAGCTTCGAGATGTTGCGCAGTGGACAGAGCAAGGCCATGGAAAACATGACCAGCATGAACCCGATGGCAAACATGCCCGGTTTCGACGCCATGCGTGCCCAGCAAGAGGCGTTTTTCAAAGCAATGTCGGGTGGTCTGACCGGGGCAGGGCAGGCAAAGAAGCCCGTCGAAAAACCCAGCACATCCAATGACGATCTTGACACGATCAAGGCGCAACTGGCCGAGATGCAGGAAAAACTGTCAAAACTGGGCAAGTGATGCCTATTTCAACTGGCTGTCCTTTGATCCGCGTCGGTTGAAGCCACCGCTGTGCACCCTGTTGCGACCGTCGCGGTCCTGCTGACAGTACACGCACAGCGTGACACCCGGAATGGCCGCGCGTCGCCGTTCGGGAATAGGGTCTTCGCATTCAGCGCAATGGGTCAGGCTTTCGCCGCGCGTGCCTTGTCGCGCCTTCAGGCGCGCCAGTTCGTCCTGAATAGACGCCTCGATCTGTTCACCGACCGCGCCGTCCCTTGTCCATCCACCGGCCATGTCGTCACCTCCATTAGGGTAGGGATTTAACATAGGGTCGACAGGCTAGATTCCCAACCGGTCGCGTAGGGAATACCAGGTCATCGCCAGCGCCAGCAGCGGTGCGCGCAAGGCCGCACCGCCCGGAAACGACGGCACGGGCAGTTGCGCCATCACATCGAAACGGTCGGTCTGGCCGATGATCGCTTCGGCCATCACGCGCCCGGCAAATCCTGACAGCGCGACACCGTGGCCGGAAAATCCCGCACCTGACAACACGTTCGGGGTCACCCGTTGCAGCGCCGGCAGGCGGGTCATCGTGATGCCCAGCGTGCCACCCCAGACATAGTCCAGCGGCACATCGCCCAATTGCGGGAACAGCAACAGCATCCGTGCGCGCAGCGCGGTCTGGATATCGCGCGGGAACCCGATGGAATAGCTTTCGCGCCCACCAAACAGCAGGCGACGGTCCTCTGACAGACGGAAATAATTCACGACGAATTTCTCGTCTGCGACCGCGATATCGCGGGTCAGAATCTGGTCGGCCAGATCGCCCAGCGGTGCTGTCGCCCCGATAAAGGAATTGATCGGCATCACCTTGGCCGCGACGGCGGGGGCGATCCCCGGCAGATAGCCATTGCCCGCCAGCACGACATGATCCGCAATTACGTGACCGCGCCCGGTCTGCACCTTGGCCGGTGTGCCATGGGCGATATGATGCACCTCCGACCCCTCGTGGATCACGACACCAGCCGCCGCGGCCGCACGCGCAAGCCCCAGGACATAGCGCAGCGGATGCACGTGGCCCGCCCCCATGTCCAGCGCGCCACCGGCATAGGGTTCGGCCCGGACGATGGACTGGAACGCGTCCCGGTCCAGCGGTTCGGTCCGGTAGCCATAGGTCTTGTCCAGATAATCCGCCTCGGCGTGGACCTTGGCCCGCGCCCCATCGGAATAGACGCCGTAGGCCACGCCTGGGGTATAGCGTGCATCTGGGGCGTGTTCGGCGACCGCATCGCGCAGGTCGGATTTGGCCTGTTCCGACGCATCCCACAGCGCGCGGGCCGGGCCGTCGCCCAGCTTGGCGGCCAGATCCTTTTGACCCCAGTTGTAACCGCTGCTGACCTGTCCACCGTTGCGCCCCGACGCGCCGAAACCGGCGCGATGCGCCTCCAGCACGACGACACGGCGGCCTGCCTGTGCCAGCCGCAGGGCCGCGGTCAGACCGGTGTAACCTGCACCAACCACGACAACATCGGCCCGCACCTCTCCGCGCAGTTCGGCACGTTGCGGCGGAATATCGGCGCTGGCGGCATACCAGCTGTCGGGAAACACACCGGGCCGGTCGTTGCGATACAGCGGGTTCATGGCAGCAGCCCAAAGGTCGATGCCAGTGCCATCCCCAGCGCAAAGACGCAGAACGCCATGCCCAGCAACATCAGCAGGTTCTGTTTCATACGTTCAGCAGCAGGTGTTCGCGTTCCCACGGACTGATGACCTGCAGGAATTCCGAATATTCGGCGTGTTTCACGATGGAATAGACCCGGGCGAATTCCTCGCCCAGCACCGCCTGCACCTGCGGTGCATTGTCGAACAACTCAAGCGCCGCATACAGGCCCTGCGGGATTTCATCCTCGGACTTGTAGGCATCGCCGGCAAACCGTTTGTCCGGCCAGATTTCGTGCTTCATGCCCAGATAGCCGCAGGCCAAAGAGGCCGCGATGCACAGGTAGGGGTTGCAATCCATCCCTGCGAGCCGGTTTTCCACCCGCCGCGCCTCTGGTGGTGAAATCGGCACCCGGATGCCCGTCGTGCGGTTGTCACGGCCCCATTCCAGATTGATCGGTGCCGCGTGGTCCCGCACGTAGCGACGGTAAGAATTCACATAAGGTGCCATCACAGCAATCACAGACGGCAGATGTTCCTGCAACCCGCCGATAAAGTGGAAGAATTCATCCGTCTCGCCGCCCTTGGGCCCGGTAAAGATGTTGCGCCCCTTGGCGTCCAGCACCGAATGGTGGACGTGCATGGCGCTGCCCGGCTCGCCCTCGATCGGTTTGGCCATAAAGGTGGCAAAGCAATCGTGTTTCAGCGCGGCCTCGCGCAGCAGACGTTTGAAGAAAAACACCTCGTCCGCCAGTTTGACGGGATCGCCGTGGCGCAGGTTGATTTCCAGCTGCCCTGATCCGCCTTCTTGGGTGATGCCGTCGATTTCGATGCCCTGCACCTCGGCGTATTCGTAAATGTCGTCGATCACAGGGCCGTAGTCGTCCACGGCGGTCATCGAATAGGCCTGACGCCCGGCGGCGGGCCGGCCCGTGCGGCCCATCATCGGTTCGATCGCCTTGGCCGGGTCGATGTTGCGCCCCACCAGATAGAATTCCATTTCGGGCGCAACCACCGGTGTCCAGCCTTCTGCGGCATAGAGGTCGCAGACCCGTTTCAGCACGTTGCGCGGGGCACAGGGTACGGGGCGGCCCTTTTGGTCATAGGCGTCGTGAATGACCTGCAACGTTCCGTCCTTGGTCCAGGGGGCGGCTGTCGCCGTGCCCATGTCGGGACGCAGGATCATGTCGGGTTCCAAAAACCCGTCAGGGCCAGCCGCCTCGCCCCATTCGCCGGTGATGGTCTGGAAAAAGATGCTGTTGGGCAGGTGGAAATGCTGCTGCCGTTCCCATTTCGAGGCGGGCACCGCCTTGCCGCGGGCGATGCCGGGCAGGTCCGCGATGACGCATTCGACCTCGTCCAGACGGTTGGATTCGAGGTAGAGACGCGCCGCCTCGGGGATCTGGTCCATCCAGCTCATGTGGTGGCCCCTTTCAGGAAATCTGCCATCTGGTTGGCGATGGCGTGGTTGTCGATGGGCTGACTGGCGGCCGCACGGGCCGCGGTCAATTGCGGCTCCGGCACCACGCCCTCGCCGCGGGCATCGGCCAGCCGCATGGTGAAATCAGTTTCGAATTCGGGATGTGCCTGCACGGTCATGATGCGGTTGTCATAGACCAGCGCCGCGTTTTCGCAAAATGCGTTGCTGGCCAGTACCTGCGCGCCCTCGGGCCGCCGCGTCACCTGGTCCTGATGCCAGGCATTCAGCGCGACGGTGCGTCCCTGCCAATCGTAGGTCTGGCGACCAACCGCCCAGCCACCTGCGAATTTTTCGACACGGCCCCCCAGCGCCTGCGCGATGATCTGGTGTCCGAAACAGATACCAACCATCGGCACGCCTGCGGCATAGACATCGCGGATGAAAACCTCGAGCGGGGGGATAAAGGCGTGATCCTCGTAGGCACCGTGTTTCGATCCGGTCAGCAGCCAGCCGTCGCAGTCGCGCACCGTCTGGGGAAACTGCATGTCCACCACGTCATAGGTGACGAAATCGAACCCCTGATCGCCCAGCAGGCGCTGGAACAGGTCCGTATAGTCGCCCGTCTCTGGGCGCATCGCATCGGGGGCGTGGCCGGTTTGGAGAATACCGATTTTCATAGAAGACACCTATTGGGGATGGGCGCAGGATATCACCCCAAAAGGCCGCGTCAAACCGTATCCAGATACAGTTCCAGCTGTTCCTCGGCGGTCAATTCCTCGAAATACCGGGCCTCTTGGCGTTTGGTCATGACCAGGTTGTCGACCAGCACATCCGAGAAGATCCGCCGCGCGATGGGCGAATTGTCGAACCGGTCGATGGCCGCGACCCAAGTGTCGGGGATCTGTGGCAGATCAAGGTCATAGGCGTTGCCGGAAATGGGTGGACCGGGGTCCATGTTGTCCTCGATTCCGATCAAGGCAGAGCCCAGTACGGCGGCCAGGAACAGATAGGGGTTCACGTCACCGCCCGCCACGCGATGTTCGACCCGCCGCGCCTTGAGACTGCCGCCGGGGACACGAATGGACGCTGTGCGGTTGTCGTAGGCCCAGCAGACGCCCGTGGGCGCATGGCTGTCCGGCACCAGCCGGTCATAGCTGTTGCCATGCGGGGCAAAGATCAGCGCCAGATCGGGGATGCCGTAGAGACAGCCCGCGATGGCATTGTGCAGCATCCGCGTGCCTTCGAACGTGTCGTTGGCCATCAGATTGTTGCCGTCACGGTCGATCACGCTGAAATGGGTGTGCAGGCCGTTTCCTGCATATTCTTCGTAGGGGCGGGCCATGAAACTGGCGGCCATGCCGTGATTACGGGCCAGACCGCGCACCAGCATCTTGAACAGCCAGGCGTTGTCCGCAGCCATCAGTGCATCGGGCACGTGTTCGATATTGACCTCAAACTGGCCCATGCCGACCTCGGAAATCGCGGCCTCGGCCGGGATGTCCATCGCGTCACAGGCGTCGTAGAGATCGTTGAAGAAGCTGTCAAAGGCGTCCAGCGCCCGCAAGGACAGAATTTCCGCACCCGGTCGCCGCTTGCCAGAACGTGGTGATTTGGGCTGGCGGATGCCGTCGCCGCTGTCATCCACGAGGTAGAATTCCATTTCTGTCGCAACCACGGGCGTCAGCCCGCGCGCGGTATAGCGGTCCAGCACCGCACGCAGCGCATGACGTGGATCGCCCGGAAACGGCGTGCCGTCCTCATAGCTCATCCACAGGGGCAACAGCGCGGACGGCGTTTTCAGCCAGGGCATCGGCACATAGCCGCGTTCGGTCGGCAGCAGCACGCCGTCGGGATCGCCAGTTTCGAACACCAGCGGCGAATCCTCGACATCCTCGCCCCAGATATCGAGGTTCAGCACCGACAAGGGGAACCGCGTGCCTTCGACTTCCAGCTTCTTGGCGAAACGGATGGGCACGCGTTTTCCGCGCGCCTGACCGTTCAGATCGGCCGCCCCGCAACGCACGTTGCGGACTTCGGGGTGGTTGTCGAGCCAGCTCATGGCGGGTGCTCCAATATGTGTTCACATAGCTTTACGCCGCGTCCCGCACCCCGGCAATCGCTGTTATCGCACCAGCTGCGGCCGGTATTTCACGCGGCGGCGCGCATCGGACGGCAGGTGTCTATTCAGACGACGGTTGATCGCGTTGAACAGGGTGATGACGATCAGCGTCAGCACGATGAAATAGCCCGCCAGGATCGGATAGGGCACAAAGGGGTTGAACGTCTTGTCCGCGAAATAGCTGGCATAGTACAGCGCATCCCCGCGTTGCTGGATCGCCGGAAATCCACTGACGAAAACCAGCGTGGTGGCGTGAAACAGAAAAATCGCCTCGTTGGTGTAGGCAGGCCAGGCCAGCCGCAGCATCGTGGGCCAGATCACGCGCCGAAACCGGGACCAGCCTGACAGGCCATAGGCATCTGCGGCCTCTGTGTCGCCCTTGGGGATGGATTGCAGCGCCCCGTAGAAAATCTCGGCGGAGTAGGCAGAGGTATTGAAAAACAGAACCACCAGTGCCCCCGCCCAGGCCGAAGTCAGGCCAGACAGCATCGGGTATCCCGATGACAGCGACTGGAACAGGAAATAGGCGAAAAAGAACTGGATGAACAACGGCGAGCCGCGAAATAGAAAGACGAACCATTCCGCCGGTTTGCGCAGCACCGCGCGGGACGAGGCCTTGCCCAGTGCCAGCACCGTGGCCAGCGCGAACCCGGCCAACAGGGCCAGCACGCCGAAATAGACGTTCCAGATCATGCCGGACCCGATCAGCGTGAATTGCTGGCACAGGGTGAAATCGCTGCGTGGCAACAGCCGTTCACCATAGCCCAGCGACCGGAATGCATAATCCGCGATGGTCTGTGCGCAGCTCATGCCGCTTTTCTCTGTGCTTCGCCGCCGGCGGTGGCCTGTCCCAGCGTCAGGCGGGCCATCAGGCGTGAAAGCACGACCTCTGATACCTTGGTAAAGGCCAGGTAGAACAAGAGCAGAAAGCCAAAGTAATACACGCGCCAGTCACCATGCGGATAATCGGTAAAGCGGGGCGATTTCGTGCCGCCCAATTCGCGCGCCCAATAGACGATATCCTCAACCCCCAGCAAAAACAGTAGCGGGGTTGCCTTGATCAGGACCATCCACAGGTTCGACAGGCCGGGCAGCGCATAGACCCACATCTGCGGCACCAGCACGCGGCGTGTCACCTGCCTGCGGGTCATGCCGTAGGCCTCGGCCGTTTCCAGCTGCGCGCGCGGCACGGCACGCATGGCACCGAACAGCACATTGGCGGCAAAGGCCCCGAACACCAGTGCGAATGTCAGCACCGCAAGGCCCGCGCCGTAGATTTCGTGCATCCATTGTGGTGCGTTGCCCAACGGCATCTTGGCCGCCGTGCAGACGACAAAATCATTGCCCTGGCGCACGGGCTGATCCCAATCCGGGCACAGCGTGACGTGGCGCAGGTATTCGATGCCCTGATCCAGCGCGATGACGAAAAACAGGAAAAACACGATATCCGGCACGCTGCGAACGATGGCCATGTAGATCTGACCGAACCAGCGCAGGGGGGCGAGGGTGCTGCGCGCGGCACTGGCCCCGGCATACCCGAACAGCAGGGCAGTGGGCGCGGTGATCGCCAGCAGCAGCAGGACCGTGCCGAACGACCAGTAAAAGTTCATGTGCTTGCCCGTGGTCAGATAGCACGACAACCACGCAAGACCGTCAAGGCTGGCTGGGTCGGTGCAATAGGCGAACATGGCGGTCCTGTCGGGCGGCGGGATATGAGTATTTAGGGCAAGATGATGCGAAACGGTCACGCCCCGACACCGGGGCCGGGGCGCGATGATGGTTTAGAACGTGGCCGAACCGGGCAGCCATTCGACGATCAGGGCATTGAGCGTGCCGTCGTCCTTCATGGACTGGATGGCGGTGTCGAATTTCGCCTTCAGCTCGCCGTCGCTTTCGCGGATGCCAAGGCCGATGCCGCCACCGATCAGGATATCCTCGCCCACGAACATCACGTCACCTTCGGCAACGACGGGTTCCAGGAACGCCTTGTCGGCGATCACGGCGTCAGCCTCGCCGTTGCGCATGGCGGCGACGGTTTCCTCGGGGGTTGCGAATTCCAGCAGGGTCGCATCCGGCATTTCAGTCGCGACATAGGACGCCTGGATCGTGCCAGCCTGCGCTGCGATCACGCCAGAGGACAAGTCACCCTCGGCCATTGCGACGAATGCGGAAGGGTCGGGCTGCGTGTAGGGATCTGAAAAGTCGATGACCTCGTCGCGTTCGTCCGTGATCGACATGCCCGCGATGATGACGTCGTAGTTGCCGGACACCAGGTTGGGGATGATGCTGTCCCAATCGTTGGTGACCCATTCGCAGGTCAGCTCGGCGCGGGCACACAGCTCGTCGCCCAGCGCACGCTCGAACCCGTCGACTTCGCCGGCGTCGTTCAGAAAGTTGTACGGAGGATAGGCGCCTTCGGTGCCCAGACGCACGGTTTCGGCGTGGGCTGCGGCAAAGGCCATGGTGCCGGACAGGGCGAATGCGCCGGCGGCAAGGATCAGTGACTTCATGGATATCTCCTGTTGGTGGCGACTCTGTCGGTCGCGTAACGCGGTTACGGTATGCATATTGCCCCCAAAGACAAGAGGCGCGCTGCGTCAGGCGGGCATTGTCGCGGACAGAAAACCGCGCAGGCGGTCCGTCTGCGGATTGGTGAACAGATTGGCAGGGTCACCCTGTTCCTCGATCCGGCCCTGATGCAGGAACACGACGTGGTCGCTGACGTCATGGGCCATGCGCATGTCGTGGGTCACGATGATCATGGTGCGGCCTTCTTCGGCGAGGGCCTTGATCACCTTGACCACTTCTTGTTCCAGTTCGGGGTCCAGCGCGCTGGTGGGTTCGTCGAACAGCAGCGCGCGCGGTTCCATGCACAGCGCGCGGGCGATGGCGGCGCGTTGCTGTTGGCCGCCCGAGAGCTGGGCCGGATAGGCGTCGGCCTTGTCGCCGATGCCGACCTTGTCCAGATAGCCACGTGCGGCTTGTTCGACCTGCGCGCGGTCGCGTTTCAGCACCGTGACCGGAGCCTCCATCACGTTTTGCAGGATGGTCATATGCGCCCAGAGATTGAACTGCTGGAACACCATCGACAGATTCGTGCGGATGCGGATCATCTGCTGGTGATCCGCGGGGCGACGCGACAGGCCGCTGCCTTTCCATTTCACAGGTTCGCCGCTGAACAGGATGTCGCCCTGCTGGCTGTCCTCGAGCAGGTTGGCGCAGCGCAACAAGGTCGATTTGCCGGACCCGGACGATCCGATCAGCGACACGACGTGACCGGCAGGGGCGGCGATGTCCACACCCTTGAGAACCTCGAGCGAGCCGTAGGATTTGTGCAGGTTGCGAATCTGGATGACGGGTGGGGGCGCTGTGTTCATGGCGACCATATAGGGCGCATCCGGGCCATGATTGCAAGAAGCGGTGCTGCGTTTCGCGCGCAGCGTGCCGTCAGCCCTGTTGTTCCAGCCGGCGTCTGGCGGCGTTGCTGTCCTGATCGGCCACACCCAGCATCGGGGCGACCATGCGCATCAGGCTGTTTTCATCCTCGTCGCGTTTGCCGTCGGCCAGCACGACCTGCCACATCGCCTCGATCACGCCAAGGCGGTCCTCGTAGGCGACGGCGTCCTTGATCGCGCGGGTGAACCGCACCGTATCGGGGGCCTGTTGTTCAAGCGTTTCGCATTCGGCAAGCAGGCCGGTGGCATCGTCCAGACCATAGCGCGCCTGAAGCACCTGTTTGATCTGGTCGCGTTCGACGGCGGAGTAGTCGTCATCGGCGCGGGCGATGCGCACCAGCAGTGCGCCCAGGGCCAGACGCGCGTCGGCGTCGGCTGCGGGGGCAGGGTTGGTGGCGGTGAGGCGGGCAAGAAGATCAGCAAACATGGGATGGATATAGGGCTTGTCGTGGAAATGGAAAAGTCACGGTTGCGCGCACAGGGTCGCAAACTTGTCCGACAGCCAGTTCGCCTGATCCACAAAGCCGTAGGGCGGGTTCACCACGAACAACCCCGAGCCGGTCATCCCGTGGCCGGGCCGCGCGGGTGGAAAGGCGACCGTATGCGATATCGCATCGGGGAACTGGCGGTGCAGCTGGCGGACCATCGGGCGGTGCGGCGCGCCTTCGAGCACGGGAAACCACAGGACCAGTACGCCGACGGCCCATTTGCGGTGCAGCTTGGCCATGAAATCTGGCACGGTTTCGTAGTCGGATTTGATTTCCCACGATGGATCGCACAACAGCAGGCCACGGCGCGGATCGGGCGGGCAGCGCGACAGGGCCCCGGCGTATCCGTCGGTCTGGGATACCGTGACACCCGGCAAGGCCGCGCGCAGGGCCTCCACCTCGGCGGGGTGCAATTCGGACAGGGCGATGCTGTCCTCGAACCGCAAAAGGTCCATCGCGATCTGCGGGCTGCCGGGATAGGCCTGCGGCCCGTGGCGGTCGCGCGTGGCACGCAATGCGCGCATGTAGGGATGATCGGCGGGAAACCACCGATCGGCCAGGGCGATACCGCGCGCGGCCTCGCCGGTTTTCAGCGCCTCGGGACCGGACAGGTCATAAAGCGCGCGACCCGCGTGGGTTTCCATATAACTGAGGGGTTTTGGTTTTGCGGTCATGTAGTCCAGCATCCACGCGAGCATCGCGTGTTTATGCACATCGGCCATATTTCCGGCGTGGTAGCTATGTTGATAGGACAGCATCGGCTTCTCCGCTTTGCGAGGTGGTTATGCGGGGGGACGTACACTTGCAAGGGCGGGGCCATACGCTAGGGTATCCGCAACGATCATCCCCGCTTAGAAAGTCATCCCCATGTCCTATTCCATTCGATTTCTCGCCACTGCCGCCTTGGTCGGGCTGGCCAGCGGTGCCGCCGCGCAAAACACCGTGACCCTGGGCGTCGGCCCGCAGAGCGCGCCCGCCTATTTCGGCAGCGACGAAACAGAGGTCGGTGCGACGGGCAGTTTTTCGGTGCAGGAACTGAACTTTGGTCCGCTGCGGTCGGGCGGCAGCGAGGGCGGCACGGCGACCGGATTCGGCTATGGCGGGTCATTCCGCTATATCGGAGCGCGTGATGCCGCGGACTATGACGAGTTGGTGGGCCTCAACGATCTGGATCAGGTCGTCGAACTGGGCGGTTCGGTGAGCTACGCCATCGAGATGGCCGAGGTGTTCGCCCAGGTCCGTTTCGGTGTCGTGGGCCATTCGTCGCTGGTGGCGGATCTGGGTGGCAACCTGATCGCACGCCCCAACGACCAGCTGACGCTGAAGGTCGGACCGCGCCTGTTTTTCGGTGATGACGATTATGCCAACCGCTATTTCGGCGTGACCGCACAAGAGGCTGTGGCGAATGCGGCGGCGGGCGGCACCCTGACGGCTTATGATGCGCAGGGCGGTCTGTTGTCGCGCGGGATCGAGGCATCGGCGGCCTATGCGTTCAATCAGGACTGGGGCGTGACGGCGACGGTCCGCTATGACGAATATACGGGCGATGCGGAAAACAGCCCCATCGTGGTGCAGGGCAGCGACACGGCGACGACGGCGAGCCTGGTGGTCACGCGGCGCATCAGTTTCTGATTGCTGTCGCGGCACCGCCCTGGCCATGACCGGTCAGGGCGGTGCCGCGCCGATATATGTCGATGTCGTGATGTTTTGCATGCGAAACATATTATGTAAAATCAACGTGTTACATTAATTACTCGTTAACTTTTGCGTCCGCATGTCCGAGCCTTGGCAGGGCCGGGTTTTGCCTGAAAATTATTTCGGGGCGGGGGGTGTGCCGCGTCATTTGCATGCCCATTTGCGCTGTGGGCAGGCTGTATGCCCGAGGGGAGTTTCAATTGGATTACATCCTGATTTCCGCCGGTCTGATCGGACTGTTTCTGGGCGGCGATGCTTTGGTGCGCGGCAGTGTCGGCATCGCGCGGCGCATGGCGATATCGCCTTTGTTGATTGGTTTGACGGTTGTGGGGTTCGGGACATCGACCCCGGAATTGCTGGTGTCGGTACAGGCGGCACTGGGCGGCGTGCCCGATATCGCGCTGGGCAATGTCATCGGGTCAAACATCGCCAACATCCTGCTGATCGGCGGTCTGACCGCACTTGTCTGGCCGATCCGCGTATCAGGTGCCACGCTGCGCCGGGACCTGTCGGTCATGGTGTTGGCGGCAGCCGTTCTGTTGCCGATTTTTCTGACGGGTGCCGTCGGGCGCCTGTCGGGGGTCGCACTGCTGCTGGCCTTGGTGGGCTATCTGGTCTGGGCCTATCTGCGGCCCGGCGACGCCGTGGCAGAGGATCATGACGCCAGCCCGTCGCCTGCGGTCCTGGTTTCGCTTGGCTGGGTGCTGGTTGGTCTGGTCGCGCTGATGTTCGGGGCGCGGTTTCTGGTCGATGGGGCCACGGCAATTGCACGGGGTTTTGGCGTGTCAGAGGCGTTCATTGGCCTGACGATCGTGGCGGTGGGCACATCGCTGCCGGAACTTGCGACCTCGGTCACGGCGGCGCTGCGCCGTCAGTCCGAAATTGCCATCGGGAATATCGTAGGATCCAACGTTTTCAACGTTCTGGGTATTCTGGGGGTGACGGCCATCATCACACCGATCCCGGTGGCCCCGCGATTCGCAAGCTTTGACCTGCCGATGATGCTAGTGGCGTCGGTGGTGCTGGCGGTGCTGTTGCTGACGCGGCCCGTGATCGGGCGGGGCGTCGGCTGCTGCCTGCTGATTGCCTACGCAGGGTACGTCTGGCTGGCCCAGTAAATCGTTTCCCGGCCCCGCGACTGCTGCGGGGCCGTGGCGCGGTCTGTTCAGACCAGACGAGAGTTTTCGACGGCGGCGCGCACGAAATCCTTGAACAGCGGATGCGGTGCAAAGGGTTTTGATTTCAGTTCGGGATGGAATTGCACGCCGATGAACCAGGGGTGGTCGGTCCATTCCACGATCTCGGGTAGTTTGCCGTCCGGCGACATACCCGAAAAGCAAAGGCCCTTTTCCTCGAGCTGGGCGCGATACTTGATATCCACCTCATAGCGATGACGGTGGCGTTCCTCGATCGCGGTGGTACCATAGATCTGCGCGACATGGCTGCCTTCGGTCAGGGTGGCGTCGTAGGCACCCAGACGCATGGTGCCGCCCTTGTCGTCGTCGGCCTTGCGGGCGACGGTGTGATTGCCCTGCACCCATTCCTTGAGGTGGTAGACGACCGGCTCGAACCGGCGGCTGCCGGATTCGTGGTCGAACTCCTCTGATCCGGCGGTGGTCAGGCCGGCCACGTTGCGGGCGGCCTCGATCACGGCCATTTGCATGCCAAGGCAGATCCCGAGGTAGGGCACGCCTTTTTCGCGGGCGAACTGGGCGGCCTTGATCTTACCCTCTGTCCCGCGTTCACCAAATCCGCCGGGCACCAGGATCGCGTTGAATTGTTCCAGATGCGGGGCGGCGTCCTCTCGGTCAAAGAGTTCGGCGTCGACCCATTCGACGTTGACCTTGACCCGGTTGGCCATGCCGCCGTGGGTCAGCGCCTCCTTGATGGATTTGTAGGCGTCTTCGAGCTGGACGTATTTGCCGACGATGGCGACGGTCACCTCGCCTTCGGGATTATGGATGCGGTCCTGAACATCGTGCCAGACATCCAGTTTCGGCTGGGGAGCAGGGCTGATGCCGAATGCGTCCAGCACGGCCTGATCCAGACCTTGCGCGTGGTAGGACAGGGGAGCCTCGTAGATCGAATTCAGATCGTAGGCGGCGACCACGCATTCCTTGCGGACGTTGCAGAACAGCGCGATTTTCTCGCGCTCGCGTTCGGGGATCGGGTGTTCCGACCGGCAGACCAGCACGTCGGGGGCAATGCCGATGGATTGCAATTCCTTGACGCTGTGCTGGGTGGGTTTCGTTTTCAGCTCACCACTTGCGGCCAGATAGGGCAGCAGGGTCAGGTGCATGAAAATGCATTCGCCGCGCGGTTTGTCGTGGGAAAACTGGCGGATCGCCTCGAAAAAGGGCAGGCCCTCGATATCGCCGACGGTGCCGCCGATCTCGCACAGCATGAAGTCGACCTCGTCGTCGCCGACCTTGAGGAAATCCTTGATCTCGTTCGTGACGTGGGGGACGACCTGAATGGTCTTGCCCAGATAGTCGCCGCGCCGTTCCTTTTCCAGCACGGTGGAATAGACCCGGCCTGACGACACGGAATCGGTCATGCGGGCGGGGACACCAGTGAATCGTTCATAGTGGCCCAGGTCCAGATCGGTTTCCGCGCCATCGTCCGTGACGAAAACCTCGCCATGTTCAAAGGGCGACATCGTGCCGGGATCGACGTTCAGGTAGGGGTCCAGCTTGCGCAGGCGGACCGTATAGCCCCGCGCCTGCAGCAACGCGCCCAATGCGGCAGAGGCCAGGCCCTTGCCCAAGGATGAGACCACACCGCCGGTGATGAAAATATAGCGTGCCAAGTGAGGGCCCCCGTGTGTCGCGTTTCTGGTCGGACGGCGTGCAAAATACGCCCTGCCACGGGATTAAAGGATAGCCCGAAACGGCCAGTGCCTGCAACCCGTGACGCAATATGATGGTGACGCGCCGCATGGCGCGCCAAGATGCTGTGATGTCAGTCGTTTAGTTGCCCGAGGGCACCAGCGCGTCGTCACCCACAGTCGGCGGCAGCAGGCTGTCGCCATCGGCAGGCAGTGCGGGCGCGGCAGGTGTCGGGTTCGGCGCGTCGATCAGGCGATCCACCACAGAGGACCCGGCCGCATTTTCCGCAGCGATGATCGTCAGCGCGATGGACGTTGCGATGAAGGCCAGCGCCAGACCCCAAGTCACCTTGCCCATGGCGGTCGCGGGCGGGCGGCTGCCGGTGGCACCACCGCCACCACCGCCGATTCCCAGACCCCCGCCTTCGGACCGTTGCAACAGAACGGTGCCGATCAGCGTCAGCGCAAGGATCAGGTGGATGACGAGAACGACGTTTTCCATGGTGGGCGGGCCTGCGGGTTAATTTGGTTCGGGGGTAACTAGGACGTTGTGACCCTTGCCGCAAGGGGCATTGACCCGGGCGGGTGCCAAACCTGCCGTCGCAGGCAGGGCGTGTCATGGCCGATTTGCCACGGACAGGGCAATCGCGGGACCTGACTGGCGGAGTTGGCCGTGCCGCAATGCGGCTGGTTTCGCACTCTGGCAAGGCAGGCGACGTTTTTCGGTTTCAGACCGGCGCCGTCATGGATATAGCGGACGGCGGAATTTCCGGGTTTAAGGACGTAAGTCATGGCAAATGTGGTCGTTGTAGGTGCCCAGTGGGGTGACGAAGGCAAAGGCAAGATCGTCGACTGGCTGAGCGAGCGTGCCGATGTCATCGCACGCTTTCAGGGCGGTCATAACGCGGGCCATACGCTGGTGATCGACGGTGCGGTCTACAAGCTGCACGCGCTGCCCAGCGGCGTCGTGCGCGGCGGCAAGCTGTCGGTGATCGGCAACGGCGTGGTGCTGGACCCCTGGCATCTGCTGAAAGAAATCGAAGGCCTGCGCGGTCAGGGCGTCGAGATCACGCCGGAAACGCTGATGATCGCGGAAAACACGCCGCTGATCCTGCCGTTCCACGGTGAATTGGATCGCGCGCGCGAAGGTCAGGCCAACGTCGCCAAGATCGGCACGACCGGGCGTGGAATTGGCCCGGCCTATGAGGACAAGGTCGGGCGGCGCGTGATCCGCGTGGCGGACCTGGCCGATGATGCAACGCTGGAACTGCGTGTCGATCGCGCGCTGGTCCATCATGATGCGCTGCGCCGCGGGCTGGGTCTGGACCCCATCGACCGTGATGCACTGCTGGCGCAACTGCGCGAGATTGCGCCGGGGATTCTGGAATACGCAGCCCCCGTCTGGAAGGTGCTGAACGACAAGCGCAAAGAGGGCAAACGCATCCTGTTCGAGGGTGCGCAGGGAGCACTGCTGGATATCGATTTCGGCACCTATCCTTACGTGACCTCATCCAACGTGATCGCAGGGCAGGCGGCGACGGGCACCGGTGTGGGACCGGGCGCGATCGATTTCGTGCTGGGGATCGTCAAGGCCTACACGACCCGCGTGGGTGAGGGACCGTTCCCGACCGAGCTGCACGACGAAGACGGTCAGATGCTGGGCGAGCGGGGCCATGAATTCGGCACGACCACGGGCCGCAAACGGCGGTGCGGCTGGTTTGACGCAGCGCTTGTCCGGCAAACCTGTGCTACATCCGGTGTGTCGGGGATTTCCCTGACGAAACTGGACGTGCTGGACGGGTTCGAGACATTGAAGATTTGCACAGGCTACACATTGGACGGCAAGGCGCTGGATTATTTGCCGACGGCAGCGGACCAGCAGGCGCGTTGCGTTCCGATCTATGAGGAAATGCCGGGCTGGTCGGAATCGACCGAAGGGGCGCGATCCTGGAACGATTTGCCCGCGCAGGCGATCAAATATGTGCGCCGGATCGAGGAACTGATCGATTGTCCGGTCGCGCTTGTGTCCACCTCGCCCGAGCGCGAGGACACGATCCTTGTCACCGATCCGTTCGCCGCGCGATGAACGATTGGTTCGCCTCTCTCAGCTACAAGACACGCAAGCGTCTGGCGCTACTGATCCTGGTACTGGGGTTGCCCGCCTACATCATCGTGGCCGTCAGCGTGGTGTCATCGCTGGACCGTCCGTCGATCCTGACGGAACTGGCGATATACGTGGGGTTGGGGGTGTTGTGGGCATTCCCGTTCCGCGCGATTTTCCGCGGTATCGGACAGCCTGATCCGGACGAGTGATCGCCACGGTCCGGTTTGAGGGCGTCGCTCTCTTGGGCGCAAGTGCCGCAGGTTGGTATCGAAATGAAAAAGGCGAAAGGTTGCCCCTTCGCCTTTTTTCGTTTGAGTATGGCCGGTTTCAGCCGTTGGCAGCCTTCTGTTCAGGCCGGAACCGGGTGCGGTCCGAAATCTGGAACCGACCGGCACGGGCCTTTTCGATGCGGCCCTGACGCAGCAGCGTGCCAAAAGAGCGCAGTCCGTCTTCGCGGGTGAATTCCTCTTTGGCGGTTGCTTGCACCTTTTGCATGATCTGCGGGCGCGAGAAGTCTTCGGCACCTTCGACGATCGCGACATAGGCGGCGGCAGCCTCGAGCAGGTCCTGCAACGAATTGGCACCCACGCTTTGCGCGTATTCGGCGAAATCACCGGTGTCCGATGCTTTTGCTGCAGGTGCGGCCACGCGGCGCGGTTGCACCTGTTTTTCGGCTGCATCGGCGGGGGTGTCGACACGCTGGCTGGCAACCAGTTTCAGTGGTGCGGTGCGCGGACGTTCGGTCCGTGCCGATTCATCGGCCACCGGACGGCGCGGCTTGACTGCCTTTTGCAGGTCTTCACGGAAATCGGTTTCCTCGGAGTCCTGCGTCTTGCGCGGCTCGCCCAGCTGGCGCGCGGCCTCGGTCGCTGCCACAGCGGCCTTGAGATGTGCGATGGCGTCGCGGCGGCGGCTGTTTTCGGGATTTGCCAGTTCCTCTTCGGCCTGGGCGTTGATGCGGGACATCTCGGCCTCTGACGTGGTGGGCAGGGCATCGCGGGTCGCCTGCGGTGCAGCTGCCGCTGCCACCTCGGGTTTGCCGGAGTCTGTCTCGGCGTCGTCCACGGCCGCGTCAGTCTCTGCGGTCTCTTCGGTGTCGTCGCCGTCAAAGTCGTCGCCGTCTTCATCCTGGGATACGCTGCTCAGTTCTGCTTCGGCAGCTGCTTCTGCCGCAGCAAGATCACGTTGCAGATCGGCCTCGTCCTCTGGCGAAAGTGACGATTCCAAGGGTGCATCGGTTGGTGCATCTTTTTGATCGGCAGCGATTTCGCGCGGTTCCGGGTTCATGTCGCGGCGCATCTCGGCAAGGCGCGCGCGCGCGTCCTGCACCGGTGTCGAAACCGGGCCGGTCTTGGCGGGTTCTGCTGCAGCATCATCCTGCGGTGCATCCGCGGCGCTGGCGGCCTCTGGGCGGGGGCGGCGTGTGACACGCAGAATCCGGCCACGGCGCGGGGCTGTCGGTGCCTCGACGGGGTCGGCGGGTGCCTCGGTCTGGGAGTCATCGTCTGACTTGGCCGGGGCCGCATCGGGCGCGGCCTTTGCGGTTTGAGGCTGTTCCGCGGTGCTGGCCTCGCGTGTTTGCGCGATCAGCGACTGAATGATAGCCGCAGCCTCGTCGGCCTCTTGTTCGGCGCGATCGGCCGCAGGGGCCGCAGCCTGTGCCGTGTCTGCCTTGGGTTCAGGCTTGGCTGGCTGCGCGGCCGCTGCTGGCTCTGCCTTGACGGCCAATGCGGGTTTCGCGGTTGCCTGCGTCTCTGCCGGTTGTTCGGACTTGGGTGCGGGCGTGGCAATATCCTGCTGCGGCGCGTCCTGCGCGATTTGTGCGGCAACCCGCGCTGTGGCGGTTTCGACGACGGCTGCCTGATCTTCGACGGCCGGTGTCTCTGGCGGTCGCAAGCCTGCGCGTTCAAGATTGCGCAGCACTTCTTTGATCTGCGCATCCGTTTCGTCGTCGATGTCGTCCTCTGCCGCGGCATAGGCTTCGGGGATGGTGACAGTCTCTTCTGCCGTGTCTGCCTTGTCCGTGGTTGCGGCGTCGTCGTGTGCTACGCTGGCAGCGGCGTCCGGATTGGCTGCGACGGGCGCATCATCGTCCGCGAGCGATGCGGTATCATCTGCAGTGGGCGCGGGCGCACTTGGGGTCTCGCGCTCTTCCAGATCCTCGACGAAGGCTGTGTCGGCGCGGCTGCCCACGACCGAACGGATGCGCTTGAGCTTGTCAGCAACGCTTTCGGAATCGGGGTGACGTTCCGCCTTGGGCTGTGACTGTGCGACCGGTGCCTCTGCGGGGGGCTGCTGGGCCGGTGGCATGGCAGGGCGCGTGTCGGTGTCGGCGAGGGCTTGCGGTGCGGGGTCGGACGCGCGCAAGACGATGCCAGCATCGGACGTGCGCGCCTCGACCCTGCGGGAAATCTCGCGTTCGGCGATCCGGGTCAGCATCTCCGTATCCGGTGTCGGCGGCTCCGCCCCGAAATAACGGTCACCCGCAGCCAGGTCCCGGAAATATTCGGCGATCGCCTTCATCGTGGAAAAGGAATCGTCGAATCCTTCCAGGGTGCATGAGAAGGTGCCGTAGGAGACGGTGAGAATCTTGCTCGATTCAACCATGGTGTCCCTCGCTTTCTTTCAAAATCAATTACCCTCGTTTACCACGAATTGGTTCGCAAACCGGAACAGGCTGGCGGTGCTGTCTGGTTGATTTTGGGGCGCTTTTGAGGAATGTCGCGAAATATGAAACAATCCCCACTGCAAAAACCGATTGTTGCCAGTTCCGAACCGATCACCTTGATAGGTGGCGCGGACATTGCCGACGAAACTCTTAACATGTGCCTAAGGGTCGCGCCAAGTGTCGTCGCGGCCGATGGGGGCGCTGATCGCCTTGTTGTGACGGGCATTGCGCCTTTGGCGGTCATCGGTGACATGGACAGTCTGTCGGCGCAGGCGCGTGCGACGCATAGGGATGTCATCCATGCGGTGACCGAACAGGACACGACCGATTTCGAAAAATGCCTGACGCGGATCACAGCGCCCGTGGTTCTGGCGGCAGGGTTTCTGGGCGCACGGCTGGATCACACGCTGGCAACACTGGCAACACTGGCGCGGCTGCGCGCACATCACGTCGTTCTCGTGTCCGACAGCGAGGTCTGCATCTTGGCGCGGCAAGGGCATAGCCGCATCGCGGTGACACCCCAGACACGTGTCGCAGTCATGCCTCTGGGGCCCGCGACGGTCAGTTCGGCTGGATTGGTCTGGGACATGGACGCGCACAGCCTGGCACCTGACGGGGTGGTCAGCAGTTCGAACAGGGCGCAGGCAGACCATGTGACACTGGATGTGGCCGGGCCTGTCCTGATCACGCTGGAGCGGTCGGAATTGCCCGGCGCGCTAGATTACGCTCTCGGACGATGACATAGAGGCCGGCGGCGACAGTGACGACGATGCCGCAGGCCGCAAGGCCGTTGGGCAGATCGCCGAACATGGCCCAGCCGATCACCGTTCCAAATGGAATTTCGAGGTATTGCATCGGGGCGAGTGTTGACGCCGGGGCGCAGCGCAGACTCCATGTCATCAGCAGATGTGCCGCCGTGCCGACCAGCCCCATCAATACGACGAGCCACAGCGCGCCGGTGCCGGGCAGCGCGAAACCGGCCTGCGGGCCAGGCAGCACCAGCAGGCCGATCGACACCAGTAACGTGGCCTGCAATCCGCCGATCGCTTGGAGCCTGATCGGGTCGATGCGTCCTGACAGCGACCGGGTGACCAGCATGAACAGGGCGAACGTCACAGCCACCCCCAGTGGCAAGAGCGCAGGCAGGCCGACATCGACGAAATTCGGCTGGATCACGAGCAGGGTTCCAGCAAAACCGACCGCGCAGGCGATCATGCGCTGCGGGCCTACCTGTTCGTCCATGAAAATGCGCCCCAGCAACAGCAAGATGAACGGCATGACAAAGGCGATGGCCAGTGCATCAGCCAACGGCAGATAGCGCAGTGATGCGAACATCATCGTCATGCCGGCGATGTGCAGGGCGCTGCGCAGCCAGACCAGACGCCTTGTGCCATGTGGGGCACGCAGATCCTGACCGCGTGCCAGAACCAATGGCACCAGCACCGCGGCCTGTATCGCGAACCGGGCCAACACCAGCGTTCCCAGCACCACGGCACCGCCCAAGAGTTTTGCCATGCCATCGCCCAACGGGGCGAGGACGCAGAATCCGAGCATCAACAGGATGCCGGTAAAGGGGCGGTCATTTGGCATGCCGCAGCCTAGGCGCGGGAACAGACCTGCGCAATATCAGGTGGCGGACCCTTCGGGCGGATTGGCCAGACGCGGTGCGGAAAACGGAGTGTTCCCCAGACCTTCGGCCTGGGCCGCGCGGCGCGCATGGGCGCTGACCTCGCATTGCCGCGCGAGGCTGTGCAGCCGCGGGTAGTCGGTCAGTGTGAACCAGCCTGCGTTGTCACCATACAGGGACGTCCAGCGCAGCATGGGTGCAAGGTAGCAGTGATGGACCGGGTGCAGCGCCTTGGCATGGCGGTCCAGCAGGTGCAGGTGGCTGGACAGCCGCCTCTGCATGGCGGCCCTGAAATCGTCTGGCGCATCGGGCATGTATTGCGCGGGATAGAATGTCATGCGCAGGGTTGTATGCAATGTGTTGGCCAGCCACAGCAGCCACGACAGGGCGTTTGCCTCTCCGGTTGTGGCAGGGGCGGGCATCAGCTGGCCGGGATACCGGTTTGCCAGCCATATCAGGATGGCGGCTGTCTCGAACACCGGACCGTCGTCGGTTTCCAGCACCGGGATCAGGCCAGCTGGGTTCAGCGCGCGGTAGGCAGCACTGTCCTGCGCACGGCTGGCGCGGTCCACCAGAACGGTCTGATAGGGGATGTCCAGCAGTTCGCAGGCCAACCGGATGCACAAGGAGGCATTGTCGGGCGCATAGTGCAGTCGCAGCAGGTCGTGAGTCATGTCGCATGTCTGCGCTGCCTTGTTGCGCGCGTCCAGCGGGTTTGCGGGCCAATTCGCCGCGTCGCCGTGTGATCCGACTGTCCAAGGACCGCCCGCCCGGCCTATAAAGCGGCGAGTCGTCACAGGAGCTGCCCCATGTCCGCCAATATGTCCCCCATCGACAAAGCGAAATTCGTCGCCGCGAAACGCGCCTGCGATTACGTGCAGGACGGCATGAAGCTGGGACTGGGAACAGGATCGACCGCCGCATGGCTGGTGCGCTGTCTGGGCGAAATGGTGCGAGACAACGGCCTCAAGATCAAGGGCGTGCCGACCTCCAGCCGGACGGCGGAACTGGCCCGTCAGGTCGGGATCGAGGTGATTTCGCTGGACGAGGCGAAATGGCTGGATCTGACCATCGACGGGGCGGACGAATACGACCACGACCTGAACCTGATCAAGGGTGGCGGCGGTGCGCTGTTGCAGGAAAAGATCGTGGCCACGGCGTCCGACCAGATGATCGTCATCACCGACGGGTCCAAGCGGGTTGAATCGCTGGGGAACTTTCCGCTGCCGGTCGAGGTGATCCCCTTTGGCTGGCAGACCAGCAAGGCGCTGATCGAAGAGGTGCTGGTGGGTATGGATGTGCTGGGCACGACCGCCAGTCTGCGCATGAACGCAGATGCGCCCTATGTCACCGACGAGGGCAACCATATCCTGGACCTGCATCTGAACCGGATCGGCAACGCGCGACAGCTCAGCCTCGTGCTGAACCAGATACCGGGGGTCGTTGAAAACGGCCTGTTCATCGACATCTGCGATATCGTCGTGACGGGCTATGGCGATGGCCGGGTCGAGGTGCAGGACATCAACAAGGGCGAACACGACGAAACCCGCTACGATTTTCTGGATGACGACAACCTGTTCGCCGATCTGGGCGACTGAGGCACCCGGTCTGTCGCGGCACATCGGGCGGATGGCCCGATGTGGCGTTGTCCTCAGGCGGGCTTCGCCCTAGGTTGCGGGCGAATTGAAGAGAGGGTGCGCGACCATGGCTGATTACGATTTTGACCTGTTTGTCATCGGTGGCGGGTCAGGCGGGGTGCGTGCGGCGCGCATGGCGGCGCAGACTGGCGCGCGCGTGGCCCTGGCCGAGGAATCGCGTCTGGGCGGTACATGCGTCATCCGTGGCTGTGTCCCGAAAAAACTGATGGTCTTTGCGTCCAAAGGGGCGGCGCAGGTGTCGGATGCGCAGAAATTTGGCTGGGACGCGACCATCGGCGATTTCGACTGGGGCCGTTTCCACCCCAAGCTGACGGCTGAACTGGAGCGGCTCGAGGGGGTCTATCGCAAGCTGCTGGATGGCTCGGGCGTCAAGATCTATGACAGTCGCGCGACGGTGGACGGCCCGCATACGGTTAAACTCGCCAACAACCAAACCGTGTCGGCCAAACACATCCTGATTGCAGTCGGAGGCCATCCGGTGCGCCCGCCGCTGGAAAACGCGGAATTGGGGCTTGTCAGCAATGATGTGTTCCTGTTGGAAAAACTGCCCAAATCCGTTCTGATCGTGGGTGGCGGATATATTGCCTGCGAATTTGCCTGCATCCTGCGAAATTTCGGGGTCGAGGTCACGATCTACGCGCGTGGTGCGCAAATCCTCAAAGGGTTCGACGACGAGGCGCGCGGTCTTTTGTCGGAATCCATGAAACAATGCGGCATCGACATTCACATGGGCACCAGCGTTCAGGAAATGTGCCCGGCCGATCAGGCCCCAAAAGGGCCGCGTCCGACCGGATCTGATGCCACGATGGGCGAACCCGCAGGAGAGCGTCGTTCGCTGGCCACCAACGACAAGAGCATCACCGATCCCCGTGCCGCTGGCCCGATCTGGACCAAGGCGACGACAGGGGTGGAGCAGGTGTTCGATCATGTGATCTTTGCCACGGGGCGCGCACCGTCGACGGATGGGCTGGCACTGGATGATGTCGGGGTCAAGCTGGAACGCAATGGGGCGATTGCCGTCGATGAATACAGCCAGACCAATATCCCGTCGATCTATGCCATCGGTGATGTGACCGACCGCGTGGCACTGACACCCGTGGCGATCCGCGAGGGCATGGCGTTTGTGGATACGGTGTTCAAGGGCACGCCGACACCGGTCGATCACAACCTGATCGCCTCTGCCGTGTTTACCCAGCCCGAACTGGGCACCGTTGGCCTGACCGAGGATGATGCGGCCCGCAACGGTCCGATCGAGGTCTATTCGACCAGTTTCCGCCCGATGAACCAGGCATTCATCGACGGCACGTCCCGCGTGCTGATGAAACTGATCGTCTGTGCTGAAACGCGCAAGGTTCTGGGCTGTCACATCGTCGCACCGGATGCGGGCGAATTGATCCAGATGGTCGGCATCGCGGTCAAGATGGGCGCTACAAAAGAGGACTTTGACCGCACTTGCGCCGTGCATCCGACCATTTCTGAGGAACTGGTGACCATGCGCGAACCGGTGCGGACAACTTGAACCGGTCGGGCTGAACGCCCACTTTAGTCATAAGGCCCCGATGCGGGCATCAAACAGAGGAAGACCTACACACGATGGCAGGCAATACCGGAGGCCCCTGGGGGGGTGGCGGCGATAACGGAAACCGTGGCAACGGGGCAAACGGCGGCGGCAACGAGCCGCCACGCCCGCCACGCAGGCCGGGTGAGGGGCCGCAAATCCCCGAAATCGATCAACTGGTCAACAAGGGCCGTGAACAGCTGCGCGTCCTGATGGGCGGCAAAGGCGGCGGCACAGGGTCGGGTGGGTCCGGCGGCGGCGGGCCGGCTTTTACTCGCGGCACCATCGGTCTGGGCGTCATCGGTGCGGTGATCCTGTGGGGGATGGCATCGTTTTACACCGTGCGCCCCGAAGAACAGGCGGTCGAGCTGATGCTGGGTGACTATCTGTCGACCAACGGCCCGGGTCTGAACTTTGCCCCTTGGCCGATCGTGACCCGTGAAGTGTTGCAGGTCACGTCCGAGCGGAGCATCGACATCGGCACCAGCCAATCCGGCATGGATGCCGGCCTGATGCTGACCGGCGACGAGAACATCGTCGACATCGATTTCCAGGTCGTCTGGAACATCATCGACCCGCAGGAATACCTGTTCAACCTGGCCGATCCGCCGCAGACAATCGAGGCCGTTTCGGAATCCGTGATGCGCGAGATCATCGCACAGAGCAATCTGGCACCGATCCTGAACCGGGACCGTGGTGCCATTGCAGACCGTCTGCGCAGCGAAATTCAAAGCACGCTGGACAGCTACAATTCCGGTGTGAACATCGTCCGTGTCAACTTTGACAAGGCCGATCCGCCAGAGCCGGTGATCGCGTCATTCCGCGCGGTGCAGGACGCCGAACAGGAACGCGACAGGCTGACGAACGTGGCCGACGCCTATGCCAACCGCGTGGTTGCAGAGGCGCGCGGTGAGGCGGCCCAGACACTGGAGCAGGCCGAAGCCTATCGCGCCCGCGTGGTGAACGAGGCATCGGGTGAGGCGTCACGCTTTACCGCCGTTCTGGACGAATTCAGCAAGGCACCCGAGGTGACGCGCAAGCGTATCTATCTGGAAACGATGGAAAATGTCCTGGGTGGAATGGATATCATCCTGCTGGATGAACAAGGCGGCGGTAGCAACGGTGTCGTACCGTATCTGCCACTGAACGAGCTGGGCAACCGCGCCCCGCGTACGACCACCGGAGGGACGAACTGATGCGCAAGTCTATATTTCTGCTGCCCGCACTGGTTGTCATCCTGATCGTCGCGCTGAGCTCTGTGTTCATCGTGGACGAGCGTGAAAGGGCGCTGGTCCTGCAATTCGGTCAGATCGTGAAGGTTCAGGAAGAACCGGGTCTGGGGTTCAAGCTGCCCTTTATCCAGGAGGTCGTGAACTATGACGACCGTATTCTCAGCCGCGATCTGGACCCGCTGGAAGTCACACCTTCTGATGATCGCCGTCTGGTTGTCGACGCATTCGCCCGCTACCGGATTTCGGATGTGGAACAGTTCCGTCAAGCCGTCGGTGCAGGCGGTCTGGATGTCGCATCGCGCCGTCTGGACGGTATCCTGCGCGACACCACGCGGAACGTGCTGGGTACGGTATCGTCCAACGATATCCTGTCCACGGACCGTGCGGCGCTGATGCTGCGTATCCGCAACAACGCGATTGCAGAGGCGCGCAGCCTCGGGCTCGAGGTGATTGACGTGCGGCTCAAGCGGACCGACCTGCCGCCCGCAAACCTGAACGCCACCTACGAGCGGATGAAGGCAGAGCGTGAACGCGAAGCTGCCGACGAAATCGCCCGTGGTAACGAGGCCGCACAACGGATCCGCGCCGGTGCCGACCGGACCGTGGTGGAATTGACGTCTGACGCCAACCGTCAGGCCGAGATCACTCGCGGTGAGGCCGACGCCGAACGGAACGCAATCTTTGCCGAGGCCTTTGGCGCTGACCCGGAATTCTTTGAATTCTATCGGTCGATGACAGCCTACGAACGCTTTGCCGCGTCGGGTCGGTCGTCGATGGTCCTGAGCCCGGATTCAGAGTTTTTCAACTACCTGCAATCCGATCAGGGTCGTGCCGCAAACGACGCGGCTGCGGCAATCGCCGGTCAGTAAGCGTCATCAGTCAACGTTGTCAGGGGGCCGGTCATGTGACCGGCCCCTTGCATTTTGAGGTGTCGGTTTTCAATCATTGCGTTTCACGGCCGCGTGACAAAACATCACGTGCATTGCGTCCGTGTCGCTGCGGTCTATGTTCATGCGCAGATAGTTGATCACAGCGCCGCGCGCGGCGTTCACGACGAGGGAGCACGACTTGACTTCACAGGCCATTGCACGGACCCGCCCCATGACCGCCCTGACGCCCCGGACGGGCATGATCAGCGGTCTTGCCCTGATTGCGGCACTGTTTGCAGCGCAGTCGATGCCCGGATTTGCCCAGACAACCGAGGCGGTCGAGGCGCAGTTGATGACGCCGATGGATCGGCCCGCGACCTTTGCCGATCTGGCCGAACAGGTCAGCCCGTCGGTGGTGAACATCACGACCTCTACGATGGTGGCCGAACGCACCGGCCCCCGTGGCCTGGTGCCGGAAGGATCGCCTTTCGAGGATTTCTTTAACGACATGCAGGACGGTCCGGGTGCACCGCGCCGGTCGTCCGCATTGGGGTCCGGTTTCGTCATCAGCGCCGATGGCTATATCGTCACCAACAACCACGTGATCGAGGATGCCGACGAGATCGAGATCGAGTTTTTTCCGGGCGACGGTCAACCGACCGAGTTTCTACCCGCGGAACTGGTCGGGACCGATCCCAACACCGATATCGCCGTGCTGAAGGTCGAATTTGACAGCCCGCTGCCCTATGTCGAATTCGGTGACAGCAACGCCGTGGGTGCCCGCGTCGGTGACTGGGTCATGGCGATGGGCAATCCGCTGGGGCAGGGGTTTTCGGTCAGCGCCGGCATCGTGTCCGCCCGCAACCGTTCGTTGCAGGGCACTTATGATGACTACATCCAGACCGACGCCGCCATCAACCGTGGCAACTCTGGCGGACCATTGTTCAACATGGCGGGCGAGGTGATCGGCGTGAACACGGCGATCCTGTCGCCCAACGGCGGGTCCATCGGTATCGGTTTCGCCATGTCGGCGGCCGTGGTGACCGATGTGGTCGATCAGCTGCGCGAATTCGGCGAGACGCGGCGCGGTTGGCTGGGCGTGCGTATCCAGGACGTGACCCCTGACATGGTGGCCGCGATCGACGGGCTGGACCGGGCGCGCGGGGCGATGGTCACGGATGTTCCTCCGGGCCCTGCGGCTGACGCGGGGCTGGAATCCGGCGATGTGATCCTGACGTTTGACGGCAACGACGTGCCCGATACGCGTGAACTGGTGCGGATGGTCGGCAATTCGCCAGTCGGCAAGGAGGCCGTGATGCTGGTCCTGCGCAACGGCGAAGAGATCGAACGCACGGTTACCCTTGGTCGTCGCGAGACCGAGGAATCGATCGCATTTCCCGACATGACACCGGATGCAGATGCCGAAGAGGATGCCGAAGTCGAACTGATGGGTCTGACACTGGCACCCGTCGATGACACCCTGACCGAAGAATACGGTCTGGAGGTCGAGGCAGGTCTGGTCATCACGGCTATCGCGCCGGAGTCAGATGCCGCCACCAAGGGTCTGGTCGCCGGTGACGTGATTACCGAGGCCGGGCAAGAGGACATCGCCAGTGTCGAAGATCTGCAAACCCAGATCGATGCAGCGACCGAGGCTGGTCGCACATCGCTGCTGCTGCTGGTGCGGCGCGGTGGTGATCCGCGGTTCGTCGCACTGTCGCTGGACGACTGAGCCTGCACCAGGCCAAACCGAAACGCCCCGCAGTTCTGTGGGGCGTTTTGCGTTTCAGGGGCGCGCCTGGGCAAAAATACCCAGATCACGCGCGGTGGCCACGGACAGCACCGGACTGTCAAGATCGCCGTTCCGCTGGAGCTGCTGGACGGCGGCACGGGTCGCGGGATCATAGACGCCGCTGATCGGGCCGTCATAGGCGCGGCGGATCAGCAGGGCGCGTTGCAAGCTCTGGACAAAGGCCTCGTTCGTCAGAACGGGCGGGCAGACCGCCTCGAACCGGGTGCCTTCGCCGACGGTACGCGCGGTGGGTTCCGACACGGTGCGAAACACGGGCGGATCGATGATGGTGCCTGCGGCATCCCGGCGGGCGGGTGCGACCTGTTCCACGCGGTCGACGATGTCCACGCGGGTGCGCGGTGCCGTACGCGCAAAACAGCGCCCGGCGGTATCGGTTTCGATCCCGCCGCTGGCGATCAGCACGGTGGCGGGTGCGTCTGTCGGCGGGACAGGCGCACAGGCCGAAAGGACGAGCAAAGTGGGCAGAAGGCGGATCATGCCACTACATAGCCGCAAGAATGTCGCGGCGATAGCCCTGTGATGGGACTGGCATGCGCCCCGGTGACGGCCTAAGGTGCGCGCCGACACTGCATCCATTCTGAGGAAAACCAATGGCCAAGATCACTTATGTCGAACACGGTGGCAAGGAACACGTCGTCGAGGTTGCCAATGGCATGACCGTCATGGAAGGCGCACGCGACAACGGCATTCCGGGCATCGAGGCCGATTGCGGCGGTGCCTGCGCCTGTTCGACCTGCCACGTCTATGTGGCCGAGGATTGGGTGGAAAAGCTGCCCGCCAAGGACGGCATGGAAGAGGACATGCTGGATTTTGCCTATGAACCCGATCCTGTCCGGTCGCGGCTGACGTGTCAGATCAAGGTTTCTGATGCGCTGGACGGTCTGCGCGTGCAGATGCCCGAAAAGCAGATCTGATGAAATGGGCGGCGGTGGCCTGCATGCTGGCCGGACCCGCGACGGCACAGCAGATCACCGCCGCCCAGTTTGATGCCCCCACGACGCGCTATGACCACGGAGTGCTGGGGGATGCCGTGGAATGGGGGGATCTGCGGATCGCCACCACGAACGGGTCGTACCGTTTCACCCTGTCGGAACAGCAGGTCTACGAGGACCTTGTCCCGCGTCTGTGGGACGTGACGGGCGACGGCCTGCCAGAGGTCGTCGTCGTGCAGACCGACATCGCGCGCGGCGCGCGTTTGCTGGTGTTCGGGCTAGTGGATGGTGTGCCGCAGGCGATCACCGCGACCCCCTACATCGGCCAGACCCGACGCTGGCTTGCGCCTTTGGGTGCGGCTGATTTCGACGGCGACGGACGGATCGAGGTCGCCTTGGTCGACCGGCCCCATCTGGCACGGACCTTGCAGTTCTGGCGACCGGCGGAGGGCGTGATGGAACTGGTTGCGGCCCTGCCGGGTGTAACGAACCACCGGATCGGGGATGCAGTCATTCCCGGTGGTGTTGCCTGCGACGGACGCACGGCGGTTTTGCTGTCGGGGGACTGGGGCCGTGTGATCGGTGTGCGTTTTGACGGCGGTGTGCCTGTTGCACGGGATCTGGGGCCAAACGGGCCGGGGGCGGTTGACGCGGCGCTGGCCTGCCCGCGCTAGGTCAGCAGAACTGCCAGCACCAACAGTCCCGCGATATCGCACACTTGCTGCCCAGCCCCGAGGATGTCGCCGGTTTGCCCGCCAATTCGCGCATGCGCAATGCGGCCCCAGCCGTAGGCCGTGGTGGCCACGGCGAGACCCAATGCAGGCAATGCACCCGGCCACAGCAAAAGCGTGACCACTCCGGCCAGCATACCTGCAGCGATTGCCGTGACAGGCGCAGGTCGCCCCACGTGTCGGCTGAGGCCCGAGGTTCGGGCCGGGGGCAGCCAGGCCATCAGGGCCGCCATCGGCGCGCGGCTGACGGCCCCCATGATCATTGCAGCAGGCCAGAGCGCGTCTGTCACGATGATCAATGACCAAAGTTGCCACCGCAAAAGCAAGGTCAGGATCAATCCGATGACACCGTAAGCCCCGATCCGGCTGTCCTTCATGATTTCGAGCCGCCGGTCGCGCGTCCAGCCGCCCCACAGACCGTCCAGGCTGTCGGCCAGACCGTCCTCGTGCAGGGCACCGGTCAGCGTGATCTGCGTGGCGATCAGCAGAATGGCCGCAAGGGCAGGCGGCAGGCCCAGCCAAAGCGCAAGACTGGCCAGCATCGCCGCCAGCCCCCCGACCAACAGGCCCGCCACCGGCCACGCCCATGCCGCGCGCGCGCCCCGCCGTGTTGCGCGGTCCGTATCGACACGCACGGGCAGGCGGGTCATCAACCCCACTGCAGCCGCCACATCGGACAAGGCAAAGCGGGGCTGTGGGCCGGTGGTGTTTTGCATGATGCGGCCTCTTTTCATTCCGTGTCGCATGGTTAGACAGGGGCAGGGAAATACGCAACGAGGACGGCCCATGACCGCAGCATTCACGAGCCTTGACAGCTTTCGCGCCGCGCTGGCGGCAGCCGGGGGTGCGGATACAGCCGCCCGCGACGGGGCCGCGGCACGCAATGGCGCATTGACCAAGCCGCCGGGCGCATTGGGCCGCCTGGAGGATCTGGCGATCTGGGTCGCAGGCTGGCAAGGCAACGCGCGGCCCGTCATCGCGGCCCCGCAGATCATCGTGTTCGCCGGCAATCACGGGATCTGCGCGCAGGGTGTGTCTGCCTTTCCGCCTGAGGTGACGGCCCAGATGGTCGGCAATTTCAGCGCAGGCGGTGCGGCGATCAACCAGCTGGCCCGGACGTATGGCGCAACCATGTCGGTGGTCCCGCTGGAATTGGAGACGCCGACGCACGATTTCACCACCGGCCCCGCCATGTCAGAGGCCGAGGTCGTATCGGCCCTGTGCGCGGGTTGGGATGCGGTTGCGCGCGACACCGACCTGTTGGTGGTGGGCGAGATGGGGATCGGCAACACGACCGTGGCGGCGGCACTGGGTGCTGCCCTGATGGGGGGTGATCCTGCGGATTGGGTCGGACGGGGCAGCGGCGTTGACGATGCCGGTGTGGCCCGCAAGGCGCAGGTCGTGGCTGCGGGCCTCGCGCGTCACGCGGATGTACTGGCTGATCCATTGCAGGTCTTGCGCTGCCTTGGCGGACGCGAACTCGCCGGGATGGCGGGGGCGATCGCGCGGGCGCGCGTTGCGGGTATCCCGGTGGTTCTGGATGGATTCATCTGCACGGCGGCGGCCCTTGTTCTCGACCGCGCGGTGTCTGGCGCGCTGGATCACGCGGTTGCAGGCCATGTTTCGGCTGAAGCGGCGCATGGCCGCATGCTGGATGCGCTGGGCAAGACCCCACTGCTGGATCTGGGATTGCGGCTGGGCGAGGGATCCGGTGCTGCTGTAGCGATCGGCATCGTACAGGCCGCCGTCGCATGTCACAGCGGCATGGCGACCTTCGAAGAAGCAGCCGTCGCAGGCAAATCCGCTTGATCCGCCGATTTTTCTGCGAAAAATCGTTGACCCGCCAGACGATGGCAGGCGCTCTCCGATTTTTCGCAGAAAAATCGGTGCCCTAGCGGTTCCCGCGCGAGGTGTCGCCAGGACGGCGCGGCGGCAGCGCCTCGTCCGAGGAATCGCGGTTTTGCACACGACTTGCGAGCGCCGTTTCCAGATCACTGTCCAGCTTGCGTGCGCGGGCCACGTAGTCGGCGTTGTCCGCAATGGCGACGCCCGGTTTCCACAGCTCGGCCAGTTCCCGCACCATGCCGCGATCGGAATGATAGAACATGGTTTCCGCCTCGGCCGCCTCGAATTCCGTCAGCCCCAGATTTTCAAGCGCATAGCGCCCGGCGCGCAGCGAGCTGTCGAACATTTCACGCACGATATCGTCGGCACCCGCCGCATAGAGCTCGTAACTGTGCACGCGGTCATAGGCCCGGGCGATGATGTGAATGTCGGGGCGCACCTTGCGCACATAGGCGACCAGCTGGCAGGCGGTTGCCCGATTATCAAGGCAGACCATCATCACGCGTGCCTCGTCGATCCCGGCAGCGGCCAGCAGATCAGGGCGCGTCGGGTCACCAAAGAACCCGCGATAGCCGAACTTGCGCATGGTCTGGACGGCGGCAAGATCATTGTCGATCACGACGGTCGAGAACCCTGCCGATTGAATGAGCCGGTTCGCCATCTGGCCAAAGCGTCCGATGCCCGCGATGATCACGGTTCCTGTTTCGTCGACCTCGTCGTGTTCGTGGTCCTCTTCCTCTTCCATGCGGTGCGTCAGGTAGTGGTAGCCGATGAACATCAGCGGCGTGACCAGCATCGACAGCGCTGTCACCAGCAGCAGCAGTTCCGACACAGGTCCCGTCAGGACGCCCTGGCTGCGCGAGAAAGAGATCAGCACGAACCCGAATTCACCGGCCTGTGCCAGGCCCAGTGTGAACAGCCAGCGGTCCTTGCCTTTCATCTTGAACAAGAGCGAAAGCGCATAGAGCACCGCGCCCTTGATCACGATGATCCCCAGCACGTAGGTCGCCACGCGGGTCGGTTGCGCAAAGAGCAGTTCGAAGTTGATTCCGGCACCGACAGTGATGAAAAACAGCCCCAGCAGCAGGCCCTTGAACGGTGCAAGGTCGCTTTCGAGTTCGTGACGGAATTCCGAGTTCGCCAGCACCACACCGGCGAGGAACGTCCCCAGCGCAGGCGACAGGCCGACGGTTTCCATCAGGACGGCAATCGCCACGACCATCAGCAAGGCAAGCGCGGTATACATCTCGCGCAGCTTGGCCTGATGGATATAGCGGAAAACCGGCCGGGTCAGGTAAATCCCGGTCAGAATCACGGCGGCCACTGCACCGATGGTGACCAGCGTCACGCCCCAGCCGGGTAACCCTTCGACGAGTGACAGGCCGTGGTGGGCCTCATCGGTTGTTCCGGCGCGTTGCATGGACCCGTCGGGGGCTATTGCAACGCGCGCGGCAGGTGATGCCAATAGCGGCAGCAGGGCCAGCATCGGGATCACGGCGATATCCTGCGTCAGCAACACCGAGAAGATCGACCGCCCGCCGCCCGTTTGCATCAGCCCCTTTTCGGAAAGGGTTTGCAGCACGATTGCCGTGGATGACAAGGCAAAGATCATGCCGATCGCGATGCCTGTCACGACGTCGTAGTCCAGCGCGATGGCGGCGCCCGCAATCAGCAGCGTGGTCACGCCGACCTGAAGTCCGCCCAGACCGATCAACCGATCCCGCATGTCCCACAGCGCGCGCGGTTCCAGTTCCAGTCCGATCAGGAACAGCATCATCACCACGCCGAATTCGGCAAAATGCTGAATGTCCTGTGCCTCGGTCCCGACCAGACCGGTCAATGGGCCGATGATGATCCCGGCGGCCAGATATCCCAGAACGGACCCAAGTCCCAGTCGCGCGGCAAAAGGCACCGCAAGCACGGCGGCACCCAGATAAATTGTGGCCTGTAGCAGAAACGTATCCATGCGGCTGTCTTAAACGTCACTGCGCACAAGGCAATGGGGCAGGCAGGCCAGATCGCAAACAACTGCGGCATCGCGCAGCACTGCCTAGCCCGTGGGCAGTTGCAGCGCGTAGGTGCGCCCGCGCTTGACGAAATTCAGCGCGGAATCGCCGATGGCGGTCACGCGACCACCGTCGAGGGCGCTGCCGACCTCGACCTTGACATAGCGGCCGTTGCCCAGACGGACCAAGGCACGGCGCGCATTGGGGCGTCCATAGACACCGACGAGGTTCATGTCGCGCAGGCGGATCGCGTTTTCCTGGGTCGCGGCACGGGCGACGCCACCCGGCACCGGGCCTGTCGGGGCCACGACAGCGGGGGCTGCGACCTGCGGTGTGGTTGCCGGACGCTGCACGACGGCAGCGGTCTGGCGTTGCACGGGCGCAGCCGTTGCACGGGCAACCACCTGGTCAAAGTTGCGCGGGCGTGTCGCCGGACGCGGCGCGATCCCCACGGCCCGGGCCGTGCGGTTGCTGAACGCCGACTGCGGTGCGGCAGAGGCAATGGCCGCTGCAATCGCATTGATGTCGGGTGTTGGGTCGGATTCGGGTCCTGCGGGGGCCAGCCCCTCGGGGCGCAGCGCGGGGCGCGCATCGGCGACACGCGGATCGATCGGGACCGCAACGACCGGCGACCGGCTGGCAAAACTGGCGGGCCGCAAGGTGGGTCGCAGGTCCGGTGCGCCCGTAATGACGGTTGGCGTTGCGGCGTCGGTTTCCGTAACCTCGGGCGAGGCGGGGTCTGATGTGTCGGCTTCTTCTGCCTGTGCGGGGGCGACATCGCCCGGCCGCACGACGGGCCGCAGGTCAGGGACCGCCGCGATCTGCGGGTCCTGCGTCAGGACGGTTGCAAGGTCCGCCGGACGTGCGCGCGGCTGGACCGGTGGCGTGCCCGCAATCAGCCGCACCGTTTCCGGCGCATCCGGATCGGTTGTAGCGGTTGTGCTGGTCGGGGTCTGCGTGGGCGTGCCAGGTCGGACCTGCGGGCGGATGTCTGGCGCACCCGCATAGACGATGGCACCGCTGGGCACGATTGTGCCTGTCGGGGTCGCGAGGATTCGCCCGCGCAGATCGCGTGCAAAGACCACATCGGCGGCCGGGGGATCGACCTGGGCCGCGATCACCGGATCCGGGGCGGTCTGGGTTGGATCGGGTAGTGCAGGTGCCGTGTTCCACGACATGCTGGTCAGCGCCACCGGGACCGGGCGCCGGGCTTCTTCGATCGTGGTGCGTGGCGTGACGGGCAGGCGTGGCGCGCGCTGATAGACGCCTGTCGCGGCATAGATCCGGTCTGCCTCTGCCGGGGTCAGCACGCCGGTTGTCGGTGCCCGCACAACCGGCAGCGCAGGTGTCGCCAGCAATTCGGGTGTAGGCGCATCGGTCAGCGCCGATGGTGCGGGGATTGCCTCGGGTGTGGCTGGCTGGAGCGCTGGCGCTACGGCCGCAATGTCAGTTTCGTCAGATGTTTCTTGTGCGGTTGCATGGGCCGCCGCGACCTCTTCCTGGTCGCCCCACAGCCATGCGATCCCTTCGTCGGGCAGGGTCGAGGCCCAGAACCCCATGATCAGAAGCACGACCAGCAGCACCGCCGTGAGGATCAGGCCCAGAAAACGCGGCTTGCCACTGCGCGCAGGCGCGAGACCTGCCAGTGCATCGGGGGTTTCCTGCGCGGGTTTGGTGGTCGGTTGCGGCGCTTGGGGCGCGCGGGGGGCGGCGACCATTGCGGGAACTGCGTCAGGTGCCGATGGGGCCTCTGCCCGCAGGGCGATTGGCGATGCAGCCTTGCCCTTGCCAGCGATGGGGGGCGGCGGTTCCTTGCGCCGGGTGAACAATGGTTCTTCGGGGGCACCTGCGACGGGGGTTGCGCGGGTTGCGGTGAGGGCCGGTTTCTGGACCTGTTTCGGTTCAGTCCTGTCGGTCTGTTCCGACGGCGCCGGGCTGACAGGCATGGCAGGGCCTGCGGCGCGCGCGGGATCATGTGCGGTCGCGGGTGTGGTGTCGCCGGGGGCCGCCCCGCCCGGCATCGCAGCGGCTGCCATGGCGCCGGACACGGGTCTGCTGCGCGCGGTGAACAGCGGCGGATCGTCGGATGAGATTTCCGGCGCAGGGGCGTCCGTCGTGTCGGCAGCGTCTGGCGTGTCTGCAACGGGATCCTGCGGCGGTTCAGGCAATACCGTGTCCGTCGCGGCCTCTTTGCCGGGCGTCTTCGCTGTCAGATCCGCGATGCCGGTTTCCTCGACCGGTTGGCTTGATCGTTCGGCCAAGTTCCCGCTGGCCGATTGGGTCGGGCCGAAAAAGACCTCTGACACAAAGGTGCCGGGCGGGGGCACGGCCACAAAGCAGACAGGGTTGAAATCATGATCCAGCGCAAAGGCTTCGGCCTCGGCCAGAGTCTCGCGGGCGACGGCCGCGATATGAGTCATGCCGCCGGACCGGTCGAAATCGATCGACAGGTCGTCGACCGCATAAGGCGTCGCACCGTCAAGCGCTTGCCGGACATCCGCGACGCTGGTCTGCGCGCCCTCGAGCGACATGAACCTGATCTGATCCTCGGGGATCACCAGCTTTGTGGTCAGACCCTCGGGCTCCAGGGTCAGCCCGTCGGCCCGCAGCTTGGCCAAGGCACCAGGCAGGTCATCGGTCTCAAGCGGGACATTGCCAACGCGGTTCCAGCCTTCTGGCACGCGGTGCAGCAGGCGGATACCATCGGATGAAAGAAGCAAAGCAAAACGAGGCGTCATAAGATGGTCCTAGCAGCCTGTCATTCATCGGAAAACGACAAATCTCATTCACGGCCATGGTATAGCAAGTTATCGCCGGGTCCAAGATGGCTGGTTTTCTGCGCAGCATTGTCGACCGGTATCCTGGCGGGTCCGGCATTCGCACAGGCGGCGCGCGTCACCATGCAGGGCACCGGCGAGGTCAGTGCCACACCCGATTTGGCGCGGGTCAGCCTGGGGGTGTCGCATCAGGCCCCGACGGCGGCGGCGGCGCTGGCGCAGATGTCGACGGATATGACAGCGGTCCTGGCCAGCCTGTCCGATGCCGGGATCACCGGCGCGGATGTGCAGACCAGCGCATTGCGGCTGGACGTGATCCAGGACTATGACCGGGATAACAATGTTTCGCGCGTCACCGGCTATCGCGCCAGCACGGATGTCAGCGTGACCGTCACCGCGCTTGACCGTCTAGGAGAAGTTCTGGACGCGGTGGTCCAGAGTGGGGCAAACCAGATGAACGGTCTGACCTTTGACGTGTCGAACCGTCAGACGCTGCTGGATGAAGCCCGCCGCGCGGCGGTGGCAGATGCCATGCGCAAGGCCACCCTGTACACCGATGCCGCCGATGTCGCACTCGGACGGCTGACTAGCTTGAGTGAGGCCGATATGAACGCGGCCCCCGCGCCGATGATGCGCATGGCGATGGAAGACGCGATGTCTGTGCCGATTGCCGAGGGCGAGGTCACGATCAGTGCCGGTGTCACGATGACATGGGGCGAGGACATGCAGGACGACCGCTAGGGCCGTCCTGCATCGGTGGTCAGGCCGTGGCCTTGGACAGGGCCTGATCCAGATCCGCAATCAGGTCGTCCGCGTCCTCGATCCCGATGCTGACGCGCACGATTTCGGGGGCGGCACCCGCTGCGCGCTGCTGGTTTTCCTGCAACTGGCGGTGCGTGGTGCTGGCAGGATGGATGATCAGGCTGCGCGTATCGCCAAGGTTGGCCACGTGGCTGAAGATCTCGAGGCTGTCGATCAGCTTGATGCAGGCCTCGTATCCGCCCTTGACCGCGAATGTGAACAGGCCACCTGCGCCCTTGGGGCAGACCTGCGCGACCCGGTCGAAGTACTTGGAACTCTTGAGGCCGGCATAGGTGACGTAATCCACGCGGGGGTCGTCCTCGAGCCACTTTGCGATCTTTTCGGCGTTCTGGACGTGGCGGTCCATGCGCAGCGACAGCGTCTCGATCCCCATCAACGTGTAATGCGCCGCCTGCGGGTTCATCGTCATGCCCAGATCGCGCAGACCGATGGCGATCCCGTGGAATGGAAAGGCCATGGGTCCGAAGGTTTCCGCGAATTTCAAGCCGTGATAGGCGGGTTCGGGTTCGGACAGGGAGGGGAACTTGCCCGATGCGGCCCAGTCGAATTTTCCCGAATCCACGACGCAACCGCCGGTGACGGTGCCGTTGCCGGTCAGGTATTTCGTGGTGGAATGGACGACCAGCGTCGCACCATGCTCAATCGGGCGGCACAGATAGGGGGTCGCCGTCGTGTTGTCGATGATCAGGGGAATGCCCGCGTCATCGGCGATATCGGCCACGGCACGCACATCCATGATATAGCCGCCGGGGTTGGCGATCGCCTCTCCGAAAATGGCCTGGGTGTTGTCGTCGATGGCGGCCTTGATCGCGTCGAGGTCATCGAAATCGACGAATGTCGCGGACCAGCCGAACCGTTTGATCGTCTGGGTGAACTGCGTGACCGTGCCGCCGTACAGGCGGGTGGAGGCCACGATGTTCTTGCCCGGTGCCATCAGCGGAAACAGTGCCATCAGTTGCGCTGCGTGACCTGACGCGCAGCAGACGCCGCCGATGCCGCCCTCGAGCGTGGCGATCCGTTCCTGAAGTGCTGCAACAGTGGGGTTGGTCAGCCGCGAGTAGATATAGCCGACCTCCTGGAGGTTGAAGAGCGCTGCTGCGTGATCCGCATCGCGGAACACGTATGCGGTTGTCTGATAAATCGGGACCTGCCGCGCGCCGGTGGCGGGGTCGGGGCGCGCGCCGGCGTGGATTTGCAGCGTGTCAAAGCCGTAGCTGGGGCCGTTGGGGTCTGTGGACATGGGGTTTCCTCCGGGCTTATGGTTGGCGGCACGCTAGCGCCACGCCAGCATCAATTCAACGTCCCATCCAAAAAGGTCCTGCCATGCCCGTTCCGTTTCATTTCGCCTATCACGTCACGGATCTGGATGCTGCGCGGGCGTTCTATGGTGGTGTGCTGGGTGCTGCAGAGGGGCGGTCGACGCAGTCCTGGGTCGACTTTGATTTCTACGGTCACCAGCTGAGCCTGCATCTGGGCGAGCCATTTGCGAATGCGCCAACGGGAAAGGTGGGCGATCACATGGTGCCGATGCCGCATTTCGGTGTCGTGCTGCCGCTGGATGAATGGACGGCGCTGGCCGGACGGCTGGAAGAGGAACAGACCGATTTCATCCTTGCGCCATCCGTGCGGTTCAAGGGCGAGCAAGGCGAACAATGGACGATGTTTTTCCGAGATCCGTCCGGAAACCCGATCGAAATCAAGGGCTACGCCGCCACAAACGGGATTTTCGCCACCTGAGGCAGGCTGATTTTTCTGCGAAAAATCAGGGGCCACGCGGGGTGTTGCCGGGCGCGGTCCGATTTTTCGCGAAAAATCGGCTACCGGATCCAGAAGCCTGCGGATTTGATCCGGTTGCGCAGCTGTTGTTCGCGGCGCGGCAGATCGTCTTGGTCGAACATCTCACGGACCTTTTGGCCGCGGGACTGATAGATCATCCGCTTGAACGCTTCGTGCTTCTTGAGGTGTTTCTTGATCTTGTTGGGCGCGCTGACCTCTTCGAGGACGGCAATCGCCTTGTCGCTCTCGCGGGCATACATCAGCGGCATCAACCGCCAATGGCAGGTGATGTCTCCGTCCAGACCGTCAAGCTCGGGTCCTGGCCTGCCACCGCCAAGGCTGTGGACCACCAGCGGCAGCGCCACCTGATCAAGCCATGGGACCAGCGGCTGGATCACCAGCTCTGGCGGGCGGTCATCGCGGATCGCAAGGGACATATCCAAAAACCGTGCCAAAAACGCCTGCGGATCGGACCCCAGAAACCAGCCTGCGTTGAAATACAGGTAGCGCTGCCAGTATTCGTCCGGGTGATCGGTATCGAGACTGCTTTCGAAATCCAGCCCGAACTTGTCGTAGAGCGATTTCCAGATCGCGGTGTAGCCCGGCCAGTAAAGCTCTTCCTGCGGCCAGGTCCCCTCGCGCCGCATCGAGGCCGTAGGCCGGGTGAAATCGATCGGCATCGCCCCGACGTCGTCGAGGATCAGCGTATCACTGTCGAAAAAGATGAACGGCTCACCGGGGGGGAGGGTCGCGAGTCCTTCGATCTTGTTGCCGTATGGGTAGGCCGCGCCAAAGTGATCGCTGTGGAACGGGACGATCTCGGCCCCCAGTTCGATCAGTGCCTCTGCGATGTCGGGTTCGATGCGCGGATCATCCGGCCACAGCGGGCCGGGCTGCGGTTCGGCCACGATGACGCGCCCGGCAAAGGACGGCGCGCGCGCCCGCAAGGAGGCAACGAACAAGAGCGCCTCGTATTGCAGGCGACCGCGCTGTCCGACGATCATGATGTTGAATGGCTGCCGGGTGGTCATGCCATCACCCCGTGTTTTGCGCGCGCCGGTTCATGGTCAGTTCCGGATCGTTTCGGTGATGATCGGTCCGACGGCTGCGCTAATGAACTGCTGCGATTGGACGACTCGGCCGCCCGCCGTCCAGTAGATGTTGGGCATCTGCTGGTCGTTGCCTGTGCAGGTTTCGGTCCACATCTGCGCAACATAGGTCGTGCCATAGAGCGTCAGCGCCTGATCCGCGGGGCCTGACATGGTGCAGCGCTGTGCGCGCAAGACAGTCTGGTTTTCCGCGTTCTGATAGCTGAACCTGCGGTCATAGGCGCGCGGCCCACCCGCCAGTGCCGCGACCGTGCCGTCGATGTCGCTGTGCATCAGGTCGGTGCCCATGCCGCGCGTTGCCGTCACCACGCCGTTGATCATCGACAGGGTGATCGCATCCGGCGTCGCCCAGGTCGTCACCGGACCGTTTGCCGCGACCGGGACGATCGTTGCGGCGTAGGGTTTTTGCGGCAACTCGATCAGGACCATCGGTGTCGTGACTGACGCGATGAACGCGGGCGTGACCCGCGCGCGCAGGTCGAAATAGGGGGCCGGTGCACAGGCGGTCAGACCGCAGGCGGCAAGGGCTAGGATTTGGATCATCTTGGTCATCGCCAGAATTGCCCCCAGGTCCGTTGCAGGTCGTCGGTGCGGCTATCCTCGATCAGCGGATACAGGCGGTCCTGCACCGACAGCCGTGCGCCGCCGTCCCGCAAGATGGGCTGGATCAGCACAGGCCGCGACCGGCGCATGTCCTGTCCTGTCAGGAAATCGAACGGGATGGTGACGCGGATTCCCTTGTCGAATGATCCCTCGCCGAAATCGTCAAAGGAGACGTCGGTCAGCGTGGCATAGGCCTCGACGTTCCAGCCGTTGTCGAACCGGCGCCCCACGGTCAGGGTGCCGCCGTCGTCACCGGCCAGATAACGCCCAAGGTCGAGCTGGGTGAAATACCCGTCATCGAAATCATAGTATGCCGACAGATGGCCTGTCGTCACCGTGTAGTCGCGCAGACCTAGCCGCTGGTCGAAATCACGCTGGCGCACCCGGTTGAGGTCGGCACCCAGCGCGTAACGCCGCCCGGCAGGGGCCCACAACAGTTCTGTCGAGACACCGGCAAAACCGTATTCCAGATAGCCCGCCGTGGCGCGGCCATAAAGATCCGTGCCGGGGCGGAACAGGTAGGACGCGGTCAGACGGTTCAGCGTCGTCTGTTCGCGGTCATAGATGTTCTTTTCGCTGCGCACGCGCGGCAGGACCGAATTCGATCGCCGTGTCGCGTCGTCGAGGTTGCCCAGCAGTTTGCTGCGGATGTCGCCAGACAGCCGCAGACCGGGGGTGAGGTCCAGATCACCAGTCAGGCTAAGCCCGCCTGCCAGTCGGACGGGAGAATCCGGATCGAACAGCGAGGTGCTGATGAACGGTGCGATCCCAAAGTCGAGGCGCGGAAACGGATCGGCCGTCGGCGGCACGGCGGCGGGGCTCGTGTCGATCCCGGCGCGGGCATAGCTTGCGAATGCGGCATCGGCGTCGAATTCCAGATCGGTCAGGTCCGACCGGCGCAGCGTCGCGCTGACCACGGGCAGGTTGCGCCGCATCACGACGATCTCATAGCGGGCGATGCTGTTGGGCAGGGTATAGGTCAGGGTGCGTGCGGTGCGGCCGATGGCCTGACTGTCGGTGCGGTACGTATCGTTGACGATGGCCACGCGGGCGAGGTCACCGCTGAGCGTCAGACCGTAGAGCGTGATATCCTGTTCGGACAGGGCCGTGGCGGTTGCGGTCTGCAGGCCGCGTGCCTGTGGGTCGGTCGCTGCATCCCAGCTGGCGGCCGCGCCTGTGCCAGCGGGGCGCACAGGCAAGGGGGCTGTGTTGTTGATGTTGCCGTCGCGCCGGACCTTTGGGTTGATGTTGTAGCTGAGGTTGATCGCGGCCTCTGACCCATAGAGGTAGGCACCCGTCAGGCGCAGGCCGGGATAAAGGTCATAGCTGACGGCCACGTTGACCGGTGATTTCACGTCAAAGGCCGTGCCGTCCTCGAACGGATAGGCGTCGGATGAATATTCCACGGTCGCCAGCGTCCGGTCGTTGATCTGGTATTGCAGACCGCCGAAAAGGGCCGCGTCGCCGCGGAACCATTCGATGCTGTCGACCTCGCCGCCGGTGTTGGACACGGTGCGGGCACCGCGCGCATCAAAGCTGCCGGAGAGTATCCCCAGCGGGTTGTCGAACCCGCCTTGGGTGCCAAACCGGCCCCATCCCAGCCCCAGCGTGGCACGCAGGCTGGGGGTCAGGGTCTTGGATGCGACGATGTATTCGCTCTCGAAAAATCCGGTCCCGAGGAAATCGTTCAGACCGACGGCAACGGCCGGGCGGTAGCGGCCCTCGTCCATGATCCGGTAGTGCAAAGAAAAGCTGCGGTCGAAGACGAAATCGAAGACAGCGCGGTTTGAACCGCTGCCGCCGGGGCGAATGTCATACAGCTGGTTGTAGCGAAAGCTGGTGGACAGGCGCGGCGTCAGCTGAAACGTCAGCGCGCTGCGCGTGGTGTTGGTGAACCTGGTGTAGGACAGCCCGATTTCCGCGTCGGCGGGCGAATGTGCAGAGGGCATGTCGATCAGGCCGGGCGTGCCGCGCAGGTTGGTGCCATACGACAGCTGTTGCGCCTGCGCGCCTGTCGCAACCAAGGCCGCCATGGCTACGCTGCACATCGCACGTGCCCACGCGGTTGCCGTACCAACACTGCCGTTTTGCTGTCTCACTTGGCTCAACCCCATTCGTGACCCGTGGTGTCCGGCGCTGTGCACACCGACCGCCACATCGCACCCGCCTCTTGCTAACCATCGTGACGGCAGGTTTGAACGCCTGTTTGCAAAAAAATGGCTTTTCGTTTCTGTGTGACGTTATCCCGGCACAGTCTGCACATTGATGCGCCGCATGACCGACCTATTGCGCACGTCAGGATGAAATGGGGGATGGTGCTGTGAGAGAGGATTGAACTCTCGACCTCACCCTTACCAAGGGTGTGCTCTGCCACTGAGCTACCACAGCATCCGTGGGCGGGGAATTAGCGAATAGCTTTGCGGGGTGCAAGCCCCGTCTGGACGCTTTTTCACGGGAAGGCTAGAACAACGACATGACAGAGAAATCACCGGCACCACAGGCGCGCGCCCTGCGCCCCGATAAGGCTCTGACGCGCGAGGAACGGCTCAAGGCCGCCCTCAAGGCGAATATGGCCAAGCGCAAGGCGCAGGCACGGGCGCGTGCGGCGCAGGAGGCGGGCGAGGACGACTGACCCGCCTGCGCTGGACCTGCGGCTGCTGTCGCTGTAACACCGCGCGGCAGACATAGACCAAGTTAGGGCAATCACATGGATTCCATCGTCGTCACGGGCGGCAAGCCGTTGAACGGGCAGATCCCGATTGCGGGGGCCAAGAACGCGGCGCTGACACTGATGCCCGCAACCCTGCTGTCCGAAGAGCCGCTGACGCTGACGAATGTGCCGCGCCTGTCGGATATCAAGACCATGACCGCCCTGCTTGAATCGCTGGGCGTCGAAGTGACGTCGATGCAGGGCGGCAAGGTTCAGGTCCTGTCGAGCCACGACATGACCTCGACCACGGCCGACTATGAAATCGTGCGCAAGATGCGGGCGTCCAATCTTGTTCTGGGTCCGCTGCTGGCGCGGCACCACAAGGCGGTGGTATCTCTGCCCGGTGGCTGTGCGATCGGTGCGCGGCCGATGGATATCCATATCGACGCACTCGAACTGATGGGCGCCACGATCGAGCTGCGCGACGGCTATCTGCATGCCACCGCCAGCGGCGGGTTGAAGGGCGCACGGGTCCCGTTGCGCTTTGCCAGCGTCGGGGCCACGGAAAACGTGCTGATGGCCGCCACCCTGGCCAAGGGCACGACCGTGATCGAGAACGCCGCGCGCGAGCCGGAAATCGTGGACCTTGCGCGGTGTCTGCGGGCGATGGGCGCGCAGATCGCGGGCGAGGGCACGTCAACCATCGAAATCCAGGGGGTCGACCGGCTTGGTGCTGCAACGCATCCCGTGGTAACGGACCGGATCGAACTGGGCACCTACATGCTGGCCCCGGTGTTCTGCGGCGGCGAGGTGGAATGCCTGGGCGGCCGGATGGAGCTGGTGACGGCATTTGCCGAAAAGCTGGATCTGGCGGGTGTCGACGTGGCCGAAACCGAAGCAGGTCTGAAGGTAAAGCTGCGCGGCGACCGTCCCCGGGCGGTCGATGTGGTCACGGAACCTTTCCCAGGTTTTCCGACTGATTTGCAGGCGCAGATGATGGCGATGCTGTGCCTTGCCGATGGCACCAGCGTGCTGGAAGAAAAGATTTTCGAAAACCGGTTCATGCACGCGCCAGAGCTGATCCGCATGGGGGCCGATATCGAGGTGCAGGGCGGTCAGGCGACCGTGCGCGGGGTCGACCGTCTGAAGGGTGCACCCGTTATGGCCACCGATCTGCGCGCCAGCGTGTCGCTGATCCTGGCCGGTCTGGCCGCAGAGGGCGAGACGACCGTGAACCGGGTGTACCATCTGGACCGCGGTTATGAGCATGTCGAAGACAAGCTGAGCGCCGTGGGCGCACAGATCGCAAGGGTGCCAGGCGTATGACGGATGCGAGATTCGAGGATGGCGCGGAAAAGCCGCTGCGCCTGATGGCATGGGATGCGGCCGATTTGCAGGTCGTGGCCTCGCTTGCGCAGGATTCGGTTTTTCCGGCGTCCGAAATGCGCTGGACCCCAGCCGAACGCCGTTTTGCAGTATTGCTCAACCGGTTCCGCTGGGAGGACAAGGGCAGCCTGGCACCCGGTCACCGGCCGGAACGGGTGCAGTCGGTACTGCTGATCGAGGACGTGACCGGCGTCAAAAGCCAGGGCGTGCCCAAGGGTGATGCCGACACGATCCTGTCGTTGCTGGATATCGCATTCGAACCCGGCCCGGACGGCACGGGCGCGGTCGTGCTGACGCTGGCGGGGGACGGTGTGATTTCCTGCGGCGTTGAGGCGCTGGGCGTGGTGTTGAAAGATGTGACCCGGCCCTATGTCGCGGTTTCAGGCAAGGTTCCGCATCATCCGGATTGACTGCGCTTGATCTGACTGGCGGCAGTGCCGCGCATGATTGTTGATTTGCCCAGCGGCACCGTGGGTGCCTGATGAGGGACCCGATGCCCGATTTTCTGAACTACGACGACGCCGATTTCGAAACCCGTTTTCTGGCGCTGCTGACAGCCAAACGCGAGGATTCGCCCGATGTGGACGATGCTGTCGCCGCCATTATTGCCCAGGTCCGGGCGCAGGGTGATGCGGCGCTGATTGCGCTGACCGAAAAATACGACCGGCTGACGCTGACCCCTGATACCTTGCGGATTTTAACCGCCGAAGTCGATGCAGCCTGTGCGCAGGTCAGCGATGACGACCGGGCGGCGCTTGAATTGGCGGCTGACCGCATCCGCGCCTATCACGCCCGCCAGCTGCCCGAAGATGCCCAGTGGGAGGACGCGGCCGGTGCGACACTTGGCTGGCGCTGGACGCCCGTGTCTGCCGCGGGTCTCTATGTGCCTGGGGGGCTGGCCAGCTATCCGTCGTCCGTTTTGATGAATGCAGTTCCGGCCAAGGTGGCGGGCGTGGGGCGTCTGGCGATGGTCGTGCCCAGCCCGGACGGTGTGCTGAACCCGCTGGTGTTGATGGCGGCACGTATCGCGGGCGTGGACGAGATCTATCGGGTCGGCGGTGCGCAGGCGATTGCAGCACTGGCCTATGGGACCGAAACCATCGCGCCGGTGGACAAGATCACGGGACCGGGCAATGCCTATGTCGCGGCGGCCAAACGCCGGGTGTTCGGCAAGGTCGGCATCGACATGATCGCGGGACCGTCCGAAATTCTGGTGATTGCCGATGCGGACAACGACCCCGACTGGATCGCGCTGGACCTGTTGTCGCAGGCCGAACATGACGAAAGCGCGCAATCCATACTGATCACGACGGACGCGGGTTTCGGCCGTGCGGTGGCGGATGCGGTGGCGGCGCGACTGAAAACGCTGGAACGGCGCAAGATTGCGGGGGCCAGCTGGCGAGATTTCGGGGCGATCATCACGGTGCCTGATCTGGACGCAGCGGTTGCCCTGTCGGACCGGATCGCGCCCGAACACCTGGAACTGTGCGTGAATGACGCCGAGGCGCTGGCGGCGCGGATCACGCACGCGGGCGCAATCTTTGTCGGTGGCTGGACGCCAGAGGCGATCGGCGACTACATTGGGGGTCCGAACCACGTGCTGCCCACCGCCCGGTCAGCACGGTTTTCAAGTGGATTGTCCGTGATGGATTTTGTCAAACGCACCACCATCGCTCGCATGACGCCGCAGGCGCTGGCGGCTGTCGGGCCTGCTGCCGTGCGACTGGCCACCTCCGAGAGCCTGGAGGCGCACGGCCTCAGCGTGCAGGCCCGGCTGGATCGGTTGAACCAGTCATGAGCCGGATCGTCACCATCAATCTCGATGACAGCGGGCTGCCGGCACCCTCTGCCGAAATCGAGCAGGAACGCAGGGTCGCGATTTTCGATCTGCTGGAGGACAACACCTTTGTGCTGCCCGCCAAGGACGGTCGCAAGGTCCCGCCAGGTCCATATGATCTGGCGCTGTCGATCCGGGACCGCAGGCTGGTGTTCGATGTCAAGGACGCCAATCTGGGTGAGGCGGGCGCATTTCATCTGTCGCTGGGACCATTCCGTCAGGTCGTCAAAGACTATTTCCAGATCTGCGAAAGCTATTTCGATGCGGTGAAAACCGCGGCCCCCAGCCAAATTGAAACCATCGATATGGCGCGGCGCGGCATTCACAACGAAGGCGCGCGCGTGTTGCAGGAACGTCTGGATGGCAAGGCCGAGGTCGACATCGACACGGCGCGTCGTCTGTTCACGCTGATCTGCGTGTTGCATTTTGGCGGCTGACGGCAAACCTCCGGCGGCAAGCCTGCCGCAATCGGTCCTGTTTTGTTGCGACCACAACGCCGTGCGTTCGCCCATGGCCGAGGGCATCATGAAAAAGATGTATGGCACCCGTGCCTACATCCAGTCCGTCGGTGTCAACAACGACATGGAAATCGACGGTTTCGCAATCACCGTCTGCGCCGAAATCGGGGTCGAACTGGAACGCCACCGGTCGCGCAGTTTCGACGAGATGGAAGACTGGGGCGATGATTTGTCGTCGTTTGATCTGGTGCTGGCCTTGTCGCCCGCCAGTCAGCGGCGCGCGCTGGATCTGACGCAGTTCTATCATCTGGAGGTGGAATACTGGCCGTTGCTGGACCCGACCGGCATGGGGGACAACCGCGAGGAAAAACTCGCGCTCTATCGTCAGACCCGCGATCAGATCGTGCGCCACCTGCAAGAGCGGTTCGGCCCGCCCTGCGCGGAATGACCGAGCCGGCCTGCATGAAAATCTCGATCATCACTGCGGTGTATAACGCGGCGGCCACCGTGGGGCAGGCGGTTGCCAGCGTTGATGCGCAGACGGGTGTGGATGTGGAACACATCATTGTCGACGGATTGTCGCAAGACGACACGCTGGCGGTCATCGCGGGCATGGGGCAGGGCGGACGCATCGTGATATCCGAGGCGGATCGCGGCATCTATGACGCCATCAACAAGGGGATCGCCCGCGCCAACGGGGATGTGATCGGGGTCGTTCATGCGGACGATTATCTGGCCGATGATCATGTTCTGTCCGATATTGCCGCCATCTTTGCAGATCCGGCGGTCGAGGCGGTTTATGGTGATCTGGACTATGTTCAGAAATCCGATACGCGCCGGATCGTGCGGCATTGGCAGGCAGGAGCTTATCGTCCGGCTCGATTGCGGCGCGGTTGGATGCCGCCGCATCCGACCCTGTTCCTGCGGGCTAAGGTCTTTGACCGGATCGGTTGCTATGATCCAGCGCTGCGGATCGCGGCGGATTATGACCTGATCCTGCGCTATTTCAGCACGACCACGGCTGAGCCGGTCTATCTGCCGCGCGTGCTGGTCAAGATGCGAGTCGGCGGCGAAAGCAACCGGTCGCTGGACCGAATCCTGTTGAAAATGCGCGAGGACCGTCTGGCCTTGCGGCGAAACGGCATCGGGGGATGGGGCACGATCGCGGTCAAGAACCTGTCCAAGCTGCGTCAGTTCGTGCCGTTTGTGTCGGGACAGGGCCGCGCGTCCTGACGTCCCACGCCTCTGGCCCGTATTTCCCCTTGAAAACCCGTTCAATCGGGCGCATCTAGGCGCGGTCCCCGGATACCGGGGCAAAGCAATCACAGGAGACCACATGGCCAAGGATGAACTTCTCGAATTTCCGGGCGTCGTGAAGGAACTGCTGCCGAATGCGACATTCCGGGTCGAGTTGGAAAACGGCCATGAGATCATCGCACATACGGCTGGCAAGATGCGCAAGAACCGCATCCGTGTCCTCGCTGGCGACAAGGTGCAGGTCGAAATGACCCCCTACGATCTGACCAAGGGTCGGATCAATTATCGTTTCAAATAGGTCGAAACCGACGGTTTCGGCCCGTGCGGGTCTGCGGATCGCAGGGCGATCTGCATCCGTCACCCGGCACATGAACGGGTGAAGTTATGTCAAACCCCCCAAAAACCCGCCTGATCCTCGGCTCTGGTTCGCCCCGGCGACTGGAGCTTTTGGCGCAGATCGGCGTGGTGCCTGACGCGGTGCTGCCGCCGGATGTGGACGAATCCGTACATGCGGGCGAGCTGCCCCGCGACTACGTCAAGCGCATCGCCCGCGCCAAGGTGGATGCCGTGGCGGGTGAAGATGCCATCGTGCTTTGTGCCGATACGACGGTCGCCGCTGGCCGGCGGATCATGGGCAAGCCTGCCGATGTCGACGAGGCACGGGCATTTCTGACCTTGTTGTCGGGGCGTCGCCACAACGTCATCACCGCGATGGCGGTCAAACGTGGTGATCGTGTCTGGACGCGGGATGTGCAGACGGCAGTGCGCATGAAACGTCTGTCTGTAGCTGAAATGGACGCCTATCTCGCGACCGATGATTGGCGCGGCAAGGCTGGTGGTTATGCCATTCAGGGACCCGCCGGCGCATTTATCCCTTGGTTGAACGGCAGTTTCACGGGCGTCGTCGGCCTGCCGCTGGCCGAGGCCGCCACGTTGCTGATGGCCGCAGGCTATCCCGTTTATGGAGACCCCCGATGAAGGGCCGCACGATCGTTCTGGATCATTTCAATGGCGCAGAAGCCGCCGCATTGATGGTGGACGGGCAGCTGGACGACCTGCTGGTCGATGCTGTCGACGCCCCGCGGCCGGGTGCCATTTTCCGCGCGATCTGCGACCGCCCGCTCAAGGGGCAGGGCGGCATGATGCTGCGGCTGCCCGACGGCGAGACGGCTTTCCTGCGACAGGGCCGCGGCCTGAAACCGGGCCAGCCGATGCTGGTTCAGGTGACCGGCTACGCCACCGACGGCAAGGCGGTGCCTGTCACGGACCGGGTGCTGTTCAAGAGCCGCTACGCAATCGTCACGCCCGGAAAACCGGGGGTCAATATCTCGCGCCAGATCGCGGATGATGATGAACGCGACAGGTTGAAACTGGTCGCGCTGGAAAATTACGACAGCGACATGGGATTGATTCTGCGGTCGTCCTGCGAGGGTGCCGAAGCGTCCGATATCATCGAGGATATCGCGGCGATGCATGATCTGGCCCTGGCCGTGATGGATGATGCAGAGGGTGCCGGTCCGGAGGCACTGACCGAAGGTGACGGGCCTCACGCGCTGGCCTGGCGCGAATGGACCCGCCCGGCCGAGGTTGTCACCCGTGACGGCAGCTTTGCCGATCTGGGTGTGCTGGATCAGATCGACAACCTGGGCCAGCCACGCGTGGAACTGGACGGCGGGTCCATGTATGTCGAGGCAACACGCGCCCTGGTCGCAGTGGATGTGAACACCGGCGGCGATACCTCGCCTGCTGCCGCGCTCAAGGCGAACCTGTCTGCCTCTCGGCTGCTGCCGCGCGCATTGCGCCTGCGTGGTTTCGGCGGGCAAATCGCCGTTGATTTCGCACCGATGTCCAAGGCGCATCGCAGGCAGGTCGAACAGGCCTTGCGGGCGGCATTTCGTGCTGACGCGGTCGAAACATCGCTGGTGGGCTGGACCACGATGGGCCTGTTCGAGTTGCAGCGCAAACGTGAACGTCTGCCGTTCGAGGTGTCGTGATGGCCTGTCCGATCTGTGACCGCGAAACCGACCCCAAGATGCGCCCGTTCTGTTCCAAACGCTGCGCCGATATCGATCTGGCCCGCTGGTTCAGCGGATCCTATGCCATCCCCGCTGCCCCCGAAGAGCAGGGTGACGACGATGTTTGGGACGGTTCCGAGAAACCTCACTAATTCGCTTCAAAAGGCTCTGGACACCCCGTCATTCCTTGCCTAGAACGCCGCTACCCGACGGAAATATCCGTCCCGGTGCCCGGGTAGCTCAGGGGTAGAGCAGTGGATTGAAAATCCTCGTGTCGGTGGTTCGATTCCGCCCCTGGGCACCATTTAGACCTACCGAAATATTGTGATGCAGCGGGTCGTGTTTGGCCTAGGTCGGTTATGTTCCGGTTGGGTTTGCGATTGCTTCAATGCGTTCACCCTTAGGCTTTGTTATTGGAAATCTGCTTGGCAAGGCGGCTGGCTTGTCAGACGTCGCGGTATCGAAAGTGGGTGGGCCAGACGCTTGCGGTCGGTCGGTAGGCATTGCGCGTATCCGGTTGCGCTGCATGCGCGTGAGAGGCCTTTTTTGCGTGATGCGGCTGATGCGATCTGCGGGTTTGCGTGAATTTGGGCCACGATGCCTGCGCGCCCAAAATGGTGGCCAAAGCGATCAAGTGTTGCCGCGTGACATGGCTGTCTTTGGTCGGCTATTTTTCATGGCGTATGTGGTGAGCAGGCGCAGAGGTTCATTAATGCACCAGAGATCATGTTCGTGAGGCTGGTCGCGCTGGGTCTGCTTGGCTTGTCCGGTGTCTTTGCCTTTCTCTTTCATGTGATGCATGTCCGTTGGCGTGACTGTTTTGATGCCATGGGGCGCTGTTTTGATGTCCAGTCCGGCGTCGTCTACCAGCAACAATCGGGATTGGTCTGGGGCCTGCTGACGGCGGCGACGTTTGCGGGTGCCATCATTGTGATCTTGCTGTCCTGGAAAAGGGGCTGAAATCAGAACTAGGTGCAGCCATCAGACATGCGGGCCCGCGATGTGTCTGTTTCACCTGCATGACGTATCCTCGTCTGTCCGGGCCTGAACACCATACGCAACGGACCGCGTTCGAAAGGCAAAACGAAAGAATTTCACGGTCAGAGGAAATCCGCGGGTCGGCATCGGACGCCCTTACCTGTGGGATCGCGTTTCGATAGGGTTGGATAAAATATCCAGAAACGGGCGACGAACATGTTGACGAGCAGACGAATGTTTTCCCTGGGCGCGCTGGCCAGCGTGCTCGCGGGCTGTGGTGGGCGCGGCGGCGGCACTGTGATCGCTGGTCCGGCGGCTGCACCCGCCATGCAGGCCGTTGCAAATCCGGCCTATGACGCCTGGGTGGTCGGTTTTCAGGGTCGTGCCGCCAACGCGGGTATCACGCAGGCGACACTGGACCGGGCATTTGCGCGCACCGGTTTCCTGCCCGACGTGGTCGAACGCGACCGGAACCAGACAGAATTCACACGCACGCTGGAAGAATATCTGGCGATTGCCGCATCAGAGGAACGCATCGCCAAGGGGCGCGCCAATTATGCACGCTACCGCGATCCGTTGGCCCGGATCGAGGCGCGATACGGCGTCGAGGCGCATGTCGTCACGGCGGTCTGGGGGCTGGAGAGCATGTTTGGGGAACGCCGTGGCGATGTGCCTGTGATTTCCGCCTTGTCGACGCTGGCATTTGACGGCCGTCGCGGTGCATTTTTCGAAAGCCAGCTGATTGGCGCGCTGCGGATCCTGCAAAGCGGGGATATTACACCCGATCGGATGACCGGCAGCTGGGCGGGGGCAATGGGGCACACGCAGTTTATCCCGACGTCCTATCTGGAATATGCCGTTGATTTCACGGGCGATGGCAGGCGCGACATATGGGGCGAGGATCCGACCGATGCACTGGCCAGCACGGCAGCGTATCTCGCGCGGTCAGGCTGGCGCCGGGGCGAGCCCTGGGGGGGCGAGATCGGGTCGCCTGGGGCCGCAGCCGGAACGCGTCGCCTGACGCCGCAGGCCGGTGGTCCGACATTCGCGGTCGGGCCGAATTTCAACGCGATCAAGCGATACAACAATTCCGATTCTTACGCGATCGGCGTGGGGCATCTGTCCGACCGGATCATCGGTGCAGGACCGATCCGCGGCAGTTTCCCGCCCGACCGCTATGGTCTGACCGGCGACACCCGCAAGGAGCTGCAACAGCGCCTGACGGCGGCAGGGTTCGATACACAAGGTGCCGACGGTGTGTTGGGCGCGAATTCCAGAGCCGCAATCACGGCCTATCAGCAGCGCAACGGACTGGCCGTGACCGGAGAACCGTCACTGGATCTGCTGTTGAGGCTACGAGGCTGAAAGTTGCCGGTAACCTGATCTGGATTTGGCGATGCAACCTGAGGTTCCGAAGAATCGCCCGCGTCAGAACACTTTTTTGACCTAATTCCCCTGTTCACTGAAATCCTAGGTTGTTCCAAAAAATGGAAAGCCTGTGTTTTGGGGTATAAGTCATGAAAATTCTCGCGGTCGACGACGATCCGTTCATTCTGGAACTTCTGGTCAGCCTCGTCGGCTTTCTGGACGGGCACCAGTTGGTGACGGCAACTGATGCGACTGATGCGCTGCGGGTGATGGATCTCAATCCGGACATTGAATGTTTTCTGGTCGATATCCAGATGCCCGGGCGTGACGGGATCGAATTGTGCCGCGACATCCGTCGCGATCCGCGTTTTGCCCGGTCGCCCGTGATGATGCTGACAGCGATGGCCGACAAGGATCACATCGACCGCGCCTTTGCCGCCGGTGCCACGGATTACATCAACAAACCGTTTGACGTGGCAGAGCTGTCCGAACAGTTGGAACTGGCCAGCTGGCGTATCACGTCACGCGAGATATCGCATGATCGCCTGACGCAGACACCATCGGGTCACATGGTCAGCGAAACGGCGGGTCCTCTCGCGCTGTATCAACCGTTTGAAATCCACGATGTCGATGGTGTCGTCACCCTGACCGCGCTGGAAAATTACATCACCAAGCTGTCGCGGAACGCGCTCTACGGTTCAAGCGTCGTAGGTGTCACGCTCCGCGAGGCGGATCGGTTCTTTGCCGCGCTGTCCGAATTCGATTTTCGCTGCCTGATGGCCGACCTGTCCGAGGCGCTGAGCGATGAATTGGCGCATTTCAATCCGCTGTTGTCCTATGTCGGCAGCGGCACGTTCGTCTGCATTCTCGAGGACGGGGCACGTCTGGATGCGCGGCGTTTCACGGATGCGCTGAACCTGTCGATCCATCGGATGGATCTGCATGCCAGCACGGGCGAGCGTCTGCATCTGCGCATGTGCGTCGGTGAGGCAGTCAGATTGTTCTGGCGGCCGGGTCAGCAGGCCATCGAATGCCTGTCGCGCGCCCATGCCAACGCCGAGGCCGAGGCGCAGAAACGCGAACGCGATCTGGACGCGTTCTGGATGTTGGAGCGTTCGGCATGAACCAGTCATCCATGTCGTCCATGAATGCGGCGATTGAACGCATGCGTGATCGGTTCATGACCGAATACCGCGAAAGACACGCAGAGCTGATATCGCTTGGGCTACAGATCGGGGTTTCGGGCGATGACCGCGAGACGTTGGACCGTGCCAAGGCCAATCTGCATCGGACCGCCGGCACCGCTGGCACATTGGGCCTGGAACGTTTGGGGCGCGAGGCATCACGCGCCGAGGAACGGATTGCCCATATGTTGAAATCAGAAGAAATCGACCCAGAGCAGGCGATCCGCGTGCTGGTCCAGTTTCTGGATATTTCGGAAAGCTTCGTCAAACATTAGCCGGTTGCAAGCCGAGCAAAGACAAAGTGGCGGCCTCTCACACCTTGAGGGCCGCCATTATGTCGTCTGCCAATGTGATCGGATCAAAGGGTTTCGCGATGACGGCCACGGCACCTTGGTCCAGCAAGGCCTGCTTTTCGACGGATTGCACCCGTGCGGTCATGAAAATGGCGGGCACATCGGACAAGGCAGGGTCCTTGCGCAGGGTGGCCAGTACCTCGGGTCCGGTCATGTTCGGCATCATCACGTCCAGCAAGAGGACATCAGGCGCGAAATCCGCTGCATGATCCACGGCCATTTGCCCGTCTGCACATTGCAGGATTTCGAATTGCCCCGACATTCCCAGCGCGAGTTCGGCGATCTCGCGGATATCGGGGTCGTCTTCGGCGTGGAGAATTTTGATCATGATGCTACTTGTCCTCGTCGCTTGGCGATGCGTCTGCCAGTGTGATTGTCACGGTGGTGCCCTGATCCTGTGTGCTGGACAGTGCAATGCTGCCGTCATGCGATTCGATGATCGTTTTCACGATGGCCAGACCCAACCCCGTGCTGCCCGAACGGTTGCGGTGAATTGATCCTGCCTGATTGAAACGTTCAAAAATCGTTTCCAGCGCATCTGCGGGGATTCCGATCCCCCTGTCCGTGACATTGATCCGGTGTGACCCGTCGTCTTGGGTCAAGAGCACGATGGTGATCGTGCCACCCTTGTGAGAGAATTTGCAGGCATTCGAGATCAGGTTGGTCATGACCTGGTGCATGCGATCAGCATCCAGCAGCGCCATGGCCGGATGATCCGGCATGTCACAGATGACGTTCACACCATAGCCTTGGGCGAAATCGGCGTTCGCCTCGCAGGCCGCATCGATGACCGCGCGCAGATCCGTCGGAACCATGTCAAAGGTCATGTTGCCGCTGGACATTTTTTCGAGGTCCAGGATGTCGTTGACCAGCAGCATCAGCCTGCCGACGTTGCGATGTGCGATATCCAGCAGTTTGCGGGTCTGGTCGGTGATCGGGCCGGATGCGCCTGACAGCGCCATACCCAGCGCGCCCTTGACCGACGTGAGCGGTGTGCGCAGCTCGTGACTGACGGTTGCCACGAAATCATCGCTCAGGCCCGATGACCCAGCCTGACGGTTGCGCAAGATCAACAAGAAGGGCGCCCCATCATAGAGACCGCACCGCTGATATTCGATGCAATAGAGCTGACCCGCGTAGCTGACATGCGCTTCACTCCGGGAGGTCTGCTGTCTTGCAAGCGCGGCCTTCAGCGCGTCCTGACCGGTCTGGAATGGAATTGATGTGAGGGTTCTGGTGCCAACTTCGGTCGCGTCAAACAGAGCGCGTGCCGCAGCGTTCATGTAGATGATCGTGTCGCGGTCCGCCGCCAATCCGATGACCGGATCGGACAATGTGTCCAACAATGACGAAGATCCAAAGGAATATTCCTGGGCCGCAAAGCCGAGGGCGGTAACGGTCGAAAAATTACTCGTCATCAATACTTCCTATTCTTCCGGAATGAACGGCAGTAAATTTGCCGCTGTTTCCTCAAATCAATTTTTCAAATAAATATGCCTAAAGAATGGCTGTTAATGTGCATGTTCGTGAATTGGCGTTAGGCGACGTCACGCAGTTGCATGACGACCTGTTCGACGCATTTACGTGATTTCGTCAGCGACAGGCTGATCCGCGTGTCGATATGCTGGCGGTCGTGGGATGACAGGACGACAAATCGGGCCTGCGGCTGCGCATCAACGAGGGCATCGACCACTTCGGCTGCGTCCCCGTCCTTGAGTTCCCAGTCAATGATCACGGTATCAAAAAGTCCGTCGAACATCGCCTTGCGGACCTCTGCCAGTGATTGCACGACCTGCACATCGGCAAAGTCCTGCAAGCTCAGTTTCAGGATTTCAGCAAAGTCTTTGTCATCCTCCAGATGCAGAATGCGTTTGCGCATATTGTTTTTTGGCCGGACGATCTGAATGTCCGCTGGGGCGAGACCATCCGCGATGGGGCAGGTGAACCAGAATTCCGTGCGGCCAGGCATGCTATCGAAACCGATCTGGCCGCCCATGCTCTCGACGATCTGGCGTGAAATGTTCAGGCCCAGACCGGTGCCGCCCTTGGTGCGTGTGTCAGAACTGTCGGCCTGCGAGAACGGCTTGAAAATATGGGCACGAAAACTGTCGGGCACGCCTGGGCCAAGGTCGGTCACGCTGAACCGCAGGTCGCTGCCCCAGCGACTGAGGCCCAGCACGACCTGTGATCCCAGGGGGGCGTATTTGCAGGCATTCGACAACAGGTTCGTCAGCACTTGCAAAACGCGGTCCACATCCGCCTGGACCATGGCACTGCGGGTGTCGTCCTGAACCCGCAATGATACGCCGTGGCGTTCGGCGTAGGGGGCATTCTGTTCGATTGCCTGTTGCGCCATCAGAACGCCCACTTGCGGTCTGATATCGAAATCCAGCTTGCCGGCACCGATCTTTTCGAGGTCCAGAATGTCGTTCACGAGGTAGATCAACCGGTCCACGTTCGACTGGGCAATATCCAGCAGGCGCGGGGGGGCGTTCGGCCCGGCCTTGGACATCAGGCCAAGCGCGCCTTTGATCGACGTCAGTGGTGTGCGCAATTCATGACTCACGGTGGCCACGAATTCGGACTTGATGCGCGCGGCTTCCTTTTCCTGGGTCACGTCGCTGATCTGCATCACAAACAGGTCTGCACGGGCATTCGGGTTGGGGGCCCAGGACACCTTGACCACGCCCCAGCGGATTTCGCCGTTGGGCTGGGTGATCTTGTGTTCGCCGCGATAGGTCTTTTCGGTGCAACCTTGCAGGTTGATGACCGCACGCACGATTTCCGCCCCCTCGGCGGGGCCGAACAAGTCGCTGAGCTGCATTTGAGACAGTTCCGCGCGGCTGCGCCCGGTCAGGCTGGCCATTGCGCCGTTCGGGTCGGTCAAGCTGCCGTCCCCGTCGATGATGACCATGCTGACAGGTGCATGCGCCTGTGCCAGACGGATGCGCTCCTCGCTGGCCTGAAGAGCATCCTGCAAGTCGCGCTGGGCCTGAATGTCGGTCTGCGCACCGATCAGTCGCAGTGCGTTTCCCTCTGCATCACGTTCCACCACGACGGCATCTGATTTCATGTAGCGCCATGTCCCGTCGTCGAATTTGACACGGAACTCGCTGATCGACCGCGGGGTCAGGCCAGCGATACAGTCACGATCAGCCGCTTCAAGTTGGTCGATATCATCAGGGTGGATGCGTGATTTGAAGATGTGCTGCACCTCGTCCATCGGCACGTCGCTGTCGATCTCCATAAGGCGACGCCAGGTATCCGACACGATCGACGTCTGCGTCACGAGGTTGACGTCGAACACACCGATGTCGGCACCACTGAGTGCGAGGTTCCAGCGTGCCTCAGTCTTGCGCAGCTTTTCCGCGCTCTCGGTCTGTGCGGTGACGTCGCGCAGAATGACGGTATGCCGTATTTCACCATCCGCCGCGCGCCAGGTGTTTCGCTGCAATTCCAGATAGAGTGTCTGGCCGCCGTGCAGCGCGTATGTCGCCTCGGCGAATGTCCAATCGTTTGTCAGGCCCTGCGTGGTGAGCAGGTCCCGCAGGCGCTGCCCTTCAAGCGTATCGTCGTTCATTCCCAAGAGCGCCTTGGCGGCCGTGTTGGCCGATATGATCCGGCCCTGCTGGTTCAGCACCAGAACACCGAATACAGCGTTGTCGACGATCGCGCGGTTGCGATCCTCGTTCGAAATGATCTGTCGGTTCGCCAATATTTCCGATTTTGTAATGGCCGATACGTAGCCGATCAGCAGGAGCGTGATAAACGCCCCCCCCGCCAGCACGAGCCACGCCACATGGTGGCCCTGCGCTTGTGAAAACTGGGGTGTGCTGGCCCAGACGATGTTCCACTGACGACCAAAGACCCGCAGGCTCGCACTGCGTGAATAGGCCGCCTCTTCCGAGGCGTGCTGACCGAAAATCGGCGTGTCGGAGTCGGCGGAATCGTAGATGGTGATGTTGAACATCTGGTCCTGACCGGCGGTCAATCCGGTCAGCAGATTTTCCGCAAAGATCGGGGCATAGACCCAGTCGACAAATGCGGCACGCCGTTCCATCAGTGTTTCGCGCGGCATGCCCACCGCGTACCGGGGCCGCAGCATCAGGAAACCGACCTGATCATTGCCGCCCTGGACCAGCACGAGAGGCCCGGTCAATTTGGTCATGCCGTGATTGCGGGCGTTGACTGCGGCCGTGTAGCGGTTGACCTCAAAGGCGATATCCAATCCACGCGCCTTGGCATTTGGTTCGTAGGGTTCGATGTGTCGAATGACCATCTTTTCAGAGCGCTCCCGGATCGGGTGGATCACGAGTTCGCCGACATTGTCCTGACGCGCTGCATTCAGGAATTCCGTCAGATTGTCGCGGTTAACCGGCTGAATCAGTCCGATGCCGGACACGGCAGGCAGGTTGCGCGAAATATCGAGTGAGTTGACGTAGTCGACCCAGTCCTGCTGGGTGACGTCGTCAGAGGCATTCAACAAACCAGCGACACCATCCAGTGCCAATGCCACCGCTGCTAAACGTTGCAAAATAGCTGTTTCGCTGTCGGCAGTGATCGATTCAAAAGCGGTCGCGGTGCGTTTGCTGGCCAGATCGTAGGTTAGCCACGTCGTAAAGATCGTCAGCGCAATTGTGACCGGTATGGCCAGTTGTCGGATAGACGTCTGCATCGCAACCCCTTGTTTCGGGAATTCGTTTCCCGTTGCAACTTACGGTAGTGATACCGCCCGGCTGTGGCAGACGGTCTGCCGGATCATTATGACTTTTTTCGGACCTGTGGCGGGAACGCACAAACATTTATCCGGATTTGGTGCCAAGCTCGGGATTTGGCGGCAATCTTTTGCGGATCAACGCCATGACATCGACCTGCGCACCCAGACGTGCGGCCAACAGGAACACGCCGCCGAATTTGCGTTGTAGCAACAGGACCTCGATCGGAAGCGGGGGCGGTACAAATCCGGCTTCGGCGAGGGCCACGCCCTCGGCTTGCATCTGGCGGGACATGCTGCGGTCGCCGAAATCGTATCGCGATGCGTGACCCAGCGCGGCAAAGACCGTTCGCATCATGGTCAGGATGCGGTTGCGGTGATCGTCGGCGGTCTGTGCCCTCAGAAATCCGATGTCGCGCGCCGCTTGCGACATTGCATCGACGTCATCGCGCAGACCTGCGCTGATCAAATGGGCGTAATTCCGGGCGGTCTGGGCGGAAATGGGCTGCGCCGCGCCGAAATCCAGCAATATGATCCGGCCCGTTCCCTGATCATATTGGTAATTCGCGAAATTCGGATCGGTCTGCATATGACCAAAGACGAACAATTCCTGCAGTGTCAGGTCGATCAGGTCTGCGGCAACCCGGTCACGCACCTGCTGCGGCTGATCGAGGATGCTTTCGACCGGAACGCCTGTGACGAAATCCATGCTCAGGATCTGCGGCGTGCTCCAGTCGGCATGACATCGCGGCACGACGAAACGCGGATCATCCGCCAGCAAATCGCCGAACCGGGTCAACTGGCCTGCCTCGCGGGCGTAATCGGTTTCCTGGTGCAGCTGATTGCGGGCCTCGGCCAGATAGGGGCCCAGGTCGAACCCCTTGGGCAACAGTCCGGACATGCGCATCAACGCGCCCACATTTGCGACATCGCTGTCGATGCTGTCGGCCACGCCGGGATATTGCACCTTGATCGCCAGATCGCGCCCGTCGCGAAGTTGCGCCCTGTGCACCTGCCCGATCGAGGCCGCGGCAATGGGCCTGACGTCAAAGGATTTGAACTGCGCCAGCCAGTCGGTCGGCCACTGGGTATTCAGGACCTTTTTCAACTGGGCGGGCGGCATGTAATGGGCATCGTCGCGCAGCCGGGCCATGATCTGCGACAATTCCGGTGGCAAGACATCGCCGGTGTCCATCGAGATGAGCTGCCCCATCTTCATCGCCGCACCGCGCATCTTGGCCAGCTGGTCCGCGATCCGGGTCATATTCGCAGGCGTCAGCATCAGACCGCGCAAGGTCGGGCGCTGACCGCGACCCAGTTGTGCAGCACCGTTCACTGCCATGTTGCCCGCTATTCCGGCTGTCATCGATCCCAGACGGCCCAGCCGGGACAACCGGTGGGCGGGTACGGACAGCGGGCGGGATGTCTTGGGATCATTGCGCATGGCAGACAGTTAGCCGTGTGTTGCGACACGACAATCAGATACCGCGCTGCGGCCTGCGAAAAATTCGCAAACTGTCTGAAAAATCTGGGGAAAACCGTGGCAGCCCGTAGGGGAATCGAACCCCTCTTTCCAGGTTGAAAACCTGGCGTCCTAACCGATAGACGAACGGGCCACGCTTGGTGAGGGCCTTTTAGGCAAGCCACGGGGTGGGGGCAAGAGACATTTTGCACCCTTTCGTTAAAAAGTTTCGACCGCCCCTACGTCAGCTGCTGCGGCGTCCTCGAGACGCAGTTGTGGTGACGTGCGGCCTTGCCAAGTGTTGATTTCCAGCTTGCCGGCCAAGTGAAAACGCGCACCGCCGTGGCCTGTCAGCGTAGGCCCCATCGGGCCATCCATTGCGCCAAAGGCAATCGCGTCGATACGGGTTCCCAGACCATCGCCAAAGGTGATTTTCAGGTGACCGGTGCCGACAGGTTTGGCAAAGAGAATCTGGCTGTCGGGAAAGGCAAAGCGCGGTGCGGGCGCACCCGCGCCAAAGGGACCCGCCTGTTCAATCTGGCGGATCAGGTCCACCGTCGCAGCACCGGGCATCAGCACGCCATCAAGGCGCAGGTCGGCGGGTCCCAATGCGCCGGCACCTTGCCGGTCGAGCAGGGTCGCGATCCGGTCCATCGCGGCCTCCAGTCCGTCCTCTGCCACGGTCAGTCCCGCGGCCATCTTGTGACCGCCGCCTTTCAGCAGCAGGCCCTCGGCCGCGACGCGCTGAATGACGGCACCAAGGTCGATTCCGCTGACGGACCGGCCAGACCCCTTGCCGATGCCATCATCCAGCCCGATGACGATGGCGGGACGGTTCGTCGCCTCTTTCAGTCTGGCGGCCACGATGCCGACGACGCCGGGGTGCCAGCCTGCGCCTGCCGCCCAGACCAGTGGCGCATCCAGACCGCGTGCCGTGGCCTGTTCCAGTGCCACCTCGCGGACACGTGCCTCGATGTCGCGTCGTTCCGTATTCAGCAGGTCCAGCCGCTCGGCCAGCGCCTGCGCCTCGTGTGGGTCGTCCGTCGCCAGAAGGCGGGCACCGAGGTCAGCCGCACCGATGCGACCGCCTGCGTTGACCCGTGGACCCAGTAAAAACCCCAGGTGATGCGATGTGGGGGCCTGATCCAGCCCGGCCACATCCGCCAGTGCAGTGATGCCAACCCGGTCGCGGCGTGCCATGACCACCAGCCCCTGCCGCACCAGCGCACGGTTCACGCCGACCAATGGGGCCACATCGGCCACGGTTGCCAGGGCCACCAGATCCAGCATCGCCATCAGGTCGGGACCGCTTGCGCCGTCTGATTTCATCAGGCGGTTCACCTCGACCAGCACCAGGAAAACCACGGATGCAGCGCACAGGTGGGCCAGCGTGCCGTCCTCGTCCTGCCGGTTCGGGTTCACCACGGCAACGGCGGGGGGCAGTGTATCCGTCCCCAGGTGGTGATCCAGCACGATCACGTCCGCGCCCCGGGCCGCAGCAATCGGGCCGTGGGACAGCGTTCCGCAATCGACGCAGACGATCAGATCATGCTCGCGGGCCAGCGCCGCCATCGCAGTATCGTTGGGACCATAGCCTTCGTCGATGCGGTCCGGAATATAGAGTGTGGCACGCAGGCCCATCTGGCGCAGCCAGACCAGCAAAAGTGCGGCGGATGACCCGCCATCCACGTCGTAGTCCGCAAAGATCGCGATACGTTCCTTGGCCTTGACCGCCGCCAGAAACCGCGTTGCGGCGACATCCATATCGCGCAGGCTGCGGGGATCCGGCAGCAGGTCGCGCAAGGTCGGTGCAAGAAACCCTGCCGCCTCTTCGGGGGGGACGCCGCGCCGCACCAGCGTGCGACAGAGCGCAGGCGGCAGTGATGTGAGCTGCGCCATCGCCTCTGACTGGCGATCTTCTTCGGCACCGGGGCCGATCCAGCGCCGTCCGGTCAAGGATGCATCGACGCCGAGATAGGCGGCTGTTGTGGTCATGCGGTGTCCTGCCTGATCTGGGGATCCGGCCGGGGGGCCGGGCAGGGACGTCCTACCCTAGCTGACCGGGCGACGATAGCGCATTTGCCGGATCGATCCGCTGCGCGACCGCATCAACAGGGTCTCGACCGATACGAAATTTCCCTCGCGGCGTACGCCTGCCAGCAGGCTGCCGTCGGTGACACCCGTCGCGGCAAAGATCACATCGTCAGTCACCATGTCGTCACGGTCGTAGACGCGGTCGAAATCGGTGATCCCGGCCTTGGTGGCGCGGCCGCGTTCGTCGTCATTGCGGAACATCAGCCGGCCCATGATCTGCCCGCCAAGACATTTCAGGGCCGCTGCCGCCAGCACACCCTCGGGCGCGCCGCCCGATCCCATGTACATGTCGATCCCCGTGCGGGTGCTGTCCGCGCAATGCATCACGCCAGCCACATCCCCGTCGGTGATCAGCCGGATGGCAGCCCCCGTGGACCGGATCGCCTCAATCATATCCTCGTGCCGGGGGCGTTCCAGCACGCAGACGGTGATTTCCGCAGGCTTGCAGCCCTTGGCCTTGGCCAGTGCCTTGACCCGCGTGGCTGGGTCCATGTCCAGTGTCACGACACCAGCGGCATAGCCCGGACCCACGGCCAGTTTGTCCATGTAGACATCGGGCGCATGCAGCATCGACCCGCGCGGCCCCATGGCAATGACAGCCAGCGCATTGGCCATGTCCTTGGCGGTCAGCGTGGTCCCTTCCAGTGGATCAAGCGCGATATCGACGGCAGGACCGGCACCGGTGCCGACGTCCTCTCCGATGTAGAGCATGGGGGCCTCGTCGCGCTCGCCTTCGCCGATGACGACGGTGCCGGCGATGGCAAGACGGTTGAGTTCGCAGCGCATTGCATCGACCGCGGCCTGATCCGCTGCCTTTTCGTCGCCCCGTCCGATCAGGGAATGACAGGCGATCGCGGCGGCCTCTGATACGCGGGCCAGCGCAAGGGACAGCATTCGGTCGTCAAAGTTCGCAGCATCGGTCATCGGATCTTCCTGTGTTGTGCGGGCGCGACCTAGCCCGTGCAACATGACATCAGCAAGACCGTGAACGCTAACAATCGCCGATGATCCGCGCCGTCAGACGGTTTCGATGCGGATCGCGACAGGGTTCTGGGTCAGCACGCCCGTGCTGTCAAAGCGGGCCATCGCCTCGTCCAGGGCTGTGCGCGTCGTCTTGTGCGTGACGATCAGCACAGGCGCTGCGGTGTCGGCGTGATCATACTGGCGCATCCGGTCGATGCTGACGCCCGCGTCGCCAAGGATCGTCGCGACCTTGGCCAATGCGCCGGGTTTGTCCAGCAGTTGCAGGCGCAGGTAATAGGGAGCCGGGACTGCTGCCTGTGCGGCGCGTGCCTTGCGCAGCGTGCTGGCGGGCTGGCCAAAGGTGGACAGGCGCGACCCGCGTGCAATGTCCATGACGTCGCCCATGATGGCGCTGGCGGTGGGGCCTTCGCCCGCACCCGCACCGCGCATCACGATCTGGCCCACGGCGTCGCCTTCGAGGACAACCATGTTGGTGCCGCCCGACAGTTGCCCAAGTGGCGAAGTATCGGGCACCAGGCAGGGCGACATGCGTTGTTCCAGTCCGCGGCCCGTCAGCTGGGCCACGCCCAGCAGCTTGATCTTGTAGCCCATATCGGCGGCTTGGCGGATGTCCTCGATGGTCACGGACCCGATGCCTTCCAGCGCGACGCCGTCGAAATCGACCTGTGTGCCGAATGCGATGGATGACAACAGCGCCAGTTTGTGCCCCGCATCCACACCGCCCACGTCAAGGTTGGGGTCGGCCTCGAGGTAGCCCAGCGCGTTGGCTTCGTCGAAGACCTCCTGATAGGTCAGGCCCGCGTCTTCCATCCGGGTCAGGATGTAATTGCAGCTGCCGTTCATGACGCCCATGATCCGGGTGATGGCGTTGCCGGCAAGACCCTCGGTCAGGGTCTTGACCACCGGGATGCCGCCTGCGACCGCGGCCTCGAACCGGATGACGCGGCCCGCGGCCTCGGCCGCCACGGCCAGGGCCTGCCCGTGGATCGCCAGCAAAGCCTTGTTGGCGCTGACCACGTCCTTGCCCCCTGCGATGGCGGCTTCTGTGGTGTCCTTGGCAGGGCCGTCATGGCCGCCCATGACCTCGACCACCACGTCGACATCGGACCGGTAGGCCAATGCCACGGGATCGTTTTCCCAAGCGTAGCCAGACAGGTCGACACCGCGATCCTTTTCCTTGGACCGGGCGGATACAGCCGTGATGACGACCGGTCGGCCTGCGCGTGCGGCCAGCAGGTCGGCATGGGTCTGAACGATCTTGACGATCCCCGCGCCGACGGTGCCAAGGCCCGCAATTCCAAGGCGAAGTGGGTCAGTCATGGCGGGCTCCGGTCGTTGATGAGATATTCGTCAGCCTGTTAGCGAAATCGCGCTGCCACCGCAACGCGGCTTAGCGGATGCTGCGCTGCATGCGGGCGCGCGTGTCCGGTGCTACGACCGGACCGCGCAGGGCAGCAGCCCGGCTGCGCAGCCTGTCGGCGTCACTGCTCAGATCGGCTGCGGTTTGCGCATTGACCCGACCGGGGGCCTGCGCCTGCGCCAGCAACGGGGCCAGCGGCTGCAATTGCGGAAAGGGTGCGGCGGCTGCCTGCGGCGTGATCGGGCCGACCATTGCGGGCGGCTGCGTGCAGGCCGTCAGTGTCAAAAGACCAAGGATCATGAAGGCGCGCATCGGCTGTCCATATGTTTGTCGGATCACACTAGGCCGCCTGGTCCTGCGACGAAACAGCTTTTCAAGCCTTACCGGGTACCTTTAAATGCGCCCATGGCACGCAAACAAGGCTCTTATGCGGATACCACCGGGCCGCGGGTGCGCGACGCGGCGCTGCGTCTGATCGCGCAGCACGGGTTTGCAGCGGTGTCCATGCGCCAGATCGCGGGCGAGGTCGGCGTGCAGGCCGGGGCGCTGTACAATTATATCCCTGACAAGCAGTCGTTGCTGTTCGAACTGCTGGACAGCCATATGTCAGAGGTCATGGAGGCGGCGGCGCAGGCACGGCTGAGCGGTACGCCGCTGCAACGCCTCGAGGGGTTTACGCGGTTTCATATCCGGTTCCATCTGCCCCGTCGGGATGCCGTGTTTCTGTCCTACATGGAACTGCGCAACCTTGCGCCAGAGAATTTCAGCCGCATTGCGGCCAAACGCCGTGCCTATGAGGACAGGCTGGAAATGATCCTGCGCGACGGCGTCGCAGACGGCTCATTCGTCGTGGACGACACGCGCATCACGACATTGGCCCTGATTGCCCAACTGACGGGAATCACCAATTGGTATGATCCCGCCGGCCGCCTGACGCTGCGTGAAATCGAAACGATCTATTGCGCGTTGGTGCGCAAATCGGTCGCCGCCTGAGGTCGGAACATCAGGTCAGCACAAATCGGTCAGAGGGTTGGCTGGGTCGTTGTTGAAACAGACGTTCACATCGCGCGGTGCTGCAAAGGTGAATGTCGGTATCGTGGTGACCGGCAGGGCCTTCAGGGCGGGGGCATGGGTCGTCCATGTTTCCACGATGATCAGGCGACCGCCATCGTTCGTGATCGGCAGGTCATTCACCAGGCTGGACATATCCTGATCCGTCAGTGGAGCACGGTCCGTTCCGCGCACCTCTGACCAGACGACGTGATAGTGCGGCGTTGCATCCAGAAAACCGGTCAGATCATCCTTTGTATGATAGCGGACGACGGTCACACGCAGGCCCGGCGACCTGTCGTGCAGGTTCATGAACTTTTGCAGTTCGTACATCGAATCGATGTAGGCATCGTTCACGAGCGCCCGTTCGCGGCTCAGGGTATCCGCAATGGTCAGGCCCGTCTTGATGCTGGTCGCCTCGACCCGGAACGCATCGAAATAGACCAGTGTTCCGAACAGCCCCCACAGCAAGAGTGGCGACATGAACAGCAGCTCGATCGGAGCGTTGCCGTCCTCGCGCTGAAAAAGGCGGCGGAGCGCGCGTCCAGGACGGATCATTGATAAGGCTCCACGACATAGGAACTCGCCGCACGCAGGGCGTAATATTCCTTGCCCGGTTCCACGATCTTGCGGCCGACACCCGCATAGTTGAACGTCGGATCGAACAGGATGCAGACCCGCAGGATCATCAGGTCGTTGTTTTCCAGCGAACCAATCGGGAAATCGGTCGCCTCTTCTTCGCGGTCGCGGCAGGGTGCGCTGACAGCCGGTGTGACCCAGTTGCGCGGATCAACCTTGATCATCTCGAGCCTGATGTCGCGTTCGCAATTTTCGATGACCTTGGCATAGTAGCATAGCCGCGCCGTCAGATCGTCGTGTGTCGGTACTTTCAGATAACCGACACGGACATCGCGCACGGCCAGGTCCAACGCGCGGTCAACCATCACCTGACGTACGGAATGCACCTGAATTTCGAATGCGTTGACGAAGATGAAAAAGAAGGCGGGTGCGACAAGAAGGAACGGAATGCTGGCAGAGCCGCTTTCCGGTGACAGTTGCGCACCAAGACGCCGCGTCAACTTCAGGATGCGCGAGATCATTGGGTCAACCTCAGCTCTGTGATCTGGTCGGCAATCGCCGAGAAAATGGACCCCAGGTTCGCGCCGGTGGTCGCAAAGAACTGCGATGGATCATTGGCGCAATTGCGCATCACGGTCCGGCCGTCGATCGCCTCTTGCGAGGTATCATTGCCTGTCACCGAAATCGTATAGACCTTGATCCCCCTGTTCTTGGCAGCGGTGCAGGTGCTGGACAGCCAGGTATCCGCCTGTGCACCGTCATGTTCATAGACAATGTTGGTGTCGGTGGACGAACAGCCCGTCCCAAAGCGACCAAAGCGATTGTTGCCGACGAACGGCATGTTGTTGTTCGCCCAGAACAGCATTTCGCTGGGCGTATCGATGAATTCATCGTTCAAGCGACAGGACGCAGAGTTCTGTCCGTCGGTCAGCAGAACGATATATTTCAGCGTGGGCGAGGTATTTGCCCCGGCCACAAGGGTATAGGGGCTGGGCCGGTCGCGAAAGACACCGTCGACAAAACCGTTTGGCAGTTCCTTGACAACGTCGTTGAAGGACGGGTCAAGCAGCGTCGTCGCCCATTTCATGCCCTCGTGGATGGCCGTACCTGCGCGCGGTTCCAATGACGCCAGGCGGCCCTTCAGCAGGTCAGCGTTCTGGCTCAGGATGACCATGCGTTCGAAATCATAACGCGGGCAAATGGGCTGTGTCACCGCGGGATTGTTCAAGTCGCGCCCGAACACGTTGCCAAAGGAGTTCGTCATCACGGGCTGTGTCTGCCGGTAGGTTCTGTCGTCATCAAAGACAGTGGTCGCGTATTCTGCCGGATCAAATTCGATGCAGTGCGAAAATCCGTGTTGCGTGACAGGGTCGATATCAAGCGCGTCCAGAATTTCCGGGCCAGCGTTCACGCTGTCCGAATAGGGGATGATCGAAATGGAAACACGATCCTGAAGCGCGGGGTCCAACAGCTGATCGATGAAATCCTCTGCTGCGTCGGTCACCAGTTTCATGCGTTTGAACGTGGTCCCCGGAACCCCGAATTCCATCGAACCCGACAGGTCGAGCACGAGTGACACCTCAATCTTGCCGGACCCCTGGATCGCGGTGGATTGGGAATTGGCGGTCAGGTATTCCGGCCCGTTCATCTGACCGATCCATGGCATGAACATGCTCAGGAAATGCATCCGCACCTGGACATAGCTTTGGACTGTCACCTCACGCACGTTGCGACCGGTCACGATGACCGGTTCGCCCTTGAGTGCGGCAGCTTCACCAGCCTTGGTGAAATGATCGGTGATCAGGGTTTTGGCATCGGTTGGCTGGCGCAGGTTCGCAGAGGCCAGCACGGCTGTATCCGTGATGCCCTGCAATCGCGCGCGTTTCGCCTCGAAGCGCATGAAATCCACGGCGATCCCGCCGACGATAATCATCGGAATCAAGAGTATGAGCGTCAGCATGATGATCGTGCCGTTCTCGTCGCGTGCGAAGCGGCGCAGCCGTAGCGCCGCAGCGGCCATTCCGATCTGATGTGTCAGCCATTTCATAACGCGAAACTCTTGTGTCAGTTCACCATAATCGGTTGCCGGGCGTCGCAGGACGCACGTCTCCCGTCGGTTGTTTAACTAAACTGCTGTGACGGAATTAGGGCGTGTTCATGGCGGGCACGGCCGTTGTTCACGATTTGCAAACAAATTGGGCATCAGGCACGAATCAGTATAGCAATCGCTTGGGCGAGCCGGCCTGGTCGCCCCACACCTAAGGAACCAGAGATGACTCAATCCGATACATCACCCCAGGATGCCCCGCAGGAACCGACCTTTCGCGAATCCGTGGACATCATGTTCAACCGCGCCGTGGGCCTGTTGGATCTCAGCCCCGGACTGGAAGAGAAGATCAGGGTCTGCAACGCGACCTACGTCGTGCGTTTCGGTGTGCGTCTGCGTGGCAAGATCCACACCTTTACCGGCTACCGGGCCGTCCATTCCGAACACATGGAGCCGGTCAAGGGCGGCATCCGCTATGCGCTGGCCGTGCACCAGGACGAGGTCGAGGCGCTGGCGGCGCTGATGACGTACAAATGCGCGCTGGTCGATGCGCCGTTCGGCGGGTCCAAGGGCGGTCTGTGCATCAATCCGCGCGATTGGGAAGAGCACGAGCTGGAACTGATCACGCGGCGGTTCGCCTATGAGCTGATCAAGCGTGACCTGATCAACCCGGCCCAGAACGTGCCCGCCCCCGACATGGGCACGGGCGAACGCGAAATGGCCTGGATCGCGGACCAGTACAAACGCATGAACACTACCGACATCAACGGTGCGGCCTGTGTGACGGGCAAACCGACGAACGCAGGCGGTATTCAGGGCCGGACCGAGGCTACCGGGCGCGGTGTGCAATTCGCGCTGCGCGAATTCTTTCGCCATCCGGGGGATGTGGCCAAGGCGAACCTAAGCGGCAAGCTGGATGGCAAGCGTGTGATCGTGCAGGGCCTTGGCAACGTGGGCTATCACGCGGCCAAGTTTCTGTCCGAAGAGGACGGCTGCAAGATTACAGGCATCATCGAACATGACGGGTCGCTGTTTGACGAGAACGGTCTGAACGTCGAGGATGTCCGCGCCCATATCGTGGAAAACGGCGGGCTGACCGGTTATGCGGCGGCAACCTTTGAACCCCAGGGCGCAAAGCTGCTGGAACATGACTGCGACATCCTGATTCCCGCGGCGCTTGAGGGGGTCATCAACATGACCAACGCCGACCGGATCAAGGCACCGCTGATCATCGAGGCGGCCAACGGTCCCACGACTTCGGGCGCTGACGAAATTCTGCGCAAGAAAGGCTGCGTGATCATCCCCGACATGTATGCAAACGCGGGCGGTGTGACGGTCAGTTATTTCGAATGGGTCAAGAACCTGTCGCATATCCGGTTCGGCCGGATGCAGCGCCGGGCCGAAGAGGCGCGTCACCAGTTGCTGGTCGACGAGTTGGAGCGTCTGGACGACATGCTGGAACATCGCTGGTCCATGACACCTGATTTCAAGGAGAAATACCTGCGCGGTGCCGATGAGATCGAACTGGTGCGCTCTGGCCTCGATGACACGATGCGCACGGCGTATCAGGCGATGAGCAAGGTCTGGAACGAAAACGACGATGTCGAGGATTTGCGCACCGCGGCCTATCTGGTGTCGATCCGCAAGGTCGCGGCCAGCTACCGCGCCAAGGGGCTTTAGGGGCATCGTTGAAACGGTCCGGGGTTTCGCCTCCAAGGCGGGCGAAACCCCGGACGCCAATCTATGTCCCCGAAACTGGCGCTGTGTGAACTGACTTTTGTCTCAACACTTGTGGACCGGCGCCTGCGGGACCCGGTCCTCAGGTCAGGTCCAGTCCGAACGACCTGTGCCCACGGCCTGTGCCACGTTTTCAAAACCGTCGCGCGCCAGCAGATCATCAAACCCGCGCACAATGTCACCCACCAGCGATAGCCCGCCATAGACCAGCGCGGTGTACAGCTGCACGGCGGATGCCCCGGCGCGGATCTTCTGATAAGCCTGTTCCGCCGATCCGACGCCACCGACACCGATGATCGGCAGTGGCGTCAGGCCGGACAAATGCGCCAGCACGCGGGTCGATTTTTCGAACAAGGGTTGGCCGGACAGCCCGCCTTTTTCATGCGCATGCGGACCGTGTAGCCCGTCACGATCCAACGTCGTGTTGGTCGCAATCAGCCCTGCGATGCCCGATGCATTCGCGACCTCTGCTACATCTGCAATCTCGGCGGGGTTCAGGTCCGGCGCGATTTTCAGGAACACGGGAACGGGCCGGGGCAGGGCGGCATTAGCCGTCATCACCCCGTCCAGCAGCGCACCAAGCGCTGCCTTGCCCTGCAAATCGCGCAGTTTTTCCGTATTGGGCGACGATACGTTGACCGTCGCGAATGCGACATGCGCGGCACAGCGGGTCAGCACGCGCGCGAAATCACCCGCGCGGTCGTCCGAATCCTTGTTTGCGCCCAGATTCAACCCGACGATACCCGCGTGACCGGCCAGCCGTTCGGCGATGGCATCCATGCCGTCGTTGTTGAAACCGAACCGGTTGATTGCGGCACCATCCTGCGTCAGCCGGAACAGGCGGGGCCGGGGGTTGCCCGGCTGGGCGAGCGGCGTTGCGGCCCCCACCTCGATGAAACCGAAGCCGCTGCGCGACAACGGCGCAATCGCTGTCGCGTTCTTGTCGAATCCTGCAGCGAGGCCCACCGGGTTAGGCAGATCAAGCCCGGCCAGATTGATACGCAGCCGGTCGGATGTGACCGGTCCGCTGCGTGGACCCAGTCCCAGTTGCAGCGCGTTCAGCGCCAGACCGTGCGCGCGTTCGGGATCAATCGACCGCAGCATGCGCAGTCCGGCCTGTTCCAACAGATTCATAGATCGTCGGGGAACTGGTGCAGACCGTCCACCAGCGGCAGTGGTTTGTGCCAGGCAACATCCGTCAGCAGCAGCGGCCGGTAGAGATGCGGAAAATCGTCGCCATCGCGCGATGGTTCCCACCGCAGATGTTCGCCCAGAGGATCCGCCTCGACCGCGACCAGCACCAGATCGGATGCATCGGCAAAATGTTTCAGCGCGGTTTCGCGTGCCTGTTTGCCTGTCGAAAAATGGATGTAGCCATCTGCCAGATCGACCGGCGCGCCTGCCGTGGACCCGTCAGCCTGAAGTGCGGCCCATTCAGGCGCATGGAATATCTTGTAGATCAACATGGGCTTTCTTTGCCGTTTGCCTGCGGAATAATCAAGCGCGCCTGTCATCAAACTGACGTAGGCGCCGATTAGCACAGGCCCCGCGCAAAAGTTTGACACCGTCAATTTCGGGGGTCAGACTTTTGACAGACATATCCAAATTGGGGAAACCGATGATCTCTCGTATCCTAGGCACCACCTGCGCTGTTGCGCTTGTCGCTGGCGCGGCACAGGCCGAAACCAGCCTGACGATTCTGCACACCAACGACTTTCACGACCGGTTCGAGCCGATCAGCGCATTCGACAGCACCTGTTCGGCCGAGGACAACGCGGCAGGCGAATGCTTTGGCGGTATCGCGCGGATGGTCACTGCGATCAACGATGCGCGCGCGGCAGCGGCGGGCGACGTACTGCTGCTGGATGCAGGCGACCAGTTTCAGGGGTCGCTGTTTTTCACGCGCTACGGCGGAGAGCTTGCCGCTGAATTCATGACGCAGCTTGGCTATGACGCCATGGCGGTCGGCAACCACGAATTCGACAACGGCCCCGAGGGGCTGGCCACGTTCCTCGACATGGTCGATTTTCCCGTTCTGTCGGCCAACATCGACGTCAGCCAGAGCAATCTGCTGGCCGGCAAGGTCGCGAAAAGCGTGACGATCGACACCGCAAGCGGCGCGCAGGTCGGCGTTGTTTCGGTGCTGGCAGAGGATACGCCGGAAACCTCGTCGCCCGGCGATCAGGTGATCTTTTCATCCATCGTGGACGGTGCGCAGTCTGAAATCGACGCGCTGACGGACGCCGGTGTGAACAAGATCATCCTGCTGACACATGTCGGCCTGAACGCGGACATGCGCCTGGCCGAGGAACTGACCGGCGTGGACATGATCATCGGCGGCCATTCGCATACGCTGCTGGGTGACATGGAAGGCGCCGAGGGCAGCTATCCGACGATGGCGAACGATGTGCCGATCTTTCAGGCCTATGCCTATGGCAAGTATCTGGGCGAAATCGACGTGACGTTTGACGATGCGGGCGAAATCACCGCGATGTCGGGCGCGCCGAAACTGCTGGACGCCTCTGTTGCCGAAGACGAGGCCACCGTGGCGCGCGTCACGGAACTGGCCGGCCCGCTTGAAGAAATCCGCCAAAAGGTCATCGGCGAGACGACCGACGTGGTCGAGGGCAACCGCGACGTCTGCCGTGCGATGGAATGTTCGGGCGGCAATCTGGTGGCGGATGCAATGCTGGACCGGGTCTCTGATCAGGGCATCCAGATCGCGATTGCCAACGCAGGCGGTATCCGTGCCAGCATTGATGCGGGCGAGGTGACGCAAGGAGAGGTTCTGACGGTGCTGCCGTTCCAGAACACCCTGTCGACCTTTGAGGTGACTGGTCAGGCAATGCTGGACGCCCTCGAAAACGGTGTCAGCGCAATTGCAGACGGTGCAGGTCGTTTCCCGCAGGTCGCCGGCATGACCTTTACCGTGACCGCATCGGCAGAGCCGGGCAGCCGGATTTCCGACGTGATGGTCGGCGGAGAGCCGATTGATCCTGCCGCCACTTACGGCGTGGTCAGCAACAACTACGTGCGCAACGGCGGTGACGGTTATGCGATGTTCGAGGACGCGCAGAACGCCTATGACTTTGGTCCGGATCTGGCTGATGTCGTTGCCGAATATATCGCCGCGAACGGGCCATACACGCCCTACACGGACGGTCGCATCACGATGAACTGATCCTGTCGGATTGCTGTTCAGGATTGGGGGCGCTGCGGGAAACCGCTGCGCCCTTTCTGTTTCTAGTAGGGATGATTAGGTTGGGATCATGTGCGGACGTATGGCGATCACACTGCCCCAAGAGGCAATGATACAGGTGTTTGACGCCGTGGCATCGAACGACCTGCCGCCCGTGCCCAACTACAACGTCTGCCCGACAGTCGATGTGCACACGGTGACCAGTGACGCAGGCAGGCGGCGGCTGCGCCCGATGCGCTGGGGTTTCATTCCACACTGGTACGATAAACCCGGCGGCGGCCCATTGCTGATCTACGCGCGGTCCGAAACCATCGCTGACAAACCCGCCTTTCGTCAGGCCGCGCGGGTCCGTCGTTGTCTGATCGTGGCGTCGGGTTTTTACGAATGGCAGCGCGAGGATGGGGCAAAACCGCGACCTTGGTACATTACGCGCAGTGACGGCGGGCCGATGGTTTTTGCAGGCGTTTGGCAGGACTGGGACCGGGGTGATACGCAACTGACCACCTGTGCCGTTGTGACCTGCGCGGCAAATGATGCAATGGCCCCGATCCATCACCGGCTGCCGGTGATCCTGTCACCTGCGGATTGGCCGCTTTGGCTGGGTGAGGCCGGCCACGGTGCGGCCACGCTGATGAAACCCTTCGCTGACGATGCGCTGCGGTTCACGCGGGTGGGGATGGCGGTCAACAGCAACCGGGCCACTGGCCCGGACCTCATGCTGCCGGTCGATCAATAGGTCAGGGTGGGGAGCCCTTCGATCAGCGTTCCGGGATCGATCTCTGTGACGATCTGTTCTTCGATCTCCGTCCGTTGCTCTTCGCAATAGACGGTACGGGTTTCGTACCAGCAATAGAAGAGAACGCAATATCTGACCCGCTGCGTCCCGCAGGCATAGCGGTCGGTATAGGTCCGGGTGATCAGATTGACCGCACGAATTTCAGACGGTCCCTTGTCCAGCAGGATCGGCGATTGAGCGCCTTGGTTGATGAGCGGGGTATAAACCTTTTCGCCGGCATCGTTTTGATAGCGCAGACGCAGGTTCTGTTCGGAATGATTGAAAAAACAGATATCGACCTGGGTCGAATCCCACGCCGTTGTCAGTTCCTCGAAATAGATTTCAGGCGGGAAAATCCCGTCAGGTTCGATTCGGAACACCTCGTCATTGATATCGCAGGCCTGATTGGCCGCCTGCGCCTGCGCCATGCCAGGGCCGAAACCCAGAACACAGATCATCAAGAGAAAAGCCTGCCGCATTTTATTCCTACTTCGCTTTGTTCCGGTCGAGGTCCGGGCGTTGGTGTTCCGCTATCGGGCCAATCGGGCGATTTTAAGGCGTCTGTCGGGCTTGCACTGACCCGAAATCGCGCGATATAGAGACGGCAAGGACACAGCGCGGGCGTTGTGTAATGGTAAGACCTCAGCCTTCCAAGCTGATGACACGGGTTCGATTCCCGTCGCCCGCTCCACTCCTTTGCTTCAGGGAAATGCACCTTAGGTCGCGGCCTCGCGCGCTTGTGTCCGGCGGTCCCGCCTTTTATGTCCACACGGACAAAAGGACGAACATCATGGCCGACCACCCCAAATCCAGCGACACCGAGCGCGAAAAGTCCAAGAACATGGGCGCGCTGTGGCAGTTGTTGCCGTTTCTGTGGCCCTACCGTTTGATGATGGGACTGGCGGGTGCGGCATTGGTGCTGACCGCCATCGTGTCACTGATCCTGCCGTTGGCCGTGCGCCGCGTTGTCGACAATTTCGACGTGTCGTCTGCCGTTCTGCTGGATGGATATTTTGCGGCGGCGCTGGGCATCGCGCTGTTGCTCGCTGTGGGAACCGCGCTGCGCTATTATCTGGTGACGCGTCTGGGTGAACGGGTCGTGGCCGATATCCGTGTTGCCGTGTTCGACCGCATGATCGGCATGTCGCCCGCGTTTTTCGAGAAAATCATGACCGGCGAGGTCCTGAGCCGGATCACGACAGATACCACTCTGATCCTGTCGGTCATCGGGTCATCCGTCTCTGTCGCCTTGCGCAACGTGTTGATCTTCTTTGGCGGTCTGATCCTGATGATGTTCACCTCGGCCAAGCTGACGGGCATGGTCCTGCTGCTGGTGCCGGCCGTCATCGTGCCCATCGTTCTGCTGGGCCGGCGTTTGCGCGCGCTCAGCCGTGAAAACCAGGACTGGATCGCCCAAAGCTCTGGGTCCGCGTCCGAGGCGTTGTTGTCCGTGCAGACCGTGCAGGCGTTCACCCACGAGAAACGCAGCCGTCAGGCGTTCTGGGATGTGACGGAAAAATCATTCGTCGCCGCGCGCCGCCGCATCGGTGTGCGGGCCTGGATGACAGCCATCGTGATTTTCCTGATCTTTGCCGGGATCGTGGGCGTGTTGTGGATGGGCGCGCGCGATGTGCGCACCGAGGTGATGACCGTGGGCGAACTGGTCCAGTTCGTGATCTATTCGGTCATGGTGGCTGGTGCCGTAGGCGCACTGACGGAAATCTGGGGCGAATTGCAACGCGCGGCGGGGGCTACGGAACGGCTGGTCGAGCTGCTGGAATCGCGCGACGCGGTGCAGGACCCGGTCGATCCCAATCCCGTGGGCAACCTGCGCACCGGGCATATTGTTTTTGACAATGTCACGTTCCGCTATCCGGGCAGGCCTAGCGTGGCCGCGCTGGACGGGGTGTCGCTGGACGTGGCACCGGGCGAAACTGTTGCTCTGGTCGGCCCCTCAGGTGCGGGCAAGACGACGATCATTCAGCTGATCCAGCGGTTCTATGACCCCAGCACAGGCCGCATCACGCTGGACGGTGTCGATCTGCGCGACATGGACCGGGCCGATTTTCGGGCACAGGTGGCGCTGGTGCCGCAGGACCCTGTGATCTTTGCCGATACGGCGCGTGAGAACATTCGGTTTGGCAGACCCGGTGCGACCGACGCCGAGGTCGAAGAGGCCGCGCGTGCCGCGGCGGCGCATGATTTCCTGACGGCCTTGCCAGAGGGCTACGATTCATATGTCGGGGAACGCGGCGTCATGCTGTCGGGCGGCCAGAAGCAACGCATCGCAATCGCCCGCGCGATCCTGCGCGACGCGCCGATCCTGCTGCTGGACGAAGCAACCAGCGCGCTGGACGCACAAAGCGAGCGTCTGGTGCAACAGGCCGTTGATGATCTGGCCCGCAGTCGTACCACGCTGATCGTCGCGCATCGCCTGGCGACCGTGAAAAAGGCGGACCGCATCGTGGTGTTTGACGGCGGACGAATCGTGGCCACGGGCACCCATGATAGTCTTGTGGCTGAAAACGGGCTTTATGCGCGACTTGCGCGGCTGCAATTCACCGAAGGTTTGGCTGCGGAATAGCGAAATTGCGCTGCGTCAGTCTTGCGTTGCCCCCCCAATCGCGTCCATCGTCCTGACCAGCCAAATGACGATCCACCTAAGGGTCGCACACGTCTTGGGAGGGACATCATGGGATACGCCGGCTTCGCCGACCGCAATGCGATTGAACAGGAATCCGCTTGGGCTGATCGGGACATGCCGGTCACCACCTATGCGCAGCTATCTGCCACGGCGGCAAAATTTCCGGACCGTCCGGCGGTCACGTTCCAGCTGTTTTCAGGCCCCAAGGATCCGGCAGAGACCTTTACCTGGTCGCAGCTCAAGAATCGCACGACACAGACTGCGAATCTGTTCCGCAGCCTTGGCATCAAGGAAGGCGACGTGGTCGCCTATATGCTGCCCAACTGTTCTGAGGCTGTGCTGACCTATCTGGGCGGTCAGGTTGCAGGCATCGTCAACCCGCTGAACCCGCTGCTGGAGGCCGAACAGATTGCGGCGATCCTGCGCGAGACGAACGCAAAGGTGCTGGTGACGCTGCGGAGTTTCCCCAAAACCGACGTCGCCCAAAAGGCGGCGGCCGCCGTCGCACTGGCCCCCAACGTCAAGCACGTGGTCGAGGTCGATCTGCACAGGTATCTGACCGGTGCAAAGAAACTGATCGTGCCGCTGATCCGTCCCAAAAACCCGGTGGAACACAAGGCCAAGGTGATCCCGTTCGACAAATCGGTGTCGCAGCAGTCGACCGAATTGCAGTTCATGGACAGCCCTACGGACCGTGTAGCGGCCTATTTCCACACCGGTGGCACGACCGGCATGCCCAAAGTCGCGCAGCACCGCTATTCCGGCATCATCTACAATGCTTGGTTGGGTGCGCGCCTGTTGTTCACGGAAAAGGACGTGCAGATTTGTCCTTTGCCGATGTTCCACGTCTTTGCGGCCATCGTGTCACTGGGCGCATCACTGGGGTCCGGCGCGCATGTCGTGTTCCCGACGCCGCAGGGCTACCGGGGTGACGGCGTATTCGACAACTTCTGGAAGCTGGTCGAACGGTACAAGGTGACGTTCATGATCACCGTGCCCACTGCGATGTCGGCGCTGATGCAGCGCAAGGTGGACGCCGATATTTCCAGCCTGAAACTGGCATTCTGCGGGTCGGCACCACTGCCACTGGAACTGTATCGCCGCTTTGAAGAGGCCGCGGGCATCACCATCTGCGAGGGCTACGGCCTGACAGAGGCCACTTGCCTTGTGTCGATCAACCCGCCTGCCGGCGAGAAAAAGGTCGGGTCCATCGGGATTCCCTTTCCGCATACCAAAATCAAGATCATGTCCGTCGAGACCCACGAGGAATGCGCCATCGACGAGATCGGCGAAATCTGCGTGTCCAACCCAGGCGTGTTTAGCGGTCATACCTACACCGAGGCGGACAAGAACAAGAACCTGTTCTACGCCGGTGAGACCGATCAGAACGAATACCTGCGGACGGGCGATCTGGGCCGTGTCGATTCCGATGGCTATGTCTGGATCACGGGCCGGGCCAAGGACCTGATCATCCGTGGTGGCCACAACATCGATCCGGCCGAAATCGAAGAGGCGCTTGCCGGGCACGACGCCGTGGCATTCTGCGGGGCCATCGGCCAGCCTGACAGCCACGCGGGCGAAATTCCTTGCGCCTACGTCGAACTGGTCGCGGGCGCATCGGTCACCGAGGCCGAATTGCTGGACTATGCCAAATCGAAGATCCACGAACGTGCGGCCTATCCCAAGCACCTCGAGATCCTGGATGAACTGCCCAAGACGGCGGTCGGCAAGATCTTCAAGCCGGACCTGCGCAAGCGGGCGATCACCCGTGTGTTCGACGCAGCCCTGTCTGACAAGGGCGTCGCCGCGCATGTGGAATCGGTGACCGAGGACAAAAAGCTGGGTCTGGTCGCGCATATCGCGACGAAATCCGCGTCCAAAGACGATATCGCAGCGGTGCTATCGGAATACACGGTCGCTTGGGATATGGCAGAGTAATGTCAGGGGGCGGCGTGCCGCCGCCCCGATTCCCAACCGCAGGTCACGCCCATGTCCCGTTCTCGTTCCATCACCAAGCATTTTCGTCGCGCGCTGTTGGGCGCTGGCATTGCCGTTGCCGGTCTGGCCTTTGCGGCCTGTAGCCCCGAGGATGTGGCCGCGCTGAACGCGCAGGTCGCCACCACCCCAGAGGCCGCCCCCACGCCGCGCACGGGTGGCACCCGTCAGGCGCAGTCATCCGGCGGCCTGACATCGCTGCTGTGCGGGGCAGGGTTGTGTACCGATCGCAGACCGAAACCGCAGGGCAACCGCACCTATGTGATCGAAGGCGACGGCGGCGGGCAGATCATCAGCGCCGAGGCTGACCGCGAGATGCTGCGCCAATGGGGCGGCCCCGTCGAAATCCGTTGGTATTGCAATTCGTCTTGCGTGATCTTTACCACGCTGCCCAATGCCTGCCTGGGACCGCATCTGAAAATCGGGTTTCACAGTGCCGATGTGAACCGTGGTTTCGTCGGCAACGAACAGATCGCCAAATATCTGCGCGGCGGGATCAAGGAACGTTTCCTGCGCGAATGGCAATATGTGCCCAACGACGATCTGTATACGATCCGGGCGCGGGACTATGCCCGGCTGGATCCGCAGGTGCGCATCTGCGACTAGAACGTCGGTGGTGTGCAGGCGCTGATCACGACGCAATCCGCGTCAGACAGGTTGCGAAACCGGTGGGGCAGGCGGCTGTCGAACAGATAGCCGTCGCCTGTGCGCAGGATTTGCGTCTCGCCGTCGACCGTCACCTCGATTTCGCCGCGCACGACGATCCCTGCCTCTTCTCCGGTGTGCTGCAGGGCCTCGGGTCCGGTATCGGCACCGGGGGGATAGGTTTCGTGCAGGATTTGCAGGGCATGTTCCGCGGCCCGACCCAACTGGCGCAGTGACACATGCGGGCCGGGGGTGTCGTCCTGCGGCGCGATTTCGGTAAACTGGTCAGCGGTATAGAAATGACGCGGCGGGCTGCCGTCTTCGAGCGGTGCGAAAAAGTCGCCCATCGACACCGGAAATGCATCCAGAAGGGATTTCAGAGATGCCACCGACGGTGAGGTACGATTCTTTTCGATCAGTGAAATGGTTCCGTTCGTCAGTCCGGCCCGTGCGGCCAGTTCGCGTTGCGACAGGCCGTGTTTCTCGCGCAACTGGCGCAGCCTCTCACCGATGTCCATTGATGCGAAATCCTTCTGTTTCCGACATCTCAATGCCTGCAAACGACCCCTGAAAACAAGGGTGTTCGTGCGCCGGGAATATCCGTTGACAAGTATATTAAACGGGTGTCACTGATATTCAACGCAGCCCCCCTCCAGCCCGCGAAAGGACCGTCGCATGGCACAGAAAAAGACGATGACGAAAGCACCCAAGAAGTCCGCCGTGAAACAGACGGAACCCCGCACCGATCTGAAGGTCGTGCGTGATATGCCGTTCGAGGCGCATTCCAACGCAGAGCTGCTGAAACGGCGCGAGGCGGCCGTGCCGCGCGGTGTCGCATCTGCTGCACCTGTCTTTGCCAGCTACGCCGAAAACGCCGAGGTTTGGGACGTCGAGGGCAACCGTTATATCGATTTCGTCGGTGGGATCGCTGTTCTGAACACCGGCCACCGCCACCCCCGCGTGGTTGCAGCCGCCAAGGCCCAAGAGGATCTGTACACCCACACGTCGTTCCAGGTGATGCCCTATGCGCCCTATGTGGAACTGGCCGAACGCCTGAACGCGCTGGCCCCCGGCGATCACGCAAAAAAGACGCTGTTGGTCACCACGGGTGCCGAGGCTGTCGAGAACGCGGTGAAAATCGCGCGTGCCGCCACAGGGCGCCCGGGCGTCATCGCATTCACCGGTGGCTATCACGGACGCACGCTGCTGACGCTGGGCATGACCGGCAAGATCAGCCCCTACAAAAAGGACGTGGGCCCGTTCCCGTCCGATATCTACCGCGCGCCGTTCCCCAGCGCACGTGACGGGATCACGGTGCAGGACGCGCTGACCGGCCTGCGCAACCTGATGCTGACCGATGCGCAGCCGGAACGGATCGCCTGTATCATCATCGAACCCGTGCTGGGCGAGGGTGGTTACGTGCCGGTCCCGTCCGACATGATGCAGGCGCTGCGCGCCTTGTGCGACCAGCACGGCATCATGCTGATTGCGGATGAAATCCAGGCCGGCTTTGGCCGTACCGGCAAATGGTTCGCGATCGAGCATTCCGGTGTTGTGCCGGATCTGATCACCGTGGCGAAATCGCTGGCCGGTGGCTATCCGATCGCAGGCGTCATCGGCCGGGCCGAGGTGATGGATGCGATGATCCCCGGCGGTCTGGGGGGCACCTATGGCGGCAACCCGGTTGCATGTGCGGCGGCGCTGGCCGCCATCGACGTGATCGAAGAAGAAGGCTTGCTGGATCGTTCGACCGTGATGGGCGAACATTTCAAAACCCGTTTCGCCGAAATCGGCGCACGCTCTGCCCCCTACCGGATGTGGGACATCCGTGGTCTGGGCGGGATGGTCGCCGTTGAATTCGTCACTGATTTTGCCACGGCAACCCCAGATGCGGACCTGACGAAACGCGTCGTCGCCCATGCGCTGAAACGCGGTCTGGTGCTGCTGTCCTGCGGTCTGCACGGCAACGCCTTGCGCATCATGACCCCGCTGACGGCATCCGATGCGATCATCGAAGAGGGTCTGGCGATCTTTGAAGAGGCGCTTCAGGCGGCTGTGGCCGAACAGCAGGCCTGACCAAAAACGCCATTTGACAGGACGGACAGGGGCGGATCGGCGTGATCCGCCCCTTGTTTTTGGCTATCCGGTTTAAGTTTCCGCGTTGCCCCTGTATGGACAGGGCTGAACGCATTCCGCGTCTCCAAAGAGAATAGACATGACACCTTTCGCAATCGCGGGCGTGCAAATGTACGTCCAAGCCCTGCAACCGAACGTAGAAGGCATGATTCAGCGCCTCGATGTGCTGATGGCGCGCTTTCCCTGGACCCAGATGGTCCTGTTTTCCGAACTCTCGCCTTTTGGCCCGTTGGACAAATTCGCCCAGCCGCTGGAAAATGACACGATCAAGCGGTTCTGCGAGGCCGCGCGCAAGCATCGGGTCTGGCTGATCCCCGGTTCGATGTTCATCCGACACGAGGATGGCCGTATCCTGAACACGTCATTCGTCATCGACCCCGATGGCAATGTGATCCGCCAATACGCCAAGATGTTTCCATTCCGCCCCTACGAGGCGGGCATTTCCGCGGGCACGGAATTCTGCGTTTTCGACGTACCAGAAGTGGGCCGTTTCGGCCTGTCGATCTGCTATGACATGTGGTTCCCGGAGACCACGCGCCAGCTGACGTCCCAAGGCGTCGAGGTGCTGTTGCACCCTGTGCTGACCGGCACAACCGACCGCGACGCCGAGCTGGCCATCGCGCGCGCCACGGCGGCGCAGTTCCAGTGCTACGTCGTCGACGTGAACGGCCTGGGGTCTGGCGGAATCGGCAAATCCTGTTTTGTCGATCCGACGTCGATGGTCCTGCACCAGTCGGGTGGCCAAGAAGACATGTTCCCGATCGAGGTCGATTTCGACATGGTACGGCGCCAGCGCGAAACCGGGATGAAGGGTCTTGGTCAGGTTCTCAAATCCTTCCGGGATCGGGACGTGGATTTTGACGTCTATGACCGCGCATCGGGTCGGGACGAGTTCCTCAAGACGTTGGGACCGCTGGAAATTCCGCATCAGGGTACACGTGCGGGTCTGCACGTCGATCCGGTCAGCGAGGCGGATGTGCCCCTTGAACTTGATGGGCCGGCGCTAGGTGTTGCAGGCGGGCCGTTGCTGCACCATGGTGTAAAGGGCCAGTAGCGCCTTCTGCGCTGCCGGTGCGCCGGCAGCGCCATTTCCGGCGTCCCGCCACAAAGAGACGAGGACAGACCGATGAATTCTGTGACAGAGTATTATTCCGCCACTCAGCTGCGGTCAGACCGCTGGAGTGCGCTACGGGATGTCACAGCCCAACTGGCCCGCGAGGCACCGGCCAAGATTTCCCCGACACTGCGAAGTCGCGCTGACGAATTGTTCGAACAACTGGCCGAGATCGAGGCCTACTGGGCCTTTCCTGGCATGCAGGATTTCGATTACATGCGCCGCCAGTTCAGTCACAACAGCTTTGCCGAACTGGCATTCGCGGTGCACCGGGTGGCGCGCGCGCTGACCACCGGTGCCTATCGTCGCCGTCACATTCCGCTCGATCAGGCTGAGGCGGACGACCGCGAGGAACACGACGACGAAGCGCTGCTGAGCCCCGAGATGCGCGCGATGACCAAGCCTTATTTCGAGGTGCTGATCGTTGACGAGGTCAATGATCAGCAGGAGCGCTGGCTGAAATCGAATGTCCATTCGATGCGCCGCCATGAGGATTCGTTCATCTACGAGGCCGTGGTCGTCCCTTCGGTCGAGGACGCGCTGATCGCCGCGCTGTTCAATCACAACATCCAGGCCGTGGTCGTGCGCCCCGGCGTTACGCTGCGGTCGCGTCAGGATCATCCGATCCTTGGCCGGTTCCTTCAGGGGATCGCCAATATCGACCATCTGGACGATCTGGAACCAGAGGATTTCGGTCCAGCGCTCTGCCGTCTGCTGGACGATATCCGCCCGGAACTGGACGCCTATCTGGTCACCGAACGGTCGGTCGAGGCCGTCGCAGGCACCGATCTGGGTAACTGCCGCCGGGTTTTCTATAACCAAGAGGATTTTGTCGAACTGCACCTGAACATTCTGCGTGGTGTTCAGGCACGGTATCGGACGCCCTTTTTCACGGCGCTGACCGAATATTCCAAACAGCCGACGGGCGTGTTTCATGCCATGCCGATCAGCCGGGGCAAATCCATCACCCGGTCGCACTGGATTCAGGACATGGGTGCGTTTTACGGACCGAACATCTTTCTGGCCGAAACCTCTGCCACGTCGGGCGGGCTGGATAGCCTGCTGGAACCGAACGGCACGATCAAGGAGGCACAGGAACTGGCCGCGCGTGCCTTTGGATCGAAGCAGACGTTTTTTGCCACCAACGGCACCTCGACCTGCAACAAGATCGTCGTTCAGGCGCTGATCAAGCCCGACGATATCGTGCTGGTGGACCGCGATTGCCACAAATCGCACCACTACGGTCTGGTGCTGGCGGGGGCGCAGGTCTGCTATCTCGATAGCTATCCGCTGAACGAATATTCGATGTACGGTGCCGTGCCGCTGCGCGAGATCAAGAAACAGCTGCTGGAACTCAAGGCCGCGGGCAAGCTGGACCGCGTGCGGATGCTGCTGCTGACCAACTGCACGTTCGACGGAATTGTCTACAACGTGGAACGCGTGATGGAAGAATGTCTGGCGATCAAGCCGGACCTGATTTTCCTGTGGGACGAGGCGTGGTTCGCCTTTGCCCGGTTCAATCCGACTTACCGCAAGCGGACGGGCATGCGTGCCGCAAACAAGATGCGCGCAAGGTTCAAGACCGACGCCCACGCACAGGCCTATGCAGCACAGCAGGAACTGCTGGCCGATGCCACGGACGACGATCTGCTGAACACGCGGCTGGTCGCGTCACCGCAGGCTCGCGTGCGGGTCTATACGACGCAATCGACGCACAAGACGCTGACATCCCTGCGGCAGGGGTCGATGATCCATGTCAATGACAGTGATTTCAAAGGCGAAGTCGAGCAGGCCTTTCACGAGGCCTACATGACCCATACCTCGACCTCGCCCAACTATCAGATCATCGCGTCGCTGGACGTGGGCCGGCGTCAGGTCGAACTGGAGGGTTTCGAATTCGTGCAGCGCCAGCTGGAGGCCGCGATGGCGATGCGCCGCGCGATTTCCACGCATCCGCTGTTGATGAAATACTTCAAGGTGCTGACCGTCGCGGACATGATCCCCGAGGATTACCGTGAAAGCGGAACAGAGATGTATTACGACCCCGATCGCGGTTGGGTCGATATCCTGGATGCCTGGCAGAACGATGAATTCGTGCTGGACGCCACCCGCGTGACGCTGGCCGTCGGCGGCACCGGCTGGGACGGGGACACTTTCAAGACCAAGATCCTGATGGATAAATACGGCATTCAAATCAACAAGACCTCGCGCAATTCTGTGTTGTTCATGACGAACATCGGCACGACGCGCAGCTCGGTCGCTTATCTGATCGAGGTGCTGGTCGAGATCGCCAAATCACTGGACGATCTGCTGGACGATGCATCCAAGATGGAAAAACTGGGCTTTGAACGCCGTGTAGCCAATCTGACGCTGAACTATCCGCCGTTGCCTGATTTCAGCCGTTTCCACGATGCATTTCGGGATGATCTGGAATCACCCGAAGGTGACATTCGTTCGGCCTATTATCTGGCCTATGATGAACAGTCCTGTGATTACATGGACCTCGACGGCACGCTGTATAACGCGCTGGAGGACGGCCAAGAGGTCGTATCCGCCAGTTTCATCATTCCATATCCGCCCGGCTTTCCGATCCTGGTGCCCGGGCAGGTGATCAGCCGCGAAATTCTGGCGTTCATGCGGGCGCTGGATGTGAACGAAATTCATGGCTACCGCGCTGATCTGGGACTACGGGTTTTCACCCCCGAGGCGCTGGCCGAGGTTGCAGGCAAACGTAACCGTCCCCTGCGCAAAGCCGTGGCCAAGCCGAAAACCAAGCCGAAATCCGACACGAAAACCGCTGCCGAATAAACAAAGGAAGACTAGATGCCCAAAGCCGTACTTCAGAATATCTCGGATATCCGGCGGTTCTTTCACCGGAACGAAGAACCTGTCTACTTTGTCTCGGCGACCAACTTCAATTTGTTGGGCCTGGACGAATGGGTCAAGAATTTCAAATATATCACCTACATCGACTGCTACGAGGGCAAGCATCCGAACGTGTTCTGCCCATCCGAGCAGCCGCACGCCGAATTCCAGTCCATCGAGGACATCAACAACTACCTGCTGCAACACAAGGAAGTCATTGATTTCGTCAAACGGCGCGGGGGCAAACCCAAGTTCGTGTTCCTGATGTTCGACGCCGAAACCGAACGTCTGGTCAAGGAACTGGGCGGAGAGGTCTGGTTCCCCAAGGCCAAGCTGCGTCAGTCGATGGACAACAAGATCGAAACCGTCCGCATCGGCAACAAGGCGGGTGTTCCGTCGGTGCCGAACACGCTGGCCGAGGTCAAATCCTACGAGGACCTGCGCGCGACATGCGAAAAGGCGGGGCTGGGCCATGATCTGGTGCTGCAATCTGCCTTTGGCGACAGTGGGCACACGACGTTTTTCATCAAGACGGAAGAGGATTTCCGCCGCCACGAGCATGAGATCGTGGGCGAGGGCGAAATCAAGATCATGAAACGGATCGACTGCCGGGGCTCCGCGATCGAGGCCTGTGCGACGTCGCAGGGAACGATCGTCGGTCCCTTGATGACCGAATTGGTGGGTTTCAAGGATCTGACCCCCTATCGCGGCGGATGGTGCGGCAATGAAATCCTGGCCACGGCGTTCCCGCCCAAGGTTCGTGCCAAGGCGCGGGATCTGACGTTCAAATTCGGTGAGCAGCTCCGCAAGGAAGGCTATCGCGGTTATTTCGAGCTGGATTTCCTGATCGACAAGAAAACCGGCGATCTGTGGTTGGGCGAGCTGAACCCGCGTATCACGGGTGCGTCGTCGATGACCAATCATGCGGCATTCGCCCATGCCGATGCACCGCTGTTCCTGTTCCACCTGCTGGAATTCAGCCGCAAGAAATTCAATCTGGACGTGGATGAATTGAATGCGCGCTGGTCCGACCCGGACATGATCGACGGCTGGAGCCAGATGGTCATCAAGCACACCGAGGACAGTGTCGATATCTGCGAAACCGTGCCGGAAACCGGAATCTACCGGATGACCGAGGACGGGCGCGTGATCTTTGACCGTTTCGACTATCACCGTCGCGCGGTTGAATCCGAAAACGAATGTTTCTTTTTGCGCATCCTGCAGCCGGGCGACTATCGCTACGAGGGGGCCGATATTGGCATTCTGGTGACGCGCGGCCGGTCGATGACGAAAAACTTCATGCTGAACGAACGCGCGAAAAAATGGATTCACGGCATCAAGAAAGAGGTGACTGGCAAGCCATTGCCTGTCGCAGCCGCCGGTCCTGCGTTGGCTGATCCTGTCTTCAAGATCATGTAATCATGCTGTGGCGTGCTTTGTCAGAGGAACAGCCCGGTCCCAAATGGGCCGGGCTGTTCGCCGAATACTGGCCAGCCTATCGCGAATGGTGGATGCGCGAGGGTGAACATGCGCGTGCCACCTATGCCGAATGCCGCAGGGCATTGGTCAAACACATGCCCGAACTGGTCGACCTGTATGATCAACTGTGCGAACTGGCGGGCGGCGGTGACAAACCGGCGCGGTTTTTGTCGTTCTGGAACCCGCCTGCCTATCTGTCGGGATGCAGTCAGGCGATCTGGCAGGGACCGGAACCCGTCATGGTGCGTAACTATGACTATGACAGCCGGTCGTTTGACAGCCTGATCCTGCGCACCAACTGGGGCGGGCGTACCGTCATGGGTGTGTCTGACGGGTTGTGGGGGTTGGTGGACGGCGTGAATGACGCTGGCCTTGCGATCTCATTGACCTTTGGCGGGCGCAACGTGGTGGGCAAGGGGTTCGGCGTGCCGCTGATCCTGCGTTATGTCCTGCAAACCTGCACGACGACTGAGCAGGCCGGTGCGGTGCTGGCGCGTATCCCCACGCACATGAGCTATAACGTCACCGTGCTGGACGAAAACCGTCAGTTCCTGACCGCGATGATGGGGCCGGGCCGCAAGACGCTGATCACGCATAATGCCGTTGCGACCAACCATCAGGAAAGCGTGGAATGGGTCAGCCACGCGCGTTTCACGGCGACGGTCGAACGCGAGAGGTTCCTGCTGCAACGCCTGACCCTGCACCGCGAACCGGAGGAAACGTTCATCGACGCCTTTCTGAAACCACCGCTGTACTCGACCGCCTTTTCCAAAGGGTTCGGCACGCTTTATACAGCCGTCTATCGCCCCCGGTTGCGCCAGATGGAAGTCCGCTGGCCCGGTACGGTCTGGCCGATGTCGATGCATGATTTTGTCGAGGGCGGCCGCCGCGTGGCGATCCCCGGCGCTGCCTGAGGGGCGAGAGATGGACGCTTTCGATCACGGTTTTCTGTCGGGCTTGTTTGGCGACATAGAAATTACGGCCCTGTGGGGCGCTGATGCGCAGCTTGCGCATATGCTGACCTTCGAGGGGGCGTTCACCCGTGCGATGGGGGCCGCCGGTCGGTTCGATCCTGCCATGGCAAAGGCCGCGGCGGCCCATATCGCAGGCGTTCGCATTGAGCCGTCCCAGTTGCGTGACGGTATGGCCAGCGACGGTGTGCCGGTGCCAGCGCTGGTGCGCCTGCTCAAATCCGGGGCAGGGGATGCCGCACCCGCGATACACGCGGGCGCAACATCGCAGGACGTGATGGATACGGCCCTTGCGCTGACATTGCAGGCCACCACGCATGTGCTGGACGGACGGCTGGCACAGCTGATCGACGCGCTGGCGCAGTTGTCGGACACGCAGGGCCAGACGGCCCTGTTGGGGCGGACACGGATGCAGGCTGCCTTGCCGATCACGGTCGCTGACCGGATCCGGAGCTGGCGGATGCCGCTGATTGACCATCGTGCGCGACTGGACCTTGCACGGGCGCAGACCGAGTTGCTGTCGTTGGCGGGACCGGTCGGGGTGACGGATTTCAACGGTGTCGCTGCCGCAATGGCACAGGCATTGGGTTTGACGGCGCAGCAGACGATCCACAGTGACCGCAGCGGCATCGTCAGCTACGCGGCCACGCTGGCGCTGATGTCAGGCACATTGGGCAAGCTGGGGCAGGATGCAGCACTGATGGCCCAGCAGGGGCTGGATGAACTGGCGCTGCGCAGTGGCGGTGCATCATCCGCGATGCCGCACAAGCAGAACCCCGTGCTGGCCGAGCTTTTGGTGACACTTGCGCGGTTCAACGCGGGCCAGGCCGGGCTGATGCAACAGGCCATGGTGCATGAACAGGAACGGTCCGGGGCAGCCTGGGCGCTGGAATGGATGGTGTTGCCGCAGATGGCACAGGCCACGGGCCGGGCGTTGACGGCGGCACAAGAGCTTGTGTCGATGATCGACAGGATCGGCACCCCGCAAACCTGACAAATTTGTATAGATGGCGACAGGCGCCTGACACCCTGCGGTGGCATCTCCATTCTCAGCAACCAACTGAGGATGGATCACCATGAAAACCCTGATGACACGCACAGTCGCCGCAACGCTGGCCGGAACGACGGCTCTTGCCCTGATGCCGGCTGCCGCCTTTGCCGTGCCCCCCGGCGGTTATGGCGATCTGGTCGAACGTCTGAACCCCGCCGTCGTCTTTATCGAGGTGTCGGGCAGTGCCCGTGGCCCATCGATCGAAGACAGCCTGCCACCCGGTTTCCCGCGCGAGGAACTGGAACGCCGTTTCGGACCCATGTTCCCGGATCAGGGACGTCCCGTTCAGGGGCTGGGGTCCGGGTTCATCCTGTCCGAGGACGGGATGATCGTGACCAACAATCACGTCGTCGAAGATGCCGACACCGTGACGGTGAAACTGGCCGATGGGACGGAATACGAGGCGACGGTGCTGGGCACCGACCCGCTGACCGACCTCGCCGTGCTGGATATCGAGGCAGAAGATCTGACGACCGTTTCATGGGGCGTCAGTGCCGAGGTGCGCCCCGGCGACGAGGCGCTGGCCATCGGCAACCCCTTTGGTCTGGGTGGCACCGTCACATCGGGTATCGTGTCGGCTGTGTCGCGCGACATCCGGTCTGGCCCCTACGATGATTTCATCCAGACCGATGCGGCGATCAACCGTGGCAATTCTGGCGGACCATTGTTCAATGCAGACGGCGAGGTGATCGGCGTCAACACGATGATCTTCAGCCCCGGTGGTGGCAGCGTCGGGATCGGCTTTGCGGTGCCGTCCGATCTGGCACAGCGTGTCGTGGCCGATCTGGCCGATGACGGCACCATCGCACGCGGCTGGCTGGGGGTGCAGATCAGCCCGATGAGCGATGAGATCGCCAATGTGCTGGGCTACGATGACCCGATCGGCGCAGTGGTCGAGGTCGTCTCTGAGGACAGCCCCGCCGCATCGGCTGGCCTGCTGGAAGGCGACATCATCATCCGGTTTGCCGACAGCGAAATTGGCGACGTCGGTGATCTGACCCGCGCGGTGGCGGATATCGCACCTGACACGCAGGTGCAGGCCGTCGTGTTGCGGCGCGGCAGCGAACAGACGATCGATGTGACCGTCGGCAATCTGGCCGACCGGAACATCTGATTGCAGCCATGGCGCGGCCTGCTGCCCCAGGTCGCGCCTCGGACCCCCGGCCGGATGCACTGTGTGCGGGGGTGAAAAGGGTCCCGGTATCGCGCCCTTGGTGGCATGACCGGGGCCCTTTTGCTTGGAATTCGTGTCAGGATACCCATGTTGCGAGGTGAATGCATGCAGACAGGGTCCGCCATGAAAATCCTGGTCGTCGAGGACGACCCGACCACGGGTCAATATATCGCGCGCGGTTTGCGTGAAGAGGGCCACACCGTGGACCATGTGGCCGATGGGCGGGCCGGGCTGGTGCAGGCCACGGGTGCCGATCATGACGTGTTGATCGTGGACTGGATGCTGCCCGAAATCGACGGGCTGACGCTGGTGCAAACCCTGCGCGGCGCAGGCAATCGCACGCCGGTTCTGTTTCTGACCGCGATGGGCAGTGTCGATGACCGTATCGCGGGCCTGAATGCCGGCGCGGACGATTATCTGGTCAAACCCTTTGCCTTTGGCGAATTGTCAGCGCGCATCAACGCGCTGGCCCGCAGGCCGCGCACGCTGGCACAAGAGACGGTGCTGACGGCGGGTGATCTGACGATGGACCTGGTCTCGCGCGAGGTCAGGCGGGCAGGTCAGAAAATCGAATTGTTGCCGCGCGAGTTCGCCATTCTAGAACATCTGCTGCGGCGCAAGGGGCGGGTCCAGACCCGCACCATGCTGCTGGAATCCGTCTGGGGGATCAGTTTCGATCCGCAGACCAACGTGGTCGAAACCCATATCAGCCGCCTGCGGGCCAAGGTGGACAAACCCTTTGACACGGAACTGATCAAGACGGTGCGCGGCTCGGGCTACCGGATCGAGGCATGACCAGACGCCCGCGTCTGATTAACGCAAGCCCGGTACGGCTTGCCCTCGGGCTTGTCGCGCTGTTTGCGGTGGTCAGCGTCGTGTCGCTGGCCGCCAGCTATACGGCAACTAGCCGGGCGCTGGACATGCAGATGCGTCAGCAGTTGCGGCAGGATCTGGCCGGGTTTCGTGCGGCACCATCCTCTACGGCGCTGGCGGCACTTGTCGCGGCCGAGGCGCGCGCCACCGACCCGAACCGTGTCGTGCTGTCCTATGTGACCGCCGACGGGCGTCACTACGGCAATGGACGTCTGGCCCGCGACGAAGAAGGCTATGTCCTGACCACGCTCGAAAATCCGGAAACCCCGATTCAGGGCGAATATCTGGCGCTGACCACCCGCGAATATCGCGGTCTGCTGACGGTTGCGCGCAGTCGCGCTGAAATCGACCAGCTTTGGTCGATTTACCGGACCATCGGACTGCTGTCCTTGTTGCCGACGCTGGTGATCGCGCTGGGGGCAGGGCTGGTCATGGCGCGTCGGTCCGCCAGCCAGGTGTCGGCCGTGCGGCGCACGCTGGGTGCACTGACATCGGGCGATCTGTCCGCGCGGGTGCGCCCGACGGAACGGTGGTCCGATGACCTGCGGCGGATCGGCGATGGTATCGACCGCATGGCCGCAGCGCAGGAAACCGCACGCGAGGCATTGCGCCAGGTGTCTTCTGACGTGGCGCACGACCTTAAGACGCCGATCCAGCGGATATCGGTGCGGCTGGACGAGCTGGGCCGTACGGACCTCAATCCGGAGGCACAGACCCTCGTGGATCAGGCGCAGGCGGATGTCGCCAGTGTGGTTTCGGTTTTTCAGGCACTTCTACAGATTGCGCAGATCGAGGGGGGCAGCCCCGAGGCGCGTTTCGTCACGCTGGATCTGGTCCCGTTGGTCGAGACATTTGCCGAACTCTACGAACCTGCGGCGCAGCAGACGGACCGCAGTCTGAATACGCAGGTGGCCTGTGATGCGGCGCCAGTCGTGGGGGACCGTGATCTGATCGGTCAGATTTTGGCCAATCTGATTGAAAACGCGCTGCGCCATACGCCGCGCTTCAGTCAGATAACGCTCGGCCTGCGTGTTGAGGGTGGACGCGTCATGCTGGAGGTCAGCGACAATGGGCCGGGTATTCCCGCAACGGAACGGGACAAGGTGTTGCGCAGATTGTATCGCCTGGACCGCAGCCGCACGACACCGGGCAGCGGTCTGGGTCTCAGCCTCGTTTCCGTGATCGCAGAGCTGCACGATGCGCCCCTCACGCTGGACGACAACGCGCCGGGCCTGCGGGTGTCAGTGGCGTTTCAACTGGCCAGCGCCAGGTCGTGATCGACCTGCAGTCCCAGTTTCTCGGCGCGGACCAACATCTGGGGCAGGATCGTCATCTGCGGGTTCGGGTCATTTGCGCAGCTGTCGAGAATTTCCTGCAGCGCTGCCTTGTCACCCATCCGGACCAAAAGGCTGAACAGATTGTTAATCGTTGATTTTGCTGGCCGCGCGGCAAGGGCGCGTTCGTATTCCTGACGTGCAAAATCGGGATGCGTAAATGACAACGCCTTGGCCCGTTCGCGATGGAACGATGGATCACCACTGCGTTTTAATTCCAACTGCGGGATCTTGTTATCGACGACGAGGCTGGTGATCAGTTTTTTCAAAAGTCGCATGTTCGACAGTGCGACCAGCACCGTGTGGCCCGTGAATGGCAGGGCGACTTCGCGGATGTCGCGGTAGGTTGGGCGCACGGTCTGGTTCAGAAACTGAACATCCCGTCTTTGCACGGGATCATAGATCACGACGGGGGCGTGCTTTGATCGTCTGCTGTGCTTGAGGTGTTTGTGGTGGACCGGCACATCCGCGTAGGCGGGCAGACCCAGACCCTTCCATGCGGGCAACATCGGTGCGGCGGCGATGATCCGCGCGTCGATCTGCCCGCCATAGTACAACGCCGCATAGCCACCCAGACTGGCCCCGTAGCAGATGACATCGCGTCCGGCGGTGCACAGCGGTGCCACGGCCGCCTTGAACACCGCCGCATGAAGCCCCTGAAACTGGCTGTGTCTGCGCTGTGCGACGAACACGTGATCCCAACCGTGTTTCATGGCGAAATCGCTCCCGAAACCGGTGTCTGAAATGTCAGATGGCTGCCCACCAAAGGTGATCATCAGCTTTTCGGTCGGTGCCGGGGCGGGATGATAGGTGATCCGGTAATCAGGATGATTGGCTAGTCTGATCATGGCACTCTCTGACGCAGTTGCGGTTTTCCCGGGGGGCCGGACTGCTTGAGAGGTCGCATGAAAAAGGGGCAGAACTGGCCCCATATCAAAGCAATTTTGTTCGGCTGTTTCCGGGCGCGAAACGGACGACTACAATTTACCGGATTGTTTCCTGAATTCGCGGTGAGTAATGGCAGGATCGCGGCATGCTGTCTCCGACACGTTCGTGATCTGTGTCCGGGGCTGTAAAGCCGAACACGGGAACCGCATGGCCAGCGTGGCATGACGCGATGCATGTGACCCAACCTTAGTTGGACCGCAAGCGGACCAAAATTTCCGCGCAATCACGAAAAAATATAGTGGGTTGAGTGGTGGGCGACCCTGGAATCGAACCAGGCGTGCGTCTCCGCGAGGGAGTTACAGTCCCCTGCCACACCTTGCGGCCTGTCGCCCACTGGCGGCGGGAATAGCCGCAGTCATTTGGGGCGTCAACACGAAAAACGGCGCGGCAGGTGGGCTTGTTCCGCGCGGTGTTAACAGCCAAGTAGGTGAGATGGAAAATCGGGGGCATCGGCCATGAAAAAACCCAAGTGGGTCATTGCAAAGGAACAGGGCAAACGCGCGGCGGCTGCGGAAACCGTGTGGCTGTTCGGTTTGCACGCGGTGCGCGATGCCCTGCTGAACCCGCGCCGCGAACGGCTGCGGCTGGTGGTGACGCAAAATGCACTGGCGAAATTGCAGGACGCCGTGACGATTGCCGGGATCGAGCCCGAAATCTGTGATCCGCGCAAATTTGCAGCTCCGATCGATGCGGGTTCTGTGCACCAGGGGGCCGCACTGGAAGTGAAACCTCTGGATTGGGGATCGCTTCAGGATATCGCGCTGGGCGCGGGACCGGAGCCTGCGCGAATCGTGTTGCTGGACCGTGTGACGGACCCGCATAACGTCGGCGCGATCTTGCGGTCGGCCGAGGTGTTCGGCGCGCGCGCCGTGGTTGCCGTGCAGCGTCATTCCGCCCCTGAAACCGGTGCCTTGGCGAAAACAGCGTCCGGTGCGCTGGAACGTCAGCCCTATGTGCGGGTGCGTAATCTGGCGGATGCCATGACGCAGCTGCAGGACATGGGTTATCTCGTGCTGGGTCTCGACGGCGAAGCCGAGACGGGGATCGAGGACGCGGTCGAGGGTCTGCGTGATCGTCCCATCGCATTGGTCATGGGGGCCGAGGGTCCCGGCCTGCGCGAAAAAAGCCGCGAAACCTGCAACCGTCTCGTGAAACTGGACGCAGCTGGTGATTTCGGATCGCTGAACGTATCCAATGCGGCGGCTGTGGCACTCTACGCGGTGCGCGGATGACGGGAATGAAGGTCGCGACCTGCTGCTATTGTGGCACGCGTGCCGCCTTGGTGCTGCGTGGGAACGACCGTCACGAACTGGCCTGTGCGCAATGTGGCGCACCGCTGCATGATCTGAAAATGATGCCGGCCAACGCCGGGGGTGTGTCACGGCGCAGAGCTGCCCCGGCGCATCCGGCCCGGACACTGCGCGTCGAGCACCTGAGCAAACCGACCAAGACAACCAAACGGCCCAAGCGCCGCAAGAGCCTGACGTCCAAGCTGGTGTCCGAATTGTGGGACGTGGTCGAAGATATATTCGACTGAAACAATGCGTCACCTCTGTGCGAGGGGGCTGGCGATGTGGACCGACCTGCGGCACATTCAGGTGACCCCTGAGAGGAGCCACCATGATTGATCGTCGTCATTTCCTGTTGTCTTGCGCGGTCCTGCCGTTGATGTCCCGCCCTGCGCTGGCGCAGTCGGCCCCGACATTTGCCACCGGCGGCATCGCGATCAACGGGATCGATCCGCTGGAATACCACCGTCAGAACGCGCCTGTCGCCGGCAGTGCCGATTACGCGCTGATGTGGATGGGTGCGACGTGGCATTTCGTGAATGCCGAAAACCGCGATGCCTTTGAACGCAACCCCAAGGCACATGCTCCGGCCTATGGTGGCTATTGCGCCTATGCCTTGGCACGCGGCTATCTGGCCGACACGGTGCCCGGGGCGTTTTCGATTGTTGACGGTCGTCTGTATCTGAACGCATCCCTGCGCGTGCGCAGCCGCTGGGACGAAAATCGCGCTGCCGAGATTGTGGCCGCTGATGCAAACTGGCCGCAGATCCTTGGATAATCCGTCCGACATCGAGATCCGCGCCATCTTTGACCGGGTGAAGACAATTGCGATTGTCGGGCTATCGGCCAACCCGGTCCGGCCCAGTTATTTTGTGGCCCGCTATCTGCAGCTGCGCGGCTACCGGATCATTCCGGTCAATCCCGGTCTGGCGGGGCAGAAGGTATTTGGTGAAACTGTCCATGCCAGCCTTGCGGATATCCCGGATGACGTGGACATGGTCGATGTCTTTCGCCGGTCGGATGCCGTGCCCGCCCTTGTTGACGACGCATTGGCCCGCTGGCCCGCGCTGTCCGTGATCTGGTTGCAGCTGGGCGTCCAGCATGACGCGGCAGCGGCTGTTGCGCGTGCGCGCGGCGTCATTGTCGTGCAGAATCGCTGCCCCAAGATCGAATACCAGCGCCTCTATGGCGAGCTGCGCATGGGCGGTTTCAACACGGGCCGTATCTCGTCACGGCTGACATGAAAAATGGGGCGCGGCCCTGCGGCCACGCCCCGTACGATGCGATCAGGCGTTGTTACTGCGCGCGGACCCAGTTCTGGCTGGCGCAGATCAGACCACCTGCCACACATCCCTGAAGCCGCAACGCATTGCCGTTGACCTGCATCTTGCCAACATAGGTCTTGCCGTTGGATGGGCGATAAACCTGACCGTTGTAGGTGCCGTCACCGTTCGGGGCCATGCCGATGACGATCTGGCGACCAATGTTTTCGGATTGGAACGGGGTGCCGTCGGCCTGATAGGTCCGCACGATTGTGCCGCAGACGGCCGCGCCGCAGGGTTCCATCTGGATATGGGCGAAGGCCCCATCGTCCACTTCGGTTTGCCAGACGCCCACGGCGGCGTCTTGTGCCGTTGCGGCCGTTGCGGCCGTTGCGATCAGGCCAGCTGCAATCGCTGTCAGAATGCGTTTCATTTGGGTCTCCTCCCCTCAAGTCATTGCGAACTCTGTGGTCGGGCGGCCCCCGCAATCAAGTCTGACGTTGGGTCGGTTGCAATTTCCTGCCGCCCGCGCCAGAACCGCGCCAAACCAGCCGGAGACTTGCCATGATCCTGTACCCTGCCATCGATCTCAAGGACGGCAATGCCGTGCGCCTCGTTCACGGCGAAATGGATCAGGCGACCGTGTTCAACGACGATCCAGCAGCGCAAGCGCGCAGCTTTGTCGATGCCGGCTGCGCATGGCTGCATCTGGTCGATCTGAACGGCGCCTTTGCGGGGGAACCGGTGAACGCCGCCCCGGTCGAGGCGATCCTCAAGGCCTGCAAGGTACCGACCCAGCTGGGTGGCGGTATCCGGGACATGGCCACGATCGAACGTTGGCTGGACCGTGGGCTGACCCGTGTGATTCTGGGCACGGTCGCGGTTGAAAACCCCGATCTTGTGCGCGAGGCGGCCCGTGCCTTTCCCGGGCAGGTCGCCGTGGGACTGGACGCGCGCAACGGCCGCGTGGCAACCCGTGGCTGGGCCGAGGAAACCGATGTCATGGTCACGGATTTGGCGAAATCATTCGAGGATGCGGGGATCGCCGCGATCATCTACACCGACATTCTGCGTGACGGCGCGATGAAAGGTCCGAATATCGACGCCACCGCCGATCTGGCGCGTGCCGTGTCGATCCCGGTCATTGCCTCTGGCGGCGTGTCCTCGCTGGCGGACCTGACGGCCCTGCGCGACACCGGTGTGATTTCGGGCGCGATTTCGGGCCGTGCGCTATATGACGGAGCGATCGATCTGGGTGCCGCATTGGCCGCGCTGGGGGCCGGTCGGTAATCCAGCAGCGATGTGCCTGCGACCACGGCAGACCAGATCACAGTGGTTCGATCTGCCGTTGCGTTGCGCGGTGTCACGTTCCCAGCCGAACAGGCGGACAGTTCGGCCTGGTCTTGCGGTGCTGATGGCCGGTTTTGGGCGCATCCTCCGCAGTCCCTGTGATGGGCACAGCGTGGTGACTGACACACCTATTCGGCGGCCTTGCGGGTCAGCGTGTCGAGTGCCGCTGCGATCTGGGTCAGATATTCGGCATTTTCGTCGATTTCCGAATCGTCGAACATCTCTTCGACCTCCTGATAGGCAATGCGCGTCTGGCCATCTTGCTCATAGACAAGCACCTTGAGGGGCAGCGCCAAGCCTGCCTCCGGGTCGTCCATCATGGCCTGCGTGCCTAGCTGCGGGTTGCCAAAGATCAGCAATTCCATGGGCGGCAATTCCATATCGACGGATGCGGCACCGGCTGCGTGATCAATGCGGGCGAAGATCGTCGCCCCCGCATCTGTCACGGCGGCCTCCAGCGCGTTCATGGCGTCAGCGACAGTGCGGTCCGTATCGCGGGTGATCGTATCGGCCAGCGCAGGGGTGGCCAGGGTCAGGGAAAGCAATGTTGCGCGGATCATGGGTGTCTCCATCATTGATGTTCGCGGCCCAACCACGGATTTGGGGGCAATGTTCCCCTTTCCAGCGGTCTTGCCGCGCGGTATCAGCGAAACCATGCTGAAAACTCGTATCATACCCTGTCTGGATGTCGCCAAGGGCCGTGTCGTCAAAGGCGTGAATTTCGTCGGTCTGCGCGATGCAGGCGATCCCGTTGATGCGGCGATTGCCTATAACGCCGCGGGTGCTGACGAGTTGTGTTTCCTCGACATCATGGCGACCGAGGAAAATCGCGGCACCATGTTTGATCTCGCGACCCGCACGGCCGAGGCCTGTTTCATGCCGCTGACGATCGGTGGCGGCGTGCGGACACACCACGACGTGCGCAACCTATTGTTGGCGGGTGCGGACAAGGTCAGTTTCAACTCTGCCGCCGTAGCCAATCCCGACGTGGTGACTGAGGCCGCATTGCGGTTCGGCAGCCAGTGCATCGTGGTTGCCATAGATGCAAAGACCGTGGCACCGGGACGTTGGGAAATCTTTACCCATGGCGGACGTCGGGCGACCGGCATCGATGCCGTGGAATTTGCCCGTACCGTCGCGGAAAAGGGTGCCGGTGAAATCCTGTTGACCGCGATGGACAATGACGGTGTGCAGACGGGCTACAATCTGCCCCTGACGCGGGCCGTGTCAGATGCCGTCGATATCCCCGTGATTGCCAGCGGCGGGGCAGGCACATTGGATCATCTGGTCGAAGGTGTGACCGAAGGTGGTGCCAGCGCGGTGCTGGCCGCGTCGATCTTTCACTTTGGCACCTATACGATCCAGCAGGCCAAGGATCACATGGCTGCCGCCGGTATCCCCATGAGGCTGCAATGACCCTGAACGATCTGTTTGCCACGATCCAATCCCGCAAGGGTGCCGATCCCGACACCAGTTGGACTGCAAAACTGCTGGCCAAGGGACCTGCCAAATGCGCCGAGAAATTTGGCGAAGAAGCGATCGAGGCAATCATCGAGGCCGCGCGCGGTGACAAGCAGGCCCTCACGTCAGAGGCCGCCGATGTCCTGTATCATCTGTTGGTCATGCTTGCTGCCAGCGATGTTACACTTGACGAGGTTCTGACGGAACTGGGCAACCGGCAGGGCACATCCGGGCTCGCTGAAAAGGCAGCCCGGCAATAGCCATCGCTGTTTTCCAAATATCCCGGGGGACGGCGTAGCCGGGGGGCAGCGCCCCCGCGCGGCATCAACCCTTGCGCAACCCTGTTTCGACCAGCATGCCCTGGCGTTTGGCCTCGTAGTAATAGCCGCGGGAATACCATTTGACGGCCTCTGCCTCGGACCCGTTCGATAGCAGCCACGCCCCGCGCAGATATTTACCCGCGTATTTCAGGTTGGTTTCCGCATCCAGCAGATCACTCGGTTGACCTGTGAACCCCATAGTGCCGGCGGTTTGAGGCAGGATTTGCATGAGGCCGTAGTAAGGGCCGTTGCGCGCGCCGGGGCGATGTGTGCTTTCGCGCAGGATGACGCGGTGCAGCAATGTCGGCGGAATGTCATAGGCATCGGCGTAGGTGTTGATCAGCGCGCGCAGTTCCGGCGTCTCATTCGGATGCAGCGGCAAAGCGTCAGCAACCTCTGTCGTGGCAAAACTCAGCGTCTCTTGAGATCTGTCAGTTTGACCTGCGCAGGCGCTTACCAAGCCCAAAGCGATTGCCATCAAGGCGGTTCTTGTCATCTGCATGCGGTGTGTTTTCCATGTGACCTGCCGGCAGTTAGCCGCCCGGACCCTGCGCAGGCAAGCGTGTCGATCAGCGTCGGCAAAAAGCGGCGCAACCGGGCAGTACGGCGGGACACCTCGCCCACCGCCGTCTGCCCGTCAGGAAAAGACCGACCAGCCTGTTGCCTGTGCGAACATCTCGGCGGCTTCGGTGCCCAGTTTGGAATTGCCTTGCGCGTTCAGTCCCGGTGACCAGACCGCAATGCTGGCCTTGCCGGGGGCCACGATCAGAATACCGCCCCCCACGCCAGACTTGCCGGGCAATCCGACACGGAATGCGAAATCGCCCGATGCATCGTAGTGTCCGCACAACATCATCAGTGCGTTGATCCGTGTTCGACGTGCGGGCGACATCAGGCGTGGCGCACCGGGCGCGCCCGTCAGCATCAGGCCCGCGCGGGCCAGTTGCACGCATGTCATCGACAGGGCGCATTGGTGGAAATAGGCGCCCAGAACCTGCTCGACCGGGTTCTGCAACCGCTGATGCGAGGCCATGAAATAGGCCAGCGATCGGTTCAGATCGCCTGTCGCCTGTTCGGATTGCGCCACCGCGGCATCGATGTGGATATCCTCATCACCCGCCGCCGCGCGCACGAATTGCACCAGTTCGGCCAGGAAATCACGTGGCGCATGATGCGCCATCGCGGCATCGGTGGTGGCGATGGCCCCTGCGTTGATGAACGGATTGCGCGGGCGGCCTGCCTCGTGTTCCAGTTGCAGGATCGAGTTGAACGCCTGACCGGAGGGTTCGCGTCCGACTTTGGACCAGAACGCATCTCCCAGGCGCCCCAGCGCCAGCGACAGGGTGAACACCTTGGAGATGCTCTGGATCGAAAATCGTGTCTCTGCGTCGCCAGTGCTGAACAGACGCCCGTCGGAAAATGCCACGGCCATCCCGAATTGCGCGGGATCGACTCGGGCCAGCGGCGGAATGTACTGGGCAACCGTGCCGCGATCCTTGGTCGCCTGCATCGCCTCACCGATCCGGTCGAGGATCGATTGCACGTCCGTCATGGCATCCAGCGCAGGAAATTCGCGATCATCCGCAAACCGGCGGCCTGGCTTTTTTCGGGGTGGAATTGGGCCCCGATGATGTTGTCTCGTCCGACAACGGCCGTCACGTCACCGCCATAGTCAACATGCGCGAGCAGATGCGCGGGGTCATGCACGCTCATGGCATAGGAATGCACGAAATAGGCGTGTTCGCCCGTGGCGAGCCCGTCAAGCACCGGATGCGCGCTGTCCATGACCAGATCGTTCCAGCCCATATGCGGGATCTTCAGCGCAGGATCGGCGGGGCGGATACGTGTCACATCGCCCGCAATCCATCCAAAACCCGGCGTTGCCTCGTATTCGTGCCCCGTCGTCGCCAGCAGCTGCATCCCCACGCAGATACCCAGAAATGGCACGGCGCGGTTTTCCACTGCATCGACGATCGCCTCGGCAAGGGCGGTCCGGCTGAACAACTGGTCACGGCAATGCGGGAATGCACCGTCGCCGGGCAGCACGATCCGGTCTGCGCGGGCCACGACCTCTGCGTCGCCGCTGACGATTACGTCACCTGCACCCGTCTCGCGGGCCATGCGCTCGAACGCCTTTTGCGCGGAATGCAGATTGCCGCTGTCGTAGTCGATGAGAACGGTGGTCACAGGCTACCCTTGGTCGACGGAATGGCATCAGCCTTGCGCGGGTCGGTATCCAGCGCGTCGCGCAAGGCGCGGGCGACCGATTTGAACGCGGCCTCGACGATGTGGTGGGCGTTGAACCCGTGCAGGCGGTCGATGTGCAGCGTGATACCGCCATGCGTCGATAGCGCCTGAAAGAATTCGCGCACCAGTTCGGTGTCGAATGTCCCGATCTTGCCAAAGGGCAGATCGAGGTTGCAGATCAGATAGGGGCGCCCGGACAGATCCAGCGCACAGCGCACCTGCGCGTCATCCATCGCCAGATGGCAGTCGCCATAGCGGCGGATCCCTTTCTTGTCGCCCATGGCTTGCGTCAGGGCCTGGCCGATGGCGATGCCGACGTCCTCGACCGTGTGGTGATCGTCGATGTGCAGATCGCCCGTCGCCTTGACGTGCAGATCGATCAGCGCATGCCGCGCCAGCTGGTCCAGCATGTGGTCAAAGAAACCGACGCCGGTGCGGTTGTCATAGGTGCCCGTCCCGTCAAGTTCGATCATCACCGTGATGTCGGTTTCGTTGGTCTTGCGTGTGATCGTGGCGCTGCGCATTGCGGCCTCCTGTCGTTTGCACACCGTATAGGCGGGGCAGGGGGTGAGTGCCAAGGGGACGGATTGCGCGGGCGCGCCGCGTGGTGCAGGTTTGCCCCGCACCACATGAGGAAACCCGATGACCACCTGCGTCTTTGTCCAGATCCGCTGCAAGCCCGGTACGACCTATGCGGTCGCCGAACAGATCGCGCTGCGCGAAATCCATTCCGAACTTTATTCCACCAGCGGCGAATACGACCTGCTGATGAAGGCCTATGTGCCCGCCACATCCGATGTGGGTCATTTCGTCAATGAAAGCGTGGCCGGCATCGAGGGGATCGAACGCACGATGACGACCCTGACATTCAAGGCATTCTGATCGCCGCACAACAAAAAGCCGCCCCAAAAGGGCGGCTTTTTTGGTCCGACTGGAGCGGGCGAGGCGATTCGAACGCCCGACCCTAACCTTGGCAAGGTTATGCTCTACCCCTGAGCTACGCCCGCGCACCAGTTCGGTTCTTGATGGAGCGGGCGAGGCGATTCGAACGCCCGACCCTAACCTTGGCAAGGTTATGCTCTACCCCTGAGCTACGCCCGCATCATCAAGTGAGGCAGGCTTTACCGTCCCGGCTTTTTGGCTGCAAGTGGATTTTTTGCACAAAGGCGACTTAAGTTTTCGAAAGTCCCCCATGACGCCGGATGTCGCTGTTTGCGGCACGCCGCAAAGACGCCCCACCCGCCGTCCCGCAGATGCATCATCTTGCCCGAAATACTCCGGGGGAGCGCCGCAAGGCGCGGGGGCAGCGCCCCCGGCACCCTTTGTCTGTTAGTCTTCGAATTCGATCAGCAGATCCTTGGCATCGATCTGGGCACCGGCTGTGACATGCACTGCCTTGACCACTGCGTCGCGGTCGGCGTGGATGCCGGTTTCCATCTTCATTGCCTCGATGGTCAGCAACAGGTCGCCCTGTTTGACCTTTGCGCCAACCTGTGCGGCGACAGAGGCCACCACACCCGGCATCGGCGCGCCGATGTGGTTGGAGTTGCCCAGTTCGGCCTTGGGGTTGCTGACGCGGTCGGCGGCAGCCAGACGGTTCAGAACGCGGATCGTGCGCGGCTGACCGTTGAGTTCAAAGAACACCTTGACCTCGCCGTCCTCGCTCATCTCCGACACGGCCTGCATACGCACTTCCAGCGTCTTGCCCGGGTCGATTTCGGCGCTGATTTCTTCGCCGGGTTCCATCCCGTAAAAGAACGTCTTGGTCGGCAGCGTGCGCACCGGACCATACAGATCGTGACGTGCCGCATAATCTGTAAAGACCTTGGGATACATCAGGTAGCCGTTCAGATCCTCGTCGTCGATCGCGGTGCCCAGCTTGTCGGCCAGCTCGCTGCGCGCGGCCTCCAGATCGACGGGCGGCAGATGTTTGCCGGGCCGGTCGGTGCTGGGTTTTTCGCCCTTGAGGATCTTTTTCTGGATCGCGTCGGGCCATCCGCCCGGCGGCTGGCCCAGGCTGCCGCGCATCATGTCGATCACCGAGTCGGGGAATGACACATCGACCGATGGGTCTTCGACCTGTGCGCGAGTAAGATTCTGGCTGACCATCATCAGGGCCATGTCGCCCACCACCTTGGATGACGGCGTGACCTTGACGATATCGCCGAACATCCGGTTCACATCCGCATAGGTCTGGGCGACCTCGTGCCAGCGATCCTCGATGCCGAGGCTGCGCGCCTGTGCCTTGAGGTTGGTGAACTGCCCACCGGGCATTTCGTGCAGATAGACCTCTGACGCGGGGGCCTGAAGCCCGGATTCAAAGGCAAGGTAATGCGCGCGGACCTGTTCCCAGTAGTTCGAGATTTCGCGGATCGCTGCAATGTCGAGGCCGGTATCGCGGTCGCTGCCGCGCAGCGCCTCGACGATGGATCCCAGGGTCGGCTGGCTGGTATTGCCGGACAATGCATCCATGGCGGCATCGACGCAGTCCACGCCAGCGGCGGCTGCTGCCAGGACGGTCGAAATGGCGGCCCCTGAGGTGTCGTGCGTGTGGAAATGGATCGGCAGGCCGACCTCTTCCTTCAACGCCTTGAACAACTGCGCCGCCGCCGGTGCCTTGAGCAGGCCCGCCATGTCCTTGAGGCCAAGGACGTGTGCGCCGGCCTTTTCCATCTCCTTGGCCATGCCGACGTAGTATTTCAGATCGTATTTCGCCCGGTCGGGATCCAGCATGTCGCCGGTGTAGCAGATCGTGCCTTCGCAGACCTTGCCGCTGTCGATCACCGCATCCATCGCGACGCGCATGTTTTCGACCCAGTTCAGGCTGTCGAACACGCGGAACACGTCGACGCCTGATGTGGCGGCCTGCGCGACAAAGCTTTGGACCACGTTGTCGGGGTAGTTGGTATAGCCAACACCGTTCGAGGCGCGCAGCAGCATCTGCGTCATGACGTTGGGCATTTTTGCGCGGATATCACGCAGACGCTGCCACGGGCATTCCTGCAGGAACCGGTAGGCCACATCGAACGTCGCACCCCCCCAGCATTCCACACTGAACAGACCGGCCATCTTGGTGGCATAGGTCGGGGCGATGGTGACCATGTCGATGGACCGCATCCGGGTTGCCAGCAGCGACTGGTGACCGTCGCGCATGGTGGTATCGGTGATCAGCAGCTGGGGCTGGTCCTTCATCCATTGGGCGACCGCGGCAGCACCGTCACGATCAAGGATCTGGCGCGTGCCGTCGGGCACATCGGAGGCTGTCTTGACCGGGGCTTTCGGCATTTTCACGTCTGCCGCTGGCCGGGGACGGTTGGCCGTTTCGGGATGCCCGTTCACGGTGATGTCGGCGATATAGGTCAGGATCTTCGTGGCGCGGTCGCGGCGCGCCTTGAAATCGAACAGTTCCGGCGTCTCGTCGATGAATTTGGTGTGGTATTCGTTGTTCAGGAACGTCGGGTGTTTCAGCAGGTTTTCGACGAATGCGATGTTGGTGCTGACGCCGCGGATACGGAATTCGCGCAGTGCGCGGTCCATGCGGGCGATGGCCATTTCGGGCGTCGGCGCACGGGCCGTCACCTTGGTCAGCAGGCTGTCATAGTAGCGCGTGATGACCGCACCGGAATAGGCGGTGCCGCCGTCCAGGCGGATGCCGGGGCCGGTGGCTGAGCGATACATCTGGATACGGCCGTAATCGGGGATGAAATTGTTCTGCGGGTCCTCGGTCGTGACACGGCATTGCAGGGCGTGGCCGTCCAGCTGGACATCATATTGCGACGCACAACCGGTCGCCTCGACGATGCTCTTGCCTTCGGCGATCAGGATCTGGGCGCGCACGATGTCGATGCCTGTCACCTCTTCGGTGACCGTGTGTTCGACCTGCACGCGGGGGTTCACCTCGATGAAATAGAATTCACCCGAGTCCATATCCATCAGGAATTCGACCGTGCCTGCGCATTCATAGTTCACATGGGCGCACAGCTTCTTGCCCAGGTTGCAGATGCGTTCGCGCTGCGTTTCGGACAGGTAGGGGGCTGGGGCGCGTTCCACGACCTTTTGGTTGCGGCGCTGGACGGAACAATCGCGTTCCCACAGGTGATAGATTTCGCCGTGGCTGTCGCCCAGGATCTGCACCTCGACGTGGCGTGCCTTCATGATCATCTTTTCCAGATAACCCTCGCCGTTGCCGAATGCGGCCTCGGCCTCGCGGCGGCCCTCGCGGACTTTTTCCTCCAGCTCGGATTCGGTCATGATCGGGCGCATACCGCGACCGCCGCCACCCCAGCTGGCCTTGAGCATCAGGGGATAGCCGACCTCGGCTGCCTGCTTCTTGATCAGGGCCATGTCCTCGCCCAGCACTTCGGTGGCGGGGATGACCGGTACGCCGGCCTCGATGGCGACGCGGCGGGCACTGGCCTTGTCGCCCAATTCGCGCATCGTCTTTGCCTTGGGGCCGATGAACGTGATGCCCGCCGCCGTGCAGGCGTCCACGAAATCCGGGTTTTCAGACAGCAGGCCATAGCCCGGGTGAATAGCATCGGCGCCGGCCATCTTGGCCACGCGAATGATCTCTTCAATCGACAGGTAGGCGGCAACCGGGCCCAGACCCTCGCCGATGCGGTAGGCCTCGTCGGCCTTGAACCGGTGCAGCGACAGCTTGTCCTCTTCGGCAAAGACGGCGACCGTCTTTTTGCCCATCTCATTGGCCGCCCGCATGACCCGGATCGCGATTTCGCCTCGGTTTGCAATCAGTATTTTCTTGAAGTCGGCCATGATGTGATCCTTTCGCAGTTGCAGCATTGTTAAGCGGTGCAACGGGGATGTCCAGTGTTGGTGTTAGCGTTAACGGACCCGCCGCGATGGAAGCTCGGACAGTTTTCGCGTCCCCAGTTGCCCCATATTGGCGATGATGTCCTGTTTGAGTATGTCGATGACATGCGCGGCCCCCGCGTCCCCGATCGCGCCAAGACCATAGTGGAACGCGCGGCCCAGCATCACGAAATCGGCCCCCAGCGCGATCATGCGCAGAATATCCAGACCGCCCTCGATCCCGGAATCGCATATGATCGGCAGGTCGGTGGCCGCACGGATAGCGGGCAGCACGTCCGCTGTTGCAGGGGCGGCGGCGAACTGCCGCCCTGCATGATTACTGACCCAGATCGCATCGACTCCGGCCTCGCCCAAACGGGGGACGTCGCCAGCATCCAGCACGCCCTTGACCACCAGTGGCCCATCCCAGGCTGCCCGCAGCGCATGCAGATAATCCCAGTCGGGCGAGGTGCGCAAAAGATAGCCTGCGTGTGCCGTGGACGGCAGGGCGGCGGTGGTATCGCTGTAGCTGTCGATCAGTCGCATGCGCGGCATGCCCGTCTGGCGGATGCCGTTCAGCCAGGCCGGACACATCGCCGCCTGCACCGCCAGCCGGGGCGTCAGGCGCGGTGGGTTCGTCAGGCCGCCGCGTGTCTGCCGTTCCCGGCGCGATGCGACGGGCACATCGACTGTCAGAACCAACGTGCCGAAACCGGCATCGCGGGCGCGGCGCAACATGTCGGCGCGGATCTGCGGATCGCGGGGCGGATAGATCTGGAACCAGGCATGTTCGCCCAGATGGGGGGCGACGTCCTCTGGGGTCTGGGTCGCGACAGTGGACATGCCGTAAGGGATGCCTGCCGTGGCGGCCGTGCGTGCCAGCAGACGTTCCGCGCCTGGCCAGACCAGCCCGGACATGCCGACCGGGGCGATGCCGAATGGCAGCGGATAGGTGGCCCCCATCATGCTGACGCTCAGGTCCGGGGTGAATTCACCGTGCAGGATCGAGGGCTGCAACAGCACGGCGTCCAGTGCCGCGCGGTTGCGAGCCAGCGCGGATTCATCACCGGTTGCCGAGTCCAGATATTCCCAGACAAAATGCGGAATCCGGCGGCGCGCGCGGGCGCGCAGATCGGCGATGGCGGGATAGCGGCTGTGCAGGTTCATGCGAGCCACGCTAGGGCTTTGCATCAGAGGATGGAAGTCGTGACAATACGGATATCGCTGCGGCAAGACTTTTGCAAAAGGGACGCCGTGTTGCGTGAACGAACCGTGAACGAGGGGTTTCTTTGTTTTACGCGAAGCTTTAAGAAAGAGGGATGAATGATTTTTCAGAAGATGACGCATTCGAGGCCGCCGTGCCGCTGTCGCAACGGGCGCGGGCAGGGGGTGTGGCTGCACGCTTTGGCGGGAATGCTGCCTATCTGGACGGGCTGAACCCCGCGCAGCGCGCTGCGGTCGAAGCGCTGGACGGTCCTGTCCTGATGCTGGCGGGTGCCGGCACCGGCAAGACCCGCGCGCTGACCGCGCGGATCGCGCATTTGTTGCATACGGGAACCGCCCGCCCGAATGAGATTTTGGCGGTGACGTTCACCAACAAGGCCGCACGCGAGATGAAAAACCGCGTCGGCCGCCTGATGGGCGAAACGGTCGAAGGCATGCCGTGGCTGGGCACATTTCACGCGATCTGTGTGAAGCAGTTGCGTCGTCATGCCGAACTTGTCGGGCTGAAGTCAAATTTCACGATTCTGGACACCGACGACCAGTTGCGGTTGTTGAAACAGTTGATCGTGGCAGGCGGCATCGACGAAAAGCGCTGGCCGCCGCGCATGTTGGCCGGGATCATCGACGGCTGGAAAAACAAGGCCTATGGCCCGGACAAGGTGCCATTGGCCGAGGCCGCCGCATTCGATCACAAGGGGGTCGAACTCTACGCGGCCTATCAAGCCCGGCTCAAGGACCTGAACGCCTGCGATTTCGGTGACCTGTTGCTGCATATGGTCACGATCTTTCAGACGCACGAGGATATCCTGCGCCAGTATCAGCGCTGGTTCCGCTACATCCTGGTGGACGAATATCAGGACACGAACGTGGCCCAGTACCTGTGGCTGCGCCTCTTAGCCTCGGCGTATAAAAACATTTGCTGCGTGGGCGACGACGATCAGTCGATCTATGGCTGGCGCGGAGCAGAGGTTGGCAACATCCTGCGGTTCGAGACTGATTTTCCGGGTGCCACGGTCGTCAAGCTGGAACAGAATTACCGCTCCACGCCGCATATCCTGGCCGCGGCATCGGGTGTGATCTCGTCCAACAAGGGGCGTCTGGGCAAAACGTTGTTCACCGACGCCGAAGACGGTGAAAAGGTCCGCCTGATCGGCCATTGGGACGGAGAGGAAGAGGCCCGCTGGATCGGCGAGGAAATCGAGGCCTTGCAGCGCGGCACACGCGGGCAGGACCCGGTCGGTCTGGACAACCAGGCGATCCTCGTGCGTGCCAGCCACCAGATGCGCGCGTTCGAGGACCGGTTTCTGACCATCGGTCTGCCCTACCGCGTTATCGGCGGTCCGCGATTCTATGAACGTTTGGAAATCCGCGACGCGATGGCCTATTTCCGCCTTGCCGTGTCCCAAGAGGATGATCTGGCGTTCGAGCGGATCGTGAATACCCCCAAAAGGGGCTTGGGCGACAAGGCCGTGCAGACGATCCAGCGTGCCGCACGCACCAATGGCGTGAGTCTTGTCGAAGGTGCCCGCATCGTGGTGCAGGGCAAGCTCTTGGGCGGCAAGGGTCTGCGCGAGCTGGGCGTGTTGGTCGACGGGTTGGACCGCTGGCACGCGCAGGTCAGACAGGAATCGGACACCCATCAGGAACTAGCCGAAATGATCCTGGACGAATCCGGCTACACTGGCATGTGGCAAAACGACAAGACGCCAGAGGCACCGGGTCGTCTGGAAAACCTCAAGGAACTGGTCAAGGCGCTGGATAACTTTGAGAACCTGCAAGGTTTCCTCGAACATGTCGCGCTGATCATGGACAACGAGACCGAACAGGAGGGCGAAAAAGTCAGTATCATGACCCTGCACGCCGCCAAGGGTCTGGAATTTCCCGCCGTGTTCCTGCCGGGATGGGAGGACGGATTGTTCCCCTCACAACGGTCGATGGATGAAAGCGGGTTGAAAGGCCTCGAAGAGGAACGCCGCCTTGCCTACGTCGGGATCACGCGGGCCGAAGAAATTTGCACGATTTCCTTTGCGGCCAACCGCCGGGTTTACGGGCAATGGCAATCGGCGCTGCCGTCGCGGTTCATTGACGAGTTGCCCGAGGATCACGTCGAGGTGCTGACGCCGCCGGGGCTGTACGGTGGCGGCTATGGCGCGGCGGGCATGTCCACCAACGCGTCGCCCAAACTGCGCGAAGAATCCATGTCGGACCTGCACCAAAAGGCGCATGACGCGAATGTCTACAATTCTCCGGGGTGGCGACGTTTGCAGGCGCGGGGCCAGACCCGTGGCGTGTCGCAACCGGCCGAGGCGCGCAACATGACGATCGACATGACGGCCGTCAGCGCATTCACAACCGGCGACAGGGTGTTTCATACCAAGTTCGGTTACGGCGAAATCAAGGGGATCGAGGGCGACAAGCTGTCTATCACCTTTGACAAGGCGGGTGACAAACATGTGGTCGCGAAATTCGTTGTGGCCGCAGATGCCGCGTCGGATGTGCCGTTCTGAGATCCGGATGCAGGCCCCCGACGTCTTCTTTGATGAAATTGTCCTGCCACTGCTTAGTGATTTTCGGAGTGAACCCGATAGTCTTGCGCGAGGTTTCGCTGCGCTTTCAGCCGTCCAAGCTTGCCTAAATCACATTGTCATTGAGAAAATGCTTGCGGATGATCCTGCGGCAAAATTGGGTCCACGTCCTGAAGCAGCATTCAGAAAAAAACTTCTGCAGGGTGACGATTACCCAGTCAAATTTCTAAGGCTTGCAAGCGCGCTTTCAGAAAAATTCAGGCATGGTAAATCTGCCAAAGACCCTGGTCTCGCCAACCATAGCGGTGAGTTTGTGATCAATGATGGGTGTGGGATCGGCGCTTACCACACACAGACACCTCGTCGTGGTCAACAAATTTTCTTCGAAAGCAATCAACCCGTCGGAGAAAACTGGTTCGCTGATTATGGACTACTATTCAGGTTTTGCAGTCTGGATCGCATTTTATTGGAGGCAGTGAATGGCTTGGAAATTCTTTTAGATCGAGCTGCCATCCAGCGTTCAGAGTTTTGGACAAAGTAAGATTGGTGAACTTGGAAACCTTGGGTGGAGGGGCTTTAGTGCCAGATCATTGGGATCAGCGATGCCATCAGCAGTGCGGCCATTGTCACGTTGAACGCGCGTAGCCTGCGCGCGGTGCCCAGAAACCTGCGGACCTGGACGCCCAGGGCCGCCCATATGGTGATCGCGGGCAGATTGGACAGCAGGAACACGCCAGCCACGATCAATGAGCCCACCCAGACGGGGCGGTCCTGCGGGGCAAATGCGGTAATCGCAGTGATCCCCATGACCCATGCCTTTGGGTTGACCCATTGAAACGCGGCGGCCTGGAGAAACGTGAACGGCTTGCCCTTGACCTGCGAGGCCTCTGGCGGGACCGCTGTCGCGATTTTCCATGACAGCCACGACATATACAGCACCGCAAGCACGGTCAGGATCGTGTTCAGCACGGGATAGGCCGTGAACACCCGCAACAAGATCAAGCCGATCATCGCCACCATAAAGGAATGGCCCAGACTGATGCCGAACATATGCGGGATCGTCCGGCGAAACCCGTAGTTCGCGCCGGACGCCATCAGCATCAAGTTGTTCGGCCCCGGTGTGACCGAACTGACAAAGGCAAACTGAAAGAGCAGGTAGAGCGTGACATTTTCCATCTCACAATCATACCGCGTATCAGATTGCACTGGATTGCAAAGATGGTGCCTAAATTGCTAAATTTGCATTTATGAACGAAATTGACAGAATAAACGCTGAAATATTGCGTGCGGTGGCCGCGGATGGACGCATCAGCAATCTGGAGCTGGCAGACCGCGTCGGCCTGTCACCGTCTGCCTGTCTGCGGCGGGTTCAGGATCTGGAACGCCGCGGCGTGATCCGCGGCTATCGTGCGCGATTGGACCCTGTGCAGACTGGACGCGCCTTTGTGGTCTATGTGGCCGTGGGGCTGTCAGAACACACCAAGGCTGCGCAGCAGGCGTTCGAGCGCGCAATGTCGATCGCGCCGGACGTGGTGGAATGTCACAATGTGGCAGGCGCATTTGAATACATGCTGCGGGTCGAGGTGGCGGATCTGCCCGCCTACAAGGCGTTTCATTCCGATACCCTGGGCACCGTGCCGCATGTGCGGTCGATCACAAGCTATATGGTGATGGGAAGCCCGAAGGACCTGCGCGCCTGATTTAAATTCTGACCACAAATGAAAAAGGCGACGCGCGGGAGGAGGTGCGCATCGCCTTTCCATTTGTGAGCGCAAACCTCGGGGAGGAGGTCGGGCTTGCGCCGGCGTCGGGCCCTCCGGGAGGAGGTAGAGGGTTCCGACGATGCGGACTGCCGCGGGAGGAGGTGCAGCGTCCGTATGCAAATTCAGGGTGCGGTGATGGCCGGGAGGAGGTGACCACCACCGCTGTCTGCATGGGTCCGACCGCAGGGAGGAGGAGAGCGGCGGACCCAGGTCTTTACCCAAATATCCGGCTGGGAGGAGGTAGCCATCTATCCGGGTCATCCGGGCCACCGCGGGAGGAGGTGCAGCGCCCGTATTCTGTTGTTCAAAACGGCGACCCCAACACGGGGAGGAGGTCGGTCAGGGCCGCCGCTTTGTGTTATGCGCGCCCACCTTAAGGGAGGAGGTGGCGGGCGGCGCTGTCAGGTCGGAACCAGGGAGGAGGTTGGTTCTTTCCCGATTGGAATTCAGTTGCCGTAGGCTGCTTCGGTTGCGATGCTGCGGATCATCGAGCGGGAAATGCCCAGATCGGCCAGTTCGCGGTTGGTCAGCGCGGACAGTTCGTTTACCGTGTTGCGATAGACGCGGCGCTTTGCAGCGGCGTCGGCGATCTGCTTGCGCAAACCAGCGAAACGCTGGGTCAGGGACGGCGCGACGTTCGTGTTTGTGTAAGCCATGTTGTTTCTCGTCTTTGTTGTGTTCAGCGTTGTTTGCTGCTTGTGACCAATATCTAGGATTATGCTGCACCTGCACAATAGCTGTCTCGTCAATGCTGCTATGCAGCAGGCGCAAGTTACTCTAGGTCTGTTACAAATCCTTTACGCTTGGGTTTTCGGGGCACTTGCACCTTGGGCACGCCGGGACCAGTGTGCGCGCGGTATCGCATGACCGCATCGAAGGGGGCACCGCATGGCGCTGGATAAACAGACAATCACATCGGAACTGGGGCGCGTCGGTCTACCGGACGGCGGTGATCTGGTATCGCGCGACATGATCCGTGCGCTGACGATCGATGGGGGAACGGTCCGTTTCGTGATCGAGGCACCGGACGCTGCAACGGCCGCGCGCATGGAACCGATCCGCGCGGCGGCGGTGGACATCGTCCGGGCGATTGACGGTGTGACGGATGTTTCTGCCGTTCTGACCGCGCACAGTGCGCCCAAGTCCGCGCCAGCAGGGGCAGGCGATGCGCCTCCCAGTCTCAAGGTGGGGCGTCATCCGACGCCGCAGGCCGGTCCCGTGCGTGTGGCCGGGGTCGATCGCATCCTGGCGATCGGGTCCGGCAAGGGCGGTGTGGGCAAATCGACCGTGTCATCCAACCTCGCTGTCGCGCTCGCCCGGCAGGGGCGGCGGGTCGGTCTGCTGGATGCCGATATATATGGCCCCAGCCAGCCGCGCATGATGGGGGTGAACAAACGCCCCGGCAGTCCCGACGGCAAACGGATCATTCCGTTGCAGGCGCACGGTGTCACCATGATGTCGATTGGTCTGATGGTCGACCCGGCCAAGGCAGTGGTCTGGCGTGGGCCAATGCTGATGGGGGCATTGCAACAGATGCTGGGGCAGGTGGAATGGGGCGAGCTGGATGTTCTGATCATCGACCTGCCACCCGGAACCGGCGACGTGCAACTGACGCTGGCGCAGAAAACCGAACTGACCGGTGCCGTGATCGTCAGCACACCGCAGGACGTGGCGCTGCTGGACGCCCGCAAGGCCATGGACATGTTCCGCACGCTCAAGACGCCGATCTTGGGTCTGGTGGAAAACATGAGCACCTTTCATTGCCCGCATTGTGGTGAGGAAACCCAGATATTCGGTCACGGCGGTGTTGCCCACGAGGCCGAGGCGCTGGGTCTGCCGTTCCTGGGTGCTTTGCCCATTGATCTGCAAACCCGTGTGTCAGGTGATGCAGGCGTGCCTGTTGCGGCTGGCGAGGGTCCTGTTGCCGACGCCTATGCCGCGCTGGCTCGGCGGTTCATCGACGGCGGCATGGCCTGACGGGATACCGCGACCCGGATTCGCCGATAGATTCTGAATCTCTGTGAATCGCCTCGGACATCGTCCGGGGCGTTTCCGATTCTCAGCTTTACGCCGGAAAAAATCTGCGATTCTGTACGCCATAGGGTCTTGACTGATGCGTGATCGACACGACGACCCTCCGACTCGCAGCGACAATGAAAACTTTTTTTGGCCATTGTGAACTTTCTGGAACCGATCAAATTTTAACTAGATGTAGTGTTTTTTATCCACAGGGGCGGTAGATGTATTTTTCTATCTGTGGATAACCTACGGATCACGGCCGCGTGAATCGGTGTGATGTTCAGCGTGATTCACAGAATTCCCATTTTAGGCGTTGCCGGATGATAGGTGACATGGCACAACTGGCTCACGGTAACGACGGGCAGACAAACAAGGGGCGCCAAAGACCCCACCGGCAAAAAGTCAGGTTTCATACAGGCCTCGTTTTTACTGAAAAAGCGATCCGGCGCGCGAGCGAGCAGACATCCCCCCAGATGGCGCGCGCAGCTGGTCCCGCCCTTACTCCAAAGGGCACGAGACGGCGGGTTGAGTAGTGGCAGCTATCTCAATCCGCCGTTTCCACATTCAAGGACGCATTTGGGGCGGGCAGGAAGGATCACGGTGGACCTGGGTTTTACAGGCCAGTTTCAGTCGAAAGTGGATGGGAAGGGGCGCATGTCCATCCCGGCCAAATTTCGACGCGTGATCGAGGCCGGCGACCCCGAATGGTCCCCCGACAAACCCATGCAGGCCAAGATCCTGTTCGGCAATCACCTGGGCGAAAGCCTGCAGATCATGACCATGACCGAATTCAACGCCAAGATGCGGCGGATTCTGGACATGCCCGATAGCAACCCCAACAAATCCAAGCTGCGCCGCCTGTTCATGGGATATTCGGACGAATTGACCGTCGACAAGGACGGGCGCGTCGTGATGCCACTGGCGTTTCGCAAGAAGTTGGGCATCGTCGAGGGCGAGCTGAAATTCATGGGGCAGGGCGATTCATTCCAGATCTGGAAGCTCGAGAACTTCGAAGGTGAGGTTGACGCCCCGCTGGATGACTGGATTGAAGAGCAGGGTGCCGATTTCGACCCGATGAGCCTGGTCGATTAGGGTCTGATTGATGTCATCTGCCAGCGACGCCCCCCACATTCCGGTTCTGATCAACGCGATCATCGACGCCTGTGCGCCGATAGCCGGCACTTGGCTGGACGGGACATTCGGGGCAGGTGGTTACACCCGCCGCCTGCTGGATGCAGGCGCCGACCGGGTCATTGCGGTGGATCGCGATCCGCTGGCATTCGAAATGGCACAGGACTGGATTGCAGGCTACGGCGACCGCATCACCTGTGTTGCTGGCGAATTTTCCAAACTGGACACCTATGCGCAGGACCTCGACGGGGTGGTGCTGGATCTGGGCGTGTCGTCGATGCAGCTGGATCTGGCAGAGCGCGGGTTTTCGTTCATGCGTGACGGCCCGCTGGACATGCGCATGTCGCAATCGGGACCTTCGGCGGCTGATCTGGTGAACGGGGCCGAGGAATCGGAACTGGCAGACATTATCTATCTTTACGGTGAGGAACGGATGAGCCGCCGGATCGCGCGGTCAATTGTTGCGGCCCGGCCCATCACGACCACGCTGCAACTGGCGAAAATTGTCGAATCCTGTCTGCCGCGCGCGAAACCGAACCAGTCGCATCCTGCGACGCGGACATTCCAGGCGCTGCGCATCGCGGTGAATGACGAATACGGTGAATTGGCCGAAGGCCTGATGGCGGCTGAACGCGCATTGCGCCCCGGCGGTCAGCTGGCCGTCGTGACATTTCATTCGGTCGAGGACCGCATGGCCAAACGGTTCATCCAGGCGCGCAGCGGCACGACGGCAAATGCCAACCGCTATGCCCCCGCACTGGAAGAGGTCACACCCGCCTTTACCCAGAAAACCCGCAAGGCGATCGCGGCAGATGCCGCAGAGGTCGCGGCCAACCCCCGTGCACGTTCGGCCAAACTGCGGGTCGCCACCCGCACCGACGCCCCGGCCGAATCCATCGCCCGCGCCGACCTGGGCATGCCACTGAGGAAATCAGAACGATGATGCGTTTCGTGATGTATATCGCCGCTGCCCTGGCCGTGATGGGGCTTGGGTTCTGGGCCTATCAGGAAAACTATCGCACGCAGACGGCGATCAAGGATGTCCGCCGTCTTCAGGCGCAGATCGGCGATGCGCATGAACGTCTGGGCATGCTGCGTGCGGAATGGGCTTATCTGAACCGCCCGGACCGACTGACCGATCTGGCAGAGCTGAACTTTGACCGGCTGGGTCTGCTGCCGTTGTCGCCCGACAGCTTTGGTGACGCGCGCTATATCGTCTACCCGATCCCTGATATCCTGCCGATCACTAACCCCATCGATGTGACCTCGATCGGTCCATCCACCGAGGAGGACCCGTTGTGATCCGCACGCCGCTGCGCCCGCTTGCCCGCGTCCTCAAGGCCCGCGAGACGGGTGAGGACCCGTCCGCCATCGAAAAGGAAAACCTGCGACTGCGGCACGAGGCGATGGCCGATCGCAGCCGCGCCCGGGCGGAATCGCGTTTGCTGATCCTGGGCGCTGCCTTTGCCTTGGCGTTTGGAACCATCGGGGTGCGGATGTCCACGCTGGCCGGCTCGATGCCCGAGGAACCACGCGTCGTGGACAGCGGCAATCCCATTATCGGCCAGAGAGCCGACATCGTGGACCGCAACGGGCGTATTCTGGCGACAAATCTCGCGACGCACGCATTGTATGCGCAGCCGCACCAGATGATCGAACCCGAACGGGCGGCACGCGAACTGGCCGAAATTTTCCCCGATCTGAACGAAGAACGGCTGCTCAAGGACTTTACCGGTTCGCGCAAATTCGTTTGGGTCCGCCGCCAGATTTCGCCCGAACAATTGCAGCAGGTGCACGATATCGGGTCGCCGGGTCTGTTGTTCGGACCGCGCGAAATGCGACTGTATCCCAACGGGCCGATTGCGGCGCATGTACTGGGCGGCGCGTCGTACGGGCGCGAAGGCGTGTCCAGCGCCGAGGTCATCGGTGTTGCCGGGATCGAACGCCGGTTCGACGACCTGCTGCGTGATCCCGCCAACGAAGGCGCACCATTGGAATTGTCGCTGGATCTGACCGTGCAGGCCGCTGCCGAAGAGGTGCTGGCAGGGGGTATGGCCCTGCTGAATGCCAAGGGTGCGGCATCCATCATCATGGATATCCATTCCGGAGAGATCATTTCGCTGGCCTCTTTGCCGGATTTCGATCCCAACAATCGCCCGCCCGTGCTGACCACGGGCGACCAGTCCGACAGTCCGCTGTTCAATCGTGCGGTGCAGGGGGTCTATGAACTTGGTTCGACCTTCAAGATTTTTGCCGTGGCACAGGCGATGGAACTGGGGCTGATCAATCCTGCGACGATGATCGACACCACGGGACCGCTGACCTTTGGTCGCCAGCGGATCCGCGATTTTCATCGCATGGACCCCGCCATGACCGCGACCGATGTGATCGTGGAATCGTCCAACACCGGTACGGCCCGCATCGCCCTGCAAATCGGCGGCCAGCGGCAAAAGGAATTCCTTGCGGACCTGGGCCTGACCGAACCCACGCTGATCGAATTGTCAGAGGCACCGTCAGGGCGTCCCCTGCTGCCGCCGCGCTGGGGCGAGGTCAACACGGCCACGATTTCATTTGGCCATGGCCTCTCGACCTCGCCGCTGCATCTGGCACAGGCCTATGCGATCATCGCCAACGGTGGCACGCGGGTGACGCCGACCCTGTTGCGGCGTGATGCGGCGCAGGTCGGTCCGCGTGTCATGCGATCAGAGGTTGCGTTGCGATCCGTCGACATGCTGCGACAGGTGGTGACACGCGGCACCGCCTCGATGGGCGAGGTCGCGGGCTATCAGGTCGCGGGCAAGACCGGCACGGCCGACAAACCAAAGGCAAACGGCGGCGGCTACTACGACGACAAGACCATCACAACCTTTGCATCGCTCTTTCCTGCATCCGATCCGCAGTATGTGGTGGTCGTGACGTTGGACGAACCTGTCGAAAGTTCGGGCGACGATCCGCGGCGCACGGCTGGTTGGACCGCGGTGCCGGTCGCGGCGGAAATGATACGGCGCGTCGCACCGCTGATGGGGATCAGACCACAGATTGAACCCACCGTGCAGGCTAGTGTAACACTCTCCTCGAACTGACGCCCGCCGGAGAACGACAATGTCCGAGATCAAGACCCTGCTGGACCTCGGGCTGCACGCGCGTGGCGGTCGGAACCCCCGCATTCTGGGTGTCGAAACCGACAGCCGCGCGGTCAGGCGCGGTTACCTGTTCGCGGCCCTGCCGGGTACGACGGTCCACGGTGCGGCCTATGTCGAAAAGGCGTTGTCGCAGGGCGCTGCTGCCATCCTGACGGATGCCGCAGGTGCGGCACTTGCCGCCGATGCGCTGGCCACCAGCGATGCGGCGCTGATCGTCGCACAGGACCCACGTCAGGCGCTGGCGCAGACCGCGTCGCTGTGGTTCGGGGCCCACCCCGAGGTCATGGTCGCCGTCACCGGCACGAACGGGAAAACCTCTGTCTCGACCTTTACCCGGCAGATCTGGGAATTGCTGGGCTATGCGGGGATCAACCTTGGCACGACGGGGGTCGAGGGCGCCTGGACCGCGCCCCTGCATCACACCACGCCCGATCCGGTGACGCTGCACCGCGTGCTGGCCGAAGCCGAAGAGGACGGCGTGACCCATGCCGCGATGGAGGCATCATCGCATGGTCTGGATCAGCGGCGTCTGGACGGCGTCGTGCTGGCGGCCGCCGGATTTACGAACTTTACCCAGGATCATCTGGATTATCACGAAACATTCGACGCCTATTTCGAGGCCAAGATGGGCCTGTTCACCAGGGTGCTGACGCAGGACGGCGTGGCGGTCATCAACCTTGATGATCCACGCGGCCAAGAGGTTGCCAGCCTGTGCACCGCCCGCGGGATCGAGGTGATCAGCACGGGCCGCAGTCCTGATGCGCGGTTGCGGATCGTGGGCCAGCGTTTTGACGATACCGGTCAGGATCTGCAGCTGATGTGGCAGGATCGTCCGTTCCGCGCGCGTCTGAACCTGATCGGCGGATTTCAGGCCGACAATGTCGTCGTGGCCTGTGGTCTGGCGATTGCGGCGGGTGCCATCGCCGGGGACGTGTTTGCGACCCTGGACAGGCTGACGACCGTGCGGGGCAGGATGCAGCTGGTGGCAACCCGTGAAAACGGCGCGCCGGTCTTTGTCGACTATGCGCATACCCCAGATGCGATCCAGACGGCCCTGCGCGCGATGCGGCCGCATGTGATGGGTCGTATCGTCGTGGTGGTGGGTGCTGGTGGTGACCGCGACAAGGGTAAACGCCCCCTGATGGGTCAGGCAGCGGCCGCCAATGCCGATCTGGTGGTGGTAACCGACGACAACCCCCGGTCCGAACGGCCTGCCGACATCCGGGCTGCGGTCCTGTCGGGGGCGACCGCACAAGACAGCGCCGAGGTGATCGAGGTGGGCGACCGGGCCGAGGCGATCCTGCGCGGGATCGACGCGCTTGGTCCCGGCGATGCGCTGCTGATCGCCGGCAAGGGACATGAGACAGGTCAGGTCGTGGGCGACACGGTGCTGCCATTCGACGATGCCGAACAGGCCAGTGTCGCCGTCGCCGCACTGGAGGGGCGGATATGACCGTGCTGTGGACCAGTGCCGACGCGGTGGCGGCCACCGGCGGCACGACGACCGCAGACTGGCAGGCGCAGGGGGTGTCCATCGATACCCGCACGATTCAGCCGGGCGATCTGTTTGTGGCGCTGACTGCGGCCCGTGACGGTCATGATTTCGTGGCACAGGCACTTGAAAAAGGGGCCGCTGCGGCCCTCGTCACCCATCGGCCCGCCGGGGTTGCCGATGATGCGCCCTTGTTGATCGTGGATGATGTTCTGGGCGGACTGGTTGATCTTGCGCGGTTTGCGCGCGCCCGCACGGCTGCACGGATCGTTGCCGTCACCGGATCGGTGGGCAAGACATCGACCAAGGAAATGCTGCGCGCCGCACTTGCTCCGCAGGGGGCGACCCACGCCGCAGAGGCGTCCTACAACAACCACTGGGGGGTGCCGCTGACGCTGGCCCGCATGCCTGCCGATTGCACCTATGCGGTGATCGAGATCGGCATGAGCAATCCCGGCGAAATCGCACCGCTGTCGCAACTGACACGTCCGCATGTGTCCCTGGTCACTACCGTTGCGGCGGCCCACCTCGAGGCGTTCGAAAATCTGGCGGGCATTGCCCATGAAAAGGCGTCCATCGTCGCGGGTCTGACCGCGGGTGGCACCGCGGTCCTGAATGCGGATTTGGACACATCCGACATCTTGCGCGATGTTGCCGCGCAATCCGGGGCTGAAATTGTCACATTTGGAACCTCGGGCGATTGGCGGGTTGGTGATGTGCGCATCACGGATGCGGCCACGATCATCGAGGCGCGGCATGCCGAAACAGCATATCTGTGCAAACTGTCCGTGCCCGGCCGCCATTTCGCCATGAACGCCGTCGCGGTTCTGGCCGTGTCCGATGCACTGGGGGCGGACCCCGCGCAGTCGGCCATGAACCTGGGGCAATGGCTGCCGCCGCAGGGCCGCGGCACGCGCGAACAGGTGATCGTCGACGAGGGCCAAGATGGTGGCACGATTGACCTGATCGACGATGCCTTTAACGCCAATCCCACATCGATGACGGCAGCGCTGGAGGTTCTTGCCGCCAGCACGCCGCGTGATGGCGTCGGTCTGATCCAGACCGGCCGCCGTATCGCGATCCTTGGGGACATGCTCGAACTGGGACCGGACGAGATACAGATGCACGCGGACCTCGCGGACTGCCCGCATCTGGCGGCGCTGACCACTGTCCATTGTGCCGGGCCGCGCATGCGCGCGTTGTTCGACGCCCTGCCGGCCGACCTGCGCGGCCAATGGACACCGCAGGCCGATGACATGGCCGACGCCGTCATGGGCCTGATCGACGCAGGCGATGTTGTGCTGGTCAAGGGGTCCAAGGGATCGCAGGTCTCTCGCGTCGTTGACGCCATCCGAAAACTCGGGCATCGCTGACGCGCGGTCCAGCAAGGGAACCACATTATGCTTTACTGGCTCACAGCCCTGTCAGACGGCGGCGATTTTTTCAATCTTTTCCGCTATATCACCTTCCGCGCGGGTGGTGCGTTCATGACGGCGCTGGTGTTCGGGTTCATCTTTGGCCTGCCCTTGATCAATGTCCTGCGCCGCACGCAGGGCAAGGGCCAGCCGATCCGCAGTGACGGACCCGAAGGGCATTTCGTCAAGGCGGGCACCCCGACCATGGGGGGGCTGCTGATCGTGGGGGCGCTGACGACCTCGACACTTTTGTGGGCGCGCTGGGACAATCCCTATATCTGGATGGTGCTGTTCGTGACGCTGGGCTTTGCTGCGATCGGCTTTGCCGATGATTACGCCAAGGTCAGCAAGCAGAAAACCGATGGCGTCCCCGGCAAGGTGCGTCTGGGCCTGGGATTTGCCATCGCGGCGATCGCGGCCCTCTGGGCATCGTATTTTCATCCCGAGACCCTGCAATTCCAGCTGGCTGTGCCGGTTTTCAAGGACGTGCTGATCAACCTCAGTTTCTTTTTCGTGCCTTTTGCGATGATCGTGATCGTGGGAGCCGCCAACGCGGTGAACCTGACGGACGGTCTGGACGGCCTGGCCATCATGCCTGCGATGATTGCGGCGGGCACCTTTGGCATCATTGCTTATTTCGTCGGACGTGTGGATTTCGCAGACTCGCTTGGCCTGCATTATGTTGCGGACTCCGGCGAGATTCTGATTTTCTGTGCGGGCCTGATCGGCGGGGGGCTGGGGTTCTTGTGGTATAACGCGCCACCGGCCGCCGTGTTCATGGGGGATACCGGGTCGCTGGCCCTGGGCGGTGCGCTGGGTGCAATCGCCGTGGCCACAAAGCACGAGATCGTGCTGGCCATCGTCGGCGGTCTGTTCGTGGTCGAGGCGCTGTCAGTGATCATCCAGGTGCTCTATTTCAAGCGGACAGGCAAACGTGTGTTCCTGATGGCCCCGATCCACCACCACTACGAGAAAAAGGGCTGGGCCGAGCCGCAGATCGTGATCCGCTTCTGGATCATCGCCCTGATCCTCGCGATGATCGGTCTTGCGACACTCAAGGTGCGGTGAAATCTGCCCCAGCGAAAGGCACTGTCATGATCCCCGTTCAGGGTTTTCCGGACCAATCTGTCGCGGTTCTAGGCCTGGGGCGATCCGGCCTTGCGGCAGCGCAGGCGCTGCGTGCGGGCGGGGCGCGGGCCATCGTCTGGGACGACAGCCCGCGTGGGCGCGAGGCGGCAGAGCTTGAGGGTTTCGAGGTCCGCGACCTGACGCGGCCCGGCGCATTCGACGGAATTGCGGCGCTGATCGTCAGCCCCGGCATCGCGCATCTATATCCGGCCCCCAACCCCGTCATCGCGGCCGCATGGGATGCGGGCGTGCCGGTCGACAATGACATCGGCCTGTTTTTCCGGTCCTTTGCCACTGACGATTGGGACGGATTCGACACGCAGCCACGAGTGATTACCATCACCGGCAGCAACGGCAAATCCACCACCTCGGCCCTGTTGCATCATATTCTGGCAGAAAACGGCAGGCCGACGCAGCTGGCGGGCAATATCGGGCGTGGCGTGCTGGATATCGAACCCGCCCACGACGGTGAGGTGGTCGTGCTGGAACTGTCATCCTACCAGACCGAACTTGCGCGGCATCTGACCCCGGACGTGGCTGTGCTGACCAATATCTCGCCGGATCATCTGGACCGCCATGCAGGTCTGGGCGGCTATTTCGCGGCCAAGCGGCGGCTGTTTTCCGAAGGTGGCCCGGACCGCGCGGTGATCGGCGTGGACGAAGATGAGGGACGCTATCTGGCCAACCAACTGGTTGCCGACGTCAGTGACGACCGGCTGATCCGCGTGTCTGTCACCCGCAAGTTGGCGGATGGCTGGACGGTCTGCGCGAAAAAAGGGTTCCTGACCGAAAACAGGCGTGGTCGTCAGGTGGCGTCCATCGACCTGCGTGCGATCGCCGGATTGCCGGGGGCGCATAACCACCAGAACGCCTGCTGCGCCTATGCTGCGGCCAGAACGCTAGGCCTGGGGCCGCGTGGGATCGAGGCTGCGATGCGCAGCTATCCCGGTCTGCCGCACCGGTCGCAGGTCGTGGCGGAACGGGATGGTGTGACCTATGTAAACGACAGCAAGGCCACCAACGTGGATGCCGCGGCAAAGGCGCTTCAGGCCTTTGGCCGAATCCGGTGGATCTGCGGTGGATTGCAAAAGGAAGGCGGTCTGGCCGGGCTTTTGCCGCATCTGGGTTCCGTGGCCAAGGCCTATGTCATCGGCCGCGAGGCAGAGGATTTCGCCCGCCAGTTGTCGGGTGTCACGGCGTCAATCTGCACGACGATGGATCACGCGGTGGCCGAGGCCATGGCCGAGGCCGAACCCGGTGATGTGGTCCTGTTGGCACCTGCCTGCGCGTCCTTCGATCAATACGACAGCTTTGCCGCGCGTGGCGATCATTTCGCGGAACTGGTCACGGACGCATTGCGCTAGCGGCTGCAAACCTGTGCCGTTGATAGCTGCGACCGGGCGTAGCAGGGGCGCTGCCCCCGGCGCTTTGCGCCTCCCCCGGAGTATTTCAGGCAAGATGATGCGCGGCCTTGGCGATTGCGGTCCCAGCCGCCCAGCCCGACGACCAGGCCCACTGGAAATTGTAACCGCCCAGCCAACCCGTGACATCCACGGCCTCGCCTATGGCGTAAAGCCCCGGTAGGGCCTTGGCCTCCATCGTGGCAGAGTTCAGCGCATCGGTGTCGATGCCCCCCAGGGTGACCTCGGCGGTGCGGTAGCCTTCTGATCCGGTGGGGGTCAGCTGCCAGTGGTGCAGGCGCTGTGCGATGTCGGCGAGTCTGGCATCAGACAGATCGGCGAGGTTCGTTTTTGGCAAGTCTTCGCCCAGATATGCCACGACTCGTGCAGGTAAATGTTGCGAAAGGACAGTGGTCAGGGCACGGCGACCGGCGGTCTGACGCGCGGATTTCAGCAGATCGAACAGCGATGTTTGCGGCGACAGGTCCAGCGTGATGCTCTCGCCCTCTTGCCAATAGCTGGACGCTTGCAAGATCGCGGGTCCGGACAGGCCGCGATGGGTGAACAAGGTGGCCTCTTCAAAGGCGGGCCCTTGTCCTTGCGCCCGGCTGTGCAGCGCGACACCGGCGAGCGGTTTGAAGGTCTCGCCAAAGGTCAGCGGCACGAGGCCCGGACGGGGCGTGACCAGTGGCAGCCCGAATTGTGCGGCAATCTGATAGGCCAGTCCCGTGGCCCCCATCTTGGGGATGGATTTACCGCCCGTGGCCAGAACTAGGTTGCGCGCGGAGATCCGTGTTTCGCGCCCCTCGCGCATCAGGCTGACCCGGAATGCGCCGTCATGGGTGATCTCGCCCACGGTGGTCTGCAACCACAGCTGTGCGCCGGCGCGTTCCATTTCGGCGCGCAGCATTGTGATGATCTGTTTTGCGGTGTCGTCGCAAAACAGCTGACCCAGCGTTTTTTCGTGCCATGCGATGCCGTGGGCGTTGACCAGATCGATGAAATCCCACTGGGTATAGCGCGACAGCGCCGATTTCATGAAATGCGGATTGGCACAGATGAAATTGGCGGGTTCCGCGTAAAGATTGGTAAAATTGCAGCGTCCGCCACCCGAGATCCGAATTTTTTCGCCCGGTGCGCGTGCGTGATCGACCACCAGCGTCGACGGTCCGGCATGGGCCGCGGCCATCATTCCGGCCGCACCGGCCCCCAATATCAGCGTATTCACCTGCATGCCGGCGGGGTTCGCCCGAAATGGCGCCGGTTGCAAGAGCCCGCCTGCACGGGGGCCTGCGTCAATTAGAAGTAGAATCAGCGCCACAATCGCGTTAACGTCGCTCTCAGACCCGGAGAAACCGGGCGAAACGAGGCAATTCGGGCGGAATTTGCATGACCGAGATGGTGTATGGCGCGCCACGCGTGGTGACAGGTGATCCTGTCTTGCCGCGCTGGTGGCGCACGATCGACAAATGGACGATGTGCTGCATCCTGGTGCTGTTCGGCATCGGCATGTTGCTGGGTCTGGCTGCGTCACCGCCGCTGGCCGCGAAAAACGGCCTGCCGCCGTTCTATTATGTCACGCGTCAGGCCTTCTTTGGCGGGATGGCGATTGCCGCGATGTTCGGATTTTCGTTGATGTCGCCGGTCATGGTGCGCCGTTTGGGCGTTCTGGGTTTCCTCGCGGCTTTTGTCGCGCTGGCCTTGCTGCCGATCCTTGGCACCGATTTCGGCAAGGGCGCCACGCGCTGGTATTCACTCGGGTTTGCCTCGGTCCAGCCGTCAGAGTTTCTCAAGCCCGGATTCGTGATCATGTCCGCCTGGATGATGGCGGCCGCCATGAGCGTGGGCGGCCCGCCGGGCCGGCTGTACAGTTTTGCGCTGACGCTGATCATCGTGACCTTTCTGGCGCTTCAGCCTGATTTCGGACAGGCATGCCTGGTGCTGTTCGCCTGGGGTGTCATGTATTTCGTGGCGGGCGCACCGATGGTCCTGCTGTTGGGCCTCGCGGCTTGCGTGGTCGGTGTCGGTTTCATGGCCTACAACAGTTCGGAACACTTTGCCCGCCGTATCAATGGTTTCCTGTCACCCGACGTCGACCCCACGACCCAGCTGGGTTATGCGACCAACGCCATCCGCGAGGGTGGGTTTTTCGGTGTCGGCGTGGGCGAGGGGCAGGTCAAGTGGTCACTGCCGGATGCGCATACGGATTTCATCATCGCTGTTGCCGCCGAGGAATATGGCCTGATCTGCGTGGTTGTGATCATCGCGCTTTATGCCGTGATCGTCGTGCGCAGCCTGTCGCGCCTGATGCGGGAACGCGATCCGTTCATCCGGCTTGCCGGGACCGGGCTTGCCTGCGCATTCGGCGTGCAGGCCATGATCAACATGGGCGTCGCGGTGCGGCTGTTGCCGGCCAAGGGCATGACCCTGCCGTTCGTGAGCTACGGCGGGTCGTCGTTGATCGCGACCGGGATCGCCGTGGGCATGTTGCTGGCATTCACCCGTAGTCGTCCGCAGGGCGAAATCGGTGACATCCTGATGCGGCGGGCCACACGATGAGCAACCTGTTGATGATCGCGGCCGGTGGCACCGGCGGGCACATGTTCCCCGCACAGGCCCTGGCCGAGGCGATGCTGGCGCGCGGCTGGCGGGTCAAACTGTCCACCGACGAGCGCGGTGCGCGCTATGCCGGCGGCTTTCCGGATGCGGTTGAGGTGACGACGGTTGCCAGCGCCACGTTCGCGCGTGGCGGTGTGATGGCCAAGCTGGGTGTGCCGCTGCGTATCGCGGGCGGGGCTTTGCAGGCGATCATGGGCATGCGGCGTGACCGGCCGGATGTGGTCGTGGGATTCGGCGGGTATCCCGCGATTCCCGCGATGACGGCCGCGACAGTGCTGGGCATACCGCGCATGATCCATGAACAAAACGGCGTGTTGGGACGTGTGAACCAGATGTTCGCCAAACGTGTCGACGCCATTGCCTGCGGCACCTGGCCCACAGAATTGCCCGATGGGATCGCGGGTATCCACACGGGCAATCCCGTGCGCCAGGCGATCCTTGATCGTGCCGGGGCGGGCTATATCCCGCCCGGTGATTATCCGATGTCGGTGCTGGTGATCGGCGGATCGCAGGGCGCGCGCATTCTGTCAGACGTCGTGCCTGCGGCGATCGCGGCCCTGCCGACAGAGGTGAGGCGCAACATACGCGTCCACCAGCAGGCCCGCGCAGAGGACGTCGCCCGCGTCGACGCGTTCTATGCCGAGGCCGGGATCGCGGCTGATGTGCAGACGTTCTTTTACGACATCCCGACACTGATGGCCGAGGCGCAACTGGTCATCGCGCGGTCCGGTGCCAGCACGGTGGCAGATATCAGCGTGATCGGGCGGCCTGCCGTGTTCGTCCCGTTGGCCAGTGCGATACGGGATGAACAATCGGCCAACGCCCGTCAGATGGTCGATGCCGGGGCCGCAATCCTGATGCCAGAGAGCAAGTTCACGCCCGAGGCGCTGGCCGAGCACATGGAAACCGTCCTGCTGCACCCGACGGGGGCCGGACAAATGGCGCAGGCGGCCTTGTCCTGCGGGATACCGGACGCTACGGAGCGTCTTTCTGCGCTGGTCTTGGACCTTGCGGGTGAACACAGATGATGGACGGGAGTTTGCAGCATATGGCACCGACGAAATTGCCACTGGACGTAGGTCCCATTCATTTTGTGGGCATCGGCGGGATCGGCATGTCCGGCATCGCAGAGGTGCTGATGAAACATGGCTACACCGTGCAGGGGTCCGACCTGAAGGCCACGCCAATCACCAAACGCCTGTCGGACATGGGTGCGCAGGTGTTCATCGGTCAGGTGGCTGAAAACCTTGCCGATGCGCAGGTCGTGGTGATTTCCTCGGCGATCAAGCCGGGCAACGCCGAACTGGACGCGGCGCGCGCGCGCGGCCTGCCGGTGGTGCGCCGGGCCGAAATGCTGGCCGAATTGATGCGCCTGAAATCCAACGTCGCCGTCGCGGGCACGCATGGTAAGACGACGACCACCACAATGGTCGCGGCGCTGCTAGACGAGGGCGGCATTGACCCCACGGTCGTCAACGGCGGCATCATCCACGCCTACGGGTCCAACGCGCGCATGGGGCAGGGCGAATGGATGGTCGTCGAGGCGGACGAGAGCGACGGCACATTCAACCGTCTGCCCGCCACCATCGCCATCGTCACCAACATCGATCCCGAACACATGGATCACTGGGGCACGATCGAAAACCTGCGCCAGGGTTTTCTGGATTTCGTGTCCAACATTCCGTTCTATGGCCTCGCCGTCTGCTGCACCGACAACCCCGAGGTGCAGGCGCTGGTGGGCAAGATCACCGACCGCCGCGTCGTGACATTCGGGTTCAACGCGCAGGCCGACGTGCGCGCGATCAACCTGACCTATGAGGGGGGCAAGGCGCATTTCGACATCGCCCTGCAATCCGAGGACGACGTGATCAAGGGCTGCGTGCTGCCCATGCCCGGCGATCACAACGTGTCCAACGCGCTGTCCGCCGTCGCCGTAGCGCGGCACCTTGGCATGACCAAGGCGCAGATCCGCGCGGCACTGGCAGGTTTTGGCGGCGTAAACCGCCGGTTCACCCTTGTAGGCGAGGTCGGCGGCATCACGATCATCGACGACTACGGCCACCACCCGGTCGAGATCACGGCCGTGCTCAAGGCCGCGCGTCAGGCGACCAAGGGCCGCGTGATCGCTGTCCACCAGCCACACCGCTATTCGCGCCTGTCGCATCATTTCGAGGAATTCTGCGCCTGTTTCAACGACGCCGATGTTGTGGGAATCTCGGATGTCTACGCCGCCGGAGAGGACCCCATCCCCGGCGCATCCCGCGACGATCTGGTCGCAGGCCTGATCCGCCACGGCCACCGCCACGCGCGGGCGGTGTCGTCAGAGGAAGACCTCGAACGCCTGGTGCGCGAACAGGCCGTGCCGGGCGACATGGTCGTCTGCCTGGGTGCCGGCACGATTTCCGCCTGGGCCTACGCCCTGAAAGACCGGCTGGCAGGCTAGGGCGGTGGAGATTGCAGAGGTTCAGGATGAGGAGAGCCTAGAGCGGTATCTGAACGCGCTGCCGGAGGAGGAGCGGCGGCAGGTTGCAGTGCGCATTGCATCGCGAGCTGCCGCGAGGGTGTTGCCGATTGCGGTCGGCTTTCGCTTAGATTCGTTGGTAATCCCGGAGAGAGCTCTCTCTCTCGTCTCTACTTTTGGTACTGTGGCCATATCAGCTACAAAAATGGTGAATTTAGATGCCCAGATAAATCCGCATTCGGTCAACGATGTTGGTTCGATTGCGATTGAAAACACCGGTGAAGCGAACGCAGCTGCTTATGCGGCCGTTGTAGCTGCCATTCGGGCGGCGGCGGCCTCTTACACTATTACTACTTCTGCGACACATGCAGCAGAGTCCATTCGCGAGGCAATCTTGGCAGTCGTTGTTAAGGCGACGTTGGAGGATGAAACTCAGGTAGGTCTGAACGAGATCGCCAATGCGTCCAAAGCAGCTTTTTGGTCCACTGTTAGGGAAGACTTAGCTGAAACAATAGACCTAGTCTTGTGGCCAAATAGCGTTTTGGGAGGGCTCCTTGCTACGTGGCAGCAAATCAAGACACAGTTAGAAAATGATCCATCCGCCGACTGGTCATTCTGGATTGCCTGGTACGAGCGCTTATTGGCAGGTCGTGATTTTCTTGCGGCAGAGATGGCCGAAGTGCTGAACACGCTGGGCAGGGACGACTGGAAAAAAGGCCCCGCCCACGTCAATCCGATGTTTGACGGTGTGCTGGGGCGCTATCGCGCCGAGGATTTTGAGGCGGGCCATGCTTACGGTTTCCGGGCGCAGGTTAATCGCAAAAAGGATCGGCTTGATCTGATAGCGGTCAAAACCGTCGATCTGTCTGAGATTGTGAAAAAATTGCGCAGTGCGCTGAGCGATTATAAGCGGCGCAGTAATCGCGGCACCTCTCACAACCAGCTCAACGCGATGTGTTATGATGCGCTGGAACCTGAATTGGCTGATTTTCGAAAGGTCATAAGCAAGTACAAGGAAAACCCACAGGCGCTGCACGATGAAATCATAAGATATGAAAAACACGTCATGCGTGTTTTGCAGGATCAGGATTTGCCGCCAGCGGCCGAGGTTGCCAGCCTGATTGACGACATGCGTGCCGCACAGTCCGAAATTTGCCTGATGTCGGAAGAGGTGCGCGCAAAGGAAAAACTGCGCACCGCGATTGCAGTCGAAAAGGCGACTGAAGCACAGAAACTGCAAGCGATCCGCAATTGCCTCGGCATGATGACCGACGGCACGAGCGAGATGGAACTGTTTGCCGGTTTGGCGGTCAAGGCGCTGGTCGATCCTGATGCAACGGTAACAGAGAAGCAAATGGCTTGGCAGTTCGCCTATCGCATGGGTGCCAACGCCGCGACGACGATCAAGAATTACGAGGAAGAGGTCGGGGCGGAAAAGACGAATCTTGGAAAGCGTCTTAAGGACGTGTCTGATATGGCAGTGGCGGGTGATAAGTTCGTCGATGTTCTTCAGGAGGCGGTCGCAGAAAGCGCGCCTTGGGTCGAAGGATACTTTAAGTATCTTGGAGAAAATGGATTTCCGGGGATGCTTTCATGACCCCCTCCCTCATCCTCTCTGCCCTTTGGGTGATTGCTGCGACCGTCACTGCCTTGCTGCCGATGCGGCATCAATACGTGCCGGGGCTGGCGTTGTTGCTGGTGGCACCCGTGCTGATCGTCTGGCTGGCCGTTGATCTGGGGTGGATCGTGGGGCTGGTGGCGACGCTGGCCTTTGTCTCGATGTTTCGCAATCCGCTGCGTTACCTGATCGCGCGGCTGCGGGGCCAGCGCCCGGAGGTGCCGAAATGAGCCTGCCCATCATCCTGGGCCTGCTGTGGCTGATTGCCGCCAATGTGGTCGCGATGTTTCCGTCGCGTGACAATCACTGGCGCTTTGCCTATGTGATGATCGCCCTTGGTATCCCGCTGCTTGGGTGGGTGACCTGGGCGAATGGTCCGCTGATCGGGCTGGTATTCATGGCGGCTGGCTGCTCTGTCCTGCGCTGGCCCATCATCTATCTGGGCCGCTGGCTGCGCGCCCGCCGTCCGCAGGAGCCTGCCGAATGATCGACCTTCCACCCGTGCGCGGCACGCTGACACCCGAGCGCCCGCTGGACGGTCTGACGTGGTTGCGCGTCGGTGGCCCGGCGGATGTGCTGTTCCAGCCTGCCGATGCCGATGATCTGGCGGATTTTCTCGCAGCCCTCGACTCTGCCGTGCCGGTATTCCCGATGGGCGTGGGGTCCAACCTGATCGTACGCGACGGCGGTGTGCGCGGCGTCGTGATCCGTCTTGGGCGTGGGTTCAACGCGACCACAGTGGAGGGCGACACGGTGACTGCTGGGGCTGCTGCCCTTGATGCCCATGTGGCGCGCCGCGCGGCGGAGGCGGGCGTTGACTTGACATTTCTGCGCACGATCCCCGGCAGTATCGGCGGGGCCGTGCGCATGAACGCGGGCTGCTACGGGTCCTATGTGGCCGATGTCTTTGTCAGCGCGGATGTCGTGCTGCGCGATGGCACGCGGGCCACCCTGCGGGCCGAGGATCTGCAATTCCAATACAGGTCCAGCACGTTGGCCGATGGGGCCGTGCTGGTCGGTGCGACGCTGTGCGGCCCGATGGGTGATCCGCAAGAGCTGGCGCAGCGCATGGCGGACCAGCTGGCCAAACGGGACCAGACCCAACCGACCAGGGACCGCACGGCGGGCAGCACGTTTCGCAATCCGGTGGGCCATTCGTCCACAGGACGCGATGACGACACCCACGAGCTGAAGGCGTGGAAGGTGATCGAGGACGCCGGCATGCGCGGCGCGACCCTTGGCGGTGCTGTCATGAACTTGATGCATGCCAACTTTTTGACCAATGCGGGTGGTGCCACTGCCGCAGACCTCGAAGATTTGGGTGAAAAGGTCAGAAAGAGGGTTTACGCCGAATCGGGCGTCACACTAGAGTGGGAAATCATGCGGGTCGGCGAACGGGCCCCGCGTGGCACCAACACATAAACCCCGAAAAGGGGCGGCCCCGGGCAAGGGCCATTTCATAATGACGGGTCGCAAACGACCCGCGAGCGAGGCGGTAAGGGCATGTCAGCATTGGCACCCTCTAAAGTTGTTGTCCTCATGGGCGGCCCATCGGCAGAGCGAGAGGTCTCGCTGTCAACGGGTCGCGAATGTGGGGCGGCACTGGTCGAGGCAGGATTTGACGTAACAGAACTGGATGCGGGCCCCGATCTGGCCGCGCGTCTGGCTGACATCGCACCTGATGTGGTGTTCAACGCCCTGCATGGTCGCTGGGGCGAGGACGGCTGCGTGCAGGGTCTGCTGGAATGGATGCGTATTCCCTACACCCACAGCGGCGTGCTGGCCTCGGCGCTGACGCTGGACAAGCAACGGACCAAGGCGGCCTATGTGGACGCGGGGCTACCGGTTGTGCCCAGCCTGCTTGCGGCCTCTGCCGATGTGCGCGCAGGTCACGTCATGGCACCGCCCTATGTGGTCAAACCCAACAACGAAGGGTCCAGCGTCGGGATCTATCTGGTGCACGACATGGCTAATGCACCGCCGCCGCTGTCGGATGACATGCCTGACCGCGTGATGGTCGAGGCTTATGCGCCGGGCCGTGAGCTGACCGTTACGGTTCTGGGCAATCGCGCCCTGACCGTGACCGATATTCTGACGGACGGCTGGTATGACTACGACGCCAAATACAAGGCCGGTGGTTCGCGCCATGTAATCCCCGCCGAGCTGCCACAGGACATTTTCGATGCCTGCATGGACTACGCGCTGAAGGCGCATCTGGTGCTGGGCTGTCGCGGCATCAGCCGCACCGATTTTCGCTGGGATGAAACCCGCGGTCTGGATGGTTTGATCCTGCTGGAAACCAACACGCAGCCGGGTATGACCCCCACATCGCTGGCCCCTGAACAGGCGGCTCATGTCGGGATCGACTTCCCGACCCTGTGTCGCACCTTGGTCGAGGATGCGTCATGCGACCGGTAACCCGACCGATCCGCGATCCCGCCCCGTCGAAATGGGGTTATCGCTGGCAGCGCTGGATGCTGACGCCTGGTGTGCGCACCGGTTTGCGGCTGGGTGTGCCGGCCTTGATCATCGCGGCCATCGCCGGTGGCTGGTCGATGAACGCGAGCAACCGGGCATTGCTGGCCGAGCGGATCAGCGCGGCACAGCAGGCGTTTCAGGAACGTCCGCAATTCATGGTGTCTGGCCTTGCGGTCAGCGGTGCCGACGAGGAACTGGCCGACGCGGTTGCCAGCCTCATGGATACCGAATTTCCGGTGTCATCCTTTGACCTGGATCTGAATAAGCTGCGCGACGACGTCGTCGCTCTGGATGCGGTGGCAGAGGCCCGCGTGCGGGTGGGTGACGCGGGTGCGCTGGAAATCAATGTGACACCGCGTGTGCCGGTCGCGATCTGGCGCACACCCGATGGGCTGCGGATGATTGATGCGGAGGGTGTGTTCGCAGGCGATCTGGCCGCGCGGGTCGACCGGCTGGATTTGCCGCTGATCGGCGGAGAAGGTGTGCAGGGCCATATCGACGAGGCGCTGACCTTGTTCCGTAGTGCGGGTCCCATCGCGGATCGCATGCGCGGGTTGGTGCGGGTCAGCGGTCGGCGCTGGAACATGGTGCTGGAGGACGGTCAGCAGTTGTTGTTGCCGGCTGACGCACCGGTAGAGGCACTGGACCGGATCATCGCGCTGCACGAGGCGCAGGACCTTCTGGATCGCGATGTGGCAATCGTCGACATGCGCATGCCGCAGCGACCGACGGTCCGGATGAACCAAGAGGCGGTCGCGGCAACGCGTAACGCCGCGACGACAGGCAGAATTCAACAGGTGGGGCAGTGATGCGGGATTTATACGAAACGCAACGGGCTATGCGGAATGTGCGCAAGGCGGCGATGCAGAGGGGCGTAATCGCCATTCTGGACGTCGGCACGTCCAAGATCGCATGTCTTGTCCTGCGTTTTGACGGTCCTGACCGGCTGGGCGACAATGACGGTGTGGGTTCCTTGGCGGGTCAGTCCCGTTTCCGGGTGATCGGGGCGGCCACCACGCGGTCGCGCGGTGTCCGTTTTGGCGAAATCGACGCGATGCAAGAAACCGAACGCGCCATCCGCACTGCCGTGCAGGCTGCGCAGAAAATGGCTGAAGTCCGCGTCGATCACGTGATCGCATGCTTTGCCGGTGCCCGACCGCGGTCCTACGGTCTGGATGGCAGCGTCGATGTCGCGGACAACTTTGTGACCGAAGGCGATATCGGCCGCGTATTGGCCGCATGCGATGTTCCAGATTTCGGCGAGGACCGCGACGTGCTGCACGCGCAGCCCGTGAATTTCGCGTTGGATCACCGCAGTGGTCTGGCCGACCCGCGCGGACAGATGGGATCGACCCTTGCAACCGACCTGCACCTGCTGACGGTGGACGCCACGGCGATCCGCAATCTGTTTTTCTGCATCAAGCGGTGTGATCTGGAACTGGCCGGGATCGCGTCCTCTGCCTATGTGTCCGGTGTGTCCAGCCTGGTCGAGGACGAACAGGAACTGGGGGCCGCCTGCATCGACATGGGCGGCGGGTCCACCAGCCTGTCGGTTTTCATGAAAAAACACATGATCTATTCCGATGCGGTGCGCATGGGTGGCGATCACGTCACCGGGGACATTTCGATGGGTCTGCAGGTGCCGATGCAGACAGCCGAACGGATCAAGACATTCTACGGCGGCGTGGTTGCCACGGGCATGGACGACCGCGAGATGATTGAGATCGGCGGCGATACCGGCGACTGGGAGCGTGACAGGCGCACCGTGAGCCGGGCCGAGCTGATCGGCATCATGCGGCCGCGGATCGAGGAAATCCTCGAAGAGGTGCGCGCCCGTCTGGACGCGGCTGGGTTCGAATATCTGCCCAGCCAGCAGATCGTCCTGACCGGCGGTGGCAGCCAGATTCCGGGGCTGGACGGACTTGCGGCGAAAATCCTGGGGCAGCAGGTGCGCCTGGGTCGTCCGTTGCGCGTCCAGGGATTGCCGCAGGCGGCGACAGGGCCTGCGTTCTCGTCCTCGGTCGGCCTTGCGCTGTTTGCGGCCAACCCGCAGGACGAATGGTGGGATTTCGACGTGCCGGCGGAAACCTATCCCGCACGGTCGCTGAAACGGGCCGTGAAATGGTTCCGCGACAATTGGTGAGAATCAAGATTTGGCGCGACTCGCCATATCGTGAAAAAATTGTGCGGATTCGTGCCACATTTTGTGGTCCCAGTGTGGTTTTCGGGTGACGTATGCGCGCAGAGCCGCTACTATAAAAGGAATTAGGTGATTTCTGCCCGGTGGGACGGGTGCAACATAAAAACAGGCGGACCGAGCATGACATTGAATCTTTCCCTTCCGGGCCACGAGGACCTGAAACCACGCATCACCGTTTTCGGTGTCGGCGGGGCCGGTGGCAATGCAGTCAACAACATGATCGAAAAAGAGCTCGACGGTGTCGAGTTCGTTGTCGCGAATACTGACGCGCAAGCGCTGCAACAGTCCAAGTCCGAAGCCAAGATCCAGATGGGCCTCAAGGTCACCGAGGGTCTGGGTGCAGGTGCGCGCGCCACCGTAGGTGCTGCCGCCGCCGAAGAAAGCATCGAACAGATCGTTGATATGCTGGCCGGTGCGCACATGTGTTTCATCACTGCCGGCATGGGCGGCGGGACCGGTACGGGTGCCGCCCCGATCATCGCGCAGGCCGCACGTGAATTGGGCGTTCTGACTGTCGGTGTCGTGACCAAGCCGTTCCAGTTTGAAGGCGGACGCCGCATGCGTCAGGCCGAAGAAGGCGTCGAGGCCCTGCAAAAGGTCGTCGATACCCTGATCATCATCCCCAACCAGAACCTGTTCCGTCTGGCGACAGAAAATACGACATTCACCGAAGCCTTCGCGCTGGCCGACGACGTGCTATACCAGGGCGTCAAGGGCGTGACCGACCTGATGGTCCGCCCGGGCCTGATCAACCTGGACTTTGCCGACGTGCGCGCCGTCATGGACGAGATGGGCAAGGCGATGATGGGCACCGGCGAGGCAGAGGGCGAGGATCGCGCCAAGCAGGCCGCGCAAAAGGCCATCGCCAACCCGCTGCTGGACGAAATCAGCCTTCAGGGCGCACGTGGTGTGCTGATCAACATCACCGGTGGCTATGACCTGACCCTGTTCGAACTGGACGAGGCCGCGAACGAGATCCGCGAAAAGGTCGACCCCGAGGCAAACATCATCGTCGGTTCCACTCTCGACACCAGCATGGAAGGCCGGATGCGCGTCTCTGTGGTCGCGACAGGCATCGATGCGGCCGTCAAGTCGGGTGCAGAGCCCCAGCCGCGCCGCAGCATGTCCGAGCCGGTGCGTGAACCAGTCCGCGAGCAGCGTCGTGAAGAGCCAGCCGCCCGTGCCGAACCGGCCCCCGTCCGCGAAGAGCCGCGTCGCTATGAGCAGCCCGCAGCCCGTGCCGACGCACCGCGCCGCGAAGAGCGCGCAGAGCGTAGCCTGCTGGACGAGATGGAGGAACGCCACGCCGCAGAGGCGCGTCGTCCCGCAGCACCGCAGGCCGCCGAACTTGACGATGATCTGCCGCCGCCGGCCTACCGTCCGCGCGTCGAACCCGAAATCGACGCATCCGAGCAGTTCACTGCACCGCGCGCCGCCCGTCCGGGTGAGCCGTCGGCAGAGGCGCTTGCGCGTCTGCAGGCCGCCGTGCAGCGTCAGCCCAAGGAAACGCCGGTGCGTGCTGCCGCCCCTCAGGAAGCCGAAGCCGAGAAGCCGCGGTTCGGGATCAATTCGCTGATCAATCGCATGACGGGCGACCAGAAGCCTGCCGCACCCGCGGCACCGCGCCAGCAGCCGCAAGTCAGCGCCAAGCGCGAACAGCCGATGACGCATCAGCGCCCCGAGGCTGACATTGATCCCGACCAGGAGCGGATCGAGATTCCCGCATTCTTGCGGCGCCAAGCGAACTAAAGACGATCATCAGCATCAAGAAGCCGCCCCTAAACAGGGCGGCTTTTTCAATTGAAACAGCAGGTTACATTGCCGGACTGACATTGTTTCAGCTTGTTGCAATGTGTGAATTGTCGTTGTGAACCCATTGGTACTATTGCTGCGTTAATACTTCGTAACAGCGATGTAACCGTTAGGTGCAGACATGCAGACGACTTTGAAATCCGAACTGATCCTTGACGGTGTGGGCCTCCACACCGGTCGTCCGGCTCGTTTGCGTCTGCGTCCTGCGCCTGCTGGGCACGGTATCGTCTTTCAGCGGGTGGACGTGGCCGGGGCCGGCGTCAAACTGCCTGCAATCTGGAATCACGTCGAAATCTCGCCGTTGAATACCCGTTTGCGTGTGGGTGATACGATCGTTTCGACAATCGAACACCTGATGGCGGCCTTGTCCGGTTGTGGCGTGCACAACGTGCTAATCGAAATCGACGGCCCCGAAGTGCCGATCATGGACGGATCGTCCGCCGAATTCGTGCGCGGAATCCTTGGCGTCGGTGTGTCCCGTCAGGGTAATCCGCTGCGTGCGATCAAGCTGCTGGACGAGGTGCGCGTGAGCCAAGGTGATGCTTGGGCCAGCCTGCGTCCTGCGACCAGCCTGCAAATCGATTTCGAGATTGAGTTCCCTGATGCGGCGATCGGTCATCAGGCCAAGACGCTGAACATGGCGAACGGCAGCTTTGTCCATACGTTGTGCGACAGCCGCACGTTCTGTCGCAATTCGGATGTCGAGGACATGCGCAAGCGTGGCCTCGCGCTGGGCGGTACTTTGGAAAACGCAGTTGTCGTCGACGGCGCGGATGTGCTGACACCGGGCGGACTGCGTCATCCGGACGAGGCCGTGCGCCACAAGATGCTGGATGCGCTGGGTGATCTCTACACGGCGGGTGCGCCCATCCTGGGGCGCTACACCGGACACAAGGCAGGTCACAACCTGACCAATGCACTGTTGCGTGCCTTGTTCGACAACACGGCCGCATGGCGCTGGGTGGATTGTACACCGCAGATTGCAGCACGCCTGCCGGGTCATGGCGTCTCTGCTGCCGATATGGTCGCCGTTGCCTGACCGCAGGCGGGGTGTGTCTCACATCTTGGCAAACCCTGACATAAGCCGTTTTGCATGCCTGTTTTTTCTGTTAGACGTTTGCGCGAACCCGGCCGATAAGGTGCGGGACGTGAAAGACGACGCGGGGGCGTAACGATGTCGGGCAAATTTTTTCGGTCTGGGACGGCAACGCTGGTGCTATCGCTTGGTCTGCTGGTTGGCTGTAGCGATAGCTTTAACCCGCGCGATTCCGCCGCCATGGAAGCACTGTCCGCGCAGCAGATCTACCAGTTGGGTGAAGTCGAGGTCGAAACCGGCGATCCCGGTGAGGCCGCGTTCTTTTTCGGCGAAATCGAGCGTCTGTACCCTTATTCCGAATGGGCTGAACGTGCGCTGATCATGCAGGCCTTTGCCTATCACCGGGATGCGGATTACCCCAACAGCCGGGCATCCGCACAGCGGTTTCTGGATTTCTATCCGGCTCAGCCTGACGCGGCCTATGCGCAATATCTGCTGGCGCTGTCCTACTACGATCAGATCGACGAGATCGGCCGTGATCAGGGGCTGACGTTCCAGGCGCTTCAGGCGCTGCGGACCGTGATCGAACAATATCCCGACAGCGAATATGCCCGCGCGTCGATCCTGAAATTCGACCTGGCTTTCGATCACCTTGCGGCCAAGGAAATGGAAATCGGGCGCTACTACCTTAAGCGCAAGAATTATTCTGCAGCCGTGAACCGGTTCCGCGTCGTGGTCGAGGAATTCCAGACGACGTCGCAAACACCCGAGGCGCTGCACCGTCTGGTCGAATCCTACCTGTCGCTGGGTCTGACAAACGAGGCGCAGACCGCAGGCGCGATCCTGGGTGCAAACTATCCTGCAACCTCTTGGTTCAGGACAGCTTTGCCCTGTTGACGGGGCAGGGGCTGGAGGCCCGCGCACAGGGCGACAGCTGGCTTGCCTCGATTTACCGTCAGGTCATCCGCGGCGAATGGCTCTAGGGGTGCTAGGCATCTGACATGCTGCGCACATTAGACATTCGGGACATGCTGATCATCGACCAGCTGGAACTGACGTTCCAGCCGGGTCTGAACGTGCTGACCGGTGAAACCGGCGCGGGCAAATCGATCTTGTTGGACTCACTGGGGTTCGTGTTGGGTTGGCGCGGTCGCGCCGAGCTGGTGCGCCAGGGTGCCGAACAGGGCGAGGTGACGGCCAGTTTCGATCTACCCCCCGACCACCCCGCCCATACCGTATTGTCAGAGGCGGGTTTGCCGGGCGGTGACGAACTGATCCTGCGGCGTGTCAATTCCCGCGACGGGCGCAAGACGGCCTGGGTCAATGACCGGCGGGCCAGCGGCGAGGTGCTGCGCGCCTTGTCCGATACCTTGATCGAACTGCACGGCCAGCACGACGATCGCGGGCTGCTGAACCCGCGCGGGCACCGTCAGATGCTGGACACTTATGCGGGTGTCGATGCCGAACTATCCGCGGTGCGCGCGGCCTGGACGTCCCTGTCCCGCGCGACCAAGGCTCGCGAGGCGGCCACCCTGCGGATCGCAGAGGTCCGCGCCGAAGAGGAATATTTGCGGCACGCGGTGGGCGAGCTGGACAAGCTGGACCCGCAGGCCGGCGAAGAGGCGACATTGGATGCCGCCCGCCGCACCATGCAGGCGGCAGAAAAGATCAAGACCGACGTCGCGCGCGCCGGCGAGGCACTGGGCCTACAGGGGGCCGAGGGCATGATGTCCGACGCCAACCGCTGGCTGATCGGTGCCGCCGACCGGGCCGAAGGGCGCCTGGACGAGCCGTTGTCCGCGATCGAACGTGCGCTGCTCGAACTGGATCTGGCGCAGCGCGGGGTGCAGGACGCGCTGGACGCGCTGACCTTTGATCCCGCCGAATTGGAAGCGACCGAGGAACGCCTGTTCGCAATCCGTGGTCTGGCGCGCAAACATGACGTGCTGGCCGATGAACTGGGCCCCTTTGCCGATGATCTGCGGGCGCGGCTGGCATTGCTGGATGACAGCGAAAAGGATCTGGACGATCTGTTGCGTGCCGAACGCGCCGCACAGGTAACCTATGACAGCCACGCCGAAGCCTTGCGCGCCGCACGGGCTGCCGCGGCTGGCCGGTTGGATGCCGCGATGGCGTCAGAACTCGCGCCGTTGAAAATGGAACGCGCCGTATTCCGGACCGACATGACGGATGCGCCCGCCGGACCCGAGGGGCGCGACGCCGTGGCCTTTACCGTGGCGACCAACCCCGGCGCACCACCGGGACCGTTGAACAAGATCGCGTCGGGTGGCGAACTCAGCCGGTTCCTGCTGGCGATGAAGGTCTGTCTGGCGCAGGCCGGGCAGGGCGGCGTCACGATGATTTTCGACGAAATCGACCGCGGGGTGGGCGGCGCGACAGCGGATGCTGTCGGGCGCAGGCTGGCGGCACTGGCTGACGGTGGTCAGGTTCTGGTCGTCACGCATTCGCCGCAGGTTGCTGCATTGGGTGGCCATCACTGGCGTGTCGAAAAACGGCAGGACGCAACGGAAACCACCTCGACCGTCGTGCCGTTGGGGGCAGATGAACGTGTCACGGAAATCGCGCGGATGCTGTCCGGTGACACGATCACCGATGCGGCCCGTGCGGCTGCGATGGCCTTGATGGACAGCTGAGCCAGCGTCTGAATTGGCGGGGGCCCTTCGGGCCACCCGCCGAGACTGCTGAAATTAGCCGAACCCTAGACGGCGCATGTAACGACGGTATGTCTTGCGCAGGGGCCAGCCTCGCGAAACAATCGGATCAAGCGCCCGCTTGCGCGCAAAGGTGGTTGCAATACCAGGCATGCAGACGCTAGCCGGGGCATGCGGCGGCGGCAAAGGTCAGTGCAATGGACGGGTCAGAAGAACAGGATCGCATCGGTTGGCTGGGCCAGATCCGTCGCGCCTGGATGGTGATGCGGCTGCGCGGGCCGGGACAGATCCAGTTCTGGTTTATTGCGCTTGTGCTGGGGATCGCGTCTGGCGGTGCCGCCGTGCTGTTTCGTATGGGCATCGATCTGGTCAGTCGGATTGCCTATGGCACGACTGATCCCAATCGCCTGCACAGTTTCGTCACCGGCTTGCATTGGTCACAGGTCCTGATCGTCCCGATCATCGGCGGCCTGATCGTGGGGTTGATCCTGAACCGGTTTGTCCTCGACAACCGCGTGCGATCCGTCGCCGACGTCATCGAAGGGGCGGCCCTGCGCGAGGGCCGTGTCTCGTTCCGCGAGGGACTTGGCTCGGCGGGGGCCAGTCTTTTGACGCTGGGCATGGGCGGATCATCAGGCCGCGAGGGGCCGGTGGTGCATATCGCCGCGATGATTTCCACGTGGATCTGTGTGCGCATCCGTGCTGACGGTGTGACCGGGCGCGACCTGCTGGGATGCGCTGTCGCTGCCGCCGTGTCGGCCAGTTTCAACGCGCCCATCGCCGGTGCCCTGTTCGCGCTCGAGGTCGTTTTGCGGCACTTTGCGGTTCATGCCTTTGCGCCCATCGTGATCGCCTCTGTCGCGGGTACGGTGGTCAACCGGTTGGCCTTTGGCGATGTGTCGGAATTTGTCATCGACCGGGAAAACGCGTTGGGATTCTACGTCGAATTGCCTGCATTCCTGTTGTTGGGCCTGTTGTGTGGTCTGGTGGCCGTCGTGCTGATGCGGTCGATCTTTTGGGCGGACAACATCGGCAGCCGGATCCAGTATCGCTACCGTATTCCCGCCTATATCCGTCCGGCCGCGGCAGGGGCGTTGCTGGGCCTGATCGCAATCTGGTTTCCGCATATCATCGGCGTGGGATATGAAACGACGGTTGCGGCGCTGACGGGCGGGTTCCTGTTGCACGAGGCATTGGTTTTCGTCGTGATCAAGGTGGCAGCGGTCGCCATCACCATCGGCGGCCGCATGGGCGGAGGCGTGTTTTCACCGTCCTTGATGGTGGGGGCGCTGACCGGGCTTGCATTCGGCGTTGTGGCGACAGGCATCTTCCCAAGCGTATCCGGCGAGGGCACGCTGTATGCGCTGGCAGGCATGGGGGCCGTGGCCGCAGCGGTGATGGGCGCGCCGATCTCAACCACGTTGATCGTATTCGAATTGACCGGCGACTGGCAGACGGGTCTGGCCGTCATGGTGGCCGTGTCCATGTCGACAGCGCTTGCGTCGCGATTGGTGGAGCATTCGTATTTCCTGCACCAATTGGAACGCCGTGGCGTGCATCTGGCCGCGGGGCCGCAGGCCTATCTGCTGGGCACATTCGTGGTCGGCAACGTGATGCGCCCCATGTCAGACCCGCGTGCCGCCGCAGAAAAAGCCTGCCGCGAGATGATCGCTGCGGGGACCTATATCGACGCACGCGCGACACTGGAACAGGCCATGCCCATCTTTGACCGGGGGGCCTATGCCTTTGTTCCCGTGGTCATCACGCAAAAGGGCGAAGAACCAACACTGCAAGGTGCGTTGTTTCAGGTCGATGCCTTGCGGGCCTTCAATCGTGCTTTGGCCGATCGGGCCGAAGAAGAACATTCCTGAGGGGAGGGGTCAGACCTCTTCGACCGTCACGACGCTGGTGTCGAATGCCAGGTAGCCTGCGATCCGCGCCACATCATCCTTGGGAGTCTCGTAGGACCAGACGGCGTTCTCCAAGGTTGCGCTGCGATTGACGATGGAAAAATAACTTGCCGTGCCTTTGAACGGGCAGGTTGTGCTGTGGTCCGTCGCATCGAGGAACGTCATCGCGATGTCGTCGCGCGGGAAATAGACGACAGGGTCACGATCACCTTCGTGCAGGATGAGGGCGTTCGTACTTTCGCCCAGAACAGCACCACCGGCGCGGACGACCCAGCTGGCAGTTGCGGGGGAAATCGTGATGTGATCGGCCATGGCGACCTCCTCTTTTGGCGAAGTATTTAGGGAAATGCCCTTGTCAGAGCGGTTGGCAAGCCTGTGCAAGCCAGTCACGCGCCGCCCCCTCCACGAGCGGCCCGATCAATTTCAGTGTATCGGCATGGTACTGGTTGATCCAGTCCAATTCCCCTGCCGACAGCATTGACGCAGCGATGAGCCGTCTGTCGAACGGCACGCGCGTCAGCGTCTCGAATGACAACATGGGCCGGTCATCCGCGCCGATCAGATCCGGTGCCGTCACACAGACAATAAGGTTTTCGATACGGATGCCATAGGCGCCTTCGCGGTAATAACCCGGTTCGTTCGACAGGATCATGCCGGGTTCCAGCGCCACGGTCGAGCGACGCGAAATGCCTTGTGGCCCCTCGTGGACGCACAGATAACTGCCCACGCCGTGCCCCGTGCCGTGATCATAATCCAGGCCCGCAGACCACAGCGACGCACGCGCCAGCGCGTCCAGATGTTGTCCTGACAGCCCCTTTGGAAACCGCAGTCTGCTGATGGCGATCATGCCCTGCAGGACGCGGGTATAGCGGTCACGGTGTTCCGCACTGGGTGTACCCACGATGACGGTGCGGGTGATGTCCGTCGTGCCGTCGACATATTGGCCACCGCTGTCGATCAGCAGCAGTTCGTCGGGACTGACGGGACGATCCGTGTCTTCGGTCACGCGGTAGTGCACGATGGCACCATGCGGGCCCGCACCGCAGATCGTCTCAAAGCTGATGTCGCGCAGCATGTTGGTGTCGCGGCGAAAGGTTTCCAACTGCTGCACTACGTCGATTTCGGTCAATCCACCCATCGGGGCCGCACCATCCAGCCAGGCCAGAAACTGCACCATCGCGGCACCGTCACGCAGATGTGCGGCGTGACTTCCCGCAATCTCGACCTCTGTCTTGCAGGCCTTGGGTAAAATGCAGGGGTCGGTCGCATGAACCACTTCTGCTTCGGCATCTGACAGGATCGTGGCGATGGCATCGGCGCAGACCCGTGGGTCGATGCGCACGGGGCCGACCAATTGGGTAAGTGCGTCGTCGAAGTCTTCCGGTGGGTGAACGGTGACATCAGGCCCCAAGTGTTCGGCTATATCCGTGCATTTGTCCAAGGGCGCGAACAGGTCGACCGTGCCGTCGTGATGCAGGATCGCATAGGCGTGCGGCACCGGGTTGCGCGGGATATCGCTGGCCCGGATGTTCAGCAGCCACGCAATGCTGTCCGGCAGTGTGATGACCCAGTGCCCGGTGTCCACGTCAGCTGTCAGGCGCGCACGCTTGTTCGCGTGGCTCTCTCCGGTCAGGTCCAGTGGTTGCGCAAAAAACGGGGCGTCGGGCCGCGCTGGACGGTCGGTCCAGATCGCGTCGATCTGGTTGGGCGCGGCCAGCAGGTCGATGCCGTTGGCGGCCAGCTTGTCCGTCAGTTCGGTGATTTCAGTGACGGTATGCAGCCAGGGATCATAGGCGACGGTGCCACCATTTGGCAGATGCGAGATCAGCCAGTCCGACAGGCTGGTTTCAGGCCAATGCACCGGGGTATAGACATCGTCCGTCTGGTCACGGACCTGCAACCGGTAGCGTCCGTCGATGAACACACCGGCAATGTCCGGCAGGACCACGGCAAAACCGGCAGAGCCAGTAAACCCAGTCAGCCAGGCCAGCCGTTCGTCACAGGCCGCGACATATTCGCCTTGCCAACGGTCGGTGCGCGGAACCAGCACGCCGTCGATCCCGTTTTGATCCAGTTGTTCCCGAAGGGCGGACAGGCGTGCGGGTCCCTGTTCGGGGGCGCTGCTGGCAGAGAATGTCTGAAACATGCGTCGGGTATCCATAGGTTCGCGTTCGCGGCGAGTTTCACCGCGAGCGTCAGGTTTTCAAGTGGCAATTCGGGTCAGCCTGCGCGGCGCAGACCCAGAACGCGGGCGCGCTTGCGCGGATCGCTGTCGAACAGGCCGGCCAGCTGTTCGGTCATGGCACCGGCCAGTTGCTCGACATCGGTGATCGTGACTGCACGGTCATAGTAGCGCGTCACGTCATGGCCGATGCCGATGGCGGCCAATTCGACTGCCTTGCGTTTCTCGATCATGGCGATCACGTCGCGCAGGTGTTTTTCCAGATAATTCGCAGGGTTGACCGACAGTGTGCTGTCATCGACGGGGGCACCATCGCTGATCACCATCAACACCTTGCGCTGTTCCTGACGGACCATCAGGCGGCGATAGGCCCATTCCAGCGCCTCGCCGTCGATGTTTTCCTTCAGCAGCCCCTCTTTCATCATCAGGCCCAGATTGGGGCGCGCACGACGCCAGGGGGCATCGGCCGATTTGTAGACGATGTGACGCAGGTCGTTCAGACGGCCCGGTCCCGGTGCGCGGCCTTCTTTGAGCCAGGCCTCGCGGGATTGGCCGCCTTTCCACGCCTTGGTGGTAAAGCCAAGGATTTCGACCTTGACGTCGCAGCGTTCCAGCGTGCGAGCCATCACGTCGGCGCAGATGGCCGCAATGGAAATCGGACGGCCCCGCATGGACCCGGAGTTGTCCAGCAACAAGGTCACGACCGTATCGCGGAATTCCATGTCCTTTTCGACTTTGAACGACAGTGGCGTGGTTGGGCTGGCCACGATCCGGGCCAGACGGCCCGCGTCCAAGATGCCTTCTTCGAGGTCGAATTCCCAGGTGCGCGATTGTTTCGCCTGCAGCCGGCGTTGCAGCTTGTTCGCCAATCGGCTCACGGCACCTTTCAGCGGGTCAAGCTGCTGGTCAAGGTAGGCACGCAGGCGTTCCAGCTCGGCAGGCTCTGCCAGATCGGCCGCGCTGATTTCTTCGTCAAACGCGGTGCTGAACACGCGGTAGTCCTTGTCGGCGTCAGACACGGGGGCAGGTTGCGGCGGCTCCATCGGGGCCTCGCCGTCGGGCATTTCCATTTCCTCGCCCAACTCGGGCTCGGCCTGATCGTCCATGCTGACCTCGGCCTGTGCCGCGTCCTGCTGTTGTTCCTGGCTTTGCTCCGGAGAGGCCTCTGCCTCGTCACCTTCGCTGTCGTCCTCGCCGGTGGAGTCCGTTTCCTGCTGTTCGTCCTGACCTTCTTCGGCCTCGTCGTCCTGATCGTCGTCGGGTCCGTCGGGGTCATCTCCCAACTGATCGGCATAGCCCAGATCGCTGATGATCTGGCGCGCGAATTTGGCAAATGCACGCTGGTCGCCCAGCGTGTCACGCAAACTTTCCAGGGTGCCGCCGGCCTGTTCCTCGATGAACCCGCGCCACAGTTCCATGACATTGTCCGCACCGGCGGGCAGGTCGCGGCCCGTCGCGAGGTGGCGGATCAGATAGCCAGCAGCAATGGCCAGCGGCGCGTCGGCGGCGGATTTGATCTGGTCGTAACCCTTGCGCGCGGCGTCATTGCCGATCTTGGCGTCGATGTTGCCAGCGGTGCCGGGCATGTGTTGCGCGCCGACAGCCTCGATCCGGGCGGTTTCCATCGCATCATAGATGTCGCGCGCCATCTGACCTTGGGGCGCATAACGCGTATCGGTCTGGGCGTCGTGAAATTTATGGCGCAGCGCAAAGGCATCGGCGGTGCCACGCGCCAGCAGAACCTCTTCGCGGCTCATGCGGCGGCTGATCTGGGGCAGGCGGATCGTGTCGTTGGTCTGACCTGCGGGATCCACAGAATAGCTGACCGTCAGGTCAGGATCGTCCGCCATGACCTTGGTGGCCTCTGCGAGGGCCTTCTTGAACGGATCGGCTGGGTTATCGCTCGGTTTGCTCATGGGGTGGCCTTGGTTGGGTTAGCCGCAGGACAGTGTCGCGGGAATGCGCCCGGCAAATCGCAGGGCGGCAGAGGCGGGCAGGACAGCGTTCCGATCACCGCCCGCCAGATCATAGATCACGGGTGCCGCGGTGGCATCGCAGCCCCACGGGGCCGCACGTTCCGCTGCGCGTTCGATACCCGCGATTGTCGGCGCATCCGAGGTGGGCGTGACAAGCGCCAGTTTGCCACTGTCGGACAGGGTCACGTCATAGCCGCGCGACGGCATGCTGGCCCCGCAAGACGCGAGCCCCAGCACGATACCGCCGGCGATGACGCGGCGCGCGATCACCGCAGGCTCTGGCTTGCGGCGCTTTCGGGCAGTTCCTCGTCGAAACAGCGCTGATAGAATTCGGCCACCGTCTGGCGTTCCAACTCGTCGCATTTATTCAGGAACGACAGGCGGAATGCATAGCCTACGTTGCCAAAGATGCGCGCGTTTTCGGCCCAGGCGAGCACGGTCCGCGGCGACATGACGGTGGACAGATCGCCGTTCATGAATGCCGTGCGGGTCAGGTCGGCCACGGTCACCATCTGGCTCACCGTCTTTTTGCCGGCGTCGTTCTGGTAATGCGGGGATTTCGCGACGACGATTTCGGTTTCCACGTCGTGCGGCAGATAGTTCAGCGTGGCGACCAGCGACCAGCGGTCCATCTGCGCCTGGTTGATCTGCTGCGTGCCGTGATAAAGGCCCGTCGTGTCACCCAGACCGACCGTGTTGGCCGTGGCAAACAGGCGGAAATAGGGGTTTGGCGTGATGATCTTGTTCTGGTCCATCAGCGTCAGCTTGCCGTCAGCCTCCAGTACGCGCTGGATGACGAACATGACGTCGGCGCGGCCCGCATCATATTCGTCGAACACGATGGCGACCGGATTGCGCAGCGCCCAGGGCAGGATGCCCTCGTGGAATTCGGTGACCTGCACGCCGTCACGCAGTTTGATCGCATCCTTGCCGATCAAGTCGATCCGGCTGATGTGGCTATCGAGGTTCACGCGCACGGCGGGCCAGTTCAGGCGGGCGGCGACCTGTTCGATATGGGTCGATTTGCCCGTGCCATGGTAGCCCTGCACCATCACGCGACGATTGTGGCCGAACCCTGCAAGGATCGCGAGCGTCGTATCCGGGTCAAAGGTATAGGTCGGGTCCACGTCAGGCACCCGGTCGGTCGGTTCGGCAAAGCCCTTGACGGTCATGTCGGTGTCGATACCGAACACCTCGCGGACGGAAATATCGGTTGTCGGGGTGGCGTTGATGTCGATCGTGCCGTCGGCCATGGGTCAGCCCTTCTCTCGCATTCGCTGTGCATTTTGATAGTCGCGGGATGCAACATATCGCCCGAAATGAAAAGGGAAAGCGGTTGCGGCGCGACACCACAGCAAACACCGCGCCGGGAAACATTGCGTTTTTTGTCAGATGCGCCAAGGTGGCGGCGACAAGCAGGGTAGATAACGATGACGACGACAGCCGATATCGAGGACATGATCGCGCGGATGGCCATGGGCGACCGCGCCGCGTTCGACGGGCTATATAATGCGACTTCCGCGAAACTCTTTGGCGTATGCCTGCGTGTGTTGGGTAATCGGGCAGAAGCCGAGGACGCATTGCAAGAGGCCTTCGTCAAGATATGGCGCAATGCCGACCGCTACCGCGTCAATGGCCTGAGCCCGATGACCTGGCTGATCACGGTCACGCGCAATCATTCGGTGGATCGCGTGCGGGCCCGCAAGGCAAAGCAGGCCGGGAGCATGGACGAAGCGGCCGAGATTGCAGACAGCAACCCCGGACCCGAGGCACTGGCGATGGCATCGTCGGATCGGGTGCGGATCGTGGATTGCATGGGCCAGCTGGACCCCGACAAGGCCGGTGCGGTGCGCCGGGCATACCTTGAAGGTGAAACATACCAAGAGCTGGCAGATCATTATGATGTGCCGCTCAACACAGTGCGGACCTGGCTACGCCGGAGTCTGTTGAAGTTAAGAGAGTGCCTGTCGCATGACGGATGAAATCGAAAAAGACGAAGAGCGTCTGCTGACGGCCGAATACGTGCTTGGCCTGCTGACGGATCAAGAGGCAAAGGCCTACGAAGAGGTTCTGGCCGTCGATCCGGATTTGCGCCTTGAATACGCATTCTGGGCGGAACGGATCGCGGCCCTGACTGACGATATTGCGCCTGTTGATCCACCCGCAAAGATGCTGGCACGGATCAAGTCCGACCTCTTTGGCGCGGACGCGGCCGAGACCACGGCAACAAAGGCCCGGTCATGGCTGGATCGTCTGGGTCTGTTGCCGGCGATGACGGGCGGCGTCGTGGCGGCGCTCGCGGTCTTGTGGGTGATCAATCTGTATATTCCCGCAGCCCCCACCGTCACTGACCCACCCGTTTTGTCCGCGCCGACGCTTCAGGCGCAGATCGCGGCCGAGGATGACAGCCTGATCGTGCTGGCCAGCTATGACGCGACAGCGCAGGCGCTGACGGTGCAGCGCACCGCCGGACAGGCCCCGGACGGCAGGGTTCTGGAACTGTGGTTGATCGCTGACGACAATCCGCCCGTATCGCTGGGTGTGCTGCCTGATGATGAAACCGGACAGATCGGGATTGATGCAACACTGATCCCGGCATTGCCCGGTGGGGTGCTGGCGATTTCTGACGAACCGCCGGGCGGGTCCACGACGGGTGCGCCCACGGGCAGTGTCCTTGCGGTCGGTCCCATCACCGAGGCCTGATGTCGCGGGCCCTTGGGGCCCGCGGCGCGTCTGACATGGTTTTCACATCCTCGTGGTTTTCCGCATTCTGCGCACATCTTGTGTGCGCAGCGTGATAGTCCGGATCTGGGAAAAAGAGGAGACCGGACATGAACAGACGCATGTTTATCGCAGCGGCACTGGCCGCCACGGCGGCCCCCGCCGCGCTGATGGCCCAGCAGTTCGAAGTGACCCGGACCGATGCGGAGTGGCGGGCAATGCTGACGCAGGCCGAATACAACGTCATGCGCCGCGAAGGCACAGAGAGGGCAGGGTCCAGCCCGCTGGATCAGAATACCGCCGAAGGTGTCTATCACTGCCGCGGGTGTGATCTTGCGCTCTATCCGTCGCGCACGAAATTCGACAGCGGCACCGGTTGGCCCAGTTTTTATGCGTCGTTCGAAAACGCGCTGGGCACCAAGGTCGACCGCAAGATCGGGGTGGCCCGCACGGAATTGCATTGTCGTCGCTGCGGTAGCCATCTGGGCCACGTGTTCAATGACGGCCCGCCGCCAACTGGGCAGCGGCATTGCATCAACGGTGTTTCGCTGGTGTTCCGCGCAGCATGAGCCGTATCTAGAAACAATCTGTTGACGCGTTTCAGATGGGTCATTTCCGGCCATCCGGTTAGGGTGGCCGGAAACATGGATCCTTGACTGTGATGCGCGACCGAATTCTTTATCCGCTGCGTCCTTCGGTGGGCGAACGCCGTCTGTTGACGGCGTGGATCGGCGTTGCCTTGCTGGGCGGGTTTTTGGCCCACATCCTTGTCAGCAACATTTCCTACGAACAATCGATGCTGCGCGTGTTCACCACGTCAGATGGCTGGTTCGTGCTGTGCGGCGTCTTTGGTGCCCTGGCAGGCCTCTATTTCGCGCGACGATGGATAGGATCGACGGGCCGCTTTGGGCCCTGTCGGGCGTTCTGCGGCATGATCATCGTCACCTTCATGGCAGCATTGGTCGGCGGATCGCTGATGTTGCCGCTTTACGGCACGATGTTCGGGCCGATGCTGTTCGTGCTCATGCTGATCGAAAAACCTGTTCTGGCCTTCACATGGATCGCAATGCTGTTGCTTGCGGACAAGCTAATCCGCGATTGGCGGCGAGAGCGCGAAAGCATTTTCGCGCTCTCGTCCTTTCAGGCGCAGAATTAGAGGGTTCCGCGCCTTTGCAGGCTCAGTCCTTTTCGCGGAAGTTGCGGCTGGATTTCAGTTGATCCCAGGCCCAGACGACCTCTGACAATTGTTCTTCCTGGCTGCGGTCACCGCCGTTCATGTCGGGGTGCAGCACCTTGATCAGCGCCTTGTAGCATTTGCGGATCTCGGCCTTGGACATGCTGTCCTTGGCGTCCAGAATTTCGATCGCGCGGCGTTCGGTCGGCGGCAGGCGCCGCGTGCCGCCCGCAGCAGCCACATTGCGACCGGGGTTTCGCGTGGCATTGTCACCCAGCACCTCGTGCGGGTCCTGTACGCCCAGACGCGCCCAGGCCCGTTCCTCGACCGATCGTTTCAACGGCTTGGTCGGCCGTTCCCAGGTGGCGCGGTCCTTGTCCATCTGCGCCATCAACTCGGCCTCTGACGTGCCGTCAAAGAAATTCCATTTCAGGTTATATTCCCGAATGTGTTCCTTGCAGAACCAGATGTAGTCATCCAGCGTATCTGGTGATTTCGGCGCGCGGTACTTGCCAGCCTCCTCGCAACCCTCGTGTTCGCACACGCGCGTCGATGTTTCGGACGCGCCTGACATCCCGCGACGTCCGCGCGGGTTCTTCTTCTTGCTGCTCGACACCGACATGTCGAAACCGAAGGGATCTTTCTTGTTCATGGTGGCCCTTTCCGACTCGGAGACAGCACTCTAAACCAATGGTTCGGCAGGTGAAGAGCAATGGAGAAAATAATGGCCCTTGACGCAGAAATCCGCGCGGCCCTGATGGCGGGATTAAGCCCCGAACGTCTGGATGTCGTGAACGAAAGCGCGCTGCATGCGGGGCATTCCGGTGACGACGGATCGGGCGAAAGCCACTGGCGTGTGGTCATCGCGGCATCTTCGCTGGAGGGTCAGTCGCGGATCGCGAAACACCGCGCCGTTCACGCAGCCCTTGGTCCCGCGATCATCGGTCGCATCCACGCGCTGGCAATCAGTTTCGACTAGGTCGCTGGTTTGGGGGCCTCGGTCGGGGCGTCTGCTGCCGGGGTGTCATCCACCGGGGCAGGGATGTCCTCGGTCTCCGGCGCGTCGTCTGTCAGATCTTCGATCAACGGCAGGGGTTCTGACGGCGTGTCGGGCGCGGGCTGTGAGGGGCGACGGAACACCATCATGTTCTGGAATACTGTCGTGCGGTTCATCATCAGCCCGTCGCGTTCGTCCGACGGCAGCGTGTCGGTACGCTGATATTCCCAGCCATCTGCGGCATGGGCGTTCATCACATCCGACAGCGCCTTGGCAAAGCGTGCCTCGGCACCCTTCAGACCCTTTGCCTTGAGCCCGCGACGCGGGGCGGGGACGACCAGATATTCGTAATGCATCATGTTATCCCTTGTGCCAGCGCCCGCGGTCGTCGGGGCTTACAGCCCCAGTTTTGCCGCGACAAGCGTGTTGACGGCGGCGGGGTTTGCCTTGCCGCCTGTCGCCTTCATGACCTGACCTACGAACCAGCCTGCAAGTTTCGGGTTTTGCTTGGCCTTTTCCACCTGCGCGGGGTTGGCGGCGATGATCTCGTCCACGGCGGCCTCGATGGCACCTGTGTCGGTGACCTGTTTCATACCTTCGGTTTCGACCACCTCTTCGGGATCGCGGTCCTGGGTGTAGGCGATGTCGAACACGTCCTTGGCGATCTTGCCGCTGATTGTCTCGGCCTTGATCAAGCTGACAATCTGGCCCAGCCGGGCGGCTGAAATCGGGCTGTCTGCGATGCTCTTGTCGCCATCCTTTTTCAGACGACCGAACAATTCGTTGATCACCCAGTTGGCGGCAAGCTTGCCATCGTTTCCGGCGGCGACCTCCTCGAAATACGCGGCGTTGGCCACGTCGGCGGTCAGCACGCTGGCGTCGTAATCGGACAGGCCGAATTCATTGATGAAACGTGCCTTTTTCGCGTCGGGCAGTTCGGGCAAGGAGGCTGCAATATCATCCACCCAAGCCTGTTCGATTTCCAGCGGCAGCAGGTCAGGATCTGGGAAATAGCGGTAATCATGCGCTTCCTCCTTGGACCGCATCGACCGCGTTTCGTTCTTGTCCGCGTCATACAGGCGGGTTTCCTGCACGACCTCCTTGCCGTCCTCGACCAGCGCGATCTGGCGGCGGGCCTCGACCTCGATCGCCATCTGGATGAACCGCATGGAGTTCATGTTCTTGATCTCGCAGCGGGTACCCAGGTGGCTGAAATCCTGTGTTTCCTGATATTTCTCGTAATCACCGGGACGGCAGATCGACACGTTGACGTCCGCACGCAGGTTGCCGTTCTGCATGTTGCCGTCGCAGGTGCCCAGATAGCGCATGATCTGGCGCAGCTTGGCGACATAGGCGGCGGCCTCTTCTGGGCCACGGATGTCGGGACGGCTGACGATTTCCATCAGCGCCACGCCGGTGCGGTTGAGATCCACGAACGACATGTTCGGGTCCATGTCATGGATGGATTTGCCCGCGTCCTGTTCAAGGTGGATGCGTTCGATCCGCACGCGCCGCGCGGTGCCGTCACCCAGTTCGACCAGTACCTCACCTTCGCCCACGATGGGGTGATACAGCTGGCTGATCTGATAGCCCTGCGGCAGGTCGGGGTAGAAATAGTTCTTGCGGTCAAATGCGCTGAACAGGTTGATCTGTGCCTTCAGTCCCAGACCCGTGCGGACGGCCTGTGCCACACAGCCTTCGTTGATGACGGGCAACATGCCGGGCATGCCTGCGTCCACGAATGCGACGTTGCTGTTGGGTTCCGCACCAAAGAGCGTCGATGCCCCCGAAAACAGCTTGGCCGAGGTGGCGACCTGTGCGTGGACCTCGAGCCCGATGACCAGTTCCCAGTCGTGTTTCGCACCGGCGATCACCTTGGGGGCGGGGGCTGTGTATTCCAGATCAAGCATGGGGCACCTCTTTCGTTCGCGGTGTTCTAAGCCAGCACAGTGGATGGAACAAGGGGCCGGGACACCCCGTTGATGCAGCAGATAGGAAATGCAGACCCCGACGAAAGGACCGCATGATGACACAGATGAGCGACGCCAAAATACTGATCATCGCAACCGATGGTTTTGAGCAATCCGAGCTGGAATTTCCGCGCGATCAATTGCGCGCCAAGGGTGCCACCGTCCATGTTGCCACGCTGGACGGCCAGCCGATCAAGGGATGGGAAGGCGACGATTGGGGCGATACCGCAGAGGCTGATCTCAGGATCGAGGACGTCAATATAGACGACTATGACGCCTTGGTCTTGCCGGGTGGCCAGATCAACCCTGACCTGCTGCGCGTGGAGGCAGCGCCGATCCAGTTGATCAAGGATGCCGTCAAGGCAGGGAAAATCGTTGCCGCAATCTGTCATGCACCATGGCTGCTTATCGAGGCAGAGGTCGTCGCCGGGCGCGAAATGACCAGCTTTGCGTCCATTCGCACGGATCTGAAAAATGCTGGTGCGCAGGTCGTCAATCAAGAGGTCGCAATCTCGAATGGAATCATCACGAGCCGAAATCCGACCGACCTCAAGGCCTTTGTCGCCAAGATCGTGGAAGAAGTGCAAGAAGGTCGACACCCGCGACCTGCAGCCTAAACCACTGTCATCACATAAGAAGCCGGTGCCAAAGGCACCGGCGGTTTCCGCTGTGGGCGGCGTATTGCCCACAGCTGCGATTCATTTCTTGTGCGATTGATCCGATCTGGGCAGTTTGACGGCCATGCTCAGGGGTGTTTTCATAACTGCGGGTCTGTTGGCCGGTGTCGTCGGGGGGGACGCGCGTGCAGCGACCGAGGCCGCTGTGCTTGCGGCCAGAATTGCCACGGTTGCGCCGATCACGTCAGAGGTGCGTCCCTTTGGTCGCGAGGATGCCGCGGCACAAAGGCAGGCCGCGCGGCTGACGGCATTGCAGTCGGTGCGCCCCTTGGCACGTCCCGTGCACATGATCCGCTATCCGGTAAATGTCATCGCCGGCGCACCACCCCTGCGTCCGGCGATCCGTCCGAATTTCATTCCCGACACCCGCTGGGGCAGCACCAATACGGCCCGCATGTGGACGCGCGCCACGATGGCGGCTGTCGCGACGCACGGTCTGGATACCCAGGTGCCACGCGATATCGCGGCCTGGTGCCCGGCCTATGCCCAGAACTCTCCGACGCTGCGGCGTGCATTCTGGGTCGGCATGATGTCGGCCCTGACCAAATACGAAAGCACACATAACCCCAACGCCGTGGGCGGTGGCGGGCTCTGGTACGGACTGTTGCAGATTCTGCCTGCAACGGCGCGTGGTTACGGTTGCAGGGCAACCACCGGTGCGGCTCTCAAGGATCCGATTGCAAACCTTGCCTGTGCTGCGCGTATCATGGGTCACACTGTTGCTCGCGACCGGGCTGTCGCCGTTCAGGATGGCCGCTGGCGCGGTGTTGCCGCGGACTGGGGCCCGATGAGCAATCGTGCAAAAATTGCCGAAATGTCGGCTTGGACGCGCAAGCAGGACTACTGCGTGGTCCAGACCCGGCCCCGGCCGATGTTGCGGCCCGAATCACGCGTGGTGGAAAACGCAGGCGCGCCGCGTCCCGTGTTACGGGATCTCAGCCCCACGATTTCGACAATGGATACCGTGACATCCGCACCAGACTGACGTTGGGTGCATCGACGCCGCCCAGATCCAGTGTCGCCTTTTTCAGCATCTCGATACCGTCCTCGCTGTTGCGATCGATCTGGTCGGCGGGAATGGGTTCACCGATCGTCACGCGATAAGGCTGGCGGTCCTTGTTCAGCGTTTCATGGAATAGAGTCACGTCGCGCAGTGTCGGGTGCAATTTGTCGAACAGGTAGAACAGTGACGAATTTCGCGCCTGCAGGTTCACGGGGATCACGGGTAGGTCGAATTTGCGCGCCAACATCGCAGCCGATGGCATCCATTCGCGTTCATGCAGTTTCAGCCCGATCCGCTTGGCCAATCGGCCAGAGGGAAAGATGACCCCCAGACGATCCGCGGCAGTTGCTTCGCGGACGTATTGCATGGTTTCACGGGTTTTTTCGCGGGACCGTTTGTCCATGCGCCATTCGACCGGGCAAATCATGTCGATCATCTGCGGCATGACACGCAGGATGTCGCTGTTGGCAAAGAAATAGAGGTCCGGCCGCACCCGTGAAATAAGGTGCCACAGGATGATCCCGTCTGCGATGCCCGTTGGATGGTTCGCCACGATCAGTGCGGGGCCACGCGTCGGGATATGTGACAGACCGGATACGGTGACCAGTTTGGCCAGCCGTTCACCCATCGCGTCCATGATCTGCTGCGATGTTGCATGTTCCAGCGACTCGCCGATCGCGACCGTCTTGTCGTAGGCCAACGCGAGGTGCATCAGACCGCGAATGTATCGCATGCCTGGTATGGGCCGATACATCCAGGGCGCACGTTCCACGATAAGTGGGGTAATGCGATCTCTGATCTCGGTCATGCGCAAACCCCGCAAATAAGCCGATGCCGTGTCGCGAGTGACATAGCCGTTGTGCGCGATTTGTCCACCGGTCAGTGGAACCTAGCCCAAGATCCGCGCGACCATCTCGGTGGTGTCGCGCGACAGGTTGGGGGTGCGTGCGATGCGCGTCAGGGCCGCACGCATCAGTTCCTGTCGGGTCGCGTCATAGCGGGCCATCGCGTCAAAGGCCGTGACCATGCGTGCCGTGGTTTGCGGGTTCAACGGATCGAGTTTGATCAGCCAGTCTGCCAACAGGTCATAGCCCGCCCCGTCCTGGCGGTGAAACCCGGCCATATGCCCGGCGAGGGCCCCAAAAACGCTACGGAATCGGTTGGGGTTTTTCCAGTCGAACGCCGGGTCGCGGGTCAGGGATTCCGCGCGTGTGACCGTCTCGGCCGGATCAGACCGGGCGATCTGCAGGCCGAACCATTTGTCCATCACCAGCCGATCACCCTGCCATTGCGCGCGAAAGGCCGCCAGCGCCTCTTGTCCGGCACCAATGTCCAGCAGACAATCCAATGCCGCGATTTGTTGGGTCATGTTGTCGGCACCCTCATACTGGGCCGCCGCGCGGTGCCCTGCGTCCAGCAGCGTGAGGTAGGACAAAACGGTATTGCTCAATGTCCGGCGGCCTGCGTCCTCGGCCCTTGGGTCATAGGGGCCGGGCACCTGCATTGTCGCAAAGACCGCATCCATCTGCGCATCCAAAGCTGTCGCGATGGCTTGCCGCACCTGCCGACGTGCGCTGTGGATCCTCTCAGGATCGGGCGTTTCGCCCGCGCGCACCAGTGCATCAGCGACGTCCTGTTCACTGGGCAGGGCCAGGATGCGGGCACGAAACGCCGGATGCAGCTGGTCATCCGTTAGTGTCGCGCGCAACCCGTCCAGATAGGCCGGATCGGGTGCCTTACCATCGCGCACGGCGGCCAGCAGCACATCGCGGGCCAGCATGCGTCCGGCCTCCCATCTGTTGAACGGATCGCTGTCATGCGCGAGCAGGACGCCACGGTCCGCTGCGGACTGCGTGTGGTTCAGGATGACGGGTGCGGAAAAGTCGCGCAAAACCGACGGGATCGGCCGCGCCGCGAGGTCTGCAAAGGTGTAGGTCTGCCGCGCCTGCGTCATTTCCAGCATCCGGGTCGGCACGACCTCGGATCCATCGGGTGCCAGCAGACCCACGGCCACGGGAATATGCAGCGGCTGTTTGTCCGGCTGCCCCGGCGTGGGGGGTGTCATCTGTGCGAGCGTCAGGTGATATGTGCCGTCCACGAAATCATCGGTCACGGTGATCTGCGGCGTGCCTGCCTGCGCGTACCACAGTGCGAATTGTGTCAGATCACGCCCCGTCGCATCGGTGAAACATTGCAACCAGTCTTCGATTGTGGCGGCCTGACCATCGTGGCGGTCGAAATACAGCGTCAGGGCCGCGCGGTAACCGTCGTCGCCAACCAGTCGTTTAAGCATGCCGACCAGTTCGGCACCTTTTTCGTAAACGGTCGCCGTGTAGAAATTGTTGATTTCGACAAAGCTGGCGGGCCGGACGGGATGCGCAAGGGGGCCGGCATCCTCGCGGAATTGACGGGCACGCAGGGTCAGCGCGTCGTCGATCCGTTTGACAGCATGGCCGCGCAGATCGCCGGTAAAGGTCTGATCGCGGAACACGGTCAGACCTTCTTTCAGGCACAGCTGGAACCAGTCGCGACAGGTGATGCGGTTGCCAGTCCAGTTATGAAAATACTCGTGTGCGATGATCGCCTCGATCCGTTCGAAATCCGCATCGGTCGAGGTGTCGGATTTCGCAAGAACGCAGCTGGAATTGAAGATGTTCAAACCCTTGTTTTCCATGGCACCCATGTTGAAGTCATCGACGGCGACGATGTTGAACAGGTCCAGATCATATGCGCGACCATAGACCTGTTCGTCCCAGACCATCGACGCCTTGAGCGCGGCCATGCCAAAGGCACATTTGTCCAGATCACCGGGGCGTACCCAGATGTTCAGGGCGACGTCGCGCCCCTCTGTCGTGGTGAAACGATCACTGTGCGCGACCAGATCACCCGCAACCAAGGCAAACAGATATGCTGGCTTGGGCCAGGGATCGTGCCATTCCGCCCAGCCATCGCCCGAGGCGACCGGGTTTCCGTTGGACAGCAGAACAGGCATGTCGCCTTCGATGCGGACGGAAAAGATCCCCATCACGTCAGGGCGGTCGGGATAATAGGTGATCTTGCGGAACCCTTCGGCCTCGCATTGGGTGCAATACATGCCGCCCGACATATAAAGTCCGTCCAGCGCGGTATTGGCGGCGGGCGCGATTTCGACGTCGGCCTCCCAGACGAACGGGCCGTCAGGGACAGGGCAGGTGAGACCCGTGGCGGTGATTTCGGGCGTGACGGGCTGACCATCGATCGTGGCCCCGATCAGTTTCAGGTTTTCACCGTCCAGATAGAACCGATCCTGCGTGCCTTCGGGATTCGGCCGGAACGCGATGCGCGACACCACCCGCGTGGTCTCAGGATCCAGCCGGAATGTCAGATGCACGCTGTCGACCAGCCAACCGGGTGCTGCGTAATCCGCCAGGTAGACGGTTTGCGGTGCGCTGTCTTTCATGACTTTGTCCTGATAATGGGCTGGGTTTTGCGGCCACGGTATGTTCAACATTGATTAGTCGCAAGACGCGCTATTTTCATGCAGAACACGGAATTGAAAGAAAAGGAGCCGGACCATGTCAGCCCCAAAGACGGATCTGGACAAACAAGAAAAACGCCATCGCGGTGCCCTGACAGGGATCGGCACCGTCGTCATCTTCGCGCTGCTGTTGCTGGCGACCTTACTGTTTTTCCTGTCCGCAGACGGAAACGAGCCTGAAGGCGCAGAGGTGCAGATTGATGGTCGCACCGGTACCGAGCTGCCGGCCGAAACCGAATAATGCCCAAGATGCGCAAGAAAACGGATCTGCCATCCAAGGTCTGCGTGACCTGTGGCAGACCGTTTGTCTGGCGCAAGGCCTGGGCCAAGGTCTGGGACGATGTGAAATATTGTTCTGACAAATGCCGTGCGATGCGGCGGACATCCGGCTGAATCCAGCCCAAACATGACAGGAGCTGCCATGACGCAGATCAGCCAGGCGCAGGCGCGCACGATCATCGACACCGCTTTTGCAAAAGGCGATGCCTTGGGGCTCAAGCCGCTGTCCGTCGTGGTGCTGGATGCCGGTGGGCATGTGCTGGCCTTTAGCCGCGCGGACGGTGCAGCACCCGGTCGTTTTGCGATCGCCCATGGCAAGGCCTACGGTGCCGTGATGCTGGGCATGGCCGGAACCGCCCAGATGAAACGGGCCGAGGATCAGGCCTATTTCATGGCCGCCGTGAACGGTGTTTTCGGCGGACAGGTCGTGCCTGTTCCAGGGGGCGTGTTGGCGCGCCATGATGGTGCAGTCATCGGGGCCGTGGGTGTGACCGGCGATACCTCTGACAATGACGCGATCTGCGCGGTGGCCGGTCTGGAAGCGGCAGGTCTGTCGGCCGAAATCTGACGCTGCAGGTCTCGCTTTGCAGTCGCAGCACAATCGCGTTACGCTTTGCAAAACCTGATCGAAAGGATTGCATCGCGTGTCCCGTCCCGTCATCGGCGTTATCGCCAATTCGCATTTGCTGAATGATACCTATGCGGTGCAGGCCGTGGGTGACATGAACCTCGAAGCGATTGCTGCGGTCTGCGACGCCTTACCGATTATCGTACCGGCCCTGCCGGACATCGTCGCCTTGCCTGACCTGATGAACAGTTTCGACGGGTTCATCTTTCCGGGTGGGCGTCCGAACGTACACCCCGAAGAATACGGCGAAGAACCCACCCCGGCGCATGGCGAATTCGACCGTGCGCGCGACAGGCTTGCGCTTCCTTTGATCCGCGCCTGTGTCGAGGCGGGTTTGCCGATCCTTGGTATCTGTCGTGGTTTTCAGGAAATGAACGTCGCATTCGGCGGCTCGCTGTATCCTGAAATTCGTGATCTCCCGGGACGCGACAACCATCGCATGCCGCCCGACGGCACCATCGCGGAAAAGTTTGCCATGCGGCATACCATCAGTTTCACGCCCGGGGGGGTGTTTCACCGGCTGATGGGGGCGGAACAGGTCGTCACCAATTCGCTGCACGGGCAGGGGATCAAGACACCTGGCAGCCGCGTCGTGATCGAAGGCTGGGCCCCGGACCAGACGCCAGAGGCGGTTCATATCGCCGACGCGCCCGGCTTTGCGCTGGGCGTGCAGTGGCACCCGGAATATCAGGCCGGGATCGACCCCGTGTCGCGTCCGCTGTTTGCGGCCTTTGGCGATGCTGCGACAAACTGGGCGAATGGCAAACGCAGTCCGGTCAGGCAGATCGCCTGACCGTCAATCGTTTTCATCTGCGTTTATCGCAGGTTGCCGGCCAAAAGCAGTTGTGCCTCGTGGCGTCGCAGGCAGCGCCGGGCCGTATCGCCGTAGTGATGCACATCAGCACGCAGATCAGGGAACAGGTCAAACAGTTCCGCGCGCGCGCGGTCCGTGATCCCGTTCATGCCGACGTCGCCGGGATGGAAACTTTCGGTGGCCGCGCCGTTGGCGAAAATCACCTCGTGGCAGTCGAACATCATGTGGATGTAGGTGACGTCGCCGCCTGTTTCCTGCGTGACATCGTGACCGTCCAACAAATGCTTGGCGGGGACCAGAACCTCTGACTCACCAAACAGCAGTTCCGCACGGTACCCTTGGAACAGCATCCGATGCTGCGGCGACACGAGCAGATCAGTCTCTTGGCCGGTCACCACCCCGGGACGGATGCGGATCGGCGCAAAACGGCCGCGCGCGGGCACGGTGCGGGACTGGATCCAGCGGATAGGTTGCAGGCCGTGATCGCGGGTCACGACCATATCGCCGACCCGCAGGGTTGCCACATCGCGCGCTCCGCGCGGCGTGGCAATCATCGCACCGGGGGTAAAGCAGATGATTTCCTCGATATCGCTAAAATTCAGCGTCGTGCCGTCGTCCAGCGTCGCGGTGCCGGAATAGCTGCCATTCGCATCGATGGTCGCATCGGCAAGGATCTGGTTGAGGTTGCCAAGGCGGCCCAGCACAAGCCGGTCGCCTGTCGTTTCGTCACCGCCGCCGCCAAAGATGTTGATCGTCTCGGTGCCGGGCTGGTCGGTAATGACAAACGTATCGTCGCCGTCGCCACCGCTGACGTTATCGCCTTCGCCGACGGTGATGATGTCGTTGCCGGCGCCCGCGTCGATGCTGTCACCTTCGGCACCGAGGTCGATGGTATCGTCGCCTGCACCTGTGCTGACCGTCTGGCTGCCAGCATCCCCCGTCACGGTGTCGTTGCCTGCGCCCGTGCTGACGGCCTCGACTTCGGCAAAGGTGGCCAGATCCGGGCCATTTGATACAGTGCCCGATTCCGCCCCGTCAAAGGCAACGGTCACATCCTGCGTCAGGCCGCTGCCGTCCAGGACGTCGCCGCGGGTTTCGCCAGCCTCACCGCCGACGAGGGTGTCGTTACCGAACACGTCGTTCAGCACCAGATCATCGTCGCCGTCGCCGCCAAAGATGCTGTCGTTGCCAGCGCCGCCATAGATTTCGTCGGCACCGTCCTCGCCATAGATTTCGTCGTCGCCCAGCCCCGCGAACACGGTGTCGTTTCCGGCCCCGGCCTCGATCAGGTCGTCGTCGCCTGTATCGCCCGGAATGATTGCGTCGCCTGCGTCCACGCGGTCGCCATCGGGGTCGCCGATATAGGCCGCGTCGATCGTATCATCGCCCGCTGTGCCGCTGACGGTGCCGTCAGGCAGGCGAATGCCGATGGCGGCCAGGGCAAAAGGCGATTGCAGTGTTACCGGATCGACACCCGACAGAAGAACGGTTTCACCGTTGGAGAACGTCAGCAGGGCGTTGCCGCCCTGATCGCTGACGGTCACGTCATTGGTATTGACGGGCAGGCCGTCCGGTCCGGTCAGGCCAGTCACATCCAGCAGATCGCGCCCGGTAAAGGTGCCGTCGCCGTTGTCGATAGGACCTTCGAAATCGAAAACGGTATCGTCCCCGCCACTGTCCTCGAGGACGATGGTGTCTTCGGCCCCGTCGGCGGCCCCAAGGCGGATGGTGTCGTTGCCAGCGCCACCTGCAACAGTATCGGCCCCGGTGCCTGCATCGATGCTGTCGTTGCCGGCACCTGCATTGATCGTGTCGTCGCCCGCACCTGTTGCGACGCTGTCGTCGCCAGCGCTGCCGCTGACCGTATCATTGCCAGCGCCGGTGCGGACCAGTTCCATTTGGGCAAAGGACGTCGTGTCGGTACCGTTTGTGATGCTGCCGCTTTCGGGGGTGGTCAGCGTCACGTCGACATCTTCGGTCAGGGCGCTGCCGTCCAGCACGTCGCCTGTCGTCTCAACGGCCTCGCCACCGGTGATGTCGTCGTTGCCAAAGCCGTTGAACAGCGCAAACACGTCGTCGCCCGCGCCGAGGTCGACGACGTCGTCACCTTCGCCACCAAAGACGGTATCGTTGCCGGACCCGAGGAAAAATTCCTCGATCTCGGTAAAGCTGACGTTGTTCGCGGCCTGCGTCAGGGTGCCGGTTCCGGTGCCGGTCAGCGACAGGGTCGTGTCAGCATCCACGGCAGTGGCATCCAGACGGTCGGCTGTCGTCTGTGAGCCGCCATCAATATTGTCCTGGCCGAAACCGTCATCAAAGACAAAGGTGTCGTCGCCAGCTTCGCCGGACAGGCTGTCGTTGCCAGCACCGCCCGTCAGCGTATCGTTGCCAGCCCCGGATGCGACGCTGTCGTCATCACTGGATCCAAGCACGGTATCGTTGCCGGATCCCAGACGGACGGCCTCGATTTCGGCGAATGTCAGTGTCTGGGCACCGTTCGACAGCGTCCCGCTTTCGCCGTCGGCAGCACCGTTCTGCGTCAGGTCCAGCGTCAGGTTCTGAGTCGTGGCTGTGGCATCCAGAACATCGCCTGTCACCTCTTGCGTTTCGCCACCGATTACCAGGTCGTTGCCGAAATCATTGTCCACAACAAAGGTGTCGTCGCCGCCGTTGCCGAACTGCTGGTCGTCACCGCTGCCGCCGACAAGCGTATCGTTGCCGTCGTCGCCGATCAGCTCGTCGTTGCCTGCGCCGCCGAACAGGGTGTCTGCGTCAGTCCCGCCATCGCCGCCGTCGACGATGTCATTGCCGTCACCGCCAAAGATTTCGTCGCTGCCAGCCTGACCAAAGAGACTGTCGTCGCCCGTGCCGCCGCGGATCGTGTCGTTTCCGGTTCCGGCCAGGACGTGATCGTTGCCATCGCCCGCATCAATGCTGTCGTTGCCGTCACCGGCCTCGATCAGGTCGTCGTTCTGCGTGTCGCCCGCAAGGATCGCATCGTCGGCATCGACGCGGTCGCCGTCGGGATCTCCGGTATAGGCCGCATCAATGATGTCGTCACCGGCGGTGCCGCTGACGGTGCCGTCGGGCAGGGGGATACCGATGGCCGCCAGCGCGAATGGCGAATTCAACTCTGCCGCGGTGACGCCGTCCAGCAGAACCGTTTCGCCATTGGCAAAGGTCAGCAACGCGCTGCCAGCCTGATCGGAGACGGTCACATCGTTGGTGTTGACAGGCAGACCGTCGGGGCCTTGCAGGTCCGAGACATCCAGCAGGTCGCGCCCGGTAAAGGTGCCGTTGCCGTTGTCGATCGGACCTTCGAAGGCGGTGATGACATCATCACCGGACCCGTCCTGCAAAACGACCGTGTCATTGGCGGCATCGTTCAGGCCCAGGTCGATCTGGTCGTTGCCTGCGCCACCGTCGATGGTATCGGCCCCAGCCTCGCCCGCGATCTGATCGTTGCCGGCACCACCGGCCATACTATCATCGCCCGCACCCAAGCTGACGTTGTCATCACCGGCACTGCCGATGACGCTGTCGTCGCCGGTGCCTGTCACGATCCGTTCAATCTGGCTGAACGTGAGGGTGTTGTCGGCGTCCGACAGCGTACCACTGCCATCGGGACCAAGGGTCACGGTCAGATCCTGCGTGACCGATTGCGCCGACAGCAGATCGCCCACTGGCAGCGTATTGTCGCCACCGGCAATGGTCGCATCCCCGAAATTGTCAGAGAGCTGGATCGTGTCGTCACCTTCGCCGGTATCGACGGTTTCGTCGCCAGCCCCGACGAAAACCACGTCGTCGCCGGATCCCAGCAAGATGTTCTCGATTTCGGAAAACGTGGTGACTTCGCCCGCGTAGGACAGGTCGCCGTCCTCGTTTCCGTCCAGAACAAGGGTGGCGTCATCGGTCAGGGCGGTGGCATCCAGCGTGTCACCAGCGGTTTCATCCAGTTCGCCGCCGACAATCGTGTCGTTGCCGCCACCTGCGGTCACGACAAAGGTATCGTCACCCGCGTCACCCGACAGCGTATCGTCGCCCGCACCGCCGTCCAGTGTGTCATTGCCGGAGCCGCCGAAGACCGCGTCATTGCCGAGACCGGCAAACACGGAATCGTCGCCGCCACCGGCCTCGATCAGGTCGTCGTTGCCGGTATCTCCAGCGAGGATTGCGTCGTTATCGTCAACCGTGTCACCGTCGGCGTCGACATAGCCAAGGCCGATCGTGTCGGCCCCTGCGGTGCCGCTGACCGTGCCATCGGACAGCGGAATACCCATCGCTGCCAGAAAGAACGGATTTTGCGCATCCGTGGGGGACACACCGGCCAAGAGCACGGCCTCTCCGTTCGGAAATGTCAGGCGCGCACTGCCGCCGTCGTCGGTCACCACGACGTCGTGATGGTTGACCGGATCACCACCAGCATCCAGCAGCCCCGCCACATTCAGCTGATCGCGCCCAGAGAATGTGCCGTCGCCATTGTCGAGCGGTGCCTCGAAACCCAGAATTGTGTCGTCGCCGCTTCCGTTGGTCAGAACCACGGTGTCGTCCATCAGGTCGGCAACACCCAGATCGATCAGGTCGTTGCCCGCGCCGCCTTGAACGCTGTCGGCGCCGATGCCTGCATCGATCGTGTCGTTGCCGCTGCTGCCGATGACGCTGTCGTCACCGGTTCCGGTTCCAATGCTGATGCCGCTGGCCGACGCCGAGGCATCGACCGTGTCGTCGAAGGAGGTTGTTTCCAGCCGCTCAATTTGTGTGAAATCGACGCTGGCTGTGGTGGCGTTGAAATCAACACGGCCTGCCTCTGCGCTGCTGTAGACAACGGTCACACCGTCGGTGGAGGACGTGTTGTACAGGTTGAGTGTATCGACATCGGTGTCGCCGACATGTTCGCCACCTTGAACCACATTGGAATCGTCTTGGTCGCCGACCGAAAAAAGATCGTTTCCGGCATCGCCATAAAGCGAGTCATTTCCACTACCGCCCAACAACACATCGTTGCCGGTGCCGCCAAAGAGGGTGTCGTTGCCGGTACCACCGGCCAAACCATCATCGCCGGCGTCGCCGTACAGAACGTCATCGCCCACTTCGAGTTCGATATCGCCGATAACGTCGTTGCCGTCACCGCCAAAGACGACATCGTTTCCTGCTTCGCCCAGAATGAAATCCGCGCCTGCGTCGCCGCTGATCGTGTCATCACCTGTGCCACCGGCCATGAGATCGTCGCCGCTGCCGCCGCTCAGCCGGTCATTGTCTTGGCCGCCGTCGAAAACATCGTTTCCATCGCCGCCGATCAGACTGTCCGCGCCGATTCCGCCGTACAGGCTGTCGTTGCCCAGGCCACCGTCAATCGTATCCGTGCCGGCGTCGCCAAACAGCGTGTCGTCGCCTTCCTGTCCATTGATAAAATCGTTGCCGGTTCCGCCATAAACCTCGTCCGCGCCACCACCGGCCCAAAAGATGTCACTGCCCGCGCCGCCGAAAAACGTATCGGCGCTGATACCGTCTTCAAAACCGGGTTCGTCGTCGATGAAGTCATCGCCATCGCCGCCGTAAATGGTGTCACTACCGGCGCGGCCCGTCAGGTTGTCATTGCCGCCGCCGCCATACAGAACGTCGTCACCAGCGCCGCCGTCGATCGTGTCGTCGCCGGGTGTCGGTGCGATGGTCGTGAATGTCACGTCGGACAGGTAAACCGCGTGATTCGTCGTGCCGCCATTCGCGTTGTTGAAGTTGATAACGATCGAGCTGACTGGTCCCGCAACCTGAAAATATGCCGCGCCGTCAGCTTCGTTCGCTTCATCGCTGTCCAGCGACGCCGTGACGGTCTGCCCGCTTTGCGTGTCGTTGCTGCCCGTTGGGCGCGTGATCGTGACAGGCACCTCGACGCCGTCGCTATTGTAGGCCGTGACAACAACCTGGTCATAGAAATTGTTGGTGCCGTCGGAAACGCCGTCGATGTCGGTGATCCAGAAACCGACATTGCTGACCGCATCCGTGACCCCGCTGTTGGGGTCGGCCGCGAAATCAATGGTTGTTGTGCCGGTGTTGCCTGCTTCGCCGCGCAAAAAGACCGAAGAGGTTGTAGAGATACCCGTCGTGCCGGTGAAGATCGGCACGTTCGAAGTCGTCGTTTCGACAAGGCTGCCGTCATCGCGAAAGCTGACAGAGACGTTGACCGACCCGGTGTCCTGAGTGAACCCGTTGCGCACGTTCGTTCCGGACGCAGCCTGTGTGGTCCAGCGTAGCGTTTCGGTCGCGACCGTGGCTGATGCCGGATCGTCGCCATAGAGCGTATCGTTACCGTCACCGCCCAGGATGGAATCGTTGCCAGCCTCGCCATAAACAGTGTCGTTGCCTGTTCCGGCATTGATGCTGTCGTTGCTGTCACCGCCATAGACGGTGTCGCTGCCACCGCCTGCGTTGATCGTATCGCGACCCGCGTTGCCGGACAGGGTGTCTGCGCCGCTGCCCGCGAAAATCGTATCGGCCCCGGTGCCGCCCATGACGGAATTGTTGCCTTCGCCCGCGTCGATGTAATCGTTGCCCGCGCCAGCATCGATGCGGTCATTACCTTGACCGCCAAACAGGCTGTCGGTGCCCATGCCGCCGAGCAGGGAATCGTTTCCGTCACCGCCATAGAGGACGTCGTTGCCACCGTTACCGTTCAGCCGATCGTCACCGGTTCCGCCGTAGATCAGATCGTTGCCCGATCCGCCGAAAACCGTATCGGCCCCGTCACCAGCATAGACGGTGTCGTTTCCACGTCCCGCATCAATGGTGTCGCTACCAGTTCCAGTCTCGTTTGGGGTAGTGCCACCGTAAATGTAGTCGCTTTGTGCTGTACCAATGAGGGCGGTGTCATTGTTAGCGGTGCCGTAATAAATGCCAACGTCTGGGGCCGTCTGAACCGTGGCGCTCTGGAGGCCGGCGGGAAAGGGCGTGTCAGGCACAAAATGTACGCCGCCGTTCGTGCCGATCTGGTAGCTACCCGTTCGCGTGCCGTTACCGCTTGTGGACGTATAGCTTACGGTACCGGATCCCAGAATTTGGGCCGTGTCAAATGTGCTGAACGCAGTTGCGAAATCGCCTGCGTTCAGACGATTTCCGCGAAGATCGAGAACTACGCCACTAGGCATGATAAACCTCAACTCGTACGGCCCAGAGACAGACCGCTTTTCCTTTGAGGAATGAATAATTTTGGGGTTTGTCTGATTTTGGACCCGGCCGTGTTTTATCCATGAACGTGACGGTGATTTTGGGGCAAAAGCCCTGAAACAAGGCGAGACCGACACATTTTCAGGGCGAAAACCGTGGAATTGCCATGATCCACCTGAACAACCGTCCGGTGTTTTCGGCATTGGCCTAAGATGAAAAATAGCTGCGACAATTTGAAACCGGCGATCGCGCGCTGCCGTCGGCTCTTGAAGCTGCTGGCCGGGCTGCATAGTGTCTGGGGGACTTTGAAAGACACCGCCCGCCGGTGTCCCCCAGATAAGGCCTTCCCATGCAAGATCCGATCGAAACCCACATGAACCTCGTCCCGATGGTGGTCGAACAGACCGCACGCGGTGAACGCGCCTACGATATCTTCAGCCGCCTGCTGAAAGAGCGGATCATTTTCGTCAACGGTCCCGTGCACGACGGCATGAGCCAGCTGATCGTCGCGCAGCTGCTGCACCTCGAGGCTGAGAACCCGAAAAAAGAGATTTCGATGTATATCAATTCCCCCGGCGGCAGCGTCGTCGCGGGCATGAGCATCTATGACACGATGCAGTATATCCGCCCAAAGGTGTCGACGCTGGTCTGCGGCCTTGCGGCATCGATGGGTTCGGTCATCGCCATCGGTGGCGAAAAGGGGATGCGCTATGCGCTGCCGAACGCCGAATTTCTGGTGCACCAACCGTCTGGCGGCGCGCGCGGCACGGCGGCTGACATCCTTATTTCGGCCAAAAGCATCGAAAACACACGCGAACGCATGTACAAGCTTTACCAAAAGCACACGGGCCAATCCTACAAGGAAGTCCAGAAGGCGCTGGACCGTGACAAGTGGATGTCCCCCGAAGAAGCCCTCGAATGGGGCCACATCGACGAAATCGTGACAAACCGCGATAAAGCCGAAGATTGATCACGCATCTCGGGTGCCATGATCACACAGACCTGAACAGGGTCACCGATTGCGTCTTTTTGGCGTTGTGACCCGGAACGCGCTGTCCTACTCTGACAAACCAAGGACAGCGCGACACCAAACTGGCCCCGGCGCCAAAGGATACGACATGGCAACCACCACCGGTAGCGACAGCAAGAACACCCTCTACTGCAGCTTTTGCGGCAAGAGTCAGCACGAGGTGCGCAAGCTGATTGCGGGCCCGACCGTTTTCATCTGCGATGAATGCGTCGAACTCTGCATGGATATCATCCGTGAAGAAACCAAGAGCGCATCGCTGAAATCGGGTGACGGCGTGCCGACCCCGCGCGAAATCTGCCAGGTCCTCGATGATTACGTCATCGGTCAGATGCACGCCAAGCGGGTTCTGTCGGTCGCCGTGCACAACCATTACAAACGTCTGAACAATTCCGACAAATCCGACATCGAGCTGGCGAAATCCAACATCATGCTGATCGGGCCGACCGGCTGCGGCAAGACGCTGCTGGCCCAGACGCTGGCACGTATCCTGGATGTGCCGTTCACGATGGCCGATGCCACGACCCTGACCGAGGCCGGTTACGTCGGCGAGGATGTGGAAAACATCATCCTGAAACTGTTGCAGGCATCTGAATACAACGTGGAACGCGCGCAGCGCGGCATCGTCTATATCGACGAGGTCGACAAGATCACGCGCAAGTCCGACAACCCGTCCATCACCCGCGACGTGTCGGGCGAGGGCGTGCAGCAGGCCCTGCTCAAGATCATGGAAGGCACGGTCGCATCTGTCCCGCCGCAGGGCGGTCGCAAGCATCCGCAGCAGGAATTCCTGCAAGTGGACACCACGAACATCCTGTTCATCTGTGGTGGTGCATTCGCCGGTCTGGACAAGATCATCGCGCAGCGCGGCAAAGGGTCCGCCATGGGTTTTGGTGCTGACGTCAAGGATACGGAAGACCGCGGTGTCGGTGAAACCTTCATGGATCTCGAACCCGAGGATCTGCTGAAATACGGTCTGATCCCCGAATTCGTGGGCCGTCTGCCTGTCATTGCGACGCTGACGGACCTGGACGAAGAGGCGTTGATGATCATCCTGACACAGCCGAAAAACGCATTGGTCAAACAGTACCAGCGCCTGTTCGAGCTGGAGGACACCAAACTGACGTTCACCGATGATGCGCTGACGGCCATCGCCAAGCGCGCCATCGAACGCAAGACCGGTGCCCGTGGCCTGCGGTCCATCATGGAGGACATCCTGCTGGACACGATGTTCGAGCTGCCCGGCATGGATACGGTGACAGAGGTTGTCGTGAACGAAGAAGCAGTTGGCCCCGATGCGAGCCCGCTGATGATCCACGACGACGGCAAGAAAAAAGAGAAAGAGACCGCCAGCGCCTGAGGGTTGGCTGGTTCTCGGGATCAGAACAGGGCCGCTGCGGATGCAGCGGCCTTTTTTCATGGGGGTCACATGACAGTCAGACATATCACCACAGGTAGCCCGTTCGAGGCGCAGATCGGCTATTCGCGTGCAGTCGTGGCCGATGGCTGGGTCTATGTTGCGGGGACCACCGGCTATGATTACGCAACGATGAAAATGCCCGACGATATCGTGGATCAGTGCCGCAATGCGCTGGCCACCATCGGGCGCGCGCTGGTCGAGGCGGGCAGCAGTCTGGATGACGTGGTGCGCGTCACATATATTCTGCCTGATCGCGCGGAATGGGAAAGCTGTTGGCCGGTGCTTGCCGAGGCGTTTCGTAACGCGCGGCCCGCTGCAACGATGTTCGTCGCCGGACTACAAAACCCCGAAATGAAGATCGAGATCGAGGCGACAGCGCGCCTGCCGCGCTGAACCTGCTGGACCTTTTCATGCGATTGCGGCATGACGGGATCAGCCACAGACCGGAGACGACCATGGGTATCGCCCGCAACATCGCACGCATTTTCACTTGGTGGGACGGGCAGACCTTTGCCACCCAGTTCTGGACATGGCGCAAGGGCGAGCGTGTTGGTGAGGACGCCGGCGGCAATATCTTTTACCGCAATGCGGACGACAGCCGTCGCTGGGTCATCTTCAACGGTGAGGCAGAAGCATCGAAGGTCGCACCGGAATGGCATGGCTGGTTGCACCGCACCTGGGACGAACCCCCGACCGAGGTGCCGCTGGTGAAACAGCCCTGGGAAAAACCGCATCTGCCGAACCTGACCGGCACGCCGCAGGCCTATGCGCCTGCCGGGTCGCTGCGCCGCGCAGACCCTCAACCCAAGAGCGATTACGAGGCGTGGACGCCCGAATGATCCGCGCACTGGCGTTCGTCTTGGCGCTGGTTCCGATGGGGGCCACCGCACAGCAGGCTGTGTCGCAGCCCGGCGCTGAACTGCGCGTGCTGGACAAGGTGACAGGTCAGGTCGCTGATGTTGCGATGCAGGTTGGTGATGCTGCGGTATCGGGGCTGGTCATGATCCAGCTGAACGACTGCCGCGTGCCTGCGGACAATCCATCGGGCGATGCATTTGCGGAAATGTCGGTCACTTATGGCGATGACGCAACGCCCGTGTTTTCGGGCTGGATGGTTGCGTCAGCCCCTGCACTGAATGCAATGGACCATCCGCGCTACGACGTCTGGGTCATCCGCTGCACAGCCGCCTGATCCAGCGGGATCGGTCCGGGCGCGCCGAAATCTGCGACAATCTTCAACGCGGCGGCCAGTCTTTCCTCATAGGCTTGGCGCGGAATTTCGATGGCGCCAAGCGTTGCGAGGTGGTCGGTCACGAATTGCGTATCGAACAGGATGAACCCACGGGACCGCAGCCTGTCGACCGCGCAGAGCAACGCGACCTTTGACGCATCCGTCCGGGTGGAAAACATGCTTTCGCCGAAAAACGCGCCACCGATGGTTACGCCGTAGACGCCGCCCACCAGCTTACGATCCTGCCAGACCTCGATGGAATGGGCATGTCCCTGAAGGTGAAGTTGACGGTAGACTTCGAAAATCGGGGTACTGATCCAGGTTTCCGCGCGATCAGCACATCCACGCACCACATCGACAAAGGCCGCATCCGCAGTGACCTGAAACTGTCCCCGTCGCAGGGTTTTGCGCAGCGAACGTGACGCGTGGAATTCATCCAGCGGCAGGACGCCCCGTTTTCTGGGCTGCACCCAGAACACGTCAGTCGCGTCGCGGTCCTCGGCCATGGGGAAAACACCGGCCCTGTAGGCATGCAACAACAGGTCCGGTGTCAGCTGTTCCGTCACGCAAGCTAGCCCAGGTTGGTTTCCAACCAGTGTTCGAGCCAGTGAATATTGTAGTTGCCGGTCTGGATATCATCCTCGGCCAGCAGGGCATCGAACAGCGGTACCGTCGTTTCCACACCGTCGATGATCAGCTCTCCCAGCGCGCGGGACAGACGTGCCAGCGCCTCTGGCCGGTCACGGCCATGCACGATCAGTTTGCCGATCAGGCTGTCGTAATAGGGTGGAATCCGGTAGCCCTGATAAAGCGCGCTGTCGATCCGCACGCCCAGTCCGCCCGGCGCATGATATTGGGAAATCGTGCCGGGGCTGGGCTGGAAATTGGGCAGTTTTTCCGCGTTGATCCGCACTTCGATGCTGTGGCCGTCGATCACCAGATCGTCCTGCGTGAACGACATGGGCTGACCCGCCGCGACATTGATCTGTTCGCGCACCAGATCGACGTTGAAAATCGCCTCGGTGACAGGGTGTTCGACCTGAAGTCGGGTGTTCATCTCGATGAAATAGAATTCGTCATTCTCGAACAGGAATTCGATCGTGCCGGCACCGATATAGTTGATCTTGGCCACGGCATCGGCGCAGACCTTGCCGATGCGCGCGCGTAATTCGGGGGTGATGGCGGGGCCGGGGGCCTCTTCCAGCACCTTTTGGTGACGGCGCTGCAGCGAACAGTCGCGCTCACCCAAATGGACCGCATTGCCCTTGCCGTCGCCAAAGACCTGAATCTCGATGTGGCGGGGCGTGGTCAGGTATTTTTCGATATAGACTTCGTCGTTGCCAAAGGCGGCCTTGCCCTCTTGGCGGGCGGACAAAAACGCCTTTTCCATCTCATCCGCGTTCTGCGCGACCTTCATGCCGCGACCACCACCGCCGGCGGTGGCCTTGATGATGACAGGATAGCCGATTTCCGCGCCAATGCGCTGCGCGTCTTTGAGCGTGGGCACACCACCGTCGGACCCCGGCACGCAAGGCACACCCAATGCCTTCATCGTGTCCTTGGCCGTGATCTTGTCACCCATCATGCGGATATGTTCTGCGGTCGGCCCGATAAAGGTCAGGCCGTGATCTTCGACCACCTGCACGAATGCAGCGTTTTCTGACAGAAACCCGTAGCCGGGATGAATGGCCTGGGCCCCCGTGATTTCACAGGCCGAGATGATGGCCGGGAAATTTAGATAAGAATTTGTCGACGACGGCGGGCCGATGCAGACGGCCTCATCGGCCATGCGCACATGCATAGCATCGGAATCGGCTGTCGAATGGACGGCAACGCTCTTGATGCCCATCTCGCGGCAGGCGCGCACAACCCGCAGCGCGATTTCGCCACGGTTCGCAATCAGGATTTTATCGAACATGGGACTGGCCTTTATTCGATGATCATCAGTGGTGCGCCGAATTCGACGGGACCGCCGTCTTCGACCAGGATACGTTTGACCGTGCCTGCGCGGGGGGCAGGGATATGGTTCATCGTTTTCATGGCTTCGATGATCAGCAGGGTATCACCTTCGGCCACGGTCTGACCGGCAGACACGAACGGCTTGGCCCCTGGCTCTGCGGCCATGTAGATCGTGCCGACCATCGGCGATGTCACGGCACCGGGGTGTGCTGCGGGGTCCGACACCGCGGCCACAGGTGCGGCGGCAGGAGCGGGGCTGGCGGCGGACGTGACCTGCACGGGGGCGGGGGCCGCTGCGGGGGCCGCTGGCGCTGTCATGCGGCTGACGCGCACGTTCAGGCTGTCGTTTTCCGCGTAATCCCGCTTGACCTGAAGCTCTGTCAGGTCGTTGGCACGCAAAAGCTCTGCCAAGGCCTGGATAAAGCTGACGTCGCTATCCTGAGAAGTCTTGTTGCCCATGACCAAACTGTCCTTGCCTAATTCTACTTGATCGCGTGACGTTCCGTCACTGCATTGGCAAGACGTATAGGGCAAGGCGCGCGAGGGGGAAAGCGCAAGTGAAACGCTGTCTGCCGTTATGTTGGATTAAAGACGGCGATCGGCGCAAAGACGCGCTGTCGCGGCCGCAAATCCAGTGACCAGCGCGAGCGAGAAGGACGACGAAAGCGCCCGCGCTGATGATCCTGCAATCATGAGCTTGCCTCTGCGGTTCAGCGCAGGCCCCGTTCAGATCGCGAGGTATTCCGCACGTAGTTTTTCGTCATCCAGCACTTGTTGGGCCGATCCGTCGAAAACAACGGTTCCAGTGTCCAGGATCACCGCGCGATCAGCCAGTTTCAGGGCTGCCACGGCGTTTTGTTCGACGATGACCGTCGTGATGCCCTGGTCACGGATGATGTTCAGCGTCTTGGCGATTTCCTGCACGATGACCGGAGCGAGACCCTCGTAAGGCTCATCCAGCAACAACACCTTGATGTCGCGCGCCAGTGCGCGGGCGATGGCCAGCATCTGCTGTTCGCCGCCTGACAGGGTGACGCCTTCTTGCTTGCGGCGTTCCCGCAGGCGGGGGAACAGGTCATAGATGCGGTCCAGCGACCAACCGATTGGTGGGGCGATCTGCGCCAGCTGCAGGTTTTCCTCGACCGTCAGGCCCGCGATGATCCGACGGTCCTCTGGCACGAGCGCGATCCCGGCGGCGGCGGCCTGGTGGCTTTTCATCTGGTGCAGGGGTTGGTGGTCCAGCCAGATTTCCCCGTGCTTCAGTTCGGGATTGTCCAGCCGCGCGATGGCGCGCAGGGTCGATGTCTTGCCCGCGCCATTGCGGCCAAGCAAGGCGAGGATTTCGCCCTCGTGGATGTCAAAGCTGACATTCTGAACGATATAGCTTTCACCGTAGTAGGCCTCGATTTCCCAGACACTGAGGAATTTCGGGCTGGTCGCTGCGTTGTTGCGGTTCTTGTCGAATGGGGCGTTCATCTCTGTTTCCTTCGCGGTGCCGCATTTTCGCGAAAATGCGGGCGGGTCCGATTTTTCGCGAAAAATCGGGGTGTCAGACCTGTGCTTCGCCCAAATAGGCTTCGCGGACCTTTGGGTGTCCCTTGATGTTTTCCGGGGTTTCCTCGACCAGTGGCGTGCCTTGCGCCAGAACGGTGATCCGTTCTGCCAGGCTGAACACGACGTGCATGTCGTGTTCGATGATGCACATGGTGATATCGCGCTTTTCCTTGATCTCTTTGAGCAGATCGATCGTGTTGTTGGTGTCGGCCCTCGCCATCCCGGCGGTGGGTTCGTCCAGCAACAGCAGCTTGGGTTCCTGCACCAGACACATCGCCATTTCCAGACGCCGCTTGTCCCCCCGTGACAGCGCAGAGGCCAGCATGTCGCGTTTCGCCAGCATGTTCACGTCGGCAAGTATCGCTTCGGCCTGCGCGATGATGTCGCCCTCGTTCCTGACGCTGCCGATGGCATGCATGCGGAACGCGCCGTCACGCCGGGCAAAACAGGGGATCATCACGTTTTCCATCACCGACAGATCGGCAAAGATTTCTGGCGTCTGGAACACACGACTGATGCCCATCTGGTTGATTTCGTGTGGTTTGCGGCCCAGCACGCTTTGCCCGTCGAACATGACAGAGCCGGAGTCCGGGATCAGCTTGCCCACCAACACGTTCAGCAGTGTGGATTTACCTGCACCATTAGGGCCGATGATGGCGTGAACGGTGTTTTCGGCCACGCTCAGGTTCACATCACCCAGCGCCTGCAAACCACCAAAGCGCTTGTTGACGCCTTTGACTTCAAGAATGCCCATGATCTTACTCCGCCGGGGTGTTGGTGTTGGCTGTGCCAGCCGTGGTCGCGTCGCTGTCGGATGACTTTGACTTGCGGCTGAACAATGCGCCCAGTTTCTGACCGCCCTGCACCAGACCACCAGGCAGGAAGATGACGACGACCATGAACAAAACGCCCAGTGTCAGGTGCCATCCCTTGCCAACGAACGGGTACAGGATGTTGACCAGCAGGTTGTCCATCCAATCGGGCATGAACGCGAACCAGTTGTGCAGGATGTCGCTGTTGATCTTGGAAATGATGTTTTCCAGATACTTGATGATGCCTGCACCCAGGACCGGACCGATCAGCGTGCCGACGCCCCCCAGGATCGCCATGACAACGATTTCACCGCTGGCCGTCCAGAACATCCGTTCTGCACCGGTCAATGGGTCCATCGCTGACATCAGGCCACCGGCCACGCCGGCATACATTCCCGAGATCACAAAGGCCGCGAGCATGTAGGGTTTGGTGTTCATGCCGGTATAGCTCATGCGGGTCTGGTTCGACTTGATCGCCCGCAGCATCAGGCCAAAGGGCGACCGGAAGATGCGGATCGAGATGTAAAACCCGATGATCATGCAAATCGCCGCAAGGTAGTAGCCGTTCTGGAACACGAACTGCCAGCCGCCGACGTTCCACGTGACGGAACTGTTCATTTCCCAGCCGAACAGGTGTGGCACGACGGGATCACCCGCACTCATCAATACCTGGGGGTCGTCAGCATAGACCTGAAGCCCGGTTTCACCGTTGGTGATCGGTGACAGCACCGAATAGGCGAGGGCATAGGACATCTGCGCAAACGCGAGTGTCAGGATCGAGAAATAGATGCCGGACCGACGCAGACAGACATAACCGATGACCACCGCGAACAGCGCCGCCACGATCACAGAGGCCAGCATGGCGGGGATGATGTTGTAGCTGAGCAGCTTGAACATCCAGACGGCGGCGTAGGAACCGACCCCCAGAAAGGCCGCGTGACCGAATGACAGGTATCCTGTGAGGCCGAACAGGATGTTGAACCCGACAGCCAGCAATCCAAAGATCACGAACCGTTGCATCAAGGCGGGATAGCCTGCGTTGAAACTTTCACCCAATGCGCTGTCCACGGGAAAGGGATTCAGCAGGATGGGCGCTGCGAGCGTCATGAAAATGACGATCATCAACAGTTTGAAATCGCGCGAATTCAGACCGAGCATGTCTTAGTCCTCCATCACGCCCTTGCGACCCAGCAGGCCGCGCGGACGCGTAAGTAGAATGATGATGGCAACGAGGTAGATGATGATCTGGTCGAGACCGGTGATCACGGTGCCAGCGAATGTGCCCTCGAGGCGCAGCAGTTCGACGAAATAACCCTTGAACGCCGGGTTCGAGAAAAAGCTTTGCGTGATGCCCAGCAGGAAACCGGCCAGCACGGCCCCAGGCAGCGATCCCATGCCGCCGACGACCACGACAACAAAGCTGAGGACGAGGAAATCCATGCCGATGTTGTAGTGAGGGGACAGGATCGGCGCATACATCATGCCGGCCAGACCCGCGACCGATGCCGCAAGGCCGAACATGAATGTAAACCGCTTGTCGATATCGATGCCCAGCATGCCGACCGTTTCGCGGTCAGCCATACCGGCGCGGACCACCATGCCAAAGGTCGTGAATTGCAGGAATGCAAAGACAGCGGCGATGATTGCAGCAGAAAAGAAGAAGTAGACCAGACGCCAGGTCGGATAAGCCACTGCGCCTTCGCCAAGGCCTAGATAGCGACCCAGATCGACGGTGCCGACGAATGCAGAAGGCATCGGCGTCTGGATCGGGTTGGCACCGTAAAATGCCTTGATGATCTCGCCGATGACAATGGCCAGACCGAATGTCACCAGGATCTGGTCAGCATGGGGACGCTTGTAGAAATGCTTGATCAGGCCGCGTTCCATGCCAAAGCCGACCAGCAGCATGACGGGGATCGTGAGGAAGATCGCAAGGGGAACCGCCCAGTCCTGAATCGCAGCGCCTGCGACAGGACCGAACCAGTCCTGCACATAGGGCACCTGCGTTTGCAGGGGGTTGCCCAGAAAATCGGTCTGCGTTTCATCCACGACGGTGCGCGACAAGCTGAGGATGCGCTGCATCGTGACAGCGCAAAAGGCCCCGATCATGAACAATGCGCCATGCGCAAAATTGACCACGCCAAGGGTGCCGAAAATGAGGGTCAGACCAAGCGCGATCAGCGCATAGGCAGACCCCTTGTCCAGCCCGTTCAAGATTTGAAGGATAAAGGAATCCAAGTCACCACTCCTCAATGGTTACAGCAGGCCAGAGCGCCGCGTCAGGACAGAATGTTCAGAAGGCCGGGCAGCGCAGACCTGCCCGTGGGAGTGGGGCGGCACGCAATGTGCCGCCCCTGATCGTGTGCTTATGCGCCCGGGTTGCATTCACCCAGCGAACCGCCGGCGAACATCGGGTGATCGGGCTCGTACTCGACCTGTGCGCGCGGTGTCAGCTCGACCAGGCTCAGCGTGTCGTAGCCGACCATGTTGGCGTTGCCGGATCCGGCGACACCCTGCATGACCAGAACGTCCTTGAAGCACTGGTGATCTGCGCCGCGATACAGCACGTCGCCGTTGCCCATGCCGGAGAATTCGAAATCCTCCAGCGCTTCGACGACTGCGCAGGGATTGAACGAACCGGCGCGCGTGACGGCATCCGCATAGAGCAGCGTCTGCACATAGCAGGTGTGCGCGGCGTTCGACGGCGGGAAGCCGTACTTTTCACCAAAGGATTTGACGAACGCCTTGGTGCCTTCGTCTTCGAGCTGCCAGTTCCAGTTCATGGAACCGTAGACGCCTTCGATGTTGGCGCCAGCACCCTTTGCCATCAGTTCCGAGTACAGCGGAACGACGATTTCAAAGTTCTTGCCGTTGACCTGCTTGTCCTTCAGGCCGAACTGAACGGCCTGCGTCAAAGAGTTGACCATGTCCCCACCGTAGTGGTTCAGAACCAGCACATCCGCGCCAGAGTTCAGGATCGGTGCGATATAGGACGAGAAGTCGCCAGCGCCGACCGGCGTCAGCACGTTCTGCGTGGTTTCCCAGCCCAGTGCCTCGGTCGCGGCTGCGATGGATTCCTGCTGCGTCCAGCCCCATGTATAGTCAGCCGTCAGGTGATAGGCGCGGCGGTCTGACCCGTAGGCGGTCTGCAACACAGGCGCGAGAGCCGCGCCGGACATGTAACCGTTGAAGAAGTGACGGAAACCGTTGGCCTTGCGGTCCTTGCCGGTCGTGTCGTTGGAGTGTGTCAGGCCAGCCATAAAGATCACGCCGGCGTCCTGACACAGACCCTGCACAGCCACAGCCACACCGGAGGACGAGCCGCCGTTGATCATGATGCAGCCGTCTTTTTGGATCATGGACTGTGCGGATGCACGTGCCACGTCGGATTTGGTCTGGGTGTCACCGGTGACGAACTGGACTTTCTTGCCCAGGATACCCGTGCCATCGAGGTTCTTTTGGCTAAAGGTGTTCAGCATGCCGCCGTCGCCTTCACCGTTCAGGTGCTGTACGGCCAATTCTTGTGCGCGCAGCTCGTCCAGGCCTTCTTCGGCGTAGGGGCCGGTCTGGGGTACGTTGAAGCCGATGGTGACGGTGTCGCCTGTCGGTGCGTTGGTAAAGCCCTCGTGGGCCGCCGCACGCAGATACGTGGGCATCATCAGACCTGCGGTGCCCGCAACGGCACCGGTTTTCAGGACCCGACGGCGTGAATACGTCGTTTTCGTCATTAGATTCCTCCCTATGAACGCTGTCCGGACCCTCCCGTCTGGACAACTGCACTTTGGTCGTGCTGCCGTCAGTTTGCAGAAGGCCAACCTGCCAAACAACATTCCCTTGCGTCGCCCGGACGAATTTGTAAATTTGTAAACAACGTCGCGCGTTGTTGTGTAAATTGCATTTGCCAGCAGCAGATTAGGAATGAAATGGCATGGATAGGACGGGTGACAGAATCCGGGCACGCCGGATGGATGCAGGCGTCGCACAACGCGACCTGGCGGCTGCGGTCGATATATCGGCCAGCTATCTGAACCTGATCGAACATGGGAAACGCCCCGTGGGCGGGCAGTTGTTGCGGCGGATCGCAGCGACCCTCGGGATTGATCTGGCCTTGTTGGAACGGCCTGCTGATCCGTCCTTGATCGACCGGTTGCTGGCGGCCTCGGCGCGGCTGCCGCAGGTTCCGACCGAAGTAGCCCAGGTCGAAGACCTTGCCGCCCGGTTCCCCGGCTGGACCGGCCTGATTACCGCGCAGGCGCAGGAAATCATGTCGCTGGATGACCGGCTTCAGATGTTGAATGACCGGCTGACCTACGACCCCGATCTGGCAAAGGCGTTGCACGGCGTCATCACCGCAGTGACGGCCATTCAGGCGACAGCGACGATTCTGACGGGCGACGGTCCGGTCGATGCGGATTGGCAGGCGCGGTTCCACGCCAACATTCGTGACGACGCAGGTAAACTGGCGGCCACGAGCCGTGCTCTCGTGGCCTATCTGGATGCGCCTGACGATCTGGAACGCACCCGCCTGTCGCCGCTGGAGGAGCGCGACACGATATTGAATGCGACGGGCTATCACCGGCCGCATCTCGAAGATCCGGCCCTCCTGGCTCCGGTGCCCCCCGCGCGACCAGGGGTCGCGGATTTGCTGGCCCGGTACGACGCCGTCTATGCGGCGGATGCAGAGGCCATGCCGATCGAATCCTTTGTCATGGCGGCCCGCGACCTCGATTGTGATCCTGTCGGATTGGCGGCGCATCTGGGTCAACCGCTGGATAGGGTGCTGCGACGTCTGGCAAGTCTGCCTGCCAAGGCGGGCCTGCCGGATCATGGGTTGATGCAGATCACTGCGGCAGGTGCGGTCCTGCTGCTGAAACAGGCTGCGGGTTTCGACATGACACGGGGCAGCGACTGCGCCTTGTGGCCTGTCTATACTGCCCTCGGACAGCCGGGCCGTTGTGTGACCGCGCGTGTCGCCGTGCACGGGCAGAACGATCGGCATCTGATTTGCCATGCTGTGGCCGTCGCCGCGCCAAGTCCGTTGGGTCCGCATGCGCCACCGGTCATGACGGCAACGATGCTGGTGCGGGCACTGCCAAAGCCGCCGGACCCGCTGTGTTTGCCTGTGGGATTGGCCTGTCGGATGTGCCCGCGTGCCGATTGCGCGGCGCGGCGTGAACCTGCGGTTCCGGCGACCCAGCTCTGACAGCAGGGCTTTGACATGTGACGGGGCGCGGACAATAGTGTGCCGCGTGGCGCATCGGGGAGGGTGGGTCACACACATGGCAAGCGACCAAAAGGGGGATGGGGCGTTGGCAAAACGTGTCTTGTTGATCGAAGACGAGCCAAACATCATCGAGGCGCTCAGTTTCATCCTCAGTCGTGCCGGTTACACGGTCCACACGCACGAGGACGGAACGACCGCCATGGACAAGATCCGCAATCAGCGTCCCGACATGATCCTGCTGGACGTGATGTTGCCGGGTCGATCCGGATTCGACATTCTGCGTGACTTGCGGGCGGACCCCGGCACCAGCGACCTGCCTGTCATGATGCTGACCGCGCGCGGTCAGGCCAAGGATCGGGCGCTGGCCGAGGCGCTGGGGGCAGACCAGTTCATGACCAAGCCCTTTGCCAATGACGAGGTCTGCGCGCAGGTCCGCGCGATGATCGGCGCATGACGGAGGACGGGCGCAAAGGGCAACGTGGATTGTTCCTTGCGCGGGAACGCTATCGGCAAAGACGCTTGCGCGATGGTGCACGCATGTTGCCGATCATCGGTTTCATCCTGTGGCTCCTGCCGATGTTGTGGGTGCGTGACGAGGGTGACACGGGCGGATTGGCAGGTACGGTCGTCTATGTCTTTGTCGTCTGGATGGTGCTGATCGCGGTGGCGTTCGTCGTGGCGCGGCGGATCGATCCCACCGATGATGTCGAACCGCCCCCCACGCGGGAAGGGTCCGACTGATGTCATTCAACGGACTGGTGTTGGCGGCTGTCGTCTATGTCGCCTTCTTGTTCATTGTCGCAGCCCTGGCCGAACGGCAGGCGCGCCGCGGCAAAGGCGATTGGCTTCGGATGCCGCTGGTCTACACGCTGTCGCTGTCGATCTACTGCACGGCCTGGACGTTCTATGGCGCGGTCGGTTACGCCGCGCGGTCCGGTCTGGAATACGTGACCATCTACCTTGGCCCTTCGCTTGTGATGATCGGCTGGTGGCTGGTCTTGCGTCGTCTGGTGCGAATTGGCCGGGCACAACGGATCACGTCGATTGCCGACCTGATTTCATCGCGTTTCGGCAAATCGACAACCTTGGGCATGATCGTGACGTTCATGGCGATCATCGCCTCGACCCCTTACATCGCGCTGCAATTGCAGTCCGTTGTCCTCAGCTTTCAGGTCTTTGCGCAGGCCGGCGGCCAGAACTGGGGAAGTGGTGAGCTTGGCCGCGCCGCGATCCTGGTGTCCACCGGCCTTGCGATTTTCACGATTCTGTTCGGCACCCGTCACGTCGATGCCAATGAACGCCAGCACGGCGTCGTGATTGCCATCGCCATCGAGGCCGTGGTGAAACTGGTGGCGCTGCTGGCCGTCGGTATTTTTGTCGTCTGGGGGCTGTCGGACGGTCCGGCTGCCACATTGGCCGCGATTGAGGCATCGCCGGTTGCGGACTGGACCCAGTCCGGCACGCGCTGGGCGGCGCTCATATTTCTGTCGGCTGCGTCCTTTCTGTGCCTGCCGCGCATGTTTCAGGTGCTGGTTGTCGAAAACGCGGACGAGCGGCATCTCAAGACGGCCTCATGGGCCTTTCCGTTCTATCTGGTGTTGATGAGCCTCTTTGTGGTGCCGATCGCCGTGACCGGATTGCAGGTCATGCCGCCGGGGTCCAACCCCGACCTGTTCGTGCTAACAGTGCCATTGGCCGAAGGGCAGACCGGTCTGGCGATCCTGTCGTTTCTGGGGGGGTTTTCGTCCGCGACCTCGATGGTGATCGTCAGCACCATTGCCCTGTCCACGATGGTGTCTAACCACGTCGTTCTGCCCGTCTGGATGCGCAGCCAGACCCAAGGGCGGGCGGTCATTTCCGGGGATGTGCGTTCCGTGGTCAAGATCACCCGCCGCCTGTCGATTGCAGGCATCCTCGCGCTTGGTTTTCTCTACTATCACCTGTCGGGTGGCGGCGCGGCGCTTGCCGCGATCGGACTGATCTCTTTTTCGGGGGTCGTGCAGGTTCTTCCGGCGCTGCTGGGCGGCATTTTCTGGCGCGGGGCGACGCGCACCGGGGCCATTCTGGGGCTGGTGTCGGGGTCGGTGCTGTGGCTGTGGACGTTGTTTCTGCCCAGCTTTGGTCCCGATGCCGTCCTGTCGGCGCAGGTTCTGACCGATGGCCCTTACGGGATCGGCTGGCTGCGCCCCGAGGCGATGTTCGGCATCGGCGGGATCGATCCGGTTCTGCACGGTCTGCTGTGGTCCTTGCTGGTGAATACCAGTCTGTTTTTTCTGGGGTCCGTTCTCAGCTTTCCGGCACCGCTGGAACGGCTTCAGGGTGCGCAATTCGTCAATATTTTCGAGGGGCCGGGTGGCGAACGGACATGGACGCGGTCCGCGGCCACCGCCGAGGACCTGCTGATCATGTCGCAACGCATCCTTGGCCCGCGAGAAGCGCAGGCGATTTTTCAGGCCGAGGCGGCGGCCCAGCAGAAAACCGGCTTCTTGCCGGACGTGTCGCCTGCATTTCTCGTGGCTCTGGAACGCGAACTGTCGGGGTCGGTGGGGGCCGCCACGGCCCACGCGATGATCGGACAGTTGACCGAAGGTGTCAGCGTGACCGTCGACGATCTGTTCGCGCTGGCGGATGAGACCGCGCAGATCCTCGAATATTCCGGCCAGCTTGAGGCCAAGAGCCGCCAGCAAGAGGAAACGGCGCGCGCCCTGCGCGATGCAAACGCCAAACTGATGGCGCTGTCGGTGCAAAAGGATGCGTTTCTGTCCCAGATCAGTCACGAGTTGCGGACGCCGATGACCTCGATCCGGTCGTTTTCCGATATTCTGATGCAACCGGACCTGAGCGATGAGGACAGCCAGCGCATGGCACGCATCATCAGTACCGAATCGCAGCGCCTGACACGTCTGCTGGACGATTTGCTGGATCTGGCGGTGCTGGAACACGGACAGGTCAACCTCAAGACCGACACGGGCGTGTTAAGCGACTTGTTGGATCAGGCCGTTGCATCCGCAGGGGGCGCCGGGGATGACCTGATCATCAGGCGCGACCGCAAGGCAGAGCAGATCGTTCTGACCACCGACCTTGACCGGTTGGGCCAAGTGTTCATCAACCTGATCGCGAATGCGCGCAAATACTGTGATGCGGCGCAGCCGCGTCTGACCATCAAGGTGTGGCAGTCGCAGCATGGTACGATTCTGGATTTCATCGACAACGGCAGCGGCATTGCACCCGCCGATGCGCAGGTGATCTTTGAAAAATTCTCGCGGTTGACGGATGCGGCGCGTGCAGGCGGTGCAGGTCTCGGCCTTGCGATCTGCCGCGAGATCATGACGCGTCTGGGTGGCGAAATCATGTATCTGCCCGGGCAGGGCGGGGCGGCATTTCGCGTGTCGCTGCCGGCACAGGTCGCCATCGCCGCCCAATAGGTGCACTGATGTTGAGGGAATGTTTACCTCTTCGACGTTAGCTGTGCGCAATGCAACGCGGGGTAGCCAGTATGACGGGCGTGTTGCACAGGATGGTCAGGCGACAACAGGCGGATGCGCCTGATGTGCCGCTGACGGCGTCACGCGCGGTCAAACTGTCGGTCACGCGGGTAGCGCAGTCTAGTGTGGGCCTGGTCGTCGATGTCACCGGGGTGGCGGATCGAACCTGTGATCTGGACAGTGTCACGACCGATCTTTCCCCCGATGTGCTGATGCTGGGCGTGGAACGCGATGGCACCTGCGTCGGCATGATGATTTGTGATGCCAGCCTGATCGCAGCCACGCTCGAGACGATCACGACCGGTGGGGTGTCAGCACAGCCTGCGCCTTTGCGTGCCATCACCGAAACGGATGCTGATCTGGTTCGTCCTTTGTTACAGGCGCTGCTGAATGATCTGGCCGCCACCACACAGGGAACAGTTCTGGACGGATGGGCCGTGGGTTGCAGGCTATCGGTACGGTTTTCCGATGCGCGTGCGGCGTGTTTTGCGCTGCGCGAACAATCTTACCGGGTGATCGTCATCACGGTTTCGGATCAGAAAACGGACCGTCTGCCCTGCGTGACGATTGCTTTGCCGGACACCGTCGGCCCGGTGCCTGAACATGTGCCGCAATCGCAGGTCGCGGCAGACTGGGCCGACCGGCTGCGCGCGGCGGTACTGGGTGCACCTGCGCGACTGGATGTGGTGGTGCACCGCATGCCCGTGCCACTGCGCCGACTGACTTCTCTCGCCGTGGGCGATTGCCTGCCGTTGACCGGATTTGCGGTCGGGTCTGTCCGGGTCGAGGCACCGGGCGGCCAGCTGATCGCCACGGGGCGCCTGGGTCATGTCAGCGGGCGTATCGCCGTCAGGATTGGTGGTGAAGCACCGCCGCACCTTATGGACCTACCCCACGGTGCGCTGGTCCAACTCGGGCGGGACGTGGCAATCAGTGATGCGACCTTGATTGCCTGACCGTCAGGACAGCGTTTCGAGCTGGCTCCGCATGCCGTTCAGATCGTATCCCGCCTGCGCTGCGGCTGCGATGATGTCATCGACCGGCATCTTGCCTGCCTGTCCCAGGGCCCAGACGATGGTCGACCGGGTGCCGGATGCACAATAGGCCAGCGTCTTGCCGGTGGCGGCGGCGTCGGACTGGGCATGCACCATGTCCATGTTCAGACCCTGGTGCGTCACCGGGTTGACGACAAAGGTCATGCCGGCGGCTTCGACCGCGATCTGGATGGCCTCGGCCTGCAAGGGCGGCGGCACCTCGGCATCAGGGCGGTTACAGATGACCGTCGTGAAACCCTGTTCTGCGAGCGTGGCCGCATCGGCGGGCTCGATCTGGGGGGCGGCGGAATAGGCGGGTGTGATCTGATTGATTTGCATGCGGCGCAGACTACGCGCGGCCTGCGGCGCGGTCCAGTGGCAACAGGTCTGGCGCAGGGCGGCATGCAGGTTTAGCGTCGCGGGCATGATCATGGACGAAAACGCACTTGCGGCGGCAGCGACCGTTCTGCACGAAATGGGGGGCACCGTGCGCCTGTTGGTGCTGTGTGCACTGCGTGGCGGGCCCCGGACGGTCAGCCAGTTGCAGGGGGCTGTCGATGTGCCGCAAGCGCTGGTGTCAAATCATCTGCGCCGTCTGCGCGCGGCAGGTCTGGTGCGGTCCGACCGCAGTCCGGATGACGCGCGCATCATTTTCTATTCCATCGCCGACGATCGGATCCATCGCGTGCTGGATGCGCTGTCGCTTTAGCCCAGCAGGATGCCGACCACGACCATCATCAGTCCCAGCATCGCGGAAAAGAACGCGCCGAGGTTGATCGGCATCATGGCACCGATGCGGGCGCGCAGTTCCGCGTCAGTCAGATCGGCACGTTTCGCCCGCGCCACTATGATGATGGAATAGACCACGCCACACAGGCCCAGCACCGATACGACTGCCCCGATCCAAATCAATGTTTGCATGACATACCCCATGATTGCGCCCCGATCCGCTAACCTGACACGGCGCACCTTGCAAGGGTTTGGCAGGCTCGCTAGGACGTGCCCCTGACCCAGCCGCAGGAGTGTTCCGATGTCCGACAACGCCACCAACCCGACCGAAAACGTAGCCGGCGAGGAGTTGCGCCAGTTCATCGAACGCTACGAGCGTCTGGAAGCCGAGAAAAAAGACATCGCCGACGGCCAGAAGGAAATAATGGCCGAAGCCAAAGGGCGTGGCTACGACGTCAAGGTGCTGCGCAAGATCGTGGCCATGCGCAAGCGCGACAAGGACGATCTGGCCGAAGAAGAGGCCGTGCTGGAAATGTACATGGCCGCGCTGGGCATGTCCTGAGGGCAAAACGCCCTATGTCTGACGCCAGATCAAAACTTGAGGCAGACCATGACAGCGACCAGTTCCTCCGGCCGGCAGTTGACCGACGCGAAAATCGCCCTTCTGGGTATCGGCAAGATCGCGCGCGATCAGCACATGCCCGCCATTTCGGGCAGCACTGCCTTTGACCTCGCCGCAACGGTCAGCCGTTCGGGCGGAGTGGATGACGTCGAAAATCACAGCGACATCGCGGACCTGATCGACGCAAGGCCCGATATCGACATCTATAGCCTGACCATGCCCGCGATGCCGCGGTTTGACATCGCGGTGAAATCGCTGATGGCGGGCAAACATACCATGTTGGAAAAACCCCCCGGTGCCACTGTCACCGAGGTGCAGAAGCTGGAAAAGCTGGCCCGCGCAAAGGGTGTGACGCTCTACGCCTCCTGGCACCTACGTCATGCGCCCGGTGTGGCTGCCGCCCGCGCCTGGCTGCGCGACCGCACGGTCAAGGGGATGCGGATCAACTGGCGCGAGGATGTGCACAACTGGCACCCCGGTCAGGACTGGATCTGGGAACCCGGGGGGCAGGGTGTGTTCGATACGGGTATCAATGCGCTGTCACTGATGACGGAAATCCTGCCGAACCCCGTGCATCTGCGCGACTCCGTTCTGAAATACCCCGGCAACCGCGATATGCCCATTGCGGCCGATCTGACCTTTGTGGGGGCAGGTGGCATGCAGGTGCAGGCCCAGTTCGACTGGCGCCACGAGGATCCGCCCACATGGGATATCGAGGTCGACACGACCGAGGGCACTTTGAAACTGCTGGATGCCGCAACCACGATGCTGGTCAACGGCCAGCCGCATGACGTGGCTGAACACGGTGAATACGAAGGTGTCTATCATCGCTTTGCCGAACTGATTGAAACCGGTCAGTCCGATGTCGATGTAGAGCCCCTTCAGCATGTGGCAGATGCGATGATGCTGGCCCGCCGCGAGATCGTCGCGGATTTTCATCAAAAGGATTGATCCCACCGGTTTGACATTCCCCGCGTTCCGGCGCTGCATGGCACCCGACGAAGAGGGAGCGAAACATGCAAGGCGGTCAGGCGCGACTGGGTGTCGATATCGGCGGCACCTTTACCGATGTGGTTCTGGAAACCGGTGCCGACCGGTTTTCGACCAAGGTGCTGACCACCTATGCGGCACCAGAGCATGCGATCGTCGAGGGAATGCAGCGGGTCTGCGCGGATGCGGGTATCTCGCCCGCGCGGATCAGCCAGATCATCCACGGCACCACGCTGGCGACCAATGCGCTGATCGAGCGGCGCGGTGCGAAAACCGCGCTGATCACCACCGAAGGGTTCCGCGACGTGATCGAGATGCGCAGCGAATCGCGGTTCGAACAATATGACCTGAACCTGACGCTGCCCGCGCCGCTGCTGCCGCGCAATCGTCGCTATGTGGTGCGTGAACGTATCGACGCGGATGGTGGTGTGCTGGTGCCGCTGGACGGCGACGCGGTCGCGGCCCTTGCGGATGAATTGCGCGATGCGGGCTATGACAGTGTCGCCGTTGGTTTGCTGCATTCCTATGTGAACGACACGCACGAAAGGATGATCCGCGACGTGCTGGCCGAACGCATGCCTGCGGCAATGGTGTCGCTGTCGTCAGAGGTCAGCCCCCAGATGCGGGAATACGAACGGTTCAACACCACCGTCGCCAACGCCTATATCAAGCCGCTGATCAAATCCTACCTTGGTCGCCTCGCGGACAGTTTGCGCGTCGCCGGTGCGGATTGCCCGGTGTTCCTGATGCATTCGGGTGGCGGGATCATCGATCTGGCCACCGCGGCCGAATTCCCGGTCAGGCTGGTGGAATCCGGGCCTGCGGGCGGCGCGGTCTTTGCCGCCGATATCGCGGCGCGGCATGGGCTGGACCGGGTCCTGTCATTCGACATGGGTGGCACCACGGCCAAGATTTGCCTGATCCGCGACCAGACCCCCAAAACGGCCCGCGTGTTCGAGGTCGCGCGAACCTACCGGTTCAAGAAGGGGTCGGGCATGCCGATTTCGATCCCCGTAATCGACATGGTCGAAATCGGTGCGGGCGGCGGATCGCTGGCCCATGTCGATGCGCTGCGCCAGATCCGCGTCGGTCCCGAAAGTGCGGGGTCCGAACCCGGCCCTGCCTGCTACGGTCGCGGCGGGCAGCGACCTGCCGTCACGGACGCCGACCTGATCTTGGGTAAACTTGACCCCGCGGGGTTTGCAGGTGGTCGCATCCCGCTGGACCCCGCGCAATCAGCGCAGGCGCTGAGCGATGCATTGGGTGCGCCACTGGACATGTCCGTTCAGGACGCGGCGCATGGGCTGGCCGAAGTCGTGGATGAGAACATGGCCAATGCCGCGCGTGTCCATGCCGTCGAAAACGGCGAGGATCTGGCAGGCTACACCATGATCGCCTTTGGTGGAGCAGCACCATTGCATGCCGCGCGATTGTGCGAAAAACTGGGCATTGACCGCTGTCTGGTCCCCAGTGGTGCGGGTGTCGGTTCCGCCATCGGGTTTTTGCGCGCGCCCTTCAGTTTCGAGGCGACGCGGTCAGTGTTCATGCGCCTGTCTGCGTTTGATGCGGATGCGGTGAAAGGGCTATTTGCTGATCTGACGGCGCAGGCGACGACCTTTGTCAGGTCTTGCGATGCAGACGCGCCGATCACCGCCGATTACAAGGTCTACATGCGCTACAGTGGGCAGGGCTGGGAAATCCCCGTGACGCTGCCCGCGCAGGATGCCGAACACCCCGATCCCGACCGTTTCCTTGCGCTGTTCGAGGCGGCCTATGCGGCCCTGTTCAGTCGGACAGTCGCCGGGATGGAGGTCGAGATCACGGTCTGGGCCGTCAATGCCACCACGCCCAAGGCTGCCGTCGATCCCGCAACGCCCGTGACGGTCGCATCGCCTGTCGCAGCGCGCAACCAGCGCGACCTGTTCGACGCGGCGCAGGGCATCAGCCAGATTGCCGGGGTGCATGCACGTGCAGACCTCGCATCGGGGACCACCGTCATCGGTCCCGCCGTCATCACCGAGGATGAAACCTCGATCATCGTGCCAGCCAGTCGCGACGCCGTGGTGCTGTCCGACGGCTGTATCGCATTGCAACGCAAGGAGTGATCATGCCCGGTCAGGTCGCCTATCAGATCATGTGGAACCGCCTGATTTCCATTGTCGAGGAACAGGCGCAGGCCTTGGTGCGGACAGCCTTTAGCACATCCGTGCGCGAGGCGGGAGATCTGTCCGCCGGGGTCTATGATGCCGCAGGACAGATGCTGGCGCAGGCCGTCACCGGCACACCCGGCCACGTCAACGCGATGGCCGACGCGGTGCCGCATTTCATCCGCGATATCGGGTTTGACACCATGCGCCCGGGCGATGTCTATCTGACGAATGATCCGTGGAAAGGCACCGGTCATCTTCACGATATCACGGTCTGCACGCCCGCGTTTCACAAGGATCGTCTGATCGGCTTTTTCGCCTGTACGGCCCATGTCACGGATATTGGTGGTCGCGGGTTTGGGGCCGATGCGGATGCGGTCTATGAAGAAGGGCTGCATTTGCCGATCATGCGGTTTGCATCCGCCGGAACAGTTGATCCGACCCTGATCCAGATCATCCGCGCAAACGTGCGCGCGCCCGATCAGCTGGTTGGTGATCTCTATGCGCTGGCGACCTGTAACGATATTGGCAGGGGGCGCCTGACCGAGATGCTGGACGAATACGGGCTGGATGATCTGGACGGCATCAGCGATTTTATCCTCGATCACTCGCGCCGGGCGACATTGGACCGGATCGCGGCGTTGCCGCAGGGTCAGGCGGCCGCGCATATGCGGATCGACGGATATACGCGGCCCGTCGACCTGCATGTCAGCGTGACCTTTGCCGGGGACCGGGTGCTGTGCGACTGGACCGGCACCAGCGGCCCCGATCCCAAGGGGATCAATGTGCCGATGGTCTATACCAAGGCCTATGCCTGCTATGCGCTGAAATGCGCCATCGCACCGGATATTCCCAACAATGCGGCCAGCCTTGCGCCGTTCGAGGTGACCGCACCGCCGGGCACGATCGTGAACGCATTGCATCCTGCGCCGGTGGCCCTGCGGCATGTGATCGGCCACTTGCTGCCGGATACGATCTTTGGTGCGCTTGATCAGTTGATGCCGGGCGTCGTTCCAGCCGAAGGCGCGGGCTGTCTGTGTAATTTCCAGATGTCGCTGCGCCCGCGCACGGGAACCGGGGGCGCTGGCGATGCCGAGGTGTTGGTGTTCAATTCCGGCGGCACGGGTGCGCGTCCGTCACTGGACGGGATGTCGGCCACCGCGTTTCCATCCGGCGTCATGACCATGCCGGTCGAGGCGACCGAGCAGGTCGGCCCGGTGATCATCTGGCGCAAGGAACTGCGTCCCGATTCCGGTGGGGTAGGGCAATATCGCGGCGGGTTGGGTCAAGTGATGGAGGTCGGGCCGCGCGCGGGCTATGACATGCATCTGTCGGCCATGTTCGACCGGGTCGAACATCCGGCACGCGGGCGACGCGGTGGTGCGGCGGGTGGGGCCACGACTGTCGCACTGAGTGATGGCACGCCACTGCGGGGCAAGGGACGACAGCATATTCCGGAAGGTACCCGCGCGGTGATGGGGTTCCCCGGAGGGGGTGGCTATGGTGACGTCGGTGCGCGCGATGCGGATGCAGTGCGCTGCGATCTTGCGCTGGGCTACATCACGCCAGAGATGGCTCGGCGCGACTACGGCCTGTCCGATCATGACGTGCAGGCCGTCTTGGCAGCCACTGCGCTGGGCGGTGAAGGAGCAAATTCATGAACCTGAAACCAAACGCATTTCTGGCCGCGATCCGGTCGGGCAAGCCGCAAATCGGTATCTGGGTTTCCCTTTGCCACGCCGGGGCCGCCGAGGTGATCGCCGGTGCGGGGTTTGACTGGGCCGTTCTGGACATGGAACACGCGCCCACGTCGCTGGGCGATGTGATGCATCAGCTGCAGGTGTTTGCTGGGTACGCCACGACACCGATGGTGCGCCCGGACTGGAATGACCCGGTCAAGGTCAAGCGGTTGCTGGATCTGGGTGCGCCTGCGTTGTTGTTCCCGATGATCCAATCGGAACAAGAGGCGCGCGCGGCCGTCGCCGCTTGCCGCTATCCGCCGAACGGGATCAGGGGCTTTGCTGGGGGCACGCGTGCGAACGGCTATGGCCGGATCACCGACTACCTTGACCGGGTTGAGGCAGAGACGGCCATCATCTTGCAGGTGGAATCGCGTCAGGCGTTGGCGGACGCTGTAGCAATCGGCACGGTCAAAGGTGTCGACGGCGTGTTTTTCGGGCCAGCGGATATTGCAGCGGATTTGGGTCTGCCGGGCCAGCCGATGGCCCCTGCCGTTTGGGACGCGATCAGACCGGCTGCAGCTGCGCTGATGGCTGCCGGTGTGCCCGTGGGAACATTGGTGCAGGATGTCACCTTTGCCCGGTCACTCTTGGCTGACGGGTTTACCTTTGTCGCTTGCGGCATTGACGCCACGCTGCTGGCCCGTGCGTCTGACAATCTGCTGGCCGGCATGCGCGCGCCGTGAAACCTGCCCTGTGGTCGTTTCGTCGTTGCCCCTATGCCATGCGTGCGCGTCTGGCGATCGCAGCCGCTGGTCAGGTCGTTGAAACGCGCGAGATATTGCTGCGCGACAAAGCCGACGCCTTTCTTGCGGTGTCACCTACGGCCACGGTGCCGTGCCTTGTCTTGCCCGAGCGGGTGATCGACGAAAGCCTCGACATCATGGTCTGGGCCTTGCAGCAGCGCGATCCGCAGCGATGGCTGGATATGCCGGCAGAGGGCCATGACCTGATTGCGCGCAATGACGGACCGTTCAAACAGGCCCTTGACCGCACGAAATACGCGGACCGCTACCCTGACAGTGACCCGGATCAGCAACGCGAAATTGCGGCAGCAATCCTGCATGACCTGAATACATGGTTGCAGGCTGGTTGGCTGTTTGGCCGGGTGACATTGGCTGACATGGCGATCCTGCCGTTCGTGCGTCAGTTCGCACAGATTGATCGGGCCTGGTTCGACGAACAGGATTGGCCCGATCTGCGTGGGTGGCTGGACAGATTTACAGAGTCGCAAGAATTTGCCCACATCATGACGCGCAGAACGCTCTGGTCGCCGGACGTCCAGTCCTGAACTGCGCACGGCCTCAGATCCGGGGTGCGTATCACGCTTGCGCGATCCGGGCGGGCCTCTATGGTGAACGTGAATACATGATTGCAAAGGGATTTGCCGTAATGAAGATGACGATCTTGGCCGCGACAGCGGCTTTCATGCTCCCGACCCTGGCACAGTCTCAGGGTCTGATCGTGACCGAACCCGCAGCACCGCCCGCGCCAGTGATCGATCCGACCACCCCGGCGCTGACGACGGGGCAGGGGCTGTCAACCGGTGCGATACTGGGAATCGGTGCTGGCATGGTGGGCTTTTTTGCGCTTCTTTCGTCGGACGACGATGAAGGTGCCGCGACGCCCGATACCAATTGAGAGGCTGTCTTGGATACGCAGGCTGCCTTGCATCTGGCCGTTTCCCCAGCCTTTGTGCCTTAATTTATGGCAGTTCGGGACTCTTGGCCAGATCGCAGTCTTTTGATGGCGGTGTCGGCACTACCCGAGATTAGTCTTGTAAACAAGGCGTGGAACCGGTAACCGATTGGTGATTGAAACCGTTGACGCTACGTCGTTTGGACTTGAACGCACGCTTTGCGCACACATGGGGAATTAAAACATGAAAAAAATCATTCTTGCACTGACCGTCGCTGCGACAATGCCGATGGCAGCATCCGCTCAGGACAGCATTGCCGTTCCTGGCCTGTCGACAGAAATCCCGAATGTCGTGCCTTTTCTGACGCTGATGGGCGCTGTTTTCATCATCGGCGCGACCAATGATGGCGACAACGACGGCGCAACGTCGGACACCACCACCAACTAATATCACGCTGGTTCCGGTTCACGCTGCCCGATACGGCATTACGCGCGGAACCAGCATGTCACACGCCTGTAATGCGGCGCGTGTTAAGTCCTGTTTGCGTAATGGTTTTGCTTGAGTTCTAGGGCGGTGATTTCACGGCCGTCACAATCCGTGTCTCGTGCCGATGGTGCTGGCATGGATAGTCGAAGTTTCGGGGGCAGTTTTGGTTGAAATCAGACAATTTACGTCTTTGCGGTATGAACAAGATGCCGCTTCAGAGACGAAACCTGTGTCCCCTAAGCTCGGATTTATCATCTTCAAGCGGTGCTTTGATATTGTAATATCATCCGTCCTTTTGGTGCCCTTGGTTTTGGCAGCCGTAGCGCTGTTAATCATCAACCGCTTCTATAATCCGGGTCCCCTGTTTTACGTGCAGGACCGCATGGGGCAGGGATGTGTCCCGTTTCGCGCCTACAAATTCCGGTCCATGCTTTGTGCCGAAAATATCCGGCGCGGCGCGTTTGACGATCTTGAGGTGTCGCGGATCACGCCATTGGGTCGCCTGTTGCGCAAATGTCGTGTGGACGAGTTGCCGCAGGTCTGGAACGTGCTGATCGGCAACATGAGCCTGATTGGCCCGCGCCCCGATTTTATCGACCATGCCTGCATCTATGTCGACACCGTACCGGGATACCGTGCACGCCACTCTGTCAAACCTGGCATCACCGGCCTTGCCCAGACCGAAGTCGGCTATGTCGACGGGCGCGAAGGCTTGGATCGCAAGGTTGCGGCTGACCTGGCCTACATCCGGGACCGGTCGATCGCGCTGGACCTGTGGATCACATGGCGCACTATCGTCACCGTGTTTACGGGCAAGGGCAGCTGAACCCGGCCAGACAAGGGTCTGGCGCGGGTCAATATCCAGCTATTTGCGGGCCCGCCTGCGTCTGCGGCCTTGATCATCGACACTTCCGCCACCCCCGAGGTTGAAACTGACGGATGGCAGCGTGGTCACGCTGGCCAGGTGCGGGAAGGGATCGGTGGCGTGCGGAATGGCGTTTGCGTTGACAAAATGTTCCTGAAATTTCGGCGCGATGGCGGTTTCGACCTTGGTGATCTGACGTACGATTGCCGCAATATCGCGGCGTGCGGTCACGGAACACAGTGCAATACGTGCGCCTGTGCCCGCAGCGTTGCCCGCACTACGCACATTCGCCAGCGGCGCATCGGGGATCATCCCCAGCACCATCGCGTGTTTCGGGCTGATATGCGCGCCAAAGGCGCCCGCCAGCGTGATGCGGTCGACATGATCGACGCCCATCTCATCCATAAGCAGCCGCGCCCCGGCATAAAGCGCCGATTTTGCCAGTTGGATCGCGCGGATATCGCCCTGTGTCACGGCAATCAGCGGTCCACCGTCGGCGGTGCCGTCGTGCAGGACATAGGAATGCGTGCGCCCGGCGACGATACAGCGTGACGTGCCGGTCTGGTCGGGCGAGCCGATCAGACCCTTGTCGTCCAGCAGGCCGGCCATGCGCATTTCGGCGACGGCCTCGATGATGCCGGAACCGCAGATGCCGGTGATCTGCGGTGTGCCGAAATCGGGGTCATCGGACCAGCTGTCGCTTCCGATGATCTTGAACCGGGGTTCCTTGGTCGCAGGGTCGATTTCAACGCGCTCGATGGCACCGGGGGCGGCGCGCTGACCGGAACTGATCTGTGCGCCCTCAAATGCGGGGCCTGTGGGGGACGAACAGGCCAGAACGCGGCTTTTGTCGCCCAGCAGGATTTCCGCGTTGGTGCCCACGTCGACGATCAGCACGAGGTCGTCGGATTTGCCCGGTTCCTCTGACAGCGCGACGGCGGCCGCATCTGCACCGACGTGACCGGCGATACATGGCAGGATGAACACCTGTGCTGCATCGTTCATCCGGTTTAGGTCCAATTCGCGGGCGGGCAGACCCATTGCATCTGATGTAGCCAGTGCAAACGGGGCCTGGCCCAATTCCACGGGGTCCACCCCGATCAGCAGGTGGTGCATCACCGGGTTACAGACGAACACGGCCTCCATGATCTGGTCGGGGGTAATGCCGGCCTCTGCCGCGATATCCACGGTCAGGTCATTGATGGCGGCGCGCACGGCGGCCGTCATTTCGACCTCTCCGCCCGGATTCATCATCGCATAGCTCACGCGGCTCATGAGATCCTCGCCAAAGCGGATCTGCGGGTTCATCACGCCCGCACTGGCGGCGACCTGACCGTTGCGCAGGTCGCACAGGTGGGCCGCGATGGTGGTGGACCCAAGATCGATGGCAAGACCATAGATCCGACCTTCGTGGAAACCGGGATAGACGTCGATGACCTGATGACGACCGTCCAGCGATCCGCGATGCAGGGCGACCGTGACTTCCCAGTTACCCTTGCGCAGAACCTTTTGCAGCTTGGTCAGTACGGGCAGGGGGGCATGTACATCCGTAATCCCCCATTCATCGCGCAAGGCCGCTGCCAGCCTCTCGAGATCGCCGGAGGGTTCGTGCATGTCCGGTTCCTGCACCTTGACGAACAAGAGCTTGGTTGCGGGGTCCATGACGATGTCGCGCACGGCGGCGGCCTTGCGGACGACCTGGCGGTGAACCTGGCTCTCTGGTGGAACGTCGATCACGATGTCGCCCTGGACGGTAGCCTGACAGCCCAGACGGCGACCGTCTTTTAGGCCGCGGATGTCGTCGTATCGCTGTTCCACGCTGTTCCAGTCCGACAGCGCGCCCTCGCGTACGGTGACACCATGTTTGGAAAATTCGCCGTAAGATGGTGCGACCTGGCATTTAGAACAGATGCCGCGTCCGCCGCAGACGCTGTCAAGATCGACACCCAACTGTCGGGCCGCGGTCAGAACGGGGGTCCCCACGGGAAACCGTCCGCGCTTGCCCGAGGGTGTGAAAATAACAAGTGGATCGGTGGTCATGTCCGGATGCCTTTGCTGTGTTGCGCGCACACTAGCCATTTTGCGCCGAGGGAAAAGGGCGCGGCGCGACGGCACAGCGTCGTAAGCGTCATTCTTTTGACCTTTTGCCCCGGTGGCTTTCGTGCAATACGGCACCGCCAAACGACCCTATCAGGAGAGACCGTGATGGAGATTCGCGAGGCACTGACTTTTGATGATGTTCTGCTGGTTCCGGCAGCATCATCCGTACTGCCTTCGACAGCAGACACCCGCACCTACGTCACCCAGTCGATCAGCCTGAACATCCCGCTTTTGTCGTCCGCAATGGACACCGTGACAGAAGGCCGCATGGCGATCGCGATGGCCCAATCGGGCGGCATGGGGATCGTACACAAGAACCTGGATATCGAGGCGCAGGCCCGCGAAATCCGACAGGTCAAGCGGTTCGTATCGGGGACGGTCTACAACCCGGTCACATTGCGCCCCGACCAGACGCTGGCCGACGCCAAGGCGCTGATGGAACGCTACCGCGTCACGGGATTTCCGGTGGTCAACGAAAACGGTCTGGTCGTCGGGATCGTCACAAACCGCGACATGCGATTTGCGAGCGATGACAGCACGCCGGTGAGCGTGATGATGACCTCTGATGATCTGGCCATGCTGCAAGAGCCCGCCGATCTGGACGAGGCACGGTCGCTGATGCAGGCCCGCCGCATCGAAAAACTGCTGATCACGGACGCAAAGGGCAAGCTGACGGGCCTGTTGACCCTGAAGGACAGCGAACAGGCGGTGCTGAACCCCTCGGCCTGCAAGGATGATCTGGGACGTTTGCGTGTGGGTGCTGCGACGGGGGTCGGGGATTCTGGTTTTGAACGGTCTGCTGCGCTGATCGATGCGGGCGTCGACCTGATCGTTGTGGATACGGCACACGGCCATTCCGAAGGTGTGTCCAAGGCGGTCGAGCGGATCAAGGCGCTGTCGAACCAGGTGCAGGTTGTGGCTGGAAATGTCGCCACCGCCGAGGCGACCCGCGCGCTGATCGGTGCCGGTGCCGATGCGGTCAAGGTGGGCATCGGTCCGGGTTCGATCTGCACCACGCGCATGGTCGCGGGTGTCGGCGTGCCGCAATTGACGGCCGTCATGGATTGCGCTGGGGCGGCGGGCGACGTGCCCGTCATCGCCGACGGCGGGATCAAATTTTCGGGCGACTTTGCCAAGGCGATTGCCGCAGGGGCGTCCTGCGCGATGGTCGGATCAATGATCGCAGGCACCGACGAATCCCCCGGAGAGGTCATCCTGTATCAGGGGCGGTCTTTCAAATCCTACCGTGGTATGGGGTCGCTTGGCGCGATGGCGCGCGGGTCTGCCGATCGCTATTTCCAAAAGGACGCGGCGAGCGACAAGCTGGTCCCCGAAGGCATCGAAGGTCAGGTGCCCTACAAGGGATCCGCCAGCGCGGTGGTCCATCAGCTTGTCGGTGGTTTGCGGGCCGCGATGGGCTATACCGGCAACGCGACCGTCGCCGAAATGCGCAAGAACGCGCAATTCGTCAAGATTACGGGTGCCGGCCTGCGTGAAAGCCACGTCCATGACGTGCAGATCACGCGGGAATCACCCAACTATCGCATCGGGTCCTGAGGGGGCTGTGACACCTGCCGCCCGCTTTGCCGCCGCGATAGAGGTTCTGGACGACGTTTTCGCGGGTGCACCCGCAGAGCGGACCTTGACCACCTGGGCACGCAAGAACCGCTTTGCAGGGTCCAAGGACCGGGCCGCCATTCGTGACCACGTTTACGATGTGCTGCGGGCCAGGCGGTCGCTCTGCGCGGCCGGTGGCGATACGACGGCCCGCGCGGCAATCCTGGGGCTGTTGCGCCGCGATGGCATCCCCGTGGACACCGTGTTCGGGGCAGGCGGCTACGGTCCTGCGGCACTCTCTCTGGATGAGGTCGGTTCGGCGCCCCTGCCACACTCGGATGCCGTATCGGCGGATCTGCCTGATTGGCTTTGGCCGCTGTGGCAAGAGTCTCTGGGTCAGGCGGCGATGGCCACAGCACAGCTGATGCGCCATCGTGCATCGGTCTATTTGCGGGTCAATCTGTCACGCGGCACGCGGGATGAGGCGGTCGCCGCATTGGCACGCGGCGGTATTGTGTCCAAACCTGTGGATCAGGTGAAGACCGCAATAGAAGTCATTGAAAACGAACGCAAGATTGCGGGTTCATCTGCCTATGCCTCGGGCCTTGTCGAGGTGCAGGATACAGCATCGCAGATCGCGATGGCGCAGCTGCGGTCCGTGGCAGGTCGCCGGGTGCTGGACTATTGCGCAGGCGGCGGTGGCAAGGCTCTCGCGCTGGCAGATCAAACCGATGCGGCCGTATATGCGCATGACATCGATCAGGCACGGATGGCGGATATTGGCCCGCGTGCGCAGCGGGCGGGGGTGCAGATCACAACGCTTCGACCGTCGGACCTGATGCGCCATTCGCCCTATGATCTGGTGCTTTGTGATGCGCCCTGTTCTGGCAGCGGCACCTGGCGGCGGACGCCGGATGCGAAATGGCGGCTAACACCGCAGGATCTGGACCGGTTCAGCGTCATGCAGGCCGAGGTTTTGGAAAACGCGAAACCACTTGTCGCACAGGGCGGCACGTTGGCCTACGCGACCTGTTCGGTGCTGAATTCGGAAAACGACGCGGTCGTCGATGCATTCCTCGCGAAACACGGCGATTTCCAACGGCAAGAGACGCTGAAGTTGGTGCCGCGCGCAGAACATGACGGTTTCTTTCTGACCACACTCCTCAAAATTCAACCCTGAGATGAATTGATCGATTTTAACGCCCTGTTTACCGTTTCCTCCCTAGGGTCGTCGTTGAAGTCAAAGCGCGTACGGGAGGGAATTTGCGTCGAACCATCTTTAGTTTCCCAGCCCCGCAAACGCGGCAGTCGCGGGCGATATGGCTGCTATCTGCGCTTGCAGCGGCATGCGGCATGTTTGGCCTGTTCGCCGGGGATCACGTCTTTCGTTTGACGGCGGTTTTTGCCGGCATCGTATTGATGTTCATGGCGTTTCTGACATATCGGCGCGGGTCACGCATTGTTCGGGACGATATCGCGGAAATCAGCCCGTTGCGCCGCGTGATACAGACCATGTTGCTCTATGATGGTGATATCGCCTTTTTGACCAGCGCGAACGGGGACATCCTGTATCGCAATCCCGCCGCCATCACGCGGTTCGGGGATATTTCGGACGGCCATCTGGGCTCTGCGATCGGGCAGATTGTTGCGACACCTGATCTGCTGCTGGCGCAAATGCGTGAACAGGCGACGGCATACGGTGCCGCCACCCAGGACGTCGCGACGCGGACCGGTCAATACCGGCTGACGCACATGATGATCGAACCTGATCTGGGGATGTGGCGGTTGAACGATCAGGGGCGCAACAGTCAATCCCTGGGCCGCGCCGCCGATATGCTGACATTGCCGATGCTGACAGCCGGCCCGTCGGATGCGGTTCTCTACATGAATGAAGTGTTCCGCAAGCTTTTGGGAAACAGGCCAAAATCGCTCTCGGAAATCTTTGGTGCGACGCCGCCTGTCAGCGGTCGCACCTGCGAGGTCAGAACCACCTCCGGTCCGCAGACGTTCATCGCGGGTGTTGTTGACAGGACCGCGCAACGCCGCGAAATCTATCTGTTGCCGACGGCGCGCGACGCGACGGGCCCAACCGGCACGGTGGGTCTGTCTGCCGGATGGGACGAAATCGAAGACTTGCCGGTGCCACTCCTCAAGATTTGCCGCGACGGCATGATCACGGCATCCAACCGTCAGGCCCGCGTGCTCTTGGGGTTCGAAAACAACGACGAACGCCGGGTACAGGATGTGCTGGACGGGCTGGGTCGACCGATTTCGGACTGGATCAAGGAGGCGATCGCCGGGCAGGGCGGGCACGTGTCACAATTCCTGCGGGGGCGCGGTGAAAATCAGGAAACCTTTGTGCAGGTGACCCTCAATATCGCCGACGGTCCCGAAGGTCGGCATCTGATTGCCGTGCTCAATGACGTGACCGAACTCAAAACCCTCGAAGCGCAATTCGTGCAAAGTCAGAAAATGCAGGCCATTGGTCAGCTAGCCGGTGGCGTCGCGCATGATTTCAACAACTTGCTGACGGCCATATCGGGACATTGCGACCTCTTGCTGTTGCGCCATGATGCGGGTGACCATGATTACGGCGATCTCATTCAAATCCATCAGAACGCGAATCGTGCAGCCAGCCTTGTGGGCCAGCTCTTGGCGTTTTCCCGCAAACAGAACCTTCAGCCTGAACGGATCGACCTGCGTGATACCCTGTCAGATTTGACCCATTTGCTGAACCGTCTGGTTGGCGAAAGGGTAAGCCTCATTCTGGAACACGATCCTGATCTGGCAGCGATCAAGGCGGACAAGCGGCAGCTGGAACAGGTCATGATGAACCTTGTGGTCAACGCGCGCGATGCGATGCCGCAGGGCGGGGAAATCCGCATCGTCACGGAAAACAGACAGCTGGATGTCCCATTGGTGCGGGGCAACGTTTCCGTCCCGCCAGGGGCTTATGTGGTGGTCCGCGTTATCGACGAAGGCTGTGGCATCGTGCCCGAACGCCTGCCCAAGGTGTTCGAGCCATTTTATACGACCAAACGCACGGGCGAGGGGACAGGGCTTGGGTTGTCGACGGCCTACGGCATCGTGAAGCAGACCGGCGGTTTCATATTTGCCCACAGTGAGGTGGGCAGCGGCACCGAATTTGAAATGCTGTTCCCCAGCCAGACCCGTCCCGTGGCCGACACGCGCCGCCCGCCCAACAAGGGGGGCGACCAGATCATCACCCAAGGCAGCGGCGTGGTCCTGTTGGTCGAGGACGAGGCACCGGTCAGGGCATTTGCCTCGCGGGCCTTGCGGCTTCGCGGCTATACGGTGATCGAGGCCGATTGTGCAGAGGCTGCACTGGACCTGTTGTCCGATCCGGACCTCAAGGTGGATCTGTTCCTGTCAGATGTCATCATGCCCGGATTGGACGGTCCTACCTGGGTAAAACAGGCGCGTGTCGCGCGGCCTGATACCAAGGTCATTTTTGTGTCAGGCTACGCCGAGGATGCGTTCAACGCCGACAACGACCGGATCGCAAACGCGGTTTTCCTGCCGAAACCGTTTTCGTTGAACGCGCTGACCGAAACCGTACAGGCCCAGTTGCTGCATTGATGCAGCCCTGTACCCTAGCCTTGACGTTCGAGCGTCATAAGTTGGCAGGCGCAACCGGTCAGCGCGGCATAATCGTCTTCGATGATCGTGACCGAGAAATTCGACATGAAACCGGCAAATCGTCCCTTGTCGCGGAACGCATCTCCGAATCCGTATTGTGCCAGATAGGGTCCAAAGGCCCGCGCAACGCCCCCTGCGAGGTAGACTCCGCCGAACGGAAGCTGGATCAGTGACAGGTTCCCGGCAACGGTCCCCAGAATGCGCACGAAAATCCTGGCGGCGGCTTCGGCCCGTGGATCACTGCCGTCGGCCAAGGCGGTCATGATTTCTTGAGCGAGGATCTCTTTGCGATCATCCGCTTCTTGCCCGAGAAAGGCATAGACCCGTTCCAGCCCACGGCCCGACAAAACGTCTTCGACCGCGGGAAAGCCATGTGCGTTGGACACGAACTGACACAGGCGCAGCTCTTGTTCGGTGCGGATCGGCAGGTTGGCGTGGCCGCTCTCGGATGCTGTGACGATGCGGCCCTGGTCCGTTTCGAAGACCGGGGCTGCGTTGAAACCTGTTCCGACGCCGATCACCAGTTTGGTTGCCTTGGCACCTGCCTCGGCACCGGTCAGGACCTGACGCAGATTTTCGTCGGCGATATGCCCAAGCGCATGACCCTGTGCCTGCAGATCGTTCAGGATGGCGACCTTTTCCGACCGGCTGGCGCGGGCCAGCGTTTCGGTATCGATTGTCCAATCCAGATTGGTCATGGCCGCACGTCCGTCACGCACGGGCCCCGCGACAGCGACGCAGGCGGCATAGGCATCCACGTCGCCCTCGTCCTCGCAGTAGCGGCGGATCACGCTTTCGAGGCCGGTAAAGTCGACATTGCGATAGCGCCGAACGGTCGCGGGCAGCACATCCGCCCCTTGGGCAAGCGCAATGCGCGTGTTGGTCCCGCCGATATCGGCGACAAGGTTGTAACTGTTGGCCTGTCGTTTGCTCATGAGTGGTCCTGCCGTGCGATCGCGGATTTCAGCGCGTGGTAGGATGATTTCGGCGTGCGGTCCAGCGTATCGAAATCGACATGGACCAACCCGAACCGTTTTTCGTAGCCAAAGGCCCATTCGTAGTTGTCCAGCAACGACCAGTAAAAGAAACCCTGAAGATTCACCCCGTCATTCACCGCCCCGTGCATGGCCTGCAGGTGCCGATCGATGAAATCGGTCCGCGCGTCATCCGCATGGTCTGGCTCCTCGGGCCAGGCCATGCCGTTTTCGGTGACGAAAATCGGCAGATTACCCACGTAATCACGCGTCATGCGGGTCAAGGTGCGGTGCAGCCCCTCGGGATAGATTTCCCAATCCATCTGCGTCTTTGGCAGCGGTCCGGCGATCTGGCGGGTGCCGGGCCAGGGCGCGCCATCCTCGGCCGCGCCGATCAATCCGCGCGTATAGTAATTGACGCCCAGAAAATCGATTGGCTGGCTGATTTCGCGCATGTGGTCCTGCCAACCCTGTGGCATGTGCGGCTCAAGTCCTGCGAGCGCCTCTTGGGGATAGCTGCCGCGCGTGATCGCCTCGATGAACCAACGATTATGTGTTGCATCCTGCGTTGCGGCAGCGGCGCGATCGGCTGCGCTGTCGCTTGCGGGTTCGGTTGCCTCGAAGTTCAGGACGATGCCGCAGTTGTCCTGTCCCAGATCGCGCAGCCGGGTCATGGTGCGTCCGTGGGCGAGGTTTACGTGATGCATGGCGCGGGCGGTTGCGCGAATATCGCGCTGACCCGGCGCGTGGTGACCCAGAAAATGCGACAGATAGCTGACACACCAGGGTTCGTTCAGGGTGGCGATGGAATGGACGCGATCACCGATCCGGCGCGTGATGACTTCGGCGTAATCGGCCATCCAGTCGGCCACATCCGGGTTGGTCCAGCCGCCCAGATCGGCCAGCGCGGACGGCATTTCCCAATGGTAGAGGGTCTGAAATGGCTTGAGCCCACGCGCGAGGCAGCCGTCGACCAGGCGGTCGTAGAAATCCAGCCCCTCCTGATTGGGCGTGCCGCGTCCCTCGGGCAGGACCCGCGCCCAGCTGGTCGAGAATCGATAGGCGTCCATGCCGGCATCGCGCAGCAGGTCCAGGTCAGCATCCATCCGGTGATAATGGTCGCAAGCGATGGCACCGTTTTCACAGCCCACGACATTCCCTGGAGTGGCCGAAAATGTGTCCCAGTGCGTGGATCCCGCCCCGCCAAAGCTGTGGCCCTCGATCTGATAGGCCGCGGTTGCAGCCCCGAATACGAAATCTTGCGGGAAATCCTGGCGGGTCAGTTTCATCGGGGCCTCCGGTCATTGGGTTGTTCAGATCAAGCGGCATCACACAGCCGATGGCAAGCCACAAGACCTGCGGGGCGTTGCCAATTGCACGGTCCGACGCTAGTCGGTGTGCAACGTTATCGCTACCAGAAACCGGGGGACCGTCAGACATGACCGCCGACAATGCACCACGTATGGACAACGCAGCAAACCCCGATTGGTGGCGCGGTGCGGTCATCTACCAGATTTATCCGCGCAGTTTTCAGGACAGCAACGGCGACGGTATCGGTGATCTGCTGGGGATCGTGAACCGGATCCCCTACATCGCGTCACTGGGTGTCGATGCGATCTGGATTTCGCCTTTCTTTACCTCACCGATGAAGGATTTCGGCTACGACGTCAGCGATTATTGCGACGTGGACCCGATGTTCGGCAGCATCGCCGATTTCGATGCGGTGGTCGAAACGGCGCACCGCTTCGGCATTCGCGTGATGATCGACCTTGTGCTCAGCCATACGTCCGACCAGCACCCCTGGTTCAAGCAAAGCGCATCCGACCGCAGCAACGAGAAATCCGACTGGTATGTCTGGTCGGACCCCAAGCCAGACGGCACAGCACCGAACAATTGGCTGTCGATCTTTGGCGGCAGCGCGTGGCAGTGGTCGTCGCGGCGCGAACAGTATTACCTGCACAATTTCCTGACCAGTCAGCCCGACCTGAATTTTCACAATCCAGATGTGCAGACTGCCCTGCTGGATGTGGCGCAATTCTGGCTGCACCGCGGGGTGGATGGTTTCCGCCTGGATACGATCAACTTTTACACCCATGACGCCGAACTGCGCGACAATCCGCCCCTGCCCAAGGAAAAGCGCAACGCCACGATCGCGCCGGCGGTGAACCCCTACAACCATCAGGAACACCTCTACGACAAGAACAGGCCCGAAAACCTCGACTTCTTGCGCAAGTTGCGCGCGGTCATGCAGCCCTTTGGCGCTGCCGCCGTGGGCGAGGTGGGCGACGCGCAGCGCGGTCTGGAAATCATGGGTGAATACACCCGCGGCGATGACCTGATGCAGATGTGCTATGCGTTCGAATTTCTGGCGGCCGATCAGCCGACGGCGCAGCGTGTGGTCGAGGTAATGAAGCAGGTCGACAAGGTCGCATCCGACGGTTGGGCCTGCTGGGCGTTTTCAAACCACGATGTTGTGCGCCACGCTACACGCTGGAACCTGTCGCCTGCCGCCCAGAGGATGTTCGTGACCATGATCATGTGCTTGCGCGGATCAGTCTGCATCTACCAGGGCGAAGAGCTGGGCCTGCCCGAGGCCGACGTCGCGTACGAAGAGTTGCAGGACCCCTACGGCATCGAATTCTGGCCGGAATTCAAGGGCCGCGACGGATGCCGTACCCCGATGGTCTGGGATGACGCCGAACATAATGCAGGTTTTTCGTCCAAGCCGGTGACGTGGTTGCCGGTGGCGTCCGAGCACCGCAATCTGGCCGTGGCCGGGCAGGAACGCGATCCCGGGGCGATCTTGCACCATTATCGACGTGCCATTTCGTTCCGGCATCACAACCGCGCGCTGCGGGTCGGGACGCATGACGGGCTGAAATCGTCAGGCAACGTGGTCTATTTCACGCGGACCGACGGCGATCAGACGATTTTCTGCGTATTCAACATTTCCGATCAGCAAAGCGTGTTTGACATGCCAAAGGGCGACTGGCGCACCATCGGATCGGAACTGGGAAGCGCCAATGTGTCCGATGACGGCAAACTGCACCTCGGACCGTGGCAAGTCTGCATGGCACTGGACAAGTCGGGCCGCTAGAGCCCGCCGATTTTTCGCGAAAAATCGGGACGTTCCAAATTTTCGCGAAAATTTGGGGCGTCAGAACAACAGACGAACAGCGCCCGGGTGGCATATGATGACCAGATGCCACCCGGTTTCGATCAGGTGAAACCCGCGTTTGCGGACCTCTTCTTCGAAACGGGCGCGGCCGATTTCCCGGTCGACCCAGTCGATGCGACGACGGATCACGCCGCCGGTCCGGACTGATTTTGCGGCAAAAACCTGATCAATCCAGGCGTCGGGTGCGGTGATGCGAGTCATTTCTGTCATGACCCGCATCTTGAACCCCAAGCGGTAAAGCCCGCGTTAATTGCGGCGACGACGTCCGGTGCGTGCGCGCCCCTCGCCCTCTTTGACGGGCGCGCGATTGAACCGGATCCATTCACCGCCCGAAGGGTCGTTGTCGGTCAGGAAATTGGCCGCGCGGATCGCCTCCATTTCCGATCCGGCGCGCGGTTTCGTGGACCCAAGGCCGGTCAGGTTGGCCAGCAGTTCAGGGTCGATATCGGCGGGCACGATGATGCCTGCTGCGGCGAGCGCGTCCAGTTTTTCCTGCAATTTCTTGGGTCCGACGGGCAGGGCGACCGGGTTCATGATCGCGCTGGTCATGCCCGATGCGATTGCCATGGGCAGGAATGCGTTGTTGATGCCGTGACGGTTTGGCAAGCCAAAGCTGATGTTGGACGCGCCGCAGGTCGTGTTGACGCCCAGTTCCTCGCGCAGGCGGCGCACCAGCGTAAAGACCTGCAAACCGGCCGTCGACATTGCACCAATCGGCATGACCAGCGGGTCGACCACGATGTCATGGGCGGGAATGCCGAAATCGGCCGCGCGCTCTACGATCTTTTTCGCAACGGCAAAACGGACCTCTGGATCCTCGGAGATTCCTGTGTCGTCGTTCGAGATCGCCACCACGGGCACATTGTATTTCTTGACCAGCGGCAGCACCAGTTCCAGCCGTTCTTCCTCGCCGGTGACAGAGTTCAGCAGCGGGCGGCCCTCGGCCTCGGCCAGACCGTTTTCCAGCGCACCGGGGACAGAGCTGTCGATGCATAGCGGAAGATCGCTGACGCGCTGCACGCAGGCGATCAGCTGTTTCATCAGCATCGGCTCGACAAAGTTGTTGTCGGCGTAGCGGGGATCCTCGGCCATCTTGTTGGAAAAGACGGCCCCCGAATTGACGTCCAGCACGTTCGCTCCGGCAAGGGCCTGCGCGATGGCATCCGCCTCGACCCGACTGAAATCGTCGCGTTCCAGTTCTTCGGCGAGGATCTTGCGCCCGGTGGGATTGATCCGTTCGCCAATGACGCAGAATGGCTGGTCAAATCCGATGATGGCGGTTTTCGTTTTCGATTCGATAACGGTGCGGGTCATGCGATGTCTTCCTGTGGGTTGGCTGGCACGGCAGAGGCGCCGCCATGGGTCATGGCCCATGTAGCATTGGTCTTGATCCCGCCAAGCGGGAAGAAGTGGACGGTGGTGATGTTGAAATCGGGGTGCGCGGCCTTGTGTGCGGCAAGCGCGGAAACCACGTCGTTCGGTTCATAGGGCAACAGCAGTTTGGTCACGTCAGCGGCGCGCTTTTGCAGCACCTTCAATGAAGGGCCGACACCGCAGGCGATAGCGAATTTGATCATCGTTTGCAGTTTGGCGGGTCCTGCGATGCCGATGTGGATCGGTAGCGTGATACCGGCCTGTTTGAGGCTGTCAGCCCAAGCGATGATGGGCTGCGCGTCAAAGCAGAACTGCGTTGCAATCGCCATCTGCGCATCCGTGCGGGATTGGAAATCGTTTTTCCAGCGCAATGCCGCATCCACCTGGGTCTGGGTGCCATCGGTGTCGATATCGCGGTTTCCCTCCGGGTGGCCTGCAACATGCAGGCGGGTGAAACCGGCCTGATCAAACAGGCCCGTTTCCATCAACTGCATGGAATCGCTGAAATCGCCGTGCGGGGTCGTAACACCACCAGCCAGCAGCAGCGCCTGACGCACGTCCGCCTCGCCCTGATAGCGAGCGATCCAGTCCGCCAGCGTGGCCCGGTCCTTGATGATGCGGGCGGGAAAATGCGGCATCACGGCGTAGCCTTCGGCATTCAGACGTTTTGCCGTCGCAACCATGTCGTCGATCGGCGTGCCGTCGATATGGGCGATATAGACGCGGGTGCCAGCGGGCAGAAGCTGCGTGAAATCGGGGATCTTCTCCGCCGTGCGTGGCATCACCTCGATCGAGTAGTCGGCAAGCAATGCCGCCACCGCCGGAATCGGAGTCGTCAGGTCTGGTTCAGGCTTGCGCTTGAGAAAGGGAAGGAGGGACACGGCGGTTTCCTTTAGTCGGAGTGACAGGGGGCGGGGCGGCGTCATGCCCAGCCGTCGGTTGCGATCAATGCGCGCAGGCGGTCGGCGGTATATTCGGCGTCGAGGCGCGCGGCCTCGGCCTGTGCCACGGCGGCATCATCACCTGATACGCTGTAGGGGTCGCCGCGGCGCATACCGGCAAGGTAGTCATCGGTGCCTGCAGCGCCCGACTTCATGGCGGCCCGGTCGATGGCCTGTTCAAACCGTTCGGGCAATTGCACCTTTTGGGCCTTGCGACCACGGCCGACCATGACCTGTGCTGGCATATCGCGCCAATAGATAATCGTGACGTCCGGCATGATCCTGATCCTCTGTTCGCAATTCGCGTTCTAACATTCCGCACGTCGTGCCGCGGCCTGTTTTCGACACAACCGCATCCTGTCGCGACGGGTATCGCAACTGTCGACCCCACGCACCAGACCGGCGGACGCCAGAAACCCACATGATTATGGTGAAGGGACCTCATGTCGCTTGCGTGGGGCGGCGTCAGGGCCTACCTTGGTTGCAACTCGAAATCGGAGGGCGTGACGATGGCGCCCATGCGTCCCCATGGTGCGGGCGCGTTCCCCAAAGCGGTCGTAACCCCCGCGCCAAATGCCCCGGACCCTGCGCAGCTCTATGCGGCGCTGGATTTGGGAACAAATTCCTGTAGGATGCTGATTGCCCAACCCAAGGGCAGCCAGTTCCACGTGATCGACAGCTTTTCCAAGTCCGTCCAGCTGGGACAGGGCCTCGAAAGCAGTGGGAAACTGTCGCGTGCGTCGATGAACCGCACGATTCAGGCCATGCGGATCTGTCGCCAGAAACTGGAACGCCACGGCGTCAAAAGGATGCGTCTGGTTGCAACAGAGGCCTGTCGCCGTGCACGCAACGGGGCCAATTTCATCGCACAGGTCCGGCGCGAAACGGGGTTGCAGCTGGAAATCATCAAGCCTGAGGAAGAAGCGCGGCTTGCCGTGATATCCTGCGCGCCATTGGTCAGTACCAAGACCGAACAGCTGTTGGTCGTCGATATCGGCGGGGGATCGACCGAGCTGGTCTGGATCGACATCAGCCATGTCCCTGCACGCGAACGCCCGCGGGCGATCATGCGGCTGCACGCAGGGTTTGTTGCTGATCCCGGCCCGTTTGCCGCGGCCAAGGTGGTAGACTGGATTTCTGTGCCACTGGGCGTAGCCACGCTGCGCGATCAATTCGCTGATGTGGATGACGACGCTGCACGTTTCGCCCTGATGAGCTGGTTCTTTGAAGAAAACCTGTCGGATTTTGCACCTTCGGCTGCGGAACAGGCCCGCGACGGTTTCCAGATCATCGGCACCAGCGGCACGGTCACGACGGTCGCTGCCTCGCATCTGGGGCTGAAACGGTATGACCGGACCAAGGTGGACGGCCTGCGCATGACGTCAGACCAGATCGACGCGGTGATCCGTGGCTATCTGAAACTGGGTCCCGATGGCCGGCGTGATGATCCGCGCATCGGGCGTGACCGGCAGGCACTGATCATGTCGGGGGCCGCGATCCTGCAGGCCCTGATGCGGCTGTGGCCGACGGACCGGCTGTCGGTTGCTGACCGCGGACTGCGCGAGGGGTTGCTTTATGCGCAGATGTCGGCAGATGGGGTACTGGAAGACGCCCCCTACTGAAGGGGCCGATTTTTCTGCGAAAAATCGGGGGCCCCGGCCCACGGCAATGAGTAGGACGCGACGATGGCGAACAAACCGACAAAGAATTCATCCGGGCGGGGTCAGCGGGACCTGACGGTCAAGGTCAAATCCGCACGCGGCAGGTCCACGTCGTCGACCCGTTGGTTACAGCGTCAGCTGAATGACCCTTATGTCAAGAAGGCCAAGGCCGAGGGGTATCGCGGACGCGCGGCCTACAAGATCCTCGAGCTGGACGACAAGTTCCGTTTTCTCGTGCCCGGTGCGCGCGTGGTCGATCTGGGCTGTGCCCCCGGCGGCTGGTGTCAGGTCGCGGCCCGCCGGGTCAATGCATTGGGCGACCGCACGTCCAAATCCGTGGGAACCGTGCTGGGAATTGACCTGCAAGAGGTCGAACCGGTGGCAGGGGCCACGATCTATCAGCTGGATTTTCTGGATGAGGGCGCGGATGCGCAGGTCAAGGCATGGCTGGGCGGTTCCGCAGACGTCGTGATGTCCGACATGGCGGCAAGCGCATCGGGCCACAAACAGACCGACCACCTGCGCATCATTTCACTGTGCGAAGCGGCGGCCTATTTTGCGTTTGACGTGCTGGAAGAAGGCGGCACCTTCGTGGCCAAGGTGCTGGCCGGCGGCGCAGAAGGGAACCTGCAAAAGTTGCTCAAATCGCGGTTCACCAAGGTCGCCAACGTCAAACCCCCCGCGTCGCGGTCCGACAGTTCGGAAAAATTCGTCGTGGCCACCGGGTTCAAGGGTCAGATCAGCGACTGACGCCCGGCCATGTCCCACACCTCGAATTCGATGCTGCGTTTTTCGCGCAGCCTGGCCGCGACCGCGGGGCTGAGAGGGGTGGGTTTGCTGGGCGAGACGTTCAGTCGCTTGAGGTCGAGCGTCACGTCCAGCCGTGCCTCGAGAAAGGCAATCAACAGGTTCTGATCCTCGTAGCGGAACAGGTGGTCGATCCCCATGTTGCCATCACCGTCCAGCACGAATTTGGCCTGAGACCCGACATTGGCGAAATCGGCTGGCTTGCCCTTGCAATATTCCAGCACAAAATCATCGAAACTGACGTCGCGGGTGCTGTTGGGGTGGCCGATCAGATCATCGCGCGACCTGTAGCGATACCAGCTGCCCAGCCAGTCAACAGGATCGCGGACCACGGCCATGATCTCGGGTTCCTTGCCACCGGCTTGCACGAACAATGGCTTGAAAAACCGACGGTAACGATAGACGGGCGCGTGTTTGATCTGGGGCGGGTCGCGCATCACCATCGCGGCCTTGGGGGCCAGTGCGCCCTCGATGGCGGTCGTGCCGGTTTTCGGCACCGCGAGGAACACCAGATTCTGCTTCCAAAACACGAGCATGGCTGCCCTCCGCTGATCAGATCAAAAATAATCCTACGCCATGCACGAAGTATTAACCACCATCCACACAATCTGAAGCTGTTCAGAAAGAGATTGCAATGTTCTTGTTTCGGTCTCATATAGGTCAATGAGAACACAATAAGAACAAAGAGCGGTGATTGCCGCTGTTTCAGGTACGTGACATAAGGACGAAACTCATGGCAACGGCAGAACTCCTCAAAATGGCTGACAAGAAAACCGCCGACAAGCAAAAGGCACTCGATAGCGCGCTGGCACAGATCGAACGCCAGTTCGGCAAGGGGTCCATCATGACCCTGGGCGGCAAGAATCAGATGCCCGATATCGAGGCGACCAGCACCGGATCGCTTGGTCTGGACATCGCCCTTGGGATCGGCGGTCTGCCCAAGGGGCGGATCATCGAAATCTACGGGCCGGAATCGTCCGGCAAGACGACGCTGACACTGCACACTCTTGCTGAAGAGCAGAAAAAGGGCGGTGTCTGCGCATTTGTCGACGCCGAACACGCGCTGGACCCGCAATATGCGAAAAAGCTGGGCGTCAATCTGGACGAGCTGCTGATTTCGCAGCCCGACACGGGTGAACAGGCGCTGGAGATCGTGGATACGCTGGTGCGGTCGGGTGCGGTCAGCCTTGTGGTTGTCGACTCGGTCGCGGCGTTGACGCCGAAATCCGAACTCGAAGGTGACATGGGCGACAGCAGCGTGGGCGTTCACGCCCGTCTGATGAGCCAGGCCATGCGCAAGCTGACGGGATCGATCAACCGGTCTGGTTGCATGGTGATCTTTATCAACCAGATCCGCATGAAAATCGGTGTCATGTTTGGATCGCCCGAAACGACGACCGGTGGTAACGCTCTGAAGTTCTACGCATCGGTGCGGCTGGATATCCGCCGGATTGGCGCGCTCAAGGATCGCGATGAGGTCGTGGGTAACGCCACCCGCGTCAAGGTCGTCAAAAACAAGGTTGCACCACCGTTCAAACAGGTCGAATTCGACATCATGTATGGTGAGGGCATTTCCAAGATGGGCGAGCTTCTTGATCTGGGCGTCAAGGCCGGGATCGTCGAGAAGTCGGGTGCCTGGTTCAGCTACGGCGATGAACGCATCGGGCAGGGGCGTGAAAACTCCAAGACCTTCCTCAAGGAAAACCCGGCAATCGCGATGGAAATCGAGGACAAGATCCGTGCGTCGCACGGGCTCGACTTTGGTGCCTCGGGCGGGTCTGACGACGACGATCTGGTCGAAATGTAGGATTGCTTTCGACGGCATGACTGGACGTGTGGATGATGAACACGGACAGGACAGCGAACAGGGCGTGCACTGCGGTGCGCGCCCTGTTTTGTCTTTGGGGTTATTGCTGGACCCTTGGGCTATGGGGGGCTATTTCAGGCGCAACCTGTTGATCCGAAAGCGCCAGATATGACCTCTCTTGCCGATATCCGCTCTACCTTCCTGAACTACTACGGCCGCCAGGACCACGAAGTCGTGGCCTCGAGCCCGCTGGTGCCGCGCAACGATCCGACGTTGATGTTTACCAACTCGGGCATGGTGCAGTTCAAGAACCTGTTCACCGGTCTGGAAAATCGCGATTACCAGCGCGCGACCTCTGCTCAGAAATGTGTGCGCGCGGGCGGCAAGCACAATGATCTGGACAACGTCGGATACACGGCGCGGCATCATACCTTTTTCGAGATGCTCGGGAATTTCAGCTTTGGCGATTATTTCAAGGACGACGCCATCGCATTTGCCTGGGAATTGCTGACCCGCGATTTCGGCCTGAACAAGGACAAGTTGCTGGTCACGGTCTATCACACTGATGACGAGGCCGCCGAGATCTGGAAAAAAGTCGGTGGTTTCGGCGATGACCGCATCATTCGCATCCCGACGGACGACAACTTTTGGCGCATGGGCCCGACCGGTCCCTGCGGCCCCTGCACCGAGATTTTCTACGACCACGGCGACCACATCTGGGGTGGCCCTCCGGGCAGTGCAGAAGAGGACGGTGATCGTTTCATCGAAATCTGGAATCTGGTGTTCATGCAGAACGAACAGTTCGAGGACGGCACGATGCGGCCGCTGAACATGCAGTCGATCGACACGGGCATGGGACTTGAGCGCATCGGCGCGCTGTTGCAGGGCAAACATGACAACTACGACACGGACCTGATGCGCGCCCTGATCGAGGCGTCGGCCCATGCGACCAGCAGCGATCCCGATGGTCCGGGCAAGGTGCACCACCGTGTTATCGCAGACCATCTGCGGGCCACGTCATTCCTGATCGCCGAAGGCGTGCTGCCCAGCAACGAGGGACGTGGCTACGTCCTGCGTCGGATCATGCGCCGTGCGATGCGTCATGCGCATCAACTGGGCGCGGCCGATCCGCTAATGCACCGCCTGGTGCCTGCATTGGTACAGGAAATGGGTGCGGCCTACCCCGAGTTGGGGCAGGGAAAGGCGCTGATCGAGGAAACGCTGAAGAACGAAGAAGTGCGTTTCCGCCAGACCCTCGACCGTGGATTGAAATTGCTGGACGATGAACTGGCGCAATTGCCGGATGATGCAGACCTGCCCGGCGAAACGGCGTTCAAACTCTATGATACCTATGGTTTTCCGCTTGATTTGACGCAGGATGCGCTGCGCGAAAAGGGCCGTGTGGTGAACACCGACGGGTTCGACAGTGCGATGGCCGCCCAAAAGGCCAAGGCCCGTGCGGCCTGGTCGGGCAGCGGCGAACAGGCTGACGCAAGCGTCTGGTTCGACATCGCAGACAAGTCTGGCACCACCGATTTTCTGGGCTACGAGACGCTGAATGCCGAAGGTCAGATCGCGGCGGTGATTGTCGATGGTGCACCTGCGGACACCGGGACCGGTGCAGTGCAGATCGTTCTGAACCAGACGCCGTTCTATGCCGAAAGCGGCGGTCAGGTCGGCGATGCGGGCACGCTGAAAACCGAAACGGGGACCGTGCGGATCACCGACACGAAAAAGGTCGCAGGTGTTTTCATTCATATCGGTGACGTCACCACGGGCGAGATCCGGCGCGGTCAGGCCGCTGTTCTGGCGGTCGATGCCGACCGGCGTGCCGATATTCAGGCCAACCATTCCGCAACCCACCTGCTGAACGAGGCGTTGCGCGACACGCTGGGCGACCATATCGCACAGCGCGGGTCCCTGAATGCGCCTGACCGTCTGCGGTTCGATTTCAGCCATCAAAAGGCGGTCGAGGCGGATGAACTTGCAGCGGTCGAACGCGCGGTCAACGCGATGATCCGACAGAACACGACCGTGGAAACCCGCATCATGACCCCGGACGATGCCCGCGCGCTGGGTGCGCAGGCACTGTTTGGCGAAAAATACGGGGACGAGGTGCGTGTTGTATCGATGGGGCGCAAACCGGGGTCCGGCAAGGGTGTCGATGGTCAGACCTATTCGCTGGAATTGTGCGGTGGCACGCATGTGAGCCGTCTGGGTCAGATCGGTGCCTTTGTGCTGTTGGGCGACAGTGCATCCAGTGCTGGCGTGCGCCGGATCGAGGCGCTGACCGGGCAGGCCGCACTGGATCACCTGCGCACTCAGGATGCCGCACTGGCGCAGGCAGCCGCTGTGCTCAAGGTGCCGGCGGCGGATGTTGCATCACGGGTCAAGGCACTGATGGATGAACGCAAGGCGCTGGCAAACGAAGTGGCGCAGTTGCGCCGCGATCTGGCGATGGGCGGCGGCAGTTCCGCTGAGTCCGAAAGCGAGGTCGTGAACGGCATTCCGTTCATCGGGCAGGTCATGGCCGGCGTGTCGGGCAAGGATCTGCCCGCGCTGATCGACCAGTTCAAGGACCGCGCCGGGTCCGGCGTTGTTCTGCTGATCGCGGATGCAGGCGGCAAGGCCGCAGTCGCTGCCGGCGTCACGTCCGACCTGACGGACCGTGTGTCTGCCGTGGACGTGCTGCGCGCGGCTGTGGCCGAGTTGGGTGGCAAAGGGGGCGGCGGCCGCCCCGACATGGCGCAGGGCGGCGGTGCCAGCATTGACAACGCCGCGGCGGCGCTGGCCGCCGCGCGGTCCATCCTGGAGGGAAAAGCATGAAAACCGCACTTTGGATTGCCCACGTCACGGTAACGGACGAGAAATCTTATGCCAGATACGCAGCCCTCGCGACCGGGGCGATTGCGGATCACGGTGGGGTATTCCTTGCCCGTGGTGGTGACTACGAGACGCTGGAAGGGCCGGATCGGTCCCGCAATGTCGTGGCACGGTTTCCGTCGAAACAGGCGGCGCATGATTGCTACTATTCGGACGCTTACCAAGAGGCGTTGAGCCATGCCAAAGGCGCATCCGTGCGCGAGCTGAGCATCGTCGAAGAGCTGTGAGCCCAACCAGTCTTGCCAGCATGATGGCGCGACATGCGCAGATCGGGCGGCTGGACTGGATCGGGTTGCGGCCTGAGCGGCGTGCGGAGGTGCTGTCCGTCGCGCGGGCAACGGTGACGCCGGACGGTTTGACCGATGACCATGCGCGCCCGGGCAAGCGGGCGGTGACACTTGTTCAGGCGGAACATCTGCCGGTCATTGCCGCGCTGTCCGGGCATCCGGTGATTGCGCCCGAAACACTGCGGCGCAATCTGATGGTGTCGGGGATAAATCTGGCCGCCCTGCGCAAGGGGCAGCTGCGCATCGGTGACGTGATACTGATGATCGAGGGTCCCTGTCCGCCCTGTTCCCGGATGGAGGAATATCTGGGTCACGGAGGTTATAACGCTGTGCGCGGGCACGGAGGTTGGTATGCCTCTGTCGTGACGCCCGGCGCGATAGCTGTCGGCGATGCGGTGGTGGCCGGGTAAGGGGGCGCTGCCCCCTCTGCCCCCTGCGGGGCCATTCACCCCCGGGATATTTGAAACCAGAAGAATGTGAAAAAAGGCCCGCCCGGTGGGGCAGGCCTTTGGTCGTTCAGCCGGCGCGCGACTGGCGTTTGCGCTCATGCGGGTCGAGGTAGCGTTTGCGCAGTCGAATGGCGTTTGGCGTGACTTCGACCAGTTCATCGTCGTCGATATAGGCGATGGCCTGTTCCAGCGACATGGTGACCGGTGTCGTCAGGCGCACGGCTTCGTCGGTGCCGGAGGCACGGACGTTGGTCAGCTGCTTGCCCTTGAGCGGGTTCACCTCGAGATCGTTTTCACGGCTGTGTTCGCCGATGATCATGCCTTGATAGACCGCTTCTTGGGCACCGATGAAGAATTTGCCACGGTCTTCGAGTTTCCAAAGGGCAAAGGCGACCGATGTGCCGTTTTCCATGGAAATCAGAACGCCCTGACGACGGCCCTGGATCTTGCCCTTGTAAGGGGCCCAGCCGTGGAACAGGCGGTTGAGGATACCCGAACCGCGGGTGTCGGTCAGGAATTCACCGTGATAGCCGATCAGGCCGCGCGACGGGACATGTGCAATGATGCGGGTTTTTCCTGCGCCTGCGGGCTTCATCTCGACCAGCTCGCCCTTGCGCGGGCCGGTGAGTTTTTCGACCACTGCGCCGGTATATTCGTCATCCACGTCGATCGTGGCTTCTTCGATCGGTTCGTGACGCACACCGTCGATATCGCGATAGATCACCTGTGGGCGCGAGATTGACAGCTCGAAGCCCTCGCGGCGCATGTTTTCGATCAGCACGCCCATCTGCAATTCGCCACGACCAGAGACCTCGAAGGCGTCGCCCATGGGCGTGTCCGCGATCTTGATCGCGACGTTGACTTCGGCCTCTTTCATCAGACGGTCACGGATGACGCGGGACTGCACCTTTTTGCCGTCCTTGCCAGCCAGCGGGCTGTCGTTGATGCCGAAGGTCACGGTGATGGTGGGCGGGTCGATGGGCTGTGCGGGCAGGGCGGTCTCGATGGACAGGTCGCAGATGGTGTCGGCCACGGTGGCCTTGGTCATGCCGGCAAGCGTGACGATATCGCCGGCCTCGGCCACGTCGATGGGCTGCTGGCCCAGGCCACGAAACGCGAGGATCTTGGACACGCGGAACTGTTCGATCTTGTCGCCTTTGCGCGACAGCGCCTTGACGGTTTCGCCTGCGCGCAGCGTGCCTGCCTCGACGCGGCCGGTCAGGATGCGGCCGATGAACGGATCGGCAGACAGGGTCGTTGCCAGCATCTGGAACGGCTCGTCGCGGCGCTCGATCTGCTTGGGCATGGGAACATGGGCGAGGATCTGGTCGAACAATGCGTCGAGGTTTTCGCGCGGGCCGTCCAGTTCCTGATCGCACCAGCCAGCACGGCCAGAGGCATACATGACGGGGAAGTCCAGCTGTTCGTCGGTCGCTTCGAGTGCGGCAAACAGGTCGAACACGTTGTCCACGGCCTGATCGGGTTCACCGTCGGCCTTGTCGACCTTGTTGACGACCACGATGGGACGCAGGCCGAGGGCCAGCGCCTTGGACGTGACGAATTTCGTCTGCGGCATCGGGCCTTCGGCGGCGTCCACCAGCAGGACCACACCGTCGACCATGGACAGGATGCGTTCCACCTCGCCACCGAAATCGGCGTGGCCGGGGGTGTCGACGATGTTGATCCGGGTGCCTTTCCATTCAACGCTCGTGCATTTGGCAAGGATGGTGATTCCCCGCTCGCGTTCGATGTCGTTGCTGTCCATCGCGCGTTCGGTCGTCGCCTCGTTTTCGCGGTAGATGCCGGATTGCTTGAGTAGCTCGTCCACCAGCGTGGTTTTGCCGTGGTCAACGTGTGCGATGATCGCGATGTTGCGAATGTCCATGTGGTCTGCCTTTGTACGGAGTTGCGCGCGCCATACAGCGCCAAGCGTCCAAAGGCCAGCCCTAGTGCACTGTGGTGTCCGAGAACACCTGAATGACGATGATACCGCACATGATCAGCGCTATTCCCGCAACGGCTGCACCATCCAGCCGTTGGTGAAAGATCAGATAACTGAAGCCTGCGATGAGCACGATCCCGAGGCCGGACCAGATGGCATAGACGATGCCGACCGGCATGACCTTGAGTGCCAGCGCCATGAAATAGAACGATGCGCCGTATGTGGTCAGACACAGTGCCGATGGCCACAGCCGTGTGAACTGCTGGCTGGCCTGCAACGACATGGTGCCTATGGTTTCGAGTGCAATCGCGATGATGAGCCAGAGATAATGCATGGCGCCGACCTAACCCGACAGGTGCTGCGTGTCACGTCGCGATGTAGCGGTCACGACGGTGATTGAAGGTGATGATCAGGTTCAGGACGACCGCGCCAAGCAGCGACCACATGACGACTGTCGCCGGGAACAGCAGCAGGGCGAGGGCAAAGATCACGGCGTCCACGGCAAGCTGGACGTAGCCGGCCTTGAACCGGGTGGTGTCCTGCACCAGCAGCGCCACGACACCCAGACCGCCAAGGCTGCCATTGTGCCGGAACAGGGCCAGCAGCCCCAGACCGGTCAGCGATCCGAATGCAATGGCCCCCAGAGCCGGAGACAGGGTTGCAAACACCAGATTCTGCGGAATGATTTCGGTCAGCACCGACAGGGCTGTCACCGAGATCAGAGATTTGATCGTGAATGCGGGTCCCAGCCGCCGCCAGGCCAGCATGTAAAACGGCAGGTTGATCAAAAAGAACACCGGTCCGAACGACCAGCCGCTGAGATAGGCGATGATCACGGCCACGCCCGCCGTCTGTCCGGTAATCAGCCCCAGATGGGTCAGAAATGTCAGTCCAAGCGCGCAGAGGAACACACCCAGCGTCATGCCTTGGACGTCATCTGCCAGCGAATGTTTGTCTGATGGTGTCATGCAGGGCAAATAGGGCAACATGACTGACCTGTCCACGCAAAAGGCCGCCCCGTGGTCGGGACGGCCCCAAGATGCATGAAATTTGCGCTTACATGACCGCTTGCAGGTTTTTATCAATCGCTTCGAGGAAACCTTCGGTCGTCAGCCACGATTGGTCCGGACCGACGAGCAGAGCCAGATCCTTGGTCATCTGGCCTGATTCTACGGTATCGACGACGACTTTTTCCAGTTTTTCGGCAAAGGCCTGAAGCTGCGCATTCTCGTCCAGCTTGGCGCGGTGCTTCAGCCCGCCGGTCCAGGCAAAGATCGACGCGATGGAATTGGTCGAAGTGGCCTTGCCTGCCTGATGATTGCGATAGTGACGGGTGACGGTGCCGTGCGCCGCTTCTGCCTCGACGATCTTACCGTCTGGGGTCATGAGCGCGGAGGTCATCAGGCCAAGCGAGCCAAAGCCTTGGGCCACGGTGTCGGACTGGACGTCGCCGTCGTAGTTCTTGCAGGCCCAGACATAACCGCCGGACCATTTCATCGCGGAGGCAACCATGTCATCGATCAGGCGGTGTTCATACCACAGGCCGGCGGCCTCGAACTTGTCCCGGAATTCGGTGTCATAGATGTGCTGAAAGAACATCATGAACTGACCGTCGTATTGTTTCAGGATCGTGTTCTTGGTCGACAGATAGACAGGGTAGCCGCGCTTGAGGCCATAGTTGAACGAGGCACGCGCGAAATCCGCGATGCTGTCGTCGAGGTTGTACATGCCCATGTAGACACCGGACGAGGGCGCCTTGAACACCTCTTCTTCCATGACGTTGCCGTCGTCACCGACCCATTTCATCGACAGGGTGCCGGGGCCGGGGAATTTCATGTCGGTGGCGCGATACTGGTCGCCATAGGCGTGTCGCCCGATGACGATAGGCTGGGTCCAGCCGGGGACCAGACGCGGGACGTTTTTACAGATGATCGGTTCACGGAACACGACACCGCCAAGGATGTTGCGAATCGTGCCGTTGGGGCTGCGCCACATCTTTTTCAGGCCGAATTCTTCGACGCGGCCTTCGTCGGGGGTGATCGTGGCACATTTCACGCCGACGCCGATCTCCTTGATCTTGTGGGCGGCGTCGATCGTGATCTGGTCGTCGGTCGCGTCACGCGACTGGATGCTGAGGTCGTAATACAGCAGGTCCACATCCAGATAGGGCAGGATCAATTTCTTCTTGATGAAATCCCAGATGATCCGGGTCATCTCGTCACCGTCGAGTTCGACGATCGGATTGGCTACCTTGATTTTGGACATGGTCACTCCGGCGCGTTTGGGTGGGTTTCACATTGCATAGCGCAAATGAAATCCACCCGAAAGATCGTATACGAACGTATACCGAAATAACCTATTCGCCGCCGACCCGCACGAAGGTCCCGCTGGTATAGGCCTCTTGTGATGACAGCGGGGTTGTTTCGGTCAGGATGACGTTGGCCGCGACGGTGATGACACCAGCGCAGACCAATGCGGCCAGAAACGATTTCATGCGCGTCCCTCCGTAATCTTTTCAGGGGTTTCCTGACGAACCTTTTCCAGCCACAGGTTGTGGTGCTCGCGGGCCCACTCCTCGTCCACGTCGCCTTTGCCCATGGCATCGAACGCGCCTTCCATGCCTACGGTGCCAAGGTAGATGTGGAAAAAGATGATCGCGGTCAGGATCAGCGCCATCGCAGCGTGCCAGATTTGCGCCAGTGCCATTTCCTCTTGGGGGGCGAGGTCAGCAGGCAGGGCAGGCAGACCGACCCAGCCCAATACGCCCGTGTCGTTGATGAAACCAAAGGTCTTGGTGAAGAGGTTCAGCTCGAACGGGAACAGCAGCGACAGACCCGACAACGAAATGGTGCCACCGAACACGATCACCGCCCAAAAGATGAGCTTTTGACCTGCGTTGAATTTCTTGGCGGGCGGATGACCGCCGCCGAACATGCCGCCCCCGCGTGCCAGCCATTTCAGATCGGTCTTGTCCGGGATGTTGTTGAGAACCCACATGAAGAAGATCATCACCAGCGCCAGCATGAAGGCCCAGCTGATGTTGTCGTGCACCCACTTGCTGGCCGCAGCCACAGCGGCAAAGGAGTCGTGGCCAAAGATCGGGATGAACACCTTACGCCCGAACAGGGACAACAGACCCGTCACGCCCAACACGACAAAGCTGGTCGCCAAGAGCCAGTGACCAAACCGTTCGATCGCCTTGAACCGTTCGACACGACGCCCGGTCGGGGGGTGATCCATGCGCATTTTACCGCGCAGGACGTAGAAAATGACCAGCAGGGCCAGCGAACCCAACAGGATCACGGCACCCCAGAACGGCAGCGGTCCGTCGCGGGCCTCGAGCCAGACCATGCCGCCATCCTGAATAAGGGTCTTGGCGGCCGGGCCGTTGTTGACCGTGGTGACATCGGCGGTATCAAAGCGCAGCGCGCGCCACTGATCGCTGTCGGAAGCGGTGCCCGAAGGCCCCAAAACACCCGATGCGGGCACATCGCTGTCGAAACCGGTGTTTGCGCGCCTGTCGCTGTCGTCAACGGACAGCCCTTGCTGGCGGCGCAGGATGTCCTCCAGCGTGGGTGCACCGCCCGTGGCCGCGCGGTCGCCAATGTTGGTTTCCGCGTCAACCGGCGTCTCATCGGTGACCGCAGCACCAGTGACGGCCGGATCGACGTATTGTGCAAACGCCGGACCGGTCAGGCCAAGGGTCAGGAATAGGGCGGCTAGGGCCTTCAACATGGATCGCTCCCGGTCAGAAATTGTGGTGATCGGGGCGCGCTGGCGCGCGCCCCGCAGCAGGGGTCAGCCCTGCTTTTCGCCGTAGGCTGTGCCCCAGCCCCATGCGCCGGAACCGAACCCGCGTGCGACGGTACGCTCGCGGTAGATTTCCGACACATCGTCGCCGTCACCGGCCAAAAGCGCCTTGGTCGAACACATTTCCGCACAGATCGGCAGTTTGCCTTCTGCGATGCGGTTGCGACCATACTTCTGGAATTCGGCCTGGCTGTGGTTTTCCTCGGGGCCGCCAGCGCAGAAGGTGCATTTGTCCATCTTGCCACGGCTGCCAAAGTTGCCGGCCTGCGGATACTGCGGCGCGCCAAAGGGGCAGGCGTAGAAACAGTAACCACACCCGATGCACAGGTCCTTGGAGTGAAGCACCACACCGTCAGCCGTCTGGTAGAAACAATCCACCGGACACACGGCCATGCAGGGCGCATCAGAACAATGCATACAGGCCACGGAAATGGACCGTTCACCCGGTTTGCCGTCCTGAATGGTCACCACCTTGCGGCGGTTGATGCCCCAAGGCACCTCGTGTTCGTTTTTACAGGCTGTAACGCAGGCGTTGCATTCGATGCAGCGTTCGGCGTCGCAGAGGAATTTTGCGCGTCCCATAATATTTCTCCTTACGCTGCGCTGATTTTGCAGAGGGTGGCCTTGGTTTCCTGCATCTGGGTGACGCTGTCGTAACCATAGGTCTGTGCGGTGTTGGTCGATTCACCCAGCACGATCGGGTCTGCCCCTTCGGGATAACGCGACCGCAGATCCTCGCCTTCCATGACGCCACCAAAGTGGAACGGCATGAATGCGACACCCGGTCCCACGCGTTCGGTGACCATGGCGGCCACCTTGACGCGGCCCTTTTCAGGACCTTCGACCCAGACCTGCGCACCGTCGCGCACACCCAGGTTGTTGGCGTCACGCGGGTTGATCTCGACGAACATCTCCTGCTGAAGCTCGGCCAACCAGGGGTTGGACCGGGTTTCGTCGCCGCCGCCCTCGTATTCGACCAGACGACCAGATGTCAGGATGATCGGATAATCCTGCGAAAAGTCGTTTTCTTGGATGGAGGAATACATCGTCGGCACGCGCCAGAACTTCTTGTCGTCATAGGTCGGGAATTCCGCGACCAGATCGCGCCGGTTCGTGTACAGCGGTTCGCGGTGGATCGGCACCGGGTCAGGGAATGTCCAGACCACGGCGCGGGCCTTTGCGTTGCCATAAGGCGCGCAACCATGCAGGATCGCAACCCGCTGGATACCGCCCGACAGGTCGGTTTTCCAGTTCACGCCGCCAACCTTGTCCAGATAATCGGACGGCAGTTCGCCCGTCTGGCTGGTTTCGCCGACCTCTTCGGTGCCGGGGCGCGTATCGCTGAACCCGCCGACCCATTCGATCATGCGACGCTCGTATGGGGTCAGGTCGCTGTCCCAGCCCATTTCGATCAGCATCGCCATGGTGAATTCGGGGTAACCGTCCTCGATTTCCGACCCTGGGTTGCTGACGCCTTCGGCCAGCAGGTTGTCGCCATCGCGTTCCACGCCGAAACGAGCGCGGAACGGCAGACCGCCTTCTGCCACCGGCAGCGACATGTCATAGAGGTTGGCCGAACCGGGGTGGTTCATTTCCGGCGTACCCCATGCAGGCCACGGCATGCCGTAGAAATCGCCGTCAGCCGGTCCACCGTTGGCGCGCAGCGTCGTGCGGTCAAAGGTGTGCTGGTTCGCCATATGCATTTTCAGGCGTTCCGGGCTTTGTGCCGTATAGCCGATCGTCCACATGCCGCGGTTGAATTCGCGGGTGAGGTCCTCGATGTTCGGTTCGTCGCCCTCGACCGCGATGTTGCGGAACAGACGATCCGAAAAACCGAACTTGTCCGCGAACAGCTTGATGATCGTGTGATCGGGCTTGCTCTCGAACAGGGGATCGACGACCTGATCGCGCCACTGCAACGACCGGTTGGATGCGGTGACAGATCCGCGCGTTTCGAACTGCGTCGTGGCCGGCAGCAGCCACACACCGTCCTGACGGTTTTGCATGACCGCAGACACCGTGGGGAAAGGGTCGATGACCACAAGCATGTCCAGATTTTCCATGGCCGTGACCATTTCCTTCTGGCGGGTCTGGCTGTTGGGGGCGTGACCCCACAGCACCATCGCGCGAGTGTTGTCGGGCTGGTCCAGATTGGCCGCGTCCTCCAGCACGCCGTCGATCCAGCGGCTGACGGGAATACCGGTCAGGTTCATCATCGCGGTCTCACCGACCATCGCCGGGCTGAAACGCCCCCGGAGCCACTCAAGGTCTTCGTCCCAGACGCGGGCCCAGTGGGCCCAGGCACCCTCGGTCAGGCCATAGTAGCCGGGCAGCGTATCGGCCAGAACGCCCAGATCGGTGGCACCCTGCACGTTGTCGTGGCCGCGGAAGATGTTGGTGCCGCCACCGGCGGTGCCCATGTTGCCCAGTGCCAACTGCAGGATGCAGTAGGCGCGGGTGTTGTTGTTGCCGTTGGTGTGCTGTGTGCCACCCATGCACCAGATGACAGTGCCGGGGCGGTTGTTGACCAGCGTGCGGGCGACGCGTTCCAGCTGCTCACCGGGGGCACCGGTGACGCGCTCGACTTCTTCGGGGGTCCACTTTGCGACTTCGGTGCGGATTTCGTCCATGCCCCAGACGCGGGTGCGGATGAATTCCTGATCTTCCCAGCCGTTTTCAAAGATATGCCACAGGATGCCCCAGACCAGCGCCACGTCGGAGCCGGGACGGAAACGGACGAATTCGTCTGCGTGTGCCGCCGTGCGGGTAAAGCGCGGGTCGCAGACGATCAGCGGCGCGTTGTTTTCTTCCTTGGCCTTGAGCACGTGCAGCAACGACACCGGGTGCGCCTCGGCCGGGTTGCCGCCGATGATAAAGATCGCCTTGGAATTGTGGATGTCGTTGTAGCTGTTCGTCATGGCGCCGTAGCCCCATGTGTTTGCCACACCGGCCACCGTGGTCGAGTGGCAGATCCGTGCCTGATGGTCGACGTTGTTGGTGCCCCAGTAGGCCGCGAACTTGCGGAACAGGTAGGCCTGTTCGTTGTTATGCTTGGCAGAACCCAGCCAATAGACCGAATCCGGGCCGCTTTCTTCGCGGATCTTCATCATGCCGTCGCCGATTTCGTTGATCGCGTCTTCCCACGACATGCGAATCCATTCGCCCGCGACCTTTTTCATCGGGTATTTCAGGCGGCGTTCACCGTGGGCGTGTTCGCGCACGGATGCACCCTTGGCGCAATGGGCACCGAGGTTGAACGGGCTGTCAAAGCCGGGTTCCTGACCGATCCAGACGCCATTATCGACCTCTGCCAGAACGGTGCAACCGACCGAACAATGGGTGCAGACCGATTTGATCGTCTGGACGTTGGCGTTGCTGACCTGCTGTGCGCTGGCCGGCGTCACGGCACCGCCGGTTGCGGCAATGGCCGACAATCCGCCGATGGCCAGACCGGACCCGCGCAGAAACCCGCGCCGGTCGATCGTGCCACGGGCCTTGTCGCTGGAAATGCCGGGGCGGGCGCGGCGACTGTTATCTGTCTTTTTGCGAAGCATGGTATCCTCCTTCGATCCGCCGATGGGCGGTCGGCGTTGAAATCAGAAGCGGGCGCTGGCCAGGTAGGTGCGCGTATGCTCGGTGTCCTGAATGGTGGTCGAGGACAGGTCGACCGGCTTTGCCTGGGCCGCATCGGGCTTTGCGATTGCCACCGCCGCAATGGCGGCGGGCGCGGCAGTCCCGGCAAGTTTCAGAAATCCGCGGCGGTTGGTGCCTTTGGTGTCTTCCGTCATTGGTCGTCCTCCCAGTTTGTGTGCGGGCGTCCCCGCGGGGTCATTGCGTTCAGGCAGCAAGCCGGAACGCCTCTTTTTCGATTGTCATGAATGCAGCGCCGACGGCACCGACATGGGTATACAGTTCTGCCGATTTTGCCTTGCGCAGGTCACCATAGAAATGTCCGGCCCAGGGGCCGACATGCTTGGCGTAGAAATCCTTTTGTGCGGCAAGGCTTACGGGGGCACCAAAGCGTCCCACAATCATGCCGCCCATCATTTCCATCAGCGATGCCGCATTGTCCTCTGGTTCAAAGACGTTGGCAGCACGCACGATCCGCAGGTCCATCATGTCGCGCCGCAGCCGCGCCAGCGGTTTTTCGTTCAGAAATCCGGTCAGGTAATAGCTTGCGTAGGGCAGCAGTTCACCACGGCCCAAACCGATGAACAGTGCGTTGTATTCACGCGACACGTCCTTGGGCTTGCCTTTGCGCGCTGCTGCGGCCAACCCGTTGATCGCGGTTCCCAGCGCCGTTTCGTCACCGGATAATTGTGCGGTCTGGTCCAGCAACAACTGGTCAGGCGGTCCCGAAAGGATCAGCCCGAGGAAATTGTACAGGTCGGCGCGCAGCCGGTCCTCTGCTGACAGATCGGTCATGCCGCCCCCTCATCGAACGCAAACCGCATCCGACGCGGTGCGGGTGGTATGTCGTCGGACTGCGCGTCAGCCTCAGTTTCTGCCTCGGCATAGGCGACAGGCTGGGGCAGGTCTGGCGTTTGCACTTCGTCCTCGACCGGCTCGGCCACTGGTGCGACAGCATCGGCCACCTCTTCGGTCGGGGCACTTTGCGCGGCAATCCGTTCGATATGCTTCAGCAGGCCCTTGCCGACCTGATAGCTGGTCTGAAAAGGCCCCTGATCCCGCGCCATGGCGAGGTAGTCGTCGTCGTAGTCATTCAACCCGTCGACACAGGCCAGCACCGGGTTCGACCGCCACAGCTTGCGCAGCGCACGTTTGCGCAGATAGGCGGGCACTGTTTTCGCCATGAAGGCGGTAAAATCGTCCCCTGCCTTCAGCGTATCGGGATCGGGCAGGTCCAGTAGACGCAGAACGTCCTCTTCGGGCAGTGCGTCAAGGTCGAGCTGAGGCGTGTCGCAGGTTTCGACACCGGCGGCGTGTGTTGATTCGGCTTCGGCTTCTGCCTCGGCGCGCAGGCCCGCACGCCTGCGAGCAAAAAAGGATGCGACCGCAGTCACGACTGGGTCTCGTGCGTCGTGGGTGCGCGGTAAACATCTGTCGTCTGGTTGATCCGGTGATCGCCAATCCCGTCCTGGGTTGTATCAACGCGCTGGCGATCCCGCCGGCGTTTCACGAATGGCACCTCGACGTGATGCCGCGCGACATAGGCCTCGACCCAGTTTCGTACGGCGGCCGGCATCGCGACCTTTTCGACGATGTCCTCGCCATTGTCGGCATAATCCTGCGCCTCGTAGGGAGAGGCCGTGACCGACACCAACCGCAGCGGGGCATCGCTGCGCGCCGTATCCGCCCGCATGATGATATAGAGCGACGGGCAGCGCGTCTGCAATTCATGCACATAGGCCTCGGTGTCAGAGGCATGCAGATCGACGTCCAGCGTCGCCACATGAAAATAGGTCACATCATCCACGGTGCGTAACGTGGTCCAGTCTGCTGGCCCGGCACCCGGCAGGACGTCGGTTGCCTTCCACGACCACTTTGCCCAGCGGGTCACGCCCGGCGCACGACGCACGACGACGCCAATTGGCATCGACTCTTGATGAGGCGTTGTCAGACGCAATTTGCGACGAACGGTCATTGTGGTCCCGGTCTCTTTGGCTGGGTCCGGAGAAACCTCCGGCGGTCTTGGCTGCAATCAGTGTCGCAGGAGGTCGCCTGGCTCTGCAAGCAAAAAATGGTATCCAACGGCATGCAAGATGCCTTTGGCCCATGCTGCGGTGCAGCAATGGCGGCGCAAAAAATTGCTGAAAGTATGGGTGTTTACGATCTCTTGCTTTCGCTGGTATCAGGTGCCCTGCGCCGGGGAGAGAGCCATGACCAAGACAGTTTTGATCTGCGATTGCCTGGGCAGTCAGCGCGTCGACGGGACCGGATTGACGGCTGCGACAGGGCTGTCCTGTTCGGCTTGTCATACCAACCTGTGCGACGCCCAGATCGACCTTGCCGAGACCGCCTTGCGGCAGGGCGATGTCGTGATCGCCTGCCAGCAGGAAGCGCCAAGATTTACTGAACTTGCCGACGATATCGGGGCTGCGGTCCCGACCTTTGTGGACCTGCGCGACCGGGCCGGCTGGACGGCCGACGAGACAGCCACGGCGAAACAGGCCGCCCTGCTGGCAGAGGGTGTTCTGCCCCGCGGCGAGGTGCGGTCGATGGATGTGGTCAGCGATGGCACATGCCTCATCCTCGGGGTTTCGGATGTGGCCGTCCGCGCGGCGGAACAACTGGCACCGATCCTGGGTGTCACCCTTCTGATGCCTGATGGTTGGGAGGTCGATCTGCACAGCGGCTACGATACGGTGACGGGCGAATTGTCGCAGGCCACCGGGTCGCTGGGCCAGTTCGAGACGAAATTCGACCGCCTGCGCCAGACGATCCCTGGCGGTCGTGGTCCTGTCGCCCTGACCCCGCCGCAAGACGGTGCGCGGTCGGGCTGCGACATCATCCTGGATCTGCGCGGGGCAGGGGCGCTGTTTGCCGCCGACGCCAAGCGGGACGGCTACCTGCGGGCCGACCCCGGCAGCCAGACGGCTGTGGCAGACGCCGTGCTGGCCGCTTCGCAGCTGATCGGCACGTTTGAAAAACCCCTCTATGTCCGCATGGAGGAATCGCTGTGCGCACATAGCCGGGCAGAACAGACCGCCTGCACGAACTGCCTGGATCTTTGTCCGACAGGAGCGATCACGCCTGATGGCGACCATGTGACCGTCGATCCCGCGATCTGTGCGGGGTGCGGGGCCTGTAGTGCTGTTTGTCCATCCGGTGCGATCAGTTTCGACGCCCCCAGCACCGACGATACGTTCCGGCGTCTGAACACCCTGGCCAGCGCCTATCGCAAGGCCGGGGGCCAAGCCCCCCGTCTGCTGGTGCATGATGCGGATCACGGCGCGCAGATGATCGGCCTCGCGGCGCGGTTCGGTCGGGGTCTGCCCGCTGATGTGATCCCGCTTCAGGTCGCAGCCCTCGCGGGCTTTGGCCATGCCGAGGCATTGGCGGCACTGGGGGCGGGATTTGCCGACGTGGCGATCCTGCTGTCGCCCAAGACCGAACGCGAGGCACCCGTGGCGCAGACCGCGCTGGCAAATGCCATTGCCGGGCGCGCGGCTGTCAACTTGCTGGACCTGAATGATCCCGATGCGTTGTCTGATGCGCTCTTTGATGCGGATGCGGGGCCTGTGGTTGAAACACCCGCCTTGCAGATGGGACGGCGGCGTCAGGTCGCGCGTCTGGCGGCCAAGACGCTGAACCCGGAGGCCACGGTCATCGATCTGCCCGCCGGTGCGCCCTATGGTGCTGTGCTGGTCGATACCGACGCCTGCACGCTGTGTCTGTCGTGTGTCTCGCTGTGCCCGTCCGGTGCGCTGGGGGACAATCCCGACCATCCGCAGCTACGGTTCCAAGAGGACGCCTGCCTGCAATGCGGGTTGTGCGCCAACATCTGCCCAGAGCAGGCGATCACGCTGCAACCGCGGCTGAACCTGACCGATGCGGCGCTGACCCAGACGGTCGTGCACGAAGAAGAACCGTTCGCCTGCATTTCCTGCGGCAGCCTGTTCGGCGTCAAATCCACGATCGAGGCCGTGACGGCCAAGCTGGCGGGGCATTCCATGTTCCCGAACCCCGACGCCTTGCGGATGATCCAGATGTGCGACAACTGCCGCGTGAACGCGCAGTACCACAGTCAGAACAACCCGCTGGGGGGTGGTGAACGGCCCAAGCCCCGCAGCAGCGAAGACTATTTTTCCAAACGTAAAGATCACTAGGAGAACCCGATGAGCGACGAGAATTTCAACATGTCGATGCGCAAGTTTCTCAAGCAGGTCGGTGTGACCAGCCAGCAGGCGATCGAGGAAGCGATGCGCAACGCGGAGACGACTGGCAAGACGTTCGATGCCAAGGTCGTGCTGACCATCGACGGTATGGATTTCGAACACGTCGTCACCGGCAAGATCGAAGGTCCGCAATGACCGCAACCCGCGACGACGTCCAAAAGGTTCTGGCCGGCATCACAGATCCCGTCTCGGGCGGGCCGCTGAATGCATCAGGTGCGGTCAAGGCGCTGAACGTGGATGGCAGCACCGTGCGTTTCGTGCTGGAAATTCCGCCCAGCCGGGCTGCCGACTACGAGACCGTCAAGACCGAGGCCGAGGCCGGGATCAGGGCGCTGGATGGAATAGACACCGTCAGTGTCGTGCTGACGGCCCATGCGACGCCCGCCGCGCCGCCGGACCTGAAACCACAGCGCGCGTCCCAGCCGCAGGGGCCGCAGAAAATTCCGGGTGTGGACCGGATCATCGCCATCGCCTCTGGCAAGGGTGGCGTGGGCAAATCGACAGTAACGGCGAACCTCGCCTGTGCGCTGGCGGCCGAAGGGCGGCGGGTGGGCCTGCTGGATGCCGATGTTTACGGCCCCAGCCAGCCCCGGATGCTAGGTGTGTCCGGTCGTCCGGCCAGCCCCGACGGCAAGACGATCCTGCCGCTGCGCAACTACGGCGTGACCATGATGTCCATCGGCCTGATGACCAACGAGGATCAGGCCGTTGTCTGGCGTGGCCCGATGTTGATGGGTGCGCTTCAGCAGATGATGACGCAGGTGCAGTGGGGCGCGCTTGACGTGCTACTGGTGGATCTGCCGCCGGGAACCGGTGACGTGCAGATGACGCTTGCGCAAAAGGCGCAGGTCGATGGTGCGATCATCGTCAGCACGCCGCAGGACATCGCGCTGCTGGACGCCCGCAAGGGGATCGACATGTTCAACCAGCTGCATGTGCCGATCCTGGGTATGATCGAAAACATGTCGACGCATATCTGCACCAACTGCGGTCACGAAGAACATGTCTTTGGGCACGGCGGTGTCGCGGCAGAGGCCGCGAAGCTGGGTGTGCCGCTGCTGGCCGAGGTGCCACTGCACCTGTCGATCCGCAAGGCTGCGGATAGCGGTGCGCCGATCGTCGTGTCTGACCCCGACAGCGCCCAGGCGACTGCATTCCGCGATGTCGCCCGTGCTCTGATTGCCGACGGCCGCGCCTGATGCCTGATTTCCCGCCGCTGTTCCGAGGTCAGGATTGTGCGGGCACCTGTCCTGTCACCGCCGCGATTGCGGCGGGGCAGGCTGGCGCTGACCCCGGTCTGGTCTGTTATGATCTAGCCGGCGACCGGCTGCGGGCGGCGATCTTGTTCGCGCCAGAGGTGCCGTTGGCACAGGCGGCGATCATGCTGCCGCTGTGTGCGGTGGGGTTCCAGAATGCGCTGGGCACGCTGGCACCGCCGGTCGTGGCGATCCACCTTGGCTGGGACGGCAACATCTATGTCAACGGGGGGCGCTGCGGGGAACTGACGCTACACGCGCCCGACTGCGCGGGTGACGCCGCACCTGATTGGCTGGTGATCGGTCTGACGCTGGATCTGTGGCCGCGCGACACCGAAGGTGGCGCTTCACCGGACCAGACAACCCTTTATGCCGAAGGCTGCGCCGAGGTGGCGGCCCCGGACCTTTTGTCGGCATGGGTGCGCCATAGCCTGTCATGGCTGGACACATGGACCCATGACGGACCGGCCCCGCTGCACCGCGATTATGTCGGGCTGGTGCATGGCATGGGCAAGGACGTGACGCTGGCGGGCCGGTCGGCACATTTGCTGGGATTGGACGAAAGCTTTGGCGCCTTGCTCCGGTCCGGTGATGATACCACGCTTGTCCCCCTGACCACCCTGATAAAGGAAACCGCATGAAACTGGCCCGCGCCATTCATTTTGACGAAAGCGACACACGCGTTTTCCACAATCCTGCGCGCACCGGGGAATGGTGCATTTCCGGCGGATTCGAATTTTCAAACTGGACCGAGGGCGATCTGGTCGGCAAGGCCCGGCAGGCCTTTGCAAACGGGTGGTTCGGTCTGGAGACGGCGGGTCGCAGCAGTTTCGTTGCCGTGACGACGGTTGAACAGGCCGAGGTGACGGCCCTGACGGACGCGCTGGCGGCACATTTCGTCAGTGTCTACGGTGCCCCGGACCTCGATGCAGCGCGCCCTGTCGCGGCCGAGGAAATCGCCCAGATGATGGATCTGTGCGACGAACATGACCCTAACACGCTACTGACCGTCAGCCGCGAACTGACCGATGGCGGTGTGCGCGAAGGCTATCGCGCGATTGCGCCGCAGGACGCAGGACTAGAGCAATTCGCGATCCATGTGACCGAGGACTGAGCGGGCTGTCGGGTTTGCAGTGCAAACCCGATGCCTGCGGCGCGAGTATTTTCGGCAAGATGATACGCCTGCCGACCTCTAGGGGGCAGCGTTGGCATTGAAGACGAAGAGTGGCTCACCCGCGATGGTGTAGCTGTTGATCAGGTCGCGTGCGCGGTCCGAGATCAGCCAGTCCTGAAGGCGCGTTGCGCCATCGATGTTGGTGTCTGGCTGTGCGTCCGGGTTCACAGGGATGAAGGTGTATTGATTGAACAGCGCGGGATCACCCGCAAAGAGCAGCGCCAGATCACCCTTGTTCCCGAAATTCAGCCAGCTCGCGCGATCGGCAAGGATATAGGCGTTGAGGCCGGACGCCGTATTGAGCGCGGCCCCCATGCCGGCACCGACGGCGTTGTACCAGTCACCAAAGGTGGCTGGATCGGTTCCGGCGGCCGCCCAGAGGGCCAGTTCCGCCTTGTGCGTGCCGCTGTCATCGCCGCGACTGACAAAGGGTGCCTGCGTTGTGCTGATCTCGTTCAGGGCAGCGGCCGCAGTGTCGGCGCTGGAAATGGACGCGGGGTCTGCTGCGGGCCCGATCAGCACGAAATCGTTGTACATGATCTGCTGGCGTGCGGTGCCATAGCCATCGGCGACGAAGGCCTCTTCTGCGGCACGGGCATGTACCAGAATTGCATCGACATCGCCGGCCTCTCCGAGTCGGATCGCCTGTCCGGTGCCCACGACGAGCAGTTGCACGTTGATGCCCGTATCCTCGGCGATGGCGGGCAGCAGCACATCGGCTAGGCCGGAATTTTCGAATGAGGTCGTGACGGCCAGGCGCAGGTCTTCTGCCATTGCCGGGGTAGCGATCAGTGTTGCGAGGGCCAGCAGTGGTATGTTCCGTGTCATGGTAAAATGTCTCCGTTCAAGAAGGCGCGTAGGGCCTTGGTTTCAGGGGTTGCAAGCGTCGTCTGGGCATTGCCCCGTTCATGTACAGCACCACTGACCATGAAGATGACGTCATCCGCAAGGCGTCGGGCCTGACCCATATCATGTGTTGCCATGAGAATCGTGATTCCATCGCTGCTGGCCTGTCGCAACAGATCCTCGATGTCGCGCATGGCAGCACCGTCGAGGCTGGCGCAGGGTTCATCGAGAAACAGAACCTGCGGTTTGCGGATCAAGGCGCGCGCAAGTGCGAGCTTCTGCCGTTCGCCGCCGGACAGGCGCGGGGCGGGCGTATCGAGAGCATCGCCGAGGCCGATCCGCTGGGCCCAGTCCCTTGCCAATGCATTGCGAGTGGCCCTGCCAACGCCCGCCAGTTTGAGCGGATAGGCCAGATTGGCCAACACCGACCGCCGCAACATGATCGGGGTCTGAAAGACAAAGGCCTGATCGCGTTCCACGATGTCATCGGGGCCGGACCAGGTGATCCGGCCCTCGCTCAGGCGTTCCACGCCGTGCATGACACGCAGTAGCGTCGTCTTGCCCGATCCGTTGGGTCCAAGCAGGACGGTCAACCGGCCTGCGTCGAGTGTCAGGTCAACGGGACCCAGCAGGCGTTTTCCGCGGCGGCGGACCGTGGCACCGGACAGGTGGAGGGGCAGGAGGCGGGTCACCAGCGGCCCTCGCGTTCGGTCCGGCTGAGGGCATGAATCGCAAGGTTGACCACGATTGCCAGCCCGATCAGGACGAAGCCAAGACCAAGGGCCAGCGCAAAATTTCCCTTGCCGGTTTCCAGTGCGATTGCGGTGGTCAGCACACGGGTCGCATTGTCGATGTTGCCGCCCACGATCATGATTGCACCGACTTCGCCGATCGCGCGTCCGAAACCTGCCAGTGTTGCCGTCAGCAGCGTGCGGCGACCGTCCCACATCAGGGTTGCGATGCGCTGCGCCTTTGTGGTGTTCATCGAGATCAGCAGGTCGTGATATTCCGCCCAGAGGTCGCGCATGGCCTGATGGGTGACCGATGCGATCAGAGGTGTGATGATGATGACCTGTGCGATGATCATGGCCGCGGGCGTGAACAACAGACCCAAGACGCCCAGTGGCCCGGCCCGCGACAGCATGACGTAGACGACCAGTCCCACGACAACGGGTGGCAAACCCATCAGCGCGTTCAGAACCGCGATCACCGTTCGTCTGAACCGGAAACGCTGAATAGCGAGCATTGTGCCCAGCGGAATGGCAATCGCACTGGCGATGACGAGTGCGGTCAATGTGACACGCAAAGACAGCAGGCTGATGTTGACGAGATCGGGATCACGCGTCACGACCAGTCGTGCTGCCTCTGCCAAACCTTGGGTGATGTCATTCATGGCATGCTTATGGCCGACTGCAGGAGGTGCCGTCGAGACCTGTCAGTAGCGCGGAATGTCGAAACCGGGTTCGGCTAATTCAAAGCCCGCGTATTCGAACCCCGGCGCGCAGATGCAAGTGCATAAGGTCCAGTTCCCCGTGGTGCGGGCCGCTTGCCATTCCATCGGCGGCAGGGCGACCTGTGGAATATGGCCAGACGCCAGGTCAGGCCCCATGATGACGTCCTCTGCCGGACCGGCCTCGGTCGCGGCACGCGACAGGACCAGCGGCGCGCCTGCGTGAAACAGCCAGATTTCTGGCGTGTCGACGCGGTGCCAATGGCTGGATTCACCCCTGGCCAGCAGAAAATAAATTGCAGTGATGTTCGCCCTTGGGCCATCACCGTGGGACCATGTTTCGCGAAACCAACCGCCTTCGGGATGCGGAGCAAGATCAAGATAGCTGATCAATTGCGCCGTACTCATGTGCATCAGCCGATCCGGTGATCCCTCCATTTCGCGGTCTTCTCCCTCAAATATCTTCACGTGTGACGGTGCTCTCCCTGCGGATGCATCTGTAGCCGCCTGCGTAACCCTACGTAAAGCTTGGTGATGACATGACTTTACGTCAGGCGTGCCGGATGGGATGTCGCGGTGCCCGCCACGAGGGAGGGCAGGCACCGCAGTTGCGATCAAGACCGCAGGATGGACCGACCGGCGTAGATGGCCGTGTCGCCCAGCATTTCCTCGATGCGGATCAGCTGATTGTATTTTGCCAGACGGTCGGAACGCGACAACGAACCGGTCTTGATCTGGCCGCAGTTGGTGGCAACGGCCAGATCGGCAATCGTCGCGTCCTCGGTTTCACCCGAACGGTGGGACATGACGTTGGTGAACCGTGCACGATGCGCCATGTCGACCGCCTGAAGCGTCTCGGTCAGCGTGCCGATCTGGTTGACCTTGACCAGCATGGAGTTGGCGCTGCCCTTGGCGATACCCTCGGCCAGACGCTTGGGGTTGGTGACGAACAGATCGTCGCCGACCAGCTGGATGCGGTCGCCCAGACGGTCCGTCAGGGCCTTCCAGCCGTCCCAGTCGTCTTCGGCCATGCCGTCCTCGATGCTGATGATCGGATAGTCCGACACCAGCTGCGCGAGGTAATCAACATTTTCGGCAGCGGTCAGGGATTTGCCCTCGCCCTTCATCTCATACTTGCCATCGCGGTAGTATTCGGTCGAGGCGCAATCGAGTGCGAGATAGATGTCCTCGCCCGGCTTGAATCCGGCCTTTTCGATGGATTTCAAAATGAAATCAAGCGCCTCGCGGGTGGAGCTGAGGCCGGGGGCAAAGCCGCCCTCGTCGCCGATGCCCGTATTGTGGCCTGCGGCGGACAGTTCCTTTTTCAGGGTGTGGAACACTTCTGCGCCCATGCGGACGGCCTCGCGAATGTTGTCCGCGGCGACCGGCATGATCATGAATTCCTGAATGTCGATCGGGTTGTCGGCATGTTCACCGCCGTTGATGATGTTCATCATCGGGACGGGCAAGGTGCGCGCGGATGTGCCGCCGATATAGCGGAACAGCGGCTGCGTGGTGTAGTCGGCGGCTGCCTTGGCCACGGCCATCGACACGCCCAGGATCGCGTTGGCACCCAGACGGCTCTTGTTGTCGGTGCCGTCCAGTTCGATCATCGTCAGGTCGATGCCGACCTGATCGGTGGCGTCGAAATCCAGCAATTCGTCGGCGATCTCGCCGTTCACGGCGGCAACCGCTTCGGTTACGCCCTTGCCCATGTAGCGGTTCTTGTCGCCATCGCGGCGCTCGTGTGCTTCGTGCACGCCGGTCGAGGCACCTGACGGCACCGCTGCGCGGCCCATCGTGCCGTCCTCGAGGGTGACATCAACCTCGACCGTGGGGTTGCCACGACTGTCGAGGATTTCGCGGGCGTGAATGTCGATGATGCTGCTCATGGGTGGGCCTTTCGGTGATGTTAGCGTTATCGGGGTCATACCAATGGTGGTTGTCGAAGGGAAGCGCGGCCGCGCCGCGCCTCGCGCAAGAGGGTATAAAGACCGGAGCCGACCACGATCAGCGATCCGGTCAGGACCCAGGCATCGGGTCGTTCGCCAAAGACCAAGGTGCCGACGATCAAGGCGAAGACCAGCCGGGAATAGCGGAATGGGGCCACGAAAGACACGTCACCAATGCGGGTTGCGGCGACGATGGCGTAGTAGGCCAGTACACCGACGACGACGGTCAAGCCGACAAGCGCTATGGCACCGCCATGCGGGGCAGAGAGCGTCTGGTCGGTTGCCAGCACGACGGCCAGTCCGGTGGGCACGATCACCGCAAAGGCATAGGTCGATAGTTGCATGCTGCTGACGCTGCGCGGCACGCCGCGCGTGGCAAGGTCACGGCCCGCCAGAAATACAGCACCTTGCAATGCAAACAACGATGCGGGCTGGAATGCGTCCAGACCAGGCCGGATAATCAGCATGACACCGCAAAATCCGATGGCAATGGCAACCCAGCGCCGCCAGCCGACGTTTTCGCCCAGAAACAGGGCCGCGCCCGCAGTCACGAACAGCGGGATCGCCTGAATGATGGCGCTGGCCGACGAAATCGGCGTCAGGGCGACGGCCGTGACGAAACCGACCGTGCCCAGCACCTCGCATCCGTTGCGCAGCAGCACCATCGGATGCAGCAGGTCGCGCGACAGCAGGGGGTCGCCGCGTTTGAGGCTCAGCGCGCCGAACACCAGCGCACCACCCAGCCCCAGATACATCAAGATCGCGCCGACTGACATCGTGTCAGCCAGCAGTTTGATGAACATGTCCTCGATGGCAAAGCCCAGCATGGCCAGCACCATCAGCCCGCCGCCGCGTAGATTGTTCATGGCATGCTCCGTTGATCTGCGCGCATGACTATGCTGACGCAGGGGTGGGGACCAGCCCCGCCGATCACTCGGCGTTCTCTTCGGGGGAAATGGGTTCACCGTAAAGTTCGAGACGGTGTCCCTGCAAGCGATAGCCCAATCTGCGGGCAATCCGTTCCTGTAGCGCCTCGATCTCGGGATCTACGAATTCGATCACCTGTCCGGTGGTCATGTCGATCAGATGGTCGTGATGCGGCCCGTCGGCGTGTTCGTAACGGGCGCGCCCATCACCGAAATCGTGTTTTTCCAGAATGCCTTCTTCTTCGAACAGTTTCACCGTGCGGTAAACGGTCGCCAGCGAAATGCGCGCATCCAGTGTTATCGCGCGACGGTGCAGTTCTTCGACATCCGGATGGTCGGTGGCTGCATCCAGCACCTTTGCGATGGTGCGGCGCTGGCCGGTCATCCGCAAACCGGCGGTCGCGGCGCGGGACTGGATTGATTGGGTCATGGCTTCTCCGCCGGTTGTGCGGCTACCCTTAGCCAGATTTTCGCCGGTGGGCTACCACGTCCGCCCATTTGCATGGCAAGTTGCCACAAGATGTGCCAGCTTTTGCCTGAACTGGTTCAACTTTGGGGATATTTGACATGAGTCTGATGAAAACACTGGCCCGCGTGGCTGTCGGGGTTGCCGTTGCCAAGGGTGCAGCCTCGCTGACACGTAGCGCGAAACAAGGGAAATCCGGGACTATGCTGGACGACATGCTGGGCGGCGGCAGCCGGTCGGCAGGGGGCAGCACTGGATCAGGCGGTCTGGGCGGCCTGCTTGAAAGCTTGCAGGGGGCCAAGACAGGCACGCGCAGTGCCGGGTCCAGCGGCGGTCTGGCCGGTATGCTGGGCGGTCTGACCGGCGGCGGATCGAGCGGCGGTGCCCTGGGTGGTCTGGCCGGTGCCGGTGGTCTAGGTGGCCTGCTGGGCGGTCTGGCCGGAGCCAGCAGCAATGGCGGTGGCGGGTTCGGCCGGACGCTGAATTCGCAATTCCAGCAAACGCCCGAGGACCCGATCGAGCCGACCGCAGAACAAGAGGGTCTGGCCGCGGTGATGCTGGTTGCGATGGTGCAGGCGGCCAAGGCCGACGGACAGATGGACGAGACCGAACGCCACCGCATCATGGAACATCTGGATGACGCCACGGCCGAGGAACGCGCCTTTGTCGAACAGGCCATGGCCGCCGACATCAGTGTCGCGCAGCTGGCCGAAATGGTTCCGGTCGGGGCAGAGGCGCAGGTCTATGCAATGGCGCTGGCCGCCATCGACCTCGATCACATCAAGGAGGCCGAGTTCCTGCGCGATTTCGCAGACCAGTTGCAGCTGGAAACCGAAACAGTGAACGACATCCATCGCCAGACCGGCGCGCCGGTGCTGTTCGGCTAAAACCAGCGCAGCCAGCGCATCACGGCAGCCGACAGGACGCCGATCACGACCATGCCGATGCACAGGATCGCAAAGGCATGGTCGTAGGCCACGCCAGGCATGCCCGCGACATTGACCCCGAACAGACCCGTCAGAAACCCCAGTGGCAGGAAAATCGCGGCCACTATCGACAACCGATACCCGTTGCGTTCCAGACGGGCCGCGGCGACGGCGTCCAGATGATCGGCCATTGCCTCAAGCCGGTCATGCACCTCTGACAATTCTTCCAATGACCAACGGCACCGGCTGGCGGTATCGCGCATCCGCGCACGCAGATCGTCCGCGATCAGGTCTGTGTCCAGTTGTGCCAGCTGTTGCAGCGTATCCGCCAGGGGTGACACATGGCGGCGCAGCTTGATGATCTCGCGGCGCAAGGGGGCAAGGTCGGTGAGCGGCTGGCGGTTTTCCTCGTAGACCGAATCTTCCATGTCGTCGGCCAGATCCTCGCGGTCGAATGCGATCTGTTCGACCCGCGCGACAAGTGCCTCTGTCAGGCGGGCCAGCATGTGATCGGTGCTGTGCGGTGCGTCGTTGCGAGCGATCCGGTCGCGCAATTCCTCGACGGCATATACGCGCTGGCGCCGCACGGTGACGATCAGGGTGCCTGTCAGCCAGATGCGCAGGGATACCATGTCGGCATCTTCTTCGTTTTCGTTCAGATTGATTCCGCGCAGGGTGACGGTAAGGCCGCCGTCGCCGTGATCCGTGCGCGGCCGCGTCTTGTCGGCCAGCAGGGTGCGTCGGGCCAGCGGCGGCAGGTTTTCAGCCGACCAGCCGCGCAATGCCGCATCCGACAGATCAAGGTGCAACCAGCGATAGGACGCCCCAGCAGCCGGGGAAATGCCAAAGCTGTCGCAAGGCTGCGCCGTGCCATCCGACCAGATGTCATAGGCGCAGAGCGGCACCAGGCTGGGTGGTTCAGATGACAAGGCGACCCTCCATTGTCTGGCACGCGGCCCCGGTGATCCGCACGGCGCCGGCATCGGCCTGCGCATGGATGATCGCAGGCCGGCCCATATCGTCGCCCTGGTGGATCGTCAGAGTCTGATCGGTTCCGGTCACATTGCGCAAGAGCGCGGCCAGTGCGGCAGCCGCGCTGCCGGTGGCCGGGTCCTCGGGGATGTTGTCCAGCGGCGCGAACATGCGCGCATGGATGTCATCGCCGTCCTGGACATAGGCAAAGGTTGCGAAATCCAGGCTGGCGGGGTGCAGGTCTCTTGCCTGTTTCATCGCAGTGGTGTCGGGGGCGCAGCGGGACAGGGCGGCCCTGTCGGTCAGCCGCACGAACGTGAACGTCAGGCCGACACCGGCCTGCACCGGGCGATGGGTCTGCGTGTCGATCTCGGACACTGCAAGCCCTAGCACGCGTGCGACCAGATCGACCGCAGGTTCATCCGCGCGGGTCAGCGGATTCGTCGTGACAAAGGCCGCGCGGTCACCCGTCACCTCGCAGATGATCGGTCCTGCGCCGGTCTCGAGGGTCATGTCCGTCGGAAACCCCAGTTTTGACAGGGCCACCGCAGTTCCGATCAGCGGGTGACCGGCAAAAGGGATTTCCATGGTCGGGGTAAAGATACGCAGCCGCGCCGTGTGCCGCAGATCATCCGGCGGATAGACGAAAACAACCTCGGAGAAATTGAATTCCGCCGCAACCTTTTGCAGATCGCTGTCCCTGACACCTTCGCCGTCAGGGAACACGGCCAATTGGTTGCCGCCAAAGGGGGTGTCCGTAAACACGTCATAGACGACATATCGGGTCATCGGCCTGCTCCATCCTTGTGTCGGGAACAGCCTACAATGATTGGCGGGGACGCTGCCACCGCCGAAACGCGCCGGACGGTCGGGGCCATCTGATCCAGGTGCCGCCCAAGGTGAGCGGGGCAGCGCCTGATCCCAGTTTGAACCGTGCCAGACCGGGTGCATGCCGCGTATCCAAGCCGCCCAGATCCAGCGTGGCGATCCCCGTGTCACGCAGCCAATCCGTGACAGCCATCAGGACCGCGTGATGCGCCCGCGCACGTCGGCCTGCGTCGCCGGACCAGCCGATGTGATAGGTGGCCGATGGGCCATGCGTCAGAACAAGCATGGCGGCGATGGGTTCGCCATCCTGATGTGCTGCAAAAACCTGCGCCTGACCGGGATTTGCCTGCGCATAGGCCCGTGTCAGTGCGGGGGGCAGGGCGCGATAGCCGCGCGAATTTTGTTGCGCAGCCTCTCGCGCGAACAGCCATGCATGTTCGCCGTCCAGCGGGGATCGCGTCAACGTCAGCCCGGCGCGGGCCGCCGCGCGGGCCGCACTGCGCCATTTGCCATGTGCCATGCGCATTTGCGCGTCGGTATCAAAGGCCACTGGCAGGATCGCGGTCGTCGCAGGGGTCATCACCTGGGCAAAGCCTGCAGCGCGGCAGACGGCCTGCGTTCCGTTTGCAGCGTTCAGCAGATGCAGCCGTGCAGCGCGCAGCATCGCCACCCGGTCCGCCAGCGTGGATTGATCCGCAAACACCGGCCCCTGCGAGGAAAAACGGACCTCACCCAAGGGTCCGATCCTGCGGCGGATCACCAGCGCATGACCTGCATCCGTGGTCACGAGGTCCGCGCCACGGCCCAGCGCCGTCAGCGCAAGGCCCATGTCGGGTGATTGCATCAGCGCAAGATGGGTGGCCATTTTCATGGCCCGATTAACGTTATCGAAAGCTAAGGTCTGCTTAATCGCACCAAGACAGAAAGGTGGAACCTTGGCAAAATCGCAAACCGTTCTGGGTATCAGGGCCGAGGCACCGCGCCCCACGGCGCTGGCGGCGGCCATTGTCGCGACAATGGCCTGCCTGCCTTTGCTGGTGTTCTGGGCGCTGGCCTAGGTCAGGCGCACCAGTGCGTGGCGTTTCTTGCCCGCGCTCAGTTTCATCGGGGTGGCCAGCATGTCGGCCGTGACCATCAGGCTCGCGTCCGAAAGCGGTTCATCGTTCAGGCGTGCGCCGTTTTCAGCGATCAGGCGCTTGGCCTCCTTGCCGGACCCGGCCAGACCGCTGCGCACGATCAACTGCACGATGGACATGCCATCGCCCAGATCCGCTGCGGGCAGATCGAGCGTGGGCAGATCATCACCCACACCGCCCTGTTCGAATACCTCGCGCGCGGTGGCCTCTGCCGCTTCGGCTGCGGCGCGTCCGTGCAGCAATGCCGTGACCTCGTTAGCGAGGATGATCTTGGCCGCGTTGATTTCGGACCCCTGCAAGGCACCCAGTCGGTCGCATTCATCGACAGGCAGTTCGGTAAAGATTTTCAGGAACTTGGCCGTGTCCGCATCCGTCGTGTTGCGCCAGAACTGCCAGAACCCGTAGGGGGCCAGCATGTCGCCGTTCAGCCAGATCGCACCGCCTTGGGATTTGCCCATCTTGCGTCCGTCGCTGGTGGTCAGCAGCGGCGTGGTCAGACCGTAGATTTCCGTATCGGCCACCCGGCGGGTCAGGTCGATTCCGTTGACGATATTCCCCCACTGGTCCGATCCGCCCATCTGCAACAGACAGCCATAGCGCCGGTTCAGTTCCAGAAAATCATAGGCCTGAAGGATCATGTAGTTGAATTCGAGGAATGACAGCGATTGTTCGCGGTCCAGCCGTGATTTCACGCTCTCGAACGCCAGCATCCGATTCACGCTGAAATGCCGTCCGATGTCGCGCAAAAAATCGAGGTAGTTCAGTTGATCCAGCCATTCCGCGTTGTTGAGCATGATGGCATCGGTCGGTCCATCACCATAGGAAAGGTATTTGGCAAAGACCTGACCCATGCCGTTAATGTTGGACTGGATCTGGTCCGGGCCCAGCAGGGGGCGTTCATCGCTGCGGAATGAAGGGTCACCGACCTTGGTCGTGCCGCCGCCCATCAGGGTGATCGGCTTGTGCCCGGTTTTTTGCAGCCAGCGCAGGACCATGATGTTCATCAGGTGGCCCACATGCAGCGATGCCGCCGTGGCATCATAGCCGATGTAGGCGGGCACAACCCCCTTGCTGAGCGCGTCATCAAGGCCCTGATAATCGGTGCAATCGGCAAGAAAGCCGCGCTCCATCATCGTGGCGATGAAATCCGATTTGGGGTGATAGGTCATGGCTTGTTCCCTTGGCGTTGAATTGGCATCAATAGCCGCGAGCTTGTCCGAGGGAAAGACCATGAAGATCAAAGGGCCGGTGCGTGCACTGGGGGCCATGTCGGGCACGTCGCTGGACGGGATCGATGCAGCCGTGCTCGTGACCGACGGCGAAACGATCAGCAGCTTTGGCGACAGCGACTACCGCGAATATTCGGATCGCGAACGCGCCACCTTGCGGGCCGCCTTGGGGCTGTGGCCGGACGACGATGTGGCCGCGGCCGCACGGGTCGTGGCCAAGGGGCATGACGTGCTGTTGTCGGGGTTTGCAGACGTGGACCTGGTCGGGTTTCACGGTCAGACACTGGCCCATGATCCCGATGGACGGGGTACGCACCAACTGGGGGATGGTGCGGCATTGGCACAGGCGCTGGGCGTGCCTGTGGTCTGGGATTTTCGCAGTGCGGATGTGCGGCTGGGCGGGCAGGGTGCGCCACTGGCCCCGTTCTATCACTTTGCCCTGGCAAAATGGATGAAGGCGGACCGCCCGCTGGCGTTTCTGAACCTGGGCGGTGTCGGGAACCTGACATGGATCGACCCTGCGTATCAAAAGCCCGAGGAAGACGGCGCGCTGCTGGCGTTTGATACCGGACCTGCGAATGCGCTGCTGGATGACGCCATGCTGACCCGCACCGGTTTCCCCCGGGACGAGGGCGGTCGATTGGCAGCACAGGGCGAAATTGACGACGCCATCGTCGCAGACTTTTTGCAGCACGCCTATTTTTACAAGATCCCGCCCAAGTCACTGGACCGCGACACGTTCCAACACCTGGCGCAGGCGGTGTCGGTGCTGTCGGACGCGGATGCGGCGGCGACCTTGACGGCGGCCACCGCGCTGAGCGTTGCCGAAGGTTTGCGTCATTGCCCCGCGCTACCCGAGACGATCTGGGTCTGCGGCGGAGGGCGTCGTAATCCGACGATGATGCAGATGATTGACGCAGCCACAGGAGCCCGCGTGCGCCCGGTCGAAGATGCAGGTCTGGACGGTGACATGCTGGAGGCGCAGGCATTCGCCTATCTGGCCGTGCGTGTTGCACGGGGGATGCCCACGTCCTGCCCCGGCACCACGGGGGTGCGCGCTGCCGTATCGGGCGGAACCCTGTCTGTGCCCGACCTGGAACCAGGCACCCCTAGCTGAGGCGGGATCACGGCTGCGCTAACGTTCTAACGAAATCGTGTATGCGGATTTTTCATTTTGATGGACCTGCTCGCACCCCTGTGCGTTTGGGCTTTGAAGCAAATAAAAACTAAGGACTTCACAAAATGAAATACGTTGTCTCCACCGCCGCGATCATGATGGGTCTGTCAGGCGCTGCTTATGCAGGCGGAATGGCAGAGCCCGCAATGGAGCCCACACCGACCCCCGTCGTCGTTGCCCCCGTTCAGCCCCTCAATGACTGGACCGGTTTCTACGCCGGTGGTCAGCTGACCATGGGTGATGTGGAACCGGGTGCCGCAGAACTGGACGCCGATGGTTTTGGTTTGCACGCTGGTTACCGCTATGACCTCGGCAGCTATGTGCTGGGTGCAGAGATCGACGTCGATCGTCTGGACGTCGACACGCTGCCCGATGACGCGACCGTCGCCCGCCTGAAGGCCGTTGCCGGTTACGACGCTGGCCGTTTCATGCCCTATGTGACCGCCGGTATCGCGCGTCTGGAAGTTGACGCAGGCGCTGCTGGTGATCTGAGCGGCAACGGTGGATTTTACGGTGTTGGTGCGACATATGCCGCCAGCGACCGCATTGATCTGTCGGTCGAGTACCTCCAGCATGAGTTCGATGATTTCGAAGTGTTGGGCGATACGGATGCGGACACGCTGTCGGCACGCGTCTCGTTCAACTTCTGATCCTGTACAGTCTGGATCACGGAACGGGCACCTTCGGGTGCCCGTTTTGCATTTTGACCTATCCCGACAGGCTGTCGCGGACAGCGCGGGTCAGACTTGCCCGAATGATGTCGTAGGACACACCAATCCTGTGTGCCAGTTCTGCCGGATCGGCATCCAGCGGGACGGCAACCCAAGATTTGTGAAAATATCGCGCGCGACCGGCAAGACCGGCATCAATCAGCATCTGCGCCGTCTCGATACTATCGGTCTTGACCGACACGGTCCTTGTATCTGGGCCCAGGCTTGCGAATAGCTTGCCACCTATTTTCCAGCTGTCATGACCCGGCCCCAACGCATCGTCGCAGGTCGCACCGGCAAAGGTGGCGCAAAGCGCATTCACGGTGTCACGGCTCATGATGTCAGATTGCGACAGGTCTTAAAGCTTGGCAAGTGAGCATCAGGCTGCTACGCAGATCATATGAACAAGCGTTGCATTCACATTTGCTGCATTATTTCCTGCTGATCCGCTCGGCAGGCCGCTTTTTCACGTTTCATCCCTGAACTGAACTCGCTAGGTCTGCCGCCGCGTATTGCTGCCGCGAGGGCCCCATGACGACAATTCGATTGCACAACACGAAAACCCGCCGAAAAGAGGAATTCATTCCCCGTGATGCGTCGCGTGTGGGCCTCTATCTGTGCGGGCCGACGGTCTATGACCGGGCGCATCTGGGCAACGCGCGGCCGGTCCTGGTGTTTGACGTGCTGTTCCGTCTGCTGCGGCAGGTTTATGGTTCCGATCACGTGACCTATGTGCGCAACTTCACGGACGTCGATGACAAGATCAACGCACGCGCCGCCGAAACGGGCCGCGCCATCGGGGATATCACGGCGGAAACGATCCGCTGGTATCACGATGATATGGACGCGCTGGGCGCGCTGCGGCCGACGCACGAACCGTGTGCCACCGATTTCATCCCCGAGATGATCACGATGATCGAAACCCTGATTGATCGGGGGCACGCCTATGCTGCCGAAGGCCACGTGCTGTTCGCGGTCGAAAGCTTTGCCGACTATGGGCAATTGTCGGGCAGGTCGTTGGACGACATGATCGCGGGTGCGCGGGTTGAGGTCGCACCCTACAAGCGCAACCCGATGGATTTCGTGCTGTGGAAACCGTCGGGCGATGGTCAGCCCGGTTGGACCAGCCCCTGGGGTTATGGTCGCCCCGGCTGGCATATCGAATGCTCTGCGATGTCAAAGGCGCTGCTGGGGGACACATTCGATATCCACGGCGGCGGCAACGATCTGATGTTCCCCCACCACGAAAACGAAGTCGCCCAAAGCTGCTGCGCCAATCCGGAGGGTGATTTTGCGCAGGTCTGGCTGCACAACGAGATGTTGCAGGTCGAGGGCAAGAAGATGTCCAAGAGTCTGGGCAATTTTTTCACCGTGCGCGACCTGCTGGATCAGGGCATCAGCGGCGAAGTGATCCGCCTTGTCATGCTGGGAACCCACTATGGCAAGCCCATGGACTGGACAGAAAAGCGACGTGACGATGCCGATGCCACGCTGCGGCGCTGGTACGGTATTCTGGCGGGGCATGGATTCAGTCCGGCCCTGATCGCGGCGCTGAAGGCCGATGGTCTGTGGAAACCGGACGCCGAATTCATCGGTGTTCTGGCGAATGATCTGAACACCTCGGGTGCCATTGCCCGGCTGCATGTCTTGTCCAAGGGCAAGACGCCCGCACAACTTGCGGGGTTTGCCCATGGGTTGGACATGTTGGGTCTGGTGCCCGACTGGGCACACCTGCCGCATCTGGACGGTGGTGAGGGTGGTGCGGGCGTGTCAGACGATGCCGCGGCCAAGGTCGATGCGCTGCTGGCCCGCCGCGCGCAGGCACGTCAGGACAAGGATTGGGATGCGGCGGATCAAGTTCGCGATATCCTGACAGCGGCCGGCGTGCTGGTGACGGATGTGGGCGGGCAAGCGACCTGGACACCCGGACCGGCATTCGATGCGGCCAAGCTGGAGGACCTGTGATGCCGAATTTTCGCGAAAATTCGGGTGTGGCCAAACTTTCGCGAAAGTTTGGGGCCCGGAGGGAGATGCCATGACCAGGGAACGCCTGTACCTCTACGACACGACCCTGCGCGACGGACAACAGACCCAGGGCGTGCAGTTTTCCACAACCGAGAAGCTGCGGATCACACAGGTCCTGTCCGACCTTGGCGTGGACTATATCGAAGGCGGATGGCCGGGGGCGAACCCGACCGATTCCGAATATTTCGAAACCGTGGGCCAGATGACACCCACCCTCGCGGCCTTTGGCATGACCAAACGCGCGGGACGTTCGGCTGAAAACGACGATGTTCTGGCCGCCGTACTGAACGCAGGGACGCCTGCGGTCTGCATCGTCGGGAAATCCCATGCGTTTCACGTCAGCACGGCGCTGGGGATCAGCAACGACGAAAATACCGAAAACATCCGTGCCTCGATCGCACATATCGTGGACCAGGGGCGCGAGGCGCTGTTTGATGCGGAACATTTCTTTGACGGCTACAAATCGGACCCGGATTACGCGCTAGAGGCCATCCATGCGGCCCATGCAGCAGGCGCGCGCTGGATCGTGCTGTGTGACACCAATGGCGGCAGCCTGCCCGAAGAGGTTGGCCGTATCACGCGTGCCGTGATTGCCAGCGGCATTCCCGGTGACCGTCTGGGTATCCACACGCACAACGATACCGAACACGCGGTCGCCAATTCGCTGGCCGCCGTCAGTGCCGGTGCGCGTCAGATCCAGGGGACGCTGAACGGGCTGGGTGAACGCTGCGGCAACGCCAACCTGATCACACTCATCCCGACGCTTCTGCTCAAGGAGCCTTATGCCAGCGCCTATGAAACGGGCGTGACGCTGGACGCGCTGAAGGGCCTGAAGGCGGCAAGCCGGGTTCTGGATGACGTGCTGAACCGGGTGCCTGCGAAACAGGCGGCCTATATCGGGTCCAGCGCCTTTGCCCACAAGGCGGGACTGCACGCGAGCGCCATCGCCAAGAACCCTGCGACCTATGAACACATCGATCCTGCGTTGGTTGGCAACAGCCGTATCATTCCGATGTCGAACCAGGCCGGACAGTCTAATCTGCGTGAACGCCTGTTGCGGGCCGGGCTGGAGGTGGCGCCGGGCGACGCGCGGCTGGCCCGCATCCTCGACAGGATCAAGGAACAGGAGGCCCGCGGCTATTCCTATGACACGGCACAGGCCAGTTTTGAGCTTTTAGCCCGCCGTGAGCTGGGGCTTTTGCCCGATTTCTTTGAGGTGAAACGCTACCGCGTCACTGTTGAACGCCGCCGCAACAAGCGCGGCAAGATGGTGTCCCTGTCCGAGGCCGTGGTCGTGGTCAAAATCGACGGTCGCAAGGTGCTGAATGTGTCGGAAAGCCAGGGCGAGGACGGCCGCGATCGTGGCCCGGTCAACGCCCTGTCGCGTGCCCTGGCCAAGGACCTGGGACCCTATCAGCACATCATCGACGACATGCGGCTGGTGGATTTCAAGGTGCGTATCACCGATGGCGGTACCGAGGCTGTCACCCGTGTCATCATCGACAGTGCCGATGCTGCGGGCCGGACATGGTCGACGGTGGGTGTCTCTGCCAATATCGTGGATGCCTCGTTCGATGCGCTGCTGGATGCGATCAACTGGAAACTCCTGCGCGATGGGGCAGAGGTCTGATTTTGAGTATTTCTGGCAAGATGATACGCTATGAGCTTTGACGCCTGCGCGGCGCTGGTTGAACGGGGCGATCCGCTACGGTTTCGCGCCGCGATGGCGGCACCCTTGGCCGCACGCCGGGTCTTGTTTCCGCTTTATGCCTTCAACCTGGAGGTGGCACGCGCCCCCTGGGTCACGTCAGAGCCGATGATCGCCGAAATGCGGCTGCAATGGTGGCGCGACGTTCTGGCCGAGGTCGTCGCAGGCGGGCCGGTGCGGCGGCATGAAGTGACGGATGCGCTGTCTGATGTATTGGACGTGCAGGGCGCGCGTGATCTGGATGGATTGATTGCCGCGCGGCGCTGGGATGTCTATCCGGACGCATTCGAGGATGCAGGCCATTTCGAGGATTACATCAATGCGACGGCTGGCAGTCTGATGTGGACCGGCGCGCGTCTGCTGGGGGCGCAGGATGCAGTGCCAGTGCGCGATATGGCGTTCGGTGCAGGTGTCGCTGCCTTTTTTCAGGCTATTCCGGCGTTGGAGCAGGCCGGACGCAAACCCCTTGTGGATGGGACGCGTGATGGTGTTGCGGCGCTGGCGCGGGCGGCATTGTCACGTTTCGACCGCGGGCGCGCGGCGCAGCGAGATTTGCCCGCCCTCGCACGCGCGGCGGTGCTGCCCGCATGGCAGGCGCGGCCGCTGTTGGTGCAGGCGGTCCGTGATCCGGGTCGAGTTGCAGATGGCCGGTTGACGCTTGGGCCGCTGGCGGACTGCTGGCGGTTGACACGAAGCGTGGTGACGGGCCGCGTCTAGACCGTTTGTCGTGCCTGTCCGCGCGACAACCAGACCAGGGCCGCGCCCGCCAGCAGCAGAAACGGCACCATCGCGATATTGACATAGGACCAGCCCTGCGCGGCAGATCTGCCAGCGCAGTTCAGCAAGCCGCCAGAGGCGAGCGAGGCGAGCGTGACCATGCCAAAGACGATCATGTCGTTCAGACCCTGTACGCGACCGCGTTCGGCCGGTGAATGGCTGGCGGCCAGCATCGTCGTGGCCCCGATAAAGCCGAAGTTCCAGCCAAGGCCGAGCAGGATCAGCGCCACGTAAAAATTCCCCAAGGCAATCCCGGACAGCGCGACGATCCCGGCGATCCCCAGCAGCACCAGACCCGTGCCGACGATCCTGGGTGCGCCGAACCGCGCGATAAGGTGTCCGGTAAAGAAGCTGGGCGCAAACATGGCCAGCACATGGCCCGTCACGATGTTGGAGGCGTCGGACACCGTGTATCCGCAGCCCACCACCGCCAGCGGTGTCGAGGTCATCACCAAGTTCATCAGCGCATAAGCGACCATGGCACAGATGATCGCCACGGCGATCTGCGGGGTGCGCAGTAGTTGGCCCGTGCTGCGCCCGAGGTCTGAACCGGCGACCGGCCTGGGTGGGCGAGGGATACGCAGCAACGGGAAGAGGACGATGCCCACAAGGTTCAGTGCCATGGCACCGAAGTAGACGGGCAAGAACCGCGCCACCGTGGCATCGGGGTTGTCGAATGTCAGATAGGACACCAGTTGCGGTCCGATGATGGCAGAGACAAGCCCGCCGGCGAGCACGTAGGAAATCGCCTTGGGCCTGAAATCGTCCGACGCGGTATCGGCCGCGGCGAAGCGGAAAAAGCCCTGCGCGCTCATGTAGATGCCTGTGAGGTAGCTACCCAGCAGGAATAGCGCGAAATTCTCGATCGTGATTGCATAGGCGGACAGGCCCGCGCCGATCAGACCGCCCGCCGCGCCTGTCATGAAGCCCGCGCGGCGCCCGGACCGCTGCATCATGTGCGACAGCCAGGGTGCCGTTGTCATGGACCCAAAGACGATCATCGAAATCGGCAGGGTTGCAAAACAGGCGATGGGGGCGAGTTGTTGCCCTGCCAGTCCACCCACGACAAAGATCATCGTGATCTGGCTACCGAGGATCGCCTGGGCTGCCACGAGGATCGCGACATTGCGCAGGGCGGTCCTGTTCTGGGGATGTGCGGTTGTAACGGTCATGGCGCGTCGGTCCTGTCGATGAGATGTGCAAAAGACCCTGCAACACGCCCGGCGACAAGCCCCATGTCGGGCAGGGCGGTACCCTCGGCGTCATGGGCCGCAAACAGCGGATTTCCGCGTGCATGCAGCGTCGTCGCATAGTGAAATTCATGTCCGGCCCAACGCCCGGTCATCGGGCCTTGCTCCGCATGCAGGTGTCGGTAGCCCAGATGCAATTTGCGCTGAGCGAAAGAGGTATGCAGGTCCAGCAGGCCGGCCATGGGATGGATGAGCCCATCCGCGTCCGTGATGGCCTGTCCCAAGGCCATGAATCCACCACATTCACCATAAATATCCGTGGTTTGTGATGCGTTTCTCAAGCTGGACAGAAAGCGGTTGGCACTGCTGAGCTGAGCGGCAAACAGCTCTGGGTAGCCGCCGGGCAGATAGATCAGGTCGGCTTGTGGGACGGGATCGTCCGCAAGCGGCGAAAAGGCGATGACCTCTGCACCGGCGGCCTGCCAGTCTGCACGTTGATGGGGATAGAAAAAACTGAATGCCGCATCCTGCGCCACGGCGATCCGCTGGGCGGGCGGGGTGGTGCGCGCAGGTGTGACGTCGGGTCCGCAGGTCGCCAGATCACGGAGGGCCCCAAGGTCGATCCAGGTCGCCACGGTGTCCGCGACACGGTCGAGAAACACGTCGAGCGCGGGATCCTCCTGGGCCTGGACCAGACCGAGGTGGCGTGAGGGGCGGGCGATGCCATCCGTTCGGGGCAGGCAACCCAGCACCGGCAGGCCACTGGGGGCCAGAGCCCGGCGCAACATCCGCGCGTGGCGGTCGGACCCCACACGGTTGAGGATGACACCGGCGATGCGTACGTCCGGATCGCAGGCCGCAAAACCGGCGACCAGCGGTGCTATGGATTGCGCCATGCGGGCCGCATCTACCACCAGCACGACGGGATAGCCCAGCAGGCGGGCCAAGTCCGCGGTTGCGCCACGCCCATCTGGTGGCGCGCCGTCGAACAGGCCCATCGCGCCTTCGATCAGCAACAGACCATCACCCGATGCGCGCGCGCGCAGAAGGTCAGGCGTCATGGCCCAGGCGTCGAGGTTCAGGCAGGGCCGACCGCAGGCTGCCGCATGATAGGCTGGATCAATGTAGTCAGGTCCGGATTTGGCCCCCCGCACGTCGATGCCAGCGCGCGACAGGGCGCGCAGCAGCCCCAGCGTCACAGTCGTCTTGCCGCTGCCCGACGCGGGTGCGGCGATGATCAGGCCGCGCGGCGGTGACATCGGGCGGGCGCCTCCGGCGGGAGTATTTGTGGCAAGATGATGCGAGGGCGGCGCAAGGTCTCAGGCGATTTCGGCGGGCAGGCCACGGCCCAGCGGGTCAAGATCGCGTGGAGCCTCGCCTGCGATCATGCCCTGCCAGTCGAGGACCTGGCGCATCAGCACCGAGCGTCCGACGCAGATAATGGCAGGCGGTTCCATCCCGGTGGCGGCAATATCGTCGACCATCGTGCCGAGCGTTGTTTCCAGCACGCGCTGGTCGGCGGTCGTGGCCGAGGTGACGACTGCCACGGGTTCGGACGGCTGACGGCCTGCGCCGATCAGGTGACCGGCGATCTGGGCTGCGTGCTTCATGCCCATGTAGATCACGAGGACCTGCGATCCTTTTGAGATGCTTGCCCAATCGAGTGATGAGGGCGCTGCACCGCTTTGGTCGTGGCCGGTGACGAAGGTCACGGATTGGTTCACGTCGCGGTGCGTGACGGGGATGCCCGCATAAGCCAGCCCGCCGATGCCAGCGCTGATGCCGGGGATGATCCGCACCGGCACGTTGTGCTGCACGAGGGTTTGCGCCTCTTCTCCGCCGCGACCGAAGACAAAGGGATCGCCGCCCTTGAGACGCAGCACGCGTTTGCCCGCGCGGGCGAGGTCAACCAGCCGCAGCGAGATGTCGCGCTGCTTGGCCGAGGGTTTGCCGCCACGTTTGCCTGCGTAGATATGTTCGGCCTGCGGTGCCCAGTCGAGGATCGCCTCTTGAACCAGCGCGTCAAAGATCACGACGTCGGCCTGCCGCAGCGCGTTCAGCGCATGCAGGGTCAAAAGACCCGGATCGCCGGGACCTGCGCCACACAGCCAGACCCAGCCCGGTTCCATCACGGGCCAGTCGAATGCAGGAAGGTCGGGCGTCTGTGTCATGGGGTCGTTATGGCCCAGCCGCGATGCGTTGAAAAGGGCCGAGAACGGCGATCTGCAGCACCTTGGCGACAGGCGGCGGCGCGCCTATAGTCCGGTCATGACGCGTAAACCCGACGGTCCCCTGCGCCGTGGCTGGACCACGGGTGCCTGTGCCACGGCCGCCACAAAGGCGGCCCTTGCACGGTTGTGGGGCGGCGCGTTTCCCGCCGAGGTCACGATCACGCTGCCGCGCGGCGAAACCCCTGTCTTTGCGTTGGCGCATATGGACGCGGGTTCCGACTGGGCCGAGGTCGGGATCACCAAGGATGCGGGCGACGATCCTGATGTGACCCATGGTGCACTGATCATCGTGCGGGTTGCCGCCTCTGCGGGTGGGGTTCGGTTCCGGGCGGGCACCGGGGTCGGCACGGTGACCAAGCCGGGCCTGCCGATCCCACCGGGAGAGCCCGCGATCAACCCGGTGCCCCGTCAGATGATGACCGATGTGGTTGATGCGATGGCACGCGACCACGGGTGCCCGGCCGATGTGACCATCACGGTGTCGATACCGGGCGGTGTCGAGATCGCGCAGAAAACCTGGAATCCGCGCCTGGGCATCGCGGGCGGGTTGTCGATCCTTGGCACGACGGGCGTGGTGCGGCCGTTCTCTTGTGCGGCGTGGATCGCGTCGATCCATCGCGGCGTGGATGTGGCGCGCGCGGCCGGGCTGACCCATGTGGCCGGCTGCACCGGGGCCACGAGCGAACGGGTAGTGCAGGACCTTTACCGGTTGCCCGATCATGCGATGCTGGACATGGGGGATTTCGTGGGCGGGATGCTGAAATACCTCAAGGCTCATCCTATCGCGCATGTGACCATCGCCGGTGGCATCGGCAAGATGACCAAGCTGGCACAGGGCGCACGCGACCTGCATTCGGGCCGGTCGCAGGTTGATTTCTCCGCGCTTGCTGCGCTGACCGGCCATGCAGAGGTGGCCGGGGCCAATACGGCCTTGCAGGCCTATCAGATGGTCGGCACACCTATGGCAGAGGCCGTCGCGCAAGGCGCTTTGGCCGCCGTCACAGACGGGTTCGGGGGCTCTGGCATGCGGTTCGACATCGTGATCATCGACAGGGACGGGCAGATCATCGCCCGTGCTGGCGCATGACGCTGTTGTTGCTGGCGGGAACCGGCGATGCGCGGCGGTTGGCGCAGGGATTGGCCGACAGCGACGTGCCTGCGATTGCGTCCCTGTCCGGGGCCACCCGGCAGGCCAACGCATTGCCATTGCCGACGCGCATCGGCGGCTTTGGCGGCGAGGCGGCGTTTCGTGAATACTTGTCCACGCAGGGGATCACAGCCGTGCTGGACGCGACCCATCCCTTTGCCAGCCGGATCACCCTGCGCACGGCGGCGGTCTGCCGGGATATGGGCCTAGCGTATCTTTATCATCTGCGTCCGCCCTGGTCACCGGGGCCAGAGGACCGCTGGACCATGATCGACCGCGAAGAAGATGCGGCGCAACATATCGGGCCTGACCAGACGGTGTTCCTGGGCACTGGTCGTCAGACGCTGGACCGGTTCAGCAACCTAGAGGGCCGCCGCGTGATCTGTCGCCAGATTGATCCGCCGACCTCGCCTTTTCCGTTCGAAGGTGGTGAATTCCTGATCGGGCGGCCGCCGTTTTCGGTGCCGCATGAACGCGATCTGTTCACGGAACTAGGGATCGACGTGCTGGTGGTGAAGAACGCAGGCGGCAGCGCCAGCCGGACCAAGCTGACGGCGGCGGCTGATCTGGGGTTGCCGGTGCTGATGATCCGTCGCCCGCCGCCGCCCGATGCGCCGATCTGCGATGATCTGGCCGAGGCGCTGGATTGGGCCAAGCGGCAATGAGCGTTGGCCGGATCATCAAGGGTGACGCCTGCGTGGCCGAGGGGGCCGCATGGCTGGCGGCGCGGGACACCCGGATGGCCACCGCGCTGCGCCAGGTTGGCCCCCTGCCGCTGCGGCTGAAGCACGACGGATTTCCGGCCTTGCTGTCTGCGATCTGCGGCCAGCAGGTCAGCGTGGCCTCTGCCAACGCGATCTATACGAGGCTGGAGGCGGCGGGTATGACCGCACCGGCCGAGGTTGCCGCCAGTGATGTGGAAACGTTGCGCAGCCTGGGGCTGAGCAGGCCCAAGGCGCGATATGCCATTGCCCTGGCGCAAGCGGGAATCGACTTTGACGCGTTGCGCGGCATGATGACCGACGATGTGACGGCCAGACTGGTGCAGGTGCCCGGTATCGGGATCTGGACTGCTGAAATCTATGCCATGTTCAGCCTGGGGCGGGCCGATGTCTTTGCCCCCGGTGATCTGGCCCTGCAAGAGGGTGCGCGGATGCTTTATGATCTGCCCGCTCGACCCACGGAACGCGCACTGCGGGACTTCGCACAGCGCTGGTCGCCATGGCGGTCGGTTGCGGCGCGCATCCTGTGGGCCTACTACGCTGATCAGAAAAAACGCGAGGGAATCCGATGACACGTGCACTGAACGCTGGCCGCAAGGAACCGAAATCGGGCGATATCCGCGCCGCCGTGATTTTCCTGCACGGATACGGAGCCAATGGGGCTGACCTGCTGGGGCTTGCTGATCCGCTGGAGGATCACATGCCCGACACGCTGTTTCTGGCGCCCGATGCACCCGAGGATTGTGCAGGATCACCCATGGGTTACCAGTGGTTCCCCATTCCCTGGATCGACGGGTCCAGCGAAGAAGAGCAGGAGGCGGGCCTGCGCCGCGCTGCCGACGATCTGAACGCCTTTATCGATGGTGTAATGATCGACGAGGACCTGCTGCCCGAACAGGTCATGGTGCTGGGGTTCAGTCAGGGGACGATGATGGCACTGCACGTGCTGCCCCGGCGCGAGGATGCGGTGGCGGGGCTGGTCGCCTTTTCCGGCCGTCTGTTGCAGCCGGAACTGCTGGCAGACGAGGTCGTCAGCCGCCCGCCGGTGCTGCTGGTGCATGGCGATCAGGATGATGTCGTGCCGCCACAGTCGCTGCCGCTGGCGGCAGAGGCCTTGCAGAACGCTGGCTGGAAAGAGGTCTATGCCCATGTGATGAAAGGCACGGCCCACGGGATTGCGCCTGACGGGTTGCAGGTCGCACTGGCATTCATGGCTGACAGGCTGGGGATGGATTGACGCGGCAAACTGTCATCCAAATTTCATTTGGATTCTGTCAGCCACTAGATATAGTCGAAATCAACAGGTGGCGCGCCACATGAACCGGGCATCGCGCCATCCTTGACCGACAGGGACGTGGACGACATGGACGGTGATTTCAGAACGGAATTTGTGCGTGACCCGGCGGGGCTGAAACATTTTCCCGCGCTTGTGCTGAACGCGGATTACAGGCCACTCAGTTACTATCCGCTCAGTCTTTGGCCGTGGCAGGACGCGGTCAAGGCGGCCTGGCTGGACAGGGTCCAGATCGTGAGTGAGTACGACGAGGTTGTGCACAGCCCGTCCACCACGATCCGGATACCCTCTGTTGTCGTCCTCAAGGATTATGTTCGACCCCAAAAGCGCGTGGCCTTCACGCGCTTTAACTTATTCTTGCGGGACGAATTCAGCTGCCAGTACTGCGGTGCGCGTGGTGACCTGACGTTTGATCACGTGTTGCCACGGGCGCGGGGCGGCGTGACCAGCTGGACCAATGTCGTGGCGGCCTGTAGCCCGTGCAACCTGCGCAAGGGATCGCAGCTGCTGAAACATTCGGGCCTGTCCTTGCGGCGCAAACCACATCAACCGCAACCGGCAGAGTTGCAGAACGTCGGGCGCAAATTCCCACCCAACCACCTGCATCATAGCTGGATGGATTTTCTGTATTGGGATGCCGAATTGGACGCCTGATTGCGGCACCCGTGCTAGACTTTTGGAAACCGGCTGGGTAACACGCACTCGTTAGCGCTAACGCGTCAGTCGAGGAATTGGAGCCGCTATGGTATCTCGCGTTATTCCGGTCGATGATTTCGACCTCGTGATTTTTGGCGGTACGGGCGACCTGGCCCGCCGTAAAATCCTGCCCGGCCTTTTCCGGCGGTTCCGCAGTGGCCAGATGCCGGCAGACAGCCGTATCATCGGTGCCGCGCGGTCCGAGCTGGATACATCCGGCTACCGTACGATGATCCGCGAGGCGATCGTGGAATTTGGCGGGGACGAGAAATCCGATACCGACACGCTGGACCAGTTTTTGAACGCGCTGGACTACGTGGCAATCGACGCCAAGGGTGAAGGCGGTTGGTCCGAACTGAAATCGCTGATCCGCGACAAGGTCATCAAGGCGTTCTATTTTTCCGTGGCACCGTCACTGTTCGGTGATCTGGCGGAACGTCTGCACGCCCATGAGATTGCGGATACAGACAGCCGTATCGTCGTCGAAAAACCGTTTGGCCGGGATCTGGCATCGGCGCAGGCGCTGAATGCGACGCTAGCCGAACATTTCGACGAACGGCAGATCTACCGGATCGACCATTATCTGGGCAAGGAAACGGTCCAGAACCTGATGGCCGTGCGGTTCGGCAATGTCCTGTTCGAACCGCTGTGGAACAGCCATTACGTCGACCACATCCAGATCACCGTGGCCGAAACGGTCGGTGTCGGCGGGCGCGGCGGCTATTACGACAAATCCGGTGCGATGCGGGACATGGTTCAGAACCACCTGATGCAGCTGCTCTGTCTGATCGCGATGGAACCGCCTTCGGTCTTTGGTGCAAACGAGGTGCGTGACGAGAAACTCAAGGTCATCCGCGCGCTGCAACCGGTCGAGGCGCACCATATCGTGCGCGGTCAGTATGACGCCAGCGATGACGCGGCCAGCTACCGGGCCGATGTGGAAAATCCGCGCAGCTTTACCGAAAGTTTCGTCGCGATGAAATGCCATGTGTCGAACTGGCGGTGGTCCGATACGCCGTTCTATCTGCGCACCGGCAAGAAGATGAAGGCGCGCACCTCTGAAATCGCCGTGGTGTTCAAGGATCTGGGTCACAAGATGTTCGAGGGCGATTCCGCCCGGCACCGCAACATCTTGGCGATCCGTCTGCAACCGAACGAAGGCATGGATTTGCAGGTGACGATCAAGGAACCGGGTCCGGGGGGCATGCGTTTGATCGACGTGCCGCTGGACATGACCTTTGCCGATGCGCTGGGGGATGACGCAGAGGATGCGACAGACGCCTACGAGCGCCTGATCATGGACGTGATCCGGGGCAACCAGACGCTGTTCATGCGCGGCGACGAGGTCGAGGCTGCATGGGCCTGGACCGATCCCATCATCGAAGGATGGGAGGCGCGCAACGACGTGCCGAAACTGTATGATGCGGGGTCCGCAGGGCCGGATGATGCCATGATGCTGATGCATCGCGACGGGCGCCGCTGGCGCGATATCAAGGGGTAATCAAATGGAATTCGTCACCTATCCCGACACCGAGGCCCTGATGATGCAGGTGGCGGGCAAACTGTCGTCCCAGCTGCGCGAACATCTGCTGACCAATGATTCCGCGACGCTGGCCGTGCCGGGCGGGACAACGCCGGGGCCGATCTTTGACAACCTGTGCGATGCCAATCTGGACTGGACGCGGATCAACGTGATGCTGACCGATGAACGCTGGGTGCCAGAGCACAGCGACAGGTCCAACACGGCACTGCTGCGCCGTCGTTTGCTGACGGGCCGCGCGGCAGCCGCGACTTATGTACCACTTTATGCCGATGCGCCCGCACCCGAGGACAGGCTGGACGATCTTCAGGCCAATCTGGCGACCACGCTGCCCTTGTCCGTTTGCCTGCTGGGCATGGGGGCGGACATGCATACCGCGTCGATCTTTCCGGGGGCGGACCAGTTGGACCGCGCATTGACAGGTGATGATACGCTGGTCGCCATGCGTGCGCCCGGCGCGCCGGAACCGCGGATCACACTGTCGGCCAAGGTGCTGCGCGCAGCGATGCACCGCCACATCGTCATCATCGGCGATGAAAAGCGCGACGCACTTGAGCGTGCCCGTACCCTGACACCCCAAGAGGCCCCGGTCGCCGCGATCCTGGATGGATCGACCGTGCACTGGGCAAAAGGCTGATCCCCATGTTTGATGCGCTCAAATCCCACCACGCCACAATCGCGGACCGCCGGTTTGCCGACATGCTGGACGCGGCGCGTGCTGCCGATTTCAGTGCGACGCTTGGCGACATGCGGTTCGACTACAGCAAGACCAACATCGACGCCGAAGGTCGCGCGCTGCTGATCGACCTGCTGGACGCACGCGGTGTCGCTGACCGCCGCGACGCGATGTTCGGCGGTCAGGCCATCAACGAAACCGAAGGCCGCGCCGTTCTCCATACCGCATTGCGTAACCTCGGTGGTGCGCCTGTCATGGTGGACGGACAGGACGTGATGCCGGATGTGCTGGCCACGCTCGACCGGATGGCAGATTTCGCCAGCCGGGTCCGCGACGGCAGCTATACCGGGCAGGGCGGGGCGATCACCGATGTGATCAACATCGGGATCGGTGGGTCTGACCTTGGCCCTGCGATGGCCGCCCGCGCGCTGCAGCCCTATCATGATGGGCCGCGCTGCCATTTCGTGGCCAATGTGGATCCTGCCGATATCGCGCAGACACTGGCGGTTTGCGATCCGGCGACCACGCTAGTGATTGTGGCGTCCAAGACGTTCACCACGATCGAGACGATGACCAACGCACAGACGGCGCGCGACTGGATGTCGGCATCGGTCAGCGATACAGGCGCACAATTTGCAGCCCTGTCGACGGCCGCTGACAAGACGGCGGATTTCGGCATCGCACCGGAACGGGTGTTCGGCTTCGCGGATTGGGTCGGTGGACGCTATTCGATGTGGGGGCCGATCGGCCTGTCGTTGATGATCGCTATTGGTCCTGACAATTTTCGCGCCTTTCTGCGTGGCGGGCAGGCGATGGACGACCATTTCCGCACGGCACCCTGGGACCAGAACCTGCCTGCCTTGCTGGCGCTGACAGGTATCTGGCACAACCAGATCTGCGGCTATGCTACGCGTGCCGTGCTGCCCTATGACAACAACCTCGCGCGGTTGCCGGCCTACCTGCAACAGCTGGAAATGGAGAGCAACGGCAAGGGCGTCAGCATGGACGGTGCCGATCTGCCCTATCATTCCGGCCCTGTCGTCTGGGGCGAGCCGGGCACCAATGGCCAGCACGCGTTTTATCAGCTGATCCATCAGGGCACGCGGGTGATCCCGTGCGAATTCATGGTTGCGGCACGCGGTCACGACGACGGGCTGCACCATCAGCATCGTCTGTTGGTCGCCAACTGCCTGGCCCAGTCCGAGGCGCTGATGATGGGGCGTGATCTGGACACGGCACGTGGCAAGGTCGCGGACAAATTCGACGGTGCCGAATTGGATCGTCAGGCCCGTCACCGGGTGTTTCCGGGCAACCGCCCGTCAACGACACTGATCTATCCCAAACTTACCCCCGCGGTGCTGGGCCAGATCGTTGCCCTGTATGAACACCGTGTCTTTGTCGAAGGTGTCGTTCTGGGGATCAATTCCTACGACCAATGGGGCGTGGAATTGGGCAAGGAACTGGCGACATCGCTGCAACCCGTGGTCGAGGGGCAGGCGTCAGCCGACGACAAGGACGGATCAACCGCAGCCCTCGTCGCCGCATTGCAGGCGCAAGGGCTTTAGTCCGGCACACCGTCGATCTCGCGCAGCTCTGTCCGCAGGCTTTCGGGCAGGGCCGCCTTGGTATTGTCGGGGTTCAGCATGACCAGCACGGCGTGGCTGGTTGTGGTCAGCCTGTCACCGACCCAGACACCATATTCCATGGTGAAACTGGATGTGCCCATTTTCATGGTGCGACCGGTCAGGATGTAGCGATCCGTCAGTTTGACCTCGGACCGGTAGTCCAGATCGACCGCGCGCAGCACGAATTTCGGGCGGTTTTCGCGCTGGTGCCACAGGCTGAACTGCTGAAAATACAAAATGCGCAGGTTTTCGAACCACTTGAGGTACACCGCGTTGTTGACGTGCTGCAGCGCGTCGATTTCCCCAAACCGGACCTGATCGGCCATCCCGAACCGCCAGGGTTCGGGAATACCTGCGGCGCGCAGCTGATCGGCGTTCAGCGGTGTCAGAAACGGCAGATCCGTCATTGCACTGCGGTCACGATGATTTCGACCTTGTAGTCAGGCGTGGCCAGTTTTGCCTCGCCGGTCCAGCGGGCAGGGGCGTGGCCGGGGGCGACCCAGGCGTCCCAGACAGCATTCATCGCCGCGAAATCGGCCATGTCGGCAACCCAGACCTGTGCCGTCAGGATCTTGGTCTTGTCCGTGCCAGCCTCGGCCAGCAGGGCGTCGATGCTGTCCAGCACGGCCTGTGTCTGGGCCGTGGCGTCCTGACCGGGCGCACCGACCTGACCGGCCAGATATACGATACCGTTGTGAACAACGGCTTGCGACATCCGGGGGCCGGATTGAATACGGGTGATGGTCATCGGGGATGCTCCTGCGCGATGGAGGGTGGAGCGGGTAACGAACTCCGCTGTGGCGTAGTTTCCCGTATCACCTCGTATCAAATGGTCAAGTAAAGAAGGACCTTTGTAAGAAGTAGTTGTAACGTCGTGTTGTGTCGCGTAGCAATCAGTTAGCCCATCTTGGGCGGGTTGGATGTGGGGGCTGATGTGCCAAAGCGTGCCAAGGAGCTTTCTGCGATCGAAGTAAGGCGACTGGGTCGTGGTGTTCACAATGTGGGCAGCGTGGCTGGTCTGCTGATGCAAGTCTCGGAAAATGGTGCGCAGTCGTGGCTGTTGCGTGTGAGGGTCGGAGACAAGCGGCGCGAAATTGGCTTGGGTCCTTTTCCGGAGGTAAGTCTTGCAAAGGCGCGTGAGAGAGCCGCTGAGACGAAAACTGAAATCCGCAAGGGCATTGATCCAGTAGAAAGCCGCAAGGCCGCAAGATCGGCGCTGATCGCATCTCAACGGCAAGGTCTGACCTTTATCGAGGTGTTCGAAAAGTATGCTGCAAAGAAGTTGCCGGAACTCCGAACGGAACGATACCGTGAGCAATGGCGGGCGACCGTCGAAAAATACGCGTTCCCAGATGACCTGCTCCCCTAAAAAGTCCGCGATTTGGGGTTAGTCTGTTCCTTGTAAAGGAGACGGACGATGAAGCGATCAAGGTTCACGGAAGAACAGA
>NZ_FOEJ01000013.1 GCF_900110705.1 Loktanella sp. DSM 29012 | reverse complement strand
TGGACATCACGACAGCCTCTCTTCCCAGCCGCCTGCTACCAGGGGCCGTCGATCCGGGTGTCGAGATCTTCGCCATCGGTGATGTGCATGGCCAGGCGGCAGTGCTGGCGGCGATCCTGTCGGAAATTGCTGACATGCCACGTCAGGCTGACACTCAGCGCATGATCGTGTTTCTTGGTGATCTGATTGATCGTGGCCCGGACAGTATCGGCGCAGCTCATCTGGCGATGCAGGCGACGACTCTCACCCAAGCTGACGAAGTCGTTCTGTTGCCCGGCAATCACGAGCTGCTGCTGCTGGAGGTGCTGGACGGCCATGATCCCGACCTTTGGCTAATCAACGGTGGCAAGACGGTCATGGCAGAGATCGACCCCGCCTGGACCGACCGGCCTTGGGCAGAGACACTGGACGAGCTGCGCGCAGCATTCCCGGCGGAGTGGTTTCTGTCGATTGATATTGCGCCATCGCATCTGCGTGTTGACAGCTTGATCTTTGTCCATGCCGGCCTGGATCCCGAGCAAGACCGGAAAACCTTTCTCAGCCGCGGGCGCGAAATGGATGACACGCACTGGGCCACCATCCGGCACGAATTCACCACATGGGAGAGCGGCTGGGATGTTGATGCCGAGGGACAGCCGACCAAGGGACCCACGGTCGTCGTGCATGGACACACGCCAGCCATCCGCACGTCCCTGTCGGAAACCAAGGCTGAGCTGACCCAGATGGACGGGATCGACGGCTACCGGGCGATCTGCCTTGATGCCGGGGCCGCCTACCGTCCCCAGATCGGCTGGGCCCGGTTCTGGTCTGATCAGACCGGCGGCAGGGTGCAGATCAGCGCGACGTTCGCCGGATAGACCATGTTCCGAAAGGATATTGATGACCTTCGATGTGGCAATCGTTAATCTGTGGTCTTATGAGGGGTCATCTGTGAAATCTCGGGGCTATTTCGGCCCAATGCGGACCTTTGGACTGGGTGACCACGCTGCGGCGCGGCTTCACCGAAGCGGTCGTTCGTGCGGCGCGCAGCATTTTCCAAGGGCCATTTTCCGCTACGCGGGACCAAGCTGCCATCTGGCTTGCAAGTTCGACGTCCGCTTTGCTGCTCATATTCGCCAGCAGCTTCTGAAGACACCGAAAGGTTCGGACGAGACGGCCAGGGCCAAATAAGTTGGCCCCGGCCGTTGTAAATTGATCGCTACTCACCCGGCCTTCAGAACCCTGTAAGCACAGTCTTTCCAATGGCTTTGCCACTTTCCTGATGAGCGTGGGCGTCGCGGAGATACTGGGCAGTGATGTTTCCGCCATCGCGATTGGCCGTGCTTTGAATTCTGCCCGCGTCGACCAGGTCGGCGACGCGGTTCAGCAGGCGGTGCTGCTCGATCATGTCGTCGGCTTGCTGTTGCGAGCGGGTGAACATGAACTCGAAGTGCAGGGTCAACGCCTTTGGCTTCAGCGCCAGCGCGTCAAGGGTTTCGGGATCGTCGATCAAGGCGATGGTGCCGCGCGGGGCGATCAGGTCGATGATCGCGTCCCAGTTCTGCCCGGTGCCGGTCAGGGATGCGACATAGCGCGGCGTGATGCTAAGCTCTTCCAATTGCGCGGCCACGTCTTCGTGATGGTTGATGACATGATCCGCACCCATTTTGCGCACCCAGTCCCGGGTGCCGTCGCGGGAGGCGGTGGCGATGACGGTCAGGTCGGTGAGCGCCTTTGCGATCTGGATTAGGATCGATCCGACCCCGCCTGCACCGCCCAGGATCAGGATCGCCTCACCCGACCCGCCGCCTTGCGCCACCTTCATGCCGTCGAACAAAAGTTCCCACGCGGTGATGGACGTGAGCGGCAGGGCAGCGGCCTCCGCGTCGGAAAGCGACGCCGGTTTGCGACCGACGATGCGTTCGTCCACGATGTGCAGCTCCGCGTTCGTGCCGGGCCGGTCGATGGCCCCAGCATAGAACACCGCGTCGCCGGGGGCGAAGAGGGTCACGTCGGAGCCGACCGCCTTCACCGTGCCGCTGGCATCCCAGCCCAGCACCTTCCAGCCGTCGTCGGGGGCCGTCTTTTGGCGGATCTTGTTATCAACCGGGTTGACCGAAATCGCCGCGACCTCGATCAGCAGATCATGCGGGCCAAGGTCGGAGGTGGTAGGGTCGGGCAGGTCGATGTCCTGCAACGACTTAGGATCGTCGATGGGCAGGCTTCGCTGGTAGCCAATGGCTTTCATGAAGTCGTCCTTTCAGATGTGTTTCTCGATAATGTCGTCGAGCGCCTGAATCAGCGCTTTCGTTACGGCCTGATCCATCGCTTGCGGTTGCGGATTGTTGAAGTCACGTCCGTCTTTGTCGAAGGAGCGACCCGGTGCGTCAGCAAACGCATCAGGGAGGGGTTACTTGGCAGCGAGGAGGTCGAAATTGTGGATGTTTGCCACCACACCGTCGTCCCATCCGCCCGAGACCAGTTCGGAAGCCTTTTCATTCAGGAGTCCCGCGACCTGCCCGGCAAAGTGCGCTTCGCGGCCAGCGTTGTCGGCAAAGATGTCGAAGATGGCGAAGTTGTTCTCGTCAATCTGAAGCCCTGCCCAGAAAAGGGTCTTGGGTTCGGTATCTGCGACGATGGGGCCGGCGGCGGTCAACAAGGCCGCCAGTTCTGGGCCTTTGCCTGGCGCTGCCTCCAGCTTGATGTATGTCGCGGTCGTTGCCGTGGAGAGATCGACCGGCGCCTTCGCTGAAAGAACATCGGAGTTGTTGATGTTCGCGACGACGCCTTCGTCCCATCCTCCCTCGACCAGCGTGCCTGCGTTCTGGTTCAAGGCCGCAGCAACCGCGCCTGAGAAGTGAGCGTCGCGCGCTTCTTCATCTGCGAAGATGTCGAAGATGGCGAGCGCATCGTCGGCTTGCAGGGCAAACCAGAGAACGGTGCCCGGCTCTGTTTCTGCCACGATCGGTGCGGCACCAGCCAGAAACGTTGCGAAGGCTTCGGTCTGGCCTTCGGCGGCGGGCATGGCGATGTAGCTGGCAGTGTGATTTTCCATTGGGGTGTCCTGTGCAGTTGCAGAAGTCGTGGTCAGAGCCAGTGCGGCGAATGTCAGAAGGAATTGCGTTTTCATGGTCGTCTCCCGATGAGTAGTGTATCAAGTTCGGTCTCGATGCACCCTTGTCCCATGTCGGACGCCTCGGACTCCAATTCCAAAATCCTATCTTTCAATAGACACGAGCTATCGAAGTTGCTTTGATGGCCTCCAGCGGAGTGTGGCGGAGGATGCGGCGATGGAAATGAACCAGATCAGGTATTTTCTCGCTGTCTGTGCGCACCGAAACTTTACCCACGCTGCCAGTGCTTCCAACGTCTCCCAACCGTCCTTGACGACAGCGATCAAGAAACTCGAAGACGAGCTTGGAGGAGACCTGTTTGTCAGGGACCGTGCGGGATGCAGGCTTACGGCTCTTGGAAAGCTCATGCAACCAAGATTGCAGAGGGTTCATGACGAGACGCGACAGGCGAAGGCAGAGGCGGTCCGTCACATGCGCCTCGATCGCGTTCCAATCTCTGTCGGTATCGGCGAAACGATCGGACACAACAGGATTTCGGCAGCTGTGGAGCGTATGCGCACGCGCTTGCCGCAAGCTGAAATCGAACTGATCATCGAGTCATCTTCCGCGCTTCTTACCGGGTTGCGCGATGGCGCATTTGACGTTGTCGTCACGGCAGAGAAGGTCAGTGAAGACCTCTATCGTATAGACCATCTCTATGAAGAGGACTACAAGGTTGTCGTGTCAAGCTCGCATCCGTTGTCTGAACAAGATGCGATTTCTCTTTCGACCCTTGCTGAAACCGACATGCTTGATCGACCAAATTGCGAAATGCGGAATGCGCTCCACGGGATTTGCGCGGATCACGGTCACGAGCTCTACGCGGCCTATCGGTCAAATCGCGTGGACTGGTTGATTGAACTTGCCCGGCAAGGGGCAGGTGCGGTCATCCTGCCAGCCACCGCCATTCCTTCGGACATGGCACTTGTGTCGAAACCTATCGATGGCCTTGAAATATCAAGAACGGTTTCGGCCCTTCGATATCGGCACCAAACATCAAGACCAGAAACAAACGACCTGATCCGGGAGATGACGCGCACGCTGGCGAAATGAGGTCACGATCGACATTCGTCCGACTGCCAGACCAAGACCGGTGAAACGTGAGCGCGGCATGTGGAAAAAGCGTGGAGTTGCAGACCCTTAAAGCGACGTCCACGATGCCCGGTACTGTCAGATGGTGGCTTTGACGATAATCAAGTGAGATTGACTCGATGGTGAATATTGGCAACAATCTCTAATGTCATCTGCGCTGAGGATAGCCATCGGAAGGTTCGGGAGGGTCGCTCTCCTTGATATGGATCGTCCCCTTGTGAAGCATGCCCATGCGCAATGCCACGTATTGCTGAAGGTCGAGGGTGTCGATACGGAGTTCGATGTTGGCGGGCGGCGGGTGGATCTGACCGATGAAAGCGCCGTGCTTATCAACGCCTGGGAACACCACAGCTACGTGCATCGCGCGGGCCAGCCGCCGACGATCATACTTGCGCTTTACATCGAGCCAAATTGGCTGAGCGCCTTTCGCGACAACTGGCAGGCGAGTGCCGAACCAGGCTTTTTCCCCCAACCAGGTGGTGCCATCACCCCGCAGATCCGCCGCCAGGCCCGCGAGACCGCCGAGGCGATGGTGCAGGACCCAAGCGATGCCGCGGCACATGAACGCCTGATCGGTGGGTTGATGGTCTCGATCATCGAGCGCCTTGCGCTGTGGCGAAAGGTGCTGCCGTCGTTGCGGGAGCGGGCGGCGGCGATGCGCGCGCCCGACCGGCGGATTGCGCAGGCCCTGGCCCTGATGCGCACGGAGCCGGCCCGCATCACGTCGATGGATTGGCTGGCGCGCGAAAGCGGATTGTCCCGCGCACATTTCTTTCGGCTGTTCGAGGCGGAAACCGGCATTTCCCCGCGTGTCTATCTGAACACACAGCGGGTCGAGCGTGCGGTGCAGGCTGTTGCAGGCCAATCGTGCAGCTTTACCGACATCTCTGACGATCTAGGCTTTTCAGTGCCAGCGCACTTTTCGCGCTTCTTCCATGACCATGCGGGCTCCTCGCCCAGTGTCTTTCGCCAGGTGTCGGGGCTGCGCGACAAAAGCTGAACCAGCTTTTTTGAGACTCCTCGGTAAGATCCGAGACCTGGCGGGATCGCCGGGCCTGCGGTTGCACGCCTAACGTCACTTCCCAAGGGCTTGCCAATGACAAGCCGGGAGGAGACATGAAAGATACCTTAGACAGTCCGCTGGTCGGCCGTTCGGTCGCGCGCGTCGAAGATCCGGCGCTTTTGTCGGGGCGCGGGCGTTATATCGACGATCTGCCGGTCGCAGCGGGAACATTGGCGCTGGCCTTCGTGCGGTCACCGCATGGACACGCCGACATTCGTTCGGTCGATATTGATGAAGCGCAGCGCGCGCAGGGCGTCGTCGCTGTCATCACCGGACAGGAGGTTGCGGCGCGCACCCGGTCGATGACCGTGGGTGTGAAGGCTGATGTCGACTGCTGGCCGATGGCGATCGACCGAGTGCGCTATGTCGGGGAACCGGTGGCCATGATCGTGGCAACCGACCGCTACCTTGCAGAGGATGCCGCCGATCTGGTCGTGGTTGATTACGCCCCGCTTGGCGTAGTCGTCGATCCGGTCGCGGCACTGTCAGAGGACGCGCCAGTGCTGCATCCCAGCCTCGGCGGCAACCTCATCAATGAACGGCGCTTCCGCTATGGCGATCCCGAGGCGGCGTTCGACGCAGTTCCGCACCGGATCGGCATTGATGTTACCTACCCACGCAGCGCCTGCACCCCGATCGAGACCTACGGCGTGATCGCCAGCTATGAGCCGGGCGAGGATGCCTATGACGTCACCGCAAACTTCCAGGGTCCTTTCTCGATCCATGCGGTCGTAGCACGTTCGCTGAACGTGCCAGGCAACCGGTTGCGGTTGCGCACACCGCCTGATTCCGGCGGCTCTTTCGGGATCAAGCAGGGCGTCTTCCCCTACATGATCCTTGCCGGTATCGCTGCACGCGTCGCGGGCGCGCCGGTCAAATGGATCGAGGACCGGCTTGAGCATCTGTCGGCCAGCGTCTCGGCCACCAACCGCCAGACCCGGATCGAGGCGGCGGTTGAGGCGGATGGCCGGATCACCGCGCTCGACTGGGACCAGATCGAGGATTGTGGGGCCCACCTGCGCGCGCCGGAGCCTGCGACGCTTTACCGGATGCATGGCAACATGACCGGTGCCTATGACATTCCGAACCTTGCGATCCGCAATCGCGTCGTGCTGACGAACAAGACGCCGACGGGGCTCAATCGCGGCTTCGGCGGACCGCAGATCTATTTCGCGCTGGAGCGGTTGATGGATGCCATCGCGCGGCAGCTCGGTCTGGACCGGCTGGAGGTCATCCGCCGCAACCTCATCCCCGCCGACGCATTTCCCTACCGGACCGCCAGTGGCGCGCTCTACGACTCGGGCGATTATGAAGCGGCGATGGACCGGGCAGTCACCGAAGGCGGCCTCGCGGAGCTTTACGCGCGCCGCGACAAGGCCCGCGCCGAAGGCCGGCGTTACGGCATCGGCTTTGCCTGCGTGGTCGAACCTTCGGTGTCGAACATGGGCTACATCACCACGGTCCTGACCCCCGAAGAGCGTGCCAAGGCAGGGCCCAAGAACGGCGCGCAGGCGACAGCGACCATCGCGATCGACCCGCTCGGATCGGTCACGGTCAAGGTCGCATCTGTCCCGCAGGGTCAGGGCCACCGCACCGTTCTGGCGCAGGTCGTGGCCGACAAGCTTGGTGTGCCGATGGCAGCGGTGCGGGTTCTGGCCGATGTGGATACGATGCGCGACGCATGGTCCATCGCCTCGGGCAACTACGCCTCGCGCTTTGCCCCAGCGGTTGCCGGTGCGACCGAAATCGCGGCAACGCGGCTGCGCGACAAGCTGGCCAAGGTCGCGGCCGCGCAGTTGAACATCGCGCCCGAGGACGTATCCTTCGCGGCCGGCCGCATTGCAGCAAAGGGCAATCCCGATAACAGCCTGTCCTTCGCGCGGGTGGCGGCAACGGCGCATTGGTCGCCGGGCACCCTGCCGGACAGCGTGGATCAGACGCTACGCGAGACGGTCTTCTGGAGTCCGCCCGGACTGAAAGCCCCGACCGCCGAGGACGGGATTAATTCCTCACTCTGTCACGGCTTTATCTTCGATTTCTGCGGGATCGAGATCGACCCGGAAACCGCAGAACCCAAGATTGATCGCTACGTCACCATGCACGATTGCGGACGCATCCTGCATCCCGCGATGGTCGACGGACAGGTGCGCGGCGGCTTTGCCCAGGCGGTCGGTGCGGCGTTCCTTGAGGAATATGCCTACGGTGAGGATGGATCGTTTCAGTCCGGCACGCTGGCCGATTACCTTTTGCCGACGGTGATGGAGGTGCCTGATCCAGTCATCCTGCATCATGTCACCCCGTCGCCCTTCACCCCGCTCGGGGCCAAGGGTGTGGGCGAAGGCAATTGCATGTCGACGCCCGTCTGCATCGCCAATGCCGTGGCCGACGCGCTGGCCCCCGAAGGCAAAGCGCCTGATATCGTCCTCCCGGTGACCGCAGCCAAGCTCGCGCCGCGCATCTTTGGTGATGAGCCCAATCCAAAGAACCCGGTACCCGAGACTGAAGTCGGGCCAACGACAGGCGGGCGCAAGCTTACGGGCGAAGGTCGTGCAGTGGTAAAAGCCAGTCGCGCGGATGTCTGGCAGATGCTGCTCGATCCCGCGACGCTTGATGCGATCATTCCCGGATCGCATGGCGTTCAGAAAATCAGCGAGACCCACTTCAAAGCGGATGTGACGCTGGGGGTTGGACCCGTCCGTAGCCGATACAAGGCCGACATCGAATTGTCGGACCTTGATCCACCCAACGCTGTGACCTTGTCGGGACAGGCCGCAGGCCCCCTCGGCACCGGCGGTGGACATGGCCGCATCACTTTGACCGACACCGAGGACGGCACCGAGATCGCCTACCGCTATGAGGCCGAAATCGGCGGAAAGGTCGCCTCGGTCGGCGGACGCCTGCTGGACGGCGCGGCCAAGGTCGTGATCGGTGAGTTCTTCCGCGCACTGGCTCGCCATTGCGGGGGCAGCGCGCGAAGCGGGCTTTTGGCGCGGCTTATTGGCCTTGTCGACCGCATCAGGAAAGGAGGCCGGTCATGAAGCCCGCCCCGTTTGATTACGTCGCCGCCACCGAGATGAGCGAAGCGCTGGACGCGTTGCATCAGGGTGGCACCGAGGCCCGGGTTATCGCTGGCGGCCAATCGCTGGTGCCCATGCTGAACATGCGCCTTGCCCGGCCTGCGATGCTCGTCGACATCACCCGCATCCCGGAGCTGTCGCGGATCGAGGCCAAGGGCGATCAAGTCACCATCGGCGCCGCCGTGCGGCAAAGCGCGCTAGAGCGCTGGCCCGATCTGGCGGATCGCCTGCCGCTGGTGCGCGCCGCGCTGCCTTGGGTCGGGCACGCGCAACTGCGCAATCGCGGCACGGTTTGCGGCTCTGTCGCCCATGCCGATCCCAGCGCCGAGCTGCCGCTTTGTCTCATCGCGCTCGGCGGCAACGTGACCCTGCGCAGCCGTCGCAAGACGCGCACTGTCGCAGCACGTGATTTCTTCCAGGGCATGATGTCGACCGACCTCGCACCCGGCGAGATGATCGTGTCCGTGGCCTTTCCTGCGCGAAAGGATGGAACAGGTTTCGCCTTTCGTGAGGTAGCGCGCCGACATGGCGATTTCGCCATCGTGGCCTGCGCCGCGACCGCCCGGCCGGACGGCACCGCAACGCTTGCGGTGGGGGGCGTTGCCGACACCCCTGCCACGCTCGATCTGCCTGCCGACATGGCGGATCTCGACGACCGTCTGAACGAATTCGCTTGGCACTTGCAGGCCCGCGACGACCTGCACGCCACCGCCCGATATCGCCGCGATCTGGTTCGGCGTCTCGGACACACAACCCTGAAGGAGGCTTTGTCATGCCGCGACTGACCAAAGACGACGTGCAACCTGTCGGCTTCAAACTGAATGGTCGTCCTGTCGTGGTCCGCGTGACGCCACGCACTTTGTTGACCGATGCGTTGCGCCACGAGATCGGTGCCACGGGCACGCATGTCGGCTGTGAACACGGCGTCTGCGGGGCCTGCACGGTGCAGGTGGACGGCGAACCCGCCCGCGCATGCCTCATGCTCGCACATCAGGCCGATGGCTGCGACATCCGCACCGTCGAGGGACTGGCGCAGGGCGATGCGCTGACCCCGCTTCAAGAAGCCTTCCGCGCGCACTTCGCACTGCAATGCGGCTTCTGCACCGCGGGCATCCTGATGACACTCGACGCGCTGTTTTCGCGCCAACCGGACGCGGATGAGGACGCGATCCGTGAGGCGCTTTCGGGCCATCTGTGCCGCTGCACGGGCTACGCCCCAATCGTTCAGGCGGCGCTGACCGCCCGAAACCGCATCAAGGGAGGACCAATCGATGCTTGACCTCGGAACCAGCTTTCTCGCGTCCGTGGAACGCGACCCCGGCGCGATGGCCATCGCCGAAGGAGATCTCACACTCAACTACTTCGACTGGTATCGCCGGATCAGTGCGCTGGTGGACGGGCTTGGCCAGATCGGGCTGCGCAAGGGCGACACGCTTGTCACCGCCATGCAGAACCGATGGGAAAATGCTTCGCTGCATTGGGCCTGCCAGCTTGCCGGAATCGTCGCAACGCCTGTGAACTGGCGCGTCACCGCCGATGAACTGGACCACGCGCTGCGCGACAGTGCAGCCCGCGTTCTGGTCCATGACGATGCCGCTGCGGCGGCCGTTGCGGGATCGGCCCTTGCGGCGGACATCGGCGTGGTACCACTGGAAGGTAAAAACGGCCTCACCGTGATGCTGGCGGGACGCGCCGCCGACGCCGGGCCACAGGCCGGGGCCGACGATCTGTCGGTGATGCTTTACACATCCGGCACGACCTCCAAGCCCAAGGGTGTGCCAAGACGGCACCGGGCCGAGCGCGCCGCTGCCATCGCCCATGTGGCTCAGAATCTGTATCATCATGGGGAACGGACGCTGGGCGTCATGCCGCTTTACCATACGATGGGCATCCGTTCCCTTCTGTCCGCCAGCGTGATCGGCGGCGCCTTCATTTGCCTGCCGCGCTTCGACGTGCCCGGCGCGCTTGACGCCATCGAGACGCATCGCGTCACCAACCTCTATCTGGTGCCGACGCTGTATCATGACATTGTCCACCATACCGAATTCACTTCGGATCGTGTGGCAAGCGTGCGCAAGCTGGGCTTTGCCGGCGCGTCGATGACCGATGGCCTGTTGCAGAAGCTGGAGGAAGCGTTTCAGCCTGATCATTTCGTGAACCATTACGGCTCGTCCGAAATCTACACCTTTTCAATTTGTCAGAACGCGGCGGCCAAGCCCGGATCGGCAGGGCGCGCAGCGATCAACCAGCGCCTGCGCGTTGTGCCGTTGGGCGCCGAAGATGCAAGCAAGGTCTGCGCGCCGGGCGAGGAAGGCGAAATCGTTGCATCCATGCAGGGCGACGAGGCTTTCGAAGGCTACTGGAACCGCCCCGAGGCGGACCGCAAGGCAATCCGCGACGGCTGGTATTTCACCGGCGATTGCGGGGTTTTCGACGACGACGGCGATCTGTTCGTCACGGGTCGCACTGACGACATGATCATCACCGGCGGCGAAAACGTCTCTCCCGTGGAAGTGGAAAGCTGCCTTTCGCTGCACCCCGCCGTGGCCGAGGTCGCGGTGGTTGGCCTGCCGGATCCGCGTTGGGGCAAGGTCGTGACGGCCTTCGTCAAACGCGCAGGCGATGTGACGGAAGACGATCTCGACGCCCATTGCCGCAACTCCGAGCTATCCAATTTCCGCCGTCCGCGCCGCTACGTCTTCGTGCGCGACATCCCGAAATCGCCGGTCGGAAAGCTTCTCCGCCGCCTGCTTGTCGCGGGCGAATACGAGGCCGAGACGACCGAGACGACCACCGCGTAAATCCAGAAAACACACCGAAATGAAAGATTCACCGATGACAGAACCCATGACATTCAGCGACCCGCGCCTTGCCGATCTTGACGGCTTCCACGTGGAAATCGACGCGGGCAACGAACGTGCCGACATTATCCTTGCGCGGCCGCCCTACAACGTCATCTCGATGGGTGCCCGCGATCAGCTGCGCCTTGTATTCGAGGCTCTCGATACCGATGACCGCGTGCGTATCATCGTGGTCTCGGGCGAGGGAGAGCACTTTTCGTCCGGCGGGAACATCAAGGGCTTTCTCGAGGCAAGTCCGGAGCATGTCTCGCACCTCGCCTGGAATATCGCCGCGCCGGCACGCTGCACGAAACCGGTGATCGCGGCCAATCGCGGCTATACCTTTGGTGTCGGCTTCGAATTGTCGCTCGCTTGCGATTTCCGGATCGTGTCCGAAACCTGCCGTTACGCGCTGCCAGAACAGAAATTGGGCCAGATCCCCGGTTCCGGCGGCTCTGCGCGGCTGCAAAAGATCGTCGGCGTGACCCGGACCAAGGATATCGTCATGCGATCGCGGCGCATCCCGGGTCAGCAAGCGCTCGACTGGGGAATTGCCACCGAATGCGTGCCCGACGGCGAACTCGAACAGGCGGTGGCCGACCTGGTCGCCGAACTTAGGGAATTCTCGCCGATGGCGCAGCGGACGGCAAAGAAGTTGCTGAACGACACCGACGACGCGCTTCTTAGCACCGCGATCGAGATGGAGGGGCTGAACTACAGCCGCCTGCGCCAGTCCGATGATTTCCGCGAAGGCGTCGAGGCGTTCCACGACAAACGCAAGCCCGCATTCACCGGCCGCTGAGCCGCGCGGAAAGCATAATCAAGGGAGGAGACCCAAATGCAACAGACAGAACAATCGAAGTGGATCGAAAAGGGACCGGGCTTCGGCGCGGGTCTGTCCGGCCTGCGCGCGGCGCTGGGCATCAAGACCGCAAGCGCGGGACTGGTCGCGGCGATCTTCGGATGCTCCGGCCCCGCGTTGATCGTGATCGGCGCGGCCAACACCGGGGGGCTCACGGAAGGACAGACCGTCGCCTGGCTTCTTGCGATCTATGGCCTTGGCGGGCTGATCAGCCTGATCATGGCCCTCTACTACAAGCTGCCGGTCACCGGCGCCTATTCGATCCCGGGTGCCGCACTTGTCGCGGGCGCTCTCGGCACCTTTCCGTTCGAACAGGCCGTCGGCGCGTTCCTGATGGCAGGCGCGATGGTGTTCGTCCTCGGTATCACGGGGCTGATCGGCAAGGTCATGCGCTGGCTGCCCATGCCCATTGTCATGGCGATGATCGCCGGCGCGCTGATCCGCTTCGGCATCGGGGCAGTCACCTCAATCGAGAAGCTGCCCATCGTGGTCGGGGCCGCAACGATCGCCTTCTTTTTGTCGATGCGCTTCCTGCGCGCAGTCCCGCCGGTGCTGACGGCACTGGTCGTCGGCCTTCTGGCCGTGTCCTTGACAGGCGGCTTTCAAGGCGGCGAGGCGGCGATCAGCTTTGTCGTACCGGAGTTTACGGCGCCTGTATTTACCCTCGACGCATTCCTAGCGATTGCCGTGCCGCTGGCCGTGCTGGTCATCGGAGCCGAGAACGCACAAGCCATTGGGGTTCTTTATGCCGAGGGCTACCGCCCGCCGATCAACGCAATGACCGTGATCTCGGGCATCGGCGGGATGATCGCGGGGCTGATGGGTGGCCACAACGCCAATATCGCGGGGCCGATGACAGCCATCTGTTCGTCGGATCAAGCTGGCGAGGACCAGTCGGGGCGTTATGCCGCCACTGTGGTGAACGGCGTGCTATTTGCGATCTTCGGTATCTTCGCCGGTGTTGCGGTGCCCTTGATCATGGCGCTGCCCGGGCCGCTGATCGGCGCGGTGGCCGGTCTGGCGATGATCACGGTCCTTTTGAGCGCATTCCAGGCAGCATTTGACCGCAACGCGGGCTACCAGATCGGTGCATTCGTCGCGCTGATCGTGGCAATGTCGAACGTGACGTTCCTGAGCATCAGTGCGCCCTTCTGGGCGCTGGTCGCAGGGGCCGCCGTGTCAATGTTGAATGAACGGGTGGTCGCACCCAAGCCAGCGGCTACCCCGGCGTCCTGAAGAGCGGGTCAAGTGGTGCCAGCGATCAAATGGAGGGCGTCAGTCATTGCACTGCGCCCTTCACAAGTGTCTTGTTGGTTGCCACCGACATCCTGTCGAACCGGCAGCAAGTCACTGAACATTGGCTGCACCACAGTCGTCAGGGTGCCGGTGCAATGACTGGGAATGACCAGGCAGGCCCGGTAGCGACGATATCGCCGCAGCTACACACCCCGGTGCCAAATTGAAGACTGTACGGATCGCTTGCGCACGTAAAATTACCAGCCTGTCAAGGGCTCATCTCAATGAAGCGGTCTCCGGGTCGTACGCGACGCCCTTGATTGACCTGTCCCGCCGAACCGTGTTGCGTGATATTGGCGCACTGGGGACGACGACTGTGTTGATTCATTCCGACGACGGTCGCGCGGGTGGCCGTCAGCTTGACCCACAATCGTTGAAGATCCCGGCCAGGTTGTCCGTGCCAGATATAATTTGGGTTGCTGATCAGCGTCGCGGCGATGCGAGCCGCCGGGAACTTTTCCTTCTCGTAACATGCCGACGCGGGGCTGGCCAAGATCGAGAAGACTCTGCCTTCAGACAACGTAAAGGACCTGCGTGGGTTTTTGGAGTGCCAGCACATCGGTCAACTATCGCCCTTGCAGGAGTTGTCGGGGACGGAAAATATGGACCCTGACCTGCTTGGGGCCTTCGAGGCAGCGTTTCTGGGCCGGCACTTCATCCGGTTCGACTACAGCGATGCACAAGAGTGCAAGACCGAGCGGCAGGCAGCACCGCAAGCCATGCTGATCTTGCCCCCGCTATGGTATCTCGTTGGATGAGACCCTAAGCGCGTCGACTTCCGCCATTTTCGTATGGAGAGGATCAGCAACCCGGAAGCGGTTCCGACGACAAGCTTTCGCCGTCGGCATATGCCGGTCGAAGATGATGACTGTCTTTACAGCGAATTGCCCCCGGAGCGTCGAAGAAGTGACTTGTGATAAATGCAGCATCCGTCAGTCGGGGGGCAGCCGAATTGCGGCGGTGCAGCGAAAAAGCCCCAAACAAAGTCCGATGAATATCAGCTAATTCTGGCTAGCCAAAAATTGGGCGCACCTGCAGCGAATGACGGCTTTCCGCCCTTCGTGACGTTCCCTATGAAGAAGCTGCTACGTTCAGCAGTAAGCAGGGCAACGCCCCTAACGGGTTCTATATTTTAGCGGCAGCGACCATAACTTTTACTACCCCAATTTTTAAAGAATTGACGAGCTTGAGACAGTCTGATGGGCACCACACTTATGTGCAACGGACAAAAAATTACCCGGAATGGACATTTAATGGTGTGTTTTACACCCTAAATGGACCGGATTCCAATGTCAGATGAAAGAAAAATCCTTTGACAGGTTAGCAGGAACATCCCAGTAACGAAAAACGCCACCCCTCAAGGTGGCGTTTCATCTTCCAAAAATTCTTCAGCGTTTTCAACGGCTGGCAAAATTAGACCAGCAAAGTGGCAGCCGATTTGTGCGAAATGGCAGAGAAAAGCCGCCATTTACATGGACCTATAAGCGCAGATGTCAGACACACCTAGAGGAGCCGCAAGGTGTGCAAGTTATGCACCCATAGACGTTTCTTAATACTATCGGACTGATATCAACAGTTGTGTTTTTTTAAGATTGGGCACATCCCATCGCATCTCGGCACTCCAACGGTCCGTTCAGTCGGCACAAGACTATAGTTGCTCAGATGCCATCACCAGCGGCCTCACCGCAGCCCGCCGTGGTGACCGTTCTGTCGGAGTTTTGGGGAAAGTCCGCTAAAGCATTGTTTTCAATTACAAACGCGTCCACATGTTTGTCACGGGCTTGGCCTTTTGCTGGCTGATTTCCGGAAGCTATTCGGCTATGTTGATGTCAAGCGGGCACCGTCGTGTCCTGACAAATTCACATTGATCGATCGCATCGGGCCTGGCTCTGAGGCGGCTGGAGGAACACGTCATGTCGCGTGCACGGAAAGATATTGCCGGACGGAAGGGGTCCGCAGATGCGGCAGCTCCTGCCACCCGTGCGATAGATTCCGCACCTACCCCCCTTGTCAGCGACGCGATCCGTTCTCAATCTATGAGCCAGTTTCACGATCTGCTCAAATCCATGGCACGCGAGCTTGCGCGCCGGGACCATGCCGCAGACCTGCGCGATCAGCGCGAATAAGGGGAGGCGCGTCGTAATGCCAAAGCTTCGGGGCGCGATTTACGCACGATTTTCGACGGACATGCAGCGCGACGCGTCGATCGACGACCAGATCCGACTGTGCAAGGAGTATGCGCAGCGGCAAGGCATCGAGATCGTGGCCACTTACAAGGATCGCGCCACTTCGGGCGCAAGCCTGCTGCGCAGTGGTGTCCAAAGCTTGATTGAGGCTGCCACAACGCAAAAGTTTGACGTTGTCATCACAGAAGCGCTGGATCGCCTTTCCCGCAACCAGGCCGATATCGCCAGTCTCTACCAGCGGATGATGTTTCACGGGGTGATGATCGAGACCGTTTCGGAAGGCAGTATCTCCGAGATGCACATCGGCCTCAAAGGCACGATGAATGCATTGTTCCTCAAGGACCTTGCGGCGAAGACCCACCGTGGGCTCAAGGGCGTCGCGATTGCGGGCAAGAATGCCGGCGGCAAAGCTTACGGCTACAAGGTTGTGACGAAGCTGGACTGCAACGGCGGCCTTGTGCGCGGCGATCGCACAATCGACCCTGCGGAGGCGCGGGTCGTTAATCGCATTTTCCAAGACTACGCGGACGGCAAATCTCCTAAACGCATCGCGGAAGATCTGAATGCCGAGGGCATTCCTGGCCCCACGGGTCGGGCCTGGGGTGCGTCGACGCTCCACGGCAACCGCGAGCGCGGCACCGGCATCCTGAACAACGAACTTTATGTCGGTCAGCAGATCTGGAACCGCCTCACCTACGCAAAGCATCCTGATACAGGCAGACGTATTTCCCGCCTTAACCCCAAGGAAGAGTGGGTCATCACTGATGTCCCTGCTCTGCGGATCGTGGACCAAGATCTTTGGGAGGCCGTGCGCGCAAGACAAGGCGCTTTGAAGACGAAGGATACAAGCGCCAACGTCTGGGATCGTCGACGGCCGCGGACGTTGTTTTCCGGACTTATGGCGTGTGGCAAATGCGGTGGCGGATTTTCCAAGGTCTCGAAAGATCGGTTTGGATGTTCGCGCGCACGCAACAAGGGCAAATCTGTCTGCGACAATATGCTTACGGTCCCGCAGGATGACCTTGAACGCCTGGTCCTTGATGCGATGCAGCATTCTTTAATGGACAAGGAGGCCCTCGAGGTCTTCTGCGCGGAATATGCAAAGGAGCGCAATCGACTACGCGCCGAACAGGCCGCAGGCCGCGCAGGATTTGAGCGCGAGTTGGCCACTATCAAGAAAGATCACGCAAAGCTCGTCGACGCGATTATCGCTGGCGTGTCACCGGACCAATTGAAGGACCGGATGAACGGTCTTGATGCCCGCAAGAATGAGCTGGAAGCGCAGCTGCGCAGTCTACCCGAAGAAGACCCCATTCGGATCCACCCCAAGATGGCGGTCACCTATCGGGACCGGGTCGCCGCATTGGTCAACGGCCTGACCGAACCCGACGGCATGGAACAGTCGAAGGAAGCATTGCGCGGCCTGATCGACCGGATCGTTTTGGTGCCGGATTCGCAAACCGGTCGTCTGCGGATCGAACTCGAAGGAGCTTTGGCAAGTCTGTTGCACTTTGCACTGGGACGTGATCTGCAGCCCAAACGCAAAAGCCCCGCCGGAGCGGGTTTCGAAGTCGTTGACCTGCTCCCCAGAGAGTCCTCATTTATGAGTTAGCTCTGTTCAGGTTTTGGTCTTCGTTTGACCGGTTAGCATATTCGCGCGGTGTCAGGCC
>NZ_FOEJ01000008.1 GCF_900110705.1 Loktanella sp. DSM 29012 | reverse complement strand
CCTGAACCTGTTCGTCACGGCGGGTCAGGTCAGCGATTACATCGGCGCACGAGCATTGCTGAGCAGCCTGCCGGACGTGGACTGGCTTCTCGGGGATCGCGGCTATGACGCCGACTGGTTCAGAGAAGCATTGAAAGACAAAGGAATACGCGCCTGCATCCCCGGTCGAAAACAGCGCAAGAAGACTGTGAAATACGACAAGCGCCGATACAAGCGACGCAACAGGATCGAGAACATGTTCGGCAGGCTCAAGGATTGGCGGCGAGTGGCAAGCCGATACGACCGCTGTCCGAAGGTCTTCCTTTCAGCCATCGCTCTTGCGGTACCCGCCATCTACTGGCTACGAGTCCTGACCCTAAGTAACAAGCAACAAAGTCTTATGCGCACAGGTCTTTGTTGCTCTTGAATATTGTCTCATGCCAAGCTGCCAAGAACCTACAACCGGATACGTGCCTTATGTTCAAAAGTTCTGCTGGTATACTCATATGTGTTTCTCTCATGCTTCCTTTTCCGGCATCGGCCCAAGCGGAAGTCAAAACAGCTGAGTTCATTCCTTATCTGTTGGAAGAGCTCGACGAGGTGCGACGTGCGTTGGACGGTCGTGAGGCATCCCAGGAGGGAGGATGGTTCACGAGCGGGGCGGAGGACTACCAAGATGATCTCGACGAGCTTCTTGATGAGGCGCTTGAGCTCATAGCACCCGAAGAGCATGCGCAATGGACGGAAGAAGTCGAACGCTTGGATATGGCCTTGGCTGAGGTGCTTGACCTGCAGGCAGAGCTTCGCCTCGAACAAAAAGGGGCACCGGCCTCCGAAGGAGCGCGCATGGTCGATCGCCTGGTCGGCCGCGAACATCCCCCTGGAACGGTCGAGGCGATCAACCGGCGCCTGATCGAAACCGAGACCGCGATCCAAACCCTTCGCGCTGAGCGTGAAGGGGCAGCCTCTGGACTGGCTGCCGATTTGCGTGCCTTCCACGGTATCGAATTGACGCCCGATCAGGCACGTGCCGCGCTTTTGTCGGTTCACGGCGGCTTGATGGTCGAGTCCGCAGTTGTCGTGAACACACTGGTCGCGGTTGAAAAACAGTTGAGTGAGGCTCTCGAGGAAGGCCTCTCGCAAGAGACCGGGCGCCGCTATCTGGGTGCGGCCTCGATCACACGTCTCGTTCATAGTCGAATGCTTGCACGGCATCTTTCGACCTACGATGAAGTCTGGCTCCCGCGATTGGAAGAAATGCGGTCCGAAAACCTGACGCTACTCGCCGAAACACGTTTACAGCGGGAGGCCGCGCGCCTCGAAGCAACTCGCGCAACTTACGCCCGCAATGTCGAGACCCAGGAACACATCCTTGATGTGATCGGGCAATACGAAAGTATCCTGAAAGGACGCCGAGCAGAAACGGTAGCGGCCCTCCAACGTGCGACCGAACGCGCCGACGCGGCCGTGAATACGCTACGCACGCTTGAAGCGGCGGCGGCTGTATCAGGGTTGATGGACCAGTCATGGTCCGAGTTCCGGGCAGTGACTGAAGTCGAGGTGCCGGAGTTGCTCGAGCTGGAAGCGGAGGACCTTGAGCAGTTCCTTGATATTTCACGTCAATTGAGCGCTGGTATGTAAGAGCTATCTGGGCGTGGATTGCATTGGTTATCAGACTTGCCACTTCTGGGTTGCTTTAAGCTCACGCATATTAATCGCACGATTTCAGAAGTATGGCGGCATTACTTGGCGCGCTGCTGAGCGGACAGGGCAGTGTGGCATTCCGCCGACACGGCCAATCCTTCGGGGGGCCACTCGGAGATAGGTCACAGTGCCGGAATTTTCTGCCCCTGTAAGACTTTATGTGCAATCAGCGGCACCACACGTCAGGTCGTGATGAAATCCACGCTGTCGCCGTGGATGCCGGCGGCTGTCAGGCGTCCGGTGGCATAGGCTCCGGTATCCAGCGCGATGCGCCCCTCCGCGGCACTGGGGGCGTCCTGGATCACATGGCCGTAGGCCACCCACAGTCCGTCGCTGCGCGGCACGGCCATGAAATCGCGATGTCCCCACATCAGGTCGCGGTCGTCCTGATCCTGTGGCGCGCGGGCGGGATCGGCACCGGCATGGGTGATCAGCAGGTTGCCGGTCTGCATCCATTTGGGCAGGTCGCGCAGCCAGTTGATCCGGGCGTCACCCATCGCCAGTGCCAGGTCATCGCGCACGCGGTCCAGCGGGCGGGTGCCGTCGGCATTGGGACCGGCCACACCGTAGCTGGCCAGCGTCTGCAACCCGCCGTTGCGTAGCCAGCGTGGGCCCTTGGCCGCAGCATCGTCGAGGAATCCCAGCAGCATCGCCTCGTGGTTGCCGGCCAGGCAGGTGATCTGGGGGCTGGCCATCAGAGTTTCGATGACGGCGGCGGATTCGTCGCCGCGGTCGATGTAATCGCCCACGCAAACGATGGTGGCCTGCGGGGCCAGCGTCGCGATCCGGTCCAGAAGGATATCGAGCAGGCGCGCGCAGCCGTGGATGTCGCCGATGATCGCCACCGGATCGGGCACGTTCAGGGGGGGCATCGGGGCAGGCGGCGGCGTCTGGCGCGCAAAGAGGCGTGAAAACAATTGCAGCAAGGCGCTGTGGCTCCTGGTCGGTCTGGTCGGGTCGGGCGGACCGTGGGCAAAATTTGCGTCCGTATCAAGTCTGTCATCGGCAAGTGGCCCGCGACTTGATATTCAGGACGAAATTTGAAAATGGAACCTTCGGGTTGCATCGTCTATGCAAGGCGCAGCGCGGCCTGCGCATCGCGCAGTGCGCGGTATTCTGGATGAAAGAAGAATTTTGATGTCCCCTGCCCCCCAAAATACCATGACAGCCGCAGATCAGGACACGGGCAAGACCTTCAGCATCCTGACCATCCTCAACACGCTGTGGCGGGGCAAGTGGATCATCGGGGTCTGCGCGTTGATCGGTTTCCTGCATGCCGCCAACAAGGCCTACCGTGTCGAGGTGCCGACCTACCGTGCCACGACGCAGATGGCGCTGAATTTCGATGCCGATCCGGCCGCCCTGGAGATCACCGGCGGTGTGCCGCAGCTGGGACGCGACCAGTCGAGCTTCAACACCGAAATGGAAATCATCCGCTCACGGGAATTGATCGGCCGCCTGGTGGACCGTCTGGACCTGACGCAGGACCCCGAATTCAACCCTGCATTGCGCGGGGATCCGCCCTTTGGCCTGCGCGACGTGCCGGGTTGGGTGATCGGGCTGTTTCGCGCGGACCCCGAACCCGCACCCGCCGCAGCGCCCCGGCCCGTAAACCGCAACGCCGTGATCACCCGGGTGCGCAACCGGATTTCAACCTCGATCCAGCGTTTCACCTATGTGTTCTCGATTTCCGCCGTCAGCGAGGACCCGCGCAAGGCCGCATTGCTGAGCAATACGCTGGCCGAGATCTACCGCGAGGACCAGATCCAGTCCAAGGTGCAGGGCACCGAGGATGCCGCGATCTGGCTGTCGGACAGGGTGTCCGAATTGCAGGCCGAACTGGAGACGCGCCAGAACGAGATCAACGAGTTGCGCGCGCGCAGCGCCTTGGCCAGCCCCGAGGCGATTGCCCAGCTCAACAGCCAGTCGGTCGCGGCCACCAGCCAGCTGCAACTGGCGGAACTGGCCCGGACCCGCGCCGAGGATGCCTTGGCCCGCATCATCGCGGTCGAGGATGCGACACCCGCCGAACAGGTCGCAGCCCTGGACGACGCGCAGCTGCGCGGCCTGTTGGCCCGGGTTCAGACCGGCGAGGCCACCAGCCAGCAGCGGTTCGACCGCCGTTTCGTGCAGCTGCGCGAGCAGGCCGAGGCCGAGGCGATGCGGGCACAGAACCAGATCACCGAGCTGCAATCGCAGATTGACCGTCTGTCGTTGCAATTCGAAAGCCAGTCTGCCGACCTGATCACGATCGAACAGCTGGAACGCGAAACCGAGGCGACCCGGATCCTGTATGAAACATTCCTGAACCGCCTGCGTGAGACCAGCGTGCAGATCGGTGTCCAGCAGGCCGACAGCCGGGTGCTGTCAGAGGCGCTGTGGGGCAGCTATGTCGCACCGCGCAAGAGCCGGATCACCTTCATGGGGTTCCTCATGGGTGTTCTGGTCGGGGCAGGCATCGTTCTGGGCCGCGAGATGCTGCAAAACACCTTCCGCACCGCCGAAGAGCTGGAAAAACGGACACGGCTGTCGGTGTTGGGTCAGATCCCGCGAATCCCGGCCAAGGGGCGCGTGCCCACGATCATGTATCTGGCGAACAAGCCGACCTCTGCGGCGGCGGAATCGGTGCGCAACCTGCGGACGTCGTTGCTGATGTCCGATATCGACCGGCCACCGCAGGTCATCATGATGACCTCGTCGCTGCCCGCCGAGGGCAAGACGACGACCGCCATCGCACTGGCGCAGAACCTGGCCGGTCTGGACAAGCGGGTGCTGCTGATCGAGGGCGATATCCGACGCCGGACCTTCAGCGCCTATTTCCCCGATGCGACGGAACGGCCGGGCATCCTGTCGGTGATCGCGCAGTTCAGCCAGAACGCCGACAACCAGCGTCAGGCCTCGCTGGAAGAAGCGGTGCTGCGCAATGGCGATCTGGGCATCGACATCCTGATGGGCGAGAAATCGGCGATCAACGCGGCCGATGTCTTTGCCTCTTCGGCGTTTCGCGATTTCATGGCGCAGGCGCGCACGCTGTATGACTACATCATCGTCGATACGCCGCCCGTGCTGGTGGTGCCCGATGCCCGCGTGATCGGCCCCTATGCGGATGCGGTGCTCTATGCGGTGAACTGGGACAAGACGAGCCAGACCCAGGTCGCAGAGGGCCTGTCACAGCTGGCCAAGGCCAACCTGCGGGTCACGGGTCTGGTGCTGACCCAGATCGACCCGCGCGGCATGCGCCGCTACGGCTATGGCAGCAAATACGGCTATGGCGCCTATGGTGGCGGCAAGAACGGATATTACGACAACTGATCGCGGGACCGCAGGCGCCCCCGCGACCTGCGGGGGTGTCGTCAGTTCGATGCGAGCTGGTTTGCGGCGTTCAGCGGGCTGAGCAGCGACGGAATCGCCTGGGCGATCGCACGGTTCCAGCGCGTGATCGGTTGCTGCTGGACAAAGATGATGTCATCGGGTCGCAATTCGAACCGCGGGGCCAGCGTAAAGGCCGCCGCATTGCGCGCATCCAGATGCCAGGCGGTCACAGCACCCTGTGCCGCAGGATTGGGATCGGCACGCATCACGTAGATCTGCGCGGGGTTGCCTGTGATATTGTTGAACCCGCCGTTTTCGAACAGCGCGTCCGCCAGGCTGGATTGCTGGTTGAACGGCAGCGGGAAACGGGTCTGGCGGGACACCTCGCCCACCAGGAACACGTAGTCGCGTTCGGTGGCACCCAAGGATTCGCGGGTCTGGAACAGGCCGCGCTCTTCGGCCAGGACGGCGCGGCGCAGGCCGATTTCGGTCGACAGTTCGGACAGGGCCGTCGTGCGGTTTGCCCGCTGGGTCGCGATCACGCCCAGTTGGCCCTGATAATAGGCCTGCGCACGCGCCAAGTCATAGGTGACATCGACGAAAATCGCATCCCCCGGCAGCACCGTCAGGTTTTGCAGATCGGTCCGCGCCCGGAAATCCGCCAGCGGAATCTGGTAAAGCGTGCCGTCGCGGTAAATGCGGATCGAGGCGAATTCAGGGTCGTCGACCTGCAATCCGCCAGCGGTCAGCAGGGCCTCGTTCAGGCTGGGCGGGTTAAGCGTGATCGGCACTACCCGTGGCGATCTGACAGCCCCGCCCACCGCCGCGCGCCGTGCATTGAACTGCACCACGTCGAGGCTGAAATTGGGGTCGATCCCCGCCGAGATCAGGCGCGAGAATATGGCGGCTTCGGCGTCCTCGACGGTCATGCCTGCAACATTGATCGACCCGACCTGCGGGATCGAAACCGTGCCGTCGTCGCGGACCGTCAGTTCCTGTGCGGTGGTCGTCGTCGCATCCAGCGCCGTCGATTGCGCCAGCGTCAGCCTGACCGCATCACCGGTGCCCAGCGTATAGGGGCCGGGCACGGTCTGGGGCGGGGGCCGCAGTTCCAGCCGCTGCGGGGTAATATCGGGGAAATCGGGGGCCGCAGGCAGCGCACCGGCCCCGCGCAGGGACCCTGCACCCGCCGTCTGAAAGAATTCGGCAGGCAGGCTGCGCGGGCTGTAGGGCTGGCTGTTGGCAAAGCGGATGGTCTCTGCCGTCATCTTGATCTCGCGCACCGTCAGATCGCCGAAATTCTCGGATACGGTGCTGCTGACATAGGTGGAACCACAGCCGGTCAGGGCCAGTGTGGGCAGGGCCAGGGCCGTGCCCAGCAGAAGAGTGCGCAGGTTCATGTCTGAATTCGTCCCCCAAAGCCGCGCTGATCACGACCCGTTGCTTGTCGTGCCCTTATGGCATGGTGGTCTTGCGACGTCACCCTGCGACATGCCAGCAGTGCCGGTCGGTTGCAGCAACGCGACACCTTTCACGGGGCCTTGCACGGTTGCGCGGTCAAATAGGGTTGGCCTTGGAGGGTAATTGCCGTGACAATCGCCGTGGCATGTCAGACGAAAGGCCCCAGATGAAGACCAGACCTATCGCGAAACTGGACCTTGCGTCCTTTGTCCGGCCGCAGATTCCCGGCCAGCCGGGGCGGGTGACGCTGGCGCTGTGGTATCTGGTCAATGCGCTTGTCCTGCGCGGTGCTGTGCTGGGCCTGCTGCCATCGGGGGCCAAGGCGGCGCTCCTGCGGGTCTTTGGCGCGCGGATCGGGCGGGGGGTCGTGCTGAAACCCCGGATCGACATCAAGTCGCCCTGGTGGCTGGAGGTCGGGGATAACGTCTGGATCGGTGAACGGGTCTGGATCGACAACCACACCACCGTGAGGATCGGGTCCGACAGCTGCATCAGCCAGGGGGCCTATGTGTTCACGGGCAACCACGACTGGACCGATCCCGGCTTTGCCTTCTTTTGCAGGCCGGTGGACATCGGGGCAGGGGTCTGGGTCACGGCCTTTGCACGCATCCCGCCGGGCAGTGTCGTGCCCGACCACACGGCCGTGCTGGCGGATTGAACGCCTCAGCCCGCCAGCACCGCACGGTAGATGGCATGGGTCCGCGCCGCGCTGTCGTCCCAGTCAAAGGCCGCGCGCGCAAGCTGGCCTGCCGCTGACGCAGCACGGATGCGCGCTGCGGGATCGACCAGCCAGTGTCGCCAGCCTGCAGCCAGATGGGTAGGAATGGCGGCCTCATCGGTGTCGTCGATCACGACGCCTGCGCCCGCACCTGTGATCTCGCGCCAGATATTGACCCGGCGGGTCAGCAGTGCGGGCAGGCCCGCGTGCAGCGCCTCGGCCAGGGCGATGGCGAAATTTTCCTGCCGCGAGGGCAGCACGAACAGATCGCAGGCCGCCATTGCCTGCCATTTGTCCTGGCCTGACAGAAACCCGGTGAACCGCACCGCGTCTTGTAACCCCAGCTGTCGGGTCAGGTTGCGCAGCGCCTGTTCTGCCGGTCCCGTGCCGACCATCAGCAGACCGGCGTCCGGGTGATCGGAACGAACCAGATTCAGAGCCTGCAATGCGGTTTCGGGTCTCTTTTTATCGTCGAGGCGGCCTAGAAACAGGGCCAGTGACCGCCCGGCCAGATCGGGGTGCCGCGCGAAAAAGGCCGCGCGCAGACCGGCCGTATCCCCGGGCGGCGCATCCGCCCCCAGGGCCACGATATCGGCGCGGTCGTGGCCCACGACGGGGGCGGCCAGATCGCGTTCGTCCTGTGCGGTATAAATCAGCCGTGCGGCCCCGCGTAGCACGCGCCCCTCGACCAGTGCGAGGTAGGCGCGTTTTTTCAGCCGCTTTTGCGCCAGTGAATAGGGATCGAGCATACCGTGCGGTGACAACACATAAGGCACGCCCTGCCGACGGGCCGCGGCAGCGGCCACGGCGGTCAGCGGCGACCAGACCGTGTGCAGATGCAAGATGTCGGCCTGCGCGACGGCGCGCCTGACAGCGGCGCGACCGGCCCCGGTCAGTGCGGCGCGCTGGTGCGGCAGCAGGGTCAGGTCAGGATAGGTCCGGCGCAGACCGGCACCACTATCGTCGCTATAGGCGGTAGTCGTCAGGATATGTGCATCCGCACCATTCGCAGCAGCGCGCGCGACCAGCCGGTCCACGACAACCGGTGGTCCACCGGCGGCGGCGGCCATATAGGGGCTGACGTGCAGCACGCGCAGCGTCACCGCTGCACCTGTGCATAGAGGTCGGCCGTGGCCCGCGCCATGGCGGCGGCGCTGAAACGGTCCTCGGCTGCCGCGCGGGCCGCTGCACCAAGGCGCAGGCGGAGGGCCTGATCGGTGATCAGCCGCTGCAATGCATCCCGCCAATCGTCGTCGCTGTCGCACATCAGGCCGGTGACCGGATGGGTCAGTGCCTCTGCAATGCCGTCGGCGCGGCTGGCGGCGATGGGCAGGCCCGCGTGCATCGCCTCGAGCAGGGCCAGCGGCAGGCCTTCGAACAGCGAGGGCAGCACAAAGATGTCGAGCCCGGCCAGCCGCAGGGCGGCATCGTCGCGCCAGCCATCCACGTGCAGGGGCAGGCTGGCCTTGGCCGCCCGTGCGGTCAGCGAATCCCTGAGGTCACCGTCGCCGATCCAGACCAGCTGCACCCCGGTCTGCCCGGTGGCGGCGGTGTGATCGACCAGCGCCAATGGTGCCTTTTGCGCGGCGATCCGGCCGACGGTGCCCAGAACGATCGTGTCGTCATCCACACCCCAGTCGGCGCGGGCCTGCGCACGGGCGCGGGTCAGTGCGTCCGGGTCCGGCACCGCCACGCCATTCGGCACCGGATGCAGCGTGACCGGTCCCAGCCGCGCCGTCAGTTGCTGGCATGTGGCCGTGCTGACGGCGATATGATGCCCGCGCAACCGGCCCAGCACATGGGCGGTGACCCGGTCGCGCAGGCCGCCCAGCCGTGCGCCCAGATCACGGGCGGCATGGCCCACGTGGATCGTCGACAGCCAGGGTTTGCCACTGGCGGCGGCGGCCAGCACCAGATCAAGCGCATCCTCTGCCACCTGTTGGTTGATATGCAGCACATCGACGTCGAGCGTCGCAAACAGCCCTGTCAGGCGTCTGCGCTGGCGCAGGTCGGCCCAGGCCCCCAGCGCGCGGGTTGGTCGGTCATAGGTGGTGCAAAAGGCAAAGCGCCGGGTCGGAATCGCACCCATCTGGGTGGCAAATTCATCCATGCGGGGGTGATCGGGGATCAGCACCAGCACGTCATAACCCAAGGCCATCAGCCCCTGCGCCAGCACCCGCAGATAAAGCTCGCCTCCGCCGCGCGATCCCGAGCCCGAGGAGACCAGCGCGACCTTCATGCGTCAGTGCCCAGCAGGTCATGGGCGAGGGTGGCCCACCGTCGTGCACCTTCGTCCACGTCCCAGCGGGCGGCGGCGGCACGCACGGCATCGGTCATGCGCGCGCGCAGGGCCGCATCCCCCGCCAGCCGGTCCAGCACCCGTGCCAATGCGTCCGCGTCGCCCGCAGGTGTGATGAAACCGGTTTCACCGTCCTGCACCAGATCGGGGCCAGCCCCGACCGCATCACTGACCAGCACCGGCAGACCCGCGCCAAGCGCCTCGTTGACGACGACGCCCCAGCCGTCGTGACGGCTGGGCAGGCAGAACAGGTCGGCGGCGGCAAAGACCTGCGGCAGATCGGCTGGATCGCGGTGCCCCAGAAACACGACGCGGTCGCGCAGGTCTGCGGGCACGGCGGCGGCGTATTCATCCTGCGCGGGTCCGCCGCCAAGGGCCACGATCCGCAGCTGTGGGTGGGACCGCGCAACACGGTCAAAGGCTGCGAGCAACACGTCGAACCCCTTGCGCGGAATCATCTGGCCGCTGAACAGCACGTCGATGGTGTCGGGGTCAGCTGTCGCGGCATCGCGGGCCGCGCGGAACGGGGCCAGATCGCAGAAATAGGGAATGTTTGCCACCCGCACGCCCGGAAACAGCGCACGGTAGGCCGGCACGGCGACACTGCCCATGGCTGCGATGGCGCGCGCACGGCGCAGCGGTGCCTGAAGCTGGCGGCGCAGGAACGTGCCCAGCCGTCCGCGCGTGGAAAACCCCGGCACCTCGCCCCAGAATACGAATGGCCGCCCATGGCGGGCCATGCCGCGCATCGCCACCTGTGCGGTTACGGCGGAATAATCGCTGACGATCATGAGATCGGGGTCGGCCTGCGCGATCCGGCTCATGATGCCGGGGTTCCAATGGGCCGATGGGCCCAGGCGGGTCAGGGTGCGGCCCGGCAGGATCGTCTCGAAGTCGTGCAGATCGGGGATCGCCCAGGACCGGTCATGGGCGCCTGCGGTGAAATAGAACACCTGCACCTCGACGTCATCGCGCGCGGCCAGGGCCGTGAACAGCTGCCGCTGGTAGGGTGACGGGATCACGGTGAGAAAGAGGAGTTTCACGAAGGACCTTGTGTCAGGAGGAAACGCAGCCTGTCAGCCGGCGCTGAAACTGCGGGGGCGCAGAGAGGCCAGCGCGTTGTGCAGCGGGGCCATGCGGGCGTTGTAGCGGGCGTTTGCGGTGCGGAATTGCGCCAGTGTGCCCTCGAGGTCGTCAAAGGTCGCGGCCAGTTGCGCATCCAACCGCTGACAGGCGAAATCATAAAGCGCACGGTCCATCTGCGATCGGTCCTGAATGGCGCGCAGGGTATCTGGATCGAGGACTGGCGCGGCGCCGCTGCGGGTGGTGTTCAGACGCAGGTAGCGTGGGCGCGCGTCGCCCAAAAGGTGCCCCAGCAGCAGGAAGGATTCGTCGAAACGTTCCTGAATGCCGGTAAAGAAAAACGCTGTCTCGAGATTGCGTTTCGCGGTGGCGAGCATGGCGTCGTCGACGCCGCCGACCGGCGTTCGGTTGATGAAAGCCGATCCGTCGTCCGATCCGGCGATAAAGCGCACCATCCCGTTGTCCAGTTCCAGCAACCCGCTGTCGCGCACAAAGCTGGCCAGATCGCGGTCACGGGCGTGGCTGTGGTAATAGGCGGTCGGTGTATCGCGCGAATAGGTATAAAGCGACACGAAGCGGGCCACGGGATCACGCAGATAGGTCATGTAGCTGGCGGGTGCGGGCAGGTCGCGGTGGATGCCGAAACAGAAATGCCCGCCGAACATGCGGTCCTTCGTCTTGCGCGCCCGTGCGGCCGTGCGCAGATCGCCCGCCAGGCGCGGGTCACGGGTCAGCCGCCATGCCATGCGGCGCAGTGATCCCGGACCGAACCGCTGGCGCAGGTAGGTCTGCACCGTGATGCCGGCGGTTTTCTGGATATGCAGAAAGATGGCAAAGGTCTGTGGGTCCAGACGGGGTGACAGGGGATGCAGGACCGGATCGTTCATCGCAGGGAAAACCGGATGTTCCGGTAGATGACAAAAGCGATCAGCGGCAGCAGGGCCGGGGCCACCGACAGAAAGCTGCGCATGCACAGACCCGCCGGAAAGAATCCGGTGGCATAGAGGATCATGTCCATGTTCGAGCGTGCCCGAAGTGCCTTGCGGTTCCACCATCCAGCCACCGCGCCAAGGATCAGGGCCGCAAGGCCGACGGCAAGTGTCCCGCCCGCCATCCAGAGTTCTCCGACGAAAGTGGCCGACAGGGTCATGCCCGTCACGCCAAGCGCCTCTTCGATGCCCAGTGACAGGCCCTCGGGCTTGCCCGGCCAGAGTCCGCGCGGAATGGGACGGATCGCGGCGGTATAGGGAATCTCGGCCCCCAGAAACGGGTGTTGTTCGGGAAAGATATCCGTCAGCTGGGCGATGTTCACCAGGTTCATGTCGACAAAGAAACTGTCAGAGGTCGCCTCGGCCAATTCAAAGTTGCGCAGGCCCACGGTCCGGATTTCCGGCAAGTAGTAGATCGCGAAATAGCCGATGATCAGCGCAGGCCCGAAAACTGCCGCGGCCTTGGCAAAGGTCAGTTTCGGGCTGAGCAGGGCGTAGGCCGCCAGAAACGTCATCATGTGGCTGAGAAACACGTTGCGCGTGCCGCTGGCAAAGCTTTCGAACAGGACCAGATACAAGATCAGCCCAGTCAGCACCAACTGCCACAGCCGGTATCTGCGCCATTGCGCAAGGACCGCCGCCGCAAGCGGCGGGATCAGGAACTTGAGCAGGGCCAGCTCGCCGAGCAGCGCGCCCAGCGATCCCAGCTGTCCGCGGCTCCAGGGTTGGGAAAACCGTTCCCGCGACATATGAAAAAGTAGTTCCGATAGGCTGAAATTCACCGTCAGCAGCATGTAGAAATAGCCCAGCACGGCGCAGGCCAGCAGCATCAGGATCGTCGCACCGGGCGCGCTATAAAGCGTCACCTGGCGCGGCATGGCACGGCGCACGGGGGCCAGGTGGCGCCCGATCACGATCCCGGCAAACCCTAGGATCACGATTTCCACCGTCAGCTGGGCCGATCCGGTGGTCACCACGTTGCGCACCGGATCCTGCGGCAGCAGGAATTCAAAGAAGGTCAGCAGATAAAGCACCATCAGCATGAACAGGTCGACCCGGATCAGATTGCGCATGCCGACGCTGCCCTCGACCCAGAGCGCCAGCGCAAGGCCCACCGCCAGCACCGCCGATGGCTGGGTAAAGATGTCGTTCGGTGTGGTGGTCGACATGGCCAGCATGTAGCCGATCCCCAGGGCTGCCAGCAGGATCAGTGTCGACATCAGCATCAGCGCGTTCAGGTCCTGCGGCGATACCATATCCTGCGCGCGGCTGACATCGCCCTGCGCAAAAGGTTGCATGGTCTGCGTGCTCATCCAGGATGTCCCGTCGTAACTGCGCCCGGCGTCAGTGCGGCCAGTGATCGGCCCAATGTATCAAGATCAAAGCGCGTGTCGAGGCGGGCGGCCTGCATCATGCGCCGGACGCAGGCCGGGTCGGCACTGAGCCGTGACAGCGTGTCCGCCAGTGCGCCCGGTGTCAGGTCGGGCAGGATCACGCCGTCGGTGCCGTCGCGCACGACCGTGCCGCAGCGGTCCGAGGCGATGACCGGCAGGCCCTGCGCCAGCGCCTCGAGCTGGGTCAGTCCGAAGCCGTCCGACCGGGTGGGAAAGACGAACAGATCGGCGCCGGCATAGGCGGCGGGGGTTTCGTGGCGCGGGCGCGATCCGTGGAACACGATCCGGGGGTCGGCGCGGGCTGTGTCGGGGATGGTGATCTGCACGGGCCCCACCACGTCCAACCGCAAGGGCGCATCCGGCAGCGCAGCCATGGCGTCCAGCGCGATGTCGATCCCCTTGCGCCGGGTGACCTGTCCCAAGAACAGCAGGCGCAGCGGGCGATCCGCCGTGAACCGGTCGGGCAGGTGCGTGCGGGCGGGTGGGGTGGCGGCCCCCTCAAAGGCCAGCGGGACAACGGTGATGCGATCTGCGGGCACGCCCTCGGCGATCAGCCCCTGCCGCGACCAGTCGGAATTCACGAGGATGGTATCGGCCCGGTCAACCTCGCGCCGCCAATGATCCCAATAGATGGCGGGGATGGGGTCCAACGGGTCGCCAGCGGCGGCATAGATGTCGGCCACCATGCGCGCCTCGAACGGGCCGGGGTCGATCTGGCCCAGCACGGTCCGCCAGCCACGGGCGCGGGCCAGTGCGAAAATGTCACCCGCGGCATAGCTGTAGGCAAAGACTGTCAGGTCCTGCCCGGCGGGGCGGTGGGCCAGATGCGCAGCCGCGTGTCGCGCGAACCAGGCGTTGCGATGCAGGATGGCGTCCCAGCCGCCGCGCCCCGTGATCCGGTCGCCCACCTCGCGCAGCAGGGCGCGGGTGGTGGGGGCCCAGACCCGGTGATCCGCCAGCGTAGGGTGATCGCGCCCGGCCAGACGCGCGGGCAGCATCCGCCGCAGTGGATGCCCGCCTGCCCAGACATCGGTCAGCAGTTCCGACAGCAGCCCCTGCCGCGCCAGCGCCCGCGCCACCGCGAAATTCTCGCGCGCGCCGATCTGGCAGACGATCCAGGGGGCAGGGCTGGTCATGGCTGGGGCTTGGCCGTCCAGGCCAGCGCCGCCCCGGCAGAGCCGCGTTTGAGCGCGCGGTAGTCCCGGTAGCATGCCGCCGAGACAGGGCGGCGGTCGCGGCGGTGCTGCCAGGCCTCGGACAGGCCCTGTGCCAGACCGCGCAGATGCCAGCCCGCGTGACCGTGGCGCAGCCCGAACCGCAGGCCGTTTACGATGGTGCCGGCCAGATGGACGATGGCCTGCGGCATCGGCACGTTGTGCATGACGAACAGCACATCGTTCTTGCGCCCGCAGATCGCGGCGCGACGCGACGACCGGCGCGGCGATTCAAAATGATGCATCGGTGGTGCTGTCCCGGCCCGGACCTCGTGGCCGTGATCCAGCAGGCGGATCGCAAGATCGCCCTCTTCGCCCATGTAGAAATAATGCGCGCGAAACCCGCCGACCTGCTGAAAGGCCGAACGCCGGACCGCATGGGCGGCCCCCACAAAGGCATGCAACTGCTGGCGGGGATGGGCGGTGACATGATGCACCTCTTGCGAGATGCGCACGTTGACAAAGGGGATGCCGATGGCGGCGACCTGCGGGTCGGCGAAATCGGGCAATGTCTTTTCGCAGGTCGTGGGGTCGACCAGTTCCACGTCGTCATCAAAGGAAAAGACGATCTCGCAGCTGGCGGCCGCGATGCCTGCGTTGCGCTGGAACGCGGGGCCCTGCCCGGTGCCTGCGTGCAGGTAGCGCGCGGAGGACGCGATCCGGGCGACCAGATCGCGGGTGGCCGCCGACCCCTTGTCGTCCATCACGATGATCTCCAGCGGGATCGTCTGGCGTTGCAGCGAGGCCAGACAGGTGGCCAGTTCGTCATCGCGGTCGTGGGTGGTGATCACGACAGAGGCTGCGGGGGGCCGGGGGGTATCTACGTTCATCACAAGGCTCCTTTGGCGGCGGGTGTCAGGGGCCGTCCCGGCACGCCTGCGATGCGCGCGCCGGGGGCCACGTCGCGGGTGACGACGCAGCCTGCGGCGATCACGGCATCATCGCCGATCGTCACGCCCTTGAGGATGATGGCACCAGCCCCGATCCAGACGTTCCGCCCGATGGTGACGGGGGTGCCTGTCAGCGGCTGATCGGCCAGACGGATGCCGGGGGCGGTGCCGTGATCGTGGTCGGTGATATAGACGAAAGGCCCGATCATGCAGTCTGCGCCGACGCTGATCCGTTCGGAGGCGTCGAACATCGTCTGGCGGTTCACATAGCTGCGCGCCCCGATCGTCAGGCGGGGGCTGGCCGCGCGTGTGCCGCTGGTCAGCAGCACGACGCCATCGTCCAAGGCGACACCGTCCGCCAGCGCGATGTCCCAGGGGTTGCGCGGCACGCGAATGCGGTGCAACCGGCAGTGGCCTTCGATCTGCATGCCCAGCCTGCGCCAGGTCCAGACCCGCAGCCGCGAGGCCAGCCCCACAGGCCAGCTCAGCAGACGGTTGATCGTGGTGTCGGTCATGGTGTCACCCGTCCTGTCATGCGCCGCATTGCCTGGCCAAGCGTCAGTGCAGGCACCGCCAGCAGATAGCGCCAGCGCCCGGCCGCCAGCGCCCAGGGCAGCGTCCGCAGATAGAGCCGCAGGGCAGCAGTATCGCCCTGTCTGACCCCGGCCAGCACCGCAGCGCGGACATGCCCCAGCAGGATTCGGCGGCGCTGCCCGCGCCGCGCGGTCCCACCGGGATAGCGGCCCGCGGCCTCTTGGGCGACCAGCCGCGCGATCCCGGCGGTATTGCGTGCAGCATCGCCCATTTCATTGCTGTCGTGCAGGCGGTGCAGCAGGGTCACCGGGGCTGTGACCTGCACGAACCCCCGTGCCGTGCCCAGACGCAGGGCCAGATCGTGATCCTCTGCGTTGATATGGGCGGTGGTGAAACCGCCTGCCGCGTCAAAGGCGTCGCGCCGGATCACCATCATGCCCGCCCCCGCAAAATGACCGGCCCCCGCGCCGGCCAGAAAATCGGCATAAGCCTCTCCTGCGGCGGGTGCACCTTGGTGCGGTGGCGGTGTGCCCGTGAAATCGGCAAAGCGGGCGAACAACAGGGCCGGGTGGTCATGGGCCACGATCAGGCTGGCAAAGGTCCGCAGGCTGTCTGGCACCCACAGGTCATCACTGTCGAGAAACGCCAGGTAGGTGCCCGTTGCCTGGGCGGCCCCTGCGTTGCGGGCCGCACCGGGGCCTGCGTTGGCCTGTGTCAGCACCTGCACGCCCGGTCTGTCCGCCAGGGCCGCCAGCGTGCCGTCGGTGGATCCGTCATCGACCACAATCACCTGCGCGGGCGCATGGGTCTGGGCCGCGACACTGTCGAGACAGGCCATCAGATAGTCCCGTCGGTTGTAGCTGGGGATCACCACCGAAAAACCGATGTCCGCGGGATCAGTCAAGGAAATCGACCCGGTCCGTTGTGGCATGCAGCGCCAGATGCGAGGTGTCGCGATAGAGATCCGGCCCGTAAGCCTTGGTGGTCAGAAAGTTCGCCCGGGGAAAGCTGTCCTGCACCAGCGCCACATGATCCAGCAGCGAAAAGGGATAGAAGATGCCGTCGTAATCGGTGTCGTAATAGCCCTTGCCACGGGTGTGCAGCCGGCAGAACAGCGGCCACAGCCGCAGGCGGCGCAGCGCGTTCTTGATGCGGCGCGACCTTGTACCGCCCCAGCCATAGGCGTTGTGGTCCGAGAGAAAGACCCCCTTGCGTGCGACGCGACAAATTTCGCGCAGGGCCACGTCGGGGGTCGCGATATGATGCAGCACGCCAAAGGCACAGACATAGTCGAAACTGTCGTCGGCAAAGGGCAGCGCGCAGGCGTCGCCCTGTTGCACTTGGTCCTCCCCCAGCCCCTTGTCGCGGCAGACGGCGATCATTGCGGCCACGGGTTCGATGCCCCGCAGGGTCATGTCGGGATGGCGGTCGCGCAGATGCACCAGGGCCCGGCCCGTGCCGCAGCCCACGTCCAGCAGGCTGGTGACGGGGGTATTGTGCAGGATACCGTCCAGATAGCGCAGTGCGATGGTATGTTCGTCGCCGTCGATGATCTGCATTGCGTCGTAATGCGCCGCAGTGCGATCGTAATAGGCGGTCTGGGGACTGTCAGGCGTCGGTGTCATGGGCGGCGCGCTCTCAGGTTGGAGGATCGGTGACGCAGGGACCGCAGGGCGGTTTCGGTCCAGATTGACAACTCTATCAAAAAGGCTTCAACGGCGCGTTCCATGGACGCACTGGATCGCCGATGGATCGAAATGCCCTCAACTGGGTACGCCCCAGCTTTTTTGCGATCTTGTGTTTGATTTTGTCGAGTCGGCTACGATGCTGGAAGGGAGATAAATCAATCTCTTGAAGTGTGTGCGCCATATTTTTCTGTACAAAGCCGATGGCTTTTCTGACGTGTGCGTCAGAGCAATCATCTAGCAGCATAAGACCACCTTTCGTCATGACCCGCGCTGAAAAATATATATCAACAAATACATCCTCAAAAAGGTGAGAGCCATCAATATATATAAAGTCAAATGATAGACCTTCATCTATCATTTGAGGTAGTGCTGATGCAGAAAACTTATTCAGAGTTTTCATATATTCCGAAAGGCCTGCTAAATCGACATTCAGCTCACCGCAGCCATCCCATACCGTGTCCTGAAATGGATCGATCGCGTAGTGCATTCGTATTCCTGCCGGACCTAAATTTCGGTGTGCAGATGTAATTGTCAGTGCCGAAGCACCGAGCGCCAGCCCGATTTCAAGAGTTTTCGCAGGTTTTTCAACCCGCATAATTTCAGAAATAACCTCAATATTGCGACGCGTTGATAAAGAGTGGGTTTCGATACGTTTTCCAGTCCGGCCTGTCATATGGCCGGCTTCCCGAATATCTTGGATAATTTCTACGACGTTCATTGTATAAACTTTCTATGGTATGTCGCTATCACTTCTGCGAGTTGAAATCCAAAAATACGGTAGACAATACTGTAATTTACGGGTGCCGCAGCCCCGGCGGGCCGGAACCCGCGCCCCGAAATGGCGGCGTGATGCGCGCGCGCCTCGGTCCGGTCGTGGGGCCATGCGGCGCGGGCCATGTCGAACCGCGCCTGATCGATGGCCTGCTGGCGGTGCGGTGTCAGACCGCCGGTCTGGTCCAGCCAGGCCTCCAACCTGTTCAGGATCAGCGCCCGCTGGGTCCGCACGCGGGCCGGATCCCGCGTCGACAGGGTCCCGCTGTCGAACCGGCGATAGATCGCACCCCGCGCCGCAGGATGATGAACGAACCGTTTGCCCGCCATCAGCAGCCGCAGATAGAGCTCGTGTTCCTGACAGCAGGGCTGGTCCACCCGGAACCCGCCCACCGCGTCCAGGGCGGCCTTGCGCCACAGTGGCGCGCCGGTCTGCGGCAGATGCCAGCCTGCCAGCAATGCGGGCGGATCATGCGGCGCGGGGGTCGGCGTCCATGTGCGGTGCACGGCACCATGGCCATGCCATTCGACGGTTTCGGCCCCGTAAAGCACATCCGTGTCATCATCCACCGCGTCCAGCTGGGCCGCGATCTTGCCTGTCTCAAGGCAGTCGTCGGCGTCCAGAAACTGCACCCAAGGGGCCTGTGCCAGCGCCAGCGCGCGGTTGCGGGTAGCAGGGGCACCGCGGTTCGGTCCCGTTTCCCAACGGATGCGCCCGTCAAAGGCGCGGATCTGCGCCAGCGTCTCGTCGGTGGACCCGTCGTCGATCACGATGACCTCGATATCCGGTCCCTGCGCCAGCGCGCTGTCGATCGCGGCGGCAACCCAGGGGCCCGCATTATGGGCCGGGATCAGGACAGAGGCGCGGGGCGTCACGCGGCACCCTCTGGCTGGCTGGCGCGGGCGCGCCGGGGCGGGAAATCGCGGGCAAAGGTGGCAGGGTCCACACCGGCAAAGCGGGCGATGTCATCCAGCCGGTCCCAGATCTCGTCAAACGCAACACAGAGCACATCACCCCGGTAGCGTTTGAAACGGGCCAGCTGCCGCGCCTGACCCCGCAGATAAAGCCGCTGACCCAGCGGTGTATCCCCCAAGACCACACAGGCGGGCAGCCCCAGCTTGGCCGCCTGATAGGGAAAGAATCCGCGCCGGATGATGCTGCGCAGGGCCACGTCGGGATCGCCGTGGATGAACAGAATGCGCGGCCGCCCGCGCAGGAACAATGGCGGACGGGCGGGATGTTTCAGCCCGTCCTGATCGTGGGCCGCGTTTGTTTTGACGAACTGGTGCAGGTGTTTCATCACGAATGTGGTGCCCACCCCGCCGGGCGAGCAGACCAGCACGTCAAAGCGGCGCGGCGTGATCTGGGGCCAGAGCGCGCGGCGCAGCGCCTTGACAGAGAATTTGATCTTTGTTTTCGGAGTCAGCATTGGATATTCCTGAATTGTGAAATACTCAATTTAACTTGATCGCGCGCAATTAAACCGAGCGGCACGCGGCCAACGAAGGCAGCCCACCGGCTGAATGTGCTTGGGACCGCAATAATATAATCGCATTGGCTCATAGCTTGAAGGTCACCGATCACGGATCCTGGCCCCCTAATGATGTTCATGTTGGGGCTAGATGGCAGATCTTGAGGACTATCTGAAAAAACCATAATTGATACTCGGCGTGGCACACATTGTTCTGCAACATGGCGTGCGGCGATAAGGTATTCTTCTAGCGTTAGAAAGTATCGGCCATTTTGAAATACGGCATAATCGCCATGCCGCACATGTAGCCCAATGATAATATCCGCTTCTAGACGTGCCTGTCTGATGACATGATCCGAAGCAGCAGTATTTTCAAAACGAAAATATGAGCGAATGGTCGTATCGTGTTTCTTCGTGAGAGTGGTGTTTCTGAAGCGCCAGCCAAACAATGCAGTCACAGGGGTGTTCATAAGCTTTGCCAATCGGGCTGGCTCGCTTAAATCAATATCATAAGCTGGCGTAAAACCCTCGCAGGTGATGCTTTGCGCCAGAGCGTTGCTCGGCATGCGCCGAATAATTTTAGCACCCGTCAAAAGAATATCATGGGTTTTTTTTCTAATTTTTGTGGTGCCTGGTCTCTGAACTGACGTGGGATAGGTCGGAACTGCTCCTGGTCGTGACCCAACAAAAGCATCAGCATACGCATGGAATGCCGGATTTAGAACACGCAGTCCTGTTTCTGCGCCAAGCGCAACAAGATGCGCTGCTTGAAAGAGCTGGTTGCCTAGCTGTCCTCCCGTTTGCGCCATCAAAAGAGTTGGTTTCAAATCTGTTCCCCTCTTGAAATGCTCATCTCCCGGCCTCCAGCGCCTGTTCAAAGACAGCACGATGCTGTGCCGCGACGCGGTCCCAGCCGGTGGCGGGGTCCGGGGTGCGGGGGCCGCGCGGCAGGGCGAGGGCCTGCAATATGGCCTGTCCCAGCGGGCCGGGGGTGGTGTCATCTGCAATGACCGCGTTGCGGGCCTCTGCCGTGCCGGGGGTGCGGGGCACAACCACCGGCACGCCGTAATCCTGCGCCAGCGTCACCGTGCCCGAGGTCAGGCTGGCCGCAAAGGGCAGCACCAGCACATCGGCGGCGGCCAGAAGAAGCGGCACCCGGTCGTCCGGCGCCTTGCCCATATCCAGCCGGACCTGCGGCAGATGCTGCGCGCGGGCGCGGGTGGCACTGGCATGGGCGGGATCAGGGGCCTCGCCCGCGATCATCAGCTGGGCGGTTCCGCGCTGCATCCCCAGCGCGTCCCATGCGTCAAGCAGGGGCAAAACGCCTTTGTAGGGTCTGATCATGCCGAAAAACAGCGCCAGCGGCGCATCGGGGTCCAGCCCCAGGGCCGCGCGCGCGGTGACCCTGTCGGGTGCGGGGCCGTAGACATCGCGAAACGTGCCGTGGGGGATCACCGTGATCCGGGCCGGATCCGCGCCCAGCCGGTCCAGGACCGCATCGCGCGCGCCGTCGCCATGGGTGATGATCCGGTCGGCCAGCCCGGCCAGCCGCCGGGCAAAGACCAGATCGAGCCGCGGTGTCGCGGTGTCATGGCCGGTCAGGTTATGCGCGGTCCAGACCAGTCGCGTGCCGCCACGTTTGACCAGGGCCAGATCGGCCAGTGTGCGCAGGACGTAGGCTGCGCGCAGCAGCGGGGCGGTGCGGCGCAGATAGGCCTCTGGCCAGTGCAGATGGAGGATCTGGGGGCGGGGCGCGCTGCGCAGGTCGCGCCACAGCGGCAACCCGCGCCGGTAGCCACGGGGAAAGGTCACATCGACACCCAAGGGCGACAGGGCCTGTGCCAAAAGCTGCTGATAGGGATTGCCCTGCCGCCAGTCGGGGGCCGCACGCACCTGCATGTCACCCCCGCCGGTCATGTCGTTAGCAGTGCCCCCTGCAGACGCCGCATGCCTTCGGTATACATCTGGTTGCGGACCGCACCGACATAGTGGCGATAGGGTTTGTCACCCACATCCCCTTGCAGGAACACGCGGTAATCCTCGGGCAGCAGTTCGGCCCCGAAACGCGACCCTGACAGGGCAAACAGGGTCTGTTCGATGCGCCAGAAATGCCCTTCCATCATGCCCGGAATCCCTAAAAATTCCTCCATCCAGTCAAGGTTGAGACTGTCGCGGTGCACCAACCCGAAGCCCGAATTGATCTGCGGGACAATGTCAAAGCCATGGGCGCGGATCGTGTCGATATCCACCGCATAGGCGGTATCCACATCGGCGTTATAGGCGTTCACCCGGCGGTTGCGGTCGTCCAGCCGGTCCAGAAAGGCGGTAGGCCGGTCAAAGAACAACAAATCGCTGTCGAACAGGATCATCCGGTCGCTGTTCAGGAAATGCGCGAAATCGAAACTCTTGATCGACAGGGTGTTGGTTTCGCGCAGGCGGCGGCAGCGCGGATGGCCCGACAGGCTGTCGAGCACCGCATCGCGGGCGTCCGATTGTTCAATCACGCGGGCATCGGGGAAATGATGGCGCAGGGCGGTGACCGCCTCTGCGGGCAGGTCGGGGTCGCCATGGATTGCCAGCGCATAGGACCGGCCGGTCTGCGCATAGAAGCTCTTGAGCGACCAGATCAGGTTCAGCCAGTCCCCGGTCGAGGTCAGAACATGCAGTTCGGCGTCAGTATCGGTGGTGCCTGTCACCGGCGCGGTGTTCAGGATGCGGGGCCGGACGATATCGCGGGCGTAGATCAGCCGGGGCGACTGGCGGGCCAGATGGCGCGCCTTGTAGAGGAGTCTGCCGATCACGGGATATCCTTTGACGGGGACGGGAACGCGCCTGCCTTTTGATAGATGGCAAGGTAGGCGTCAATGAACCGGTCTGGGTTGTGGTCGCGGGCTGTGGCCAATGCGCCAGCCCGCAAGCGGTCCATCAGTGCGGGATCGCGGATCAGGCGGCGGGTGGCGGTGACAAGGGCTGCAGGATCATCGGGCGGAATCAGCAGGCCCGACACGCCGTCGCGCACGATCTCTGGCACACCGCCCACGGCGGCCGCGATCACCGGTGTGCCACAGCCAAAGGCCTCGAGGCTGACCATCGAACTGGTGTCGGCGCGCGACGGATGCCAGACCACGTCGGCGGCGGTGTAGTAGCGGCGCAGGGTGGCGGTATCCTCGATCATGCGCGGGGGCAGGCCGGGGATGTCGCGCAGCAGGGCGGCCATGTCACCGTCGGGCGGCACGATCCCCGTGGGTAACAGGAACAGGCGGTCGGCATCGGGCCATGTGGCGCGGATTTCCCGGGTGGCGGCGGCGGTGATGTCCAGCCCCTTGCGCAGGTCCAGCGCATTGCCCGACACCGACACCATGACGGCAAAGGCGTCGTCGGGGATGCCCAGTGCGGCGCGCGCCGCCGCCCGGTCTGTCGGATAATAGTCAGGCCGCCAGCTGGGGTTCTGCACCGTATGGCGGGGCTGGCCGCCCATGACGCTCTCCGCGATCCGGTCGGTGATCCATTGGCTGACCCCCACGGCCTGAAACCGCATCCGCCCGTAGGCCAGGCGGCGGGCGGTCAGGATCTCGGCACTCGCGTCGCGGGCCTGATAGATCAGCGGCCACTGGCCGAACTGCGGACAGGACCCGCAGCGCCGCATCCAGCGGTCACAGCCGTAGGGATAGACGCAGTTGCCCGTCAGCGGCGCCATGGAATGCACGGTCCAGACGATGGGCTTGTCCAGCCGGCGGACCAGATCCAGCAGGCTGACGGGCGGCACGTCGTGCAGGTGCACCACGTCGTAATCCGCCAGTCGCGCGGGATCAAAGGCCACTGGCCCGTTGGGCGACAACAGGTTCAGCGCACCGTAGCCCAGCCTCTGCACCACGCGCCGCTTCAACCCACGGCGCGGCGCGGGTGGGGCGTCGATAGTCTGGACGAAATCCGCATCCGACGTCTTGGTCGCGACCAAAAGGTCGGCGTGGATGCCGCGATCCCGCAGCCCTTGCGTCAGGTAATGGGCGACCCGCGCAGCCCCCCCGCGCCAGTCCGTCGTCGAAAGCGCCAGCACCCGCATGTCAGCCGCGCCCGATCAGGCGGCGCAGGGCCTGTTTCACACGCGAGCCCGCGCGAAAGAACCGGGGGAAATCGGCCTTGTAGTTGCGGCGCAGCCTGGTTTCCCAGACCTGTTTCTGCCAGGGAAAGGTATTGTCCTCGACATCCGGCGGCAGCACGGCGGTGAACACCTCGTCCCAGTTGGGACCGTAGAGGCGGCGCAGCTCCTTCGCGGCGAAATTGCGCGCGCGGCGCTGGTATTCATGGCGCGACAGCGGCACGACCTGACCGTAGGTGCTGCCACCTGGCGCATGATAGAGTGTCGCCACATCCGAATAGGCCAGAAACCAGCCCGCGCGATAGACGTTATAGGCGAATTCGGTCCCGGCCCCCTGGGAATAGTGGAACCGCGGGCTGCAATAGCCGACCTCACGATAGGCATCCCCCCGCAGCAGCATGGCCAACCCGTGGATCGTCGAGGCCTTGTGCCACTGGCGTCCCGGTTTGGGAAAACAGCCCTGATAATCGTCGGCCTCTGGCTCTCCCGGGCCGATCGCGGCCATCGCGGGGTCGGTCTGCATGGCCTCCCACAACAGCCGCAGCGTGTCCTGACCGGGGGCAAAGACGATGTCGTTGCACACGAACCAGTAGTAATCCCAGGCGGGCCTGTCCGCATGGGCAAATGCCAACCCCTGATTGAACGCGAAATAGCGCCCCCGGTAGGTCGGGTCATGGAAACTGTGGGTGGCATGGCGCGACCGGCCCTGCGGGCTGCTGCCGGCCTCGACCACGTATAGCCCCACATCCAGCCCGGCCCCCATGTCGCGGACCTGTTCCACGACGGCGTCGGTCAGGTCGGGGCGGTCACGATTGATGACGATGATGGCGACACTATCCATGGGCGGGATCCTCGAACTGGTCGGACAGATGCAGGCAGGGCCAATACAGCGGGTCCTCGATCCGCAGCGCGCCCACGGGCGGCGGGGCGGGGATGCTGTCCAGTGCCGGCAGGCCCGCCAGACGGCGCAGCAGGGCCGCGGCATTGGCCCATCCGGCCGCGGGCGACAGCGCACCGCCCGGGATATGCAGCAGGCGGTCGCCCAGCCCGGCGGTATCCATCAAGGCGGCGGTCACGGCGGAATCGTCCACCAGCAGGTCATAGCCCGCCCCGTCCCACAGCGGGGCCAGCGCCCAGGGCGTCTTGGCCGCCAGCGACAGGGGGCGGGCGGCATGGGCCGGGGCCGCAGCGGACCACAGCGGGTCCGCGTCGTCGGGGGCGGTGGTCAGGCGATGGGCCAGATCCTCGGCCGCCATGACACGGGGACCCACCAGCGCGCGCAGGGCAGGCAGGCGGTCCAGCAGCAGATCGACACGGGTGCGCGCACTGGCCGTGGCCAGACCAAGGACCGCACCACGGGTCTGCAACCAGCCCAGCACCGACAGCATCGGCAGGTCCGGAGTGACCACGATACGCGGCGCGGTCAGGGCCGGGTGGTGCCTGCGGTCCACGGCATCATAGCGCGGCCGCCCGCGCAGCAGATGCAGCCGCCCGCGCCATGACACCTGCATCCGGTCATAGCGCCAGCCCGGCACGATGGCAGGATCACCATAGCCGCCCCGATCCCAAAGCGCGGGACAGGTCTGGCTACCGTGCAGCAGCGTGTCGTCCAGATCCAGCGCGATCCGCAGACCACCAGGCAGGCTTTGCCCTGCAAGGACCTGTCCGGCCCAGTGATCGACCGCATCCGGGTCCGCCAGCGGCACATCCAGCGCAGTGCGATCCAGCAGCGCAGGCGGCGGCGCGATCGCCTCCGCCGGGCGCAATGCGGCCAGCGCAAGGATGATATCGGGGGCGGTGGTCATTGCCACTGCACATCCGTGCGCAGCACCCGGGCCGGCACACCGCCGACCAGGCTGCGCGGCGCCACATCGCGGGTGACGACAGCGCCCGCCGCGACAACAGCCCCGTCACCGATGGTCACCCCCTTGAGGATCATCGCACGCTGTCCGATCCAGACATCATTCCCGATCACCACAGGTGCTGTCGCAGAGCCGCGCCCCGCCAGACCGTGATTGTCGGAATCGCGGATCACCACGTCAGGTCCGATGGCGACCCGGTCACCGATACGGATATCCGCAAAACAATCGATGGTGCCGCGATAATTCATGTAGCCCGACCCCAGCGTCAGCCGCGCCCCCGGTGCCAGCGCACAGACGAACCCCGTATGCAGCCGAAACCGCCCCGTCACCGTGATCGCAGCCCCGGAGTCGAGCTTGAGCACGCAGGGCAGGGCCACGAAATGCGGCCAGCGCGCGCCCAGATGCAGCAGACCGTCCGACATTGTGATGCAGGCGTCAGAAGCGGCTGCGGCACGCACGCCAGCCTCGACCACCAGCCGACCCGGTCCGGTGACGCGCACCCACCGTCGCAACACAAGGCCCCGCATGACGCCCACCAGTTGCCCGCGCCGTGCACGCAAGGATGCGATCATCCTGTCCCCTCCTGCGGATCGGTGCTGAGCGGGTAGCCCAACAGCTTCAGTTCAGGGGCAGAGAGGGCCTCGAACAGCCTGATCTCGTCTGAGGTCATGCGGTCGCGCCAGCCACCGACCGCGCCGGTTTGCAGGGTATGGGCCTTGCGCGGGTCGTCGCTGGTGGCCCGCGCGCGTTGCCGGTCCAGATCGGTCAATGCGATGATCCGAGCGATGCGGTCATCGCTCACGGATTTGCCCAGAAAATCCGCCACGCGGCGGATCTGGGCTGCGGGATCGTGGCGCAGATCCTCGTAGCGCAGCATCAGGAACCGGTCGGGATAGCGGCGCTGATAGGCCAGCGCCTGCCGGACATGATCATGCCACAGGCCAAAGGGCCGCCCGGCCCGGTCCGCGATATAGGTCAGCCGGTCGCCGGCGTAGCTGCCGACCTTGTCCTGGTAGGCATGGTTCGACAGGGTCGCATCACGCCCGTCGCGCACGTTGTAGATCACGCGCGGAAACAGATCAAAGGCAGGTGTGTGGTTTTTCAGCACCCGCGGGGTGGCCGTGCTGTGGTCCGCCTCGCGGCTGCGCGGCACCAGCCTGTCGATCACATCCAGATCCACGTCATCCAGTGTCGGGTCCAGCACAAAGGCCACGATCATCCGGGTCCAGGTGTTGCCCGAGCGTGGAAAGGAACACATGTAGACATCGCTGGCCCGGCTGTTAGTTTGGCGCAATAAGCGCGCCCGCTGGCCCGGTCGCAGCACGCTGAATGAAATGCCGTGACCAAAGAGCCATGATTTCAAACTGCGCGCCATTGCCGGTCTCAGGTCCAGCTATGGTCGATGATCACCGGCCCGACTTGGGTGTTACCGCTGAGGGTGCCAGTGCCCAGGTAATCGCCCTGTTCGACATCGATTGCGGCGGCGTTGGCCAGATGATGTAGTCGGTTGCCATTCAAAAGCATGTTCAGGTTCAGCGTATAGCGGCCCGCCGCCAGCGGCAGACGGTCGAGGTGGATACGGACCTCTCCGGTCGGGGTGCTGGCGTAGGTCTTGCCGAAATCGTCAGATGACAGCTGCGTCAACCGGTTGCCAAAGGCATCCAGCACCCCGATCCGGAAACTGAGCGATTTCACCCGTTCGGGATCGGTGCGGTAGCCCAGCACGATATCGCAGGGGGCACCGCAGATAGCACCGCGCAGCTTGTTGGCCGGGCTTTCGATGCGCAGGCTGATAAAGGCGGCGCCGTCGCGCCCGCTGTCGGTGATCGCGCTGGAGTTGCTGTCATGATCGCCTGCGTAGCGGGTCAGCACCTCGTCGATGGTGCCGGTCATGGTCAGGCGGCCCTTTTGCAGCAGGATGCCTGTCTTGCACAGGTTGCGCAGTGACCCCTGGTTGTGGCTGACGATCAGCACCGTGCGCCCCTCTTGTGACACCTGTTCCATCTTGCCCAGGGATTTGCGCTGGAACGCGGCATCGCCCACGGCCAGCACCTCGTCCACCACCAGGATTTCGGGTTCCAGATGGGCGGCCACCGAAAAGGCCAGCCTGACGGACATGCCGCTGGAATAGCGTTTGACGGGGGTATCAAGGAATTTTTCCACGCCGGAGAAATCGACGATCTCGTCCAGCTTGGCGCGGATTTCGGCCCGGCTCATGCCCAGGATCGCCCCGTTGAGAAAGATATTCTCGCGGCCCGTCAGTTCGGGATGAAATCCGGTCCCGACCTCGAGCAGGCTGGCCATGCGTCCGGTAATGCGCGCCTGCCCCTCGGTTGGTTCGGTGATCCGCGACAAGACCTTGAGCAGGGTCGATTTGCCCGCGCCGTTGGCACCCACGACGCCGACGATATCGCCGCGTTTGACGTCGAACTCCAGATCACGCAGCGCCCAGAATTCCTCGACACTGTCGCCCGCCAGCAGCTGTTCGCCGCGCAGGGTGCGGCCCAGGTTGCGCCGCAGGCTGGCGGCGGTCTGGGCCAGCCCCTCGCGCAGGGTGGTCGCGCGCTGGGTGTCGTGGCCGATCAGGTAGCGCTTGCCCAGGCCGCGCACGGAAATCATCGTGTCAGTCATCAGATATAATCCGCAAAGCTGCGTTCCGTGCGCCGAAAGGCGCGCAGGCCGAGGAACATCAGGCCCGCCGTCACACCCAGCCCCAGCATGAAACCGGGCCAGTAGATCACAGCCTCGCCACCCAGGATGCACCAGCGGAACCCGTCGATCACCGACACCGCCGGGTTCAGACTGTAAAGTAGGCGCCACTGATCCGGCACCACGTCGCTGGAAAAGCCCACAGGCGAGACATAAAGGCCCAGTTGGACGACGAATGGCACGATGAACCGGAAATCCCGATAACGCACGTTGAGCGACGCCAGATAGAGCGCGGGCCCGAAGGCCATGGCCACCGCATAGACCACGAAAATCGGCAGGAACACGATGTGCCAGCTGGGCGGATACCAGAAAATCAGCATCAGGATCAGCAGCACGCAGAACGAAATCAGGAAATCCACCAGCGACACGATCGAACTGGCCGCCGGCGTGATCAGGCGCGGATAGTAGATCTTGCTGATCATGTTGGCGCTGCCCACGAGACTCTGCGAGGCATCACCCAGGATCGTGGACATCAGAAACCAGGGCAGCATGCCTGCATAGACCATGATCGGGTAGGGGGCATCACCCACGCTGGGCAGGTTCGCGATCCGGCCAAAGATGAAGGTGAACACGATCATCGCCATGACCGGGCGCACCACGGCCCAGGCCGCCCCCAGTGCGCTTTGCTTGTAGCGCACGGCGATGTCGCGCCAGGCCAGCACAAAGAACAGTTCGCGGTAGGACCAGATATCGCGCCAGTAGTGGCTATCTGTCCGCCCGTTTTCCAAGACGATCTGCCGCAAGGCCGGGGTCGGGGTCTCTGTCATGTCCAAATCGGTTCTTTCAGCGGGCGACACCCTGCGGGGCCAGCCTGCGCGGGCGTAAATGCAATGTCGGACCTGGTCCGTGTCAACGGGTGCACAGCTATCCCGAAAAGACCCGGATAGAAAAGAGCCACCATTGCAATTCCACGGGCGAAGGGCACTCTTGGGGCGGACGTTGCCTGTCGGCAACCTGCATGCCGCATCAGCCGCCGTCGGGGCCCACCATGAAGATCGCCTATCTGCTGCCGGACAATGCGCTGAAATTCGTGCGATACTTCCAGCCCTACCTGACGCCCTCGGGGCAGCCGCGCTGGCGGGATGCCGAATTTGTGGTGAACCCCGATGGCGGGCATTTCGACGGGGTCGTGGTCCACCAGAGCGTCAGCGCGCTCAGCCGCAGCTATCGGCTGACCTGCCCGCCCGGCCGGACGCTGATCTGCCTCAAGGAACCGCCCGACATCACCTTTCTGCCGCGCGGCTACCTGGCGCAATTCGCGTCCGTGATCTGCCATGACACACGGGTGCGCCATCCGGGACGCAGGCTGGAGCCGGGTGCCCATCACTGGTTCGTCGAGGTGCCCCATGACGACATCGAACCCACCGGGTTCACCGACAAGCAGCGGCTGATCTCGGCCGTGGTGTCGGCCAAGACCGATACGCCCGGCCACCGGCAACGCCTGGCGCTGATGCACCGGCTCAAGGCGCATTTCGGCGACCGGCTGGACTGGTGGGGACGCGGCATCAACGATCTGACCGCCCCCAAGATCACCGCCCTGCGCGATCACAAGTATCACATCTGTCTCGAAAACGGGGCCTGGCCCGGCTATTGGACCGAAAAGATCATCGATGCCTATGTGGCCAATTGTGTGCCGGTCTACTGGGGGGCACCCGATATCGGGCGCTCTTTTGACCCGGCCACGATCCTGGGCATCGACATCGCGGACCCCCAGGGCTGCATCGACCGGATCGAGACCGCCATCGCCAGCGACATGTATGCCCGCGTGCAGGAGGGGCTGGCCCGCGCCCGGCGGCAGATCCTGACCACATATCACCCCTATCAGATCTACACCGACCGGCTGGCGGCACTGCCCGCCACGCCCGCGCGCGAGATCACGATCGCCCCGCAGACCGATTTCGCCTACGCACCGCAGGACCGGATCGCGCACCGGATCTGGCGCTGGCGCAACCGCCACCGCATCTGAGCGCATCCTGCGCTGTGCAAGTCACACGCCTGTGATTATAGAGATGCCGACACCGATTATTTTGACGCAAAAGGATTTCCGCATGGCCCGCCTTTATGACAGCCGCAAACGCATTCTGGTCACCGGTGGGGCCGGTTTCGTAGGCTCGCACCTGATCGACCGCCTGCTGGAACAGGGCCACGAGATCATTTGCGTCGACAACCTGTTCACCGGCACCAAGCGCAACGTCGATCACCTGCACAACCATGCCCGGTTCGAGCTGATCCGCCATGACGTGACCTTGCCGCTGTATGTCGAGGTCGACGAGATCTACAATCTGGCCTGTCCGGCGTCGCCCGTGCATTACCAGCACGATCCGGTGCAGACGACGAAAACATCCGTGCATGGTGCCATCAACATGCTGGGCTTGGCGAAACGCCTGAAATGCAAGATCTTTCAGGCCTCCACATCAGAGGTCTATGGCGACCCGTCGGTGCATCCGCAGCCAGAGGGCTATTGGGGTAACGTCAATCCCATCGGCATCCGGTCATGCTATGACGAGGGCAAACGCTGCGCCGAGACGCTGTTTTTCGATTATCACCGCCAGCACGGTCTGGACATCAAGGTGGCGCGAATCTTCAACACCTACGGGCCGCGGATGCACCACGCCGATGGGCGGGTGGTGTCGAATTTCATCGTTCAGGCGCTCTTGGGCCAGCCGATCACGATCTACGGCGACGGCCAGCAGACGCGGTCGTTCTGCTATGTGGACGATCTGGTCGAAGGCTTCATCCGCCTGATGGACACCGGGCCGGACGTGACCGGACCGATGAACCTGGGCAATCCGGGCGAATTCACCATGCTGGAACTGGCCGAACAGGTGCTGGCGCTGACCGGGTCGAAATCCAGACTGGAATTCATGGACCTGCCGCAGGACGACCCCAAACAGCGCCGCCCCGACATCACGCTGGCCAAGACGACGCTGGACTGGGACCCGGAGGTCAAACTGACCGAAGGCCTGCGCCGCACCGTCGATTATTTCAAGACACGCCTGCCCGAACTGCAGGTCGTCTGACCCGGACAGCATGGCGCGGATCCCGGCAGGCCCGGGCCGCGTCATTGCAGGCGTAAGTCAGCGCACCGACAAATAAGATTAAGTCTTGTATATACATCCTATACCACTAATATTAGATCTTGAGTAGAATGCCGACAGCGCTGTCTAAACCTATTTGTAGGCAGTTTTTGACGTAAGAAAATAACGCGAAACAAATACAGTTTATGTTCTATAGCATAATTAATTAATGCGTCTGGAATTATGGATTATGAAAATTCACTATTTTTATAGTATGTAATCTCAATTGCCGTAGTGTATTAATTATCAAGAACGTGGAGTAATATTAACTCCGAATAAAATTAACTTCCACATCAGCAGGCAAGGTTGAAAGAAATATAAATGATATTTGAGGATAGAAAAGTCATCTTTCTGCATGTGCCGAAAACAGGTGGAAATTCCATCCAGGATACGCTAAGGGATTACACTGAAGATGAAATTATAATTTCAAACAAACGACAAGATGGCATTGAACGCTTTGAGCTGCGTAATAAAAAATTTGGGAACCTTAGGAAGCATTCCTCCCTTCAAGAATACAAGTTAGCATTGCAAAATGATTTCTATAAATATCAAATTTTTACTACTATTAGAAATCCATTTGATCGACTTGTAAGTTTCTACTTCTCGCCCCACCGCGGCGAAGTGGATTTCTCACCAAAAGAATTTTCGGAGTTTGTGCGAAAGCAAGAACCTCTCGAAAACTTCCTATCTATTCGTAGAGGGTTTTTTAATAATTTGAAACCATATGATCAGGTGAATTACCTTAAATTTGAAAATTTAGGGGAAGATTTCAAAAAATTATGTCGAGCACTTCACATTGATCCACCAACGTTATCACATCGAAACATCAGCAAACGACTGGACTATAAAGAGTGCTTTGATGCTAAACTGAAACGCTGGGTCGAAAAACAACACAGATTTGAGATACTGATCGGTAATTATAAATTTTAGCGTTGGAACCTATAATTTAAGATGTCCAGACTTCCTAGGTGTTTGATCCCACGGTTTGATGGTGCGATCCTTTCTCAGGCTTGGAAGGAAGCATTATGGGACAAGTTCGTCACGGGAGCGCCACGACCACGCACGCCGTCAGAGCTGCAATACAGCGATCGCAAGCTTCGCTCGCGCAGCTAAGCAAGGAATTGGGTATCAACCCCAAGACAGTTGCGAAGTGGCGCAAGCGTGCGACGGTCGAGGACTTGAAGACCGGGCCAAAAGAGCCGCGCTCGACCGTTCTCACTGAGTCTGAGGAGGCAATGATCGTGGCATTCCGTCGACACACGTTGCTGCCGCTGGATGATTGCCTCTATGCTCTGCAGCCATCGCTTCCGCATCTGACCCGCTCGGCATTGCATCGTTGCCTTCAGCGGCATGGGGTCTCTCGCTTGCCAGATGTCGAGGGCGACAAGCCCAACCGCCAGAAGTTCAAGCGTTACCCGATCGGCTTCTTTCATATCGATATCGCGGAAGTTCAGACGGTGGAGGGCAAGCTCTATCTCTTTGTGGGCATTGATCGGACCAGCAAATTTGCAGTCCCGCAACTCGTGGATAAGGCGGATCGCAAGACAGCGTGGGAGTTCCTCGAGCACCTGCTTAAGTCAGTCCCTTATCGCATCCACACGATCCTGACGGACAACGGGATCCAGTTCGCTGAGCAACCCCGCAACCGCAATACCGCATCATCTAGGCAGATGCGGTTCGACATGATCTGCGAGGCAAATGAGATTGAGCATAGGCTCACAAAGCCCAACCACCCGTGGACTAATGGCCAGGTCGAACGAATGAACCGGACGATCAAGGATGCTACCGTCAAACGATACCACTACGACAGCCACGACCAGCTGCGCACGCACCTCGCAGACTTCATGGCAGCCTACAATTTTGCTCGCAGACTGAAGACCCTCAGCGGGCTCACGCCCTACGAATATATCTGCAAAATCTGGACATCAGAGCCAGACAGATTCATCATCGATCCGATCCATCAAATGCCGGGACTGAACACCTACGGCCACTTGATCTGTAGGAAAATATGGCATTTCTATTTTATAGATGTGGGACATTCTAACTTCACGCCAAAACTAATTATCTATTAATGATGATTATGTCATATATCGCCTGCCTTAAGGCCATTTTCCGGCCTACGCGCGCAGCGTGAGTTTCATACTGGCGTCATGCCAGCGTTACATGCGTCTGCACAACAATGGTGAGGGTCTTGCGGATAGGTCGTTGCCGCAGCCCTGAATGACATTGTGCGGGACTGACATGATTGCGCCGTTCTCAGTAGGGTCGAAACCGTATCGTGCGTTCCGCAACCGTCTTGGGTGCGGCGCGCCGGATCATGACGGCGACTTTCGCGATCTGCTGATGGCGCGGGCGCAGATGCCGCACCGGATCGGATTCCGTCAGGCCAATCTCGACACCGGGTTTTCCGCGAACCTCGCACGGTTGTTCCCGCAACTGATCGCAGTGGACGCGCCACAGATCGACGGCGATACCCCGGTTCTGATGTATGGCGCGCTGATGCCCGATCCGCAGAAATCACATGCCAGCACCACCGCATTGATGCCACATGTAAAGCCCGACGATCCCGTCACCTATTTCGAGATGGGGTTCCTCGCATCCACCACAAGCTGGGCCGAGGCGCTGGCGTCACGCGATCCCGCACAGGCCTGTCTGGGATATGTTTTCGACGACCGCGCCCAATATTACATGTCGGACTACGAAACCCGGCTGGACGCGAAACTGAACGGCGATTTCACACTGTCCCCGCAGGATCGCGACCGGGCTGAGGCTGCCATGCGCCGGATCGTCGCCGACCGGATATCCAAGTATAACTCGCAGCCATTCTACCGCCCCGTGGTATCGCCTGAATTTGCGCGGCGCGTGCTGGTGGTGGACCAGAATTTCTCGGATGCATCGACGTTCTACGGACGCGCAGACCACCGGACATTCAAGGCGATGCTGCGCGCCGCCATCACGGAAAACCCCGATGCAGAGATTTTGGTCAAGACGCATCCGGACCTTGCCTGGTCCAGGGACGGCACGCGGCGCGGGTATTTCGACCACATGACCTCGCAGGGGCGGGTGCGGATCATCCGTGACGCGGCCAACCCGTTCGAACTGTTCGATCTGGTGGACACGGTCTACGTCGGCACCAGCGGCATGGGATTGGAAGCCTTGCTCGCGGGCAAGCGCGTCGTGTGTTTCGGCGCACCTTGCTATGCAGGCTGGGGTCTGACCGACGACCGCGGGACCGTGCCCCATCGCCACCGCAACCGCGATCTGGCGGAATTTTTCCACGCCTTCTACATCTGGTATACGGTCTATCATCTGCCGGATGGCCCCGTGCCTGCCCGGATCGAGGACGTGCTCGACTATATCGTCACCCATCGACCTGTCCGGCCCATTCCACAGATCGCCCCGGCACAGCCCACCCTGTCCATCGTCATTCCGGTGCACGGGGTCGAATCCTACATCGCAGAGTGCCTGACCTCGATCCAGAAACAGACGTTTCAGGACTTTGAGGTCATCGCCATCGACGACGTCAGTCCCGACAGATCGGCCGCCGTCGTGCAGGCCTATGCAGATCGGGACCCGCGTTTCCGTCTGGTGACACGCAGGGAAAATGCAGGCCCCGGCTTTGTGCGCAATCAGGGCATCGACCTCGCGCGGGGACGCTACGTGCTGTTCATCGATCCCGATGACTACATGCCCGATCCAGACCATCTGGGCCGGATCATCGCGATGGCAGAGGCTGACGGCGTGGACATGGTCCGGTTCCGCAAGGTCCACGAACAGATCGAGGATGCCGATGGTGCAGTTGTCCGGATGCGTCCCGATCCCACAGAGGCATTCTTTGCAGCAGAGGTGCAGGACACCACGCCCGCCGACCATCCGCAGATCGCGCATTCGCGCCATTTCTGGAACTGGCTCTATCGCCGCGACTTTCTGAACGACAAGGCCATTCGGTTCAAAACGGCCTACCGCGAGGAACGCGCCTTTCTGATGCAGGCCTATCTGGCCAATCCGCGCCTGTCGGTCTGCGACAGCGATGGGGTCGTTTACCGGATCAGGCCCGGGTCTGCGGTGCGCCGCAAACAGACGATGTCCGACGTCAGAGACCAGCTCGACAACTTTGATCATGTGGTCAGCTTGCTTGATGACCAGCACGCATTCGAACCGACATCGCCCCATTGGTGGCTGGCGCGGTTTCAGGTGTCCCAGTTCCTGCACTACCTGTTTTTCGGCTTTGCCTGGAAAACTGCGACAGAAGAGGGCGAAACCGATGCCTTCATGACACGGCTGGCAACGACGCTGCAACGCACCGCACTCTGGCCGGACGATGTGATCGGCGACCCGGACTCCATGGCCGCGCGGCACTTTCGCTGCGGGGCCTACGGGCTGCTGCTGGCGGCGACCATGGCGCAGCGCGCCGACCTGATTGCGCTGGCACGCACCCTGAGCCCGGTCCCGGCCGATACGCTTTATGACATCTACCTGCATGCGCCGCAGACGCCGACCGAACACCGATTGCAGGCCGCACTCAATACCTATGCGCGCAACGAACGTGTCACGCAGGCCGGCGCGCGGGCTGCGGCCCCCGCGCGCCCGATCCGTCTGATCATCCACATCGGGGCCACGAAAACCGGCAGCACTGCCCTGCAGCACCTGATGGACGACAACCGCCCGGCCCTGCTGCGCGCCGGCATCTGGTATCCGGAAACAGGATTGCTGCGCCAGATCGACCGCCCCAGCAAACAGGCCGGACACGCCCGGTTCATGGCAGAGGCCCGGCGCGGGGGCACGGCCCTGCGGCGACATATCCTCTCGGGTCTGGCCGCGATGGGGGACCGCATCCACACTGTCATACTGTCGTCCGAGGCATTTTTCCTGGAGCCGGATTCAACAGCGCTGGCCAAACATTTTCCGGATTTCGACGTCGAGATGATTGTCTACCTGCGCCGTCAGGACGAATGGGCCAACGCCCAATACGCCGAATTCGTCGCGGGCGGTGCCATCAGCCGCGAGGCGTTGCCCTTTGCGGATTGGTTGTCGAAACCGGCCACGCAAAGCTTGCTGGATTATGACGGCCTGCTCCGGCGCTGGAAGGCCTGCCTGCCGCAATCCGCACTGCATGTCCGGCGCTATGACCGGTCGGACGGCCGCGACTGGGATATCATCACGGATTTCACCGACACCCTGAACCTGCCCGTGATCGGCGACCTGCCACGCCCCGCCGCAGACCGTGGCAATGTCGCCAGCCTGTCGGCCTGTCACGTCGAACTCATCCGGCACTACAATCTGCGGGAATACGACACCACCAACGCCTATCTGGGCTTTGTCGGTGCCCTGACGGATCGCCTGCTGGACTGGCGCCGCGCGCGCGACCTGCCCATGCCGAAACCCTGGTTTCTGACCGACACCCTGTCGGACCGCATCATGGCACAAGCGGCAAGGGGCAATGCGCGGATTGCGCAGGAACATTTCGACCGGTCCGGTGGCGATGCTTTTCCGCCCCGTGCGGCATCTCCCCCCGACAGCACCCTTTATCTGGCCGAATGCAACATCGCAGAAGCCACCTATCAGGAACTGGCGATGCGCAGGACGACACGTCCGGGCATGGTGAATTACGGCCCCCTGGCCTGGCGGCGCTGGACCTTTGTGCCGCTGATGACCGCCGGCTACGCGATGCGCGGCAAACGCATTTTGGCCCGTCGGTTCTGGACCGATCCTGCGGGTTTCGCGCTCACGCATTGGGCCGGACGCAGACCGGGACTGATGAAAATGACCTTTGCCCACCTTCGGACGGATTATGCGCCACACACCCCACACACAGGTGCGATACATGCCAGATAAACCCAATACGCGCCGCCCCATCACGCTCGAAGTGCCAGAGGCCTGGTTGATGAACCCCGGCGACGGGGCGCAGCACCGAATGTTCTATGCGGGTCTTTTGTCGGCACTGGCGGAAATGAACGTGACCATCGATCCGGTCTGGCTGCCGCGCGGTGCCGAACGGGCGCCGCGGCGCGGGACGAACGACAATTTCGTCATCAGCTTTCATTCGCATGGGTCCGACGGCTATCTGATGCGCTGCAAGGAATCCTATATCCCGATGTATTTCACCATGGATGCCATGGGATACTCGTGCTTTTCGGAACTGTCGCGCCATCCCGAACGGTTCCTGCCCGCCATTGCGCGGATCGACACGACCCGTGCCAAGGATTTCGTTGACGGGATCGCGCAGGATCTGCGGACCAACAACCTGTCAAAATATCCGCAACCCGACAGCGTGGCACAGGACCGGACGGGCTATGTCTTTGTGCCGTTGCAACTGGAATGGGATTCGGTTGCCAAGGGGACCTGGATCGACCCGCTTGCTGCGCTGGAACGGACCATTCATGCCGCCAGGAACACGGGCCGGCATACGATCGTCAAACGCCATCCCCTGTGCCGCAGCCCCAAGATCGCCGCCACCCTGGACCGGCTGGCGGCCGATCCCGATGTCACCGTGTCCACCGCATCGGTCAACAGCCTGATCGCGGGGGCGGATCTGGTGGTCGGTGCAAATTCGGGTGTCCTGTTCGAGGCACTGCTGCAGGGACGCGACGTTGTCAGCTTTGCCGCATCGGATTTCGGACTGGCGACCCATCAGGTGCGCAGTCTGGCGCATCTGGAAAAGGCGATTGCCGCCCCGGCCCCGCCCGACATGGCATGGCGATATCGGTTTTTGTCCTGGTATCTGCGCGACTACTGCGTGCAGGCCGACAACGTGGCCGCGATCAGGCGCAAGATACAGGCCTTTGTGACGCGCCCACGACAAGCCGACGCGGCAGTCCTGCAACGCAGGTATGCCGGACAGGGCAATCTGTATTTCTATTCCGTCTTTGACCGGATCAAGCGCCGTATCTTCTCTTGATTGGCCGGATGATCGTGATTCGCCCGGCGCGGATCAAGCGGCGCGGTCCGGCGTCCTGTTATTGAGTAGCACCCGGCAGGCCGCATCCTGACCGCCCTTGGGCCGCGCGCATGCCGCAGCGCAGCACCTGGATGGCGCGCGAATCTGGTGCTGTGGGACCCTGCCCTGATTGCGCCTTGAACCGATCATACCTTGGGATGATTCAGCTCATACCTTGGTCTGAAGCGGTTCTGACCTTGGGGGGGGTGTCCCGCAACTCGCCCCATCGGACGATTTCGCAGCACGGCCGGGGCTGTCAAATCTCAGGGCATCCCGGATCACTCCCGATCCATAATAACTCTGAAAGAGACTATCATGACCCTGGCACGTAACCTCCTCTCCAAGACCATCCGCACCTTCGTTCGTGACGAGGACGGCGCGACCGCCATCGAATACGGCCTGTTCGCCGCCCTGATCGGCGCCGTGATCGTCGGCACCGTCGCGACGCTGGGCCAGGATACGCAAGCCGGCTTTTCCGCGATCAGCACCGAACTGAAGGCTGCACAAGCAACAGCCGATACATCCGGCGGCTGAAACAAAGAGACCGGTGCCGCCGGGCCAACCGGCGCACCGTCCCTGCCTCTTCTTTCTCTCTCTGTATCAGGATCACTGCGATGACCCGCCCCCCTTCCGACACAACGCCCCTCGCCGCCTACGTCTGCACCGACGAAGGGGCCGATGTCGCGCGGACGGCGGTGGAACGGTCAGGTGGCGACGACAGCGCCCTGCGGGGTGGCGGTCTGAGCGGTGCGGCGCGTCTCTGCTCGGGCGCGCCCATCGCACAGACCCTGCTGACAGAGATGGGCAATATTCCCGTCGACATGGCCTGCGACTGCGTGACCGAACTGCGCGCCACGGGGGCCGAGGTGATCGTGCTGGGCCGGGCTGATGATATCGGCACCTACCGCGCGTTGCGGCAGGCCGGTGCGCTGGAATATTTCGCCTTTCCGGTGACCGCGGACGAGATCCTGGCGATCCAGCGCCGCCCGCCCGCCAATGATGTCACGGCCCCCGCCAGCCGCCGTCCCTGCATCGCGGTGACCGGCAGCAACGGCGGTGTCGGTGCCAGCCTGCTGGCCCGGAACCTGGCGGTGCATGCCGCCAATCCGCGCGGCGCCAACATGCGCACCGCCCTGATCGATGCCGACCTGCGGTTCGGCGCACAGGCGCTGGACCTCGACCAGGATCACACGCCGGGGTTCATCGATGCGCTGCGCAGCCCCGACCGGGTCGACGCGACCTTTCTGTCGGCCACCATGGCCAGCCTGGGGCCGCAACTGTCGCTCTATAGTCATCACATCCGGCTGACGCAGGATGTCGCGATGCTCGAGGAAGGCCTGCCCGGCCTGATCTCTGTCCTGCAGTCGGAATTCGCGGCCACCGTGCTGGACATGCCCCGCGGCACGCTGCTGCGTGACAGCGCCCTGCTGCAGGCGCTGGATACGCTGGTCATGGTGGTGCCCGGTGGCTACGGCGGGGTGAACGCCGCCGCCCGCATGATCCAGACCCTGCGCGAGGATGCCCCCGACCTGCGCATCCTGCCGGTCCTGTCGGACCTGCGCCGCGATGCGGGCCTGACCGCACGCGACATGGGCCGCAGCATCGGTCTGGACATCGCAGCCACCCTGCCCCGCTGCGACAAGGCCGTCCTGCAGGCGCATCGCACCGCTGGCACGCTGATCGACGCAGCCCCGCGCAGCCCCTACGCCCGCGCCGTCCGTGACCTGTGGTCCATGATCGGCCCGGCCCCAGCCCAGGAACCCTCCGCACGCGCATCGCTGCTCAAGCGGATGTTCGGATGACACTCCACCTTGCCCAACCGTCGCTGCGCAGCGCGGTGACGCAGGTCCTGGACCTGTGCCGCCGGATCGACGCCGAGGGGCTGGCGCATCAGGACCGGGTAAACGCCGCGATTTCGCATCTGGTCGACACGGCCGAAGCGCCCTGGCCGCTGGCGCTGCAACGCCAGATCCTGACCGAGGCGACCCGTATCCTGACCGAAGAGGCAGGCGAGGCCCCGACCCCCGAGCCCGATCCCGCGCCTGCGCCCGCACCCGCACCGCGCCAGACCCTGCGGGCCAACGCCCCCGCGGCGCAGAACCCGACTGCAGCGCAATCCGCAAAACCGGCACCCACCGCTGCCATACGGACCACCCAGTCGGGCAACGACATGATGGCGCTGTCCAACATGGTCATCGCCGACATATCCAACACCGCCGATTTCGCGGATATGGCCAGCTTGCCCCGCGACGAACAGGACAAGATGATCCGCGAGGCGATCCGGCAGATGTCGGACCGGCGCAAGCTGCATCTGAACGGTCAGGACATCACCGACCTGGTCGGCATCGTGCTGGCGGACATGCTGGGTCTGGGCCCGCTGGAACCACTGCTGGCCGATCCCGACATCAGCGACATCATGGTCAACGGGCCGCACCAGATCTTTGTCGAACGCCATGGAAAACTGGAACTGACCGGCATCACGTTTCGTGACAACGCCCATGTGGTCGCCATCGCCACCCGCATCGTCGCCGCCGTCGGGCGCCGCATCGACGAGGCGCAGCCGATGGTAGATGCCCGCCTCAAGGATGGCAGCCGGGTCAACGTGACCGTGCCACCGCTGGCGATCGACGGCGCCACCATCACGATCCGCAAATTCCCCGCGGCCCCCGTGCAACTGTCCCGGCTGGTCAAGGGCGGCAGCCTGTCGCCGCAGATGGCGGGATTTCTGGAACTGGCCGCGTTCCTGCGCCTGAACATCCTGGTGTCCGGCGGCACCGGGTCGGGCAAGACCACGCTGATGAACGCCATGTCGCAATTCATCCCCGAGGGCGAACGCGTCGTCACCATCGAGGACGCGGCCGAACTGCGATTCCAGCAGCCCCATGTCGTGCGGTTCGAGACCCGCCCGCCCAACGTCGAAGGCACGGGCGAGGTCACGATGCGCACGCTGGTGCGCAACGCCCTGCGGATGCGCCCCGACCGCATCATCATCGGCGAGATCCGTGGTGACGAGGTGCTGGACCTGATGCAGGCGATGAACACCGGCCACGACGGGTCGATGTCGACGCTGCACGCGAACTCTCCGCGCGAGGCGCTGACCCGCGTCGAGAGCATGGCCGCCCTCGCCGGTTTCGCCCCCGGTGGCGGCGTGGTGCGCCGCCAGCTGGTGGATGCGGTGAACTTGATCGTGCAGGTCAGCCGGATGCGCGACGGCAAACGCCGAATCACCTCGATTTCCGAAATCGCGGGGCTTGAGGGCGATTCCATCACGCTGCAGGAACTCTTTGCCTTTGTGCCCGATCCCGACAGCACCCGCACCGAAGTGAAGGGACGCTACGTCTATTCGGGATATCGCCCCAAATTTGCCACCCGCGCCGCCGATTACGGGGTGTCCGCAGACCTTGATGCGGTGCTTGGGGGCTGAACCATGCCAACACTCATCCTGACGTTTCTGGGCGGTTTCGTGGTCTACGCGGTGCTGGCGCTGGTCGCGGTCATCATGGCCGACCGGCTGCGCAGGCGCCATCTGGACCGGTTGCTGCGCGCGCGTCCCGACACGGGCGGCATGCAGGTCGAGGAAACCATGCGCGCGGCCAAGCGCAAGGCCGCATCCGACACCCCGCCCAGCGAGTTGAGCGCCAGGCTGGCCCGTCACATGGCCCGCGCGGGCCTGGAGATGACCGTGCGGCAGGCCATGATCCAGGGCAGTCTGGTCGCCGTGGCGGTTTACGGGCTTGGCACCTTGGTGCTGGGCCTGCATCCGCTGGCCGCCCTGATCCTGGCCGCCGCAATGCCGGTGCTGCTGGGCGGGCTGGTGCTGCGCGTGGCGCGGGCGCGCTACATCCGGTCCTTTACCAATGATCTGCCAGAGGCGCTGGACGTCTTTGCCCGCGGCCTGCGGGCGGGCCGGCCCGTGGCCGATTCGCTGACCATCGTGGTCGAATCCAGCACCGGCGGTCTGCCGATCCTGCGCGAATTCACCCGCGCGCGCGACGAGATGCGCATGGGCAACAGCCTGCCGGATACGCTGGACCGGCTGAACCGCCGCATCCCCACGGCCGAGGTCGCGTTCTTTGCCGTGGCCACGGCCTTGCAGACCGAAACCGGCGGCAACCTGATCGAGACGATGGAAAACCTGGCCAAACAGCTGCGCGACCGCCGCCAGTTGCGCCGCAAGGCCCGTGCCCTGTCGTCAGAGGCCCGCGCCAGTGCGATGATCCTGGCCGCCCTGCCCTTTGCCGTGGCGCTGCTGATCGGGTTCCTGAACCCCACCTATCTGGGCGTGCTGTTCACCGATCCACGCGGTCAGGTCATGGCCACCGTCGCGGTGGCCAGCATCGGTCTGGGGATCATGACCATGGTCCGCATGGGCAAGCTCAATGTCTGAGGCGATGACCCCCCTGTTCTGGATGGCCTTTGTCGGGCTCACGCTGATGATGGCGGCGCTGGGGATGCTGATCTACGTCCAGTCGCGCGACAGCGAAACCGCGGCCCGCATCCAGCGCGCCACCGGGTCCGGCCCCGCACGCGACCAGCGCCGCGGGCCACATGCCGCAGGCAGCCTGTCGCACAGTGGCGCCTACCTGCGCCGCATCGTGCTGCTGACCGGCGAGAGGCTGGCCGCGATGATGGGCGGCGAGGCGCGCGAAACCGTGGCCGAACTGGCCTCGGCGGGGTATCGCGGGCGCGACGCGCTGCTGATCTATGCCTTTTTGAAAACCGTGCTGCCTGCCTCGGCGGTGCTGGTCGGTGTGCTGTGGCTGTGGCTGGACGGGCCGCGCGGCGCGCGCATGATCCTGCCCGGCGGGTTGGTTGCCGGTATCGCACTCGCCCTGTCAAAGGGGGTCGACATCTTTATCGACCAGCGCCGGCGCAAGCGTCTGGCCCGCATCCGTCAGGGCTTTCCCGATATGCTGGAACTGCTGGTGATCTCCTCCGAGGCGGGTCTGGGCCCGCAGCCTGCGCTGCACCGGGTCGCGCGCGAACTGGCGGTGGCCGAACCCGAACTCGCCCGCGACGTGCTGCAGATGGTGTCCGAGATGGGCATGACCAACAACCGTCGCGGCGCCTATGACCGGTTCAACGCCCGCATTCCCCTGCCCGAGGTCGGCGTGTTCCTGCAGACGCTGGACCAGTCCGATACCTACGGCACCCCATTCGCCCGTGCCATGCGCACGCTGATCACCGAACAGCGCGCCAACCGGCTGATGGCGGTCGAGGAACAGGCAGCCCGCCTGCCGGTGCTGATGACGCTGCCGCTGATCTTTTGCATCATGCCGGCGGTGTTCGTCGTGCTGCTGGGGCCTGCTGTCCTGAATATCATCGACAACATCATGCGTGGGGGCTGACCCGTGTTTTCTGCATTCAACCAGAGACTGAAACGCCGTGCAGGGTCGTTCTTGCGCGACCGTGACGGGGCCGTGGCCATCGAATTCGTGCTGATCGCGCCGATCCTGTTCGCGCTGCTGTTCGGGATCATCACGGTGGGCTATTTCCTCGGTATCAGCCATTCGGTGCACCAGCTGGCCACCAGTGCGGCCCGCGTGTCGGTGGCGGGGCTGAACGGCACCGAACGCGCCGCACTGGCACAGGATTACATCGCCGAGGCCTCCAGCCATTATCCGCTGCTGACGCAAAGCGCGATCACACCCGCCATCACGGTGGTCGACACCGGTGTGCCCAGCATCACGGTCAATGTGACCTATGCGCTGGACGGATCGCTGCTGGAACTGGCCAACGGGTTCTTGCGACTGGGCCTGACAGATCTGACGGGGCGGGCCTATGTCGCCTATTGACCGGATCATGACCCGCTTTGCCCGCGACGAGGATGGCGCCGTGGCCGTCATCGTCGCATTGGTGCTGACCATGCTGCTGGGTTTCGTGGCCTTTGGCGTGGATATCGGCGCGCTTTATCGCGAACGGGCCAGCCTGCAGGCCACCAGCGATCTGACCGCCATGTCCGCGATGGGTGATCCCACGGCAGCCACGGCGCGGGCGCAGATCGCATTGGGGGCCAACGGGCGGGATGCGGCCACGCTGACCGACCTGCAACCGGGCCGGTTCCTGCGCAACCCCGCCATTGCGCCCGAACAGCGGTTCACCCCCCTGCCCGCCGGCAGCCCCGGCATCAATGCCATCGCCGTCACGCTGACCGATGATGCGCCGCTGTATTTCGCGCAGATCTTTACCGACGAACAGCAGGTCAGCCTGACGGGCCGTGCGCTGGCCACCCGCACCGGGGCTGCCAGTTTCAGCCTGACAAGTCATATCGCCCGGCTGGACGGGCTGGACCTGAACCGCGGCATCATGCGCCGGTTCGGCACCACACAGGGCCTGACCCAAGGCAACATGAACGATCTGGCCGCAGCCGAGGTGCGGATCGGCGATCTGGTGCTGGGCATCGACAGCAGCAATCCCAACCCGGCCGCGATCCTTGATGGCACCGCCACCGACGTGGCCGTCGTCAGCGCCCTACGCGACCTGGTGCCCAGACCTGGCTGGGGTGCGCTGTCGCCAGTGGTGAACAGCGCCAGTGACGCGCCATTCGACATGACCCAGCTGATCAGCAGCGCCGAGACCGATCTGGGACTGACGCTGGTGGATTTCCTCAACCAGATCGAAATGCCGGCACTGGACGTGCTGCGCGGCCTGGTCGGCAGTGGCCAGACCCGGATCGACCCCATCGTGACCAGCGATATCGAGGTGCCGGGGCTGACCGCGATTTCCGCCCGCATCGTCGCGGGCGAACCGCCTGCGCAATCGGGCTGGATCGCCATCGGCGAGGCCGGCACCCAGCTGCACCGTGCAGCCGCACGGCTGACCACCGACATCAGCCTGAGCGCGGGCACGCTGGGGCTGATCGGCACCGGCGTCAGCGCAAGCGAGATCAAACTGCCGTTGATGGTGGAACTGGCCGGATCAACCGCGACGCTGGACGACATCAGCTGCACGGGCACGGACCCCGATACGGTGATCGCCCGGTTCCGCACCAGTCACACGCCGCTGCATCCGGGCAATGGCACATCGGTCGCGGCGCTGTATCTGGGCACCCTGCCCGCAGGCACCTCTGACAGCACCACGATCAACCCCGCGTCACTGGATTATGCCGATCTGCTGGACCTGACGATCCGTGTAGCCGTCCCGCTGCTGCCAGACATCGTGGTGTCCGGCATCACCGTGCAGGCGCGCAGCAACGTCACCGTCGGTCAGTCACAGGTGGGCAGCATCGCATTCACCCGCGCCGATCTGGCCGCAGGCCGGACCACCGCCAGCTATGGGTCAGGTCAGGTGACGCGCACCGCCATCGCGGACTTGTTGTCACCGGACAATCTGGAACTGCGGGTAAAACCGGGCGACGCGGGCCTGGTGAGCGGGCTGGTCGCCCCCGTGCTGGACACCGTCATGGCCGCCCTGCCCGGCCAGATCCTGACCGCGCTGACCGATCCGCTGGACGGCATCGTGGACGGGATCATCGCCCCCACCGGCCTGCAACTGGGTGCCGGAGAGCTGGCCCTGACGGGCCATCATTGCGAATTGATCCGGCTGGTGCAGTGATCGTGCAGATCAGCCCGCGGCGCGGTGGTTCAGGTCCTGTGCATCACGGGCGGGGGCCGCACGGCGCGCGCGGCCGACCAGCGGCAGTACCTTGCGGGTGTCGATCCGCGCAGGCGCTGCGGGGGCCTGTTCGGCCTCCTTGGCCATGGCGCAGACCTCGTCGGTGACAAAGGCCATCAGCTGGTAACGCGACCCCAGACCCGATTTGGTATAGATCGCCCCCAGCTGCGATTTGACCGTCGACAGAGCCGATCCACGCATGTCGGCGATTTCGCTGTTGGAAAATCCCTTGGCCACGAAAATCGCGACATCGGCCTCGGCCTGCGACAGTGCCCAGTCCTGCGCATAGCGCGAAATGACGGTTTCCTTGGCCACGGGTTCGCTCGCACCCGGCGCCATCCGGCGGCGGCGTTCAGAGTTCAGGTTCCGTTTCACCTGACCATAGGCCAGCACCCCCACACCCGTGGTCAGCATGAAAAACGCCACAAAGAGCGCCCCCAGCACCAGCGGTGTCGCCTGCGCGGGGCTCAGTGCGAAATGCATGACAAGACAGGTCTTGAGCGCGGCAATCGCGGCGATCATCGCGGTGCCTGTGATCCATAAACGTGACATGAGGGCCATCCTGACTAAGAAACGATGTGTTTCCCCGAATGTCCCAGCGGAATATGGCTGAACTACGCCATTTTCTGGGGCAGCCCCGCATATATCCTAAAACAGGATCAGTATTTCCGCACAGAAGACCTGCATCACGTCCGGGCGTAGACATCCTCGTAGCGGATGATGTCATCCTCACCCAGATAGCTGCCGGTATTTGGTGGCTGCTAACCGATAAACCATGCATAAGAACGGCGGATGATCGAGAGTGCGCCTAATAATGCTAATCAACTTTTATCAACATGGCACAAAGAACTACAGCGCTGTCGAGAGCCAGATTTTCGGAACCATTCAGGCACATTTGCCGCGGTTCATGTGGCAACAGAAACCTTACTATATACCCGGTGCCTTGAATTTTGCGTTGTTCATCGAACAACAGGCCGAGGTATTGATGTCGCACGGGGCTGCGGACAAAAATTATCATTTCCGCCGCGAACGGTTCAACTCCAGCCTCTATATCAATAATTCACGCGCCAGGCAGCATCTGATCGTGCCAGGCAATTTTCTAAAAAATAGGATCGTAGGGTCCGATTATCTGCGCTTTGACGCGGATCATGTTCATATCGGGGGGTGGCCTCGACTGGATTACCTGCAGGACAAGGCCGCGCAAACCGCACCACGCAAACCTGGTGCAACGCCGCGTATTCTATGGGCACCTACACACAATTTCATCAAGGGCGTGGAGTCGCCCCGGTCAATGTCAAGCTATCCGGGGTTCGAACCCTACGCGGAAAAGCTGGCCGAAACCTATGACGTCGAGGTATCCCTCCACCCGCGCAACCGGACACAGAAACGCCCAACTGACGATGCCCTGATCGACTGCGATATTGTCATCACCGATTTTGGTACCATGGTTTACGAGGCCATTGCCTTGGGCAAACACGTGATTTTCCCGTCTTGGCTCATTGCCGACGAAATGCTGCGCCGGATGAACCCGGACAGCGCTGAATTCAAAATCTTTGATCAGCGAATAGGGATGCACGCGGACTCCTTCGAGCATTTGCAAGAGCTGGTCGCGCAATGCGCCGGGACCACGCCGACCCCGCATCCGTTCTATGCAGATTTTCTGGACCCCAACACCTTTGGCCGGTCCGGTAAGGTGATTGCCCGTAAACTGATGAAGCTGGCGTTGCGGCCGCGGCCTTTGATCCGGCCAATGCCGCTGCGCACTATGGCACAACACGGGTTGGGCCTGAACAATGAGCTGAACACATCCGGCAAGGCGCTGGACATTCAGTTTGAGGCCCCGGCGCAACTGAACAAGGCAAGTCTGACCTGCTACAATCCGATCCGGATTGGTCGATATTCCTTTTTACAATCCGGCACCGTGAAATTTACCAGTAGTATTGGGCGCTACACCAGCATCGGTCCAAATGTCATTCTGGGTGAAACGGAACATCCGACCGAATGGCTGTCGACCTCGCCCGCGCAATACTACGCCGGACAGTTTGATTTCTATCCGCCTGAAAAAACCGCTGCTCCCGCGCGCGTGATCAAACGCACATCCGACAATACAAAAGCCCCAGGCGGTCAGGTGGCGATCGGTAACGACGTCTGGATCGGAGCAAATGTGGTAGTCAGACGTGGTGTCACGATCGGTGACGGTGCAATCATTGCCGCCGGGGCCGTGGTCACGACCGATGTGGCCCCCTATGCCATTGTCGGTGGTGTGCCCGCAAAACATCTGCGCGACCGGTTCCCCCCCGAGACGATTACGGCACTGCGCAAACTGAAGTGGTGGGACTTTGACATCAACGATCTGGCCGACGTGCCCTTTGACCGGATCGACGATGCGATCGACACCATCCGCGCGCGTCTGGCCAATGGCGAAATCGCACGCAAACCACTAGACCTGCGTCAGGTCACGGTCACCGCAACGGGCAAGCGCAAGAACTGGCGCCGCCTGATCCGTTAGGGTCACGTCCGGGCGTAGACGTCCTCGTAGCGGATGATGTCATCCTCACCCAGATAGCTGCCGGTCTGCACCTCGATCAGGACCATCGGCACCTTGCCGGGGTTTTCCATGCGGTGCACGGCCCCCAGCGGGATATAGACCGACTGGTTTTCGCTGATCAGCTTGATCTCGTCGTCCACGGTCACCTTTGCCGTGCCCTGCACGACGATCCAGTGTTCGGACCGGTGGTGATGGCTTTGCAGGCTCAGCGCGGCACCGGGATGGACCACGATGCGTTTCACCTGGAACCGGTCGCCGACCACCAGGCTCTCGAACCAGCCCCAGGGGCGGTGATCCTTGGGGAATGCTTCGGCCTGCGGGGCCTTTTTCTGTTTCAGCGCCGCGACCGCCTGTTTGACGTCCTGCGTGCGGTCCTTGTGGGCGATCAGCACGGCGTCGGGCATGGCGATGGCCACGATATCGGTCAGGCCGATGCCCACGATGGCCTGACCCTCCACCTCGGATCGCAGCAGGGTATTGTCGCAATCCAGCGCCGTGGCAGGCCCCGACAGGGACAGGCCACCGTCCTGGGTTTCGCGCCAGACGGCGGCCCAGTCGCCCAGGTCTGACCAGCGCCCGGCAAAGGGGACGACCGACAGGTTGTCCGCCTTTTCCATGACCGCGTAATCGATGGAAATGGCAGGTGCGGCATCCCAATGGTCTGCCGCCAACCGGGTAAAGCCCAGATCGGATTGCGCCCCATCCAGCGCGCCCTGCACCGCCGTCACCATGTCTGGGGCAAAGCTGCGGTAGGCCGCGACGATGGCGCGCACGGAAAACAGGAAAATACCCGCGTTCCACAGGTAACGGCCCTCATCCAGCATGCCTTGCGCGGTTTCGGCATCGGGTTTCTCGACAAAGGCCTTCAGCGGCAGCGGCGTCAGATCGTCGGTCGGGGCCGCGGCCAGTTCCAGATAACCATAGCCCGTCTCGGGCCGGTCGGGGCTGATCCCGAATGTCACCAGCCGCCCGTCACGCACCGCAGGCAGCGCCGCCTGCACGGTGGCGTTGAAGGCCGCTGTGTCGGGGATCACGTGGTCCGACGGGGCCACCAGCATCACGCCGTCCGGATCGCTGGCGAACAGGTGCAAGGCTGCGGCCAGCACGGCAGGCGCTGTGTCGCGGCCCGCGGGTTCGATCAGCACGGCACCGGGGGCAATGCCCGCCTCGGCCAGCTGTTCGGTCACGATGAACCGGAACGCATCGGCGGTCACCACCACGGGGGCAGCATATCCGTCACCGGCCAGACGGCGCGCACTGGCCTGAAACAGGCTTTCGTCCCCGATCAGGGGCGAAAATTGCTTGGGATAGCTCTTGCGCGACAGCGGCCACAGCCGCGTGCCCGACCCACCACACAACAAAACCGGAGTGATCATCGCGGGATACCTCATCATTATTCTTTGCGCCACCTTAGCGGCAAAACATGGCACCTTGATGCCTAAAATTCATCTTTTCGGCGCAGCGCACCCCGGCATCATCTTGCCCCAATACTCCCGCCGGAGGCTCCCGTCCGCCCTACTTGGCGCGCACGGCGGCCCCTGCGTCCACCTGTTGCAGATACCAATCGTAGGTCTGCGCGATCCCGTCAGCCAATGCGATCTCCGCCGTCCAGCCCATCCGCGCCAGCCGAGATACATCCATCAGCTTGCGCGGCGCACCATCGGGGCGGCTGGGGTCGGTCAGGATGTCGCCCTGATACCCCACGGCGGCCGCCACCATCCGTGCCAACTCCAGGATCGTGACATCCACACCGGTGCCCACGTTGATATGGCTCAGCATCGGTTCGGTTTCCGCCTCATAGGTCGCGCGGTCCAGATCCATCACAAAGAGCGACGCCGCCGCCATGTCGTCCACATGCAGGAATTCGCGCATCGGCGTGCCGGACCCCCAGATCGTGACCGACGGATCGCCCGCCCGTTTCGCCGCATCGAACCGCAGGATCATCGCGGGCAGCACGTGACTGTTTTCGGGATGAAAGTTATCGCCCGGACCGTAAAGGTTCGTGGGCATCACGCTGCGATAGTCGCGGCCATACTGGCGGTTGTAGCTTTCACACAGCTTGATGCCTGCGATCTTGGCCACGGCATAGGGTTCGTTCGTGGGCTCCAGCGTGCCGGTCAGCAGCGCGTCCTCGGCCATGGGCTGCGGGGCTTCGCGCGGATAAATGCAGGATGACCCCAGTTGCAGCAAACGCTGCACGCCTGCCACATGGGCCTGGTGGATGACATTGCATTCCATCATCAGGTTTTCGTAAATGAACTGCGCGGGATAGGTGTTGTTGGCGATGATGCCGCCCACCTTGGCCGCCGCCAGAATGACCACGTCCGGTTTTTCCGCGGCCATGAAATCGCGCACCGCAGCCTGGTCGGTCAGGTCCAGTTCCGCACTGGTGCGCGTGATGAGCTCATTCCCACCGCGCTGTTCCAGCTGGCGCAGGATCGCGCCCCCCACCATGCCGCGATGGCCTGCGATATAGATACGTTGCATGGGCTGCGTCCTTGTTTTGAATTACGTCTCTGGCGCCAGCGCCAGATCGAGAAGTTGCGGGATCATCAGCCGCGACCCAAAGCTGCTGAGGTGATCGTCGTCGAAATACAGGAATTGCCCGTCCTGCGCGATCCGGCAATCGGGGGTGCAGAACACCGGGCCGGGATCGACATAGATCGCCCCGTGTTTCTGCGCCATCTCGGTCAGGATCGCCTGCGCGCGGGCGTTGCGCTGGCGGTAATCCTCCAGATCGGGGGTGTCTGGTAGCGGCCGCCCCGCCATCAGCGCCCGCGTGGCAAAGGTCGGCACGTGATAACCGATTTCGGGAATTCCGCCGATCAGCACGATCCGGTCGGCATGAGGCCGGATCGCCGCCAGCATGCGGTCCAGACCATAGCGCGTCAGGTCCGCGTTATCGCCGTCTGCGGGCGCAGCCGCATCAACGGGGACCAGCGTCGCAAGCGGACCGTCCTCGCCCGGCGGTCGGGTGCCTTCGGCCAGCATCGCCCATCTGGCAAGCACGATCACGGTATCGATGCGGGTCTGCGCGCCGATCCAGCCCGCAGTGGCCTCGATCCATTGCGAGCATTGTGGTGCCATCATGTGTGTTCGCTGAACCCCCAGCAGGGGCGGGCAACCCGGACCATGAAAGGCAAGTCCCTGTCGATCATGGTCGCGTAGCCAATCATCGAATCCCGGCGTCGCCCATTGGGTATGTGAATCACCAATCATGACGATAACACGCGGTTCGCTGCTCGCCTTGCCCAGCTCGGCACAGCGCGGTGCTGATATCTGCGCAATACCGCAGCTGTCCTCACGCGCCACGCGCATCGTGGCCTGCGTATAGGCCTGTTCCAGACCTGCGGGCAGGCGGGCGGGGAAACCGTCCTTGACCATCAGCAGCGCAAACAGGCCCAGCAGGGCCGCACCCCCGGCCCCCGACAGCGCAAAGATCGCCCGGCGACCGAAACGCGCGCCGCCCTTGTGTGCGCGAAACGGGCGTTCCACGAACCGCCAGCTGGCCCAGGCCAGCCCCAGCGACAGCATCAGACAGATCACGATGGTTGCGGGGTCCAGATTGCCGCGCGCACTGGTCAGGATCCGTGCCGCCACCAGCACCGGCCAATGCACCAGATACAGCGAATAGGACATCAGCCCGATCCCCACCATGCCACGGGTGGACAACAGCCGCCCGGTCAGCGTGATCTGCGATTGTCCCGCCCAGATGATCGCCACCGCCCCAAGGCAAGGGGCCAGCGCGTTCAACCCCGGAAAGGGGTCGGTCTTGTCCAGGGTGAACACTGCCCAGGCGATGGCAACCAGACCGGCGGCGGCCACCAGTTCGGCCAGCAGCCGGTGGCGCAGCACAGGAAACGCCCCCAGCGCCAGAAGCGCGCCCAGACCCAGCTCCCACACACGGGTGGGCGTCAGGTAGAATGCCGCGACCGGGTGACGGGGCACCATCCAGACCGCCAGTGCGAATGACGCCAGCGACAGCCCCGCGATCAGCAGGGTCCGGCTGGTGCGCCGCCAGGCCGCGATCAGCCACAGCAACACCGGGAACACGATGTAGAATTGTTCCTCGACCGCCAGCGACCAGGTGTGCAGCAAAGGCTGCATGGATGTCGCGTTTGCGAAATAAGCGCTGTCGATGCGGAAAAAGTAGATGTTGGACGAAAACAGCAGCGATGCGATCCCCGCCTTGCCTATCACCACGTAGTGCTGCGGCAGCAGCAGGAACCAGAACACCACGATGCAGGCGGCCAGCACCACGAACAGCGCAGGCAGGATGCGCCGCGCGCGGCGTTCGTAGAAATCGATCAGCGAAAACCGCCCCTGTTCCAGCTCGCGCACAAGGATCCCCGTGATCAGGAACCCCGAGATCACGAAAAACACGTCCACGCCGACAAAACCGCCCGCGAACAGGCTCAGGCCCGCATGCCCCAGCACCACCGGCACGACGGCAAGCGTGCGCAGCCCGTCGATATCGCGCCGGTAGCCGGTAAAGTTCATGGGCCTAGCCCTCGACGCTGACCGGCAGGTCCAGACCGTGGGTTTTCAACAGCGCGTAGCGGCGCGCGGATTTGAGGTCTTCGCGCACCATTTCGGCGCACATCTCCTGGGCCGTGATCTCTGGCGTCCAGCCAAGGTTCGCCTTCGCCTTGGCGGGATCACCCAGCAGGGTTTCGACCTCGGCGGGGCGGAAGTAGCGCGGATCGATGCGCATGATGACATCGCCCACCGCGATATGCGGGGCCAGATCACCGTCGACAGCCGTGACGGTCGCGATTTCGTCCACGCCGGTGCCGGTGAATGCCAGTGTCACACCCATTTCAGCGGCCGACCAGGTGATGAACTCGCGCACGGAATACTGCACGCCAGTGGCGATGACGTAATCCTGCGGTTCGTCCTGCTGCAGCATCATCCACTGCATGCGGACGTAATCCTTGGCATGGCCCCAGTCGCGCAAGGAATCGATATTGCCCATGAACAGGCAATCCTCGAGGCCCATGGCGATGTTCGCCAGACCCCGCGTGATCTTGCGCGTGACAAATGTCTCGCCGCGGCGCGGGCTCTCGTGGTTGAACAGGATGCCGTTGCAGGCATACATCCCGTAAGCCTCGCGGTAGTTTACCGCGATCCAGTAGGCATACATCTTGGCCACCGCATAGGGGCTTCGGGGGTGGAACGGCGTGGTCTCGGTCTGGGGGGTTTCCTGCACCAAACCATACAGCTCCGACGTCGATGCCTGATAGAATTTCGTCTTTTTCTCCAGCCCCAGAAAACGGATCGCCTCGAGCAGGCGCAGGGTGCCCATGGCATCCACGTCTGCGGTGTATTCGGGCGCCTCGAAGCTGACGGCGACGTGGGATTGCGCGCCCAGGTTATAGACCTCGTCCGGCTGCACCTCTGAAATGATGCGGGTAAGGTTGGAACTGTCGGTCAGGTCGCCATAGTGCAGCTGGAACCGCTGGTTGTCGGTATGCGGGTCCTGATAGATGTGATCGACCCGGCCTGTGTTGAACAGCGACGCGCGGCGCTTGATGCCGTGCACCTCGTATCCCTTGTCCAGCAGGAATTCCGCCAGATAGCTGCCGTCCTGCCCGGTCACACCGGTGATCAAAGCCCGTTTCGTCATGTATCTGGTCCCGTTCCAACGCCTGTCATCGATCTTCTGTCGCAAAACCGGCACCCTCACAACTGCGGGGGGCAAAGGGCCTGGCATTCGCCACGGACCGTTGCGGGTCTGCCCCATAGGCCGGGCGCTGCGGTCAGACCGCGTTCACCCTGGCGCAGGACATCATCGCGCGATCCCTGATGACCGGAGCCATGCCATGACCACATATACCCCCCGCCTCGATCTGCCGTTTATCGAGGGCGCGCAGGCGCAGAAACACATCACGCACAACGCGGCCCTCGAACGGCTGGACCTGATCGTGCAGGGCACCGTCGCGGGGTTCGATGCCACCGACCCGCCCGGCACCCTGACCGAAGGCACCTGCTGGCATCTGGGCGAGACCCCCACCGGGGACTGGGCCGGGCACGACGGCGATATCGCCTGTGTCGCAGGCGGCGGCTGGTTGTTCATCACGCCGGTGGTCGGCTGGCGGCTGTGGGACCGGGCGACAGGCGTGCTGCGGGTGAACACCGGCACCGGCTGGGACACGGTCGGCGGCACCCCCGATCTGAACAATCTGGCGGGCGTCGGCGTGAACGCCACGGCAGACGCCACCAACCGGCTGGCGGTGGCCGCGGATGCCACGCTGCTGACCCACGCAGGCGGCGGTCACCAGCTCAAGGTCAACAAGGCCGGCCCCACTGATACCGCCAGCCTGCTGTTCCAGTCAGGTTGGTCGGGGCGGGCGGAAATGGGGCTGGCGGGCAGCGATGATTTCGCGATCAAGGTCAGCGCCGATGGCGCCACATTCACCGAAGCGCTACGGATCGATGCCACCACGGGTATCGTGACCATGCCCGCCACCCCGGCGACCAGCCCCGTTTCCAACGGGGCGCGGCAATTGCTCAGCTATCGGTTCCGGCATTTTCTCTATCCCGACCAGCGCTGGTGCGCGCCCTCGTCGCATACCGGATCGGCCAATGCCTCGCAGAACCTTGGCACCGGGGCAGAACCCAGCATCGATTTCGACTGTGCCGCACTGCTGATTTCGGCCGGGTCCCATATCGACCGGATTGTGCTGGCGGGCGACATCACCAGCAGCGACGTGGCCGACCTCGAGATCGGGATCTATTTCCAATATGGCCCTTGGAACGCGGGCTGGACCAACAACACATCCACCCTGCGCGACACCATCGTGGCCCCGGCCCTGACCGGCCTGGGTCAGATCAACGGCATGGTGCGTGTCAGTTACGCGGTGGATTACACCGCCCCCGACGAAGGCTATGTCTTTGCCGCGATCCGCGCCGCGGCAGGCAGCACGCTGGGGGGCACGCGCTATTTCAACTGTTCCGGCCTGATCGGCATGACCGCCCCGAACTAACGGGCCAACCGCCCCTTGAGCCAGCCCAGATAGGCCGCATCCGCCGACCGCAGCGCGGGGCGGCCACTGGCGACCCAGAACGCGCGCCATTCGGATTCCAGCGCATAGACATCCCAGCCCGGCGCCAGCGCGCGCGCCGCATCCAGCGTCTGGGGTTTGAGCGTGACACCCGCCTGTTCGGTGGGCATGCCGCGCCGGGTGAACCGAATGAGATCGCCCGCCTCTTCTTCCATCGTGTAGTCAGGCAGTCCGTCGGCGGTGATCATCCGGCGCAGCGCCGCACGGAACACGCGCAGGGGCGCGTCCGATCCCGCCTTTTCGTGCAGCGTGGCGACACTCGCACGCCAGGTCCGCTGCTGGCCGCAATGTTTGCGGGCCAGCTCGTAGATGCGGCGTTCGAGCGGTTTGCGCAGGCTGAAATAATCGCGGCTCAGCGTCAGGACGGATTTGGCCTGCACCGCCCGGAACAGCCAGTCCGACAGGGTCACGCGCACGCTGACCATCCGGCCACCGCGGGATTTGCGCACGATCTCCCAGCTTTCGATCAGGCCGAAACCAGTGGTGGTTTCCAGATCGCCCGTGACGATGTTGGTGGTGATGCGGGTGCCGGCCAGCCGTTCGAACCCGTCGCGCAACCGGGTATAGCTGTCGCCGCCCGTATCGCGCTGGGTCGCCATCAGCAGATCATGCGCCGTCAGCGTCAGGGTGCGGGCAATCGCACGACCTGCGTTGAGGGCGGCCATCAACTGGCTGATACAATAGATCAGGATGTCCTTGTCGTGGATCGTGGCCCGCCCCCGCACCGAGGGCGTCACCGTCACCGTGGTATCGCCACGGGTATAATGGCGGATCGTCTTGTCGGGCCGCGTGGACAGTGAAAACATCGGATGTTCCATCGACCCCAGATCCCCCTTGGGAGCTGCGTCAAAGATATCGCATACGAAAAAATCGTCCGGTCGCGCGGTGCTCATGTCGGTCTGCCTGTCCTGCTTCCGGTCGTTGCCGGTCGATTCCCGCTTCGGGGTTTCAGTGACACCCTAAAGTTATCCACAGGTCTGTGTAAACGCCCGTGAACGGGGGATCAGAGTCACCGCATTGGTGTATCAGAGTCGGGCTATCGGGGGATCAGAGTCGCAGCGGTGTTTCGGTGACGCGATAATCTGCTTTGAATCAGGCTGTTACCGATGCTGCCTGTTTCCGTAACTATCAACTAACGATCTCTAACACCATATTTTTTTTGGCAGCACACCAAAGCCGTGGTAGCGCTGTGTCATCCCCCTTGATTTGCTTAGAAAAACGCGCCCATGTGCAACCTTTTCTTCCATGTGCGTGGTTTTTGCGTATATTGACCCAAAGGCCGCACATAAGGCCGTCAGAGGGATCAAGAGATGAGCAGCACAGACCTTCCACCATATTTTCGCATCAACCCAGATCAGGCGCTGGCCGATTTGGATGATCCCGTCACCACCACCGGTTTCGCCAGTATCGCAGGGGCGGCCCGCGCGGGCCGTGACGACCTGGCCGGGCGTGGATTGGCAGAGGATGGTCAGCGGCATCTGCGCCTGTTCTCGACCTGGGAAATCACCCGCTACCTGATCCCCGTGGCCCAGGCCCATTTCCGCCGCGTGCTGAAACAGAACCCCGACCTGCCGCAGGGCCAGTCGGAAACCACGGGCGGCGCCAAGTGGTTCACCCTCGACGAGGTTCTGCGCCTGCGCGCCTTCTTTGGCCGCGAGGGGTCAAAGGCCAAGGAATATGTCCCCTACCGCCCCAAGGGGCTGCCTGCCAAAATGGTGGCGGTCGCCAACTTCAAGGGCGGTGTGGGCAAGACATCCACTGCGGCGCATCTGGCTATGTCCGCCGCCCTCGATGGTTACCGCGTGCTGGTCATTGATCTGGACAGCCAGGCCTCGATGACATCCGTCTTTGGCGGCCGGGTCGAGGATGAATGGCAGACGGTATTCCCGCTGCTGGCGCGGCATTATGCGAAACATTTGCAGCTCGACAACCAGCGGCGGCTGGATCGCGGTGACGCCCCGCAGCCGCTGGACGACACCCTGACCGAGGCGCTGGGGATCACGGCGCAAAGCCTCGTGCAGAAAACCCACTGGCCGAACATCGATCTGATCGGCGCCCAGCTGAACCTCTATTGGGCGGAATTTCAGGTGCCGGTCTGGCGGATGCAGGGTCGCGGATGGAAACTGTGGGATGCGCTGACGGATACGCTGGACGCCGACGGCATCCTTGACGACTACGACGTGATCTTCATCGATACGCCCCCTGCCCTGGGGTATCTTACGATCAACGGGTTGGCCGCCGCAGATATCCTGCTGGTCCCCGTCGGTGCGAGCTTTCTGGAGTTCGATTCCACGGGGCGGTTTTTCGACATGCTCCACACCACGTTCCAATCCATCGAGGAAGGTGAGAACCTCGCCGCCCGTGCGCTGGGGCGCGAAGAGATGGCGTTCCAATGGGATGCGGTCCGTGCGGTCGTCACACGGTTTGACGGCAGCCAACAGACCGAAATGGCGGGTCTGATGCAGGCCTATCTGGGCAAGACCCTGTCGCCCCACCGTCAAGATTTCACCGCCCTGATCGGTCAGGCCGGCGAACAGGTCCAGGGGATCTACGAAGCAGATTACCGCGATTTCAATCGCGAAACATATGCCCGTGGCCGCGAGACATTTGACGCCACCTATGCTGCCTTCAAGAGCCTGCTCTTGGGGGCTTGGCGGCGGGATGAACTGGCGCAGGCAAAGGCTGCGGAGTGATCGCTATATTACATAATATGTTTCGCATGCGAAACATCACGGAATCGACATATAATTTTTGCGCAGCGGGCGCAGGGCTCAGAACCTGTTTACCAAGCCCCCTGATTGTCGCATCCCGCAAGGAGACACCCGATGGCCAAGCGTAAGAGACTGACACCGGAACCGACCCGCCACGCACAGGTCGCGGCCCCCGAAACCAAGACGGCCATGCCGCGCGGATTGTCGGGCACGCGGATCCCGATTGCGGATGTCGCACAGGATGCATCATCGTCAGCCGCCTTGGCCGAGGTCGCGCAAACCCTGACCGAGGCCCGCAGCGAAGGGCGCCTGATCCAGCGCCTGCCGCTGGACCTGATCGACGCCGATCATCTGGTGCGCGACCGCATGGTCGCCGATGCCGAAGAGATGACGGTCCTCAAGGACAGCATCCGCGAACGTGGCCAGCAGACCGCGATCGAGGTGGTGGCACTGGAAGGTGGGCGCTTTGGTCTGATCTCGGGCTGGCGCCGTCTGGGGGCCCTGCGCGATCTGGCGTTCGAGACGAAAGATGCCGCGTTCGAGACTGTTCTGGCTATCGTGCGCACCCCGTCCGATGCGGCGGACGCCTATGTCGCCATGGTCGAGGAAAACGAGATCCGCGTCGGCCTGTCGTTCTATGAACGCGCCCGGATCGTGGCACGTGCGGTGGACAAGGGCGTGTTCAGCAGCGACCGGGTTGCGCTGTCGCAATTGTTCGCCGCCGTGTCGCGGTCCAAGCGGTCCAAGATCGGTAATTTCGTGTCTATCGTGCGTTTGTTAGACCCTGTTCTGGCCCACCCCACGGATCTGACGGAACGGTCCGGTCTGGCGCTGGTGCAGGCGCTGGAGGCGGACACCACACTGGCCGACCGTCTGACGGCAGCCCTGTCGCGGACACCGCAGCGGACGGCCGCACAAGAGGCGCAGATCATCGCGGATACGATTGCTGCGACCCACGCCCCTGCCCCACCCTATGCGCCGCAGGACCGGCCCAAGCTGCCGTCGCTGCGCGAAACGCTGTGTGACGGTCTGGAATACCGCGTGGACAAGGACGGGCAAATCCGGCTGACGGGTGCAGCGCTGCAGGATCAGGCGTTCGTGTCGCGGATGTTGCAGGCGCTGCGTGATCTGGATCGTAGATAAAAACAGGCTCTGACCCTGGGGTCAGAGCCTGTTTCGCAGCGCGACAATCATTCGTCCTCAGTCGATCCCATGTTGATGTGGTGCTGGGCGATCGCGTCATCGATATTGTCGAAATAGGTCAGTTGACCGTCCTCAAGCACGACACCTGCATCGCACAGGCGTTTGATCTGCGTCATCGAGTGCGTCACCACGATCGCCCCCGCCGTTGTCATCCGGTCCATGAAAGCGGCGCGGCTCTTGCGCTTGAAGGCGGCGTCGCCCACGGATGTGACCTCGTCCACAAGATAGGTGTCAAAGGGGATGCCGATGGAGATGCCGAAGGCGAGACGTGATCTCATGCCCGAGGAATAGCTTTGCACCGGCGCATGAAAATGCGGGCCGAGTTCGGCGAAATCCTGCACGAAATCCACCAGTTCATCGGTGTCGACGCCGTAGATGCGGGCCACGAATTTCGTGTTCTGCGCACCCGTCATCAGCCGATTGAAACTGCCTGCAAACCCCACGGTCCAGCTGACGGTGCCGGTCTTGTGGATGATGCCGCTGTCGGGACGGATCGACCCGCCGATCATGCTCATCAACGTGGTCTTGCCCGCACCGTTGCGTCCCAGCAGACCCACCGATCGCCCTGTGGGAAACGTCACGTTGGCGTTGCGAAAGATCGTCTTGCGCCCGCCGGGGGTGCGAAAGGTTTTCGTGACGTTGTCGAACTGGATCATTTGCGATCGCGCAGGGCGTAGTAAATCAGGCTGGTGATGGCCCAGATCAGAAAGCTGAACAGCGCCACCAGCGACAGGATCAGCCAGCGTTGCGGATACTGGGATTTCTCGGCCAGCGTCGGCGTGATGTAGGGGGCGAGATAAAAGCTCTGGCGGTTGGCCTCGCCGCGGGCGACATCGAATGCGCTGAGTGCGAGCGCATAGGCGTTTTCGGCGTATTCGCGGTCCACGGTCAGGCGTTCGAATTCCGCGACGGTCTCGGCGTATTCCACGCCTTCGGGATCGGCCGATCCGCCGCCCGATCCGAACTTGCGCCGTTCCTCTGCGATACGCGCTTCGATCACCTCGAGCCTGCGGCGGGCCTGTGCGACACGCGGATCGCTGGCGCTGGCGGTTTCAGAGATCAGGTCGAATTCGATCAGGGCCGCGGCCTGTTGCGCCTGCAGCGTGTTCAGCAGGCCCATCTGGCCCTGGATGTCGGCGGTCAGGTCGACGATCTGGTTTTGCAGGCGGAACGTGGTCAGCGCCTCACGGACGTATTTCAGGCGGTCCACGGCGATCAGCAGATCCTCTTGGGCATAGCGGGTCGCATCATCGCGTGCGATCTGTGACAGCTGGTTGATCAGCGTGCTGCCCTGCTCAAAGATTTCCTCGGCGATGCGGGTGGCGTCGGCGGGGTCAAAGGCCAGCACCAGCAGTTCCATCAACCCGGTGCCGCTGTCGTAGGAAATCCGGACCATGCGCTGCCAGTAGGATGTCAGGTCCTCGATCGTGGCACCGTCGGGGTCGAAACCCAGCAGCGGATCGCTGTCGTGGTGGCGGGCGTAGATCGTTTTCAGGTCGAGGGCCGCGTCCACCTGACGGACCATTTCCTGACTGCGGATGAATTCATAGAGAATGTCTGTTTCGCGGCTGGCGGACCCGCCACCGGCCAGACCGCCGCCCAATCCACTGAGCATGTCGGCGGGGGTTGCGACCTCTTCGGAGCGGACGGTGAACCCCAGGGTCGAGGCATATTGATCCGCAGCCCGTCCCCAGAGGTAAAACGCGCTGAGCAGGATCGGCAGCAGTGTGATGACCGCAAAGGACACGACAAGGCCCCAGTGCCGTTTGCGCACGCGGGCGGGCCCTGCGACGGGCTTGATTGGCTTTGCGGGTTTTTTGGGGGCTGCGGGGGCTGCCGTGGTGGTCGGTTCAGGGGTCTGTGGGGTCTCGGTCATCTGGCGTGGCCTTTTCTGCTATGGCCTTGTTACGCGGCTTGGGCCGGTTTGTCAGCGGCCCTTGCAAGGGCATGTGCCGTGTCATTGCGCCCCCGGCGGCGCAGCAGCCCGTCGCGCAGGCCCATGCGCATCAGTTTGTAATAGGTGCGGCGTTCCACGCCTTGGGTATGACGGCCACGGCGCCACCACATCAGCGTGTAATAGGCGAGGGCTGCGGGAAACACGATCGGTCCTGCGGCCTGGCGCGCGATGCTGACGCCGTTGCGGCAGTGGTAGTAGATTTTCCACAGGGGGCGATAGACGAACCCCTCGCCCAATGTGCCGCAGTCGTGTTCGAATCGCACGGATGGCGCCAGTGCCATGGTGAACCCCGCGCGGCGCAGGCGCAGGGAATAGAGCACGTCATCGCCGTAGATGAACAAACCACCCTCTGGCAGGCCGATCTCGGCCACCGCGTCACGGTGGACGAAGTAGCCGACGAAGGACGCCACATCGAGCGGCAGGGCAGGGGCGTCGGGGGCAAAGGCCGCGTCAGAGACGTGAAATCCCGCGCGCGATCCGGTGAACAGGGTCTTGGCAAACAGCCCCGCGTGCCAGAACGGATTGCGCGACGGGCGGTTCATCTCGCACAGGGTGCCGTCGGGATAGAACACGGCGGCGGCGACACAGCCAAGACGGGGGAATTGCGACTCCAAGCCGGGTGTTTCGCGGCGAAACACAGCCAGTGCGCCGGGGGCAGGGCGGGCGTCGTCATCCATCAGCGCCACCCAGTCGGGGTCAAGCTGGTCGCGGGCATAGGCCATGCCAGCCTCAAACCCCCCAGCACCGCCGGTGTTGTCGTCCAGCCGGATGACATGGACCCGGTCGCTGGCCTGTGCAGGCAGCCAGTCGGGCGTGGCATCGGTGCTGGCGTTGTCGACGACGACGATATGATCGACATCCTCGGCCAGCAGGCGGGGCAGGGTGATCTGCAATTCCGCCAGGCGGTTGAACGTGACGACGATAGCGCAAAGGGTCATAGCGGGGCCTGTGAAAAGAGCGGGGCAGGGGTGCCAGCGGCCTGTGCTGCCAGAAAGGCGTCAGCGGTATCCAGCGCCTCGCGGATGGTGACATCCATGTCGAGGTAACGGTAGGTGCCCAAACGCCCCATGAATGTCACGTTGGAAACGGTCTTGGCCCGTTCCACATAGTCTGACAGCAGGGCTTTTTCCGCGACCAGGCGGATCGGGTAATAGGGCGTGTCGCCCGGTTCGCAGGCGCGGGCGTATTCACGGTAAAGCACTGATTTTTCGTGGCTTTCCCAGGGTGCGAAGTGTTTGTGTTCGGTGATGCGCGTAAACGGCACTTCTGGATCTGGATGGTTCATCACCGCACAGCCCTGCCAGTCGCCGTCCGCGCGGAATTCCTCGAAATCCAGCGTGCGGTAACCCAGCCGGCCGATGTCATAGCCAAAGAACCCGTCCAGCGGCCCGGACCAGAACACATGGTCCCAGTCACCGGCGGTGGCGGGATCGAACACGGTGTTCAGCTGGACCGTGATCAGCGGATGATCGAGGATGTTTTCCACCAGTGCGGTATAGCCGTTCACCGGCATCCCCTGATGCGGATGGGCAAAGTAATTGTCGTCGTAGTTGAACCGCAGCGGCAGGCGTTTCAGGATCGAAGCCGGCAGGTTGGCTGGCGAGGTGCCCCATTGTTTTTCCGTGTAGCCCTTGAAGAAGGCGGCATAGAGGTCGGGCCCGACAAAGGCGAGCGCCTGTTCCTCGAAGCTTTCGGGTTCGGGGATATCGGCGGTCAGGGTGGCGACATGGGCGCGCATCTCGTCGGGGCGCAGGGCGGTGCCGAAGAACTGGTTCATCGTGTGCAGGTTGACGGGCAGGGTATAGACCGCCCCCTTGTGCGTGGATTTCACCCGGTTCTTGTAGGGCGCGAATTCACCGAATTTCCGGACATAGTCCCAGACCTCGTCATCGCCGGTGTGAAAGATATGCGGACCGTAGGTATGAACCATGACGCCGGTATCGGCATCGCGGGCCGTGTGGCAATTGCCCGCCACGTGATCGCGTGCATCGACGACGGTGCAGGCATGGCCTGCCTCGGCCAGCTTGCGTGCGACGACCGCGCCGGAAAAGCCCGCGCCGACCATGATAAACCGCTGTGTCATTCTGCCCTCGGCACCCCACATGTCGCTGCGCTATAACCGGAACTGGCGCGTGGGGCAAAGGGCACGGCCCGCGCGAAATCCCCTGCACGGGGCAATGGGCGATTGACCCTTTGGGGCGGGCTTGTATTTTGCGCCCAACCGCCACCGAGACCTCTCCTGCCAGAGGGGCCAGTGCGGACCAGGGGAGACGGTCATGAATGTCATCATGCGCACGGCACTGCTGACGGTGCTTACGGCGGGCCTTGCGGCCTGCAACGCGCCGCGTGGGGCCGGTTTCCAGTCCGAGGTTCTGGCCGCCAGCAGCACGCAGGTGTCGGATGTGGACGGCACCCCGATCTATGATTTTTCCGTGTTCAGCGTGACGCGCGACAGCCTGCCGGTGTTGCAGGCCTGGCCGTCCAACAACACGGACCGGATGTCCTGGATCAGCCATCAGGCCCAACCCCAGAGCATGATCATCACCCCCGGTGATACGCTGGCGATCACCATCTGGGACGCCGAGGAAAATTCGCTGCTGACCGCCCCCGGCCAGCGCGTAGCCCAGTTGCAGAACGTCAAGGTTGGCCCGGACGGGCGAATCTTTTTGCCATTCGTGGGCAACATGCGCGTCAGCGGCATGGCCCCCGACACGGCCCGCACGCGCATTCAGGAAATGCTGGTGAACACCGTGCCATCCGCACAGGTGCAGCTGAGCGTCGATCCCGGTCGGGCCAATACCGCCAACCTGGTGTCGGGCGTGCGTGCACCCGGTGTCTATCCGCTGCCCGATCGCAATGTCAGCCTGCTGACCCTGCTGTCGCTGGGCGGCGGCGTGAACGATGCGTTGCCCAACCCGCAGGTGCGCCTGTTCCGGGGCAACCGGTCCTATGGCATCGGTCTGAACCGTCTGTTCGACGACCCATCCCTGGATACGGTGATCCAGGGCGGCGACCGCGTGCTGATCGAGGCGGACGACCGCTATTTCCTGTCGCTGGGGGCGACCACCACGGAATCGCTGCATGTCTTTCCCAAGGATGAGGTCACGGCACTGGATGCGCTGGCGATCATCGGCGGTGTGAACGATGCCCGTGCCAATCCGCAGGCCATTCTGGTGCTGCGCGAATACGCCGCCGCCGATACGGTGGCAGGTCCCGTCAGTTCCGCCGGGCCGCCGCAGGAACGGGTGGTGTTCACCATCGACCTGACATCGGCGGACGGGTTGTTCAGCGCGGGCAAGTTCCAGATCCAGCCCGGTGATCTGGTCTATGCCACCGAAAGCCCGCTGGGGGCGACCGCCTCGGTCATCGGGCTGGCGGGTGCGACGCTGGGGCTTGCGAACTGATCCTGTCCTGCGGCGATGATTGTCGCAGAACAGGCAACGCTGTGTTGCAACCCTGAGGTTGTTTAACCACAATTCCGACAGTATCGCGCCGCCTGCGCGGCACCTTTGCCCGGTTTCCTGAAGGTTGATGATTTCCGCTGCTGCTGCGGGAATCCCCCTGAAACCGAAGGCTGCCCCCGGTCGTGTCATTCAATCGTAACGAGCAATATCTGTTAGAGTTGATCAACCGCGCTCGCCTGGACCCGCAGGCCGAGGCGGCGCGTTACGGGATCGACCTGAATGCCGACCTCAAGGACGGCACCATCACCACCAGCGCAAAACAGGTGCTGGCCCCCAATGACCAGCTGCATGCGGCCGCCACCGGCCACAGCGCATGGATGCTGGAGAACGACAGTTTCAGCCACGGCGGGGCGAACGGGTCGAACGGCGGCACCCGGATGCGGGCCGAAGGATATGAATTCACCGGGGCCTGGTCCTGGCGTGAAAACCTTGCCTGGCGCGGGGTCTACGGCACCGGCAGCATCGACATGTCCACCGCGATCGCTGCCCATCACGAAGGTCTGTTCCGCAGCGAAACGCACCGCGTCAACACCTTTGCCCCCCAGCTCAAGGAGGTGGGGATCGGCCAGGTCGGTGGTACCTTTACCGAAGAGGGGCGGGATTACGCGGCCTCGATGACAACGGTGAATTTCGCGGCGACGGGGACGGATGTCTTTGTCACCGGGGTGGCCTTTGACGATGCGGACGGCAACCTGTTCTACGGCATGGACGAGGGGGTCAAGGGTGTCACCCTGCGCCATGGTAGCCGCAGCGTGCAGACCGCCGAGGCTGGCGGCTATGCGCTGGCGGTGGCCCCCGAGGTGGCCAGTGACGTGACGGTGCTGGTCGGTGACGACGTGCTGGCGGAACTGAGCATCGACACCAGCGCGGGCAACGTGAAGCTGGACGTGGTGACGGCCGCCGACGGCGACCGCGTGCTGTTGCTGTCGGGGTCCGCCACGGTCGATTTCGGCACCACCGAGGTGCGCCTGCTGGGCCGCGCCGATCTGGACCTGACCGGCAGCGCGGGGGGCGATTTCCTGACTGGCAACGCGGGCAGCAACCAGCTGTCAGGTGCCGATGGCCGCGACCGGCTGTCGGGCGAGGACGGTGCGGACGTGCTGACCGGGGACGAGGGCCGTGACCGTCTGTCGGGCGGTGCGGGTGACGATACGCTCTACGGTGGCGAGGGGATGGACGTGCTCTATGGCGGGACCGGCAACGATACCTTGTATGGTGGCACGCATGACGACCGGCTGGTGGGCAACGCGGGCGACGATCTGCTGTTTGGCGGCGCGGGTGACGATTACATGATGGGTGGCCTCGGTGCGGACCAGTTCCATTTCGACGCAGGCACCGACCGGATCGCGGATTTCGAGGTCGGCATCGACCGGCTGCTGATCGCGGCGGGTCTGGCCGATGACGCGCAGGCGGTCATGGACCGCGCGCAGGTGGTGGACGGCGATACGGTCATCACATTCGACAGTGGCGATACGCTGATCCTCGAAGGGTTGAGCGACGTGTCGGTGCTGGCGGAGGATATCGCTTTTCTGTAGGTCTTGTCCCCGTGTGCCGCGATCGGCACGCAGGAGGGCCCGGGCATGCGCGACACCATTCTGATCCTTGGCGGCACGGGCAAGCTGGGCCGTGCTCTGGCCCGTGTCTGGCCGGATGATCTGCCCGCCCTGTGGCAGCACCGCCCTGACAGCGCCGCCCCCGCCACCCCCGCGATTGCCTGGGATATCCTGAACAGCCCCGCGCCGCTGGCCGATCTGGAACGGGCGGGTGTCGCGGGCATTCTGGCATTGGCGGGATACGCAGGCCCCGACCCCGATCTGCTGGCACAGAACTTGCCGCTGGCGCAGGCCGCGGCCCAACTGGGCAAAACACTGGGCTGTCGGGTGCTGGTGGCGTCCTCGCAGGCGGTTTACGGCCCGTGCAGCGGCCTGCTGCACGAAGGCTCCGCCTGTGCGCCGCAGGGTGGTTACGGTGCCGCGAAACTGGCGATGGAAGGCACCCTTGCCGGGCAGGACCATGTGACCTGCCTGCGGATCGGCAATGTCGCAGGCTGCGATGCGCTGGCCGCCGGTATCGCTGACGCCACGCCAGAGAACCCCGTGACATTGGACCGGTTCGCGGACGGGCAGGGGCCGCGGCGTGCGATGATCGGTGCAGCCGACCTGATGGCGATGATGCCTGCGCTGTTTGCCGCCCCCGCGCTGCCGCCTGTGCTGAACGTGGCGCGCGCCGGGTCGGTGGATATGGCCGACGTTCTGGACGCCCTCGGCCAGCCATTCGTCTGGCGCGACGCGGGCCCTGATGCGCTGCCTGACTTGCGGCTGGATGTGACCCTGTTGCAGGGGATTTTTGCTGTGCCGGACGCCGATGCCGCCGCCATGGCGCAGCAGGGGTGGCCCGCATGAGTGCGGGCAAACGCATCCTTGATCTGGTGCTGGCGGTGACGCTGGGGCTGTTGCTGTTGCCGCTGATGTGCGTGCTGATGGCGGTGCTGCTGATCACCGAAGGCCGCCCGCTGTTCTATATCAGCGAACGGATGCGCGCGCCGGGCCGGGGGTTCGGGCTGATCAAGCTGCGCACCATGCCCGTGGGATCGGACAAGGTTGGCGGTGTCACGGGCGGCGACAAGCAACGGCAGATGAGCCGGATGCACCGCCTGCTGCGCCGGTCCCGCGCGGATGAGATCCCGCAACTGTGGAACGTGATCCGGGGGGATATGAGCCTTGTCGGGCCGCGCCCGCCGCTGCGCCGCTATGTCGAGGATTATCCCGACCTCTATGGCGCCGTGCTGGCCTGCCGTCCGGGGATCACCGGACTGGCCAGTCTGGTCTATCACGCGCATGAGGAACGTCTGCTGGCGGCCTGCGATACCCCAGAGGCGACCGAGGTCACCTATCGCCGCCGCTGCATCCCGCAAAAGGCGCGGCTGGACCTGATCTATGCGCGGCACCGGACGCTGTGCTGGGATCTGGTGCTGATCGGACGCACGGCGATCAAACCGTTCAGATGAACACCAGCGTTTCGGCCAGCGTATCCAGCGTGGTGCCCGCGACCGCCAGCGCCGTGTCATCGCCAAAGCTCAGCGTTGCATCCGCGCCGTCCATGCGTCCGTAGAGGAACATCAGGTCATCCCGGCTGATGCCGCCACCCCAGAGGTCGGTTTCGATCATGATGCGATCCACCAGCGGGTCGAAATCGGTGACGGTCGCCGCCCCTTGGGTAAAGACGAAACTGTCTGCCCCCGCACCGCCGGTCAGGATGCCGAGGCCCGCGCCCGCGTCCAGCCAGTCATCGCCGTCGCCGCCCAGCAGCGTATCGTCGCCCGCCCCGCCGAACAGGCTGTCGGCGCCTGTCTCGCCCGACAGTTGATCGTCGCCCGCGCCACCTTGCAGGATATCGGTATCGGCCCCGCCGAACAGGGTGTCATTGCCCGCGCCGCCATCCAGCTGATCCGTGCCTGCCTCCCCCCATAGACGGTCATCCCCGGTCTGGCCCGACAGGGTGTCGTTGCCCGTGCCGCCAAAGAGGGTGTCGTCCCCGTCGCCACCGCGCAGGATGTCGTGATCCGCCTCGCCCAGCAGGGTATCGCGGCCCGTGCCGCCGGACAGGTCGTCGGCACCATCCCCCCCCGACAGGCGGTCGTCCCCATCGCCGCCAAAGAGCGTATCCGTGCCTGTGCCCCCGGACAGGCTGTCGGCGCCTGCGTTGCCAGACAGCTGGTCGTCGCCTGTGCCCCCGAAAAGCGTGTCATCATCCGCGCCGCCGAACAGGTGGTCATCACCCGCATCGCCAGCCAGCGTATCGCGCCCGTCGCCGCCATGGATCGTGTCGTGGCCGTCGTCGCCGAACACCCGGTCATCGCCGGTGCTGCCGTCGACCCAGTCATCGCCGTCACCGCCATAAACCGTGTCGTTGCCCGCGCTGCCATAAAGCAGGTCGTGGCCTGCACCACCGAACACCGTGTCATCACCGCTGGACCCATAGAGCAGGTCGCGCCCGTCGCCGCCGTAGGTCCTGTCATTGCCGGACCCGCTGCTGACCCAATCGTCACCGCTGCCTGCATAGATCCGGTCACCGCCACTGCCGCCGTAGATGCGGTCATTGCCGCTGACCCCGCCATAGAGGGTATCCCCCCATGTCCCGCCATAGATCGTGTCGCTGCCAGAGCGTCCGGAAATCGTGTCGCGCCCCGATCCGCCATAGATCAGGTCGTTGCCGGACTCCCCGCTGATGAAATCGTCGCCGCTGTGGCCAGACAGGCGGTCGTGGTTCGAGCCTCCGAACAATCGGTCGTTGCCCGATCCGCCATAGAGCCAGTCGCGCCCCGATCTGCCGTAGAGCCGGTCGCTGGCACTGCCACCTGACAGGCGGTCGTTGTTGGTGCCACCATAGAGCCTGTCCGCCCCCGACCCACCATAAAGCCGGTCACGGCTGGACCCGCCATACATGCGGTCATTGCCGCTGCCGCCGTAGAGCCTGTCGTCGCTGCCGCTGCCGTAGAGCCGGTCGCCGGCGGACCCACCGTAAAGTCTGTCGCGCCCCGATCCGCCATAGAGCCTGTCGCCCCAGGACCCGCCGTAAAGGCTGTCGTTGTTGGTCGATCCATAGAGCCGGTCATTGCCGCTGTCGCCATAGATGTAGTCGCGCCCGCCCTTGCCCATCAACGTGTCGTTGCCACGATTGCCATCCAGCCTGTCCGCCTTGCTGGTGCCGGATTTGGTATTGGCACCGCTGGATCCAGACCAGTCGATGCCGGTGATCCGACTGCCGGAAAACCCCGAAAAGCTGAGTGACGGGATCGCCCCGGACCCGGCAGTCAGCGGCCATGCGCCGGGGGCGGGCTGGTCTGCGGGATTGCTGCCCGGCACGTCCCAGACCGAAGGGGACGCGCCGAGGGGCCTGGGTTGCAGGCCGGAGGTATAGCCTTCGTAGACGGGCAGATCGACGGGATCCAAGGGTGGCGTGGTATAGCCCGGTGTGATGACGATCGGAATGCGAAAGGCGCCGATCAGGTCGGTGTCGGGCAGGGTGCGGTGGTCGATGGGCTGGCCATCCGCGCTGCGGACCTCCAGCACCTCGTCGCCATAGGTGATGCGAAACCCGGTCTGGGTGATCGCAAGGTCCAGCTGGCTGCGCGACCGCAGGAACGACCAGCCCGACAGGTCGATCCGGTCCAGGCCGGGCTGGAAATCCGCGATCGTGTCGGGGGTGCCATCCGCCGCCAGCACAAAGATATCCGCCCCCGCACCCCCGGTCAGCGTGTCGGTGCCCGCCCCGTCGCGCAGAATGTCGTCGCCTGCACCGCCGAACAGCCGATCGGTGCCTGCGCCGCCGGTCAGCAGATCGCCCCCGGCGCTGCCGGTCAGGGTGCCGCCTGCAGCGCTCGCCGTTCGGGTCAGGCCCGCGGCCCCCGCATCATAGCGCAGCAGGGTCAGCCCCGGTTCCGAGGCCGAGCCTGCGTAGATGTCGATGGCGCTGCCGTTGCTGCGCGCGGTGATGGCGGACACATTGGCCAGCGTGGTGTCCACCGCATCGGCCAGCGTGGCGCGGTGCAGCAGGGTGCCGTCGGGCAGCAGTTGCAGCAGGGTGATGCCATCATCGCCACCGCCCGCGATCACATAGGCCTGGCCCTGATGGCGGATGGTGGTCATGGCCGCGACCTCTCCGAAGCGGGTGTCGCGGGTGTCGAGCAGGTGATCGACCGGCGTCAGCGCACCATCCGCCCCGATGCGCAGGGTGGTCAGGCTGTCGGTGTCTGCGGCGGCAACCACCAGCCAGTCCGACCCGCCCGCGCTGATCTGGCCCACGGCGGTGGGGGCGCTGACCCAGAGGCTCTCTGCGTTGCCGGTGGCGTGGCGCGCGGTCAGTGTGCCGGTGGCCCCCACGGCCCATGTGGTAACACCGTTTTCCAGCGCCGAGGCGGTGAACAGATAGGTCTGCCCGGACACCGTGGCGGTGACGGCGGATGACACGTCGGCGGCATAGGTGGCGGCGGTATCCGCGATGATGCGCGTGTCGATCAGCCTGCCCTGGTCGGAAAATGTCAGTTGCGCCACGCCACCGCGCCCGGCCAGCCCCCCCCAGACCACGTGATTGCCGTTTGCCAGTTCCACGCTGGCGGTGTGTTGCAGGCTGCCCCAGATGCCGGTGCTGCCTGCCACCGTATCCCCCGGAAGCAGGGCCCCGCTGGAGGACACGCCGCGCAGCACGAGTGCGCCACCCGCCCCGCCGCCGGTCATGATCACGGGGCCTGCGTCCAGATCCAGCGGGGTGATCCAGCCATGCCCGCCCGGGCGCAGCACGTCGCTGTGGGCCTGCGTGTTGCGCAGGCTCAGTCCGTCGTCCGACAGGGTCCAGCTGTAGATGCGCCCGTCGTAATTGGTGGTGGCGAACAGGCGGCCATCGATGATTTTCAGATCATCGGGGGCAGAGACACGGGCGGAATCCCAGGCCGTGACCTGTGTGATCCGTGTCAGCTCGCCCATTGATGATACCCGCCACAGCCTGCCATGCCCCCAGGATCAGGGCAGGGCCGTGCGCGGTGCAGGCGGAACCGGGGCAGCAGCGTGACGCTTTGTGCAGGTTTTCCGAGACTTTTATGCAAAACGGACGGGCAGCGCAGGCCACATCCGGCGCATTTCGACCCGTGCCGGGGGCTCTGCCCTTGAAACAGAGGCAAGGGGGGGCCTAAGACATACTGTGGCCCGCTGTCGCGGCGGGACCTTGGATCGGGAACGGGTGTCTATGTATCGATGGGTCAGCATTCTGCCGCGACGCGCCAAGCGCGGTGTGCTGCTGTGTGTCGATATCCTGCTGATCCCGGTGGCGCTGATCGTGGCGCTGACGCTGCAGGGCAATGCGCTGGTGGATGCCGACACGCTGGCACGGCACTGGCTGGCGCTGCCGGTGCTGATGGCCATCGGCGGGTTGCTGTCCAGCGTGCTGGGCCTGCCGCAGGTGCAGCTGAAATCCTACGAGAGCCACGCCATCGCCCTGACCGCAGGCCATGCGGTGCTGATGGGGGTCTCGGCGGCGGTCATCTATGACATGGCGGGGGTTGCGGCCCCCTTGGCCAGTTTCATCAACTTTGCGCTGGTCTATTTCCTGATTTCGGTCGCGGCACGGATCGCGATGCTGAACATCCTGCTGCATATCTACCGGCAGGGGCAGGACATCAGCCGGGTGTTGATCTACGGGGCCGGGCGCACGGGGCGCCAGCTGGCCGCCGCGTTGCGCGGGGACGAAACCGTGTTTCCCGTGGCGTTCATCGACGACAATGTCAGTGTGCAGAACACCATCATCCAGGGGATCATGGTGTCGCCGCCCGTGGCGCTGAATGCGCTGGTGCGCGAACACAAGATCGACCGCGTGCTGCTGGCGATGCCGTCGGCACCGCGTGCGCGGGTGGCCCAGCTGTCGCGCCGGCTAGAGGACATGGGGCTGGAGGTGCAGACCCTGCCGTCATTCGCCCAGCTGACCGGGCGCGAGGCGCTGATCGACCAGTTGCAGCCCGTGGTGCCGGGCCGGTTCCTGGGCCGCGAGGCGCTGGACGGGTCGCTGCCCAAATCGGGGGCCACCTACAAGGACCGCGTGGTGATGATCACCGGGGCGGGCGGGTCCATCGGGTCGGAACTGTGCCGCCAACTGCTGACCCGCAAACCGTCCAAGATGGTCCTGTTCGAGGTCAGCGAGCTGGCGCTCTATGCGCTGGACATGGAATTGCGCGCCCTGCTGCGCGACCAGACCATCGAGATCGTCCCGGTGCTGGGCACGATCACCGACGAGGCGCTGTTGTTGCGCGTCATGACCACCCACGGCGTGCAGGTCGTGTTGCACGCCGCCGCCTACAAACACGTGCCGCTTGTCGAGGCCAATCCGCTGGTGGGCATGTCCAACAACGTGCTGGGCACGCAGGCGCTGGCGCAGGCCGCCCAGACCGCCGGTGTGGACCGGTTCATCCTGATTTCATCCGACAAGGCGGTGCGCCCCACCAACATCATGGGGGCCAGCAAACGCCTGGCCGAGATGATCCTGCAGGACATGGCCAGTCGGTCCGGCAATGGCGGGACGATTTTCACCATGGTGCGGTTCGGCAATGTCATGGGGTCCTCGGGGTCGGTCATTCCGCTGTTTCAGGAACAGATCCAGAAGGGCGGACCCGTCACGCTGACCCACCGCGATGTGACCCGGTTTTTCATGACCATCCCCGAGGCAGCCGCGCTGGTGCTGGTGGCGGGCGGCTTTGCGCAGGGCGGCGATGTCTTCGTGCTGGATATGGGCGCGCCCATCCGCATCTATGATCTGGCGCGCCAGATGATCGAAAGTGCCGGCTACCGCGTGATCGACGACGACACCCCCGACGGCGATATCGAGATCAAGGTCACCGGGCTGCGGCCTGGCGAAAAGATCTACGAAGAGCTCTTGATCGGTGAAGGCCAGCTGACCACGCCGCACCCCAAGATCATGCAGGCCCGCGAGGCGCATCCCTCTGAAATCGAGGTTGCCGCAGCCCTCAAGGCGCTGCGCCGCGCGTTGGACACCGCCGACGAGGACGCGTTGCGCGCGCTGGTCGCCCGCTGGGTCGAAGGCGGCGAACAGGTGCTGACCCCGCGCACGCAAGACGTCAAACAATAGGAACAGACCCGATATGCCCCCCAAATTCGGCACCTCTGGCCTGCGCGGCCTTGTCGTGGACCTGACGCCCGATCTGGTGGCCGATCACGTCCGCGCCTTTGTCGCGGCCTGCGATACGGGGACAGGTCTGTTCGTGGGACGCGACCTGCGCGACAGCTCGCCTGCGATTGCCGCGATGGTGATGGAGGCCGCCCGGGCCGAAGGGCTGGCCGTGACCGATTGCGGTGCGGTGCCGACGCCTGCGCTGGCGCTGGCGTCCATGGGGGCGGGGGCCGCGGCCGTGATGATCACCGGCAGCCATATTCCCGCCGACCGTAACGGGCTGAAGTTCTATCTGCCGGGTGGCGAGATCGGCAAGGATGACGAGGCGGCGATCCTGACGCATCTGGGGCGTGCCCCTGCGGGTAAAGCCGGCACGCTGACGGTCAACACGACCGCAGGTGCCGATTACGTCGCCCGCTATGTCAGCGCCTATGGCGCGGCACTCGCGGGGCTGACCATCGGCGTCTACAGCCATTCCGCCGTGGGCCGCGACCTGCTGCTGGCAGTGGTGGCGGGTCTGGGGGCCACGCCGGTGGAACTGGGCCGGTCCGAAGTGTTCATTCCTGTCGATACCGAAGCGGTCGATCCGGGTGTGGCCGCGCAACTGCGGGACTGGGCCGCGGAACAGCACCTTGATGCGATCGTATCCACCGATGGCGACGGCGACCGCCCACTGCTGACCGATGCGGCGGGCCGCGTGATCCCCGGCGACATTCTGGGCCAGATCACCGGCACAGCACTGGGGGCTGACGTGGCCGTGACGCCGGTATCGTCGAATACCGGGGCCGAACAGGTGTTCGGTCGCGTGATCCGCACACGGATCGGGTCGCCCCATGTGATCGCGGGCATGGACCAGGCGGGGGGTCGTGTCGTGGGATACGAGGCCAACGGGGGATTCCTGCTGGGGTTCGATGCAGAGGGCCTGACAGGCAAACTGTCCGCACTGGCGACGCGCGACGCGGTGCTGCCCTGGGTCGCACCACTGGCCGCGGCCCGCGCGGCAGGTGGGCTGGCCGCATTGGTGGCAGACCAGCCCGCCCGGTTCACCGCCGCCGACCGCCTGCAAGGGGTGCCGACCGAAGCCTCATTGGCTCTGGTTGAAAAATTAGGCTCTGAACTGCAGGATAGAGCCGCATTTCTGGATGACCTTGACGGTGCCGAACAGGCGATCGACCGCACCGACGGGCTGCGCATGACACTGATGGACGGGCGCATCGTGCATCTGCGCCCCTCTGGCAATGCCCCCGAACTGCGGCTTTATGTCGAAAGCGACAGCGCCGATGCCGCCGCCATGACGCTGGACCGGGGTCTTGCGCTCTTGCGCCGGACGCTGGGCTGATTGATGCAGAGCCCCATGACCGATACGCCACTACCCAGCCCCAACCTCAAGCCGCCCCGGTTCCAATCGGTGCGCGCCATCGTGGCGTTGATCCTGCGCGAGATGGCGGCGACCTACGGGGCCTCTCCGGGGGGATATGTCTGGGCCGTGCTGCAACCGGTGGGCATGCTGGCGCTGCTGACGCTGGCGTTTTCACTGATCGTGCGGGCACCGTCGCTGGGCACCAATTTCGCGATGTTCTACGCCACGGGGTTCCTGCCGTTCACGCTGTATAGCGAGATCGAGGGCAAGACGAACAACGCGATCATCTATTCGCGCGCCCTGCTGGCCTATCCGCGCATGACCTGGGCAGACCCGGTGCTGGCGCGGTTCATACTGCACCTGCTGACGCAGATCACCGTGTTCTGCATCGTGATCGTCGGCATCATCTTGGTGTTCGAACTGCACCTGACGATCACCGTCGGCCCGATCATGGTCGGGCTGGCCATGGCCGCATTGCTGGGTCTGGGGGTCGGTCTGGTCAACGCGGTGCTGTTCGGCCTGTTCCCGGTCTGGAAAACCATCTGGAAGATCATCACCCGGCCGCTGTTCCTGGCCTCGGGCATCTTCTTTATCCTCGAGGACATGCCGCAGGGGGTGCAGAATTTTCTGTGGTGGAACCCGCTGGTGCATGTCACCGGCCTGGTGCGCACCGGATTTTATTCCGTCTATCACCCGACCTACATTTCGCTGACCTACGGGTTCGGTCTGGCGCTGGTGCTGATCCTGCTGGGACTGATCTTCATGCGGGCCAATTATACAAAGGTGCTGGAGGCGCGTTAGGCCCAGCCGAACCGGAATGTCGTGCGATCACCGGTGCGATGCAGATAGCCTTCTTGCCACAGGATCAGGGCGGCGACCTGCCGGTCGGCAGGGCGTCCCGGCAACAAGGCTGTGCGCAGCTGTTCGGCTAGTGCGCTGGGATTGCGCGGGAATGACACGTTGGGCGTGCCGGTCGAACAGTTGAAACTGGTCACCGGCGTGCGCCAGTCGCCGTAGTTTTCCGTCAGGTAGCGGTCGGCGTCGGCAGGGCCGCGCACGGACAGGCCCGAGAGCGCGTAATCGGACAGTGTGAATGCGCTGTTGTCCCAGCGATGCTTGGCCGAGCCGTGCCAGCACAGATCACCGTCAGGGTGATGCACGAAAATATCGATGCCGATGCCGCTGGCGTGCATGACCCGGATAAGAGCAGGCAGCGGCTGGCCGATCCACAAACCGTCGGGATCGCGGGTCAGGTCGAGATGATCGCTGGCATTGATATAGGCCAGATCGGGGCCGGCCGTGATCTGGTGGCGCAGCCTGGCTTCGTCGAAATCCGCGATGTCGATGCCAACGTCGATGTCATAATCATGGGCCAGAAAGGCGCCTTCGCGCACAGCACCCAGAAAGGTGCCGGAAATCACGTAGAACGGCAGGTCGCATGACTGGATTGCAGACAGGGCGGCGCGGGCCTGATCCAGTGTGAACTGCGGCGCGGATTTGCCGGCGACCTGCTTGCGGGTGTCGGGATAGGTCATGTCACGGACCAGATCGCTTGCCTGTGTTTCGAACCGTTGCATCAGGGCCTGCTGTTCGGCGGGGTCCCGGCTGTCGCGGATCTGGCGCGCGAGCACATAGAGCCTGGCAAGATCGGCGTGCAGTCCCCTGCGCCCTGCCAGCCAGTCCGCAAGCGCGTGCACCGCGCCGGGGTCCATGTCGCTGGTCGGATCGAACAGTGGAACATCGCCGGGCATCATGCGCGCCGTCCAGCCGTGGGTCAGATACCAACGCAGTCGGTGCAATGCTGTGGCGAACCGGTCACCACGGCACAAGGCGGCCGCTTCGCGTGCCAAGGCGGCGCGGCCGGTGATGATGAAGGTGGCGACCGCCATCAGTCCGGCAAAGGTCAGACGCAGCGCAGGACCATGAGAACGGTTCAGCCAGCGCAGCGCACGAAAGGCGCGTGGGGACATGCCTATCCGGCCTGCTCGGTGTGCAGACGCTTGATCGCGGTCGATGAAATGGTGGGCGTGCGGGGGAGGTAGATCACCTGGCACAGATCGCTCAGGTCGTCGAACTTGCCGGTCCAGTCCGCCCCCATGGTGAACACGTCGATATTGTGCTCGGTGATATCGGTGCGTTTCTGTTCCCAGTTTTCCTCTGGGATGATGACGTCGACGCAACGCAGCTCTGCCAGCATGGCGCGGCGCGTTTCATAGTCGAAATGCGACTGCTTACCCTTGATGTCGTTGAACGCATCCGAAGAGATCGCGACGGTCAGGTGGTCCCCCAGCGCGCGGGCGTGCTGCAACAGTAGGACGTGGCCATAGTGAAACGTATCAAAGGTCCCGTAGGTAATGACTTTTTTCATGTGGCCGCCTTCTCTGGGCCCTGTGGGCCTTTGGTTTGTGAGGCGGTATCATGTGCGCAGGCCCGGTTTCAAGATTTATCCCCGGGCGGTATCGTCCGTCAGCTGCCAAGGCCAGTCATAATAAGGATCTGAGACGGTCCATCCGGTGCCATAACGTGCTTCTAGAAAGGCCTCTGGCTGTGCGGGTGTACCGACGGTCCGGCCCTTGAACGTCATCTCACCGGGGGGCAGCAGAACAGCAGTGGGGATGGTTTTCATCGCCATTTTCGACATGTGCAAACTGGTATTTTCTCCGTTCACCAAGAGCGGAAAGACGTCCACATATTGCTTTGTTGCCGGGTCATGCATGTGAAAATTTGTATAGCTATTGGGCCGGGTTGTCCGCCAGCCTTTGTCGCGCAGAGCCTCAAACAAGGCGGCTAGCTGTGGTTCCAGTGCGGCCCGGTTGGCGGCTTCGAAGGGGATCATCAGGTCGATATCGTCGTCATGGGCGATGAAATCACCCTCACGCACCGCACCCAGCAATGTGCCGTAGCCAATCATCGCCGGGAAACCCAGCTCTTCCAATACCCGATTGGCGTTTTCCAAGCATGTCATGAATACATCCGCGTTTGCACGCAGGCGAGAGACGTCGGAAAACCCGTGCCGTGCCAGCATCAGATCACCTGCCCCGATCCGGGAGGCTGCGGCTTTGACCTCGGTTGTCAGCCGTTCCAACCGTGCCTTGCTGTTCAGCACGGATTGGAACAGGTGCATTGAGGTGGTGGACCCAGGTACGCGCAGACGTTGAGCTGCCAGTAGATGTGCCAAAACGGTCCATTCATCGTCGCTGAGATCTGTCCCTTTGGGCAGGCGTTGTGTGGGAAACAGTTGTAGCAAGAGACGTTGTTCAGTGGCATCCTCGGTCAGCATCGGCTTGCGCTTGCGCACCCGCTTTGCCAGCGCCTGCAGAACCTGCGTGCGCGCCAGTGCTGCCATCGCCGGATCCTCGAGCATGTGGCGGTCCAGTGACACACCGCTTATTCGGGTCAGCAAATCCAGTGTGGTGTCGACGACGCGTGTGGCATTGACTGATAGGGTCGGGCGCCAATGGCCGTTCGCATCGGCCATGGCCACTGACAGCGCGCGTGCGCGCAGGCTCTGACCATCCCGGCGGTTATAGACACGCAGTGTGCCGGCGCTGACGGGGTTGGCAAAGCTGACGGTCACATAGGGACTTTCCTCTGGCTTGGTCCGGACACCGCCAAAGGCGAACAGATCGCGCGCGCCATTTTTCGACATGGCGTTACTGCTTTGGGTGACCGTGACATCAGTTTCTGCAATGGGAATCTTCTTGCCGTTGGAATCGAAGAGTTCCAGCCCGCGCAGATCGATTTGACCGGTTGCCCTGTTCGCCAGAAAGAGTGTGACCTTTGAGATATCGCCCCCCGTCGGCAATGACAGGTAATCAGCGTGGACGCCGCCGAACAACCCTAGCGAGGGCAGCATCGCGGTGGTGCCCGGGGCTCTGCGATGGGCGACACCGTCCTCGTGCGGTGGTAGATGCGCCTTGGGGCAGCCCTTTTTGCGCAGGAACGGGCAGGCCTCGAGCAGCGGGCCGTAGTCATAGTGCATTGGCGCGCCGTTGAAAGTCAGCGCGTTGCCCAGCAGTTTGGTCGTGACCGTGCGTTTCGCCAGATCCAACTCTTGTGCAAGACGCCATTTTTGCACGCTGGCAAAGTAGTCATGGAATTTGAATTCGCCGCCGCGCGGAGAGGTCGAGGCCAGCCACGCGCTGGGAATGCCATAAGCATCCGCGAGGATCAGCCCGTGCAGCGAGGACGTCACGATCTTGCGGCACGATAGCATATCGCGGACCACACCCTGAATGTCGGTACGGGAAAAGTCGATCATCTTGACCCCAGGCCCGTAGGAGGCCTCGCGCCATGCGCGTTCGCTCCATCGGACGCAGACGCCGTATTCATGGGTGATCTTGACCCGTGGAAAATAATACCAGGGCATCAAGAGGGCGGGATCGCCGTAAACTTTGGGCACGGTTGCGCCGAACCCGCGCGAGGCAGACAGTTTGGATCGGGTCAGTGGACCACGTACGGCGGTATAGCGGGCGTCGGTTGCGACCTCTTTCTGGGATTCCGTGCCATACATGCCAGTGCCCCAGAGGATCGAATGGGACGAGCCTTGATTGGTGATCGAGCCTACGACGACGTAATGCGGCTGGCTGCGATCTGCGACGGCGACGGGTTTGCCGGTCATTTTTTTGACCAGCCACGGTGAAATCAGATCACCAAAGTTCTTGGTGTAGGTAAAGTAGTTCAGCGGGATCTTGCCATCGACCTCGATGAGGTCTGCGACCTCGTATTGGTCCAGCAGGTGACGCTGGCGCCGACTGCCGAACCGGCTGGGCATACGACGCGCCATCAGGGATTTCGCAAGATTGGTAACGGCGGTACGGGCCCGGGAGTGCTTCATCTGGGGTGTCCTGTCTTTGGCCGCTGGTCCAAAATGTCTAGCACGCGGGCAGCGGCGCGCCCATCGTCTTTTGGGGCGTAGTCGGCGCGCAACGTGTCGCGCCGGTCCCCATAGGTCGCGTTGAAATCCACATTCATCGCCTGCACCAGCGCAGCGGTATCGGCACATAGCGGGCCGGGCGCGATATCAGCCAGCGGCACGTAGAATCCGCGCGTGGCATCGGCGTATTGATCCAGATCCGGCACGAGGAAATAGATTGGTTTTTCCATGACCGCGTAGTCAAAGAAGATCGACGAATAGTCGGTGATCAGCGCATCGGAGGCCAGCATCAGTGCGTTGACATCCGGGTGGTGTGTGACATCGACGACGCCTGGCGGACACCAGTTGGCGGCATTGGCCGTATTGGAATGGCCACGGTACAGCACGACGGTCTTGGCTTGCGTGCGTTCCTGCAGCAAATCCATGTCCAGAAAGAACACGCGCCCGTATCCGCCGTGCGGTCCCTTGAGGTTGTCGCGCCAGGTTGGGGCGTAGAGCAGGACATGGGTGTCGTCGTCCAGACCCAGCGTGTCGCGTGTCTGCTGCCGCAGATCATGCGCCGCGTCGTTGACCAGTGCGTCATTGCGTGGATAGCCCTCTTGAAGGATTTCGCCAGCATAGCCAAAGGCCTGCGGAAAGATCCGCGCCGCGTAATCATTCTGCGCGATCAGGTAGTCCCAGGAGGCCGCCTCGTTCACCATGAGGGCACGGTAACTGAGCGACAGGCTGGTTGTGGGCGCATCGTGGCCGATTTTTTTGAGGGGCGTACCATGCCAGGTCTGTAGATATGTCTGGTAGGGTCGTTTGATAAAGAACCAAGGCCAGTTGTTGTTGTTCACCAACAAGCGGGCACTGGCCAGCATGTCGTACCATTCGGGCGAAAACCGCAGCAGTGGCGTGGCCCAGTCTGGCACCGATATGGTGGGTGATGCGACTGACCAGTATTGTGCCGTCTGTGGCTGGCGTTGGTGCAGCGCGTGCGACAGCGCCAGTGGGGAATCGCCGATCGTAGCGCCGCCAAAGGCCTCGAACAGGACCGCATCCCGTGGCACATGATCGGCGCGGTAGGCTTGTTGCAACAGATATTCTGTCCTGAGTGCGCGCACGGTGCCTTGTGCCCGACCCAGTTGTACCCACAGGGCTTGGGCACGGGGGGTCAGGGTCAAGGTCACGCTGTCACCGTCGTGCTTTTGTGAAATGGGCAACCCTGCACCAAGGTCATTGGACACCTGTGGCCAGACTTTTTCGCCATCCTGCGGTACAAGGACGACGGCATAGCCGCGAGTGCGGCTGAGCGGGCTGCCAGCCTTTGTCGTCAGTGGCAGTGTCACGGTGAAATCGCCATCCTGTGACGGAAGTCTGGCACCACTGCCGGGTACGAATTGACTGAATAGTCTGGCGGTGACGATACCGCCGCCGTGGCGCCATCCGCTGATCTGCAAGCCACCATCGGTCAGGGTCACATCGGTGATTTCAGCGACCAAGGGTGCGGTCTGCAGGCAGATCACGCCCTTGGGGGCGGCGCGATAGAGGTAGGGACGCATCCGGTCGGTCCGGATTCGCCGTTCGGCTCTGCCCCAGACCAACGGTTTGCGTAGACGGCCTGTGACGGCCCAGAACTGCCAGTCCCGCAAAATTCCTGAGCGGGGCGGAATGTTGAAGGTCACGACTGCCCCGTCCGCCTCTTGCGTGACGCGGCCCGTGACGCGGCCCAGGCGGGCGGTGGCCCGGAACCGCGTACCGGGCTGGACGTCATTTGCCAGCTTCAGGCAGAGCGTATCCTTGGTGGCCCATGCGTCCTGCACGGCTGGGCCGGGCAATGGGTCGTACCGCAACTGCAAACCGGCGTTTCGCGCCGTTTGCATAATGCTCCACCGTCCCTGTGTACTGGCCTCGGCAAAGCTTGCCAGCCGTCCCTGTGCGGTTTGATCGTCAGCGGCCAGCGGTACCGTGCAGGTCACACCGTCCACCGTCACTGACACCTGCAGATTCCAGTGTCCCGCTGCCAGTGCCGTCAGGTCAAAATGCGCCTCAAAGCCCGAGGCGGCGTGATCGTTCCAGGGGTCATTGGCACGGACATCGGCCTCTGGCGCGTCAAAGCGGTCCAGTCGATCACTCTGCACCACGCGGTCCGGCCCGTCACCACTGACCTGATGCGCGTGTAGTGTGATCGTGCTGTTGGCAGCGGTCTGGCTGAGATTTTTCAAGAATGCCGTGCCGCGCACGATCAGTGTTTTCGCATCGATTGTGACAGTATCGATGTATTGCGAAACGTCGATATTCACCCCTGGATTGAGGCATTCGACCACTCCGTCGGGCCGCAGGTCCAAGCCATCAAAATAGACGTCGCAGATCCGTGCGGTCCCGTTGATGACGGTGCCGGGCACTTGCCAGGTTTGGCGTTCGCGGCGTTGCAGCAAGGTGGAGATATCGGCGCGGTGCCCATGATAGGCCGCAGCAGCTATCAGCCGGTCAGAGACGGATACCGCGCGTAGCAGGTCATATCCAAACGTATCGATGAAATCGCGTACCTCGGCGTGTAGCGTGTTCCAATAGGCGTCTTCTGTGCGTGGTACCTGTTCGTAGTAGGGCCGCATATCGAAACCGATGATCTTGACCAGCAGTGGGCGTTTGATCGCATCTGGTTCATCCGCAACCGCAGCGGTCAGGTCCGCGATCACACGCCAGCGTCCGTTCAGGTCGTCAAGCGAGGCCTTTTGCTGCGTGATAGAGGTCCCGTCGTCGCGGATGCGCCAGTGGCAGACGACGTCGCTGAGGATATCGAAGGTGCCTGCCTTGTAAGCCTTAAGTGACGGAAGCTGGTCTTCGTAGAGGCCAGTTGGAAAGCCGCCGACAACCCGTTCGAAGAATGCCCGCCGGTATAGTTTTGTCCACGCAAAGACGTTCTTGAGCACCTCCGGTTCGTCCGCCAAGCGACATCCTGTGCGACTGTGTCTGTGTAGTCGTTGTGCCCAAGGTGGTACGTAGCGCCCTGTGGGCGTATCACGCATCAGCGACCCTACGACAAAGTCAGACCCGCTGTGCACGAGGCTGCCCAGCATCTTTGCGATGGCTTGCGGTGGTATCGTATCGTCTGAGTCCACAAAGCAGAGCATCTCTCCGGTGGCATGTTCCACACCGGTATTGCGCGCAGCACCCAGACCACCGTTGGCCTTGCGCACGATCTTGATGCGTTTGTCACGTGCTGCGTAGCGCTGAAGCACGGTGATCGAATCGTCAGGCGATCCATCGTCAACGCAGATGATTTCAAGCTTGCGGTGGGTCTGTGCGAGGATCGAATCCAAACATGCAGGCAGAAAGGCTTCGACATTGTAGACGGGAACAATGACCGAAACGGTCGTCTGACGTCCCGGACGATTTACGTCGTCGCGGACACGCTTGATCAGTGTCTTGATACGGCGTGCAAACGTCAAGGACCGGTCTCCTAGAATGGGGCCTGTTGTTGGTGAATGCCGTCCTATAGCGACCCTGAACGATGATCAACGCTATGGGCCGTGACCGGGCGCGTTGCCCTTTGGCACGCAGGGTCTTATGCCTGTCGCAACTTGTGACAATGGGCAGGCCCCGTACGGCACATTCCGACATCGAGGAGCTCCGTATGCGGCGCTATTTAAGCATCATGGGCCAGCTCTCGGCGGTACGGCAGCTTCCGTTGTTTATATCGCTTCTGGGATGTCTGCTTGTCCTGGCATTGGGGCTGGTCGTGCCGACAGTCACGATGGACGCCGACGACATGCTGGGGCTGGTCATTGTGCTGCTCGTTCAGGGAATCACACTCTATGTTCCGACCCTGCTGACACGGTCCGTGCCGGTGATGCTATGGCCAGCCGGGCAGGTGCCCCATGAAATCTACGGTCGTTGGGTCGGATATGGTTGTGTGGTTTTGCTGGTGCTTGGCTTGTTGACGGGCTGGACGCTGTGGGCGGCCATCATCGTCGTTTTGGGGTTCGGTCTGTACGGGATCAGCGCACGGCAGCATTACCGCGCGTTGCATGCGCAAACCCAGCGGGCGCTGCGCCAGATAAAACCGGATTTCTTTGTTTATACCGGAGGCCTGGCTGCGAATACATATCAGTTAACCCAATGGCTGCCGGTGCTTGCGGCGTCACGCCACCAGTTTGCGATCCTGTGTGAAACGCAGGATTTTGCTGCAGCACTGCCACCGACAGATTTACCGGTCCTGGTCACGCGCAGCCTGCGGGGCAACGAGCAGGTTACGGCTACTGGAGCCAGTGGTATGCTCTATACGGGTAATCCGCAGACCAATACCGGGTTTTTGCGCTTTGCGCAGTTGCAGCACGTGTTCATCAACCACGGCGAAAGCGACAAGGTCGTCAATCAGAGCAAGCTGTTGCAGGCCTACGATCGTCTGTTCCTGGCGGGGCCGATGGCGCAGCAGCGCCTGACTGACGCCGGTATTGCTCTGCGCGAGGGTCAGGCCGTGCATATCGGCCGCCCGCCGGTCGAACTGGACCTGACGCGCCTGACCGATCCTGCAGGCCCGGTGCGCCGGGTGCTCTATGCGCCGACCTGGGAAGGGCTGGTCAAAGAGGCCGATTATACCTCTGTGCGCGCCGAGGGCTTCGCCATGCTGGAGGCGCTGCTGGCAGTGCCGGAGCTTGAGGTGACGGTCAAACTGCATCCGCTGACCGGATCCAAGTCGCAGGCCCAGGCTGTCTGGCGCAAACGCATGCTGGCCCTGTGTCAGCAGCGTGGCGTGACCGTCCACGGGCCTGACTATCCGATACATACGGCGATGAACGACAGCGACCTGCTGATCTGCGATATCTCCTCGGTGCTGAACGACTACCTGTATACCGGCAAGCCCATCGTGCTGTGCCATTTCGGTGAAATGCCGGTCGATCAGGTGCGCGATGAATTTGCATCCGCACAGGCGGCCGCAATCCTGACTGATCCGGCGCAGACCGCGCAGGCCCTGTCCGACAGCACGGGACCGCAGATGACGGCTGCACGTGCGGCCGTGGCAGAAGCATCCCTCAGTCTGTCGGGTGGCGGCATGATGGACCGCTTTGATGCGGCGCTGGCACAGCTGAAACAGGACTGACGCAGGCGGCTGTTCCCATGGGGACATTGTGTGCAATAGGGGCTGCATCGCACAAGGAGCATCACCATGAAAATCGCCGTGGTCGGTCTGGGATATGTGGGCATGTCGAATGCGGTGCTGCTGGCACAGCACAACACCGTCGTGGCCGTCGATCTGGACCCTGCGCGCGTGGATCTGGTGAACGCGCGCCGCAGCCCCATCGAGGATGCAGAGCTCGCGGATTATCTGGCCAACCGCGCGCTGGACCTGCGTGCGACCACCGATCTGGCGGCGGCGGTGCAGGGGGCGGATTATGCTATCGTGGCCACGCCCACGAACTACGATCCGGTGGCGAATTTCTTTGACGTCAGCTCTGTCCGGGCGGTGACCCAGGCAGTGCTGGCCGCCTCACCGGACACCACGGTCGTGATCAAATCGACGATTCCCGTGGGCTGCGTGGCCGAATTGCGCGCGGATCTTGGGTCGGACGCCATCCTCTTTTCCCCCGAATTCCTGCGCGAGGGGCGCGCGCTGCACGACAACCTGCACCCCAGCCGGATCATCGTGGGCGACCGGGGCGAGGCGGCCCGCCGCTTTGCCGAGCTGCTGGTGCAGGGGGCCGTGAAAAAGGACGCGCCCGTGCTGTTCACCGACGCGGGTGAGGCCGAGGCGATCAAGCTCTTTGCCAATACCTACCTTGCGATGCGCGTGGCCTATTTCAACGAACTCGACAGCTATGCGCTGATGCGGGGCATGGACAGCCGCCAGATCATCGCGGGTGTGGGCCTCGATCCGCGGATCGGCGATCACTACAACAACCCCTCGTTCGGCTACGGCGGTTATTGCCTGCCCAAGGATACCAAGCAGCTCCTCGCGAATTACGCCGATGTGCCGCAGAACATGATGCAGGCCATCGTGGATGCCAACCGCACCCGCAAGGACGTGCTGGCCGACCGGATCGTGGCGATGAACCCGGCCTGCGTGGGCATCCACCGGCTGGTGATGAAGGCGGGGTCCGACAACTGGCGACAGTCATCGGTGCAGGGCATCATGAAGCGGATCAAGGCCAAGGGGATCACCGTCGTGGTCTATGAACCCGCGCTGGAAGAGGAGCGTTTCTTTGGCTCCGAGGTGATCCGCGATCTGGATGCGTTCAAGGCGCGCTGCGATCTGATCGTGGCGAACCGGCTGACGGATGATATCGCCGATGTATCGGACCGGGTGTTCACGCGGGATCTGTTCGGCAACGACTGATCCCTCTGCATGAGCTACACGACGGCTTAGGGTCAGGACCCATTGATTTCCGCCTGACGGGGTGATTCACCGCTGCAAAAATGGGGGGTGAACATGTCTGATCTTTTCTGGCTGACGGATGCGCAGATGGCGCGCCTCGAGCCCTTCTTCCCGAAATCCCACGGCAAACCGCGCGTCGATGATCGACGCCAACTACCTGAAGGCCCACCGGACAGCGACCAGCATGGGCGTTAAAGGGGGGGGGCGCTGTCGCCTGATTGGTCGCACCAAGGGCGGCATGAACACCAAGCTGCATGCCATCTGCGACAGCGAAGGCCGGCCCCTGAACCTGTTCGTCACGGCGGGTCAGGTCAGCGATTACATCGGCGCACGAGCATTGCTGAGCAGCCTGCCGGACGTGGACTGGCTTCTCGGGG
>NZ_FOEJ01000010.1 GCF_900110705.1 Loktanella sp. DSM 29012 | reverse complement strand
GCCAAACTGATGATTGCGCTTGCGGCAGCCAAAGGATGGGACCGTTGCAAGATTACCGGATCCGAGGCGTTCTGTCAGATAGCTGTGCAGCTCGCGCGCGAGGCCGGTTTGGTCGTGACGAATGCGCCAGATGCGCCCGTGGATGTGGGCGAGGGTATGCCGCGAGCCGACGCGCGTTCGAGGCTTCCAGTTATTCCTGACACGCCATGGCAGGTCGAGGTGAACATTGACGACCTGCAGCAGTCGGCGCGGGGTGCGGCAGCCCAATTCAAACGGCGAAAGCAGGCTCTGGCCAATGCACAGCGTGAGGAGGCCGGAAGATTGCGCGCTTTGCTGGGCCGCAGCAGAACGCCGTTTGCGCAAGCATTGCGACAAGGCTTGCAACTGCATCATGATGACGAGCGCCGGACACTGAAAGAGCAACGGGCTGTCACGCCAGAAATTCCGATCCCGCCGCTCTCTGGTCTCCACCGCCGGGTTCGTGCAGCTCGGCGCTGGCTACGGGATAAAACCTCGCTCATGTCTGTCGCGCACCCATCACAATCCGTCCTGCCTGACCACACAGCGTGTCGGCAGATGTGGCTTGCGATCGCGTTGCAGGAGCGAGGCGCGACAGGACAGGGCGATGACGACTCAATGGCTGAGTTGCCCGACAAACATCTCCGGAATACCCGCTTGACCGCTACTGGCGAGGTTCTCTTCGCGCACCGCGATGCTGCCGACAACGTTGTCGGGTTCGAGGTGGCATTTGAGAGCAGTGAGGCAGATGCGGGCACAGGATTTGCGGCTGGCGGTCAGCGGACGGCTTGGATCTTGGGCGATGCAGCAACGGCTCAGCGTGCTGTCGTGACGAACTATGCGAGTGAGGCTTTTCAAATGGCGCAGGACGAAGATCGCGATGATACGCTTTATATATCGGTCGGGGGAGCCATTGGCGCGCATGCGCGGGAGATTTTGGCCGGACTGCTTTCCGACAAGATCGTCTTGGCGTGTTCTGTCAACGACACCTCGGATGAAGCGCTATTGCGCGAAGTGCAACGGATCGCGCCGCAGGCCGAGTGGATGGCTGCGGCATCAGGCGTAGCACCTTATCGCTTGCCGGAGACTGGCGAACTCCCGGATGAAGAGCCGGCGGATTACGGTCCTGATACAGATCACGGGATGTAGAGAGAGATATTTGGCGACGGGCGTGGGCAAGCTGGAGATGGAGTGACTTGTGATTGGCACGGGCGACGACCACCGCCGCCCATGCCAGGCTTTGCGCATCGGTTACATCCCCGGCCAGAACCCCGCCGTATCGTCGTCACCGTCACCGTCGCTTTCCGGTGCACTGACTTCCATCACATCGCGCAGTGCCTCACCTTCGACGACGCCATCGACCAGCAGATCCCCGGCCAGCACTTCGATCAGGGCGCGGTGTGCGCGGACGAGATCGCAGGCGCGGGCGTAGGTAGCGTCGAGACGGCGGGTGGTGCGGTCACGCAGCCCACGGTGCCGGGCAAAGAGCGTGGCCGGGTCTGCGTCCGCGCTGCACCAGATCAGACCCGGCCCACGGCCAAAGCTGAGCTCGGCAGCGATCGCCAGGCGGGTGGCGCGTGCCAGATCGGATGCCGCGTCGCCGCCGCTGCGACCGGACACGGACCCGATGATCACCTCTTCGGCGGCACGTCCGGCCAGCAGGGTGGTCATTTCGCGCTGAATGTCGGTCGGCCTGCGCGCATTCGGCAGCGGGGTCAGCACGACTTGCGCCGTGACCTCCCGTGCCACTGTCAGGCTGATCCGGTCGGGGCGGGCGTATCCGGTGATCTGGGCTGTGACGGCCTTGGCGGCACAGGCGACGGCGACACGCGCACGCAGCGCCTGAGGCACCGGCGGGCGCTGATCCCGCAGGGCGGTCATCAGATCACTGACCGCCAGATCGCGGCCATTGGCACGGGCGGTCTGGCGTGCGCGTTGCACCAGCCCCTTGATATCCGCCATCGTGGCACCGGCGGCTGCGCGCGCGATGGTGATCAGGTCGGCGTCCGGCAGATCATTGCGCAGATGATAGCGCAGCACATCCGGCAGATCGGCGGTCGTGGGGTGCTGCATGTCGATGCGCAGCCCCAGCCGACCGTGGCGGACCATTGCCGTGTCGAGCAGTTCGGGATGGTTGGTGGCCCCGATGACGATCACGCCGTCGCGCGCAATGGCCCCGTCAAGCCGCCCCAGCAGCATGTTGGTGACATTCCGGTAATAGTTCGAATTGTGATCCGGGGGTCCTTCGCGTGAGGGGATGGCGTCAACCTCGTCGATGAACAGCACGGCCCCCTTGGCCGGGCCGGATGCGGCGGCGATGGCGGTCTCAAAGCTTTTGGCGATGGCGCGCATCATCTCGTGTCCGCGACCGGTATCTGCCGTCTGCCAGTCACCCAATGAGGTGGCAATCAGCGGAACGCCAGCGGCACGCGCAAGGGCCGCGGCAGCAAAGGTTTTGCCGGTGCCGGGTGCGCCCGTCAGCAGCACGCCATTGGCGACGTCCGACCACGGCAGGGTGCCCGCCCGGTAGGCATTGAGATCGGTGGCGATCTGGCGCAGAGTTTGGCCTGCCTCACCAAGACCCGGCAGATCGTCGAGCGTCGGTCCGTCGTCGGCGACGATCGTCTTGGGTTGGGCCAGCTCTGCCAGCTTGCGCGCGACACGCAACGGGCTGGGTTGGCGCAAGGCGAGGTCGACGGTGCTCATCTGCAGCGCTGCCAGGGCGGCATCAGCGGGCAGGGCCGCGCACACCGCACCTTCGGCCATCTGTCCGGTGGCGCTGTGGGTCAGGCGCAGGGTCCAGGCCAGCGTCTGGGTGCAGGGCCGGGCGATGTGAACGACGGGAAGCAGCGACAGCGTGCCTGGCAGCTCCGGATCCGGTGGAACGAGGATGACCAGCGGAGCGGGGTCTGCCAGCTTGTCCTCGGCGCGGGCCAGTTCGAGTGAGATTGTGGACGGTGTGCGCGTATCAAGGACGATGACCTCGGGGCGGAGCGGGGTCATCGACGGCGGTTGACCGTGGGGCGATCCCTTGGCGCGAAACCCTTTCATCAGCGCGTCTTTGAGGCGCTGCGCCTCGGCCGTGCTGTCGCAGATCAGCACGGTGGCGGCTCCGTCGGTCAGCAGCGCATTGACTGCTAACTGATCGCCAAAGGTCTTGGCCAGTTGCGCAAGGGCCAGCACGGTGCTGGCCGCGACCGGGTAGGGCGGGCGACAGTTCCGGGTGACGCTGTCGGTGGCCCATGGATCATCGCCTGCGGTCAGGGCTGCGGTGATCTCAGCGGAACTCATGGCATCGGCCGCAGGCGTCCCGCTGGACATGGGCATGTCGTCTTCCGTGTTGTCCAGATCAAAATATCCATTGAGACCTTCCGCGATCTCCCACGCGCTCAATGCCTCGGCGGCCGTTGTGCCAGCAGCGGTGGCGTGTGACGCCTCACTGTCCTGCGGTGGATCATCATCATGATCTTCAGCACCAGCCTCGGCGAACAAGGGGGCATCGATGTAAGCGTCCACATCGGCTTGCGCGTCTGAACCGCCGAACCCGCGCAGGATCTCTCCGATGCGCAACCCGCGTGGGCGGTCGGGATAGAGGCGCAACAGGGCCGCGTCTGCCAATGGATGCCACGCGGGTGCGGCGGCGGTGGCGGCAACTCGGGTCTGTGCGGTTGAAGTTTGCGGAAGCTTAGGAGCGGTATTGGTGTTCGAATGTGTCATGGCGATATCCAGTCTGTTGGAACGAGCGGAGAACTCGGTGCGCGAAGGGGCAACCGGTGAATGGCGAGGGTGAGAAGGCGTGGCAGGTGAGGAGTGGTGGGCCAGCGGTCCGTGACGGTGTCCAAGATCAGGCAGGTGCCGTCGCAGACTGCCGTCACGCCAGATGGTGCGGGCGGGACGGTGGCGTTGGTCGCTGTGCCTGTGGCGCTATGTGGCCGTCGCCCGCAGCGCGGTAGATATCTGCGCGATGTTCGCAGCGGAACGGGATCGCGCCGTGACGCCATCGATCAGCGCGTGCAGCAAGGGTTCTGCCCGCAGATGATAGATCTCGCCTTTGGTATTGATCGCGTCGCCGAACACGCGCTTGGGCAAAACCAATTCGGGATGGGCGTCGCGCATGTAACGATGACAGGCCTTCTCTTCACGAACGGCGAGATTGCCGGAGGAGAGCGCCAGCACGCGGATCACTTCGGACGACACGCTGCGGTTCAGACCCAGCTGGTGGCGCAGCCGTTTAGCCGGACGGGCGGAATAGCCCAGCTTCAGGACCGACATCCCCGGCAGGTCGATCCGGAACAGGTAGATGAACGACGGCTTGGCCGCCCAGCCCTCACCGCAGGCCGCACAGGTGCAGTCCCCCCAGCGCATGTTGCCCACACTGATGGATTGCACATGACCGCACTGGTGGCGGTAGTCGCGATATCCTGCGCGTCCGCTTGTGGCAGGACCGACCAGCGCCCAGCCAAAGTCGCGCGCCGCCTCATCATCGCGTGCGGCGCGGCAGTCTTCGCACCCAAGGGCATGACCGCCGTCTGCAGCGGCTTCCACGCGGGTGTATTGCCGCCGCACGACATGGCCGCAGGGCAGGCGGAACAGGCCGTAGTGCCGGTGGTCCGGACACTTGGCGATCAGCTCTGCGCCAATAGCCTTGGCTGCGCGTGACCGCCGATCGTGGATGCAGGCGTGGCACAGTGGGGTCGCGTCACGAATGACACTGATCCGCACCAGCGCGTCGGTAGCGCAGGTGCGACAGCGCAACACGCCATGGTTGGCGTCACGGGCGCGGCCGATCAGATCGAAGCCCGCGCGCGCGGCCGCCGCGATCCAGTTCGGCTGGAGCGGCTTGGCGAGGGCAGGGTAGGGGACGCCGTCGATAATGAATGTGTCGGACGCAGAGGATGGGGATGGGACGTTTGGGGAATGGACGTTCATGGAACGCACCTCCTGAATGGGGATGAACTGCAGGCAAAGGCGGACCGGCGGCATCCGAAAGCGCGGATGCCGCAGTCGCTCAGATCGGGATGGGGGCAGGTCAGACGGGACTGACGTCCAAATCCTCGTCGATCTCTTCGACCTCTTCGCATCGCGGATCACGGGGCGATGACAGACCAAGATCGGTGCTCACAACCGGCGTTGTGCGTATCGCCTCGATTGCAACATGGTCTTCTTGAGCAGTCGCGATGATCTCATCGACCAGATTGGCGGCCACGACCATGCGCGGTGCTGAGACCTGCTCGACGGTCAGAGGGCTGCGGGCGAACTTCTTGGCCCGATACCGCAGACTTTGCGCACGCTGCGCCAAGGTGTCGAGGCCTTGTCCGTCATCTTCGAGCATCAGCAGAAGCACCCAAGCCGCATACTTCACGTCACACAGGGTCACAGACCTGTCGGAGCGGAACTGCCAGAGCGCTTCGTCGGCCATCGCCCAGGCATCGGCAGCGGCCTGGTCGCAACCCGCCAGTGCGGGATCCTGATTGGCCGCATCCGCGCAGGCCTCCGCCGCGATCGCAGCGCGCGTCAGCGCCACGCAGCGATCAAACGCCAAAAGGCCAGCGGCGTTCGCCACAGACAAATCCAGCGCTTCATTCGGGGTTTGAGACACGCCAAATGGCGTGGTAGGAACGGTGTTATCCATGATGATCTCCATAGGATCGTTGTGGTTAGCATGGGTGTGAGAGCGACCACTCTCTACCCATGCGAACAATATGGTTCACTGGTACCATTTAGTCAAGGAGATATTTGTGGCAAAGATGGGCCGACCGAAATTAGATACAATGTCAATCAACGTAAGACTGTCACAAGAAACAATTGATCAGATCGATTTAGCGCGGCGAAAAGAAAGCGATCCGCCGACGCGACCAGAGCAAATCAGAAGAATGATCGATGATTGGCTACAGCGTAATCCTCAAAGTTGAATGTCTGCTCCAATGATCGGCGGTTCGCTTGGTGAAGAACGATCTTCAAACCAGCCAAGACCTCCCTGTCAGAGTGGCGCCATGAAAAGTATGAATTTGATGCAGGCAGAATAAATTTTAGTTTCTGGCTCCCGCTGCCTAGGCTCTGGACTCATAACCAAAAGATTACGGTTGCGGCGAGAGCGATGGCAGAAAGGAAGACCTTGGGGCTTCGGTCATAGCGCGTGGCGACGCGCCGCCAGTCCTTTAGACGTCCGAACATGATTTCGATTCGGTTGCGCTTTTGGTAGCGGCGCTGGTCCGCTGCCCGGCAGGGTATTGCGCAGCAATGTCCCGAGAGGGGTATTTGACGGGCTTGTCGCGTGACTTTCGACCGGGGATGCAGGGCGTTATCTTCTTGTCTATAAGGCCTTCGCGGAACCAATCCGCGTCATATCCCCGGTCCCCCAGGAGCCAGTCCGCGGTCGGAAGACTGCTCAGTAATGCCCTCGCTCCAGTGTAGTCGCTGACCTGACCAGCCGTCATAAAGAACCGTATGGGCCGCCCACGCACATCGGTGACGGCATGCAGCTTGGTATCGGCCAGTTCAAGTCGAACCCTTATCGCCCAGACGTGTTTCAGTTTGAGAGGTCGCTTCTGACCGACGATGCGCCCATTGTTCCAGGCGGGGCGAAGCGCCCGCATGGCAGGTAAGTTTGGTGTTTGCATGACTGGTCCTCAAATCCGCCACGCCCACCCACATCGACAACCCGACGTTGATCAAGCCAGCATAGCACAAGATGCTGCAATGCCTCCAAGGTCGGCAGTGAGCCCGTTTCGACCAATGCTGCATTGTGTACGAAGGGCAGCTTTCGTTGAAGCGGTGTTGCGACGTGAAATTGGATAGGTTGTGACAACGAGCCTTTTGCAATGCAGCAGCAGTAATATTCGGATATATTTGCCCTTGTGGAACAAGGAAGTACAAATTGAGCGTGAAACGATTGCAGGGTGCAGGACGGTCGATAGTCCTTTTCGGGTGGCTCGGACTTCTCGTCGTGACCATGGTCGTCATGGCCGCCCTCGAACGTCAGCGTCTCTTCTCGGAATTGCAGACCGAGGCCGCGATCCTACACCGCTTGGCCTCGCAGCGGGCGGATCAGCACGATGCGCATCTGACGTCGCTCTCGGCACTCGCCGTGGCCGGAGAGGCCGAGAGGCAGGACTTGTTCCTTGACGTCGCGGCGACTATCCAGAGGTTCTATCCCCGGATCGTGGCCGTCGATCTCGTGCCGCTGGACCGTCCCGTCCGTTACGTCACGACGCGGCCCGGCCTGCCCGATGCACTGGCCGAAACGATTGTTGCAAGCGCGGAAGCATCCGAGGGCGAGCTGGTCCTGCGGTCGGCGCCGGAGGCAAACGACCGTTACCTCGTTGTCAAGCGCAGCCCCAATACCGATGCGGCCCGGTTTGGACTGGCGCTCACGGTCGATGCGGATCGTCTGCTTGAAACGGATGCCGATTTTTGGACGCGATCTTCCGTGGCGCGCAGCCTGAGCTTACCGAATGGAACGGTGCTTTTCGACACCGGGCCGGGCGATGTGGAAATGCAGTTCAGCAAGGCGCTCGGCAGCATATCGCAACCCTTGATACTCAACGCCGGGATTGCGCCTCGCTTGACCGACCTTCTGCCTCCTGGCCGTGTGCTGGCGGTCGTCGCAGCGATGACGTTGCTCTACCTGCTGGCCGTCCTCGGGCTGCGCCAGCGCGTGCGCACGCGCCGGGCCGAACGCGAGGCGCGACTCAGCGCGGACGATGCGCGGCTGGCCCATGCCTCGCGCGTCAATGCCCTGGGCGAGATGGCCAGCGGCATGGCCCACGAACTGACGCAGCCTCTGACCGCCATTCTCTCGCAGGCGCAAGCGGGGCGGCATCTGGCGCGGCGGGGGGACGTCGACGGTTCTGAAACCAGCTTCGGGCGCGTCGTGGAACAAGCCAAACGCGCGGCTGCAATCCTCGACCGGCTGCGCGACTGGACCCGTCCGCAATCCGAACGGATCGAAGAAGTGCCGATCAACGAAGCGATAGGCAATGTCGAGGCTCTGTTGCGGCGCGAGGTCGAAAAGGAGGGCGTGAAGCTGACAACCAATCTTTCCACCACCCGCGATGTCGTGCTGCGTCTCGACCGGATCGCGCTGGAACAGATCGTCTTTAACCTCGCCCGCAATGCCGTGGACGCCGCGACGGACAGTTCCGAACGGCGGGTTCGGATAACGAGCGACCTGATGGAAACCGGCATCGTCGTCGAGATCGCCGACAGCGGGCCGGGCGTTCCCGAAAATATCCGGGACCGGCTGTTCGAGCCCTTCGTGACCGGCAAGCCTGACGGAACGGGGCTGGGGCTGGCGCTCTGCCAGCGATTGACGGACCGCATGGGCGGCGACCTGACGCTGGTCGAAAAGCGAGGGGAAACCGTGTTTCGGCTCTGGCTGCCGGGCGCAACTGCAGAAAAACGGGAGGCCGCTGAATGAACCTGCCAGTCTATCTGGTCGATGACGACGATGCCGTGCGCGAGGGGTTGTCGCTGCTTCTGCGCACCGTCGGCCTTGATGTGCGCAGCTTTGGGGCACCGGGCAGTTTCCTGGTCGCGCTCGAAAAGCTCGATCCGGGTTGCCTGATCCTCGATATCAGGATGCCGCAAATTTCCGGGTTGAAATTGCAGGAGCAACTGACCGAACGAGGCGTGGACTGGCCGACGATCATCATTTCGGGACATGGCGACATCGAGGCCTGCCGTCTCGCCTTTCGCAATGGGGCTATCGACTTCCTGTCGAAGCCGGTGGACGAGCAGGATTTGATCGACGCGATCCAGAAGGGCCACGCGGAGCTTGATAGCCGGTGCCAGCAGGTGTCGGAGACGAACGAGGCGCGGCAGATACTGACGCAACTGACCGAACGCGAAGCCGAGGTTCTGGAAATGGTCGCGAAGGGCCTGACCACACGCCAGATCGCCGACGCGCTGTCACTGTCGCCCCGCACCGTGGACAGCCATCGCTCGGCCATCGGGGCCAAGGCCGGAACGACCTCGGCGGCGGAACTGACCCGGCTCTGGCTCGACGCGGGCGCGGGTCCGTAGAACTACCCATATCGCTGCAAGGCCTACGAATACCGGACGGCGACGGCTGCCCGTAGGTTCCCCTTGTCATCGAAATCAAGGAGACCTCACATGATCCGCAATCTCACCCTGGCCGCCGCATTGCTGGCCCCCGTTTCCGTCGCCGCACAGGACCTGCCAACGGCCCCCTACCTGCCGCTCGACATGGCGCAGACCGCCGCGCGGACCGCGCTGGAAGCCTGCGCCGCCGAGGGTCACAACGTCAGCGTCGCCATCGTCGCCCGCAGTGGCGAGACCAAGGTTCTGTTGCGCGCCGACAATGCCGGGCCGCACACCGTGGGCAGCAGCACCGGCAAGGCCTTCACCTCGGCCAGCATGGGCCGCGACACCGCCGGTCTGGCCGGTTTCATCGGCGAAAACCCCACCAATGAAGGTCTGCGCGACATGGACGGACGGCTCGTGATCCAGGCGGGCGGTCTGCCAATCCGTATCGGCGGCGCGCTGGTCGGCGGCGTCGGCGTCGGCGGCGCGCCCTCGGGCGATATCGACGCCACCTGCGCCCGTGCCGGGCTCGTCGAGATCGGTGCCGAGTAACCTCTGCAAGAGTGTCTTGCGGTCAGCCCCCACGGGCCGACCGCTCGATGGAGGATCGAGACGATGATTCGAATAATCCAGAGCCTTCTTCTGATCGTGCTCGCGACAGCCGCACAGACGCAGACCGCTCCGTCGGTATCCGAGATCGCTGCCTATGACGGCCTTTTCAGTGCCGCGAATGAAAACGATGTCGAGACCATCCTACGGCTTGCCGATGCGGAGGCCGACCTCGATGCACGCGACCAGGCGGGGCGGACGCCCGCACATGTCGCTGCTTTCGCCTCCAACGAGGCCGCACTGCGCGCCCTGTCTGAGACCGGGGCCGACATGAACGCGCTGGAAAACCGCGTCTATGACGTGCTGACCATCGCAGCGGTTGCGGACGATCCCGAAATGGTCTCGCTGGCGATGGGTCTGGGCAACCGACCGGATCTTATCACCAGCGTCTATGACGGTACTGCCCTGATTGCCGCAGCGCATCTGGGCCATGCCGAAGTCGTCCGCCGCCTGATCGCCGGTGGCGCACCGCTCGACCACGTCAACAATCTGGGCTGGACCGCGCTGATGGAGGCCGTGGTTCTGGGTGACGGCGGCCCCGATCATGTCGCCACCGTGCGTGCGCTGGTCGAGGCGGGCGCGGACATCACCATCCCCGACCGCGATGGCGTCACGCCACTGCAACATGCCGAGGCGCGTGGCTACCAAGAGATTGCAGCGATTATCCGAGCGGCGTAAGAACGCTGAGGTTTTTGATCACGCAATAGTTCGTCAGCGGGCCAAAACAGACACAGCCCTATTTTTGGCTGCGCGGCCTGCTGTCATGATGCGGCCATTTGCCCATCGAGGTCAGACGGCGGCAATGTTCGCGTCTTTCCAGTTCAGGCAACCCGATCAGCAGGTGCAAAGAGTAGCTTAAATTACGCCAGATCCTGTCCAGCCGATGGGGAGTAGCTCAGTAGCTGAACGTGCTTTCCGAGGGAACGAACCGCAATTCCATCAACATGCTGGTCGCATCGTCGATGAAGACGAGCAGAGTGCAGGGATCCGCGCGATCCTCGAACCAGCGATGATCCGCCCCGTCGATCTGGATCAACTCGCCAAAGCATTCCCGGCGTGATCTGGGCTGATGGAATGTCCGACGCTGCTTACTGGACAACCACAGACCTGCGTCCTGCATCCATTTGCGCAATGTCTCACGCGAAACCTTGAACCCGTGATGTTCCGCCAGCATCTCGGCCGCCAGCGTCGGTCCGAAATCCTCATACTTTTCTATGACCGGGGCCACGGCATAGTCGCGCTTGGCGGCATGGATCTGGTTGTTCGGTGCCTTGCCGCGCGCCTTGTGTCGGATGCCGGCGCCACCCTCGGTGCGATACGTTTTAAGCAACCGAAACATCTGCCGCCTGGTCACGCCCAACAGGTTCGCGCCGTTCTGGACGCTCAGCCGTCCATCATCGACCTGCGCCAACACCTTGACCCGGTGGAAGTCGCGCTCGCTCATCATCACCAATCCCACGGCCACACTCCAATCCTGCTTCAACAGGGAAGTGTGACACTTCTACTTTGCAGATGTGGGACATTCTAACTTTGCAATGTGAACTCACGGTGAAGTGCCAGTTCTGATATCCTATTTTAATCCAATCGGTTCTGAATTTCCATCAGCTGGCTTTCGAAGATCTCTGCTGGTGTCCGGTAGCCGAGACACTTGCGCGGCGTTGCATTGAGGCGATGGCAAATCGACCTTAAATATCGATTTGTCAGCGCTGTCGGTGGCGTCGATCTGGGAAGGTAGCGGCGCAATCTGCTGTTCGTGTTCTCGACCGTTCCTTTCTGCCAGGGTGCCTGCGGATCGCAAAACCAAGCGTCTGCGCCGATCCCGTCTTTTAACTGCTGCCAAGCTGAGAACTCTGTCCCGCGATCGAAGGTGATTGATTGACGCGCATCCGCGGGCAGGGTCGCCAGACCTTTAACTAAGGCTTCCATGATCGGTTTTGACTGGCGGTCCTCATTGCGCATGACGACGGTATAGCGGCTGACGCGTTCCACCAAGGATGTCACATTCACCTTTCCATGCTCTTTGCGAAACATCATCAGATCGCATTCCCAGTAGCCGAACTCCGTGCGCTCGCCGATGCTCTCAGGCCTGTAAGACAGACTTTGGGCCTCAAAAATATGGGTGCGGTTGTGCCGCCGTTGCCCACGTGGCCTGCGGCGTTTGCGATGTTCCGGCAGGTGCCTGTAGAACTGTTCGGCAAGACCGCCTTTCGAGTAGGCGAAGCGATAGATCGTCTCGTGGCTCACGCGGACACTATGGCATTCCAAGCGCATCCGACCGGCGATCTGTTCCGGTGACCACCCGGCATCCAGACCCGCACGTACAGCGGCCATAACCTGGGGATGCAGGACCAGTTTGCAATGTACTGCACGGCGGCGTTCGTACATGTCCTGTGCGCTCAAAGCGTAGTAGCCGTTCAACGCGGGTAGTTCCTTGTCATCGTAGTGGTTGCGACGCAGATCCCGATAGACAGTCGATGCATCGCGGCCCAGGCGATCGGCTATCTCTGCGATCGGCACTTTGGCTTCACGCCACTTGGCAATCCTGCGGCGTTCTTCCAGGCTCAGGTGAGAGTAGGTGCGTCCCATTGATCAACTCCATGCAATACTCTGTTTTGATACAGAACTTGCACTTCATTTGTGAATCCACCCAGCTACAGGTTTGTTGCAACCATCCAGAAATGTCACCTGCTGCGCAAAGCAGGAATGTCACCAAGAGCGCCGGCGGTAGCAAGGCTTAGCAGCCCGGAGACCTCAAATATCGCAGGGTTGATAAGCCTTGCGGGATCGCTAAGCGGACGTTCGGGCGAGACGCGGCGAAGGTCTGGAAAGAGCCCACCTCTTTGGTTGCTGCGGTCGACGCGAATGACCGAAGCGACTTTACTTAGGCAACCACACAACGCTATGAATGAGCATGGGTAAACGCGGATGCTCAAACCATGTGGCCTGACTTGCTGAGATGAGCCGACGTCGGCATATCGAGCGGCTTCTGCCGGAGCTGAAAGCCTATGCCTACTGGATCAGTGATCGGCGCGAGGATGGGGACGATCTCGTGCAGGACGCCGTGGCCCGGGCCCTGCGCGCGGACTCGCCGCCGCGGCGTCTTGGCGAGTTCAGACCCTGGATGTTCCGGACGATCCGCAACCTGAACATCGACGAATTGCGCAAGCGCCGCGTCCGCCGGGAATATCTCGAGCGCGAGACACGTCTATCCGGTGAGATCTCAGATGATCCGAAACACGAGCGGGACATGCATGTCCGTGCGGCCTTTGCGACCTTATCGAGCGAGATGCGAGAAATTTTGACCCTGATCGACATTCTGGGCCTCAAGTACGACGAGGCAGCGCGCGTCATCGACGTGCCGCGTGGAACGGTGATGAGCCGGATCAGCCGCGCACGCCGCGCGCTTCGCGACCGGATCACCGGAGTCGAGAGCATCAAGCGGAGAACACCGTGACTTATCCCTGCGACAAGGACTGGGAGACCCTGAACGCCTATCTCGACGGCGAGCTGCGGGGGGCCGAGCGCCGCGCCTTTGCCAGACGTCTGGCCCGGGAACCGGACCTGGCCACCGCCGCGGCAGAGCTGCATGCCCAATCCGAAAGCTTGGCGCGAATGCGTCCCGTCGCCGATGCGGGATCGACCGTCCGGGTGCGTCCCGTCGCTTGGGGCGGAGCGATCGCGGCAACCCTGGCCCTAGTCGCATTTCTCGCGATGCCCGGGGCAGACCGAACAGACTTGACCTCGATCCACGAGACCTTTCTTAGGCAAAGCTTTCCGACCTCGGATGATGCCCTCGCCGAAGCGGGCCTCAGCGGGGGCGGTCCACTTCCCGACTTGTCCCCGGCCGGATTGGCGCTCGTGGCCGTGCGCGAGGTAGAGGGTGGCATCGCCGGCCACTATGCGGGCCGCAATGCCTGTCGTCTTACGCTTCTGAGGCTGGAGGACGGGACTGCGGACGGACCCGATGCGCCGGATGTCTGGATTGTCGGTGGACTGCGCTATGCCGTCCAAGCCGAGGGCATGAAACCCGACCGCTTTGCGGCGATCGAGACATATCTCAAGGCCGTGACCGGTCCGGATGGCAGAAACGCGGACCGCCTTGCCTTCGCGCGGCAGGTCTCGGAGACCGAGACCTGCGTCTGACGGGCGAAGGGTTCAGTCCCCGCCGCCCGCGACCTTTGCAACATATGCCGAGACCGTTTCGATCTCTTCCTCGCTCAAGGTGCCCTCGAAGGCGGGCATGACACCCACTCCGCTCGTGACGGCGACACGAACCTGGTCTACGCTGGGCTGAAGCTCGTCGAGGTTCGGGCCCACCTTGCCCTCGGCCTCCGCATCGGCGAGGACGTGGCAGAGCGCGCATTGGGGCTGCGCTGTCTCGTTGAAGATCGTCCGGCCGGCCTCGGGACCGGCCTCCTGCGCAGCAAGCGGTGTCGCCAGAAACGCGAGGAGGACGGTCGAAAGGCCTGCCGGACGCCCGTGGGAGTGCCGTCGGAGTTCCTTAGAATAAATTTTCATCGTCTCTTCCTTATCCGACCGTCACATCGACGGCATGGCCGAGCCAACCGTTATGCCCGTAGCCACGCTCGTTAGGCTCGAACTCCTTGGGCTGGGTGTCGCCATTGCCGTTGGTGGCGCGGCTCGTGAGCGTGTGGGTCCCCGCGCCCAGATCTGCGACGAGGACGAAGGGCCGCCAAGCATAGCGGCCCATGTCGGGCCCGAGGAGTTCGGCCTCTTGCCAGCTCTCGCCGCCGTCGGTGGAGACCTCCACCCCCGTTACGGCACTGGTGCCCCCCATTGCGAGGCCTGCGATCCTGACCTGTCCGGTTCCGGCATCCTCGAGCGGGCCGGTAATCCATGACTTGACGCTCATCTCGTACATCGAGGGCTGGGACGGGTCGCCTGAGACGCCCACGGGACGAACGCGGTAGCCGGTCTGCTGAATCTTGGCAGGGCTCTCCTCAGGGGTGAAAGCGAGCCGTTTGAGATATTTGACGTTGTTGACGCCGTAATAGCCCGGAACGATCAGCCGCAGCGGACCGCCATGGGCCAGCGGAATCGGCTCGCCGTTCATGTCCCAGGCCAGGATCGCCTGCTCCATCGCCTCCATGGGCACGGAGCGTTCGACCTGAATGCTCTCGGGCGGCAGGCCCTCGGGGATCTCCTCGCCCCCGGTTCCGGTCAGGAAGGCCATGTCGCCCGCGACGCCGCCCATGGCTTCGGCCACGGCGCGGATCGGAACCCCCGTCCAGATCACGTTGCCGGCCGCGCCGGTCGCCCATTGCGACCCGCTCGTCTCGTGATCGAAGAACGCGCGCCCGTTGCCCGAGCATTGCAGGACCGCGACCACGGTTTCCGACCCGAGCAACTTCAACTCGCCGAGCGTCATCGTGCCGGGTTCTCCGACGCCTTCAATCGACACTTCCCACGCGTCGCGATCGGCGACGATCTCCTCGGAAGGCGCGGGCAGGTTGTTGCGGATGTAGAGATCGCTCGACGGCGTGACGAGCGCATCGCCTTGCGCAGCGCGCGTGGTCTCAAGCGTCTCGGACGTATGGACGATCATGTCGTCCGCGTCCTTCCAGGCGACATAGGCGGGCAGTTTTCCGCCTTCCTGCGCGATCGCCGGCAAGCCTGTCAGGCCTGCGCCGGCAAGGCCGGCCGAGCCGATCAGGAATTGGCGACGTTTCACCGGGTATATAGTGGTCATGATGTCCTCCCTCCATATTCAAAGCCGCAATGGACTCAATAGAGAGACGGTCTGCCCGCACAGATTATTCCCTCGCGACGAAGAATTTCCGCCGCGAGGTTCCTAGCCGGGGAGCGCTTACCTCTGCCAGCCTTCGGTGGCCATGAGTTCCTGCGCCTCATCAGTTACGAGGAAGTTCAGAAAGTCCTGCGCCGCCGGGTCCGCGTCCGGGGAAATCACCACGTTGACGTCGCGCCAGATTTTCCGGGCTTCGTCGAGTTCCACCATCTCCAGTACGTCCTGATGGGTCAGCGGCCAGTTCGGCCAGGTAATCCACGCATCGGCATCCTGGTCCTGGAACTGTTGAAAGCTCGCTCCCGAGCCAAGTGCGTAGGCGACGATGTTCTTCCGGAACGCCGCAATGTCGTCGAGCCGCCCGAGACGGCCCGCCACGTCCTCCCAGGTCCCCGTGCCGGAGGTGTTGTAGACGCCCGCCCCTTCGGTCACGACAATGCGGATGTCTTCGCCGAGGAGATCCTCGAAACCTTCGATACCCTTCGGATTGCCCGCTTTCACGGCAATTACGACGGGGCGGATGTAGATCGGCTCGACATCGGCGTGATCGAAGGCCGGATAGGTCAGTAGAAACGCAGTCATCGACTGCTCCGACGTGCCCCACAGGATGTCTGCGTCGGCCTGAGCGTCAGCACTCCAGTCCGCTTCTGGCCCGGCAACAATCTCGACTTCCGTGCCGGTCTCTTCCTGCCAAACATCGGCGACCTTCTGGAACGCGGTATGCGGCCCGCCCGCGCCATAGAGCTTGACGATGCCGTCCTCGGGAGCGTGGGTGATACTCGGATCGGCGAGGTCCGTTTTGCCGACACGGTCGGAGAACACGTCGGCAGCCGCCGGCAGAGCCACCAGTGTCGTGGTGGCGATGAGCATAGTGAGGCGTATCATGGAACTTCCTTCATTGGGGATCTTCGACGGTGATTTGGCTCCGTCATAGATACTGACGGCCAAAGGACGCGGCCTATTCCCGGACAGAGACTCACAGTCGCGTCATCAGAGGACACGAAGAGCAATACGGAAAGCCGCGGGAATACCCGGCCCGGGTCGCACGTCTGTTAGGTACGTGTCCCTGAGTGGGGCAAGCCAATATTCCGACAATGATACGAAAGCCTTCAATGACAGACACCACCGCCGATGCGGGGTCAAACAGATCGATCTGGCCTGGCCTCGCCCTCACCGCCCTGATTGCCGCCGCTGCCTTTGGACTGCGCCTCGTCCCCGGGATAGACGCGCTCTCGCCGCTGATCCTGTCGATCCTTATCGGTATGGCGCTGCACAACATGATGGGTACGCCGGGCGCGGCGAAGCCCGGCGTCAACGTATCTCTGAAGGTCATTTTGAAGGCGGGGGTTGTGCTGCTTGGCCTGCAACTCACTATCGGTCAGGTTATCGAGGTCGGCCTGCGCGGCGTGGGTATTATCGCGGCCGCGCTCATCGCGACGTTCCTTTTTACCAAGTGGCTCGGGCGGCAGCTCGGGGTAGGCACCAAGCTCACCGAGTTGATCGCCGCTGGCACCTCGGTCTGCGGTGCCTCCGCCGTGATCGCCACCAACACCGTCACACGGGCCTCCGACGAGGACGTGGCCTATGCGGTGGCCTGCGTGACGGTGTTCGGCTCGCTGTCGATGGTGTTGATCCCGGTGGTCGAGGCGACGGTGCTCCATCTCGGCCCCGATGCCTACGGGCTCTGGACCGGTGCAGTCATCCACGAGGTCGCTCAGGTCGTCGCCGCGGCCTTCCAACAGGGCGATGCGGCCGGGCATACGGGGACGATCGCTAAGCTCACCCGGGTGATGATGCTGGCGCCTCTGGTTCTGACGCTCGGCCTCCTGGCCCGGCGGCGAAACGAGGGTGCCTCGGGTGCCGGCGCCCCGATTCCGTGGTTCGTTTTTGGCTTCGTCGCCATGGTGGGGATCGCTTCGTTGGGGATCGTGCCAACGGCCGCGGAGCCTTGGCACAAGGGCCTGACCCAGTTCCTTCTGGCCATGGCGCTCGCGGCGATGGGGCTCGAGACGGACATTCGCAAGCTCGTGGCCGAGGGCGCGCGACCCGCGCTCCTCGGGGCGGCGTCGTGGCTCTTCATCGTCGCGCTCGGGCTTGGTCTCGTTCTTCTTCTCGGGCCGAGCGGATGACGGAGGAGCTTGCAAACGCCGCCGCCAGGTCCCGGCGCCTTTCAGCTTTGGATGCGCCGCACATGACCGCGCTCAACACCTATGCAGAGGGCCTGCGCGCGGAGGGTCGCGACGTGCCATGGTTCGATCCGCACGACGGCGGTACGACGGCACGATGCCTGATCCTGCTGGAGCGGCCCGCGCGGCGCGGGGACGCGCCTCGGTTCGTTTCGTGTGACAACCCTGCACCGGCGCAGCGCAACCTGCGGCGGTTCTTGGCGGAAGCGGGTCTGACCCGTCGGCGGATCGTGATCTGGAACGCCGTGCCCTGGCTGCCGCCTGCGGGCACGGTGCGCAACACACCGTCCCGCATGACCGAACTACGTGATGGGCTGGCCCATCTCCCGGCGCTTCTGGGGCTCCTGCCCGCGCTACGCGCGGTCGTTCTGGCCGGACGCTCTGCCGGACGCGCCTCGCCCCTCTGCGCGGTCCCCGTCTTGCGAGTTCCGCACCCGTCGCCTGTCTATGTAAACGCAAACCCATCAGCGCGAGGTCGAATCGTGGCTGGGCTCTCTGAAGCCGCTTCGAAAATAGAATGTCCGACGACTGGCCGTCACTAGAGCACGGCACTGGCAGATTATTCGGCTCCGCCAATCAGACCCTTGAAGCAGACATACATATACGGCGCAGCGAATGACTATTCCGTCCGCATAGCGGTCCTCGGTGCGGTCCGCCGCGAAGGTCCGGTTCGAGCCCATACTGTTGCTATTTCCTTGCGAACCACCGTCCAATAAGGAAATCGGCGGCCGCAAAAATCGCGACGAAAACCAGTATTTCCAGCCACCAAGGGCGATCCGATGGCAGTGTGTACTGGAGGGCAAAGATCAGAAAACAGAGGACAATGGCCCTCGCCAGAACTTTCATTGATTATCTACCGCCAGCAAAGTCATTCGTATCCTGCCCACTTCTACTGTTGCGTGACAGCGAAAAGTCGACTGATCGCTTCGTCCGCACAGCCGACTTTTGGCTAGATTATCCAACGTCAGCTTTCGGAGCCGGTCTGTGCCGCAGCTGCGCGCTTTGCCGCGTAATGCAACTCCAGCTTGGACGGTCGGCCGGGTGAGCGACCATTCTTGACGTAGCCGTTCTTGGCACTGACCGGTTTGACCTTCGGCTTTGGTGCAGCCTTGTCCTGCTCCTCCTTGATATGGGCCAGGACGGCGCTGAGGTGCTTGTTCTCGGTAATCGCCGCGTGGGTTATCCGGCGCTCGGGGTTCATGATCGTGTAGGGTAGGGCGACACCTTTGGCGCGGACCTGAATGCGCCCGTCGGCCAGTTCGTAGACATCGACATATGTCCCGGCGAGGCTGCGTGTTAGATCGTTCACCGCCAGCTTGATCCGTTTGCGGTCGTATTTAAGCATCAGATCCTTGGTCACATGGCGTTTGTCGCGCAGACAGAAGACTTCGCTGAACCGATCCGGCTCAATGTTCAAAGCCCGGTGCAGATTGTCCGACCGGGCCGGGGCCTTTGCGAATTTGGCGTTGTAGCGCTCGATGAAGCCCGGAAGAAAAACGTTTCCGTCTTCGATTGAGGATACGCCTGCGAGACGCAGTTCCTTGACCAGCCGATCCTGCAAAGTGCGGTTGGCGCGCTCTACGCGGCCCTTGGCCTGGCTGCTATTGGCGCACAGTATCTCGATGTTCAGCTCGGCCAGCGCGCGACCGAATTGGGTCATGCCCGTCATGTGCTGGTTCGGCTTTGCAACCCGAAAGACCGTGTGTTTGTCGCTGTAGAACGCCACGGGGCGACCGTATTTGAGCAGGTAGCTTTCCAAGGCCTCGAAATAACTGAACGTGCTTTCCGAGGGCACGAACCGCAATTCCATCAACATGCTGGTCGCATCGTCGATGAAGACGAGCAGGGTGCAGGGATCGGCGCGATCCTCGAACCACCGATGATCCGACCCGTCGATCTGGATCAGCTCGCCAAAGCATTCCCGGCGTGATCTGGGTTGATGGAACGTGCGGCGCTGCTTGCGTGACAACCACAGACCTGCGTCCTGCATCCAATTGCGCAATGTCTCACGCGAGACCTTGAACCCGTGATGTTCCGCCAGCATCTCGGCCGCCAGTGTCGGTCCGAAATCCTCATACTTTTCTTTGACCAGGGCTACGGCATAGTCGCGCTTGGCGTCATGGATCTGGTTGTTCGGTGCCTTGCCGCGCGCCTTGTGCCGGATCCCGGCACCGCCTTCGGTGCGGTACGTCTTGAGCAACCGAAACATCTGTCGTCTGGTCACGTCCAACAGATTCGCGCCGTTCTGGACACTCAGCCGTCCATCATCGACCTGCGCCAACACCTCGATCCGGTGGAAGTCACGCTCGCTCATCATCACCCATCCCATGTCTGCTCTCTCTGCTTGCTTTCCTCGGCAGGGAGAGTGACATTCCTGAATTGCACATGGGTGACATTTTAGCTTTGCGGCTACACAGGTTTGCTTCGCATAATCCGTCTTATGTTAAAATGGAACTTTTCATGTGTGGTTCAATGCAACAGATATTTCACGCCTGCGAGACCACATCCGATCGTGCCGGTAAAAGCACCGTGCATGAGACTGGGAAACACGCGACCATAGATGACCCAACCGATACTGTATCCATAGATCGCAAGTAGTCCAATTGCGGCGGCTTGCGCCAGTGCGACGCCCGTATCTAACGAATAGAGCCCCGGCGCCGCAACCAAGATCAGAACCGTCGGCACGGTGACGGCAGCGAGTGTTGGCGCGCTGTGATGCCAACCTTTTTTGATCTCGGACCAACCGAACGAGTGACGCGTTTGAACCGCGTCAGAGGATATCTTGGCGAAGGCTTCCGCAAGCACGATGGCAAAGATCGACCCGAACAGGATAACAGCCGTCTCGACCGGGCCGTCCGACCCGTGGCCGAGGGCAAGCAGCAACGCCATGACAGTGATTGACCCATAGATCACCCCATGCGCGTTGCGTCCAATTCGCGCGATTTTCGCCTCGACTTTTCGAAGGACGGTCTCGTCCGCGCTATCGTTCATGATCGCATCCCTGGTGAAAACCGCCATCACAATGTTCGATCAGGCGGGCCGTGTCGTCGTCGGTCCAGTCGTCGGGGTCTGTCACGGCGATCCAGGGCCCGATGTAGTCGGGTCCGTAATAGGCATGGCCATGACCGTCCGGTGCGGTGTTTGCCAGCGCCAGATCAATGGCTAACTGAAACTGGGTGACGACGGGCATGAACCGCATGTCGGGCGACACATCCGGTCCCGGTTCCTCGTTCATCCAGTCCGGCGCGCGCCAGAACGAAGCGGGTTCGTATAATACAATCGGATCGCTGGAATATTGCAGATAGACGATCCGCATATCGCCCCACCCATCCGGCCCGCCGCCATCATCGGTATGCGAGGCAAAACGCACCAGCTGGCCGTCCCCGAGAACGGGGGCAATCTCTGGCGTGCCTTCGTTGCGCGACGCGACAATTCCTTGCCACATGGTGGAAGGGAACGGCGGACCGGCCCACATCGCGCCGTCGATGGGATCGTCCAGCAGCGCGAACAGGTCGGTGCCGTGCATCGAGGACCAAGACCCAAGGCTGAGGCCGTGGATGTAGAGCCTTGGCCGCGCATCATCCGGCAAATCGCGCCAGTATTTGTGAACCGTGCTGATCAGCGCCTCGGCCTGGTCGAGGCCGGAGCGTGTTTCCAAGATCAGTGCGAGCGGTGATTGCAGGTAGGAATATTGCGCCGTGACCGTCGCAGTGTCGCCGCCGTGCATGTATTCGACGGTATCGACCGCGCCGGGGTCCATCCAGCCCGTGCCCGTCGGCAGCGCCAAAATCAGCACCTCGCGGTCGAAGCCGCCCTGCCGGACAAGTTCCGCCAAAGCAATGTCGGCGCGCTCCTGCGGGTCGTTCGACTGCGCCCGGCCGACATATACGCGGATTGGCTGTATTGCGTCGCGCCCGGTAAAGGCCGCAATGTCGTCGGCATCCGGCCCGGTCAGCACATAATCACGCCCCGGCTGGCCCAATGCACCCCAGTCCACATGCGATCCGTCGCCCCCTGTCGCCGTGCCCGGCGGAATGGGCGGTGCCGTATCGAACAGGTTCTGCGCAACGGTTACCGAATTATCGAGACCCGCAATAATCCGGTCCAACACGCCATCGCGTGTTACGATTACGACCACAAGGATCGTCAGCACCAACCCCGTCACATTCGCCGTTCGCGCAGGCATGAAGCGGTAGAGCCAACGCCGCAACCGGTTGAACAGCCACTGCAGCGCGTAACCGACCAGAACCAGTATGGCAAAGACCCCCAGCGCCACGAGGATCATCTGCACCGTGTTGACGGTCTCGACCGACTCCATGCCCATGCGGGTTCGGATGCCGTTCTGCCAGCCCCGTGCCTGCACCAAACACAGGGCAAGGATGATCCCCACCGGAATGCCCGTAAGCAGACGGGCGATCATCACGGTGCGGCCTTTCGGCTCCGGTAGCTCCATCAGTCGGTAAAGCGCAATCACGCCGCGCCCGATCAGATAGCCAATCGCCGTGACCACACCGCCAAGCACTCCCTGCACTATTGCGCCGCGCGGTATCAATGTGGGCGTCAACGAGGCCGCGAAGAACAACAGCCCCAAAAAGAGCGGCAGGACGTAAAGACCTGTCTTGTCAAAAAAGCGCATCGTGATCTCCTCAGTGGATCGAAAATATTGTCCGAAGTTAGGGTGAATAGAAACCCGAACGCGGCGACGGCACCGGACCAAACGTGCATCTTGTCGAAGGCTCAAAAGATTGACGTTTCGATCAACGTCATGAAAATCGTGCCTGCATCCGCCGCCCCGGCAGTCCCAAGGGAAACGGGATATAGTCCGTCTTCAAGTGAAGGATATTGACAGAACTTCAGCGGCCCCCGCGTCTGCGGCGTGGTGCGGACGTATCCGCATGGGCTTCGCGGCGGAAAATATAGATGCCCGATCCAAGGATGATCGCGAGACCCCACCACGTCAACGCATCGGGAAAATCGCCAAAGACAAGAAATCCGAGGGCGGTTGCCATCACGATCTCAAGATATTGAAACGGGGCCAGACCTGCCGCATCGTTCGTGCGGTAGGCAGAGGCGATCAATACGAAAGTGATCGCCGCGACGGCACCGGCGCACAGGATCATCGCGAAGGATCCGACGTCGCGCAGGTCCGGCACCAGCCCGTCCATGCCCGCGCCGTTCAACCCGACCGCAATTGCGATCATTACCAGCGCCGCGTAGACTGTCGCGCCGCATTGCACCGTCAGCCCGGACCGCGTGCGGGTGGCTATTTTCATCACGATCATGTTCAAGGCATATGCAACTGCGGATGTAAGCGGAAGCGCCGTCGCCCAGCCATAGGCCGCAAAGCCCGGACGGATCACGATAAGGGCGCCAAGCAGTCCGACTGCGACAGCAATCAGGCGGCGCCGCCCGATCGTTTCACCCAATAGAATTGCAGCCAAGATGGTCAGGATCAGCGGTTCGACAAAGAAGATGGCGATGGCCGTGGCGATGGGCATCACCGCAAAGGCGGCGATCAGGGCACTCAGCGAGATCGCGAGCAAACCACCCGACAGTGCCACGACGGGCGAAAACATCGCTCCTTCCAGCCGGTGCCGCAGCAACCACGCAACCGGAAACAGAAACACGCCCTGCGCCAGAATGCGCCAAAGCGTGACACCTGCGGGCGACATCGTATCACTCAGCAGCTTGGCAAAGGTATCTCCCACAGGCAGAAGAAGCATCGCGACAATCATGTAAACCATGCCGCGATTGACTTGATCGGCTACGGCGGGGCGCAGGATTGGCAGATTGGTCGTTTGAATCATCGTAGAACTCCAAACATAAAAGCGGCCCTTGAAAACAGGGGCCGTTCAAATCCGGGCGTTCGGGACAATGTGGTTCGGGAAGGTCGCACCCATGACGCCATCACGGGTCTTCCTTCGACCAGCTTTAGAAGATGAGACAAAGCATTGGCAAGCCTGTTCCTGCCATAGCAGGTATGCGCTGCCGCCATATCGGTTTCGGATTCCGAGCGGCCCGCAAGCGCCCTGAACAAGATTCCGAACGCGAAGGACAGAAAAGCCGACCAACCGGGCGACGGTCCATCCCGGTCACGCGGACGCGGCGACATCCCCCGTCAATTCTGCCCGCGCCGCGCAGCAAAAATATCCACTACAGCCGCGCAGGAACGAACCGTTACTCCTGTCATGTGCGTCACGCGATCTACCGACGGCGAGCGGTAAGGGTTTCGCCGTCCGTCGTCGTAAGGGTCAATGTGCCGGTCTCGTCGATCTCGTAGCCGGTCACGCCCGCAAGGATCGTCAACAGTTTCCGCTCCTGATCCAGCAAGGCAGGCGGACAGGCCATCATCGTGGTTCCGGTCTGGCCGATCGACAAAGCTTCGCCCGTATCTACAAAGCTGCCGATAATTTGGTTGCAGGTCGCGTTTCCCGTCAGGGACCCGTCGGCCGTGAACACCAGATGAGCGTTGCTGTTGTCGATCACCTCCGCACCATCGACGTCCTCGACGGCCCAAGGCTGTCCGACCAGGGTTGGATTGGCGGACTGTTCCATCAGGTAATCCGCAACAGCTTGGTAAGCGGGCAAGGACGTCGGATCGCTGGCCGCATTGCCCGCGACCGGATGCGACGCAAAGCGCACGATCACCATGTCTGCGGTTGGATCAATATAGATCGTCTGGCCGTGCACGCCGCGCGCCGCAAAGGCGCCGTTGTCGTTGTGGCTGACCCACCACATGCCGCGATAGCTCCATCCGGGCAGCAGATCATAGCCTGCCTTTGCAAAAGCATCCTTGTTCCCGCCTTTGCGGATCCGTTCAATCGCTGCGGCGGGGATCACCTGTTCGCCGTTCCATTTACCGTTCTGCAAAACAAGCTGACCAAGTCGGCCCATGTCCCGCAGAACGGCATTGAAACCACCCCCTGCAAACGAGGTGCCAATGCTATCCACAGTATAAAACCCGTCCCGCTCCGTTCCGATGCGGGACCAGATACGATTGGAAAGATATTCAGCCGCAGACACACCCGTCGTGCGTGCAACAAGCCACCCGGCTACATCCGCGTTGACTGTTTTGTAGCCGAACGCCTCACCGTGCGTGCCGTCCTGTTCTACCGTTTGCAGATACTCGAAATAACCACGCGGACCGGTGTAGCCTTCGGGCTTGGGTAAGGGGCTACCCGCTTCGGCGTAGGTCCAGACTTCTGCATCGGGATCAGCGTAATCTTCCGAATAATCAAGCGCCGTCGTCATTTCCAGCACCTGCCGGACGGTGGCACTGCCAAAGGCAGTGTCGGCCAACTCCGGTATCAGATCGGCCATCAGGGCTGTTTCATCGACCAGCCCCTCAGCCACCAAGACTTCGGTCATGAGGCCAGTCAGGCTTTTGGTGACGGACATGGCCCCGTGCAGCGTGTTTTCGTCAAGACAGCCGTCGTAGTTTTCATAGACGATCCGGCCCTTGTGCATGACCAGCAGACCTTCGGTGTAATTGTAATCGAACGCCTCCTCCCATGTCATCGTCGCGTCGCCGCCAAGCGGGCTGAACGTCACGTTGTCGATGTTCGGGTCCAGCGCCCGCGGCAGCGTCGTGACATCACCGGGTGCCGTGGGCACAGCGACAGACGGCATCAACTCTCGAAAATGACACACCGTCCAGCGCAGCTTGGGAAAGGCAAAGTAGTCCGGATCCGTGAACCGGATTGTTTTGTCCGGCGGCGGAGGAAACCCCTGCATCCATTGCATGGTGACCGGGTCAGACTCTGTCGCGTTCAATCTTTCCTGCGCCATGGCGGCACCTCCGAGCGTCAGCACAGCGGCAACTGTTGCAGTCAATTTTCTCAAGGTCATCCCATGTCCTCTCAATTCAATTCCTGAACGCCGCCGCCGGACACCGTCAAAATCTGACCGCTGATCCAGCTTGCGGCGGGAGAGCACAAGAACAGCGCCGCGTTGGCCATATCCTGCGGTTCGCCCAAACGGTGGATCGGCGTGTGTTGCAGCATCGCATTCTCAATGTCGTCGTTCAGGACCGAGTTCAGCGCCGCCGTGCGCGTAGCACCGGGGGCCACGCCATTAACGCGAATTCTGCGGGGGCCGAGGTCAAACGCGATATTGCGGATCAGATGGTTCGTGGCGGCCTTGGACGAACCATAGGACGCCATGCGCTGGTTTTTGTTTTCGCCCGCCATGGACGTGATTGCGAGCATTGAGCCCCCGCCCGCCTTCTCCATCTCGGGTGCGGCAAGCTGGGCCAGCCGGAACAGGGAAAAGACGTTCAAATCATAGGCAAACCGGAAATCATCCATCGACATGTCGAACGGCTTCGGACCACCGCCACCCGCATTGCTGACGAGAGTGGTCAGCTTGCCGAGCTGGTCCACGGTGTCACCGACCGCCGCCTTGAGATCGGCCTCCTTGGTGACGTTGCAGGTGCCATGCGCCGCTCGGCCACCATTCGCGGTGATGGCGTCTGCCACATCTTTGGCGGCATCGGCATCCAGATCGGTGATCATAACGGCTGCGCCTGCTGCGGCGAACGTTTCTGCGATTGCGCGTCCGATTCCCGCACCTGCTCCGGTAATCAATGCCACCTCGTTGCCGAGGGTGAAATCTACAGGATTATACATCATTTTCTCCTTTCGCGCAGTCGCGGTCGATCCGCGGTATGCGGCGGTTTCCGGGCGTTCAGGAAGATTTTTAAGGATCTGTATGCGACGCCATCGCTGTCCTTCGATTTTGGACGTATGGGCCAAATCGTTTCGGTCAAGGCGCAACAAATTCGCCCGAGTTTGCCGGATCGGCTCCTGAAATGGTCAAAGCCGGGGAACAATGCGGCAGATATCAAGCAAGAGCCCCAGAGCCCGAAAGCCCAAAGCTTGGAAGAATACGCGCGTTATCCGCGCAGCGTGCAATATCGCCACGCGCGGATTCCATGGACGCAAGAACCTTCAGACATATTTGAAAGTCCTTACGGCTTTCCCTCGCTTACATCAGGAATTGCATTTACGTATTCCCGAAGCCTTACCGTACACCGACGCATACAATATCAGGATACCAGCTATGGCACAGGCTCCAACTTACTTGAAACGGGACTCCTTGAAAGTAGATCCGTTGCTTGCCGAATTTGTCGAACAGCAAGTGCTGCCCGCGACAGCTGTATCCGCTGACGAATTCTGGCATGGCCTTGCAGAACTGGCCCACGAATTCGGCCCCCGCAACAGGGTGTTGCTGCAAAAACGTGCCGACCTTCAGGCGCAGCTGGATATCTGGCACCGATCCCACCGGGACGCCCCACATAAGGTGTCATCCTACAAGACCTTTCTGAAAGAGATCGGCTATCTTGTTCCCGAAGGCGATGATTTCTGCATCGAGACCGAGGATACCGACGCCGAAATCGGATCAATCGCCGGTCCGCAACTTGTCGTGCCATCGACCAACGCGCGTTTCGTCCTGAATGCCGCGAACGCCCGCTGGGGCAGCCTGTATGATGCGTTCTACGGCACCGACGCCTTGGGCAGCCTTCCCCGCAATGGTGGGTTCGACATGGGTCGTGCAGCGCGTGTCGTGTCGCGAGTCGCTGTGTTTCTGGATGAAAATTTTGCAGCCGAGGGCACCAGCCACAACGCCGCCGCGTCCTATACGGTCGAGGACGGCAAGTTGCTGGTCGACGGTCAGCCCCTGATCGAACCGGACCGATTTGCAGGATTTGCCGGCGATGTATCCGCACCCACCGCGATCGTCCTGCGCAACAATAACCTGCACGCGATCCTGCAATTCGATACCGATCACCCCATCGGCAAGGCTTCGCCTTCGGGCCTCTGCGATGTGATCCTCGAATCCGCGCTTTCCGCCATTGTCGATCTTGAGGACTCAGTCGCCTGCGTCGATGCCGAAGACAAGGTGCTGGCCTATTCCAATTGGCTCGGTCTGATGAAAGGCGATTTGTCTGACACGTTCGAAAAGAACGGCGAACGGATTACGCGCGCACTCAAACCCGACCGCCGCTATACCGCGCCCGATGGCACGGACCTGACACTGCACGGACGCGCACTGCTGCTGGTGCGCAATGTCGGCCATTTGATGACGAACCCCGCAATTCTTGATCGCAACGGCGAAGAGATTTTCGAGGGACTGATGGACGCGATGATCACGACGGCCATTTCCCTGCACGACCTGAGCAAGTTGAGCGGACAACGCAACAGCCGCACCGCATCCATGTATGTCGTCAAACCCAAGATGCACGGCCCCGAAGAAGTTGCCTTTGCAAACGACATTTTCACGCACGTCGAAAAGGTGCTGGGCCTGCCGCAATATACCGTGAAGCTGGGGATCATGGACGAAGAGCGACGCACTTCGGTCAACCTCAAGGAATCGATCCGCGCGGCGAAGCATCGCGTGTGTTTTATCAACACGGGCTTTCTGGATCGAACCGGGGACGAGATTCATACCTCGATGGAGGCCGGCCCGTTCAGCCGCAAGGATTTCATCAAGCGCAAGGGCTGGATCACGGCCTACGAAAACCAGAACGTCGACATCGGGCTGGAATGCGGGTTGAGCGGTCGCGCCCAGATCGGCAAGGGCATGTGGGCCATGCCCGACAAGATGGCGGCGATGTTGGAACAAAAGATCGAGCACCCGAAAGCGGGCGCAAACTGTGCCTGGGTCCCTTCGCCCACTGCGGCCACGCTCCATGCGATGCATTACCACCGTGTAAACGTCTTCGATGTGCAGGCCGGTTTGGCCAAAGGTGGGCGGCGCGCGTATGTCGAGGCCCTGCTGGACATACCGACGGCGGCCTACCGCAAATGGACACCCGAACAGGTCCGGCACGAGGTCGAAAACAACGCTCAGGGCATCCTCGGCTATGTGGTGCGGTGGATCGATCAGGGGGTTGGGTGTTCCAAGGTCCCCGACATCAACGACGTCGGCCTGATGGAAGACCGCGCGACCTGCCGGATTTCAGCGCAGCATATCGCCAACTGGCTGCATCACGGTATCGTCAGCCGTGACGACACGATGGAAATCATGGAGCGCATGGCCGAGGTGGTGGATCGCCAGAACGCAGGCGACCCAGCCTACACGCCCATGGCCCCAGGGTTTACCGGTGTCGCGTTCAGGGCGGCCTGCGATCTGGTATTCGACGGGGTGGCCCAACCCTCCGGCTATACCGAGCCGGTGTTGCACGCCCGCCGACTTGAATTGAAGTCGCGGTTGGCAGATTAAGCGGATCAGTTTGACACCTTTCGCGATTATCAAATGATTGCGAAAGGTGTTGTGTCGTTGCAGGTAGTGGTCGCGTCGGGTGATCTGGACCATCCTGCACACAACTCAGATTTCGGGATTTTATCATGTCAGCCACCTATTTCGCACCCACGGGCGGTCATCCACCGCAAACGCAACTGCTGACGGATCGCGCGATTTTCAAAGATGCCTATGCGGTGATCCCCAAGGGCACGATGCGTGATATTGTAACCAGTTTCCTGCCGTTCTGGGATCACACACGCCTATGGGTGCTGGCCCGGCCCTTGACAGGATTTGCCGAAACGTTTTCGCAATACATCATGGAAGTCCAACCCGGAGGCGGGTCGGACAAGCCCGAACTGGACGACCATGCCGAAGGTGTCCTGTTTGTCGTCGAAGGGTCGTTTACTCTGACCATCAACGGTAAGGATCACGAACTGGCGACAGGTGGATACGCCTATCTGCCCCCGTCGTCGGGATGGACCCTGCGCAATACCTCGCAAGCGGTGACGCGGTTTCACTGGATCCGGAAATCATACGAGTCTGTCGACGGCATTGATATACCCGACGTCGTGATCGCCAACGAAAACGACATTGATCCGACCGTCATGCCCGATACGAACGGTGCCTGGGCGACCACCCGGTTCGTCGATCCGGCTGACCTGCGCCACGACATGCATGTCACCATCGTGACATTCCAACCCGGAGGCGTGATCCCGTTTCTGGAAACCCATGTCATGGAACACGGGCTCTACGTGTTGGAGGGCAAGGCAGTCTATAATCTCAACAATGACTGGGTCGAGGTCGAGGCAGGCGATTACATGTGGCTGCGCGCGTTCTGCCCGCAAGCCTGCTATGCGGGCGGGCCGGGGCGCTTCCGCTATCTGTTGTATAAAGACGTGAACCGGCACATGAATCTGCGTCCCCTTTCCAAAGGTTAGCGTGGACGTATGCCCCCGATGGCAGCGGTCAGCTCACGGGCAGCATCAATCACCGCAAGGCTCAGACGCGGAATGTCATTCGCACCCACGCGACTGGTCGGGCCAGAGACGGAAATGCCGGCAACGGGTTCGGCGTTTACATCAAAGACGGTCGCGGCGATGCAGCGCATGCCGAGGTTTTTTTCTTCTCCGTCAAGAGCGTAACCACGGTCGCGCGTGGTTTCGAGGTCGGCCAACAGCGCGTCTTTATCTGTTATCGTATGCAGCGTGAACGCGGTAAGCGGTGCGCCGTCTATGGTCCGTTCCAGATGACCCGCATCCATTTCGGCGAGCAGCGCCTTGCCAATACCTGATGCATGCATGGGCGACAACGATCCGGGCGGAAAGAACGCGCGGATGTTTGAATGGGTCTCGACCTGACTGAGAAACAGGACCGATCCGTCCCGTTCGGCGCCAAGGTTTGCCGTTTCGCCCGTATTCTCCATCAGCTTGCGCAGGACCGGCCGGGCGCGATCGACCAACGACGTGCGCCGCAGGAACCGCGACCCGATCACAAAGGCCGTAGGACCGATGTGCCAGATCTGTTCCACAGCGTCGAATTCCACAAGACCCCGCCCCTCCAGCGTGACAAGCACACGGTAAACCGTTGCAGGCGCTTGACCCATCTCGGTCGCGATCGTTGTCAGCGCCTTGCCTTGCGCTTCGCTTAGAAACTCAAAGACCTCCATGGCGCGATCCAGCGACTTGATCGTGTTCTGGGATGTCTTGTCATCCCAATCGCGCGGTCGCCCGCGTGCACGTCGACCCGTCGAAGAAAGATTGTCTTGGGAATCCATAGAATGCCTCTAATTTTATTGGAAAGACTTTTTCACCTTATGAAAAATATAAGAGACTGACAACAAACCAAAATATATCCCGCACCTATTTTGAAATACAATTTCAAAAAAATAGCGTCGCAAGGGACGGACCCTTAGAACGGATGAAAATGACCCAGGAGTCCGCCATGAGCTTTCAAAACCCAGTCTTCATTCCCGGCCCGACCAACATGCCCGAGCATATCCGTCAGGCTTGCTACATGCCGACGATCGATCACCGCTCGCCGATGTTTGGCAAGATGCTGCACCCGATCCTGGACGGTGTTCGCCGGGTTATGAAATCGCAAAGCGCGCATATCTTCATTTTTCCGTCAACCGGCACCGGCGGCTGGGAAACGGCGCTGACGAATTGCCTCAGCGCAGGCGATAAGGTTCTGGCCGCCCGCAACGGCATGTTCAGCCATCGCTGGATCGACATGTGTCAGCGTCACGGGCTGGACGTTCAGATTGTGGAAACCGCCTGGGGCGACGGTCTGCCTGCGGACAAATACGAAGAGATACTGAAGGCGGACACCAACCGCGAAATCAAGGTCGTGCTGGCCACCCACAACGAAACCGCGACAGGCGTCAAATCCGACATCGGGGCCGTGCGAAAGGCGCTGGATGCTGCAGAACACCCGGCCCTTCTGTTCGTCGACGGTGTATCCTCTATCGGGTCAATGGATTTCCGGTTCGACGACTGGGGCGTTGATGTGGCTGTCACCGGTTCGCAAAAGGGCTTTATGCTGCCCGCCGGACTGGCGATCGTCGGGTTTTCCGACAAGGCGATGAAAGCTACTGAAACAGCCACCCTGCCCCGCACCTTTTTCGACGTGAAGGACATGCAGAAGGGGTATGACAACAACGCGTTCCCCTATACTCCGCCCGTCGGCCTGATGCGCGGGCTCGAAGCTTCGTTGAAGCTGATCGAGGATGAGGGTTTGGAGAATGTCTTGGCCCGTCACACCCGGATCGCAACAGGCGTGCGCCATGCGGTCGATGCGTGGGGCCTGAGACTTTGCGCCAATTCGCCCGAAGTTTATTCGGATTCCGTTTCGGCCATCCGCACGCCAGAAGGATTCAACGCGACGGACATCGTCACCCGCTCCGCCGACAAATACGGCATGGCGTTCGGCGTGGGCCTTGGCGAGGTTGCGGGCAAGGTTTTCCGTATCGGTCATCTTGGCCTGCTGACGGACGCGATGATGCTGTCGGGTCTGGGTGTCGCGGAAATGGTCATGGTGGACCTCGGGCTTGATATCAAGCTGGGCTCCGGCGTCGCCGCCGCCCAGGAATTCTATCGCCACGGATCGTGAAGGACATGAATGAGATGTATATCCCCACATATCAGGACATGCTGGACGCACATGAGCGGATCGCGCCGCATATCGTCCGCACACCCGTCTTGACGTCGCACTACCTAAACGAACTGACCGGAGCCGAGTTGTTCTTTAAATGCGAGAACTTCCAGACACCGGGTGCGTTCAAGGTGCGCGGCGCGACAAACGCTGTCTTCGGGCTGGACGATGCGCAAGCTCAGGCGGGCGTGGCGACACATTCGTCAGGCAATCATGCGTCCTGCCTATCCTATGCGGCCATGCTGCGCGGTATCCCCTGCAACGTGGTCATGCCGAAAACCGCCCCGCAGGCCAAGAAGGACACCGTGAAACGGTATGGTGGCAAGATCACCGAATGCGAGCCCTCTACGTCGTCGCGCGAAGAAACCTTCGCCCGCGTTCAGGCTGAAACGGGCGGTGATTTCGTCCACCCCTACAACGATCCGCGCGTGATCGCAGGACAGGGCACCTGTTCCAAAGAATTTATGGAGCAAACCGATGGTCTGGACATGATGGTTGCCCCCATCGGCGGAGGCGGCATGATTTCCGGCACTTGCCTGACGCTGTCCACTCTGGCCCCCGAGGTGAAGATCATAGCCGCCGAACCAGAGCAGGCGGACGACGCCTACCGCAGCTTCAAGGCCGGTCACATCATCGCTGACGACGCACCCAAGACGATCGCCGATGGTCTGCTGGTCCCACTGAAGGAACGGACCTGGCATTTCGTGTCCAACTACGTGACCGATATCCAGACGGCCTCGGACGCCGAAATCATCGACGCGATGAAGCTGACGTGGAAGCACCTGCGGATCGTGATGGAGGCCAGCTGCGCCGTGCCATTGGCCATCATTCTCAAGAACAAGGACTACTTTGCCGGCAAGCGCGTCGGCGTGATTGTAACCGGCGGGAATGTCGACCTCGACAAACTGCCATGGCTCAACTGAGGACCGACCATGAACAAGCAACCGGATTTTGAAGATTTTGAAGTCGGCTACGACATCCCCGCCAAACCAGGCATGGATGAAGCCGATATCCAGACCCCTGCCCTCGTGCTGGACCTGGATGCGCTGGAACGCAACATCAAGAAAATGGGCGACTACGCCAGGGACCACGGGATGCGTCACCGCACCCACGGCAAGATGCACAAGTCGGTAGACGTGCAGAAGCTGCAAGAAGACCTTGGGGGTGCCTGCGGTGTCTGCTGTCAGAAGGTGTCCGAGGCCGAAGTGTTTGCGCGTGGCGGCATCAAGGACATTCTGGTGTCCAACCAAGTGACCCAGCCGGCCAAGATCGACCGTCTGGCCCGTCTGCCCAAGCTGGGCGCGCGCGCGATCTGCTGCGTGGACGATGTGAACAATGTGGCCGATCTGTCGGCGGCGGCGGTCAAGCACGGCACGCAGATCGAATGTCTGGTCGAAATTGACTGCGGCGCCGGCCGCTGCGGCGTGACGACGACGCCCGCCGTCGTCGAGATTGCCAAGGCCATCGATGCGGCCGAGGGGCTGAAGTTCTCTGGCATCCAGGCCTATCAGGGCGCCATGCAACACATGGATGCCTACTCCGACCGCAAGGCGAAGATCGAAATCGCAGTGGCGCAGGTCAAGGACGCGGTCGATACGCTGAAAGAGGAAGGCCTTGAGTGCGATATCGTCGGCGGCGGCGGCACCGGATCTTACTATTTCGAAAGCAACTCGGGCGTTTACAACGAATTGCAGTGCGGCAGCTATGCCTTCATGGATGCAGATTATGGCCGTATCCTTGACGCGGATGGCAACCGCATCGACCGGGGCGAATGGGAAAACGCATTCTTTATCCTGACGTCCGTCATGTCCCACGCAAAGGCCGACAAGGCGATTGTGGACGCCGGCCTCAAAGCGCAGTCCGTGGACAGTGGATTGCCGGTGATTTTCGGACGTGATGACGTGGAATACGTCAAATGTTCCGACGAACACGGCGTCGTGGCTGACCCAAATGCAGTGCTCAAGGTAAACGACAAGCTGCGGCTTGTGCCCGGCCACTGTGATCCGACCGCAAACGTGCACGATTGGTATGTGGGCGTGCGCAACGGAAAGGTCGAAACCGTCTGGCCCGTTAGCGCCCGAGGCAAGGCCTACTGAACGGATAAAGGGGGCCCGGCAAGAAGCCGGTGCCAAGTCGTTCGCATGCGGTGGCCAACCCTTTGGTATGCATGCGGGCGCACGAACACGCGTGCGCCCCACCACTGTCCCGGGCGCGTGCCTTGAGCCATCGATATGGCTCACACATTGAGGGCCGGAAACAGCGGACCCCCGTTTTAACAAGAGGATTTGCCGGATGCTGATCGTTCCAGAACGCGAAATTTCTAATTTGATGACCCGCGATGCGGCCTTCGAAGCGGTGGAGAAGGCGTTCGCAGCCATGGCGTCCGAAGACGCCTATAACTTCCCCGTTATCCGCGAGGCAATCGGCCACGAGGACGCACTTTACGGCTTCAAGGGCGGGTTCGACAGGGCAGGTCTGACACTGGGTCTAAAGGCGGGGGGCTACTGGCCCCACAACCTCGAAAAGCGTGGCGAGATCAATCATCAATCGACAGTTTTCCTGTTCGATCCGGACACGGGCAAGGCCAAGGCGATGGTCGGCGGCAACCTTTTGACGGCCCTGCGCACGGCGGCCGCGTCTTCCGTATCGATCAAACATCTGGCACGCAAGGATGCGAAAGTTCTCGGCATGATCGGGGCGGGCCATCAGGCGACGTTCCAGTTGCGTGCGGCCCTTGAAACGCACAGGTTCAAGAAAGTTATCGGCTGGAATTTCCACCCCGACATGCTGCCCAACATCGAAAAGGTCGCGAATGAGGCAGGCGTTCCGTTCGAGGCGGTCGATCTACCCAGCATGCGCGACGCCGATGTTATCATCTCGATCACTTCCGCCTTTGCACCGTCGCTGATGGCCGATCATGTCAGTCCCGGAACTCACGTGGCCTGCATGGGCACCGACACCAAGGGCAAGCAGGAAGTCGAGGCGGCTTTGTTGGCGCGCGCATCCGTTTTCACCGACGAGGTCGCGCAATCCATTTCCATCGGCGAAGCACAACACGCCATTGCCGAAGGTCTGATAAAGGAAAGCGATGTGGCGCAACTGGGCGCTGTCATCAACGGCACTCACAAGGGCCGTGCGTCGGATGATGAAATTACGCTGTTCGACGGGACCGGCGTCGGACTGCAAGACCTTGCCGTCGCGGCCTCGGTCGTTGATCTGGCCGTGGCCAAAGGCATCGCCATCGAGGTCGATTTCTGATGACTGCTATCGCTGCAGACCGCTCGATCTGGCCCGGTCTGCCACACGTATGCTCAACCGCGACGGACGGCACGACCAAGGTTCGGCCGATGTCGCTGTCCGGTTGCGCGGGCAAGCTGGCTGAACCATGGATCTGACGACACTGCTATTGCCGGTGTCCTTATTGTTCGTCGGGGCGGTCCTCGTCCTGAACGGTCTGTGGATGCTGGGGCGGATCGAAGACCGCGAGATCACGATCATCAATTTCGTGACAGCCACCATCACGGGCGCTGTTGCCCTGTTGATCGTGCTGAACGCAGATAGCGCCGCCGATATCGGTGCTGCGGCGTTGACGATGCTGTTCAGCGTCACCTACCTGTGGGTCGGCTTCAATCGCGTGTTCAGGTTGGACGGGCGCGGTCTTGGCTGGTTCAGCCTGTTCGTAGCCGTCACCGTTCTTCCGCAGGGTCTATCCGTTCTGTCGAATGCGCAAGGCATCATGGAGATCTGGCTGGGCCTCAGCTGGCTGGCGTGGTCGGGTCTGTGGTTGATGTATTTCTTCGCCCTCGCCTTGCGGCGTAATATTGCAACGCACACGGCTTTTGCGACGCTGGGCACGGGGGTTGCTACCGCCTGGGTCCCTGCACTGGTGCGGATCTACGGAGTGGCGGCATGACGACACGCATCGTCATCAATGGCTTTGGCAGGATCGGGCGCACTGTGCTGCGGCAAATCCTGACCATACCCGCAAACGACGATATAGAGGTCGTGGCGATCAACGACATCGCTCCTCTTGAAACCTGCGCCTACCTTTTCAAATACGACAGCGTCTATGGCCCCTACCCTCTTGCCGTCGTCGGGATAGGCCATGCGCTGCGCATCGGTGATCTTAGCATTCCGGTCTGGTCCCAGCCCGATCTTGCCAAGGCCGATCTGTCAGAAATAGATGTCGTGCTGGAATGCACTGGCCGTGCAGTGACACAGGATGTAGCCGACGCAGGCCTGGTGGCGGGTGCGGCCGCAGTCCTGATCTCGGGCCCATCGCCCGCGGCGGAAGTCACCGTTGTGCTCGGGGCCAATACTCATGATCTTGGCACAGCGCGGATCATATCGAATGCCTCCTGCACGACGAACGCAATCGCACCCCTCTTGCGGATCATCGACCTTGGCCTCGGCATTGAACGTGCACACATCACAACAATTCATTGCTACACAGGCAGCCAACCTACCGTAGATTTGCCCGGACAGTCACTCGAACGCAGCCGGGCTGCTGCGGTATCGATGATCCCCACGACAACCAGCGCCGCTGAGCAGATTATTCAAGTTCTACCAGAATTCCTGCGTCGCATCAGCGTGTCGGCAGTCCGCGTGCCCAGCTTGTCGGTCTCTGCGATCGACGCCGTTATTCAGGTGGCCGAGGACTGTGAAAAGCGGCTCAGCGAATTCATTGAAGAAGCCTTCGAAGACGATCCAATCATCGGGCTGACGTATGACGCGTGCGTATCCACCGACATGCGAGGGCGGTCGGAATCACTTGTCATCGCAACCCGCGAAACGGCTGCGATACAGCACAAACAACTCCGCCTCTTTGGGTGGTATGACAACGAATGGGGCTTTTCGGCCCGCATGATCGACATGACCCGCCGCATTGCCGCGCGGGATGCAAAGAGGAAACACGATGGATCAAGCTGACGCACAAAAGCAAAAAGAACGTCAGGCGGCGTTGGACTATCATGAATTTCCCAAGCCCGGAAAACTTGAAATCCGCCCAACCAAACCGATGGCCACTGGCCGCGATCTGGCCCGTGCCTACAGCCCCGGAGTAGCAGAGGCTTGCATTGAAATCTCGAAAGACCCCGCCACAATAAACCGCTACACCGCCAAACGTAATCTGGTCGCGGTCATCACCAACGGGTCCGCGGTGCTGGGACTCGGCAACATCGGGGCAGCCGCGTCCAAGCCTGTGATGGAAGGCAAGGCCGTCCTGTTCAAGAAGTTCGCAGGTATCGACTGTTTCGACATCGAAGTGGACGAGGACGATCCGGTTGAACTGGCCAATCTGGTCAAACGGCTGGAGCCGACTTTCGGGGCCGTCAACCTTGAAGACATCAAAGCGCCAGAGTGTTTCATCGTCGAACGCCAATGCCGCGAAACCATGAACATCCCAGTCTTTCACGACGATCAGCACGGCACCGCAATCGTGGTCGCCGCCGCCGCGACCAACGCGCTGCACATCGCGGGCAAACGCGCCGAAGACATCCGTGTCGTGGGGCTGGGCGCAGGGGCTGCGGGCGTGGCCTGTCATACCATGTTGCACAAGATGGGCGTGCCGTTGGCCAACATCACTATTTTTGACAAGGACGGTGTATTGCACGCCGGACGCACGGATTTGTGCCCCGAACAAATGGCCTTCGCCAATGCAGACGCTGACGTTGATTTGCAAGAGGCGCTGGTCGGCGCGGATATGTTCCTTGGCCTGTCCGGCCCCGGTTTGCTGAAGCCAGAACAGGTCAAACACATGGCCGACAACCCGATCATCTTTGCACTGGCCAATCCCACACCCGAAATTATGCCCGACATCGCACGGGCGGCATCCCCAGGGGCGATGATCGCCACGGGCCGTTCGGATTTCGCCAATCAGGTCAACAACGTGTTGTGTTTCCCGTTCATCTTCCGCGGCGCGCTCGACGTCGAGGCAAGCGACATCAACGACGCTATGAAACTGGCCTGCGTGGATGCAATAGCCGGGCTGGCGCGCCAGACGACAAGCGCCGAAGTCGGCGAGGCCTACAAAGGCGAACGCCTGACCTTCGGTCCCGACTATTTGATCCCGAAACCTTTCGATCCGCGCCTGTTGCCGACGATCGCGACGGCTGTCGCCAAGGCGGCGATGGACAGCGGTGTCGCCAGACGCACCATCGACCTTGACGCCTACGCACACGCACTTCAGGCGCAGGTGTTCAAATCTGCGCTGATCATGCGTAACGTATTCGACGCTGCCCGTCAGGCGAAACGCAAGATCGTCTTTGCCGAAGGCGAGGACGAGCGCGTCCTGCGTGCGGCCCAAGCCATGATAGAGGAAAATGCGGACACGCCCGTGCTGGTCGGTCGCCCCGACGTTATTCAGGCACGCCTGGACCGGGCGGGGTTGCCGATCAAAGCCGGTGTGGATTTCGTGGTCGTGAACCCGGAACGCGACGATCGGTATCGTGACTATTGGCAAACCTATCATCAGGCGATGGATCGCAAGGGTGTGACCCCCGATCTGGCCCGTGCCGTGATGCGCACAAATACCACCGCGATTGCCGCCGTGATGGTCGCGCGTGGTGACGCGGACAGCATGATTTGCGGCACATTTGGACAGTATCACTGGCACTTGAACTACGCGCAGCAGATGCTGGCCACGGACGGCTTGCACCCTGTTGCGGCCATGTCGCTGATGTTGCTGGACCAAGGGCCGTTGTTTGTAGCCGACACACACGTGAATGTGGAACAGACACCGGAAACGCTGGCCGAAACGGTGATTGCCGCTTCACGTCACGTCCGTCGCTTCGGGGTCGAGCCACAGATCGCCCTGTGTTCCGGTTCGCAGTTCGGCAATAACGACTGCCTGTCCGGTCGCGTCATGCGGGGCGGCCTCGCAATTCTCGACGCTGCACCGCGCGGCTTCGCCTACGAAGGCGAGATGCACACCGATGCGGCGCTTGACCCCGAACTACGCGAACGCCTGCTGCCCGGCAACCGACTGACCGGCAAGGCCAATGTGCTGGTCTATGCCAACACCGACGCCGCCGGCGCTGCACGCAATCTGCTCAGGTCCGTTGCGGGCGGGATCGAGGTCGGTCCAATCCTGATGGGCATGGGCAATCGTGTGCATATCGTGACACCGGGTGTAACACCAAGAGGGTTGCTGAACATCGCGGCATTGGCCGGGTCGGACGTCTCCAGCTACGGCTGACGCCTCAGGTCAGAACGCATGGAAAAAGAATATCGCGCTCATCCCGAAACCGATGGTCGCGATGATAAACCGCAAGGTGCGCATCGGAATATGGCGGGCCAGCGGTGCACCTGCATAACCGCCCGCCGTAGCCGCGAGCATCATTACAATTGCAGCATTCCATTCCACCAGCCCAGCAACGGCAAAGGCCATGACGGAAATCCCAGACAACGCAAAGGACAAACCACTTTTCAAGCCGTTCATCCGATGCAGATCTGTCATGCCCCACAGTGCGAAAAGCGCCAGCAGCACGATCCCCAGACCGCCATTGAAATATCCACCGTAAACGGCAACCGCGAAAAGGGCGATATTTCCGTAAGGGGCAACGCCATGGGTAGTGGCGGCGGCCCACCCACGTATCCGTTCGCCCCAAAGGAACACCAGCGTTGCCGCCAGTAGCAGGAACGGCACGATAACCGAAAAAGCGGCGTCCGAAGAGACCATCAAAAGCAGACTTCCGACCAGACCGCCCGCCAGTGTCACCAGTGTCAGACGCAACAGCAGCGATCGGTCGAAACTGCGCATTTCCGGAAGAAATCCCAAGGCACCACCAGCGTAACCTGGAAAGACGGCAACCGCGCTGGTCGCATTGGCGGCGACGGGCGGTATGCCGATAAAGATCAGGGCGGGCAGCGTCAGAAAGGTGCCCCCGCCCGCGACAGTATTAAGCGCCCCTGCCCCGAACGCCGCGATGATCAGTATGATGATGTCCAAAATATTGTTCCTTTTATCCCGAACCTACGACGCGTATCTCACACAAAGACACGGACCGTTTCCGGCCCGTGTCCCGTCGTCGCAATGTCTTGTTACGCCTTAGATATTGGCGGCGTTCGTCTGTTCCTTGCCCTTCAAACCCGTGCCGTGGCCGTGCATTCCGCCCGAAACTTCCTCGGTCGATTCCGCGGCCAGTTCTTCGGGCAGGATCAGGTTCAGAACGATCGCGATAAACGCAGCCGGCAGCAGACCGGACGTCATGAGGATGCGCGCCGTTTCGGGCAGACCCGCGACCGCACCGGGCTCAAGCTGGAGACCCAGCCCGATGGACAGCGAAATCGCGAAGATCACCATGTTGCGCCGGTTCCAATCCACGTCCGACAGCATCGAGATACCGGCGGCCACGACCATGCCGAACATCACGATCACACCCCCGCCAAGCACTTCGATCGGCACGGTGCGGATTACGCCGCCCACTTTCGGGATCAGGCCGCAGATGATCAGAAAGATCGCCCCGCAAGTGACCACGTGGCGCGACATCACCCCCGTCATTGCGATCAGCCCGACGTTTTGTGAAAATGACGTGTTCGGAAAACCACCAAAGATGCCCGCGAAAGCGGTGCCGATACCATCGGCGTAGGTTGCACCTTCGATCTCCTTGTCAGTCGCTTCACGGCCAGCGCCACCTTTGGTGATCCCCGAGACATCCCCCACAGTTTCAATGGCGGAAATGAAGGCCATCAGGCAGAAGCCGATGATTGCAGCAGCAGAGAACTCGAATCCATATTTGAATGGCTGAGGAAATGCGAACGCCGCGGAACGCTCCCAAGAACCCGCAACGGCGGACCATTCGAGAATACCCACACCCAACGCATAGAAGTAGCCCACGATCAGGCCGATCAGAACGGCGGATATCGACAACATGCCAGAGGTGAAGAACTTCAGGCCAAGGGTCACAAAGATCACGACCAAAGCGGCTGACCAGTTCAGCAGGCTTCCGTATTCGGGTGTTCCGATAGCCGGAACGCCGCCAGCCGCATACTGAATGCCCACCTGAACCAGCGCCAGGCCGATCATCGTCACGACCAGTCCGGTAACCAATGGCGGCAAGGCAAAGCGGATCTTGCCGATGAACAGGCCAAGGAAAGCATGGAACAGGCCACCGACGATGACACCGCCAAACAGGGCCGCCAAACCATCGACACCTTTACCCGCAACAAGCGGGATCATGATTGGGATGAACGCAAAGGATGTGCCCTGAACGATAGGCAATTTTGCGCCAACTGGTCCAAGAGTCACAGTCTGCAAAAGTGTCGCAACGCCCGCAAAAAGCATAGACATCTGAATGAGATACAAAAGCTCGGGGAAATCGGGGCTGTTGGATCCGAACCCGAAGCCCGCAGCACCGGCAACGATAATCGCCGGCGTTACGTTGGACACGAACATCGCCAGCACATGCTGGATGCCCAGTGGAATAGCGCGCGAAAGCGCCGGGGTGTAGTTGGGATCGCGGAGCTGCTCCGGGGTCCCGATTGAATTAGCGGCCATAGTCATTGTCCCTCCCTATGAAACCTGTGCCAGCCCCTCGCCAGCGTCCTCCGTAACTGCTTCGACCGAGTATGGGGTATCGAACCAGTGTTCCTCCAAATTTGCGCCGGTGCCGATACGGTCGACGACCGCGAACAAGCCGGGCACGGACAGCGGGGTCAAAACCCCATGCCACGTTCCGCGATGAAAATTGATTGCCTGCCCGCGAGCGGCCAGAAACGCGCGCGGCGTTCCGGGCACGCCGTCCTCATCTGGGGCGACGATGACAAGAAATTCGGTTTCCGACATCGGAATGAAGGCCTGACTTCCGTCTGGATGCCGCTCAACCATCTCGACACTGATTGGAAACGACTCGATCTCCCCACGAAACAGGCTGATGCCTGCACGGCCACCGTCGAAGTCGAGCTTGCCAAGATCGTGAAAACGGCCGCATTTGCCTTGGTTGATGATCTTGTCCGGTTGACCTTTGGCTACCATCAGGTCGCCGAACGGCGCAAAGGCTTCGGCGGTCAACGACTCAAGGGCGAGTGTCTTTGGCATTATGCGAATTTCTCCTCAAGGCGAATTTCGGCGATACGTTCGACCTGACGGCAGGCCTCTGCAAATTCCACGTCGCGGTCGTTCTCTATGCGGCGATGAAACGCCTCAAGGATTGACGCCTTGTCGTTGTCCTTGACGGCAATGATGAACGGAAAACCGTGACGTTCGACGTATTGCGCGTTGAGGCTTTGGAACATGTCGCGCTCTTGGTCTGTCAAAAGATCAAGCCCCGCACCCGCCTGCTCAGCTGTGCTTTCGGCGGTCAGTTGACCGGCTGCGGCCAGTTTTCCAGCCAGATCGGGGTGGGCCGTCAATACGCCAAGACGCCGGTCCGTTGATGCGCTGCGAAACACGCGGGCCAAGGCGTTATGCACGCCCACCGCACTGTCGTGGGTTGGTCCCAGCTCAAGGTCGAATGCCCCTTCGGCGATCCACGACGAATGCTCGAACACGCCACCAAATTCAGCAACAAACTGATCGCGCGACATCTCAGAAGGGCGTGTTGTGGTCATCGGAGGGTGTTCCTTCGTCCAGTGTTCGGCAATCTGAAGACGGGTGGCGAACCAAACGCGGTCGTGCGATTTCATATATTCTATGGCACGGCGCAGGGCGGCCGCACGGCCCGGGCGACCTACGATCCGGCAGTGCAAACCGATGGACAGGATCGCGGGGCGACCCGCCTGCCCTTCCTCATACAAGTAGTCAAAGCTGTCCTTGAGGTAGCTTTCAAACTGCGCCCCGTTGGTAAAGCCAGCCTGAATTCCGAACCGCATATCGTTGCAGTCCATCGTGTAGGGCATAATCAACTGATCGACGCCGCTTTCGTTGACCCAATAGGGCAAATCATCTGCATAGCTGTCGGCCACGTAGGCAAACTGCCCTGTTTGTGCTGCCAGACGCACGGTATTGTTTGAACAACGGCCGGTGTACCAACCCCTCGGTGCTTCGCCGGTCACCTCTGTGTGCAGTCGGATGGCCTCGGCCATCTGGGTGCGTTCCTCGTCCTCGGCCATGTCCTTGTGTTCGACCCATTTATAGCCATGAGACGCAATTTCCCACCCTGCCCGCTTCATTGCCCTGACTTGTCCGGGCGCGCGCGCAAGGGCCGTGGCGACACCGTATACGGTCACGGGAAGGTCAGACAGCATACGGTGAACCCGCCAAAATCCGGCACGGCTACCGTATTCATACAGTGATTCCATATTCCCATGACGCTGCCCCGGCCACGGCTGAGCCCCCGTAATTTCGGACAGAAAGGCCTCGGATGCGGCGTCCCCGTGCAGAATGTTGTTTTCCCCGCCTTCTTCGTAGTTTAGCACGATCTGCACAGCGACTGCCGCACCATTCGGCCAGTTGGCCGCCGGTGGATTTTCGCCATAACCTGTCATGTCACGGGGGTAGCGGTTCACGGTAGAAATCCCTTGCTGAGGTAGGCTGACCGTAAATCAAAACAATCCGGCTTTCTTTCAAATAAAACAAGAAAGACCCATAAGCGCAGTCGTCTTTGCCGTTCAGGCGTTTTGTGACCTATAAGCCGATAACCATTTGTCACAGGAGTCGATCATGGCTGGATATCTGACAACGCACGTCCTCGACACGGCGCGGGGCTGCCCTGCCAAGGGGTTGAAAATCGAGCTCTTCAAAATTGACGGCGAGACGCGCACACACCTCAAGACGCTGACAACGAATGATGATGGTCGCACGGACGAACAAATCATGCCCAAAGACACGTTCGTGGTCGGCATTTATGAATTGGTGTTCCACGCGGGTGACTATTTAGACGCTTGCGGCAACCCCGCCGAAAATCCTCGTTTTCTGAACGTAATCCCGCTGCGGTTCGGCATGTCAGAAGAGTCACATTACCACGTGCCGCTGCTGCTGTCCCCGTTCAGCTATTCAACCTACCGCGGCAGCTGAGACTTGATGGTCGCATTGCGGATTATTTTCGCGATGCGGTCGATCACGAACTCCATGAACAGGCGGGACTTTGGGTCCTGCCTGCGACGGTGGGTGAACAGACAAGCCATCTGGATCGGTTCCGGCCGCATTTGGGTCATCACCGGCACCAAAGTGCCCGCCGAAATGTATTCGGCCACCTCGAAAACCGGCTTGAGCGTGATGCCGTGTCCGGCCAACGCCCAGTCGGTCAAAACATCCCCGTCATCGGATTCGTAGCGCCCGCTGACCGAATACTTTTTGACCCCATCGGGGGTGACCAAGGGCCATTGGAATTCGGTCGCACCGGGAAACCGCAAATTCAAGCAATCATGATTTCCCTTGATCAGGTCCGAACCATCCTTGGGCATGCCTCGCTCTTCAATATATTCGGGGGACGCACACAGCACTCTTTCGACATCCGCAATCTTACGAATGCGGAGGGTGCTGTCTTCGGGCTGACCGAGGAAAAACGACAGATCAAGACCTTCGGTCGTTAGGTCAACCTTTCGATCAGTGAGGCGCAAGCGAATATTGACGTCAGGGTATTTTTTCAAGAACGCTGGCACCTGCGGTGCAATCAACCTGCGTCCGACGCCAAGGGGGGCCGCGACATACAAAGATCCCTTTGGATTGTCAGTTATGTTCACGACCTGCGCTTCCGCAGCTTCAACTGTCTCCAGAATCTCGCAGGCACCCCCATAAAACGCCTTGCCCTGACCGGTTGGGGTCAGGCTTCTGGTGGTGCGTCGAAATAGGCGAACGCCAAGCTTTTCCTCGAGCTGGGAAATGCGCGACGACGTCAAAGCCGGCGATATACGCAAATCACGTCCCGCGGCCGACATGCTGCCAAGCTCGTAGACGCGGACAAAGGTTTGCACGTTATCTAAATACGACATTATTCTGACTTTTTTGATGCTGCTTGGTGTTAAGGCAGGATAGCAGAACAATTCAACCTCGCATAGGCTGACCGCGACCGGATATTGAGGGAGAACCGTCATGTATGACGTTGCAATTCTGTGGGACTGGATCGCGTTTTCCGTGCGTTGGCTTCACATCATCACCGCCATGGCGTGGATCGGCGCATCATTTTACTTTATCGCGCTTGATTTGATGCTGAAGCCTAACACAAACCTACCCAGGGGAGCGCATGGAGAGGAATGGGAAGTTCACGGCGGAGGGTTCTATCACACGGTGAAATACCTCGTCGCTCCTTCCGAAATGCCCGAGCATCTAACTTGGCATAAATGGCAAAGTTACTCTACGTGGCTGTCCGGTGCCGCATTGCTGATGATCGTTTATTGGGTCGGTGGCCAACTTTATTTGCTCGACCCGACCAAGGTTGATCTGACCCTATGGCAGGGCATCGTGATCTCGGCAGGCTCCCTTACCATCGGCTGGCTGATCTATGACGCCGCCTGCAAATCAAGGCTCGCCGACACGCCGACGGTTCTTATGCTTCTGCTGTTTGTGATGCTGGTCATCATGTCATGGGGCTACAACCAGATATTCACAGGCCGCGCTGCCCTGCTGCATCTTGGCGCCTTTACCGCGACGATCATGACCGCCAACGTCTTCTTTCAGATCATGCCGAACCAGCGTATTGTGGTTCAAGACCTGAAAGAAGGCCGCACACCGGACGCAAAATACGGCAAGATCGCCAAGGTGCGCTCGACCCATAACAACTACCTGACGTTGCCGGTGGTCTTCCTGATGTTGTCCAACCACTACCCGCTGGCGTTCGGGACGGAATACGCGTGGATCATCGCCTCGCTCATCTTTCTGACAGGCGTCACGATTCGGCATTACTTCAATACGATGCATCGCACCGGGTCTGGCCCCCACTGGACCTGGGGGGCCACGGTCCTGATCATGATCGTAATCGCATGGCTGTCCACGGCGTCCACATGGGACGGCGACTATGACGCGCTCGAATCTGCTGAACTAACCTCCTACGAACAGCAATATGCAAACGTCGCGTCCTTTGACGAAGCCTACAGCACCGTCCTCGGCAATTGTTCCATGTGCCACGCGCGTGAACCGGTCTGGGGCAGCATGCAATGGGCCCCCAAAGGCGTCCACCTTGAAACCGAGGCTGATGTCGCGCGTCACGCCGAAGCCATTTACCTGCAGGCAGGCGTCAGCCACGCGATGCCGCCCCCGAATGCCATTCAGATGCCGGAAGAGGCGCGAAAAACGATCGTCGCTTGGGTGCGTGAGGGCCGCGCGAATACGGAGTGAAGCGGCATGAAAATCGGTCTTATTGGTTTCGGCAGCATCGGACGTGAAGTTCACGCAAGGCTCAGCCAAGAGCCGGAATTTTCATTCTGCGCCCTTACCCGATCAGCCATTGTAGATGCGCCAAAAAACCTCAGACAGTTTCATGATCGGGATCCCTTTCTTGCAACCGCGCCCGATCTGGTCGTTGAATGCGCCGGCCATTCGGCCGTCGTAGATCATGCCGAGGCATTGCTTCTATCCGGCTGCCCTCTTCTTATTGCGAGCCTCGGGTCGCTGGCGGATGCGGCACTATCAGCCCGTCTAACTGCAGCGGCCAAGACCGCCGGCGCGCGACTGATCTATCCGTCGGGTGCGATCGGTGCTTTGGACGTTCTGCGTGCTGTCGCCGCCGAAGGCAGCGTCGAGGTGCGCTATACCGGGACTAAACCGCCTTCTGCCTGGGTCGGTTCACCGGCTGAAAATCTGTGCGATCTGTCTGCACTGACCCAGCCTTGCAAGTTCTTCAGCGGAACCGCCCGTGAGGCCGCCAAGGGCTTTCCCAAGAATGCAAATGTTGTCGCAGCTCTCGCGCTTGCGGGGCCTGGGTTCGATGCGGTGCAGGTCGATCTGGTAGCTGATCCTGCATCGCGTGGTAACACACACAGCTACATGGTCACATCGGCGGCCTGTGTCTATGATTTCCGAATTGAGAACGCCCCAAGTCCATCAAATCCGCGCACGTCCCTGACCACGATCCTGTCTATTGTCGAAAGCATCCGCGCTTTTTCACACATCTGAACTGTAAGGTCCAAGCCATGCCCCATCCGCTCTTGTCTGCAAACGATATCGAAACCTATCAACGTGATGGCGTCGTTCTTGTGAAAGGCCTATTCACCGATCAGGTTGACCTGCTGCGCGCTGGCGTGGAACGCAACATGATGGAACCGGGCCCCTATGCAGCCGAAAATCTGCGGGATGGAGAGGCCGGACGATTCTTTGACGACTACTGCAATTGGACCCGTATTCCCGAGTTCCAGCAGGCCATCGAGGCATCTCCTGCGGCGGCCGTCGCGGCGGACTTGATGGGGTCCAGCACCGTCCAGCTGTTTCACGATCATGTCCTCGTCAAGGAGCCCGGGACATCCAAGCCAACGCCCTGGCACCAGGACGCGCCGTATTACTTTGTCGAAGGCAAGCAGACGATCAGTTTCTGGTCACCACTCGATCCCGTGCGCAAGGCTTCGCTGCGGTGCGTCGCGGGCTCACACAAATGGGACAGACCGGTTCTGCCGACGCGTTGGCTTGCAGAAACGAGTTTCTATCCGAACGATGCTGACTATATGCCTGTGCCTGACCCTGATAACGAAGGAATGGACATTCGTGAATTCGAGATGGAGCCGGGAGACGCGGTTGCGTTCAATTTCAAGACGTTACACGGCGCGCGCGGGAACGATTCAGGCAGACGTCGCCGGGCGTTTTCCCTTCGGTTGATTGGCGACGACGCACGCTATGTCGAACGCCCGGGACCGACCTCCCCTCCATTTCCAGATCATGGCATGGTGGCCGGTCAACAACTGCGGACCGACTGGTTTCCCATGCTTTTGCAAAGCTCTGGCTGAGGTCGGGGCGCATGATTTCCGTTACCGCGCCGGGTTTGATGGCGCAATTCGGAAGTTGGTTCGGGATTCGTAGCACCGGGCGGTCCGTTCTGCCGCATCGCTAAATCGCTGCAATTTCGCGTTCGCAGGCCATGATGTGGACCTTATCCGTGGATAAGGTCTATTCCAGACCGTCGACCAGCGCCGCGATGGCGCGTTCCAGCCGGGCGCGGTCCATGGTGGAAAAATCGCGGTCCAGCTTGATTTCCAGCCGACCCTCGGCGGCGGTGCATTTGACGTGACCCCTGCTGGTGGCAAGGTTGAAGGTCGTGCGCGTCTTGGTCTTGCCCCGGCTTTTGGATGGGGCGGTGGCGGGTGCATCCGGCAGATCGCCGGCGTAGCGACGCAGGACGGTCAGTTCGTCCTGCACACTGCGGTTGTCCCAATCCCGCAGATCGTCACGGACCCGGTCCACGATGCCGGGGTTGTCGTCGATTGCGCGGGCCAGATCGACACCCAGCTTGCGCGGGATTTCGGTGGGGTAGGCCAGCGCGCCACCGATGCGATCCAACAGCGTGGCGAAGCTCTTGATATAGCTACGCTTGGAGTAGGGCGCGGATTGAAAAAGCGTCGCGATGGCCCCGCGCAGATCCTGTTCGGGGGTCGCGGGATCAGCCGCATAGTTCTGGGCGACGTAGGCCATTTCGGCAAAGGACAGATCCTTGCGGATCACGTTTTCATCGACCATCCGGCGATACAGCCCGGCGACACCTTCACCACGGGGAAGCACAAGCGCGGGGATCGTGGACCAGCCATCGCCGTCCGCATGAAGCACGCGGTAGGCGGACAGGCGGCGGAACCCCTGGATCAATTCATAGCCGTCGCCGTCTGCGCGCGGCTCTACCCGGATGGGGTTGGATAGTCCCAGTTCGCGAATGGATGTCACCAACTCCGGCAACTCGTAATCCTGACCGGGCATCCTGTCGCGCACCAGCAGATGCGTATGCACGTCGTCCAGCGGGATTTCGGCGACCACCAGACCGGCATCGCGCAGGCGCACGTATTCGTGGGCCAGGCTGTCGTTTTCGGCCCGGATCGCGGTTTCGGCGTCGCGCCGGGCCTGAACGGCCTCTGCATTTTCGGCAATGGCGCTGGCCATCGGGCCACGCCGCAGGCCGGGCTGGCTGACCTGTAGTGCGGGATCCGCCTCCTCTGGCATGTCGATATCGAAGATGCGTTTCTTGCGGCTCATGCTTTCTCTCCTGTCTCGACCTTATCCGCGGATAAGGGTTGCGTGCCCTGCCCCATTGCCTGCCAGTGCGGCAGCATCGTTGCGTGGAATTCGTCATAAGCCTGATCAAAGCTGGCCCGTGCGCGACGCCATGTTTCCCGCGTCATGTCGCGGTAATCCATTTCGTAGATCGAGGCGAGAAACCGTCCCGACTGTTCGACCGCACGTGTCATTTCGACCGGATGCTGCGCGAGCTTTTCGCCGAAAACCTTTCCAAAGGCCTCTTGCATCGCGCGGTGCAAATCGTTGCCCGGCTCATACCGCGTCAGCAGGAAGCGGATGTCGGCAAAGGATTTCGGCAAAGTGACCTTGTCCGCGGACAAGGTGTCGCCAAACCCATGGGCGAGATCCTCTAACGCTTCTGACAACTGCCCGATGAATGACGTGGTGGAATCGTATTCCCAGTAGCCGGGGCCGGACGGGATATAAAGCATGTCGGCTGCGAACACGGCGTTCATCGACTGATAGCCGATGGCGGGCGGGCAGTCGAAAAAGATCAGGTCCCACTGGTCGTCCGGCAGTTGATCCAGATAGCGGGACACGGCGGCGAAGAACGACCATTCGGGGTTCAGATGGCGATACTGGGCAGAGGCGAATTCGACAAAGGCCGCGTTGGCGCAGGACGGAACAATGTCGATGGTCGGCCACGCCGTCGGCTGAATGAAGTCCGCGATGCGCAGGTCCTGCAACCCAAGACCGGTGATCGACGCGGGCAGGGTGCGGCGGGGCAGGGCGGTCCCGGACCCGGCGGCGGATGGGGTGGCATTGCTCGCCTCTGTCTGGCGAACGAGGTCGCGGGCCATGATGCCCCAGACAGTCTGCTCCTCGCTGACGTCGGTCAGGCCCATCGAATGGGACAGCGTCGCCTGCGGGTCAAAATCGACGCACAGCACGCGGTAACCTTCGAGTGCGGCGGCGTGGGCGAAATGCAGCGCGACTGTCGACTTGCCGGCCCCACCCTTGAAGTTGGCGATGGCGGTGCGAAAGGCGCGGCCCTTGGGGCGGGGTGGCATCAGGGACCGCCCGCGCGATCCCAGCTTGCGCCGCAGGATGTTGACTTCTTCCATCGTGAACCAGCGCTGGCGACCGTCCGGTTCGACCTTACCCGCGGGTAAGGTCGGGTCGGCGGCAAGGCGGCCACGGAACGTCGACTGGTTCATATGCAGGATCAGTTCCGACACCTCCCAACTGGAAAAGCGGCGCAGGGTCTTGGCGTTTTCGGGCGAGAAGGTCTGCTGCCGGATCCACCCCTGAAGCTTGAGCGATCGCGCCTGAATCTCGCGCAGGTCGGTATGAGTGAACATGATGCCTCGGACGTTAATTCTGTTACTTCGCCGATTTATGACGGATTTGCACAAAATGTCGAGATGTGTTTGTCTTCTCCATATCCTTATCCGCGGATAAGGGTCTGGCCCTGCGATAAATGAAAGCCGCAGGGCAGACCGATTCGCCGGGCTGGCAGGCGCGGGGCCATCGGGACGGTGTCGCTACCGTATCTTGGGGGGACACCGGATGCGGGATACCGCCGATTGAGGGGACATGGGGGCGATTTGACGGGACATTCTGAGCGTCCCCCAATACCAATATTATACCTGAAATTGATCTATGGATTTTTTGGGATGCCACTGAAACCGCGAATCCTTGACAGACGGGCGGGTTTCAACGCTAATCATGAAAAGTATCGCAAAAGCGTTTGAAGTGATGACCGCACGGTCGCTGCATAGTCCAGAAGGCGACATCCGGTCAGGTTGCCGGTGACACCCAAGGAGAACGCAAAAGACGATTCGATAAGAGGCACAGCATGCGGCAGGAGCGGGACCATGCAAACGAAACATGCGGCTGGACCCGGGGCAGGGGCCGTCAAATACGACATACTGACCGCGTTGCTGGTCATGGCAGCACAGGGCGATCCGGTCGAGGGGCGGTTGGCGCTGCGGCTGTCCTTGCTGATCACCGCGCGATACAACTGGCGGATGGGGCGGTTTTCGACGGGCCAGCGCGAAATCGCGCGGCTGTGGGGCGTTACCGAACGGACGGCGAAACGGGAACTGGCGCAGATGCGCACGCGCGGCTGGATCAGGGTCACACAACCTGCGGCACGCGGACGGGTCGCGACCCATGCGATCGACCTGGACCGGATCATCCGCGATTCCATGCCGTTGTGGCCGCAAGTCGGACCCGACTTTGAAGAGCGGATGACCGGTGCGCCGGCCCCGGTGGCGCCCCTGCCCGATAACAAGATCGTTCCGCTGCATCCGGCACGTGCCGCCGAAACGGGTGTCTGGGCGGGAGCGCAGGCGTTGTTGATGGCCCAAGACGGCGCGCTGTATCGCGCGTGGTTTGCGAGTCTGATCGGGACCGACGACGGGGCAGGGGGTCTGACCCTGACAGCACCGACACGGTTCATCGCGGATTACGTGCGTGAGCATTACATGCCGCGGCTATACGCGGCGGTCCGCCAGAGTGATGCGGCGATCGTGCAGATTACGATAGATAGCTCACCTGCATAATTTGGTGATCCGTTGATGCTGATGTGCAGGTTTTGCCGATCAGCCTGTGGCAGCTCCTCAAGCGGATCATGATTGAGGCGGAACTTCCGAAAGTGCCTTACCGTCGTTCAACGCGGTTTCGTGACGGGATCGGGACAGACGCAACAGTTGGTGAATAGAAAAAAGCTCGCTGCCAGGATGCAAGGGTGGGGGGACATCTTGTCAGATAGGTCCAAGAAGCAGACGACACATCGGTCACTATTGAACCCAAATAATTAAGATCTACTGTCGTTAGTCCCGTTACGCTTATTTCACATATTTCACATATTTCTATTGAAAGCTTTGCGTTCTGACCGCATATCTTTGAACAAAGAGGGAGATACGGAATGAACGAGAATACGCAGACTGAAGTCGAAAAAGGACTCGAAAAGCGCCTTCCGACCCCCGAAGAAATCAACAGTGCCGCCCATGCGGCCACGGCAATCGCGGTGGCGATGGATGCCGATGGAAATCTGAAGGTCTCTGGTCAAGATGGAGATTTCGTGCATATCGCGCCCGCCGTCGGTCACCTGATCGTCGACCTTCTGGGCCATGTGGCGTCAGGAAATATGGTCACGCTGGTTCCGGTTGGAACGATGCTAACGACACAGGAAGCGGCTGACATGTTAAATGTCTCGCGTCCTCATCTCACCAAACTTTTGAAATCGGGCGAGATCGAATTCGAGGAAGTCGGCAAACACCGTCGCGTTCCCCTTGAGGCGCTTGTCGCTTATCGAGATCGGAAGCGGCAGGATCGGGAAAATGCTCTGGATGAACTGGCGCGTCTGGGACAGGCGTTCGACGCGGCTTGAGTATTGTAGCCAATCCATTTGTCGTGATCTTGGACGCGAACGTGCTTTTCCCATTTCGCGTCCGGGATGTTCTTTTGACTTTTGCGCATGAGGGTCTGTTCCGCGCCAGGTTTACAGAGGAAATCATGGATGAGTGGACCCGGAATGTAATCGCGTTGAAGCCTGACCTCAGGGACAGTATCGATTCGCAAGTCGATGCCATCCGTCGGGCCTTTGATGAATGCTTTGTGACCGGTCACATGCCGCTTATTGACGGCCTCAAAATGCCTGACGAAAATGACCGTCATGTTTTGGCCGCTGCGATCCGCTGTTCTGCTCAAGTCATCGTCACAGAAAACAAGCGCGACTTTCCGCAAGCTCTGCTTGAAGAATACGATATCGAAGTGCTTGGCGCCGACGATATGCTTGCGACGACTTATGAACTATTCCCGTCAGTGGCTGCCCGTGCGCTTGGAAAAGTGCGCAGGCGATACCGGAACCCACCGATGGGCGTGAGTGAATTCCTGCTTGACCTGACAAGAGCCGGTCTTCCGAAACTGGCTGCGATCGGCAGGCAGGATATTGACTTGCTTTGAGTGGTTCGACCGCAAGAAAGCCAAGCATTTCCGGATTAGAAGCTAAGCTGCTTCCCATGAGGTGGACAGTTTCTGGCGTAAATCAAGCTGCTTTTCGCATCTGCTGATTGTGTTGAATATCCCTGGTTCTTGGTCAGTGGATCAGGACAGGCGGCCTGCCGCGGAAAGCCGTGTGTGACTTTAGTGGGTCATCCATTCCGAACGTCAAGGAGTATCCAGAACGCCTGGACGAACCCTCGCAAGGTTTCATTCTCCTGTCTTATCTTGCGCAATTCGCGTTGAACGACGGTGGCTTTTGCGGGAACGAAAAATTCCACGCCTTCAGGTTGGCTTTGGACCGCCTCATAGGGCAGGATGCTGACCCCAAAACCACGGCGCACGAACGACAGGATCGCGGTCGTGTTGCGGGCCTCCAGTGTGCTTGCGGTCATTGCCGCATCGATCATCGGTTCTCCGACAAGTCGGCATAGTGGATTTGCAATCAAAGGTTCCCGCAACAGCACGTCCCAATCCGATGCGCCACCCTGCGCCAGATGCGCCTGGTGAACCGCGCCTCCCTCTTTGCAAACGATGCCAAGATCATCGCACGCGATCACCTCGCCATGTGATACCTCGCCTTTGCGGGCAGAGATGATGCCGATATCCGCTTCGTCCCGTTGCACGCGGCGGCGCACTGCACCGGTGTCAACGTCGCTAATTTCGATGCGCACCTTGGCGTGTGTTTTGCGAAAAAGCGCGATCACATCCGGGATGAGCGAAACAGTGGCCGAAGGCACGGCAGCAACACGAACGATGCCCGCAGACGAGAGGGCGTGACGCCGAATGGCCAACGTGCTTTTGTCGAAGGTCTCTGTGGCGCGGCTGCTTTCTTCCAGCACCAATCGGCCCAGCGGGGTCAGGCGGCTTTTGCGGTCAGTTTCGAACAGGGGCGCGCCGATGTCGCTTTCCAGTTGCGCAAGCGTCATCGAGATGGCCGAGGGGGTGCGGTTTAACGCGCGTGCGGCGGCGGCCAAAGTTCCGGTTTCGGCAACCGTTCGGAACACGCGCAGCATCTCCAGTTTGATCGACATTCAGATTTCCTGTAGCTTCGTTCAATATTTTTAGAATGACTTAAGGCTATCAGAAGGTCTAGGCCATGGGCGAGCAATCAGGAGATTCCCATGACCGAGCGCACCCAGCTTTACATCGACGGCACCTGGACGGAGGGGGCATCGCAAATCGAGAACCGCAATCCGTCCGACACGTCAGATTTGATCGGGATGTATGCGCAGGCGGATGCCGGTCAGCTCGATCAGGCGTTGGAAGCCGCGCGCGTGGCGCAACCTGCGTGGTGGGCAGCAGGTATTCAGAAACGCCATGATGTCCTGATGGCGATCGGCACCGAGTTGATGGCCCGCGCCGAAGAGATTGGGCGGATGTTGTCGCGTGAAGAAGGCAAGCCGCTGGCCGAGGGCAAGGGCGAGGTCTACCGCGCGGGGCAGTTTTTTACTTATTTCGCGGCAGAGGCCCTGCGCCAGCACGGCGATCTGGCCGAGAGCGTGCGGCCCGGCATCGAAATCGATGTGCGCCGCGAGCCTGTGGGCGTGGTCGCGATCATCAGTCCGTGGAATTTTCCGGTTGCAACGCCTGCGTGGAAGATCGCGCCAGCGCTGGCATTTGGAAATGCGGTCGTGTGGAAACCGGCCAATGTCACCCCTGCCAGCGCCATCGCGCTGACCGAAATTATCGCGCGTCAGGACATCCCCAAGGGGTTGTTCAACCTGGTGGCAGGGCCGGGCCGTGACGTGGGCCAGCGTCTTGTCGAGAGCGCCCATGTGGATGCGATCAGTTTCACCGGCTCCGTGCCCGTAGGCCGGGGGATCGCGGCTGCGGCAGTGCAGAACATGACCAAAGTGCAGATGGAGATGGGCTCGAAGAACCCGTTGATCGTCATGGATGACGCCGATCTTGATCTGGCGGTGATGCACGCCGCAGGGTCTGCCTTTGGTGGCACGGGGCAGAAATGCACCGCCGCCAGCCGACTGATTGTGCATTCTGCTGTGCATGACCAATTCGTTGAAAAACTGGTCGCGGCAGCAAAGGCGATGAAAGTCGGTCACGCGTTGGAGGAGGGCACACAACTGGGCCCGGTCGTCAGCGAAAGCCAGCTGAACGGCAACCTTGAATATATCGCTATCGGCAAAGCCGAAGGTGCTGAACTGCTTTGCGGTGGCGATCGTCTGGAGATGGCAACGACAGGCTATTATATGGCGCCCGCCGTGTTTGCAGGCACAGCCAACAACATGCAGATCAACCGCGAGGAAATGTTCGCGCCGATCACCGCCGTTCAGAAAATCGGGAGTTATGAAGAGGCGTTGTCGGTCGCCAATGACACACAATTCGGTCTGACCGCTGGCATCATGACGACCTCGCTGGCGCGTGCCAGCCACTTTCGCGCCAATATGCGCGCGGGCTGCGTGATGGTGAACCTGCCCACGGCGGGCACCGATTACCACGTTCCCTTCGGCGGGCGCGGTGCCTCCAGCTTTGGTCCGCGCGAGCAGGGGTCCTATGCAGCCGAGTTCTACACGGCCGTCAAGACCGCTTATGTCTCGGCAGGTGAGCCGTCATGACATATCTGATCGACGGGCTGCAATATGCGAACTGGTCCGAAAAGATCTTTCGCCAGATGCGCGAGGGGGGCGTGGACGCGGTCCATGTCACCATCACTTACCACGAGACATTCCGCGAAACGGTTCTGATGATCGAAAGGTGGAACCGCTGGTTCGAGCAGTATCCTGATCTGATCTTTCAGGGCCGCACCGCCGATGATGTCCGCATCGCCCGCGAAACAGGCCGCACGGCGATTTTTTTCGGTTCGCAGAACCCGTCTTGCATTGAGGACGACATCGGGCTGGTTGAGGTGCTGCACACGCTGGGCCTGCGGTTCATGCAGCTGACCTACAATAACCAGTCCTTGCTGGCGTCGGGCTGTTACGAAGACGAGGACACGGGCCTCACCCGCATGGGCCGTCAGGTCGTGGCGGAAATGAACCGCGTAGGCCTGGTAGTGGACATGAGCCATTCTGGCGAACGGTCCACATTTGAGGCGATCGAGTATGCGACCCGCCCCATTACCATCAGCCACGCCAATCCGGCGAGCTGGCACAAAGCGCTGCGCAACAAATCCGACGAGCTGCTGCGCGCATTGGGCGTGAGCGGCGGGTTTCTGGGGCTGTCTGCGTATCCGCACCATCTGAAGGACGGCAGTAAATGCAGCTTGCAATCCTGGTGCGATATGGTCGCGCTGGCCGTTGATCTGGTCGGGCCGCAGAACGTCGGGATCGGCACGGACCTGTGTCAGGACCAGCCCGACAGCATCGTGGAATGGATGCGCGTGGGTCGCTGGACCAAGACCATCGATTACGGCGAGGGCAGTGCGGACAATGCAGGTTTCCCGCCCATGCCTGACTGGTTCCACGACAACCGCGATCTGGCAGGCATCCGCGCAGGGCTGCGCGCCGCGGGGCTGGACGAGGCCACCACCGACGGGGTGATGGGCGACAACTGGCACCGGTTTTTCGAGGCCAGCTTTGGAACGCAGACGAAGACGAAGGACATTCAACGCGCCGCTGAATAGCGCGCATCATCACCAGGGGGAGGACTTGAGATGAGCGATACGACCAACACCACCGGGAGGGGGCCCGGCACGACCAACACGACGCTTTTTGCCATTACCGGAGGATTCATCGCGCTATTCTGCGCCTATGCCTTTTTCGATCTCGAAGGATTGTCGGCACTTGTTGACAGCAGCTTTGCGTTCTCGGCAAAATACTTCGGCCTCTATTGGCAGGTGCTGTTGCTGGCGACCTTCTTGATAGGCCTTGTGCTTTGCGTCCTTCCGGGGTCGCGCAGCGTGATGGGCGGGATGAGCGTGCCCGAATTCAAGACGTTCAGCTGGGCTTCCATGATCATGTGCACTCTGCTTGCAGGCGGAGGCGTATTCTGGGCCGCCGGAGAGCCGATTGCGCATTTCATCTCGCCCCCGCCGGTTTTCGGCGATCTGGGCGGCGATGTAACTGCGCAGGCTCATGCCGCCCTTGCACAAAGCTTTCTGCATTGGGGGTTTCTGGCCTGGGCAATCCTGGGTTCGCTGACCACGGTGATGCTGATGCACTACCACTACGACATGGGCCTGCCGCTTGCACCACGGACGCTGCTTTACCCCGTGTTCGGCGACCGCGCGATCAACGGTCCCATCGGGCTGATTGCGGATGCGTCCTGCATCATCGCAGTGGTTGCGGGCACCGTGGGTCCCATCGGCTTTTTGGGGCTGCAGATGTCCTATGGCCTGAACGAGCTGACGGGCATCCCCGACAACTTCACCACGCAGGCGATTGCGATCCTGTCGCTGGTCGGCCTTTACACAATTTCTGCCATCACGGGGCTGGCAAAAGGCATCAAGATCCTGTCGCAGATCAACGTGGTCCTTGCGGGCGTGCTGCTGGCGTTCATGCTGATCGCAGGTCCGACGATGCAGATTTTCGCAGGCTTCTTTGGCGGCATGCGGGTCTATGCCACGCATTTCTTTGACATGGCGCTTTATCGCGGGGATGCGGGCCTGTTCGGCGATGCGGGCTGGCTGGGCTGGTGGACCGTGTTCTTTTGGGGATGGTTCATGGGCTACGGGCCACTGATGGCGGTGTTCATCGCACGCATCAGCCGGGGTCGGTCGATCCGCCAGATCATCCTGACACTGTCGGTGATGGCACCACTGATCACGAACTTCTGGTTCACGATCATCGGTGGTTCGGGCATCTTCTTCGAGATCGCCGAGCCGGGCGTCATCTCGGGCCCGTTCGAGGGGTTCAATCTGCCTGCGGGCCTGCTGGCAATTACGCAGGCCATGCCCATGGGCATCATCCTGTCGGTCCTGTTTCTGGTGCTGACAATGTGCTTTGTCGCGACCACCAGCGACTCGATGAGCTATGTGATCTCGGCCACAATGACGACGGGTGAGCCGTCCAGCGCCATGCGCGCGTTCTGGGGGCTGGCGATGGGCGTGATGGCGCTGATCCTGATTTCCTCGGGATCGGGCGGCATCGGCAAGCTGCAAAGCTTTATCGTGGTCACGGCGGTGCCGGTGTCTCTGATCCTGCTGCCATCGCTTTGGGACGCGCTGCGCATCACGGTTATGCTGGGCAAGGCCCCGAAAACGGCGGCTGCATAAGCCTTTTGGGGGGCGCGCTTTGCTGCGCGCCCCCCGACAATTCATCTGCATATTCGGGAGGAATTGCTATGTCTGTCACACCCTTTGGTTCTGCCCCGCAGATCGCACCTGATGTGGCCCGTTTCATGCGTCCCGCGTCCAAGGTGATGCGCCTTGCCCGCATGGGCAGCGCGCATCCGACGCGACTGTCGTTTCTTCGCGTCCTGCTGCGACGGTTGCAGGCGGCGGAATGGCAGATCGATCGTCCCGTCTGGAACGTGGAAGCCAACGGTGTAGGACACGCGGTCTACCGTGTCAGAGGCGCAGAGCGGACCTACAGCCTTGTGGCGTTTGCTCATGACCTGCCGCCGGAGTTGCGATCGGACCGGGTGATTGCAACCGCGTGGGACGCGACATTTACCCTGTTCGATGGGGACCCGACGCCCGAGGATATCGCGCGACTTGCTGAAAATGTCCCTTTTCAGGAGGCTGGCCGTATCAGTGACTGCGAGCTGACGCTGGCACGCGCCAACCGCTCGGTGCGGCTCTTCGATCATGTTGTGAAAGCCCTGTCCGAGGGCCGGCAACCTGACACGTCCGAAATTGACGCCGTCGGCTATCTCATGCGCACGACTGCCGTTTATGGATCGGGAAAATTCGGCGCGGCTGATCGCGCCGATATCGCCGCGCGCCCGGAACTCGCCCCGCCGTTTCAGGTGGAGATGCTGACGGTGTGGCTTATCCGTGCCTTTACGGTCGATATCGTCGAGCATATCGCCGCTGCCAAAGGCGGCGCGCAAGCTGCAAAGCTGGATCGTGACACGCGTCGTAGACTTGGCGTCGGCAATTCCACGGGGCTTGGCATGGCGCCATTTATCGTGCGGCACCCGGTCCTGCTTAACAATTGGATGATGGCCCGCGAAGAGGCGCTGGCCCGAGTGCGCGCGCAGACCGCTGCGTTGCCGGACGCCATTTCCGAGTTGACGCAAGAGAGTCAGGCCGCGACGCAAAATGCCGCCGTCTGGCATTCCGCGCATCCTGTCCAACTGCGCAAGCTACACGACCTGCGCCGCGATCTTGCGTTGATTTCACAGGTGCTGGACACCCACGACTGGACAGCACGGAACCCGTGGGATGCCCTTTGGACATGGGGAGAAGATGCGCTGACCCTTGAGGGGCAAGAGGCGCTCTTGTCGCTGATGCTGGAGCCGCATGGCGCGTTGATTGACGATCTGGCCGAGTGTATGGGGGCGGATGAGGCCGCCAGCTTCCGCATCGCGGGCGCGATGTCTGTCCGCGATTTGTGCCACATCCTGGAAACCGGCTATGGCTGGGCGCTGGAAATTGATTTCGCCGCGCCCGAAAATACAGCGCGGTTCTGGTATGTCTCGGAAGAGAAGCTGGAACCGCGACTGGGCGAACGCGCCACCGAGGACGGCGCGACGCTGGAGCAACCCCTGTGCATCGCACGGTTGATATCCGAGTTGTATGCAACGGTCAAAGGCATGGACGGCGCGCAGCCTGTCGCAGCACTTTTGCTGGCCCACCCAGAGCATCGGTTCGCCGTGCGCCGCGCCCAGACGGCGCAGAACCACCCTTATGCAGAAGTGCATGACAATCTGATCGCCGCTGACATGCTGCCGATTGATTTGCTGCGCTGCAAGCTTGCGTTCTTTGGGGCGAACCAGTTCGATCCACGCTCGGACCGGTGGGTGCGGATCAATCTATTTGCCGGCGCGCCTTTTCCGGACGAGCTACACGCGGGTGGTGCAGTATGACCGCGACCCCACATGATCAGACGCGTGGCGATTCCACGCCGTTCTTTCGCGATTCCGCACCGGCGCCCTTATCGTGCAACGAGGCCGTATCGTTATGCATGAAGGCCGCACGCGGTGCCGGTATGAGCTGGGGCATGGCCGAGGAAGCCGGGTTCTCGGCTGCCTGGCTCGTCTCTCATGGGGTCGATGGCCCTTCGCATCTTTGTGCCCATCTGATGCAGGCCGACGGGCGCGATTGGGCTGATTTGTGTCCCGCCATCACACCGGGCGACTGGCAAAATGCGCGCGGCCGCACCAACTGTCCAATCATCCTGGGTGCGACGTTGTGCGATTTCGTGGAATTGCCCGAAGGACTGACAGCCGGATCGGATATGGCCCTGGGCGTCGTCAGCACGCCTATCCTGTTGTTGCCGTTTCTATTTGAATTGGCGCGGATGAAACCGGTTTGCATCACACTGACTGGAAGTGCCGGACAGATCAGCACTGACGACAAGGATGCATGCCTGCAAAAAATGACGCAGATTCTGGGCCAAGGTAGCGACGCGCTGACGCTCTCTTTCATACCAGCCGCGGTGCAAACTCAAACGCCCTTTGTGGCGGGTCTTATGGTGGCCAAGGCGACGACCACGGCCGAGACCATCCAGACGCTCAATACCTTCGCAATGCGCACCGTCGTTCCCGCGTCCGACGCGTCGCGGGCCGGTGCCGGATCAACCCTCAGTGACAATGATTAACAAAGGACACATCATGACACTCTCCCGCCTCAACCCCGGTGCTCGCATGAGCCAGGCCGTTACCATCGGCAACATCGCCTTTTTGGCCGGACAGGTCCCCGATGACCTGACCGCCGATATCGAGACGCAAACGCGTTCGGTGCTGGACAAGATGGATGCGGTGGTGGCCGAGCTTGGTGCCGCCAAATCCGACATCGCCACTGTTCAGGTCTGGTTGGCCGACATGGCCGATTTTCAGGGCATGAATGCTGTCTGGGACGAATGGGTCAGCAAGGATGCGCCGCCTGCGCGTGCTACGGGCGGTGTTGCCCTGGCCCGCCCCGGCATGCGTGTCGAGATGATCGCCGTGGTCGCCGTGCCGTAAACGACACCGACCTGAGGAATTGAAAAGCGAGAGCACTGAAATCAGCGTTCTGGCTTTTCTTTTGACATGCGTCGCGGCGCAACAGCGTGATTGCTCACCTGCACCAGATAGAAGAAACGCTTGCATGATTGTGAAAGACCAGCCTTCGGGGTGGACCCTGTTTTTCGATATGCAAGGCTCTGTGGTTCCGCAGATCATGCCCAAGATCGCGGGCCTTGCGGGCTTCTCCGTGATCGTCATGGCGCTGGACTACATTGCCGTGCCTTTCCCGCACGTCTCGCTGACCGCGCTTGGCGTTTTTGGTGTTGCCTTGTCGCTGTTCCTGGGCTTTCGCAACAACGCTGCCTATTTGCGCTGGTGGGAAGGCCGGACATTGTGGGGCGGGATCATCGCCGATGTGCGCAGCCTGGCGAAAAGTGCCGAAATTTTCATATCTGATCCGAGCGACCGCAAAGACTTGTTGAACTGCGCCGTGGCCTTTGCGCATTTTCATCGTTCCGCCTTGCGCGGTGTTGCAGTTGACGACAATGTCGCTGCATGGATTGGCGCAGAAGATGGGGTCCGTCTGGGGAACAAGGCCAACAGCACGGACGCGGCTCTGCGCGACATGTCCCGGAAAATCAGACACTCGCACGACCGGAGCGGTATTGATCGCTTTGGTCAAATGACGCTTGCGCGGATTGTGACATCCCTTGGTCACCATCAGGCGGGATGCGAGCGGATTGCCACGACCCCGCTTCCTTTCGTTTATTCCCTGCTGGTCCGTCGCACGACGTATCTTTGTTGCCTGCTGCTGCCATTTGCATTGTTGGAAGCCGCGGGGCCGTTTGTGCCGATGTTCGTCGCGGTGGTGGCTTACGTTTTCTTCGGCCTGCAAGCGGTCACAAATCAGTTGGAGCATCCGTTCCGGGATATGGAGAACGGTCTGCCTCTCGATGCGATGTGCCGGATCGTCGAGATTTCCGTGGCCGAGGCAACGGACCGCGATCCGCCCGCGCCATTGGCCGCCATCGACAATGTTCTGAAGTGATCGGGAGCAGGTTGGAAACATCCCGTCATCTGAGGGGCTTGTGCAAACCGCTCGAAGAACGCCCGGACATAACAGGTATCGCAGGGCTCGGAATGCCCGATGGCTGACCCGGTATGGGGAACGATCCGGCGGCGGTGCTGGAGAAGGCGTGGTTTTTTATCAGGCCGGTCTGTAAAGTGGATCGCGCTTATCGCCAATGTGAGGCGGTCCTGATCGGGGCCGCCTCTCTCCGATATCGCTATCGGGGTTGCGACTGTAGCGATGATGGCGGTCAGCCCTCGACTAAAACTCCCAGATCGCAGGCATGGCGGACAAAAGAAACCTGCTTGATCCGTCCGTGATCGCCCTGCGGACTTAACCGACCTTCGCTGTATGTGTGCCAAGGTCGGCTTTGGTTTTCAGGCGGAAAGACCGTTGCTCACTGCGTGAGCCAGCATCATGTGACCACGTTAAATTCCGGTCCGTAGGGGTAGCCGGTGATATTCTCATTCCCGTCGTCGGTAATGATCATGATGTCATGTTCACGGTAGCCACCGGATCCGGGTGTTCCCTCTGGAACAGTCAGCATCGGCTCCATCGAAATCACCATGCCCGGCGTGAGCACGGTATCTATGTCCTCGCGCAGTTCCAGACCTGCCTCGCGGCCGTAGTAGTGGGACAGCACGCCGAAAGAATGACCGTAGCCAAAAGTGCGATATTGCAGCAGATCACGTTCATTAAGGAATGTGTTGATCTGCTCCGTAACCTCCGCACAACTTACACCCGGCTTGAGAAGGCTGATGCCCAGCTCATGTGCCGCAACGTTGGCTTCCCATATCTTCAAACTGGCGTCATCTACGGTTTCTACGAACAGTGTGCGTTCGAGTGCTGTGTAATAAGCGCTGATCATCGGGAAGGTATTGAGGCTGAGGATATCGCCCGCTTGCAACGCGCGGCTTGTCACGGGGTTGTGGGCGCCATCGGTGTTGATGCCGGACTGAAACCAGACCCAGGTATCGCGGTATTCAGCATCTGGAAATCGTTTGGCGATTTCCAACTCCATCGCGTCGCGGCCCGCCATGGCGACGTCGATCTCGCGGGTGCCTACCTCAATCGCATCCTTAATCGCATATCCGCCCACATCGGCGACCTGCGCACAGGACCGGATCAGCGCGATTTCAGCATCGGACTTGTGCATACGCTGGCGCATCGTCATCGGGGCAACGTCCGTGGTCGTTTTGGGCGCCAGGAAATCGTTCATCAAGTCACGCTGAGATAGTGTCAGGTGGTCCGCCTCGTATCCGATAGCCTTGCCCTGTCCCGTGACCGATCGCACGGCGCGCCAGTAGTTGTTCCGCTGCCAGTCCGTGTAGGTGATGTTATCGCCATGACTGCGCCGCCACGGTTGTGCCGCGTCAATGCCGGCGCTGATTGTCACGTCCTCCGTTTGCGTCACGACCAAGGCATATGGCCGGCCGAACGCACAGTATAGAAAACCCGAATAGTAAGCCACGTTGTGCATTGAGGTGAAGACACAGGCATCCACCCCATTTGCCTCCATGTCCGCCCGTAATCGCGAGAGGCGGTCCGCGTATTCTTGCGGCGCAAAGGGAAGGGTTTTTTCACCCTGATGAAAACGGTAAAATTCTGGACGATCCATTTGTGACTCCTTCATCATCATGCGACAGCACAATCAGAAGAAGTCGACCTTCCCCGACTGCGCAGCAGCAAAGAAAAATCCCGGCGTTCAGGAAGGGGAACGGGCTCGCATGTAAATGCTGGCGACGCCATCGCCGGCCCTTGGTATCTCATCTCTGAAATAACGGCTAAATGCAAGCATTTTAGGGAAAGTTGAAATCCGACCGCACCGCAGCATCGGTAGGTCTGGGCTCGAACCGGTCATTTGCTGCAGAATACACGAGTGTCTTCTATCCCGGCGACCTCCGGCATGATGCGAGGTTTTGACACTCTTGGCCCACCAGAACCTTTAATGCAATTGACGGCCTTCAAACGATCACCAACTTTGCCGGAGTGGTTTACGATCATGAGGTGCCCTTTAGCCTTGCTGCGTGTATCCTCACTCCAATGTGCAACCTTTATTCAAACACGATGCCCGCAGCCGCAATGCGCCAGTTGTTCTCAATCGATGCGGCGCAGGACGCGCTCGGCAACGCAGAGCCACTACTGGCGATCTTTCCGAAGGGCATGGCACCCATCGTCGGGATGAGTGACGACGGCACGCGGTGGCTTCAGAACGCGCACTGGGGCTTCGTCATGCCGCAAGTCTCGAAGAAAACTGGCAAGCCCATCCAGCCAAAGGCGGTGAACAACGCGCGGGACGACAAGCTGCGCACGTCCTCGTTTTGGAAGAAAAGCTTCGAGGAGCGGCGCTGCCTGATCCCGGCGACCAGCTTCTGCGAGGCGAAGGGCCGGAACCCGGCGACCTACGTCTGGTTCGGTGCTACTGGTGATGAGCCACGACCACCTTTCGCGCTGGCGGGCATCTGGCGCGCCTACAAGGGTAACTATGGCGGCGGCGATCTGCGTGAGATGATTACATCCTCTATGGTCACGACAACGCCGAACGCACTCACGAAGAAAACCCACCCCGATCGGATGCCCGCCATTTTGGCGCCGGAAGATTATGCGCAGTGGTTGACGGGGTCACCCGATGAAGCCTTCGACCTGATCCAGCCTTTCCCGGCCGAGCGGATGGTCATTCATCAGCAAGGTGAAGGGCTGAAGTCTGACCACGGTGGGTTTGATGGGAATGGATCATGATCCTGACATCCGATCACCGAATGTTCATGCGGGTTGAGGCGCTCAGCACCCGTTGAAGTTAGTAATCCTTCAACCGGCAACCAAAGGCGTGCTGGCGGCGATGGACCACGCGAGAATGATGCCAAGCGCCAGACCGACCGACACGGGATCGCTGCGTCGGCGAACCGAGGCCCCCGCAACTCCGTAGACTAGCCAGAACAGGACCATCACGGCGATCACGGTGAAGGCGATCCCCAAGGCTGGTGCAATCAGCATCGCGCCCAGCAGGACGATCAGTGGCTGGATCCGCTGAATTCCTGCGGCGATCCAGCCAGACCGGGTGACCACCATAGCGTCTGCAAGACAGAACAGCACGGTTCCGGGCAGAAGCGCCCACATTACCCACAGCCGCGGACCGACTGGCACGAAGGCCGCGCCATAGCGGTCGAGTGCCAGCGCAAAGAGCCCGAGGCCCCAGATCAGTAACATCCCGATGGCCAACGGGCGCGGTCGCTCTGGCAACACATTCGCTCGCCACAAAAGCGCCAGCTGAACCGCGCCCCAGGTCCCCAGATATCCCGCCAAGGCGCCGAAGGCATAGAGACCTCCCAGTCCCGGCGGGATCAGGATCGCGACCAGCAAGGCTGGAACGACCGGGGCGGTCAGGATCAGAACAAGCCTTCGGCCCATCCGCACGGGCCCGGCACGCTTTGGCCCCAGCAATCCACTCGCCTGCCACATCACAGCAATCAGCGAAACCAGAAGCGCCGCGAGCCAGGGCGCGATCCGGGGAAGGGGCCCGGACAAAGTCCTGTCCGTCGCCATCCCGATCCAGTCGCGCACCTCAGCAAGAGTGACGGGGCTGTAGAGCACGCCGACATGCCCGACGCCGGGACTCGCAACAGCGCGCCGCGCGATCCGACCTTCGGTGACGGTCTCTCCCTCCACCGCCTCGGGCGCGATCTGGCGCAGACGGTCCAGCGCAACCGCGCGCAGCCGCCCCTCGCGCGCGCCCGAAATAATCAGCAACTGCTCCGGCGCGGTCGGTGTCACGGCGTCGGAATACATCGAGATCGCGACGACCGCCGCGACCCCTTGGCTCCTCTCAGCCGCACGGATCACCACGTCGGTCGCCATCGAGTGCCCGACGAACGAGACTGGGCCCACGACCCCCGTGGCATCCTGCGCGGCCTCGGTCACGGCGAGGGTCTGCTCTACCAGCCGAGCGGTCGTCCCCTCGATCGAGGTCACATCGCCTGTCATCGGCGCGCGGTTGCGCCCGTGGCCCAGAAAATCGAAAGTAGCGACGGTGAATCCTGCCTGTGTCAGCGCGATGGCCACCGGTTGCATCATTTGCCGCGATCCCGCGTAGCCATGCGCCACCACGACCAGCGGACCGGCCTTCATGGTGTCCGACCGCCAGAGCGTCACTGGCGTCTCGGCAAGGATCACCCGTTCTGCCGAAACCCCGTCGCGCTGTTGTTCGAGCCGGACGATGGACAGCATCGCGACAAGGCACATCGCCATCGCAAAACCCACCATCACCGCGCGTGTCTTCCACATCGCTCTGAGTGTAGGTCTGAATGCTCTCTATCGAAAGAGGTTGAAGCTGCGTCTCCGTTATTTTGTGGCGGGGCGTTAAAAGGTTGCGAAGTGCGTGTCTTCATCGGCGATCTTCGGACCGCTGAAGTCCGCCTCGTCCGGAATGCGGCCAAAGGCGATCTTTGCGCCGACATAACCGCCCGGCACCTCGGTTTGCGGTCCCATTGACAGCGCTTGCGGTCCCAGCTTCGCACGTAAATCATCCATGACGTCGCTGACCTTTTCCCACTTTGCCTGGCCGGTCGTTGCGGATGCTCCGTGCGAGACATCCGTAGATGAAGCGAAGAGATCGGTCATGATCTCGTTTTCGCCGATCAGGCCATGAATCATGGCGCTCACGGATCGTGGCTGGAACGGCAGTCTTCTCTCCGCTTCTTCCAGTCCTTTGTCCAAGGCCGTCAGGAATGTGTGGTCATCGCGGGCCGGGGCAAATACCTCTTCCCGGCTCCACTGCTGTGCATCCGACCGTCGGCCCGACGCATCGGTCACTCTGCTCCCCCGGAAGCTCAACGTCAGTTCGGTCGCGCGGACATCGGCGCGGCGCACACGGCGGCCGGCACTCTCGGTCAGTAGGCGCGCGCAGATCTTCACCTTCTCCGGGTTCCGCCAGTCGTGCGGCAACATGCGACTGTGACCGAACATGCTCTTTTTGGTCTCCGGGCGCTCGGTATGGAAGCCGTGCAGGCCGTTCCAGAATCGCTCCCCCTCCACGCTGCCCCAGATGGCCCGCGCCTGCTTGGGTGCCAAGGCCCAAAGGCCTGTGAAATCTTGGACACCAGCGGCCAAAAGGCGGGCTCCCATCCCCTTGGAGATACCCGGCAGATCATTCAGTTCAACGTCAGCAAGCGCCGCAGGCAGGTCTGCGGCACTGATGATTTCGATACCATCCGGTTTGTGTAGCTCAGCGGCGATCTTGGCCAACAGTTCGGTGTGGGCCATGCCGATGGAGCAGGTCAGCACCTCGCTGAACGCTGCCGCGCCAGATCCTCGGCGCGGTCGCCTTCTGATGGCAGTAGGTTGCAGACAACCTCGTCGATGGATCTGACGTGCACAACTGGCACGACCGTCTCGATGACGTCGAGGATACGCTTGTGCAGGCGAACATAAACATCGTGCCGGGC
>NZ_FOEJ01000007.1 GCF_900110705.1 Loktanella sp. DSM 29012 | reverse complement strand
TCTGTTCTTCCGTGAACCTTGATCGCTTCATCGTCCGTCTCCTTTACAAGGAACAGACTAACCCCAAATCGCGGACTTTTTAGGGGAGCAGGTCATCAGCGGCACCCAAAAACGATAATCTCGGATCAAGACAGGGCCAGGTTTTGCCATATTGCTCCAAACATCGAGCGGCTGGCAGCCAGTGAACAGACTCGACCTGAACAGGACGTTCAGCTGGTCAGTGGTGTAAGGCACCCCACCGTTCTCATCACCCTTCGCCAGTGACATTCCCTCGACTGAGTTAACGTCGAGGTATCCATTTGACACGAGCCAACGGCAGAACGCGCTCACTGAGGCGAGGTAACGGTTGATGGTTCGATTTGTCAGGGTTGGCTTTCCTAACTTCTCATTTGCTGCGACGATCTGGGGAAAGTTCATACCGGCGAAGGCTGTGATTTCAGAGCCCTTCACCGGAAATCTGGTCAGAAGCGCTTTGAACTCGCGCACGTTTTTTTCGTGATGGCTGTGACTGGCATCTGATCCCCAACTAGATCGACGAACCAACCAATGTCACGACGGGCCTGATTGAGGGTATCTGATTTCACACCACGAGGATTCTCGGCGCGATAAATCGCGAAGATTTCGAGTATAGTTTCCCCGTCGGCAGCAGGAGAGATGCGGGGTGCCCCCTTAGCCTTGACGATGCTATCGCGAGGCTCACCGGCATAGTTGCCCTGCTCTCGTTCTATGGCCCTCTCGAGCGCCTCTATCTCGGCTCTTAGTATACCAAGGGACAAGGCGTTGCGTTCCTTGCTTCCATGCAATGCAACGACATTGTTGCGCGACAGAAAAGCGTCGGTCTCATGTTCGACCAAAACCGTCTCACCTTTTGACAGATGTTCCCGCAAAATATCGCGCCGGGTGAGACGTGACTTGGCTGCCATACTCGCCGCGCCTTTGCGAGCATCCGCGATCATCATAGCCTCAAGACCCACGTCCAGAATAGCGAATGCATTTTTGGGATCCAAACCGATCCGTTCAGCTTCGCGTGTTGCGCGTTCAATAGCAGCCTCGAGGTCGGCTTCTGAGGGAATACGAGCGCGCGCTTGATCGTCTCGAAGCAGCGCAGCATCGTAATGTGTGCCAGGAGCTGCAGCTATATCTTCATCAGTCACCAAGCGCTGGCGGCGGAACTCGTCAAACTGCCTCAACCAGCCATCGACAACAATGCGCACTCTGCGCTTTGCCTCGTGAGGATCCGAGGTTCCCAGACCCTTTGTTAGTTCCTTCCGACCAATGCGTTCAACAAGGTCTGCAGGAACTCGCAGTCTGGCAGAATAGGCACCGCCGCGGCGGACGAGATTTGAAGCTAGGGACATAAAAAATACTCTTAAGACCACCCTCGTGGTGCACTGCTGTGTAGCAGTTAAGGGCAGTTATGGTCAATAATATAAGGGTTAAAGGGACTTAGCACCGATTGAAATCTTGTCCTACCACCCCAGCCAGCGCTTCCGGAAATCACCGTTCTTTCAGATGCTTGACCTTTCTGGCTGGGTAGGGCCGAGTTGCAGTTTAAACAGGCGTTTACACGCGAGGTCGCACAAGCCCCGCGGTTAGACCAAGACGCCATCCCAAGCGATGACCGAACTGGCAAGCGGTCGTCATGCTCACCATTCCCTACCTCTGCACTCGCCGAGGGCGATTCTAGTTCCGGCGGCGTGTCCCGGGGTTATCCACATGTCATATGCCCGTGATGCTGTCCTTGGGGACGACGGATCGAACGACTGCGCTTAGGTTATGTTTGCAACTGACCGCACGCAGTGGCCTCAAACTCTGGCGAATGGTTCTTGCGTTTCTTCATTTTGGATCGTCACTTTCATCATGCGATCCACCGTAACTACTGGTCCGAATTTCTGCGACCACCTCTGTCCGCAGTAGCCGGACCGTTTTCCAGCCGCAAAACCCCTGATGTGAAGGTTGCTGTGCCCGTGATGGTGTTCCTGATCCGACCGGCGAAGCAAGACAGGTAGAGAGTTTGAGCCCGATCGATTATCCTATCTGTGACAAACCCGAGTCTATGATTTGCCGATCTGCAGCAGCGCGTCGATGTTCCGGTCCGTGAAATCGCGCGTGCCGGCTTCAATCTGAAGTGCCATACGCACAACATGATCGTTGATTGGTGCAGCTTTGTCATGGGCGGCCAGCGTATTGACGACCCATCCATTTACATCCTCGATTTCAGCCCGCCGCCCTTTGCGCCAGTCCTGAAGTGAGGTTGTAAGGGTATCCTCGCGTGAAAAGGTTTTCAGAACCTCTTCGAAAATTTCGTCAACGAAACGTTCCGGGTGATTGCTCATGACCGGGGGCATGCCGATGATCGGCATGATCCTCGCACCGTCCGCCAGCGCCGCCTCCATCGCCTCATAGCCTGCCTTACGCATGAAATCGAGCATACCGGGTTTGCACGCCGCGTCGTTCAAGGCGGTATCGATAATTGCTGAAGGGATCAGCTCGGCAGCATTGACCACCAGTTTCATCCACTTGGCCGAATGAATATCATCCGTCACCTCGACCCGGCCAGCATGGCGCAGCAACGTGGCCACGTCCTCGACCTCGGCTTGCTTTGCCGGATCCAGCGCGCCCAAAGCGAACCAGCTTTCATCATGGTCGTTTTGCCGGGTTGTCACGCCGGGGGTCCACATGTTTGATGCGATTTGGATCACCGCGCCGATCGTCCGATCGCGGCCAACGATAGACGCAATCTGTTCATGGGTCATGCCGTTCTGAAGGCCGATGATAAAGCCATCGGATGCCAGCACCGGCTTGATCAGCTCTGTCGCCCAGCGCGTATCGTAGGCTTTCACTACAAGAAACACGAGGTCAAACGGTTCCTTCACCTCTGCGACCTCGCACAGGTGCAGTGCCTTTACCGGTGTGTGGATCGTGCGTGTCGGCATGTGGACAGTCAGCCCATTTTCGCGCATCGCCTCCACATGGGCGGGCCACTGGTCGATGAATGTGACATCAAGGCCCGCGCGGGTGAAATCGGCGGCGATGGATGCCCCCTGCGCCCCGGTGCCAAGAAACGCGATGCGCGGGTTGAGTTTCATGTCGCGGCCTCCGGCACCATTTTGAAATCGAAGGTCGAACGCCAGGCCGTCGCCGCGTCCGGCGTCGCTTCGTAGTCGGCGATCAGGGTCTTTTTGACGCCAAAGACGGCGTCAGAGCGCAGATAATCGTCACCCCTTACGAAAGTATGTGTAATGACTGTTTCATGTCCTGGCGCGCTCACGATGAAGTGCATATGCGCGGGCCTGTACGGATGCCGCCCGAGATGCTCCAGCATCTGTCCGACAGGGCCGTCATCGGGGATCGGATAAGATACCGGCTTTATACCCGCAAACCAGTAGCGCCCGTCCTCGCCGGTCACGAAAATCCCGCGATTGTTGGGCTGCGGCTGAACATCGGGTTGCTGTACGTCGTAGAACCCGTCGGCATTGTCGGACCAGACGTCGATCCGTGCGCCCGCGAGGGGTGCGCCATGCAGGTCGGTCACGCGACCTTCGAAAAGGCAGCTTTCTCCCACGCCATCCTTGCTGATATTCGTCCCCATCGGCATTTCGGGCACGCCGTCCACATGGAAAGGCCCCAGCACGGTGTTTTCGGTCGCCCCATCAGGGCGACGGTTGTTGATCGCGTCAACCAGCATCGACACACCCAGCACGTCAGAGAGCAGGATGAATTCCTGCCGGTTACCGTCGCACATCTGGCCGGTCTTGGTCAGGAACGCTATCGCCTGCGCCCATTCCGCCTGTGTCAGCTCCACTTCCTTGATGAAGGCGTGCAGGTGCGAGACCAGCGCGTTCATGACCTTGGCCAGTCGCGGATCGGTGTCGCTGCCCACCCGCCCTGTCACGGCGGCGACAGAGTCGTCTTCGGTAAAATAGGCGATTGCAGAGTCAGACATGGGTGGCCTTTCTTGGGTCAGCTCTCAGGACGGGCGCCTTCGTAGGCCCGCGTCAGCAGTGCCTCGATGCCATCGCGCGTCACGTCGCGCGGATTCGCGTAGGGGTTCTTCACTGCCAGTCCGGCCACCTTCGCAATGTCATCACGGGCAAGACCGAGGTCCTTCAACGCCAGCGGCGCGCCCAGCGCGCGGGCAAGATCATGAAGACCCCCGCCCAGGTCTCCGCCGAAAAGCGCGGCAGCAGGGGCAAGCGCATCGCGCGCGGCAGGGGCGTTGTAGGCAGCCGTGTGGGGCAGCAGGATCGCGTGGGTTTCGGCGTGCGGCAGATCGCAAGTGCCGCCCAGCGTATGACACAGCTTGTGGTGCAGCGACATGGCCACCGATCCCAGAACCACACCGCATAGCCACGAGCCATAAAGTGCGGCACTGCGGGCGTTTATATCGGTCGGGTCAGTCACGATTGCGGGCAGCGCGTCGCGCAGGGCGCGGATGCCTTCGACAGCCAGCAAGGATGTGACAGGATTGCCGTCTGGTGCATAGAGCCCTTCGACAGCATGAGCCATGGCATTCAAGCCGCTTGCCACACTCATCGCGACAGGCAGTCCCGTTGTCAGGGCGGGGTCGTAGATTACCACCTCTGGCCTGATCTTCGGATCGCGGACGGTAGATTTTTCGCCATCCTTCGTTTGGCCCAGAATATCCGTCACCTCTGACCCGGCATAGGTCGTGGCGACGACGATCTGCGGCGCGTCGTTGCGCCAGGCGATGGCCTTGCCCAGCCCGATGGTGGAACCGCCGCCCAGCGCCACGATGCAATCGGCACCGCAGGCATCATAGGCCGCCAGCGCCTTTTCCGTCACTGCGACCGGGGTGTGCATCGCGGCGTCATTGAATTGCCCTGCGGCCAGTGGCCCAAGCTGTTCCGCCAGCGCGGTCAGGTCTTTCGCCTGGAACGCGGTCGACAGCAGGAAGGCGCGTTTGCAGCCAAGACGCGCCACCTCTGCGCTGACCTGCGACAATGTGCCGGCACCGAAAATCACGCGCGATGGTGCGGCCTGATAGATGAATTCACGCATCATGTCGGTGCCTCTGCCCGGCTACGTGCGGTGGCGTAGATCAGTGCGGCCACGACAATCAGCGCGCCCTGAAAGAAGTATTGATAGGCTTGCGACAGCCCGAGGAAAGACACGGCGTTCAGCACTTCGGTCAACAGAACCGCACCGAGGATCGTGCCGATAAACGTGCCACGCCCGCCGCGCAGGCTGGTGCCGCCCAGAACGACTGCCGTGATGCTCGACAGGGTGTAGGTGATGCCCTGCGAAGGATCGCCAACGCCGATCTGGGCCATCAGCATGACCGCGCCGCAGGCCGTTAGCAGCGATACGGCAACATAGCCAAGAATGAATACGCGATTGACCCGCACGCCAAGCCGCCGCGCGGCGCCTTCGTCCGATCCCACGGCCCGCAGTTGCCAGCCGCCACGGGACCGGCGCAACAGTATTTCTGCCGTGATGCCGAATACAATGAGTACGATGAACGCAACCGGGATCGGCCCCAGCTTCCATGTCAGCCAGTCCATCACCGTGAAATTGATGTAGCCACCGGGGCCATCACGCAGCACGAAGCTGAGACCCTGCAACCCGATATACATCGCCAAGGTCGCGGCGATCGGGGTGAAATTGGCATAGCGCATCAGGCTGCCGTTCACCGCGCCGACGACAGCCGCGCAGGCAAACATCAGCACAAAGCCCAGCGCGATTGTCGACGCCCCCTGCCCATCATTGATGAAGAATGATCCCACAACCACAAGGAACCCTGCCAAAGGCCCGACCGACAGATCGATGCCGCCCATCAGCAAGGCAATGGTCTGACCCATCGCAATAAAGCCAAGGGCAGTCGCCAGCAGCAAAATGTTCGAGATGTTGAAGGCCGACAGATAGTTTGCATTCTGACCAAAGACGTAAAGTCCAAGTAGCACGATCACCGCCGCCAGCGGGATCGCTGTCGCGTTGTCGCTTTGCACCAGATGCCGCCAGCCGCCACGTGACTTTTGCACTTGGACCGTCGGTTCCCCCATGTTCGGTGCATGGGTTTCAGCCTGCACGGCAGCACCAACGATCCGTTCTTCGGTGATCGCGTCGCCTTCCAACACCTGTGCCACGCGGCCACGCGACATCACGACGACGGTGTCGCACAACCCTTCAAGTTCAGCGGCATCAGACGAATTGACGATGACGGGCGTGCCTGCGTCGGACACTTCGCGCAGGATGCGGTAAATCTCGAACCTTGCACCAACATCGACGCCCTGCGTCGGCTGGTCGGCAATGATATAGCCAGGACGCGACAGCAGCGCGCGCGACATGACGATCTTTTGCTGGTTGCCGCCCGACAGCGACAGGACCTTTGCGTCCAGCCCCGGCGTCTTGACGGCAAGCTGTCCAAAAATGTCGCGGACGTCCGCCAGTTCGCGGCTTCGGTTCATCACACCGCCGCTGGCAAACCGGTCAAGTGCCGTGAAGGTCGCGTTTTCGCGCACGGTCAGGTCCGCCGCCAGCCCTTCTTCATGTCGGTCGGCGGGCATATAGGCGGCAGTGCGGGACAGCGTGTCGGCTTTCAATGCATCACCGTTCAGCAGCACCTGCCCAGTATAAGGCAACAGGCCCGCTAGGGCGCGCATCAGTTCGGCCTGTCCGTTTCCGTCGACACCCGCTATCCCGATGATCCGGCCACGTCCGACGTCAAAGCTGACATCGCTGAAGTTCTTTCCTGTCAGCCCCCTCACCGCGAAATTGATTGTCGCGGCAGCGCCCACCGCTTTGGGCGGGAACGCCGACACAAGCGACCGCCCGACGATCATGTCAAGCAGCGCCTGATCGGTCACGTCGTTGGCCAGCGATGTACCGCGCATCCGACCGTCACGCAGAACCGTGACACGGTCTGCGATTTGGCGCAGTTCCGCCATGCGGTGCGTGATGTAGATGACGGCGGTGCCTTGCGCCGCCAGTGCGCGAATGCGGGCAAACAGCATGTCGGTCGCATCTTGGTCCAGTGCTGCCGTTGGTTCGTCCATGATCAGGATACGCGGCTGCACCGCCAGCGCCTTTGCGATCTCCAGTAGATGGCGCTGCGGCACCGGCAGATCGGCGGCACGCGCATTCAACGGCACATGCAGCCCCACGGCATCCAGCATATCGCGCGCAATCTTAAGGCTATCACCGCCCGCAAAGACCTCGTCTGGCAAGGCAACGCGGAGGTTTTCGAGCACAGTCAGGTCGTTCAAGACGGCCGGATGTTGATAGGCAATGGAAATACCCAGCTCGGTCGAACGGGACGGAGTCATCGGTGATACGGGATCGCCCGCGACTTCCAGCTTACCCTCGGACGGTTGAAGCACGCCGGAAATGATATTCATCAACGTCGACTTGCCAGCGCCGTTTTCTCCAAGGATCGCGTGGACCTCTCCGGGATAGATATCAACAGAAACGTCGACAAGCGCCGCCACGCTGGCGAAATACTTGGTCACGCCGGTCAGTCGCAGCGCCGGGGCCGTAACAGGATTATGGCCTGTTTCAGATGCGGTGATTGTGTCGATCACTGTCATAAACTGTCCTGCGATGGCGTCAGTTTTGAAAAAGATCCGGGCGCGGATTGCGCCCGGACCGGTATCTCTTACTGCCCGACGGCTTTCGCCTGATCTTCGCCCGTCATTTCCGCAGACAGGTAGATCGAACCAGGCAGTTCCGGGCGGCAGTCGACAGGGTTTGGCGTGCCGCTGACGGAGTCTTCAAAAACAGGTGCCTTGAAGATTTCATCAGTCGGCGGTGTGCCGCCCGTCGCTTCGGCCACGGCCCACTGCACCGCAAGCCTTACGTTGTCGTTGCCGGTCGCGACCGTGAACAGTTTGAAATCCGGGTTGGATTCCTGATTTTCTGCCCAGAAGCACGACAGAGAGTTGCCGTCAGACGTCGCAATGGCAGGGATGGACCGGCCGAATTCCGCAAATACGGGCAGCGCGCCGACCAGTGATGGACCAAAGTCGGACACGATCATGTCGATCTGGTCGTTCTTTGCGATTTCAGCCGACAGGACCTGCTGTGTCAGCGACGGGTCCCAATTGGTGACGGCAAAGGGTTCGGGGTTGATGAAGACATAGCTGTCGTCCAGAACCTCCTTCATACCGGCCAGTTCATCGACGCCCTGGCTGTTGCCTGCGGGGCCCGACAGGAACAACAGGTTGCCGCCGTCCGGCAGCTGTTCCTTGATCCAGTTGCCCCAGTTCACGCCGTCATCCTTGAAGGACGAGCCGATGAACTTGGTATAGTTGGTGCCGGCTTCGCCGCCCACGTTGACGCGGTAGGGCACCACGATGGCACCCGCGCGATAGGCGTTGGTCAAGGCAGGCAGGACCGCCGGGCCGGCATCGCCGAAGACCACCAACGCATTGATACCACGTGCGACCATTGAATTGATGTCGGAGATCGCCTTTTGCGTATCCCCCTGGCCGTCCGCATATTCGAATTGCGTGATGCTGGGGCATTTGGCGACTTCTTCAGCGCCCGATGCTGTCGTGACCAGCCGCCAGCTGTTGCCGCCGAAGCCGTCGAGCAGCGCCAACGACGCCTCGTTCGGGCCGCACCAGCTTGGCACGTCTTGCGCCATGGCAGCGGTTGCACCAACTGTCAGTGCAAGCGCTGAGACTGCGATTTTCAGTGTGTTATCAAGCATTGTCCGTATCCTCCATTTTGGACTTTTCTTTGATCGTATTTTGGCGGCGCCATTGGATCGAATAGACACCGATCCCGAAAACAAGCGCCAAGGCCTGAATGATGGTCTGGGCCGAAAACGGCACCCCGACCGAAAGTGCGAACTGGCTCAGGAGATTTAAGAAAAACGCCGCAATCACGGTTGTGACCGGAAAGCCCCGCCCACCCAGGAGAGACGTGCCTGCCAGCACCACCACCGCGACGGATGGCAGCAGCAAAGCGTCGCCTTGGAAAGCCGTCGGTTCCCGGGTGATCCCCGCAATCATGATGCCTGCCACACAGTAGTGCAGCTGCGCACAAACGTACGCCATCGCCTGATACAGCCGTACACGCAGCCCCGCCGCATGGGCGGCCAGCGGATTGGCCCCGATCACCTCGAACCGGCGCCCGGCGGCAGTTTTCTTCATCACGAATGTCACGAGGGCAAGGATTGCCAGCGCGAAGAAGACCGAATGCGGAATGCCCAGCGTCTTGCCGCCCGCAATTTGCGCCAGAAGTGGCGTGGTCGTGCGTGGCACGCCGCCAGATACGGCAAAGACGACCCCGTAAAGCAGCGCATTCATCCCGATGGTAGCGACAATTGCATTCAGCCGCATGACACCGACCAGAAAACCATTCGCAAGACCCGCCGCAATGGCCAGACTGAAAGCAATCATCACCGCAGGCAGCAACTGGGCGTTGTCGCCCGACGGATAGTGCGTGACCATCACAACCGACAACGATACTCCACCCGCCAATGACAGATCGAACCCGCCCTGCTGCACGACCAGCATCTGCCCAAGGCCCACGATGGCGATAACGGCAGCGAACGGCAGGCTCCCCGCCAGGCCACCGTAGGACACGGCCGAGGGAGCAAAAATCAGGCATAGGATCACGAGCACGATGGTCGACGCCGCGACCGTGACGAAGCCGCGCGCAAGAGGGATCTGCGTCAGGCCCAAACGGGGGGCGGCGATGTCTGCGGTCTGAGTCATGTTCTGCTCCCTCCCCTTTTTTCTTTCAGCCGATGTTCAGCGTGACCTTGACGGCCTTCTCGGGGTTCTTGCCTAGATCGAACGCCGCCACCGCGTCATCCAGCCCGAAGCTGTGCGTCTGGATCGGCGAGAGATCGAGGCCCGTGCGCTCCAGAAACCTGATCGCACCGGGCCAGACGCCGGGAGACCCGATGCAGCCACGCACAGTCAGGTCCTTGATCTGGATCTTGCCCAGCTCCACCGGGAATTTCTGGCCGATGTTGATACCCACCATCGACACAAAACCTTCGGGCCGTGCGTAGTCGAACACATTCGCCAGCGATGCGGCGTGGCCCGCACATTCAACGACCAGATCGGCCCCGCCCTTGGTCATCTCTGTGACAGCCTCGATCGGATCACCTTTGGTCGGGTCGACGGTCGCATCGGCACCCAGCTTCATCGCGATCTCGCGGCGCAACGGTACCGGATCGACCACGATAACCCGTGCGCCCATCCCGATGGCCGCAGCCGCCGACACAAGCCCGATGGTACCGCCGCCGGAAATCACGACGGTTTGCGAGGCATCCACCCCGCCGTGCCGCAGCACTGCGTAATACCCGCAGGTAAATGGTTCGATCAGCGCACCCTTTGCATCATCCACGCCGTCGGGCAGTTTGTGCAGCCATTCGGGACGCGCCGCGAAGTATTCGCGATCTGCCCCGTCCATGGAAAAGCCGAAGTGATGGATGCGCTCAGGCGTATTGATGACGCATTCGCCCACCACGCGGTCGCCCGCTTTGAGGCTTTTGACGTTCGATCCCACCTCGACGACCTCGCCCACCCATTCGTGGCCAGGGGTCACGGGATAGCTGATCGGAATGATGTAGTTGCCCGACAGCAGTTCATAATCCGAATGACAGATGCCGACACGGCTGGTGCGGATTATCACCTCGTTCTCGGTGATCCCGGGTGTCTGGACGTCGGTCACGACAGGCTTGTTTGGCTCATCGAAAATCAGGGCTTTCATATCGTATCCTCCCGTATTGGCCGTTCAGGCCACGCGTTCGATTTGGCCGCTGGTCGCGGATGCAAAAACCGCTTCCAGCAGGGCAATGTTATTAACAAGATGATCGCCGGTGATCGGGTAGGTCTCTTGTCCCCGCACGGCACGGGCAAAGGCGACAAGGTTATCTTTCACCGGCTCGGCCTTGCCGATTTCGACTGTCTCGATCGGCCCGCCCGCCATGGCGGACGTCACGATCCAGCCGTCGGGGCTTTCGACATGGGCCTTGTCGCGAATGTCGATCCAGCCCTTCGATCCATAGACCGTAAAGCGGGACATGAACGGATTGGCCAGCGAGGCCGAAACATAGGAGGTCCCACCGCCCGCGAATTTGACATAGGCCGCTACAGTGTCGCCCTGCGGCAGATCGCTTGAAAGCTGTTCACAGATGCAAAGCACGCTTTCGGCACGTCCCAGCAGACGGACGGAAAGATCGAGCAGGTGAATACCTGTCGCCGTCATGCCGCCCGCCGGTGCCTGATCCGCCTTCAGCCGCCAGTTGTCACGATCAAGCGACAGGAACTTGTCGTGGCTGAAGTTGGATTCGATCTGATGGATGCGACCCAGCTCTCCCGCATCCGCCTTCGCCAGCATGTCGGCGATTGGCGGCTCCCACCGGCGCTCATGGCCCATGCCCAGCACCAGGCCCGCATCGGCGCAAAGCTTTACCGATGTTTCCGCCTCGACCTTGGTCAGGGCGAGCGGTTTTTCGCAAAAGATGTGCTTTCCGGCCGCCACGGCCTGCGCGATCTGGTCGGTATGCAGACTGTGCGGCGTGGCCAGCACGACGGCCTCAACCGCCGGATCGTTCAGCGCATCGGCATAGTCGGCGGATAGCGGGATGCCCTTGCTGTCGCACAATTCGCGTACCGTGGCTTCGTTCGGTTCAACGGCGCGGACTACCCTGATTTCTTCAGGAGCGGCTTGCAGCACGTTGAGCATCTTTTGCCCCCACCAGCCCATTCCGACCAGCGCAATACCAACGGGACCAGACATCAGCGATTGTCCACGCGCTTGGCGAAAGGCCGGATCGAGACGGTTTTCCACAGCCCCGCATGATGAAACGGATCGTTCTGGTTGAACGCCTCAACCTCGGCCAGAGAGTCCGCCTCAAGCAAAAAACAACTGCCGATCATCGTTTCTTCATCATCCGCCAGCAGCGGGCCAGACACCAGCGTCTTGACGGTAGCGGCGGCCAGATAGGCCTTGTGCGCCTCGTAATTTGCAAGCCGCTTTTCAACGGCACCATCATGGTCAAGGCAATGGATCACGTAATGCATCGGTCTGGTCCTTCAGGCGGGAATGATGTTCTGCGCGCGCAGCGTGTCGAAGACGTCGAAGAAGCTGGCAGACGTCGGCTGGTAGGCATCGAAGCCCAGCACGCGGCTGTTGGTCATGTCGGTAAAACATTCCAGCGTGCGGCTGAGGTCGGCATCCGAATGCCACCAGGACGCCAGCTTGCCGACCGGAATGTCCTGCAAGCCGTGCTTGGCCACGATATCGGCCCAGATGTCGGCGGCGTCCGACATCGTTTCTTCAAGCGGTGTGGTGTGGCCCGGGTAATCCGCCACCGGCACATCGAAGTAATCCGCGATTTGCTGCCAGAGCCATGTCCAGCGAAACACGTCTCCGTTGACGATGTTGAATGGTGTATCAGCGGCCTCCGGTGTGGTCGCGGCCCATTGCAGCTGCTTTGCCAGAATGCGTGCGTCGGTCACATCAGTGACGGCGTTATATTGCTCTGGCGAGCCGGGATAGACAAAGGGTCGCCCCGTGTGCTTGCAGATGCTGGCATAAACGGCCAGCGTCACGGCCATGTTCATCGCGTTGCCGACGACGAAGCCGATCATCGTGTGCGGACGGTGGACGGACCAGGTAAAGCCCTGCTCTTTTGCTTTCTCGAACAGCACATCCTCTTGCGCGTAATAGAAGTTCGGTCCCGGCAGGCGCGGGCTGCTTTCCAGAAACGGCGTGTAGGGCGTAACCTTGGCATAGTCGTCGAACGACCCGAGGTAATGCTTCAGACCCGTGACAAGTGCCGCGTGCTGCACGGGTGCATCGGCAATGCCGTCGAACAGGTTGCGGATCATCGCGGCGTTGACGCGGACGTTTTCATCCTCGGATGCCTGACGCGACCAGGTGCAATAAAACACGTGGGTCACATCCTGCGCTTCTTGCAGCGCGGCTTTCGCACCGGATGCATCTTCGAGATCGGCGGCGATATGTCGATCGGAAAAGTCGAGATCCACGGCGCTGCGCGATACGGTCACGACCGTCCAGCCCGCGTCTTTCAACTGGCGTCCGGTATAGCTGCCAGACAAGCCGGTCGCGCCGACGATCAGTGCGATGTTCTTGGTCATGAAATCAGGTCTTTCTCAGTTTCAGTCAATTCAGGTGGTGACGAGAATTTTCAGGTGTTCGCCTGCAGGATCGAGCAGTGCTTCGAACCCCTTGGCGACGACATCCTCGGCGTTGATGCGGGCGGTGATGACCTTCTCGACAGGGAACGTCCCTGCAGCGATCATCCGGGCGATCCGGGGCCAGATTTGCGTCGGGTAGCACCAGGTCGCCTCGACCGTGATATCCTTCAGCGCCCACAGCATCGCGTCGATGCTGGCAGGTTTCATATGCAGGCCGACCTGCACGACGCGGCCCTGACGGCGCACGGCGTGGACACAGGCATTCAGCGATACCTCCAACCCTACGCATTCCAGCGCAACATCAACGCCGACGCCTTCTTCGGTCAGATCACCCACGATAGCTGCGAGGTCCTGACCGCGCGGGTCGACAACATACGCATAGGGAGCAATTTCCTTGATGATGCGGCGACGATTGGGGTTGGTTTCGGACACGATGATCGTCGCAGCACCGGCGGCGTGGGCCGCCAATACGGTCAGTGCGCCGATGGGGCCGGCGCCCGACACCAGCACTGTCGATCCTGCCGTCACGCCGCCACGGTCAACACCGTAAAGCGCAACAGCCGCAGGTTCGATCATCGCTGCCTGTTCATCCGTGATGTTGTCCGGCACAGGCTGCGCGTTATAATCCTTGATCACGGCCTTCTCGCCCATGCCGCCCCAAGCCCAGGACAGGCCGACGCAGCCCATTGACGGCGAGAGGTGATAGAGCCCGCGCTTGCCGTAATAGTCGCCCCGTGGCGACAGCAGCGGCTGAACGGAGATGCGGTCTCCTGCGGAAACGTGATCCACACCGGACCCGACGGCCAGTACCCTGGCGGAAAATTCGTGGCCCAGAATCTGCGGGTTTGTGGCGCCGGTATAAATATGTTGCTCTTGCGGGGTCACGATCGGGCCTGCGATGTATTCGTGCAGGTCGGTGCCGCAGATGCCTGTGACGAAGGGGGCGATCAGCACATCGTCGGCGGCCAGATCGCCTGACGGCTCTGCCACATCTTCAACGCGGATGTCCTTTGCTCCGTGGAAACGCACTGCCTTCATCTGGTCTCTCCTCCTACGTGTCTTCGGTAAGGCAACGTTGCTCCCAGCCGTGCCTCACTCCAAGAGCCTATCTCTCCGCTTCGGAGAATATCCGAATGATTTATCCGAAACGGATAAATTCCGACATCGCCAGTCCACCCCGCTGGCATAACGTGTCGCGGTAGCATGCCCGGAGGAGCAGATCGTGGGGATTGAAGTTGACGACGTCAAAGCGGCAGGCGCGGTCTTGGCGGTGGGATGGATCGGCGCGGGAAAGATGGGTACCCCGATGATCCGTAATCTGTTGGCTCAAGACATTCCCGTCGCGGTTACGGACCCTGTTGCTCAGGCTGTAGCAGAGCTTGCCGGCGTTGGGGCGACTGTGGCGGCCGACGCATCACGGCACCGATCATCCGACATCGTTTTTGCGACACTCCCCAACGATGCGGTGCTGCGGCACGTTGTTTTCGGCGATGAAACCTCCCCCGGACTGGCGGACGTTCTGCGCCCTGGGGCGATTTTCGTGGAAATGAGCACGGTATCGCCGGACTGTTCGTCGGAGGTGGCAGCAGCCTTGAAATCAAGGAATATCCACTATCTCCGCGCACCCTTGTCAGGTAGTACGGCGCTGGCAGAAAAGGCCGCCTTGACGGTTCTTGCGTCAGGCGACAAAGCGGCATGGGACACGGTCGAGCCCTACCTCGCACATCTCTCGGCGCGGCGCTTCTATCTGGGTGGCGGCGAAGAGGCCCGCTACATGAAGCTTGTCCTGAATACGCTTGTCGGTGCGACATCCGCGATCATGGCAGAGGCACTCGCGCTTGGCGAAAGCGGCGGGCTCAACCGCCGGGCGATGATGGATGTCGTGGGCGAAAGTGCTGTCGCCTCACCATTGCTGGCCTACAAGGCAGATGCCATCGTCGCAGACGACTTCACACCGGCGTTTTCCGTCGAACAAATGATCAAGGATTTCATTCTGATTACCGATGCCGCGCACGCGCATGACGTGCCACAGGCCGTCACTTCTCTCATCCTGGAACAATACCGTGATGCGGCCAAAGCCGGGTTGAACGACGACGATTTCTTCGCTTTGGTGAAATGGCGCGGGGGCAAGGCGAAACTGTAAGGTGTCGGGATGAACCAGCAAATTCCACAACACGGCCCAAAGGCCGAACTCACCAGCCACGAATTATCGCGGATCGTCGACTTTTTGCGGCAGCTTCGCATGCCATTCGACGACCAGATGCCGGATGCGAAACCGGATGTTTTCTGGAATATCGTGCTGGAACTGGTCGATGCGCAGCTGCGCGACCGCCCCGTGGACAAATCTGGCCTGATCGCGCTGGCTCGCGTCCCCTACAGCACGGGCAATCGGATGGTCACGAAGATGATCGCCGACGCGCTGATCCAACAGGTACCGCGCGGTCACGGGCTGAAGACGCATTTCCTGCAACCCTCCGAACGGTTGTTGAGCGCGTTCATGGACTACGCAAACCACGTCAAAGCGCACCTCGCCCAGACCTTCGGTCTGCGCAAAGGCACCGAAGCGAACGAATACTACTTCGGCGGCAGCTACTTCGCGTCGCAGATCATTTCGCCCATCCAGACCCATGACATCGGCGGCAGCGTGCCGAACGACATTCGTTTCCTGCTGAACGACGACAATTACTTCACATCCATGCGGAACATGTGGTCGGACTTCCGCAACGATCTGGGGCGCAAAAGCAGCTTTGACCTGCAGCGCCTGCCCGACCTTTATGCCAATGCGCTGGCCACCGGGCAAAGTGCATCGCCAGCGCACGACGTGGTATCACTCAATATGCCTTGGCTGGGGGAATTCGCGGAAAAGGGCCTGCTTGCACCGCTCGATGAGCTTTTGACCGACGCCGCGATCAACGCGCTTGATTTTCATCCGTCCGTATGGGGAACGGGCAACTGGAACGGCACGCAATACGGCATTCCGCTGTATTGCACGATCGAGATTCTGGCCGTACGACGCGACTTGTTCGAGGACAAGGGTATCGCCTTCCCGAAGACTTTCGACGACACGATTCGTGCTGCCCGCGAATTGCATCGCCCCGCGTCCGAACTCTATGGCATCGCGTGGAATGGCCAACGCGGCATGCCGATCGCAAACTCGTTCATGTTCTTCCTTGCAGCCTGCCAGAAGACCGTCATCGATATGCCGCTGCACAATCAGGACAGGTGGCGGTTCGATCGCTTCGAACGGTTGAAGCTCCAGATCGATACCAGCGATGCATTGGAAGTCATCGACTACATGAAGCAACTGGCCGAAGTATCGCCCCCCGACATCGCGAACATGGACTGGGAAAAGCGGATTTCCTGTTTCATGTCCGGCCAGGCCGGCATGGCCTATTGCTGGACCATGCGTGCGGCGCGCTTCGAACATGAGCTGAGTTCACGCGTAACGCGCAGGGTGGCCTACCTGTCGCCGCCTTCCCGCCGCATGGGCAAGGTGGCGGCCCCGATCGGGGGGTTTTTGATGACGATTCCGGCGAATGTGAACCCAGCACGCCAGCGGCAGATCATCAACGCCATCGCATGGATGGTCTCTCCTGAGGCGATGAAGGCGCATGTCAAGAACGGGTTCCCCGTGGCCCCACGCTTTTCGGTCTGTGCAGATCCAGAAGCACTGGCATCATCGCCCATCGTCCGCATGGTCGACCAGATGGCACGGCGCAACGAACTCGTGACATGGTCACGCCCGCCAGTTCCCGCCTTCAACCTGATCGAGAGAACCTTGGGCCGCGAAATCCACGACGCGGTGTTCGGTGGCAAATCACCGAAGCAAGCCATTCGGGATGCCGAAAACGAAATCCTTCGGGGATTGTCTCAATGAATGTCATCCATGCCCTACGTCAGTCACAACGTCATAGAAGATTGACAAGGATTTATTGTGCGAAATTAGTGCATCAGACAACCAGATGCAAAAGAGGTTTCGTTTAATATCAAGCTATTGCTTGACCATGATGGCCCGGCTGGGATCCTTCCACCCGAGCCTGCGATTCCAAAAATCGCCGATCTATCGGATGCTTGATACCACTGGTTGAAGTATGCCGGGGAGCAGGTTGCAAAAGCGTCGACGATCGCGGGAACACAGACCACCGGATAACCACTGCAACGTCCATAACTATGGCCGAACAGGATGGCTGTCGTGCTACTCACCCCAGCCCCTGCACCCACCTGGGGCGACTCTATTCTCGTTGTCGGGTCCCGAGGTAATTCACATGCGTCATGCCCCCCGAACTGGTCGGTCGGAATGGTCCCGGCGCAAATCCATCTACGCGGTATCAGGAACGACCTCGTTGTCGCGTGAAAGAAGCGCGCTATCGCCACCTTAGCATTGCATCAAGTTCACCAACGGTATCCAGATTCTCGCCTGCGTACGAAAAAGGGCCGGCGCTGTTCATTGACAGCGCCGGCCCTCGGTATTGCATGATAGCAAGCCTAGGTTTGGGATGCCGTCTGGCCGTCCTTGCGGGTCGCCTTTGCCAGCAGATAGAGGGCCACCGCACCGCCCACCCCGATGGCGTCAGAAATCAGCCCACCTTCGATCATGAACAGCGCCACGACGATCAGGCCGACACGGATCGGTGCAGAAGCGCGCGCGCCGATCCACCAGCCCTGCACACCCGACGACAGCAGGAACACGCCAAAGATGGCAGTCGCCGCAGCACGGGCGATTTCGTACCATGCCCCGTCGAACAGGATCGCGCTGTTGTAGAAGAACATGAACGGCACGATGAAGGCAGAAATGCCGATCTTGAACGACGCGACAGAGGTCGACATCGGGTTTGATCCCGAAATGCCCGCAGCAGCATAGCTGGCCAAGGCAACGGGTGGCGTGATCGCTGACACAACAGCAAAGTAGAACACAAAGAAATGCGCCGTCAGGGCCGGAATGCCCAGCTGGATCAGACCCGGTGCCACGACCGAGGCCGCAACCGCGTAGGCCGCCGTTGTCGGCATGCCCATCCCAAGCAGGATCGAGATGCACATGGCAAAGAACAAGGCCAGCAACTGGTTCGCGTCAGCGATGTTCAGCAGCACCGAAGAGAAGCGTGCGCCGACACCGGTCAACGAAATGACACCCACGATGATACCGGCACATGCGCAGACCGCGATGATCTGGATCGACATGATGCCCGCCATCTCGAACGCCTTGGACACCGATTTGATACCCATGCGATACGGGGTGAACCAACTGACCACCGCAGCCGAGGCCGTGGCAAGCGTGCCTGCCCTGATGACGGAATAGCCCATGAACAAGGCCGCAATCAGAATGATGATCGGCAGAAACAGGAACACCCGGCGCACCATGTCGCGGAACTTGGGCAGCTCGTCCTCGCGCATGCCGCGCATGCCCAGCTTTGCTGCTTCGAAATCGACCATGAAATAGATCGACACGAAATACAGCACTGCGGGGATGATCGCCGCAATGGCGATGTCAGTGTAGGGGATGCCCGTGATTTCCGCCATGATGAACGCGCCGGCACCCATGATCGGCGGCATGATCTGACCACCTGTGGATGCGGCAGCCTCGACGGCACCTGCGGTCTGCGGCTTGTAGCCCACCTTTTTCATCAGCGGAATGGTCAGCGACCCCGTGGCCACGACGTTACCGGCAGAGGTGCCGTTGATCATGCCCATCAGGCCCGAGGCGAAAATGGCAACCTTGGCCGGTCCACCACGGGCGCGGCCCGCAGCAGCAAAGGCAAAGTTCACAAAATAATCGCCCACTTTGGACGCCTGGAGAAAGGCGGCAAAGATGATGAACAGGATGATATAGGTCGACGACACGGCCGTGGTTGGCCCAAGGATGCCGGCGTCGGTATAGACTTGGCTAAAGAAACGGTCCCAGGCGATGTTGGGTGCGTTCAGGAACCCCGGCAGCAGATCACCGACGAAGACATAAACCAGAAACACGCCAGCGATGACGATCAAGGCCAGACCAGCGACACGGCGGGTCATTTCCATGATCAGTGCCGTCCCGGCCACGGCGGCCAGGCTCATGCCGATCGGGGCAAAGGGTGTGCCGGTCGAGTTGCGCATCAGCGTGCCGTAGATCGTGATCAGATAGGCTGCGACAGCGACAGAACAAATGGCCAGAACCACGTCAGCGGCGGCGATGGATCCGCGCACGCGCGGGCGCATCCAACCCAGAATGATACCCGTTGCGGTCGCGATGATCAGCGGGACGCCGTAGTGATAGATTTCCGCGCTGCGGATACCGGCGTCCATACCGTTCCACATCACGCCACCGGCGATCTGCGACGCGAACGAAAGCGCGGTATACAGCGCATAGAGTGCGGGCAGGATTGCGACATAGGCCAGTAAATCGAGGGAATGCTTGTGACCGCCATGGTCATTGTCAGGAAAGCCGCGCGCTGAATAAAGCAAAAAGCCGAGGATCAGCGCACCAGCGATGTGGACGATCCGGAAATTCCACGTCTCCATCGGAAAGACCGGCAGAAACGGAATATCGATGCCCGTCCAGGCAGAGATCGACCAGCCGTTCAGGGCTGCCATGTGAAACAGCGCATAAAACGCAGAGACCGCCGCGATGGCAAGATAGGCCCTGCCGTCGAAAATGCGCCGATTGTGTTCAACGGGTTCGTCGTCAACGCCTTCGGCGATGACGGGCCCGTCAGTCTGGTCGTCCATTTGCGTATTGGTGGTCATACAGCAGCCCCATAGGCGCATCCCGGCCCCAGGGGGCAGATCTGCGCATGAATTATGTGATGTGTCAGTCAGATGCGCCGGGGCCGCGCAGTGGCGCGGCCCCGGACTGATCGGGCTTTAGTTCCCGTAGATCTGATCGGCGGGAATGTCCGCGCCAGCGTTTTCGATGAACCATTCAGCCGCACCGGGGTGCCACTTCATGACGCCGGCGTTCTTGTCCCAGTTCTCGGGCAGTGTGGAACGGGCGGCGCGGTGGATGTTCACCATACGCTCGTTGTCGGACATGACGACATCCACGGCCGCTTTGACAAAGCTGGCGGGCAGATCGCAGTTTGCGATGGCAAAGTTCCACATGGACACCGAACGCGCCGGTGCCTCGAGCGTGGTATAGGTGTCTGCCGCGATTTCAAAGTTGGCAACCGGGAACGCTTCCATCAACTGGGCCTGCTCCTCTTCGGTGAACTCGATGATATTCACGTCCGTCTGCACTTCCAGCTGGCTGACGGCCGGAACTGGCACACCTGCCGCAAAGGCGATCACATCCAGTAGACCATCCTGAAGCTGACCACCAAGGTCGGCCCATGCACCGTTACGACGTTCAAATTCAACGCCCAGCGTTTCCATCATGCGCGGGAAATAGGTATCGGATGTCGAACCGGCCGGACCAAAACCGATACGTGCACCAGCAGGGATTTCGGACACGGACGTGATCCCCGAAGAGGCCAGCGTCGTCACCGAGAACGGCGTCTGGTACATCGGGAACATCGCACAGGCACCGGTCATTTCCAGACCGGGCGCAATCGGGTTGGTCCCGGCGATGGATTCAGCTGCCGGCCCCATGGTCGTCATGCCGAACTGTGCGTCACCAGTGTGGACCAGCGCCATGTTCTGCATCGGACCACCAGTGACTTCACCGCCGCCGGTCAGGCCCAGCTCTTCGGCCACCAGGTTGCCCCAGCCCGAACCATAGGCAAAATAGGTGCCGCCCTGCGACGCCGTGCCAACGGTAAAGCTTTCGGGCCAGCCTGTGCGGTCCTCGTGTGCCGCGGCATAGGCAGACGATGCCGTCAGTGCCGTGGTCGCAATAAGTGCTGCGAATTTCATGTGTGTTTCCTCCACAAATGTCGCCGGCCACTCCCGTGCCGACGGTTTCATCAGACAGGCCTGAGGCCCCGACAGTCGCGGATATCAAAGCAGTTATGTGCCGAGTGCAACCATCTTTGCGCGGTGGCGACATAAAATTACCCGGCCACGCGTTCAGATGGGTCGCAAAGGGTGCAAAACGGATATCCGGCGGGTGGAAATCGAAACATGCCAGCGGGCCGGCTGTCAGGGTTCCACGTCCTGCTTGTTGATTCCGTATTTCTGCATCTTTTCATAGAGCGCTTTGCGGGAAAGGCCCAACGCCTCATAGGTCGGTTTCAGCCGTCCGTCTTGCGCCGTCAGGGCTGCGACGATCAGCGCCTTTTCGTGTGCTGCAACCGCATCGGCCAGCGTCATGGTCTGATCCACCGCCCCCGCTGGTATATCCACCGGATCGAGCCCGAGGACGAAACGTTCGGCGGCATTGCGCAACTCGCGCACGTTACCCGGCCAGGTCCGCGTCGCCATCCGCGCCAATACATCAGCTCCGACATCCGGCATTGACCGCGAATAACGCGCCGCCGCCTGTGCCGCGAGGTTGAGAAACAGCGAAGGAATGTCATCGCGACGCTCCTCCAGCGCGGGCACGTTGATCGTCACCACATTCAACCTGTACAGCAAATCGGCGCGGAACATGCCCGCCGCGACCGCCTCGGCCAGATCGGTTTTGACCGCAGCCATGATGCGGATATCCAGTGCAACAGGATCATTCGACCCCAGTCGCGTGATTTCCCGCGCCTGAATGGCATGCAGCAACTTGGCCTGCACGCTAACCGGCAGACTGTCGATTTCATCAAGAAACACGCTACCCTGTCGCGCATATTCGAATTTCCCGAAACGGGTACGCAGCGCCCCGGCAAAGGCGCCCGCCTCGTGACCGAACAGTTCCGCCTCGACCAGATCGACGGGCAATGCCGCACAGTTGATATGCACGAAAGGATGCGCCGCGCGATCCGACATGTCGTGCAACGCGCGTGCGGTCAGATCCTTGCCCGCACCGGTTGGTCCGGTGATCAGCACATCGGCATCGGTGCGCGCAATGGCGCGGATGTTCTTGCGCAAGGCAACCATGGCATCGGACCGACCGATCAGGCGGGACTCGACCTTGTCCCGGCAACCGACCTCACGCTTGAGGGACCTGTTCTCGATGGTCAGCCGCCGTTTTTCCAGCGCATGATGGATCGTGCTGATCAGACGGGTCGGCGCAAAGGGTTTCTCGATAAAATCATAGGCCCCTTCGCGCATGGACTGAACCGCCAGATCGACGTCGCCATGTCCAGTCACCAGAATAACCGGAAATTCCGGGTCAATTTCCAGCACCTGCTGCATCAGCCAGCTTCCGTCCCGGCCGGGCATTCGAATGTCCGTCACCAGAATACCTTCGAATCCGCGTGTGATCCGCGCCAGCGCGTCTTCAGCGCTGGCAAAAGCCTCGGCCGGCAGATCGTGCAGCATCAGAGTCTGCAAACCGGCGTTACGCAATTCTTCTTCGTCGTCGACGAACAGGACGGTCTGTTTCATTCCGCCGCCGTCCGCATCGCCTGTGCCGGCTGTAGCGTCACCACAAAGATCGCTCCACCATCGGGATGATTGGCCGCCGTCATCATTCCCCCGAAGTCCGTGACGATATTATACGAAATCGACAGTCCCAGCCCCAACCCCTTGCCCGGTGGCTTGGTCGTGAAAAACGGATCAAAGAGCTGGTCCAGCGCGGCCGGATCGATCCCCGGTCCGTTGTCCCGGACCGTGATGCGAGGCCCGTCGACCCGCAGGGAAACGACCTGATCGTCCTGACCTTCCATCGCGTCCAGCGCGTTGTTGAGCATGTTGACGATCACTTGCTGCAACCGGACGTGGCCGCCGATCACCCAGACCTCGCCCGCGGGCGGTGTATAGTCGATCCGTCCACCTGTCGTTGCCAGACGCACGTCAAACACCGCCAGTGCATCCTGAACGACCTGGTTCAGCAGCAGCGGCCCCGCGGCCTGCTGCGGACGCCGGGCAAAGTTGCGCAGATGTGCCGAAATCGACGCCATGCGGTCCACCATCCTGGAAATACGCGTGATGTTGTCCTGCGCCTCGGCGATCCTGTCACGTTTCAGAAAGGCGCGCGCATTGTCGGCATAGGTTTTGACAGCGGCTAGCGGCTGGTTGAATTCATGCGACAGGGCCGCCGACATCTGGCCCAGGCCTGTCAGTTTACCCGCCTGGATCAGATCGGTCTGGGTCGACTTGAGGTGCTCCAGCGCCTTTTGCAGATCGGCCGTGCGTTCATCGACGGTGGCCTCCAGCAGGCGTTTCGCCCCCTGCTCGCGCACCAATGCCTCGCGTTGACGCGCCTGTTTCAACAGATACGACAGCAGGCCCCCGAACAGCAAAAGCCCCGTCAGCCCCAGGATCAACAGCAATTTCAGCGCCATCAGACGTGCAGGCCCGGTCGGTGTCAAAGACGTCATGACCCAGCCACGCTGCGGCAATGCCGTCGAGGTCATGACATAGCTTTCGCCGCTTGTTTCGGCAAAGCTGACCAGTTGGGCGGTATCATCCAGCGCGATCTTGTTGATCGGCAGCAGTTCGATCCGGTCGATCGGATATTGAAGATTCTGCGCGATCACCCGCCGGGTTGTATCGGTCAGCGGGCGCATGGCGCGAAAATGCCAGTCCGGGCGCGATGACATCAGCACAAACCCGTTTGCATCGGACACCATGAATTCGCTGCCAGCACCGTTCCAGACACTATTGAATGCCTGGATGTTGAACTTGACCGCCAGGACACCGACGATCCGGTCGCCCTCCTCGACCGGGGCCGCATAGTAATAGCCACGCTCTCCGGTGGTGGTGCCAGACACCTGGAAACTGGTCAGCGCACCTTCCCGGGCGTTCATGAAATAGGATTGATGGCTGAAATTTCGGTCAATGAAACTGCCCGGTTCGCGATATGTGGCAGCGGCGATCGTGCGCCCCGAAATGTCCATCAGAAATACGTCGGATGCTTGCACCATCAGCGCGGTCTGCCGCAGATCCTCGTTCACCTCGGCCAGCAGCGCCGCATCGGGGGGCGCGGCCAAAAGGTCCGCAAGACTGGCACGTTCCGCGATCAATGCAGGTAGTGGCGCATAGCGGTCCAATGCCGCACTCAGGCTTTCCTTGGCCAATTCCAGCAGCGGCCCGTCCTGTTCGGCTTGCTGCCTCAGATAGTGCCTCTCGAGCGACGGCACAGACAATGCGCCTACCAGCACCGTCGCCAGCGCAAGCCCACCGGTAAAGAGAAAAATGCGACGTCGCTGCGCGTTCATCGTGGCAACATGCCCGATTGCTGCATGTAATTACAGACAGAATCGCGCGTGATGCGGGGACAGAACAGCGCAACCACGGGGGCCATCGGACGCAGCCCGAATACGACCCGGACCCACGGGGCAAGTTTCGGGCGCTACGACGCGATCCGATCAATGTGGTTTTTCAGGATGTGGCGGTACAATCCGATACCCAGCCGGGACATCTGCCCCGATTGTTCGGTGCCATCCAGATTGCCGAAACCGCGAATATCACGGTCCTTGCGGGCAATGCGGAAACCGGCACCGATTTCGGTCATTTCTGCAAATGCTGACAGTCGCACATTGGCATCACTGTCGTCTTGCCGGTCGATCGCCGTCATCAACAGCATGCGCGCTTGCACATGACTGCGCCCGATGCGCCCCCGCAATTGATGCAGCTGGGCCAGACCGAACCGATCAGCATCCCAGACCACCATCGTGTTTGCGCGGGCGTTATCCAGCCCGCTTTCGACGATCGTGGTGGAGATCAGCACATCAACCTGACCCGACATGAAACTGAACATCGTCTCGGCCATGTCCGCATCCGCCATTTGCCCATGCGCCACAACATGGCTGAATGCCGCATCGCGATCCGTGAATGCGGCGTCCAGCTCTTCGACGTCCGAGATGCGCGGACACACGATGTAGCATTGACCGCCCCGCGCGGTTTCTGTCGCGATGGCGGCCAGCATCCTGTCCACGTCGCATGCCTGAACCTGCGTTTCCACAGGCTGACGGTTCTGCGGTGCGGTCGCCAAGACAGACACGTCAATCAAACCGACTTCGGCTGTGGCAAGGGTGCGCGGGATCGGCGTCGCCGTCATGCTGAGGACATGGAGCCCGTCTGTCAGGTCGCGCAATTGCGCCTTATCGTCTTCGCCAAATCGCTGTTCCTCGTCAATGATCAGCAGACCGAGGTGCGTGAATGCGATCGCGTCGTCCAGCAGTGCCTGCGTTCCGACCACAATGCCGACATCCCCGGATGCAAGCCCCGACAAAAGCTCCTGTCTTTGTGCGGGATCAGTCAGGCGCGACAGCTCTGCCACCGTGATATCGGTCTCATGAAACCGCTGGGCAAAGGTTTCAAAGTGCTGACGCGCCAGCACCGTCGTCGGTGCGGCGATCACGACCTGATGCCCGGTCAGCGCGGCCGCTGCCGCCGCCCGCAAGGCGACCTCTGTCTTTCCAAAACCGACGTCGCCGACCAACATTCGGTTCATCGGCGTCGTGCGTTGCAAATCCGCAAAAACAGCGTCGGTCGCGCGGATCTGATCCACCGTCATTTCATGCGGAAACGCCGCGACAAAATCATCAAGCATCCCGTTCGGGACCGCGACACTGGATGCCTGCGCGCGCCGGCGGGCCTGGTCAGCGGCAACCATATTCTCGGCACTTTGTCGCAATTCGACGATCATCTCGTCGCGCCGCTTGACCCAGTCGTCCGAATTCAGTCGATCCAGGGTCAAGTTTTCGGCAGGGGCACCGTATGGCCAGAAATCATGGCCTACGCGGGCGGGCAGCATCATCTTGCCATCATGACGGTAAACGAATGTTGTCAATGTCTGCTGCGTGTCACCCAGATCCGTTTCGAACTGCCCGCCATACCTTGCAAGGCCGTGCTCGAAATGGACGACGGCATCACCCGGTTCCAGCTTGTCGTCGCCGAACAACAGGTCATGGTCACGGTCGGTCAATTTCCGGTTGGTCATGTCGGCCCTTTTTGCGCGTTCGACGGCCAACGCCCGCCACGCCATTTTGATCCCGAGGGAAATGGGCATTACAGCCATGTCGCGCCGTCGACAGGCCGACATGGGCTGTGATAGCGCGGCTTGCGCTGGCCAGGCTATGATTGATACCTTGGATCAAACTGACGCCATCGTGAATGTGCGTCCTGTCGAACCACGTCCGGTCCACCTGCCTTTTTGATGGCACGCAACAGCAAAGGCCGATCCATGGATCACTACGATGGACTCAATCCGGGCATATTCTTTGATTCAGCAGCGACCGCACAGTTGGTTTTTACACCCGACTTGCGCATCGTCGCGGCCAACAAACGCTATTGTGCGCTGTTGGGCCGCCAGCCACGTGACCTGATCGGCTACAAGGTTTTCGAAGCCTTTCCGGCAAATCCGGATGATCCCGAAGCCAGCGCCGAAGCCGAGCTTACCGCGTCAATCGAGGCTGTCGTGGCAACCGGCAAAGAACAGCAAATGCCGCTGCGGCAGCATGATGTGCGCGAGGCGGATGGGCGCTATGCCACGCGCTATTGGCGGGTGCGGAACTCTCCGATCTTTGCTGACGAAGCACGGCCTGACAAGGTCACGCATATCATCCAAACCGCCGAGGATGTGACCCGCAACACGCTGGGCGAACGTGCAGACGCCGCCAGACAGCGTGCTGCGATGCGCGGTGCCGAACTCAGCTATTTCGAACTAGACCCGGTTTCCGGTCATCTGATCCAGTCGCCGCAACTGGATGCGCTGTTCGGTTTCGATCCCGAAGACACCTACGACGCCGTCGAACCGTTTCTTGATCGTTTCCACCCCGATGATCGCGCCGAAGCCCGCGCCGAAATCGAACGGGTCGCCCGCACCATCGGGGCAGATCTGCATCTGAACAGCAGGATTATCCTGCCCGACGGCACAATGCGTTGGGTGCTCGGTCGCGGCGAATCCGTGCGCGACCCCGACACGCAGACCGTCCGGATTGTGGGCATCGTTCTGGATGTGACCGCCATCCACGAAAACGAGGCCCGGTTGAGCGAGGCCCTCGCCGCACGGGACCTGATGATCGCCGAGGTCAATCACAGGGTCAAAAATTCGCTTCAGATGGTGACCAGCATTCTCAACCTCGAGGGCTCTGCCACCGTCGACCCAGCGGCGCGTGCCTCGCTTCGCGCGGCAACCGCGCGGGTCAATGCCGTGGCCGCGATCCATGCATCTTTGTACGAAGACGAGGACGTCAGCTCGGTCTGGATCGATCGATACCTGAAACGTCTGACAACGCATCTTCGGTTATCGCTAGCCAGCGATGCGCGCGGCCTGCAAATCACCTATGACGCCGAATCCATCCGGCTGGACACCGACAGGGCCGTGTCGCTTTCGCTGGCGGTCAATGAGCTGGTCACCAATTCGTTCAAGCACGCCTACGGGCCCGAAGACGACGGGACGGTCACAATCACGCTGCGCCGCGCCGACGAAAACATGATCCTGCTCGAGGTCGCGGATGACGGAACCGGCCCCGGTGCAGATCGTGCGTCATCGGATGCAAAATCCTCGGGCCTCGGACAGCGTCTGATTGCGGGGATGGCCGCAAGCCTTGGCGGAACGATCGAGGAAGATCAGACGAACGGCTGGCGCACACGTATCCTGTTCCCTGAGTAAGGTTTTCAAATTGCTGAACTTCCTGATCGTCGAAGACAACTTTCTGATTGCGATCGACCTCGAGGCACAGCTCCTTGAAATGGGTCATGGTGTCATCGGAATTGCGACGACAGCGCCTGCGGCCATCGCGATGGCGGGCGGTGCGAAACCTGATATGGCGATCATCGACCTGCAACTGGCCGAGGGCACACGGGGCCAGGATGCAGCCATCGCCCTATGGCAGGATTTCGGCATCCCCTCGATTATCGTCAGTGGCAGCCTGCACCAGATAAGCGATGCCGAGGAAACAGCGATCCACCCGTTGGCAATGTTGTCGAAACCATTGTTGCCTGACGAATTGCGCCGGGTGATTGATATTGCAGACTTGGCAACCAGCCCGAAACCAGACTGACCGCTGCGGTCTGCGACGCGACGATGGCACCCTGACCGCAACCACGCAGGGATCATGACTGGCGGCTTTGTCGATGTCGCAGCAAACAAAGGCAAATGGACCTTTGAAAATTCGCGCAGAGGTGACGCCCACGCACCAGACGTACCTTGACATGTCCAGCCGCAAACCCGGCGCGGTTCAGCGTGATCCCCCGCGTTCCATGGGGTCCGCTGCAAGTTGCCCATGGAGGCGATGGATGATCCCCCTACCGATTTACCGAGAGCTACTTCAAGCTGCTAAAGCGCAAGCGGATCTGACGACAGAACGCCGCAGGCGCTCAGACTTCGATCACTCAGGCTTCTTGCGCAACGAGGTGGTTGTCCCCGATATCGCGCAGATGAACACGCGCCGGGGCCTTGCCGATCGGCCAAATCGGTGAAGGCAGGTCACCGGGCCGTTGTGGCTGCGGTGGTCTCTTTCGCTGTGGATCTGGGATCGGCACGGCATCCAAGAGCCGCCGCGTATAGCTGTGTTGTGGATTTCCGAACACCTGGTCGCGTGTCCCCATTTCGACGATTTGACCGAGGTACATCACAGCCAGTCGGTCCACGACATTTTCGACAACAGCCATATCATGGCTGATAAACAGATATGCCACACCCATCTCGGCCTGCAATTCCTCCAACAAATCGAGGACCTGCGCTTGGACCGACACATCAAGCGCGGATACGCTTTCGTCGCAGATGATCAGCTTTGGTTTCAGGGCAAGCGCACGGGCCACGCAGATGCGCTGACGCTGCCCGCCTGAAAATTCGTGCGGGTAGCGTGTCATCTGATCTTGTGTCAGGCCGACACGTGCAAACAGATCGGCTGCACGCGCGTGACGTTCCGCCGCCGTCCCGATCCCATGTATCAAGAGTGGCTCTGCCACAGCTTCGCCCACCGTCATGCGCGGGTCGAGCGCCGCCATCGGGTCCTGGAAGACCATCTGGACGTCTCGGCAGATTTGACGTCGGCCCAGACTTGTCAGCCCGCCCAGCGCTTTTCCGTCGACTTCGACGTGGCCGGCATGGGGCACGAGCCCGACCAATGCCTTGGCAATTGTCGATTTCCCGCAACCGGATTCGCCAACCAGACCAAAGGTTTCTCCGGGTTGAATGTCGAGGGTCGCACCCTCGACCGCATGCACCCTGTGCGTAGGGCGACCGAGAAAATTTGCGCCGATATCGAAATGGACCTGCGCGCCAACCAGTCTGGCGACCGGAACAGATGCCGTGGGCGGCAGGGGTTTGGCGCGGGCTGCCCCCGATCCCAGGCGTGGGACGGCAGACAAAAGTGCGCGGGTATATTCCTGCTTTGGCGCAGTAAAAAGGGTGTCGACAGGCGCGCTCTCGATCATGCGGCCTTGACGCATGACCACAACGCGGTCCGCACTTTCGGCGACGACGCCCATGTCGTGTGTGATGAGAATGATCGCAGTGCCGGTTTCGGCCTGCAACTCACGCAGAAGGTCCAGCACTTCGCGTTGGACGGTTACATCGAGGGCCGTAGTCGGCTCATCCGCGATCAGCAGAGCAGGACGCAGGGCCAGCGCCATGGCGATCATCACGCGCTGACGCATGCCACCCGAAAGTTCATGGGGATACTGCTTCATCCGGCGTTCGGGTTCGGGGATACGAACGCGCCGCAGCGCCTCGATCGCGGCGCTGCGGGCAGCACCTCTCGACACGGCCTCGTGGGCACGGATCGCCTCGGTCATCTGACTGCCAATGGTATGGACCGGATTCAACGACGTCATCGGCTCTTGAAAGATCATCGCCAGTTTGGCGCCACGCCAGGCGCGCATCCTCGCCTCTGGCAGGTCCGGCAGGTTAACACCGTCAAGCAGCGCCTGACCGGATGTGACGGTGACGTTGTTGGGAAGCAAACCCATCAGGGCAAGCGAAGTGATGGATTTCCCCGATCCGCTTTCACCCGCGATGGCAAGCGTTTCCCCGGGATACAGTTCAAACGATAGTCCGGCCACCAACGGGCGGACGACGCCGCGATCCCTGACCGACACGGTCATATCACGCACCGACAGCAGGGCTGCGGTCGCCCCCGAAGGGGCGGTCGCTGTGTGTGTCGTCATCATTCAAGCACCATGCGCGGAAAATAGAACGACACGACCCAATTGGGCATGTCGACGATTTCCGAAATGCGCAGGTCACCACAGGTGGACACCAGCATGTAGGCGTCAACGGGTGCCATGCCGTAGCGCGCAGTCAGCAGGTCGATCATGCCCGAGACGGCATCGCGTGCGCCGCTCATCAGATCAGGACCGATTCCTGTCGTGACCTCGTATCCTTTCTGATCGAGGTGGTTGGTGACCGGACCGGGCGTGGTGAACCGCGGCATCCTGAGATTTGCGCCCTTGACCAGGTCCAGCGTCAGCGTCACGTCCATCGGACTTTCGATGGCCGTGCCGCAGACTTCGCCATCGCCCTGTGCGGCATGGGTGTCACCAACCGAGAACAGGGCACCGGCAACCTCGACTGGCAGATAGAGTTCGGCACCTGCCGACAGGTCCCGGATATCGAGATTTCCGCCAGTGCGACGGGGTGGAACGATGCTGTGCAGTCCCGGTTCCGCCAAGGCGACCCCGATCGTGCCCGTAAAGGGCTTGAGCGGAACGCGCCCCATGTCACCCCACAATGACGGCGCCATCGTTTTGGCGTCATATTTCCAGATCGTCAGCGCGGGGTCCTCGAACTGGTCCGCCAAGAGTCCGAAACCCGGAATGTTGGCGGTCCAGCCCCAAGCTGATCCCTCTTGTTCGCGCGGGGCAAATCCTTCCAGCGTGATCTTGAGGGCGTCACCGGGTTCAGCACCGTCAATGTAGATTGGCCCGGAGACCGGATTGATCTTGCCGAAATCCAGCGCGACCACATCGGCCACCGTGCTCGACGGGCCAAGCTGGCCCGCCGAAGAATCCATGCAATTGAAGCAGATCGTCGTACCGGGTGCGACCGTCTCGACCGGGGCAATGGTGTTGTCCCAGCCGAAATGGTGCTGTGCCCCGTGGATCGTGTATTCACAGGCTTTGCACATGCGCTTACTCGGTCACGTAGACATAGTCGTAGTTGACCGGGATCGAGACCGGATCGACATACAGGGCATCGTCACCGCCCATGCGTTCTGATTTCATGGTGTAGCGCTGTTCGTTGAACACGGGGACCCAAGGGGCCTGTTCCATCACCTGCATATAGACGTCAGACCACATCTCCAGCCGCTCGGGCGCAGCCGGATCGGTCATGCTGTCTGCGGCGATGGCCATGGCATCGATGTCCTCGTTACAGAACTTGGACCAGTTCCATCCGCCCTCGCCTGCACCCGCACAGCCAAGGATCGGCCCGTAGAAGTTGGAGGGATCGGGGAAATCCGCGATCCATGCCATGCCGCCCGACCAGATCATCGGGGCCTGACCCGCACCGCCTGCCTCGATGACGTTGGCCTGCGCCAGGGACCGAATTTCGACTTCGACGCCAATGGCCTTCAGATCTTGCTGGATGGCCTGTGCGATCCGCGGGTTGGGGTCGGTGTTCATGACATAGAGTTCCGTCGTGAACCCGTCGGCCAGTCCTGCCTCTGCCAGTTTGGCCTGCGCTGCGGCAACGTCAAAGGCATAGCCTTCAAACCCGTCCGTGTAGCCCGGCATGGTGGGCGGCAGAGGCTGTGTCGCGGGAATCGCCCGGCCATTGATGATCTGCGTGATGCGTTCCTTGTTGATCGCCATGTTGATCGCCTCGCGGACCGGCAACTGGTCCAGCGGTGCCATCCCGACATTCAGGGTGATATAGCCGGTATGCAGCTGGCCCCCCTCGACCACACGCGCGGCCTGCGCAGGGTCGGACATGACTTCCTGGAACTTTGCGGGCGGGATGCCGTCACCGGGCACGTCGACCTCGCCTTGTTGCAGGCGGAGCAAGGCCACAATCGGTTCCTGACCAACTTCAAACGTTACCCCGTCCAGATAAGGGACACCGTCGCGCCAGTAATCCGCGTTCTTTTCAAACACGAGCCGCTGACCGATGGTCCATTCGCCCAGCTTGAATGCGCCGGTTCCAACCGGGTTCTTGCCAAAGTCCGTGCCGAATTCGTCGACCGCTTCCTTTGGGACAATCGATGCAAAGTTCAAAGCCATGACATGCAGGAACGTCGCATCGGGCCGCGACAGCGTGATCCTGACGGTCATGTCGTCGACGACCTCAACACCGGCCAGGCTGTCTGCCTCGCCGTTTGTCACTGCGTCATAGCCTGCAATCGATGCAAAGAAGCCGGCACCGGGTGATTGCGTTTCTGGATCCGTCACGCGATCGAGAGAGTATTTCACGTCCTGTGCTGTCATCGCGCGGCCGTTGTGGAACAGAACGCCATCACGCAGGGTGAACGTAAAGACAGTGCCGTCGTCCGAAATCTCGTAGCTCGACGCAAGACCGGGACGCAGTTCGGTTGTGCCCGGCACATAGTCCATCAGCCCGTCAAAGAGTGATTTGATCATCGACCAGTTCTGCCAGTCGTAGCCGATGGCGGGGTCTAGCGTGGCCACATCGTCCTTGTAGGTGACAGTGATCATGCCACCGGGCTGTGCATTGGGATCGGGTGTGTATTCCTGTGCAAAGCCGGGTAGCGCGGTTGCTGCCACGATCGCCGTTGAGAGGAGAAGATTTTTCATTGTCATGTCCCTGTTGGTTGGTGGTTGCAGTTGATGCTCACCGCAGCTTGATGCGCGGATCGATGAGCGGGGTAATGAGGTCAGCGAGAAGGTTGCCCAGCACGATGGCTGTGGCGGACACCATGGTGACGCCCATGATGATCGGAATGTCGACGCGCTGAATTGCCTGCCATGCCAGCTGGCCGATACCTGGCCAGCCAAAGACGGATTCAACAACGACGATGCCGCCGATAAAGATGCCGATATCGATGCCGATCATTGCGATGATGGGCAGGATCGCATTGGGAAGCGCGTGACGGATCAGCACGCGCGCGCGGCCAAGACCCTTGGCACGGGCCGTGCGAATGTAGTCTTGGCGCAGAACCTCGACCATCGAGGACCGCATCATGCGGGAATACCAGCCAGAACCCATGATCCCCAACGTAAGCGCCGGAAGGACCAGATGCGCCGCCGTGCCGTAGCCACCGATTGGAAACCAGCCAAGCTGCACGGCAAAGACATATAGCAATAGCAGGCCCACGACGAATTGCGGCGCGGACACAGCAACAAAAGAGACGACCATCAGACCTTGATCCAAGGGCCGGCCCCGAAATACGGCGGCCACGATACCCAAGGTGAGGCCGATCAGCAGTTCGCAGGCGATGCCACCTGCCATCAGCAGCAGTGATGCGGGCAGACGCGCCGCAATCAACGTCGCGACTTCGGTTTTTTGCAGGTAACTACGGCCCATATCGCCCTGAACCAGACCGGCCAAGTAGCGGCCGTATTGCACGAGCATCGGTTGATCGAGGCCAAGTTGGGCGCGGATGTTTTCGACCGTTTGTGCGGTTGCGGACCGTCCGGCGATCTGGCGCACAGGGTCGGCCGGTAGCACGTACAGCAGCAAGAAAGTGACAAAGCTGACGCCCAGCAGGATCAAAGTGGATTGGATCAGGCGGCGAAGAAGGTATCCGGCCATCAGTCATTCCCCCGTTGTGTGGGGTCAAGCACATCGCGCAGCGCGTCGCCGACCAGATTGAAGGCAAGGGCCAGCAGCAGGATCGCGGCACCCGGGATAAAGACCAGCCAGGGCGCAGCCTGAAAATAGGTCTGGTTTTCAAAGATGATGTTGCCCCAGCTGGGTGTCGGAGGCTGAACGCCGACACCCAGGAATGACAAGGTCGCCTCCAGCAGGACGGTGACCGAAATCCCGAGCGTGCCCCAAACGATCAATGTCGGCACAAGGTGCGGCAGGATGTGTTTGAACAGAATGCGCGTCTGCGAAGCCCCCAATGTCCTCTCGGCGGCAATGAATTCACGTTCGGCAAGCGAGGTCGTTTCGGTATAGACTACCCGTGCCGTCTGGACCCAGTTGACCAGCGCGATCACCATGGCCACGATCCACAGCGACGGCTGGAAAATCGCGGCCAGGCAGATGGCCAGTAGCAACGCGGGAAAGGCCATCATCAGGTCGGTAAACCGCATCAGGACTGCACCGACCCACCCCCTTACAAAACCCGCGACGACACCGACTAGTGTTCCGATCAGCAGGGCAATGCCATTGGCGACGACGCCGATGATCAGTGATGTTTGCGCGCCATAGAGCATGCGGCTGAACAGATCGCGCCCCAGAAGGTCGGTCCCCATCAGGAAATCACCACTGGGCGGCATCGGTTCCCCGAATAGCGTCAATCCTTCGAACAACTGGTCGTCGGGCGCATAGGGTGCAATCCAGGGCGCAAAGACTGCGCCGCCCAGAACCACTGCGATGATCGCAAGCCCGAACAGGGCGAGCTTGCGCCGCATCAGACGGCGAAGCGTTCCCGTCGGGGCGACAGGTGCCACAGAGACGTCAGACATGATCCTCTCCTTTGCAGGTATCGCGCACAGAGGCGACGATCCGGTCTGCGGCTTCCTCGAAACTGACGCGCCACGCCATTGCGAGGCCGCGCAACTGCTCGAAAGCCTGATCCTCGGATTTTCCGCGCGCGGCGAGGATCGCCACGGCCTGCACCACCGTCTGTCGCTGCCCAAGACGCCTGCGCAGGGTGTCGATTTCGCCAGCCTGGCTTATCCGGGCGTCGAATGCGGCGCGCGCAATCAACAGCGCCGAAAAGACACCATTGTCACCCACAGGTTTCAGGATCTGCGCGTCGACACCGAAATTCATCAACCATTCAATCCGGCCCGGCGCTTCTGATCCGATCAGGGCGATCGTCGGGAACGGCGCTTCGCCCGGGTTCCAGGGAAACTGGTCCTCATGAGCCGTATCCACGTCGATGAACAGGTAATCGGCGGCACCGATGGTGGCTGGTAGATCCGGCCAGTGGCATTCGAATTCCAATCCGACGGCCTGTAACTGTCTGACCAGCGCCGTGACATTGGCGTGGGGGCGATGAAGGATCACCGCGCGCGCGCCGCCCAGTTCGGGAATGCGCAGTCGACGTTTCATGGCACGATCCGCAGCATGGGTTCCAGCAGCGCAGGGCCCTGCGTCAGATACGGGTCACCCGCGATGGGGGCGTAGGTCTTGATCGGAACAAATGCGCCGTCACGCACCTGCGCGATGGCCACTGGCAGCGATACATGATGCGTGCGCGGGCTGATCCCGATACGGGCGGCGTCAGGCAGGGCAAGCAACTGGCGCAAAGACAAATCTTCTGCATCCGGACTTGTCGACAACAGGCGGGCCAACATCATCACAGAGGCATGCGCGGCCGCCTCGAATGATGATCCGAAATCATTGCGTCCTTCGTTGCCGGGCAAGGCGGGCGATTGCCCGCAAAACCACGGGCCTGCCGATATCACGCCCTCGGCGGACGCACCGATCGCATCCAATTCCGCTTCGGTCATATTGCACGACAGAACGGGGCAGCGCCCCTGCGCAAAGGTCGGATCGCTGGCCCGCAGCGCGGTCATTGCGTCCAGAAACGCATATTGTGAGGGCCCGATCAGCTGGTTCAGAACGAAATCGGGTTTCACGGCGGCGATTTCGTCGATCAGTCGGGCGATGTCGACGGACCCGATGGGCACATATCTTTCGCCCAGCACGTCGGCATCGATCTTGGCACCGGTTTCGCGGGCGATCCGGTTCATTTCCCAGCCCCAGATATAGTTCGACCCGGTCAGATAAATACGCTTGCCGTAAGTCGTGAAGCAGTGATCGAGCAAAGGCAGAAGGTGCTGGTTCGGGCAGGCGTGTGCGTAGACAACCCGATCCGAGGCCTCGAACCCTTCGTAGGGGGTCGGATACCACAACGCGCCACCCAGGCGCTCCAGGCTGGGAATAACTTCCTTGCGGCTCCAGCTGGTCGTACAGCCGATCACATGGCGTGCGGCACTCGATTTCAGAATGTCTTCGCACTGCGGTGCGTAGGCGTCGATATCCCCGCCAGGGTCACGTTCAATCGGATGGAACATCAGATTGATCGAGGGATCCGCGTTGATTTGCTGGATTGCCTTTGTCACACCCAAGCGGCTTGCCTGCCCCATGAGACTGTAAGGGCCGGTTGTCGAAAACAAGACTCCGAGGTCGATGTGACGCGTCACGCGATGCTCCAGAAACGAAAAACGCCTCGCAACCGAGACGGGTCAAAATGACGACCGACCGGTTGCGAGGCGCTATTGCCAATATGTTGATCTCAACCTGCGCAAATCATCTTCGGCTGTCAAAGTCTTTGCGCATTCCGAGCGAGGTATCCGGAGAGCTGCTTAAATTTTATGCGCAACGTGCTGATCTGCGGCACGCGTAAGAGATCTGTGCAAATTGCAAAGGCAGGAAAAGGCTGTTCGGAATTGTTGTTCATGGCCGTGCCCCTGACGCAATGCGTCGACGCTGCGCCTTGACCACTCCAGATATCTGCGCGCGGTCAAAAAAGCTCCTTCCCATGTGTCTGCTCCTTTAGAGTTGGCGCAGTTTGTAAACGACGGCGAAGTATTTCGCGGTGGGCAGGTCTCTGGCGGCACGCCATTCACGCATATCAGCGGCGTGACAAAGGATGTAGTTCTGCATCTCGACGAGGCAGGCCACGAATGACGCGCAATGATGTCTGGGGTCGGCGCGCGCCCTCCTCGAGATGTCTTTCAAGAATATGACGGTAAAGGCCCATACCTGACTGGGACATGTGCCCTGCCCTCTGACATCTCGGCAAAGAAAGTCGACTGGCGGCGCAGACCTATCGCATTTCGATACGTCTTAATAGCAGCACGCAGCATGACAGCTGACTGCGTGCCACCCCTGTCCAACCGATCAGGGCGCGGGCGGCCGAACAGATCCGAACGCCCTGTATCGTCACATCCCTGCGATGACCTTGTCCAGCGTCGCCGGATAGTCGCGCACGCGCACGCCGGTCGCATTGAAAATCGCATTCGTGATCGCAGCCGCGGCGCCGCAGATGCCCAATTCTCCGATACCTTTGGCCTGCAACGGATTGGCCCAGTCGTCGCGTTCCTCCAGCAACTCGACGGTCAGTTGCGGCACATCCGCATTCACCGGGATATGATACTCGGCCAGATTGTGGTTCGTCACATGCCCGTCACGCGGATCGAAAGCCATTTCTTCGGTCAGTGCGATGCCGATACCGAATGTCATCCCGCCCAGGCATTGCGAACGCGCGGTTTTCGCATTCAAAATCCGGCCAGCGGCAAAACTGCCGTGCATTCTGCGGACACGGGTTTCCCCGGTTGCGGCATGAACGGCGACTTCGGCGAAGTAAGCGCCAAAGGTCGCCTGACGCACAGCCTTGGACGTGTCACCAGGGGTCACATGACCCAGCTTTGCGATCTCGTCCCCGTTCAGGATATCGCTTAGCGCCTGTGTCTGGTTGGCATAGGTTGCGCGACCATCCTTCAGCATCAGGTCCGGTTCCGCCACACCCAGTCGTTCCGCAAGCTGCCGGCGGATCGCCTCGCAGGCGACATAGACCGACGTCCCACTGGAAGCCGCCCCCCATGATCCGCCCGAACCGGCCGACGGTGGCAAACCAGTGTCGCCCAGGACCACCGTGACCGCGTCGCGGGGCAGGCCCAGCATCTCGCCGGCAATCTGCCCTAGTATGGCATAGGTACCCGTGCCGATGTCGGTCATGTCAGTCTCGACGCGGGCCGTGCCGTTGGGCAACAGCGTAACGCGCGCCTGGCTTTCCATCAACATGTTGACGCGCGCGGCGGATGCCATGCCGTAGCCGATCAGCCACTCTCCCTCGCGCCGTTCTTTTAGTCCGGGCCTGTCGGCCCAACCGAATGCCTCTGCCCCACTTTCAAGTGCCTCGCGGAAGCGGCTTGACGAAAAATCCTTGCCGCTCTCGGGATCTGTTTCGGGGATGTTGCGCAGCCGCAGCGCGACCGGATCAATGCCGATCTCGTGTGCCAGTTCGTCCATCGCGTTTTCCAACACGGTGACCCCGACTGCCTCGCCGGGCGCGCGTACAGACCCCGCACACATGCGGTGCAGACGCACCAGATCCAACGACATCTGGCGGTTCGATCCGGCATACAGAAAATGCGACGCCTGAAGCACCGGTTCGGCGAATGTCTCGCCGGGCAGGTTCGATACGCGTGCATCATGACCAAGACCCGTCAGCCGCCCATCGCCATCCGCAGAAAGCCTGACGCGCTGGCGGGTTTCCGACCGCCGCATCGTCGCCTCATAGACCTGTGGCCGCGTAAGCGCGACCGATACCGGGCGCCCCAGTTCCTGTGCCGCGATCGCGGCAGCAACCGCCTCGGGCGACAGCCCGAGCTTGGACCCGAAACCACCTCCGACAAAAGGCGATATGATCCGCACACGGTCGGGGTGGATGCCCAGCGCATCGGCCAGTTCGTTCCGGTTGTATTTCAGCATCTGATAGCTGCCGCGCAGTGTCAGATCGTCACCGTCCCATGTCGCGATCGATGCATGAGGCTCCATCGGCGAACTGGAATGCGAGGGTGTGGAATAGACCACGTCGACGCTATGGGCCGCGTCGCGCATCGCACCACCCAGATCGCCTTGATCGACCGCCTGCCCTTCTTGCGGCTCGACCGCTGCAGTATCGGGATCGACGGTGACGGTTTCACCGTTTTCCAGAACCACGGTCAGTGATTGCGCGGCATGGCGGGCCTGTTCGAAATTTTCGGCCACCACGAGGGCAATCAACTGTCCAGTATAGTCAGCATGTCGCGCACCCTGAACTGGCGCGGCATCGGCTGTGCCCTGCGCGGGGTTGCGCAGCAGGCGGTCATCCTGGATCACAGCCAGAACCCCCGGCATTGCGGCGACCGCATCGCGATTGGCCAGCGTGACCTTACCACTGTTGCCTGGGCTGCGCACCATGACCCCATGCACCATGCCCTCTATCTGCCACTCGTTGGCGTAGGTGGCGGTGCCGGTCACCTTGGATGGACCATCCGGCCGATCCAGCGGCGCACCGACCAGCCCCTGCGCCATGTCATCCAGCCGGTGTTTCGTCGCCGGCGCGTCCATTTTGAAATGCTCGGTCATATGCCTGCCTCTTGCGTCAGTTCTGTCAGCACCGACACGAGCGTGCGACGCGTGAGGGGTATCTTGAAATCGTTTTCGCCAAAGCCGCGGGCCTCGGCCAACAACAGATCGGCCGCCTTGCCGAACAGCGCTTTGGACGGGGCCTGCCCGATCAGCAAATCCTCGACCTGTGGATTCCGCCATGGTTTCGGGGCCAGTCCGCCGAACGCAAGGTCGGCTCGCGTGATGCGGCCGTCCTCGACGTCGACAATTCCGGCAACGGACACGAGGGCAAAGGCATAGGATGCGCGGTCGCGGACCTTGCGATAGGTTTGTCGCCCCTGGACAGGCGCAGGCAATATCACGTCGATGATCAATTCACCCGGCGCGAGTACCGTTTCGCGGTCAGGCCGGTCACCCGGCAGCAGATAGAGCGAATCCAACGACAGACGTCGGGTCGTTCCGTCTTCCTTCAGCGTCTGCACCTCGGCTCCCAGTGCGCGCATGGCGACCGCCATGTCGCTTGGGTGGGTGGCGATGCAGTGTTCCGACGTGCCCAGAACCGCAAGGATACGGTTAAAGCCTTCTTGTGCAGCACAGCCGGTTCCGGGTTTGCGTTTGTTGCAGGCAGATGCGCGGTCGTAGAAGTAGAGGCAGCGTGTCCGTTGCAGCAGGTTTCCCCCGGTCGTCGCCTTGTTGCGCAACTGTCCGCTGGCACCGGCCAGCAAGGCGCGGCTCAGCACCGGCCAATTACGCCGCACGCGGCTGTCGTTGGCAAGATCGCTGTTGGTCACAAGAGCCCCGATCCGCAGGCCACCATCGGCAGTGTCCTCGATCCCCTTCATCGCAAGGCGATTGATATCCACCAGGGTTTCGGGCGACATCACCTCAAGCTTCATCAGGTCGATCAGGTTGGTTCCACCGGCGATGAATGCAGCACCGCCCGCGGCATCACGCACGGCACCTTCGGCGCTGTCTGCGCGCACATAATCAAAGGCCCTCATGCGCCTTTCTCCGCGGCTTTGCGAATAGCCTCGACGATATTGGGATAGGCTGCGCATCTGCACAGGTTCCCGCTCATCCGCTCAGAGATTTCTGCGTCGGTCAGTTCACCGCCATTGGCGATATCGTCCGTGACATGGCTGGGCCAACCATTGCGGACCTCTTCGAGCATCGCGGTAGCCGAACAGATTTGCCCTGGCGTGCAGTAGCCGCATTGGAAACCGTCCTCCTCAACAAACGCCGCTTGCAGCGCGCTCAGGTTGTCCGGCTGCCCGATCCCCTCGATCGTGGTAATCTCGTCCCCGTCGTGCATGCAGGCCAGCGTAAGGCATGAATTGATGCGCCGCCCGTTGACGATGACCGTACAGGCACCGCATTGCCCATGATCACAGCCCTTCTTGCTCCCCGTCAGGCCGAGGTGGTGGCGCAAGGCATCCAGCAGCGTCGTGCGTGGATCGAGATCCAACCTGTGCTGCGTTCCATTGATTGCCAGATTTGTTTCCATGGGACGCCGCTCCGATTATGGGTCATGATTCGTGAACCAACCGGCATCGCATTCATAAGTTCCGCGCTTGGGCAAAATGCGGCAGTTTTCATCCCGCGACTTTCATCCCGCGACGCGCGAGAGAAACATCTGGTTGGCCAGGGCCGCGGGGTCCTAGGTAGCGTTGCCGACAATCATGTGCCTCGGGCCTTCGCGCATCAAACCAAACCACCTGATCCCATACACACGGATGCCGGGACGGAACACCTAGTAGCGTCAGGCACTGCGATTGTGATCGAAAACTGACATACCTTCTCGTGTGGGACCTAAACACAAGCTGCCGAACAGATTAGGCTCAATGGGGTATCCCAATTTAGCCGCGACCTATAAATTTGGACACAAGCCGCTGTCCATGAACCTTGTTCTAGCCACGTGGCCGAAAGGTCGAAGGTGCGCGCCGGCTGAGGGGACTTCATAAGCAAAAAACAGGTGGCGAACGTATGTCGCTGAGCCCCCATTCAAATCATCGAAATACATAGAATATGAGGTGGTGGCGGAGACGAAGGGATTCGAACCCTCGAGACCCTTCCGGGCCTACTCCCTTAGCAGGGGAGCGCCTTCGACCACTCGGCCACGTCTCCGCCGACGCGTTTAACGGGCGCTCCACCGGGAAACAAGGTGTAAATCCACCGGTTGAGGTAACAAATACCGAATGCCCGGACAGGCTTCTTCATTCGTCCTGCGTTGCAGCGGCAAACGGATCCGGGTTGCAGCGATCATAGACAAAGGCATAGCCGTTCCAGACCATGATGATGCCGTCGTCTTCGGCCTTGTCCATGACCATCGCGCGTTCAGTGAATTGCTGATCTTCGCCGCTGCATTGCATTGTATAGAGCAGCGCATCCATATCGAGGACATTGACCGGGTCGGACATCCGGCATTCCGCCTCGACACCGTAGAAGATTCCTTCTGCGATCCGCACTGCGCCGCCATCCACACCGACCAGCGCGCATTCCGAATTCGCGGTTTGTTTGTAGGTCCCGTCGTAGGGTCCGGCGAACACCGGCGAGGCCATCAGGCTCAGGCTGATCGTGCGAATGATGACGCGCATTGCGGCGACTCCCTTATCGTGCGCTGCCACACTACGCACCGCGGCACCATCTGTCATCTCTTGCGCATTAACTGCATCTTGACCCGACGTGGCACAAGCTTGGGTCGGACCATCGAGGCCGATGTCACCTCTACATCGCGGCCTCGTGAATCCTGAATGACGTGAACCCAGACAGGTCGAAACAGGATCTGCCACAGGAAAGCTGACATGCAGGCTTTTGAACAATTGCGCCGTGCCGGGCGCACCGAACTGCGCGCGGTCTACCGCGAAGCCTTGCCGCTGTGCTGGGTCGTCGGGCTTTTCAGCTTGGTCGTGAACATGCTGATGCTGGCCGGACCGATCTACATGCTGAACGTCTATGACCGCGTGTTGGGGTCGCGCAGTCTGGAAACCCTGGTCGCACTCACGATCCTGGTGGCATTCCTATATGCGATGATGGGGCTGCTTGATGTGATGCGCGGTCGGATCATGATGCGTCTGGCCGCGCTTTTTCAGACCCGGCTCGATCGCCGGGTCTTTGACGCCGTTTTGCAGGCGAACGCATCACAACCGGCATCTCTCCAAGGACAGGCAGGACTGCGCGACCTGGATGCCGTGCAAAGGTTGATCGCCTCTCCTGCCTTGCTGTCGGCGTTTGACCTACCGTGGATGCCCCTCTTTTTCCTCGGGATATTCGTCTTTCACCCGCTGCTGGGCAGCCTTGCACTGGCGGGATGCGCCGCTCTGATCGGTGTGGCGGTGATCAACCGCTGTGTGACGCGCGCGCCGCTTTCGACAGCGCAGGCCGCACGGCACGAGGCAGAAACCCAATGCGCATACATCCACAACGCCAGCCAGGTGATCCAGGCGATGGGCATGCGCGACGACAGTCACGCCCGGTGGCAGGCCGCGCGTGATCGGGCGCTGGATGCAGGCCTCATTGCCGCACAGACCAGCAGTACTTGTACCGGCGTGATCAAGACACTTCGCCTGTTCTTGCAATCGGCGATGCTGGGGCTGGGGGCATATCTCGTGCTGCGCGGTGAACTAACCCCTGGTGGGATGATCGCGGGGTCCATCCTGATGGCGCGCGCGCTCTTGCCTGTCGAACAGATCGTTGCGCAGTGGACCGTATTCCAACAGGGACGCGCGGCGTGGCAAAACCTGTCGGTCCTGCTGGGCGTCAATCCAGTGCCGCACAGACGCATGTGCTTGCCACCACCCCGCGCAGATGTGCTGGTCGATCAGATCACCGTTGTGCCGCCGGGTGCGCATCAGGCGGTGTTGCGCATGGTCAGTTTCGCAGTCGCACCAGGCCAGGCCGTCGGCGTCATCGGCGCTTCAGGCGCAGGCAAATCGGCGCTGGCGCGCGCATTGACGGGCGTTTGGCGACCGGCCGGTGGAACGATCCGGCTTGGTGACGCAGCATTGGACCAATACGATACCGACGTATTGGGTCGGCACATCGGGTATCTGCCACAGCAGGTGCAACTATGCGACGGCACCATCAGGGACAACATTGCCCGCATGTCGATGCAGCCGGACGATGCCGCCGTGGTCACAGCCGCCAGGAAGGCGGGGGCCCACGACATGATCCTGCGCCTGCCGGGTGGCTACGACACGCGCGTGGCGACCAGTGGGGGCAAGCTGTCGGGGGGGCAAATCCAGCGTATCGGTCTGGCGCGCGCGCTGTATGGCGCCCCGGTCCTGCTGGTTCTGGACGAACCCAACAGCAACCTTGACGATGACGGTTCTGCCGCGCTGAACATGGCCATTCGCTCAGCCAAGACCGCCGGCAAGGCTGTCTTCATCATGGCGCACCGGCCGGCGGCCATCCAGGAATGCGACCTGTTGCTCGTGCTCGAAGGCGGGGCATGCCGGGCGTTCGGCCCCAAGGATTCCGTGATGCGCAAGGTGCTGCACAACGCAAGGGACATCCAACCCCTGCCAGCCAAGGCCGCCGGAATACCATGACCAGGCACGTCACCGACCGCTGGTCCGCGCGTGGTCCGGTGATCACGGGTGGTTTGACTTTGTTGATGCTGCTGTGCGGCCTGGGGGGATGGGCCGTGCTGGCAAATATCAGCGGCGCGGTCATCAGTCCGGGGCAGGTCGAGGTCGACCGCAGCAGGCAGATCGTCCAGCACCCCGACGGCGGCATCGTTGACCGTATCCTCGTGGGCGAAGGCGAGGCGGTTCAGGCTGGTGATCTGTTGATTGCGCTGGACCATGACGAGTTGGCCGGTGCGCTGGCGGCGGTCGACGCACAGATATTGGACATGCGCGCGCAGCAGGCCCGGCTTGTGGCGGAACGCGACGGCGACAGCGCCGTCCAGTTTACCCATGACCTGCGATCATCGGGCGGCGCGGCACAAGATATCATCGACGGACAACGCAGGCTCTTTGCGGCCAGGATCGACACGATCCGCAGCAAGACCGCACAACTCACCCGGCAACGCCAACAACTCGCAGCGCAGGTTTTGGGTCTGGACGCGCAACAGGCCGCGCTGACCACGCAACTCGACCTGATTGCCAGTGCTTTGACCGACCAGCAATCGCTGCTGAATCGCGGATTGGCGCAGGCCAGCATGGTCATGGCGCTGCAACGCGAACAGGCAGAACTGGCAGGACGCTTGGGACAGGTGATGGCCGAAACCGCACGGGCCGCCGAACGGATGACGGAAATCGACATTCAGATTGCTGGCCTCACCATAACGCGCCGCGAAGAGGCGATCACAAATCTGCGCAATCTGCGCGCCAGCATGCTGGACCTTGCCGAACACCGCAGGCTGCTGCAAACCCGTGTGGACCGTCTGGCAATCCGCGCGCCGGTGTCCGGCGTGGTCTATGGGCTGCGTGTCCATGCACCCCGGTCGGTGATCCAGCCAGCAGATCCCCTGATGTATCTGGTGCCGCAGGACCGACCGCGCATCATCACCGTCCGGGTAAGGGTCGGGGACGTCGAACAGCTGTTTCCGGGCCAGCAGGCGACGGTGCGATTTCCCGCATTCGACCAGCGCCGCACGCCTGAACTGTCCGCACAGGTGACCCAGATCAGCGCCGATGCCTTTGAGGATGCACAATCAGGCATGCCATTCTTTCGCGCAGAGGTTGTATTGAATCCTGGTGAAATCGAACGCCTGCCCCCTGGCCTGATACTGATCCCCGGCATGCCGGTCGAGGTTTTCGTGCGGACCGCCGGACGATCCCCGCTGTCCTATCTGATCAAGCCGCTGTCGGACTATTTCGCCCGGGCCTTCCGCGAGTCGTGATTGCCCTTTGCGCCCTGCCCGCGTAGCGTCGACCCAAACCCGACAGGAGCGCGCGCACATGAGCAAGATCGAAGAAAAACTGGCCCAGATGGACGTCACCCTTCCGGACGCTCCGGCCCCGGCGGCAAATTATGTGCCCTATGTCGTCACCGGCAACATGGTCTATGTGTCTGGCCAGATCTCCCAGGGGCCGCAGGGCAACATGCTGGGCAAACTGGGTGAAACCGCATCCGTCGAGGATGGTGTCGCCGCGGCGCGCGCCTGTGCAATCAGCCTTTTGGCGCAGCTCAAGGCGGCATGCGGCGGTGACATCGACCGGCTGGTCCGCGTGATCAAGCTGACCGGGTTCGTCAATTCGACCAGCGGATTTACCGACCAACCCAAAGTCATCAACGGTGCCTCTGATTTTCTGGTCGCAGCCTTGGGTGACAAGGGACGGCACGCGCGGTCGGCTGTCTCTGCCGCGTCACTCCCCCTTGGAGTCATGGTCGAGATCGAAGCGATCTTTGAAATCGCGTGATGCTGCCATCGTCCTTTCTCGCGCGGCCCATCGCGCACCGCGCCTATCATGACGCAGGCAAAGGCCGCGCTGAAAACGCCTTGTCATCCGTCGCTGCTGCCGTGGAAGAAGGCTATGGAATCGAGGTCGATCTGCAATACGCCTCTGACGGGGTGCCTGTCGTGTTTCACGACTACGACCTACGGCGCATGACGATCGAAATGGGGCCGATCGCACAGCGCAGCAGTGCGCAGCTGGCCCAAATTCCGCTGATGGGCGACGGCGGCACGATCCCGACGCTGCAACAGCTGCTAGAGGTAGTGGCTGGCCGGGTGCCGCTGCTGCTGGAAATCAAGGATCAGGACGGCGGCCTGGGCCCCAATACCGGACCCATCGGCCGGGCCGTCGCTGCGCTGCTGGAACATTACGCCGGCGACGTGGCCGTCATGTCGTTCAATCCTCACCATGTTGCGGAAATGGCCCGTGTCGCTCCCGATGTGCCGCGTGGGTTGACGACCGGTGGCTTTGACATCGCAGGCTGGCCCACCATCCCGCAGCCGACTCTTGAACGGCTGTCGGGCATTCCCGACTACGATCATGTGGGGGCCAGCTTCATCAGCCATGACCGCACGGAACTGGATCACCCACAGGTGGCAGACCTCAAATCCCGCGGGGCGCAGGTGCTGACATGGACGATCAAATCGCCCGAACAAGAGGCAGAAGCCCGCAAAATCGCGGACAACATCACATTCGAGGGCTACCCGGCTTGACGCCGTGGGCCTGCCGCCCACGTTGCACCCCATGACAGAACCCGCCATTGAACTGACCGCCCTGCCATCGCTGGACGGCATAGACGCCGCCGACTGGGATGCCTGCGCCGCCCCCGGTGGCGACCGCCCCGTTGACCCGTTTACGACCTACCGGTTCCTGCGCGCGCTGGAGGATTCAGGTTCGGTTGGCGGCCGATCCGGCTGGCAACCGCGTTATCTGGTTGCCAAGTCCGAAGGTCAGGTGATCGCGGTCTGCCCTCTCTACGCCAAAGGACATTCACAGGGCGAATACATGTTTGATCACAACTGGGCCCACGCCTATGAAAACGCAGGTGGTGCTTATTACCCCAAGTTGCAGATTGCCGTGCCGTTCACGCCAGCCACCGGGCGGCGTTTCCTGACCCGGCCAGGCCATGAGGTCGTTGGCATGGCCGCACTTGTCCAGGGGGCAGTGCAGATCGCGGCCGACAACGACCTGTCGTCGGTCCACGCCACATTCTGCACCGAAGCCGAGGCGCTGGCAGGGGCTGAAATGGGACTGCTGCACCGGATCGGCCAGCAATTTCATTGGGTGAACAATGGTTATACCGATTTCGATGCCTTTCTGAACGACCTGTCCAGCCGCAAACGCAAGAACATCCGCAAGGAACGCGCCACCGCGCAAGGTTTTGGTGGACGGATCGTGCAACTGACCGGTGACGCGATCCAACCGCACCATTGGGACGCCTTCTGGCGGTTCTATCAGGACACCGGCAACCGCAAATGGGGCACGCCCTATCTGACGCGGGCATTCTTTGACCACGCGCAGAACAGCCTGCGCGACGACATGCTGCTGGTGCTGGCGCTGGACGGGGACCGCCCTGTTGCGGGCGCGCTGAATTTCATCGGGCGCAATACGCTGTTCGGCCGCTATTGGGGCAGCACCGAATACCACCCTGCCCTGCATTTCGAGCTGTGCTATTATCAGGCCATCGATTTCGCGATCGCACAGGGCATGGAGCGGGTCGAGGCCGGTGCGCAGGGCGAACACAAGCTTGCCCGGGGATATCTGCCAGTCCCCACCCATTCGCTGCACTGGATCGGTGATCCGGGTTTCCGCGACGCCATCGCCCGCTATGTCCAAGCCGAGAAACGCGCCGTCGACGAAGAAATCGAGGTGCTGACCAGCTACGGCCCCTTCCGCCGCGAAAACCGAGAGGAACAACAATGACCGACAAACTGACAGGCAGCGACCGTGATGATGCCCTTGCGCCACTGCTGGCGAACGGATGGACCGCTCAGGACGACCGTGACGCCATTCACAAGGAATTCGTGTTCAAGAATTTCGTTCAGGCCTTTGGCTGGATGACGCAAGCGGCGATCCACGCCGAAAAACTCAATCACCACCCCGAATGGTCAAATGTCTATAAAACCGTCCAGGTGACGTTGACGACGCATGATGCAGATGGTTTGTCGCCGCTCGACGCAAAATTGGCGAAAATCATGGACGATCTGGCGAGGACTGCATGAACGATCTCTTGACGACCCCCATTCTGAACGGCAAATCGCTCGCCGATTTGTTGACGCTCGAATTCCTCGTGTCGATCCTTGGAAACGTATTGTCGGCCATCTTGATCCTGATGATCGGCTTTGTGATCGCAGGCTGGCTGAGCCGCCGTATTTCCAACATGGGGCAGCGCAACGCGCATCTTGACGAAACGCTGTTCACCTTTCTCAGCAACATCGTGCGCTATGTCATCATCGGATTTGCGCTGCTGTTCGTCCTCAACACGTTCGGCGTTCAGACAACCAGTGTCGTAGCTGTCATCGGTGCGGCCGGTCTGGCCATTGGTCTGGCCCTCCAAGGCACGCTGTCGAATGTTGCCGCCGGGGTCATGATCGTGTTCTTTCGGCCGATCAAACTGGGCGATTTCGTCGATATCGGCGGGCAGATGGGCACGGTGAAATCCATCAACCTCAACTTCATCGAGTTGGCCAGCATCGGGAACGTGCAGATCATCGTCCCCAACTCCGAGGTTTGGGGCAACATCATCACGAACTATTCGGTCTATCCGCAGCGACGCGCCGAATGGACGATCGGTGTCGCCTATGGCGCGGATCTGGCCGTCGCAGAAAGGGCGATCATCGACACGATCATGGCCGACCCCAGGTCCCTGTCAGATCCTGAACCCTTCATTCAGGTCACCAACATGAACGCCAGTTCCGTCGATTTCCTGGTGCGTGTCTGGTGCGAACGCACTGAATATTTCCAATATCAGGCCGACATGACCCGCGCGGTCAAAGAGGCGCTGGACAAGGCGGGCGTCGAAATCCCATTCCCGACCCGCACGCTTGTGATGCAAAACGCGGAATGACATGATCCTGCGCCGGGACATCCCCGGCGCAGCAAACGTAGCATTCAGCCCATCTGGTCCAGCAGGTTTTCGCCGCCGGAAATATCGCACTGACCGGGTCCGGGTTCCTCGTTCAGGATCGTGACGACCCCGTTATCGACCAGCATCGCATAACGCCTGGACCGGTCAATGAAACCCACAGGCGGGGCCGTGAAATTCATGCCGATGGCCTTGGTAAATGCCGCCTCGACATCGCCCAGCATCGTGATGCCCGCATCGATGGCACCCGTCGCTTCGCCCCAGGCCTGCATGACGAATGGATCATTGACCGACAGACAGATGATTTCCTCGACGCCCTTGTCACGCAGTTGCGGGGCGGTGCGGATGAAACTGGGCACATGCGCCGTCGTGCAGGTGCCCGTATAGGCCCCCGGCAAACCAAAGATGACAACCTTGCGGCCCTTGATCTTGTCGTGAATGTCCACGCCAGTCGGTCCGTCCGGCCCCATGGTCAGAACGGTTGCGTTTGGCAGGCTGTCGCCAGTGGTGATGGTCATGATCGCTCCTTGCGAATTGCGTCTGTACCTCAGACATATAAGGTGCGACGCAGCAGAACCAGAGGACGGGACGCATGCGTAGAATTGTCATCATCGGCGGCGGTCAGGCTGCATCGGCGTTGATTGCAAAGCTTGTCGCCGAAAAATCCGATGACCGGATCACACTTGTCTGTGCCGAACCACGTCTGCCCTATCAGCGCCCGCCATTGTCCAAGGCCTATCTGCTGGGCGAGATGGCCGAGGACCGTCTCTATTTTCGCCCTGCCGCCTGGTATGATGAACACGGTGTCGACGTACGGTTGAACAGCCGCGCCGACAGCATCGACAAGGCAGCAAAAACCGTCACGCTGGATGGCGGCGAGGTGCTGGCCTACGACGAACTGGTGTTGACCACCGGTGCCCATCCCCGCACCCTGCCCGCCAGTATCGGTGGGACGCTCGGCAATGTCTTTGCCGTGCGCGATCTGGACGATGCGGACGCGATGGAACCCGCTTTTGTCGCGGGTGCGCGCGCGCTGATCGTCGGTGGCGGCTATATCGGGCTCGAGGCGGCAGCCGTCGCGGCCAAGCGCGGTGTCAGCGTAACACTGGTCGAGGCGGCGGACCGCATCCTGCAACGGGTCGCTGCGCCGGAAACGTCCGATTTCTTTCGTGACCTCCATCGCAGACACGGCGTGGATATCCGCGAGGGCGTCGGCCTGACCGCGCTGACCGGGGACGATGTCGTCACCGGGGCAACCCTGTCCGACGGCACGACGTTGGACATTGATTTCGCGATCGTCGGCGTCGGCATTGCGCCTGCGACCGCATTGGCCGAAGGCGCGGGCCTTGTGATCGACAACGGGATTTCCACTGACGCCCACGGCCGCACCTCTGACCCGCATATCTGGGCGGCGGGCGATTGTGCCTCTGCCCCCTGTGGCGACGGACGCGTGCGGATCGAAAGCGTCGGCAACGCCATCGATCAGGCTGAAATCGTGGCCCACAACCTGCTGGGCCGTCCCGTGACCTATACGCCCAAGCCGTGGTTCTGGTCGGATCAATACGATGTGAAACTCCAGATTGCGGGACTGAACACTGGCTATACCGATCTGCATGTGCGCGACGTAGATGGCGCGCGGTCGCATTGGTACTACCGTGGCGAAACCCTGCTGGCGATCGACAGCCTGTCCGACACCCGCGCCTATATGGTGGGCAAACGCCTGATCGAGGCGGGCAAAAGTCCTGCCCCTTCCGTCGTCACTGACGCGGACACCGACCTTAAGGCTTTGTTACGCGCATGAGGATTGTCGCTGGTCTGCACCGTGGCACCCAACTGGCTGACGTCGGTGGCGGCGATCCGGCGGCACATCTGCGACCCACGTCCGACCGCGTCCGCGAAAGCCTGTTCAACGTGCTGGACGGTGGCCGCTTCGGTAGCCCAGTGCGCGGCGGGCGCGTGCTGGATCTATTCGCCGGCACCGGTGCGCTGGGGCTAGAGGCGCTGTCGCGCGGCGCGCAACATGCAACCTTTGTCGATAATGGTGCGGCGGCAGGGCGGTTGTTGCAGGCCAACATTGCAAAGCTGAAGCGCCGCGCTGACACCGTGATCATCAAGGCAGATGCCACGGCGATCCCGATGGCCCACACGGCATGTAACCTGATTTTCGTCGACCCGCCCTACGGTCAGGGCCTTGGACTACAGGCCATTCTGGCCAGCCAAGAGGGCGGCTGGATCGCCGCAGGTGCCCTGATCGTGTTGGAGGAATCAACCGCTCAGATGGCCCCAAAGGGATACAAACGGCTGGACCAACGCCAATACGGCAGCACCTGGATCACCCTGCTGGAGGCACCATGACCGATCTGGTGATTTTCGACTGCGACGGGGTGCTGGTCGATACCGAACCCACCACCAACCGGATCATGTCCGACAGTTTCGCACGCTATGGTCTGCATATTTCACCGGCCGAGGTGCACGCCCTGTTTGCCGGTGGCACCATGCGCGGTGCGGCAAGCGAGGCAATCCAGCGCGGCGCGCAACTGCCCGACACCTGGCTGGACGAGATCCACGCCGAAATCCGGGCAGCACTGCAGGACGGCCCACCCGTCATTCCCGGTGTCGTCGATCTGCTGGACCTGCTGAACGCCGCCGGTATCGCAACCGCCGTGGCCTCGAACGGTCCGATGTCCAAGATGGAGGTCAGCCTTGACCCCTCTGGTCTGTGGGACCGTTTCCGCGGGCGCATCTACACCGGTCATGACCATCGCCCCAAACCTGACCCGGCCATGCTGCATCACGCGATGCAGGTGGCGGGCACAGATGAGGGCGGAACGATATTCATCGACGACATGCCCGCGGGCTGGCGGGCGGCGCAGGCTGCGGATCTCTGCTGTTACGCCTATGTCGCCGATGGTGGCCCTGCCCGCGCCACAGGTTATGCCGCCCAGCCCATCACGGACATGATGCAGGTCGCACGCGACCTGGGCCTGACGGGCTAACGCCCCGCCAAGACTGTCAGCGGGGCGCGCGCAATCACGATGTGCAGATCAGTTCAGGTTGGCGGCCACAGCAGCCTCTGCCGCCTGAACAAGGGAAGTTCCGTCCAGCCCACGTGCATCCATATCCGCGATCCAGTCTGCACGAACTTCTTGGCCCAATGCCTTGATCGCGTCGGTTTCCACCTCTGACAAGACAGCGATCTGGTTTCCGCCGTCCTCCATCAGGTCACGCCCTTCGGAATCGCCGGTGTCATGGGCACCGCCCGCCCATTCGGCGGCCATCTTGCCTGAATTGGCGTCGATGACGGCCTTCAGGTCATCGGGTAGTGCCGCATAGACGTCCTTGTTCATCGCCCAGACGAAAAACAGGTTATACAGCGCGCGGTCGCCTGCGACATCGGTGTGGCTGTCGGTCAGTTCATCCAGTTTCAGCGACGGCGACATTTCCCAGGTGATCACACCACCATCCACGACCCCGCGCGACAGCGCCTCTGGGAATGCGGGAACAGGCATGCCGACGGGTGTGGCCCCCAGCTTTTCCAGCAGCAGCGTTGCAGGGCGCGACGGGCCGCGCACGACCTTGCCGCGCAGATCATCGACCGTTTCGGGCGCTGGACCTTTCAGGTGGATGATGCCGGGGCCATGCATGTGGGTGGTTATCACATGCACATCGGCAAAATCGTCCATCAGATAGTCTTGGGTGAAATCCCATGCGGCACGCGACGCCTCTGCGCCCAGCTTGCTGGTCATGAACGGCAGTTCCAGCGCCTCCGCCTCGGGGAACCGACCCGGCTCGTAGCCCGGAATGACCCAGCCACCGTCGATGGCACCGTCCCGGATCAAGTCGTACTGCGACGCGGCAGACCCGCCCAACTGCATGAAGGGATAAAGTTCGACCTTGATCCGGCCGCCCGATTGTTCCTCGATCGCGTCGGCCCAAGGCTGCATGAAATAGGTCGGGTTCGCCGAGGCAGGCGAGACGAAATGCTGGAAACGCAACGTGACCTCTTGGGTCAGTGCAGCAGTGGGCAAGGTCAGACAGGCCGCGACAGCGGCAAGCAGTGAACGGTGCATAGCGTGCATCCTCATGTCAATTTTGGGGGGATATCACCGCTAGTGACGCATTTGATATGGGTCAGATGCGATCCGTTCGCAAGTGCGCCGGACAAATTTATCCACTGATGCGCCGTGACAGGGTGATATGACCCAGCGCCAGCAGCCCCAGCAATCCGCCGGTCACCCCCAGCGCCATCAGTCCACCCAGCGCGATGGCCCCCGACCCTACGGCCGATCCCAATGCCGCCCCGATGTAGATTGCCGCAGCATTGAGCGCGAGAAGAACCGGTGCCGCCTGGATACGCAAAGCGATGATCCGCATCTGCTGTCCCGCCAGGAACGACCACCCCGTTGCGGACCAGACAGCGACCAGCAGCGCCAGCACAATCCCCGGCAGAGGCAAGAGCGAGAAAAGCGGCAGCAGGGCAATCTGCGCGATGCACAGGATCGTCAGCGTCCGCGTCGGACCGATGCGGTCGGCCATCCAGCCGCCCATCAGGTTGCCCAGCACAGCGCCCACACCAAACATCAGCAACAGCGCCGTGATCCCGTCACGCCCGTAACCCATCCCGTTTTCCATCAGGGGGGCGAAATAGGTATAGACGACATAAACCGCCGCCAGAAAGGTCGCGGTAAACGTGACCGCCAGCATCATCGGTCCGTTGCGCAGAATCGCACCCAATTCGCGCAGCGAAACCGGCTGAAAATTCAATCCGCGCGGCACGATCCGCCACAGCAGCGGCAGCATCGCCAGCGCCAGCACCGCAACGATCAGCATCGCGGCGCGCCAGCCAAAGGTATAGGCGATGAAACTGCCGGCAGGCACGCCCAGCACCTGCGCCAAGGTCAGACCGAACACCACCCAGGCCAGGGTCTTGCCCTGCGTTTGTGGTGTGGACAGGCGGGCTGCGACCGATGCACTTACGGGGGTGAACATGCCAGCGCCCGCCGCCGCAACAATGCGCGTGAGATGAAGTGTGAATTCGGTCGGCGCGACAGCCGATGCCACATGCGCCAGGGCAAAGATTGCCATTGCGATCGTCAGGATGCGCCTGCGCCCGATGCGCCCCGTGGCCGACACCAGCAAGGGCGAGAGCACGGCATAGGACAAGGCATAGGTGGTCATCAACCATCCGGTGCGACCCGGCGAAATACCAAAGCTGTCGCCCACAGGGACCAGCATCCCGATCAGGACAAAAGCACCCATGCCGATGGCGAAATTTGCAACACTCAGGACACCGATCAGACGGCGGCCCGCGCCGGCCTCGGTCACTCTGGCATCGTCGGGTGGAACCGTCCTGCAGGCGACAGCGTGAAAATCTCGCACCCCTGCGCGGTGATCCCGATGGAATGTTCGAACTGCGCCGACAGGGACTTGTCGCGCGTCACGGCCGTCCAGTCATCCGCGAGGATCTTGGTTTCCGGTCGGCCGAGGTTGATCATCGGCTCGATGGTGAAAAACATGCCTTCTTCCAGCACGGCACCCGTTCCGGGACGACCGTAATGCAGCACGTTGGGCGGCGCATGAAATACCCGGCCCAACCCGTGACCGCAAAAATCGCGCACAACGGACATGCGCTGCTTTTCCGCATAGGTCTGGATGGCGTGGCCGATATCGCCAAATGTGTTGCCTGGCTTGGCCGCCTCGATCCCCAGCATCAGGCAATCGTGCGTCACCTGCACCAGACGTTCGGCCTTGCGGCTCATCTTGCCGGCCCAATACATGCGCGAACAGTCACCGAACCAACCGTCGACAATCACGGTCACATCAATGTTCAGGATATCGCCGTCCTTGAGCACCTTGTCACCGGGAATACCGTGGCAGACCACGTGGTTCACGCTGATGCAGCTGGCGTGCTGATAGCCGCGATACCCGATGGTGGCAGAGGTCGCACCAGCAGCTGTGACCCAATCGGTGATCAGTTGGTCAATCACGCCAGTTGTCTGACCGACGAACACATGTTCCGCGATATCGTCAAGGATCGTTGCAGCCAGCCGCCCGGCCTTTTCCATACCTGCGAAATCGGATGGTTCGTACAGACGGATACCGTCCTTTGTCACACTCTGCGAAGAGGTCGTCACGTCGTCACCTATCATTGCCTGCGATGCCACATAGGACGTTTTATCCCTGCATGCCACCCCGGCCCAGCGGCAGCACGCGGCCCAGCGCGATCCCGTCGCGGTCCATTGTCGCATCCATGACAATGACCTCGACCCCTGCGGCAACCGCCGCATCAAAGGCCGCGCCGTAAACCGGGTCGATATCGCGGGCCACGTCAAAGGCGTCGCAGTCGGTGCGATTGACCAGAAAAAACACCGCCGCGCGGTCACCCGCCGCGACCCGGTCCGCCAGATCCGCCATGTGCCGCGCACCGCGCGCCGTGGCCGTGTCCGGAAATTCGGCGAGGCCGGGCGTCCGGCAGATCGTGGCGCTCTTGACCTCCAGCCACAGGTCCGGGCCATCCCCCGTCAGCAGGAAATCAACACGTGAATTGGTCGCATATTTCACCTCTGACCGGATGTCGGTGTAGCCTGTCAGTCCCGGCACGTGGCCCGCGCGCAACCCTTCGCCCACCACGCGATTGGCCTGCGCCGTATCCACGCAGACCAGCGCACCAGCATCATTGACCAGCCGCCATGCGTATTTCAGCTTGCGCTTGGGGTCGTCATTGGTTTCCAGCCAGACCTGCATGCCCGGTTCGGCCAGCCCCGTCATCTTGCCGGGGTTTGCGACATGCGCCGTCACCTCGGTTCCGTCATCCAGCGTGACATCCGCCAGAAAACGTTTGTAGCGGCGGATCAGCGTGGCGGGGATCAACGGTCTGGCAAAGTTCATGTCGGCAGTTATACCGGGACAAAACGGAGTTTAGAATGACCAATCCCACAGCGGCGATGCTTGTCATCGGTGATGAAATCCTGTCGGGCCGCACCCGCGACAGCAACATGAACCATCTGGCCAAGGTGCTGACCGAGGCCGGGATCGACCTGTGCGAGGCCCGTGTCGTCAGTGACGAACAGCCCGCCATCGTGGCGGCGGTACAGGCGCTCTCTGCAACCTACGATCACGTCTTTACGTCCGGCGGGATCGGGCCGACCCACGACGACATCACCGCCGATGCGGTGGCCGCAGCATTCGATGTGCCGATCGACGTACGCGACGATGCCCGCGCATTGCTACAGGCGCATTATGACCGCGCCGGGACCACGCTGAACGATGCGCGCCTGCGCATGGCCCGTATTCCCGACGGTGCCACCCTGATCGACAACCCCGTCAGCACGGCACCAGGATTCACGCTGGGCAACGTCAACGTGATGGCAGGTGTGCCGGCGGTGTTCGAGGCAATGGTCGCCAGCGTCGTGTCCAAACTGGCCCATGGTGCGCCCCTGTTGTCACAAAGCTGGCGCGTCATGCGCGGCGAAGGCGATGTCGCGGCCCCGTTGGCGCAGGTCGCTCAGGATTTCCCCGAATTGTCACTGGGCAGCTATCCGTTCCAAAAAGACGGCGTCTATGGCACCAATCTGGTGGTACGCGGTCGCGATGCATCACGGGTCGATGCGGCCATGGCGCAATTGCAGGCGCTGTTTCCCGCATGACTAATTGGGGCGCGGTGATAAATGCGACCTGGCCCGCCGCCCGGACGCAGCAGGTTGGTCCGTGGATCATCCGTCAGGGCAACGGCGGCGGAAACCGCGTGAGTGCTGCGACAGCCATCCGACCTGTCACCAGCGAGGACCTGCCACTGGCCGAAACCGCGATGCGCGATCTGGGCCAGGAGGTCGTTTTCAGCATCCGGCCCGGTGACGACAGCGCCGACGCCACGCTGGCGGACGCTGGCTATGCCATGCGCGATGAAACAATCATCTACGCCTGCCCTGCCGCCGACCTTGCGACCCCGAAACCGCCCCCTGTCTGCGCCTTTACCGTCTGGCCACCCCTGGCGGTGCAATGCGATATCTGGGCCCAGGGTGGTGTCGGCCCTGCCCGCCTTGCGGTGATGGACCGGGTGATGGGGCCGAAAACGACGATTCTTGGCCGCATCGACGACCGCCCGGCTGCCACCTTGTTCGTGGCGATCCATGACGGTGTGGCCATGTTGCACGCGCTGGAGGTCAGCAAGTCCCACCGGCGCAAAGGGTTGGCCGCGACCCTGACCCGTGCCGCCGCAATCTGGGGGCAGGCCCATGGCGCATCAACCTTTGCGCTGCTCACCACGGTTGCGAACGCAGGCGCGAATGCGCTGTATCAGGGGTTGGGGATGACAGAGGTCGGGCGCTATCATTATCGGGCACAGCCAAAGGACAGATCATGACCAACCCGCCGACCGCCCTAGACCTGCCGATGGTCGACCCGCTGCCCGATGCCACGCAGGCCTATTTCGACATCTGCCAGGACAAACTGGGAATGGTGCCCAATGTCCTGCGTGCCTATGCCTTTGACATCGAAAAACTGAACGCCTTTACCGCCCTGTACAACGATCTGATGCTGGCACAGTCCGACCTGACGAAGCTGGAACGCGAAATGATCGCGGTCGTCGTCAGTTCCGTGAACAAGTGCTACTATTGTCTGACGGCCCATGGTGCCGCCGTGCGGCAATTGTCCGGCAACCCGGCCTTGGGCGAAATGATGGTCATGAACTGGCGTGCCGCTGATCTGGACACCCGCCAGACAGCCATGCTGCGGTTCGCCGAAAAGCTGACCGAAACGCCGTCCCGGATCGAGGAAACCGACCGGCAGGCCTTGCGCGACGCAGGGTTCAGCGACCGTGCCATCTGGGACATCGCCAGCGTGGCCGCGTTTTTCAACATGTCCAACCGCGTCGCGTCGGCCACCGAAATGGTGCCCAACGCCGAATATCACGCGCAGGCCAGATGAAGACGCTCACGCTCTGTCTTGGGCTGATCGCAGGCCCGCTGGCCGCGCAGGATCTGGCGCTTCCCGGCAACGCCTCTCTGACATACGATGCACAAGATACCGACGTACGCTATCTGCTGCCGACGGGGCCTTGGGTGGATGGTGTCCTGCCCAGCCGCCCCTTCGAGGGGGCACAGCAGATCGAGGTCTGGCGGATCGACGCACCGGGACTCGATACCTTGCCGATCTTGCGCAGCCTGCGCGATCAATTGATCAACGCGGGTTTCGACGTGATCCATGAATGCGCCGATGCGGATTGCGGGGGCTTCGATTTCCGATTTGCGATCCCCGTGACGCCGCCGCCCCAGATGCAGGTCGATCTGGGAGCCTTTCGCCACTTGTCCGCCGTGAACGGCGAGAGTGCCGTCAGCCTGCTGGTCAGTCACACGCCGCAGGCGGGATTTGTCCAGATCACCCGGATTGCACCTACATCGGATGACCTGCCGACCATCACGACCGAGGCACCGACCCTGCGCGCCACCGCCGTGAATGGAGATCTTGGTGAAAAACTGATGGTGCAGGGGCGGGCTGTTCTGGACGGCGTCACATTCGCGACGGGGGCGACCGCCCTTGCAGGCGGTGACGCCACTGCACTGAGGGCGCTGGCCGACTTTATGGCAGACAACCCGGATCTGGCGATCAGCATCGTCGGCCACACCGACGCCGAAGGCGCGCTGGAAGGCAATATCGCGATTTCGCGCAGCCGTGCCGCCGCTGTCGTGGAACGGCTGGTCGCCGATTACGGCGTGCCGCGCGCCCAACTGACACCCGCTGGCATGGGCTACCTGTCACCGGTGGCCAGCAACCTGACAGACGACGGTCGCCGTGCGAACCGCCGGGTTGAGGCCGTGGTCACCGGAACCCGTTGATTACCAGGATTCAGGGCCTTTTTCCGCAAAGGCATTCACAAGAAAATCAATGAATGCACGCACCTTTGGCTGTGTGAAACGACCGGGCGGATAGACCGCATAGATGCCTTGGGTTTCGACCGGCAGATCGGGGATCGCCTCTTCGACCAAACCTTTGCGCATGGCATCGGCATAAAGAAAGCTGGGCAGATAGGCGATGCCCAAGCCGCCGACGCAGGCGTTCAGCAGCGACTGCCCGTCGTTCACGGTCAGCCAGCCCGCCGTTCGGACCTGCCGCTTTTCACCCGATGGCGCTGTCAGTTTCCAGACTGCGGAATTGGCGGCATTGGAATAATGCAGCAACTTATGATCGTTCAAATCGTCGATCTTTTCGGGTCGGCCGTATTGTTCGAAATAGGCCGGCGAGGCGATCATCCGGCGGCTGGTTTCCGTCAGCTTGCGCGCGCGCAGGGTGCTGTCCTCCAGTTCACCGATGCGGATCGCCATGTCGAACCCTTCGGAAATCAGTTCGACGTAGCGGTTGTTCAGCACCATGTTCACGGTGATATCGCTGAATTCGGACAGGAATTCACCCAGGACCGGTGACAGGTGGTTCACCCCGAAATCAGTGGCGACCGAAATCCGCAGTAGGCCCGACGGGGCGGATTGCATGGATGTGACCAACGCGTCCGCCTCGCCTGCGTCATTCAGCACCCGACGGGCGCGGTCATAATAGGCCAGGCCGATTTCTGTCGGACTGACCCTGCGGGTCGTGCGATTCAAGAGCCGGGCCCCCAAACGCGCCTCGAGTGACGAGACGTGCTTTGACACGGCGGATTTAGAGATTCCCATCTTCTTGGCGGCGTCGGTAAAGCCACCCTGATCCACGACCGTGGCAAAGGCTTCCATCTCTGTAAGGCGATCCATGTCCGGTCCTAACACTGTTTACTGTTGGACCGTTCTTGCCTGTCAAATCGGGCGGGATTGGGTCACGCGCCTGACAATACCGCGATTTATCAGCGACTGGCCTCTGTTTGGAAACGCCCCGCGACCGGGTACGCCATGGCAATGGCGCGGGCAATTTCCCTACCTATCCGCGCACTGCCCAGCGCGGAGGGATGCACCAGATCACGCGCATACAGATCCAGATTTGCCGGGTCGATCGCATCCTTGGCATCAACGAAAACAATGCGCGGGTCGCCCTGGGCCAGGGCGGCCAATCGGGTCGACAGTGCGGCCAATTCGTCCGCGCAATCCGCCAGCGGACCACCGGCAACGGATGTGCCGTAATATCCCAGCACCACGACGCGCGGCCCCTGATCTGCGATATCCCGCACAAAGCGTGGCATGGCCCCGGTCTGCCCGTCTGCGGAAATCAACGAGTCCAGCGTGAAATCGCAGCCATCACAGCCGCAGTCGCGCGACAGGTCGTTGGCACCACCGTTCACGATGACCCAATCCCAATCGCCTGCGCGGTACTGAGCGGGGATCGCGGTCAGAAAACGCGCCCCCGGAACCGACCGGTTCGCGACCCCACGGTCCAGCGCGGCAGCCGCAACACGCGGAATGTCCTGCCCCGACAGCCGGTTCCACGACAGCACTGAATCGCCCACCGCCGTGATCGTGACAGGCCCCGTCTGCGGCGGCGCACAGCCAGCCAACAGCGCGCATACGACGCTGGCGACTGCCCGCATCACAGCGTTGCAGCCAGCCGGGTGCCCTGATCGATGGCCCGCTTGGCATCCAGTTCGGCCGCGACATCCGCCCCGCCGATCACGTGATGTGTCAGGCCGCGCGCGGCCAGATCAGCGGCCAGCGCGTTCTCCGGCACCTGACCGGCACAAAGCACGATGGTATCGGCGGGTATCACGCGCGGGTTTTCGCGGGCAGCACCTTCGCTGACGTGCAATCCTTCGGCGTCGATGCGTTCGTAATTCACGCCACCGACCATCTGCACCTGTTTCATCTGAAGCCCGGCCCGGTGAATCCAGCCTGTCGTCTTGCCCAGCCCCTTGCCCAGCTTTTGCGCCTTGCGCTGCAACAATGTGACCTGCCGCGCGGGCGCATGGGGCTGCGGTCCGGCAGGTGCCAGACCACCGCGATGATCGCCGGGATCGGTGACGCCCCATTCCTTCATCCAGTCGGGCAGATCGGTTGTCGGGCTCTGATCCGTGACCAGCGTTTCGGCCAAGTCGAACCCGATCCCGCCCGCACCGATGATGGCGACGCGCTGGCCGACCTCTGCCTTGCCGCGCAGCACGTCGATATAGGACAGCACGTTCGGGCCGTCCTGACCGGGAATCTGCGGATCGCGGGGGGCCACACCCGTCGCAACGATCACCGCGTCATAGCCGGTCAGATCGTCGGCACCGACCCGCGCACCCAGTTTCAGGGTGATGCCCGCAGCAGCGACCGCGGCGCGATACCAATCGACGAGGCCCCAGAATTCCTCTTTGCCCGGCACCTGTTTGGCCATGTTGAGCTGGCCACCGATTTCATGCGCATCATCAAAGATCGTGACAGCGTGGCCGCGTTCCGCCGCTGTCAACGCCGCCGACAGGCCCGCAGGACCAGCGCCGACCACGGCGATGGATTTCGACTGCGCCGCCGGAGTGACCAGCAGTTCGGTTTCATGGCAGGCCCGCGGGTTCACCAGACAGGACGAAAGTTTCCCGCCAAAGGTGTGATCCAGGCAAGCCTGATTGCAGGCAATGCAGGGTGCGATCAGATCGGCCTGCCCTGCCTGTGCCTTGGCCACGAAATCGGGATCGGCCAGAAACGGGCGCGCCATGCTGACCATGTCGGCGCAGCCTTCGGCCAACACGTCTTCGGCGACCTGTGGCGTGTTGATCCGGTTCGAGGTGATCAGCGGGATACCCACCTGCCCCATCAGTTTCTTTGTCACCCAGGCAAAGGCCCGGCGTGGGACCGACGTCGCAATCGTGGGAATCCGCGCTTCGTGCCAGCCGATACCGGTGTTGATGATCGACGCCCCCGCTGCCTCGATGGCCTGCGCCAGTTGCACGACCTCGGCGTAGGTGGACCCTTCGGGGACCAGATCAATCATCGACAACCGGTAGATCACGATGAAATCGGGGCCCACTGCCTTGCGTACGCGGCGCACGACCTCGACCGGCAGGCGCATCCGGTTCTCATACGACCCGCCCCAGCGGTCGGTGCGGTGGTTGGTGTGTTTCACCAGGAACTGGTTGAGGAAATAACCCTCTGATCCCATCACCTCGACGCCGTCATAACCTGCCTGTCTGGCGCGGCTGGCGGCCGTCACCATGTCGCTGATCTGCTTTTCGATGCCGGCCTCGTCCAACGCTGTGGGCACAAAGGGTGAAATCGGTGATTTGATGGCCGAAGGGGCGACGCAATCCTTGGAATAGGCATAGCGACCCGCGTGCAGGATCTGCATCGCGATCTTGCCGCCTGCATCGTGCACGCGGTCGGTGACGATGCGGTGATTGGCGATGTCAGCATCACTGAACAGGCCAGCCGCTCCCGGAAACACGCCGCCTTCCTTGTTCGGGGCCATGCCGCCGGTCACCATCAGGCCGACGCCGCCACGCGCACGCGCCGCGTAAAATTCGGCGACTCGGTTCCAGTCACGGGTTTCTTCCAGCCCGGTGTGCATGGACCCCATCAACACGCGATTTTTCAGCGTCGTATGGCCCAGGTCGAGAGGCGACAAAAGGTTGGGATAAGTCGTCATTGGCGGGTTCCTCCGGTTTGGAGCTACATTACCTGCCCGATGTTCTGCGTCACCCCCAACGCCGCGTCAGTACATCAGTTCCCTGCGGTTTCCACGCAGTGCCGCCGAAACGCGCGTTTGAGCATGTCCAATTCATCGCGCAACAGGTCGAGTTCCGCGCGAATGTCGTTCGAGAGCGCCTCGCCCCCCATGAATGCGAAACTCGCCAGTGTGTCACCGGTATCGCGCGTGCTGATCACAAAGGTCTGCACGCCATCGCCCAACCGATCGGCCGGCACCGGAACCTCGACCAGCCATTTGCCGTCCTCCAGCCGGTTCAGCGTCGGTGCGGGCAACGCCTCTGCCCCCTGCGACACGATCAGGGCGGGTGGCGCGTCACCCGTGACCCCCGTCAATTCGCCCTGCCACAGACCGGCGATCATCCGCAGCTTGATCAGTTTCAGTTCCGACATGACGGTCGCTCCTTACAGTTCGGCGCGCGGATAACGACACAAGGTGACATCGCGCAGGGTGATCTGGTTCATCTCGGCCCCTTCGAAAATCAAGTCCAGCCAGGCTGCCTCGATCCGCCGTTCATTGATGTCGCTATAGGCCAGATCGAATTCGACGACCATTTCGCCATCCGCATTCCTGATCTCTTGCACCATCTGTTCGGTGTTCGGACCGTGGCGGACATTCAACCGCGCAAAGATTTCCAGCGGCTGTTCCAATTCCACATTCAGGGTCAACCGGATGATGTGCCGTTTCAATAGCCCGTCGATCGCCTCTGCGGGCAGGTCCAGCACGAGACTGAGGAAACTGCCGTCAAACCTGAAAACATCCAGTCGCAGGCCATAGGGCGCCATGTCACTGGTGCGCGTATTGCGGATCTGGCGAAGCGTCAGTTCACTGATGTCGCAGTCATGAAACACCGTCAGATGATCACCCAGGCTCGCACGGTTGCCCACCGCGGCAATTCCCATTTCCGGCAACGGACCGCGCCAGGCGCGCGGTCGCCAGGACCAAAGGGTGCCACCGGGTCTGACAAACGCGTTTGTGCCGACACGCGGCAAGGCCAGTCGACTGTTGGCAACGAAATTCAGTTCAGACAGGCGCGTCATCAACTGGCTCGCCATCAGGCGCTGCTGATGCAGCTTGTCCAGGTCGGCCGTTTCAGCCGCGCGGGCCAGCCGGGTCCAGCGTCGCAGGCTCCACCGATGCAAGAGCCGTCCGATTGCCTGTTTGCCGAATCCCACCCAACGCTCCTTTAGTCTGCTGGGCCGAACTGCGCATGTCCGGCCATGGGACGATCTGCACGACTATTTCCAAAATGGAAACAATGCCAAGTCATCACGTCGTCGATTGTTGCACGCTATTGGCCGCCCGCAACTGCTGTAAGATCTGGTCCAGCACTTCGCGCGACTGAACTTGCGTCAACGGAGCCTGGGTCAGGCCGCGCACCGTGATGGTCACGACACGCCCGCTCAGGTCGGTGAACAATCGCCAGCTTTCGGGTTGGCTACCGACGATATCGGGGGGGGCCGTGTCGCGCGTGTAGACAGTCACGGCATTGGTCGCGGCACCCGTGCTCAGCACGTCGACTGGCCCGCCGATGTCGGACACCCCCAGCAAGGTTGCCCCCTGCTGTGTTTCCAGAAAGGCGCGAAAGGCGGGTTCGGACCCCGCGACAAGCGCGCTGTTCGCATCGCCGACCTGAACGGTGATCAGCGCCATCCGGTCCGGCAGGGGCCTGTCCGATGCCGCATTGATCGCGGCACAGGCCGCGAGGAATGCGAACCCGCGCTGCGGGCGCGTCACTTGCGGATCAATGCAGTAGCCCTGCGGCGCCGCAACGACGATGCCCCCGGTCAGACGCAAGGTCGTCGCGTCCGGCCCGGTCACTGTCCCCGGCAGGGCGCAAGCCGCGAGTGCGGCCAGTGCCACCGCCAGGATCGATCCGCGCAACATCGCGTTACAGGTCCATATAGACGTGCGTTTCCGCCTTGGCACCGGGATGGGTCACAGCACCTTTGCGGGCACCACCCACCAGCTGCGCGAATTTCCAGATCGCGCCAGAGGCATAGTTCGTGGGCCGCGGGCCAGACCAGGCCGCGCGGCGTGCATCCATGTCGGCGTCGCTGACATCGACAGACAATTCCCCGGTCAACGCGTTGATCGTGATGATGTCACCGTTTTGCAGCAAGGCGATCGGACCACCATGCGCGGCCTCTGGCCCCACGTGACCAACGCAGAACCCGCGTGTCGCACCCGAAAAACGCCCATCGGTGATCAGGGCCACCTTCTTGCCCATGCCCTGACCGGACAGGGCGGCGGTGGTCGCCAGCATTTCACGCATCCCCGGACCGCCTGCGGGGCCTTCGTTGCGGATAACAAGGACTTCGCCTTCCTTGTATTCGCGCGCCTTGACGGCGGCGAATGCCTCTTCTTCGTTTTCGAACACGCGGGCGGGACCGCTAAAGACCTGCTCTGCATCGGACATGCCTGCAACCTTGACGATGGCACCATCGGGGGCCACGTTGCCGCGCAGGCCGACGACGCCGCCGGTCTTGGTGATCGGGTTGTCGATAAAGTGGATCACTTTGCCGTCCGGCTCACCTTTGATCATGTCCAGCTCTTCGCCGATGGTCTTGCCCGACGACGTGATACAATCCTCGTGGATCAGGCCGGCCTTGCGCAACTCCTTCATCACGACAGGAATGCCGCCTGCGTCAAACAGATCCTTGGCCACGGCCTGACCGCCCGGTTTCATGTCGACGAAATACGGCGTGTCCTTGAAGATGTCGCAGACGTCCCACAGGTCGAAATCAATCCCGGCCTCATGCGCCATCGCGGGCAGGTGCAGACCGGCATTCGTCGACCCACCGGTGCAGGCGACGACGCGCGCCGCGTTTTCCAGGCTCTTGCGGGTGACGACATCGCGGGCACGGATGTTTTCGTTGATCAGGTGCATGACAGCGCGGCCCGATGCCTCGCCGTATTGCGCGCGGTCCTTGTAGGGGGCAGGCATGCCAGAGGAATTCAGAAGCGCCAAACCGATCGCCTCGGACACGCAGGCCATCGTGTTGGCCGTGAACTGGCCGCCACAGGCACCGGCGGACGGACAGGCCACGCGTTCCAGGATCGCCAGCTGTTCTTCGGTCATTTCGCCGGACTGGTACCGGCCCACCGCCTCGAACATATCCTGCACCGTCAGATCGCGTTCGCCGAAATCGCCCGGCAGGTCCGCACCGGCGGGTGCCTTGCCCGGCAGGATCGACCCGCCATACATGAACACAGACGGCACGTTCAGACGGATCATCGCCATCATCATGCCCGGCAGCGATTTGTCGCAGCCCGCCAGACCTACCAGCGCGTCATAGCCGTGACCGCGCATCGTCAGTTCCACCGTGTCGGCAATCGCCTCGCGCGAGGCGAGCGAGGACCGCATGCCTTCGTGGCCCATCGCGATGCCGTCCGTGACGGTGATGGTGGTGAATTCGCGCGGTGTGCCCGCCGCTTCCTTGACGCCGCGCTTGACCGACTGCGCCTGCCAGTTCAACGCGATGTTGCAGGGGGCCGCCTCGTTCCAGCAGGTCGCAACGCCGACAAAGGGCTGAGCGATGTCCTGTTCGGTCAGATCCATCGCATAGTAATAGGACCGGTGCGGCGCGCGCGCGGGGCCTTCGGTCACGTGACGGCTGGGCAGCTTGGATTTGTCGGGGCGATTGGCGGTCATTGCATTCTCCTCAGGGGCTCGGCACGGGTCTAATTTGCGGACCCCTTCCTGACAAGTCGCAACTGCGGTTGCAGGACCGTGCAGACGCAGCATAACGTGGCGCATGATCTGGCACCGACCCTACCTTGCGATGGCGGCATTCACGGCCCCTGCCCGTCCCGCAGGCAGCCTGCTTCGCATCATTGCCGTCCTCATCATCTTCGAGATCGCCTTTGCGATCATGCCGCACATCTATTTCAGCCTGCTGGGGCCCGACGCCGACCTGTCGACACCTGCGGCGACGGTGCTGGATTTCGGAATGTTCATCCTGCCCGCCGCCACCTTGATCCTTGCCGTGCGCCTGCTGCATCAACGCGGCCTTGCCAGCATGATCGGCCCGCGCAAGCTGGCAGTGCGGCACACCGTCGTGGCAACGCTCGCGGTATCGCTTGTGTTGCTGGTGCAGGAACCTGCGTTGCTGTGGTTCGACCTGTCCCAGGACCTGGGGCTGCGCAATCCCGCGCTCTGGCTGGTGTGGTTGTTGCCCGGCATCGTTGCAATCACGCTTCAGTGCGCCACCGAAGAACTGCTGTATCGCGGATATCTGCAACAGCAACTTGGGGCGCTGTCCTCCAGCCGCTGGGTCTGGATGGTGCTGCCTTCGGTCTATTTCGGTTTCGGGCATCTGTATAATGGCGACACCGTGGCCGCGGGCGTGCTGTGGGCCGGCTGGGCCACATTGCTGGGACTGGCCTGCGCCGATCTGACTGCGCGCACCGGCACCTTGGGCGCAGCCGTGGGACTGCATGTGGCCAACAATATCTTTGCCACCGTCATCATCGCCGAGGCACAGACGCCGTCCAGCGGGCTTGCGCTGTTGCTTTACCCTTATGCGGGTGATTTGCCTCCCGATGACTTTGGGCTGATCGCACTGCTGACGCCGTTCACTTTGTTCGACATCGTGGTGTCGATCATGGGCGTACTGGTCATGTGGCTGGCCGCGCGGGTCGCGCTGAGGGTGTAGATTGCATTCATGACGCACGGTCGCTATTTCCAAGGCAATCAAGAGAGGCCGCATCCCATGAACTGGATCACCAATTACGTCCGCCCCAAGGTCAACGCCCTGTTTTCACGGCGCGAAACCCCGGACAATCTGTGGACGAAATGTGATGACTGCGGCACGATGCTGTTTCACCGCGAACTGGCCGACAACCTGAATGTCTGCGGAAACTGCGGCAATCACATGCCGATCGGTGCGCGCGACCGCCTGCTGTCCCTGTTCGACGGTGGCATCTACACCGAGGTTGCGGTGCCGGAACCCGTCACCGACCCGCTGAATTTCCGCGATCAAAAGAAATATACCGACCGTCTGCGCGACGCCCGCCGCAAGACCGGTGAAAAGGACGCCATGCTGGTGGCCGAAGGCGACATGGGCCGCACGCCTGTGGTCGTGGCTGTGCAGGACTTCAGTTTCATGGGTGGGTCCATGTCGATGTACGTCGGCAACGCCATCATCGCGGGTGCCGAACGCGCCATCGAACTGGGTCGCCCGTTCATCCTGTTCTCCGCTGCTGGCGGTGCCCGGATGCAAGAGGGCATCCTGGGCCTGATGCAGATGCCGCGCACGACAATCGCGGTGCAGATGCTCAAGGAGGCAGGCCTGCCCTATATCGTCGTCCTGACGCACCCGACGACCGGCGGCGTCACGGCGTCCTACGCCATGCTGGGTGACGTCCAGATCGCTGAACCCAACGCGCTGATCGGCTTTGCCGGGGCCCGGGTCATCGAACAGACGATCGGTGAACAGTTGCCAGAGGGATTCCAGCGCGCCGAATACCTGCTGGACCACGGCATGCTGGACCGTGTGACGCCCCGCACCGAGCTGAAGGAAGAACTGGTCACGATCCTGCGGATGCTGATGAAAATGGAACCACCCGTTGCAGGTGACCTGCCAGCGCCACAGATCACAAGCGAAGCCGAGGTCGAACCGCCGGCCACACCCACAGATCTGGCCGAAACCGAACAGTCCAAATAGCGCGGACGGCCGGTCGCCAGCCGGCCCCGCGGCAACAATCCCCCTTAGGATGCGGCCATGACATCTGACCTGATCCTCCAACGGATGATGACGCTGCACCCCAAGGTGATCGACCTGACGCTGGATCGCGTCTGGCGGCTGCTGGCGGCGCTGGACAATCCGCAGGACAGGTTGCCCCCTGTGATCCACATCGCGGGCACCAATGGCAAGGGCAGCACGCAGGCCATGATGCGGGCCGGTCTGGAATGCGATGGTGCTGCGGTCCATGCCTATACGTCGCCGCATCTGGCGCGGTTTCACGAACGCATCCGACTGGCGGGCGATCTGATTTCCGAAGACGCGCTGACCCTTGTGCTGGACCGCGCCTATACGGCCAACGGCCCCGCACCGATCACGTATTTCGAGATCACGACCGTTGCAGCACTGCTGGCCTTTGCCGAAACGCCTGCCGACTGGACCCTGCTGGAGGTCGGATTGGGCGGGCGGCTGGACGCAACCAACGTGATGACACCGCGCCTGTGCGTCATCACGCCGGTCGATCTGGATCACCAATCGTTTCTTGGCGACACCATCGCGCAGATCGCCGGCGAAAAGGCAGGTATCCTGAAACGCGGCGTCCCCTGCGTTGTCGGCCCTCAACATCCTCAGGCGCTGGAGGTGATCGAGGAACGTGCCGCCCGGCTGGGTGCGCCGTTGCTGGCCTACGGGCAACACTGGCATGTTGGCGTGGAACGCGACCGGCTGGTCTATCAGGACGAAACCGGGCTGCTGGACCTGCCGCTGCCGCACCTGCCCGGACCGCATCAGATCACCAATGCCGGGGCCGCGATCGCGGGACTGCGTCACCTTGGGGCGACCGATGCCGCCTGCGAGGCCGCTGTCACCCGCGCCTATTGGCCGGCCCGGATGGAACGGCTGACGACAGGCCCGCTTGTCGATTTGGCCGCCCCTGCAGAACTGTGGCTGGACGGAGGCCATAACCCCGCCGCCGGTCGGATGATCGCACAGACGCTGGCCGCCTTGCCCCGCAAACCCACGCATCTGGTCTGCGGCATGCTGAACACCAAGGACATCGCAGGCTATCTGTCCCCGCTGGCCTCGGTTGCGGACAGCCTGACAGCCGTGTCCATTCCCGACGAGGCGAATACAATTCCAGCAGATGAAACGGCCCGCATCGCTGAATCAGTCGGGATGATGGCACGCAGCGCCGACAGCGTGCAGGATGCCTTGACCGGTTTCGCAGGCGGCGATCCGGTCCGTATTCTGATTTGCGGGTCGCTCTACCTTGCAGGGCATGTGATGCGTTTGAATGATGCGGGTTAGTCTGTTTGCCCTTGCGCTTTTGGCGGGACCCGCCACCGCCGAGACCCTGAATTTCTGCTGGACCGGTGCGAACGGCTATACGATGACCGGACGCATGACGATTGCGGAAACCGCGATGGCCCGCACCATCGTCACGGAACGCGATGTGACCGGGTTCAAGATCGCAGGCTATCACCGCGGCCAGCTGCTGGGCACATGGGACATGGCAACGCGCGCGCCCTCTGCCACTTGGCACCTGCGGTTTGATCCATTGTCGCTGACATTTCTGACGGGCGGCAGTTTTTCGGGGACAAATTCGCAAGGCTGGAATGCCGACGGCAACGTCGAAAACTGCGGAAATCCCGGTTTTGGTTTCAATTCAGGGAATTACGCGCAGGATATCTGCCTGAACGGAGTCTATGTCGCGGACAGTTCGATCGACCCCGCAACGCCCCTGCGGGCCACCCGCGCGGCTGTATCACCCCGTTGCCAAGCCGCCATGCCACTCAGCAAGACAAACAATACTGAAAAATAGATTGACTGCGAATCAGTCATGATTCACAAAAGTGTCAACGGGGCAGAATGGCAGTGAATGTCACGCAGGCCCGGCGATCTTGGCAGGGCGAGGGGCAGGCTTATGGCCTGCTTTTTCGTGTCAGGCCGCTGGGTTTTCACCCCATCCATCACTTTGCATTTCGCGCAACCGGCTGGCCGTGCGTTCGAATTCGAAACTGCCCTCGCCTTCGCGGTACAGAAATTCCGGCGCGGCCGCGGCAGAACAGATCAGGCGCACGCGCCCCTCGTACAGGGCGTCGATCAGGGTCACGAAACGTTTGGCCTCGTTGAAATTGTCACGCCCCAATGACGGAATGTCCTCGAGGATGAGCACCCGCACGGCATCGGCCAGCGCAAGGTAATCCGCAGCGCCCAGCGGCCGCCCACACAGATCAAAAAACGACGCCCGCGCGACACCATTGTGATACCCGGGCAAGACGACCTCGCGTCCCTTGACGTGCAGGGTCAGCGGGTTGTCCGCACCTTGGGTCAGGTCCTGCCAGACCTTTGCGATTGCGCTGCGCGCCGCTGCGTCAGCAGGTGTGAAATAGGTCGGAGTGCCCGCCAGCCGACCCTGTCGATAATCCGTTTCGGCGGCCAATTCGTGAACCACCAGCCGTGTCTTGAGAAGGTCGATGAACGGCACGAACAACTGGCGGTTCAAACCGTCCTTGTACAGGTCGTCAGGCGGCCTGTTCGATGTGGTGATGATTGTCACGCCGGCGGCAAACAACCCCTCGAACAGTCGACCCACGATCATCGCGTCCGTAATATCGGTGATCTGCATTTCGTCAAAACACAGCAGCCGCGTCTGATCCACCAGCGTGGCAACCACGGGTTTGATCGCATCATCGACCCCCTGCCTGCGGGCCTGCGCGATTTCGCTGTGAACCCACTGCATGAAGGCATGGAAGTGGCGGCGCAACTTTGGCGCATCAATCTGCGCATAGGCCAAATCCATCAACATGGATTTGCCGCGCCCGACGCCACCCCACATATACAGCCCCGGAACAGGGTCTGGCGCACGGCGGAACAGGCCCCGCTTGGCTGGCACGGCAAGTGCCGCCGCAATCCGATCCAATTCGGGCAGTACTGCACGCTGGGCCGGATCGTCATTCAGCGTGCCGTCCCGGACCGCTGCATCATAGGCATCTGAAACACTCATGCTGCATGAAATACGCCGCGTCCGATGAATTGACAAACAGGTCTTGTGGCCCGTCGAAACCGGTCGGGTTCGATTAAATATTTCTACAGTTTTCGCAGCGATTGTCCGCTCAGGCTCACGAGGGGACCCATGACCGAACTTATCCGAATTTTCATGACGCTGTTTCAGCCGGTCGGGATCGCGCTCTCGATGGCCTATGTTTACGGGCTGATCGCCCGCCGCAAACTGGACGGAGTCGCTGTCCGTCCGATCATGGGGTTGGTGCTGGGGCTCGCGGCGGTCGCATCGATGTCGTCTCCGGTCGAAATTTCGGATGGTTTCCTCATTGATTCCAGGCTCGTGTTCGTTGCACTGGCCTTCGCCTATTTCGATGTGCAGGGTGGCATCATCGCGCTTGTCATTGCGGGTTTGACCCGTTTCGCGATTGGCGGGGACGGCATGACTATCGGCTTGACCGCGATGTGTTCGGTCGCGGCATGCGGCCTGGCGTGGTCGAAACTGATCCGGTCCAGGGGCGTCCCGAACGTCGCTGCGACCCTCTTGCTGGCAACCGTGGTCGCAATGCATGCGCTGATTGGTCTGCTGCTGCCACAGGCGGCGCGACAAATCTACATGGCCAATATCGCGCCATTTTCCTTTGTGGTTCAGTTTGTCGGGACACTGGCCCTGGGCCTGTTGCTGACCCGTGAACGGCTACAGATCATCCGGGTGCAGACCCTGCAAACGGCCTGTCAGACGGACGGGCTGACAGGTGTTCTGAACCGTGCCGCCATTCGGGAGTTCGTCGACGGCCTGAACAGCCGGCCACAGGCCCCGCGCGGGCGTGCCTTGCTGCTGATGGATATCGACCGGTTCAAAATCATCAACGACACCTATGGCCACCCGGTCGGCGATGCCGTCCTGGTTCAATTTGTCCAAAGGATCCGAGATTGCCTGCGCGAGGGCGATCTGTTCAGCCGCCTTGGGGGTGATGAATTTTCCGTCCTGCTGCCGGATACGGCCGCAGGCACAGCGGAAATCATTGCCAACAGATGCAGAATGGCCATCAGCGGTACGGCCTTGAGAGTTGACGATCTGACCCTCGATCTGACCGTGTCGATCGGTGTCTCATGGACCCCGCTTCAGGCGAGTTTCGACCATCATAGTGCCAGCGCGGATCACGCGCTTTATCACGCGAAACGCAATGGACGGAACTATACCTGTGTCGGATCACCGCTTTTGGTGCCAGCAGCCGTTTCACTGGACGCAACAGCCTGACCATCCATCCAGTCCCGCATCAATTCCGCAACGACATCAGCGTGTTGCCAGGGCAGCGAGTGGGTTGCGTCAGGCACGACCTCGTGCACGACCTTTCGGTTCCATTGTGCCAGTTGTCCCATCGCGACGGCCGGGATCGTCGAATCCATGCCGCCCCAGATGGCCAGAACCGGGATTTCGGCAGCGGCGACGGCACGATGGGCATCCTGCATCTGGGCTGACAACGCGCCCCGCAGGCTGGACAGAACAGCGGGCAGATATCCCCTGCGCGTCAGTTGATCGTGTTGCACCCGACCGATCGCCGTACCCGTCGCCGCGACCTGACGCAGATCGCCCGCACCAAACCCACGCGCCAGCCAGTCCCCGATCACAGGCGTATCACGCGCAAACCGCCAGAATGGCGTCAGGTTCAGCCCCATACCCGCCGACGCCAGCAGGACGATCCTCTCGACACGCGCCGCGTTTTTCGCCGCAAAGAGCGTCGCGATCGTGCCGCCCATGGAATAGCCAACGAGCGTCACGGGGCCTGTCACATCCTGATCGCGCAGCAGATCATCCAGCTGTTTCAGGAAAAAGGCACCATCTTGCGTCCCTGCAACAGCGTCAGACAGTCCCCGACCGTACAGATCATAGCAAAGCACGCGATAACCTGACTGCGCCAAGTGACCCGCCAGATCATCAAACACGGGGCTGGGTGTCGTCAGTCCATGGATTGCCACGACCACAGGACCACGCGAAGGACCGGTCCAGCGATACCAAGTGCGCCCCTGTGACAACGCAGCCCATGTGCCGGTCCCGCGAATATCCGCAGTCAAAGGCGGCTTGCGCGCTTCGCTGAGGAATGGCCAGCACGCCAGAAACAGCAGGAGGATCTCAAGGACGATCAGCCAGATCATGCCGCGCCGACCTGACCCAGAATGTAATGCGCCGTCATCAGATCAAGATGCGCGCCACCGCCGTTCTTGAACAAGGTGATATCCCCTGGTTTCCGCTCAAACCGGTCAAGGTCATAGTAATCCGCCAGAACATCATCCGGCCCGATCACACCCCGCGTCAGTGGATCGCGCAACTCGCCGATGTGGTCCATCGTCGTGCTGCGATTATCGACAAATATCCGCGCACGCCGCAGGGCCGCGTCATCGGCCTCGCGCATGTCGGGGCGATAGGCCCCTATCAGATCGACATGCTGGCCGGGCTGCAGCCATGTACCGCACAGAACCGGTTCGGTCGTCATCGTGGCACAGCAGATGATATCGGCGGCCCGCACGGCGGTTTCCAGATCATCAGCCACCTGCGCCCCGTGATCGCGGGCAAACCGCGCGGCCCCGTCAGCGGACCGGTTCCAGATCGTGAACGACGCATGCGCAAAGGCGGCACCATAGGCCTGCACCAGCGACGCACCCACGGTCCCTGCGCCGATGATCAGGATATTGCGGCTGTCCGGGCGGGCCAGTCGTCTCGCGGCCAGCAGGCTGTCCCCGGCTGTTTTCCATTTCGTGACCAACCCGAAATCCAGCACGGCTGACAGACTGCCATCCGCATCCGACATCAGGTTCACTGCACCGCCGACCATCGGACGCCCCTGCGCAGGGTTATCTGGAAACACCGTTGCCGCCTTGACCAGCACGCCCAACCCCGCGATCCACGCGGACCGGTTCAGCAGCGTCCGGTTCCCCTGGTACAGGAACACATCCTTGATTTCTGCCGGCGGCAGGTCGTGGCCCGCGGCCAGCGCATCCGTCAGCCCGATCCAGTCGAGCTTTGCCTCGGCCTCTGGTCCAATCATTTTGGTCATTGTGCCTCCTCTGCGGTCAGCAGCCCTTCGGACACCAGACGATCTGCAAAGGCCTGAGGACCATCGAACAGATGCGTCTGCCAGCCCCGTTCGGCCGCAGCAGCGATATTGTCGACGCGGTCATCGGTGAACAGCAGGACCGTAGGATCGACACCGCAATCCACCTCGACCCGGCGGTAGATCTCGGCGTCAGGTTTAATGACGCCCATATGGCCGGAAATATAACGACGGTCGAAATCATTCAGGAACGGATACACCTTTTCGGCAATCGCAAAGGTCTGAATGCCAAAATTGGACAGGGCGAACACCGGAACCCCTGCCGCGCGCAGGGCGTGCAGCAACCGAATCGAATGGGGGATTTCAGGGCTGGCCATCTGCGCCCAGTTATCGTGCCACATCATGATTTCGGCATGCCAGGCAGGATTGGCCGCGGCAAAGGCCGTGACGGCCTCCAGAAAGTTGTCGCCACGGTCCACACCGTCATTCATGCCGTGCAGGTCAAGGGCGGCGAACATCGCGCGGCGACGTTCCTCGCCGATCTGCGCGTCATAGAACCGTTCCGGCTGCCATTCGATCAGCACGTTTCCAATGTCAAAGATGACGGCCTCTACAGGCATGGGGGAGTCCTTTCAGGATTGGGCGGCCTTGCGCAGGCTGCGTTCGAGCACGTCCAGAAAACGGGACCGGTCGGCCTTGGAAAATGCACGACCACCGCCCTGACGAAACGGATCGGCGGCGCGCATGTCAGCCATCAGATCGCGCGTCGCCAGCACGTTTCCGATATTGGCCTGGGTCAGCGGCTCGCCATTGTGTTTGAGCACCTGCGCACCGTTTTCCACGCAGCGGGCCGCCAACGGAATGTCACCCGTGATGACGACATCGCCCGGCCCGGCCCTGTCCGCGATCCACATGTCAGCCACGTCCGGCCCGTCCGGCACCACGATGGTCTGCACCAGCGGGTTTTGCGAAGGACGGATACCGCCGTTGCTGACCACGAACATCTGCACCTTGTGCCGTGTGCCGACGCGTTCGACCTCTGCCTTGACCGGGCAGGCATCAGCGTCGACATAGATGCTCATGCGTAGAGAGCCTGCGCGTGAAAATCGACGTGATCGGCGATAAATGACGCGATGAAAAAGTAGCTGTGGTCATACCCGCTTTGCAGGCGGATTTGCGCGTCTGCACGGGCATCGGCACAGGCCGCCGCGAAATCGCCTGTGTTCAGCTTGTCATAGAACTGATCTGCGGTGCCCTGGTCCACCAGAACCGGCTTGTCGTAGCCCCTGGACCGCATCAGCGATGTTGCATCGTGACCTGCCCAAGCGCTTTTGTCGGACCCCAGATAGCCTTCGAACTGACGCTGGCCCCAGTCTGACGCAGTGGGATGGCAGATCGGCGAAAAGGCCGAGACGCTGCGGAACATGTCGGGGTGTTTCAGCGCCAGCGTCAGGGCACCATGACCACCCATCGAATGACCCGTGATCGACACACGGTCCATGTCCAGCGGGAAATCAGCAAGCGCCTGCATCAGGTCGCGCGTGATGTAGGTTTCCATCTGGTAATGCGGCTTCCACGGGTCCTGCGTCGCATCGAAATAGAAACTGGCGGCCAACCCCATGTCGAATCCGTCGGTATCGGCCACGTCCTCGCCGCGCGGCGAAGTATCGGGAAAAACCAGCGCAATGCCCTGTTCGGCAGCAAAGGCCTGTGCGCCGGATTTGGTCATTGCGTTTTCATGGGTGCAGGTCAGACCCGACAGATAGATCAGGACCGGCACAGGGCCGTTCGCGGCCTCTTCCGGCAGGAACAGGCCGAATGTCATGGTGCCACCCGTGGCCGCCGACGCATGAGAATAGACGCCCTGCGTCCCGCCGAAACACTTGTTTTCCGAAATGGTATCCATCGTCGTCTCCTTGGTTTGCACCAGTGCTAACGCGCCCCCGGCCCGGTGTCACGTCACCAGCGCGATGACCACGGACACGGTGATGATCGACAGCGTCGTCGACACCAGGATTGCCGCTGACACGCGCTGGGGCGCGACCCGGTAATGCTGCGCCAGCATATAGACGTTGCCAGCCACAGGCAGCGCCGCCAGCGCGATCATCACGCTGGCCTCATAGGCATCCACCGTAAAGATCAGCAGCGCAAAGACGGCCACCGCAGCCGGATGCAGCACCAGTTTGCAAAACGTAAGCCATGACGCGACCGACAATTTCTCGGCGGACTTGCTCGCCAGTGAGGCACCGATGGCAAAGAGTGCGCCGGGCGTTGCTGCACCACCCAGCAGGGTCACAAATTCATTGACGGGCTTTGGCAGGTCCCACGCAAGCGCTGACACGGTCAGCCCCAGCGCAATGGACACGATCATCGGATTGGCCAGCAATCCCAGCGCAACGGTTTTCAAAACACCTAGCTGGATGCGCCCGTCGCGGCTGCCGGTGATCAGGATGACAATCAGACTGCCGAACACGATCAGATCGACCGCCAGTACCATCATGTTCGGTCCGATCGCGGCAGGTCCCAGCAGCAAGGTCAGCATCGGGATGCCCAGAAAACCCACGTTGCCGATCACGGCGACCTGCGCCTCGACTGCCGCCTCTGCCACGGGCAATCGGCGGATCATGGCGACGATGGTGGCCAGCACGTAGATCAACATCGTGCCGCACAGATAGGCCGCGACGAATGACCAGTCCCAAACATCCGCCAGCGACAGGTTCGCGGAAAACCGGAACAGCATCGCCGACAGCGCGAAATAGAACACGAATTTCGTCAGATAGGCCGTCGCCTCGGCGCTGAAAAAACCTGACCGCCCGGAGGCATAGCCCAACCCGATGATGGCAAAGAATGGCAGTGTCTGAATGAAAATCGCGATCATCAGTCGAACACGCCGCTGACACGCGCCACGATCATGAACGCCCGCGCCGACCGCGTATCGGCCAGCGCGATCATCTCGGCATCACTGGCATCCGGTTCGACCTGCGCCAGCATACGGTCGAACAACCGCAGAAAATGATGTGCGGCGTCGCGGAAAATCACGTCCTCGCGCATCCGTCCTGCCGTCAGCGCAAGGCTGGACCGGTCCCGAATGCCACCCAGCGCCGCGACCGCCCGGCCCCGTTCACCCTGCGCGAACCTGCGCCACAGATCGGGTTTTGCGCGGTCCGGTTTCAGGTCATCCATGTAGATGCCATCCTGACTGAGCAGTGTCAGCACGTCCTGGCTGGCCTTGATCAGCTTGCCAGCCGACCGATCCTTGAGCGCGCGGCGCAATGCGCCGAAACCGGCGGTGTCGCGCTCGTCCTCGGGGAAATTAAGGGCGCGGATCAGCTCGGCCGTTTCCAGCGGAACGGCCATGTCCTCGGCCGAGGTGCCCAGCGCCAGCGTTGGCTGATCGTCCGGTACCGTCTTGATCGAGGTGATCGCCAGCTTGGACCGCGCCATATCCCGCGAACTGGTAAACGTCGCGACCGTCGCTTCGGTCTTGCGCGCTGTCTGGGCGATTTCCTCCAGCCGTGCCTCGACCGTCTTGGGGGACATGGCCGACGATTGCGGCGTGACACGCAGTGCCGCCAATGCATCATCCAAACGGTTGATGCGCCGTTTGGTTTCGCGCTGCGCGTCCATGATCAGATGACACACCACCAGCACGGCAGGCGGCAGGATCAGCGCCAGCAGGTAGAACAGCGTGATGGCCCCACCGAAACCCTCGGGGGTGGCTGGCTGCAATACCCATAGCACCAGAACAAGGACGATCCAGGCAACGCCCAGCCCGGCCAGAAGGGATCCGGCGACACCGGATTCCTCTGGCTCTGGACGAAATTGCGGCATGGTGTTTGCTACTTGTATTCGATTTTCAGGATTTCGTAGGACCGTTCGCCACCTGGCGTGCGGACTTCGACACTGTCGCCCTCGTCCTTGCCGATCAGGGCGCGGGCCAGCGGCGATTTCATGTTCAGCAGACCTTTTTCGATATCGGCCTCGTATTCGCCGACGATCTGATAGGTTTTTTCCTCGTCCGTGTCCTCGTCCACCAGATGCACGGTCGCGCCGAATTTGACGTTGCCTGACATCTTGGCCGGATTGATGACGTCCGCCAACGACAGCACGCCTTCGATCTCCTTCACCCGGCCTTCGATGAACGACTGTTTTTCCTTGGCGGAATGGTATTCGGCGTTTTCAGACAGGTCACCGTGTTCGCGCGCCTCGGAAATGGCGCGAATGATGGCCGGGCGTTCAACCGACTTCAGGTGCTTGAGCTCATTGTCCAGTTTTTTGAAACCGGCAGCGGTCAGCGGAATCTTGTCCATGTTGGCACCCTCTTGGCCTGTGCGAATTCATCGCACGTTCATAGCGTATTCGCGCGTGGTAAAGTCAAGCGCCCGGCAAAACGCCGCGGCGGAACCGCGCCTTTGACGCATCGTTGTGATTGCGACGCCCCGGCGCGTCCTGTAACCCTTCGCGCAACTTTATTGCTGCACATGCAAAAGGATGGATCATGGCTGAACGCGAATCAATGGAATATGATGTTGTCATCGTCGGCGCCGGCCCTGCCGGGCTGTCGGCGGCCATTCGCCTGAAACAGATGGACCCCGATTGCAATGTCGTCGTCCTGGAAAAAGGGTCCGAGGTCGGCGCGCATATTCTGTCTGGTGCCGTTCTGGATCCATCGGGCCTGGATCGCCTGATCCCTGACTGGAAGGACCGCGGCGCGCCGCTGAATGTCCCCGTCACCGACGATCATTTCTACATGCTGGGCGAGGGCGGGAAAATCCGCGTGCCCAACATGCTGATGCCACCGCTGATGAACAACCACGGCAACTACATCGTCAGCATGGCCAACGTCTGTCGCTGGATGGCCGAACAGGCCGAGGAACTGGGCGTCGAGATTTTCCCGGGCATGGCCTGTTCCGAACTGGTCTGGGGCGACGATGGCCGTGTGTCGGGCGTTGTAGCCGGTGAATTCGGGCGCAACCCCGACGGAACCGAGGGACCGGGCTACGAGCCGGGAATGGAACTGCTGGGCAAATACGTGTTCCTGTCCGAAGGCGTGCGCGGATCGCTGTCCAAGCAGGTGATCGAAAAATTCGACCTCGACGCCAAAAGTGACGTGCAGAAATACGGTCTCGGCATGAAGGAAATCTGGGAAATCGACCCAGAGAAACACAAGCCCGGCACGGTCGTTCACACGATGGGCTGGCCGCTGAACGAATCCGGTGCCGGTGGCGGATCGTTCATCTACCACCTCGACAACAATCAGGTGTATGTCGGTTTCGTCGTGCACCTGGGCTATAAGAACCCGCACACATTCCCCTACATGGAATTTCAGCGGTTCAAGCATCACCCGATGGTCAAGGAATTGCTGGAAGGTGGCAAGCGTGTCGCCTATGGCGCGCGCGCGATTTCAGAGGGCGGATTCCAGTCCATCCCTCAGACGGCGTTTCCCGGCGGCTGCCTGCTGGGCTGTTCCGCAGGGCTGGTGAACGTCCCCCGCATCAAGGGCAACCACAACGCCATGCTGTCGGGCATTCACGCAGCCGAAGCCGCGATCGAGGCGATGCAGGCTGGACGCAGCGGCGACACACTGACCGACTACGACAAGGTGCTGAAAACCGGCCCCGTCGGCATCGACCTGAAAAAGGTGCGCAACGTGAAACCGCTTTGGTCGCGTTACGGGCTGACGACCTCGCTTGCGCTGGGTGGTTTTGACATGTGGACCAACACGCTGACCGGTATTTCGGTCATCGGCACGCTGTCGCACGGCAAATCCGATGCCGAGGCCACGGAGCCCGCAGATCAGCACAAGGTCATCGACTACCCCAAGCCGGATGGCAAATTGTCGTTCGACCGCCTGACGAACGTGGCCTTCAGCTTTACCAATCACGAAGAAAGCCAGCCCGCGCATCTCAAGCTCAAGGATCCGTCGATCCCTGTCGCGGTGAACCTGCCGAAATATGCAGGCCTATCCGCACGATATTGCCCGGCCGGCGTGTACGAATTCGTGGGCGAAGGGGACGAGACCAAGTTCCAGATCAATTTCCAGAACTGCGTCCACTGCAAGACCTGCGATATCAAGGACCCCAGCCAGAACATCGTCTGGACCGTGCCGCAGGGTGGCGACGGACCGAACTATCCCAACATGTGATCATTGCGGCGGTGACCCGCACGTTCAACCGCTCGTGACATGTGATTGATTGCACGCCATTGGACCTGCGCCTACGGTGCAGGTCCAAACGTTCTTGCAGGCGAGTGTCATGACGAAACGCATTTCTATCGCGGCCCTTGTGGTGGGTCTCATGTCGTTCGGCCCGCCAGCGCAGGCACAGGTCGATCCGGGTGCCTATCTGGCCGCGCGCAGTGCGGCTGGCGTGCGTGATTATGCGCCCGCCGCAGAATTTTACGAACAGGCCCTGGTCGAGGATCCCCAGAACGTCGCCTTGTTGGAAAGTGCAGCAGTGTCCTTTGTCGCGCTGGGCGATTTCGAACGCGCGGCCATTTTTGCGGATCGTCTGCGCGAGGCAGGTATCAGCAGCCAGGTCGGTGCTGCGATCACGGTCAGCGTCAACGCGGTCAATGGCAACTGGGATACGATATTGGACGCGGACCCGCTGGGTGTCAGCCCGCTGTTCGACGCGCTCGCCCGGGCGTGGGCGCTGGTCGGCACGGGGCAGATGACGGACGCGCTGACTGCCTTTGACGCGGTGGCCGACACCGACGGCATGCGCAGCTATGGCCTGCTGCACAAGGCCTATGCACTGGCGACGGTCGGCGATTACGAAGGCGCGCTGGCCATTCTTGCAAACCCTGGTGACGGCACCAGCGCATTCAGCCCCCGGGCCGCCATCGCGCAGGCGCAGATCCTGTCCCAGCTGGACCGAAACGATGATGCCGCGGCCGCGCTGACTGACGTGTTCGGCGCGACGCTGGATCCGGGCATCGTGGACATGCAGCGCCGTTTGGCCGCTGGCGAAACGCTGGGCTATGATGTCGTGACCAGCGCCGCAGAGGGTCTGGGCGAGGTCGCATTCATGATCGGCAGCCTGCTCGCAGGTGAGGCGCGCGACGACTATATCCTGCAATATGCCCGGATGGCGCAGTTCATGGCACCCGACAACGTCGATGCGGCCATGCTGACCGCAGCTCTCTTGCAGGAAATGCGCCGCTACGATCTGGCCGGAGAGGCGTTTGCCACCGTCCCCACCGACGATCCGGCCTATCCATCTGCCGAATTGGGCCGCATCGACAGTTTGCGGTTGTCCGGCCGGGACGAGGCCGCGATCGAAGTCGCACAAGCCCTCGCACGGGCGCACCCTGATCTGCCCTTTGTGCAGTCCCGGCTGGGTGATGTCCTGCGGGACAATGACCAACTGGATGCAGCCCATGACGCCTATACCCGCGCCATCGATCTTTATCCGCAGGACGACCCCAATCTCTGGATCGTCTATTATTCGCGCGCCGTCGTGTCGTTCGACAGCGACGACTGGCCTGCCGCCGAGGCCGATTTCCGCGCGGCACTGGAACTGGAACCGAACCGGCCCGAGGTGTTGAACTACCTGGGATACAGCCTTGTGGAGCGCGGCGAAAAACTGGACGAGGCACTCGACATGATCGAACGCGCGGTCGAGGGGCGGCCTGACAGCGGTGCCATCATCGATTCGCTGGGATGGGTCTATTTCACGCTTGGCCGCTACGAAGAGGCCGTCGCACCGCTGGAAACCGCCGCAGCGCTCGAAGCGACCGATCCGATCGTCAACGATCACCTGGGTGATGCCTATTGGGCGGTGGGTCGCAAACGCGAGGCACGGTTTCAGTGGCAGCGCGCCCTGTCCTTTGACCCGGACGAGGCGCTGGCCTCGCGGATCAGGGCGAAACTGGCGGACGGTCTGGATGCCGTCCGTGCTGCAGAAGGCCAACCCCCCATCACACTGGCAGACGATCCGACCCAATGATTCCGAACGCGGCACTGGCCCCGGCCAAGATCAATCTGACCCTGCATGTGACAGGACGCCGCGATGACGGCTATCATTTGCTGGATTCGCTTGTCGTGTTCGTCGATCTGGGCGACCGCCTGCGGGTTGGCCCTGCACCGGACCTGCGCCTGTCGGTGACCGGACCGTTCAAACCCGGCGTGCCGACCGACGAACGCAACCTTGTGGTGCGCGCGGCCCGCCTCTTGGCCCAGGTAACGGGCACGACACGTGGCGCTGCACTGACCCTGGACAAGATCCTGCCGCATCCTGCGGGAATTGGCGGCGGATCGGCCGATGCCGCACTGGCGCTGCATCTGCTGGCTGATTTCTGGAAAGTCGACCTTGCCCGGCTGACACGCGACGACATCCTTGGCCTTGGCGCGGACGTGCCGGTCTGTCTGGCGGGGCCAGCCCCGATGCGGATGCGCGGGATCGGCGAGGATCTGTCCAGCGTCCCGCGCTTGCCGGATTGCGCGCTCGTCCTGGTCAGGCCTGATGTCGATGTGCCGACGCCCGCAATCTTTGGCGCGCTGGACCGGACGGACCTCGCGCCAATGGACGCAGTGCCACAGGGGTTGGATTTCGCGGGTTTCGCAGACTGGCTGGAAACGCAGCGCAATGACCTTTTGCCACCGGCAAAGGCCATGGCCCCCGAGATTGCGCAGGCGCTGACGGATCTACGCAGCCTGCCACAGGTCAAGGCCGTGGGCATGTCCGGATCAGGTGCGACCTGCTGGGGACTTGTCGCGCATACGGCAGATGCGAAACTGGCGGCGAAATCCATGCAGCTACGGCATCCGCGCTGGTGGGTCGCACCGGGCGGAGTGTTTCAGACCAGCCGTTCCACCACGTAATCGGCCAGATCGACGAGCATTCCCTTGATCTCGTGATCGGGGATCGGGTCCAGCGCCGATTTCGCACGCGCGGCCCATGCGATTGCAGTCTCTTTTGTGCTGTCCAGCGTACCATGCCGCGCAAGAATGTCCTGGGCCTGTGCCAGATCGCCGTCTTCTTGCACGCGCTTTTCTAGCGTGCGGGTCCAGAACACGCGCTCGTTCGTATCGCCTGCCGCAATCGCGCGGATCACCGGCATGGTCAGCTTGCCCTCGCGGAAATCATCGCCCACGTTCTTTCCGATGCCCGCCCCGCCCTGCCAGTCCAGCAGGTCGTCAACAATCTGGAACGCAATGCCCAGCGCGTCGCCATAGTCGAACAAGGCCTTTACCTGATCCACGGGCGCATCCGCGATCACACCACCAACCTCGGTCGCGGCGGAAAACAGCGCTGCCGTCTTGCCGCGCACCACCTTGAGGTATGTGTCCTCGGTCGTGGCAATGTTGCGGGCGGCGGTCAATTGCAGCACCTCGCCTTCGGCGATGGTCGCGGCGGCGTTCGACAGGATGCGCAGCACGTCCATGTTGCCGGTTTCCGTCATCAGCTGGAAACTGCGGGCGAACAGATAATCCCCGACCAGAACCGAGCTGGAATTGTCCCACAGCAGGTTGGCGGTCGGTTTGCCGCGGCGCTTGTCGCTTTCGTCCACGACGTCGTCGTGCAGCAGCGTGGCGGTGTGGATGAATTCCACCGTCGTCGCCAGGTGCACGTGATAGGGTCCCGCATAGCCACACAGATTGGCCGCAGCCAGCGTCAGCATGGGGCGCAAACGCTTGCCACCTGCACCGATCAGATGGGCGGTCACCTCGGGGATGCGGGGGGCGTTTTCCGACGCCATGCGCGCCGCGATCATGTCGTTCACCGCAGACAGGTCCGCGGACAGGGCCTGCGCCAGGCGTTCGTGCGGCTTGGTGGCGGCGTGGTCGAGGCTCATGTCGTGTTCCCGTGTTGTGGGTGGCGCAGATGCGGCTATGGTGGCGTCATGAAGGAACTGCTGCGCACAAACGACCCCACGGTCATCGCCCTCGCCACGGCCCTGCTCAAGGTCGAGGAGATACCCTGTTTCACCTTCGACGTAAACATGAGCGTGCTGGACGGCAGCTTGGGCATCTTGCCACAGCGGGTCATGGTCGCCGACCGGGATCTGTTCATGGCACGCGCCGTCATGCGTGACGCAGAGATCCACACATCGCCATGACCGACGCCGACACGGGCGTGACCCACGATGCCTTTCTCGGGGGGCGTCTGACGCTGCGTCAGCCTCGGCAAGGATACCGCGCAGGGGTCGACCCCGTGCTACTGGCCGCCAGTGTTCCCGCCACACCGGGTCAGCGCATTCTGGACGTGGGATGCGGCGTCGGGACGGCGATGCTGTGCCTGCATGCGCGTGTACCGGACCTTTCGCTGACGGGGGTCGAGGTGCAGGCGGACTATGCGGCGCTCACGCGTCTGAACGCCGCTGACAACAACGCAGATGCCGTGGTGCATACAGCCGATCTGACAGACCTGCCGGATGCCGTGCGCCAGCAAACCTATGATCATGTGATCATGAATCCGCCCTATTTCGATCGTGGTGCCGGCGCGGCCGCCGCCGATCCGGGGCGGGATCTGGGGCGCGGTGGCCCCGTCGGACTGTCCGCCTGGCTGGACTGCGGTATCCGCAGGGTCAGACCCAAGGGCACGTTAACGGTGATCCATCCTGCCGGGCAGTTGGACCTGATCCTGTCGACACTGTTCGGACGACTGGGATCCATGCAGGTCAGGCCGCTGTCAGCACGGGCTGGTCGCGCCCCCAATCTGGTCATCGTTCAGGCCCGTCACGGTGGTCGTGCGCCGCTTGCGCTGGCGGCACCTCTCGTCCTGCATGCCGGCGCGATACATAAGGACGATCGCCCGGATTACACCCCGCAGATCGCCGCAATCCTGCGGGACGGCACAAAATTGCCGATGCAGGATTAATAATTTGGCAAGAATTGCGCAGCAGGCTGGTCCTACGCAACGCATCTCACGAAACAGATGACAAATCGATGACGCTGTGCTGAACTGACATTGTTCTAAATCAACCAAAGGAGCGGATCATGAGCCTCACTTCCCACATTGCAGAGTTGAAGAAGAAGCACCAAACCCTGTCGGACAGTGTCGAACAGTTACAGCGCAGTGCCGGTTCGGATGACTTGGAAATCGCCCGCCTGAAAAAAGAAAAACTGATGCTGAAAGAGGAAATTTCCCGCCTTTCGGCCTAACCTCGCGCGGCGCTGGCCCGTGCTGCCAGCGCCGCCCCGGCCATGATCAGGGCGGTCGCGCCCGCCAGTGTCCATGTCGCGGGCGACAAGCCCGCAACAACCAGGGCAACTGTCGATAACAGCGGTGCGGCATAGGACGCAGCACCCAAAACCTGAATGTCGCCGCGTTTCATCCCGACATCCCAGACAAAAAACGCGACCCCGACAGGCCCCAGCCCCAGCCCTGCGATCGCCAGCCATCCGCTGATCGTTGGTGTGACCCAGCTTTCCGCCAGCAGGTGCACGCCCCCCGACAACACCGCCGTCGCTGCGCAAAAGACGGTGACGCTGACCGTCGGCACATCACCGAACCTGCGTGACAGAACCGAATAGCCAGACCAGAACAACGCGCAAAGCAGCGCCAGACCGTAACCGACAAACGCCCCGCTACCCGGTGTGCCGCGCCCTGCCCCGATGATCAGCGCGGCCCCGGCGAATCCCAATATCGCCCCGGCGATATGCCCCCGTCGCAGCACCTCGCCCGGCAGAAGACCAGAAAACAGAACGATCAGCAGCGGCCACAGGTAGGCGATCAGCCCTGCCTCTGCTGGTGGGGCCAGCCGCAGGGCCGAAAAATACAGCGCGTGATAGCCGAATAATCCCACGGTGCCAAAGACATAGATGCGCGCAGGCACCCGGGACAACTGGCTCAGGGTGCCGCTGCCCCAGCCCCAGGCCAGCCCGACACCGGCCCCGATGCCAAAGGTCAGTGCGGTCAGTTGGAACGGCGGGACCGGATCGGTCGCAACCGTAAACAACGCCAAAAGTGCCCAAAGCAGGACGGCGACGAAACCGGTCAAGGTGGCAGTGCGACGTGTCATGAAACCAAATGCAAAAGAGCCGGGGGTCTGTCCTCCGGCTCTCTTGGCATATGCGGTACGCCTGCGAAAGCGTCAGGTCATGTATTGGCCACCGTTGGCCGTAATCGTCGACCCGGTGATGAACCCTGCGTCATCAGAGGCCAGGAACACGACCGCACGGGCGATCTCTTCGGCTTCACCCAACCGACCCACGGGAATTGCACCAACGATGCTTTCCATGACCTTTTCGGGGATCGTGCTCATCATGTCGGTGTTGATGTAGCCCGGTGCGACGACGTTTACTGTGATACCCGCGCGCGCGCCTTCCTGTGCCAACGCCTTGGTGAAACCGATGTCGCCGGCCTTGGCCGCGGCATAGTTTGCCTGTGCGAACTGCCCCTTCTGGCCGTTGATCGAAGAAATGGTGATGATGCGACCGAACTTGCGTTCGCGCATGCCCGGCCAGACAGGGTGGGTCATGTTGAACACGCCGGTCAGGTTGGTGCCGATCACCTCATTCCACTGGTCTGGCGTCATCTTGTGAAATGGCGCGTCGCGGGTGATGCCGGCATTGTTAACCAAAACCTCGATGGGACCGACCTCTTCTGCGACCTTTTGCAGGCCAGCAGCGCAGGCGTCATAGCTGCCCACGTCCCATTTATAGGTCTTGATCCCGGTTTCATCGGTAAAGGCCTTTGCCTTTTCGTCGTTGCCCGCATAGGTCGCGACGACCGTGTATCCCGCCGCCTTGAGGGCGTGACTGATCGCCCCCCCAATGCCACGCGTGCCACCAGTCACGAGTGCTACTCTCGCCATGTTTCTTCCTCCCTTGAGTCGATCTCCGCACCTATCGTAGTGGTTCAGCCCATCAGGTCTATCACCTTATGGGCAAGTACATGGGAAATTTAGGTTTTTGCTGCACCTTTAAACGAAATCCGGCCGCCAGAGGACTGACGGCCGGATAACGTTCAATTCAATCGGGGTCGTGCCCCGATCCGCCGTCAGGGAAGTTCGACGCAAAGCGCGACACCCATGCCGCCGCCGATGCACAGCGTGGCAAGGCCTTTTTTGGCACCGCGACGCTGCATTTCGAACAGCAAGGTGTTGAGAATACGCGCGCCAGATGCCCCGATCGGGTGACCGATCGCGATGGCACCGCCGTTGACGTTCACGATTTCGGGGTCCCAGCCCATTTCCTTGTTGACCGCGCATGCCTGGGCGGCAAACGCCTCGTTCGCCTCGACGAGGTCAAGGTCCGACGCTTTCCATCCGGCCTTGTCCAGCGCCTTGCGACTCGCATGTATCGGGCCCACGCCCATGATCGTGGGATCCAGACCGGCGGTCGCATAGGATACGATCCGCGCAAGCGGTGTGATGCCCCGCTTTTCAGCCTCGGCATCGGTCATGAGGATCACACCGGCCGCACCGTCATTCAGGCCTGACGCATTGCCGGCCGTCACTGTCCCGTCCTTGGTAAACGCGGGGCGCAGTTTCTGCATCCCCTCGACCGACGCGCCGTGGCGGATGTATTCATCCTCTTCGACGATCGTGTCGCCCTTGCGCGTCTTGACGGTGAACGGAAGGATTTCGTCCTTGAACTTGCCGGCCTTCTGCGCGGCCTCGGCCTTGTTCTGGGAAGCCGCAGCAAAGGCGTCCTGGGCGTCGCGGGTGATCTCGAACTTTTCAGCAACGTTTTCAGCGGTCTGACCCATGTGATAGTTGTTGAACGCGTCCCAGAGACCGTCGCGGATCATGGTGTCCACGAATTTCGCATCGCCCATCTTGTAGCCGGCGCGCAGATGGGCCGCATGTGGGGACAATGACATGTTTTCCTGACCACCCGCTGCCACGATATGCGCATCACCCAGCTGAATGTGCTGCGCGCCCAGCATCACGGCACGCAAACCGGACCCGCAGACCTGATTGATGCTCCACGCCGAGGATTCGATCGGCAGCCCGGCGTTGACATGGGCCTGACGCGCGGGGTTCTGTCCCTGCGCCGCGGTCAACACCTGCCCCAGGATCGTCTCAGACACCTCCGATTTGTCGATACCGGCGCGCGCGACGATCCCTTCCAGCATCGCAGTTCCCAGATCATGGGCTGGGACATTGGCAAACGCCCCGTTAAAGCTGCCGACGGCGGTCCGCCCTGCGGATGCGATCACAACATTGGTCATTTCATACCTCTTTCACTGGACTGCCCGCGCACCACGCGCGCGCGCATTTCCGCTGAACGGTATGGCGACAACAAACCAGAGGCAAACCAAAAGCGGTCACAGCAGACGGAAATTGGGCACACCGGTATGATACCCCTGCAGGCAATCCACACCGATCCGGGTCAGGATCTGCGCGTCGCGTTCCGATTCCACCCCCTCTGCCACGACAAACATCTCGAATTGACGGGCGACCGTGGTCAGCGCCTCGACCAGAACCTGATTTTCGGGATGCTGCGCCAACTGCGCGGTAAATCCCTTGTGCACCTTGGCCAGATCGAAACAGAAATCCCGCAGATGCAGAAATGATGTCAGCCCGCCACCAAACCCATCCAGGGCAAAACACACGCCGCGCGGCTGCAATTCGATCATGAACCTGATCACCACCTCGTGCAGCAGCATCGCGGATTGTTCGCTGATTTCCAGAATCAGTCGGTCATCCAGATTGCCCCGCGCCGCCAGCGCATCGGCCATCGTGCTGCGCCATCGCCAATCTGCCAGCGACCGGGCCGAGACATTGATGGACAGACGCACATGCGGGTTTTCCGACAGCAATCGCAGCGCCAGTTTTAGCGCCAGCGTGTCGATGCGACGCCCGGCGTCGGTATCGGCCACCTGCGGCATGAATTGCTTCGCTGGCAAGATACGCCCACCATCATCCAGCAAACGGATAAGACCCTCGTAAAAGCAGACCCGGCGATCTGTCGTCGCCGAGACCACAGGCTGAAACGCCAGCCGCGCACGGCCCGCATCCAGCGCCTCGGACACGAGAGTCTGGATGTCCGCGTCACGACTGGCAAAAGCCGCGACAAGCGGATCCGAAAATTCAGGTACGCCCCCGTTGGCGTCGATGATGGCAAGCATGGCTGCGTTGTCCGGTTTTGGGTGATGTCATCCTGACGCAACACGGGCTAAGATTGCGTTAATGCGACCCGAGGACCGCAAAATGATCCTACGACGCTGCGACTGGGCCGGGCATGACCCTGTCTATCAGGCCTATCATGACACTGAATGGGGGGTGCCGGACTACGACAGCCGCGCCCTGTTCGAAAAGCTGATCCTGGACGGATTTCAGGCCGGGCTGTCCTGGATCACCATCCTGAAAAAGCGCGACAATTTTCGCACCGCCTTTGCCGGGTTCGATCCTGACATCATCGCCACCTGGGGCGATGCAGAGGTCGCGCGGCTGCTGGCCGATCCTGGGATCGTGCGCCACCGCGGCAAGATCGAGGGCGCGATCAAGAACGCCCGCGCCTACCAGAAAATCGAGGCGGATCAGGGTTTCAGCAATTTCCTGTGGTCCTATGTCGATGGCAAGCCGCTGCAAACCTATCGTGCGACCATGGCCGACGTGCCTGCGCAGACGCCGCTGTCGCAACAGGTCTCGAAGGACCTGAAAAAGGCGGGCTTTACGTTTTGCGGGCCGACGATCGTCTATGCGTTCATGCAGGCGTGCGGGTTAGTCAACGATCACATTGTCGATTGCCATCGTCACTCAGCACTTACCAACGGCTAAGCGCGTCCTCGTCGGCATCCTTGGCGGCGACCCAATCCGCACCGTCGGCAGTCACTTCCTTTTTCCAGAACGGCGCGCGGGATTTCAGGTAATCCATCAGAAAATCGGCTGCGGCAAAGGCATCGGCGCGATGTGCAGAGGCTGTCGCAACCATCATGATCGGATCGCCGGGGGCCAATTGACCGAACCGGTGTATCACCAGCGCATCGGTCAGGTTCCAGCGGGCCTTTGCCTCGGACACCAGTGCGGTAATCGCGCGTTCCGTCATGCCGGGATAGTGTTCGATCAACATGTGCCGCAGACCACCGTCCACATCGCGCACCACGCCCGTGAAACTGACTACGGCCCCGGCACCGGGCGCATCGGCCGTGAACCGGTCCAGTTCCGCACCGGCACCAAATGCCGCCTCTTGAATGCGGACCGCCATCAGCCGCCCGTCATCGGCGGAAAGAAAGCGACCTCGCGCACACCGGCCAGAGGCGCATCAAAACCGGTCAGCTCTTGATCCAGCGCCACCCGCAGCGCCGTGACATCGGCAAAGGCCGCCGCATACCGGTCCTCGCGGGCGCAGAGTTCCGCCACCAGATCGGCCACAGTCGCGGCCTCGGTCTGGATCGTCTCGCGTGGCAGGCCGATGCGTTCGCGCACCCATGCAAAATACAAGATATCCATGTCAGCTGTCCTTGAGATAGGGCAATGCCTTGCGGAAGTAATCCCATCCCGTCAGCAATGTCAGCAGTGCCGCGATCCACAATCCCGTGATCCCCGCATACCATGACAGCATCATGCCCCAGTATTTCCAGACCAGGCCCAGCTCGTCCGGCAGATCACCCGTCAGCACCGCGTCACGGGTCTGGGCATCCATGCCAAAGGTCTGCATCCCGAGATAGTGCTCGAACGCGCCCGTTGCGAATAGCAGGGCAATCGCGATCATCTGCGCGGTGGTTTTCCATTTCGCCATCTGGGTCACCTTCAGCGTCCCGGCGGTATCCCCCAAAAATTCACGCAGGCCCGATACGAAAACTTCACGGAAAATGATCAGCGTGGCAGGCAACAGGATCCACGGATTCATGCCTGAAAATCCGGTAATTACGACCAGGGCAATCACCACCATCGCCTTGTCCGCGATCGGATCCAGCATCGCACCCAGCTTGGTTTCCTGCCCCCAGGCCCGCGCCAGATAGCCGTCCAGAAAATCCGTCAATGCTGCGCTACTGAACAACAACAGCGCGAACCAATCCGCCCAAGGCCGGTTGAAATACAAAAACATGATCGCCACGGCAGGTGCCGCGAGCAGACGCAAGATCGTCAGGATATTCGGCAGGTTCAAGGTCATGGCGTAGTCATAGCCGGACCTGCCCACATACGCCAGATCACGCAGCGGGTCAGTGATCGCTGTTTTCGAAATATCCCGGGGGACGGCCGCAGGCCGGGGGGCAGCGCCCCCTCACCCGTTTTCGTGAAAGTAATCGTAGATCGTCTGGGCGATATTCTGACTGATACCATCAACGGCCTGCAAATCAGAGACATTGGCGCGCGCCACCGCCTTGGCCGATCCGAAATGCGCCAGCAGCGCACGCTTGCGCCCGGCACCCACGCCGGGCACGTCGTCCAGCGGCGTGGCCCCGATCGCCTTGGACCGTTTCGCGCGGTGCGTGCCGATGGCAAAACGGTGCACCTCGTCGCGCATCCGCTGAATGAAATACAGCACCGGATCGTTGTGGCGCAGCGCCATGACAGGTTTGCCAGTGCGGTGGAATTCTTCCTTGCCGGCATCGCGGTCGATGCCCTTGGCCACCCCGACCATAGGCACATCGCCGACGCCGAGTTCTTCCATGATCTCGCGCACGGCGCTGACCTGCCCTGCCCCGCCGTCGATCAGCAACAGGTCGGGCCAGCTGCCTGCCTGCCGGTCAGGATCCTCTTTCAGCAGGCGCTGGAACCGGCGGGTCAGCACCTCTTTCATCATGCCGAAATCATCACCGGGCGTCAGGTCATCGCCGCGGATGTTGAACTTGCGGTACTGGTTTTTCTCGAACCCTTCTGGCCCCACGACAACCATCGCACCCACCGCATGCGCCCCCTGGATATGAGAGTTGTCGTAAACTTCGACCCGCTGCGGCACCTTTGGCAGATCGAATGCTTCGGCGACGCCTTTCAACAGCCGGCCTTGCGTCGCCGTCTCGCTCATCTTGCGGGCCAGGCTTTCGCGGGCGTTGCGCAGCGCACCTTGCACAAGGTCGGCCTTTTCACCGCGCTGCGGCACGATGATCTCGACCTTGCGGCCCAGGCGGTCGGACAACGCCTGCACCATCAGGTCATCGTTATCCAGACCGTGGCTCAGGATCAGCGCGCGCGGCGGGTCACGGTCGGAATAGAATTGCCCGACAAAGGCTTCGATCACCTCTGACGGGTCCTCGTCGCCGCTGATCCGGGGGTAATAGTCGTGATTGCCCCAGTTCTGACCGGCGCGGATGAAAAACACCTGCACGCAGGCCTGCCCGCCGTCGATATGCAGGCCCATGACATCGGCTTCTTCGACATTCTTGGGGTTGATGCCCTGGGTCGATTGCACCTGCGTCAGCGCTTTGATCCGGTCGCGCATGGCAGCGGCGCGTTCGAATTCCATCGCCTCGGATGCGGCATTCATGTCCGCGGCCAGTTTTTCCTGAATCCCCTTGGTCCGGCCTTGCAGAAATGCCTGCGCGTCCTTCACCGACCGTGCGTAGTCCTCAGGGCTGATATGCCCGACACAAGGACCGCTGCACCGTTTGATCTGGTATTGCAGGCAAGGTCGCGTGCGCGTCTCGAAATCCTGATCGGTGCAGTTGCGCAGTAAAAACACGCGCTGCAACTGGTTCAGCGTGCGGTTCACGGCACCAGCACCCGCAAAGGGACCGTAATAGTCGCCCTTTTCCTTTTTCGCTCCGCGATGTTTCTTGATCTGCGGATAGGCGTGGCCTGTCGTGACCAGAATGTTGGGAAAGGATTTGTCGTCACGCAACAGCACGTTGTAGCGCGGCTTGAGCTGCTTGATCAGGTTCTGCTCCAGCAGCAGCGCCTCGGTTTCCGTCTTGGTCGTCAGGAACATCATCGACGACGTTTCCTGGATCATCCGCGCGATCCGGCGTGAATGCTGCGGCGACGGTCGGGAATAATTGCTCACCCGCGCCTTTAGATTGCGCGCCTTGCCGACATACAGAACCCGGCTTTCGTCATCGAGCATGCGATAAACACCGGGCGAGGAATCCAGCGTCCGCAGATAGGATGCGATCAGTTCATAGCCAGTCTTGGCGGGTTTGCTCTTGGCGTCGGTCATTCCAGGGTCCGTCAGATGGTCCGCGATTCGAGGCCGCCGTGTAACGATAACCGCGCCATCGCAAGATTAAAGGCATCCACCGTTTCTGTGGATAACTCCGTGGGCAAAAGCCTGTGAGGTGGGAAAAAGTTAACGATTACGTCGACTTCAGCAACCTGCCTTATTTTGAGGCACAGATTTAACACATTGAAATTAAATGCATTATTTATTACAGATTTGTAAACTGCTGTTGTTAAACAGAATTTATTAACGCTACGGAAGGCTGCAAGCCAAAGTGCACAACTCAAGTGTCAGGCTACTCTGACACCATCGCATCGGGCGTTTCCCACCCCAGATGCTGACCGCCGTCCACGGTCATCAACTGCCCCGTGACGGCGCGTGCGTCCAGCAGGTAACCCAGCGCTGCGACGATCTCTTGCGGACTTGCGCCACGCGACAGCACCGTTGCGGCGCGCTGCTGCGCGAAATCCGACGAAGATTGCCGTGCGCCCTGCAACGTCGGTCCGGGTGCGATTGCGTTGACCCGGACGCGGGGGGCCAGCGCCTGTGCGCTAGTCTGGGTCAGGGTCCACAATGCCGCCTTGGCCAGCGTGTAGGTCGTGAACTGGGGCGTCAGTTTCAGCACGCGTTGGTCGACCATGTTCACGATCAGACCTTGCGCCAGCGGCTCGCCCCGATCGTCGGGTTGCGGTTCCGCAACCTGGGCTGCAAACCCTTGGGTCAGGACGAACGGCGCGCGCAGATTGCTGCCCATGTGCCGGTCCCAACTCTCGCGCGTGGCGGTTTCAAAATCGTCACCCTCAAAGATGGAGGCATTGTTGATCAACACCGTCAGCGGCCCGCCCAATGCGCGGGCGGCATCGGGGATCAACGCCGCGGTCGGCCCGTCGTCCAGCAGATCGGCCCTCAGGCAGACCGCCTGCCGGCCCATGGCGCGGACCATGTCCGCCACCTCTTGCGCGGCATCCGCCGAGGTATTGTAGTGGATAGCCACGTCATAACCCCGAGCAGCCAGCCCCAGCACCATCGCACGTCCCAGCCGCGCGCCCCCGCCTGTCACCAACGCACGGGTCACAGCAGCGACCAGACATAGACGATATAGCCCAGCGTCAGCGCCACGCCCCAGATCCGGGTGATGTTCATCCGCATGAAGACGAACGGGATCAGCAGCAAGGACGCACCGGCCATGACCCACAGATCGAACCGCAGGAATTGGGCATCCACGGGGATCGGTCCGAACAGCGTCGCAATGCCGATGATGGCGAGCAAGTTGAACATGTTTGACCCGATCACGTTGCCCAGGGCCACATCGGCCTGGCGGCGCAGGGCCGCCATGACGGTCGTCGCCAGTTCGGGCAAAGACGTGCCAAGCGCCACGAGCGTCAGCCCGATCACACTGTCCGACAGGCCGAAATCCTTCGCGATCGTGGTGGCACCCCGGATCAGCATTTCAGCACCGACCGGCAGACCGATGAGGCCGGCGATCAGGAACACCGCAATCAATGTCCCACTCATCTCTGGGTCTGCACCCTCGAGATCGTCGGTATCGTCCAGTGCCGCGGCAGCGGCGTCTGCTGCACGCGCGCGGCGCGCCTGCTGGAAAGACCAGCCGAGCATCAGAGCGAGGCCCACCAGCAGGATCACACCCGAAATCCAGGTCAGCACACCCAGAAAGCACAACGCGATAAACAAGGCAGAGGCGACCAGCATCTGCACGTAGCTGGACCGTGTGTCATGTTCCGCCGTGTGCATCGTTGCCAGCAACGCAGGCACGCCCAGAACCAGCAAAATGTTGGCGGTGTTCGACCCCACGACATTGCCCAGCGCCAGCCCCGGCACACCGTCGATCACGGATTTCACGGAAATCAGCAGCTCTGGCGCGGATGTGCCGAACGCCACGATTGTCAGCGACACGATCAGCGCGGGCACACCCAGCCGCAGCGACAGGTTGACCGCGCCCTTGACCAAGGCGTCACCTGCAAACAGCAGAATTACCAGACCCACGACGACAAGAATCCATTCCATCAGGGATGCCCTTTTTCACAGGGGCAAGGCCCCTTGCCGATGCGGTAGCGACCGCAGTTTTTACATTTGGCGTCTGCCAGCCGTTGCTGCCCCGGAAAGCGCAGCTTGCCGAAAATGCCAAGCACGACCATGCCGACCAGAAACATGGCGACCGCCTTGATGATCATCTACAGACCGAACCGTGCAAATGCGGCGCGGTCCTCGACCGTGCCGATTGCGTCGCCAATGATCCGCGCGCCCAGACGCTGAAACAGCGACTTTTTCGGGCCATAGCGGCGGAACCGCGTCTTGTCGCCGAATTCAGCCTTCATCACCGGGATCAGGTGACCCAGACCGTCGACCAGACCCTTGTCCACCGCCTTTTGCCCGATCCAGACCTCGCCGGAAAAGATCGCAGGATCATCGTCCAGATGCGCCTCGCGGCGGGATTTGACGTAGTCGATGAAAATGCCGTGCAGATCGTCCAGCCAGCCCTTCAGCCGAGTGACGTCCTCTTCTTTTTCGGGGCGGAACGGGTCCAGCATGGATTTCGACGTCCCCGCCGTATGCACCCGACGTTCCACGCCGTAGCGCCCGATCAGGTCATGCAGGCCAAAGCCTGCGGAAATCACGCCGATGGACCCCACGATACTGCCCTGATCGGCATAGATTTCATCCGCAGCGCAGGCCAGCCAGTAACCGCCAGAGGCGGCCACGTCCTCGACAAAGGCATAGACCGGAACGTTCTTTTCCTGCGACAGCCGCCGGATCCGTGCTGCGATCAACGATGACTGCACGGGGCTGCCGCCTGGACAGTTGATCTGCAAGGCAACGGCCTTGGGACTGCCCTTGGTAAAGGCTTTTTGCAGCACTGCCGCGAGGCTGGGGTCGTCCAGACCACGCCCGGTGGTCGTGATCGCGCCTTGCAGGCGCACCACATTCACCACGGGATCGGATTTCATAAACGGGAGGATGTTTTTCATCCCCCCGATCTAGGCTCCCGACGGTCCGCCGACAAGGCTTACTGGCGGATGCGCCAGCCAGTGCGGAAAATCCACCATATCGCAGCCATGCAGGCGGCCATGAAAAACGCGATCGCTGCAAGGCTGATCGCCACAGGCACATCCGCCGTTCCGAAAAATGCCCATCGGAACCCTGAAATCAGATAGACCACCGGGTTGAACATCGTGATCGTCTGCCAGACCGGCGGCAGCATCGTGACCGAATAGAATGACCCGCCCAGAAACACGAGTGGCGTGATCACCAGCAAGGGGATCAGTTGCAGCTGTTCGAAATTCCCCGCCCAGATGCCGATTATGAACCCCAGAAGGGCGAAACTGACGCAGGTCATCAACAAAAACGCGATCATCGCGAACGGATGCTGCACCGTGATATCGACGAAAAAGAACGCTGTGACAAAAATGATCACACCGATGAACAACGCCTTGGTCGCCGCAGCCCCCACATAGCCCAAGGTGATTTCCAGAAAATTCACGGGTGCCGACAGCAGTTCATAGATCGTGCCGATGAATTTCGGGAAATAGATGCCAAAACTGGCGTTGCTGGTCGCCTGCGTCATGACCGACAGCATGATCAGCCCCGGCACGATGAACGCGCCATAGCTGACATCCTCGACCGTTTCGATCCGGCTGCCGATGGCCGTGCCGAACACCACGAAATACAACGACGTCGACAGCACCGGACTGATCAGTGACTGCGTCAGTGTCCGGAAAAAGCGGGCCATCTCGAACACATAGATGGCGCGGATCGCGGTCCAGTTCATGCGCTTTGCTCCTTGACCAGCGTGGTAAAGATTTCTTCCAGGCTGGATTGTTGGGTTTGCAGGTCCGCCATCCGCAGGCCCGCTGCGTCGAGGTCGTTCAACACGGTGCGGATACCGGTCCGTTCGGCGCGCGTGTCATAGGTATATGTGACGGCCCGACCATTCGGGGCCAGCACCAGATCATATTTCATCAATGCGTCCGGAATGGTCTCTACCGGTTCGACCAGATCAACACGCAACTCCTTGCGGCCCATCTGCGACATCATTTCGTCCTTGTTCTGGACCAGCAGGATTTCACCCTTGCTGATGATGCCCACACGATCGGCGATCGCCTCGGCCTCTTCGATGTAATGCGTGGTCAGGATGATCGTCACGCCATGCGCCTTGAGGTCGGCCACGACGTTCCACATGTCCTTGCGCAGCTCGACATCGACACCGGCTGTCGGTTCGTCCAGAAACAGGACCCTTGGTTCATGCGCCAGCGCCTTGGCGATCAGGACCCGGCGTTTCATGCCGCCCGACAGCTCCTTGATCTTGGATTTGGCCTTGTCATCGAGACTGAGCATTTTCAGAACCTCCGCCACACGGGCCGGGTCCTTTTTCTTGCCGAACAACCCGCGCGAAAACGATACGGTGTTTTCGACCGTCTCAAAGGGTTCGAGATTGATCTCTTGCGGCACCAGGCCGATCAGACTGCGGGCCGCGCGGTAATCCGTCACCGTGTCATGACCACCGACCATGATTTTTCCCGCCGTCGGGACGGTTATGCCGCAAACGGTCGAAATCAGCGTGGTCTTGCCCGCACCGTTCGGCCCCAGCAACGCCAGGATTTCGCCCTCGGCGATATCCAGATCGACGCCGCGCAGTGCGACAAATCCACTATCGTAGGCCTTGTGCAGGTTCTTGATGGAAACGATGGCATTCATCGGGGACGTCCTTTGCCAATTTGCCGCACACTACACAGGCGCTCACCAATGGCAAAGCTGCAATGCCGCACAGTCGCAGCACAGCTGACGCGCACCAACTTGCCCTATGGTCAAGCTGCATTAGGTCAAATGACACAGTAACAAACAGAGGATCGCGCAATGGCACAGTCAACACAAAGACCCGGCAGCCGCTTGATGGATCGGCCTGAATACAAGTCCAAGCCAAAGCCACTGACGCGCAGCCCCGAAACCACGGTCTTTGATGCCGTGGCCGCAATGTCGGACAAGAATTATGGCTCTGTGATGGTGGTCGATGCCGCTGACAAGGTAATCGGCGTCGTGACGGAACGCGACGTGATGAACAAACTGGTTGGCAAGGGCATGGACGCCAAGACGACCAAGCTGTCGGACATCATGACCGCCAACCCGCGACTGGCGGTGGAAACAGACGACGTGACTGACTGGATGCGCCAGATGTCGAATGAACGGTTCCGCCGCCTGCCCGTCGTCGACGCCGAAGGCCGGATCAAGGTGGTCTTCACCCAGGGCGACTTTGTGTCCTACAGCTGGCCCGAACTGATCTATCAGGCGCGCTCGATGGCAACGGCGAACGTGACGCGCAATTTCCCCTACTACCTGATCGGCGGTGGTATCGCGCTGTATTCCATCATCATGGTGATCGTCGTCAGCATGCTCTGACACCTGCCGGGAACGTCCAAAACCAAAGGGCCGGGGATTTTCCCCCGGCCCTTTGCCCATCAGAAGTTGAGCGAGATATCCCGGTGCCGCGCGGAACAACCCGCGACATACAGTGCCGTCTCGCGGGGCAAACGTGACTGCTGACGCAGACCGATGGTCCCCTGGATCGCCTCGTCATAGGCAATCAGGCCGGGCAAAAGCTCGGTCGCAGCGCGGGTCCGCCATGCGACTTCGGCCGCGAACAGTTCCTGGGCCTCGACCACGTATTCCAGACCGCGCTCGGGATCGGGCGACCTGTCGTCGATCTCGTTGCGGGCATCCGACAAGAGGCCCCGGATATCGCGGGCACCCTCGACATCGCCCAGCGCACTCTCGACTTCGCGGAACCGGACATCGGCGGTTTCCGCATCCATCGTCAGCGCATCAGCGGCAAGCGCGTCGATCTGCGGACCCAATGCCGCCAGCGCGTCAACCGAGGCGATGATGGCGCGCAGTTCCGGCACCGGTTCATAGGCCTGGTCGACAGTCCGGCGGTAAATATTGCGCGCCGTCTGGTTTTCCCGGTTCAGCACGGCATAGGCTTCTTGCGTTTCGGGCCAGGTTTCCGGGATCTGTGCCAGCAGCGCATCGCGCTCTGCCTCCAGCATGTCGGCGCGGGCCAACTGTGCCTCTGGGTCGCCGAACCCACGCGAGGCCCGCAAACGCAGATCTTCGATTTCGGGCTCCAGCATGCGGGCGTCACGTTCCAGTGCCCGCACAAAGGTATGCGGCTCGCGGTAGTCCTCGGCGGCAGCGTACTGTGCTGCGGTCGCATCCACGATGCGTTGCATCATCGGCATCGCCTGTTCGGCCTTGTCCAGACCATCGGTCCAGTCGTCAATCAGATCCTCCGGCAGATAGGACACGTCCAACGCACGCGCCTGCTGGATCGCCGAAGAAATCGTCGCTGAATTCGCCGCGAATTGTTCGGCCACGAATTCCTCGATGCAATACTGCAATGCCGGGTTCACCGGAGGCGGCGCGTTTTCCGATATGAGCGAGGTCCGGGCGGGCAGATAGTTCACCAGCGGCGGGTTGAACGCCACGATGACCAATGCCGCAAGCTGCAAGCCGATAAAGGCCACGACCCCCTTGTAGATCTGGATGGTCTTGACCGCCGCTGGTGCGACACCGCGCAGGTAGAACAGTGCAAATCCGAACGGCGGTGTCAGGAACGACGTCTGAATGTTCAGACCGATCATCACCCCCAGCCAGACGGCCGTGATATTCGCCTCCGGGTCGGCCAGCAGGATCGGTGCCACGATCGGCACCACGACGACCGCGATCTCGATAAAGTCGAGGAAGAAGCCCAGCACAAAGATCACCACCATGACGATGATGAATTTCGTCCAGAATCCCCCCGGCAGACCTTCGAGGAAGTGTTTGACCAGTTCCTCGCCGCCAAAGGCGCGGAAGGCCGCGGTCAGCATGGCCGCACCCAGCAGGATGATGAACACCAGCGATGTCGTCTTGGCCGTTTCGACCATGACACCGCGCAGCGCGTCTTCGTTAAAGAATGCACGGATACCCGACCAGATGATCGAGATCGTCAGCAGAGCAACGCCGACGGCCGCGATGGTGACACCGGTGCGGTCCTCTGCGGTCTGCATGTTCAGCACGTTGGTGTCGTAGTTGGACAGGGCGTAGGTCACGACACCCAGACCGACGATGGCAATGATGGCGGGCGTGAACCTCTGACCGCGCCCTTCGGGATGCAGGCGATATCCGGCCATGATCATGGCACCCACCGCACCGATGGCCCCGGCCTGGTTGACCGTGGCGATACCCGCGATGATCGACCCCAGCACCAGCAGGATCAGCGCCAGCGGCGGGATCATCGCCAGCAGCACGTTGCCCAGGAACGCCGTGTCGTATTTGCCCTCGTAGGGAACGGCGGGTGCCAGTTTGGGCCGCACGATCGCCACCACGAGGATGAACACGATATAAAGCAGGACCAGCAGCAGGCCGGGGATCATGGCCCCCAGGAACATGTCACCGGCGGATGTGGAACTGACCGCGAATTCCGTCGGCATCGACAACTCGCCGGTCGACGACCGGTACAGGGCCTGACGCGCCTGCCCGGCCTGATCGACGGCACTGGCCAACTGGTCGGCCAGAATGATCAGCACGATGGATGGCGGAATGATCTGTCCCAATGTCCCCGAGGCCGCAATCGTACCCGTGGACAGCGCATTGGAATATCCGTTGCGCATCATCGCTGGCAGGGAAATCATCCCCATCGCGACCACCGTCGCCCCCACGATACCCGTGGTTGCAGCCAGCAGCGCACCGACGACAACGACCGAAATGCCCAGACCACCCGGTACCGGACCGAACAGCTGCGCCATGGTGACCAGCAGATCCTCGGCGATCTTGGACCGCTGCAACATGATCCCCATGAAAATGAACAGCGGAATGGCGATCAGCGTATCCCGTTCGGGTTCCCAATAGACCCCGCGCAGGTTCGTAACACCCGCCGACAGCCATTGTGACGGCCCAGAGTTCGAGAAATACACCGATGTATCACCGTCAAAGACGTAGCCCGTCGCGGCGGCAGCACCGATTGTCAGGATGGCGGCACCGGGCAGCGCGAACGCCACCGGATAGCCCGACCCAAGCGCCCCGGCCATGATGACGACCAGCATCAAAAGGAAGAAAAGTTCCATATCAGTATCCCTTGGATGCGATTACATCGTGCCGGCGTGCGCGTCGCGCCCGCCCGGCTCACCGCGTTTGTCAGCGATGGAATCCATGAATTGCGCCACGAACTGCACCATCATCGTGATCGCAAAGACAGCGAGGAAACCCGCCATGAAATATTTGACGTAGAGGCCAAAGCCCGCCTGCGTCACCTCGAAAACCAGGATCGGACCAACGATCACGCTGCTCGCCGTGCCAAAGCCCACGATCAGGATCGTCCAGCACAGTGTCATCCCCATGATGACGGCACCGACAGAATTGACGCGTCCCTTTGTTTCGCGCCGCATCGAGGCGTAGAACAGGTCGACGCGCACGTGACCATCCTCGAGCAGGGTATAGGCCGAGGCGAACAGGAACAGCGCCCCGTACCAGAACCGCACCAGGTCCGACAGAAACGCCTGTTCGTAGGAAAACACAAAGCGGCTGAACACGATGGCCAGTTCGGCAATCACAACCATCAGGGTCAACCAGGTAAACCCAAGCCCCCGGGTCACAGCACCAATGACGATACCCAGAATAATCAGCGGCACATGTAGGTAAACGCCGCGGAAATCGGCCCGCGCGAGGTTGCTGGCGAGGTCATCGCCGACAATCCCATCGAGAAAGCCCTGCACGCGCAAGAACGACAGGATCGAATCCCCGATCCCGACCAGCAGAACCACCCAGAACGCGGCCCGCACCAGAAAGCGGTTGAAATCACTGATCCGCGCCGCGTCCGCCCGCAGACTAACGTCAGGGCTGCGAAGCACGTACAAAACAGCGACAGCTGCCAGCACAGCAAAAACTGCGACCTGCACCAGGGACAGCGGGTTTTCCAGCCCGGCGGTGACACCCGGAAAATCGAACCAGAAGTTCAGAACAACGTTGACCATGTATCCGGCCGTCACAGCCAAGACCAGCCATCCGAACCCGCGCGCGACCAGTGCACGCGACGCTGACTCTTTTTCCATTCCAGTGTCTCCTGAAAATTTGTGTCTGATATCCGATCAGGGCAGACATGATATCTGCCCTGATCTGTCCCACCCCAGACCGGGCGGGGTCAGTCCCGGTGGGACGATTTAGATGTCCAGAATGCGGTTACGCTTCGTGACATAGGGTGCGTCCGAAAGGTTCGACCAGGCACCGACCGACGCGCGCGCGTTCAGGTGGCTGTCGAAAATTTCGGCGGCCAGCGGGCTGTGATCGCGTGCTTCCTCGATCACCTCGGCAGAGGCCGAACCAAAGGCCTCGTAGACGTCATCGTTGAATTCACGCAGTTCCACGCCGTATTCGTTGATCAGACGGTTGAGGTAGACACCGTTGTTGGCATTGGCTTCTGCCATGGACACGGCGTTTTCCTCGGCACAGGCGACCTTGATGATTTCCTGATCGATGGACGACAGACCCGACCACCAAGACTTGTTCATCCCCAGGCAAAGCTGCGAGCCGGGCTCGTGGAAACCGGGCCAGTAGTAGTACTGTGCCGCTTCATAGAGCTTGAGGAAGAAGTCGTTCCAGGGACCGACCCATTCGGTGGCATCAATCGCACCCGAGACAAGGTTTTCGTAGATCTGGCCGCCGGGAACGGACACAGGCGAGCCGCCCAGCTTGGCGATCACGTCGCCGCCCAGTCCGGGGATACGCATTTTCAGGCCGCGCAGGTCATCGGCGGATTCAATTTCCTTGTTGAACCAGCCGCCCATCTGAACGCCCGTGTTGCCCGCCGGAAAGCCGATGACGCCGAATTCGTCGCCCAGCTTTTCATACAATTCCTGACCGCCGCCGAATTTCATCCAGGCGTCGATTTCCGTATAGGTCAGACCCATCGGGATCGCGGTGAACGGCGACCAGCCGGCGTGCTTGCCCTTCCAGTAGTAGTCGGCACCGATATAGGCCTGAGAGTTGCCGGAGGCGACTTCGTCAAAGCTGTCGAACGCACCGACGCGTTCGCCTGCCGCAAAGTAATTGACGGCGATGCGACCTTCGGTCAGCGCCTCGATCCGTGCGGCCAAGCGCTGCGCGCTCGTGCCCAGGCCAGGAAAGTCACGCGGCCATGTGGACACGATGTTCATTTCGGTCGCCGATTGCGCCAGTGCCGGTGTGGCCAGCGCAGTCGCCGCGCCACCAATGGCAGCGGACGTCAGAAATTGTCTGCGTTTCATATAGAATTCCTCCTGTTGGGCAGGCCCATCCTCCAGGCCTTCGCCTCGCACGACTATAAGGACAGTCCGCAACCGGTCCAGCATGAATTTTAGGCAATCGATGCCAAAGACCGGTTTGTCGCAGGGCCGACAAAAACTTCGCCTCGACATGCAGATTTCCGCTTTACGCCCCAAAACCACACCGCTATAGAGCCCGCAGGTTTTCCGACGTAGCTCAGCGGTAGAGCAGTTGACTGTTAATCAATTGGTCGTAGGTTCGATCCCTACCGTCGGAGCCATAATAAGCCCTCTACGTCAGTGACTTAGAGGGCTTTTTAATCTTTTAAGATACGATCTATGGGCAGTGGGGTAACACTTAGGGTAACAGAATTGCTTTTTGTCGCCCGATGATCAGACTGCATGCTCAGATCAACAAACATACGCTTCAGACTGCGGTTCTCGTCTTTAAGGCTATTCATCTGGCTGATCATGGACGCATCCCTGCCGCCATACTTCGCGCGCCATTTCTTAAAATATGTCATGCTCGCGGCACAGCTCAGCCACCGGCACGCAGCCTTCAGCTTGGAGCAGGATTGAAAGGATCTGGGTTTCGTTAAATCTCGTCATCTCAATCAAAATCTCCTCACGTATCTTGCTGAAAAATTCTACATCCGCATCCCCTTAGTTTTGGGGAGGATTACCCTCGGGTATTAACGGCTTACAAGCGCTGCTTAGTTACAGGGCTCAGCGAAACCGCACTACTTGTCGCCTCGCACATAAAGCCGTGGAGAGATTGCCGCGAAAATCCCGACGATTGCTTGAATCCAGACAACGCTCTTTTGCTCTCACCAAACTGGGACACACTGTTCGATAAGGGCTTCATCAGCTTCGCGGATGGCGGCGCTCTGCTGATTTCTAAGCGCTTGTCGGAAGCCTCCCGAAGATCATTAGGGATTGAGGCCCTGAACGTCTCTCTGAGCGAGCGGCAAAGATATTACCTCATTCATCACCGCTCACTTCATGGTTTCGAATAGACTTAGAGATCGGCCCTTAGCGGTTATTCATCGCCGGACCCTACGCTGCAATGCAGATTACCCAGAACAGCCATTAATGCATTGCGCGGCATTTTCAGGCACCCAAGGCCTGTAAAGCGGACACTCCTGCCGTTCGTTGCAGATGCCAAAGTTTGTGTTGTGCTGGTGCAGCGGATATCAACTTGAGTGGGGAGTTGTCATACGTTGCCCCGGTGAAGCAATGGCTTGAACCGCGCCGGGTTTGCCGGAGATTGCAGATTCTGATCGCTACCTTGGTCGAACGGACTTTATTGCACTGACCACGTAACGGTGTTCCGAGCGGCGCAGGAGCGATTTTCGCCAGCCCAGTTGTGCCGCTTGTGCCCTGTGGACCGGGCCAAGGCGGCGGTCGATGCGGACCTGCGCAAACCCTGCATCGGTCAGCAGGCTGGCAACGGCCTCGGCCCGCGCGCCTCGCGAGAAATGGACCTGCGACAGAATCTCTTTGTGGCGTGCAGCGTTCCCATCACTGACCGCGCGTGCCAACAGGTTCGACAGCCGCGACAGCCAGCTTCGAGTTACGAAATCACCATCCACGATCAATAGCATCCCACCCGGCACGAGAACCCGCTTCCACTCTGCAAATGCTGCTGCCGGATCGACCAAGGTCCAGACCAGGTGGCGGGTCACGATCACGTCCATACTTTCCGGTGGCAGCGTCGTCCGTTCGACATCCGCTTCCAGGAAAGTCATGTCTGGCAATTTCGCACGCGCGCGGTCCAGCATCGGTCCGGACCAGTCGAGACCTGTCGTGTCAAAGCCCATCCTTTTGCAAAGGCGCGCAATTTCGCCAGTGCCAGAGGCGAGATCCAGCAACCTCCGCCCCCTTGCCGTGCCGAGGTGCCGGCGAAACAGCGCCGTCCAAGCAGCCATCTCGGCACCTTCGAAAATTTTGTGGCCCGGGTCGTCATCGAAGGTCGCGGCGCGGTCGGACCAGTATTCGCGGATATCGTCCCGGATGTTTCTGTTCGTCGCTTTTGCCGCGGTCATAGTGTCCCTCGCTTCATCTGTAACCGGTTTTTCTTTATCCGACTATTTTTATCAACCTATAACTTGACTAATTTAGTCGGATAAATTTAAGCCGTGAGGAGTTACCAAAAATAGGATACGGACATGACCCTTCGACGCGTGCTTGGTGCGACAGCGCTGACCCTTCTTCCCACCCTGGCGCTGGCAGAGCCCATCACCCTGACAGACATCGCCGGTCGAAAGGTGACATTGGATGGCCCTGCCGATCGCGTGATCCTAGGTGAAGGGCGTCAGATTTTTTTCGCGGCCGTGCTGGACGGCGAAGATCCCTTTCAGCGGGTGGTCGGCTGGCGTGACGACCTCCTTCAGGCGTCACCCGAAAGCTACGCGCTTTATGCTGAGAAATTTCCCCAGATCGCGGACATCCCCACGTTCGGCGGGTTCAAGGACGGCACCTTCGACATCGAACAGGCCGTGGCACTTGACCCCGACGTGATGATCCTCAACCTCGAGGCGAAGGCTGCCACGGACGAGGCAGGTTACGAGGAGAAACTGGCCAAAGTCGGTATCCCGATCGTCTATGTCGACTTCCGCGAAGAGCCATTCGTGCACACGTCGCAGTCGATGCAGATCATCGGCGAGATCTTTGGCAAGGAAGACCGCGCCGCAGAGTTCAATGCATTCTACGATGCCCAGATCGCCCGCGTCACAGATGTGATCGACGCCCAGACGAACCTCGACCGACCGCTTGTCTTCGTCGAACGCGCTGGTGGCTATTCCGAGGATTGCTGCATGTCCTTCGGCAACGCCAACTTCGGAACCTTTTTGGAACTCGCGGGGGGAGAGAATATGGCCGGTCCGTTCATCCCCGGCACTTTCGGCACGATCAACGCCGAGCAGATTATTGCGTCGAACCCCGACCAGATCATCGTGACAGGCGGCAATTGGGAAGCCTACGTGCCCGGTGGGGACTGGGTTGGCGTCGGGCCCGGCTCGGACGAGGCCGAGGCGCGGACCAAGCTGGCCGCCCTGATGCAGCGGCCCGGTTTTACCGGCGTCAAAGCGGTGGAAAACAGTCAGGTGCACGCGATCTGGCACCAGTTCTACAACAATCCTTACAGCTTTGTCGCCGTGCAGCAGCTGGCAAAGTGGATTCATCCCGAACTGTTCCCCGACCTCGACCCTGAGGCGACGCTGGCGGAACTTCATGCGCGCTTCCTGCCGATCGATTACCACCCCGGCTACTGGGTGTCGCTGAATGCATCCGACAAGTGAGCTGACGGGGCGGCTTGCGAGCCGTCCCACCCTTTGGAGCCATCCCATGACTGCTTTGACACCACACGTCGCGTCCCATGCTGCCAGCTATCGTGGATTGGTCGCGCGACGGATCGTGATCCTGACCGGCCTGACCGCACTTTTGCTGCTGTCGCTGGCGGTCGACGTCGCACTTGGGCCCGCGCGCTATTCCCTGAGCGAGGTATTGCACACGATCTTTGCCCCCGGTGCTGCCGACCTGCAGATGCGCGTTGTTGTCTGGGACATCCGCATGCCCATGGCGCTGCTGGCCGTCACCGTGGGGGCCAGCCTGTCGCTGGCGGGTGCGCAGATGCAGACGATCCTTGCCAATCCGCTGGCCAGCCCCTTCACCCTCGGCCTATCCGCTGCGGCAAGCTTCGGCGCGGCGCTGGCCATGGTGATGGGCGTATCTCTCTTTCCTGCGGCCATCGCGCTGATGGTTCCGCTCAACGCCTTCGCCATGGCGATGGCGGCGTCGCTGCTGATCTTTGGCCTGTCGACTCTGCGCGGCGTGACGACGGAAACCATCATCCTGCTGGGCATCGCGCTGGTCTTTTCCTTCAACGCGGCACTGGCACTCCTGCAATTCTTCGCCTCAGAGCAGGCGCTGTCGGCTGTGGTATTCTGGACCATGGGCAGCCTGACCAAGGCGACATGGGCCAAGGTTGCCGTCACGGCGGCGATCCTTGCGGTTTGCGCACCGCTCTTTGCCCGCCGCGCATGGGCGCTGACCGCGATCCGTCTGGGCGAAATCCGCGCGGCGGCGATGGGCGTGCCGGTCAAGCGCCTGCGGCTCGAAACGCTGTTTCTTGTATCGCTATTAGCCGCTATCCCAGTTTCCTTCGTTGGAACGATTGGCTTCATCGGCATTGTCGGCCCCCATATGGCACGATTGCTCTTGGGTGAAGATCAGAGGTTCTTCCTCCCCGGCGCGATGCTGTCGGGGGCATTGATCCTGTCCGCGACCTCGGTCCTGTCCAAAGCAATCCTGCCCGGTGCGGTGCTTCCCATCGGTATCATCACGGCCCTCGTTGGCGTGCCCTTCTTCGCCGCCCTCATCCTAACCAAAGGACGCAAATCATGGTAACGCTTGCACTGGACCAGATCGGCGCGCGCTATGGACGGCGCACGATTCTGACCGATGCCTCCACCCCTGACATCTCCGGCGGCAGCCTGACCGCGCTGGTTGGCGCAAACGCTGCGGGCAAGTCGACCCTGTTCCGCCGCATCGCGGGACAGTTGCGGGGCTCCGGTGCTATGCGCTTGTCGGGTGCCACAGCAGACGATCTGCGTTACATGCCGCAGGATACCGGCATGAGCGCGGCTTTGACTGTCTATGAATCCATCATCCTGGCACTCAAGCAGGGCGCCGGCGGCTGGCGGCTGTCCGCATCGGAACTGTCCGCCGTCGATGACGCGCTGCACCGCTTCGGTGTGGCCCATCTCGCAGAGCAGCAATTGCCGGAACTCTCCGGCGGCCAGCGGCAGGCGGTGTCAATCGCCCAGACACTTGTGACGCGCCCCAAGGTGGTCCTGATGGACGAACCGACTTCTGCCCTTGACCTTTACCGGCAGTATGAGATTTTAGACGCCCTAAACCGCTATGCGCGTGACACCGGGGCCGTCGTGGTTCTTGCGCTGCACGATCTCAACCAGGTGATGCGCGTTTGCACCACAGTGATGGCGCTTGCGCATGGCAGGATTATTGCGACCGGCCCCACGCTGGAAGTGCTGACGCCACAGATGATCAGCCAGCTTTACGGCATCGACAGCCGGGTCGAGCGCTGTTCGCGCGGTTGTCCCATCATGATCGTCGATGGGCCTGCGCAGCAGAATGCTGCGTAACTAAACGACATCGACGGACCCGCATCAGATAGCAGGGTCCTGTATCGGGCCACCTAGGCGTTTTAGACTAAAGTCCGGTTCGGGAGACTCGCGACAGGCTGAATGTCCGGCCCGTGCATCATGCTGCAGAACAGCGTTGGGCAAAGAGGGCTCGAAGCAGGCATGCGGCAACGCCGCGCGCCATACGGCTGACGCCAATGGCAACACCATCGCTTCCGGCCCAATCTGGACATTCGCCGTGTCGCCTATCGCCGCGGCGCAGCTTCAGCAAACCGGTCATCCGTGACATCGTGCAGCATGACCAGAAAGGCGAATGCAAATATGTAAGCCGACATTCGCTATCTCCCCCTCTCAGCCCGCTCCACCTCTGTGCGGTCTTGAGTCAGGTTTCATAATCAATAGATGACGGGAGCCGCGAGGGCGATGGCTGAGAGGAACACTTTGGGGCAGCGATCGTCGTAGGTGGGCGCGCCTCCAATCCTTACGAACCGCCCCTTTACCGGAGAGTTTCTGGTTCAATAGTTAGGCTGCTTTTTCGTCAGTGTTCAAGCTTGCGTAGGCCGAGCAAGTCCACTCTCAGGGGAGCAGGTTTCAATCAATACTTACCAACGATATTTACGAAGACACCGCGATCATCGTATGTCAAATCCGTCAGATCGTCCGAGAATCTGCTAAAGTTGTATCCGCCACCGACCTGCAAATTTTTGCCCAGCTGCTTGAATGCAGCGATCAAAACGCCGCCGCGCGTCACGTCGGCGGTTATTAGGTCCAACCGCCGCGCCTCTGCCAAGAGATCCCAATCATCAACCAGATGATAGCGCGCGCCGATCACGGTCAGCATGGCGTCATTCCGGGTAAAGGTGCCGCCCTGCACTGGCGCAAATTCACCACCGCGATAGCCTAATTTGCCCGACAGGGTCCAATATTGGTTCACGTCGTAGGATGCATCGACACTGCCAACATGGCTGCGCTGCACGGGGCCAAGCATATCCAACCCGTCCACGCGCTGACCAATCTGGTCATCCAGATAGCGATAGCGTGCCAGCATATTGAACCGGTCATCCTCGATGGGGCGCAAGGCGTAGCCAATTGACACGTCGGCGTAGTCCCCATTGCGGAACCCGGTTTCGGACCCACTGGATTGCACGGTATCTGCGCTGAACAGCACGCGCTGTGTCTCGTCGATCTTGTAGGCAAGATCAGCGGTTGCGACGACAGTGTCGGTGTCGCGCAGCGATCCTGCCTCGGACCCTTCTTCGCTGCGGTATTCCAACCGCCCTTTGGCCGATACGGCGTCAGTAGCATAGGACACGCCCAGCGACACGGCATAGCGGTCAAGCGTTTCTAAACCTTCGACATCGATCTCGCCTGTCTCGAAAGCCAGCGTCGTGCTGAATTTCTCGATCGGTGCGTAGGTCACGCCATAGGCTGAAATCAGCGAGGTCCGCTCGCCGAACATATCGTAGGTATTTTCGCCAAATACCGACACGGTCTGGGATAGGGTCCGGCGGCCACCAACGACGAACCGGCCCTTGTCGTCGCCGGTCAGATCAAGGCCATTCAGTTCACGACCTGGTTCCAGCGTATAGCCGATGTACTGTGTATCGCCCGCCGCGTCGGTATAGACCGCATAGGCCCGCGCACCCGCGCCAAGTGAGCCGTCGGACAGTTCACCCTCGAACCCCCAGCCGGTGCCAGTGCCAAGTTCCACGCCCAGACCGACACGGTCGTTATCCTCCAGCCCGTCGCGATCGACAGTCGTCTGACCAAAGACATACGCCGATCGTGCATTGTCAAAGGCATATGTCAGGCGTGCCGCCACATCGATGCGGCTGCCCTGTTCACCCAGCGCGTCGCGGTCGATCCGTTCAGCGCCCAGCGTATAGCTCAGACGGTCGTTCAGGGCTGTCGTGACGGCGGCCACGCCCTCTTTGTCGCTGTCGCCAGCCGCACTTTTATAACTGTCGTACGACAGGCGCAGCGCGGTCGCATCCGTCAGTTGCACGTCGGCCGACAGACCGAACAGGTCCTCATCACCGTTCAGCGCGGTGACCTGCGTGTCGAGGGATGAAAACCCTTCTTCGCGTTGTTCGACATAAGCGTTGATCTTGCCCTCTCGGGACAGGCCCAGATCAGTCAGATCAGCACTGCCCTCGACCCGGACTGACGTTCCCTGACCGCTGGCTGCATCCTGCGTATTCGTGGACAGGCCGCCATCAAAGGACAAAAGTGTATCAATCCCCTGCCCTTCGCTACGGGCCGCATCAAGCCGCAGATAGGACCGTTCGGTCAGCGCGAACAGCAGGTCGCCGCCGACCAGCGTATGGTCGCGGATACCGGTATCGTCGCGGGTGCCTGACAGACCGACCCGCAGGCCGGGCGCAACCCAGCGTTCAACGCGGACACCGCTGGCAAAGCCGTCGATATCGCCCAGCACGGGCACATATTCATACTGCGCAACCAGCAGCACGCGGTTTCGGCGTGGTCCGGTCGTGCCGCCGATGCCGTCGCCGGTACTACTGAGCAAAGGCTCTGAGAGGGTCACCAGACCCTGAATATAGTTGATGTCGTAATCAACGCCTGGTGTCAGTGCGCGGCTTTCGATGACGCGGTCGGACTGCGGGTCGCGAACCTGTACGAACAGTTGTTCGGTGCCACGCAACACATCCTGGTTGGCGAGAAAATAGACCGACCCGCCGGTGCCATTTAGCGCCTCACGGACGGGAATACTGTCGGGTTGGGCCGCATGAACCGTAGCGCGCCCGACCGGTGTGCCGAATGCGGTTTGGACCCGCGTTTCCACATGCGCCTGCGCACCGTAAAGCGTCCGGTCGTTGCGCACAAAGGCGTTGTCGCCCATTTCGGACACGAAATCCCCGAATTGAGCAAAATTGTTTTCCCGCGCGATACGGGCGTAAATCTTGCCCGAGGTCGGCGTCAAATCAAGAATTTCTGCATCATCGCCAAAGGTCGGATAGTAATCATCCGGATCGATCCGCAGCAGCAGCTGACGCGGATCTTTTTCATCCAGATCGCGCAACAGATCCTCCAGCGGGCCTTCGCCAGTATCGACAGAGGCAGTTATCTCATAGCCGCTGGCGGTACGCCCGTTGATGAACCCGGCAAGCCGTCCTACAGCATAGCTGTCTGAACTGCCATCGCGACCATCGGTGCGCAGTCCCAGCGTGACGTCGGCGGTGCCAACGGCGAACCAGTCGGCGGCGGGAATATCGATATCGCGCACCAGCTCTGTCGCTTGAACCGGTCCTGTGACAGTCACATCGATATCATAGCCGCCCTGCGGCAAGATCCGTTGAACAACGAAACGGCCAGAGGCATCGGGACGCACAGTCTGGCCCAGAACCTGCACGCGGCTACCGGGCATAACGTTCGCGCCGGATACTGTGACAGCGCCGCCAAAGACCGGAATGGCGCGCCGTGCGATGGTGTCGCGGCCTTCCTCGATGTCAGCGGCGCTTCCAGCGGGCAAATCCGTACCTAGCGGCTGTGGCTGTGTCTCATCAAACCGGCCCTGCGCGTCGTAGACACGGTGCACGACGGCATATTCGCCAGCATCAGGTGCCGTGTAGCTGACTTGACCGTTCGGGGTAACGGGCAGGCTGTCGATCAGGCGGGGGCCACCCAGCGCATCCAGTTGCACGATCCGCATTTCGGCCCGCGTGACATATGCCGGATAGTTCAGGGCAGAGCCCAGAAGATAGCTGTCAGGCGCGCTGCCCGGCACTTGTTCCAGATCCAGTCGCGGCTGCGCGCCAAGCCCGTCAAAGGTGACGCGGATATCCGCCTTGGCCAGAACGATATCGACCTTGCGCGCGACCTCGACCACCCGCGCATCACCCGCAACCGGCGCACCGTTCAGCGTGATCGAAAACCCGGTGCCCGGCAGCGCCGGTGCCTTTGGTGCGCAATTATCGGGGACCGGGACCGTGCCCACGGCGCAGGATTGCTGAGCCCAGACCCCCTGCCCCACGGCGGATATCGCCGTGGCGGTCAAAAGTACCATCAGGCTGCGGCGCGGGAACAGTGCTGTGATCATGGCGTATCTCATCTTATTGCCCCGCCTTAATCGCACGTTCGATGATCAGGCTGTAACCCGCAGACCCGTCCCAGAGCGACCGGATCAGATCGTCGACCGTATCCAGCCTGTCACCTGCTAGGCTTCGGCCTTCGCCATCGGTATAGTAGCTCAGTTGCAGCACCGACGGCACATTGCGAATTTGCGCCAGCACCGCTGCAATCCCGTCCGACAGCGCAGGCACCGGGGCCGTGCCGCCACCGACAAAGGCAGCCGCCGTCAGATCGATCCGTACGACATTGGCGATTGCGGCACCAAAGTTCATCTTCGCTACCGTGCCCGGTGTAAGACGGATGGTACGGGGGTTTTCGGTCGTCACGTTGTAACCAGTCGGCAATGTCCGCGTGTCCAGTTTCAGCGTAAAGTTCGACCCGATGTTTGCAGGCAGTTCCGCACAGGGCACAGAGAACCGGCCGTAGGCATCCGTGGTCAGGATAGTGCCGTTGACCGTCGACAGACGCACACCCGCCAGACCCGGCTCGCCACCCGGCAGAACCTCTTTGGGTGCTGTGAATTTCCCACCGTTATAGGTCTGGTCGGTGATGGCCGCCGTATCACCCGGGTTAAGGCCATCCTGATAGCCGTTCATGTTGCGGTCATCGAACACCTTGCCGATCACGTCGCCGCAATCAAACACCGCCTCTGGTCTGCGCACGATCACAGCCTCAGCCCGGTTCGAAATCAGCGCACCGGTATTGTCGAGGGCAAAGGCCGTGTTTGCCAGATCACCATCGCCACCCGTTACACGCGCTGACAGGGTCACGGTGATTGTCTCGTTCGGCCCCAGCGTGACATTGCGCCATTCCAAACGGGCACCGTCGATCACAGGTTCGGATTCGTCGCGCCCGTCAAACACGGCCGTGCCCGGCGTGTAGGACAGACCCGCAGGCAGGGCGTCGACAAACGTCAGGCCCGTCTCAAACGTGCGGTTCACATTGGTGAACGTCAGCGTATAGCCAACCGATCCACCCAAAAGTGCAGTCTGCGTATCCGCAACCTTGGTCACACGCACCTCTGCCGGTGGTGGCGCGGTCACGATAAAACTGCCAACGACAGCATTTTCCTCTGTATCGGACGTCACCTCGGCCCGGTTGGGTTGTTCAGGACCGCCGTCGGCAACATCGAGCACGACAGAAAACGCAACGATGCCCGTCACACCCGGTTCCAGCTGCACGTCACCCCGCAGGGTCTCTGTCTGCGATACCCCATCATAATCACGCGCGATGCCGCCAGAGCCCGTCATGCCGCGCGTCGTCAACCCAGAGACTGACACCACACGCGCAGGCGATGCAAAGGCGCGCAGATCATCGCGAACTTGTAGGTTCGTCTGCGTGATCGTCCCGGTGTTCTCCACCGCGATCTCGAAATCGTAGCGCAGCTCGGTCGGGCTGACACGCACCGGCACCGCTGCTGTTTTCGTCACTGCGATTGCGGATACACCCTCCAACAGCAGCACTGTCGGATCGACCTCTGGGTTGCCGTCGGTATCGTCATCATCGCGCGAGGCCCGCAGCAGGTTTTCCCCACCCGGCGTCGTCGCGCTGACATCTGCAAGGTTCTGCAGTCCACCGGCGTTGATGTCCGCCTGCGTTAGCACGTATCGGACCTCGTAAATATTGATCGCACCGACGTCCAGGCTGTCCTCTGCATCGCCGGCGGTCAGGACAATTGGCCCGGGGTCACGTGTGCTCTCGTCCAGCGCGGTCATGGTGTCAGTGACACTCAGATCGAACAGAGTGACGTTGCCGGTGTTCGTTGCGGTGATCTCGAAGATGACGGTGTCGCCGACGGCGGTGGCGGTCTGGGTGATGACCTTGGTCACGTCCAGCGCCGGGGTCGGCGCGATCAGTTGTACGGTGGGGTCATCGGCGGTGTTGCCGTCGCCGTCGATGCCGTTGTCAGAGACATCCGCAAGCGGGTCGCCGTCCGGTGTCTGTGTTGTCAGCGTCGCGGTGTTGCTCACCCCGCCTGCGTCGATGTCCGCCTGAGTCAGTGTATGCTCCAGCGTCCAGACGCGGGTGTCGCCCGGGGCCAGCGGTGTGCCCGCAACGGCCGGATCGGCCAGCACAGGGACGACACCCGTGATCGCCGTGCCGTCAAGCCGCGTGAACGTATCCGTCAGAACAGGATCGCTCAGCGTCACATTGCCAAGGTTCGTCGCCGTTAGCGTAAACACCAGCGTGTCATCCACAGCCGTACCGCCCTGCGTCAGAATCTTCTCAAGCTCCAGCGCCGGGGCAGGCGCAATCAACAGCTCCGTCGGATCGTCAACCGTGTTCCCGTCCGTGTCGTTGCCGTCGTCGGAGACGTCACTGACGGGCGTGCCGTTCGGGTCCTGCGTGGTTGCGGTGACACTGTTGGCAAGACCGCCTGCGTCGATATCCGCCTGCGTCAGGGTGTGGGTGACCTCGTAGACCCAAACTTCGGTCGGATCAAACCTGCCGTTGTCGGTGCCCACACTATCGGCCGTCCGCACGGCGGAGAGCTGTGGCGATACGGGCGTCGCAGCAGGGTCGAGACGGCGCAGATCCTCGGTCAGGGCTGGCGGGTCGAGGCTGACATTGCCGAGGTTCGTCACCTCAATGCGGTAGGTCAGGGCCTCACCCGGGATCAATTCCGCAGGTTGGGACGCGATGACTTTGGTCGTTTGCAGCTGTGGCGCAGCGGCGATCGCGAATGGCGTCGGGTCGTCACCGTCCCCCGCCCCGTTGTCGGACACCTCTGTTACCGGATCACCCAGCGGATCAGCCGCCGTTACGGTCACGCTGTTGGCAATCCCGCCTGCGTCGATATCGCTTTGCGTGAGCGTGTAGTTGACGGAATAGCTACGCACCTCACCGATTTCGAAAACACCGACGGCATCGTTGTCACCGCCCGTCAGGGCCAGCGCAGGTTGGCCCACCAACGCGTCGGTATTGATCTGGCGGACCTCGTCAGTCAGCACGGGTTCGCCCAAGGTCACGTTGCCCGTATTCGTCAGCGTGATCTGGAACTGGATTTCTGTGCCAGCCACAGCATTGGCGGGGGCCAGAGAAATGGTCTTTATCGCCACCATCTCTGGCCGCTGCGGATCAAGATCGACGCGCGCCCGCGCGATACCGACAGGCCCAGCATCACCACCCGGCAAGGTCGAGGTCAACCGGACCGTGTTGCGCACCGCATTGCCGGAATCGATGTCATCCTGCGTAATTGTGTAGGTCGCCGTCAGCGTTGCCTCTGCGCCCGGATCAAGCGAGGCGATCACCCCACCGTCGCTGACTGCCAGCGTTTGTACTCCAGCAGCGCTGGTCTGGAAATCAACCAGTGTTATGTCCGACAACGTCACATTGCCAGGGTTTTGCACACGGTAGGTGTAGATGATTTCGGTCCCGACGGTGGCATCGGCGATCACCGACGGTGTCTTGGTGATGGAGATGTCGGGATTGACCGTGGCCGTGATAGTCTCGGTTGCTTGTGCTGTCAGGGGCGAGCCGCCGTATTCGTTGGCGACAAGAACATCAGCTATGTTCGTGACAAAACCCGCGTCCAGATCGGTCTGGTCAACCGTATCGCTGCCACGACAAATCAGCACTTCACCGGGCTGCAGTCCTGCCACTGGCAGCGCGTCACAGGTCACGGTGGCGATGCGGTCGTCGCTGATCGCAGGCAGTTGGTTGATCGTGACATTGCCAAGGTTCGCGACCTCATAGACGTAGCTAAGGGTCTGGCCCGGCAGGTTGAACGTCGGTGACCCGTCAGAGGCGGTGACCTCTCCTGATCCGGTTTTGGACAGGCCGATGCGCGGCTCCGCTGCGGGGCCCGTGATGTCGGACTGACCGGTTTCAACCAGCTCTGGCGCGCCGGGATTGGCGGGTTGCGCGCGTCCGGTGGCGATGTTGGTGATTGCTCCGCGATCAATATCACCCTGCTGGACGGTGTAGACAAAGATACAAGACTTGTCGGTCGCACCGGGTGCGAGGGTCGTAATGGGGCAGGTGCCAGGCACCAGATCATCCGTCACGCTGATATTGTTCAACGTGATGTTGCCGCTGTTCGTAACCGTCACGCGGAACGTCAAAGGCTCGCCAACACTGTTGAAATCGTCCTGACCGCTGCCGCGTTCCAGCGCCTTGGCAACCTGCATCGCGGGCAGTGGCGATGCCACGGGATAGGTGGTGCTATCCGTGCCAGTGACGGGCGTACCTTGTGTCGTCGTTGCGGCTGCGTTGGCGGTGTTGGCAATCGGATCACCTGCGTCGACATCCGCCTGCGTGACGTTATAGCTGCCCGTGCAGGTCAGCGCCTCGGTCGGGGCGAGCGTGACGGGGGCCGCAATATCGCAGGTCAATGCGCCAACGAATGGATCGGTGACGCGCACATCGGTCAGCGTCTGTGGACCGTCGTTTTGCGAAACGATGGTGAACTGAATCACATCACCTGCGTCGGCGTCCTGACCTGCGTCAGTCAGATTTTCGGCTGTCTTAGTCACAACCAGCACGGCTACCGAGCCCGCCTCAATCGCGACCCGATCGACGGGGGACTCGACCACCTCGCCCGCAAATTCGGACCGGGCAAAAGCATTGTTGATGACAAAACCGCGTGTGAACCCCGGACGGAGCGCATCAATATCGGACTGCTGCACGGTGTAACTGCCAGTACAGGTGATGTCGTCACCCGGATTTAGCGGGTTGGCCCCGTCCACCACTGGGCAGACGATGGGCGTCGTGATCTTGTCGTCAACAATCTCGACAGGCTGCACAAAGGCAGGCGGGATCGGACCGCTAGAGGTATTGGTCACCAGGAATTCGTAATTGATGACATCGCCCGCCTGCGTGAACGCGCCATTCGTGGCCGTTTTCGCGATCGACAAGGTTGGCTCTGCGCCGATCGGGATCGTCAGCGACTGCGGGTCGGAGGTGGTCACACCGTTGCTGGCGCGGGCACTGTTGGTCACACTGCCTGCGTTCACATCGTTAACCGTAACGGTGTAGGTCGCGGTACAAAAGGTGCTGTCGCCCGGTGCCAGATCATTCAGACCGCAATCAATCGGACCCGCAATTTTATTGTCGGTGATCGTGATCGGACCAGTGATCGTCGTATTGCCGGTATTGGCCACATCAAACCGGTAGGTCGCGATTTGCCCCGGGGAAAAGATCGCAAGGCTATCCAGCGTTTTGACGATCGTCAGATCTGGGCGCTGCACAGCGTTGACGGTTTCTGTGCCTGGCACCTGAGTGACGACGGCGGCACCGTCGAACTGCGTCGCCGCATCAGCGTTGTTGGCAAAGAACCCGCGGTCCACATCCGCTTGTGTCGGGGCGTAGGGCAGCTCGCAAGTGACAGTGCCGCCGGGCGCAACCGGGGCCGTCGTACAGGTCAGCGGCGTCGCAGAAATCAGCGGATCACTGACAGTGATCGGGTTTGTCGTGGTCACATTGCCGGTGTTCTCGACGATGAACTCGTAGACCAGGTTGTTAGGGTTTGCCGGATCAGCCAGATCGCCCGGCGCGTCAAAGCTGGTGGCCGTGCCCGGCTTCACCCGTTTGGTGATCGCAAGCGCTGGCAGCTGGTTGGCCGTCACGGTGACGGTTTCAGTATTTGACGACACGGCAGCCACACCGATCGGATAGGTCGCTGATGTCGTGACCGGTTGGTTGATCGATGCGGTGGCCACGTTCACGATTTCACCGGCATCAAGGTCCGACTGATCGACCGTATCGGTGGCGGTACACAGCAGATCATCGCCCGGTAACAGACCGCCAACAGGCAGCGAGGGACAGGTGACAGCGACCTGATCGTCAGACACCCGGATCGGCGCAGTCAGCGTGATGTTGCCGTCGTTGGTGACAAGGTAGTCGTAGCTCACGCTCTGGCCAAGTGTATCAAACCCGGCCCCCGCTGTCGCCGTTTTCACCATGGATAGAACGGGCAGCTGGTCAGGCCCCTGCAACGTGACGGTGTCAGACGCTGTCACAGGGGCCCCTGCCCCGCGTGTTGTCCGACCTGTCGCTGTCGCCGTGTTTTCCAACGTGCCTGCGTCGACATCCGCCTGCACCACGGTATAGGTATCGGTCAGCGGCGCGCCATCTGCGCAGAGGGTTGTTTGCGCACCAGCCGCCAGATCGGGCAAGGCACAGGTGAAACCTGTGAGCCCATCGACAAGGCTCAGCCCCGTCAGCGTGACATTCCCCGTGTTGGCTACGGTAAAGCTGTAGCTTTCGGTGGCAGGCAGGTTGTCAAAGCTGCCGGTGGCATCGTCCTCAACCTTGGTCACTGTCAACGCGGGCGCTTCGGCCGGGCCCGTCACCACGACCGTATCAGCGCCAGAGATCGGCGCGCCGTCCACACCGGACCCGGTAAAGCTGGCGTTGTTTTCGATCTGGCCAGCGTCCACGTCCGCAGGCTGCACCGTATAGCTGCCACGGCAGCTGTTATCGGTCGCACCGGGGGCAACGCTTGTAATCTCGCAGGAATAGGTCGCACCCAGCAGCGGGTCGACGATGGTGATATTGGTCAGCGTAACGTTGCCCGTGTTTTCAAAGCTGAACGTGAAATCAACGATCTCACCGACGGCGGCAAAGCTCGCCGGGGCGGTTTTTTCGAACACAAATGTCGCCACTCGTCCGTCAGCGGTAGCGGTCGCACTGGCGGGCGCATCGACCGCGCCGGGCGCCGATGCGACAGCGTCGTTTGTATAGCTGCCAGCGTCGAAATCAGCCTGCAACAGCACCCGCGACGCGGCGCAGGTGGTCGTGTCCACAGCACCGGGGGCCAGCGTTGCGATGCTACAGGTATAGCCCAGATCGGGGTCCACGACCGATATATTGTCCAACGTAAGATTGCCGGTGTTTTCAACGGCAAAAACATAGTCAGCGGTCTGACCTGCGGCGGTAAAGGTCGCGTCACCCGTTTCCTGAACAGTGACAGATTTGGTCAGCGTCAGCGCGCGGATGGCGGCGGCAGGATCAATTGCGGTCGTTTCCTGCGCTGTCTGGGACACGGTCCCTGCGGCTTGTGTCGATGCGATCGCGGATACAGTATTCAACACCTCTTCGGCGTCCAGATCGGCCTGCGTCACCGGATAGCTGCCAGTACATTGCACGTTGCCGCCGGGGGCAATCGTCCCGGTCTCATTCGATGTCGCAGAGCCCACACAGGTGATCGCCACGATCTTGGGATCCGTCAGAACGACATTCGTTAGCGTCAGAACCGACGTGTTCGTGACGACGAAGTCATAGTTGATCAGATCACCAACCGCCGCAAAGTCGTTGGTCGCCGTTTTGGTCAGGGTAAAGCTGGGTTCGACAGCTGCATTCAGCGGCACAGTCGCCGAGGCAGGCGGCACGACCTGCGTTTCCTCATCGGCGTCGCCATCGTTATAGACCAGCGTCAGATTTGCCGTGTTGGTATAGCTGCCAGCATCGACATCTGCCTGGGTCACGGTCCGGCGCACGGTGCAAGTAAAGCTCGTTTGTCCGCCACCGTTAGCCCCAACCGGGCTGATACGATTGGGAAGATTACAGTTACCGACCAGAGTAACACCCGGATCGTCAAAGACGAACAGGTCACGGCTTTGTCCACCAGATCCACCCGAAAAGATCGAGGTGCCGTCCGTTGGCGCCTTGGGGAAGATTGTGGTGTCACCCGTATTGGTGAACGTCAGTTGAAAATCAACGTTTTCCCCAATGGATGCGTAATCTGCATCAATTGCCGTTTTTTCCAAAAGGAAATCGAACGTACCTTCTTGCGGGATGATCGCGGAATCGGTGTTCGAATTTGTGCCGTCGCCGCCTGTCGCAAAGGCATTGTTGCGCACCTGCTGTGCAACCAGATCAGCCTCGGTCACCTGATAATCGGCTGTACATTGTGCGGCGGCGCCAACGGCAATGGCATTGGTGGTGCAGGTAAAGGTGTTGGGGGTCAGGCGGTCGTCGGTCACCGTGATCGGGCCAGGTATCGTGACATTGCCCGAGTTGGTCACATCGTAGGTATAGGTGACCAGTGGCTCGCCTGCGAATTGAAGTGGCGTGACCGACGGCGCGGTCTTCACAATCGCCAACGATGGGTTCCGCTCGCCGGTGACGGTCAGGCTTTGGGGGTCGGACAGGACTTGCGCGCTACCCACACCTGCGGGGGCGGTGGCCTCTGCTGTGGCGGTGTTCGAAACGGCTCCGGCGTCCAGATCAGCCTGAGTGACGGAGTAGTCTGCTGTACAGGTCAGCGTGCCGCCCGGTGCAATCGGGCCTGCGGGGCATGTCACAGCAACGGGCGTCACCGCAGGTGCCGTTGTCGCGTCGTCAACCAGCGGCGCCGTCAGCGTCACGGTGCCCGTGTTGGTCAGAATAAAATCATAGCTCAGCACCTGACCGGGTGCGGTGAATGACGTGGGCGAGCTGGCAGAGAGCGCCTTGGTCAGTGTCAGTTCAGTGGTCACAACAGCATTGACTGTCACGTCATCGGCCGCGCTGGCGGTCTGCCCGGCAACGGTAATGCTGGCTGTCGCCTCGTTCGGGCGCGTGCCATTATCCAGATCAGACTGAAGGATCGTGTAGCTCGCCTCGCAAACGACCGTGCCACCGGGTGCCACTACACCTGACGGACAGGTCGCCCCGCCTGTCAACGTATCCGTCACAGTGGGAGGTCCCGGCCATGTGACCGTGCCGGTGTTGTTAATCGTAAAGCGATAGTCGATCATGTCGCCGACGGCGTCATAGGTCGATTGCAACGCTGATTTCACCAGCGTCAGATCAACTACCGCAACTTGACCAAGTAAGGATTCTGACGCGGTGGCCGTGATGGCGGCACCGCCCGGCGGCGTCGCGCGAACCGTTGCGGTATTTTGGAGCGGGTCACCGTCATTGTTGAACGCATCAACGTCCGCCTGTTTGACCGTATAGGTCACAGTACAGCTGGCCGCGTTCGTTGTGTTATCTGCGGATAGCGGCAGAAGCGTCGGGAATTCGCATGTCTGCCCCGGTGTCTTGGGGTCGGTGATCAGCAAATTGCGCAGGGTCGTGTTGCCCGTATTGCGCGCTGTCAGAGTGTAGGTCACCTGCGACCCGACCGGACCAAACGGATCTGGCGCGCCAACCTTTTCCAGCGTGATTGCGTTATTCTGGGCGGGCCCGGTCGTCGTCGCGGTATCGCTGACCGCGCCCAATTGACCGAATTCAGGCGTGCCGTTCGCGGTCGCGATATTGGTGACTGTGCCAGCGTCGATATCGGCCTGGGTGATTGTGTAGGTGCCCGTACAGGTCAGCTCGTTTGCGGCGGGATCGTTGCCACGCGTTCGGCGCAAAGAGTTCTGCGGCGGCGCAGGACAGACCACGTTCGGGATACGGTCATCCTGAACCGTAATGTCGTCGATATCGACCGACCCGATGTTGCGCACCACATAGGTGTAATCGATGACGTCGCCGACCTGGCTGTAGGTCACATCGGCGGGATCAATCGTTTTTTCGAATTCATACCCCGGCGCGACGGTCCGTAGGTCCTCTCGCGGCAAGGATGCGCCAAAGGTGAAGTTCCAGAAGTTGTCATTGGGATCACGGTCAAAGACCTGCGACAGCGTCTGGTTCGTTTGCAGGATATTCGCCAGAAGCGCCGCGTTTGTGCTGGAAAACCACCCTGTATCAAATGTCTCGTTGCCAAAGCCCTGCTGCTGGCCAAAGCTGGTTGTGCCCGCCTCGTTTGTGCTTTGGGTGGTGACATTCGACCAATTGCCGACATTGAAGCCATTGAGGATCAGAAAGATGTCGTTGCGATCAAATCCGCCGACTTGGGTGTCGCCGTCAAAGGCTGAAAATCGGATATCAACACGGGCGATGGCACCACCGAAATATCCGCTGCAATCGCGGAATCCACAGTCGAGCGCGATGGGATCGTTGATAGTAAACGGGTTGCCACGAAACCGCGCAGGATTGCCGTCATTCTGGAAACCAACAAACGCCCCGTCCGGATTTGAAAACTGGTAATAGATGTTGCCGTTGACGCCCGTCATCACGATGGCCACGCCGCCGGCCTCTGGGTATTCGGCCGGAAGCTGCACACCTGTGCCTGGTACTGTCATTGTAAAGGGTGTCGCGGCGGCGATCGTTGGCACAAAAAACAGCAGAGACAAAAGCAGCAGCGCAATCATCCGGCTAACAAGCACAAACAGATCCGCCTTGCGGTTTTCCAACATTGATACTGATCCGTTACCTGTAGAACTCCGGCGGTGCGCACCGCCATCAACGCCGCTCTTGCATTGGGGTGCTCTTGAAATGGCACCTGACGAAGGCAGTAGCGCAAAAAATTGTGTCTGGCTCAATCAAAAACCCACAACGTGAAATTTGCTGTTTCCTTTTGGCAACGCCATGCTTTGCCTTAGGTGTTCAGTCCGGGCATTCGGTGGATCGGATCGACGATGAATCTGTCTGGCTCTGACTTCCAGATTTTGCAGATGTATTCGCAGGGCGTGAGCCCGCTGAGGGTCTTGAGCCGGCGAGTAAGTTTTAGGCTGCCATGAAGTCTGCGAGGTGTGTGCAGCTGATCATAGCTGTCGTAGTGATAGCGTTTGACGGTTGCGTCCTTAATTGTGCGGTTCATTCTTTCGACCTGACCGTTGGTCCACGGGTGGTTGGGCTTGGTGAGCCTATGCTCAATCTCATTTGCCTCGCAGATCATGTCGAACCGCATCTACCTGGATGATGCGGTATTGCGGTTGCGGGTATGCTCGGCGAACTCGATCGCGTTGTCCGTCAGGATCGTATGGATGCGGTAGGAAACGATGAGCATTTGGTTATGGTCACGGACCATGATGTATTTGGCCAAGAGGTCACGTTTGCGCTTTCCTGTGCCGATCTCAACACGTCATTCGTCGTATCCTGCGATGTCCGCGAGAAACTTATCAGTCGCATGCAAGGTCTTAAACGAACCGTTGTTAAAGTTTTCCCCGAGGCCGAAACCGTCGAAGCCCTGTGAGCTCATCCGCAAATCGAAAGCGCCTGAGATACCGTACGAGAAAGAGGATGGGAGGTCGTATGGCATCGAGACCGTTTCCCGGGGGGGCGATTACCCACTTCGTCGAAGAGGACGCAGTGGAGCCAGAGCCGACCTGCGGCGACGCAGTAAGCCGAATGCCCGGCGGGCCTATGCGAAGGTTGAGGTGCCCCTAGGTTCCTAGACGCCTGCCATGTTCATTTTCTGTTGTTTCATTTCATAGTCAATCGGCGACACCCACTCTACGCGGCGCATGAAAGTCGCGCAGATTTACCGGAAGACCGGCAACCTGCGGGCGGTGCAACTCCTCCTTGGAAACACAAAGATGGATAGCACGGTGCGTTACTTGGGTGTTGAGCTGGAAGGTGCGCTCGCGATCGCCGAAGCGGTGGAAATCTGAACAGGGCGGGCCGGCTGTCGCGGCCGGCCCACAGCTGCCGTTTAGGGAAAGGTCCAACGCAGCGTCGCAGCATCACCAGACCTGCCATTCGATGCGCCAGGAATGGTGAAAGAGCTCGGCTCTAGGCAGCTAACTAGAGATTCCCATTGGTAGCCATACACCTTATGTTATGCAGACCTTTTTTACACCTCGAGTTATCCGATGCCGTTCAACCTGAACTTCCCTGCTCAAAACGCCGAGATCTCGCAGCTCCAACTCGAGCCCGGTCAAATGCTATTCGTTCTTGGTGCGAACGGTACCGGAAAGTCGAGTTTGATGCACCACTTCGCGAGCCAAAATCGGAATAACGTTAGGAAAATTTCGGCGCACCGCCAGACATGGATGAACACAGACGCGTTGGACATGACGCCTGCCAAGAAGGTCCAAACTGAGCAAAGCATCAAGAACACGGACCAGGCACAAGAAGCCCGTTACCGAGATCATTATGCCGCACAGCGCGCTAGCATGACGATATATGAATTGATAGACGCAGAAAACGTCCGCGCGCGTTCAATGCAAGCCGCCTACGATGCCGGAGACATGGGCCGTTTGGCGGAAGCTGCCAAGGTGGAAGCGCCTATCGCAATCATTAACGAATTGCTTAAGCAGTCGAATATCCCGATTATAATCAGTATCCAGAAAAACGAGCGCGTGATGGCGAGCAAGGACGGCGGGCCCGAATACAGCGCGGCAGAGCTTTCAGACGGCGAACGCAATGCATTGCTTATTGCAGGTAACGTCTTGACTGCTCCACCTGGAACACTTCTGATTATCGACGAACCCGAGCGACATCTGCACCGCTCAATCATCTCCCCGCTCCTAAGCCAACTCTTTGAACGGCGATCCGACTGTGGCTTCGTTATCTCAACCCACGACCATGATCTACCCTTAGAGGTTACGGGCGCGAGGACGCTGTTGCCACGGTCGTGCAACTTCGACGGTCAAAACGTCCAAGGCTGGGAGGCAGATGAACTTCCCGCAGAGACGCCGATTGACGACATCCTAAAACGCGACCTTCTTGGCGCGCGCCGGAAAATACTGTTCGTTGAAGGAACCGAGAGCAGCTTGGACAAGCCCCTATACAGCCTGATCTTCCCTATGGTTTCTGTTATCCCCAAAGGAAATTGCCGCGATGTTGAGCAGGCTGTCGTCGGGAGTCGAGCGGGAGAAGGCTTCCACTGGTTGCGGGCGTTCGGAATCGCTGATGGCGATGGCTACTCGCCAGATCAAATCAAAGTCAAACGTCAAAAAGGTACTCACGCACTTCCGTTTTATTCGGTCGAGGCGATCTATTTTCATCCGCATATCATCAGGGGGATCGCTGCGCGCCAAGCGAACGTATCCGGTGATGATCCAACCATAATAGCCGAGAGAGCGTTGAATGCCGGCGTTGCTGCTATTGCCGATCACACAGACCGTCTAAGTCAGAAGGTAGCCAAGAAAGCGGTCAGGAAGTTGATCTTGGACCAGCTACCAAATGACGATGATCTAATGGATGGCCAAACAATCACGATTGCCAACGACGCCCAAGCAATCCACGCGGCACGAAAGGTGGAGCTTGATGCTGCGGTGGCAGACAACGACTGGGAGACGATACTCACCAAATGTCCAGTTCGGGAATCCGCCGCGCTGGCCGACATCTCAGGCAAACTCGGTTTCCGAAGGATCGAGGACTACGAGAAAGCGGTTCGCCGCCTATTGTCACAAGACAATGATGCATTGGCGTTCGTACGAGGTCTCTTTGGTAACCTTTTTGATCAATTGGATAGGTGAAGATTGGCGGAAACAGGGTTCCGGAAAGAGCGGCTAATTACAGATCACGTCATTTCGAGCCGAGCGCAACTACGTTGCTATGGACTCAAGATGGACCTGCAGAGCAGCGGAATGGTGCCACAATTAGTTTACAGGCCGCTGAAAAAGGATTTTGAACAGCTGTTCTCGTGGTGCTGATCGATGCCGGTCACAAGAGGTTTTCATCAGCTCGACGAAAGAGCGGAAAAATCGCCCTGTTTTGCCGGTGTCGTGGGCTGCGCCTGACTTTTTCAGCGGCCAGTTAAAGCTGAACGTCTGGTTCGGTTCAGCCTGCGCGGGTGCTTCGCGACCGCAGATGACCTGCTCCCCAGAGAGTCCTCATTTATGAGTTAGCTCTGTTCAGGTTTTGGTCTTCGTTTGACCGGTTAGCATATTCGCGCGGTGTCAGGCC
>NZ_FOEJ01000003.1 GCF_900110705.1 Loktanella sp. DSM 29012 | reverse complement strand
GGCCTGACACCGCGCGAATATGCTAACCGGTCAAACGAAGACCAAAACCTGAACAGAGCTAACTCATAAATGAGGACTCTCTGGGGAGCAGGTCACGTTGAAAGAACCAAAGCTTGCGCCAATTTTCGGCCAAAGACGCCAAGAGGAGCTGCGATGATCCGCCAGACACCGACCCGTGCTGCTGCACTGGATGCCATGCAGGATTTTGTTCCGGCGATGGGGCGCCGATATGAAAACCGTCGCAACTACGATCTTGGGCCGGGCCAGCACAGCGCCGTTTCGACATTGTCGCCCTTTCTGCGCAGGCGTCTGATCACCGAGCAAGAGGTTGTGGCGGCGGCCCATGCGGCGCACGGGCCGGACCGTGCCGAAAAATTCATCCAAGAGGTCATCTGGCGCAGCTACTTCAAGGGCTGGCTGGAACGGCGTCCCCAGGTCTGGGACAGCTACCGCAACGGGCTAGGTCATGATCTGGAATCGCTGGACCGGGACAAACGCCTGCGACGCGATGTCGAATTGGCCGAGGCCGGTCAGACCGACATCGCTTGTTTCAACGCCTGGGCCCAAGAGCTCGTGACCACCGGCTATCTGCACAATCACGCGCGGATGTGGTTTGCGTCGATCTGGATTTTCACCCTGGGCCTGCCGTGGCGGTTGGGTGCGGATTTCTTTTACCGGCATCTGCTGGATGGCGATGCGGCATCCAATACACTCAGCTGGCGCTGGGTGGCCGGGCTGCATACCCGTGGCAAACCCTATCCTGCACGCGCGCAGAACATCGCGACCTATACCGAAGGCCGGTTTGCTCCTGACCACGGGACGCTTGCCGAGGTCGACAAGGGGTTGGAGTATAACGAGCCCGACGGCCTGCCGGACCTGCAACCGCTGCGTGATGTGACCGCGCCGAAAACGGGTGCACCGACCGTGTTGTTGATCACGGACGAGGATTGCTGCGTGACCGACTTTGACCTTGATGGACTGGACCTGCGCGGCGCTGCGACGCTGGCGACCAGCCATTTGCGATCACCACGGCCTGTGGCGGATCAGGTTGTCCGGTTCGAGCGCGGCGCCGTTGACGACACGGCGCAGCGGGCCGGGCTGACCGCCACCGCCATGCAGGCCGATGATCCATCGGCACTGGCCGATTGGGCCGCCAGCTTGGGGGCCGCACAGATCGTGACGCCCTATGTGACCCGCGGCCCGCTCTATGACTGGTTGATGCAGGCGCAGGGTGGTCTTGATGCCAAGGGCATCACCCTGGCCGAGGTGCGCCGCGACTGGGACGCCGCGATCTGGCCCAAGGCGACGGCCGGATTTTTCAAGGTGAAAAAGACCATTCCGGACCTGCTGGACCGGTTCATCACGTCCTAGGCGTCTGATCGTCTGGCAAAGAGTGTGCCACCCTCGGCCCAGGCGGCTGCGGCCAATGCCACACTCGCCAGTACCAGCCCGCCGCCCAGCAGCGGGATCAGTGTTCCGTCGTAGAGGTATCCCACGATACCGCCCAGCACGCCGCCCAGCACCGTCTGTGCGGCCCCCAGAACGGCCGATCCGACACCGGCGACATGGCCCAACGGGTTCATGGCCAGCGCGTTGAAATTCGGCGGAACGATGCCCACGCAGCTCATCATCACGGTAAACAATGTGATGAACAGCCAGAACGGCGTATGTCCACCTGCGGCCACGGCCAGCCCCAGATGCAGCAGCGTGACGACGATGAACAGACACAGTGCCGCGTGCGACAACCGCCGGGTTCCGAACCTTGCGACCAGTTTGCTGTTCACAAAGGCCGTGACGGACATGACCAGCGCCACGACCGAAAACCACAGTGTGAATTCCGCGCCCATGCCGTAGATCTGCGTATAGATCTGTTCGGCCTGCGCGATGAATGCAAAGACAAAGGCAAAGAACGACCCCATGGCGATCAGGTAGCCGACCGAAATGCGGTTTGTCAGGACAATGCGGAATGCCTCGGCCACCGGGCGCAATTGCAGCGGTCGCCTGTCAGCAGGTGCCAGGGTTTCGCGCAGGCGGAACCACGTCCAGACGAAGGCACCGGCCCCGATCCCGAACATCACGCCCGACACCTCGCGCCAGTTGCCCCAGAGCATGATCAGACTGCCTAGGTTCGGGGCCAGCACCGGCATGATCATGAAGACCATCATCACCAGCGACATGACGCTGGCCATCTGTTCGCCCGCAAAACGGTCGCGCACGGCGGCCGTGGCGATGACACGGGTGGCGGCTGCACCCACGCCCTGCACGAACCGCATCGCCAGCAGGGCACCAAAGGTCGGCACAAAGACGGCGGCCAGGGCACCGATCAGATAGATCGCCAGACCCGCAAACAGGATGGGTCGCCGGCCGAACCGGTCCGACAGCGGTCCATAGATGACCTGCGCGCCGCCAAAACCCAGCACATAGGCGCTGATGACGAACTGGCGCTGGTTTTCGTCCGATACGTACAGCGCCGTTCCGATATTCTGCAGTGCCGGAATATAGACGTCGATGGCTGCGGAATTCAGCGCCATCAGCAGGGCCATCATGGCCACGAATTCCACATAGGGAATGTCTGTACCCGTCTTGCGCGGGATCGGTGTCGTGCGGGCCGTCATGCGCGGTACCTTTGGTTGTTTCGGGTCCGGCTTCTGCCCTTTTGTGGCAAAGTGCAACCTGCGCGGCTGTGCGATTGCGCAGGTTGGTCAGTGGAAATCCCTGCTCTTGGGGATCACGCGCACATCGCGCGGGTGCTGGCGTCCGCCCTGTGATGGCAGTGGTTTGGTCACGTGATCGGCCCGTGACACGGCGACGGGCATGGCGTCGGGGGCCAGTCGCAGCAGCGCGTCGGATCGGTCGATCAGGCGTGTGGCGACGATATGGATGATCTCTGCGTCGCGCTGGATGTAACCTTCGACGGCCAGCAGCCGCGACTGCATGACGGCCTTGCGGTAGGTCGCCATGACCTTGGGCCAGACAACGATATTGGCCACACCGTGCTCGTCCTCGATGGTGATGAAACAGACCCCCTTGGCCGAACCGGGGCGCTGACGGATCAGCACGATCCCGGCCATGCGGATTTTCTGACCCATATAAGAGTGCGGCAAATCAGCGGTGCTGGCATAGCCCTGCCGCGTCATGGACTGGCGCAGGAACGAAATCGGATGCGCCTTGAGTGACAGGCGCAGCGTCTGGTAATCGGCCACCACCTGTTCGCAGACCGGCATGACGGGTAGGGGCACGGTGATCTCTCTTCCCTCGTCGCTGCCGTCCTGAAACAATGGCAGATCGGGGGCGTCGCGCAGCCCCTTTGCCTCCCACAGGGCCTGCCTGCGGTCGATGAACAGCGACCGCACGGCGTCCGCCTCGGCCAGCCTGCGCACGATGGCCGCCGACAAACCGGCGCGCGTGTGCAGATCCTTGACGTCCGTGTAGGGGGCGTCGCGTGCGGCCACGATGCGGGCCGCGGCCTCGGCCCGCAATCCGCCGATCTGCCGCATCCCCAACCGCAGCGCGAACCCGCGTCCCGCAGGTTCCAATGTGCAGTCCCATTCCGAGGTGTTCACATCCACGGGCCGCACCGTCACCCCGTGATCGCGCGCGCAGCGCACCAGTTGGGCGGGCGCATAGAACCCCATCGGCTGGGAATTGAGTAATGCTGCGGTAAAGGCTGCCGGATAATGACACTTCAGCCAGCTGGATACATAGACCAGTTGTGCAAAACTGGCGGCGTGGCTTTCGGGAAATCCGTATTCGCCGAACCCCTTGATCTGGTCGAAACAGCGCTGTGCGAAATCCGCGTCATAGCCGCGTTTGACCATCCGCCCGACCATCTTTTCCTGCAACAGCTCGATCGTGCCGCGACTGCGGAACGTCGCCATCGCCTTGCGTAACTCGTTCGCTTCTGCCGGGCTGAATTCTGCTGCATCAATCGCGATCTTCATCGCCTGTTCCTGAAAGATCGGCACCCCCAGTGTCCGGCCCAGGATATTCTTCAGCTCTGACGGGTCGTGCGGCGCGCCGGGGCTGGGATAGCTGACCGGTTCCTCGCCCGATCTGCGCCGCAGGTAGGGGTGCACCATATCGCCCTGAATGGGGCCGGGCCGCACGATCGCCACCTCGATCACCAGATCATAGAACGTGCGCGGTCGCAGCCGTGGCAGCATGTTCATCTGGGCACGGCTCTCGATCTGGAACACGCCCACCGTGTCGCCCTTGCAGATCATGTTATAGACGCGCGGGTCCTCTCGCGGCACTGTCGCCAGCGTCCAGTCCTGCCCGTAATGCGCTGAAATCAAATCGAAACACTTGCGAATGCAGGTCAGCATTCCCAACGCCAGGATATCCACCTTGAGGATTCCCAACGCGTCGATGTCGTCCTTGTCCCACTCGATGAACGTGCGGTCCGGCATGGCACTGTTCCCGATGGGCACGGTTTCGGTCAGCTTTTTCTGGGTCAGGATGAACCCGCCGACGTGCTGGCCCAGATGGCGCGGCATGCCGATCAACTGGCGCGCCACGATCAGCGCGCGCCGCACCGTTGGGTCGTTCAGATCGACACCGGCCTCGTCGGCGTTGTTCTCTGCGATCTCACGCCCGAAACTGCCCCAGACGGTTTTCGCCAGCGCCCCGGTGATATCCTCTGACAGGCCCATGACCTTGCCCACCTCGCGGATCGCGGACCGGGGGCGATAGTGGATCACCGTGGCACACAACCCCGCCCGGTCGCGGCCGTATTTTTCATAGATATGCTGGATCACCTCCTCGCGCCGCTCGTGTTCAAAATCGACGTCGATGTCGGGGGGCTCCTTGCGTTCCTCGCTGATGAACCGCTCGAACAGCAAGGCGTGCTGTGCGGGGTCCACGGCGGTGATGCCCAGCACGTAGCACACGGCGGAATTCGCGGCCGACCCGCGCCCCTGACACAGGATCGGCGGCTGCGCCTCTTCGCGGGCAAAGCGGATGATGTCGTGGATCGTCAGGAAATACTGGGCGATGTCCAGCTTCTGGATCATGGCAAGCTCCTTGCGCAGCACGGCCTGCGTCTGATCCGGTATGCCGTCCGGGTAGCGCGCGGCGGCCCCCGCCCAAGTCAGCGCCTCCAGATGCGCCTGCGGGGTCGTGTCCTGCGGAATGACCTCTGAAGGATATTCATAGGCCAGCTCGGTCAGGTCAAAGGTGCAGGCATCCGCCACTGCACGGGTCGCGGCGATCGCGTGGGGCCATTCGGCGAACAGCGCCTGCATCTGGGCCGGTGACTTGAGATGCCGCTCTGCGTTGGCCTCCAGCCGGTAACCGGCCTTGGCGAGCGTCGTTTTCTCGCGGATGCAGGTCATCACATCCTGCAAGGGACGGCGTTGTGGCGCATGATACAGAACATCATTCGTCGCCAGCAGGCGCAGCCCGTGCCGGTCTGCCAGCGCATCCAGCCGGTTGATCCGCGCCCGGTCGTCACCGCGATACAGATAGCTTGCCGCGATATGGCGCAACGTCGGCAAGCGGCGCACCAGACCGGGCAGGGCACGCGCAAAGCCCGCCAGATCATCGGGTGGCACAACAATCAGCTGCACCCCTTCGGCATGAGCCGCCAGATCGTCCAGCGTCAGATCACAGACCCCCTTGGCCTGCCACGTGCCGTCAGGATCGTGTCGCCGCCCCTTGGAAATCAGCGCGCTCAGCCGACCATAGGCCGCCCTGTCACGCGGATAGGCCAGAAAGGTCTCGCCTCCCACCAGTGCGATACGCGCCCCGATCACGGGACGCATCGCGGCCTTTTTCGTCTCGGTATGGATGCGGACGACCCCGGCGAGCGTGTTCAGATCAGCACAGCCCAGCGCATCATACCCCAGCGCCCATGCCTCTGCCGCGAAATCGGCGGCGTCTGATGCGCCCCGCAGGAACGAAAAACAGGTGAACAGCCCCAGTTCGACATAGGCCGATCTGGGGTTGGGGGTGTAAACACCATCCTCCGGCAAGGTATGGCGGGGGTGGGCATTGTCGTTCTCAGGCACCGGGGGCGTCCCGCACATCGCGGTTGCATGGGGGCGCTGCCCCCGCCGCCTGCGGCGGCCCCCCCGGGATATTTCGGACCAGAAGAAGGTCCTGACGCCTGAGAAGAGTCCAGCGTTCCATGCCCGGAACAGGACACGGAACGCCTTCTCCTGGTGCGGTCATCGGCGTCCCCGCCTGTACCGCAACACCATTCTTGCAAACGTTGGTTAAGAAATCATTGCTTCTTCTGGTCAAAAATATCCCCGGGGGGGCCCGCAGGGCGGGGGCAGAGCCCCCGGCAACGCCAGTCACCCAAAGCATCCGTGCACGAACCAACGCGGGACCGTGCCGAGCTCGTCCCCAAGTACGCCGTCACGATAAATCCACAGCCTGTGACCTGCCTGTGCCTCGACCCGGTAGTAATCGCGCAGGCGTGTGCCGGGGCGGTCGTTCCACCATTCGGGGGCGATCCGTTCAGGCCCGGCAAAACGCGTGACCCTGTGCGTCTGCTTGCGCCAGACGAATTGCGCGGGCGGTCCCTCTGGCACGGCGTAGAGCACGCGGATTTCCTCGGGGTGGTCGAACAGGCAGGGGGGGCGGTCCTGTGCGGCCAGAGCGGCAGGATCGGCGTCATGCAGCGACATCGCCGGCAGCCAGCCCGCTGCGCGTTCGGGCAGGTGGCTGGGCAGGGGCGCGGGCACCTGCACTGCGTGATGACCCAGGCGGGCCACCAGCCGGTCGATCAACTGGGCCGCTTGCGCACCGTCATCGGCCCGCCCGTCCAGCCAGGTCTGCACCTGGCGCATGTCCTCGGCCATATCCGCGCTTAACGTGATCAGATCGAAGCCGAATCCTGGGTCGATCCGGTCCAGCCTGTCACCCCAGAGCCGCATCAGATGCGCGGGATCGCGGCTGGGCCGGGCCGTCGCGGCGCTGACGTGCGATACCTCGCCATCGGTGCGGTAGACCGTCACCGTCACGCGGCGTGCGCCAAATCCGGCAGCACCGAGCGCGTCACACAGATCCTTGCACAGGTCCGGCAGATAGGCGGTCGGGTCCTGCACGGGTTCGGCCAGTCGCGCCTGCACGGCAAAGCGGGGCGGCTCTGCCTCGGCGTTCACGGGTTCGGGCAACCGGCCCTGCAACTGGTCCAGCCGCGCCAGCGGGTTCTGTGGCAGGGCCGTCGTGGCAAAGCGTCTGGCCAGGCTGACACGCGGCACGGCGGCCAGATCGCCTATGGTTTTCAGCCCCAGCCGTTGCAGCAACAGCACGGTATCAGCCTCCAGCCGAAGAGCGCGCGCGGGCAGGGGGGCGGTGGCCTGTGCCAGCCCCTCGGGGGTGACGACTGCCCGCACGGGACCAAACCGTGCCAGCGCCCAGGCCGCGCCATGGGTGGGGGCCATGGCCAGCCGGGTGGACAGGCCGAGCAGGCTGAACTGGCCCTCGATTTCGCGCAGCAGCGCCGCCTCGCCGCCCCACAGGTGATCAGAGCCTGTCGTGTCCAGCACCAGCCCGTCATCACCGTCCAGCGCTGTCCAGGGACACCAGCGCCGCGCCCAGAGCATCAGCCGTTCCAGCGCCATGCGGTCGCCGTCGGTGTCGGCCCAAGCCACCCGCAGCGCGGGGCACAGCGCGCGCATGTCCACGACCCGTGCGCCTGGTTGAATGCCGGCCATGCGGGCCGCGCGATTGACAGCATGCACCACGGGGCCGTGCGGACCCTCGACCGACAGGGCAACAGGCAGATCGTCCGGGGGGGCATCCTGTCGCCCCGCAGCCCAGCGCAGCCAGCGCGCAATGGCCAGATCCTCGAACTGGATGCTGACTATGCGCCGTTGCAGCGCGTCGCGATCCGTCCGGGGGGCCTCGGGGGGGGCGGTTTCAGCCTTGCGCGCTGCCGGAACCGGAGGTGTTGTCGGGCGATGCGGCCGCACCGCGCGCCACAATGGCCCGGGCCCGGGGGCGTGATTTGGTGCGCGGGGGGCGTCCTGATCCGGGACGCGCAGCTGTGTCAGGCGGCTCATCCAGTCCTCCCTGGTCTAGGCGCGCGCGGCGGCGGGTATTGCCGTGTCGGGGGCGGTGGCATGGCTGAGCACCAGGCCACGGTGATCCTGTCGCGCAACCCAGGACCCCGGCGCACGACCACGGGCGCGAAACAGGTCGGCCTGCCACAGGGGCGCACCCGGCGCGCGGTTGTCATAGGGTTGGGGCAGCGCGGGCAGCGCAGCGATCCGCCAACGCTGGCGTGCGGCGCTCAGGTTTGGGGTGGCGGCGCGGCGGATCAGCAGGGCAGGCACCGCCCGTGCTTCGGCCCGCAGGGCCAGCCGCTTGGTCGCGGTGAAATCAAGGGCAGGCGGGTCGCCCCAGACCTCGCCCAAGACGGCACAGACGCCGCTGCTGTACAACGCCTCTTCCATGGCCCACAGGACATCGACGGGGCGGTTTGCCATGACGTGCAGCAGTTTCAATCCGCGCGGCAGCCCCGCCAGATAGGGGCGGCCCGCCTCGCGCCGTGAAATACGGTCCTGCACCCACAACACCGGGCGCGGATCACCCGCCAGCGCCGCAAGCTGCGCGCAGACAAACCCGATCACCGCCGCATCCAGCGTGCTGGTGGCAAAACATTCCGACAGTGTCGGTTCCAGCGCATGCACATGGTCCATGGTCTGGTCTGCACCGGGAAAGAGGCTGTCCGACGGGTCCTGCACGGGGGTCATCCGATTCCATTTGTTCCTGATTTGTTCTAGTCCGTTCCGCCGGTTTGGTCAATTCGCGGGACCGTGTTCGCCCTCGTCAGGCGGGGGGCGATCGGCTAAGGTCTTGCGAGACAACAAAAGGATTTTTAGCATGTTTATCGGGTTGGACCTGGGCACGTCGGGGCTCAAGGGGATCGTGATCGATGACAACCAGCGTGTTCTGGCCGAAGCCGTGGCACCCCTTGCGGTGCAGCGCCTGCATGATGGCTGGTCCGAACAGGACCCCGCCGACTGGATCGCGGCCGCGCAGCAGGTCATGGACGGTCTGCGCGATCAGGTCGATCTGTCGGCTGTGCAGGGCATTGGCCTGTCGGGACATATGCATGGTGCCACGCTGCTGGACAGCAACGATGCGGTACTGCGCCCCTGCATCCTGTGGAACGATACCCGTGCCGCGCGCGAGGCGGCCGTGCTGGACGACAATCCCGACTTTCGTCGCCTGACCGGCAATATCGTCTTTCCCGGTTTCACCGCGCCGAAACTGGCCTGGGTGCGCAACCATGAACCCGACCTGTTCGCCTGCGTGGCCAAGGTGCTGTTGCCCAAGGACTACCTGCGCCTGTGGCTGACCGGCGAGCATGTCGCAGAGATGTCGGACGCGGCAGGCACCAGTTGGCTGGACGTCGGCGCGCGCGACTGGTCGGATGATCTGTTGGCGGCAACCGGACTGGACCGGGACGCGATGCCCCGTCTGGTCGAAGGATCGCAAGTGTCCGGCACCTTGCGTCCGGGACTGGCTGCGGAATGGGGCATGACCGCCGTTCCCGTCGCGGGCGGGGGCGGTGACAATGCCGCCAGTGCCGTGGGCGTGGGCGTGGTGCAACCAGGTCAGGCCTTTGTATCGCTGGGCACATCGGGCGTGCTCTTTGCGGCCAGCGACAGCTATCAGCCCGATGCGGCCAGTGCGGTGCATACGTTCTGCCACGCGCTGCCTGACACCTGGCACCAGATGGGCGTGATCCTGGCTGCAGGCGACGCGATCAACTGGTGGGCCGGTGTGGCGGGGACGAAAGCGTCTGAGTTGACAGCAAACCTCGGTGATCTGCGCGCACCGGGCGGCGCATTGTTCCTGCCTTATCTGGGGGGAGAGCGCACACCGCACAATGACGCCGCCGTGCGCGGCCAGCTGATGCATCTGGATCATGCCACCGACCGCGATGCCATCACCCGTGCCGTGCTCGAGGGTGTTACCCACGCGTTCCGCGACAGCTATGATGCGCTGACGGGGACCGGCACGCAGATCGACCGGCTGATCGGCGTCGGTGGTGGCACGCGGTCCGACTACTGGGTGCAGGCGATCGCCACGGCACTTGGTCTGCCAGTGGAAATTCCGGTGGCCGGTGATTTCGGCGGAGCATTCGGTGCGGCGCGCCTGGGCCTGATGGCTGCGACCGGCGCGGGTTTAGAGGCGGTTGCCACAACACCGCAGATCGCGCGGGTTGTGGAACCGGTGGTCGCGTTGCAGGACGACTTTGCTGCCGCACATGCGCGGTATCGGGCGGCCTACGGGGCGGTGACCGGGTCGGGGGCGCTGCCCCCCGCCTGACGGCGTCCCCCGGAGGTATTTTTGGCAAGATGATGCGCAGGCTGCCTGCACCTGCTTTCGGTCTTTGCCATATGCGCGAAGCAAACAAAAAGGGGGCCGCAAATCGCGGCCCCCTTGGGATCAGATTGGTCCGGGTCAGTTCAGTTCTGCTGCGTATTCCGCATCGAGCCGCGCCTGAACATCCGCGACGGTTGCGAGCATGGAATCCAGTGCCTCGTTGCCGCCGTCGACGTTTTCACGGAACCAGTCCTGCACGGGGGCTGCTGCCTCGAGGAACATCTGCTTTTCCTCGGGGGTGGGGACATAGATGTCGCCGCCGCCGTCAACAAAGGCCTGGTAGGCTTCGATGGATTTCCGCTTGGGTGAGGCGAATGTCGCCTGCTGCAACTGGTAGAACCCATCGGACACGACCTTGCGCAGATCCTCTGGCATCGACATGAACTTTTCGTTGTTCATGAACCACAGCGCGCCCATGTAGGCGTGACCGTCCAGGGTCAGATACTGCAGGCCCGCATCGGGGAATTTCATCGACATGATGTCGGTGATCCCGTTTTTCGTGCCTTCGACCACGCCGGTTTGCAGCGAGGTGAACAGCTCTGGCCACGGAATACCCGTGGGCGAGGCACCCAGCGCCGACGTCAGCACCTGCGGCAATTCTGCCGGGACGGTGCGGATTTTCAGACCTTCGAGATCAGAGGGCTGCTGCACCCGGCGTTGCGTGTTGGCAAAGTTGCGCCAGCCACCGGTGTTGCCGATGGTCATCAGGCGCACCTGATCGTCAGAGGCGTCGCGCACCAGCTGGCGCATGGTCGCCACGAATGGCGATCCGTTGTCCAGCACGGCTTCGGCCACGCGGTCGTCGGCCATCAGATAGGGCAGGTCCAGCACCTGCACGAAAGGAAACAGCGAGGCCGTGCCGCCCGAGGTCGATATGTAGACGTCGATCGACCCTTCGGCCACGCCCTCGAGGCATTCCTCGCCGGTGGAACACAGCTGCGTGCCGATGAACATCTCGACGGCGATCTTGCCGTTCGACGCGCTCTCGACGTAGTTCTTGAACACGACCAGACCGTCGTAATCCTCGTCGTTTTCGTTGGAATTGGCCGTGGCGCGGATGGTGAACTCTGTGTGGGCCTCGGCCCAGGCCGCGGTGGTTCCCGTCAGCATTGCGGCGGCCAGGGCCCCGGTCAGCAGATGTTTCATGGTCTCTCTCCCTTGGTTGGTGACGTCAGTCTCTTGTTATTGGGCGAACCCCGTCAAGCGGGGAATCGTCATTGAAATCTCGGGGATATATGTGATCAGAAATATGACAAGGATTTCGACGGCGAGGAACGGCAGGATCGCGCGGGCGATGGTTTCCACCCTTTCGCCGGACACGGTCGAACTGACGAACAGCACCAGCCCCATGGGCGGCGTGGCAAGGCCCACGGTGAGGTTCACGCTCATGATCATGGCGAAATGAATCGGATCGACGCCGAGGCTGACAAAGATCGGACCCAGGATCGGGCCGAGGATGATGATCGCGGGGCCTGCGTCCAGAAACATGCCCACGACGAACAGCAGGATGTTGATCAAGAACAGCAGGATCAGCGGATTGGACGACAGCGACAGCATGAAATCAGACATGATCTGCGGCGCGTAGGACAGGGACACCACAGTCTTGAACGCGACGGCCGCTCCCACCAGCAACAACACGGCCGCGGTACCCAGTGCCGATTTCGACAGGACCGCCCAGAGATCGGTCAGGGTCATCGAGCGCAACACGAAAAAGCTGACGATCAGCGCATAGGCCACGGCCACGGCGGAGGCTTCGGTCGGGGTGAACACGCCAAGCAGGATACCGCCCAGAATGATGATCGGGGTTTGCAGCGGGGCCACGGCCTTTTTGCAGATCAGGCGGAAATCAGGGCTGACCCGTTCCCGCAGGCGCAGCAGGCCGAAATGCACCGCCAGAACCGATACCGCGTAATGCAGCCAGCCACCGTAGCCCTGCGCGTCGAAAAGCAGCCCTGTCAGCGCAAACAGCAGATAGCCAAGGTTCAGACGCAACAGCGTGAAACTGACCCAATATTCCGTCCGGCTGATGGTCTGTCCGGGGCTGACGATGCGTTCGGCCTTGGGCAGGTCATAACGGTCGGCCATCAGGCGTACGGTCAGCATCAACCCCAGTCCGACCAGAATGCCGGGCACGATGCCGGCCAGAAACAGGGCTGCGACGCTCTCGCCCATGACGTAGGCGTAGATGATCATGATGCCGCTGGGGGGAATGATCGGGCCGATGACGGAACTGGCGGCGGTGATCGCTGCGGCAAACCGGCGAGTATAGCCGTTTTTCTCCATCGCGGGGATCAGGGTGGACCCCAGCGCTGAGACATCCGCCACGGCGGAGCCCGACATGCCTGCAAATAGGAATGACGACAGGATGTTCACATGGGCCAGCCCGCCGCGGAAATGACCGATGAGGGCCTGCGAAAACTCGACCAGCCGCATGGTGATGCCGCCGCGGTTCATGATCTCGCCTGCCAGCATGAAGAACGGCAGCGCCATCAGCGGAAAGCTGTCCATGCCGTTGTAGAAATTGCGGTAGAGGCCCGCCACCACGTTGCGTTCGTCGCCTTGCAGCAGGATCAGCGCGATGGGCGAGGCCATCAGGGCGAACACGATGGGCAGGCCGATCAGGATCAGCAGCAAAAACAGGGGCAGGAACCACAGCAGCATTATTCGGCCCCTACCGCATCGGTGCCCGGCAGCGGGCGCAACCGGTCGGCCCCGCCCAGCAGAGTCACGATCTGACGGAGCATCAATTCGGTATTCACCAGGATCAGCAGACTGATCCCGACCCAGAGGGATGCGAACATCCACCAGTTGCGAAACCGGATGGTGTCACCGCCAAAGATGTCCAGCGGCAGGCGCAGCGCAGGCAGGCGGCCCCGGCCCGACATCGTGTCGATATGGTTGTTCAATCCGCGTTCCCACAGGATCAGCAGCACCCACATGGTGATCGTCAAGAGCACCAGCGACAGCAGCGCCGCCATCAGGCGGGGCAGGGCGCGTTCCAGCATGTCGATACTGACGAAACCGCCGCGGCGGTAGGCGACAGGCGCCATCAGACCCGTCATCCACAACATGCCGAAACGGGCGGCCTCTTCGGTCCAGTTTGGGGCATCGTTCAGCACATAGCGAAAGAAAACCTGACCCAGGATCAGGGCCACCATGATGGCGAGTGCGATCACGGCCGCAATCCGGCCAATGGCCAGCAGCGTAGTGTTCAGTTTCTCGAGGGGCCAGAGGACCCCCAACAGGACCGGCATGCCGGCTCCTCCCCTGTCTATGTGCCCTGAAACGGGCGATGGCGGGGGCGCTGCCCCCCGGCTACGCCGCCCCCCGGAGTATTTCGGGCAAGATGATGCCTGTCAGTCGCCCTGGAATGCCCCGTATTTGCCCGCGTGAAACACCAGCGGTTCACCGCCGCCGTGATGGGCCTTGGTCACCCGGCCGACGACGATGACGTGATCGCCCGCGTCGTGGGTCGCCTCGAGGCTGCATTCAAAGGTGGCCAGCGCGCCTTCGATGATGGGCATCCCGCAATGCGATTTATGCGTCGGCACCTTGGAGATGGCGGTTTTCGACGCGATGATCGCGGCACAGATGTCGCGTTGGTCGGATGCGAGCACATGTACCGCAAAGCGACGCGACCCTGAGAAATGTTCGAACCGTTTGCTGGCCTTTGCGGGGGACCACAGCACGAGTGGCGGATCGAGCGAGACACTGGCAAAGCTGTTGGCGACGATGGCGACCGGCCCCTCGGGGCTGTCGGTCGTGATGACGGTCACGCCTGTGACGAATGTCCCCAGCGCCCCGCGAAAGCTGTCGGGGTCCGATGACGGGTCGAAGGTGGCGATGGTGCCTGCGTCCATGCTCATGCGACTTCCTCTCCGCGGGCTGCGGTATACAGTGCGAACCATTGCGGCCGCGTGAGTGCGATGTTCAGTGCGTCTGACAGGGCCTTGATCCTTGATAAGGTGTTCGTGCCCATCACGGGCATGATGTTCGCAGGATGCGCCAAGAGCCAGGCGGTGGCAACGGCGGCAATGTCGGTTCCCGTGTCTTTTGCGATGGTTTCCATCTCGGCTGTCAGTGCGGCGTTCGATCCGTCCATCAGACTGCCGCCGCCCAGGGGCGACCAGGCCATCGCCGGTTTGCCCAGCCGTTGCAGATGCGCCAGATCGCCGTTCACAAAGGCATCGCGGGCGGTCAGCGACAATTCGATCTGGTTGGTCGCAAGCGGCGTGTCCATTGCAGATTGCAGCAGGTCCCAGTCCCAGGGACGGAAATTCGACACGCCCACGGCGCGCACCTTGCCCGCGGCCACCAGATCGTCCAGCGCGCGGCCTGTTTCATGATGATCCATCAGCGGATCGGGGCGGTGGATCAGCAACAGATCGATCCGGTCCAGCCCCATCAGCGACAGCGATGCATCGACGGACGCCTCGATGTGCGCGCGGGTGGTGTCATAGTATTTGACCGGCGCACCTGCATGGCGGCCTGCATCGACCACGATATCGCATTTGGTCACAACCTCGATCCTGTCCCTGAGCACGGGGGCCTGTTTCAGCGCGGCCCCCATGATCTCCTCGGCCATGTAACCGCCATAGATGTCTGCCTGGTCCATGGTGGTGATGCCCTGGTCCAGGCAGGCCTCAATCTTGGCCTGTACGTGGGCGGGGCTGGTGTCGGCGTCATCGCCCAGACGCCACATGCCATAGACGATACGGCTAAAGCTGAGGTCGTCGGTGATCGAAATGCGGTCCATTAGCGGCGGTCTCCTGCGCCTAGGGGCGTCATCGGTGTGCTGGCGGGCACGCGGCCATAGGCCTGCGGCAGCGAACAGGTTTTGAGGTGCGGCATGACGCGGGCGCCGAAATGCCGTGCCTCGTCGATATGCGGGTAGCCCGAAAAGATAAACGCGCGAATGCCCATTTTCTGATAGGCCTCGATCTTGGACATGACCTGATCGGTGGACCCCACGAGGGCGGCCCCACACCCGGAGCGCGCGCGTCCGATGCCGGTCCACAGCCCCGGTTCGACGTAGCCGAATTTGTCAGCCAATTCCCGCGCCCGCGCCTGATGCGCCACACCCAGCGAGATGGAATCATGCGCCCGGTCGCGGATCAGCTTGCCGTATTCGTCGTCCAGCTTGCTGGCGATGTAGTCGGCGTATTCGCGGGCCTCGGTCTCGGTGTCGCGCACGATCATGTGGACGCGCAAACCGTAGTCCAGCGTGCGCCCGTGGGCTGCCGCCCTCTCGTTCACGTCGCGCATGCGCTGGGCCAATTGGTCCATGGTTTCGGGCCACATCAGGTAGACGTCGCATTGCGCGCCGCACAGTTCCAGTGCTGCGGGGGAATAGCCGCCGAAATACAGCAGTGGGCCGCCGGTCTGATAGGGGCGTGCGGGATCCGTCGATACACCCTCGAATTGATAGACCTCACCGCTGAAATCAATCGTATCACGGGTCCAGGCCTGGCGCAGGATCTCGACCACTTCGTGGCTGCGGCGATAGCGGAACGCGCTGTCGGCGACCTCTCCGGGGAAATCGCTGCTGATGACGTTCAGGGTCAGGCGCCCTTGCAACATATGGTCCAGCGTGGCCACGGTGCGGGCCAGCATGATGGGCTGCATTTCTCCGCAGCGGATGGCGGCGAGGAAATTGATGCGTTCGGTCAGGGGGGCCATGCCCGCGACATAGGACAGCGTGTCCTGACCGACCTGATAGGACGAAGGACACAGCAGGTTGCGAAATCCCTGCTTTTCAGCCTCCAACCCGATGTCGCGGCAGTGATCCCAGCTGGATCGCAGGTCGCCGTCGGGGACGCCGAGAAACTGATAGTCGTCGGAACAAAGCGCCGAAAACCAAGATACCTCTGCGGCATCGAGATCGGGGCTGGTGATGGGTACAATTGTCTGGTTCATCCGACTTGCGTAGCACTGGCCCAGACGTGTAGCAATAGTGGATCAATTCGGGCGAAGCATGGCAAAGACACTTCCCAAGTATATCGCGGTCAGCGAGCGGTTGATCCGTCAAATCACGGCGGGGCACCTGGCTGATGGCACCCGGCTGCCGGGCGAACGCGAGATGGCGCGCGATCTTGGGCTGTCGGTCGGCACCCTGCGCAAGGCGCTGGCCGTGCTGGCGGACAAGGGACTGCTGGACCGTGTGCAAGGGTCGGGCAACTACGTCCGCCACCGCGCAGATGTGACGTCCATCTACAGTTTCTTTCGGTTGGAACGCCCCGAGGGCGGCGGATTCCCCTCTGCCCGCGTGCTGGACGTTGACCGCGATCCGCGCCCGTCCTTTGCCCCCCGCGGCTGGACCCACCCACAGGCCTGGCGCATCCGGCGCCTGCGTCTGTTGGACGATATTCCCGCCGCGCTCGAAGAAATCTGGATCGACGGCTGTCATGCGCTGGGCGTCCGCGATCTGAGCGAATCTCTCTATCGCGCCTATAGCGCACGCCTGGGTCTGACGATCACCCGGATTGCGGATCGGATCGGGATGGGGCAGGTGCCCGACTGGGCACCGGTCGATTTCGCCCTGTCACCCGGCACGCCGTGCTGCCTTGTCTGGCGCGAGGGCTGGGAACAATCCGCAACGCCGATGGAGGTGTCGCGGACATGGTTCGATCATGACAAGGCGCGCTATGTTTCGCGCGCAGGAAAAGGCTGAAAAGTTGCAAACGTTGAATTACGGAATCGTCGGCTGCGGGATGATGGCCCGCGAGCATATCCAGAACATCGCCCTGCTGGACGATGCCCGCGTGGCGGTCGTCTTTGATCCCGTGCCGGAGCTTGCGCAATCAGGGGCCGCGCTGGCCGGTGGCGCGCGGGTTGCCGACAGTCTCGCGGATCTGCTGTCTGAACCCGCGCTGGACGCCGTGGTCATTGTCAGTCCCAACGATTGCCACGTCGCGCAACTGCGCCAGATCACCCAGACCCGGCCCGTCGCGGTCCTGTGTGAAAAACCACTGTTCACTGTACCGACCGACCATGCTGCCGTCGCCGATATTGTCGCCCGCCACGCGGCCCCGATCTGGGTCGCAATGGAATACCGCTATATGCCACCCGTCGCCGCATTCCTCGCGCAGGCTCAGGCGGCGACAGGAGGGATCAGGATGCTGACGATCCGCGAGCACCGTTTTCCGTTTCTGCCCAAGGTTGGCGACTGGAACCGGTTCAACGCGCGATCCGGCGGGACATTGGTGGAAAAATGCTGCCATTTCTTTGACCTGATGCGTGTCATCCTCGCATCCGACCCAATCCGGGTCATGGCCAGCGCCGGGCAGGACGTGAATCACTTGTCCGAAACCTACGACGGCCAGACCCCCGACATCTGGGACAACGCCTATGTCATCGTCGATTTCGCCAACGGCACCCGCGCCATGCTGGAATTATGCATGTTCGCCGAAGGGGCACGGTACCAAGAGGAAATCACCGCAACCGGCCCGCAGGGGCGCATCGACGTGCAGGTGCCAGGGCCTGGTCGGTTCTGGCCAGCGGCCCTTGGTCCTGCACCCACAGCACAGCTGACCGTCAGTCCGCGCAGTCCAAAGGGGCCGCATACCCTTGAAATTCCCGTCGATCCGGTGCTGCTGGATGCGGGCGATCACAACGGATCGACCTTTTATCAGCACCAACGCTTTGCCGCTGCCGTGCGCGGTGCCGGTCCGGTCGAGGTGACGCCGACAGACGGCATCTGGGCTGTATTGATGGGGCAGGCAGCCCAGGAATCGGCCCGCACCGGACAAGCCGTGACACTGACACCACCAAAGGAAATCCCATGACCGACCACATCGATACGCTACTGGACCAGATGACGCTGGCAGAGCAGGTGCAACTCCTGTCCGGCGCTGACTTCTGGTCCGTGAACGCGCCTGACCGTCTGGGCCTTGGTACGCTGCGGGTCACCGATGGGCCCAACGGCGCGCGCGGTGGCGGGTCACTCGTGGGCGGCGTCACCGCCGCGGCCTTTCCGGTCGGCATCGCGCTGGGCGCGACATGGGACCCTGACCTCGCACATGAGATCGGCACGGCCCTCGCGGCAGAAGTCAAATCAAAGGGTGCGCACATGCTGCTGGCCCCGACTGTGAACCTGCACCGCAGCGTCACCAACGGCCGCAATTTCGAATGCTACGCCGAAGATCCCGAACTGACCGCCGCCCTGACCGTGGGCTATATCCGCGGTCTGCAATCCCAGGGTATCGCCGCCACGATCAAACACTTTGCTGGCAACGAATCCGAGATCGAGCGCACGACCATCAACAGCGACGTGGACGAGCGGTCCTTGCGCGAACTTTACCTACGCCCCTTCGAGGCTGCGGTCAAAGACGCTGGCACCTGGGGCATCATGTCGTCCTACAACAAGCTGAACGGCACCTATACGGCTGAAAACGCATGGCTTTTGACCAAGGTTTTGCGCGACGACTGGGGTTATGACGGGATCGTCATGTCCGACTGGTTCGGGTCGCGCAGCACCAAACCGACCATGGATGCAGGCCTTGATCTGGAAATGCCGGGTCCGACCCGTGACCGTGGCGACACGCTGGTGCAGGCGGTCGAGGCAGGCACGGTTGATGCCGCCACCGTGCGCCGCGCCGCGCGCAACATGCTGGTGCTGATGGACCGCACTGGCGCGCTGCGTGACCTCCGTCCGCATCACGAAGTTGCGGATGATCGCCCCGCCACCCGCGCCTTGATCCGGCGGGCAGGGGCTGCGGCAACCGTCCTGCTGCAAAACGACGGTATTCTGCCGCTGGCACCGCAGGGCACGCTTGCCGTGATCGGTCCGAACGCGAAAACAGCCCGCATCATGGGCGGCGGATCCGCCCAGTTGAACCCGCACTACAGTGTTGCGCCATGGAATGCGCTGTTGGACCGCATGGGGGCCGACGCGCTGACCTATGCGCTGGGATGCACCAATCACCGCTGGGAACCCCTGCTGACAGGTGATTTCGAGGTTGCCTACCGACCCAAGGATCAGCCTGACGCCGACCCCGTCCACACCACGACCACCAACGGGGCCGAGATGTTCATCATCCCGCCCATCGGCGATGGCACACTGTCCCCCAGCGACGTGCAGGTCACGCTGACCGGCACCTATACACCCACCGACAGCGGCACGCACCGCGTCGGCATCACGGCGACCGGCCCTTGCGCGATCTATCTTGACGATGCCCTGATCGTGGACGGGCGCGACTGGCAAAAGGGCCGCACCTTCTTTGAGGAAGGCTGCGACGAGGTTGTGGGCACGATCGACCTGACCGCAGGCCAGACCTACGCCGTGCGGATCACCGTCACCGCCCGCAGTGGCGACAACCTGCAGTTTACCGCCCTGCGTGCCGGGATCGGCAAACCCATGGGCGACGCAGAGATTGCTGCCGCCGCAACCGCCGCTGCACAGGCAGACCGCGCCGTGGTCTTTGTCGGGCGGTCCGGCGAATGGGACACCGAAGGGTCCGATCTGGAAGACATCACGCTTCCGGGCCGTCAGGACGACCTGATCGCCGCTGTCGCTGCTGCCAACCCCAACACCGTGGTTGTGCTGCAAACCGGTGGCCCCGTCGAAATGCCCTGGGCCAGCGATGTGGCTGCCATTCTGCAAGCCTGGTATCCGGGCCAGGAGGCAGGCCATGCCATTGCTGACGTGCTGTTCGGTGACGCAGAGCCCGGCGGGCGTCTGCCACAGACGTTCCCGGCCAAATGGTCCGACAACCCGACCCAATCGCAGGACCGCCAGGTCTATCCCGGTCTGGACGGCACCGTTCGCTACGCCGAGGGTCTGCTGATCGGCTATCGCCACTACGACCGCCACGGCATCACACCGTTGTTCCCGTTCGGTCACGGGTTGTCCTATACACAGTTCGCCCTGTCGGACCTGTCCGTCACGGCAAACGACACCGGGGCCAGCGTCACGCTGACCGTGACCAACACCGGCGACCGCACAGGGACCACTGTCGCACAGATCTACGTCTCCGAGGATGCGCCACAGGTGCCGCGCCCTGACAAGGAGCTGGAGGGATTTGCGAAACTGTCACTTGATGCAGGCGAGGCGCGGACGGTAACAATTCCGCTGGATCACCGGGCCTTTGCCTATTGGGATCAGGACACGCAGGGCTGGCGTGTGGACGCAGGCACATTCACGATCCATGCCGGGTTGTCCGCGACCGACCTGCAGGCGCAGGCGGCGATCACTCTGGAAAACTGGACGGGGGCGGCCTAGCCCCCGGCCATCTCCTTGACCATGTCGAAATCGTAGATACTGCGCGCAGTCAATTCGCGTGCAATATCTTCGCGCCCCAAGGCACTGAATTGACGGTATATTTCGACGTGCGTATGTTCCGTGCCCAGCCCGCAATCCACCAGCTGTTCATAGACGGCGCGGCCTTCTTCGACGCGTTCCAGCATCATCAGCAACCGCGCCTTGGCCGCCAGCAGGCGCTGCGCACCATGGGCGGGTTTCAACCCGCGTTCCAGAACGGCAAGCGATTCCTCCAGCCGGTCGGGGTCGCGGCGGATCATGTCCGAGGTCATCAGATGCACCTCGATGAAACGGTGGTCAGCCACGGCAAGGCGGTTGTAGATTTCCCAGGATTCGTCGCGTTCCTTCATCCGCCACAGACGCCAGCCCAGTTCCGCCTGATAGGTCGGATGCCAGCCCATCAGGTTCGATGCCTTGCGCAGTTGGAACAGGGCCGTCTTGTCCGCCCCCTGGCTGAACAGCACGTCCGAGATGCGTTTGCGATAAAGTGGTGTGTCGGGGGCCGCCGCGATGGCGCGACGCTGGCATTCCAGCGCCTCGTCCGCGTCACCGGCGGCAAACAGCAGCACACCGCGCGCAGAGGTCAGTGCCGGGCTGCCCTCCAGTTTGGAAAAGGCGCGTTCCAGCATGTCCAGTGATTTGGTAATCTTGGATTTGTTGGTGAACGCCCGGTTCAGTTTCTTGCCGCAGGTCAACCGCCAGTCGCGCACCACGATGTCCCACATGTGGAAATCGCTGCGATCCTCGGGGTCGTATCCCTTGGGCGCGATCGTGTTCAGCTCGGCCAAGGCCCGGCGGCCCTGCGGAAAGACGTTACCCTTTTGCCGGGTCATCGCAGGATCAAAGGGATAGAAATTGTCCGGCGTCACGATATCGGCGGTCAGCCCCAGGTTCACGGCACCATGCACGACGTTTTCCAGTGGCCGAAACCAGAACGACGCATGCAATCGGTCCAGCGCCGTATCCGTGTTGCCCTGCGCCAGATGATGCAGCGCGGAATAGGTGTTCACCGTCGCCATTGAATCGTCACTGTAGCTTGGCCTCGCATAGGCCAGATCACGGATATCCTCGCAGGCGGCCAGATCGCCCGTGGCCACCGACAATTCGCACAGCAACTGATAGGCGAACGATTTGTCCAGCCCGTCATCCATGTAGGCGCGGATGATGCGGCGCGCGCGTGCAGGATCGCCCAATTCTTTTTGGCGTTCGATCAGGAAATGCAGGCACTGGCCCACGTCGCCCATGTTGATGAACAGGGTTGATCGCGCCTCCAGCCGGTCGGTCATCCGGTCCATCGCGGCGGCCCGATCCTCGGGGGACAGGGCGTCCTCGACGGCTTGCAGGCTGCATCCGCCGATGGTCATGGCGGTCTGGCTGAACGCAGACGACGGCGGGCCGTAGATATGTTTGCAGCGCGACATCGCAAAGAGTTCGAGGAAATCGCGGGCCCCTGGCGTCAGGTCGGTATCCCCCAGCAGGTCGTCGAAACCCTGCACCCGGGGATCGACCTTGCGCAGGCGTTCCACCTCGACCGGCGTGTCGGAAAAGATCAGCACCCGCGCATCTGGATCGGCCAGCGTGCGGCCCAGATGCTGTTCGTAAAATTCACGCGGAATGAACTTGTTGGGCCACAGCTTGTTCGACGTGATCGGGTCATAGATGATGTCGCCGCGCCGGATGTGGTAGGCGGTCAGCTTGGTCCCGGCGAAGATACTGTCGATCCGTTCGATCATCGCCCGTACGGGGGCGCTGAAACGGATGCTCTCGACGGCCAGTGGCAGTCGGGCCGGGACCTCCTGAGGGTTTTCCCACGGCAGGACGGTGACCCCCATCGCGGCCCCCGACAGAAAACTGGACCCCTGCGCGATTGCGGCGCGAAATTTTTCGGGCGTCCAGCCCGTGTGCTGGGTCAACGTGGACAGGTCGATCAGGTCGTCATAAACCTCGCCCAGCACATCGCCGTCAAAGAAATGCTGCGCCACCCAGTCCGCGTCAAAGATCGCGGTCGGATCGCGCATTTCCTCTGACGTGCGCCCGCCGGTGGTCCAGCCGACGAAAAACGGCAGATCATAGTCCCGCGTGATGCGCAGTGCGTTCAGCATCGCGATCATGCGTCCGCCCATGCGGTCGTTGCGATGCGAAATGATGCTACCCTGTAGGTCGGCGGGGGTCATGCTGCTGCCTTTGCTTGCGCCTCTTGCGGGCGTTGGGATCGAGCATGGCGCGAATTGCGCCCATGGTCAAAGCCCTAGCGTCAAAGCATGCAGCAACTGTGGCCGGTTGGCGGCAATCCCATGCCTTTGATCAGCGGCCCAGACGGCGGGCAATATCCTCGGCTAGACGGGTCAGTGCCACCCCCTGTGCGGCCACGGCGCCAGACTGATCGGGCGCGGACATCGGGATCACATAGTCAAAGGCCTGTGCGCTGTTGGGATAATCAATCCCGTCACCACCGATGAAATACTGACCTGACAGACGGTAGGTGCCGGTGACCGCGCTGCCCAGCATGTCGGTCACACGCACGTCGACCACCACGTCGGGGATCGACGGGAACGGCCACGGCTCTGGCCCCACGACAGCCGACAGTATGTCATCCATCTGCCGGGCCAGCGCCAGTGTCACGCCGCGTCCCGGATCATCCGCCGACAACAGATCACCGTCCGATGTGATGACACCCGGTGCTGTTTCCAGCGCGATTTCCTCTGACGCAGCATAGGCGGGCAGGGTCACATCGCGCAGCACCACCGTGCTCATGCGGGCGGTCAGGTTCAGTGTCGATGGCGGCACGGGGGCCGACAGGCGGGTGGTCGTGCTGCTGCACGCGGCCAGTGCCGCAACCCCAAGGGCGATCAATGCTGGTTTCATGGTCATGGTCTATCGCCCCGTGATGAGTGAGTTCGGATTGCGCTGGATCGTCCGCGCAAGGTTCGTGATCGCGTCCGCGGCCTCTTGGATCCCGCGCAGCACGCCCGTGATATCGTTGTTGAACCGCGACCGCTCGCCGTAGCTTGCGATGACATCGCCGGACGAGGTGATCAGCGCACCGGCCTGATCGGTCAGGTCGGGCAGGGTGTTGGCGGCTTCCTCGATGGCCTGTGCTGCATCTGACGCGGATTGCAGTGCGGCATTCACGTTCTCGATCGCACCGCCTTCGCGCACCTCTGCCAGCGTCAGCTGCACCTCATCCAGCGCAGACGACAGGGATGCAGGCAGCGCCTGTGCCGACGGCGTGGCGGTGATTTCGGTCACGCTTTGCATCAGTTGTGTTGCAGCGGCCGACAGCTCGTCCAGATCCATGCGTGCGGCCTCGGCTGACAATGCGTTCAGCTGTTCCGTGATTTCAGGCAATTGCTGGGACGCCGTGTCGATGCTTTGCGCAGCAGAGGCAGCCGCGTTGATCGCCTCGGTCAGGCGGGCCGAGATGTTTTGCGCCGTCAGATCGGACAGGATCTGGCCTGCCTCGTCCGCCACACCGCGCAATTCGCCGGGCAGGGCCTGCACGTCCTGACTTGCGATCAGCAGACGTGCCTCGTCCAGCAGCTGGTTCACAAAGACCGGCACCTCTTGCAGGTCGTCGTTCGACGCCACCTGTTCGATCGCGGCCAGCGATGCTTCGGCCTGCGCGAGGAGTGCGTCCAGTTGCAGGGCGTTGGCCTTCGCAATGACCTGTTCCAGCTGGGTCGAAATCTCGGGCAGGTTTTCGGTTCCGGCAGACACATTGGTTAGGATGCCGTCCAATTGCCCTGCGATATCGGCATCCCCCACGGACGTGATGATCCCTGACAAACCGCCGATGGTATCCTCCAGCGTGTTCAGCAGGTTGTTCACCTGTCCCGGCACGGCCTGGATCGCTTCGCTGCCCACGACATCGCGCACATCCGCCAGCAGACCCGCCACCTGTTCCGGCGTGTCGATGACACCATCCGACCGCAGCAACGCGTTGGCGCTGTCCATCACATCGATGGCGGCGGCCAGCAGTTCCTCGATCGGCAGATCGTTGATCCGTGCCAGAACGCCTTCGGCTTGATCCGCAACGTCGGTGATGTTCGACGCCGTCGTGGGAATGATCGGATAGGGCTCTGCGCTAACATCCAGCGTGGCCTGCGCGGCATCCGCAACCTCGATCAGTTCGACCGTCAGGTTGCCTGACAGCAGGCTGCCGGTGACCAGTCGTGCCCGCAGGCCCTGATCGACGAAACTTGCCAGCAAATCCAAGGCGTTCTGCGGCGTTGCTTCTTCGCCCAGGCCCAAGCGGCCGGGTTCGATGGCCAGCACCGTGCGCAATTCGACACGGCGTTCGGTAAATTCGTCGTCGACGACCACGGCCCCCAGTTCGGATACCTGACCAATGCGAATGCCCTGGAACCGTACATCGGATCCCACCGACAGACCGCTGACAGACCCGTCGAATAGCACGGCAACGTTCAGTTTCGGGCGACCGACCTCGTTGAACAGGCTGGACCGTGCTGTTTCCTCGTCGCTGAACAGATCAAAGGTGTATCCATCGCTGATCGGCGCGCCGCCGGACACCACGGTGTCAAATGCAACGCCGCCTTCGATCAATGACGCAAGCGAGCTGACATCGAGCGATACGCCACCCGCACCAAGCGAGACGCTGAAGCCTGCCGTGTCCCAAAATCGCGTGGAAGAGGTGATCAGCGCGTCGTAGGGTTCCGCGACAAATGCGCTGACCGATACGCTCAACCCGTCGGGTGACAGGACGGGTTCGGACAGGACGCCGACCTCGATGCCCTGATGCAGCACAGGTGCACCCGCCGACAATGCGCTGCCTTCGGTCGTGCGCAGCACGATTTCGGTTCCGGTCTGGCCCGGAGGGGCCACCGGCGCGCGCTGAAGGCCTGTAAAAGATGTCTGCGCAACGTCTGCCTCGCGGTCCCAGTCGCCTTCGATGTAGACGCCGGACAGGACCGTATCCAGACCGGTGATGCCGCGCACGCTGACATCGGGGCTGATGATCCAGAACTTGGCGTCCTGATCCATAAACGGCCAGACAGCCTGATCGACGCGGGCGAATACCAGAACCTCTTGCAGGTCCTCGGAAAATTCGACCCGTTCGACGGTGCCCACGGTCACGTCGCGGTATTTGATCTCGGTTTCGCCCGCGTTGATGCCGGATGCGCTGGGAAATGAAATCTCGATCTCGACACCGCGGTCGGAGAACGATTGCCAGGCCACACCGACCGACACCAGCAGTGCAAGGATCGGCACCAGCCAGACGAACGACAACCGCCGCCAAAAGCTGGGCTTGCCCGGTTTCATGTCGAGTTCCGCAGCAGCGTATTCTTCAGTCATGGCGGACAGGTTCCTCTTCATCCCAAATCAGACGTGGGTCGAACGCCAACGCTGACAACATCGTAAATATGACCGACAGCCCAAAGCTGAGCGCCGCAATACCCGGATTGATCGTTGCGACGGCATTCAGTTGCACCAGTGCCGACAAAATGGCAACGACGAACACGTCGATCATCGACCAGCGTCCGATAAATTCCACCACATCATACAGTTTGTGGCGCTGATGCTGGTTGCGGCTGGACCTGTGTTGCACAGCCCAGGCCAGATAGGCGATCGCGATGAATTTGCCGACCGGAATCATGATCGAGGCGACGAACACGATGGTCGCGATCCCGTAACTGCCATAGTGCAGCAGTTCGATCACACCGCCGATAATGGTCTGTTCCGAACGGTCAAGCAGCGTCGATGTCAGCAGCATCGGATAGATATTGGCGGGGATGAACGCGATGATCCCCGCGATCAGCCAGGCCCAGACCTTTTGCAGGCTTTCAGTATCGCGTGATCGGATCGGTCCGTGACACCGTTTGCAACGCACGGCACCGCCCGCATGGACCTGTCCACACCGGCGGCAGCCGATCAATCCTGCCTGCCGGGCAGTGATCAGTCGCGGGAGGTCAGGTCGAGAGCTTTCCAAACGGTATACCTACTCATGATGCGATCGTTGAAAATGGTGATGATGACCAGCGTGACAAAGGCCCAGAACGCAGGGCCGATGGTCACCTGTGCTATGCCCGTGATCTTGACCAGGGCCACGGCCACGCCGACCATGAAAATCTCGGCCATGGCCCAGGGCCGCAATTGTTCGGTCATCGCAAAGGCGATCCGCGCGCCGGGACGGGGTTTGTGACCCAATACCAACGGACCCACCGCATAGATCAGTGCCAAAAGCCGGGTCAGCGGCAACACAATGATGAACAGCGCCACCGCGATCGCCACCGGCACGCCTTTGCCAGAACTGAACGCCATGATTGCGCTCAGCACCGAGGTTTCATTGGTGAACCCGGCTGCGTTGATGTCCAGAAACGGGAAACTGATGGCCGCCATCATCAGGATCACGGCCGCACAGGCCAGGCTGACCATCTGCACCAATGCATCTGACCGCCGGGTGACCAGCACGATACCGCACCGCACGCAACGCGCGCTGCCGCCTTCGGGCAGTTCGCGTTCAATATGCAGCGTGTCGCAATGCGGACAGGCGATCAGATCATCCAGGGGTGGCAGTGACATGGATTCCAACAGGGTTTGGACCGCAGGACGATTGCGGCTGGTCAGGTGAACCCCTGGCATCATATTCCGGGCAGAGACCTGAAATGACGTCAGAAAGGGCATAATCGATGTCAAACTATTCTATTGAGCCGCCAAGGCAACCCGCGCTTGCCGTTGTGGGATCAGACTTACGTTACCCGGTCGCCCGGATTTTCTGCATCGGCCGCAATTACGCCGACCACGTGGCCGAGATGGGCGGCGACGTGACCCGCAGTGCGCCGATCTATTTCACCAAATCGGCACATCACCTGCTGACCGATGACGCCGACATGCCCTATCCGCCCGGCACGCAGGATCTGCACCACGAGGTCGAACTGGTCGTCGCCATAGGCGCACCTGCGACCGGCATCGACAGAACCGCGGCAGACAGCGTCATCTGGGGATATGGTGTGGGTCTGGACATGACCCGCCGCGATTTGCAGGGCGCCGCCAAAAAGGCAGGCCAACCCTGGGACACGGGCAAGGATTTCGCGGGCTCTGCCATCATTGGCGCGTTGACCCCGGCCTCTGGATTTCACCTGACCGAGCAAAAGATCCATCTGTCCGTCAACGGCGACACCCGGCAGGAATCACCCCTTGCCGCGATGATCTGGTCCGTGCCGGAAATCATCGCCAACCTGTCCACGCTCTATACGCTGATGCCGGGCGATATCATTATGACGGGCACGCCTGCGGGTGTCGCGGCGGTGAACAAGGGCGACACGCTGGTCGGTCAGGTCGACAGGCTTGCCCCGGTGCGTACGCGGATCGTCTGACGCTATTCGCCCTTGGGGGTCAGCGTGATCTCGCAGGGGATCGCGCGGTCCAGCACCCGCTGCGCATTGGGAATGTCATTGCTCTCGGCGCGGCGGGTGGCGGCGGCACGGCTGTAATTCAGGCTTAGCCAGCGCTGGATCAGCCTGCTGCGCAGTTGCGGCATCGGCACCTCGACACGCACGGTCAGATCCCACAGGTCCGCCAGATTGTGCCAGGGCGCTTCGTCGAACATCAGGTAATTGCCCTCGACGATGATGACCGGGCAATCGGCCGGAATTGCGATGGCACCAGCCACCGACAGGTCCCGAGTGCGGTCGAACATCGGGGCCACGACCTCGATATTCTCGCCCAGCCTGCGGATCAGATGCAGGAAACCGTCCCCGTCAAAGGTTTCGGGTGCCCCCTTGCGCGCGCGCAGATCGCGGGCGTCCAGAATGGCGTTGTCCAGATGAAACCCATCCATCGGCACCACGAGGGCCGGGCATTTTTGCAGGTTCAACCGACGCGCCAATTCCTTGGCCAGTGTCGATTTGCCGGACGCGGGGGCACCGCAGATGGCGACCAGGATCCGGTCTTGTCCCTCGCGCAGGGCGTGTATCCGATCTGCAAGCAGATTGACCTGATCTGTGATATCCATCACGGCGTTACTTCCTTGTCCTGATCCGGCCGATTGTGCCGTGCTACAGACGCTACCCAGCGCCGCCCCTGATTTCGAGGGGAAATTTGTGACACCTCATCACTTTGTGCGGTTCGATCTTGGAGATTGGGCCCGACCCGGCGTAGCAAGGATTCATGACAGCGCAGACCAGCGATCCTGACCGGCAGACCACTGCGACACCGCCGCGCGGCCGATTGCGCCGTGCCGTGTCCTTGCTTTGGGCAGTGTGGCAAACGGCGTCTGAACGGCACATCAGCCTGATTGCGGGCGGCGTTGCGTTCTTCAGCATCTTTGCGCTGTTTCCGGCGGCTGCGGCGATCATTTCGCTGTTCGGCCTGATTGCCGACCCGGTGGTCGTGGTCGAGCAACTGGAGCTGATGCAAGAGATCATTCCAGAAGACACGTACCTGTTGCTGACCGAACAGATGTCGCGTCTGCTGGCGACGCGCAGCGATAAGTTGGGCTTTGCTTCGGTCGTGTCGCTGTTGCTGGCGGTCTGGGCCGCGCGTCTGGGCGTTGCGGGGCTGATGTCGGGCCTGAACGCCATTGCGGGACGGCCTGCGCGCAACGGGTTCAAGCAGATCGTCGTGGCGCTGACGCTGACCGTGTCGCTTGTTGCACTGGCGCTTGTTGCCATGGTGGCGGTCGTGCTCGCGCCGATTTTCATCGCCTTTGCGCCGATCGCGAATGACACGGCCTGGCTGCTCGAGGGGATTCGCTGGCTGGTGGCGCTTGTCGTCCTCTACAGCGCACTCAGCATCCTGTACCGCTTTGGTCCGAACCAACGCGGCGCGCGCCTGCGCTGGATGACCGTGGGGGCAGGGACCGTCGTGATCCTGTGGATCGCCGCCTCGGTCATGCTGTCCTACTACCTGGGAAATTTCGCCCGATACAACGAGGTCTATGGGTCCATCGGTGCTGTCATCGGGATGCTGCTATGGCTATATATCACAGCCTTTCTGATCTTGCTGGGGGCGGCGCTGAACCTGCATGTGCACGGCAATATCGACGGCAAGCATGATGCGCCAGATGCGACAAAAGTGTCACCCCCGCGGCAGCAATAAGGCAGCTGTCGCCAAGATTCATCTGGATTTATAAATCCCCCCTCGCTACGCTGACCGCAATCAAAATCGATACGTCCCTTGATGGGCGTGCACATGAGGCGGAGTATATTATGTCGGCGATTGAATTCGTCGTTCGCAACGATGCGGGCGGCTTGCAGCGTGGCGCGGTGTCCGGAAACGGGCAGGACGCAAACATCATCGTATCTCAGGGTCAGGACGTTTCGCTGAATTTGCAGCGCAGCCATGTGCTGAGCTATGCGCGTCAGGGGCAGGCGCTTCAGGTCATGCTGGTTGACGGCCAGGTGATCACGATCCAGGGCTTCTTTGGCCCGGACGGCACACCCCTGAATGATCTTTTCCTGTCTTCCGGCGGTCAGCTGGCGCAGGTGCAACTGGTGCCGGGCGACGGCAACCTGTTGCTGGCGCAGTACATTGACGAGGACGGGTTCGGCAAATGGTCGCCCGATGATGACCTTTATTTCATCGAAGTGGCGTCGCTGGATATCGCCGGCACCGAAACCGGCGCCGATGTCGGCATGCTGGGCGTGCCCCTGCTGGCTGGTCTGGGCGGAATCGGCGGTGGTGCTGCTGCGGCTGGTGCAGCGGCACTGGGCGGGATCGCATTGCTGGGCGGCAGCAGCGCCGAGAGCGATGACGGCGACACCGATGGCGGCACACAGGGCGGCGGCGGCGACGGCACACCCGGCGGCGGTGGCGACGAAGGCGGCGGCGAAAATGGTGACGGCGGCGGTGGCGGCGGTGGGACTGGCGGCGACGGCGGCGACAGCGCACCTGAAATCGTCATTTCGGGCGGCACACGCAGCACCGGCACCGTAGTCAACGGCGAAGACTGGGACGACGGTGTGGAAATTTCCGGCACCGGAACGCCAAACGCCTCTGCCACCTTGGTCATCAACGGATCGACGATCCCGTTCGACATCGACGACAATGGTCAGTGGTCCGTCACCGTCCCGACAAATATCGCGGGCGAGGGTGAATATTCCTACGAGGTCGTGGCAACCGTGACGACCGGTGGTGGCACGTCCTCTGCGACCGATTTCCTGGACGTGGATACCGTCAACGAAATCACCCTTGATACCTCTGCCGCTGGTGGCGACGGAACGGTCAACCTGGTCGAACGCAACGCTGTGGGCGTGCTGGTCACCGGCACAGCCGAGGCGAACGCCACCGTGACCGTGACCTTCAACGGCAACGGGTCCGGCAACATCACGCACACCACGCAGGCCGATGGCAACGGCAACTGGACCTACACCTTCTCGGGGGCCGAGGTGCCCGGTGGTGAATATCAGGCCGCCGTCAGTGCCACATCCACCGACGCGGCAGGAAACGCGGCCTTTGCCCGCGGCACGGTCGAGGTCGACACGCTGGCATCCGTCGATATCCGCGAGGATATCGTCGGCGGCAACGGCGTCATCAACCACATCGAGCGCGGCGCACAGACCATCGACATCACCGGTCAGGCCGATGCCTTCTCCGAGGTGCGCGTGACCTTTGAAAACGGGTCCAAGACGGTTGTTGCGGGCGAGGACGGCAGCTGGACCGCGAATTTCTCGACCTCGGTCATCCGCAGCGGCAACGTCGAAACCTTTACCACGATCACCGCAGTCGCGACCGATCCGGCAGGCAACGTCGTGACCGATCAGGCCGATGTGCGTCTGGATACCTGGGTCAACCGCCTGACGCTGAATTCCCCGGTCGAAGGGGCGGACAACACCGTCAATCGCGCAGAGGCATCCGATGGCGTGACGCTGACCGGCACGGTCGAACGTGGCGCGACTGAAGTCATCGTCCGTTTCGATGCCTCGCAGAGCGGGACACCCAGCGCTATCGTCACGCGGGCGGCCACAGTGGACGCCAACGGTAACTGGTCCGTGTCCTATGCCGCCGGTGAGATCCCCGACGGCACCTATCAGGCGAATGTCACGGTCGCGGCCAAGGATCTGGCGGGCAACAGCCGGTCGATCAACGGCCAGTTCGATGTGGATACCGATGTGCCTGATGCGCCATCGGTCGAAGGCATCGGCGACTATGATCGCGGCGTCACCTTTGTCACCATCGACGGAAATCCCGACGACATCCGGGTGCATTCCTACGACGAGGGCGGCAACGGCCGGTCCCTTATCGCGACGGACGGCGACGGCATGAAGAACTTTCCCGCCGATGGCGAGGAGACCTTCAGCTTTGACGCGCCGGTCGTTGATGGCAAGCAACTGGTGATCACCGCCACCGACGATGCGGGCAACAGCAACTCCACCTTGCTGGTGGTGGATGTGAACGGTGTGGTCAATCTGAACGCGGCCGGGCTTGATACCTTCAACATCGGGGCGATCGACCTGGATCAGGGCGACAATGCACGCCTGACGCTGACCAAGGAATCGATCGACGCACTGTCGAACAACGACAACGTGCTGGTTGTGCATGGGTCCATCGACGACAGCGTCACCTTCAACGGCAACGCTGCGTGGAAAGAAACGCAGCAAATCGATGGCCGCTCGTACGACGTCTACAGTCTGGGTGACGACAGCGAACTGGTGATCGACAGCAGCATCGCGTTTTCGCAGAACGTCGTCTGACGATCCTCCCGGTCCGGGCAACCGGACCAGCATCAGGGGGGCAGGCAACGTCCGTGCCCCCCGCCTATCCCCAGGGCCCATGACAGGGCTTGGGGGTAGGCACTCCCCAAAGACTATAAAAATAACGGGCGGGCTGCGGGTGAGCTATCGGCAAATCACAATAACGACGGGGGTAGTGTGTCTTGCACTTTCCCTGACTGCCTGCGGGCGGAACGATACAGATGCAGAAGTGGCACGCGCACAGGGTACGCCACTGGATTTCGCGGGGGCCGCGGCTGCGCCGACGATGGATGCCACGCTGCCCGGTGGCGATACCTCGGACATCATTGCAGGGCTCAAGGCGCGGCGGACCGTGCTGAATGACGGTCTGTATGCCGACGTGGCACGCGCCGCCGTTTCCAATCGCACGTCGCAGGCCGAACAGGATCTGCGCGCCGCACGGTTTCGCGCACAGGCACAGTCGAAAAACTGGCTGCCGTCAATGGGACCGCAAGTCAGCCTGTCATCGGTCGGATCGCTTGTGACGACCTTGTTCATCGAACAGACCATTCTGGATAACGGCCGCAACAAGGCCGAACGCGCCTATGCCAACGCCGAGGTCGAAGTCGCCTCTGTCACCTATGCGCAGGACGCCAACGACCGCGCGTTCGAGGCGCTGAACCTGCTGTTGACCGCCCAGACCGCCGAGGCGCGTGCCGCGGTCAATGCCGCAGCACTGCCGCAGCTGGAACGTTACGCCTACATCATGGACGAACGCGTCAAGGGTGGCGTCAGCAGTCCCGTCGACGCCAGCATCGTGCATCAGAAACTGCAACAGATGCGGGCTGACCGCGATCTCGACCTCGAAGGTGCGGCATCGGCGCGGGCTGAACTGGCCGCAATGACAGGCGCCCCGGTCACGGCCGGCACAACCGATGCTGCGTTCCGCACCGAATTGACCGCACAACCCTTGCCCGACCTCAAGGCCGAAGCCGAGGCGACCCTTGCCGGTGCCGAGGCTGACGCCGGGCGCGCCGGATTTTTCCCGCGTCTGGCAGGCATTGCCAGCATCGGTGACAGCTCCGACGTGGGACTGACCGCCCAGATGGATCAGGATATCGGTTTCGGCACCCGTGACGCGATGCGCGCGATCGAGGCGCAGCGCGTCGCCGCCATCGCCGCCGTGTCCGAAACACGCGAAGACACCGCCCGCACATTGGCCAAGCTGGAGGCAGAGCGCAGCTCGCTTACGCGGCAGTTGGTGCAGGCCGAGGAACTGGCCCAGGGGGCCGCGCAGACATTCGACACCTACGTGCAGGCACAGCGCGACGGTCAGCGCACCGTGCGCGAGGTTGTCACCTTGATGGAATCCCGCGTGGGCACCGCCCGGCGTGCGGCATCCCTGCGCTATGATATCATTCGCAACGATCTGAAAATTGCCGCCCTGCGCGGCGTCCTGGTTGACGGAGACATCCTATGAGCGGTCCGGTTCTTGCATTCGACGTCGCCAATTCGCGTGGCATGAAACTGGCCAAGATCGACCCGGTCAAGGTGCCCGCCGATCAGGCGATCGACGGCACTGTCCTGACCGAAAATGCGCCGCAGCATGCGGCACCAAACGCGCCGGTCCATTCCGCACTTGCCGTGGAAATGGCTGCGATTACAGCGACCTATGCCGCGCTCTTGGGGCAACCGCTCAAGGCGACGGACGTGCTCGAAGGGCAGGCGGCGGATGCCCATGGCGATCTGGCCCCTGCCAATCTGGTCGCCGCATTGAACGCTGCGGGTCTACGGGCGCAAGCCATCGTCGCCCTGCCGCCCAAACCGTCCCACTGGCCCGCCATCGCGCGGCTGACCTCGGACAAACTGGTGCTGGTGCTGGAACAGACCAAGGAAACCATCGTCGTCCACGACCCCAGCGCGCCCGACAACCGCGAAGAAGTATCGCTGCGCGAATTCACGGAACATTTCACCGGCCGGATCATCCGCGCCGAGGTGCCCGCCGCCGTTCTGACGGAACGCCACGGCACCAAGGCCGCGAAACGTCACTGGTTCTGGGCCGAAATCCTGTCGTTCCGCCGCATCATCGGCGAGGTGGCCCTTGGATCACTGGTTGCCAACCTGCTGGCAGTGGCTGTCGCGCTGTTTTCGCTTCAGGTCTATGACCGGGTGATCCCCAACCAATCCACGGCGACCCTGTGGGTGCTGACCATCGGTGCCGGGCTTGCCATGCTGATGGAGGCCGCCCTGCGCATCGCCCGCGCGCGCCTGATGGACAACGCTGGCCGCCGGATCGAATTGCGGTTGCAGGACATGCTGATGAACCGTCTGTTGGGGATGAAGGCCACAGCCGCACAATCCCCTAGCCAGACCTTTGCCGCGATGCGTGAATTTTCGTCCATCCGCGAATTTTTCACCGCCTCGACCATTGGGTCGCTGACGGACATTCCGTTCATCTTCCTGTTTCTCGCACTTGTCTGGTCCATCGGCGGCCCGGTCGTCTGGGTGCTGGTCGCCGGTGGCGTGCTGATGGTGCTGCCATCGCTGTTCCTGCAGAAAAAGATGATGGACCTGACGCTCGCCGCACAGGGCGCATCCACCAAGTCCAGCCGCCTGCTGCAAGAGGCGGTGTTCGAGGCCGATACCATCAAATCGCAGCGCGCAGAGGGCCGTTTCAACCGCATGTGGGCAGAACTGACGGGTCTGTCCGCCCTGTCCACGTCTGAGCAACGCCGCCTGTCCACCACGCTGACCTACTGGGCGCAGGGCGTGCAGCAGGCCACCTATGTCGCCGCTGTCGTCATGGGGACCTTTCTGGTGTTTGCCGGTGAATTCACCGTCGGGACGATCATTGCCGTAGGCATCCTCACCAGCCGCACGCTTGGGCCGCTGAACGGTCTGGCGGGGCTGATCGCGCGTTGGTCCAATACCAAGGCCGCATTGACCGCACTCGACCAGATTGCGGATTCGGATCAGGACAACGATGCCATGCGCACCTACCTGCGCCGTGAAACCGTGGCCGGTGAATACGAATTGCGCGACCTTGCCTATACCTATGACGCCGACGGCGCGCGCGCGCTGGATATTGCCTCGCTCAAGGTGCCCGCAGGCCAGATCGTCGCTATCCTCGGGGCCAACGGGTCCGGCAAATCGACGCTGCTGAAAATCCTCTCGGGCCTGCATGTGCCGACATCGGGCCGCGTGCTGATCGATGGTGTCGACATGGAACAGGTCGCGGCCCGCGACCTGCGCCGGTCGATCGGCTATCTGGGCCAGGAGGTGAAACTCTTTGCAGGCAGCCTGCGCGACAACCTTAACCTCACGCAGCTGGAACGTGACGACGACAGGATGCTGGCAGCGTTGGATTTCGCAGGCCTCGGCCCGTTTGTCCGCGCTCACCCCAAGGGGCTGGATCTGGACATCCGCGACGGCGGGGCAGGCCTGTCGGTCGGTCAGCGCCAATCCATCGGCTGGGCGCGCCTGTGGTTGCAGAACCCCAGCGTCTGCCTGCTGGACGAACCTACATCCGCGCTGGACCAGACGCTGGAAACGACGTTGATCAGTCGCCTCGAAGGTTGGATGTCCGGGCGCACCGTGATTGTCGCCACGCACCGGATGGCGCTGCTGAAACTGGCCGACCGCACCATGGTGCTGCACAATGGCCGGCTTGCCGTTGACGGACCCCGCGATCAGGTCCTTGCCCATTTGAACAAGGAGGCATCGTGATGGCCGTTGCGGATACCGAATTTCAGGGGGCCTCCCGCGGTCCCAGCCTGATCATCTGGCTGGTTGCGGCCACCGTCATCATCTTTATCGGCTGGGCCAAATTCGCCTGGGTCGATGAGCTTGTCCGCGCCGAGGGCGAGGTGGTCAGTGCATCGCGCCCGCAGATCATCCAGAACTTTGAGGGCGGCATCCTAGCCGAACTCTTTGTCTCCGAGGGCGATACCGTCGAAGAGGGCGATGTCCTCGCCCGGCTGGAAGGCACGCAATTCGTCTCGGCCGTGCAGGACCTGTCCGAACAGATCAACGCCGCCACGATCCGCCGCCTGCGGCTGGAGGCCGAAATCGCGGGCCTGTTCGATTTCGAGGTCCCCGCCGACATCGCCGAGGCCAGCCCCGGCATTTTGCAATCGGAACGCGCCCTGCTGGCCGCGCGTCAGGCCGATTACGCGTCCAAGGTTGACGGCGCGCGCCGCGTCATGGACGAAACCGGCAATGAACTGGCCCTGATGGAGGACATGCTGTCGCGCGAAATCGTGTCGCTGATCGAAACCACACGGGTGCGCAAGGCCTTTGCCGACGCTGAAATCAAGTACAACGAGGTGGTCACCGGGGCCGATCTGGCCCGTGCCACCGAATATACCGAAACGCTGCAAACGCTGTCGCAGCTGGAACAGAACATCAAGATTGCCCGCGACCAGCTGGACCGGACCGTGATCCGCGCGCCGATGCGCGGTGTGGTCAACAACATGGCCGTCACCACCATCGGCGGTGTCATCCGTCCGGGCGAGGAAATTTTTCAGATCATCCCGCTGGATGACGCGCTCTATGTCGAGGCGCGCGTGAAACCGCAGGATATTTCCGGCGTGACCACGGGGCAGGACGCCACCGTGAAACTGACCGCCTATGACTACACGATCTACGGCTCGCTCAAGGGGACGGTGCAGACCGTCAGCGCCGATACGTTCAAGGACGAACGCCGCCCCGAGGGCGACGCCCACTACCGGGTCATCCTGCGTGTGGATCAGGAAAATCTGGGCGTGCGTCAGTCGCGCATCGAAATGCGCCCGGGCCTGATGGCCACGGTCGAACTGCACACGGGCGAGAAAACGATCCTCAGCTACCTGACCAAGCCGCTGTATCGGTCGTCAGAGGCACTGCACGAACGCTAGGACGCGGCCCACAGCGCCAATCGCCTGCATCAAGGTTGGCTTCAACTGCGTGAACGAAACCTTGAAAAGCAAGCGATTGGCGCGCCTGCAGCTACGGCATTTCGCGTGACATGCACTGCGATATTCAGTGCATTTTCATCTAGATGAAGATTTAACCCTCAAATGACATATTATGTTTCGCATGCGAAACATGTTGATTTCGTTATGTAACGGCAGCCTTGGCGTGAAATTGCGGGTCGTCCCACAGTCGGTCTGTCATAACCTGCGCAATCACGTCCACTGCCGCATCCACGTCGCCTGCGTCGATGAACAGCGGCGTGAAGCCGAACCGCATGATATCGGGGGCGCGGAAATCGCCGACCACACCATGCGCGATACAGGCCTGCATCGCGGCGTAACCCTGCGGATGACGAAACGATACCTGTGATCCGCGCCGTGCCGCGTCGCGCGGCGACGCCAGCGTCAGGTCGGGGCAGGCGGCCTCGACCCCTGCAATGAACCTGTCGCACAGCGCCATGGAGGCCGCGCGGATGTCGGCCATGTCGATCGTGTCCCAGATGTCCATGGACGCCTCGAGTGCCGCCATCTGGATCACGGGCGGTGTGCCGACCCGCATCCGTGCCACGCCATCACCCGGGCGGTAGCCCTGTTCGAACGCGAACGGGGCCGCATGGCCCAGCCAGCCGGCCAGAATTGGCCTTGCGGTTTCGGCGTGCCTTGGCGCGACATAAATGAACGCCGGCGCACCGGGTCCACCATTGAGGTATTTGTACGTGCAGCCGACCGCGAAATCGGCACCGCAGCCCGCCACATCGACATCCATGGCACCGGCTGAATGCGCAAGATCCCAGATCGTGACGATGCCCAGCGTCCGTGCCTGTGCCGTCAGCCTCGCCATGTCGTGCAGCCGTCCGGTGCGGTAATCGACCTGCGTCAGCATCAGCACCGCGACCTCTTCGCTCAGGGCATTCGCGACGTCCTCGGGGTCGACGACGCGTAGCTCCAACCCGCCGCCCAGTGCCGCGATCAGCCCCTCGGCCATGTAGAGGTCGGAGGGAAAATTGCCGCTGTCGGACAGGATGACCTTGCGGTCGGTCATCGCCAGTGCCGCGGCCAGTGCCTGAAACACCTTGACCGACAGCGTATCGCCGACGGTGACGTGACCTTCTTCGGCGCCGATCAGCCGCCCGATCCGGTCTCCCAGGTCCATTGGCTGGGCCATCCAGCCCGCACGGTTCCAGCCCGTGATGACCATCTCGCCCCATTCATCGGTCAGCGTGCGGGCCACACGCGCCGGGGTTGCCTTGGGCAGCGGACCCAGTGAATTGCCGTCCAGGTAGATCATCCCCTCCGGCAAATGGAACAGGTCCTTGGTTTTTGCAAAATCGGTCATGCCGCGCCTCCAAACTTTCGCGAAAATTTGGCCCAGTCCGGATTTTCGCGAAAATCCGGCATCAGACCTGCCCCCCCGATATCTCGATTGTCTGGCCGTTGACACTGCGCGCGCCGTCCGAACACAGCCACATCATGGCTGCTGTTGTTTCGGCAACATCCAGGAGTTGCTTGCTGCGGTTAGCCCTGGCGACCAGTGCCGCGGCGCCTGCCTTGTCCACGTCGAACTTGCGCATCAGGCCCGGCAGCTGCGACTGCACGATATCGGTGTCGACATAGCCCGGGCAGAGCGCGTTGAAGGTCACCGGGCGTTTGTGCAGGTATTCCTCTGACAGCCCCCGGATCAGGCCGATCACGGCGTGTTTCGATACGGTGTAGGGGACCGCGTTTTTCAGGCCGCGCACCCCTGCGATGGAACTGACGACGATCATCCGGCCCGTCATGTCATCGGGCAGTGATTCGAGTGCGGCCTGGAACGTCAGGAACACCCCGTCGAGATTCGTGGTCATTGTGCGCCGCCATGTCGCGAGCGAGGTTTTAGCGAATGTGCCACCCTCGGCGATACCTGCGTTGGCGATGCAGATCTGCACCGGGCCCCGGTCTGCTGCGGCCGCAGCAATCCCGTCTCTTACCGCGGATTCGTCGCCTACATCCATTTGCAGCGGGTGCAACCTTGGATGATCGGCGGCGGCTGCCTGCAGCACGTCCAGTCTGCGGCCAGTGATCGTGACGTTGGCCCCGGCATCGGCCAGCGCGATCGCGATATCGCGTCCGATGCCGCTGCCGCCGCCCGTGACCAGCGCATGTTTGCCCAGATGTTCCATAATCGTCCTTTCGTTTGTCCGCAGCCTACGGTTTGATGCAGCGGGGACAAGGAGTGTATGCAGATGAAACGCATCGACCTACCGCCGGTCTGGCTGGCGTTCTGCGCATTGGGTGTCTGGCTCAGCCGCGGCATCTGGACGGCGGGCACCGCCGTCACGGTCGGGATCGGGACTGCATTGATCGTGCTGGGCGTCGTGATGATGGCGATTGCCGTCGTGACCATGGCGCGCAGGCATACGACCGTCATTCCGCACCGTGAACCCAGCGCGCTGGTCAGTCACGGGATCTTTGCCTGGTCACGCAACCCGATCTATTTGGCCGACGCCATTGTCCTGGTGGGATTGTGCCTGCGTTGGCAGGCACCCTTGGGCCTGCTGCTTGTGCCGGTGTTCATCTGGTGGATTGCGCGGCATTTCATCGTTGCCGAAGAAGCACGCTTGCGCGCTGCATTCGGCACAGCCTTTGCACATTACGTGCAAAGGACCAGACGTTGGCTTTGATGTTACCGCCATCGGCGGCTTGTGAAATATTATTGCGCGGTCTAACACTGGCGCGATCAAAAATGGGGGACTTCGATCCGTGAAAATCGGCGCACCAACAGAAACGTACAAGGGCGAGGCCCGCGTGGCCATGACGCCCGCCTCGGCCCGGGATTTGCAGAAACTCGGTCATGAATGTCTGGTTCAATCCGGCGCAGGCAATGCGGCCGGATTTACCGACGACGCCTATCGCGCGGCAGATGTGACCGTTGTCGACGATGCCAAGGCGCTGTTCGAACAGGCCGACGTGGTCGCCAAGGTGCGCCCGCCATCACAGGCCGAGGTCCAGATGCTGCGGCAGGGCCAGACGCTGATCTCGTTCTTCTATCCCGGTCAGAACGAAGACCTGATGAAGGCCGCCAACGATCAGGGTGCCACCGTCATCGCGATGGATATGGTGCCACGCATCAGCCGCGCGCAGAAAATGGACGCCCTGTCGTCGATGGCAAACATCGCGGGCTACCGTGCCGTGATCGAGGCGGGCAACAACTTTGGCCGATTCTTTACCGGGCAGGTGACGGCCGCCGGCAAGGTGCCACCGGCCAAGGTGCTGGTCGTCGGTGCCGGTGTTGCAGGCTTGGCCGCGATCGGCACGTCCACCTCGCTGGGTGCGATCACCTATGCATTCGACGTGCGCCCCGAGGTGGCCGAACAGGTCGAATCCATGGGGGCAGAGTTCGTATTCCTCGATTTCGAAGAGGAACAGCAGGACGGGTCCGCAACGGGCGGTTACGCCGCCGTGTCCAGCCCGGAATTTGCCGCAGCCCAGCTGGCCAAGTTCCGCGAGATTGCACCCGATATCGACATCGTCATCACCACCGCCCTGATCCCCGGTCGCGACGCGCCGGAACTGTGGACCGAGGACATGGTCAAGGCGATGAAGCCGGGATCGGTCATCATCGACCTGGCCGCCGAACGTGGCGGCAACTGCAAACTGACCGTGATGGACGAAAAGATCGTCACCGAAAATGGCGTGACCATCGTGGGTTACACCGATTTTCCGTCCCGGATGGCGACGCAATCCTCGCTGCTGTATGCCACGAACGTGCGGCATATGCTGTCCGATCTGACCCCCGACAAGGACGGCCAGATCAATCACAACATGGATGACGACGTGATCCGGGGGGCCACGGCCACCCATGCAGGCGAGGTGACGTTCCCGCCACCCAAGCCCAAGGTCGCAGCCATTGCCGCCCAGCCGAAAAAGCCCGCGGCCAAGGAACTGACGCCCGAGGAAAAACGCGCCAAGGAAGTGGCCGCGTTCAAGAAAGAGACCAAGACGCAGGTCGGTCTGCTGACCATTGGTGGCGCGTTGTTGCTGCTGGTCGGTCTGGTGGCACCCGCCAGTTTCATGCAGCATTTCATCGTGTTCGTGCTGGCTGTTTTCGTCGGGTTCCAGGTGATCTGGGGTGTCGCGCATTCGCTGCACACACCACTGATGGCCGTCACCAATGCGATTTCGTCGATCATCATTCTGGGCGCGCTGACCCAGATCGGATCGGGGTCATGGCTGGTTGTCATCCTCGCAGCACTTGCGGTGTTCATGACAGGTATCAACATCTTCGGGGGCTTCCTCGTCACACGGCGCATGCTCGCCATGTTCCAGAAGTCCTGAGGGGGTAAACAGACATGGAATTCGGTTTCACAACAGCGGCCTATGTGGTCGCAGCCATTCTCTTCATCCTGTCGCTGGGCGGTCTGTCCGGCCAGGAAAGTGCCAAACGCGCGGTCTGGTACGGTATCGTCGGCATGGCGCTGGCGGTTGCGGCGACATTGATCGGACCCGGTAGCGGCTATTGGTTGCTGTCGGTGTTGATGATCATCGGCGGTGGTCTGATCGGCTATCAGCTGGCGACCAAGGTGCAGATGACGCAGATGCCCGAACTGGTCGCAGCGATGCATTCGCTGGTCGGTCTGGCGGCGGTGATCGTGGGCTACATCGCCCATATCGAAATCGCGCGGCTGATCGAACTCGTGGCAACCAGCGGTCCTGATTTCGACCGCAGCTCTCAGGGGGTCTTTGCCGGGCTATTGCTGAAAAAGACCGTGACCGAGATGAACATCCTGCGGGTCGAGCTGTTCTTGGGCGTGTTCATCGGTGCCGTGACCTTTACCGGGTCGGTGATCGCGTATGGCAAGCTGGCGGGCCGTGTGAATACGGCGGCGGCCAAACTGCCGGGCGGTCACATGCTGAACGCCGGGGCTGCGGGTTTGTCGTTGCTCTGCCTGATCTGGTATTTCAACACGGGCGGGTTTTTCCCGCTGTTCATCATGACGCTGGCCGCGCTGTTCATCGGGTATCACCTGATCATGGGCATCGGTGGTGCTGACATGCCGGTCGTTGTCTCGATGCTGAACAGCTATTCCGGGTGGGCGGCTGCCGCGATCGGTTTCAGCCTTGGCAACGATCTGCTGATCGTGGTCGGCGCGCTGGTCGGTTCGTCCGGTGCGATCCTGTCCTACATCATGTGCAAGGCGATGAACCGGTCGTTCGTCAGCGTGATCCTGGGCGGCTTTGGCGGGCCTGCGGGTGAACAGATGGCGGTCGAGGGGGAACAGGTCGCCATTGATGCGGACGGTGTCGCCACCGCTCTGAACGAGGCGGACAGCGTCATCATCATTCCCGGCTACGGTATGGCGGTGGCGCAGGCACAGCAGGCGGTCAGCCAGCTGGTGACCAAGCTGCGCGCGCAGGGCAAGAACGTCCGGTTTGCCATTCACCCCGTGGCAGGGCGACTGCCCGGCCACATGAACGTGCTGCTGGCCGAGGCCAAGGTGCCCTATGACATCGTCATGGAAATGGACGAGATCAACGATGATTTCCCCAACACCGACGTGGCCATCGTGATCGGGTCGAACGACATCGTGAACCCGGCTGCACAGGACGATCCCAACAGCCCTATCGCCGGGATGCCGGTGCTGGAATGCTGGAAGGCGAAACAGGTATTCGTGTCCAAGCGCGGGCAGGGGACCGGCTATTCCGGGATCGAAAACCCGCTGTTCTTCAAGGACAATACGCGGATGTTCTACGGTGACGCGAAACAATCGCTTGAGGCGCTGTTGCCCAAGATCGACTGAGCGAAACCACCAGTTTGACTGGAATATACGCCCGGTGCCGCAAGGTGCCGGGCGTTTGCGTTTGCGCCCGCTGCGGCAATTTTGTCGCCGCGTCTGCGGATGTTTTGGCGGTGCAAAACGAATCTTTGCCGCGCCTGAGCGGCGCAGTAGTGATAGCCAAATTCAACTGTGGGGGGATCTCATGCCACGTATCGTTACTGCTGCAACCTGTCTGGGTCTGAGCGCCCTTTTGTCCGCCTGTGGCGGCGGTGGCGGTGTGACCGTCGACCGCGATTTCGTCGTGGGCAAGGCCGATCAGTTCGAGGTATTGTCAGACCGGCTGGACACGATTGCGCCGACCCAATTTACGGCCATGCCGACCAGCGGCAGCGCATCATTCAAGGGGGCTGGCGGGTTCTTTGTCGAGAACAATGTGAACCGGACCTCGGATGATCTGACCATCGTCGGCGATGCCGACATCACCGCCAATTTCAGTCGCGGCACGGTAACGGGTGATGTGACGAACCTGTTCGGTGTCGTGGGGGCCAACCCCAGGACGGGCCGTTTCTTTGACGTGGATGGTGACATCCAACTGGGTCGCCGTGGGTCATCCATCGGACGTGGCGCGCCCAACAACTTTGCCACCACCTATGACGGAACGCTGCGCACCGACAGCGACGGCACATTCGTGCTGCGTGGGACGGTCGATGGTAAGTTCGGTGGCACGATTCCATCCGCTGCAAAGACACCCGATACGATCCGAGCGATTGCCGGTGTTGACGAGGACGCAGGCATTACGCGCAACGGTCGTGCCATCGACGCGGAATTTCTGGTCTTCGGCGAGAACTGATAGTCAGCCACCGCAGGTGGCACCATTTTCTATCAAAGCTCCCGGCGTCCTATGCGCCGGGCGTTTTTAGTTTCAGAGCCTCGCTGCACGGGATCAGCTCTTCGCCGCTGCCCATTCACCTGGGGCCAGGTCCGCAACGCACCAGTCACCGATTTGCCAGCGCACCAGCCGGAGTGTGGGAAACCCCACATGCGCCGTCATGCGGCGTACCTGACGATTTCGCCCTTCGGTCAGGATGATTTCCAGCCAGCAATCCGGCACGGTTTTGCGGAACCGGACCGGTGGATCGCGGTCCCACAGGTCCGGTGCGGGGATGCGTCGCACCTGTGCCGGACGGGTCGGCCCGTCCTTGAGTGTGACACCCGTGCGCAGCGGGGCGAGTGCGGCATCGGTGGGGTCGCCTTCGACCTGTACGAGGTAGGTTTTGGGGGCCTTGAACCGGGGGTCCGCGATGCGGGCCTGCACCCTGCCGTCACTGGTCAGCAGCAGCAGCCCTTCGCTGTCACGGTCAAGGCGTCCCGCAGGGTAAACCCCTGATGGCAAACCGAAATCAGACAGTGTGCGGCGCGGGGTCGGGCTGCGCGCATCGGTGAATTGCGACAGCACGTCAAAGGGTTTGTTCAGCAGGATCAGATCAGACATTTCACTGTCCTAGCGTGCTGACGGCAGGGGTGCAAAATAAATGCGGTTGCACGAAAAATCCGCTTGATCGGACAGGGCGAATGCCTCACATGCGCCTGACAGACGCCAACGCACGCGCATCCGGGTCGGTTTGCATGACCCCTGTAGCGACGGTAACGTCTCCCTTGGAACTGAGCGGTCTCGGGTGGGTTAACCCATCCAATGGCCGGGTCTACTGGAGATGACCATGAATGCATTTGCTGGCGCTGCTGCGCCCACACGCGTGCCGACACCCAAGCTTGATACATGGGTCGCATCACAGGATTTCGACAAACCGACACTGGTCATCGATGTTGACCGGGTCGAGGAACAGTACCGCGCGCTCAAGGCGGGTCTGGGCCACGCCGACATCCATTATGCGGTCAAGGCGAACCCTGCACCGGAAATCCTGAAACGCCTGACCGATCTGGGATCCCATTTCGATGCCGCGTCCAAGGGCGAAATCCAGATGTGTCTGGATGCAGGGGCCAGCCCGGACATCATCAGTTTTGGCAACACGATCAAACGGGCGTCTGACATTGCCTGGGCGCATGCCGCTGGCATTACCCTGTTTGCCGCCGATGCCCCCGAAGAGCTGGACAAGATCGCCGCCAACGCACCCGGCGCGCGGGTCTACATCCGCCTGATCGTCGAAACATCAGAGGCGGACTGGCCGCTGACGCGCAAGTTCGGCTGCGACAGCGACATGGCGCTGGACATGCTGGATTACGCCAAATCGGTGGGCCTGTCGCCCGTGGGTCTGTCGTTCCACGTCGGGTCGCAAACCCGCCGGGCCGAAATGTGGAAACCCACCCTGGACCAGCTGTCTTTCATCTGGAAACGCGCCAAGGACGCAGGGCACGACCTGACCTTGCTGAACATCGGTGGCGGATTTCCCGCGTTCTACGGCGAGGCGATCGACACGCCGACGGATTACGCCGCCCGCGTGATCGCGCTGGTCACTGAAACCTTTGGCGATATTCCCCAGATCATGGCCGAACCCGGTCGTGGCATGGTGGCCGAAGCCGGTGTCATCGTAACCGAGGTGATGCTGGTCAGCCGTAAATCCGACCGTGACGTGCACCGCTGGGTCTATCTGTCGATCGGCCGGTTCTCGGGGCTGGCCGAAACCGAGGGCGAGGCGATCCGCTATCAGTTCGAGACCGACCGCGATGGTGATGCTACAGGCCCCTGCATCGTGGCAGGCCCGTCCTGTGATAGTGCCGACGTCCTGTACGAAAAGCGCCCGATGCAACTGCCGCTGACCCTGACCAGCGGTGACCGGGTGCTGATCCGCAACACCGGGGCCTACACCTCGACCTATTCCAGCGTGTCGTTCAACGGCTTTCCGCCGCTGGATGTGGTTGTGATCTAAGGGTTTTCACAGAACCGCGATGGTGATGGCGGCGCACGGTATACAGTCGTGCGCCGCTAAGTCGTTCTTCTACAGGCATTTTATCGCTTTACCCAAGGGCGGACACCGCTAGGTTGATCCACAACAGTTTCGAAGTGGATCACCGATGCCGCCGATTGCCGACCACCCGCTGCGATATGCGATGGCCAATGAATTGCACGCCCGCCCATTTCCGGCGGTGCAGGCCCCGTCGCGTGCGGCCTTTCTGGCAATCAAGCCGGCGGAAAACGCCGCAGGCCGCGACCGCGATGCGGATCGGGCGCATCTGATCGAGCTGCTGGACCGCCACGGCGCGCAGCATCCGCAGCCGGGGGCCACGCATTATTCCGGCTATCTGGGCAAGCATCTGCTGAAATGGGAAAGCCACACGGAATTCGTGACTTTTACCCTCTTTGGTGCGGGCACGGCAGAGCGGCCCTTTGACGGGTCCACCTTTGGCATGTTTCCCGAAAGCTGGCTGGCCAAGGCACCGGGGGTCCGCATCACATCGGCCCTGATCCGGATCGAACTGTCAGAGGACGACGACGGCATCACCGACAAGATCGACACCTGGTTCGTGCCGGAAAGCCTGGCCATCAGCCGCGTGCTGGACGGAGAGCTGATCATCGCATCCGATTTCAGGATCGACGAGGCAGGGCATATGCGGTTTGCCATCTTTGCGCGGCCCGCCGCCGGAGAGCGGCGCACGGGGCGCGTGGTACAGCGGTTGTGCGAGATCGAGACCTACAAGGCGATGTCGATGCTGGGCCTCACGCGGGCGCGTGACCTGGGGGCCGATATGGCGCAGATCGACGCCCGTCTGACCAATCTGCTGGAACAGATGTGCGGCACGGTGACCGAACCGGCCGAACTGCTGCACGACCTGCTGCGGGTGTCGTCAGAGCTGGAGAACATCGTTGCGCAATCGGCGTTTCGGTTCGGTGCAACGGGGGCCTATGAGACCATCGTGAACCAGCGGATCGAGGTGCTGCGCGAAACGCGCTACGCCGGGCGCCAGACATTCGGTGAATTCATGATGCGGCGGTTTGACCCCGCGATGCGCACGGTCAAATCGACTGAGGCGCGGCTCAAGGCGATGAGTGATCGTGCCTTGCGGGCAGGGGACCTGTTGCGCACGCGGGTGGATGTCGACCGGTCGGCGCAGAACCGCGATCTGCTGCGCAGCATGGATGCCCGGTCCGACATGCAGTTGCGGTTGCAGAAAACGGTCGAAGGGTTGTCGACGGTGGCAATCAGCTATTACGCGGTCAGCCTCGTGCTTTATATGACGGGACCGCTGGAGGACATGCTGGACGTCAGCAAGACGACAATGGCCGCCATGGTGACGCCACTGGTGCTGCTGGCGGTCTGGTTCATGGTCAAGCGCCTGCGCCGGCATCTGGAGTAGCCGAATTTTCGCGAAAATTCGGGCGCGTCCAATTTTTCGCGAAAAATTGGGGCGTCAGACGAATGTCGCGCGCAGGTGGCCCGCGCGAAACAGACCGACCTTCCATGCAAAGACCAGACCGACGGCGGCTGCGGCGACATTGGCGGTGACTGCGGCCAGCGTGATCCCGGTAAAGTCCAATACGCTGACGCCCAGCCATGCCAGCGGCAGATACAGGGCAAAAATACGTCCCAGCGACAGGGTCATGGACCAACCCGCCTTTGACCGCGCATTCATCGCAGCATTGATGACCACGACGAAACCGTAGCCGAACAGCGACCAGCCCACGATTTTCATATAGGTGACCGCGTAATCTGCAGCGCCGCCGCCAGAGGTCAGCCAGCTTGCAAAGGGTTGCGCAAAGACAAAAAGGATCAGTCCCACCAGAACGCCATATGCGATGCAGAACGCCAAGGCTGCCTGAAGCCCCTTGGCTGCGCGGTCCTTTTGTCCGGCGCCCCAGTTCTGGCCTACGACAGGACCGATTCCGGACGACAGCGCCAGCATCGGCACCAGTGCGATTTGCTGCACGCGGGTCGCCGCGCCAAAGCCGCCCACGGCATCGGTGCCAACGGTCGCCACGGCGGCGGTGACGGCGGCCATACCTGCCGGATTGATGGCGTTGGAAAAGGCCGCGGGCCCACCGACACGGAACAATTCTTTTGTTGACCACATCAGGTCCTGGGTCACGTTTTCGCACCAGATCAGGATGTTTTGCCGGCCTGCATAGGCAATTGCGACTGCACAGATGACCATCCGTGCGACGAACGTGCCAAGGGCGGCACCCGCCGTGCCCATATCGAATGTAAAGACGAAGAGCGGCGTCAGGATGATATTCAGGACCGCCTCGGCCGACATCAGGACGGCGGGGGCAACGGAACTGCCGTGGGCGCGGATCAACGCGTTGATCTGCATCGTGATGACCAGCGGCGGAAACGACAGGCACCAATAGGGCATGAATGCCGCGATTTCTGTCTGCACGTCGTCCTGTGCGCCAAGTGCGGCAAAGAGGTAGGGATAGGTCAGATAGAAGGCACCCGCGATAAACAGGGACATGATCAGCCCCAGCCCGACCGTGTGCAGGCCGATGCGCGTCGGGTCACGGTCGGTGTCATCAGAGCCCAGCGTCTGGCTGACGGTGGCGTTGGCCCCGGCGCTGAGGCCGATGGACAGAGATGTGATCGCCGCTGTGATCGGATAGATGAAGCCGACGGCGGCGAGTGGTGCGCCCCCCAGCTTACCTAAGAAATAGGCGTCGGCAAGGCCGACGGACAGGACGGCGAGGATACCGATGACCATCGGGCCGGACAGGCGGGCGAGGGCGCGCCAGACAGGCCCCTGTGTCAGATCGGTATCATCAGCGCTCATGAGGGGTCCTTTGACGTTCGGACCCAATGCGCCCGGACGACGATCGGTTCCCTACAGGCCGCGAATGCGTGGATCGAGGGCGTCACGTAACCCGTCGCCGATATAGTTTACCGCCAGCACGGTGAGTGAGATCGCGAGGCCGGGCCAGACCACACGTTCGGGGAAACTGACCATGCGCGGCACCGCGTCGGCCAGCAGTTTGCCCCATGTCGGGTAATCCGGCGGAAACCCGAGGCCAAGAAACGAGATCGCGGATTCGGTGATGATCGCAGTGGCGAGGCCCAGCGTGGCGCTGACCATGATGGGTGACAGCACGTTGGGCAGCAAGTGGCGGGTGATGACGCGACGGCTGGGTGTGCCGATGGACCGGGCGGCGAGGACGTATTCGCGTTCCTTCAGCGCCAGCACGTCGCCGCGCACGATGCGGGCGGTCTGCATCCAGCTTGTGATGCCGATGCCGATGACGATCAGGATAAAGATGCCTTGTTCGGGGCCAAAGGCGGCACGTAGCGGATCGCGGAACAGCAGCATCATCACAAGGAGCAATGGCAGCAGCGGCAGGGCGAGGAACAGGTCGGTCAGGCGCATCAGCACGCCGTCGAGGCGCGGGAAATAGCCTGCGATCACACCGACGAAGGTGCCGATCAGGATCGCAAGGATCATCGCGGTCCAGCCCACCGCAAGAGAAATACGCCCGCCCTGCATGGTCTGCGCCATGATGTCCCGGCCCAGGTTGTCAGTGCCGAAGGGATGCGCCCAAGACACGTTTTCCGCCCCCCACAGCGCGTTGATGATCGGGCGCAGATCCTTGTTGCGGATATCCAGCTTGGCCGGGTCCAGACCCCACAGCCACGGACCGATCAGGCAGAACAGCGTGATGCCCAGCAAGAAGATCAGGCCCGCCATTGCCCCTTTGTGACTGCGAAACTGGTCCCAGACGTCCCACCATTGGTTGCGGTCCTTGACCGGGGCCACGGGGGTCGGGTCGCCTGCGGGCAATGCGGGGTTGGCTGTGCGATCAGTCATAGCGGATCCTTGGATCAAAAACGCCGTACAGCACGTCGGCAATCAGGTTGAACATGACGATCAGCACCGCGAACAGGAACGTCAGCGTCATGACCATCGGGATATCGTTGCCCTGCAGGGCGATAATCAGCAGCTGGCCCAGACCGTTCACCTTGAAAATCTGTTCGGTGATGATCGCCCCACCAAAGATGCTGGGGATCCCCAGTGCGATCACGGTGATCACGGGGATCATGGAATTGCGCAGCACGTGGCGCAGGACGACGACGCTCTCGCTCAGGCCCTTGGCGCGAGCGGTGCGGACGTAGTCCTGGCCAAGGTTGTCGAGCATCGCCGCGCGCATGTAGCGGCTGATCTGGGCGGTGGTTTGCAGCGCCAGCACCATGACCGGCATCACCATCTGGCGCAGCTGGAACACGAAACTGTCCCAGTCGCGGACCTGATGGGTGGTGTCATATATCGACGGTAGCCAGCCAAGTGATACGGAAAAGATCACGATCAGCAGCACGCCCGAAAAGAACGGCGGCACGGAAAAGCCGATCATCGACACGAATGTGCCGGCCTGATCGAACACCGAATACTGCCGGTAGGCGCTGATGATGCCGACGGGCAGGGCGATCAGCACGCCCACCACATAGGACATGCCGACGACCCACAGCGTCTGCGGCAGGCGCTGTGCGATGGTGTCGAACACGGGGCTGCGCGACTGGAAACTGATGATGCGTTGCTGACCGTCTGCCAGAGACGTGCCGAATGCGCTGTCGATCCAATAGGCGGGTTCGACGATGAAAAACTGTTTCAGCCACAGCGGAAAGCGGACCCACCAGGGTTCGCCCAGCCCCAGCGCCTCGCGCATTTGCTGTTTGACCTCGGCCGGGATCGTCAGCGGCATGGATGCCATCGGGTCACCGGGGGCGAGTTCCAGCAGCATGAAGATCACGAAGGCGATCAGCAAAAGCGTCGGAATGGATATCAGTAACCTGCGGAAGGTGTAGGTCAGCATGATGTCAAACGCCTTGGCTAAGTGTCTACGTGTCAGTGTGGGCGGGCCAGTGCGGCCCGCCCGGTTGTCAGGTTCAGCGGTTGTCGCCGGTACGATACCAGTCAGCAACGTTCCACAGTTCCGAATCCCATGTGTTCAGAACCACACCGCCAAGGCTGTTGGCATGGGCGGACAGACGACCGCGATCCACCAGCGGAATCATCATCCCGTTCTGGACCGCCATGTCGTTGAGTTCGCGGGCGATGCGGCCACGCTCGTTGAGGTCGGCGGTCTGGGTCAGTTCTGCGTGCAGGGCGTCGTATTCTTCCATGCAGAAACGGCTGATGTTCTCACCCTGCCACTGTGTGTCAGGTGTGGGGGCCGCGTCGCACTTGCCGTTGCCCAGATAGGCCTGCGGGTCGGTGCCGGGGAAGTTGTTGGCGTACATCTGCACGTCAGCCATGAATTTCTGGAAGGTATCGGGCGAACCCGGATCACCACCAAAGAAGACAGAGCTGTCGATGTTGCGCAGTTCGACCGACAGGCCGATCTGTTCCCACCAATCCTTGATCAGCGCCTGAAAGTCCTGACGGACAGCGTTGGTCGAGGACTGGAACAACATCGCCATCGGCACGCCATCGGGGGTTTCGCGCACGCCGTCACCGTCGGTGTCGACATAGCCTGCCTCTTCAAGCATGGCCTTGGCGCCTTCGATGTCCTGCGTGTCGCAGGTCATGGAGTCAGAGGCGTAAAGGTCGGGTGCCGGCACCCAGTTGCAGGTCACGCGACCGGCCTGACCATAGCCGACCTCGACCAGCAGCGGACGGTCGATCGCCATGGACAGCGCGTTGAACACGGCCGGATCGCCCAGGAACGGGTGCGGACGGATGACCGAACGTTCGGCGTCGGACAGGGACGGGTCGGGGTTGGTGTTGTTCAGCATGATGCGTTCAACCAGCGTGCCGAAACCGGCGACAGGCACGCCCTGACCGCCTTCTTGCATCTGGGCAATCACGTCGGGCGCCAGTTGCAGGTTCCAGGCGTAGTCGAATTCGCCGGTTTCCATGACGGCGCGGCCAGCGGCGGTTGCATCGCCGCCACCCTTGAGCGTGACCGTTTGGAACGCGGGCTTGTTCGCATCACGGTAGTTCGGGTTCGCCTCGAACTGGATCACGTCGTTGGTGCGGAAATCCGTCACGACGAACGGGCCTGTGCCGATGGGCATAAAGTTCTGATCGGTACATTCCGGTGCCTTTGGCCCCAGGCAATCGGCGAATTGGGCGGCCTGGATGATCGGGCTTTCTGCGCCGTTGAACGCCGAATAGGGGTAGGGCGTCGCTGAGGAAAAGTTCACGATGACCGTCAGGTCATCGGGGGTTTCGACGCTGGTGATGCCGTCGAATTTGGTGGCCTGTGCGCAACCGCCGCCTTCTGCGGTGCAGTATTCATAGGTGAATGCCACGTCGGCAGAGGTGAACGGCGTGCCGTCCGACCATGTGATGCCTTCGGTGATCTTGTAGGTGATCGAGGTCAGGTCCTCGGCCACGCCACCGTTTTCGACCGTCGGGACCTCGTCCACCAGCCAGGGCACGATTTCGCCCGTCTCGTTGAACCGCATCAGGGGTTCGAGAACCAGCGATGCGGCCTCGACGTCCTTGGTGCCGCCCGACAGGAACGGGTTCATGATGGATGGCGCCTGCCAATAGATGATGTTGACCTGGCCGTCGCGGCCACGGTCACCCTCGTGGGCATCTGCATGCACCATGGGCGCTGTGCCCATGGTCGCAATCGCGCCCAGCAGAATTGTCTTCATTTTCATGCGTTAACTCCCTTGTTGCTTTGCATGTGCCTCGGCCTTTTCGGTCTCTGAGGCGTGGTTTTCATAGAGGTGGCAGGCCACGAAACGGCCTGGTTCCACCTCTTGAAAAGTCGGGTCGATGCGCTTGCACACGTCCATGACGGCAGGGCATCGGGTACAGAAATTGCAACCCTGTGGCGGTTTTGCAGGGGACGGCACGTCACCTTGCAGCACGACACGCTGGCGGGTCTGTGCCTTGGACGGATCGGGTTCGGGGACAGCGGACAGTAGCGCGCGGGTATAGGGATGCAGCGGCACGTCATAAAGCGGCCCGCGCGGGGCCAGTTCGACGACCTTGCCCAGGTACATGACCGCGATGCGGTTCGCGATATGGCGCACCATCGACAGATCGTGGCTGATGAACAGATAGGTCAGGCCGAATTGTTCCTGCAGATCCTCCAGCAGGTTCACCACCTGCGCCTGAATGGACACATCGAGGGCGGCGATGGGTTCATCGCAGACGATGAATTTGGGGTTCAGGGCCAGCGCGCGGGCGATGCCGATGCGCTGCCGCTGACCGCCTGAAAAGGCGTGCGGATAGCGTTTCGCAAAGGCGCGGTTCAGGCCCACGGCATCCATCAGTTCGGCCACCTTGGCGGCCTTTTCGTCCTTGGACAGTTTGGTGTGTTCGTCCAGCGGTTCGCGGATGATCGCCTCGACCGTCATGCGCGGATTCAGCGATGCCTGCGGGTCCTGAAACACCATCTGCATGGTCGGGCGCATTTCGCGCAGGTCGGATTGGCTGGTCTGGCTGATTTCGACGCCGTCGATTTCCACGGTGCCGCCGGTGATGTCATACAGGCGCAGCACGGCGCGCCCACAGGTGGATTTGCCGCAACCGGATTCACCGACCAGACCCAGGGTTTCACCGCGCTGAATGTCGAAACTGACGCCGTCGACGGCCTTGACCGCACCCGTCTGGCGGCGAAACAGGCCGGAATAGATCGGAAAATGCATCTGCAGGTCGCGGATGCGGACCAGTGGGCTGTTGTCATCCAGCATCATGGGCATCCTTTGCGACGAAACAGGCGGCGTCATGGCCCGCGCCAAAGTCATAGCGCGGCGGATTGGCCTGCGCGCAGCGGGGTTCCGCGACATCGCAGCGATCGCGGAACGAACAGGCGGTGGGGGCCGCAGACAGAATGGGCGGCTGGCCTTCGATGATGGTCAACCGGCGCGCGCGTTCTTCTGAAATTTTGGGGATCGTCGTCAGCAGGGCGCGGGTATAGGGATGCTGTGGGTTCTGAAACAGCTCTTTGACCGGGGCCTGTTCGACGACCTGACCGCCATACATGACCATCACGCGGTCGGCGATGCCTGCGATGACGCCCAGATCATGTGTGATCCAGATGACGGCCATGCCCAGTTTGTCGCGCAGTTCCTTCATCAATTCGATGATCTGCGCCTGAATGGTCACGTCCAGCGCGGTTGTCGGTTCATCGGCGATCAGCACCTTGGGATCGCAGGCCAGTGCGATGGCGATCATCACGCGCTGGCGCATGCCGCCGGAAAACTGGTGGGGATAATCCGACAGGCGTTGGGCCGCACCCGGAATGCCGACCAGTTCCAGCAGTTCCTGGGCGCGGGCGCGGGCGGCCTGTTTGGTCAGCCCCATATGCGTGCGCAGCGGTTCCATGATCTGATAGCCCACGGTGAAGACCGGGTTGAGCGATGTCATCGGGTCCTGAAACACAAACCCGATCCGGCCCCCGCGTACACGGCGCAGATCGTCATCGCTGACGTCCAGCAGATCCTGACCCTCAAAGGTGACGGTGCCTGCACGCACATCGGCGGGCGGCGACGGCAACAGACCCAGTAGCGACATCATGGTCACCGATTTACCCGACCCGCTTTCGCCGACAACGCCCAGCAGTTCACCGGCCTTGAGGTCAAAGCTCACGTCATTGACCGCGTGGACCTCGCCACCGCGCGTTTTGAAAACAGTCGTAAGGCCCTGCACATCAAGCACAGCCTGCGCCCCGTTGGGCATGGGCGAACCTCCCTGGTTCGATATGGTTGATCGCAGTCCGTCATTGGTGCGGCCCGTCGACAACCGGAACGGTAACAAGAAATTTTTCCCTAGCAAGTGCCAAAGGTTGCTTGACGTGGAGGCGGATCGGGTGGCTGGTCACGGGAGGCCTGTCGCGCGATAAGGGCACAAACCGCAGGCGAGGGCGCGAGATGAAGCAAGTGATATGTATCAATTGGGGCACGAAATACGGGCCGACCTATATCAATCGCCTGTATGGTATGGTTGCGCGTAACATCACGCCACCTTTTCGTTTCACGTGTTTTTGCGACAATTCCGAAAATATTCGCGCAGAAGTCGACTGCCAGCCGCTGCCCAAGATTGATTACGAGATTCCGAAGGCCAAGACGGGGATCTGGCCAAAATCGCGCCTTTGGGGCGAAACTTTGGGCGATTTAAAAGGCCCGGTTTTGTTTCTGGACCTCGATGTGATCGTGACCGGATCGCTGGATTCGTTCTTTGAGGCCGGTGCGCCGGAGGACGTGATTTTGACGCGCAACCGGGTGGTCGTTTTCGAAAAACTGGGTCAGACGTCGGTGTTCCGGTTCATGGCGGGTGGGCTGAAACCGTTGCAGGACCTGTTCAAGACCGACCCGCAGGGCATCGCCGAGGAATACCGTTATGAACAGCGGTTCGTGACCCGCAACGCGCCGGGGGGTGTGAAATTCTTTCCCGACGGATGGGTGGCCCATTTCCGGCGCGACTGCCGCAGGCCGTTTCCGCTGAACTATTTTCTGCCGCCAAAGCTGCCAAAGGGCGCGCGGATCGTCATCTTTGCCGGGCACCTCAATCCGCAGGACGCGATTGAAGGACGGTGGAGCGATGCCGTCCCCCCGCGCAGTCCGTTGGCGCATCTGCGCGCGATCGGCCAGCGTGATCGGTCCGGCAGTATTTGGCGTTATCTGCGGCATTATATCCGTCCGGCCCCGTGGGTGGGCGATCACTGGCGGCCTTGAATATGTCCGGGGCCGGGGTCAGGATGCCCTGACCAGACCGGAGCATCCCCATGACACTGACCGCAAGAAACCTGCTGGATCGCCTCGTGAGCTATCCCACCATCAGCCGGGACAGTAACCTGGACCTGATTGATTTCGTTGAGGATTACTTGCGCGATTATGGTGTAGAGGCCGTCCGGGTGCCGAATGCGGACGGCACCAAGGCCTCGCTTTATGCACATATCGGCCCAGCGGTCGATGGTGGCGTCGTGCTGTCGGGGCATACCGATGTGGTGCCGGTCGACGGGCAGGCCTGGGACACCGACCCCTTTGTCGTGACCGAACGGGACGGGCGGCTCTATGGCCGTGGCACCTGCGACATGAAAGGATTCGACGCGCTGGCGCTATCGGCCGTGCCATTGGCGCTGGCGCGCGGGATCAAGCGGCCGTTGCAGATCGCGTTGTCCTATGACGAAGAGGTCGGCTGCCTGGGCGCGCCGCCGATGATAGACCATATGGTCAGCCATGGTTTGCCGCGCGCCGATACGGTGCTGGTGGGCGAGCCGTCGATGATGCAGGTGGTGACGGCGCACAAGGGCGGGATCGGATTTTCCGTTCATGTGCAGGGATTTGAAATCCATTCCTCACGCATCCACGAGGGCGTCAGCGCGATCATGCAGGGCGCGCGTCTGATCGATTGGGCCAACCGGCTGAACGCGGAACGCGCGCAGGCCACGCCCAGCACGCTCGCCGCGGCATTCGATCCACCCTATACCACGGCGCATGTGGGCGAAATCGCAGGTGGCACCGCGCATAACATCACCGCCAAGGACTGCCGGTTCGACATGACCTTTCGTGTGGTTCCGGGCGAGGACGTCGATCACTGGCGGCAGCTTTTCCTGAACGAAGTCAAAAGGATCGAGGCCGAGATGCAGGCCATCCAGCCGACGACCCGGATCACGGTCGATGAATATTTCGGCCTGCCGGGACTGGCACCAGAGACCGCAGGCCGGGCCGAGGCGCTGGCGCGCCGGCTGACCGGCGACAATGCCACCCATGTCGTCAGCTATGGCACCGAAGCCGGTCAATTTCAGGAACGTGGGTATTCGGCCTGCGTCGTGGGACCGGGTGACATTGCCCAGGCCCACCAGCCGAACGAATTCATCAGTTGCGAACAATTCGCCAAAGGCGAGGCGTTCATCGCGCGTCTGATCGACGATCTTGCGCGATGACGGGTCCGGTCACGGCGGCAACCCCGCAGCAATTTGCGCCAGACCTGCCCGACCAAACCGAGGTCGTGGTCATCGGTGGCGGCATCATCGGCGTGATGACGGCGTGGGAGCTGGCCCGCGCAGGCATCCCCTGCGTCCTGCTGGAAAAAGGGCGTGTCGCGGGCGAACAATCCAGCCGCAACTGGGGTTGGATTCGCGCACAGGGCCGCGACATCGCCGAATTGCCGATCATGCTGGAATCGCAGGCCATGTGGCCCCGTCTGGCGTCAGAGGCGGGCGACGTGGGCCTTGCGCAGACCGGAACGCTGTATCTGGCCAAGGATGCCGCCGATATGGCGCGCTATGCCGATTGGATCACGCAGGCAGCCCCCTATCAGGTGTCGTCGCGGCTGCTGACGTCGGATCAGGCGGCAGTTCAGATACCCGGTGCGGCACGTCGCTGGGCCGGGGCGCTGTGGACACCGACCGATTACCGCGCAGAACCCTGGGTCACGGTCCCCGCCTTTGCCCGCGCGGCACGGGATGCGGGTGCAGTCATCATCGAGCATTGCGCCGCACGGACGCTTGACCTGTCCAGCGGACGTGTCACCGGTGTGGTGACCGAGGCCGGGCTGATCGCTTGCAAGAGCGTCGTCCTGGCCGGTGGGGCCTGGTCGTCGCTGTTTCTGCGCAACCACGGGATCAGCATTCCGCAGCTCTCGGTACGGGCAACGGTCGCTGCGACCGTGCCGCTGGGGGATGTAAACCCCGGTGGGGCCGTCGATGACCGGCTGGCCTGGCGTAAGCGTAGCGACGGTGGCTTCAGCCTTGCCCCTGCGGGATTTCACGAATTGTTCGTGGGTCCGGACGCGTTCCGTGCCTTTGGCGGCTTTGCGCGGCAACTGATCAAGGACCCGCTGGGTACGTCTTACAAGCCAGTCGCACCAAAGGGGTTTCCGGATGCATGGGGAACGCCGCGGAACTGGTCCGGCGACCGTGCCAGCCCGTTCGAGGCGATGCGTGTCCTCGACCCGCGGCCCAACGCAGCCAAGGTCAAACGGCTGGCCCGCGACTTTGCCGCGACCTTTCCTGGCCTGGGCGAGGTGAGGATCGCGCAAGCTTGGGCGGGGATGATCGATGTGATGCCGGACGTCGTGCCGGTCGTGGATCATGCAGACACCATTCCGGGCCTGACCATCTGCACCGGCATGTGCGGCCACGGGTTCGGCATCGGACCTGCGATGGGGCGTATCGTTGCGGATCTGGCGCAAGGCAACGACGCAGGTCACGATATCAGCCGCTTTCGGCTGTCACGGTTCAGCGATGGTTCGCGCCTGGTGCTGGGACCGAACCTGTGATGCTTGCAGGGGCTGCGCCGGGGTGACAGGATCAACCCAAAGGAGACATATCATGCCCGTCAAGAACCGCTTTGCCGAACTGCACGACGCCATCACCGCGATTCGCCGTGATCTGCACCAGCACCCCGAGATCCTGTTCGAAACACACCGCACATCGCAGGTGGTGGCCGACCGCCTGACCGCGATCGGTTGTGACGAGGTGGTGACCGGAATAGGCCGGACAGGCGTTGTTGGCGTCATCAAGGGCAACAGTGATAAATCTGGCAAAGTCATCGGCTTGCGCGCCGACATGGATGCGCTGCCCATCCATGAGGCGACCGGGTTGGACTATGCGTCCAAGACACCGGGTGCCATGCACGCCTGCGGCCACGACGGACATACCGCGATGCTGCTGGGGGCCGCGCAATACCTGGCAGAGACCCGCAACTTCGACGGCACCGTTGTTGTCATTTTCCAACCCGCCGAAGAAGGCGGCGGCGGCGGACGCGAGATGTGCGAGGACGGTCTGATGGATCGCTGGAACATCGACGAGGTCTACGGCATGCACAACTGGCCCGGTCGTCCCGTCGGCAGCTTTGCCATCCGGCCAGGTGCGTTTTTTGCCGCCACCGACCAGTTCGACGTCGTGATCGAAGGCAAGGGCGGGCATGCCGCCAAGCCTCATGAAACCGTGGACAGCACGCTTGTCGCCGCGCATTGCGTGACGGCGCTGCAATCCATCGCCAGCCGTAACGCGGACCCGGTCGATCAGGTGGTGGTCTCCGTCACCTCGATCGAGAGTTCGTCCAAGGCCTACAACGTCATCGCCCAGCGGGTGCATTTGCGCGGCACCGTGCGCACCATGTCCGCCGAGATGCGCGAACTGGCCGAACAACGGCTGACCGCGATCTGTAAAGGCACGGCAGCCACCTTCGGCGCGCAGGCCGATGTCACCTATCACAAGGGCTATCCTTGCATGGTGAATCACGACGAACAGACCGCATTTGCCGCCGACGTGGCGCGGGCGGTGGCCGGCAGCTGCGATGATGCGCCCCTTGTCATGGGCGGCGAAGATTTCGCATTCATGCTCGAGGAACGCCCCGGCGCCTATATCCTCGTGGGCAACGGCGACACGGCCAGCGTCCACCACCCGGAATATAATTTCGATGATGCCGTGATCCCGGCGGGATGTTCCTGGTGGGCCGAAATCGTGGAACGCCGGATGCCGGCTGCCTGACGGGCAATCGCTGTTTTGAAAATATCCCGGGGGAGGACCGCAGGTCCGGGGGCAGCGCCCCCATCCCCGGCAGATCAGCTGCGCAGCAGGTCGCGGTAGATCGCGATCAGGCGTGCCGCCTCATCCGCAATGCGAAAGCCGTTTATGGCGCGCGGACGGCAGTTGGCGGACCAGCGGCTGAGGGTGTCCGGATCGGCAAGGGCTGATTGAATGGCTTGTTCCAGCGCCGGGTAGTCTTCGGTCGCAATCAGGGTGCCGGTTTCGCCGTCCGCCACGATCTCTTCGAACGCGCCCGTGCGGGTGGCGATGCAGGGCACGCCGCAGGCCATCGCCTCGAGCGGGGTCAGGCCGAATCCTTCGTTGCGTTGCGGCGCGATATAGAGATCGATGGCCTGAAACCACGGGGCGATGGTCCAGCCGGGATCCTCTGGCAGGATATGGATGCGGTCGGCCACGCTTGATGCGGCAACACGGGCGCGCAGGTCGTCCATGAAACCTTTGAAGTGTTCCGTAACGCCACCCATCATGACGGCATGGGCATGCGGAAATCGCGGCAGCAGGGCAATCATCGCGTCGATGAGCAGGTCATTGCCCTTGGACGGGCGGATGCGGCCAAAGCAGCCGAGCAATGTCGCGTCCACAGGCAGGTTGAGCCGCGCGCGCAGGGCCGCGCGGTCATCGGCAGGACAAAAATGATCCGTGTCGATGCCGTGGTGGATCACTCGCGCGTCGCGCCTCAGGAATGACGCGGACCGGGCAGAGGTCGCGACCAATGCGTCCTGTTTGCCGATCAACCACTTGGTATAGCCCGAATGATCGCGCTGTGCTGCGGATGTGAACATCAGTTTCAGCGGCTGGCGCAGGATGTGTTTCAACGCAAGGCCGGCCAGCATCTCGTTGTTGCGCCGGGCGTGCCAGACGCGGGGGCGGCGGCGCATGGTGAACAGATCGCGGATGCGGATCTGCGGGATGTCCGGCGGCAGCTTTGGCCCCACGCTTGCAATGGCGATGTCCTTGGCCTGCAATGGCACCAGCCGCAGGACGGTCGAGGTCACACCGGAATACCGCTTTTTCAGGTTCGGGGCGATCACCTGCACGGTGTTGGCGTCGGTCATGGGGCGTGGTCCTTGGTCAGCGACAGCAGGCGACGGGCGAGGTCGGCGGTGCCGTCGCCCTGCGCCTGTTTACAGGCAATCGCGGCGGTGGCCATGGGCTGTGCGGCGTTGCCGGTCAGCAGATCATTCACGGACCAGGCCAATGTGTCCGGTGTCACGGCGCGCGCGCCGCCTGCGCCGTTCAGCGTGGCATAGTCTGCTGCGCAATTCGCAACCTTTGGTCCGTGCAGAATGGCGGTGCCTGTGCAGGCCTCCCACGGGTTGTGACCGCCAGCATCGCCGAATGATCCGGCAATGAAGGTGACAGGCGACAGGCGATACCATGTCCCCATCTCGCCCAGCGTATCGGCAAGGTAGACGTCAGCGGTGGGTGCGTCCCCGGCGCTGCGGCGGCTGACGGTCAGACCGCGCTGTCGGGCGAGGGTCGCGATCTCGTCCGCGCGGTCCGGGTGGCGCGGTGCAAGGATGAGGCACAGGTCAGGATGTAGCTCGCCCAGGGCGACATGCGCATCGAGGAGTGGTGCATCCTCTCCAGCATGGGTCGAAGCGGCCAGCCAGCGGGGGCGACCTGCAAGTGCGGTTTCCATTTCGGCCCGCAAGGCAGGGTTATCGGGTGCAGGTGGTGCTGCGGCCTTGAGATTTGCACCCACCTGAACACGTGCAGCACCCAGGCTGCGCAGGTTCTGCGCCGTGGCCTCGGTCTGGGCCACGATCAGTGCGAATTGATCCAGCAACCACCGGGCGGGCGCGCCGAGCTGGCCCCAGCGTTTGACGGAACGGTCGGACAGCCGGGCGTTCAGCAGAACGAGCGGCACGCCGCGGTCTGCGCAGGATCGGATCATGTTGGGCCAGATTTCCGATTCGATCAGCACGGCCAGATCGGGTCGCCACTGCGCGTGGAAACGGCGCAGGACGGCGGGGCTGTCCAGCGGCGCGAACTGGTGGATTGCACGGGCGGGCAGGCGGCGCGCCAGAATCTCGGCTGATGTCGCGGTGCCAGAGGTGACGAGGACCGTCAGGTCGGCGCGCTGTGCGTGCAGCGCGTCGATCAGCGGCAGGATCGACAGTGTTTCGCCGACGGATGCGCCATGAAACCAGATCAAGCGGCCCTCGGGCCGGGGCTGCGTGGCCTGGCCTGTGCGTTCGCGGGCGCGGGCGGGGGTGACGCCCTGATCTGTCAGTTTGTGGATCAGCCTGCGCTGCAAGATGGGCACGGCAAGGGACGCGAACCCGGCATAGGCGCGCAGCAGAAGCGGCGAGCGCATCAGCCGCCGGTATGGCTCATGTGGCGGGACACCTGACCGTCGACTTCTTGGCGGGAATAGTCGAAATCGTGGCCCTTGGGTTTGAGCGCGATGGCGGCGCGGATCGCGTCCTCCAGCACGGCGTCGGATTCGGACGATCGCAGCGGGCCACGCAGGTCGGAATGACCTTCTTGTCCCAGACAGGTATAGATTTCGCCGGTGCAGGTGATCCGCACGCGGTTGCAGGATTCGCAAAAATTATGGGACAGCGGCGTGATGAAACCGATTTTCTGGCCGGTTTCTTCCAGCCGGACATAGCGCGCGGGGCCGCCGGTGGATTCGGGCAGGTCGGTGACGGTGTAGCGGTCGGCCAACTGGGCGCGCAGATCCTTCAACGACCAATACTGGCCGATGCGGTCCTCGTTTCCGATGTCGCCCATCGGCATGACCTCGATGAAGGTCAGGTCAATGTCGCGGCTGGCGCACCAGCTTGTGAGCGTGAACAGCTCGTCCTCGTTGAAATCCTTGAGCGCGACGGCGTTGAGTTTGACCCGCAGACCGGCCTTTTGGGCGGCGTCGATGCCGCGCAGGACCTGCGGCAGGCGGCCCCAGCGGGTCACACGGGCGAATTTCGCCTCGTCCAGCGTATCGAGGCTGACGTTCACGCGGCGCACGCCGGCGGCATAGAGGTCATCTGCGAAGCGCGCGAGCTGGCTGCCGTTGGTGGTCAGCGTCAGTTCCTTGAGCGCGCCGCTGTCGAGGTGGCGCGACATGGAGCGGAAGAACGTCATGATGTCCCGGCGCACCAGTGGTTCGCCGCCGGTGATCCGCAGCTTTTCCACGCCGAGGCGCACAAAGGCGCTGCACATGCGGTCCAGCTCTTCGAGCGTGAGCAGTTCCTTTTTCGGCAGGAACGTCATGTTTTCCGACATGCAGTAGACGCAGCGAAAATCGCAGCGGTCCGTGACGGAGACACGCAGGTAGCGTATGGCGCGGGCGAAAGGGTCGATCAGTGGTGCATTCATGAGGCGAACCTAAGGGCCGGCGGCGCTGCGCGCAAGCATCGCACTTGGCCTTGTCACGCGGGCGGCATGACGTATCTTGCAACACATGAAAGCATTATTCCTGATCCCAGTCATCGCCCTGTCCGCCTGCGAGGCCATGATGGTCCCGGCGTCAGCCCCTGCAACTGCGCCCGGTGCGACGCCAGTGACGGCGCCGGTCGCCACGCTGGACCCCACGCCGCCACCGCCGCCGCCAGCGGCCGCAACCACGGTCGATGATTTCGATACGACAACGGAAGAAGACAAGGCCGAGGCGCTGGAGGTTACGACGCCGGTGTCCGCTGAACTGGGCACCACGCTGGTGACGCTGGGGTCGCCTGCCGATCCGGGGATCTGGTTGAAAACGCCGCTGGTGACAGCGCTGACACCGGGGCGCGTGGCCTATCGATCGAACGAGGCCAACGTGGAGTTGCGCCCGTCGGGCGGCACCGTCGGATCGGGTAGTGAAATGTCACTGCCCGCGATGCGCGTGCTGGAAATCCCGCTGACGGAGATCGCCGAAGTGACTGTGTCGCGCCGGTAAATTTGGGCGGGCGGGCCCACCCGCCCACCCTTTTTGGGGCTTTGCCCCATACCCCAGGATATTTTTGACCAGAAGAAAACCTATTCGACGGTGACTGATTTCGCGAGGTTGCGGGGTTGGTCGACGTCGGTACCTTTCGCGATGGCGGTATGGTAGGCCAGCAGTTGCGCCGGGATCGCGTAGAGGATCGGTGCCAGGAACGGGTCGATCTTCGGCAGGATCAAGGTTTTCCAGACGCCGTCGGAGGCTGTTTTCGCGCCTTGTTCGTCGGTGATCAAAAGGACCTTGCCGCCACGGGCCATGACCTCTTGCATATTGCTGACGGTCTTGTCGAACAGCGGGTCGGTCGGTGCCATGACGATCACGGGGACATGGGCGTCGACCAGGGCGATGGGGCCGTGTTTCAATTCGCCGGAGGCATAGGCTTCGGCGTGGATGTAGCTGATTTCCTTGAGTTTCAGCGCACCTTCATGGGCGAGGGGATACATGGCCCCGCGGCCCAGGAACAGGATGTCGCGGGCCTCTGCCAGGTCGGCGGCGATGGCGCGGGTGTTGTCTTCGATTCCGAGGGCGGTGTTCAGGATGCCGGGCAGTTGCCGCAACTGCCCCAGGTGCGTGTTCAGGGTTGCGGCGTCGATTTCACCGCGGTCGCTTGCTGCCTTGAGGGCCAGTAGTGCGAGGGTGGTCAGCTGGCAAGTGAACGCCTTGGTCGAAGCGACACCGATTTCGGCACCCGCATGGATCGGCAGGGCAAGATCGCTTTCGCGGGCGATCGAGCTTTCGGCGACATTGACGACCGACACGATCTTGTCCGCTTTGCCCGCCATGTAGCGCAGGGCCGCCAGCGTATCGGCGGTTTCCCCCGACTGGCTGACGAAGAGCGCCACGGTGCCACGCGTGACGGGTGGTTCACGGTAGCGGAATTCGGAGGCCACGTCGATTTCGACAGGCAGGCGGGCGATCTGTTCGAACCAGTATTTTGCGACCATGCAGGCGTAATAGGCCGTGCCGCAAGCGACCATCGTAAGGCGTTCGATCTGGGCAAAGTCGATGCCCGGATCAGGGAGTGTCACGGCGTCGGCGTCCGGCGCGATATAGTTGGCCAATGCACCTTGCAGCACGGTGGGCTGTTCGGCGATTTCCTTGGCCATGAAGTGTTTGTAGCCACCCTTGTCGGTGGCGGCGGACCCGCCTTCGATCTTGCGGATGGGGCGGCTGACCTGTTCGCCTGCGGCGTTGCGGATCTCGACGGATGTGCGGGTCAGAATGACCCAGTCGCCCTCATCCAGATAGCTGATGCGGTCCGTGATCGGGGCAAGCGCGATCGCGTCCGAGCCGATGAAGTTTTCACCGTCACCGTAGCCGACAGCCAGCGGGCTGCCCTTGCGCGCGGCAATCAACAGGTCGTCCTGGCCGTCGAACAGAAAGCAGACCGCATAGGCGCCTTCGAGCCGGGCGATGGTGTCGCGGGCGGCGTCGCGCGGGCTGTGGCCAAGGTCGAGGTAGTATTGCGCCAGCAGCGCGATGGTTTCGGTATCCGTGTCGGTGGAATAGCTGATGCCGTTTTCGGCCAGAAACGCCCGCAATTCACGGAAATTCTCGATGATGCCGTTGTGGACGACGGCGACGCACGCAGCGCGGTGCGGATGGGCGTTCGCCTCGTTCGGGACACCATGCGTGGCCCAGCGGGTGTGGCCGATGCCGACCTTGCCTGCCAGCGGTTCATGCACCAGCCGGTCCTGAAGGTTCACAAGTTTGCCCACGGCCCGGCGGCGTTCGAGTGTGCCGTTGTTGATCGTAGCGATACCCGCGCTGTCGTAGCCGCGGTATTCCAGCCGCTTGAGGCTCTCGACGAGGAGGGGGGCGGCCTCGTGCCTGGACAGCACACCGATGATTCCGCACATGTCAGTGGTCCTTTGTCTTGGCGGCCTTGAGGGCCTTGAGTTTGTCCATCAGCCGCTGTGCGAGGCCCGGTTTGTTGATTTGACGGGCACGTGCGATCGCCAGCGCCTCGGCCGGAACGTCCTGCGTGATGACAGAACCGGACCCGGTCAGGGCACGGTCGCCGACGGTGATGGGCGCGACAAGCATGGTGTTCGACCCGATAAAGGCGTCGTCGCCCACGGTGGTGCGATATTTGAACACGCCGTCGTAATTGCAGGTGATCGTACCTGCGCCGATGTTGGCACGCGCGCCGATTGCCGCGTCGCCGATATAGGACAGGTGATTGACCTTGGCCCCTTCGGCCAGGGTCGCGTTCTTGATTTCGGTGAAATTGCCGACTTTGGCGTTCTCGGCCAGTTCCGCACCGGGGCGCAGGCGCGCGTAGGGGCCGACCACGGCGCCACGGCTGACATGGCAGCCTTCGAGGTGAGAAAAGGCGCGGATGGTGGCACCGCTTTCGACCGTTACGCCGGGGGCAAAGACGACGTAGGGTTCGATCAGCGCGTCAGCGCCGACATAGGTGTCATGGGCAAAAATCACGGTGTCGGGGGCTGGGATCGTGACACCGTCCTCGAGCGCCTGTGCGCGCATCCGGGTCTGGAACGCGGCCTCGGCGCTGGCCAGTTCGGCGCGGGTGTTGATGCCCAGCGTTTCGGATTCGTCGCAGGTGACGACGGTGGCGGACAGACCGCGCGCGCGGGCGAGGCCCACGATATCGGTGAGGTAATATTCACCGCTGGTGTTGTCGTTGCCCACCGCGTCGATCAGGGAAAACAGCGTGTCCGCGTCGGCGGCGATGACGCCGGAATTGCACAGGTCGATGGCGCGGGTGGCCTCATCCGCGTCCTTGAATTCAATAATGGCTGACAGCGCGTCGCCGTCCATGACCAGCCGCCCGTAGCGACCGGGATCGGCGGCACGAAAGCCCAACACCACGACGTCGTGATCCGCGCGGGCGGCGATCATCGCCGCGAGCGTGTCGCCCGTGATGAAAGGTGTATCGCCATAAAGCACTACGGCATCGCCTGTAAAACCGTCCAGCGCAGGACGGGCCTGGGCGACAGCATGCGCGGTGCCAAGCTGTTCGGTCTGGCGCACCACCGTGATGCGGTCGTCAAAGGTGAGCGCGGATTTTTCCACCAGATCGGCACCGTGACCGGCCACCACGACGATGCGGTCGGGGTCCAGCGCACCACCTGCCGACAGCGCGTGCAGCAGCAAGGGGGCCGCCCCGATGGGATGCAGCACCTTTGGCAGGTCGGACTGCATGCGGGTGCCTTTGCCTGCGGCGAGGACGATCAATGCGGTTGCCATCTGGACTTTACGCTCCACTTCAAACTGGACGCGTTGTAGCTGATAGGGCAGAGCGCACAAGACAGGCGACTGTCACAAAGCTTTACGGTCGGTAATATGGCCACGATGACAGGAGTGGCCGATGCGCTGTGTGGTTTTTGATCTGGATGGGACGCTGGCCGATACCAGCGGTGATCTGATTGCGGCGGCGAATGCCTGCTTTGCCGATCTGGGTCATGCGGCCCCCCTGGATGCAGCGGCGGACGGGGACACGGCGGTGCGCGGCGCACGGGCGATGCTGCGGCTGGGGTTTGCGCGGATCAGGGGCGAGGGCGACCACGAGGCGGATGTGGACGCGCAGTATCAGCCGCTGCTGGATCATTATTCGCGCGATATCGCCAGTCATACCTATTTCTACGATGGTGCGCTGGATGCGATTTCTCGGCTGCGTGCGGCGAGCTTTCGTGTTGCGATCTGCACCAACAAACCCGGCCACCTGACGGATCTGTTGCTGGATGCACTGGACGCAAGGGACCATTTTGATGCGGTGGTGGCAGCTGATACCTTGACCGTCAGCAAACCTGATCCCGCACCGTTTTTCGAGGCAGTCTCGCGCGCGGGCGGCGATCCGGCGCGCGCCTTTCTTATTGGCGATACCCAGACCGACCGCGATACGGCACGTGCGGCGGGGGTGCCTATCGTTCTGGTGTCCTTTGGTCCTGCGGGCGCGCGCGTGCTGGATATGGCGCATGACGTGGCGCTGCACAGCTACGCCGAACTGGACGATGTGGCGGTGCAACTGTTAGGCCGTTGACGCTGCACGGAATATCCGGAACACTCTGCCACCATGGGGGAATGTTTCAACGTCTCGGTCGCGCAACGGTCCTGCCAACGGTCTTGGCGGTGGGTGGTATGACGCGTTCCGAGATCGAGGCAGAGGTCCGCGCCATGCTGGCCCGGCTGCAACAGCCCGATGAGGGCTGGACGCTGGACGCCGTGCCGCGCGGCGACGGCACCCCCCATGTCGAGGGCAACGGGCCCGCCTATACGCTGGTTGTGGATGCCGACGGGGCGGAAGTGTCCCGCGAGACGATGGATGGTTACGAGGTCGTGTATCAACTGCTGCGCCTGCAGACCAGGCGGATGGCGATGGCCTGTGAACAGGCGACCCGCAAGACGACCATGCCAGGTTGGATTGCGCCGATCAGGGCTTGGTTGCCGGGCTGGTTGGTCGCGCAATTGGGGACTGACACCTATTCGCGCAGCACATGGATCGACGCGCATTGCCGTCTGATGGATCACCTGCGCGGCGACTGGGGTGCGCGGGTGCGCGGTGAACACGAGGCGCTGCTGCGCCGCTATCCGCTGACCAGGGACGAGCGCGAGAATTTCACAGAGCTGGATTTGCGGGCGTATGGGATATGGCGGTGATGGGCGCGCCCTCGGGGGGCAGGTTCGTCCGCTGAGCGAGACAAGGCGGCCATTGGCACTTGCTCCTCCAATGGCCGCTTTGGCGTGCGTCAGGCCGCTGCAGTCGCTTCTATCTCGAACAGCAATCCGGGAATGGCGAGACGTGTCACACCCAACAGTGTCATGGGCGGGGCAACCTGATGGGGCCCGAACCGCATGCCCATTAGGTCGAAGTTCTTCAGCGCCTCGTCTACATCTGTTGCATAGACCCCGAGTTTGATCACATTGCTCAGGTCCATCCCTGCGCGTTTCAGGACGGCTTCGAGATTGTCGAGCGCGAGGCTGATCTGCGCGCGCATATCGCCTGGATGCTGAGGGGCGCCGTTTTCGTCTACTGAGGTCTGCCCCGCGCAAATCACCTGCCGCGTCGCGCCGCCGATCACCTCGGCCTGATTGTAGCCCAGCTTGATCGACCAGTCCCAGGGGTTCACTGCCGTCCGTTCCATGTCGCAATCTCCTTGTTTTCAGTTGCTGGAATCGGTGTAGGACGAAATAGTGCCAAATATTGTCACTAATTGTGATAGGGTCGAGATATGAACGTGAGACTCAGACATGACGCCATCGTGCGCAGCCTTCGCCGCAACGGCACATCCACTGTTGATGCACTGGCCGAAGAGGTTGGTGCCTCGCGCCGGACCGTCTTGCGCGATATCGGCGCACTGCGGGACGAAGGCTATGTGATCCATTCCGACGTTGGCCGCGGCGGTGGCCTCCAGCTTGACCCACAATCGATGCAGACACGGGCCAAGTTGACCGTACCCGAAGTGTTCGCGCTGCTGATCAGCGTCGCGGCAATGCGAGCCGCCGGGAATTTACCCTTTTCGGAGCTTGCCGACGCGGGGTTGGCCAAGATCGAAAAGGCCTTGCCGTCGGACAAGGTGAAAGACCTACGTGCGTTTTTGGAATGCCTGCACATCGGCCAGCTGTCACCTTTGCAGGATTTGTTGGACATGGGGACCATGGACCCCGACCTGCTTGGAGCCTTTGAGACGGCGTTTCTGGGCCGGCACTTGATTAGGTTCGACTATAGAGATGCAAAAGGACGCAAGACCGAGCGGCAGGTGGAACCACAAGCCATGCTGATCCTGCCGCCCCTATGGTATCTCGTCGGCTGGGACCCTGCTCGCGAAGATTTCCGCCGTTTCCGCATGGACAGGATCAGCAACCCGGAAGCGGTTCCGACTACAAGCTTTCGCCGTCGGCATGTTCCGTTCGAAGATGATGTCTGTCCCTACAACGCACTGCAGCCGGAGCGTCGAAGCCGTCATTCGTGATAAGTGCAGCATCCGAAACATTGGGTTCAAACCGGTCATACGCTGCGACCCGAATGATTGGCTTCAGTTCATAGGCTGTCAGGCACCTAAAGTTACCGAAATGACACTGATGTCAGATGCGTTGCACAGAACGCTTACTCGGCCACCGGCACATACAGCGGCACGGTCGAGATCGACATTTTCGCGGACCCCTGGGTCAGCTCTGTCGCGTGGGCCACGTAGATCAGGGTGTTGTTCGCCTCGTCAAAGATGCGTTTGACGCGCAGGGATTTCAGCAACACGGACTGGCGTTCGCGGAACACGTTTTCGCCGTCGTCGCTGCGGTCGATGTCCCCGATCACGATGGGTCCGGTCTGGCGGCAGGCGATGGACGCGTTTGACGGGTCCTCGAACCAGTTTCCGTTGGACAGACGGTCGATGATCGACCGTTCGAAATAGGCCAGGTGGCAGGTGACGCCCTGCACCTCGGGGTCGGTCAGCGCCTCGATAATGATGTCGTTGCCGACCCAGTCGACGCCGACCTTGCCGACTTCTTCTGCATGGGCGGTTGCGGGCAGGGCGAGCAGGGCAGCGGTGAGAATATGTTTCATGAGGTGCGACATATGGTGCAGGGTGAAAAGGGCAAGGCGCTTGACCGGGGTGGGGGCGCTGGATTAGGAATTGAACAAGTGTTCAATAAAGGGGCAGGTCATGTTCAACGCGTCGATGACTTTTGATCTGGGCGAGGATGTGAACGCCCTGCGCGACATGGTGCACGACTGGGCGCAGACCCGTGTCAAACCGATGGCCGCCGAAATTGACCGCGACAACACCTTTCCATCCGCGCTGTGGCGCGAAATGGGTGATCTGGGCCTGTTGGGTGTCACGGTATCAGAGGAATACGGCGGGGCGGGGATGTCTTACCTCGCGCATACGGTCGCGATCGAGGAAATCGCGCGCGCCAGTGCGTCGGTCAGCCTTTCCTATGGTGCGCATTCCAACCTGTGCGTGAACCAGATCAAGCTGAACGGGACCGACGCGCAGCGGGCGAAATACCTGCCCAAGCTGGTGAGTGGCGAACATGTGGGCGCACTGGCGATGAGCGAGGCGGGGTCGGGGTCGGACGTCGTGTCCATGACCCTGACGGCGGAAAAGCGGAACGATCATTACCGTCTGAACGGCACAAAATACTGGATCACCAACGGGCCGGATGCCAATACGCTGCTTGTCTATGCCAAGACGGACCGCGACGCGGGGTCCAAGGGGATCACCGCGTTCCTGATCGAAAAGGACATGACCGGTTTCAGCACCAGCGCGCATTTCGACAAGCTGGGGATGCGCGGATCGAACACGGCGGAACTGGTGTTCGACGATGTGCAGGTGCCGTTCGACAACGTGGTGGGCGAAGAAGGGCGCGGCGTGGCCGTGCTGATGTCCGGGCTGGATTACGAACGCGTTGTGCTGGCGGGGATCGGTCTGGGCATCATGGCCGCCTGTCTGGATGAAATCATGCCCTATCTCGCGCAGCGCAAGCAATTCGGCCAGCCCATCGGGTCGTTCCAGCTGATGCAGGGCAAGATTGCGGATATGTACACGGCCATGAATTCGGCCCGCGCTTATGTCTATGAGGTCGCGCGCGCCTGTGACCGTGGCACCGTGACGCGGCAGGATGCAGCGGCCTGCTGTCTGTATGCGTCAGAACAAGCGATGGTGCAGGCGCATCAGGCGGTGCAGGCAATGGGTGGTGCGGGTTTCATGGCCGATGCGCCCGTGGCCCGTCTGTTCCGCGACGCCAAGCTGATGGAAATCGGCGCCGGCACATCCGAGATTCGTCGGATGCTGGTGGGGCGCGAATTGATGAAGGCGATGGTGTGAACAGGTTGCTGTTCCTGCCCGTGGCGGCCTTGACGGTCACGGTGGGATACGTCGGGTTCCAACTGGGCCAGCCGGTGACCGAGACGGATATCATAACGCGCTATGCTGCCCGCTATGTGTCAGAGGCACCGGCGGGTGCGGCCATGACCGATTGTCTGGCGACGCCGGGTGTGGGTGATGTGCGTCTGACCGTCATTTGCGCCCACCCGGGTGGTGACAGCTTCGTCTATCCCGCAGGACCGCGCGGCGGACTGATCCGCGATACCGGAGGACCCGACACATGAAATTTGTCTTGATCTGTGCCCTGGCGCTGTCGGGGGCCACGGCCGCGACCGCACAGGATCTGGTCTATTCCAACGCGGCGACCGAGGCCTGTCTGGCGACCGTTACCGGGCTGGATCGTCTGGGGTGTGTCGGTGCCTCTGCCGGTGCCTGCATGGTCGACACGCCCGGCGGTGATACAACCGTGGGCATGGGCGGCTGCTTCGACCGGGAACGGCAATTCTGGGATGACGCCCTGAACGAGGCCTATGCCGCGCTGATGGTGATCTACACCGAAAGCGATGCATTCGCCGCATCCGAGGGGATGAACCTGCCCGTCCAATCCGATGCGCTGCGCGACATGCAACGCGCATGGATCGGCTACCGCGATGCGCGGTGCGATTTCGAAAGGGCGAAATGGGGCGGCGGGACCGGCGGTGGACCGGCCACGATCCAGTGCCTGATGGGTTTGACGGCAGAACAGACCTTTGTGCTGCGCGATGGGATGGACGGTTTACAGTGACACGACAGGCACATGAAGAGGCGCTGGCGCTGGTGGCGCAGGCGGCTGCGGCGGCGGCGGCGGGCGGCGGGACGCGGTCGCGCGAACGCCATGTCAGCCGGGGCAAGATGCTGCCGCGCGACCGGGTCGCGGGACTGCTGGACCCCGGTGCGCCATTTCTGGAAATCGGGGCGACAGCGGCGCACGGCATGTATGACGATGCGGCCCCCGGCGCGGGTGTCATCGCGGGCGTGGGGCGGGTGAATGGCCAGCAGGTGATGGTCGTCTGCAACGATGCCACGGTAAAGGGCGGCACCTATTTCCCGATCAGCGTGAAAAAGCATCTGCGCGCCCAGGAAATCGCGGCCGCCTGCCGTCTGCCATGCGTTTACCTTGTCGACAGTGGCGGGGCGAACCTGCCGCAACAGGACGAGGTGTTTCCCGATCGCGACCACTTTGGCCGTATTTTCTACAATCAGGCGAATATGTCGGCGGCGGGGATTCCGCAGATCGCTGTCGTGATGGGGTCCTGCACGGCGGGGGGGGCCTATGTGCCCGCGATGGCGGATGTGTCGATCATCGTGCGCGATCAGGGGACGATTTTTCTGGCCGGTCCGCCACTGGTCAAGGCCGCGACAGGCGAGGTCGTCAGCGCCGAGGATCTGGGCGGCGGCGACGTGCATACCCGTCTGTCCGGTGTTGCGGATTATCTGGCAGAGGATGACGCCCATGCGCTGGCCCTTGCGCGGCAGGCGGTGGTGTCCTGTGCGCTGAGCGATCAGGGCACGGTTCAGAGGATCGCACCCCGTCCGCCCATCGAGGACCCTGCGACCCTGTTCGACGTGGTGCCTGCCGATCTGCGCACGCCCTATGACATCCGCGAGGTCATTCGCCGGATCGTGGACGGGTCGGATTTTGATGAGTTCAAGGCCCGGTTCGGCGACACGCTGGTCACGGGCTTTGCCCATATCGACGGCTGGCCCTGCGGGATTGTCGCCAACAACGGCGTGCTGTTTTCCGAGGCCGCGCAAAAGGGTGCCCATTTTGTCGAACTGTGCAGCCAGCGGAAAATTCCGCTGATTTTCCTGCAAAACATCACCGGGTTCATGGTGGGTCAGCAGTACGAAAACGAAGGGATCGCACGCCACGGGGCCAAGATGGTGACAGCTGTGGCGACGACCCGCGTGCCCAAGATCACTTTGGTTGTCGGTGGCAGCTACGGGGCGGGCAACTACGGGATGGCCGGGCGCGCCTATTCACCTGATTTCATGTGGACATGGCCTACGTCGCGCACCGCCGTCATGGGCGGCGAACAGGCGGCGGGCGTGCTGGCGACCGTAACCCGCGACGCCAAGGAACGTCGCGGAGAGGCGTGGTCCGCAGAGGAGGAGGCCGCGTTCAAACAGCCGACGATCGATCAGTTCGCACGGCAGTCGCACCCGCTCTATGCCTCGGCCCGGCTGTGGGACGACGGTGTGATCGACCCGCGCGACAGTCGCGCCGTGCTGGCCCTGTCGCTGGCGGCAAGCTGCAACGCGCCCGTAGAGGAGACACGTTTCGGCGTGTTCAGGATGTAATCGCATGTTCACCCGTATCCTGATCGCCAACCGGGGCGAAATTGCCTGCCGGATCATCCGAACTGCGCGTGCGCTGGGTGTCGAAACCGTGGCCGTCTATTCCGACGCCGACGCGGACGCGCTTCATGTGCGCATGGCCGATACCGCCGTGCGGCTGGGGCCTGCGCCCGTGGCCGACAGCTATCTGCGCGGTGATCTGATCATTGCGGCGGCACGGGACACGGGTGCGCAGGCGATCCATCCCGGCTATGGATTCCTGTCCGAAAACCCCGATTTCGTGGATGCGGTGGTGGATGCGGGACTGGTGTTCATCGGTCCCAGTGCCGATGCGATCCGCAAGATGGGACTCAAGGACGCGGCCAAGACGCTGATGGCCGACGCAGGCGTGCCGGTCGTGCCGGGCTATCAGGACGACAATCAGGACGCAGATCATCTGGCCGGGCAGGCGGCTGACATCGGCTATCCGGTGCTGATCAAGGCGGTCGCAGGCGGTGGCGGCAAGGGGATGCGACTGGTCGAAAGTCCGGGCGATTTCGCCGAGGCGCTGGCCAGCGCGCAGGCCGAGGCGCGCACGGCATTCGGCAACGCGCGGGTGTTGATCGAGAAATACATCCAGCAGCCGCGCCATATCGAGGTGCAGATCTTTGGCGACGGCACCGATGCGGTGCATCTGTTCGAACGCGACTGTTCGTTGCAACGCCGCCACCAGAAGGTCATCGAGGAGGCGCCAGCCCCCGGCATGACCGCGCAGGTGCGCGCCGCGATGGGCGATGCGGCGGTGGCTGCGGCCCGCGCGATCGGCTACGCGGGCGCCGGCACCGTGGAATTCATCGTGGACGGGGCAGGCGGGCTGCGCCCCGACGGGTTCTGGTTCATGGAAATGAACACGCGCTTGCAGGTCGAACACCCCGTGACAGAGGCGATCACCGGCGTGGATCTGGTCGACTGGCAGTTGCGTGTGGCGGCAGGTGCGCCGCTACCTTGTGCACAAGACGATCTGACCATCACGGGCCATGCGTTCGAGGCGCGATTGTACGCAGAGGATGTGCCTGCGGGTTTTTTGCCTGCGACAGGCACGCTGGATCATTTGCAGTTTCCTGCTGATGCCCGGATCGACAGCGGGGTCGCGGCCGGATCAGAAATTTCGCCCTGGTATGATCCGATGATCGCCAAGGTGACCTGCCATGGCCCTGACCGGGCAACAGCATTGGGGCGGTTGTCGCGGGCGCTGGCGGAGACACAGGTCGCGGGCTGCGTGACGAACTTGGGGTTCTTGCAGCGGTTGGCGGCGCAGCCGGAGTTCGTGGCAGGGCGTGTCGATACGGGATTGATCGCGAGGCACGATGACCTGACGGCGGCGGTCGTACCGACTGCGGCCTGCACGGCGCTGGCTGCCGTTTTTGCCGCGGGTCTGGATGTGGTTGTGCCACACGGCGGTTTCACGCTGTGGCAGCCCCTGCGCCATCTGGTGAAGCTGCGACTGGCCGAGGCCGATCTGAAGGTTGCGCTGACCGTTCAGCGCGACGGGATCGCGGCAGAGGTTGCGGGCGAGACGGTGATGCTGCGGCGGGTCGCGGACGGTTGGACCTGTGACGGTATGCGCATGCCGCAGGTCGCTGTCCACGCGCGGCAGATCACCGTGTTCGGTCGTGATCCCGTGACCTTTGATCATCCCGATCCGCTGGCGCGCAGGGGTGCGGGCGCGGGCGGCGACGCCGTATTGGCGCCGATGCCGGGTCTGGTGCAATCGGTCGCCGTGGCGGTCGGTGACACTGTCCAAGAGGGCGCGCGGATGGTCGTCCTCGAGGCGATGAAGATGGAACACGTGTTGCGCGCGCCGCGTGACGGGATCGTCGCCAGCGTCACCGCAGCCCCCGGCGATCAGGTCAAGGCAAAGGCCACTCTGATCACACTGGAACCGTCGTGATCCGTCTGCACCATAGCCCCGGCACGCGCTCGGTCCGGACCCTGTGGCTGCTGGAAGAGCTGGGCGTGGATTACACGCTGGTGAACTACGCGCTGGACAAGAGCTTGCGCGAACCGGGCTACCTGTCGCTGAATCCCGCAGGCCGTGTGCCTGCGCTGGAAATCGACGGTTTTGCCCTGTTCGAGAGCGGGGCCATCGCCGAGGTATTGTGCGAACGGTTTTCGCCCGACAGCCTGGGTCGCCCCGCGGAGCATGAGCAGCGGGCGCAATGGCTGCAATGGGTGCATTACGCCGAAACGATCAGCCAGCACTGCGCAAATCTGACCCAGCAGCACCTGATGCTGCGCGAGGACCACATGCGCAGCCCGATCATCATGCAGCTTGAATCAAAGCGTCTGGCCAAGACAATCGGCGTGCTGGAGGACGTTCTGGCGCAGGGGGACTACATGCTGGGCACGTTTTCCGCCGCCGATATCGGTGTGGCACAGGCCGTGGGCATGGGGCAGAAATTCGTGCGGCTTGATCCGTTTCCCCATGTTGCAGACTGGATCGACCGATTGTCGCAGCGGCCCGCATGGGGCGTGGCGATGAAGGACGCCGATCTGTTTTATCCGCGTGAATTTTACGCGCCCTGGCCACTGCCGGACAGCTAGGTCGTGCGACGGTCTGCATGGAATTTGCGCGGCGGGTGCAGTTGACCCTGTCCCGGCAGCCGACTAAACCCTAGCCAACAAACCGGGCCAGTGGCCCGCAAGCCAAAGGGGCGTTCCGCAATGGAATTTCTGCTGTCCGAATATTTGCCGATCATGATCTTTCTGGGTCTTGCCATTGCATTGGGGCTGATCCTGATACTGGCAGCTGCCGTTGTTGCCGTGCGCAACCCGGACCCGGAAAAGGTGTCGGCCTATGAATGCGGCTTCAATGCCTTTGACGACGCACGGATGAAATTCGATGTGCGTTTCTACCTCGTGTCGATTCTGTTCATCATTTTCGACCTTGAGGTGGCTTTCCTGTTTCCTTGGGCGGTGGCGTTTCAGGATATCTCGATGACGGCGTTCTGGTCGATGATGGTATTCCTCGCGGTGCTGACCGCAGGTTTTGCCTACGAATGGAAAAAGGGCGCGCTGGACTGGGAGTGATCCCGGCCAATGCGGCTGGTGCGGGACAGGGTGTCGCCTTGACCTCTGACAGCGCCGGTCATAGGTCCAAGGATGACGGGCGAGGGTGCCCAGCACGATCTTACTGGCAGGAGTGAGCGACCATGGGTATCGCGACAGGTGTTAACGATGCGGGTTTCGACCGCGAGGTCGGCACACAGGCCCTGAACAAGGAATTGACCGACAAGGGGTTCCTCGTGACCTCGACGGCGGACATGATCAACTGGGCACGCACCGGATCGCTGCACTGGATGACATTCGGTCTGGCCTGCTGCGCGGTCGAGATGATGCACACCTCGATGCCGCGCTACGATCTGGAACGCTTTGGCACGGCCCCGCGCGCATCCCCGCGTCAGTCCGACCTGATGATCGTGGCCGGCACCCTGACCAACAAGATGGCCCCCGCGCTGCGCAAGGTCTATGACCAGATGCCGGAACCCCGCTATGTGATCTCGATGGGGTCCTGTGCGAATGGCGGCGGCTATTATCACTATAGCTATTCCGTCGTGCGCGGATGCGACCGTATCGTGCCGGTCGATATCTATGTGCCCGGATGCCCGCCGACAGCCGAGGCGCTGCTGTACGGTATCCTGCAATTGCAGCGCAAGATCCGCCGCACCGGAACAATCGTTCGCTGATGCTGCGTGCGGCCATCCTGTCCGCGACCACCGTGTCGCTGGTGCCGGTGGCAGTGCAGGCCAGTGCCGCGCATGATGCCCGGCGGGCCTGTCTGGCCGCACAGGTGCCGTTGCAGAATGCGGCGCTGGTGCAGACCGAAGCAGGAACGCATCGTATCGCGGTTACCGTCAGGAACGATCTGGACTGGCCCATCAACGGCATCCGCATCGCATGGGATTTCAGTGTCGCTGGCGAAATCGTCCTGAGCGATGATATCGGATCGTATATCCCCGATACGATTGCCCCCGGCGAAAGCCGCGATTTCAGTTTCTACGCCCCCACGCCGCCGGTATCTGCAGACCGTGGCACATTGGCCGCTGTCACGATCGACGTGGCGGACACGCAGGGCAATCAATACGTCAACGACGTCCGTGTCATGGGCGGCGGCTGGACAAACCTCTCATCCGCGATGGAGTGCAACCTATCATGAGCCAGACACCTGCAAACGCGCAGACCCAAGCCCTGAGCGAACTGGGCCAGCACCTGGAACTGAAACGCAATGACTGTGTGCTGTCCTGGGACGTGGCCTTTGGTGAACTGACGATCAAGGTCGCGGTGGCGAACATCGTGGGCTTTGTCGAGTTTCTGAAGAACGATCCGGCGTGCAAGTTCTCGACACTGGTCGATATCACCGCCGTCGACCACCCCGAGCGGCCCAAGCGGTTCGAAGTCGTCTATCATTTTCTGTCCATGTATCAGAACCAGCGTATCCGGTTGAAGGTCGACATCCGCGAAGAGGACATGGTGCCGTCGATCATTTCCGTGCACCCCAGTGCCAACTGGTTCGAGCGCGAAGTGTTCGACATGTTCGGCATCCTGTTTTCGGGCCATCCCGATCTGCGGCGCCTGCTGACCGACTATGGTTTCCGTGGGCACCCGCTGCGCAAGGATTTCCCGACCACCGGCTACACCGAGGTGCGTTATGACGAAAAGCAAAAGCGCGTCGTGTATGAACCCGTGAGCCTCGTGCAGGAATACCGCCAGTTTGATTTCATGTCCCCTTGGGAGGGGGCGGAATATATCATGCCCGGCGACGAAAAGGCCAAGGAGGCCGCGAAATGATGGACGGTGATATTCGCGTAAACACCTATGACGACGGGTCCACGGACGCGCGCACGGGTGAACAGCAGATCCGCAACTTCAACATCAACTTTGGTCCGCAGCACCCGGCAGCGCACGGCGTGTTGCGTCTGGTGCTGGAACTGGACGGCGAGATCGTCGAACGCTGCGATCCACACATCGGCTTGCTGCATCGTGGCACCGAAAAACTGATGGAAAGCCGCACCTACCTGCAGAACCTGCCGTATTTCGACCGGCTCGACTACGTCAGCCCGATGAACCAGGAACATGCCTGGTGTCTGGCGATCGAGCGGCTGACCAAGACCGAGGTGCCGCGCCGCGCGCAGCTGATCCGGGTCTTGTTTTCCGAGATTGGCCGCATCCTGTCGCACCTGTTGAACGTGACCACGCAGGCGATGGACGTTGGCGCGCTGACGCCGCCGCTGTGGGGGTTCGAAGAGCGCGAAAAGCTGATGGTGTTCTATGAGCGCGCCTGCGGTGCGCGTCTGCACGCCAACTATTTCCGCCCCGGTGGTGTGCATCAGGACCTGCCCGACCAGCTGGTCGAGGATATCGATACCTGGTGTCAGGATTTCCCGCGCGTGCTGGCTGACATCGACGGGTTGCTGACCGAAAACCGGATCTTCAAGCAGCGTAACGCCGACATCGGCATCGTGACCGAAGAGGAAATCCAGGAATGGGGTTTCTCTGGCGTGATGGCGCGGGGATCCGGCCTTGCGTGGGATTTGCGGCGCGCGCAACCCTATGAGTGCTATGACGAATTCGAATTCCAGATCCCTGTCGGCAAGAACGGCGATTGCTACGATCGCTACCTGTGCCGGATGGAGGAGATGCGCCAGTCGATCCACATCATGCGTCAGGCCTGCGAAAAGCTGCGGGTCGAAAAGGGTGACGTGATGGCCCGCGGTAAAATGACCCCGCCGACACGTAGTCAGATGAAAACCGACATGGAAAGCCTGATCCACCACTTCAAACTTTACACCGAAGGGTTCCACGTGCCCGCAGGTGAGGTTTACGCCGCGGTCGAGGCCCCCAAGGGCGAATTCGGCGTGTATCTGGTGGCTGACGGCACCAACAAGCCCTATCGCGCAAAACTGCGCGCGCCGGGTTACCTGCACCTGCAAGCGATGGATCATGTCGCCAAAGGGCACCAACTGGCGGACGTCGCCGCGATTATCGGCACGATGGACGTCGTTTTCGGAGAAATTGACAGATGATCCGCTTTGTTATCGCAGCGACCGCATTGGCCGGTATGGCCGCCTGTTCACCTGGCATCCCGCGTTTGGGCAACAACATGCCGGCTGATCCGATGGACCGCGTGGCCCCGCCGCCCACGATCGAACAGCCCGCCTTGCTGACCGCAAAGGAACGTCTGGTGCAGGGGATCGAGGCCAATGGCTGCGAGCTGACCACTGCCAACGCCGGTGCCGTTCTGAATGACGCCACGATCAGCCAGGCAGAGCTGGGATCGCTTATTCCGCAACTCGAAAGCGAGGGCCGGGTCGAGGTCTCTGGCGACAGTTCCATCCGTGTGGTAAGCGACCGCTGCATTTGATCCGACCTCTGACGATCTGCCTGAAAAAGACCTGAAAGACCCTGACCATGCTGCGACGCCTGTATCACGACCAGCCTGAAACCTTTGCCTTTACCGACGCCAATAAGGCCTGGGCCGAAGGTCAGATGACCAAGTTCCCCGAAGGGCGGCAGGCCAGCGCGGTTATTCCGCTTCTGTGGCGCGCGCAGGAACAAGAAGGCTGGCTGACACGACCGGCCATCGAGTACGTGGCCAAATTTCTGGGCATGGAATATATCCGTGTCCTCGAGGTGGCCACATTCTACTTTATGTTCCAGCTGCAACCCGTTGGTTCCGTGGCGCATATTCAGGTTTGCGGCACGCTGTCGTGCATGATCTGCAATGCCGAGGACCTGATCAGCGTCTGCAAGGACAAGATCGCCCCCAAGCCGCATCAACTGTCCGCTGACGGCAAGTTTTCGTGGGAAGAGGTCGAATGCCTGGGGTCCTGCGCCAACGCGCCGATGGCCCAGATCGGCAAGGACTATTACGAGGATCTGACCGCAGAAAAGCTGTCTGACCTGATCGACCGCATGGCCGCGGGCGAGGTGCCGGTGCCCGGCCCGCAGAACGGGCGTTTCGCGTCCGAACCGCTGTCCGGCCTGACCAGCCTCAAGTATCATGACAGTGGCAAGGCACAGTACAACGCCAGTGCGCAACTGGCCGTTGATATTGGTGACACACTGAAACGCATCGACGGCACCGAAGTGCCGTTGCTGACGCCCTGGAACACCGCAAAGGCCGCAGACAAGAACACCAGTGCCGCCGCACGTGATGACCTGATGTCGCCCGAGGGGCCTGATGGCAAACAGGGTGGCCGGGTCAGCGGTGATGCGCCCGCGCCGCGCAATGTGGGTGCTGCCTCTGACGGCACAGCCGAGGCCCCGGGCGAGGCGCCAGCGGATGCCACCGCGGCCAAACCGGCCGAAGGCAGCGTTGCCCCCAAGGCAAAGACCGATACCAAGGCTGCGTCCAAGCGTGCGTCGACCACCGATGCAAAAGGTGCCTCTGCAACCTTGAAAGGTGCGGCTGGCAAGGATGGGTCGGACACGCCCGCACCCGGGCCCCGCAAGGCCGGTGCAGGGGCCGTAACGGGTGCGGCTGCATCATCTGCTGATACGACGGATGCAAAGGGCGTTCCCGGTGCTGCGACGGCCAAACCGGCGACGGCCGCTGATAACCCGCTGGAAGGCGTGGCCGAGGAAAAACCCGTGACACTGGACGCGCCGCGCGATGGCGGTCCTGATGATCTGAAACGGATCAAGGGTGTCGGACCCAAGATCGAAGGCATTCTGCACGAATTGGGTTTTTACCATTTCGACCAGATTGCGGCCTGGACCACTGCCGAAATGGCCTGGGTCGATACGCGGCTCAAGTTCAAGGGTCGCATTCTGCGCGACGATTGGGTCGGTCAAGCCAAGGTCCTTGGGGCCGAGTAAACCCTGCGGTTCGCAAAAATTCTATGTCTCACGTAAAAGTTGCTTTAAGACGGCCCTAGGGCCGTCTTTTTGCGCTGCGCGTTGACGGCATTTAAAAATACCGGACCTTGTGGGTTCGTGTGACTTGCAGGGGGAATTGCAAATGAAAACAACTGCACCAAAGGAATTGGGCATCCTGGTCGTGGCTGGGGTGTTTGGTCTGATCGCAGGCGGCGTCGCGCTGGCCGTTTTTGGCTCCGGATTTATCGCGGCATTGTTCATCGTCGGACTGGTTGCGGTCATCGTGGCCGTGGTGCTGTGGTTGGGATGGCGTGAACCTGCGGGTCGCAACACCCAGCCCGGCCTTACATCCAAGGGCGAACCGATCGGCGCAGACGCAGCAGCGCGTGCCGCAGGTGCCGCAGCACATGGCGTTGGCCATGCGCCTGCAACCACGGCGACCTCTCCCGTGGTCACGGCGGGTGCAACTGATGCGGCGGGTGCAACTACCGCGACACCCGAAACCGCTGGCATATCCAGCACTGCAGAGACCAAGGCCGTCAGTGCAACACCGGCCAACGAAAGCGTCGCTGCATCAGCCCCGAAGGCCGGAACATCGGTTGCAGGCGACCCGCATGCGCGGACAGTGCATGCAGGGGCTGGTGCCGCTGGCGGTATCGCAAGCGAAGTGTCCGGCGACGCAGGCGCATCGGTCGCCGAGGCCAAGCCCGCCGCCGCCGCACCCGTCAAGGCAAAGCCCGGCCAGCCCGGCACCGCATCGGTCGAGGCCGCGCCGTCTGATGCCGACAAGCCCAAGCTGCTAGATCAGGCGCGTGAAGGTGGCCCCGACAACCTGAAGGAAATCAAGGGCGTCGGCCCCAAGATGGAAACCATGCTGCACGGTATGGGCATCTATCACTTTGATCAGGTAGCGTCCTGGACGGATAAGGAACTGGCCTGGGTCGACAGCAACCTCGAAGGGTTCAAGGGCCGCGCGAGCCGGGACAACTGGGTGTCCCAGGCAAAGATCCTGGCCGCCGGTGGCGATACGGAATTTTCCAAGAAGGTCGACAAGGGCGGCGTCTACTAAACCATGTCGAATCACACTGACGATACAACGCGACAGGGGCGGATCGCCGCCCTTGTCATCGCTGGCGCGGGTTTGCTGGCGATCCTCGCACCGTGGTTGGTGGCCGTGACGGGGCTGGCACCGCGGTTTGAAATCCTGTTCTACCTCATCTCCCTGGCTGCGTTCATTTGGTCACTGGTTGTCACCGTCAGAATCTGGCAAAAGACGCGGTAACGGGCGCAACACGCCAACCAGAACTTGAGGACCCGCACCATGTTGCAAGATCAGGACCGCATTTTCACGAACCTTTACGGGATGCATGACCGCTCGCTCAAGGGCGCGCAGGCGCGTGGCCATTGGGACGGAACCAAGGATATCATCGCCAAAGGCAAGGACTGGATCGTCGACGAGATGAAGGCATCCGGTCTGCGTGGTCGTGGCGGTGCGGGTTTCCCGACGGGCCTGAAATGGTCCTTCATGCCCAAGGAATCGGATGGTCGTCCCAGCTATCTGGTTGTGAACGCCGACGAATCCGAGCCCGGCACCTGCAAGGATCGTGAAATCATGCGCCATGATCCGCATACGCTGATCGAAGGATGTCTGATTGCCAGTTTCGCGATGCAGGCGCACGCTTGCTACATCTACATCCGCGGCGAATACATCCGCGAAAAAGAGGCGCTGCAAAACGCCATCGACGAAGCCTATGACGCGGGTCTGGTCGGACCGAACGCCTGTGGTTCAGGCTGGGATTTCGACATCTATCTGGCGCACGGTGCTGGTGCCTACATCTGCGGCGAGGAAACCGCGCTGCTGGAATCGCTCGAGGGCAAAAAGGGTATGCCCCGGATGAAGCCGCCGTTCCCGGCGGGCGCGGGTCTGTATGGCTGCCCGACCACCGTGAACAACGTCGAATCAATCGCCGTGGTGCCGACAATCCTGCGCCGTGGTGGTGCATGGTTCGCAGGCATGGGCCGACCGAACAACGCGGGCACCAAGCTGTTTGCGATTTCCGGTCACGTCAACAACCCCTGCGTCGTCGAAGAAGAGATGTCGATCCCGTTTCAGGAACTGATCGACAAGCACTGCGGCGGCATCCGTGGCGGATGGAAAAACCTCAAGGCGGTGATCCCGGGCGGATCATCCGTACCCTGTCTGACGGCGGAACAGATGGACGGCGCAATCATGGATTTTGACTGGCTGCGCGAACAGCGGTCCGGTCTGGGCACGGCGGCGGTCATCGTGATGGACCAGAGCACCGACATGATCAAGGCGATCTGGCGGCTGTCCAAGTTCTACAAGCACGAGAGCTGCGGCCAGTGCACGCCCTGCCGCGAAGGCACGGGCTGGATGATGCGCGTCATGGAACGTCTGGTCAAAGGTGAGGCGGCGGTCGAGGAAATCGACATGCTGCTGGACGTGACCAAACAGGTCGAAGGCCACACGATCTGCGCACTGGGCGACGCGGCGGCCTGGCCGATCCAGGGTCTGATCCGCAACTTCCGCGGAGAGATCGAGGACCGGATCAAGCACAAGCGCCCCATCGCGGCGGAATAAGGTCAAAGGATCACATCTGACGCTAAAAAAACACCGCTGCGGCGGTGTTTTTGTTTGTGGATGTTGCGTCACAGGCGCGCGACCGCCTAGCCTGACCCTACGTCGCCGTGAGGGGTTGTGATGGATTTTTTCGATTTCAGCTATTTGGCAGCCGAGGGCACGCCACGTTTGCGCCGAATAACGGCAGCGATCGGTGTCATTCCGGGTGCGGGGATGGGATATCTTCTCGCGGACGTGCAGAACGGGTCCGGTGTTTTGTATACCTTGGCAGGGGCTGTGTTGGGTGCTGGGCTGGGCTGGCTATTTGCTGCATTCGTCGTTTTGGCCGTCCTCGCACTTGCTGCCGCATGCGTCGTCATGGCTTATGTGTGGATCACGGCGGGGCCATGATGCATCTTGCCGAACTGAATATCGGTCGTCTGATTGCGCCGACGGATGATCCGCGCGTGGCGGAATTCATGGACAACCTCGATCGGATCAACGGGCTGGGCAAACGGATGCCGGGTTTCGTCTGGATGATGGAAGGGTCGGGCGAGCCGGGCACAGGCAACACGGAGGCCAAGATCGACGGCGACCCGCAGTTCGTGGCCAACCTGACGGTCTGGGCCGATTTCCCCAGCCTGCGCACCTACGTCTTTGATACTTTGCACGCGCGGTTCATGAACCGGCGCGCGGAATGGTTCGAACGTATGACCGACCAACATTTCGTGATGTGGCCTGTGCCCGTCGGTCATGAACCCACGCTGTCAGAGGCGCTTGCGCGGCTCGAAGACTTCAAACGTGACGGTGATACGCCAGCGGCCTTTGGCTGGACTTGGGCGCGGGCCAATCTGGGCGAGACATCGCCTGACGGTGCCCCTGATATTGCATAGCCGCCACTGCGGACCGATATCCTGATCAACAAAACAAAGGATTATCGAGATGCGCAACCTGATGATTGCCGCGATTGCCGCCACCGGGCTGACCGGTCCTGCAACCGCACAGGGGTTGGCCGACGAGGCAGAAATCACCAATGGCCTGCTGGTCGTAGGCATGGCCTATGAAATCAGCCGCCAGTGCGACGACATCGACGCGCGGACCTTTCAGGGAATCCGCACTTTGCTGAACCTCAAATCGCGGGCCCGTGATCTGGGGTATTCCAGTGACGAGGTAGACGCCTATATCGACGACGACGCGCAAAAGGACCGGTTGGAAGCGATTGCGCGTCGCCAGCTTGTGCAACTGGGGGCCGTGACTGGCGATCCTGCAAGCTATTGCGCCGTGGGACAGGATCAGATTGCCAAGGGCAGCGGGGTCGGCAGGCTGCTGCGCTAGGTCGCGGTATCGCCTGCGAAAAAGTCGTCCGCGCGTCTGGCATCAGCCTGTCAGGCGCGTTAGAACCCCGGATAACGCACTTTGCTGCACTAGCTGTCCGGAGCCTCTCATGTCCGACCTCAAGAAAATCAACATCGACGGTCAAGAGATCGAAGTCGATGGTGCCATGACCCTCATTCAGGCCTGTGAACTGGCAGGGGTCGAAATCCCCCGGTTCTGCTACCACGAGCGTCTGTCGATCGCGGGCAACTGCCGGATGTGTCTGGTCGAGGTCGTGGGCGGCCCGCCCAAACCCACCGCGTCCTGTGCGATGCAGGTGCGCGATCTGCGCCCCGGCAAGGACGGCGAACCGCCCGTCGTGAAAACCAACAGCCCCATGGTGAAAAAGGCCCGCGAGGGCGTCATGGAATTTTTGCTGATCAACCACCCGCTGGATTGCCCGATCTGCGATCAGGGTGGCGAGTGTGATCTACAGGATCAGGCGATGGCCTACGGCGTCGATTTCAGCCGTTTCCGCGAACCCAAGCGCGCGACCGAGGATCTGGATTTGGGACCGCTGGTCGAAACGCATATGACGCGCTGCATTTCCTGCACCCGCTGCGTGCGTTTCACGACCGAGGTCGCGGGCATTCACCAGATGGGCCAGACGGGCCGGGGCGAGGATGCGGAAATCACGTCCTATCTGGGCGAAACCCTGAATTCCAACATGCAGGGCAACATCATCGACCTGTGCCCCGTTGGTGCGCTGGTCAGCAAGCCTTACAGCTTTACCGCGCGTCCGTGGGAGCTGGCGAAAACCGAATCCATCGACGTGATGGACGCGATGGGGTCCAGCATCCGCGTCGATACCAAGGGGCGTGAAGTGATGCGCATCTTGCCGCGCAACCACGACGACGTGAACGAGGAATGGATCAACGACAAAACGCGCTTTGTCTTTGACGGCCTGCGCCGCCAGCGTCTGGACACGCCCTACATTCGAGAGAACGGCAAGCTGCGCAAGGCTGAGTGGCCCGAGGCACTGGCCGCCGCGGCAAGCGCCATGCGCGGCAAGAAGGTCGCCGGTCTGATCGGTGATCTTGCCTCTGTTGAAGGTGCCTATGCGCTGAAACAGCTGGTCGAAGGTCTGGGCGGTGTCGTGGAATCGCGTGTTGACGGTGCTGCACTGTCTGCCGGCAGTCGCGGGGCCTATGTTGGCAACGCGACCATTGCGGACATTGATACGGCAGAAAATATCTTCTTGATCGGCACCAACCCCCGTGTCGAGGCCGCTGGCCTGAACAGCCGCATTCGCCGCGCCTGGTCGCGCGGTGCAACCGTGGGTCGGATCGGCACACCGGTTGATCTGACATACGACGTCGTCGAGCTGGGCACTGATCGTGCCGCGCTGGAAAAGATCGCGGCGATGGATCACAGCGACAAGGCCGACAAGGCCGGTGTCATGATCATCGGGCAGGGTGCCTTGACGGGTGATGACGGTGCCGCGGTTCTGGCACTGGCCCTGAAAACGGCGCAGGCGGCCAAGTCCAAGGTCATGATCCTGCACACGGCCGCCGGTCGCGTCGGCGCGATGGATGTGGGTGCCGTGACCGAAGGCGGGCTGTCCGCTGCATTGGACGGGGCAGAGGTGATCTATAACCTTGGCGCGGATGAGGTCGAAATCCCCGGTGGTGCCTTTGTCATTTATCAGGGCAGCCACGGTGACCGTGGGGCGCACCGCGCCGACGTGATCCTGCCCGCCGCCGCCTATACCGAAGAAAACGGCCTGTTTGTGAACACCGAAGGTCGCCCGCAGCTGGCGATGCGCGCTGCATTCCCTCCGGGGCAGGCCAAGGAAAACTGGGCGATCCTGCGGGCATTGTCCGCCGAACTGGACGCCACGCTGCCATTCGATTCGCTGGCCCAGCTGCGCCGGGCACTGGTCGCGGCACATCCGCATCTGGGTCGCATCGACGAAGTGGCCGAAAATGCGATGGTGCTGCCGGAGACAGGCACATTGGGGCAGGGTGATTTCGCCTATGCCGTGCAGGATTTCTACCTGACGAACCCGATCGCGCGGGCCTCTGGCCTGATGGCGGAACTGTCGGCCAACGCCAAGATGCGTCTCACGGACAAGATCGCGGCGGAGTAAGACCGATGCGCCGTGCTGCCGTGCTGATCCTGGGTCTGGCCGCATGCGCGCCAATGGCCTCGAATGCTGTGCGCCCCGACTATATGGGCGTGCAGACCGATCTGCTGGACGGTGATCTGGTGAATTTCCGTGTCGCGCTGCGTGGCACCGACGATCCGGCATTGGTCGAAAATTATGCAGAATGCGCCGCGGCACAGTATGCGCTGATCCGGGGGCAGGCTTTCACCCGATTGGTGCGGGTGAATACGTCCAAAGAGGGTGGCACTTGGCGGTCAGATGCTGTTTACACCATCTCGCCGGACCTGCCGCGCGGCCGCGCGTCGATTGACGCCGTGGTCAAGGTTGCAGATTGCGGCGCATCGGGTATTCCGACCGTCTGACGCTTGAGGAAACGGATATGATCAACTTCTTCACCACGACCAACACGGGCCAGGTCCTGTTGATCCTTGGCCAGTGTTTGCTGGTGCTGATTCCCTTGCTGCTGGCATTGGCGATGCTTATGTATGCTGATCGCAAGGTCTGGGCCGCCGTGCAGATGCGCCGCGGTCCCAACGTGGTCGGCCCCTGGGGCGTGCTGCAATCCTTTGCGGATTTCCTGAAATATATCGTCAAGGAAATCGTGGTGCCCGCAGGCGCGGACAAGCCCGTCTATTTCATCGCGCCGATGATCACATTCGTCATGCCCGTCATCGCCTGGTCGGTCATTCCGTTCAACGATGGTTGGGTGTTGTCCGACATCAACGTGGCCATCCTGTTCGTGTTCGCCGTCTCCTCTCTCGAGGTATATGGCGTGATCATGGGGGGCTGGGCGTCCAATTCCAAATATCCGTTCCTGGGATCGCTGCGGTCGGCGGCACAGATGATTTCCTACGAGGTGTCGCTGGGCCTGATCATCATCGGCATCATCATCTCGACGGGTTCGATGAACTTTGGCGCCATCGTCGAGGCGCAGCGCGGTGCGGGCATCTTTAGCTGGTACTGGGTCGCGCATTTCCCGATGATGTTCCTGTTCTTTATTTCGGCGCTGGCCGAAACCAACCGTCCGCCGTTCGACCTGCCAGAGGCGGAATCGGAACTGGTCGCAGGGTATCAGGTCGAATATTCATCCACGCCATTCCTGCTGTTCATGATCGGCGAATTGATGGCCGTCGTGCTGATGTGTGCGCTGGTGTCGCTGCTGTTCCTGGGCGGTTGGCTGTCGCCCATTCCCGGCCTGCCGGATGGCGTGCTGTGGATGGTGCTGAAAATGGTGCTGTGCTTCTTCATGTTCGCCATGGTGAAGGCCATCACCCCCCGCTACCGCTATGACCAGCTGATGCGGATCGGTTGGAAGGTGTTCCTGCCGATGTCACTGGCATGGGTCGTGATCGTAGCGTTCCTTGCGAAATTTGAAGTGTTTGGGGGCATGTGGGCCCGCTACACGATCGGAGGCTGATATGGACTATACCCGCGCCGCCAAATATTTTTTGCTGCAGGACTTCTGGAAGGGGTTCGGTCTGGGGATGAAGTATTTCTTTGCCCCCAAGGCGACCGTGAACTACCCCCATGAAAAGGGTCCGTTGTCACCGCGTTTCCGGGGTGAACATGCGCTGCGTCGTTATCCCAACGGCGAAGAACGCTGCATCGCGTGCAAGCTGTGCGAGGCCGTGTGCCCTGCACAGGCCATCACGATTGATGCCGCACCGCGCACCGATGACGGCAGCCGACGCACGACGCGCTATGACATCGACATGACGAAATGCATCTACTGCGGCCTGTGCCAAGAGGCCTGCCCGGTGGACGCCATTGTCGAGGGGCCGAATTTCGAATTCAGCACCGAAACCCGCGAAGAGCTGTATTACGACAAGGAAAAACTGCTGGCGAACGGTGACCGCTGGGAAGCCGAGATCGCACGCAACCTTGAAATGGATGCGCCCTACCGATGAGCGACGAAAACCCTTTTGCCAAGATGATGCAGCAGGGTCAGGACTGGGCGCGCCAGTTCAACCCTGACATGTCGTCATTCGTGCCCAAGGGATTTGCCGATCTGTTTCCGACCATGTCAGCCGACATGATGGAGACTTTCTTTGGTAAGGGGTTGAACCCGGACGGGCTAGACGCCAAGACGCGGCTGCTGCTCACGCTTACGGGCTTGACCATCACCGGTGCTGTAGCCGAGGACCAGATCCGCATCACGGTGCGCCATCTGATCGCGGCCGGTGCCACACGCCAAGAAATCGCCGAGGCGATTGCGCAGGCGGGACTGTTCGGCGGTGTGCCGGCAATGACAACGGCGATGACCCTCGCCACCGAGGAACTGAGCAAGGACGACGACGCATGACGGTCATGGCCTTTACGTTTTATATGTTCGCGATCACCACGTTGCTGGGTGGTCTGATGACCGTGTTGTCACGCAACCCGGTCCATTCGGTCTTGTGGCTGATCCTGGCGTTCTTGTCATCGGCGGGTCTGTTCGTGGTGCTGGGCGCGGAATTCGTCGCGATGCTGCTGATTATCGTCTACGTGGGCGCGGTCGCGGTGCTGTTCCTGTTCGTCGTGATGATGCTGGATGTGGATTTCGCCGTACTCAAGGCTGAGATGTCGAAATACCTGCCGATCGGTCTGCTGATCGGCATCGTGATCCTGATGCAGCTGGCCGTTGCCTTCGGCGTCTGGGAATTCTCGAACGAGGTTGAAACCCGGTTGGCGGCCCCCGCCGATATCGGTGAAAACACTGCCCTGATCGGCTTGCTGCTGTATGACCGTTACATTCTGCTGTTCCAGCTGGCGGGTCTGATCCTGCTGGTCGCAATGGTGGGTGCAATCGTGCTGACACTGCGCCACCGCGTGGACATCAAGCGTCAGAATGTCTTGGCCCAGATGCACCGCGATCCGGCCAAGGCGATGGAACTGAAGGACGTGAAACCGGGGCAGGGCCTGTAGGGCGCGCCACCACTAGACCACCGGGGCCCGTCCCCGACCCAAAGACTTAGCGGGGCGCCACCCCGGAGGGACGTATATGATCGGACTTGAACATTATTTGACGGTCGCCGCGGCGCTGTTCGTGATCGGGATCTTTGGCCTGTTCCTGAACCGCAAGAACGTGATCATCCTGCTGATGAGCATCGAACTGATGTTGCTGGCGGTGAACATCAACTTTGTCGCGTTTTCCAGTTTCCTCAACGACATGGTCGGGCAGGTTTTTACCCTGTTCGTGCTGACCGTCGCCGCCGCCGAGGCCGCGATCGGCCTTGCGATCCTTGTCTGCTTCTTCCGCAACCGCGGGACCATCGACGTTGAAGACGTCAACGTGATGAAGGGCTGAACACATGTTTTCGATCATCCTGTTTGCGCCGCTGGTCGGCGCGCTGATCTGCGGTTTCACCTGGAAGATCATCGGCGAAAAGGGCGCGCAGTGGACGGCGACCTCGCTGTTGTTCCTGTCCGCCGTCCTGTCGTGGGTGGCCTTTGCCACATTTGACGGCACGACCAATTCGATCAGCCTGCTGCGCTGGATCGAAAGCGGGTCGCTGGCGACCGATTGGGCGATCCGCGTCGACCGCCTGACGCTGATCATGCTGATCGTCATCACGACCGTGTCCAGCCTCGTGCACCTGTATTCCTTTGGCTACATGGCGCATGACGATAATTTCAGCGACGACGAAAGCTATCGTCCCCGTTTCTTTGCCTATCTGTCGTTCTTTACCTTTGCGATGCTGATGCTGGTCACAGCCGACAACATCGTGCAGCTGTTTTTCGGCTGGGAAGGCGTCGGTGTCGCCTCCTATCTGTTGATCGGTTTCTACTTCAAGAAACCCAGCGCCAATGCCGCGGCCATCAAGGCCTTCGTGGTGAACCGCGTCGGTGACTTTGCCTTCTTGCTGGGGATCTTTGGCCTGTTCCTGTTGACCGACGGTATCAGCTTTGACGTGATCTTTGCGCAGGCACCGCAGCTTGCGGAAACGCAGATCCAGTTCCTGTGGCGCGAATGGAACGCGGCAGAGGTCATTGCATTCCTGCTGTTCATCGGCGCGATGGGTAAATCGGCGCAGTTGTTCCTGCACACCTGGCTGCCCGATGCGATGGAAGGGCCGACACCCGTATCAGCCCTGATCCACGCCGCAACCATGGTGACAGCCGGTGTGTTTTTGGTCTGCCGGATGTCGCCGATCATGGAATTCGCGCCTGTGGCGACGGGGTTCGTCGTGTTCCTGGGTGCGACGACCGCATTTTTTGCCGCAACCATCGGTCTGGTGCAGAACGACATCAAGCGGGTCATCGCCTATTCGACCTGTAGCCAGCTGGGCTACATGTTCGTGGCCGCTGGTCTGGGCGTCTATTCCGTCGCGATGTTCCACCTGCTGACGCATGCCTTCTTCAAGGCGCTGCTGTTCTTGGGGGCGGGATCGGTCATCCACGGGATGCACCACGAACAGGACATGCGGAACTATGGCGGTCTGAAAGACAAGCTGCCCAAGACGTTCTGGGCCATGATGATCGGAACGCTGGCGATCACGGGCGTGGGCATTCCGCTGCTGTACGTCGGGTTCCCCGTCGGTTTCGCGGGTTTCGTGTCCAAGGATGCCATCATCGAGAGCGCCTATGCTGGCACCGCCGGTGGCTATGCCTTCTGGATGCTGCTGATCGCTGCGGGCATGACCAGTTTCTACAGCTGGCGTCTGATGTTTCTGACGTTCTACGGCAAACCGCGTGGCGACAAGCATACGCATGAACACGCACACGAAAGCCCGACGGTCATGTTGGTGCCGCTGGCCGTGCTGGCGTTCGGTGCGATCTTTTCGGGGATGGTGTTCTACAAGCCGTTCTTTTCGAATGACACTAATGTCGCCGTGTTCTTTGGCGCTGCAGACAAATCCGAAGTCCACGTCGAGGAAGATCACGCCGCTGGTTTCAGCCTGATTGCGCCGGCCTATGCCGCCACCGAACAGACCGAGGGCGAGGATGCCGGTGGCGATCACGGTGCTGACGTCTGGCCTGCGGAGCCAGGCAAGGGCGCGATCTACAAGGCCCCTGACAACCACGTCCTGCACGAGGCGCATCTGGTGTCCAAATGGGTCAAGGTGTCGCCGTTCATCGCGATGCTGCTGGGTCTTGGACTGGCCTATCAGATGTACATTCGGCGTCCCGATCTGCCTGCAAAACTGGCCGAACAACAGGCCCCGCTGTACAACTTCCTGCTGAACAAATGGTACTTTGACGAACTCTACGACTTTGTCTTTGTGCGTCCCGCAGTCTGGATCGGCGGGTTTTTGTGGAAACGCGGTGATCAGGGGACCATCGACGGCGGGATCAATGGTCTGGCCATGGGGATCGTGCCGTTCTTTACCCGCACCGTGAACCGGATGCAGTCCGGCTATCTGTTCACCTATGCCTTCGCCATGGTTGTCGGGATCGCGATCCTGCTGACATGGGTCACGTTCACCGGAGGGGCCAACTGATGGGCAACCTACTCTCGCTCACCACCTTTATCCCGCTGATCGGTGCGGCGATCCTTGCGCTGTTCCTGCGGGGCGATGACGCTGCCGCACAGCGCAACGCCAAGTGGGTGGCCCTGGCCGCGACCGTGGCCTCGTTCCTGGTGTCGCTGTTCATCCTGGCAGAGTTTGACCCCAGCGATACCGGTTTCCAGATGGTCGAACAGGCCGAATGGCTCTTGGGGATGCAGTACAAGATGGGCGTGGACGGCATTTCGGTGCTGTTCGTGATGCTGACCACATTCCTGATGCCGCTGGTGATCGCGGCCTGCTGGAACGTGGAAACGCGGGTCAAGGAATACATGATCGCCTTCCTCGTGCTGGAAACGCTGATGCTGGGCGTGTTCATGGCGCTGGACCTGATCCTGTTCTATCTCTTCTTTGAGGCAGGCCTGATCCCGATGTTCCTGATCATCGGCATCTGGGGCGGCAAGGATCGCATCTATGCCTCGTTCAAGTTCTTTCTCTACACCTTCCTCGGGTCGGTGCTGATGCTGGTTGCGATGGTGTCGATGTTCAGCATCGCGGGCACCACCGACATTCCGACACTGATGACGACCGAATTCCCGTCCGACAGTTTCAGCCTGTTGGGGATCAACATCGTGGGCGGTGTGCAGACGCTGATGTGGCTGGCATTCTTTGCATCCTTTGCGGTGAAAATGCCGATGTGGCCGGTGCACACCTGGTTGCCTGACGCACACGTGCAGGCCCCGACGGCCGGTTCGGTCGTGCTGGCGGCAATCCTGCTGAAAATGGGTGGCTACGGTTTCCTGCGGTTCAGCCTGCCGATGTTCCCCGTGGGGTCCGAAGTCATGGGGCCGCTGGTGCTGTGGCTGTCGGCCATCGCGATCGTCTACACCTCGCTGGTCGCCCTCGTGCAGCAGGACATGAAAAAGCTGATCGCCTATTCGTCGGTTGCGCACATGGGTTACGTCACGATGGGGATCTTTGCCGTCAACCAGCAGGGGATCGACGGTGCGATTTTCCAGATGATCAGCCACGGGTTCATCTCTGGCGCGCTGTTTCTCTGTGTCGGCGTGATCTACGATCGGATGCATACCCGCGAGATCGATGCCTACGGCGGTCTGGTGAACCGGATGCCGGCCTATGCGCTGATCTTCATGTTCTTTACGATGGCGAACGTCGGTCTGCCAGGCACCTCGGGTTTTGTCGGGGAATTCCTGACGCTGATGGGCGTGTTCCAGGTCAACACCTGGGTGGCATTGGTCGCCACGTCCGGCGTGATCCTGTCGGCTTCCTACGGGCTGTGGCTGTATCGCCGCGTCGTCATGGGCGACCTGATCAAGGAAAGCCTGAAGTCGATCACGGACATGAATGTGCGTGAACGCTGGATTTTTGCACCGCTGGTCGTGATGACACTGCTGCTGGGCGTCTATCCGGTGCTGGTGACCGACATCATCGGGCCAAGCGTGACTGCGCTGGTCGATCAATACGAATCCGCGACGGCGGCGTTCAACGCCGCCAATGACGTCGCCGCAAGCGAGGTGAACTAAGATGGGTTCCGATATTTCCATCGCCCTGCCGGAAATCGTCCTGGCGCTCTATGCCATCGGCGCGTTGCTGGCGGCGGTCTATACGGTCAAGGACGCGGCGGCGGGCCTGCTGGTCTGGGTGACGGCTGCGGTTTTCGTTGTGCTGGCCTTTTGGATCGGCATGGATGACAGCGCGGCACAGACAGCATTTAATGGCATGTTCGTGGCCGACGGTTTCGCCCGCATGGCCAAGGTCATGATCCTGCTGTCAGCGGCTGCGGTTCTGGTCATGTCCAAGGTCTATATGGAACAGCGCAACCTGCTGAAATTCGAATATCCCGTGCTGGTGTCGCTGGCTGTGGTGGGCATGATGGTCATGGTCAGCGCCAACGACCTGATGACCCTCTACATGGGTCTCGAGCTGCAATCGCTGTCACTGTATGTCGTGGCGTCCCTGCGTCGGGACAGCGTCAAATCCACCGAGGCCGGGCTGAAGTATTTCGTGCTGGGCGCACTGTCGTCGGGCCTGCTGCTGTATGGTGCATCGCTGACCTACGGTTTTGCAGGCACCACCCAATTCGAAGGCATCATCGTCGCCGTACAGGATGACGTGTCGCTGGGTCTGCTGTTCGGCTTGGTGTTCCTGATCGCCGGTTTCGCGTTCAAGGTCTCGGCCGCGCCGTTCCACATGTGGACGCCCGACGTCTATGAGGGTTCGCCCACACCGATCACCGCGTTTTTTGCAACTGCGCCCAAGGTCGCGGCCATGGCCTTGTTTGCCCGTGTAATGTTCGACGCCTTCGGCGGCGTGACCGGCGACTGGCAGCAGATCGTGGCCTTCCTGTCGGTCGTGTCGATGTTCCTGGGCGCAATCGCCGGCATCGGTCAGCGCGATATCAAGCGTCTGATGGCCTATTCGTCGATCAGCCACATGGGGTTTGCCCTGATGGGGCTGGCGGCGGGCACTGCGTTCGGCGTGCAGGCAATGCTGATCTACATGGCGATCTACGTCACGATGAACATCGGGACCTTTGCATTCATCCTCGGCATGGAACGCGACGGGCGTCCGGTAACGGACATCCAGAGCCTGCGGATGTATGCGTCCCGCTATCCGACCCGTGCGCTTGCCATGCTGGTGCTGATGTTCAGCCTTGCGGGTGTGCCGCCACTGGTCGGTTTCTTTGGCAAGTTCTACGTACTGCGGGCCGCTGTCGATGCTGGCCTGAGTTGGCTGGCTGTCGCAGGCGTGATCGCATCTGTTATCAGCGCGTTCTACTACCTGCGGATCGTCTATTTCATGTACTTCGGCGAAGAAACCGAGGCACTGGACGCGCCGTCCCAGCCGCTGCTGGGTGGGTTCCTGATCGCATCGGCCGCGATCATGGTCTTTGGTGTCGTGAACCTGTTCGGGATCGAACCCTGGGCCGCTGCCGCTGCAGGCACCCTTGTCAACTGATCCGACCCAGAACCCCCTCTGGCCAGAGGGGGTTTTGTGCCGTCATCTGCAATCGGTCGATTCCACAATGGCCGAGGCGGCGCGCATTGCGCCGACGCTGACGGCACCGACCTGGATCGTGGCAGATACACAGACCGCATCGCGGGGCAGGCGGGGCCGCACCTGGGAATCGCCTGTCGGCAATTTTGCAGCCACCCTCGTCTACAAACCCAATTGCACGCCCCAACAGGCCGGCCTGCGATCCTTCATGGCTGCCAACGCCCTGTTCGAGGCGCTGGCCATGTCCGTGGACCGGACCAAGCTGTCGCTGAAATGGCCCAATGACGTGCTGCTGAACGAGGGCAAGGTCGCGGGGATCCTGTTGGAATCCGCAGGGTCGGGCGCGTACGTCGATTGGTTGTCCATCGGGATCGGCGTGAACCTGTCGGACGTGCCGCCCGGCATTACCGACGCAGCCTTTGCGCCCGTTTCGCTGACGGGCGAGGGTGGTGCGCCCACCGATCCGATGCAACTCCTCGCACGGCTCGCCGCAGATTTCGCCACTCAAGAGGCAAAGCTGTGGGAGTTCGGCTTTGACATCATCCGTGCCGATTGGCTGCGCCACGCCGCCCGTCTGGGCGAGGTCATCACTGCACGCAGCACCCGGTCAGAGCTGACAGGCCGGTTCGAGACCATCGACGCCGATGGCAATCTGGTCTTGATCACCGCCGATGGGCCACAGGCAATACCGGCGGCGGATATCTATTTCTAGGGAACGCTGCCGATGCTGCTGACGATTGATTGCGGAAACACCAACACGACCTTTTCCATCTGGGACGGCAGTGCGTTTTTGGCGACCTGGCGCACCTCGACCGAATGGCAGCGCACGGCGGACCAGTATTACGTCTGGCTGTCCACCTTGATGAAGGTGCGCAATCTGGACGTGACGATCACCGATGTCATCGTCAGCTCGACCGTGCCGCGCGTGGTTTTCAACCTGCGCGTGCTGGCGGATCGCTATTTCAATTGTCGCCCGCTGGTGGTGGGAAAACCTGAATGCCGCCTGCCGGTCGCACCGCGTGTGGATCAGGGCACGGCAGTCGGTCCGGACCGGTTGGTCAACACCGTTGGTGCGTTCGACCGACATGGCGGTGACCTGATCGTCATTGATTTCGGCACAGCCACGACTGCGGATGTGGTCGACACCGATGGCGCCTACGTTGGCGGTGTCATCGCCCCCGGCGTGAACATCAGCCTGGAGGCGTTCCACATGGCAGCGGCTGCACTGCCCCATGTGGACGTCAGCAAACCCGACCGCGTGATCGGCACCAACACCGTGGCCTGTATGCAGTCCGGCGCGTTCTGGGGTTACATTGGGCTGGTGAAAGAGATAACGCAGAGAATTAAGAGTGAACGAGGACGCCCGATGACCGTGATCGGAACCGGCGGCCTCGCATCGCTATTCGCCCAAGGCGACACCCTATTTGACCGGGTCGAGGATGACCTGACGATGCACGGTTTGACCGTGATACACCGATACAACAAGGACACGACATGAGTGCTGCAAAAGCAAACGACAGACTGATTTACCTCGCCCTGGGTGGCGCAGGGGAAATCGGTATGAACTGCTACGTCTACGGATACGGCAAACCCGGCAAGGAGCGACTGATCGTCGTCGACCTTGGCGTTACATTTCCCGATATGGACGGCACGCCCGGTGTCGATCTGATCTTTGCCGACATTGACTGGTTGCGTGAACGCAAGGCGCAAATCGACGGCATATTCATCACCCACGCACACGAGGACCACGTCGGTGCCGTCGGCCTGTGCTGGGAAGAGTTGGGTGCGCCGATCTATGCGCGCAAATTCACCGCCAACATTGCGCGCCGCAAGTTGCAGGAACGCGGTCTGCCCGACAACGTCGTGCAGGTCGTGGATGCCTGGCCTGCGGTGACGAAATGCGGGCCGTTCACGGTAGGCTATGTGCCGATCAGCCATTCCATCCCCGAAAGCGCGGGTCTGGTGATCGACAGCGACGGTGGCCGCATCGTGCACACCGGCGATTTCAAGGTCGACATGACACCCGTGGTCGGTGACCCCTTTGACACCGCCCTGTGGGAAGAGATCGCCAAGCCCGGCGTCAAGGCGCTGGTCTGCGACAGCACCAACATTTTCAGCCCGAACCCCGGTCGGTCTGAGATGTCGATCGGTCCTGCGATCACTGACCTGATGCGCGACTGCAAGGGCATGGTTGTCGCCACGACCTTTGCGTCCAACATCGCACGTCTGAAAACGCTGGCCACCGCCGCGACAGAGGCAGGCCGCACGGTCTGTCTGCTGGGCCGGTCGATGCAGCGTATGACGCAGGCCGCGATGGAAACCGACCTGCTGCACGATTTCCCCGCGACCGTCAGTGCCGAGGACGCGCAGAACATCCCGCGCGAAAACCTGATGCTGCTGGTCACCGGATCGCAGGGCGAACGCCGCGCCGCATCCGCGCAACTGAGCCAGGGCAGCTATCTGGGTCTGTCACTGAAAGAGGGCGATACGTTCCTGTTCTCGTCCAAGACGATTCCCGGTAACGAAAAGGGTGTCATCCGGATCATGAACCAGCTGTCTGAGCTGGGCGTGGATATCGTGGACGACGACGGTGGCAAATACCACGTGTCCGGTCACGCGAACCGTCCCGATCTGGAAACCATGCACCAGCTGATCAAGCCGCAGTTCCTGATCCCGATGCACGGCGAACACCGTCACCTGCGCGAACACGTCAAGGTCGCGGGTCTGCACGGTCTGCCGGGGATCGTCGCGGTGAACGGCATGATGGTCGATCTGTCAGGCAACCAGCCCAAGGTTGCGGAATACATCGAAACCGGGCGGACCTATCTGGACGGTGCCACACATGTCGGTGCCATGGACGGCGTTGTGCGCGACCGGATCCGCATGGCGCTGAACGGTCTGGTCGTGGTCACGTTGATCCTGGACGAAAACGACGAATCGCTGGGCGACCCTTGGGTCGAACTGTCGGGTCTGGCCGAGGATGGCCGGTCCGATTCCAGCCTTGCCGAGATCATGGAAGAAGACCTGTCCCAGTTCATCAACCGTGCCAACAAAAAGACGCTGGCGGACGATGTGAAACTGGAAAAAGAGCTGAAAACCATCGCGCGCAAGACGGCGCAGGCCGAAATCGGCAAAAAACCCGAAGTCATCGTGGTCATCAGCCGTCTGAACTGATGCAGCATTAGCTTGCAAGACAGGCGCGGCCCCATGGGGGCTGCGCCTGTTTTGATTCAGTCGGCGCAGATGTAGATCGCGCCACCCACTGCCACGGCTGTGACAGCGGCAGCGGTCAGCGCGATTGGGGCACCGACTGCGGCCGTCACGCCTGTGACCGCACTTCCCAGCGCGCCGCTGATGGTTGCGCCTGTCCCGGACAGCACCATGGCACCGGTTGTATGCGTGACCTTGCTGAGGGTTGAATCACCCGTCCCCAATGCGACATCGGTGATGGCGACGGTCGCAGTCGCCACCGCATCGCGGGTGCCGTTCACCTTGGTGCAGACCGTGCTGGCGTTGCAGCGCCCGCGAAAATTGCGCGGGCCGGGTACCAGCAGAAACCCCGTTTCCGCATCGGTGTAACTGAGACATTTGTCATCGACCGTTTCGACCTGCGCCAGAAAGGCAAAGACTTCTTGGCTGGTGCAGGCGCGCTGATCACGGGTGATGAAATCAAACGACCGCGCCGGAAAGTTCAGCAGACGTTCGCGCCGCGTCGTCGGTGCCGGGGCCACGGCCAGCGTTTCCGTGTCGATCTGGACGGTGATCGCCTCGATCGTGCTTTGGCAGATGTCTGCGGCGGCTGCCTGACCACATAGAATCAAGGCCGCAACGAATGTTCTGAACATGATAACACCTTGGTTTTCGGCCAAGGTGGCCGATGCGACCGCGCTCGTCGAGGGTGGCGCGATCACATCGGCGAAATCAGGCGCGGCCTAGCTGCTGGCACGCTCGGCAAAGCTTTTGGCGATGAATTCGGGCATGTCGTCGCCCATGCCGACCGGCGCGTCGTTTCGTCGGCCACCACGGTTGCGGTTGTCGTTTCCGCCACGCGGGGCGCGATCGTGATCTGCGCGCCGCTCTGTCGGGGCGGGTGCCTCGGGTTCCGGTGCTGTCGGTGCGGCGGCCTCGGTCTGTTCCTCGGCGGGTGCGTCGTTGCGCCCACGGCCACGGCCACCCCGACGCGACCGCGATCTGCCGCCTTCGGCTGTGGGTTTTGCCGGCGTCTCGGGTGTCGCCTCGGCGGGCACCTCTGCGGGTGCATCAGCCGCGACCGTATCGGGCGACGGGGCGTCCGTTTTCGGCTTGCGGCTCCGCGATCGGCTGCGGCGGGGCTTTTCTTCGCCCTGCGCTTCTGGCGTCGCGGCGTCCGACGTGGTGTCCGGTGTGCTGCCCAGCGGATTGTCGAGGCGCGGGATTTCTTGCTGCACCAGACGTTCGACATCCTCGAGGTTCTTGGTATCGCGCGGGTTGCAGATCATGATGGCCACGCCTGACCGTCCGGCGCGGCCCGTGCGGCCGATCCGGTGGACGTAATCCTCGGCGTGGCTGGGCACGTCGAAATTGAACACGTGGGTCACGGCGGGAATGTCCAGACCGCGGGCGGCCACATCGGATGCCACGAGGAACCGGATTTCGCCATCGCGGAACCCTTCGAGCGTGCGGGTCCGGTGCGACTGGTCGAGATCGCCGTGAATGGGGGATGCGTCAAACCCGTGCTTTTTCAGCGACTTGGCGACCATATCTACATCGGATTTGCGGTTGCAAAAGATGATGGCGTTGGAACAGGCATCGCCTTCGGCCTCGATCAACTTGCGCAGCAGTGCGCGTTTTTCGGCGTCGGCCTTGGTCCGGTTGGACCCTTGGAACATCACCACACCCTGTTTGATATTCTCGCTCGTGGTCGCGGCGCGGGCGACCTCGATCTTGGCGGGGTTCGACAGGAAAGTGTTGGTGATCCGTTCGATTTCCGGGGCCATCGTGGCCGAAAAGAACAGCGTCTGGCGGGTAAACGGCGTGCGCTTAAAGATTTCCTCGATGTCGGGGATGAACCCCATGTCGAGCATGCGGTCGGCCTCGTCGATGACCATGACTTTGACGTCGGTCAGAATCAGCTTGCCGCGTTCGAGGTGGTCCAGCAGACGACCGGGGGTCGCGATCAGTACGTCCACACCCTTGTCAATCAGCTTGTCCTGATCCTTGAACGATGTGCCGCCGATCAGAAGCGCCTTGGTCAGTTTGGTGTACTTGGCATAGGCGTCAAAGTTTTCGGCAACCTGTGCTGCAAGTTCACGCGTGGGGGCCAGCACCAGGCTGCGCGGCATCCGCGCGCGGGCACGTCCACGGCCCAGCAGCGTGATCATCGGCAGCGTAAAACTGGCGGTTTTTCCGGTGCCCGTCTGCGCGATGCCCAGGACGTCGCGACCTTCGAGGGCCGGGGGAATGGCACCCGCCTGAATGGGGGTGGGTGTTTCATACCCGGTGTCGGCGATCGCTTTGAGAACCTTTGCATCGAGGTTCAGGTCGGAAAATTTGGTCATCAAGGGCCTTTCGCTGCGGCGGCTAGTTGGGCCGCAGTATTGCGCGGCCAAGGCCCGACCGGATTGTCGGGCGTATTGATAGCGTCGCGTTACGCCTTTGTGCGGTGTGGGTCAAGGTTTTCGGGGAACACATGCGGTTGCGGCGCGTTATCTGGTGAACCTAATGAAAGGATGATCACGATGATCAAGAAGTATGGAACCGCGAATTGGCAGGGCGCACTCAAGGACGGCATCGGCAAGGTGTCGACGGAAACGGCGGCGCTGACCGACCATCCCTACGGGTTTACCGCCCGGTTCGAGGGTGGCAAGGGCACCAACCCCGAAGAGCTGGTCGGTGCGGCCCACGCAGCCTGTTTCGCGATGGCGCTGTCGATGGGTTTGGGTGAAAAGGGTTTCACTGCTGACAATATCGACGCGAAATCGACGATTTCGCTCGAGCAAAAGGACGGCGGTTTTGCCGTGACCAAGGCGCATATCGAAGTGTCTGCGACGATCCCCGACATTTCCGAAGCGGAATTCATGGAAATCGCCAAAGCAACCGAGACGGGTTGCCCGATCAGCAAGCTGCTGACGGCAGAGATCTCTTTGGACGCTAAATTGGTGTCATAAGTGTGTGATGCAGCGCCGGAGCATATCCGGCGCGCAGAATCTCCAGATGGGGGGCAGGGGTCAGGATGATCACCTCTGCCCCCTTTTTGCTGCGCGGTGCCTGATAGCCTGCGGGCGTGTAGGGCCAGAGCGCGTCCTGCCAGATCAGATGAGGCTGACCACCGGTCACGATCATTGTGCCGTCGGGCAGTGATGCAAGCGCGCCGTTCATGCGGGCCTGCCCCCGTGTCGCGGGATCGATGCGGGCAGTGTGCAACGCGTTATCCATCTGCGGGGCGCGCAGGTTGTCGCCCGTAGCCGTAGCCCAGGCATCGCGGTAGCGGTTATAATCGGCCCGCCTGCAATAGGCACATGGGCGATGGCCCGCAGCCAATGCCGTGGCCTCGTCCAGTAAAAACAGTTCCGTCCATTTGCGACCGGTCATCAGCTGACGCCTGCGGCCCTGCCAGTCAAGCGTGCAGCAGATCCATGCCTTGGATTTCCAGCGGGCGCGGCCCATGACGCCGTCGGCGATATGCAGAATGCCGCGGTTCCCGGTCAGTGTGCCCCGCGCGGGGTCTGCAACGATCTCTTGGGTCGGTAGAACGCGGTTTTGCAGCGGCACGTCAGCCTCCGGGCAGGGACACCCACCCGGTATAGACCCCGGCCAGACTTGCTGCATAGCCAAGACCGACCAGCACGCCGTCCCGGGCCGTGACACCGACACCCAGCAGCAGCGTCGCCAAGCCAAGCAAAGCAGGCACGAATGGAATGAACCCCAGCGGCACCATCAGACAGCCTGACAGGATGATGCACAGCGCGATGGCACGGGTGGCAATCGGTCCGTTTGTCAACGGATCAAGGCGCGGGCCTATGATGCCTTCCAGCCGCTCTGCCCAGGGGCGCGCCTTGTCGACGGATTTTTTCAACGTCGCGCAGTCCAACTGAAAACGCTCGATCACATCGGGGAACCATGGCCGATCCTTGCCGGCCAACATCTGAACGCCCTGCAGGACCAAGATGATGCCCACGACGGCCGGCACGCCCGGGATGGCGCCCGTCGGCAGGATGCAGAACGCGGACACAAGCGCGATCAGCGGTCCGTAGCCGCGTTCCTGCACCCGGTCGAGCACATGGCCAAGCGCGACGCTGTTGCCGCCAGTCTGCTCGCGAACAGCGTCAAGCGTATCCAGCAGTGGGGCGTTTTCCTGTTTTGTCATGTTGCGACAACCCGCCGCAGGCCTCAGGGTTCCGTATCGATCGCGGGGACCACCATGTCACGGGTCTGTTACAGCGACCCTGGCGCATCCGCCGCCGCGCGCACGCGGGCAAATGCCTCTGCCGGGACAGTGCCCTCGTAGGACTGTCGCGCGCCATCAGCCAGAAGATAGAGCCCATCGCGTGCGGCCGTGCGAAAGTCAGCCTCTGACAGGTAAATCGCGCCGATTTCGGCGCGTTGGCAGCCATCGATGCAGTGGGAATAGATACGATCATGCCTACGGTAGTCCAGCAGGCGATCATGCGTTGCAACATGCACCAGCCGCGGCGCGTTCGGCGCGCGCCTGCGCACATTGGTCAGCACGGCGTACTGCCGCAGCGTGCCGCGTTGCAGGATCACGGGGCGCGCCGTCATGATCCCGGTCGCATCTCGGTAGATTTCGTGTTCCTGCGTGGTGAAGCGCTGTATCCCTGATTGCGATCCTTGCTGCGCGATGACCTGCGCCCCGACAGGCACGCCAAATCGCGCACCCGGATGGGGCGTATAGGTGCAGCCGGACAGGGCCAGCAAAAACAGAAAACCGCGCAGCATGGCCTTATGCTGCGCGGCAAAGGTTAATCGAGCGTTAGGATCAACCGACCATCATTTCCTTGGTCGCGGACAGGGTCACGTCCGGATAGTCGCGCTGTACCCGGTCGATGTCCCATTGCAGGCGCGTCAGGAACACGGTGTCGCCGTCGTTGTCCAGCGCGATGTGCTGTTTGTTGGCGGCGGCAAATTTGTCGATCGCGTCCTTGGTCCCGTGGACCCAGCGGGCCGAGGTGAATTGCGACCCCTCGAACCGGACGGGCAGGCCGTATTCCAGTTCGATCCGGCTGGCGAGCACCTCGAATTGCAGCGCCCCCACGACGCCCACGATGAAACCGGAACCAAAGGTCGGCTTGAACACCTTGGCGGCACCTTCCTCGGCGAATTGCATCAACGCCTTTTCCAGGTGCTTGGCCTTCATCGGGTCGCCGGCGCGGCAGTTTTGCAGCAATTCGGGCGCAAAGGACGGGATGCCGCTGACACGGATCGCCTCGCCCTCGGTCAGCGTATCGCCGATGCGCAGCTGTCCGTGGTTCGGGATGCCGATGATGTCGCCGGCCCATGCTTCTTCTGCCAATTCGCGGTCGGCGGCGAGGAACATGACCGGGTTGGTCACGGCCATCTGTTTTTTGCTGCGTACGTGGGTCAGTTTCATGCCGCGCGTGAAATGGCCCGAGGCCATGCGCACGAATGCGACGCGGTCACGGTGTTTGGGGTCCATGTTGGCCTGCACCTTGAACACGAAACCTGCGACCTTGGATTCCTCGGGTGCGATGTTGCGGGGCTGGGCGGTCTGGATCTGCGGTTCCGGCCCGTAGGTGCCGATGCCGTCCATCAGTTCCTTGACCCCGAAAGAGTTCATCGCGGAACCGAACCAGATCGGCGTCATCGAGCCGTTCAGCACGCTGGCCGGGTCGAGTTTCGGCAACAGCTCCATCGCCATTTCGATTTCTTCGCGGAATTTTTCCAGCAAATGGGCGGGGACATGTTCGGACCATTTGGGATCGTCCAGACCGTTGATCGAAATGCTGGCGGCGACCTTGTTTCGGTCGGCGCGGTCCATGATTTCCAGCTTGTCGCGCAGGATATCGTAACATCCCATGAATTCGCGACCCACGCCGATCGGCCAAGAGGCCGGGGTGACGTCGATGGCCAGGTTTTCCTGAATCTCGTCGATGATCTCGAACGTATCGCGGCTTTCGCGGTCCATCTTGTTACAGAACGTCAGGATCGGCAAATCACGCAGGCGGCAGACCTCGAACAGCTTTTGCGTCTGGGATTCCACACCCTTGGCCCCGTCGATGACCATGACGGCGGCGTCGACAGCCGTCAGCGTGCGATAGGTATCTTCGGAAAAGTCAGAGTGACCGGGCGTGTCGACCAGATTGAAGCGGAATTTTTCAAAGTCAAACGACATTGCCGACGCGCTGACGGAAATGCCGCGGTCCTTTTCCATCTGCATGAAATCGGACCGGGTGCGGCGTGCCTCGCCCTTGGCGCGGACCTGTCCGGCCATCTGGATGGCGCCACCATACAGCAGGAATTTTTCGGTCAGCGTCGTCTTGCCGGCGTCCGGGTGCGAGATGATCGCAAAGGTCCGGCGGCGGGCGATTTCAGCGGGAAGGTCGGGGCGATTTGACATGGATACGCCTTAGCCCGCGGCCCGCGCGGGCGCAATGACTGCCGGGGTGCTCGCTTCGTGAAATAGCCACGTTTGTGCAATCAGGCCGCCGCATTCACCACGCATTAACCAGGGTAAATCTCTTGTTGTCAGCGGCCTGCGTCGCAAAAGGATATCCGAATGCCCCTGTTTCGTTGTGTTGCCCTGTCTGCGATCTGCCTTGTGACGGCCTGCGGTGGTGGTGGTGGTGGCGGCACGACCGAGGCGGCAGCCGCAGCCAGTGCTGCCGCAAGCACGACAGCGTCCAAGGCCGCCGAGACGACCAAGACCGCGACCGCGGTGAAATCCTACACGCTGCTGCGCAACGAGGGTGCGACACTCTTTGCGGCCTATGAGGACCAGTTGAACAGCGACCGGTTCACGGATCCGGGTGATTTGCCCGGTGGCGGCAAAGCTTCATTCGACGGTGTTGCGGGCTATGTCGTGGGCGCAGTGCAATCCCTGTCCGAAGAGGCGCTGATCGCAAATCCCGATTACCTGTCCCGCGTCGATCTGGCCATCGACTTTGGTGCGGACCGGATCACGGGGTCTTTTGACGACTTTGTCGATGCAAGGACGCAAAAAGAGATCAAGGGCGCGCTGGATATCGACGCGCAGATCAACCGGTCCGCCAATCTGACATCAGAGGTCAGCGTGACCGGCTCGGCCGCGGGTCGTATCTCTGGCTCTGGTCTGAACGGTGACGTGACGCTGGACCTGAACGGCGATTTTCTGTCGGACGGTGCGGCCCTGTCCGGTCGTCTCGAAGGCACAGGCCAGACCAGTGATGGCTTGCGCAACGTGCAGGGCGCATTCATCGCCACTGACTAGGCTGTTATGCGATAACCGGCAGGTGTTTTTGTCTTGCCTGACCGCCTGATCCAGATGTGACCCAAGGCCCCGACACCTCGTCAGGGCTATGGTCCATCTGAAAGGTCACTGCCATGAACATCCAATCGTCTCGTCCTGCTCTTGTTGCAATCGCGCTTGCCGCACTGGCTGCCTGTTCGGGCGGTGGTGGTGGCGGGGCCGTCACGGGCGGTGCTGCTGCGGCACGCGCCCTGGATCCGCAGGTCAACGACCGTCTGGATTTCGCTGAAATCGCGCAGGTCGCCGAGGATGTGAACGACGGTTATGCCGCCGCGTCCATCACACCCAAATCGCTGGTGCCAACCGCCGGTCGGGCGACCTACAGCGGCGCTGTTGGCGGTGCGCTCAGCGTGCCGGGACGCAGCACGGATGTGGCCGGCCTGATGCAATTGGGTGTCGATTTCGGCGCGAACCGCGTGGGCGGCACGCTGGGCAATTTCGTCACCCGTGACGGGTCCGAGATCGACGGCGTGCTGACGGTCAACAACGGTATTCTGAACCGGACGTCGAACAGCCAGCAGGTCGCGATCTTTGGCGATGTGGATGGCAATCTGCGCAGCGCCAGCGGTGAGCGCATCGCGGTGGACGCCCGCCTGCGCGAAAGCGGGTTCAAGGGCCGCGATGTGGAATTCGTGGGCGGCAAGATTCAGGGCGACATCAACGTGGATGGTGTCCGTGGTGCAATCGACCTTGATGCGCAGCTGGAGCGTTAACGCTTAACCAGCTGTTAACGATGATGCGGGATGCTGGGCAGGTTCTTTGACAGGGCCTGCCCATGCCGCGTTTCATCAGCCTGATCCCCTTCATCATTCTTGTCGCCTGTGGCGGTGGGGGCGGCAGCGATGACGACGCCGGACCTGACCGCTTTGCCGTGGCCGACCGGTTGGAAAGCCGTCTTGCCGAACAGGATGTGTCCGACCCCGGAACGCTGCCTGTCACAGGACGCGCCAATTATACCGGGTTCATGCGGGCAGGGTTGCCGACCGGGGCAGGCGGTGCGCGTGTCGAATACCTGGGCGATCTGCGCATGGACGTGAATTTCGGTGCGGCCCGCGACGAGGTTGCAGGCAGTGCGACGGGATTTCAGACCGGTGCGGGCGACCGGTTGTCCGGCACGTTGACCATTTCGGATGGCGACCTGTTCCGCGACACCGATCCGGATGAAAACTACACCTTTACCGGCGATGTGGACGGCACATTGAAACGCGGCGCTGACAGCTACCGGATCGACGCCGAGATCGAGGGCGAGTTCAAGGGGCGCGACCGCGAGGGCGTCAGCGGCCTGCTGTTCGGTGATGTGCGCGGTCCCGATGGTCAGGACGTGTTCGACGGATCATTCGCCGCGGTCAAGGAACAGGAATAGCGCAGCTCAGCTCATCGATGCCTTGCGCAGCATTTCGACCGCATCCGGCTGTGCCAACAGGTTTTCGCGCACCTCGTAGTCCATGTGGTGCCTGTGGCTGTGGCCTGCGCGCGCAGGACTGTCCAGATGGTCGGGCAGGGCCGCGCGGGTGCGTGGATCGATCAGCAGGGATTCAGCGGCGATCCCTTCGGCATAGATGATCTGGTGCTGATCGAACAACAGCTGGAAATAATCCACGAACCCGCCGTCCTGCTGATAGACGGTATCGCCGTTGATCAGGTGCCGCACCTTGACCAATACCTCTGGACGACCCGCCCCCAGACGGTCCTGTCTTTGGTACACGAACAGGCGGTGATCGGGGCTGAGCACGAGGTCGTCGTTGTTGTGCAACGCACCGGCCTTGATAACGACGGGCGCGAATTCGCCCACCGCGCGCAGGGTGGTCTGGCCGATCCAGCGGACCGCCTGCGGACCATCGTCGCGGGTCAGCACCCGGTCGCCCACGCGAATATCCTCGATCGGTCGCTGCGCGCCGGATGCCAAGGTGATCTTGGTACCGCGGGTGAACGACACGCTGGCGACCTCGGCAAAGCGGGTGGTCGCGATCTGGCGGTCGACACCCACCAGCCGGTAGGGTGTCGCGGGAACGAGGTTTGCCAACGGAAGCAGGTACACCGCCTCGACGCCGCCCGATACCACCTCGACCAGAACCAGCGCCTCATAGGTGCGGCTGTCCTGACCCATCAGCGTGATGCAGCAATCCAGATAGACATCGCTGCCGGTCAGCCCCACATCAGATCCCGTCGCCACGCGGAATGCCTCACCGGCCTCGGGCAGTTCCAGCGCAAGGGACTTCGGATGGGCCTTGGACGACAATTCATAGCTGTCATCTAGGACCAACTCGTCGGCGAAACTGATGGCATCGCCATCGGCCACGCCATCCGTCACGCGGAAATGATCCGCGTGCCAGACTGAAACGCTTTGCACCTGTTTTCGAAGACCTGTCATCGCCTACCCGTTGCCCCGACAGAAACTAACGCGATTGACGCCAAGTGCAACGCCAACCGCACAGACTAGGACGTGTCTTTTTGAACCAAACGTCCTAACTTGCCTCGCACAGTGCAGGCGAACGGCCTGCCGCAACAAAAGCAAGTGAGGATTTTCAATGGATCTGGGCATTTCGGGAAAAACCGCGTTGGTATGCGCGTCGTCGCGTGGTTTGGGACGCGCCTGCGCGCAGGCTCTGGCCGAGGCCGGCGTCAATCTGGTGCTGAACGCGCGCGGTGCCGAAGATCTTGAAAAGACCGCACAAGAGATCCGCGAAACCTACGGCGTGACCGTGACCTGCGTGGCAGCCGACGTGTCCGACCCCGACGGTCGCGCCGCCTTGCTGGATGCGGCCATGGGCGTCGATATTCTGGTGAACAACGCAGGCGGCCCGCCGCCGGGGCTCTGGTCCGACTGGGACCGCGAAGATTTCATCAAGGCACTGGATGCCAACATGCTGGCCCCCATCGCCCTGATCAAGGCGCTGTTGCCCGGTATGATCGACCGCGGCTGGGGCCGGATCGTCAACATCACCTCCGGGTCGGTCAAGGCACCGATCCCGCAGCTGGGCTTGTCGAATGCGGCGCGCGCAGGCCTCACGGGCTATGTCGCGGGCACGTCCCGTCAGGTTGCCCCGCACGGCGTGACCATGAACAACCTGTTGCCGGGAATCCACGCCACCGACCGCGCCGACTCGCTGGATGCCGGCGTGTCCAAGGCTGAAGGCATCTCCATCGCCGAGGCCAAGGCCAAGCGCGAGGCGACGATCCCCGCGCGACGCTACGGCACGTCCGAGGAATTCGGCGCGATGTGCGCATTCCTGTGTTCCAACAAGGCCGGGTTCATCGTCGGGCAGAACATTCTGCTGGACGGTGGCGCGATCAACGCGACGCTGTGACCTTGCAGGGGTGCGGCGGGCTTGCTACTCAGCCCTAGTATTTTGCTAAGGTATTCGATGACGCAACCGCCGCGCCTCGAGGTGACGCACCTCGCCAAATCCTTTGACCGCCGCCGTGTGGTCGATGACGTCAGCCTCTCGGTGATGCCGGGGCAGGTCACCTGTCTGCTTGGCCCCTCGGGTTGCGGCAAGTCCACGACATTGCGGATCATCGCCGGTGTCGACAGGCCAGATGCAGGCCGGATCGCGGTGGACGGTGCCCTGATCTGCGATTCCACGACCTCGGTCCCGCCAGAGGACCGGTCCATTGGGCTCATGTTTCAGGACTTCGCCTTGTTCCCGCATCTCAGCGTGGCGCAAAACGTGGCCTTCGGTTTGGGGCGCGGGCGCGATGTGGCACCACGCGTCGCCGAAATGCTGGCCCGCGTCGATCTGCCGGATTACGGCAATCGCTATCCGCACGAACTTTCGGGGGGCGAACAGCAACGGGTCGCACTAGCCCGCGCCATCGCGCCGCGTCCGCGGATCATGCTGATGGATGAACCGTTCTCGGGTCTCGACGACCGGTTGCGCGACGAAATCCGCGACCAGACGCTCGATGTGCTCAAGGCCGAAGGCACTGCCGTCCTGCTGGTCACCCACGAACCCGGCGAGGCGATGCGTATGGCCGATGAAATCGCGCTGATGCGCGACGGCCGGATCGTGCAGCGTGGCGCGCCATACAATATCTACAACACGCCCGTCGATCTCGCAGCCGCCGCATTTTTCAGCGATATCAACGTGATCCAAGGCAAGGTGCGCGGTGCGCTGACGGATACGCCATTCGGCCAGTTCCTGACACCGGGTCTGCCCGACGGCACAATGGTTGATATCTGCATCCGGCCGCAACATCTGAAAATCGACTTTGACCGCGCAGGCCGTGGTCCCAGTCCGACCCCGATGGAAGGCTCGCCCGCGCGGGGCATCGTGCAGCGTGCCCGCTTCATGGGATCAGAGAGTCTGGTCGAATTTCGCATGGATCATGACGGCACGATCCTGACGGCCAAGGTGCCATCCGTCTTTCTACCAAAACCCGGGACGCCGCTGTGGCTAATGCTGCGGCGCGACCGCTGTTTCGTGTTTCCGCGGGCCTGACTTCTTCTGGTCAAAAATATCCCGGGGTCCGGGGCAGCGCCCCGGTTCCGACGTCTATTCCACGCGCCACTTCGCCTCGTTGCGCTCGATCGCGGCAATGCGGTCCGGCGTCTTGGGATGGCTCAGCATCCAGGCGGGGGTGCCGCGTCCCGCGCCACCGGTCAGCGCCTCCAGCTTTGTAAAGAGCGACTTTTGCGGTTCTGTCCCGATCCCTGCCTTGACCAGCAGCGCACTGGCATAGGCGTCGGCCTCGAATTCGTCGGCACGTGACAGGCGTGCGGCCAGCAGCGACATCAGCGCATTGGCAATCAGCGGACCGATGCCCGGCAGAAACCTGTTCAACACCATGGCGATGGCCGTCCGCATCGCGTTCTGCGCCGAAAAATCCGTCATCCGGCGGCGTGAATGACCCAGGGCCACGTGCCCCAGTTCATGGGCAATGACGCTTGCGATTTCGTCAGCTGTTACGTCCCCCGCGCGGTAGCGGTCATAGAAACCGCGGGTGATGAAAATGCGCCCGTCGGGAGCGGCAAGTCCGTTGACCTGTGACACCTCGTAGATGTGGACACGGATCCGGTCGATCTCCAGTGCGCGGGCCATCTGGTCGCACATCCGGCGCAGGGTGCCATCGGCCAGTTCCGTGGACTGGCTGTTCAGCTCCTTGCGCGTGCGGTACGCGCTGAAGTGATACATCGCCAGACCATAGATGACGGCCAGCAGGATCGGGGTAAACTTGATCATGATCCGAATATGGGGGGTGCAGGGCCGTCGCGCAATCCGCGGCAGTTGACGATCAGGTCAGCAACCGCATGCCGCGGCTGATGCCTTCGAGTGTCATCGGCACCATGCGGTCCGCGCCGAATATCTCCTGGATCATGTGCAGTGACTGGGTGTGCGGCCAATATCGTTGGTCCATCGGATTGATCCACAGATGGGCGGGCCATTGGTCGCGGGCACGCGCCAGCCAGACCGACCCGGCTTCCTTGTTCCAGTGCTCGTTCGCGCCGCCGGGCATTGCGACCTCGTAGGGGGACATCGAGGCGTCACCGACAAAGATACATTTGTAGTCCGACCCGTATTTGCGCAGCACGTCCCATGTCGCGGTCTGGTCGTTCCAGCGACGTTTGTTGTCACGCCAGACGCCCTCGTAAAGACAATTGTGGAAATAGAAATGTTCGAGGTGCTTGAACTCGGCCTTGGCGGCGCTGAACAATTCCTCGACCACCTGCACATGCGGGTCCATGCTGCCGCCCACGTCCAGAAACAGCAGCACCTTGACCGCGTTGCGGCGTTCGGGCCGTGTCTGCACATCCAGATAGCCGTTTTGCGCTGTCTTGCGGATGGTGCTGTCCAGGTCCAACTCGTCCACGGCACCGTCACGCGCCCAGCGGCGCAGGCGTTTCAGCGCCACCTTGATGTTGCGGGTGCCCAGATCGACGCTGTCATCGAGGTTGCGGAATTCGCGTTTGTCCCAGACCTTGACCGCGCGCTGGTGGCGGGATTTGTCCTGACCGATGCGCACGCCTTCGGGGTTGTAGCCATAGGCCCCGAACGGTGACGTGCCCGCCGTGCCGACCCATTTGCTGCCGCCCTGGTGACGTCCCTTTTGTTCCTCCAGCCGTTTTTTCAGACGCTCCATCAGCGCCTCGAACCCGCCCGTCGCCTCGATTTCGGCTTTTTCGGCGTCGCTCAGGTGCTTTTCGGCCATCTTGGCCAGCCAGTCGGCGGGAATGTCCACCGCCTCCATGACGGCGCTGTCAGGGATGGACTCCAGCCCCGCAAAAGCGCGCGAAAACGCGCGGTCATAGCGATCGATATGGCGTTCGTCCTTGACCATGATCGTGCGGCCCAGGTGATAGAACGCGTCGATGTCATAGGTCGCCAGACCGGCGTTCATCCCGTCGAGAAACGCGAGGTATTCCCGCAATGACACCGGGACCCGTTCTGTACGCAGCGCGTCAAAGAACGGCAAAAACATCAGGCGACGGAGCGGCTGTAAAAGATCAGGACAAACAGCCCGACGATCCCGAACAGGATGCCAAAGGACGCGGCCCATTGCGCCATGTCGCGCCAGTTTCCGCCATTGGCGCGCGCGCGCCACATGCCCAGTGCCGCACCTGCCAGAAGGCTGCCGAGAGGTATAATCATTGGGTCAGCCCCTTTAGAAAGGGCGCAAACCCCGCACTTCGGCAAGGCGTGCGCGCACATTGTCATCAGAGCCGAATCCGTAACGCGCCCACGGCAGACTGTCCAGCCGCAGCGCCTCGGCTGCGACACTGCCGCCCTGCAGTTCCAGCGCCTCGGCCTTGAACATCATCAGGGTCGCCAGCAGGGCCGCGTTCTGGTGTTCCCGAGCCAGCGGTATGGCAAGGTCAGCCAGTTCGATCGTCGTCATCGCGTCACCGGCGGACAAGGCGAATGCAGCTTTTTGCACCGCGATATGGGCGGAATGGATCTGTGTGGCTTGCGATGCGCGATAAATTCTGTCCGCCGCCTCGAATGCGGCGAGCGCGGCACGGCTGTCGTTGCCGACCTCCAGCCGGCCCATGGCGTAATAGGCGAACCCCTCGCGCGGGCCGGTCCAGCCCAGCGTCTGACCGATCCGCACCGCACGGGCTGCGGCGGCGCGGCGGGTTGCAGGGCTGCTGCCTTCGGTCAGGGCGGTTTCCATTGCCCTGATCCAGTCGCGGGACGTGTCGGGGAAACTGGCGGTGCCACCCGACCCGCCACGCGGATTGAGGCGGGCGAGAATGGCAGGCAGTGCGGATGCGACCTGCGCGCGGGTCATGCCGGATCGCAGTTCGGGCGCATAGGTCACGCGCAGCATCAGCATGTCGAACCCGGTCAGAACAGCATGGATGTTGTCGTCGTTGAACACGGAATCGGGCAGACGATAGAGGTCATTCAGCGGCCCCAGAACCTGTGCCAATTCCTCGTGCAGGCAGTCGCGGATTTCCTGCGGTGCTGCATCAGCGGGTACAAAGATGGCAGCATGTTCGCGCTGCGTCAGTGTCGACCAGTCGACACGTCCACTGCTGCGGCTGGCCATGTATTCGTCCCAGTCGCGCACGCGCGGCACGACGAAACAAGCCGCCTTGGGCACAGCGCGTTGCAAGGTCCGCTGCGGGATGGCCTGTATCGTGATGCTGGCATCAGACGACTGGGTGGGCCGGATATCCAGATCCGCCTCTTGGCGCAGGCGCGACAGCAAGACATCCAGATCGGTGGCCAGCGTCGGGGCGGCACTGCCCAGCACACGCACTGTCAGCGGTCCTTCGAACCGGGTCATGGTGCTGATGGTCCGGCCGCTTTCCAGACGAAACGTCAGGTCCAGGAAATCCTGGGCCATTTCGGCATTCGAACGGGTGACGCGGACAGGCGAGGTATCGGCAAATCCCTGCATCGGCGGCAGGGCAGAGGTGGTGGCGGCGCGGGTGATGGTATCCACAGGCTGCACCGGTGCGCAGGATGCAGCAAAGGCAAGCGCCCAGACGGCAAAGGTCTGTCTCATGAGTGGCACCAGTGCTGGTGACGACTGGCGGATTTGGTCAAACATGGCGCACCGAGGTCTGATAGGTGGTCGCACGGCGTGCAGCGCCATGGGCAACCGACCGGAAAAACGGTCCTGATCACATCTGCTCTCCTCGGTTTGCGTCAGTACCGTCTGCCTGCGGACTGCGACCCCTTCTGGACCGGATTGCGACAAATTGACGGAATCAGGCGGGGGTCTGGCCAGTAGGTCAAAGCACCGCCGGGAATGCGAGGAAAAAGTGGTTCGACGTTCAAGGTTGCGGCAGGCGTTGCCGCCGTGCCGCAACCTATGCGGTCATCTACGACCGCGCGCCATAAAGGCGAGGCGTTCAAACAGGTGCACGTCCTGTTCGTTTTTCAACAGTGCGCCATGCAGTTTCGGCAGCGCATCGGCACCGTCTCGGGCCAGATCTTCGGGTGTCAGATCCTCGGCCAGCAGCAGTTTCAGCCAGTCCAGCACCTCTGACGTCGATGGCTTTTTCTTGAGGCCTGCCGTTTCGCGCAATTCGTAGAACTGGGTCAGCGCGGTGGTCAGCAACCGGTCCTTGATGCCGGGGTGGTGCACTTCGACGATGCGGCGCATCGTGTCCATGTCGGGAAACCGGATGTAGTGGAAAAAACAACGGCGCAGAAACGCGTCCGGCAGTTCCTTTTCGTTGTTCGAGGTAATGATGACGATGGGGCGCACGTCCGCCTTGATCGTCTCTCCGGTCTCATAGACGTGGAATTCCATCCGGTCGAGTTCCTGCAACAGGTCGTTGGGAAACTCGATATCGGCCTTGTCGATCTCGTCGATCAGCAGCACGACCTTTTCGCCTGCCGCGAACGCCTGCCACAATTTGCCGCGTTTGATGTAATTCCCGATGTCGTGAACACGCGCATCACCCAACTGGCTGTCGCGCAACCGGCTGACGGCATCGTATTCGTACAAACCTTGCTGCGCGCGCGTCGTTGATTTGATGTGCCATTCGATCATCGGCAGGCCCAGACCGGCGGCAACCTGCCGCGCAAGTTCGGTTTTTCCGGTGCCTGGCTCGCCTTTGACGAGTAGCGGACGTTCGAGCGTCACGGCGGCGTTGACGGCCATCGTCAGGTCGTCGGTGGCGATGTAGCTGTCAGATCCGGTGAATTGCATGGCGGTTCCCTATGGTCATTTCAGCCAAGGTTATGTGTGCATCGCGCCGGCCACAACCACATGGGCGTCCTTAAAAAACAAGTGACACCGCCAGGGCGAGCGGCTAAGTGATGCCCAGCCGACACGAAGGAGAGTCGAATGTCAGGAAACGACGCTATGACAATCGACAACTTGGAGGGGACCCCGATGAAAGCCGAAACATTTCTGCCAGATGACTATCGTCCGGCCGAAGATGAACCGTTCATGAACGAACGTCAGACAGAATATTTCCGCCGTAAGCTGCTCGACTGGAAGGCCGAGTTGCTGGAGGACACGCGCGACACCGTCGCCGGCATGAAGGACCAGACCCGCAACATCCCCGACGTGGCCGATCGTGCGTCCGAGGAAACCGACCGCAGCATCGAATTGCGCACCCGCGACCGTCAGCGCAAGCTGGTTGCGAAAATCGACGCCGCCCTGCGCCGCATCGACGATGGTGAATTCGGGTATTGCGCGATCACGGGCGATCCGATCAGCCTCAAACGTCTGGATGCGCGCCCCATCGCGACCATGACGCTCGAGGCGCAGGAACGGCACGAGCGTGGCGAACGGGTGCACCGCAAGGACTGACATGATTGCCAAACGCGACGTCGCCGTCATCGGCGGCGGCCCGGCAGGACTGACAACGGCGCTGGCCCTTGCGATGCAAGGGGCCAGCGTTCGTGTTTTTGAACAGGCCGAAACGCTGGGCGACATCGGCGCGGGGCTGCAGATCAGCCCCAATGGTGGGCGCGCGCTTGCGGCGCTGGGGCTGTCGGATGCGCTGGACCGGATCAGCCTGCCGTCAGAGGCGGTGGTGCCGACCAATGGTGTGACGGGACGGACCGTCACCCGGTTCGACCTGACGGGGCAGGTGCCGTGCTACCGCTTTGTCGCACGCCCCGACCTGATCGCCATGCTGGCCGAGGCCTGCCGTGCGCGCGGCGTGGAGCTGTGCCTTGGGACGCGGGCGGATGACCCACGTGCCGATCTGGTGGTGGGGGCCGACGGGATCAAATCGCAGGTGCGGGCGCGACTGAACGGCGCTGATGCGCCCGCGTTTTCGGGACAGGTGGCCTGGCGTGCCCTCGTGCAGGCCGAGGCACCGCCGCAGGCGCGGATATGGATGATGCCGGGCCGTCATGTGGTCACCTATCCGCTGCCCGGCAACCGTCTGAACATCGTGGCCGTGCAGGAACGCAACGACTGGGCCGCCGAAGGCTGGCACCACGCCGATACGCCGCAGGCCATGCGCGATGCCTTTGCCGATGCCTGTCCTGCCTTGCACGATATCCTCTGGGCGGTCGAAGTGCCCTTGCTGTGGGGGTTGTTCCGTCATCCCGTAGCGGCCCGGTGGCATGATGCATCCCATGTGCTGGTCGGCGATGCCGCTCATCCGACACTCCCGTTTCTGGCGCAGGGCGCCAATCTGGCGCTGGAGGACGCGGTCGTGCTGGCCCGCTGTGTGGCACGGCACGGGATCGCGGCTGGGCTACCGCGCTATCAGGCCTTGCGCGCGCCGCGTGTCACGCGTGCTATTGCTGCGGCGGATGCGAATGCGGTCAATTACCACCTGTCAGGCGTCACACAGCGCGCAGCACATCTGGGACTTGCCGCGCTGGGTCGGATGGCACCGGGCGCGTTCATCAACCGGCTGGACTGGCTCTATGGCTACGATCCTGCGGGTTAGGGCCAGTTGCGCGCGGTCTCGTCGGTTGCGCGTTCCAGAACGGTCAGGGTGCGATAATCCACACGGTAAACGTCGCGGCTGATCCTGAAATACACCCAGCCGTCGCGCGGCAGCGGCAGGCCGTAGTAGGCCGCGTTCATGACCATGGAATATTGTCCAGGTTCCAGCACGTCGCCGATATTCACCGGGGCCGGTTCTGGGGGTGGCGGCGTCACCTTGCGAATGGGTGCCGTCGCACAACCCGCACCGATTGCCGCCATGCGACACTGCGCTGTCGCCGTATCCGATATGAGGATAAAACCGAGGGCGAACAACACACTGCGGGGTGAAATGACTGTCACGCGGCCAGATCGACCCAGACGGGTACGTGGTCTGATGGTTTCTCGCGCGCGCGCAGATCCTTTTCGATCCAACAGTCCGACAGCAGGTCCGCGCATTGCGGCGTCAGCAGAAAATGGTCGATACGGATGCCGTCGTTCTTGTCAAACGCGCCTGCCTGATAATCCCAGAACGAATAATGTCCGCCGCCATGGGTGCGGGCGCGGAATGCCTCGGTGAACCCCAGGTTCTGCACGCGCCGCCAAGCCGCACGGCTGTCCAGCCGGAACAGCGCGTCATCGCGCCATGCCTTGGGACGGGCGGCATCCTCTGCCTGCGGGATGATGTTGTAGTCGCCCGCCATCAGCGCCGGCATCTCGGACGCCAGCAGGGCTTGCGCGCGGGCGCGCAGCCGTTCCATCCAGGCCAGTTTATAATCGTATTTCGGGCCGGGCGCGGGATTACCGTTGGGCAGATACAGCCCGCAGATCTTTACTGCCTTTTCGCCCACGACGGTGGCCTCGATCCAGCGGGCCTGTTCGTCCGTATCATCACCGGGCAGGCCGCGCGAAACATCCTCTAGCGGCAGTTTCGACAGGATCGCGACGCCGTTGAAACCCTTTTGCCCGTGTGTTTCGACGTTGTACCCAAGGTCCGCGATCAGGTCGCGTGGGAAACCCTCGTCAACGGATTTGATTTCCTGAAGGATGGCGACGTCGGGCGCACTGTCCTGCAACCAGTGCAGCAGACCGTCGATCCGCGCCTTGACGCCATTGATGTTGAATGTCGCGATTTTCATTGGTGTGCCTCTTTTGAGGCTAGGCTAAAAGCCCGGCCGCGCAGGCACAAGGGGTCAGCGGTCGTCGCGGACCTTGACCGGGATTGCATCGGGTTGATCGGCCGTCTGGCCTGCGGCCGCGGCGGCAGCAAGCCCGGCAAGGATCATCGCAATCAGGTAAATCATGACTCGTTCCTTTTTGTTCGGCTTCAGACTAGCAACGGTGCAAGACGAAAGAAAGTTCCAATTCGTCGCAGGTTTCAGATGGAAAAAGACGTACCGCAGCCGCAGGACGACGTGGCATTCGGGTTCTCGATGACAAATCGCGCGCCGATCAACTCTTCGGAAAAGTCGATGACCGCATCGGTCAAAAACGGCAGGGACACGGAATCGATCACTACGGTCTCGCCCCGGTCCGACAGTTTCAGGTCGTCCTCGCGTGGGTCATCCAAGGCAATTTCGTATTGAAAGCCCGAACATCCGCCACCTTCTACGGCGATGCGCAGGGCCTTGCCCTGTTCGGCGGCACCGATTTCAGCAAGCCGTTCAAACGCGCGGCTGGTCACTTTGGGGGGCAGGGTCAGCATATCATACCTATCGGTCTTGGCTTGTCTGAAATATAGGGAGGGCAGGCAACAGGCACAAGACGGGCAACATGGCGGCAAGATACGCGACCAATCCCGCGTCACCGCGCGGGCGACTTTATGCCGAAGAGGAAAGCGCGCATCGCTCTCCCTTTCAGCGCGACCGTGACCGGATCATTCATTCCAGCGCGTTCCGGCGGCTGAAACACAAGACGCAGGTGTTCATCGAACACGAGGGCGATTATTTCCGCACGCGCCTGACCCATTCGATCGAGGTCGCGCAGGTAGCGCGGACGGTCGCCGCGTCGCTGGACCTGAACGTCGAACTGACCGAGGCGATCGCGTTGGCCCATGATCTGGGGCACACGCCCTTTGGCCACACCGGCGAGGAGGCACTGGATCGTCTGATGCAGCCCTACGGGGGGTTCGATCACAACGCGCAGGCCTTGCGGATCGTGACCGACCTGGAACGGCACTACGCCGAATGGGACGGGCTGAACCTGACCTGGGAAACATTGGAAGGGATCGCCAAGCACAACGGTCCCGTCCCCCAGCCCTGGCCCTATGCGCTGGCCGCCTACAACACGCGGCACGATCTGGAACTGCACACCCACGCCGGACCAGAGGCGCAGGTCGCTGCCCTGTCGGACGATATCGCCTATAACAACCACGACCTGCACGATGGTTTGCGGGCAGAATTGTTCAGCACCGATGAACTGGCTGAACTTCCGGTGTTAAGCGACTGTTTTGCAAGGGTCGATGCGAAATATCCCGGTCTGAACTACTATCGCCGTAGGCACGAGGCCTTGCGTAGGTTCTTTGGCGTGCTGGTCGAGGACGTGATTGCCGTCAGCCGCAGGAACCTGACCGATCTGGACGCGCAGAACGTGGCAGAAGTGCGCCATGCGGGCCGCATGATGATCCAGTTCACGCCCGCCCTGTGGGAGGACCTCAAGGTAATCCGCGCATTCCTGTTCACCCGCATGTATCGTGCGCCCGCCGTGGTCGAAATGCGCCATGTGGTGACCAGCATGCTGGACGAACTCTTTGCCTATTATATCGACACGCCGACCGAACTGCCAAAGCAATGGCGCAAGGAAGTTGCCGAGGCAGAGGATCGTCAGACCTTGGCGCGGATCGTGGCGGACTATATCGCGGGTATGACGGATCGTTTTGCAATTCAGGAACACGAACGGCTGATTGGTGGCCGGGCTGTTCCGCCGGGGGTGATTGATGGCAATTGAAACAGCAGCCGGGGCGATGAACCCCGTGATCGCGATCGCCCTTGTGGGTGGTCTGGGTGTTGGCAGCCAGTGGCTGGCGTGGCGCATGCGGATGCCGGCCATCGTGTTGATGCTGCTGGCGGGCGTCATCATCGGGCCGGTATTGGGCGTGTTCGATCCTGCCCGTGATATCGGTCCGCTGATGGGGCCGATCATCGCCATCGCCGTTGCGATCATCCTGTTCGAAGGCGGCCTGACGCTGAACTTTCACCAGTTGCGCGATGCGGCCATCGGCGTGCGGCGTCTGGTGTTCGTGGGTGCCCCGGTGGGCTGGGTCGCGTCCGCGCTGACGCTGCACTATGCCGCAGGGCTGTCGTGGTCTTCGTCGTGGGTGTTTGGCGGTATCCTGATCGTGACGGGGCCAACCGTGATTGCACCATTGCTGCGCACCGCGCGCCTGTCGCGCAGGCCCGCGCAACTGCTGCAGTGGGAGGCGATCGTCAACGATCCCCTTGGCGCACTGGCCGCCGTGCTGGCGTTCGAGGTGGTGCTGGTGCTGAACACAGCCACCACCGTGGGTACAGCCGTGCTGGCGCTGATCTGGGGCATTGGTGCTGCCATCATTCTGGGTCTGGCGGGTGGTTTCGGCCTCGCTTGGGCGTTCCGCAACGGCCATGTGCCCGAATACATGAAGGTCAGCATCCTGTTCGCGCTGCTGCTGGGGATTTTCGGCATTTCCGACGCGATCCTGCACGAAAGCGGGCTGTTGGCCGTGACCGTCATGGGGATCGTGATCGCCAACGCGAACCTGCCCAGCTATGCCGAGCTGCGCCGTTTCAAGGAACATGCCACCATTCTGCTGGTGTCCGGGGTGTTCATCCTGCTGGCTGCCAATCTGGATTTTGCGCAGCTTGGTCAGCTATCGGGCAGGGCGGTCGTGTTCGTCCTGCTGATCATCCTCGTCGCGCGCCCGCTGACGGTATTCATATCGCTGATCGGGACGGGCCTGCCGTGGCAGGAAAAGGTGCTGGTGGCCTTTACCGGGCCGCGCGGCGTGGTGCTGGTCGCCGTGGCGGGGCTGTTTGCGGAACGGCTGATCTCTCTGGGGTTCGAGGACGCCAACCTGATTGCACCGCTGGCCTTTGTGCTGGTGGCGACCACCGTGGTTCTGCATGGATTCACGCTGAAACCGATGGCGCGCTGGCTGGGCCTTGCGGGGGCGGGTAACCCCGGTGTCATCATCGTCGGCGGCTCGGACTGGACGACCGCCTTTGCCGAGGCGCTGATCAAGGCGGATGTACCCGTTCTGATGACCGACCCGAACTTTGGCCATCTGCGGGCGGCGCGTTCAGCCGGGATCACCACCTATACCGGCGATATCCTGTCCGAAGGCGCCGAACAACGGCTTGAACTTGTCAGCTATGACAAGCTGTTGGCCGCGACCGACAACGATGCCTACAACACGCTCGTGGCCACAGACCTTGCGCCTGAATTCGGCCGGGAAAACGTGTTTCAGGTCGCACGGGTGAAAAACGACGGCGCGCGCCACACCTTGCCTGCGACGCTGGGTGGCAGGCCATTCGGCCATGCGGTGACCCATGATGAATGGAACAGCCTGATCCGGCAGGGTTGGACGTTCCGCGTGACCCGTCTGACCGAGGAATTCACCCTTCAGGAGTGGCGCGAGAAACGCCCGCGCTCGCATCTGGTGGGGCGCATCCTGCCGAATGGCGAATTCAAGCTGCTGCACGAGGATGAGGAAATCCGCGGTGTTCCGGATACCCGCCTGATCGCACTGCGCCCGCCCGAAACCACTGGATCGACCGTGCAACCGCCCGCCAGCGCCTAAGGGACGTTGACGCTGGGCGGCGGGGTGGTAAACCGCAAGCCGCACAAACCGAAAGACAGGTCCCATGAACATTTTCGCCGATATCCGCACCCTCGTCATCGACGCGCTTGCTGATCTGGTGCGAGACGGGGTGCTGCCTGACGGGTTGTCCACGGATGCGGTCACGGTCGAGCCGCCCCGCGATCCCGGCCACGGTGACATGGCGACCAACGCGGCCATGGTGCTGGCGAAACCCGCTGGCCTGAAACCGCGTGACATCGCTGATGCGCTGTCCGCGCGGCTGGTGGCCGATGACCGGATCGCCAGCGCCGATGTGGCAGGTCCGGGTTTCCTGAACCTGCGGCTGGACGCGGGCATCTGGCGCGGTGTGGTGATCGCGGCACTGACCGATCCCGGCTATGGTCGGTCAAAGATGGGCAATAACCAGCGCACGCTGGTCGAATACGTCAGCGCCAACCCCACCGGTCCACTGCACGTGGGTCACACTCGTGGCGCGGTCTTTGGCGACGCGCTGGCCAGCCTGCTGGACTACGCAGGCTATGATGTGACGCGCGAATACTACATCAACGACGGCGGCGCGCAGGTCGATGTCCTCGCGCGGTCGGTCTATCTGCGCTATCAAGAGGCGCACGACCTGAGCGTCGACTGGCCCGAAGGCACATACCCCGGCGACTATCTGATCGAGGTCGGTGAGGCGCTCAAGGCCAAGGTGGGCGATGCCTATCTGGACCAGCCAGAGTCCGTCTGGCTGGAAGAGGTGCGCAGCTTTGCCACCGATGCCATGATGGACCTGATCCGGGGTGATCTGGCGCTGCTGGGCATCGAGATGGACGTCTTTTTCTCGGAAAAATCGCTTTATGGTTCTGGCAAGATCGAAAAGGCCATCGAGCGGCTGGATGCGGCTGGCCTGATCTATCGCGGCACGCTGGAACCGCCCAAGGGCAAGATGCCCGACGATTGGGAACCCCGCGAACAGACGCTGTTCAAATCCACCGCCCACGGCGATGACGTGGACCGGCCCGTGCAGAAATCCGACGGGGCCTGGACCTATTTTGCGCCTGACATCGCCTATCACTATGACAAGGTCGAGCGCGGCTTTGATGCGCTGATCGACGTCTTTGGCGCCGATCACGGTGGCTACGTCAAACGGATGAAGGCCGCTGTCAGCGCGCTGTCCAACGGTCGCGTGCCGCTGGATATCAAGCTGACGCAGCTGGTGAAGCTGTATCAGAACGGCGAGCCGTTCAAGATGTCCAAGCGGGCAGGGACATTCATCACCCTGTCGGACGTGGTCGAACAGGTCGGCCCCGACGTGACCCGGTTCCACATGCTGACCCGCAAGAACGACGCGCCGCTGGATTTCGATTTCGCCAAGGTCACCGAACAATCCAAGGACAATCCGGTGTTCTACGTCCAATACGCCCATGCGCGGGTGAATTCGGTCCTGCGCAAGGCGCGTGAGGCAGAAATCACGGTGGATGATGCGACGCTTGCCGGGGCTGATCTGTCGGCGCTGTCCCATGCGGCGGAAACCGCTCTGGCAGCGAAGATCGCAGAATGGCCGCGTCTGGTTGAAATCGCGGCCCGGACGCATGAACCCCACCGGGTGGCGTTCTACCTCTATGATCTGGCCTCGGAAGTGCACGGACTTTGGAACGCCGGGAACACCGATACATCCTTGCGGTTCCTGCAGGATGGCGACAATGCCACATCGCAGGCAAAGATCGCCCTGATTCGTGCCGCGCAGGTTGTGATTGCGGCAGGCCTTGGTATCCTTGGCGTCACACCGGTCGAAGAAATGCGCTAAGCATTCGCGGCCCCGAGGCAGAGCAGCGGACCCGTCAGAGGTCCGGGACAAGAGGCAGTGATGGCAGTTTACGAAGATTTGGGCGCACCACAGGTGCGTGACGCGTCGCGCTACACGCAGATGGCGGGTGCCGCGTTGAGTCTGACGCTGATGATCGGTGTGGGTGTCTGGGGCACGCATTCGATCATGCGCGATGTATCGGGTGTTCCGGTGGTGCGCGCGGTCGAAGGCGAGATGCGCCGTGCCCCCGATCATGCAGGCGGTAACGTGGCAGACCACCGTGGCCTGTCGGTGAACGAAGTCGCAGCCCTGGGCGAGGCTGGCGGTCCCGAGGATCTGTTGCTGCTCGCCCCCAGTGGCACCGGCCTTGCAGCCGAGGATCTGGATGCGGAACCCATAGCACCGTCACTGGCCGCGACCGAGGTCGAGATCATTCCCGAGGACACGCAACAGGCGCAGGCCATGTCGGCTGACGATGTGCTGGCGCTGGCCGATCAGATTGCTGCCGGGGCTTCACCGCTGACCGCGCTGAGCGACGGTGAAACCGTGGACCCTGTCCTGACCGTCGATGGCGCAGAGCAGGCATCAGTCGCCCCTGTTGAACCAGTCGATCCCGTCGCTGCCGCCTTGGCCGAAGCGCTGGGTCTGGATACGACCGTTGTCGCCGGTGCATCCATGACGCAGGTCCTGCGTCCGATGCTGCGTCCTGGCACGCAGCAGGCCGCAGCCTCACCGCAGGCCACTGCCCCCGCAGAGGCGGTTCTGACACCCGTTGCCCTGACCACTGACACGATGCCCTTGCCCAGCGAGGCGCTGTTGACCGACGAACTGCCTGTCGGGACCAAGCTGGTGCAGCTCGGGGCCTTTCCATCGGCCGATGCGGCCAGTGCGGAATGGGACCGCCTGACGACGCGGTTCGTCGATTTCATGGCCGGAAAATCACGGGTGATCCAGCAGGCATCATCGGGCGGGGCCACGTTCTTTCGTCTGCGCGCCAGCGGCTTTGACGATCTGGCCGATGCGCGCCGGTTCTGTGCCACATTGGACGCGGCCCGTACGGCCTGCATTCCCGTCGTTGTCCGCTAACGCCACGATTCTGGGTCTGTCGGGCACGCGCCTGACAGACAATGAACGCGCCTTTTTCGCTGATGCGGACCCCTGGGGGTTCATTTTGTTCGCGCGGAACGTCGAAACGCCGGACCAGTTGCGCGCCCTGACCGCCGATTTGCGTGACACATTGGGCCGCAATGCACCGATCCTGATCGACCAGGAAGGCGGGCGGGTCCAGCGCCTGCGCGCGCCCCATTGGCGCGAATACCTGCCGGCATTGACCCAGATGGAACGTGCCAGTGATCCGATCCGCGCCCATTGGGTCCGCAACCGCCTGATCGCGCATGAATTGCATGACGTGGGGATCGACGTGAATTGCGCCCCGCTGGCCGATCTTGTCGAGGCGCAGACCCATCCGGTCCTACGCAACCGTCTGTCAGGGGAAACAGTCCCGCTTGTGACCGAATGCGCCCGTGTCTGCGCCGCGGCCTTTCTGGACGGGGGGGTGTTGCCGGTGTTGAAACATATCCCCGGCTACGGGCGTGCGGCTGTCGACAGCCACAAGTCGCTGCCGACGGTAACGGCACCACGGGTCGATGTGTTGGCGCGCGATTTTGCGCCTTTTGTTGCGCTGAACGATATCGCGATGGGCATGACGGCCCATATCGTCTTTGCCGATATTGACGCTGACCTGCCCGCCACAACCTCGCCCGTGATGATGCAGCTGATCCGTGACCAGATCGGATTTGGCGGATTGATCATGACTGACGACATCTCGATGGAGGCGCTGTCCGGCACCACGGCCGAACGATCTGCAGCGGCGATTGCGGCGGGGTGCGATATCGTGCTGCATTGCAATGGCGACCGCGCCGAGATGGAACAGGCCGTGACCGCAGCCGGGACGATGACGATCATGGCGCAGGCCCGCGCGGCCACTGCCTTGGGGCAGCGCCGTCCGCCCGTCAGCGTTGACATTGCGGCGCTTGCGGCGGAACTTGAGACGCTTTTGTCCTGAGGGTCGCCCCATGTCGCAAGACACCACGCCAGAAACCAGCGTTGCCGATCGTGTCGCCGCCGAGGCGCTGATCGTCGACGTCGACGGTTTTGAGGGGCCGCTGGACCTGTTGCTGACCCTGTCGCGCACGCAAAAGGTGGATCTGCGTGAAATATCGATCCTGGCGCTGGCACGGCAATATCTGGCCTTTGTCGAACGCGCACGACAGCTGCGGCTGGAACTGGCCGCTGATTATCTGGTCATGGCCGCATGGCTGGCGTTCCTGAAATCGCGCCTGCTGCTGCCACCCGACCCCGAAGAGGATGGCCCGTCAGGTGCGGAACTGGCGGCACATCTGGCCTTTCAGCTGGAACGGCTGGAGGCGATGCGCAAGGCATCCGCCCGGCTGATGGCGCGTGATCAATTGGGGCGGGATTTCTTTGCGCGCGGGATCACGCAGGATGTGACTCGCGTGCGGCGTGTGACCTATACGGCCACGCTGCTGGACCTGATGCAGGGCTATGCGCGGATCAGGACACGCGACGATTTCCGGCCCTTTGTGATGGACCGCGAAAACCTGATGACCATGGAAGACGCGCTGGGGTCCCTGCGCAAACTGATCGGATTTGCGGGCGACTGGACCGATATTGCCAGCTATCTGCCGCCGGGCTGGACCGATGATCCCCAGCGCAGGCGCACGGCGACCGCCGCCACCTTTGCCGCGTCGCTTGAACTGGTCAAGGAAGGGCGGCTGGAACTGCGCCAAAGCGAGACATTTGCCCCTATCCAACTGCGCGCGCGCGAGGGGCGGACATGACTGACGAACCGGGCCTGTTCAAGGCACCACCGATTGCCGAACAGGAACGCATGGTCGAGGCGCTGTTGTTCGCCACCGCCGATCCGATGACACCGGCCCAGCTGGCGGGCCGGATGCCGCATGGTTGCGATCCGGCATCGGCACTGGCAGGCCTGCGCAAACGCTATGACGGGCGCGGTGTCCAACTGGTGCGGGTGGGTGATGCATGGGCCATGCGCACGGCCCCCGATCTGGGCTACCTCATGAGCCACGAGGTGACCGAGTCCCGCAAACTGAGCCGCGCGGCCATCGAAACGCTGGCGATCATCGCCTATCACCAGCCCACAACCCGCGCCGAAATCGAGGAAATCCGCGGTGTGAGCGTGTCGCGCGGCACCATCGATCAGTTGATCGAACTGGATTGGGTGCGGCTGGGACGGCGTCGCATGACACCGGGCAGGCCGGTCACATTCATCGTGACACAGACCTTCCTCGATCATTTTGGACTGGAAAGCGCGCGTGATCTGCCGGGGCTCAAGGAACTGCGGTCCGCCGGATTGCTGGATAACCGCCCGCAGCCCGGAGCAGAACCCGAAGAAGACGACGGTCAGGAACAATTGTTCGGCGATTAGCGCCAGTCGGCAGCGGCAGGACGCCTGCGGCGGGCGAGTATTTCTGGCAAGATGATACGGCTGTCAGGTCCTGAAATGCTTGGACAGTTTCAGACCCTGGCCCTGGTAGTTTGATTTGATGTCCTGCCCGTAGAGCGCCTGCGGATGACTGGACATGTGTTCGTAGACCAGCCGACCCACGGTTTGTCCGTGTTCCAGCACGAAGGGTGCCTCGTGGCAGCGTACCTCGAGCACGCCGCGCGATCCTGTGCCGCCGGCGGCGGCCCAGCCGAAACCGGGGTCGAAAAACCCTGCGTAATGGACCCGGAATTCACCGACCATCGCGATATAGGGGGCCATTTCGGCCGCCTGCATCGGGGGAATGGCAATGGATTCGCGGCTGACGAGGATATAGAACGCCCCGGGGTCGAGGATGATCCAGCCACTGTCGGTATGGACTTCTTCCCAGTAGTCGCGCGGATCATAATGCGCGAGACGCGACAGATCGACGACGCCGGTATGCGGTTTGGCCCGGTAGCCAACGCGGGTGCCGCTGTCGGGGCGCAGATCGACGGAAAACCCCAGGCCGTCCGAAATCACGGGGTCGCAGTCCACGATCGGCGATGCGGCATGGAGCGCGCGCAGATCGTCGTCCGACATCCGTGTCTGGCCGTTGCGGAAAATGATCTGGTTCAGCATTTGCCCGGGCTGCGCCACCACCGAAAAGCTGCGTGGGCAGATTTCAACATAAAGCGGGCCGTCATATCCCGCAGGCACGCGGTCGAATTCGGTCCCCCGGTCGGTGATGATCCGGGTCAACAGGTCCAGCCGCCCGATCGAGGATTTGGCACTGGCCGCGGCCGTCATGCCGGCCGGCAATGACAGCGATTCCCGCAATGGCACGACATAGACACAGCCTTTTTCCAGCACCGCGCCGCCGGTCAGTGGCACCTCGTGCATGGTGAAATCCGCAAGGCGGTCCGCGACGCTGCGGGTCTTGCCCGGCAGGAAGGACGCGCGCACACGGTAGGCCACGTCACCGAGGCGCAGATCCAGTGATGCAGGTTGTATCTGTCCGGTTTCGAACGCGGGGGCCTGCACATGCCCCGCATCGATCAGGGCCCTGATTTGATGATCCGCCAGAACGCCAGTGTCGAAATCAGTCATGGTCACCCCCATAGCAAAACGCCCGCCGCTAGAGCGGGCGGGCGATTTGTTGGTCGGGCTAGCAGGACTCGAACCTGCGACCTTCCGTCCCCCAGACGGACGCGCTACCAGGCTGCGCTATAGCCCGACTGAGCGCTTAATTACCCGAATGGCGGTCGAGGGCAAGGATCGTTTTCGCTGTTCTGCGGATTTATTGCGTGACCGTCATCCGGCGGTGCAGATCATCCAGTCGGGTCAACAAGGGGGCCAGCCGTTGGGGATGCGCGATACCGGTCCGGGCTGCCCGCGCTGCAAGTCCCAGCACGCGCGGGCCGGGATCCGGACGCGCCGCGACAGTCATGGGCAGGCGCGTCGTCGCCTGTCGCGGCAAGGCCACGACATTGGCCTGCGCGGATGCGGGTGCCGCGCTATCGGTCTGCCGTAGGTCATCCGGTGGAGACGTATATGTTGACGGTTTTTCGTGCGACGGATGGGGTGGGGCGGTGTCATGATCGATCACGTTCGCGCCGTCATCCAGGTCGATCAGACTGTCGGAATAGAGCTTGCTGACAGATTTGATTCCCAGTTCGCGCAGGGTTTTCTGTGCGGCCTTGATCGTCATGCCCTGTTCGTGCAGCAGGATCTTGATTCCGCCGAGCAAAGCAAGGTCGTCGGGACGGTAATACCGACGACCGCCCGCGCGTTTGACGGGTTTGACCTGGGTGAATTTGCTTTCCCAGAACCGCAGGACGTGGGTCGGCGTATCCAACGCCTCAGCCACTTCGCTGATGGTGCGAAACGCGTCGGGGGCCTTGGCCATGCGATCAGGCCTTGTTTCCGGCCGCGACCTTTTCCTTCATCAGGTGGCTGGGACGAAACGTCAGCACCCGACGCGGATGAATGGGCACTTCTTCGCCAGTTTTGGGGTTGCGGCCCACGCGGGCCGCCTTGTCCCGGCAACTGAATGTGCCAAAGGACGAAATCTTGACCTGTTCGCCTGCGACCAGCGCGTCGGAAATATGCGTCAGCACGCTTTCCACCAGATCGGCGCTTTCGTTGCGCGACAGACCGACCTGTTCGTGGACCGCATCGGACAAATCCATGCGCGTCAGAGTCTTGTCAGACATTTTTCTTCCCCCGAAGCATTCGGCAAAACTTTAAGTAGAGTTCCGCGCAAGTCAACCTTGTGCAGACGCAAGCGCAAAGAATCGCTACCAGCGCAAGATGACCGATCCCCAGGCAAGCCCGCCACCGATCGCCTCGGTCACAAGAAGATCGCCGGGTTTGATCTGGCCGCGCTGTTTACCGACCGACAGCGCCAGTGGAATGGACGCAGCAGAGGTGTTGCCATGATCCTGCACGGTGACAACGACGCGGTCCATGCCGACGCCCAGTCGTTTCGCGGTGGACTGGATGATGCGGATGTTTGCCTGGTGCGGCACGACCCAGTCGACATCGTCGGCACCAAGGCCGACCTTTTCCAGTGCCGTATGGGCTGTCTTGGCCAGCTTTTCGACGGCATGGCGGAACACTTCCTTGCCTTCCATGCGGAGCTGACCGGTGTTTTGCGTGGCGACACCGCCATCGACATACAGCAGATCGCGATAACGCCCGTCCGAGTTCAGGTCGGTCGCCAGAATGCCACGGTCGTCGGTCGTGCCCTGTCCATCCTCGGCCCGCAGCACCAGCGCACCGGCCCCGTCACCGAACAGCACGCAGGTGCTGCGGTCGGTCCAGTCCATGATCCGGCTGAATGTCTCGGCGCCGATCACCAATGCGGTAGTGGCCTGACCCGACTGGATCAATGCATCGGCATTGGCCAATGCAAACACGAAACCCGCGCAGACGGCCTGCACGTCAAAGGCAAATCCGCGCGTCATGCCCAGTTTGTTCTGCACCATCGTTGCAGCCGACGGGAACGTCATGTCGGCGGTCGATGTCGCCACGATGATCAGGTCGATGTCGTCAGCGGTCATGCCGGCATCATCCAGCGCCGCCTGTGCCGCAAAGGCTGCCAGATCCGACGTAGCCTGATCGTCAGCCGCGAAATGGCGGCGTTCGATGCCGGACCGTTCCCGGATCCAGGCGTCGGATGTATCGAGTGTTGCCTCGAAATGGCTGTTTTCAACCACCCGGTCAGGCAGGTAGTGGCCGACACCTTGAACAACGGCGCGTCGTGTCATGTGTCGGATCCTTTCGTGTCGTCATGGGGCAGGGCGGCGGCCAGACGTGCGGCCAGACGGTCCGAGAATCCCTGATCGGCCAGCCTGTGCGCCAGTGTGATCGCCGCGGCGACCCCGGTGGCATCGGCGGACCCGTGGCTCTTGATCACTGTTTTCGTCAGGCCCAGAAAAACGCCGCCGTTGACGCGGCGTGGATCGACCTTGCGCTTTAACTGACGCAATGCCCCACGGGCGAGCAGCGCCCCCAGGATCGAGAACGGAGTCTTGCGCAGGTTTTCACGCAGCAGATCCGAAATCAGGTTGGCGATTCCCTCGCCTGTTTTCAGCGCGACATTGCCGGTAAAACCGTCCGTCACGATCACGTCGCAAACATCGCCGGGCAGATCGCCGCCTTCGACGAAACCGGTATAATCGAATTCGCCCGCGGCAGCGGTCGCCGCGATCAGCTCGTGCGCGACCTTCAGTTCAGCCCGGCCCTTGTGCTCCTCCGTGCCGACGTTCAGCAGACCGACCCGCGGCTGTGCCAGGTCAAAGGCATTGCGCGCGTAGGATGCGCCCATCAGCGCATAGGTCAGCAGGTCGTCCTGATCAGCGCGGATATCGGCACCTGCATCCAGCATCACGTTGAACCCCTGCGGGTTCCGCGATGGCCACAGGCAGGCAATGGCCGGGCGGTTCACGCCGTCGATCTTGCGCAGGCGCAGCATCGACATGGCCATCAGCCCGCCGGTGTTGCCGCAGCTGACGACGACGCCCGCCTCGTCGTTGCGTACGGCGTCGATAGCGGACCACATCGAGGTCTGTTTGCCCCGGCGCACCACCTGGCTGGGCTTGTCGTGCATGGTGACGACATCGGGTGCATCGCGCAGGGTGACCTGACCCGCCAGCCCGTGGGTTGCCAGCAGGGGGCGCAATTCATCCGCGCGTCCGTGCAACAAAACAGGAGTTCCGGGGTGCACCTTTAGAAAAAGTGCAAGGCCTGCAACGACAGTTGCAGGCCCATTATCGCCGCCCATGGCGTCGATGGATAACACGCGGGTTGCGTCGTCTGCGGTCGTGACGGTGTCCGTCGCTACCATGCGAGCCCCCTACAACGCTGCTTAAGCGGCGTCTTCGTCCAGGTCGATGTCGGCAGTGACCACTTCTTTGGTCGCATAGTGACCGCAGGACGGGCAGATGTGGTGCGGGCGCTTCAGCTCACCGCAGTTATCACATTCGTTGGGGTTAGCCGCCGACAGCGAATCGTGCGCACGACGATTGTTGCGGCGGGACTTGGAGACTTTATTCTGCTGGACGGCCATGGCGCACCCTATTTTACGTTGGGGGGCCGTGACGTGGCCCGGTGTTCGAATGATTTGCGCGGTCCTAGGACATTCACGCTGCCCTGTCGAGGGGGCACAGATAAGGCCGCCTACATACTGCGAAATGACGCCAGTGCAACCGATATATGTGGTTTTTCGGACCTATTCCCCGTTGTCCTGACCCTTGGCCAGTTTGTCACGCAGCGCACCCAGCCCTGCAAAGGGTTTGGTATCCTCGTCCGTCAATGGCGTCACACCGTCCTCGGCGACCAGCACCTGACCCACCTCTGCCCCTGGCGCACGGGGAAAGGGCGGCAGTGCCAGGCTCAATTCCTCGATCATCAGGGCGGCCACGTCGATCGACTGCGGCAACGGCTCGACGGTGTCATCCTCGGGCATCTCGGTTTCGGCCCCTTCGGGATAGGCGAAATCGGCGGCGTATGTGCGCGATACATCCTCATCCAGCCGGGTCGTGACAGGGGCGAGCGTGGCGACGCAGGCCTGTACGACCGTCGCACCAAGGTGGGCGGTCAATCGCCAATCCGTCTGGCCCAAGGGCGCAATCTGTCCCGCAAACGTCAGCTTTTTCACGCCGATGATATCCAGCGACGTCGCAATGGCCTCTCGCTGCGCTGGCGTTGGCGTCACCTCAAAGCTGGTGGCGCTGCGGTTGCGCAGATCCGACAAGCGCATGATCTGGACGGGCAGGGCGGGATCTGACGACATGAGGGCATCCATTCTTGGCAAGTGCGGCTGGCTTCGTTAAGGGGAATACAAGGGCGCACTGCGCCAACGCAAGGGGGCGGGACATGACCAAGACGACCACGCAACGCAAGGGTTTCATGCTGATTGCAGGGGCCTGTATGGCCCTGTCGGCGGCCTGTAGCCCCATCGTGCGCAATCATGGCTATATCCCCGTGCCAGAGGATCTGGCGCTGCTCAGCGTCGGGCAATCCACGCGCGCCGAAGTGATCGAAACCGTGGGTCCCCCCGTGACGGGCGGTGTCACCAGCGACGATGCGCTCTATTATGTCCAAAGCCGCTTTGTCACCCGCGGGGCGGCGGCCCCGGTCGAAACCGACCGGCAGGTGTTGGCGATCAGTTTCACCCCCAATGGCACGCTGGAAAATATCGAACGTTTCGGGCTGGAGGATGGTCGCGTGGTCACGCTGTCGCGCGAAGTCACGTCAGACAACGTGCGCGACAGCACGTTCCTGCGTCAGTTGATGGGTAGTGTCGGTCGTGTGACGGCCTCTGATTTGATCAGCCAGCCCGGACAATAAGCGTCACACCCGCCGCGGCCTGTGCCGCGACGGGTGGCGATGTCAGTCGGCGTCCGGCTCGAACGTCATTGCGACGCCATTCATGCAGTAGCGCAGGCCGGTCGGTGCCGGACCATCGGGAAACACGTGCCCCAGATGCCCTTCGCAGCGGGCGCAATGCACCTCTGTACGGCGCATGAACAGGCTGCGGTCCTCGCGTTCGCCCACGGCGTCGGGGTCGATCGGGGCATAGAATGATGGCCAGCCCGTGCCGGATTCGAATTTCGTGTCCTGTTCGAACAGCGCATTGCCGCAGGCCTTGCAGCGGAATGTTCCCGCATCCTTGGGAAAGTCGTCGTGTGTGCCGGCGCGTTCCGTCCCATGCTTGCGCATGACCTTGAAGGCCTCGGGGCTCAGTTCCTGCTTCCACTCGGCGTCTGATTTGATGATCTTGTCCATCGTGTCGTCCTGTTTGTCATGTTAAACTGTCATGTAGGGTGTCAGAACGCTGTGCCAAGGAGAGGCCATGAACGTCGCATACGACACACAGCCCCCCGCGCTGACTGTGCGGGCCGCTGCGGGGCCGGTCGATCTGCTGGCCTGTCAGACGCTGCGGCACCGTTGTTTTTTCGGCACGGGCGGTTGCGACAGCGACGCCCATGACGCGGTCTGCGATCATCTGATGATCGAACAGGACGGTGTCTTGCGGGCCACCCTGCGCACGTTGATGGTGGAAAATGGCCGCGATCTGGACCGGACCCTGACGGCGCAGAGCTATGATCTGTCACCCTTGCGTGATTATCCCGCGCCAGTTCTGGAAATCGGGCGATTCTGTATCGGTCCCGGTGCGCTGGACGCCCATGTGATGCGGTTGGCACTGGGCGCGCTGGCGGGGCTGGTGGACCGTGCGGGCATCGGTTTGATGATCGGCTGCACATCCTTGGCCGGATCCGATCCTGCGCGCCATGCCGCGGCGTTGGCGGTGTTGGGTCGCCATCATGTCGGACCTGACGGGATGCGCCCCTTGCGTGCGGCGACGACCACAGTGCCGCTGGGCGGGCAGGTGGCCGACCGCCGGCGCGCGGTCGCCAGCCTGCCGCCACTGCTGCGCAGCTATCTGGGGCTGGGCGGCTGGGTCAGCGATCACGCCGTCATAGATGTAGCGATGGACACCGTGCACGTCTTTACCTGCGTCGAGGTGGACCGCATCCCGGCCGCGCGTGCCAGCGCCCTGCGCCGCCTCGTGGTCTGACACCAGAATTTGCGCGCGAACCAGACAGGCCCCCTTGCACGTTACCGCAACCGTGCGTAGCTGGCAGCCATGGCACGCACACCCTTACTCCAGCTCTCCGAGATCGCCCTGACATTCGGCGGTGATCCCATTTTCGAAGACCTTTCACTGGTGGTCCAACCCGGTGACCGGGTGGCCCTTGTCGGGCGCAACGGGTCCGGCAAATCCACCCTGATGAAGGTCATGGCCGGCCTGGTCGAGGCCGATTCCGGCACCTGCGTGTCTGCCCCCGGCGTCAGCGTGGGATACATGGAACAGGACCCGACGATGGAAGGGTTCGAGACGCTGGGCCAATACGCCGCGTCCGGCATGGACCCCGACGAAGCCTACCGCGTCGACATGGTGGCCGAAGGTCTGAAATTCGACCCCAACGGGTTGGTTGCCACCGCATCGGGTGGTGAACGCCGTCGCGCGGCCCTGGCCAAGCTGATGGCCGAGGCGCCGGAACTGATGCTGCTGGACGAACCGACCAACCACCTTGATATCGAGGCGATTGCCTGGCTGGAAAACGAGCTGAAGTCGACGCGAGCGGGATTCGTGCTGATCTCGCACGACCGGGCGTTTCTGCGGAATCTGACCCGTGCGACGCTGTGGATCGACCGCGGGCAGGTGCGCCGCGCCGAAGAAGGGTTTGACGGTTTTGAGGCTTGGCGCGACAAGATCTGGGAAGACGAGGATCAGCAGCGCCACAAACTGAACCGCAAGATCAAGTCAGAGGCCCGCTGGGCCGTCGAAGGCATTTCTGCACGCCGCAAACGCAATCAGGGCCGTGTGCGCGCGCTGCAGGAATTGCGCGCCGAACGGGCCAGCCAGATCAAACGGCAGGGCACCGCCGCTATGGCGTTCGAAGGCGGCCCCACATCCGGCAAAAAGGTGATGGAGGCGTTCGGCCTGCACAAGGCATTCAACGACAAGACCATCGTGCAGGGCCTTGACCTGACCGTGCAGCGGGGCGACCGGATCGCCTTTGTCGGACCGAACGGTGTCGGAAAAACCACGCTGATCAAGATGTTGCTGGGCCAAGTTGAACCAGATCAGGGTCAGGTCAAACTGGGCACCAACCTCGAAATCGCGGTCTTTGACCAGTCGCGTGCGCAGCTTGATCCTGACATGACGCTTTGGGACAACCTGGTGAACGACCCCGAAATGGGTGTCAGCGGCAAGGCCGATCAGATCATGGTGCGCGGTACGCCAAAGCACGTGGTCGGCTACCTCAAGGAGTTCCTGTTCGACGAGGCGCAGGCCCGCGCGCCGGTTCGGGCGCTGTCAGGCGGTGAAAAGGCGCGTTTGTTGCTGGCTCGCCTGATGGCGAAACCGTCAAACCTGCTGATCCTCGACGAACCGACCAACGATCTGGACATCGAAACGCTGGATCTGTTGCAGGATCTGCTGGGCGAATACGACGGCACGGTGCTGTTGGTCAGCCACGACCGTGATTTTCTGGACCGGACCGCCACCACGACAGTCGCGATGGAAGGCGACGGCCGGGCGACGGTCTATGCGGGCGGTTGGACCGATTATCAGGCCCAACGCGGCGACCGCGTCAAAGCGCCAAGTTCGGTGGGCAAACCGTTGTCCACCAAGGGAAAACAGAACCAACAGGTCACGCGCAAGACGGGCCTGTCGTTCACCGAAAAGCACCGCCTGGAAGAACTGCCCGCCGTGATTGCTCGGCTCGAGGCCGAGATTGCCAAACTGGAAGAACTGATGGCCGACCCCGATCTGTTCACACAGAATCCGGTCAAATTCGAAAAGGCCACGGACGCGCTGACTGACCGCCACGCCAAGCTGGAAGAGGCAGAGGCGGAATGGCTGGAACTGGAAGAGAAAGCGCAGGAATAACATCGCCGTCCGACCGGACCACGACACCGTTTGACAAGGAACGAAAAAGGCCGCGCAGGATGATCCTGCGCGGCCTGTTTTCATATATATACTGGCTATTTAGCCGTCAAAGTTCACTTCTTCGACGATGCGCAGTGCCGTCGCACGGTGGCCTGCAAGCTCGCTCAGGTCGACGTCGTCAGCGGTATATTCACCCCAGGATGCCACCAGGTCCGACAACTCGGCCGAGGCCAGCACGGGGTATTCGTGGTTTTCCTCTGCATAGATGGCCTGAGCGGCGGGGCTGACGAGGTATTCCATCAGTTGCAGCGCTTCTTCCTTGTTCGGGGCGCTTTGCGTCATCGCGATGCCGGAGACGTTGACATGGGTGCCGCCGTCCTCAAATTCGGGGAACACGATCCGCACGGCATTGGCCCATTCGGTCTGCTCTGCATCCTCGAGCATTTTGCCCATGTAGTAGGTGTTACCAAGGCTGATGTCGCATTCGCCGGCCCAGATCGCCTTGACCTGTGCGCGGTCATTGCCTTCGGGCTTGCGAGCGAGGTTCGCCTTGATGCCTTCGGCCCATTCCTTGGCCGCTTCTTCGCCGTGGTGCGCGATGACAGCCGACAGCAGCGCCAGGTTATAGTTGTTCAGGCCCGACCGGGTACAGATGCGGCCAGCCCACTTTGGGTCGGTCAGGTCCTCGTAGGTGGTGATTTCACCATCGGCCACGCGGTCCTTGCTGGCATAGACGATGCGGGCGCGGGTCGTCAGGCCGAACCACTGGTTGTCGTCGCTGCGCAGGCTGGCGGGGATGGCGTCCATCAGCACCTGGCTTTCGACGGGCTGCGTCACGCCTTCGTCCACGACGCGCTGCAGGTTGGCGATATCGACGTCCATGACCAGATCGGCAGGGGAACGCGCGCCCTCGGCCTTGAGCCGTTCGATCAGGGCTTCGTTCACGAATTCTAGGTTCACGGTGATGCCGGTGTCGGCGGTAAAGGCGTCCATGACCGGCTGGATCAGCTCGGGCTGGCGGGTGGTGTAGATGGTGACATCAGCCAGTGCGGGCGCGGCTATCGCCGTTGCTGCGGTGGCCATCAAAAGGGTGCGGATCGTCATGGGTCTCTCCTTGCGTTGATGCCGCTTTCTAAACCCGACTCTTTTGATCGGGTCAATACCCTATTCTTTTACTCGGGATATTTCCGCCACTTTTGCCGCATCCCATAGCGCGTCCATTTCGGCCAGGTCACTGTCGCCCGGCGTCCGTCCACTTGCCGCAAGAGCATCCTCGATCATGTTGAACCGCCTTGTGAATTTTCCGTTGGCGGCACGCAGTGCCTCTTCAGGGTCGACGCCCAGATGACGACCAAGGTTGGCCATGACAAACAGCAGGTCGCCGTATTCCTCGGCCACCTTTTCCTGTGTCAGCGTGTCGCGGGCCTCGACCAGTTCGGCGGCTTCTTCTGCGATCTTGTCCACGACCTGGGCTGTATCGGGCCAGTCGAACCCCACACGCGCTGCACGTTTTTGCAGTTTGACGGCGCGCATCAGGGCAGGCAGGCCCAGCGCCACACCGTCGAGCGTGCGGGCATTGCCGCGTTCGGCGGCCTTGACCCGTTCCCAGTCGACGGTTTGCTGTTCGGCGGATTTGTCCCGCGATTCGTCGCCAAAGATATGCGGATGGCGCGCCACCATCTTGTCCGCGATGTTGCGCACCACGTCGTCGAAATCGAAAAGCCCGGCCTCTGACGCCATTTGCGCGTGGAACACGGACTGGAACAGCAGATCGCCCAGTTCGCCTTCCAGTTCGGACCAGGCCTCGCGTTCGATGGCATCCGCCACCTCGTAGGCTTCTTCGATGGTGTAGGGTGCGATGCTGGCGAAATCCTGTGCGATGTCCCAAGGACAGCCCGTTTCGGGGTCACGCAAGCGGCGCATGATTTCCAGCAGGCGCAGCATTCCGCCTTCGGGGTCGTTTATCAATCTGTCTTCGGGCATTGCAGGGGCCTTTGTTCTGGTCGACAACACCGTAGGTTCCCCCAGCGCAGAGTGCCAGCCATGCCCGTCCTCAATTCCATCGCCGATTTCCAGCCGACACTGACCACCTGGCGGCGACACCTGCACAGCATCCCCGAGGTGCGGTTCGATTTGCACCAGACCGCAGCCTTTGTCGCGGACAGACTGGCAGAGATCGGCGTGGATGAGGTGCACACGGGCATCGCGGAGACCGGCATCGTCGCCATCATCAACGGGCAGGGTGCCGGGCGCACCATCGGCCTGCGCGCGGATATGGACGCCCTGCCGATGACCGAGGAGACGGGTCTGGACCACGCCAGCACCCATGCCGGTGCCATGCATGCCTGTGGTCACGACGGCCATACGACGATGCTACTGGCGGCGGCAAAGTATCTGGCCGAGACGCGCAATTTTGCGGGCCGGGTCGCGCTCATTTTTCAGCCTGCCGAAGAGGGCGGATCAGGGGCCAAGGTCATGTGTGATGCAGGAATCTTTGACACCTTCGATATTTCAGAGGTTTACGCCCTGCATAATGCGCCGGGCATTCCGGTCGGCGCATTCTACACGACGCCGGGACCGATCATGGCGGCGGTGGATGAGTTCAGCATCCACATCAGTGGCAAGGGCGGTCACGCGGCAATGCCGCATGATACCGTCGATCCGATAAGTGCTGCTGTCAGCATGGTGCAGGCGATTCAGACCATCGTCAGCCGCAACCATTATGCGCTGGACGATCTGGTGGTGTCGGTGACGCAGATCCACGCGGGTTCCGTGTTCAACGTCATTCCCGATACGGCCATGATCAACGGCACCGTGCGTACCTTTGATCCTGCGGTGCAGGCCATGGTGATGACGCGGCTGCAGGACATCGTGGCAGGGCAGGCGGCCAGTTTCGGTGTCACCGCCACCCTTGAATACGGCAACGGTGATCCTGCCACGATCAATGATCCCGGCTGTGCTGCCTTTGCCGCAAGCGTCGCGGCAGAGGTCAGCAAGTGCGACGCCAATGCCACGCGCGAGATGGGGGCCGAGGATTTTTCCCATATGCTGCAGGCGCGGCCGGGTGCCTACCTGTTCGTCGGCAATGGCGACAGCGCGGGACTGCATCACCCCAAATACGATTTCAACGATGAAACAACAGCCTATGGTGCGTCGTTCTTTGCGCGGCTGATCGAACGCGCCTTGCCACTCTGATGCCTTGGCGTACATGCTTCGCTGCTTTATGGCTGTGCCAACGCCAGATCCGTGGCCCGTCGTCCTGAAAGGCACCCCATGCTGAAAACTGCTATTCTCGCCATTGTGGTCGTCATCTTTGTCGCGGTCCTGGCTTTTGCCGCCTACGTGCGGCTGTCTCCGACGGATGTGGCGCGGTTTCATGTGGCACCTGCCGCGACCGAACCCACGGACATGACCGGGGAAAACAGCTTTACCGCTGCGCGTTTCATAACGACCGCGCCGCAGGGAATGCTTCAGGCGTTTGTCACCTTGTCCGAAACCCGCGACGACACGACCCTCGTGGCGGGCAGTGTCGCGGAAAACCTGCTGACCTTCGAGACGCGCTCTCGGTTGATGGGCTATCCCGACTATACAACCGTGACCGTCACCGACGATGCCGAACCGCTGCTGGTGATCCACGCGCAGTCGCGTTTCGGCAAGAGTGACATGGGTGTGAATCAGGCGCGTGTGCGCGAGTGGCTTAACCTTATGGGCAATCTCGTGGTGCCACTCTCTTGACGATGGCCGCGAAACCCGCCACCTCACGGGCATGATCCCGACAGACCGCATGGCCCAGATTATCGACCGCTTCCAGTTTCTGGAGGCGCGCATGTCGGGCGACATGGCCGGTGCCGATATCGCTGCCTTAGCCAAGGAATACGCCGACCTCAAACCGGTCGTCGATACGGTGCAGCAATACCAGTCGCTACTGACGCAGATCGCCGACGCCGAGGCCATGCTGGCGGACCCCGAAATGCGTGAACTGGCGGAAATGGAATTGCCTGACCTGCGCGGGGCGCTGGCCACATCGGAACAGGATGTGCAGCTGGCACTCTTGCCCAAGGATGCGGCGGATGCACGCCCGGCGCTGCTGGAAATCCGGCCCGGCACGGGCGGGGACGAGGCATCGCTGTTCGCGGGCGACCTGTTGCGGATGTACCAACGCTATGCCGAGGCGCGCGGCTGGAAATTCGAGATCCTCGAAGAAAGCCAGACGGAACTGGGCGGGATCAAGGAAGTGACCGCGCGGATCGCGGGCGAGGGTGTCTTTGCCCGCATGAAATACGAATCAGGCGTGCACCGCGTGCAGCGCGTGCCCGAAACCGAAAGCGGGGGGCGAATCCACACCTCTGCCGCGACTGTGGCCGTGCTGCCAGAGGCCGAAGAGGTCGATGTGCAGATCGCACCGAACGATATCCGTATCGACACGATGCGCGCCAGTGGCGCGGGTGGCCAGCACGTGAACACCACTGATTCCGCCGTGCGCATCACCCATATTCCCACGGGAATCATCGTTGTCAGCGCCGAAAAATCCCAGCACCGCAACCGAGAGATCGCGATGCAGGTGTTGCGGACGCGGCTGTTCGACCTCGAACGCCAGCGCATTGATGGTGCCCGGTCTGCCGACCGCAAGGCGATGGTGGGCACGGGCGATAGGTCCGAGCGGATTCGCACCTATAATTTCCCGCAAGGTCGCCTGACGGATCATCGCATCAACCTGACGCTCTATGCGCTGGGGCAGGTGCTGCAGGGCGATCTGGATACCGTGATCGACGCGCTGCAATCGGATGCGCAGGCGACATTGCTCGCTGAAATGGGCAATGGGGCATGACCTGGGATCAGGTCCTGCGGCAGGCAACGGCGAAACTGACCTTGGGTGGCATTTCCGACCCCGCGCGCGATGCGCGGCGTCTGTTGGCCCACATCCTGGGGGTCGAGACGGCACGCCTGTCGCTGATCGGTGCGGATACGGCACCAGCCGGCCTGACGCGCCTGTTCGATGACCTGATCGATCAGCGCAGCAGGCGTGTGCCGGTGTCGCATCTGACCGGCGTGCGCCAGTTCTACGGTCGGCGTTTCGCCGTAACCCCCGATGTGCTGGACCCGCGCCCCGAAACCGAGGTTCTGATCGAGCAGGCGCTTGCCTTGCCCTGGACCCGCGTGTTGGATCTTGGCACCGGTTCGGGCTGCATCTTGTTGACTTTGCTTGCAGAACGCAATGCGGGGACCTTTGGTATCGGCACCGATCTGTCCCGTGCCGCACTTGCCGTGGCGATGCGGAACGCCGCTGATCTGCGTCTGAGCGACCGGGTGCAGTTCCACGATGGCGACTGGCTCGACGCGCTGCCGGTCAGTTGCGCGGCCTTTGACCTGATCGTATCGAATCCGCCTTATATCGCCCTGGACGAGGTCGCGGACCTCGCACCGGATGTGGGCCTGTACGAGCCGCGCATGGCACTGACAGACGAAGGTGACGGATTGGGTGCCTATCGCGCCATCATCCGCGCGGCACCGGCACATCTGACCGGTGGCGGCGCATTGCTGGTCGAAATCGGACCAACGCAGGCGCAGGTGGTGTCCGACCTGATGACGGCGACCGGATTGACGGGAATCGCCGTGCACCGTGATCTGGATGGCCGCGACCGTGTCGTTTTCGGCCGGAAACCGCGAAATTAAGGGCTTTTCTTCGGTTTCCACCGAATCTGCTTGTCACACGCGGCACAACATGGTTTGTGACAGTCACCGCGGGGACGAGTGCGCAGCATTCCCCCCGGTACGTCGTCAGACACCGCCCGGTCCCGAAATCGCGCTTTTGCGCGGCTGGATCGATAAGCGTAACGAAGCCTATCCGGCTTGCTGAGAGTTCACACATGAGATCTTCGAAGTCCCGTTCGCGGAACAATAAGAACCGCAACTCCCGTCCGTCCGGCGGCAGCCTCATCAACCGCGTCTTTGACAGCAGCGGTCCCGACGGCAAGGTACGCGGCACCCCGCAACAAATCATCGATAAATACAATCAGCTGCACCGCGACGCGCAGCTGTCCAATGACCGGGTGAACGCCGAAAATTTCGCCCAGCATGCAGAACATTACACGCGCATGTTGTCGGAGGCCCAGAAAGAGGTCGATCGCCAGCGCGAGGAACAAGAAGAACAGAACCGCCAGCGTCAGGCTGAACGCGACAAGGAACGCGCCGAACAAGAAGAGCTGAACCGCCAGCGCCAGGCCGAACGTGATCGCGAACGCAACGAACGCCTGCGCGCGCAGGAAGACGCAGCAAATGGCGGTGACGACAGCGACAGCGCAGACAGCGGCCTGGTCGATACGCCAGAGGCGAAATCCGACGACCAGCCTGCGCAGGACAAACCCAAGCGCAAACCGCGTGCCCCGCGCAAGCCCAAGCCCAAGCCCGAGGCGACAGAAGACAACGGCAGCGCCGACGCGGCACCGTCCGAATAACGTTGGCACGTGAGCTGTGCGCCTAGGCCGTATAGGCCCGGGCCAGTGCGCAGAACCCTTCCAGATCTATTTCCTCGGCCCGCGCCGTGGGTTTGATCCCTGCGTGGTTCAAACGATCCTCTGCATCCGGGCCCAGCGGTTTCAGCGCCGACCGCAGCATCTTGCGCCGCTGGTTGAACGCTGTGGCCACCACGCGGTTCAGGACATCGGGATCAGCCGGATAGCGCGGTGCGGGCAGGGCGCGCAGGTGCACCACGGCTGAACTGACCTTGGGCGCGGGCGTGAATGCCTCTGGCGGCAGGTCCAGCACGATCGCGGGATAGGTGCGCCATTGGGACAGGATCGCCAACCTGCCATAGGTCTTGGATCCCGGTGCGGCCACGATACGTTGCGCCACCTCGCGCTGGAACATCAGCGTCAGACTGTCCCAGAACGGTGGCCAGGCAGGCGGCGTCAACCAGCGCACCAGCAGTTCCGTGCCGACGTTATAGGGCAGGTTGGCCGCGATCTTGATCGGCGGGGTCAGCAGGTCCGTGGTATCCACCTCCAGCGCGTCACCGTTCACGATGTGCAACTGGCCGGGATAGATCGCGGCGATGTCTTCCAGTGCGGCGATGCAACGGCTGTCCTTTTCGATGGCGACAACCCGGCGCGCGCCTTCGGCCAGCAGACCACGGGTCAGACCGCCCGGACCCGGCCCGATTTCCAGCACATCCGCGCCGGTCAGATCACCGGCCAGACGGGCAATCTTGGCCGTCAGGTTCAGGTCCAGCAGGAAATTCTGCCCCAAGGATTTCTTGGCCGCGATACCATGTCGCGCAATCACGTCACGCAGGGGTGGCAATCCATCAATCTGGCTCATCGTATCATCTTGCCTTAAATACTCGCCCGCGGCAGGCGCCCCGCAGGGTCAAATTGCACGGGCGTAAGCCATGCTGCGCGCCATCTGCAAGGCCGCAATCATCGAGGTCGGATCAGCCACACCCTTGCCTGCGATATCGAACGCGGTCCCATGGTCCGGCGAGGTCCGCACAAAGGGCAAGCCCAGCGTCACATTCACGCCGCCCGCGAAGTCGATCGTCTTGATCGGGATCAGCGCCTGGTCGTGGTACATGCATAGGGCGGCATCATAGTGCTTGCGCGCTGCCGCGTGGAACATGGTATCGGCAGGCAGAGGGCCCGTAAGCTTGATGCCATCAGCCCGCATCTCGTCCAGCACGGCGGTGATGAAATCCAGCTCTTCGGTGCCGATCTTGCCATCCTCGCCTGCGTGGGGGTTCAGCCCCGCGACGGCGATGACCGGATCCGCGATGCCGAAATCGCGGATCAGCCCGCTGTGCGTGACGGTGATGACACCGCGCAGCAGGTCCGGGGTCAACGCGGCAGGGACCGCCCGCAGCGGGATATGTATTGTGGCAGGTACCACGCGCAGACTGTCGCAAGCCAGCATCATGACGACAGGCACGTCTCCGGCAAGCGCTGATAGAAACTCCGTATGGCCCGGATAGGCAAAATCGGCGCCGTCGATCAGAGCCGCCTTGTGGATCGGCGCCGTGCAGATGGCGTCCGCCTGACCGCTTGCGGCCAGGGTCACGCCCTCTGCAATCGCGTTCAGAACACCTTTGGCATGGGCAGGGTTGGCGCGGCCCGGGGTGCGCGGACTGCCGAAATCACGCGCCAGGACCGGCAGCGCATCGGCGCAGGGACCGACCACCTCTGACAGATCGGTGATGACCCTGACAGGCGTGCCCTCGGGCAGATGCGCGGGGTCACCGATCCAGGCCAGCGGCATGTCGCGCCCCAGGGCGGCCCAGGCCTTGGCCGCGACCTCTGGTCCGATGCCGGCAGGTTCGCCGCAGCTGATGACGATGGGTCTGGTGGTCACGGACGGATCGTGGCCGCGGCCCGCAGATCCGCCAGCAAGGCATCGGCAAACCCACCCAGACGCTGGCTGCGCAGCGCGTTGCGCACCGCCTCGGGGTCGTTGTTTTCGGCACCGGCCAGGGTGCGATCACACAGCATCAGGTAAATGCGGGTCTGTCCGTTGTCACGGGTCAGGTTCCAGGATGCCTCGCCCGGATCCAGCCGCGCCAGTTCCAGTGCCACATCCTGCGGGATGCTGTCGGGGCTGACAGTCTGGCGTGCCAAGACGTCCTGCGGCAGGCCGCGCGCCGCCCCATAAAGATCGTCACAGGTGTCGGTGCGGGCATCCAACGACTGAGCGGCGGCCAGACCGGCCTCAGTCGTGCCACCGGGAAGGCCGAATATCGCATAGTCGATCGCAGTCGGGGCGGGGCGCGGTTGCGGCACCTCGCGGATGCCACGCGACTGGAACAGGGCCACACCGTTGGGAATCAGGATCGGCTGCGTCACCTCACCGGGGGCGAGGCTGCCCAGCAGACCCTGAAGTGCGGGGGGATAGTTTAACAGCGGCAGCCAGTTCAGGCGGCCACCGTTGTTTCGGCTGGGCAGCGCCGAATACTGGCGCGCCGCGTTTTCGAACACAGCCGTCGACCGGGTTTGCGAGATCTGGTTCGCGATGGCATTCGCGCGCGCTGCCTCGGGCGGTGGTGCAGGAATGATGATTTCCGACAGCAGCACCTCGATCGCATCGGGGTTGCTGCCCGGCTGGCGCATCGCGCGACGGACTTCTTCTTCCGAGATTTCGGCCTGATTGCCGAACCGCAGACGGATGTAGTCGCGCCAGCTGACGCCGATGGCCACGAATTGTTCCAGTGTCGCACGGTCGACGCCGTTCTGGTTCAACAGTTGGATGAACTGGTCGGTGGTCAGATTGGCCCGCGCAGCAAAGGCGTCGACCTCGGTCGCCAGGTTTTCGGCCGACAGGCGAATGCGGCGGCGGTCCAGCTCGGCGGCCTTGAGCCGTTCTTCGATCAGCTGCTCGCGCGCGAGTTCCGTCAGATTGCCGGGCGTGCGGAACAACTGCAGCATCCGTGCACGCTGGTCCAGCTCGTAGGCGGTGATCGCCGCATCGTTGACCGTGATGACCGGCGCAAACCGGTCCTGTGCAATTGCGGGCGTGGCACATGCCAGAACAAGGCTGGTCAGGATTGTGGTCAGGCGCATGGTTGCGGTCCCCCGTCTAGTGTCATCTTACGCATCGCAGCGTTTCGCGGAACTGACGCCACCTGCATTGGATGCGAACCCCAGCAGATCGACCGACAGCCCGTAATCCGTCGTTGGCTGCACCGTAGTGGAAGTCGCATAGCGGCGCGAGACCGAAAGCGTGACATTGACGCATTCGTTGGACCATCCCAGGCCAATCCCGGCCCGTGCGGGGCTGTCCTGCGCAATGTCGTAGCGGGCATCAAAGCCCACGTTCCAGCGCGGAGAAACCTGAAACTGCCCGTCAAAGGAATATTCCGAAATCGCATCCGGACGGCCGATCGCGGCATCGGCGCGCTGATAGATATATCCAGCCGCAAGCTGCACGGCTGCGGTTGTCCAATAGGCCCGCGCGGTCGTCATGTTCGTGCTGCCGTCATCCCCGAACAGGGTCCGCCCGTCCAGTGTCAGCCCGCGCGGCAACGTCAACTGTCCCGCCACCAGCCAGTCCGATGCCTTGGACGACAGCCCTGACGTGACGGTAAAGGCCGAATTGTCGCGGGTCTTGACCAGACGACCAAAGGTGAGGCGCGACTGGATGCCTTCGGCACCTTGCCGTGTCCAGGTCACGCCGGCGGCCAGCCGCACCCCGGTTTCGACGGTATCGTCACCCGGAAAACGCGAACTTGCCAGCAGGTTGGCATCATCCAGCTCTTGTCTGGTGCTGTCTTCGTTGGGTGGGGATTTGCCAAACGCGTCCGAAATGGTCAGCGCGATTGCGGGTTCGATCAGGTTGCGGGTGCCTGCACTGTCACGCACCAGTGGATAACGCAGGACGATCTGTGCCGACGGCACGGCCCGGCTGAACCCTGCATCACGCGCGGCGGGTCCGTCACCGATCTGGAACTTGTCCGCGCGCAGCGCGGCAGTGGCGCGTGTCTCGATCCCGCCGGGACTGACCCAGGCCTGCGTCCAGCCCAGACCCAGACCCACGCGCGACAGATCGCGCGACAGATCCGTCGATTCCTTGGCATAGCGCAGCAGGCTGTCCGTGCTGGCGGTCAGCGTCAATTGTCCGCCCGATGCCAGCTGGAATTGCCGCAAATAGCCTGCCGTCAGCACGGCAGGCGGCAGCGTGGCGTCGGTTTCGTCATCGCGCAGCGTTTCGTAATAGCTACCCGAAATCGAAAACAGGCTGTCGTCCTTGACCCGTGTCAGCGCCACGATGCTGGCCAACCGGTCGGCATCCGAAATATTGTAGTCACTCAGATAGCTTTGGTCCGAGGTGTCCTGCACGTCAAAGCTGAGCGTCAGGTCCGGTGCGATCAGAAACGACCCTTGCGCATTGAGGTAGCCGCGCAGGCCGCCGTCGTTCAGGTCGTCATCGGATAATGCGCCCTCGATTTCAAACCCGCCCCGGCCAAAGGCCTGCCTGTAGCGTGCGCCCAATGTGCGGGTCCCGGCAGCAAGATAAGGGCTGAGCGTCAGGTCGCGACTATCGCCTAGCGTAATGAAATAGGGCAGGCGCAACCCGAACCCCAGACGGTCGGTGGTCACGAAACGCGGTGTCAGCAGGCCCGTTGAGCGTCCGTTGTCGGGGGCGGGCAGGCGCAGTTGCGGGAGATACGCGATGGGCACGCCTTTGACCCGGAACGACGCAGCCGTCAGATAGATCTGTGCCTCTTGTTCATCCAGAATGACACGCTCTGCCCGGATCGACCACAGCGGTTCCTCGGTGCCGCAGACCTGACAGGACGTGATCGCCGTCTTGTAAAGCTGGTTGAACCGACCCTCGCTGCGGTCGATCTGGGCTGCGGCCAGTTGCACCTGCTGGTTCAGCACCAGGCGCGCCCCCAACAGCAGGCCGTTTTCCAGACGCGGATCCAGTGTCGCCTGATCGGCCGTCAGGATTTCGCCCGCAGGTCCGGTGATCAGGATCGGGCCGTCGATGGTCAGACGGTCACTGGTCTGATCGTAGATTATCCGGTCCGCACGCAGGCGGGTCCCGTTGGCCAATGCCTCGACATTGCCGCTGGCGATCAGGCGGTTGTCAGGCGTGACCACCACATCATCCGCGATCAACGTGGCGGCCATCTGTGCCTGCACGGCGGAGGCCGGCAACAGCATCAGGATCAGGGCAAGCGCGCGGATCATGCTTCCTCTCTTTCCAGCAAAAGGCCCAGCGCCAGCGCCGTCGCCGCAAGTGTCGGTGCCCAGGCCGCGAGGGCTGCAGGAATATCACCGTTGTCGCCCAGGATCTGCGCGAAATTCCGCACGAAATAAACGCCGAAAGCGACGAGCACGGCCAGCATCACGTTCAGCCCCGTCTTGCCGCCGCGTTGCGGCCGCATGGTGAACCCGGCCCCGGTTAGCAACATGGTCACGAAAAAGACCGGTTGCGACAGCTCCATCTGGAACCACACCTGGTGGCGCTGCGCCGAAAACCCGGCCGCTTTCAGCCGGTCGATAAAGGCAGGCAGTTCCCAAATCGGGATCGAGGAGGGCGTGCCGAAACTGTTGCGGATTTCATCCGCTGTCAGCGACGACGGGATTGCGGCGGTAACGGCCAGTGTGGCCAGCGCCTCGGGGTTGCCGTCGCCCGACAGGGGCCAGGATTTGGCATCGGTCAACTGCCACATGCCGTCCGCCAACTGTGCTGCCGCTGCCTTGATCCGCGCCTGCGGCAACCCGTCAGGGCCAAAGTTCAGAAACGTCACATCCGACAATTGGGTGCCCGACAAGTCGGCCCCGTTGGCGTGAATGACCGTCTGTCCCGCAGCGTTGCCCTGTCGCAGCCAAAGCCCCGTATCGCTGAAGGCCAGCACCGATCCGGTGCCTTCGATCGCGGCCACGTCGGCCTCGTACTGGCGCGAGGTGGCGGCGACGATCGGATTGAACACCGTGACCACGATGATGCCCAGCGCCAGCGCGACGATGCAGGGGGCCACCAGCAACCGCAGCCCGGCCCGTCCGGCAGCACGGGCGACCACCAGTTCGGATGTACGCGCAAGGCCCAGAAACATCGAGATCGCGGCGATGATCACGATCAGCGGCAGAATCTGATACAGGCTCTCGGGCGCGCTGAGCAGCGACAGGCGCAGGATCTGGCCGAATCCTGCCGCGTCATCGGCGAACCGGCGCAGCGTGTCGGCCATGCCGATGAACACCACGAGCAGCGCAAAGATGCCGAACACGGTCACAAAAGCGCGGGCAAACCGCCAGCCGAAATAGCGATCCAGTATCATGTGACCTGTCCCGGTTTGCGGTGAAACAGGTAGGGACGCCCCGCGATGAACAAGAGCACGGCAACGATCAGCAGGCCGACTCCCACCGCCAGATAGGCCAGCGGCCAATGCGCCGCCGATGTCTGCGCCGCATCCAGCCCGATGGTCTCCAGAGCCTTGACCACCACCAGCAGCACCACCGCGAGGATGATCTGCGGCCAGACCCCAAACCGGCTGAAACTACCCAGCATCAGCGTAGCAAATCCCAGCAACGCACCCACGATCCCGAACAGCGCCTGACTGTTGCGGTCGTGAAATTCGGCCATGACGCGGGCCTGTGTGGTGTCGGTTTCCGCGGCCACGGCTGCGGTATCGGTCCACAGTTCCTGGCTGGTGATCTGGCGCAGGTTACGGGGGCCGGGGTCCCCGGTGGTGATCAGATCACCGATGCCATATGAAAAATCCGCGAATTCGGTGACGAACAGGCGCTGGGTGTCGGCGCGCAGCGTCTGTGCCATGCCGTCGACCATGACCAGTTGCGTGGTGTCTCCGGTGTTGACCAGATAGGCGCGGCTGGCTGTATAGGTCACGCTGGTATCCGCATCGCGCATGTCCGACAGCATCACGTCGCGCAATTCCCCGTTGGGTGCGATGTCGCGGATATAGATGGTGATACCCGTCGCGGGTTCGATGAACTGGCCTTCGGTCAGAATACGGGCGGTCACGGAACGTGCGATTTCCGCCTGCCTGTCGTTCAGCACAGCCGCCGAAAGCGGAGTCAGCACATGCACCAGCAGCGACATGCCGACAAAGACCATCAGCCCGAAATAGATGAACGGTCGGGCCAGCCTGCGGCCCGAAAACCCGGTCGCCTGGATCACGACCAGTTCGGAATCCTGCGACAGACGGTTCGTGACGTAAATGGCGGCAGCAAATGCAGCGATCGGCACCACAGCGCGGATCACGTTGGGCAGCGTCAGCACCAGCAGCTGACCGATGACCGAGGCCGACTGGCCATCCGCGATCAACTGGTCGAACAGGCGCACCGCTGCGTTGATCCAATAGACCATCACCAGCACCAGGCCAAAGAAGTTGAAGACCAGCACGAGCTGTCTCAGCAGATATCGGTCGATCCGTCCCAAACATTCTGTCCTTCGTGCCTTGCGGCAAACTAGACCAAGGGCCGGCAATCCGAAACTGGAAACTGGCCATTCCGGCGCATCGTCGCTACCTGTAGGGAAATTCGTTCCGCTTGCCCGAAAGGCCCCGTGATCATGACTGATATCGCTGACATCCGCTTTGTGCCCAATGACCATGATGGTCTGGATAAGACCGCAGGTCTGATCGCCGTTTTCGTGGGAGCAGATGGTCAACTGTCGTCCGCTGCGCAGAAACTGGACGCCACAACCCACAAGGCCGTGTCGCGCGCGTCCGAGGATGCGGCCTTTGACAAGGCGGAACCGGGTCACGTCGTGAGGCTGAACTATGCCGCCGGGACCGCCGCCGATGCGGTGCTGGTGGTCAAGGCCCCCGCCGATCCTGATGCCGTGACCGCGCGCAAGATCGGCGCCGCCCTGGCCAAGGCGCAGGGCAGCGATGCGCTGACGGTTCTGGCGGGCGACATTGGCAACGCCGAAAACATTGCACTTGGGCTGGCGCTGCGCGGCTACCGGTTCACCGATCACAAGACCGACAAAGGCAAGCCGCAGGGCCCGATCACGATCCAGTCCGACGATCCCGAGGCGCTGGCTTCGGCGGCACGGGTCGGCATGGCCATCGCCGAAGGGATCTTTTTCACCCGCGATCTGACCAACGCCCCGGGCAATGTGCTGACCACCGATGATTTCGCGGCCCGTCTGGCAGGCATGCAGGAACTGGGGCTGGAGGTCGAAATCCTCGAAGAGGCCGACCTGGAAAAACTGGGGATGCGGGCGCTGCTGGCCGTGGGGCAAGGGTCTGCCGCACCGTCCAAGGTGGTGGTGATGCAGTGGAACGGCGGTGGCGACGAGGCCCCCTTTGCGCTGGTAGGCAAGGGCGTGACATTCGACACGGGCGGGATTTCGATCAAGCCGGGTGCCAGCATGGAAGACATGACCATGGACATGGGCGGTGCGGGCGTCGTGTCCGGTGTGATGCGCACGCTGGCCTTGCGCAAGGCAAAGGCGAATGTCGTGGGTCTGGTCGGGCTGGTGGAAAACATGCCCGACGGCAAGGCCTACAAACCGGGCGATGTTATCACCTCGATGAAGGGCGACACGATCGAGGTCATCAACACCGATGCCGAGGGACGCATGGTGCTGGCTGACGTGCTTTGGTACGCGCAGGACCGTTTTGCGCCCACGGGCATGATCAACCTCGCAACACTGACAGGGGCGATGCTGGTCGCACTGGGCAACGAAAACGCGGGCGTGTTCAGCAATTCCGATGATCTGGCGGGCGCGTTTCTGGACGCCTGCGCGTCCGAGGGCGAAGGCGCATGGCGGATGCCGATGGGCAAAGCCTATGACAAGCTGATCGACAGCCCCATCGCGGACATGAAAAACACCGGCGGTCGCTATGCGGGGTCCATCACCGCGGCGCAATTCCTGGGCCGGTTCGTCAAGGACGATACACCCTGGTGCCACCTCGACATTGCAGGCACGGCATCGGTCAAATCCGAAACGGCCCTGTCACCCAAGGGTGCAACAGGCTGGGGTGTCATGGCGCTGAACCGTCTGATCGCGGATCGCTACGAGTCCTGATGGGGGCCGTCTATTTCTATCACCTGACGGACAGTCCGCTGGAACAGGCGCTGCCGATGCTGTTGGACCGGGCGCGCGGGCAGGGATGGCGCGTGCTGGTGCGCGGGACTGATCCCGACCGCCTCGCACGGCTGGACGAGGTCTTGTGGCAGGGGCCTGCGGATGGCTTTCGTCCGCATGGGCTGGCGGGTGGTCCGCATGATGCGGACCAACCGATCCTGCTGGGGGTGGATACCCCGGCAGGCGGGTTCGCTTGCGTGATGAGCATCGACGGCGCGCCGCTGAACGCAACCGAGGTCGGGTTGTCGGACCGGGCCTGCGTGCTGTTCGACGGCCACGACGGTGACGCACTGGCGATTGCGCGCGAACAATGGAAAACCCTGACGGCCGCCGGCTGTGCCGCACAATACTGGGCGCAGGACGGCGGGGCCTGGTCCAAGAAAGCGGAACACCCAAAGCCCTGATTTTCAGGGATGTTCCGCGCGCTGATCACTTTTGTTCACGTTTGTTCTCATAAAGTTCTTTACATGGCGCATGTGTTATGGAACAAAGAGGCAACACAGCGAGATGAAAGGAGCCAGACGATGAGCCAGCAAATCAAATCAGTGATTGTCCGCAACAGCGACACGATCCTGTCGGATGCCTTGGGTGTTCTGGCCCTGACCGTCATGCTGTGTGTTGGATTGTCCTTGCCCGGATTTGTCTGACACCTGCCTCGTATCCAACGGCGCGCGTCATTGCCTGTCCCACACAGCAATCACGACTTGCCTGTCCACAGCGTCCGGGATTTGCCTGATCCCATCGACGCCGCGCGCCACACAGGATGCATCACTGCCCGCCGCCGCTGCCACAGCGTGCGGCGGTTTTTTTTTGGCACAGCGGTCAGTTCTGTGTCCTCTCGCCTTGTGACCGCGACTGATCACGGGGCGGTCCGGGTCCGGGTCCGCGGTTCCGGTGCAAATGCCGTTGAAATCGCAACCGGCTGGCCTGTTGTCCCATGGCGAAACAACCGTGATGCGCCAAGCGCACAGGAACCGGCGACTTGCACCCGGATGGCCAACCAAAGGCTGAAGGCGCGCCTGTCTAGCTGATTTAAACGGTTTTTCGCGGCCCGGCGTTCGGCCGTGCGGTGGTGTCAGGCGCTGACCTGCACTGCGTCCAGGGCCGCAAGCGTTGCATCAAAAGTGAGCAAGATCGAGGCGTGACGATTCTTGTAATCCCTGGCGGGTTCAAGAACGGCCAATCCGTCAAAGGGTGCGGTCGGCACGGGACCGTTGTCCTTGAGCATGGCCGCCATTTCATCGCGTCCACGCTGCACGGTGGCGCGGTCCAGACCGATGATCGCCGCACCGACCACGGCAGCGGCCGCCTGACCCAGCGCGCAGGCCTTTACGTCCTGTGCGAATTGCGAAATCACGCCGTCCCGCACCACCACGTCCACTGTCACCGTCGAGCCGCACAATGGCGAGCGCTGACGGGCCGTGCCGTCCGGCGCATTTAACCGGCCGACATGGGGCACCTGCGCAGCCAGCGCCAGAATGCGCGTCGAATAGAGTTTCATCATGTCGGCTTCTGCGGTCATGGTTTGCCCTTTCATCGCTTGGCCCTTAACTAGGGCCCTGCATCCCCATTGGAAAGATACGGCCATGACATTCGACCCCGCAAGCCTGCGTTACAATGACGCCGGGCTGATCCCCGCGATCGCTCAGGACAGCACATCCGGCGAGGTGCTGATGATGGCCTGGATGAACCGTGATGCGGTGGAACGGACATTGCGCACGAGTGAAGTCACCTATTGGTCGCGGTCGCGGTCTGAGCTTTGGATCAAGGGCAAGACGTCAGGCAACGTGCAGGAGCTGGTGGAATTCCGACTGGATTGCGACCGGGATTGTCTGCTGGTTGCGGTGCGCCAGACAGGCCCGGCCTGTCACACCGGGCGAAGGTCGTGTTTTTACACAACGGTCGAGAATGGGGCGGAAGTTGTCGAGGACGGTGCGTAACCGTCCGATGGCGGTCTGATTGCGGTTGCGGGACGCCTCGCCGGCGGGGCGGATATTTTAGACCAGAAGAAATCTGGACAGGCGTCACATGCCGACCATGTCCCTGATGTCGCGGGGGGTCGCCCCCTGCGCACGGTAGAGTGACAGGGCGCGGGCGTCGTCACGTTTTGCCAGACGTTTGCCCTGATCATCGCGGATCAGCCGGTGGTGGTGGTACGCAGGTGTGGGCAGGCCGAGCAGGTGTTGCAGCAGAATGTGGATTGGCGTTGCATCTGCGAGGTCCTGACCGCGCACCACATCCGTGACTCCCTGAGCCGCGTCATCAACGACGACCGAGAGGTGATAGGATGTGCCCATATCGCGCCGGGCAAGGACGACGTCCCCGATGGCCTCTACCGTTTCTTTGGACAAATAATTGTTTTCAACGGTTTGACAGGCGCGCTGCATGTCGAGCCGGAGTGCTGTATCTGTCGGGCGCGGCCCCGTGCGGGACATTTGACGGCAGGTGCCGGGATAGACCACCCCGTCTGGTCCCATCGGCGCACCCTCTTGCGGCGCGCTGGCGGCGGCAAGGATATCACGACGGTTGCAGGTGCAAGGATAGAGCAGACCACGATCCCACAGATGGTCGAGTGCGTCTGCGTAGGTGTCCAGCCGGTCCGATTGGCGCATCACGGGGGTCGGCCATGTCAGGCCCAGCCACCGCAGGTCGTCGTAGATCTGTACCTCCCACGCGGGACGGGCGCGGGACTGGTCGATGTCCTCGATCCGCAGCAGAAACGTGCCGCCTGCCGCCTGCGCCATGTCCCATGCGGTCAGCGCCGAGAAGGCGTGACCAAGGTGCAGCGGCCCGCTGGGCGACGGGGCAAAGCGCGTGATCACGCGGGTACGGGGACCGTCCGTGCCAGCCAGTCCGTCCAATCGACCTTGGCCCGGTCGGTATAGGCCTTGTAGCGGTCCTTGCGGTTGCGGCGCCCGCCTTTGATCCCCGTGCCTTCGAGCGGGGGAAAGAGGCCGAAATTCACGTTCATCGGCTGGAAGGTCTTGGCGTCGGCGCCGCCCGTGATGTGGGTGACCAGTGCGCCCATCGCGGTGGTGGCAGGCACGTCGGGCAGGGTCAGCCCGTGCGCCTGTGCCACCGCCATGCGCGCGGCCAGCAGACCCATCGCGGCGGACTCAACATAGCCCTCGACGCCCGTGATTTGCCCGGCAAAGCGGATGTTGGGCCGTGATTTCAAACGCATCTGGCTGTCCAGCAACGTGGGCGCGTTGATGAAGGTATTCCGGTGGATCCCGCCGAGGCGGGCAAATTCAGCATCCTCCAGACCGGGAATTGTTTTGAAAACAGTATTTTGTGCGCCATATTTCATCTTGGTCTGAAAACCGACGATATTGTACAGCGTGCCAAGCGCATTGTCCCGGCGCAGCTGTACCACCGCATAGGGTTTGGTTGCGGGGTCATGGGCATTGGTCAGACCTACCGGTTTCATCGGGCCAAACCGCAGGGTTTCGCGGCCGCGTTCGGCCATCACCTCGATGGGCAGGCAGCCGTCAAAATATTTCGCGGTTTCGCCCTCTTTGAATTCGGTTTTGTCAGAGGCGAGGAGCGCGTCGATGAATGCCTCGTACTGGTCGCGGGTCATCGGGCAGTTCAGGTAGGCGGTGCGCTCGTCCTCGGTTTCGCCCTTGTCATAGCGCGACTGCATCCACGCCACGTCCATGTTCACGGTATCGGCATAGACGATGGGGGCTATTGCGTCGAAAAACGCCAGCTGATCGGCACCGGTTTCCACGCGGATCGCCTCGGCCAGGGTACCGGAGGTCAGCGGGCCAGTCGCGATGATCCAGTCGCCGCTGTCGGGCAGTGCGGTGATTTCTTCGTAGCTGACGCTGATGTTGGGATGCGCGGTCAGGGCAGCGGTGACGCTTTCGGCAAAGGGGTCGCGGTCCACGGCCAAGGCACCACCGGCGGGCAGGCGGTGTTTCGCGGCGGTCTGCATGATAAGGCCGTTTGCTGCACGCATTTCCCAATGCAGCAGGCCCACGGCGTTCTGTTCGTGGTCATCGGACCGGAACGAGTTGGAACAGACCATTTCGCCCAGATGGCCGGTCCGGTGGGCAAAGGTTTCGACCTTGGGCCGCATTTCGTGAATGACGACCTTGAGGCCCGCATTCGCGGCCTGCCAGGCGGCCTCTGATCCGGCCATGCCGCCGCCGACGATGTTCAGTGTATGTGTCATGCCCGCGATGTAGGACATCGCGGGCAATTGTGCAAAGGGTCAGAAGCCCGGCAGGATGTCGAAAATGCTGCGCGTGTCAAAGGTCGTGCCGCGTTCCGCGCCAAAGGCCACATCCACGCCGATCGACACGAAGCCCGCGCTTTCGTCGATGGTGCCGTCATCGTAGCGGGCGTTGCCGATCTTGGCGTAGAACGTGGGGCCGCCGTTCAGGTCATAGGCTGCACCAATCCCGAACTGGCTGATGGAACCACCATCAAGGTCGGCATAGTCCAGATCGCCGATGACCGAGATCGCATCACGGATGGCGTATTCGCCGGCGAAACCGATGACGGTCACATCGTCGTCGTTGGACCGGGCGAGATAGGTGGTCAGGTCGCCACCGTAGATGTCGGTGCCGCCTTCGATCCCGACCAGCGTGATGCTCTCGTCGTCGAGGTCGTCATGCGAGACAAAGATGCCGGCAGAGCTGAAGTCGTCGAAATGATAGGTGCCGTGCAGAGTGACGTTCGTGGCGTCGGTGTCGAAATTGTCAGGGCGGTATCCGGCCGCGTTCAGCGACAGGGCATAGGACCGGTTGATCCCGTATTCGATGCCGCCCGAATAGGTGGTGCCACCAAAATCGCTGCCGTCAATCGGTGCATTGTATTCGATACCAAGCTGGCCGCCGGTAATGCCCTGTGCGGAAGCTGTCGTTGATGCGACCGCATAGAGTGCGGCAGCGATTGCTGCGGATGATTTCATTCTACTCGCCTCTAGATTATTCATTGCCGCTTGGTGCGACATTGGGGGCGAGTATCGACGCAAGGGGGGCGTCGGACAAGTTTGATTGCGGCGTATCTGGTCACAACGCCGCAATCTGTTGCTTCAGGGTTTCAGGATTTAGAAACCAAGGATGGTGTGGGCCAGACCGCGACGGTCGAACGTGGCACCGCGTTCTGCACCAAAGGTGTAAGAGGCGGTGACGTTCGCATAGGTCTGGTTGTCGTCGCCCAGGGCCACGATGTCGATGCTTTGACGGCCAAGTTCAGCCGACACGCCAAAGCCATTGCCCAGCGATGCGCCAAGGCCCAGGCCGAAACGGTCCACGCTTGCCACATCCGAGAACCGCAGGTTGTCATAGCGACCCGAAACGGCAAAGGTTTCGGTGATGTCGAATGAGACGGAGGCACCGTATTGGTTCAGGTCGATGTCGCCCAGGTCGATGCCGTCGAACTGGCCTGCATCCACTGCGGTCAGGCCGAAATAGCCCTCGACGTCGCCACGGGGCAGGTCATAGCCCGCCTCGACACCGTAATATGCGATATCGTCGGATCCATCACTGTCGATGCCGTAGTAGGCACCAAAAGAGGCCAGTTCATTGGCGTGATAGATCGCGTGACCGGCCAGCGACAGGATGTCACCGTCAAGGCCAAACACCTCGCCGTCGGTGTAGCTCAGGTCGCCCTGGAACGCGAGTTCACGGCTTGCCGCGAATTCGGCGCTGCCGCCAAGTGTCAGGCCGGACGAATCCAGATCACTGTCGGTGGCGGTGGTATAGCCAATCGACAGATCGCTGCCGGTCAGCGATTGCGCCATGACGCCGGTGGCTGCGAATAGCGGCACGATCAACGCGCCGCAGAAAATCTTGTTCATGCTCTTCCTCATCTTATGCGCGACTCGAATGATGCCGCGTAACCCTTGGGTAGTCCCGTTTCAAAGGTGAGAAAAGGGTCCCAAGGGTTTGAATTTACTAAGATAAGTCAAGTTAAAGTGAAGGTCAGGACTCGCCTGCTTCTGGCTGTTCGTCGGCCTCGCCCTGATCGGCAATCCATGCAACGGACACGACATATTCGCCCTTGGCCGTGTCAAACACCTTGACCCCGCCAGCGCCCCGCGAACGGAAGCTGATCCCATCGACAGGCACCCGGATCGACTGGCCGGTCGAGGTGACCAGCATGATCTGGTCCGACAGATCGACAGGGAAGGACGTCACCAGCGGACCGCCGCGCATCGCCTTGTCCATCGCCGTGACCCCCAGACCGCCACGTCCGCGCACGGGGTAGTCGTGGCTGGACGACAATTTGCCGGATCCTTGCGCCGTGATGGTCAGGATCAGGTTTTCGGCCGCGGACATTTCGGCGTAACGCTCTTGGCTGATGGCACCTGGTGCGACGTCGTCCTCGTCCTCGGATGTTTCCGCATCATCAGACAGACCAGCCATCGCGCGGCGCATTTTCAGATAGGCCGCGCGTTCGGCCGGGTCCGCCTCGAAATGGCGGATGATCGACATCGAAACGACCTCGTCATCGCCGGTCAGGCGGATGCCCCGCACACCGGTCGAGGCACGCGAATTGAAAATCCGCACGTCCGTGGCGGGGAAACGGATCGCACGACCCGAGTTCGTGACCAGCATCACATCGTCGTCGTTGGACGCGATGCGGGCGTTGATCATGCGGATATCCTCGCCGTCCTCGAATTTCATGGCGATCTTGCCGGCGCGGTTCACATTCGTGAAATCCGACAGACGGTTGCGGCGCACGGTGCCCTTGGACGTGGCAAAGACAACCTGAAGATCGTCCCATTCGGATTCGTCACGGTCCACGGGCATGATCGCGGCGATGGAAACGCCCGGATCAATCGGCAGGATGTTGACGATCGCCTTGCCCTTGGCCGTGCGGCTGCCCAGCGGCAGTTGCCAGCATTTCAGTTTGTAGACCATGCCGGAGGTCGTAAAGAACAGCAGCTGCGTGTGGGTGTTCGCCACAAAGAGGGTCGTTACAACGTCCTCTTCCTTGGTCTGCATGGACGACAGGCCCTTGCCGCCGCGCCGCTGCGCGCGGAAATCGGCCAGAGCTGTGCGTTTGATGTAACCGCCAGAGGTGACGGTCACGACCATGTCCTCGCGCTCAATCAGATCCTCGTCGTCCATGTCGCCAGCCCAGTCGACGATCTCGGTGCGCCGGTCGACGGCGTGGTTGTCGCGAACCTCTTTCAGCTCGTCCCGGATGATCTGCATGATCCGGTCGCGTGACCCCAGGATATCGAGATAGTCGCGGATCTTGGCGGCCAGTTCCTTCAGCTCGTCGGTGACTTCCTTGACGCCGATCTGGGTCAGGCGTTGCAGACGCAACTCAAGGATCGCGCGGGCCTGCGCCTCTGACAGGTTGTAGGTGCCGTCGTCGTTGGCGGTATGGGTCGGATCGTCGATCAGCGCGATATATTCGAGGATGTCCTGCGCCGGCCATTTGCGGGTCATCAGCTTTTCGCGGGCCTCGCCTGCGTCGGCAGAGGACCGGATCGTGGCAACGATTTCGTCGATATTGGTGACGGCCACGGCCAGACCGCACAGGATATGCGACCGTTCGCGGGCCTTGCGCAGCAAAAATGCCGTGCGGCGGGCGACGACATCCTCGCGGAAGTCGACAAAGGCGGTAAGGAACCGGCGCAGCGTCAGCGTTTCCGGCTTGCCCCCATTGAGCGCCAGCATGTTGCAGGCAAAGTTGGTCTGCATCGGTGTGAACCGGAACAACTGGTTCAGCACGACCTCTGCCGTGGCATCGCGTTTGAGTTCGACCACGACGCGCACACCGTTGCGGTCGGATTCGTCCTGCACATGGGCGATGCCTTCGATCTTCTTGTCGCGGGCAGCCTCGGCGATGCGGTCGATCATAACCGATTTGTTCACCTGATAGGGCACGTCGTCGATGACGATGGCCCAGCGGTCCTTGCGAATTTCCTCGGTATGGGTGCGCGAGCGCATGATGACCGAACCGCGCCCTTCCAGATAGGCCTTGCGCGCGCCGGACCGGCCCAAAATGATCCCGCCGGTTGGGAAATCGGGGGCCGGGATATAGTCGATCAGCTCCTCGGAGGTGAGGTCCGGATTATCGATCAGCGCCAGCGTGGCATCAATGACCTCACCCAGGTTGTGGGGCGGGATGTTGGTCGCCATGCCCACGGCGATACCGCCTGCGCCGTTGACCAGCATGTTGGGATATTTTGCTGGCAGAACAGAGGGTTCGCGGTCCTTGCCGTCGTAGTTGAGCTGGAAATCGACCGTATCCTTGTCGATGTCGTCCAGCAGATAGTTCGCGACCTTTTGCATCCGCACTTCGGTATAGCGGTAGGCGGCGGCGCGGTCCCCGTCCATGGAGCCAAAGTTGCCCTGACCGTCAAGCAGCACCAGCGACATGGAAAAATCCTGCGCCATGCGCACCAGCGCGTCATAGATCGCGCTGTCGCCGTGGGGGTGGTATTTGCCCATGGTTTCGGCCACGGGGCGGGACGATTTGCGGTAGGGTTTGTCGTAGGTGTTGTTGGTGTCGTGCATCGCATAGAGGATGCGGCGGTGCACCGGTTTCAGACCGTCGCGCAGATCGGGGATCGCCCGGCTGACGATGACGGACATGGCGTAATCCAGATAGGCTGTTTTCAGCTCTTCCTCAATGCTGACCGAGGGGCCGTCATAGACGTAGCGCGCCGGCTGGTCGTCGTCGGAATCGGGGATGTCCGGAGTGTCGGTCATATCGCCTGCTCACCTTGTTGGTCTGCGCCATAGATTGGTCGCGTCAACCTACACGATACAGGATATAGTGTGCAACGGTCGGGGGCCGCTTTGGTCCGCATTTCATGCGGAACGGGGGCGCTGCCCCCGCGCCCCCGGGATATTTCCGACCAGAAGAAGGGTCAGGCCGCGCGCGCGAGCATCCCGAACAGGTCGCGCGGGTCATCGGGATCGGCGATGAAATCGAGATTCTCGACGTAGTCGGTGCCGCGTGCGCGGTCATAGACATAGCGCAGGGCGCTGAAATCCTCGATCGCGAAACCAACGCCATCGAACAGTGTGATCTGATCGGGGCGGCTGCGTCCCGGTGCCTGTCCGGTGAGGACCTGCCACAGTTCGGTATAGGGATGGTCCAGCGGCATTTGCTGCAATTCACCCTCGATCCGGGTCTGGTCGGGAAATTCGACAAACATATCTGCACGGGCGACGATGTCGCGGTGCAGTTCCGTCTTGCCCGGGCAATCGCCGCCGATGGCGTTGATGTGCACGCCTGCGCCCACCATGTTGTCGGTCAGCACCTGCTGGTTGCGTTTGTCCGCCGTGGCGGTGGTGATGACATCAGCCCCCAGCACGGCATCCTGAGCCGATGTGCAGGCCGTCAGGTTGAGACCGGTGTCGCGCAGGTTCGCCATGACCTTGGCGGTGGCTGCGGGATCCACGTCGAACAGGCGTACGTCTGTGATGCCGCAGACCGCCTGAAGGGCGATGATCTGGAATTCGGACTGCGCGCCGTTGCCGATCATCGCCATGGTGCGAGCGTCGGGCCGGGCCAGCGCGCGGGTTGCCATGGCCGAGGTGGCCGCCGTGCGCAGGGCGGTCAGCAGCGTCATTTCCGACAGGAGCAGCGGATAGCCCGAGGCCATATCGGCCAGCAGACCGAACGCGGTGACGGTTTGCAGCCCTTCGGCCATGTTTTTCGGATGGCCGTTGACGTATTTGAATCCATAAAGCGTGTCGTCGGCGGTGGGCATCAGTTCGATCACGCCGCCGGGCGAATGGGCAGGTACGCGAGGCGTCTTGTCAAAGGCAGGCCAGCGTTTGAAATCATCAGTCACGGCCTGCGTCAGCTCGGCCAGAAACACTGGCAAGCCGACATGATGAACGAGGCGCATCATGTTGGCCACGCTGACGAAAGGCACCATGGCCCGTTTTGATGGAGGTGTCATCCGTGGCTCCTTGTGGGGCGATCAAAGACGCGGCGGCCCAGCAGCGACGCGGTCAGGTCGACCATGAGCGACGCCGTTTTGCCCCGGTCATCCAGAAAGGGGTTGAGTTCGACCAGATCCAGTGACGTCACGCTGCCGCTGTCGCACAGCATCTCCATCACCAGATGGCCTTCGCGGACGGTGGCACCGCCCGGCACGGTGGTGCCGACGGCAGGTGCGACAGAGGGATCGAGGAAATCCACATCAAGGCTGACGTGCAACATGCCGTCCACAGCCGCCACACGGTCGAGAAAGGCCGCAAGCGGTGCGCGGATGCCTTCTTCGTCGATGCGGCGCATGTCGACCACGTCCACGTCCATATCCAGTAGCGCGGCATGTTCGGGGCCGTCCACGCTGCGCAACCCGATCATGCAGATATGTGCGGGATCGACCTTTGCTGTGACGGGGGGGAACCCGTCGAAACCGTCACGTCCGATGACATAGCCGACCGGTGTCCCGTGCAGATTGCCGCTGTCGGTCGTATTGGGCGTGTGAATATCGCTGTGCGCATCGAGCCACAGCGCAAAGAACGGCCGTCCTGCCGTCTGCGCATGGGCGGCCATCCCGGCTACGGTGCCCAGCGCCAGTGCATGGTCGCCGCCCAGAAAGATCGGCAGCCCATGGGGGGCCGCGTCCCGTGCGGCCTGCGCAAGCGTTTGGGTCCAACCGATGTTTTCCGCCAGTTTGTAGACGGCGGGGTTGGGGTGGTCCGGCACCGTGACGCTGGCGGGTGTCAGGTTTCCACGATCCTCGACGGTGTGGCCAAGGACGGTGATCGCCTCGGCCAGACCTGCGGTGCGGTAGGCGTCCGGGCCCATCAGGCAGCCCCGGCGGCGTTTACCGCAATCCACGGGTGCGCCGATCAAAATGCAATGTGTCTGTTTCATGCGGCCAAGTCTTGCGGATCGCGCCCCTTGTCACCAGCACGCAGTTTGTGCAAATTGTGTTCGTAATATACAAAGTGGACTGCCGTAATGGACGAATTGGATAATCGCCTGATCCGGGCCCTGAAACGCGATGGCCGTGCACCGGTGCAGACGCTGGCCGCGGATCTGGGGGTGACACGGGCGACCATACGGGCGCGGCTGAACCGGCTGGAGGCGGGTGGTGAAATCGTGGGCTACAGCGTGCTGACCCGCGCCGATGTGGCCCCGCATCCGGTGCGGGGTCTGATGATGCTCGAGGTGCAGGGCCGGGGTGCGGACAAGATCAGTCGCGCCTTGCGGGCCATGCCTGCTGTCGCGCGCGTACATGCGACCAACGGCACCTGGGACCTGATCGCGGAAATCGGCACGGCGTCACTGGAGGCATTCGACACCGTGTTGACGACGATCCGGCAGATCGACGGGATTACCCGGTCGGAAACATCTTTGCTGTTGTCAACACGGGCCTAGGCCCGGCGGGCGGCCGTGATCCAAAGGATGCACAACAGCGCCGAGAACAGGGCGTTCCAGCTGGCCATCGACAGGGTGAACAGCTCCCAGCTGACCTGATCGCACATGATCAGGCGCGGCCCGTCGGTTGACAACAGATCGCCTGTCAGGGGGCTGCCGCCACCGCCCGAACAGCTGCTTGGACCTTCCCACCAGTCGCGTTCGACGCCGGTGTGAAAAACGCCGATGCCCGATGTGATCGCGGTGGCCAGCGCACCCAGCCAAGCCCAGACGCGCAACGGCAGGGTCAAGGCGAGGACGCCGATGACAATGGCGGCCATATGCGGCCAGCGCTGCCACAGGCACATCTGGCAGGGCAGGTATCCCAGGAACTGGAACAGATAGGCACCGGCGAGCAGCAGGGCCGAGCCGCTGGCGGCGGTCAGAATGAGAATTTGACGCGTCATACGACCCCCAGCAGGATAAAGCCGCCGATCAGCAGCACACAGAACAAAACGAACACCAGACCAAGCCGCCGTTCGATGAAATCGCGGATCGGTTCGCCGAATTTCCACAACAGCAGTGCCACGAGGAAAAACCGAAACGCCCGCGCGATGATTGACGAAAGGATGAAGACGGGCAGCGACAGGCCGGTGACGCCGGACGCGATTGTGATAACCTTGAACGGGAACGGCGTGATGCCGGCCACCAGCACGGCCCATGCCCCCCATTCGTTGTATTTCAGCGCAAAGGCTGCGAAATCCTCGGACTTGTGATAGAATTCTAGCACGGGCTGACCCACTGTTTCGAACAGGGCGGCACCGATGTAATAGCCCAGCAGGGCACCCAGAACCGATCCGATCGTGGCGATCCCGGCGATCACAAAGGCCCGGCGTGGGGCGGCGATGATCATGGGGATCATCAGCACATCGGGCGGAATGGGGAAAAAGCTGCTTTCGACAAAGGCCACGATGAACAGCGCCCACAGCGCATAGGGCGAGCGCGACAGCGCCATGGTCCAGTCGTAGAGCGAGCGAAGCATCATCATGCCTTTCAGGTTATGCGCCCACATGCACGCAGCGACGACAGTGCGTCAAGGTGCAGGACCGTTGCGGGGCGACACTTTGACGCTATGGTGGCGGTGTCAAAACCGGGGGAGAGCCGCGATGCAGTGGAGAGGTCGGCGCAGCAGCCGCAATATCGAGCGTCGCGGACGCAGCGGCGGCGGGCGTGCCGTGGGTGGTATCGGTGGGATCGGCGCGATCCTCGTGCTGCTGATCGGCTGGTATTTCGGGGTCGATGTCTCGCCTTTGTTGAATGGTGGCGGGCAGGGCGGGACCCAGCAGATCGACACCAGCGCCATCGATGCGGACGATCCCGAAATGGAACAGTTCGTCGCCGCCGTGCTGGGTCTGACAGAGGATGTCTGGGCGCAGACCTTTGACCAGCAGGTGGGCCAGCCCTACCAGCCGCCCGTTCTGGTGCTGTTCGACGGGATCACGCAATCGGCCTGCGGGACGGCGGATGCGGCCACCGGACCATTCTACTGCCCGGCCGAGGACCGGATTTTTCTGGACACGGCGTTTTTCCGTACGCTGGCGCAGCGGTTGGGCGCAGGCGGTGATTTTGCGCAGGCCTATGTGATTGCCCACGAGGTCGCCCATCACGTCCAGAACGAACTGGGTATCCTGGGGCAGGTGAACCGGTTGCGCGCGCAGGTCAGCCAGGCCGATTCCAACGCGCTGTCGGTACGCACGGAATTGCAGGCGGATTGCTATGCCGGGATCTGGGCGCGCGGGGCACAGGCGGCATTCGGCGTTCTGGAACGCGGCGACCTGCAAGAGGCGATGAATGCCGCCGCTGCCATTGGTGACGATACCCTGCAGGGCAATGCAGGCGGTGTCGTGAGGCCCGACAGTTTCACCCACGGCACCAGCGCGCAGCGCCAGCGCTGGCTGGCGCGCGGGTTCGACAGCGGCCTGTTGACCGATTGCGATACATTTTCCGCACCGCAGCTGTAACCTGCGATTGACGCGGTCGCCGGGCGGGGGTAACAGCCTGCGCACCGGCCGGTGTGGCGGAATGGTAGACGCAGGGGATTCAAAATCCCCCGCCCGCAAGGGCTTGTCGGTTCGAGTCCGACCACCGGTACCAAGCGCATTGGCGCTGCCCCGAATTCCCCTGACTGACTGCTGTCGCGCCACAATATGCCCTGATTCCGCCGTAACGCGTGAACAGTGGTGCGGGCATGGCCTGTTTGTTTCCTGATCGAGATTTGGTTTTGGTTGATCTGGAAAATATTTTGGCCGAAATGTGGCGACGGTATGACTGTTTCGCATTCTGCAACTGACTGGCGAGTCATTTTCCGAAACTTGCCTTAAAAGGCGCAAAATGGGCGTGAAACAGTTCGTTTTGCCCGACATCACGCCAGCCACCCGAATTGGCGTTTCTATTTTGGAAACAATGGGGTTGGGCGTTGTCGCTGGGCAGGCCGCGAATGCCTGCAAAGACGCACAACTCTTACGTGTAAAGCGTGCATATACTCTTTTTTTACTTTCTCACGCCCGCTGCTGTGGGTATTCATATTGTGTTCTTGGGGGGGCAACCGGTTGTTTGGGGACGACCGGCCCACGTTGATCGTGGGGAATGTGGTGTCTGCTGGCAGGGTCCGATCCCTGATCTTGCAGTTTTATTTAGTCGGCTGATGCCGATTTCGTGTTTTCGCCCTGGTGGGCGGGAGCCTGTGTCTGCGCACAGTTTGGCTTTGGAGAGCTATCATGACTGCTATTTCGAACGTAAATCTGATTTATCTCGGCAATTACGCTGACGTCGATGTCAGCGAGTTCACCACATCCCTTTTGCTGTTCAAAACCGTCAATTACGACGCAGAGCATGCAGCCAACCTGGAAGGTATTACGCGTACGTCCAGCCAGCTCTCGCTGGTCCAGGCGACGCTGCGGGACGCAGAGCATGACGGCGTGATTTCCGACAACGAGAACAGCCACGACACGGTCGCCTACACGATCAACGGCACATCCTACCATAATAAGACCGACAGCACGCTGACCGGTACGCTGCGCGTGACGCTGTCGGATGGTTCCGTGCGCGACATCGACGCCCTGTTGGTCCAGCAGGACAACGGTGACCTGTTCGTCAGCGACCTGCTGAACGGCGGCACCCTCGACAATCTCTCCATCGCGCAGATCGAAATCACCGACATCAAGACGACCGATTCCAAGGGCTGGTTCTCTAACCAGTCCGTCGACAACACCACTTTCGCCCCCGTCGTCGTCACGCCCCCCGCACCCGATGGCGATGGCACCGTGCTGGGCACGGACGGCGATGATGTGATCAATGGTGCCTACAATGGCGACCCCGAAGGTGACCGGATCGACGCTGGCGACGCGATTGCCGCTGGCGCTGGCCCTGACGATGATATCGTGGTTGCAGGTCTGGGCGACGATACGGTGCTGGCCGGTCTGGGCGAGGACACCGTGTTTGGCGACACAGCCGGCGGCGGCGAAACCGCAGCTGATGGCGACGACCTGCTGTTTGGTGGTGCCGGTGACGACACCGTGTTCGGCCAGGGCGGCGACGACACGATTTTCGGCGATGCAGGCGGTGACGTGATTGCGGTCGGCGCGCGTGAATCGTTCGAATGGAACAAGGCCCCCGGCATTGCCACGAATGGCCATCTCCAGCATTTCACGCAGGATACTGGCACGGTCAACGTCAGCTTTACCTTCAGCGAAAACTACCCGCACGAGATCGACACCACGCTGGCTGGCAATGTCCAGAACATCAACGGGATCGATGCCGATGGCGAGGCGATCGACGGCACCAGCTCCTTGTCGTCGGAACTGCCTGCATCGCACAAGAATGCGCAATACAACCTGGCGTTCGATACGCCGGTGACCAACGTGTCGTTCAACATCAACGACGTGGACGGTGACGGCGTGGTACGGGTGCAGGCGTTCGACGCCAACGGCCAGCAGATTTCCGTCAATCTGGACGGCGGATCGCATGTCACGCTGAAAAACACCGACAGCGTGGCCGGTGCGGATACCATCGACAGCAATGGCGGCTACCTCGAAGACATCTCTGACGCCTATTCGGCGACCGTGACCATCCCCGGTCCCGTGTCCCGCATCGAGGTGTTCCATTCGCAGGATGGCCACAACAATTCCGGTGTCAACCTCACCGATGTGTATTTTGACGGCGCGTCCACCATCGTGGACGAAGGCGTGGCAGGCGACGACGTCCTGTTCGGCGGGTCCGGCAATGACGTGATCGAAGGCAACGGCGGCGACGACAGCATCTTTGGCGGTTCGGGCAACGACACGATCGACGGTGACACCTCTGGTCAGGCTGGCGGCACGCCGGGCCCCGTGGTGCGTGAATCCTTCAACTGGGACCTGGTGACCGATGCAGAGGTCGATTCGACCGTGACGCAGAACACCGGTGCCATCGACGTGACCTACACGCGCACCATAGACACTGGCGCGCATTTCTCGGAACTCAGCCACGATGCGCTGAACACCCAAGGCATCCTGTCGGGTGGCGAGGTCGTGGACAACGACACGTCGCTGGCGTCGGAAACCAGCGGTTTCGGCAACACGGGCCAGTTCCAGTGGGCGTTCTCGGCACCAGTCGAAAACGTATCGTTCAACGTCAATGACATCGACGGCGACGGCGTGGTCAAGATCGAGGCCTTTGACGCGAACGGTGTCGCGATCCCTGTGACCCTGACCGGCGGAAGCCATCTGACACTGAAGGACACGGACTCCGTGGCCGGTGCGGACACGGCCGACAGCAACGGTGGGTATCAGGCCGACACGTCCCCCAATTATAACCTGAATGTGCTGGTGCAGGGCCCGGTGTCGAAAATCGTGTTGACCCACACGCAGGACGGGCACGACAATTCCGGCATCAATGTCACCGACATCTATTTCAACGCGGCACCCGATCTGGTGGGCGGTGACAATGCCGATGCCGGCAATGATTTTATCGACGGTGGGGAAGGTGACGACATCATCGCCGGGAACGGCGGCGATGACAGCATTCTGGGCGGTTCTGGCGACGACGTGATCCGTGGCGACAATGGCGTTGTCACGGACCCGGTCGATCCGACCCCGCCGCAGACCGACGACACCGTGCAGATCGCACCTGTTGCGGGTGCCAAGTTCACACTGGCGGTCTGGGACCTGTCGACAGTCGACCAGACCACGGCGGCTGGAAAGCATCCGACATTCCCCGACGGCACGTCGGGTAACAGCAATGTTGTGGGCAACACGTTCACCATCCCCGTTGGCACGCAGCCGGTTTCGGTTGGTGTCAACGACAATGACCTGCTGTTCGGCGATGGCGACACGTCGCAGGTACTGGCGCAGAGCGTCACCATCGACGGCGAGTTCGGCAAGGCCGGGACACGCTTTACCCCCGAATACGCGTATTCGGTACGTGACAGCGCAGGCAATGTGATCGACGTCTATGCGGTCGAGCTGAATGGCAACGAGACTGTGGGTTTCGTGACCGACAAGCCGCTGACCCAGGACGAGACCTATGAGGTCATCGGCCGCATCAGCACCCATCCGCACATCCCCTTCAACGAAATCGCGACCAGCTACAACGTGCCGGCAGGCACCGGCACGCCCATCGGTGGCGGCAATGGTGGCACGCCCATCGTGGCCGTTGACGGCGACGACGTGATCGACGGCGGTGTTGGAAACGACATTATCGAAGGCAACGGCGGTCAGGACTTTATCGACGGCGGCGAAGGCAACGACGTGATCACTGCCGGTGTCGGTGACGAGGTTGATCCGTCAACCGCGCCCGCATCGGGTATGCGGCCTGCGGACGATTACCAGAACGCCTATGCTGGCGGTGCTGGCGGCGACCTGATCGTGGGCGGCGTCGGTGACGACATCATCACTGGTGATGACGACAGCCGCGTGTCCGAAAAGACGGGCCAAGGCTTTGACGCGGGTGCGGACGGTTCCGACACGATCTTTGGCGGCGAAGGCAACGACGAAATCCACGTCGGCACCTGGGCCGACGGCGAGCAGAATCTGGCGAATGAATCGCTGGGCAATGCCGCAGACACCGCATTCGGTGGCGCTGGTGACGACATTCTGGTCGGCGACAACGGCGACGACGTGCTGGTCGGTGACGAAGGTGACGACCGCATCATCGCGGGCGGCGGTCAGGATTTCGTCAGCGGCAGCGCTGGCAATGACACGATCACCGCAGGTGCGGGTGATCCCGACGGAACCGGTGGTCAGGCCGCATCCGGCGCGCGTCCGGCAGATGAATACGACAACGCCTTTGCGGGCGGGTCGGGCGACGACACCATCACGGGTGGTGCCGGCGACGATATCATCACCGGTGACGACGACAGCCGCGTGTCCGACAAGACAGGCGAAGCCTTCGATCCGAACGCTGACGGGTCCGATGTCATCTATGGCGGTGCGGGCGATGACGAAATTCATGTGGGCTCCTGGGCTGACGGTGAACAGGATCTGGCAAATGAATCGCTCGGTTTTGCCGACGACACGGCCTATGGCGGTGACGGCAACGACATCCTTGTGGGCGATCTGGGCAACGATACGCTGTACGGCGATGCTGGCGACGATCTGATCATCGGCACAGGTGGCAACGACAAGATCTTTGGCGGCGACGATGCCGATACGATCCGCGCCACGGCAGGCGATGTTGTCGACGGCGGCACGGGCACGACGACGGGGACCGATTTCGACGTGCTGGAAATCCCGGCGGGTCAGCCGTTCATCAACGCAGGTCCGGGCGGCGTAGGTCTGCCCGTGCTGGATGCGGATGGCGACAGCTTCTCGGGTCGGATCATCTTTACCGATGGAAACGGCAACCCGACCGGCGGCGTCATCGACTACACCGAGATCGAGGAGATCCGCGGTGGTGAGCCAGAGAATGGCGCACCGGTTGCGGTCGAGGACCTGCTGGCCGCTGGCGAGGACGATGCAAGCGGCATCATCGGCAATGTGCTGGGTAACGATACCGATCCCGACAATGACACGCTGACGGTATCCGCCGTAAACGGCGTGCCGGGTGATGTCGGCCAGCCGGTCGATCTGCCGGACGGCGGAACCGTGACCATCGCGCCGGACGGCACGGTCACATTCGATCCCGCCGGCGATTTCGAAGAGCTGGGCGAAGGCGAAACTGCCACGACCACCTTTACTTACACCGTGACGGATCCCGATGGGGCCGAGGACACGGCGACGGTGACGATTACGGTGACGGGAACCAATGACGCCCCCGTGGCGGTCATGGATGAATTCCCGGTGTCCGAGGATCAGGATCCGACGACAGTGATCGGCAACGTTCTGGACAACGACAGCGACCCCGAAGGCGATCCGCTGACGGTCGGTTCCGTGAACGGCGATCCGGCAAATGTCGGCCAGCCTGTCGCGGGCGACAACGGTGGTCTGGTCACCATCAACCCCGATGGCACGGTCACCTTTGATCCGAACGGTGAATTCGATGATCTGGCGGAGGGCGAAGAAGCCACCACGACGGTCACCTACACACCCCAGGACGACTCCGGCCTGCCGGGCGATCCTGTGACGGTCACCCTGACCGTGACCGGCACCAATGACGGTCCCGTGGCCATCGCTGACAATTTGGGTGCGGGTGAGGATGACGCGAATGCCGTCATCGGCAACGTGCTGGGCAACGATACCGACCCCGAGAATGATCCTCTGACGGTGTCTGCGGTAAACGGTGATTCCAACAGCGTGGGCGTGCCTGTGGCCGCCGACAACGGCGGCACGGTCACCATCGCGCCGAACGGCACGATCGCATTCGACCCCAACGATGATTTCGAGCAGCTGGGCGAGGGCGAAACCGCGACCACGACGGTCACGTATACCGTGACCGACCCCGATGGGGTCGAGGACACGGCAACGGTGACGATCACCGTGACCGGGACCAACGACGCGCCAATTGCGGTCGCGGATACCGGTGTGTCGTCGGCGGATATGGTTCAGCCGCTGGACAACGTGTTGGGCAACGATACCGATCCGGACCTCAACGATGTCCTGACGGTGGGGGCGGTCGATGGCGATCCGGCGAAGGTGGGTCAGCCCGTGGCTGGCGACAACGGCGGTCTGGTCACGATCAACCCCGACGGGTCTGCATCCTTTGATCCGAACGGCGAGTTCGACAACCTGGCCGAAGGCGAAGAAGTCACGACAACGGTGACCTACACGGTCATCGACGGCAACGGCGGCGAGGACTCCACGACGGTGACCATCACCGTGACGGGCACCAATGGCGCACCGGTGGCGACGAATGATCCGCTGACCGCAGGCGAGGACGACCCAAGCGGCATCATCGGCAATGTGCTGGACAACGACGTTGATCCGAACGGCGATCCGCTGACGGTTGCGGCCGTGAACGGAGTGCCGGGCGACGTGGGCCAGCCTGTTGATCTGCCCGATGGCGGAACCGTGACCATCGCGCCGGACGGCACGGTCACATTCGATCCCGCCGGCGATTTCGATGACCTGGGCGAGGGCGAAGAGCGCACCACGACCGTGACCTACACCGTGACCGACCCCGCCGGGGCCGAGGACACGGCTACGGTGACGATCACGGTGACGGGAACCAATGACGCCCCCGTGGCGGTCATGGATGAATTCCCGGTGTCCGAGGATCAGGATCCGACGACAGTGATCGGCAACGTTCTGGACAACGACAGCGACCCCGAAGGCGATCCGCTGACGGTCGGTTCCGTGAACGGCGATCCGGCAAATGTCGGCCAGCCTGTCGCGGGCGACAACGGTGGTCTGGTGACCATCAACCCCGATGGCACGGTCACCTTTGATCCGAACGGTGAATTCGATGATCTGGCGGAGGGCGAAGAAGCCACCACGACGGTCACCTACACACCCCAGGACGACTCCGGCCTGCCGGGCGATCCTGTGACGGTCACCCTGACCGTGACCGGCACCAATGACGGTCCCGTGGCCAGTGACGATATCTTTGTGGTTGCGGCAGACGAAACCGCCGGCGACGTCGACGGGAATGTCATTACCGGTGACAACGGCGCGGGAGTCGATACCGACCCCGAGGGCGACACGCTGACCGTGGTCGGTGTGAATGCAGCCCTGGGTGGCGTTGGCACGCCTGTTGCCGGTGACAACGGTGGTCTGTTCACCATTGCCGCCGACGGTACGGTCGATTTCGATCCGAACGGTGATTTCGACAATGTCGGCCTGAACGACGTGGTCGAGACATCTGTCACCTATACCATCAGCGACGGGAATGGCGGTACCGATACGGCGACCGTGACCTTCCGCGTGGGTGGTGACAACGACGGTACCATCCAGGGCACCGCCGGTGACGACATCATCAACCCCGACATTCCCTATGTGGATGCGGATGGCGATATCGTCGACGGCAACGATGCCAAACTGCCCGGCGATACCGGAAACGACGACCTGATCCTCGGGTTCGAAGGTGACGACAGCATCGACGCCGGTGACGGCAACGACGAAGTCTTTGGCGGAGCCGACGATGACACCATCGACGGTGGTGTCGGCGACGACACGCTGAGCGGTGACGCGGGCAACGATAGCATCTTTGGCAACGACGGGGATGATACCATCCTCGGCGGTGAGGGAGACGACTCGATCCGCGGTGGCGACGGCGTCGATACCATCGAGGGCGGTGCCGGCAACGACACCATCAACGGCGGTGACGACAACGACACCATCGACGGTGGCGCTGGCAACGACGTGCTGGACGGCAACCTGGGCGACGACGTTGTCGTGGGCGGTGACGGCAACGACACCATCCAAGGCGGTGCCGGCAACGATACGCTGGCCGGTGACGCAGGCGACGACAGCATCACGGGCGGGGTCGGCAGCGACTCTGTCACGGGTGGTGACGGCAACGACGTCATCAACACGGGCAACCACGCCAACCCGGCGACGGACTACGACTATCCGGGTGCCACGGTGCCGGGTCTGCCGATCGGTGACAACGATCCGTTCCCGAACGATGACCGCGACGTGGTCGACGGTGGTGCAGGTGATGACATCATCACAACCGGCGACGACGACGATATCGTGTTCGGTGGCACGGGCAACGATACGATCGACGCGGGTATCGACGATGACTTTGTCAGCGGCGGTGCAGGCAACGATACGATCATCGGCGGGCAGGGCGTTGACACCCTGCAGGGCGATGACGGTGACGACGTGATCTTTGGCGGTCTGGAAACGGATACCTTTGATCTGCCCGATGCCATTGATCCGGCACCTGACGACAACCGCGACACCATCTTTGGCGGCGCTGGCAACGACACGATCTATGGTCGTGACGATGCGGACAGCATCTCTGGCGGGACCGGCGATGACCTGATCTTTGGCGGTATCGACGACGATACGATCGCCGGGAACCAGGGCAACGACACGCTGTATGGCGATCAGGGGAATGATACCCTGACCGGCAGCCTGGACGACGACCTGGTCTATGGTGGCACTGGCGATGACTTTATCCAGGGCGGTAGCGGTTTCGACACGCTGTACGGCGATGAAGGAAACGACAGGATCCAGGGTGGCAACGACGACGACCAGATCTTTGGTGGCGTCGGTGACGACAGCATCCAGGGCGGTGGCGGCAACGACACCATCGACGGTGGCGAAGGGAACGATCTGATCGGTGCCTTTGACGGCGACGACAGCATCCTGGGCGGTGAGGGTGACGATGTCATCCGCAGTCAGGGCGGCGACGATTCGATCTTTGGCGGTGACGGCAATGATCAGATCTATGCAGGGGCCGGAAACGACACGGTTGCTGGCAACATGGGCGACGACACCATCTTTGGTGGCGAAGGCGATGACAGTCTGACCGGCAGCTTTGGAAACGACTCTGTCTTTGGGGGGGCCGGCAACGACTTTATCCAAGGCGGTGCGGATACCGATCTGCTTGACGGTGGCGACGGCGACGATCGCATCCAGGGCGACAACGGTGACGACCTGATCTTTGGCGGGGCTGGCAACGACAGCATCCAGGGTGGCGGCGGCAACGACGTCGTCGATGGCGGCACCGGGGACGATATCATCGGCGGGTTTATCGGCGACGACAGCATCCTGGGTGGTGACGGCAACGATGTCATCCGCTCCGGCGGCGGGTCCGACACGGTCGACGGTGGTGCTGGCAACGACCAGATCTTTACCGACGAAGGTAACAGCAACCTGCCGGACAAGGATTATCCGGGCGACGGTCTGGCCGCTGATCCCGATCCGTTCGACAACCGCGACACAGTGTTCGGTGGTGACGGCGACGATACGATCCGGACGGGCGACGATGCGGATACCATCTTTGGTGGTGACGGGTCGGACAACATCGATGCGGGTGTCGACGATGACGTCATCAGCAGCGGTGACGGTGCTGACGTGGTTCGCGGCGGGTTCGGCAACGATACCTTTTCCGACGTGTCCTCTGGCGATGTCATCTTTGGCGGCGAAGACCCCGACGATGGTGATATCGACCGGTTCAACTTTGACCAGGCGACCCTGGACAAGATCGACCGGATCGAAACCAACGGCGGTGCAGGTGATGCGGAAGAGCTGCGCGAAAGCGGTACCATCTTCTTCAAGGATGGCACGACCGCGACCTTTGAGGAAATCGAGGCACCCTGCTTTACGCCGGGCACCCTGATCGCCACGCCAAAGGGCGAGCGTCTGGTCGAGGACCTGCGTGTGGGTGACAAGATCATCACCCGCGACAACGGCATCCAAGAAATCGCCTGGTACGGTCAGAAGGAGTTCACCGGCAAGGAGCTAGCGGCGAAACCGCACATGAAGCCGATCCTGGTCAAAGCCGGATCACTGGGCCACGGTCTGCCAGAGCGCGACATGATGCTGTCTCCGAACCACCGCCTGCTGGTGTCCAGCGAGAAGACGCAGCTCTACTTTGAAGAGCGTGAGGTTCTTGCAGCGGCCAAGCACATGGTGGGTGCGCAGGGGATCCATACGGTGGATGTCATGCGGACGACCTACATACACTTCATGTTCGAACAGCACGAAGTCGTGCTGTCGAACGGGGCATGGACCGAAAGCTTCCACCCGGGTGACTATTCGCTGAATGGTCTGGGCAACAGCCAGCGGAACGAGATCTTTGAACTCTTCCCCGAGCTGAAGACCGAAGCCGGTCTGCAAGGTTACCAGTCCGCCCGCAAGGCACTGAAAAAGCACGAAGCCAAGCTCTTGATGAAGTAAGCGACATGCAGCCAGTTCCCGTGCCAGTGCGGCACGGGAATACGAAAACAGGGGCCCGCGCGGGCCCCTGTTTTCGTTTTATCGACCGCTTGGTCCTGGCTGATCAGCGCGCCGCGCGCCAGGCCGCCCATGCCTCTGGCGTATCGAGGTCCAGACGTGCGCGATCATCTGAAAATCGCACCAGAACCGTCTGATCTGTAAACGTTTTCATGATTTCGCTGCCGCCGGAAACGCCGGTCAGATGTGCAAATCTCGGACGTAGGCTTGCATCGCACAGGATCGGGTGTCCGGGGCGACCGTCTGCGGTCGCCCCGCGCCAGATCAAGGCGTCCGATCGGGTGTTGCGGGCGTCGATCAGTGATTGCATGTCAGCGTCGGTGATGTCCGGCATGTCCGCCAAGATGATCATGAACGCCGGACAGGCAGGCAGTTGTGCGATTGCGTCGCGCATTGTGCCGGACAGACCATCGGCGGCGTTCGGCGTCTGCAGCACCGTCACGGCAAGCCCATCCAGCGTCGCGCGGCGCGCCTGCGCGTTATGGTGCAAGGCAACATGAACAGGGCCGACGCAGGCAGCGCGGCCCACCACGATACGCAACAACGGTTCGCCGTCGATCAATGCAGTCAGCTTGTCCGTGCCGTGCATCCGCGACGCAGCACCAGCCGCGAGGACAACGATCGGGATATTTTCGATTTTATCCCGGTTTGTCATATCGTTACGGGATGATCCTTGTGTATTTTGTGCCTTCGAGCGTGGCACCGATACGCAGGCCCGATTGGGCAAACAGGATCGCGATCACGGGGGCGAGCGATGTAATCGTCTCGGCGCGCAGCACCTCGCCACGTTCCGGGACGGCATATTCCAGATCACCGCCCGCGGCCCATCCGGCACTGGCACGGAAATCTGCAAGCGCGTTTTGCGTCATGAAAAACAGGACGTGGCTGTATTGCTGCGCACCGATCTGAAAACCGGCGGATGCACTGGCGGCGGAATAGTAATCCACGGTCAAGCCATTGACCTGCAATGCGCCGCGCCCAAAGGATCCACCGATCCCCAGACCGGCCTCGGTCACGACGGGCATAACCAGCCGACCGGCGCAGCGTTCGCTCAGATCGCGGGTGCCGGGATAAGTATCGTGCATGAATGCCACAGTGCTGGCCACGCGCGCATCAATCGTCGCGGCAGCCCCGTTTCCAACGCCATTTCCGCAGCCCGCTAGCCCGGCGGTGGCCGCAGCCGCACCCGTCAACAGCACGCGCCGTCTGTTCAATATTGTCATCTGAGTTGCCCTTTTACTGCCGATGAGACGTTTTCCGCCTTCTGTCGCACAAGTATAAGCGCATTGTGCAAATCTGTCACACCCTTAATGCAGCCTTAGGCCATATTACGCAGCATCCGGGCGGCGGCTGGGGCAAAATATGTGAGGATACCGTCGCAACCTGCTCTTTTGAATGACAAAAGGCTTTCCATCATGACCTTGTCACCATCCAGCCAACCGTTTTGTGCAGCCGCCTGCAACATCGCGTATTCGCCCGATACCTGATAGGCGAACACCGGGACGCTGAACATCTCCTTGGCGGCACGGCAGATATCGAGATAGGGCATGCCGGGTTTCACCATGATCATGTCGGCACCTTCTGACAGGTCGCGTTCGACAAGGCGCATCGCCTCGTCCGCATTGCCGGGGTCCATCTGATAGGTGTTCTTGTCGCCCGTCAGTGCGGCAGAGGCACCGACCGCGTCTCGGAACGGCCCGTAAAAGGCACTGGCGTATTTCGCAGTATAGCTGAGGATCGCCACGTTGTGATGACCGTGGGATTCGAGTGCTGCGCGAATGGCAGCGATCCGGCCGTCCATCATGTCGGAGGGCCCAAGGATATCGGCACCGGCCTCGGCCTGTGCGATGGCCATTTTCACCAGTGCTTCGACGGTCCGGTCATTCACGATCTGGCCGTCCTCGACGAAACCGTCATGGCCATTGATGTTGTAGGGGTCCAGCGCGATGTCGGTCATGATCGCCATTTCGGGAACCGCGTCCTTGATCGCCCGGATCGTTTGGTTGCTGATGTTGTCCGGCGACCAGGCCAGCGCGCAATCTTCGGTGCGGGCATCCATGCTGGTGTAGGGAAAAATGCAGATGGCCGGAATCCCCAGGGCATGGGCCTCTTTGGCGGCGGCCACGGCGCGGTCCAGTGTCTTGCGTGTTACACCGGGCATGGAAGGGATCGCCTCTTCGGTGTCGGTGCCGTCCATCACGAAAATCGGCCAGATCAGGTCATCCACGCTTAGCCTGTGTTGCCGCGACAGCCGCCGCAGGGCATCGGTGCTGCGCAGGCGGCGCAGGCGTGTGGCGGGGAAGGGTGCAACGGTGGGTTTCATGGGCGGGCCTTTCTTGTCACACCTGATGGGTCGCACGGAAATGCGATGCTCACAAGTCTGGGCATTCCCCGGCACGGGCCATAGTGTCCGCCCAACACATGACTGCCAAGCAAGCGAGACCCCGTGAACTGGAATGCGACAATTCTGCAAGTGATCGATTTTCGATCGTTCAGTTCGATCTGGTATTGGGTCGTGCTGGCCCTGATGTGGTCCTCGCTCAGCTACTATGTGATCGGCGTTCCGTATGATCTGGTGCAGCGCGCGAGGCGCAAGCCCGGCCAGGCCCGCGATGATCTGGTTGATGCAACGCGGATCAGCGTCACGCGGCTGTTGTCATTGGCCGGTTCGGCGGGTGTCGCGATGACCGCAGTCATCTGCTTCTTCTTGTCGTCACTGGCGATCCTGGGATTCTATTACTGGATCCAACTGGCGCAGGCGTTGTTTTTCCTGTCCTTTCCACTGACGATCGTCGGGGCCGTCAGCCTGTCCACCGCGAACAAGATTTATGCGTTGGAACCGGAACATGACGCATTGATCAAGATCTTGATGCGCCACCGCCTGTGGGTGCAGATCGTCGGCATGATCTCTATTTTCATCACCGCGATGTTCGGTATGGCGCAGAACCTGATGGTCGTGCGCGCCTTGTGACCTTGACACCGGCGGGGTGCAGCGTAGTTCCGCAACCATGTCAGATACATCGCACATCACCGTCAGCGGCGCACCCGAAGGGTTTGACGCCAGACTGATCCTGTCAGAGCTGGAAAAGTCCGGCCGGCCCGTCGTCCACGTCGCACGCGATGACAAGCGATTGGCCGCGATGCAGGCCGCCCTTGCGTTCTTTGCCCCCGATATGCCGGTTTTCACCTTTCCGGCGTGGGATTGCCTGCCCTACGACCGGGTGTCGCCCAACGCCGATATCTCGGCGCAGCGGATGGCGACGCTGGCGGGACTGGTGCACGGGATGCCCGACCGGTTCGTGCTGCTGACCACGCTGAATGCCGCGACCCAGCGCGTGCCTGCCCGTGCAACCTTGCGCGAGGCGGCATTCACCGCACGTGTGGGGGCCCGCGTTGACGAAGGCGCGTTGCGCCAGTTCCTGACACGCATGGGTTTCACCCAAAGCCCCACCGTGATGGAAGCGGGCGACTATGCCGTGCGCGGCGGCATCATCGACATCTATCCACCGGGACAATCCGGCCCGATCCGGCTGGATCTGTTCGGTGACGTGCTGGACGGCGCGCGACGGTTTGATCCGATCACGCAGCGCACCACCGAAAAACTGTCCGAGATCGAACTGGCCCCGGTGTCAGAGGTCATTCTGGACGAGGCCGCGATCACGCGGTTCCGGCAGAACTATCGCATCGAATTCGGCGCGGCGGGCACGGATGACCCGCTGTACGAGGCCGTCAGCGCCGGGCGCAAACATCAGGGCGTGGAACACTGGCTTGCGTTTTTTCAGGACGATCTGGAAACGCTGTTCGATTATCTGCCTGGTGTGACGGTCACGCTGGACGATCAGACCAGCGCGCAGCGCATCGCACGCTGGGACAGTATCGCGGATCAGTACGAAACCCGGATGCACGCGCTGAAACAAAAGGGCCGGATGGATTCCGTCTATAAACCTGCACCGCCGCAGGGATTGTATCTGGATGATGCGGCCTGGGATGCGGCGCTGGCCGCGCGGCGGGTGTTGCAATTCAACCCCAACCCGCAGGCCACCGGCGTGGGCGTCATCAATGCGGGCGGGCGCCCGGGTCGCAATTTCGCGCCCGAACGCCAACAGGAAAACCTGAGTCTGTTCGGTGCCTTGGCCGGTCATGTCAGGGCAAAGGTGGCCGAGGGTCCGGTCGTCATCGCCAGCTATTCCGAAGGTGCGCGTGAACGCCTGACCGGCCTGATCGAGGATGAGGGGATCGGCGAGGTGATCCCGGTCAGCGATTTCACCCGTGTCGGAAAATCCGGCGTGCATCTTGCGGTCTGGGCGCTGGATGCGGGGTTCGAGGCGCCGGGCATCACGGTGATTTCCGAACAGGATGTGCTGGGTGACCGGCTGATCCGCCAGACCAAGCGCAAGCGCCGCGCCGATAATTTCCTGACCGAGGCCAACGCGCTGGCCCCCGGTGATCTGGTGGTCCATGTCGATCACGGTGTCGGGCGGTTCATCGGGCTGGAGGTCGTCACCGCACTGGGGGCGGCGCACGAATGTCTGACGCTGGAATATGCCGAAAATTCAAAACTGTATCTTCCGGTCGAGAATATCGAACTGCTGTCGAAATACGGCCATGACGAAGGTCTGCTGGACAAGCTGGGCGGCGGCGCCTGGCAGGCGAAAAAGGCCCGCCTGAAGGAACGTATCCGCCAGATTGCGGAACGTCTGATCCGGGTTGCGGCCGAACGTGCCCTGCGCACGGCACCCGTACTGGAACCGACGGACGGTCTGTGGGACCAGTTTCTTGCGCGGTTCCCCTATGCGGAAACCGATGACCAGCTGTCAGCCATCGACGATGTTCTGACGGACCTCGAGGCGGGCACGCCGATGGATCGTCTGATCTGCGGCGACGTCGGGTTCGGCAAGACCGAGGTCGCGATCCGTGCGGCATTCGTCGCGGCGTTGTCGGGGGTGCAGGTGGCGATCATTGCGCCGACAACCCTGCTTGCACGTCAGCATTATCAAAGCTTTGCCGAGCGTTTCCGGGGTTTTCCGGTCAACGTGCGGCCCCTGTCACGGTTCGTCAGCGCCGGTGACGCCGCCAAGACCCGTGCGGGCATCGCCGACGGATCGGTGGATATCGTCGTCGGCACCCATGCGCTGTTGGCCAAGTCCGTCAAATTCCGCAACCTCGGCCTGCTTGTCATTGATGAGGAACAGAAATTCGGTGTCCAGCACAAGGAACGGCTGAAATCGTTGCGCACGGATGTGCATGTGTTGACGCTGACGGCCACGCCGATCCCGCGCACCCTGCAACTGTCGCTGTCTGGCGTGCGTGATCTGTCGATCATCGGCACACCGCCGATCGACCGTCTTGCGATCCGCACCTATGTGTCAGAGTTCGACACGATTACCATCCGCGAGGCGCTGCTGCGCGAACATTATCGCGGCGGGCAGTCGTTCTTTGTGGTGCCGCGCATTTCGGACATGGCCGAAATGGAGGACTGGCTGAAACGCGAGGTGCCGGAGGTCAGCTATGTCACCGCGACGGGCCAGATGGCGGCGGGCGAACTCGACGACCGGATGAACGCGTTCTACGATGGCAAATACGATGTGCTGATGGCGACCACGATCGTGGAATCCGGCCTGGATATCCCCACGGCCAATACGATGATCGTCTGGCGGTCGGATATGTTCGGCCTGTCGCAGCTCTATCAGATCAGGGGGCGTGTGGGTCGGTCCAAGACCCGCGCCTATGCCTATCTGACGACGAAGCCACGTCAGAAACTGACCGACACGGCCCAGAAACGCCTACGGGTGCTGGCCAGTCTCGACAGTCTGGGGGCCGGGTTCACGCTGGCCTCGCAGGATCTGGACATTCGTGGCGCGGGCAACCTGCTGGGCGAGGAACAGTCAGGCCAGATGCGCGAGGTCGGCTACGAGCTGTATCAGCAGATGCTGGAGGACCAGATCAACGCGATCAAGTCGGGTCAGGCCGAAGGATTGCAGGATGACGGCGAGTGGTCGCCGCAGCTGAATCTGGGCCTGCCGGTGCTGATACCAGAGGATTATGTGCCCGATCTGGATGTGCGTCTGGGGCTGTACCGTCGTCTGTCCGACCTGACGACCAAGGTCGAACTCGAAGGGTTTGCAGCCGAACTGATCGACCGGTTCGGGCCGCTGCCCAAGGAGGTCAACACCCTGCTGTTGGTCGTGCGGATCAAGGGCATGTGCAAGAAGGCCGGGATCGCGTCAATGGATGCAGGTCCCAAGGGCGCCACGATCAGGTTCCACAACGACAAATTCGCCAATCCCGCCGGGCTGGTCGAATTCATCGGCGACTACAAGGGGCAGGCCAAGGTCAAGGACAACAAGATCGTGGTCATGCAGGACTGGTCCAAGGAAAAGACCAAGGTGCAGGGTGCGTTCAATATCGCACGCGATCTGGCGGCCAAGCTGGCCAAGGTGGCGCAGGCCAAGTCCTGAAACGGGGCGGATGCCGTCAGGCGTCCGTCGCGATGGCCTGTTGCAGGTCGGTGATGATCTGTACCCAGGTGTCGACAGGCTGGGCGCCGGGAACCGCGTGCTGATTGGCCACGATGAACGTCGGCACGGCGCTGACCCCCATTTCGCGGCTATGCGCGTCACGCTTTCGAATGTCGTCTGTGTCGGCGTCTGACGCCAAGAGCTTGCCCACCACGCTGGCGTCCATCTCGGCGGTATCCGCGATGTCGGTCAGCACCTCGTGATCGCCGATATCGCGGCCATCTATGAAATAGGCCTTGAACAACAGGTCCACCACAAAGGTCTGGCGCTGTTCGATGCCCGCCCAATGGATCAGGCGGTGGGCATCCAGCGTGTTGGGCGTGCGGGTCATGGCGTCGAAATTGATCGTCAGACCAGCCTTTTGTGCGTGTTCGACGATGGGGGCGTAGGCCTTGACCGCGCCCTCCTTGCCGCCGAATTTTGTTTCCAGATAGGTGCGGCGGTCCATGCCGGCCGCAGGCATGTCCGGGTTCAACTGGAACGGATGCCATTCCAGTACAAGGGGGTGATCCGGGACCTGCGCCAACGCTGCAAACAGATTTGCCTTGCCGATATAGCACCACGGGCAAATCGGATCTGACATGATATCAAGCTTGATCATGGCGGGTCTCCCAGTCTGGGCGCAAATGGCACCGTGAATTCTGAATGCGCGGACGCCTGCACGGTCTAGCAGGTCTGACGCAACATAAAAGACCGCAGCCCCCGGTTTGGGATGTGCGGCGATGGTTGATGCGGGGAAATCTGGGGGTGCGGATCAATCCTGCACAGGGATCATCTGCAAGATACGTCAGGGCCGGAACATATCCGGCCCCGCGTTGTCGATCAGGTGCGGCCGACGGGGGTTGCATTGGCGTTTTCAGCGCCGAATTTCGCGTCGTCGGACAGCGTGTCTTCGCCTGCGGGGACGTTTTCCGCGCTGGACATGATCTGCGCGTTGTCATTTTGCGCGTCCATGGTGACATCGATCGGCTCTCCGCCCATCAGCCAGTCGGCCAGTTCCATCTGGGCTGCGACGCGGTCCTCGCCCTTGGATTTGGACAGATAGTCGATAAAGGCATCCTGGTCGCCGTCAAGGCTTTGTACCTCTGCCTCGTTCAGGCCGGGCCACTGCGTCAGAATGCGGGGGATGTATGCGGTCCAGTTATCGGAAACGTCTCTCCATTGCATGTGAAAACTCCTTGAATTGTGTCGTTACGGGACCAACCGTCGGCGGACGTTTCAGTTCCGTTCCGTTCGCGCAAAGCGTGGACAGAACGATCCGGTCACTGCGGTTCCGGCGTGGTGCATCACCAAAAGGATCATCGCGTCGGCCGGGTGAAACCCGGCAAACGCGGCGGTCGTGGGTGACAGCCGGTCCGTTTAGCTGGTCAATGAACGGCACGCATAGGCCGCATGGATCACAAGTGCAACCGCAACCCGCCATCTGCACGCAGCTGTGTCCCGGTCGATCCGCGGCCCGGGGTCAGATCACGATGTCGGCCGCCCCAAGTGCCACTTGCCCTGCGCCGATGGCGGTGTTGCCGACGATGCGTGCCGGTGTGCATGCGCTGGCGGCCACGACCGCCAGCAACAACAGGGTGCGCAGCTTCATTCCGCCGCGTTCCACCACCAGACGTCAGGCTGCCAGCCGGGCCAGTCGCCAAAGATCGGCAGCGTTTCGGGATAGCTCAACTCCTTGGCATGGGCGATCCGGCTGATGTTCCACTGGTAGATCGGGATCACGTAGCGCCCGCTGGTCAGGATGCGGTCCAGCGCCTTGACCGATGCGACAAAGTCATCCTGGGATTCAGAGGTGAGCAGGTTGCCGATCATGGTATCGACGGCATCGGATTTGATGCCCATCAGGTTGCGGGTGCCCGGTTCGTCGGCTGTCGCCTGACCGAAATAAAAATACTGTTCGTTCCCGGGCGAAAGTGACAGGCCGACACGGTAGTAGGTCATGTCGAAATCAAGCGCGTCGGTCCGTTCCTTGTACTGGGCGCCGTCGACCACGCTGATCGTCGGCGTGATCCCGATGCGTCCCAGCGACTGGGTGTACATGTCGATGATGGCCTGATTTTCGGATGCACCGGTTTCCAGCAGGATTTCAAAGCTGAACGGATTGCCGTCCGCGTCCGACATCACACCGTTCTGGATGGTATAGCCTGCGGCCTCCATCTGGGCCAATGCGGCTGCGGTGCCTGCGCGGTTGCGTTCGGTTCCGTCCGACACGGGCAGGGTATAGCCGTCCAGCGCGCCGGGCAGCAGATCATCCGCAAAGGGTGCAAGAAGTTCCGCCACGCGACCGGTTGCCGGACCGTCAGCCATGCCCAGCGGTGAATTCGACCAATAAGAGGTGATGCGCGGCTGCGCACTGCCTGTCATGGTTTCATTGATGAATTCGAAATTGAACGCGTGCAGCAAGGCGTCGCGCACGCGCCAGTCCGCAAACTGCGGTTGGCGGCTGTTCATCACGAAACCCGTCATGCCCGAAGGACGTGCGTGCGGCAGGATTGATTTGACCACATCGCCCGCTTGTGCTGCCGGGAAATCATACTGACTGTCCCAACGGGCGACGTTGAATTCGCGGTTGGAATTGACCTCTCCGGTCTTGAACGCCTCGAATGCGGCGGTTTCATCGCCAAAGAATTCCAGCCGGATTTCATCGAGATTATGCAATCCCGCCTCGGTCGCCAGCACATCGGCCCCCCAGTAATCCGGGTTGCGTTTGAACGAGACGAAACGGCCAACCTCGAAATCGTCGATCACGTAGGGACCGGAGGTGATTGGCACGATATCGATACCGGATTCAGCGAAATCCACACCGTCCCATTGTGCCTTTTTCAGGATGGGACGCATGCCGGCCAGCAGGGCAAGTTCGCGATCCTCGGTGTTGAAGGTGAACCGGATCGTGCCGGGCGATACTTCTTCCAGGCTTGCGACCTTTTCCCAGAACCCCCGGTAGCGACCGTGGCCTTGGGTGCCGAGGATTTCAAACGACCAGATCACGTCTTCGACCGTGACCGGGCTGCCGTCCGAAAACATGGCGGCGGGGTTCAGGGTAAATTCGACCCATGACCGGTCATCGGCGGTCTGAACGCCCGACGCAAGCTGACCGTAGAGGGTGAAGGGCTCGTCCAGACTGCGGACCATCAGGCTTTCACCAATGATATAACGCAGTTGCCAGGGCACCGATCCCTTTTGGATATAGGGGTTCAGGCTGTCAAAGGTGCCGACCTCTGCCGTGACGATCCGGCCACCCGTCGGTGCATCCGGGTTTGCATAGGGAAAATGTGCGAAATCGGCGGGCAGGGCGGGTTCACCATACATCGCAATGCCGTGTCCGTCGGCCATAGCCCCGGTCGCGGCCCAGGCGAGTGCCAGTGCGGTGGTTGCGGAAAATAGTCTGCTCATGCTGGTTGTCCCCTGCGAAACCTATTGTTGCAGATATTGCTAAAGAGGGTTTCCAGCTAATTCAAACTTTTAGCTTCCACCCCGGCGCAGAATCTCCTATACAGAGGTCACTGCTCGATAGGTTTCTTGCCTGTATGAAACCTGCCTCAATAACTACACCCCGGCTTCGGCCGGGGTTTTTTTTGGTCTGAGGCAGCTGTTGCGAAGGGTTTAGCGGGTGACGAATCATCCGGCAACCCGGTGATTCGGCCTTTTTGCAAAAGTCCTTGAGGGTGAGTCGCAAAAGACTCACTTTACGGTTCGGCATCGCGGACTTGGTTCTGTTGCCTGAGCGCATTATCTTTGCTGCAACTGCAAAATGGATGAGGGAATCACCATGAATAGGCCATTGACCGGCAAGACTGCCGTCGTGACGGGATCGAATTCCGGGATCGGGCTTGGCGTCGCGCGCAGCCTGGCAGAGGCAGGGGCAGCAGTGGTGCTGAATTCCTACACGGATAACGCCGAGGATCATCAGCTGGCCGCCGACATGGCAGCCGAATTTGACACGACCGTGCGCTACATCAGCGCCGACATGAGCAAGCCGGACGCCTGCCGTGATCTGATCGCGCAGGCGGGTGAATGCGATATTCTGGTCAACAACGCGGGCATTCAGCATGTCGATCCGATCGAGGATTTCCCGACTGCGAAATGGGACGCGATCATCGCCATCAACATGTCCAGCGCGTTCCATACCACGGCGGCGGCGCTGCCGATCATGCGCAAGGCAGGGTGGGGACGAGTGGTGAATATCGCCAGCGCCCACGGTCTGACCGCATCGCCCTACAAATCCGCCTATGTCGCGGCAAAACACGGCATCGTAGGTCTGACCAAGGTGACGGCCTTGGAAACCGCCAAAGAGGACATCACCGCCAACGCGATCTGTCCGGGCTACGTGCTGACCCCGCTGGTCGAGGCACAGATTCCCGACACGGCCAAGAAATACGACATGACCGAGGACGAAGCCAAGGAGAAGGTCATCCTGGACCGTCAGCCGTCCAAGGAATTTGCCACGGTCGAACAGATCGGTGGCACCACCGTTTTCCTGTGTTCGGACCATGCCGCACAGATCACCGGCACGACCATCAGCGTGGATGGCGGCTGGACGGCACTGTGAGGCGGATCAACCTCGCGCTGCAGGGCGGTGGCGCGCATGGCGCGTTCACCTGGGGTGTCCTCGACCGCATCCTGGACGAGGACGACATTGAGGTGGCGGCCATTACCGGCACCTCGGCCGGGGCGCTGAACGGTGCTGCGTTCAAGGCTGGTATGGTTCAGGGTGGACGCGATGCGGCGCGGGCCAATCTGGATTGGTTCTGGGAACAGGTTGGTGCGGTCAATGCACCTGATGCGCAGGCCTGGTTGCAGGCATTGGGTCCGGCGGCCGGGGTGATTGCGGCCACGACTGCGATATCACCCGCCTATATGGCCTTTGACGCGGTGGCACGCATGACCTCGCCCTACCTCTACGGTGATATCTTTGCCAATCCGCTGGCGCGGATTGTTCGCGACATGCGGTTCGACGATATCTGCAGCGACGGGGGCCCCGCGCTGTACGTGGGGGCCACCAACGTCCGCACAGGCAAGATCCGTGTTTTCAGCGCGGCAGAGCTGACACCAGAGGCGCTGATGGCCTCGGCCTGTCTGCCCACACTGTTCAAGGCGGTCGAGATTCACGATCCGAAAACCGGCCGGGTCGAGGCCTATTGGGATGGCGGCTATACTGGCAATCCGGCGCTGTTTCCGCTGTATCAGCCCACATTGCCCGATGACATCGTGATCGTGAACATCAACCCGCTGGTGCGGGCCGACGTGCCAAAGACCGCCGAGGCGATCAGCAACCGGATCAACGAGATCGGGTTCAACACGTCATTGTTGGGTGAATTGCGGGCCGTGGCGTTTGTGCAGCGGCTGTTGGCACAGGGCGCGTTGCAACGTGGCACGATGAAGGCCGCGAATATCCACATGATCGAGGATGACGCGCTGATGAACAATCTGAACGTGGCGACCAAGACGATCCCGCAACCGGTCATCCTTGCCCGGCTCAAGGCGGCGGGACGGGCGGCGGCAGATGCGTTCCTCGCCGATCACAAGGACGATCTGAACCAGCGCAGCACCGTCGATCTGGAAGCGATGTTCAACTGATCAGCTTGATCGCCAAGGCCCACATCACAAGGCCGATCAACGCATCCAGGATACGCCAGGCGCGCGCGGACTGCATCACGGGACGCAGGAAACGGGCCCCGTATCCAAGCGAAAAGAAAAACACATAAGAGGCCAGAACCGCACCAGCACCGAATGCTGCCTTGTCCACAGAGGCGGGGTAATTGGTGGAATAGGCCCCGACCAGCCCCAGCGTATCCAGATAGACGTGGGGATTGAGCCAGGTAAAGGCGGCAGCGGTTGCCAAGGTGGGCCAAAGCGCCAATGTCCGGCCTGACAGCACCATTTCGTAGTCGCCACGCCATGCCGCGATGAACCGCGTCAGACCGTAGACAAACAGAAATGCCGCCCCGGCCAGCGCCATGACGTGGGGCAATGCGGGCCAAGCTTCGGTGATGGCGGCAAATCCCAACACGCCTGCGCTGATCAGGATCGCGTCCGAGGTCGCACACAGCAGGCACAACCAGAACACATGCGCACGCGCCAGACCCTGACGCAACACGAATGCGTTCTGTGCTCCGATGGCGAGGATCAGCGAAAACCCGGTGGCAAAGCCGGTCAGCGCGGCTGCAATCATGCTTCGGGTGCCTGTTTGACCGGCAGGTCCTGCGGATAGACCAGACCAGCCGAAATCACGAGCTTGGCCGCGGCCTCGACGCTCATGTCCAGCACGATGATGTCGCGGCGCGGCAGGAACAGCAGGAAACCCGAGGTGGGGTTCGGGGTGGTCGGCAAAAAGACGGTGATGATATCCTCACCGGGCAGTTTCGTTTGCACCTCACCCTTGGCGTCGGTCGAAACAAAGGCGACGGCCCAGATACCCTTGCGCGGGTATTCGATCAGACAGGCCTGATCGAACGATGTGTCGCGCTGGGAAAACACGGTTTCCGCGATCTGTTTTGCACCGTTATAGACGGACCTGATGACAGGCATCCGGTCGACCAGCCGTTCGGCGATGCGCAGCACGCTGCGGCCCAGGAATCCCTTGCCCAGCCAGCCGATGATGACGGTGAACACCAGAAAGATCACGACGCCCACGCCGCGCACGTCCATCGTGATCGGCGGCCCGTCCGGCGATCCGAACCAGCGGTTCAGCAGCGCGTTGGGTTGATACTGGTCGGGCACGAACGGCCAGACCCAGCCGTCGATCAGACCTACCACGGAATAGATCAGCCACAGCGTCAACGCGATGGGGGCGATGATCACCAGACCTGCGATGAAATTGCTGCGCAGCCGACCAATGATCCCCGGTCTGCGAGGTGGCTGGATCAGTGGATCGGTGTCGAGGGGCATGGTCCGCCTTCCGCATGTGGGGATACGCTACACTTATGCCGCACCCTGTTGCTGCACAAGCGACACAAACCATCGCAGCGCGATTGCCCATCCCGGTGAACGATCGCGCAGCAGGCTGCTTGCGGGCTTGGCAGTGATCAGACGAGATGGGCCGCGATGGCGGCGGCAAGACGCGCGTTGTTGCGCACCAGCGCGATATTCGCATCCAGTGATTTACCGTCTGTCAGTTCCAAGATGCGACCCAGCAGAAAAGGCGTCACGCCCTTGGCGGCGATGCCTTCGGCATGTGCGTCGGCCAGCGCCTGCGCAATGATCGGTGCCAGTGTCTCTGCGGGAATTTCGGCCTCTGCCGGGATCGGGTTGCAGACTAGCTGGCCGCCGGGCAGGCCCATGCGGTTGCGCACCACCTGCGCTGTGGCGATTTCGCGCGCGCTGTCCATGCGCAAGGGCGCCACCATGTCGGACGTGGCCGACCAAAAGGCGGGCAGGTGGTCCTGACCGTAGGCGATGACCGGCACACCCAGCGTTTCGAGCACCTCGAATGTCGCGGGCAGATCGAGAATCGCCTTGGCCCCGGCAGCCACGACCGTGACGGGGGTCTGCGCCAATTCCTGAAGGTCTGCGGAAATATCTAGCGATGTTTCCCAGCCGCGATGCACGCCACCGATACCGCCTGTGGCGAACACCGCGATCCCCGCCAGATGCGCCGCGATCATGGTGGCCGCCACCGTCGTGGCCCCGGTGCCACCCAGTGCGATGCAGGCGGGCAGGTCGGCGCGGGACAGTTTCGCGACACCTTCGGCCTGACCCAGCTGGTCCAGTTCCGCATCCTCGAGCCCGATGTGCAATGTGCCGTCCAGCACCGCGATGGTCGCGGGTGTGGCGCCTGCGTCGCGCACGTCCTGTTCGACCAGACGCGCGGTTTCGACGTTCTGCGGAAACGGCATCCCGTGCGTGATGATCGTGCTTTCGAGTGCGACCAGCGGTGTGCCGGCCTCCAGTGCGGCGGCGACCTCGGCGGAATAGGTCATGGGGATGGGGGATGTCATAGGGGGGTGTCTCCGGAAACGTAGGTCGCCGCGGCCTGGAGCGCGCGGGCAAGTGAGGCAGGACGGTCAAGGCCCTGCCGTTCGGACGCGATATGCGCGGCCATGAAGGTGTCGCCAGCGCCCGTCACGCGGGTGACGAGGACGGGTGGCGGGGCTGCGGTGATCACATCTCCGCCCAGCGCCTCGGATGCGGCATCGCCGCCGTCGGTGACCAGCACACGATGCGCGCCACGGGCGATCAGGGCGCGGGCAGCGGCTGCGCTGTCGTCAAATTCGGTCTGGCACAGCAGCCCCGCCTCTTCGAGGTTGACATAAAGCGTGGCGGACGGATGTCCGATCAGGGCCAGCAGGCGTTCAGCCTTGCCCGGCGAAGCAGGGGCCACGCGCAGGTCAGCAGCAGCGAACAGCGGTGATGTGGCGATGGTGCGCAACAACTCTTCGGTCAGGTTGCCGTCCAGTGCGATGGACCCGGCAAAGGGCGCATCTGCACTGCCCAGCCTGCCGTCAGCGAGTGGGCGCAGGATCTTGTCCCCCGCAGCCTCGAGCGAATGGGCATCCGCGATGGCGGCGATCAGGCCGTTGGCGGCCTCGATCGCCATGTAGATGTCGGTGGGCAGATCATCGGATCGGTAGAGGTGATCGCAGATCAATCCCAGCGATTGCGCCTCGTCGATCAGGGCGTTGCCCTGTGCATCACGTCCGACCACCGACAACAGGGCCGGTTGCAGGCCAAAGCGTTTCAGCGTCATCGCGATATTCATGGCGACGCCACCGGGGATGCGGCTGATGCGGCCGGGCACATCGGACCCGGCGCGCATGTGGCTGGCGGTGCGACCGATCACGTCCCACAGGACGGAACCGATGCACAGGATGTCAGGTGTCTGTGTCATGTCCCGCTTGTGGCGCGGGCAGCAGACATGCGCAAGCCGTCAGGGCGCGGGAATGCCCCATGTCATGTTTGCCCAGAGCGTTTCCCACGCGGCGTTGTTTGCCTCGGCCAGTTGCGGGCTGGGTTCGCGGATCAGCACCGCATCGGCCATGTAGTCATGACCGGGCTGGACCGGAACACTGACCATGCCCTGCGCATCGGTGACATAGAATTTCTGTGTCACGCTGCCGTCAGGGGCGCGGTCGAACACCTCGAACCGGACGTTGGCGCGGGGCGCATCACGATACCACAACTGAAACCGCATCCCGTCCGACAGATCGTCTGTGTAGGGGTTGGTCAGGGCCACGATTTCGGTTTCCAGCCCGGTGCGCTGGTCGGACCCTTGGGCATTCCCCACGCCGATCAGTGATTTGGAATAACGCGAATAGACTTCGGTAAACGGCTCTTGGGCAAAACCGCGTGCGGCATGCGCCTCGAGAAAGCCCGTCAGGTCCTTGTGTTCGACAAAATCGAGGATCGTTTGCCAGTCATCGTATGTCACCAGATTCTCGCGTGACTGATAGGCCAGCACGTTCAGCCCTTCGGCCGGGGGCTGGGACTGGACGGCGGGTTGGTCGCCGATCCGGCCCGGCACGTTCGATGCCCCCTCTGGTGTAAAGTTCATGAATGCGGCAAACCGCTGCGGCAGATAGGGCAATGACTGCCCGACGAAGTCCGAGCCGTTGACAATCTCGACCGTCATCGTAGCTTCGGGCGCTATGGTGAAATCCTCTGGCTCGAGCCAGAGTTCGTGGGCCGATACCGGACCGGCGATAAGTGCAAGAGCGAGGACGATACTGCGCATGACGAGTTCCTTATTTACTGGCCCGAGGGTGTTGTTTCTGGGCTTGTTGTCAAGTCTGGCGCTGGTGTTCATCACGCTGGCGTCACCGCTGCGCGCCCACGAGGTGCTGCCTGCCATTGCGGACATGACGCGCAATGGTGACAGGCTGACCTTTTCGGTCGATGCCAACATCGAGGGTTTTCTGGCTGGGATCGACAAGAGCGCGGTCACGGATACCGACACCGCCCCGCAGGCCGCGCGCTATGACGCGCTGCGCGCGCTGCCACCACAAGAGATCGCGGCAGAATTCACGGCGTTTTTCCCCACCATGGCCGAGGGAATCATGGTGTTGGCGGACGGACAGGCGCTGCCGCTTGCGCTGGAATCGGTGACGACGGAACCGGTGGATGACTCAGAGGTGCCGCGCGTATCGACCTTTGTGTTCACAGCCGATCTGCCTGCGGGTGCGGACAGCGTCACCGTCGGCTGGGATCGCAGCTACGGCGGGCTGGTGCTGCGGCAGCAGGGGGTGGATCAACCCTATGACGCGTTTCTGCAGGGCGGGGCCACGTCGGATGTGATCGCGTTGGGCGGTGGCAACGCCAAAGGGACGATGGCCACGTTTTTCAGCTATATTCCCACCGGGTTCGATCACATCGTGCCGCTCGGTCTGGACCATATCCTGTTCGTGTTGGGGCTGTTTTTCCTGTCTACCCGGCTGGCACCGCTGCTGTGGCAGGTGTCGGCCTTTACGCTGGCGCATACGATCACGCTGGCGCTTGCCGCACTGGGCTATGTCACCGTGCCTGCCAGCATCGTGGAGCCGCTGATCGCGCTGTCCATTGCCTATGTCGCGATCGAAAACCTGTTTTCGCGCGGGCTGTCGCCCTGGCGGCCGGTCATCATTTTCGGCTTTGGTCTGCTGCATGGGTTGGGTTTTGCATCCGTATTGGCAGAATTCGGATTGCCCGAGGGCCAGTTCGTGCCTGCGCTGATCGGGTTCAACATCGGGGTCGAGATCGGGCAGTTGTCCGTGATCGCCGTGGCCTTCCTCTGCGTCTACAAGGCGCAGGAATACAGTGCGGCTGGCACGCGCAGCATCACGGCGGCGGCGGCCTATCTGGTGGCGGTGGTCGTGCTGCTGGCCATGCTGGTGCCGCTGGCGGCCTATGCGCCGGGCTGGACCGGTGACCTGCTGCCCGTGATGGCGACATTCGCCGTGCTGCTGGGCCTGTGTGCGGTGGCCGTGAACGTCGGGCGCTATGACAGCTATTCGGATGTCGTGGCGCAACCTGCGTCGGTCCTGATCGCGCTGGTGGCGATTTACTGGACGATCGAGCGCGTGTTCCTGTAATCCGCGCCACACGCGGCCCATCCCCGCTTGCATTGCGTCGCAAAGCCCACTAAGGGACGCGCACGTATCCCGCAGGCGGGGGCGGGTCGGTTGGGGAGAAATCCCAAACGATCCACCGGTTGGACCATTCGGTCTGATACCCCCGCTGAGGCTAAACCGGAAAAGGATAAGACCATGGCTCTTCCCGAGTTCTCCATGCGTCAGCTGCTGGAAGCTGGCGTTCACTTCGGCCACCAGACCGCACGCTGGAACCCGCGCATGTCGCCCTTCATTTATGGCGCACGCAACGGCATTCACATCATGGACCTGACGCAGACCGTCCCGATGCTGGACCAGGCGCTGCAAGTCGTGCGCGACACCGTCGCCAAGGGCGGCCGCGTGCTGTTCGTCGGCACCAAGCGTCAGGCACAGAACCCCATCAAGGACGCCGCAGAGAAATCCGCGCAGTTCTACATGAACCACCGCTGGCTGGGCGGCACGCTGACCAACTGGCAGACCGTGTCCCAGTCGATCAACCGTCTGAAGCAGATCGACGAAGCCTCCGAGAACGGCTTTGCCGGTCTGACCAAGAAAGAGCGTCTGGGCATGGAGCGTGAGCAGGGCAAACTGCAAGCCTCGCTGGGCGGTATCCGCGAAATGGGCGGCGTGCCCGACCTGTTGTTCGTCATCGACGTCAACAAGGAAGACCTCGCCATCCTCGAAGCACAGAAACTGGGTATCCCCGTGGTTGCTGTCGTTGACACCAACTGCTCGCCCAAGGGTGTCGACTATGTCATCCCCGGCAACGACGACGCAGCCCGCGCGATCCAGCTGTACTGTGATCTGGCCGCCCGTGCCGCCCTTGACGGTATGCAGGCCCAGTTGGGTGCAGCAGGCGTCGACATGGGTGCCATGGAAGAGCTGATGGCAGAAGAAGATGCTGCCGCAGCTGCCGCCGCCAGCGAAGAAGCTGCCGCAGAGGCCTGAGCCTTGCGTCACCCGGGCGTCATGCCCGGGTGAGACAACCTGCACCAGACCCAGGGCCCGGGCCGTGCTGTGCGCACGCCCTGGCCCGGTCCCGAATATATCAGGAGAATGATCATGGCTGTTACTGCAGCACAGGTAAAAGAGCTTCGCGACACGACTGGCGCGGGCATGATGGACGCCAAGAAGGCGCTGACCGAAACCAACGGCGACATGGAAGCCGCGGTTGACTGGCTGCGCACCAAGGGTCTGGCCAAGGCCGCCAAGAAATCCGGCCGTACCGCCGCCGAAGGTCTGGTTGCCGTGGCAACCGAAGGTGGCAAGGGCGTCGCCGTCGAAGTGAATTCGGAAACCGATTTTGTCGCAAAGAACGCTGATTTCCAGAAAATGGTCGGCAAGATCGCAACGGCAGCCGTGACCGTCGATGACGTCGACGCGCTGAAGGCAACCGTGGTCGATGGCAAGACCGTCGAGCAGACAGTGACCGACGCCGTCGCCGTGATCGGTGAAAACATGTCCGTGCGTCGCATGGCGACCGTCAACGGCAGCACCGTCGTGTCCTATGTCCACAACTCGGTTGCACCCGGCATGGGCAGCATCGGCGTTCTGGTGGCCATGGACGGCGACAACGAGGCGTTCGGCCGTCAGGTCGCGATGCACATTGCCGCTGCGAACCCTGCCGCTCTGAGCGAGGCTGATCTGGACCCGGCGATCGTCGAAAAGGAAAAGCAGGTCCAGATGGACATCGCGCGCGAATCCGGCAAGCCCGAGGCCGTCATCGAAAAGATGATCGTCGGCCGCATGGCGAAATTCCTGGCTGAATCCACGCTGCTGGGTCAGGCATTCGTCGTAAACCCCGACCTGACCGTGGCCAAGGCCGCCGAAGAGGCCGGCGTGACCATCACCGGTTTCCAGCGCCTGGAAGTCGGCGAAGGCATCGAAGTCGAAAAAGAAGACTTTGCCGCAGAAGTGGCCAAGATGAACAAGTGATCCCATTCGGGATCTGACGAAAGGCCCCGCAATTTGCGGGGCCTTTTGCGTTTCGGGGGCAGGGGACGTTGCCACTGCAATGCCACGGATTGTGGCAGATCACCCGGCGTGCCGTGACCAATGAACGAAATTAATCATTAATGTTTTCCAAATCAGAACACATTTGACACCTATCCGGGCTCTCGAGGATTTGATCGAGGAGCTGAAAATGCCAACCATTACCACTGAAACCCGCACCGACCCGGACAACCTGTCCAACTGGAACACTATCGTCATCACACGGACCGACGGGATCGAAACCAGCCGCACGACGACCTATGACGTGTCGTCGAAACCGACGTCCGGTCTGGTCATCACCGATGACCGTGACGACATCGGTCTGACACGCCGGCTGTCTGTCGATGCGCAAAACGTCAACAGCTGGTCCAGCATCGAGGTGATCTACGATACCTCGTCAGGCGCATCGCTGCCCGTGACCAAGACGACGAATTTCGATAACGGTCAGTCGGTCGTCGATACCTATGACGCGTCAGGTACCGTGGTATCGACGCTGCGCACCGACGCTGACCCCAGCCAAGATGACTGGTCCACCATCTCCACGACACTGGACACGGAAACCGGTCGCACGACGGTTCTGACGCAACTGGACGACGGATCGTCCGTGCAGGAAACGACGGCGGCAGACGGCACGCTGATCCAGCGCGTTCGGACGGATGGTACTGGCGACGACAATACGTCCAGCTACAGCACGATCACGACCGATTACGATAGCGACGGGAACGTCCAACAGATCACCTATGACTATGACAACGGGCTGGAACGAGTTGAAACCTATGCCACCACGGACGGCACCACCTACATGACGGGCGCAGTTCAGAGCGATCTGGGTAATGCCTATTCCTGGCTCTCGATCACCGAGACGATGAATGCGGACGGCAATGTCATCTCGCGCGCACAGGTCAATGACGACGGCAGCAGCCGGACGCAGACATTCGACGCGGCAGGCGTGATGTTGTCTGACGAAAAAACCGATGTTGATGGCGTCGTTCAGCTGGATACCTATGTCGCGGGTGCACTAACCTCGACCACGCTGACCGACAGTTCGACGGATGGCGCAGCCGAAGCATGGGCCAGCAAGACCGTGACCTTTGCGGGCGGCGAAAAGACGGGCGATGCGATCGTCTATGACAACGGCACCAGCGTGACCAAGACCTATACCGAGGGTGTCCTGAGCCGTCATGAATTCACCGATGGTGCAGACGGCACGGCAGCGGATACACGGTCCTACGACAGCATCGTGACCACCTATGCCGCCGATGGCGACCGCATTTCGTCGGTCACGACGATGGACAACAGCGACACGATCAGCCGGACCTACAACGAGGATGGTTCCATCGCGCAATACGTCCGTGCCGATGTGTCCGACAGCAAATCCTTTGCCACGATCACCCGTGATTATGACGCGGACGGCGACCTGTCCGCGACCACATTGGTCAAGGACGACGGCGTGACTTCGGTCAACAGCTTTGACACCACCACCGGCCTGCGCACGTCTTCGGTCGTGACGGATGCCAGCGGCACGGACAGCACAAAATCCTGGTCCGAAGTGGCGAAAACCTATGACGCGGCGGGCAACCTGACGCAGCATCAGACCACCTACGACAACGGCAACGTCAAATCGACCAGCTACACCTATACAGACGGCGAGTTGACGGCGGTTTCGACAACGCAGGACGGCCCGGCCAGCGGTACGGGTATCTTTGTGGCTGAACTGTCCAAGACATATGCCGAAGATTCGGGTGGTGAGCTGTATCTGTCCGAGGTGTCAAAGACGCTGAGCAACGACAAGCAGGTGGTCCAGACCTATGCCGAGGACGGTGACATCGCGAGCCGTGTCACCACCGACATCAGCGCCGACGGCACCGGGTTCAAATGGGACATGATCGAGATTCAGCATGACGACGCAGGTCGGGTCGACTCCAAGCTGACGACATACGACACAGGCGATGAAATCCTGGTCCTGTTCGACGATGCAAACGCCAAGACAGCGCGGGTTCAGTTCGACGGCAACGAAAGCAACAGCTGGCAGTTCCGAGTGACCGAATACGACGCAGAGGGCAACGGCACCACGTCCTATGCCACAGCAGCGGATCTGGACAACGCATATCGCGATTTCTTCGACCTCGCACCGATTGTTGTTTGATCGGCGATCCTCAACCGAAGAAATTGGCCTCGCACAGACGTGCGGGGCCATTTTCGTTGTCGGGGCAGGGGGTTAGCCCAGATAGATCTGGCCAGGGGCGAATTTGACCCGTGGTGCGCTGCGGGTCGCGAGGAAAAACCCAAGCGCCAGCGGTCCGACCCGGCCTGCAAACATCATCAGCATGATGAACGATAGGCCGATGCCGTCCAATTCAGCCGTCGCACCGCGCGACAAGCCGACCGTGCCAAAGGCCGAAACGACCTCGAAGGCGAGGTCCAGAAATTCACCGTCATGCGAAATTGACACGAAAAACAGGCCGACAAACACAAGGATGATGCTGACCGTGGTCAGGGCGAGAACCTTCATCACCTCTTCCATCTTGAGCGATCGGCCAAAGATGTTCAGGCCGGAGGTTCTGCGGAAGAAGGCAATTGTCGCAACGATCAGCACGATCAGCGTCGTGACCTTGATCCCGCCCGCGGTCGAGGTGCTGCCACCGCCGACGAACATCAGCAGCATGGTCAACATCGTGGTGCTGTCATGCATGGCACCCGTGTCCAGCGTGTTGAAACCAGCCGTGCGCGGCGTGACGGCCTGGAACCACGATGCCCACAGCCGCTGACCGGACGAGGGCAGGGCGCCCAATGTCCCCGGATTGGTCCATTCCAGCAGCGCAAAAGTGACAAAACCGAACCCGATCAGGCAGGCCGATCCTGATAGCATCAATTTCGAGTGCAGTGTCAGGCGTTGCCATGACCGTTTTTGATAAATGTCGCCTACCACGACGAATCCCAGACCACCCAGAATGAACAGCACCGGAATGACGATATTCACGATCGGATCGGCGACATAAGGAACAAGCCCGGTCGGCAGCAGTGAAAAACCCGCGTTGTTGAATGCTGAAATAGCATGGAACAGCGCCAGCCACATTCCGTGGGCCACGCCGAATTCCGGTATGAAGACAAAGCTGAGGATACATGTCGCCACAAGTTCGCAGGTCAGTGCGACAACCAGAATGATCCGCACCAACACCGTCAGATTGTTCAACGTGGTCTGGCCCAGATCCTCGCGCAGGATCAGGCGTTGCGGCATACCGACCGGGATGCCAAGCGCGGACAGGACCATAACGGCAAAGGTCATCAGCCCCAGACCGCCAAGCTGGATCAGGGCGGCAATCACGACTTCGCCGAACAAGCTGAAGGTTGCGCCGACGTCGACTGTCGAAAGGCCTGTCACCGTAACTGCCGAGGTCGAAATGAACACCGCCGTCATCAGGCCGATGTCCACGTCTGGCGCGGTGGCAAAGGGCAGGGACAGCAGACCCGCACCAACGATGATTGACGACAGATAGATCAGGCACAGGGTCGCCGGTGGCGGCATACGGAAACTGCGCATGCCGAACCGTCCACGGCGCTGAAGTGGCGATGATGGCATTACAGATCCTCGGCGAACTCGCGCAAATCGTTCCTGGTGCCCAAAAGCAACAGTAAATCATCGGGTTGCAGGGTAAAGCTGCTGCCGTCGTGGCCCAGATATTCGGTGCCACGCATGACACCGATACACCGCAGATTGTGTTCCTTGGCATGGCTCAGGTCTTCGAGCTTGCGATCCTCGAGGCTCTCTGGGATGCGAAAATTCACCACGTGATAACCGTTGCCGAGGCTGACGTAGTCGCGCACCAACGGGTTGTGCATGACCTGTGCGATGTGCTGTCCGACCTCGTGTTCAGGATGGATGACCCGGTCCACACCAAGCTTTGACAGGATGCGGTGATGGGTTTTGGTACGGGCCTTGGCCCAGACGGTCCGCACACCAATGAGCTTGAGATTCATCACGGCGAGGATCGACGCTTCCAGATCGCTGCCCATCGCGACCAGAACGAAATCACAATCTCCCATGCCGGCCTCGCGCAATGCCGCTTCGTCGCGGGCATCGACGATCATGGTTTGCGTCAAGGTGTCGACCATGTCGCTCACGGCTTGCGGGTTGGTGTCAATTCCGATGACGTGGTTGCCAAAGCGTGTCAGCTCGTTCGCGACAGCCCGTCCAAAGATACCAAGTCCAACGATTCCGAATGTGCGACGTCCGCGTGCCATAACCATTTCCTGCAACTACCGGAATGACATTAGTGCGCTTTGCACGGATGAGAAGCGGTGACGATGCATTGGCTGGTGGAATAAAGCGACGGGCCAGGATTTGATCCACTCCTTTAATTACATAATACCAATTACAAGCAAACGATCATGTGCTTGCAGCCGACTGGCCTTTGCCGTGTCCGTGACTATACAGACCCCAATTGAAAAATGGAGGCTGGCATGAGCAAGTCAGAAATCGGCCTGTTGGGTCTGGGCACCATGGGTGCAGCCCTTGCGTTGAACATCGCTGACAATGGTTTCGATATCGCGGTGTTCAATCGCACGACGCAGGTCACGCGTGATTTCGCCAAGGATGCCGGTGATCTGGCACAGCGGATCACCCCGACGGAAAATCTGAAGGATTTTGTTGCTGCCATCGCAACACCGCGCACGATCATTCTGATGGTGCCCGCTGGCGATCCGGTTGACCAGCAGATCGCGGCGCTGCGTCCCTTGCTGAATGACGATGATCTGATCATCGACGCCGGCAACGCGAATTTTCACGACACCAACCGCCGCGCGGCCGAGGCTGATGGCAAGCCGTTTCTGGGCATTGGCGTGTCAGGTGGCGAAGATGGTGCGCGCCATGGCCCGTCCATCATGGGTGGCGGTCCGCGCGCGGCATGGGATCGTGTGGCGCACATCCTGACGGCAATCGCGGCACAACACGACGGCACAGCCTGTGCGACATGGATGGGTCAGGACGGCGCAGGTCACTTCGTCAAGGCCGTTCACAACGGTATCGAATACGCCGATATGCAAATGATTGCAGAGGTTTACGGCGTGATGCGCGATGGCATGGGGTTGGATTACGCCCAGATTTCCGATGTTTTCGAGGCCTGGAACAATGGCCCGCTGGCGTCCTATCTGATCGAGATTTCGCACAAGGTCGCAGGTGCAAATGACAATCTGACGGGTGCACCGCTGCTCAGCGTGATCCGCGATGCGGCGGGGCAAAAAGGAACCGGACGCTGGACCGCCATCGAGGCGCAGCACCTCGCAGCCCCCGTCCCGGCCATCGAAGCAGCTGTTGCCGCACGCAATATCTCGGCCCGGACCGCGCTGCGCGCGCAGGGTCAGGACATTTTTGGTGCAGCACCCGTCAGCCTGAACGATGCGCTGGATATCGACCAGTTGGAGCAGGCGCTGATCGCGGGCAAGATCCTGTGCTATGCGCAGGGTTTCGACATGATTGCGCGTGCCTCTGACGATTTTAGTTGGGCGCTGCCGCTACCGGACATCGCGAGGGTCTGGCGTGCGGGCTGTATCATCCGGTCCGTGATGCTGGACGACATGGCCACGGCGCTGGCGGAAAACCCAGATGAAAACCTGATGTTTTCCAAACGGTTCGCCGGTGATCTTCGGGAAAATCACATGGCGCTGCGACAGGTCGTGGCACAAGCGGCGCTGCATGGCTTGCCGATGCCTGCGCTGTCATCGGGCCTTGCGTATTTCGATGCGATGCGTACGGCGCGTGGTACGGCTGACATGATCCAGGGCCAGCGCGATTATTTCGGGCGCCATGGTTTCATGCGGCTGGATCGCGACGGGACCGATTTCCACGGACCCTGGGCGGATTGAACCTCCCTACCCCAGTGCGTATCCCGCCCCACGGACCGTACGCACTGGGTCAGTCCCGCCTTCGGCGGTCAGCACCTTGCGCAAACGACCCACGTGCACGTCCACCGTGCGGGTATCGACATAGATGTCGCGGCCCCAGACCCGGTCCAGCAGCTGATCGCGTGACCAGACACGACCGGGCTTTTCCATCAGCGTGGACAAGAGCCTGAATTCGGTTGGCCCGAGTTTCAGCGCATTGCCGTCGCGGGTGGCCCGATGCGTTTCCGCGTCCAGCAGAATATCCTCATACACCAGAACCTGACCCACGGAGGTGGGCCGCACGCGACGCAATTGCGACCGGACCCGCGCCATCATTTCCGACATGGAATAGGGTTTCGTGACATAATCATCCGCCCCGGTTTCCAGACCGCGCACGCGGTCCACCTCCTCGGTGCGGGCCGACAGCATGATGATCCCTACAGACCTGGTCGCGGGGTCCATCTTGATCCGGCGACAGACCTCGATCCCGGTCACACGCGGCAGCATCCAGTCCAGCACCATGACGTCCGGCGGGTCCTCTGCGACGACCATCATCGCCTCTTCACCATCGGCGGCCCCCGAAACACGAAAGCCCTCTGCCTCGAGGTTATAGGTCAGAACCTCGCGGATCGCGTGTTCATCTTCGACGACTAGGACATGCGGCTGGGTGGACATGGATCATTCCGGTTCTGTTGTATAGGCCGTGCGGTCCGATTTAGGCCGCGCCTCGTCTGGCATGTCACCGGTGACCAGATAGATCACCTGTTCTGCCATATTGGTCGTCAGATCGCCCATGCGTTCGATGTTCTTGGCCATGAAATGCAGATGCATGCAGGCGGTGATGTTGCGCGGGTCTTCCATCATGAAGGTCAGGAATTCGCGGAACAGCGCGTTGTACATCTGGTCGACATCCTGGTCGTGCTGGCGCACGTCCTCGGCCAGTTCGGCATCGCCGCGGATATAGGCATCCAACGTATCGTTCAGCATACCCTGCACCTCGCGGGCCATGCGTTTCAGCGCAACCTCCGATCCGCTGATGACCGGCATGTCGATCAGGACCGACGTGCGTTTGGCGATGTTCTTTGCATAATCGCCGATCCGTTCGAGCGAGGCCGCCAGTCGCAGCACCGTCAGGATGGACCGCAAATCCTTGGACACCGGTGCACGCAGGGCGATGGTGCGTGCCGCGGAATCGTTGATCTCGATTTCCAGCGCGTCGATGGCCTTGTCACCATTGCGGACCTTTTCGGCCAGTTCCAGGTCACGGGTCGCCATCGCTTCGGCGGTTTGCAAGATTGCTGCCTCGACCATACCACCCATTTTCATGATCAGTGTCGTGATCTCTTCGAGGTCGCGGTCGTAGGCGGATGAAATGTGTTGTTGATCGCTCATGGTCGCCGCTCCTTATCCGATCCGGCCCGAGATATAGCTCTCGGTGCGCGGGTCTTCGGGGTTGGTAAAGATTTTGTCCGTCTCGTCGTATTCAACCATGTTGCCGAGATGGAAAAACGCGGTTTTCTGACTGACCCGTGCAGCCTGCTGCATCGAGTGGGTCACGATCACCACTGAAAAGCTTTGGCGCAGTTCGTCGATCAGTTCCTCGACCTGGGCCGTGGCGATGGGGTCCAGAGCACTGCATGGCTCGTCCATCAGCAGCACTTCTGGTTCGGTGGCAACAGCGCGTGCGATGCACAGGCGTTGCTGCTGACCGCCCGACAAGCCGGTGCCCGGTTCGTGCAGACGATCCTTGACCTCTTCCCACAGCGCCCCGCGGCGCAGGGATTTTTCCACGATCTCGTCTAGCTCTGCCTTATTGCGTGACAGACCGTGAATTTTCGGACCATAGGCCACGTTGTCGTAGATGGATTTCGGAAAGGGGTTCGGTTTCTGGAACACCATGCCGACCTTGGCGCGCAACTGCACCGGATCAACGCGGGGATCATAGATATCCTCGCCGTCGATGGCGATGTGGCCGGTGACACGCGCAATATCGATCGTGTCGTTCATCCGGTTGATGCACCGCAGAAACGTGGATTTGCCGCAGCCTGATGGGCCGATGAACGCCGTGACGGTCTTGTCCTCGATCTGGACGGACACGTCCTTGATCGCGTGTTTGTCGCCGTAATACACGTCGATATTGTTCGCCGAGATTTTGATGTTCTTGGTCATTGAGGTGTCTTTCATGGCTTACCAACGGCGTTCGAATTTGCGGCGCAGGATGATGGCGGCGGCGTTCATGATCAGCAGGAACACCAGAAGCACGATGATCGCACCCTGGGCCCGTTCGACAAAGGCCGGGTCCGATCGCTGCGTCCAGTTGTAGATTTGCACGGGCAGTGCGGTTGACGGGTCTCCGAACAGGCCGGCGCTGTCGGAAAAGGCCTGCGGGTAATCCCGCACAAAGGCCACCATACCGATCAGCAGCAGCGGTGCGGTTTCACCCAGCGCCTGCGCCAAACCGATGATCGTGCCCGTCAGGATGCCCGGTGCGGCCAGTGGCAACACGTGGTGAAACACCGATTGCATTTTTGACGCGCCGACACCCAATGCCGCATCTCGGATCGACGGCGGCACGGATTTCAATGCGGCACGGGTCGAAATGATGATGGTCGGCAACGTCATCAGGGTCAGCACCAGGCCCCCCACCAGCGGCGACGATTGGTTGAATTCCATGAAGTTGATGAAAATCGCAAGGCCGAGGATCCCGTAGACGATGGACGGAACGGCCGCGAGGTTGGCGATGTTGACCTCGATGATGTCGGTCCAGCGGTTTTTCGGGGCAAATTCCTCGAGGTAGATGGACGCAGCGACTGCAATGGGCAGCGCCAGCACCAGCACCACGATCATCATGTAGAGCGATCCGAGGATTGCCACGCCCAGCCCTGCGGCCTCTGGTCTTTGGTCAGATGCATCAGGCAGCGACAGGAACGCCCAGTTGATGCGGGTCTCGATGATGCCCACCTCGGCCATCTGTTCGGCCAGGACCAGTTGTTCGGGGCTGACGTTCTGGTCGCGCGATGCGGTTTCCATCGTCACGCGGCCCTTGAAAAATCCGTCGATCCGCCCGTCGGCCAGCAGGTTGAAATTAACCGTCTCACCAATCAGGTCCGGATTCGCCAGCACGCGGTTGCGGACGGTGGCCGATGCCTCCTTGGAAATCATGTCGCCGATGTCCTTGGCGCTGACCTCGGTTTCGATCCCGGCAGCGGCCAGCGTGTCGATCAAACCGTCGCGCAGGACAGAGGCATAGCCGATGGTCGTCGTCTTGGCCATTTCGGCAGGATCGCGGTTACCTTCCTTGTCCAGCCTGTCAGCAGGAAGGGTGATGTCGATGGTCACATAGGTCTGGCTGAATGCGCCGATCCCCTTGACGATCACGCTGGTCAACAGGATCGCAAGCGCCATCATGGCAACGGCGATGGCCGCGACACCGTATGATTTGAACCGGCGTTCAGCGGCGTTGCGCGCCTTGGTCCGCTTGTCTTCGGTCAGCAGGGATTTCGAGGTCATTCGTATTGCTCCCGGTAGCGGCGCACGATGTAGAGGGCGAGGACATTCAGCGCGAGGGTGATGACAAACAAGGTCAGGCCCAATGCGAATGCCACGAGTGTTTCAGGGGATGCGAAATCGGTATCACCGGTCAACTGGCTGACGATCTTGACCGTCACGGTCGTCATCGCTTCGAACGGGTTCAGGTCCAGACGGGCCGCAGCCCCTGCCCCCAGCACCACGATCATTGTCTCGCCGATGGCGCGGGATGCAGCCAGAAGGATGGCACCGACGATGCCGGGCAAGGCGGCAGGCAGAACAACCTGCCGGATGGTTTCCGAATGGGTCGATCCCAACCCCAGACTTCCGTCGCGCAGGGATTGCGGCACGGCGTTGATGATGTCGTCCGACAGCGACGACACAAAGGGGATCAACATGATGCCCATGACCAGCCCGGCGGTCATCACCGACGACGCGCTGTCGCCGAAACCGGTCGGCTGGGCAAGGTAGTCGCGCAGGAACGGTCCCACGGTGACCAGGGCAAACAGACCGTAGACGATGGTCGGAATACCAGCGAGGATTTCGATCAGCGGCTTGAACACGCTGCGCGTCCGGCGGCTGGCGTATTCGCTGAGGTAGACAGCGGCGAACAAACCGATCGGCACCGCAAAGATCAGGGCGATGACGCTGATATACAGCGTGCCCCACAGCAGCGGCAGAATGCCGAGGTCAGAGTTGCCGCGGAAATTGGGCGACCAGTTGGTCGAGAAAAAGAAGTCCTGCCAGCGATACTGGCTGAAAAAGTTGATCGATTCGAACAACATCGAAAATACGATTCCGACCGTGGTCAGAATGGCGATGACAGAGGCACCGATCAGCAAGCTGCGGATCCAGCCTTCGGCAGCGGTGCGGGCGCGGAACGTTACCGACACACGCATCACCGACAGGATGAAACCCAGTGTCGCAATCACGATGATGGCCAGCGGCACCCAGATCGGCGCGGTCTCGCGGTAGCTGAGAAGGCGCGCGGCAAACAGCCATGCCAGAATGGCGAACAGGGCGGGAATGGCGGTGGACAGGGCTGTGTTCAGCCCGTGCTGGCGCGGCAGGGACGCCAGTTTGCGGATATCACCGCCAGCGGCACTTTGTGCACGACTGCGGGCGATGAAAAACCCTCCGACGCTGAGTGCAGCAATAAACAAAAGGGGCAACGTCAGCGACATGTGGCAACTTTCACTTCGTTCAAATGACCGGGGGCAGTGGCCCTGCCCCCGGTCGTAGCATGCGTTTGCGCAAACTTACATCGTGGTTTCGTCGGCGATCTTGGCTTGGGTGTCGGCCAGTTCGGGGTCGGACACCAGGCCGTATTCGGCCAGCGGGCCATCGGGGCCTGCCATGTCGTCGGACACGAAGAACTCTGCGTATTCCTTCAGACCGGGGATGACGCCGATGTGCGCCTTCTTGACGTAGAAAAACAGCGGACGGGACACGGGGTAATCACCAGCCGAGATGGTTTCCGTCGTGGGTTCGACACCGTTCATGGTGGCGACCTTCAGGACACTGGTGTTGTTTTCGTAGAATGCCAGACCAAAGACGCCGACACCGTTGGGGTTCGCGTCGATGCGGGCCAGCGTTTCGGTGTAGTCGCCGTCGATGTCCACGGACATGCCGTCGGTGCGGATCGCCATGCAGGCGGATTCGGCAGCATCTTCGTCACCGCCGTTGATTTCCATGATCGCAGCCATGGCACCGCTGTCTTCGCAGCCCTGCAGGATGACTTTTTCCTCGAACACTTCACGGGTGCCGTGCTTGGTGCCCGGGATGAACGTCATGATGTCGGCATCGGGCAGTGCGGCGTCAACCTGCGACCAGTTGGTGTTCGGGTTGGGAACCATGGCACCGTCGACGGGCAGTTCGGCGGCCAGTGCATTGTACCACTGTGTCGGGGTGAACTCGGTAAAGGCCGGGCCGTCGGTCTGGCTGGCGAACACGATGCCATCGTAACCGATGCGGACTTCCATGATGTCGGTCACGCCGTTTGCGGCGCATTCCTCGATCTCTGCGGGGCGGATCGCGCGGGATGCGTTGGCGATGTCGACGGTGTTTTCACCAACGCCTTCGCAGAAACGCTTCAGACCAGCAGAAGAACCGCCGGATTCAACGACGGGTGTCGGAAAATCAAAGTTTTCGCCGAACAGTTCGGCAACGATCGTGGCATAGGGCAGCACGGTGGACGAGCCTGCAACCTGCACGTTGTCACGGGATTGGGCGGTGGCGGCGGATGCGGCAGCGATGGCAACGGCAGAGGTGGCCAGTTTGATGAACGACATATTTTGCTCCTGTCAGTCATATGCGGACGGCGTTTCCTACGCCCCCGTCGCGGCCCTGCTAATCGGCCCGCACAACGCTTTTGTGACACTTATGTAAAAGTAATATGACAGGCGCCGAAATCGCGCATTTAGTCCGCAAGCGGCAGAACCACGGTACAGGTTGTGCCTGATCCGACCGTACTCGTGATATGCAATCGCCCGCGGTGACGGTTCAGGATGTGTTTCACGATGGCCAACCCCAGTCCCGTGCCACCCTGCCCGCGCGCCCGGTGGGAATCGACGCGGTAGAATCGCTCGGTCAGGCGCGGCAAATGGTGTGCCGCGATACCGGGACCATGATCGCGCACATGAAACGCCAGCCCCAACCCGCGCAGTTTGCGAAATGCGGCGGGCGGGTCGACGGTAATCTCGACCTTTTCGCCGTCGGCACCGTATTTCAGCGCGTTCTGCACCAGATTGGCGATGACCTGCCGCAACTGGTCAGAATCGCCCAAGACGTGCACGCCCGCGCTGTTGTCCTCCAGGGTCACCTTCATCCCCGAATCCGAGATGATCGGACCCAGATCCTCAAGCGTGCCTGCGATCAGCGCACCCAGATTGACCGCCGTATTGGGACGCAGGCGTTCCGCCTCCTCGACCCGCGACAGCGACAAAAGGTCGGTGACAAGCTGGGTCATCCGCGTAGTTTCACGCTCCATGATTCCCAGAAAACGTTCACGGGCCTTGGGGTCGTCGCGGGCGGCACCGCGCAGCGTTTCGATGAATCCCTGCAGTGCGGTCAGCGGCGTGCGCAGCTCGTGACTGACATTGGCCACGAAATCCCGGCGCAACTGTCCGACGTCCTGTGCCGCGGTCCGATCCTCAAAGGTCAGGATCACGCTGCGCCCCTCGGGTACGATGGTCACATCCCAGGTCGTGTCCCGCGCACCGTCGCGCCCCAGGTATTGCGATTTGCCCGGTGCGCCGGATTGCATCACGGTCTCGATCGCCTCCAGCAAGGTGGGTTGCCGCAAGGCGGTGATGAAATGGCGCCCCACCAGTTTCGGCCCCAGGAGGGCCGTCAGTGCAGGACTGACGGCACCTACCATCTGATCCGCGTCGATCAGCATCACCGGGATCGGCAGGGCATCGACGGGGATCAGACGGGTCATGGTCCCTACCCTTGGGTCGCGGCCGCGACGGCAGCACCCAGTTCGGAAATCAGCAGATCAGCGTCCTCGACCCCGACCGACACGCGAAAGAATCCTTCGCTGATGCCCAGTGCGGCGCGCCCCTCGGGCGTCAATCCGCGATGCGACGATGAAGGCGGATGCGACAGCGTGGTGCCGATATCCCCCAGCGTCGGGGCAAAGGCGATGTTGGGGGCGGCCCGGGTCAACGCATTCGCCGCCTCACGACCGCCGTCCAGCACAAAGGACAGCATATGTCCGCCCTGCCCGCCCAGCAATGCCACGGCGCGGTTATGGTCGGGATGATCAGCGCGCGTGGGATAGAGAACCTTGGTCACGCCGGGCATTTCTGCCAGCGCATCTGCCAGCCGGGTGGCATTGTCCTGTGTCGCGCGGTGGCGCAGGTGGAATGAATGCAGCCCCCGTTCCGCCAGCCAGCAATCGAACGGGCTGGGTGTCATGCCCCAGGTCACATTGGCATCGTTGATCTGGCGCCGCAGGTCCGGGTCATTGGTCCCGACATACCCCAGGGTCGCATCCGAATGGCCCGCCAGCAGCTTGGTCACCGAATGGATCGTGATGTCGGCGCCCGCCACCAGCGGCTGATAGGCCGCGGGCGTGGTAAAGGTATTGTCCACCATCAGCAGAATGCCGCGGTCACGCGCCAGTTTCACGATCCCCTCCATGTCGGCCACGCGGATCGTGGGATTCGATACCACCTCGACCAGGATCATGCGGGTATTGGGACGCAATGCGGCCTCCATCGCGGCCAGGTCCGTGGGGTCCGCCAGCGAGGTCTCGATACCAAGACGCGGCAGGTCTTGCGTCATCAGCCGCAGCGACCGCCCATAGAGCTGGTCACCGCCGAGCACGTGATCGCCCGCCTTGAGCACGCCCAGAAATACAGCGCCGATCGCCGACATGCCTGACCCGGTGATGATCCCGCCGCCAGATGCGGGATCAACGGATTCGAGCATGTCGATCTTTTCGGCCAGAACCTGCGCATTGGGGTGCCCCTCGCGCGCGTAGGTATAGCCAGAGGCGTCGGCATATTGCGCGTCCAGCGCATCGGGATCGGGTGAAGAATAGACGACACTGGGCTGCAGCGGCGTCACGACGGGCCGCGAGACGGATGTGGGCCAGCCGGTGCGGCGCACGATGGATGTGGGACGGGTCATTCGATTTCCTTCAGGTCACGGCCAAAACGGGCCGCGTTTTCGACGTAATGGCGGGCGGACAGGCGCAGGCCCGCGATAGCCGTTTCGTCCAGCTGGCGCACCACCTTGCCGGGTGCCCCCATGACGAGGCTGCCGTCCGGGATGGTCTTGCCTTCGGTGATCAGCGCGCCCGCGCCGATCAGGCAATTCTTGCCGATCACGGCACCATTCAGCACGGTTGCACCCATCCCGATCATGGTGTTGTCACCGATGGTGCAGCCATGCAGCATCGCCTTGTGGCCGATGGTGCAACCCTGCCCCACGGTCAGCGGAAAACCGGGATCGTTGTGGAGGACGGCGTTTTCCTGAATGTTGCTGTCCGCGCCGATGGTGATCGGGTCGTTGTCGCCCCGGATCGTCACGTTGAACCAGATATTGACCCGGTCCCCCAGATCGACCCGACCCATGACGTGCGCGCCGGGGGCAATCCAGACGCCGTCCCCCAGCGTCGGGCGGATATCGTTGAGTGCATATAGGGTCATAGCGGGCGTTCCTCGAATTCGGATTGCAGGCGGCGCACCACATCCAGCAGGCCGGGCTGTTGCGCACGGCGCAGGCGTTCGGCGCTGATGATGGTTTTCAGACGGTCCTCGGTTTCGTCCAGATCGTCATTGACCAGTACATAGTCGTAGCCGTCCCAATGACTGATTTCGTCCCAGCTCTTGCGCATCCGCTTGGCTATCACGTCCGGACCGTCCTGCCCGCGGTTGACCAGACGGCGGTGCAGTTCGGTGATCGACGGCGGCAGGATAAAGATCGACAGCACCGAATCCTGCAGGTCGGAATTGCTGATCTGCTGCGCGCCCTGCCAGTCGATGTCGAACAGCACGTCGCGCCCTGTCTCGATGGCAGCCTGCACGGGCGCCTTGGGGCTGCCGTAGTAATTTTCGAACACACGGGCGTGTTCCAGCATGCCACGATCATCCACAAGGCGGCGGAATTCGGCCTCTGAAACGAAATGATAGTCGGCGCCGTCCACCTCCCCCGCGCGGGGCTGGCGCGTGGTGGCCGACACCGAAAACCGCAGCGTGTCGTCCCATGTCATAAGCCGTTTGGCGAGGGTCGATTTACCCGCACCCGAGGGTGAGGACAGGATGATCAGCAGGCCACGACGCGTCATCACTCACTCCACATTCTGAACTTGTTCGCGCATCTGTTCCAGCGCGGTCTTGATCGTGATCCCGATGCCCGAGAGGGCCGCATTCTGCGATTTTGAACAAAGTGTATTCGCCTCGCGCAGCATCTCCTGAATGATGAAATCCAGCTTGCGGCCGACAGGGCCTTCTTCGTCCATCAGGTCCCATGCCGCGACAAGATGCGTGTTCAGCCTGTCCAGTTCTTCGGTCACGTCCTGCTTGACCGCGATCAGCGCCAATTCCTGCGTCAGGCGCGCGCCGTCCGTGTCGGTGATTTCACCCATCACACGGGCATAGGCGTCGCGCAGGGCGCGGCGGGCGTGTTTTTCGCGTTCGGGTAGCAGGGCGCGGGCGGCCTCGATCTGGTCATGGACGGTGTCGAGCTGCGCGCAGATCAGTTTCTGCAATGCAGTGCCTTCCTGGGCGCGCATCGTGGTCAGATCGGCCAACAGCGGGCCAATTGCCGTGGTGGCCGCAGCGATCAGGTCATCGGATACCGCGCCCGCTGAACCGGCCTCCAGCACGCCGGGTTGCATCAACACGTCGGCTGCGGTGGGCTGTCCCAGCGTGACGCCCAGCGAAAACGCCCGGTCCTGCACCTGATCCAATGCACGCAACACCTTGTCCAACCGGTCGGGATCAACGTCGCGCCCGCCCTGCCCCTGATCCATCCGGCAGGTCAGCGTCACGGTGACCGTGCCACGATGCAATGCCTTGCGCAGGGCCGTCCGAAGCGTGGTCTCCAAACGATCGCAGCCGTCCGGCAGGTTCATCCGCAGATCCAGCGTGCGGCCGTTGACGGATCGCAGGGTCCATTCCCAACGCCCCGCATCGGAATGTCCGGTCCGGGTCGCAAAAGCAGTCATCGAGTGGGTCATGGTCGTCCTGTCCGGTCGTTGCCGGCCCATGTAACGTTTCCAGCGCCGGAGGGACAAGGGGCGGCGCGCCGCCGGGCGGCTGTTAACCGTTTGATCCTATTTTGGATGAAGCATCGGTCCTTTGCGGGTTAAGGTTTCCTTAATTCTGCCACGTTTTCGCCACTGGATCGCCGCCATGCACCCTGTTCCACCCCCTACCGGACCCTTGCCTGATCCCTTGGCGCATCTGTCACCGCAGGCCGCCCGGCTGTTATCCGTGCTCGAGGCGGATTGGCGCACCATCAGCCGCACCAGCCCCGTGCCGCGACATGCGGACATCGACCCGCTGGCGCTGCATGCGGCATTGCCCCATGCCTTTGTCGCGCAGCGCACCGGGCTGGATGCGTTGCGCATCCGCGTGGCGGGTCAGGCATTGCATGATGGTTTGGGATTCGATCCATGGGGCATGTCGGTGGGGTGCTTTTTCACCGATGACGCCGGCGCGCGGGTGGTTGCGTTGGTGCAGGACTGCCTGGCCGATCCTGCGATCCTTGGCGTGCCGTTGATCGGAACGCGTCGGTTTGGCTGGCATCCGGTGCGTGGGCATTTGCTGGCGCTGCCCTTGGCGGATGCGACGGGTCAGGTGACCAAAGTCATGGGTGCGATCGTCAGTCACGACACAAGAACAAGGTCCGGTTTGCGGTGGGATATGGCAGCAGCACCGGCGATCCGGCGTCAGGTGCTGGGCAGGCAGTTTGCCGACAGCCGCGCCAGCGATCCTGTGCAGCCGGGCCTGCGTCTGGTCGTGGACAATACCCGCACATGAAAAGGGGCACCGATCCGGTGCCCCCCTCGCAGTCATTGGTGCGCGCGATCAGCTGGCCTTGGCGTCGGCCATCGCGGTGCGGCGGTTGCTGAGCTGTTCGGCCACAAGGAACGCCAGTTCCAGCGACTGACTGGCATTCAGGCGCGGATCGCAGGCCGTGTGATAACGATCTGACAAATCCTCATCGGTCACGGCACGCACGCCGCCGGTGCATTCGGTCACGTCCTTGCCGGTCATCTCGAAATGAACACCGCCGGGGATCGTGCCCTCGGCGTTGTGCACGCCAAAGAATTCGGTGACCTCACGCAGCACGCTCTCGAACGGGCGGGTCTTGTAGCCGGTCGAAGATTTGATCGTGTTGCCGTGCATCGGGTCACAGGTCCAGACGACGTTTGCGCCTTCTTCCTCGACGGCCTTGATCAGACGCGGCAGGTGTTCGCCCACCTGCCCCGCACCAAAGCGTGCGATCAGCGTCAGGCGACCGGCCTCGTTGTTCGGGTTCAAAGAGGCCATCAGCGCCTTGAGATGACCAGAGGTCATCGTCGGACCACATTTCAGGCCGATGGGGTTCATGACGCCCTTGCAGTATTCGACATGCGCGCCGTCTGGCTGACGTGTCCGGTCACCGATCCAGATCATGTGACCGGACCCGGCCAGCATGTTGCCGGATGTGCTGTCCACCCGGGTCAGCGCCTCTTCGTATTCCAGCAACAACGCCTCGTGGCTGGTGTAGAATTCGACGGTCTGCAATTCGTGATTTCGGTCGGTCGTCAGACCGGCGGCATTCATGAAATCCAGCGTATCGCTGATACGGCTGGCCAGTTCGCGATATTTTTCGGCCTCTGGCGCATCGGTGAATCCCAGCGTCCACTGGTGCACCTGATGCACGTCGGCATAGCCACCCGTGGAAAAGGCACGCAGCAGGTTCAGCGACGCCGCCGCCTGCAAATAGGCCTGTTCCATGCGTGCGGGATCGGGGATCCGGCTGTCAGGCGTGAAATCGAACCCGTTGATGATATCACCGCGGTAGCTGGGCAGTTCCACACCGCTGACGGTTTCGGTGGGGGCGCTGCGTGGCTTGGCCATCTGGCCTGCCATGCGGCCCACCTTGACCACGGGAACCTTGGCTCCGTAGGTCAGGACCATCGCCATCTGCAACATCACCTTGAACGTGTCGCGGATCGTGTCGGCGCTGAATTCGGCAAAGCTTTCGGCGCAATCGCCTCCCTGCAAGAGGAACGCCTCGCCACGGCTGACCTTGGCCAGGTGGCTGCGCAGGCGGCGGGCCTCGCCGGCAAAGACCAGCGGGGGATAGCTGGCCAATTTCGCCTCGACCGCCTGCAGTGCGGCGGCGTCGGTATATTCGGGCATCTGCACGCGTGGTTTGCTGCGCCAGTCGGATTTGGTCCAAGTGCTCATCGTTTCCCCTTCCCCGGCAATCCGGGTTCTTGCTGTCGGACGCGGCTTATAACGTGCGACCCCCAGAGGTCCAATGCAAATGTCGGTGCGGCACTTGTTTCCGGGCGATTAGTAGCGTTTGGTCCGCGGAAGCGTTTTTCGGAGTATGGTCATGCCACCATCATCATCCCCCCGTGCAGTCGCAGCCGAACAGCGGCCCCGGCATTTCGTGTTTGTCCTGCTGGATCAGTTCACGATGCTCTGTTTTTCCGCCGCCATCGAAAGTTTACGGATCGCCAACATGACCGCAGGACGGCAGTTGTACAGCTGGTCGCTGCTCGCCGAGGGCGGTGTCAGCGCGACCTGTTCCAACGGATGCGTGTTCACGGTGAATGGCGATCTGTCGGAACTGGACCGCGAAGATACCATCATGCTGTGTGGCGGGCTTGAGATTCAGGAGGCCACAACCAAGCGCGTGCTGAACTGGCTGCGCAAGGAGGCCCGGCGTGGCCTGCCCGTCGCGGGCCTGTGTACCGCCGGCTATACCATGGCGCGGGCGGGCCTGCTGGATGGCAAACGCGCGACGATTCACTGGGAAAATCAGGACAGCTTTATCGAGGAATTCGAAGAGGTCGACCTGACCCGGTCCGTGTTCGTCATAGACGGCAATCGCATCACGACTGCAGGTGGCACCGCATCCATCGACCTGATGCTCAAGCTGATTGCGGATGACCACGGCGAGGAATTGGCCAACAATGTCGCTGATATCCTGATTTATTCGTCGATCCGCACCGATCAGGACACGCAGCGGCTGTCGATCCCCACCCGTATCGGCGTCAGGCATCCGAAACTGTCGCGCGTCATCAAGCTGATGGAACAGAACATCGAGGATCCGATCAGCCCCGCGCAACTGGCCAAGGAGGTGGGGATGTCGACACGCCAGCTGGAACGTCTGTTCCGCCGCTATCTGTCGCGCAGCCCCAAGCGGTATTACATGGAACTGCGGCTGGCCAAGGCGCGCAACCTGCTGATGCAGACCGACATGACTGTGATCAATGTCGCACTCGCCTGCGGATTTGCGTCGCCGTCGCATTTTTCGAAATGCTATCGCGCACATTATGACACAACGCCCTACCGCGAACGCGGATCACATGCGGCGCGGACAGGGCCATAGGGCCTGCGATTCTCTTGTCCGCGATGACGTAGCGGCAGCGGGCACTTTGTAAATCAACGTCAGGTTGCGGCATGTCGCAAAGTCGCGATTTTGACCCGGCACGACTGGTTTTGCAGGTCGAACGACCTGCCGGTTGGCGCTTTCTTTCTGCAACACGCCTGCTAATCTGCGTCCACCAACAACAAAAACGTTAGGGAGTTACCAATGAAACATCTGATGATGGCCACCGCGGCCACCGCCCTGTTTGCCGGCCAGGCCTTTGCTGCCGCGCATACGGGCGACGTCAAGATCGGGATCGTGCTGGGCTTTACCGGCCCGCTGGAATCCATCACCCCCGCCATGGGCGCTGGCGCTGAGCTGGCCATTGCCGAAGTCAACGCAGCCGGCACCCTGCTGGACGGCGCGACCGTGACCGGCATCCGCGCGGATTCCACATGCATCGACGCCGGTGCAGCCACCGCCGCCGCCGAAGGTCTGGTCACCGGTGACGGCGTGAACGCCATCATGGGTGCCGATTGTTCCGGCGTGACGGGTGCGATCCTGCAAAACGTCGCACGCCCCAACGGCGTCGTGATGATTTCGCCCTCTGCCACCTCGCCGGGCCTGTCCACCGCAGAGGATGACGGCCTGTTCTTCCGCACCGCACCGTCCGATGCCCGTCAGGGTGTCGTGATGACCGAGATCCTGAACGATCGCGGTATCACCGAGGTCGCGCTGACCTATACCAACAACGACTATGGCAAGGGTCTGGCTGACGCATTCCAGGCGGCATTCGAGGAATCCGGCGGCACCGTCACGATTTCGGCCGCACACGAGGACGGCAAGGGCGACTATTCCTCCGAGGTTGCCGCACTGGCAGCCGCCGGTGGCGAGGTTCTGGTCGTGGCCGGCTACACCGACCAGGGCGGCAAGGGCATCATCCAGAACTCGATCGACACGGGTGCATTCGACACCTTCGTCCTGCCCGACGGAATGGTCGGTCAGCAGCTGGTCGATGACATCGGTGACGCGCTGAACGGGTCGTTCGGTCAGTTCCCCGGCACCGACAGCGCGGGCGCTGAAATGTTCCAGGCCCTGGCAGCCGAGGCTGATTTCGATGGCACGGGCGCATTCGCACCCGAAAGCTATGACGCAGCAGCCCTGATCATGCTGGCCATGGAAGCAGCGGGTTCCAACCAGTCCACTGATTTCATGGGTGAAGTCATGAATGTCGCCAACGCCCCCGGCACCGAGATTTTCCCCGGTGAACTGGGCAAGGCGATTGAGCTGCTGAAGGCTGGCGAAGACATCGACTATGTCGGTGCCACGGCGGTTGAACTCATCGGTGAAGGCGAATCCGCTGGCAACTACCGCGAGATCGAGATCCAGGACGGCGAAATCGTCACTGTCAACTTCCGCTAAAACCTGACCTGCCCCGGCGCCCATCGCGCGCCGGGGCACCCAACGGATTGAAAATCAATGATCGTTGTCGAAAATCTCGTGAAGACCTTTGGTGGTTTTCACGCCGTGGACGGGGCAAGCCTGACGATCCGTGAAGGATCGATCACCGGGTTGATCGGTCCGAATGGTGCTGGAAAAACCACGCTTTTCAATGTGATCGCGGGCGTTCTTGAACCGACGTCGGGGCGCGTGACCATGGCGGGCGAGGATATCACCGGCCTGCCGCCGCATGAATTGTTCCACAAGGGGCTGCTGCGCACCTTTCAGATCGCGCATGAATTTTCGTCGATGACCTGCCGCGAGAACCTGATGATGGTGCCGGGCAATCAGGCGGGCGAAACGCTGTGGAACACGTGGTTCGGGCGCAAACGCATTGCTGACGAAGAACGCGCCCTGCGGGCCAAGGCCGACGAGGTGCTGGAATTTCTGACCATCACCCATCTGGCCGATCACAAGGCCGGGCAAGTCTCTGGCGGACAAAAGAAATTGCTGGAACTGGGGCGCACCATGATGGTCGACGCCCGGATCGTGTTCCTGGACGAGGTCGGTGCGGGCGTGAACCGCACGCTGCTGAATACCATCGGTGACGCGATCCAGCGTCTGAACCGCGAGCGCGGCTATACATTCGTCGTGATCGAACACGACATGGATTTCATCGGCCGCCTCTGCGACCCGGTGATCTGCATGGCCGAAGGCAAGGTGCTGGCCGAGGGCACGCTGGACGAGATCAAGGCCAATGAACAGGTGATCGAAGCCTATCTGGGCACAGGTCTGAAAAACAAAGATCAGGTGGCCACAGCATGAGTGACAGCGCATACCAGGACGACCGCGGCAACAAGGACCGGTCGATCACCAAACCCGGCGGCAGCACGACGCAAACCGTCCGCAAGGGAGGCAAGGCTGTGCCAGCAAACAGCAGGGCGTTTCTGATCGGCGAGGCCATGACAGGTGGCTATGGCAAGGGACCGGACATTCTGCACAGCTGCACCATCGCCGTTGATCCAGGTGAAATCGCCGTGATCGTCGGCCCTAACGGTGCAGGCAAATCCACCGCGATGAAGGCGATGTTCGGCATGCTGGACGTGCGCTCGGGCCACGTGATGCTGGACGGTGAGGATATTACCGCGCTGACGCCGCAGGACCGCGTGATCAAGGGCATGGGATTCGTGCCGCAGACCCACAACATTTTTACCTCGATGACCGTCGAGGAAAACCTGGAGATGGGCGCGTTCATCCGGCGCGATGATTTCCGCGATACGATGACCAAGGTGTATGACCTGTTTCCGATCCTCAAGGAAAAGCGGAACCAGCCTGCGGGTGAATTGTCGGGTGGTCAGCGTCAGCAGGTCGCTGTGGGACGTGCATTGATGACACAGCCCAAGGTTCTGATGCTGGACGAACCGACCGCCGGCGTCAGCCCGATCGTCATGGATGAACTCTTTGACCGCATCATCGAGGTGGCCCGCACGGGTATCCCGATCCTGATGGTAGAGCAGAACGCCCGCCAAGCGCTTGAAATCGCAGACAAAGCTTATGTTCTGGTGCAGGGCGCGAACGCGCATACCGGCACCGGCAAGGAATTGCTGGCTGACGACGAAGTGCGCCGCAGCTTCTTGGGCGGGTGATGCCCGCATTGATCTTGACGACCACCGTGCCCGCGTATCGCGGCCGGACTGGGGGATATTGAATGGAATTTCTGAACGGTCTCGTCTTCTTGACGAACTTTGTGATCATACCGGCTGCTGCCTATGGTGCGCAGTTGGCACTGGGGGCGCTGGGGATCACGTTGGTTTACGCAATCTTGCGGTTTTCCAACTTTGCCCACGGCGACACGATGGCGCTGGGGACAGGCATCACGATCAAGCTGACGGCGGTGCTGGTGGCTTTCGGCATTACGCTGGGACCACTGCCGACCGCCCTGCTCGCCCTGCCGATCGGCATCGCAGCGACAGGTGTAATCCTGCTGGTGACCGACTGGTTGGTCTACAAATTCTACCGCGAACAAAAGGCCAAACCGGTGATCCTCGTGATCGTGTCGCTGGGTGTGATGTTCGTCATGAACGGCCTGACACGTGTGTTTTTCGGCGTGCGCGACATCCAGTTCGCCGATGGTGAGCGTTTCCTGATCACCGTGCGCCAGTTCCGCGACATGACCGGTCTGGACGAAGGTCTGGCCATCCGGACGACGCAGGCCATCACGCTGGTCACCGCCGTCATCGTCATGATCGCGTTGTTCTGGTTTCTGAACAAGACGCGCACAGGCAAATCCATGCGCGCCTTTTCCGACAACGAGGATCTGGCGCTGCTGTCCGGCATCGATCCCGACCGCGTGGTGCGTGTAACATGGCTGCTGGTCGGCGCACTGGCAACCACGGCGGGTGTGCTTTACGGCCTCGACAAATCGTTCAAGGCGTTCACCTATTTCCAGCTGCTGCTGCCAATGTTCGCGGCGGCCATCGTCGGCGGGATCGGCAACCCAAAGGGTGCGATTGTTGGCGGGTTCCTCATTGCCTTTGCCGAGGTGACGGTCACCTATCCGCTCAAAAAGGTGCTGACCTACTGGCTGCCTGAAAGCATGGCGCCAGAGGGCCTCGTGCAGCTGCTGAGCGGTGACTACAAGTTCGCCGTCAGCTTTATCATTCTGATCATCGTTTTGTTGTTCCGGCCGACCGGACTGTTCAAGGGGCAATCCATATGACCGATACATTGCGCACCGGCCTTTTCGCGGGCCTTGTCGTGGCCCTGATCGTGGGCACCGGTGTCCTGGACAACTGGAACCTGGCGTTGATCATCGTCAACTACGGGCTGATTTCGGCGATCATGGCGTTGGGGGTGAACCTTCAATGGGGCCTTGCGGGGCTGTTCAATGTCGGCGTCATGGGGTTCGTGGCACTGGGCGGTCTGGCCGCTGTGCTGATTTCGATGCCCCCCGTCCCCGAGGCCTGGGCCGCCGGTGGCGGTCAGGTGCTGGGCGCGCTGGCCATTGGCGCCGCCGTGATCGCGGGTCTGATCGCTGTTTACAAACGCACCGCCGGGCGTGTCCGGGTGATTGCGATGGTGGTCCTCGGAATCGTCGGATTTTTCCTGTTCCGCAGCGTGTTCGACGCTGGCGTGCAGGCAATCGAGGCCGTGAATCCCGCCAGCACCGGATTTCTGGGTGGTCTGAACTTTGGCGGTGATTCCGGTCGTGACTGGCCGATCATGGCCGTGATTGCCTGGCCAGTTGGCGGGATGCTGGCCGCGGGTGCGGCCTGGATCATCGGCAAGACGGCCCTGGGCCTGCGGTCAGACTATCTGGCGATTGCCACGCTGGGCATTGCGGAAATCATCATCGCGATCCTGAAAAACGAAAACTGGATGAGCCGCGGCGTCATGAACGTCATCGGCCTGCCGCGCCCTGTCCCCTACGAGACAGACCTGCAGGCAGATCCGGATTTTGTGGCCACAGTTACCGATCTGGGGCTGGACCCGACGCTTGCATCCACCCTCTGGGTCAAGCTGCTGTATTCCGGCCTGTTCGCGGCATTCCTGATCGTGCTGCTCATCCTCGCGCAGCGCGCGCTGCACAGCCCCTGGGGCCGCATGATGCGTGCGATCCGCGACAACGAGGTCGCCGCCCGCGCCATGGGCAAAAACGTGACCGCCCGCCATCTGCAGGTGTTTATCATCGGGTCGGCCATCTGCGGTCTGGCTGGTGCAATGATGACAACGCTGGACGGTCAGCTGACACCAGCCGCATATCAACCGTTGCGGTTCACGTTCCTGGTCTGGGTGATGGTGATTGTCGGCGGATCCGGCAATAACTTTGGCTCTGTGCTGGGTGGTATGCTGATCTGGTGGCTGTGGGTGGCCGTGGGAGAATACGGACCCGACCTGATGATCTGGGCCACCGCCTGGATGAGCGATGACAGCACGTTCAAGGCGAACCTGGTCAATTCCGCACCGCAGATGCGTTTCCTGGTCATGGGTACCGTTCTGCTGCTGATCCTGCGGTTCAGCCCGCGCGGTATCCTGCCAGAAAAGTGACCCCTTGCCACAGCCCGAAGGCACCCCTATCTAAGGGATGTCCTTCGGGACTATGGACATAAACGCGCTCGTAATAAGCGGATCGGACCCGGGGGCGGTACCCGGCGGCTCCACCAACATCTGGTCATTTGCCAGCGATGGGGCCGAAATAGGATCGACGAACGTCTAAAGGGGTTTGCTTTGTCTCGGTGAGTTACCACCGTTATCGGTACAAATTGTATAGTTGCAAATGACAACCATGCTCCGGTCGCAGTTGCCGCGTAAGCGGTACCTAACACCGAAACCTTAAGTCCCCTGGCCTAGCAGCCTTGGGCGGGGTCCGCAGGTACCTGGCAACAGAAACCTGCACCTTTCCCCTCTCAGCCAGTGACGACGATGTCTTCCCAAGGTGCCAGTGTTTCCTGCGATGCGACGTCGATGATGCGTCCGGTGAAGGCGCAGACGCCGGACAGACGCAGATCTTGCGGCACGTCGTAGGTGACACTCTGCGAGGAGAGGTTGCAGATCACCGTGATCTGTTGCGAGCCCAACCGCCGCGCGTAGGCCATGATCTGGGGGTGATCCAGATCAAACGGCACGAAATCCCCGATGCGGATCAGATCGTCGTTCCGTCGCAGCGTCGCCAGCGCCTTGTAGCGAGCCATGACGCTGTCCTGACTGGCGCGGTCAGAGGCCACATTGATCTGACGGTAGTTCGGGTTGACCTCGATCCAGGGCGTGCCGGTGGTGAATCCGGCGTGTTCGGCGTCAGACCATTGCATCGGCGTGCGCGCGTTGTCGCGGCCGTTGAGGTTTGCACCCGCGAGGAAGTCCTCTGTGCTCAGGCCTTGCGCGGTCTGGATGCGGTGAAAGTTCAGCGTCTCGACGTCGCGGAACTGATCGATCCGCTCGAAGACCACGTTGGTCATACCGATCTCTTCGCCTTGATAAATATAGGGCGTTCCCTTCATCAGATGGAGTGCCGTGGCAAGGCATCGGGCCGAGTCCACGCGATGTTCTGGACTGTCGTCGCCGTATTTCGAAACCGCGCGCGGAAGATCGTGATTGCCCCAGAAGAGCGAGTTCCAGCCGTCCTCGGCGCAGACCTCCTGCCAGCGCGCGAGGCTGTGCTTGAGCACCGGCAGGGCGACGGGTTTACGCGTCCACTTGCCCAGTGTTTCGTCCCAGCCGGCCATGACGTGAGAGAACTGGAATACCATCGACAGCTCGTTCCGGTCGCGCCCGCAGTAGAGCAGCGCGTTCTCCGGCGTGGCGGACCAGCATTCGCCGACCGTGACGACATCGCGGTGTGCGAGAGTCTCTTGGTGCATCTCTTGCAGGTAGTCGTGCAGTTTCGGGCCGTCGGCGGTGATGCCGCGATCGGGCTCTTTGCCAATCAGGTCGATGACATCCATCCGAAAGCCCGCGACGCCCCGGTCGAACCACCAGTTCATCATGGCGTAGACCTCGGCGCGGACGCGCGGGTTCTCCCAGTTCAGATCGGGCTGTTTCGGGTCAAAGAGGTGAAAGTAATACTGACCCGTCGGCTCGTGGAAGGTCCAGGCGGGCCCGCCGAAATTCGACTGTATGTCGTTGGGCAGGCCGCCGTCGGGACCGGGGTCGCGCCAGATGTAGAAATCGCGCATCGGGTTGTCACGGCTTTCGCAGGCGGCATGGAACCAGGCGTGCTCGTCCGAGGTGTGGTTGACAACGAGGTCCATGACGATGCCGATGTTGCGGCCCTTCGCCTCGGCAATCAGCCGGTCCATATCATCCAGCGTGCCGAACTCGGGCGCGATATCGCGATAGTCGGAGATATCGTAGCCGTTGTCCGCCATCGGCGAGGCAAAGACCGGCGACAGCCAGACGAAGCCCACGCCAAGATCCGACAGATGATTAAGGCGCGAGATGATGCCGGGGATATCGCCGATGCCGTCGCCGTTGCTGTCCTGAAAACTACGGGGATAAATCTGGTAGGCGGTGGCGGCAGTCCACCAGGGCGCGGTCTGGTCTGTCATGGCGTATCCTTCTGTTAAAATCAGACTTTGCGCAAAAACGGCGCGTGGTCAAATCAGTTGCCCCTGAAGTTGAACCTGTCGCAATGTACGGGCATGCTGCGTGCTCTTGTCCTCGCTCTCTGCCCCCTGCCCGCCATCGCCTGCGAAACGGCGTTGATGCTGACGATAGACGTCAGCAATTCGGTGGATGTGGCGGAATATAGATTGCAGACAGACGGTCTGGCCGATGCGCTGAACGATCCCGATATCATTGATGCGCTGGTGCAGGGGCAATCCGCCGTTTCGGTGGTGCAATGGTCCGGGATCGACCGCCAGTCGGTCGTGATCCCCTGGACCCGCATCCGCGCCGCAACTGACGTGGCGCAACTGTCGGACCTGGCCCGTGCTCAGGACCGCAGGTTCGTTTTGTCGGATACGGCACCTGCACAGGCAATCCTGTTTTCGCTGCGCAACTTTGACGCGGTGGCGGACTGCAAGCGCCGGGTCATCGACATCTCTGGCGATGGAACACCGAACGCCATCGGCGATATCGGCGCCGCCCGCAGACAGGCAGAGCGCGATGGCATCACGATCAACGCGATCGCCATTGAATCCATGGGCCTGGCGATCACGAACTTTTACCGCGAACAGGTCATCACACGCGACGGATTCGTCATGACCGCCCGCAGACACAGCGATTATCCACGCGCAATCCGGGCCAAGATTATCCGCGAATTGGCGCAAATCATCGGCTAGGACGCCCTTTTACTCGCGGACGAATAGGATATGTTGGCCATACGCAAATCAGAGGGCGGCCAGATGTCACAAAAGATCGACTACGGAAATCTGATGCACCGTGCGATGCGCACGCTGATCCGTGACGTGCTGGCCGACGTGCAGAAAACCGGTAAATTGCCCGGCGATCATCGTTTCATCATCACCTTTGACACGCTGCACCCGGATGTGGAAATGGCCGACCATCTGTCGGACCGCTATCCCGGTGACATGACGATCATCATGCAGCACTGGTTCGATAACCTGGATGTCTCGGAAGAGGGATTCGCCGTCACGCTGTCGTTCGGAAACGTGCCGGAGCCGCTATATATCCCCTATGATGCGATCACGACCTTTGCCGATCCTTCTGTCGAATTCGGTCTGCGGTTCGAAACACAGGCGTCTGACATCGATCACGACGACGACGATGATGAGGCGCCGATGGATGAACTGGTTGAACCAGACGCCGACGACACCCCGCGCCCGGCCGCAGAAGTCGTCAGCCTCGACAAGTTTCGCAAGTAAGATTGATGCGCGCGTAAGGTCACGCTACTGAAGGGCAACCATTTGACCGGGAGGCCCGACATGACCAAGACACGCACCGAAACCGACAGCTTTGGCCCGCTGGAGGTCGCCGCAGACCGCTATTGGGGTGCGCAAACACAGCGTTCCTTGATGAATTTTCCCATCGGCTGGGAAAAACAGCCCGTGGCGATCGTGCGCGCGCTGGGTGTGATCAAACAGGCCTGTGCGCAGGCCAATCTGGCCCGTGGCAAACTGGACAAGACGCTGGCCGACGCCATGATCGCGGCTGCCTCCGAAGTCGTGGCTGGCAAACTGGACGATCATTTTCCGCTGGTCGTCTGGCAGACCGGGTCCGGCACCCAGTCGAACATGAATGCCAACGAGGTGATCAGCAATCGCTCGATCGAAATCCTTGGCGGGGAGATCGGGTCGAAAACACCCGTCCACCCCAACGATCACTGCAATATGGGCCAGTCGTCCAACGATACCTTTCCGACCGCGATGCATATCGCCGTGGCCCGCACCGCGCATGACGTGTTGCTGCCGGGTCTGGAACATCTGCACAAGGCGCTGGAGGCAAAGCAGGCCGAGTTCGACAACATCATCAAGATTGGTCGCACGCATACGATGGATGCGACACCGCTGACCCTGGGTCAGGAATTTTCCGGCTACGTGCATCAGGTCGCGATGGGTATCCGCAGGATCAAGGCCGCCCTGCCCGCGATCTATGAACTGGCGCAGGGCGGCACGGCTGTCGGCACCGGTCTGAACACGCCAAAGGGTTGGGGCGAAACCGTCGCGGCCAATATCGCTGACATCACTGGCCTGCCCTTTGTCACGGCCCCCAACAAGTTCGAGGCGCTAGCCGCCCATGATGCATTGGTCGAAATGTCGGGTGCACTGCGCGGCGTCGCGGCCAGCATCTATAAAATCGCCTGCGACATTCGCATGTTGGGGTCCGGACCACGCTGCGGTTTGGGCGAACTGATGCTGCCCGAGAATGAGCCGGGATCGTCGATCATGCCAGGCAAGGTGAACCCCACACAGGTCGAGGCGATCACCCAGGTCTGCGCCCATGTCATGGGCAATGACGCAGCCGTCGGATTCGCCGGGTCACAGGGCCATTTCGAGCTGAACGTGATGAAACCGATGATGGCCTACAACGTGTTGCAATCCATGCAACTGCTGGGCGACAGCGCGGTGGCATTCACCGACAACTGCGTGGCAGGCATCCGGGCCGACCGGGACCGGATCGAAAAACTGATGCGCGAATCCCTGATGCTTGTGACGGCATTGGCCCCCGAAATCGGCTATGACAATGCGACCATGGTGGCCAAGACCGCGCACAAGAACGGCACGACCCTCAAGCAAGAGGCCATCGCCCTCGGCTTTGTCGACGCCGAAACTTTTGACCGTGTGGTGCGTCCCGAGGACATGATCGGCCCGAAATAATAGGGTCGCCGTCAAGCAAACAATTCACCGCCGCGCAGGGAAATTTGCGCGGCGGTCTCTTGTCCGGGCAGGCGCAACTTGTCACCGTAAGAGTCCATCTGTCACAGGATTCCGCGCATGACGTCCAAGGTTATCTCACTCAATCAGGTCCGCAAAAAACGCAGCCGCGCCGAGGAAAAGGCCGAGGCAGATCAGAATGCGGTCAAGTTCGGACGGACCAAGGCGCAGCGTCTGCTGGAGGCAGCACAGGCCGAACAGGCCAGACAGCGCCTGGACCAGTCACAGTTCGAAGATGACTAGCCCGCCGGCCGGGCGACCGGTCAAGCATTCGCTGACATTGCGTGGCCACAGGACCAGCGTTTCGTTGGAACGTGAATTCTGGGATGCGTTTCGCGCACTTGCTCTGGAACGGGGCGTGGCACTGAACGCCCTGGCCGCCGAGATCGACGCGTCACGGGGCGACGTGGGGCTGGCGTCCGCGATTCGGGTCGCGGTGTTGACCGACCTGCAATCCAGACTGGACTAGCGGCGCGGCGCACTGTCCGGTTTGCGGCGTGCAGATTGCGGCACGGTCATGACATCGTGCGAAACGGGGTTCGCGACACAGCGCAGCCAGTCCGCTAAACGCGACATGACGCTCGGCTTTTGGCTGTCCTGATATGGCATCTTGCGTGTTCCGATCCTGTGTCGTCCCCAAAGCGACACTAGGATCTGTGGCAGCAAAATGTCACGATTTATGCAATTGGGGCGCGGCGATGGTCATGGACCTTCAGCAATACACCCCAGGCACACAGATTGTCGCCCGCCTGCGATCAATCGTTGCGTTGCTTGATTCGCAGCCACATGCCCGAACGGGTCCGGACCGTCAGATGTGCGACCGGCACAGGCAGGCGATCCGGGACAAGCTCGAACTGATAGGCGCGTAGCAGTTGCGCCAGAATGACCACACCTTCGAGCATGGCGAAACCCGCACCAGTGCACACACGGGGTCCGGCTGAAAACGGCATATAGGCCAGCCGTTGTTGCGCCTTGCCGTCCTTGGTTTGCCAGCGCGCCGGATCGAAATCATCGGGGCGGTCCCAGATCCGGGTCTGACGATGCAGGTGCCAGGGCGACAGGACCACCTGTGAACCGGGCCGCACGGGTCGGTCCCGAAACACCTCTGGCGTTGTTGTCTGGCGCACCATCATTGGCACCGGCGGGTACAGGCGCAGGGCCTCGCGGAAAACGTCACGGGTACCGTGCAGGGACGACAGGGTTGCAAAACCGCCGTCCCAGTCCCGCGCCTCGGTGGCGACCCGGTCCTGCCAGTCGGGGTTCAACGCCAGCAGATACAGGGTCCATGCCAGCGCAGCGGCCGACGTTTCGTGTCCGGCAAGGAAAAAGATCGCGACCTGATCCACCATTTCATCCAGATCAAAGGTTTCACCTGTTTCGGGATCAGCGGTCGTCATGATCTTGGTCGCCAGATCATCCGGCGCATGGCCCGCGGCAATCGCAGTCAGGCGGTCCTGAGTCAGACCGGTAATCAAGGCCCTGATCCGCTGCGCCGTGCGCCGCGTGTCCGATTTGAAGAACCGCGGCATCCAGCGCGGACCCGGAACAAAGGCTGCAAGATTCAGGATCGGCTGGCTGCGTTGATAGCGTCGAAATTCGTCAAAGACTTCTGTCGCGACTTGGTCGTTGATCGGGATCGAAAAGAGCGTACGGAAAATGACATCAGCCGCCGCATGACTGGTTTCCGGCTCGATATCTTGTGGCTGTCCGTCAGCCAGCGGCGCCAGCCGCGCCACCGCTGCCTGCCCTGCGGCATGCATCGCGGCAAAACTTTCGCGCAGGCGTCCGCCTTCAAATGCGGGATCAATGATCCGGCGTTGCCGTTTCCAGGTCTCCCCATTGGTCAGGAACACCGAATTTCCCAACAGCGGTCGCAGACCCGCGCCGATCCGTTCGGATTTTGGAAAATCGTCAGGGCGCTCCTTGAGGACCAGATCAATTAGTGCGGGATCGTTGATCATGTAGCTGCGAAAAAATGGCGTGCGAAATTCGGCCATCCAGGCGCGGTACAGTTTGGCAGGTTGTGCCGACAGGATGTCGGCGCGGAACAGACGCATGTAGCGCCACAGCGATACCTTGTCAGGGCGGCTGGCAGGTTTGACCGGCTGGCTCATGCAGCGATCGAGGTAAATTTCGACACCGCCTGCGTCATCCGTGACGCCGAAGGATTGCGCCCCCGGAAACGGGCACCCAGTGTCTGTGGCCCGGCGGTAATCCGGAAATAATCATAGTCACCAGGCCGGTCAAAGGCGCAGAGATATTGAAAATGCAGCCGAAAGAATTGCCAGCGCAACTCCGCCCAGCGTGCCTCTGACAGGGTCTGGGTAAAGGCCGCGGAAATCACCAGCGGCCAGCGTTGCGCCGGCGTGGCGACCCCCGAAACAGCCACAGGATCGCATAGCGCGAATGCGCAACCATCGCCGGGGGCCGTCACATCGACCCAAGTAATGTTCTGCTCGCTCAGAAATTGCAGATCGGCCCGCAGCCGATGGGCGTCGGGCAGAAAACTGACCATCGGCACCACCTGCCCCAGGGTCAGAAACGACAGGACTGGACCGCCTGCGGGCACGCGTCCGTCACGGATCAGATCTGCCAGGATCGATACCCCCAGATGTGCGCCCGACGAATGGCCGACGACCAGCACCTCGTCCACGTCATCTGTCAGCGCCTGCGCGATGATATCGGCAAATTCGGCCATCCGTGTTTCAAGCGGCGCTGGATTTGCCCCGCGCCACCGGGCGGAATAGCTGTAATCATGCATGAGGTAATAGGCAAAGAGCTTGCCATCACGCGATTTGAACCAGCGCAGGATCAGGGCCGTCACCGTCGTCAGCACGGCAAAGCGCGCCATGGTGTCCCAGCCGTTGCCCAAGGGCAGGAGGAGAACTGCAAACCATCCTGCCAGCGCACCAAGGCCAAGCGCGATCAAGAGTTGCAGCAGCAGCATCCCGACGGGATACAGGGCCGCAATCACCGGCCCCTTGCGCAGTTTCATCAACCGCCCCAATGCGCCGCTCGTAATATAGGTCCAGGCCGTCCGCACCAATTGCGCATAGGTCGCGGGGATCGTGTTTGACATGCTGTCACGCACGATGTCGGACCACACCAGCACGTCTACCTCTGCGCTGACCTCGGCATCCTCGATCCGGGCGGCCACGCGCCAGCCATAGGTCTTACCCTTTGGTTTCGGACTGAGTGTCAGATCGTAGCCGCTGATCTCCGCCTGCACGCGCCCTTCGGTGCGATACAACTCGCGGTAGCGTCGGGCATGGATCGGGTCATAGCCGGGAATGTAGAAAACCCGGCGCGTCCGAACCTGAAGGTCTGCCTGTGTCATGGACGATGCCCGTCGCTGTTTGCGCGAGTGTGACACGCAATGGCGGCGAAATTAAGAAAAATCACCCGATCGCGGCGAGCGCGGGAAAACGTTCCAGCAGCCAGAAACTGAACGCCGTGAATTGTCCCGTCACCATCATCAGCCCGACGGTCCACAATAGCAGGCCGGATGTGCGTTCGATGCGGTCCATGTGGCGTTTCATCCAGGCCATCGGCCGCTTGAGCCGTGGAAAGAACGCGGCCACCAGCAGAAACGGTATCCCAAGCCCCGCTGCATAGGCCGCCAGCAACACCGTGCCACGGCTGATGCTGGCCTCTGATGCCGCAAGGCCGAGGATCGTGCCCAGAATGGGGCCCAGACAGGGTGTCCAGCCAAAGGCAAAGGCAAGACCCAGAACATAGGCCCCCAGCGCGCTGCCGCCTTGACTGCCGGTGTCCATGCGCGCCTCGCGGTCCAGAACCCCGATGCGGAACACGCCGATGAAATGCGCACCAAATATCATCACCACGATCCCCGCAATCGGCACGAACCAGCCCTGCCATTGCAGCAAGGCGCGGCCCAGCGTCGAAAACGCCATCCCGAGCAGTAAAAAGACCGTGGACAGGCCCAGGACGAACATTGCGGCAGCAACCATCACCTTGCGTCGCGCGGCGGCAGTCTCGTCCAGATCCGTGACACTGACCCCGCCCATATAAGCCAGATACGGCGGCACGATGGGCAGCACACAGGGGCTGAGGAACGACAAGAGACCCGCAGTCACCGCAATCAGGATTGCAGGCAGCAGGCTGGCATCTAACAGGGTCAACGGTTCGATCATGGCAAGGATGTAACCCGGAACGGCAGCGGCGTCACGCCCTGCCCGCGTCACGAGACCGTTTACAACCTGCAACATCCGCAATACCCAATTGTCATGGAATATGATGCCGATCTTGATGCCGTGGGGCTGCTTTGTCCCCTGCCCGTTCTCAAGGCGCGCAAGCGTCTGCAACCGTTGCAATCCGGGCAGGTCCTGCGCGTCCGCGCCGATGATCCCGCAGCAGTCGTTGATGTGCCGCATTTCTGCGCCGAGGCTGGCCACCGCCTGATCGGGTCAGAGGATGACGGCCCGGTGCAGACCTACTACATCGCCAAAGGCTGACATGAAAAAGGCGGGCCAGATGGCCCGCCTTTTGTCTGCGCATCGTGATCCAGACCTAGCGGCCCAGTGACCACCAGCCCTTGCGACGGGGCTTCTTTTCTTCGCTTTTCTCGTCAGCGGTATCGGACTCTGCTGCGGCCTGCACAGGTTCAGCCTGTGGCGTGGCCTCGGTTTCGGGGTCAGGTTCTGACGTCGTTTCGGACACAGGCTGCACCACGGGCACATCAATGACGCTCTTGGTTTCGGGGGCCGGTTCGGCCACCGCTGCCGGTGCGTCGGGTGTTGCCACGTCGTCGGTCGCGGTCGTTTCCGATGCGGCGTCTGACGCCTCTGGCGCTGCCGCAACCGCATCTGCCGTGACCGGATCGGCCTTTTTGGCACGACTACGGCGCTTGGGCTTTGGCTTTTCAGCTGGGGCGTCGGCGTCATCGGTTGGGGCGGCTTCGGCGGGCGCTTCCTTTGCGGTCGCATCCGCTGCGTCAGTGGCCTCTGTCACCTTTGCTGCGGGTTTGCGACGGCTGCGTGTCCGCTTCTTGGGCGCCTCTTCGGCCTCGGGGGTTGCGGCCTCTGCATCTGCTTGCGGTGCATCCGCTGCGACGGCATCGGCGGGCGCGTCCGCGTCGTCGGTCTTGCGGCGGCGGCTACGCGTCCGGGTGCGCTTGGGCTTTTCGGCGGTGGTGTCTTCCGTGTCCGGCTGATCTGCAGCCTTGTCCGTATCCGCACTATCGTCTTGGTTAGCAGAGTTGCCGTTCTCGTCCTGATCCTGACGGTCATCACCGCCCTGACCGCCCTTGCGACGACGACGACGACGGCGCTTCTTGCGCGGCTGGCCTTCACCATCATCAGGCGTTGCCTGTGGTGGCGTCGCCTCGGCCTCATCCTCCTCGGGTGTCTCCTCGACGATATCCTCGTCTTCGTCCTCGATCATCGCGGATTCGGCCTGGATATAGGTTCCGGCCTCGGGAACGACGCGCGTCGCACTCTTGAACTTGTCGATCGCGAATTCGGGTGACACCAGTTTCAGGTCACATTCGACCCGCACCGCCATGCCATAACGACCCTCGATCGCGGCGATATGTTCGCGTTTGCCGTTCATGAGGAAGTTGGCAATGGACACAGGTGCCCGTACCAGAACCTCTTTGCTGCGACCGCGTACGCCCTCTTCTTCGAGCTGGCGAATGATGTTCAATGCGACGTTGTCATCTGACCGCAACAGGCCTGTGCCGTGGCAATGGACGCAAGGCTGGGTCGTGGCCTCCAGCATGCCGGGGCGCAGGCGCTGACGCGACATTTCCATCAGGCCAAAGCCGGAAATCCGGCCAACCTGGATACGCGCGCGGTCGTTTTTCAGCTTGTCCTTGAACCGCTTTTCAACGCTGGCGTTGTTGCGGCGTTCGTCCATGTCGATGAAATCGATCACGATGAGGCCCGCAAGGTCACGCAGACGCAGCTGGCGTGCCACCTCGTCAGCGGCCTCGAGGTTGGTTTTCAGCGCGGTCTGTTCGATTGAACCTTCCTTGGTCGCGCGGCCAGAGTTCACGTCGATGGCGACCAGCGCCTCGGTGATGCCGATCACGATGTAACCACCCGACGGCAATTGCACCGTGGGGCTGAACATACCCGCAAGGTAGCTTTCGACCTGATAGCGCGCATAAAGCGGCATCTGCTCGGCATAGAGTTTCACGTTTTTCGCATGGGACGGCATGATCATCTTCATGAAGTCCTTGGCCGTGCGATAGCCGTCGTTGCCCGCCACGATGACCTCGTCGATCTCCTTGGAATAGAGATCGCGAATCGTGCGCTTGATCAGGTCGCCTTCCTCGTAAATCTTGGCGGGTGCCGTGGATTTCAGCGTCAGCTCGCGAATCTGTTCCCACATGCGCTGCAGGTATTCGTAGTCACGCTTGATCTCGGTACGAGTGCGCTGGCTGCCGGCGGTGCGGATGATCAGACCGGCACCCTGCGGTACCTGCATTTCATTCGCGATTTCCTTCAGCTTCTTGCGGTCGGCTGCATTGGTGATCTTGCGCGAAATACCACCGCCGCGTGCGGTGTTGGGCATCAGCACGCAGTAACGACCCGCCAGCGACAGGTAAGTGGTCAGTGCAGCACCCTTGTTGCCGCGTTCTTCCTTGACGACCTGCACCAGCAGGATCTGGCGGACCTTGATGACTTCCTGGATCTTGTAGCGTTTGGGACGGGGCTTGCGGACCGGACGCACATCATCGTGGTCGTGATCCGCGATCTGTTCGATCTGGTCGTCCTTGTCGGCGGCGTCGGGGCCATCGTCTTCGTCATCATGGCCGTTCTCGTCGTCGATGTCCTCATCGGCGGCGGGCGTTTCCACGGGCGTTTCACGGCCGCGTTCCATCGGGCTGGACCCCTCTTCGTCGTCCAGGTCGATGGTTTCCATGCCTGCAATCTCGACATCCTCGACCGCGACGGCGTCGTCGTTTGCGACGTCTTCGGCGGCGGAACGGCGCGACCGGCGGCGACGCGGCTTGGGTGCTTCCTCTTCTTCTTCGGCGGCTTTCTGGCTTTCGGCGTAGGCACGCTCTTCTTCCATCAGGGCCTGACGGTCCGCGATGGGGATCTGATAATAATCCGCGTGGATTTCAGAGAACGCGAGGAATCCGTGGCGATTGCCACCGTAATCCACAAACGCAGCCTGCAACGACGGTTCAACCCGTGTCACCTTGGCCAGATAGATGTTCCCAGCAAGCTGTCGCTTGAACTGGCTCTCGAAATCAAATTCCTCGACTTTGTTTCCATCCACCACGACGACGCGGGTTTCTTCCGCGTGCGTGGCGTCGATCAGCATTTTCTTTGGCATTGTATCCATTCGCATCACACCCGATGCCCGACCCCGGTGGGGCGGCTGTCAGGATGTCATGTCTGTAAAGGGCGTGCCGCACAGTGCCGACCGCTGCACCCCAGAGGGTGTCATCAAGCGGTCTGTTGTCACTAGCGCGTAGCATCGCGGTTTTTCTCCGACCCCGGGGGGCCTGTTCAGGTAACCCGGTCAGGTCCGTGGGACCGACAACGGGCATTTTTCTGATCCGTTTGCGGGATCAAATCAGCTGCGGTGGCATCCTGCCGCCCACAGAGAATCTCACCGGGCCTTTGCGCAAAGCGTCATGGCAACAACCCGTATGCCATACATAAGGGTGCAGACGGCCATAAGACAACGACAAAGTGTGTGAACATCAGACGCAGCGCCGTTTCCGGATTGGCCCGTCTCAGGGTGCGGTGGCGGCAAAACGGCCCAAAACGGCCGTGTCAGCGTTCTCGCCAGCGAAATCGGCCTGGATATTGCTGGCTGTCACTGTCCCGTTGAACGGCCCGACCAAACCATCGAATTCCACGGCGCCATCTACGATGCCCCCGTTGATGGGACGTGCGGCACGTCCGATGACCAGGCGATTGTCAGAGGAGCGCCCGCTGATTTGTCCGCTGTCGAGGTCCACATCAATCACGACGGGACCCTCTGCCTTGGTGAAAACCCAACGCGTCGTGTCGGGATTGTCGATATTCTCGATCTTGTCCGCAAAATAGGTGCCGGAATAGCTGGCTGATCCGGGCACACTCGTGTCGATGGGATCAAACGTGCCTGCCGGCGCGGAAAAGCTGCGTAGCTGACTCGCATCGGTGCCTTGCGGAAACTGGCGATTGGCGGGACGCGGGGTGCCGTTCACCAAGACGATGCGTGTTGCATCGGTCTGCTGAACCGGTGGCGCTGCCTCATCCTCTGCCTCATCCTCTGCCTCATCTGCCGCAGCGCTCGCCGTCTCCTGGTCTATTGCAAACCGGTCCGCAAATTCCGTGCTGTCGCCGCCACAGCCCGCCAGTGCGGTCAGGCAGAAAATCAATGCGAGGCTGTGATGCATGGCGTGCTCCTGTCGTCGTTGGGTCCATTAAGCAAGGACGCCAACGCCGATCAAGACCCGGTTGCACCGCAGGTTCAGATATAATCCGACCGTTGCAATTGATACTTGGCCATCTTTTCGTTCAGGGTCCGGCGCGGCAGGCAAAGCTCTTCCATCACCGCGACGATGCTGCCCTTGTGGCGGCGCATGGTGTTGTCGATCAGCATGCGTTCAAAGGCTTCGACGAATTCCTTGAGGGGCTTGCCTTCGGTCGTCATCGCCGGGCGGTTGCCGTCGTCGTCGTCCCCGTCGGTCATCAGCAGCGATGCGATGGACCCAGATCCGCGACGATTTTGCAGCACGGCCCGTTCGGCCACGTTGATCAACTGCCGCACATTGCCCGGCCAGGGTGCCTGCAACAGCTGTGCGGCCTCCTGGGCGCTGACTTGCGGGGCCTCGCAGCCGTATTCCTCGGCGAATTGTTCGGATAGATGGGTGAACAGCGTCAGGATATCCTCGCCGCGCTGGCGCAGCGGAGGCACCACGATCCGCATTGCCGAAATCCGGTAATACAGGTCCGGGCGCAGCACGCTTTCGCAGGTCTTGTCCTGTTCCTGCAGGTTGCAGATGGCGACCAGACGGGTTTCCGCGGGCGTGCCCTGTTCGTTGATCGCCGTCAGCAGACGCGATTGCTGCGCATGGGTCAGCGCCTCGATATCCTCCAGCACCAGCGTGCCGCCGCGCGCCTCCTCCATGGCGGGGATCGGCTCGCCCTCTGCGGCGGGGCCGAACAGCCTGCGGTTCAGGCTGTCCTCGTCTAGGGCGGAGCATGAGATCAGCACGAACTTGCGGGCGGACCGGGCACCGACCGCATGCAGCGCATGGGCAACCAATGTCTTGCCCGTGCCGGTTTCGCCCTCGATCAGGACATGCCCGTCGGCCTGACCCAGATCCAGAATGTCCTCCTTGAGACGTTCCATCGCGTCAGAGGATCCGACCAGTTTTTTCATCAAGGATGTGCCGTCGGACAATTCCTTGCGCAGGGCGCGGTTGTCCAGCGTTAGGCGGCGCACATTGCAGGCCTTCTTGGCCAGTTCGGTCATCCGATCGGGATTGAAAGGTTTTTCCAGAAAATCGAATGCGCCCACGCGCATCGCTTCGACCGCCATCGGCACGTCGCCGTGGCCGGTTATCATGATGACCGGCAGCGCGGAATCGACCCCGCGCAATTTCTTCAGGAACTGCATGCCGTCCATGCCGGGCATTTTCACATCGCTGACGACGATCCCCGGAAAGTCGGATGTCAGCGCACTGAGCGCATCCTCTGCGCTGGCATAGGCTTCTGTCTCGAACCCGGACAGGGCCAGCCACTGGCTGATCGACTGACGCATGTCTTTTTCGTCGTCGACAATCGCGATTTTCATGGCCTTGTTCATCTTGCAGTCCTTATTCTGCGGCCTTGAGGGCCGACTTGAGCAGCGGCAACTGCACTTCGAAAACAGCGCCACCCTGTGCCCCGTTGCGTGCGATCATGCGCCCCCCGAGGTCGTTGACGATCCCCGAAGAAATCGCAAGTCCGAGGCCGACACCGTCGCCAGCCTGCTTGGTTGTGTAAAATGGTTCGAACAGTTCATCGAGGTCCTCGATCCCCGTCCCGTTGTCCCGCACCGTCAGGGTCACCGTTTCGCCCACCGCAAGGATCACGTCGATGCGCGGACTCTCGGCCGTCTTGGTGGCGTCCAGTGCGTTGCGCAACAGGTTGATGATGACCTGTTCCAGTCGCAGGCGGTCCCCGTAGATCAGCGCGGGCGCACTGGGAAGCGTGCGACTGATTTCCACGTCGCGCGTCTTGAGCTGGGGTTCCATCAGCGACAGGGCGGATGATACCGCGGCACGGGCATCGACCGCCTCGAACGCGTCGGACCCCTTGCGGGCATAGGATTTCAACTGCCGCGTGATCGCGCCCATACGGTCGATCAGGTCGTCGATCCGTTGAAATGACGACAGCGTTTCCTCGGGGCGTTTGCGTTGCAGCAACAGCCGCGCCCCTGCCAGATAGGTTTTCATGGCCGCCAACGGCTGGTTCAATTCGTGGCTGACGGCCGCCGACATTTCGCCCAAGGCGGCCAGTTTCGAGGTCTGTTCGACCGTTTGTTCCGCCACCTGAAGACTGCGTTCCATCTGTTTGCGCGCCGCGATTTCACGCTGAAGTGCTGCGTTGAGGGCGCGCAATTCGTTGGATTCCTGTTCGTAGACCGCCACACGTGTCGCGGCCCTGCGTGAGGCATACCAGAACAACAGCGCCAGCAGGATCGCAAATCCCATCACCTCGAGCGCCAGAACACCATTCACCCGTTCGCGCACGCTGGCGTAGCTGGTGAAACTGACCATGCGCCAGCCCTGGAACGGCACGCGCGCCTCGCGGCGCAACACTGCCTCGCCCCTGAAATAGGCGTCGATCGGCAGTTCGGTCCATTCCTCGGTCGCGCGCAACGCACGCTCGATGGCACCCGATGCAGGTTCAATGGCAAGGGCGACCGATTCCTCCTGACCACGCCAGCGCGGTTCGGTCGATAGGATGATCCGCCCCTCGCTGTCGGCCACATAAACGGCGTCCGACACACCGACCCAGCCGCGTTCGATCTTGGCCAGATCGACTGCCACCAGGATCGCGCCCAGATTGGACCCGCTGTTGTCCAGCCTGCGCGAGTAGATGAAATTGAACCCGCCCTGTGCTGTCTCGCCACGGGTGAACACGGTGGCGTTGCTGCGCATGGCGTTCACGAACTGCGGGGCTGACCGGAAACTTTCGCCCAGACGGTTGCGATCGGTTGCCGCGACGACACGCCCGTCACGGTCCAGCAGCATCAGCGATGCCGCGCCGATTTCATCCACAAAAGACAGCAGGCGCTGCGTCGATAACGAGAAATCACCGTTTTCCAGCGCCGCGATCAGCGCGGGGTCACGCGCAAGCAGCTGTGGCACGATGGAATTGCGCTGTAGCTCGCTCATCAGGTTGGCGACAAACAGTGTCAGACGCACCTCGGCCCTGTTTCGGGTCGATTCCGTAAAGCGTTCTGTCAGCAGAATGTTCGTGACATAGATCGTGCCGGCGCCCAACAGACATAGGGCGATGACCGCAAGACGCAGACGCCAGCGGTTCAGCGCCGTCCGGACGGCCGGAATGGTCACGTTTTCCATGACGCTTAAATATGTCGCTCGCAGCCATGCGGCAAGCGGACGCTCAGGCGTCGGCAAGTTGCCGCACAAGGCCCCTGAACAGCGCCATGCCCTGCGTGCTGCCGGTTGCGGCATCCACGGCCCGTTCGGGATGGGGCATCATGCCCAGCACGCGACGGTTTTCAGACAGGATCCCCGCGATGTCATTGCGGCTGCCGTTGAAATTGTCGGCGTAGGTGAATGCAATCCTGTCCTGATCCGCGAGCATCGCCAACGTATCGGCATCGGCAAAATAATTGCCGTCATGATGTGCGACAGGCAATGCGATGGTGTCGCCGGCTGCGTAACCTTCGGTAAAGGCGCTGTCGGCCGTGGCCACGCGCAACGGCGTGGATTTGCACACGAATGTCAGGCCGCCGTTGCGCATCAGCGCACCGGGCAACAGACCGGTTTCGGTCAGCACCTGAAACCCGTTGCAAACCCCCAAGGCATATCCGCCGCGTTCCACATGGGCGCGCAGTGCCGCGCAGACCGGGGATTGCGCGGCAATCGCACCACAGCGCAGGTAGTCACCGAATGAAAACCCGCCCGGCACGGCAACCAGATCGACATCGCCGATATCGGCGTCCTTGTGCCAGACCATCCGAACATCGGCCCCTGCGGCGCGCAGCGCCTCGGCCATGTCGCGGTCACAGTTGGACCCGGGAAAAACGAGAACGGCGGCCTTCATCTGGCGATCCTTTCAAGCGTGGTGTGGACATCGGCCCAATCCGTCAGCCGGTGCGGCCAATCGGTCGTTTTGTTGTGCAGCGCATCGAACAGGACGCCCTGCCCTGCGAAATGCGTGAAATGACGGCTGTGATCGTCGATCAGTACGTCGGCTTTGATGATGCTCTTGTCGCCGCACAGCACGATCCTGTCCTTGGCGATGAACGGGAAATGCCGGGCCAGCCACGCGATCTTGTGCGCGCATGATGCCGGGTAATCCATCGCAGCCGTGGCGATGAACACCTCATGCGTGGCATAGAGGTCCGCCATCGCATCGACGGCCCCCGCGATGACATCGAGGTTTGCGAAAAACGTGCCTTCGGACATCTGCAACTGCACCTGCCGCACGGTATCTGGCGGGGCCAGATCGCGCAGATGTTTGCCATGCAGGTCAGCATCGGACGCCGTGAATCCCGCCTGTGCATAGGCCGCGCGTTGTGCCGCATGGGTGTCGGCGATCACCTCGTCCATGTCGACGGCGATGCGCATCAGGCGATTTCGATCCGATACGATTCGATCACGGTGTTGGCCAGCAGACGTTCGCACATGTCATTGATCTGCGCCTCGGTGGTGCCGTCGGCCAGATCCAGTTCGATGACCTTGCCCTGACGCACGCCGTTCACGCCGTCAAACCCAAGCGATCCCAGCGCGTGGCGAATGGCCTCGCCCTGCGGATCGAGAACACCATTTTTCAGCGTCACATAGACTTTGGCCAGCATGAGCGATTCCTTAGTTGATCAGTGTCGGCTTGGGGCGGTGGGTCACGTTGCTGGGCAGCACGCCCAGACGGCGCGCCACCTCTGTGTAGGCATCCGAGAGCGATCCTAGATCCTGACGGAACACGTCCTTGTCCAGTTTCTGGCCGGATTCGATGTCCCACAGGCGGCAGCTGTCGGGGCTGATTTCGTCGGCCACGACCAGACGCATGAAGTCATTGTCCCAGATGCGACCGATCTCGATCTTGAAATCCACCAGTTTGATACCGACGCCGTACATGACACCGGAGAGGTAATCATTGACCCGCAGGGCCATGCTGACGATGTCGTCCATGTCCTGTTGCGATGCCCAGCCAAAGGCGATGATGTATTCCTCGGGCACCAGCGGATCGCCCAGCTTGTCGTCCTTGAAGCTGAATTCCACGATCGGGCGCGGCAGTGGTGCGCCTTCCTCCATGCCCAGACGCTTGGCCATGGACCCGGCGGCAAAGTTGCGCACGATCACTTCCAGCGGGATGATTTCGACCTGCCGGATCAGCTGTTCGCGCATGTTCAGGCGGCGGATGAAATGGGTCGGAATGCCGATATTCGCCAATCCGGTCATAAAGAATTCGGACAGGCGGTTGTTCAACACGCCCTTGCCCTCGATCACATCCTTTTTGGCACCGTTTCCGGCGGTGGCATCGTCCTTGAAATACTGCACGAACGTGCCCGGTTCGGGGCCCTCGTACAGAATTTTCGCCTTGCCTTCGTAGACCAGTTTACGACGTGCCATGGGTGCCCCGCAGTATAATGCGTGCCACAACGACGGCCCGCTTTGCTGCGTCTTACGACACCGCCCCCTTGCGGGCAAGCATGTCGGGCCGCATATCTATATCCACGCCAACACAAAACAGGGGTTTGACCGATGGCCAGCATGAAAGATCGCGAAAACGCGTTCGAGAACAAATTCGCCCATGACGCCGAAATGCAGTTCAAGGCCGAGGCACGCCGCAACAAGCTGCTGGGTCTGTGGGCGGCAGGCCTGATGGGCAAATCCGGTGAGGACGCCGATGCCTATGCCAAAGAGGTCATCAAGGCCGATTTCGAAGAAGCCGGCGACGAGGATGTTTTCCGCAAGGTGCGCGCCGATCTGAGCGACGACACCAGCGACGCCGAAATCCGCGCGAAAATGGCCGAACTGACCGCCACCGCCAAGGCGCAACTGCTGGACGAGCAAGGCTGATATTGCCGCCCCGGCGCGTGCCGGATACAACACCGCCAACGGGGCACCGGTCACAGGCCGGTGCCCCTTTTGCATTGAAGGGAACGACCATGACCACCGCTTTTGCCGATCTGCTTGCGCAGCGCGACTGGATCCTCGCCGACGGGGCGACGGGTACCAATCTGTTCAATATGGGGCTGTCGTCCGGCGACGCGCCGGAAATGTGGAACGTGGAACATCCCGACCGCATCACGGCGCTGTACCAGGGGGCCGTGGACGCAGGGTCCGACCTGTTCCTGACCAACAGCTTTGGTGGCAACGCCAGCCGCTTGAAACTGCACGACGCGCAGGACCGTGTGCTGGAACTCAACCGCGCCGCCGCCGAGATCGGTCGCAACGTGGCCGATAAATCGGACCGCGCGATCATCGTTGCCGGATCGGTTGGTCCGACCGGCGACATCATGGCACCGATGGGCACGCTGACCCACGAACTTGCCGTCGAGATGTTCCATGAACAAGCCGAGGGCCTGAAGGCAGGTGGTGCCGATGTGCTGTGGGTCGAAACCATTTCCGCATTCGAGGAATACAAGGCCGCAGCCGAGGCGTTTCGCCTCGCCAGGATGCCCTGGTGCGGCACCATGAGTTTCGACACCGCGGGCCGCACGATGATGGGTGTGACCAGCCGCGACATGGTGAAATCCGTGGCCAAGCTGGATTACCAGCCGCAGGGATTCGGTGCCAACTGCGGCACGGGCGCGTCTGACCTGCTGCGCACGATCCTTGGCATGGCGGATGCAGACCCGGGCCAGCCGCTGATTTCCAAGGGCAACGCAGGCATCCCGAAATACCACGACGGCCATATCCATTACGACGGGACGCCGGAACTGATGGCGGATTACGCCGAACTGGCCCGCAACTGTGGCGCGCGCATCATCGGCGGATGCTGTGGGACGACGCCCGAACACCTGCGCGCCATGCGCGAGGCGCTGGAAACCCGGCCCAAGGGCGACCGCCCGTCGCTGGACGATATCACGACGGCGCTGGGTGCGTTTTCCTCCGAGAGTGACGGCACCGACGGCAACGGTCCGGTCCGCGCCGAACGTCGTGGTCGCCGCCGTCATTAACCCGGTTTTTGTGCAATCAATTCGACCAGGGCCGCGACACCGTCGTGGCCCGGTCCTGACGACAGCGGCGCATCGTGATCGCGCAAATGATGCAGCGTCCAGCCGCTGAACTGCTGTTCCAGAAAATCCGTCGTGTACATGTTTTCGCGATCCGATGGGCCACCCGTCCCGTAGTCGACCTGCCGCGGGGCGAACCCTTTCAGGATCACGTGGCCGCTAGGCCGTGTGGCCTGCCGCAGACGTTCAAATGTGGGCAAGCGTGCCTCTGGTCCCTGAAATTGGATGAACATCGCCACCACTGCGCCGTAGGACTGCGTCCAGTCCCAGTCATCCAGACTGGCCTGATGCCGTGCGACCGTGACACCCTTTGCCACGTCCAGACGGCGTGCCTTTTCCAGCGCCGTCGGTGCGGGATCAAAGGCCGTCACATCAAAGCCGCGCTGTGCGAGGTATGCGGAATGACGCCCCTCGCCGTCCGCAATACACAGTGCATCGGTCGCCGGCACACGGTCGGCCGCCGTGACCAGAAATTCGGTCGGTTCCATGCCGAACAGATAGTCGGGCCGGTCGTAACGCTGTGTCCAGATCTCGCTCATACTTGCAGCATAGTCGGGACCGTCAAAATAGCGATAGCTGATCGCCCGGTCGTGGCGGCACCGCGAACAGGTCGCTGCGCAGCGGTGGCAGATGCCGTGCCAGTCCCAGACGACGGGCGGCCAGATCGAAACGTTGCCGGATCAAACGGGCCCATTCGCCCTGCCCGGTAATCCGCGTGCCGAACGCCGGGTCGTAATCCTGTCCGCCATGAAGCTCACGCACGCGTGCCATGATCCGCGCGGCCCGGTCAGGATAGGTCTGTTCCACCCAGTCGCGAAACAGGCCCGACACCTCGCGCGGCAAACGCAGCACGATGGAATTGGCAGCAACAGCCCCGGCATCTGCCGCCGCCGCAAGGATACGTTCCATCTCGTGATCGGTCAGCGCAGGCACGATGGGCGACACCATGACGCGCACGTCGATCCCGGCGTCGGTCAACTGCCGGATCGCGCGCAAACGCGCGGCTGGCAGCGGCACGCGCGGTTCCATCGCGCGGCTGGTGGCATTGTCGAGTGTCGTGATCGAAATTCCGACGCGCGCCAGCCCCTTGGCCGCCATCGGGGCGAGGATGTCGATGTCGCGACTGATCAACGCCCCCTTGGTCACGATGCCGACGGGATGATTGAAATCGGACAAGACCTGCAAGATCTGCCGCATGATTCCGCGATCGCGTTCGATCGGCTGATAGGGGTCGGTGTTCGTCCCAATCGCGACGGTCTGCGGCACATAGCCTTTGGTGCGCAATTCCTTTGCCAGCACGGTCGGCGCATCGGGACGCGCAATCAGCCGTGTTTCGAAATCCAGTCCCGGTGACATGCCCAGATAGGCGTGACTGGGCCGTGCAAAACAGTAAATGCAGCCGTGTTCGCACCCCCGGTAAGGATTGATGGACCGGTTAAAGCTGATGTCGGGCGAGGTGTTGCGCGTAATGACGCGGCGCGGCACCTCGTCGGTGACGGATGTGCGCAGAACCGGCAGATCGTGTTCGACGTGCCAGCCGTCATCGACACCCTCTGCCGTGATCCGGTCAAAACGGTTGTCGGGATTGGACAGCGCCGCCCGTCCGGGTGTGCGCTGTCGTGGCGGTGATGACGGCAAAACCATTGTGTATATATAGAACAAATGCAGAACGCGCGCAACTGCGTCGGCGCAAACCCCTGATATGTCGCAATTCACCCCGTGACAGTCTGTCTGACGCGCCATAGATACGGGCAAAGACAGATCAACTGCCTATAGGGATTGCTTCCATGTCAGAAGACGACGACATCATCCTTGCTGAACTCAACGACGAAGACCTTGTCGCGCAGATGTTCGACGACCTCTATGACGGCATGAAAGAAGAGATCGAAGAAGGTGTCACGATCCTGCTGGATCGTGGCTGGCAGCCCTACCAGATCCTGACCGAGGCACTGGTCGGCGGCATGACCATCGTCGGGGCCGATTTCCGTGATGGGATCCTGTTCGTGCCAGAGGTTCTGCTGGCCGCCAACGCGATGAAGGGCGGCATGGCCATCCTCAAACCGCTGCTGGCCGAAACCGGCGCACCGCGTGTGGGAAAGATGGTCATCGGCACGGTCAAGGGCGACATCCACGACATCGGCAAGAACCTCGTCGGGATGATGATGGAAGGTGCCGGGTTCGAGGTTGTCGATCTGGGAATCAACAACGCGGTTGAGGCCTATATCGAAGCGTTGGAGGCCGAAGGTGCCGACATCCTGGGCATGTCCGCCCTGCTGACAACGACAATGCCCTACATGAAGGTCGTGATCGACACGATGGTCGAAAAAGGCATGCGCGAGGATTACATCGTGCTGGTGGGCGGTGCCCCCCTGAACGAGGAATTCGGCAAGGCCATCGGTGCTGATGCCTATTGTCGTGATGCGGCTGTCGCAGTCGAGACGGCGAAGACGTTCATGGCGCGTAAACACAATCAAGCGAGCATGGCCTAAACTGCATTATCTTTGGCGTAGCCTGGGCTAGACAGGTGTTGTTTTTGTCTTCACTGATGAAACAGCAGCCATCCGAGGATTGCCGTGCCCCTACAACGTTTCGCCATTCTGATCGCAGTTGTTATCGCCTTGGCGGGCCTGACAGTGTGGATCGCCAATTTTTCGATGGGTTGGGCCTTGCTGCCGGCCATGTCGACGGTGGCGCTGATCCTGACCGTATTGACCCGCCGATCCGGGTGACACCGCGCGACACCGATCTGACCCAGGCGGGGCTTGCGCCGTCGGGCAGAGGGCGTGTGCTGTTGCTGGCCTGCGGCGCGCTTGCCCATGAAATCATCGCATTGCGGCGTATGAACGGGTGGGATCATCTGGATCTGCAATGCCTTCCTGCGATCTGGCACAATCACCCCGAACGGATCGTGCCTGCGGTGCAGGACATCGTCACGGCGCGACATGGCGATTATGACCGGATTTTTGTGGTCTACGCCGATTGCGGCACGGGCGGGCAGTTGCAGGCCGCTTGCGATGCGCTGGGCGTGCGCATGATCGCAGGGCCCCATTGCTATAGTTTTTTCGAAGGGAACACGCGGTTTACCGAACATGCCGACGAGATCACGGCGTTTTACCTGACCGATTTTTTGACGCGGCAATTCGATGCCTTTGTCTGGAAACCATTGGGTCTGGACCGGCATCCCGCGCTGCTGGACATGTATTTCGGCAATTACGAAACCCTGGTCTATCTCGCACAGACCGATGACGCTGACCTGACGGCCCGTGCGGCGAAAATTGCCGCGCGGATCGGGCTGACCTTCGAGCGGCGGTTCACAGGTTACGGCGATCTGGCGACAGCGCTGTCGCAGGCCTAGCCGACGGGCGTTTCGCGAATCCGTTCCACCATCGCGCGCAACCCGTTTGACCGTTGCGCGGACAAGTGATCGTTCAAGCCCAAACGTCCCAGTTCCGCCCGCGCGTCGATGCTGTGCAGATCGTTCAGCGGGACACCGTCGTAAAGCGCGCCCAACACGGCAATCAGCCCGCGCACGATCATCGCATCGCTGTCACCGCGGAAATGAAACGTGCCATTCTCTGGTGCGGGCACCAACCAGACCTGGCTTGCACAGCCGTCCACCTTGGTTGCCGGCACCTTGAGCGCGTCTTCCAGTGCAGGCATCGCCTTGCCCATGTCAATCACATGGCGATAGCGATCTTCCCAATCGTCAAGAAAGGCAAAGGTTTCAACGAGGTCTTCGAATTGTTCGGTGGCCATTGTCTTCTCCTTGTGCGTTGCCCCCCATCTAGGGAACGCAGCGCCAAAGGTCTAGCGCGGCACGGTGACCACATGCGCGCCATCAACGGCCAAGGCGACCTTGCCTTCGGTCAGCAGGATTGCATCACGGCCGAACACCTCTTTGCGCCAGCCCTTGAGCGCAGGCAAATCGCGTTGACCCGCAGCCAGCGCATCAAGGTCGGCTGAATTCGCAATCAGCTTTTGCGCGACGTCGGCCTGTTCGGACTTTGCCTTGAGCAGCACCCGCAGCATATCCGCAATCGCCGGATTGACCTGAAGCCGTTCGGCACCGGCAGCAGGTTTCGGCAACCGGTCATTGGGCACGGCGATCCCAGCCTTGACGGCGGCAAGGATTCCCGCGGCGATGTCACCCTTGCGGGCCTCGCGTTGCAGCAGGCGGGACCGCGACAGGTCCTTTTCGTCGGTCGGTTTTGTGGATGCCAGCTCGACCAGCACATCGTCCTTGAAGACCCTGTTGCGCGGGATGTCGCGGGTCTGGGCGTATTCCTCGCGGAACCGGGCCAGTTCGCGCACGATTGCCAGAAAACGGCCAGATGTGGTGCGCGTCTTGACCCGCTGCCAGGCATCGTTGGGGTTTGTCTGATAGGTGGCCGGATCGTTCAGAACAGCCATTTCCTCTTGGACCCATTTTTCCCGCCCGGTGCTGCGTAGCCGGTCTGACAGCACCTCGTAGATTTCGCGCAGATAGGTAACGTCGCCCAGGGCATAGGTTTTCTGCGCATCCGTCAGCGGACGGCGCGACCAGTCGGTAAAACGGCTGGATTTGTCCAGCTGTGCCTTTGAAATCTTACGCACAAGGGTCTCGTATCCGGCCTGATCGCCGTAACCGCAGACCATCGCCGCGACCTGCGTGTCAAACAGCGGCGCTGGAATCAGCTGCGCATCGACCCAAAAGATTTCCAGATCCTGACGTGCCGCATGGAACACCTTGACCACACCGGGATCACGAAACAGGTCATAAAGCGGTTCCAGCGACAGCCCGTCGACCAGTGGATCGACCAGAACCGCATCCTCGCCCGCCGCATCACGGTAGGCCAGCTGCACAAGACAAAGTTTCGAATAATACGTGCGCTCGCGCAGAAATTCCGTATCGACGGTCACATAGGGGCGCTTGGCCGCCTCTGCACAAAAGGTGGCGAGTTCCGTCGTCGTCGTGATGGTCTGCATGGCGCCTCGTGGCTGTTCGGCCTTGCGGCGCAAAATACTGTTGCACCTGCCTAAGGGATCGCCAGCGATTCGGAAAGCGGGGTCAATCCCGCGCGTCGATCATCACCGGTGTGGTATCCCCCGCCAGGAACCGACGCAGCACCTCCGGATACAACCGATGTTCCAGCGGCAGGACGCGTTCGGCAAGGGTTGCGGGTGTATCGTCAGACCGCACGCTCAATACGGCCTGGCCCAGAACGGGTCCATCATCCAGATCGCCCGTGACCATATGGACGCTGGCACCGTGTTCGGTGTCGCCGGCCTCGATCGCGCGTCTATGGGTGTGCAGCCCCTTGTATTTGGGCAGCAGCGAGGGGTGGATGTTCAGCATCCTGCCGGCCCAGCGATGGGTGAATTCCGGTGTCAGGATCCGCATGAAACCCGCCAGACAGATCAGATCGATCCGGGCGGCGTCCAGTTCTGCGTTGATTGCGGCCTCGAATGACAAACGCCCGTCGTGATCGCGATGATCCACGACGGCCGTGGGAATACGCAGTGCGCTTGCCTTGAGCAATCCACCCGCCTGCGGGACATTCGACAAAACCAGTTTCGCGCGCCCCGGATGATCGCCCGTCATGTCGCGCGCGAGGGCGACCATGTTTGATCCGCCGCCCGAAATCAGCAAGGCAACGCGTGTCACGCAAGCGTCCCGGTGTAGCGGACACCTGCGCCGGGGGTCACATGGCCCAGACGGTGCACACGTTCGCCCTGTTCGACCAGCAGCGTTTCCAGCGCCTCGGCGCGGGCCGCCTCAACAACCAGCACCATGCCGATGCCTGCGTTGAACGTTTTCAGCATTTCAGACGTCTCGATGCTGCCAGTGTGTGCCAACCAGTCGAACACCGGTGGCAACGTCCAGGACCCAAGGTCGATCTGTGCGCCCAATTCATCCGGCAGCACGCGCGGCAGGTTTTCGGTCAGGCCGCCACCCGTGATGTGCGCCAGCGCATGCACGCCACCCGCGCGGATCGCGGCCAACGCCGGTTTCACATAGAGCCGGGTTGGTGCGAGCAATGCCGCCCCCAGATCGCCGTCACCAAAGGGGGAATCGTCCGACCATGTCAGCCCTGCGTGTTCCACGATCCGGCGCACCAAAGAATAACCATTGGAATGCACGCCGTCGCTGCCCAGCCCCAGCAGCACATCGCCATCGGCCACGCCTGCGGGCAGGTCGGCCCCGCGCTCCATCGCCCCGACGCTGAAACCCGCCAGATCGAAATCACCACCGTGATACATGCCCGGCATTTCCGCCGTCTCGCCCCCGATCAGCGCGCAACCCGACAGTGCGCACCCCTGCGCGATGCCGTTGATAATGCGGGTCGCCGCGTCCAGATCCAGTTTGCCAGTGGCAAAATAATCCAGGAAAAACAGTGGTTCCGCACCTTGGCAGACCAGATCGTTGACACACATCGCCACCAGATCGATGCCGATTGTGTCCAGATTGCCGGTGTCGATGGCGATCCGCAGTTTCGTGCCCACACCGTCCGTAGCCGCAACCAGAATGGGGTCGTCATAGCCAGCACCCTTGAGGTCGAACAAAGCGCCAAACCCGCCAAGCCCCGCCATCGAGCCGGACCGTTGCGTCCGCTTGGCCGCCGGTTTGATCCGTTCGACCAATGCGTTGCCTGCGTCGATATCAACGCCAGCCTGTGCGTATGTCAGCCCGTTTTTGGTCATGGATCGCCCCCAACAAAATCTGCCTGCGAGGTAACCGAAGATGCCTGCCTGTGCAACGCAGCATGACGGGCCAAGCAATAAGCGGATTCCTGCCATGCTTTAGGAAACCTTTTACCCGCAGCGGTGTTCTATCCATGTCATGAATAAATACTTTGCACCCATCGCCACGGCATTTGCCGTATTCGCATCCCCCGCCGCGGCAGAGGTTGTTCCACTTGTGGCCACGCAGGATATTGCTGACGGTCCCTATATCGACGTGGCACAGACTGTTTCCTATTCAGACGCGCCGACAACCTTGGATGACATTCACGCGCTTGCTGACTTGGATGGCGACCCAAGTGTCGTCACCGATCGGGAACGCGAAATGATCGCATTGCTGTCAATGATGCTGATCGGCACGCCCGTCCAGAACTGATGCTTGACCGCCTCGTCTGAATGGCTATTCAGACCGCAGCGGGCCTGTAGCTCAATTGGTTAGAGCAGAGCGCTCATAACGCTTTGGTTGCGGGTTCAAGTCCTGCCGGGCCTACCAAAATCCATACCGCTAAATACAGTTTTTCGAGCATCCACTGAATGAACGTGATGCAAGCAATGTGCTGATCAAATGTAGAAAATGGCGGTCCGTAGAGGATTCGAACCTCTGGCCTCTGCCTTCGGAGGGCAGCGCTCTATCCAGCTGAGCTAACGGACCGTTGCGCTTGCTATAGCTGCGGGGCCGCGGCCCCGCAACGGGAAATCAGGCGAAAAGTTCGTGACAAAGTTCCAATGCCTCGACGAGGACGTCCACTTCGTCGCGTGTGTTGTAAACGCCGAACGACGCGCGGCAGGTCGCCGGAACGCCCAGATGATCCATCAACGGCATCGCGCAATGCGACCCGGCCCGGACGGCAACACCTTTTTTGTCCAGCACGGTGGATATGTCATGCGCATGGGCTGCACCTTCGATCTTGAACGAAAAGATCGCACCTTTGCCCGGTGCGTTGCCCTGCACCTGCAACCAATTCAACCCGCGCAGGCGCGATTGCGCATAGTCGCGCAAACCCGCCTCGTGGATTGCGATATTATCCATGCCAACGTCCATCATCCAGTCCAGTGCCACGCCCAGACCGATCGTCTGTACGATACCGGGGGTGCCGGCCTCGAACATCATGGGCGGATCGTTGTAGGTGACCGCATCGCGGCCCACCTCGCGGATCATGTCGCCGCCACCCATGAATGGACGCATTTCGCGCATCCGGTCGGGATGAACCCAGATCGCACCAGACCCCGAAGGACCGTACAACTTGTGCCCCGTGATCGCGTAGAAATCACAGCCGATATCCTGCACATCCACCGCCATGTGTACCGCGGCTTGCGACCCATCCACCAACACCGGCACGCCCCGCGTGCGAGCAGCGGCACAGATGGTTTTCACATCAACAACAGTGCCCAACACATTGGACATATGGGTGATTGCCACCAATTTGGTCTTGGGGCCGATGGCATCGATCACGGCCTGCGGATCCAGGTTGCCATCCGCGTCGCAATCAACCCACTTGATGACGACACCCTGCCGTTCACGCAGGAAATGCCACGGCACGATATTGGCGTGGTGTTCCATGATCGACAGGACGATCTCGTCCCCCGGCTGAAGCCGCGGCACCGCCCAGCCATAGGACACCATGTTGATCCCCTCGGTCGTGCCTGAATTGAGCACGATATCATCCTCGGAGGCGGCGTTCAGAAACCGTGCCACGACGCCGCGTACGGATTCGTAGCGGTCGGTCGCGAGATTGGACAGATAGTGCAGACCACGGTGCACGTTGGAATATTCCTCGGCGTAGCCGCGCGTGACGGCATCAATGACGACCTGCGGTTTCTGCGCAGAGGCGCCGTTGTCCAAATAGACCAGCGGCTTGCCGTTCACCTGACGGGACAGGATCGGAAACTGCGACCGGATATCAGCGATATCGAACATCAAATGGATCCCCCTTGGACCCCGACGCCAATCAGCGTCAGAAAAAGTGCAATGCCGAACGAGAATCCAATGATCCCCAAGGCAACGGTGCCAAGCGATTTGAGCAGGCTGTCAAACCCATGCAAGACATTCACGAAATGCAGCAGGGCAAAGAGCAGCCAGGCAAAACCGGCCAGCGTGACAATTCCGGAAAGCGGCGGCAGAAGAACCATCACAAACGTCTGGAACAATTGGATAACAAGACCGATGCCCTGCCACCATGCGACCAATAGGATCGTCTGGTCCAACCGTCCCTGCCCGCCCAGACTGCGGCCGGTCAGGTAAATGGCAAAGATCAGCACCACCAGCGACGAGGCCAGGACGATGGCAACGACAAAAGGCATCATGGCCATCGTATCGGGTGCACTGCCAAGGATCATACTGCCGACCCCGACGAGGATGGTGGAACAGATCGCTACGACCGCAAGGATCGACCACAACGTCAGGGGTGCCAGATGATATGACATCAGCCCGCGCGCCGTCCCCGCGGGGTCGATCAATGACCGCTTGAGAAAGTCAGCGTTGATCACTTTTCCGCCTCGCGCAGGGACTGCAGCCAGATGTAGCCAAAAATCAGCAGCCAGACAGCGCCTACCAGTTGCGTCCCCGCAGCTGGCCCCAGAAATCCGGCCATCAGACCATACAGCAGCAGCAACGGCACACTGGCCAGCAGCGACCAGAACAACGCCAGTCTCGCGCTGTAGAAACTGCCCTGACCGCCAAAGAGCCGTGCGACCAGATGAGAGAGCGCAGCAAGACCATAAAGCACAAGAGGCCAGACCATCAGCCAGGCAAAGAGTTCATAGGTCATGAGCTGCGACAGCTCTGGCGGCTCTGCCCCCGGTGCCAGCTCGAACCCGGCCGCCCTGCGTGACAGACGTGGCCACTGCGCGATGAAAACCAGGATGCAGAACACAAAGAGATAGGCAATCGCCCGATCCTCGCGTTTTCCCTGATCCAGCAGTTCGCGCATGACCTGGCGCGGTCTGCGCCAGGCCCGCATGATGTTCGTCGAAACGGCCATCAGCCTGCGTGGCGGTCCAGCCAGCCTGCCAAACGATCGCGCAGATCATCTGCCAGACCTTCGTCTGCGATTTCTTCCAGTGCCTCGGCAAGGAAGGCCAGCGTCAACAGGTTTGTTGCTGCCTTTTCCGACACGCCACGGGACCGCAGGTAGAACAGCGCCTCTTCGGAAATCGCACCAGAGGTGGACCCGTGCGAACACGCGACGTCATCTGCGTAGATTTCCAGCTCTGGCTTGGCCAGAAACTGGCTGTCGTCGTCCAGCAGCAGCGACTGGCTGATCTGATAGCCGTCGGTCTTTTGCGCGCCTTCCTTGACAAGGATCTTGCCTTGGAAAACGCCGACCGCACCGTTGCGCAGCACCTTCTTGAACACCTGACGTGACTCGCCGCGCAGGGCGTCGTGGGTGATGAACACGGTGTCGTCGTGGTGAAAACCTTCGCCGTCACCGACACAGGCACCCGCGACATGGGCCACGGCATCGTCCCCCAGCATATCGATCACGCAATCATTGCGCGTCAGCACGCCGTTCAGCGACAACGTAAACGATTTGAAAACTGAACCTTCACCGATCCGGGCAAAGGTATGAGTGTTCATCCGGCGCGCATGATCGCGGCCCTGTTGGCGCACGTGATGGAATTCACCACCATCGGCAACCGACACTTCGGTGACCGTGGACAGTCGCGCAGCCGCCGATCCGGTTTCCAGTAGCGTAACCTTTGCCCCGGCCTCGACCCGGACGACATGATGCAAAACCGCGTCTGCGGCGGACTCCTTGCGGCGATACCGCAGGCAGATGGGGCGATCCACTGGACCCGTGGCGCGGATCATCACACCATCCGTGGCGGTCGCGGTATTCAGCGATGCCAGCGGACGTTGCACCGGGTTTTGTCCGGCCAGTTCCAATACGCCGTAGAGATCCTTGGCCCAGTGGATATCCTGCGCACCGGCCTCTGCCAGACACCCGATTTCCAGATTCTCACCCTTGAGGTCATCAGATGCAGCGGCATCAAAGACACCGTCGACGAACACAAGCGTCAGGGGATTTGCGTCTGAAAAGATCGCGTCATCATCGTCCAGAACCTCTGCCGCAGGGGCATCGGCAGCCACAAGCGTCGCAGGATCGGTGTATTTCCAATATTCGTCACGCCGATGCGGCAGGCCCATCGTGGCCGTGCGGGTCATTGCATCCTTGCGCGCCTGCGTCAGCCACGCAGCACCGTCAGGCACCGTGACCGCATCCAGCCGCGCATCGGTCGCGTCCTGTTTGAATTGCGGCAAGGCCATTACTCGGCCTCCGCCAACAGGTCTGCATAACCGTTGTTCTCGACCTCGAGCGCGAGATCGGGACCGCCGGTCTTGATGATGCGACCGTTGGACATGATGTGCACGACATCAGGTTTGATATGGTCCAGAAGCCGCTGATAATGCGTGATAACCAGGAAGGAACGACCCTCGGACCGCAGCGCATTCACGCCTTCTGACACCAGTTTCATGGCGTCCACATCAAGGCCAGAGTCGGTCTCATCCAGGATGCACATCTTGGGTTCCAGCATGGCCATTTGCAGAATCTCGTTCCGCTTTTTCTCGCCGCCCGAAAAACCGACGTTGACCGGACGCTTGAGCATTTCGGCATCGATCTTCAGATCCTTGGCGCGGGCGCGCACTTCCTTGAGGAAATCACCGGCAGACAATTCGTCCTGACCGCGCGCCTTGCGCTGTGCGTTCACCGCGGTGCGCAGGAACGTCATGTTGCCCACACCGGGAATTTCAACAGGGTACTGAAACGCCAGGAACAGGCCGGCAGCCGCGCGCTCCTCGGGCTCCATGTCCAGCAGGTCGGCGCCATCCAACGTCGCAGACCCTTCCGTCACCTCATAACCGTCCTTGCCGGACAGCACGTAGGACAGGGTGGATTTGCCCGACCCGTTCGGACCCATGATCGCATGGACCTCGCCTGCGCCGACGGTCAGGTCGACACCCTTGAGGATCGACTTCTCTTCTTCTTCAAGATCGACCTTCAGGCCTTTGATTTCCAGCATCTTTTCTTCCTTCAGTATTCCTTGGCGACAATCGTCGCATTCCCTAAGGTGCAGCTGTTTAGCCGACCGATCCTTCGAGGCTGATCGCCACCAGCGCCTGTGCTTCCATCGCGAATTCCATCGGCAGCGCCTGCAGCACTTCCTTGCAGAACCCGTTCACGACCAAGGCCACGGCCTCTTCCTCATCCATCCCGCGCGAACGGCAGTAGAACAGCTGATCGTCGTCCACCTTGGACGTCGTCGCCTCGTGCTCGACCCGGCTCGAGTTGTTCTTGACCTCGATATACGGGACCGTATGTGCCCCGCATTGCGATCCGATCAACAGACTGTCGCACTGGGTATAGTTGCGCGATTCCTTGGCCTTGGGGTGCATAGACACCAGCCCGCGATAGGTGTTCTGGGCGTGGCCTGCAGAAATCCCCTTGGACACGATGCGCGACTTGGTGCGCTTGCCCAGGTGCACCATCTTGGTGCCGGTATCCGCCTGCTGATAGTTGTTCGCGATGGCGATGGAATAGAACTCGCCCTGACTGTCGTCACCGCGCAGAATGCAGGACGGGTATTTCCACGTCACCGCAGACCCGGTTTCAACCTGTGTCCACATCACCTTGGACCGCGCGCCACGGCAGTCGGCGCGTTTGGTCACAAAGTTATAGATACCACCCTTGCCTTCTTCGTCGCCCGGATACCAGTTCTGGACCGTCGAGTATTTCACCTCGGCGTCTTCTTCGATGATGATCTCGACCACCGCCGCGTGCAGCTGCGCCACATCGCGTTTCGGTGCGGTGCACCCTTCGAGGTAGGACACATAGCTGCCCTTGTCCGCGATGATCAGCGTCCGCTCGAACTGGCCGGTATTTTCGGCGTTGATCCGGAAATAGGTCGACAGTTCCATCGGGCAGCGCACGCCGGGCGGAACGTAGACAAACGACCCGTCGGAAAACACGGCAGAGTTCAGCGTCGCGTAGAAATTGTCGGACGGCGGCACCACGGTGCCGAGGTATTTCTTCACCAGCTCGGGATACTCGCGGATCGCCTCCGAGATGGAACAGAAAATCACGCCGGCCTTTTTCAGCTCTGCCTGGAATGTCGTACCGACGGAAACGGAATCGAACACCGCATCCACGGCGACCTTACGCTCTGGCAGATCGTTTTCGGCACCTTCGACACCAGCCAGAATGGCCTGTTCCTTCAGTGGGATACCCAGCTTCTTGTAGGTTTCCAGCAGCTTGGGGTCGACCTCGTCCAACGACTTGGGCTTGACCTCCATGCTCTTGGGCCGGGCGTAGTAATACAGATCCTGAAAATCGATATCCGCGACCTTGAGCATCGCCCAGTTCGGCACGGACATGCCTTCCCAGCGGGTGAACGCAGCTTGACGCCAGTCCAGCATCCACTGCGGCTCTTCGTTCTTGGAGGAAATCAGCGCCACGATATCGGGATTCACGCCCTTGGGCGCATAATCCATCTCGATGTCGTCGTCGTTCCAGCCGTATTTATACGCGCCAGAGAGTTGGGCCACCGCATCCACGGTTTCCTGATCGACGCCCTCTTTGACCTCTACCTGATCCAAAGCTGTCATGTCCTTACCTCTCTTGCGGCGTCATGCCGCCTGCATCCGTTTGATTTTTCGGCCCCACGCCTCGGCAAAGCGCAAGACCGTATCTTCTGTTGTCTCGGGGCCCAGCGACACCCGCAACGCGCAACCCGCCTGTTCATCGTCGAACCCCAGCGATTGCAGCACCCGGCTTGCCTTGACCTTGCCGCTGGAACAGGCCGATCCTGCGCTGACGGCAAATCCGGCAAGGTCCATCGCCATGACCTGTGTCTCACCCTTCCAGCCGGGCGTGATGAAACACGACGTATTGGGCAGCCTGCGCAGGTCATTCCCTAGAAAAATAGTCTGCGAAGACTGCTCTGCAATGGCCTTTTCTAGAATATTTCTAAGTTGCGCAACCCGGTCCCAGACGCCATCTGCCAAATCTTTTTGTGCCGCAGCGGCCGCGGCCCCCATGCCGGCGATCGCGATGACGTTCTCGGTCCCGGACCTGCGGCCCATCTCTTGGCCGCCACCACGAATTTGTGCGGCAATCTCGGCACCTTGCGGCACGATCAATGCGCCCACACCTTTTGGTCCGCCAAATTTGTGGGCTGACAGGAACACCATGTCGACCCCGGCCCACCCATAGGCAAATGGCACGCGCCCGAACCCTTGGGTAATATCGCTGACGGCCAGCCCCTGCGGCAGATCCTGCAAGATTCCGGTTTCCGAATTGGCAAGCTGGACCGTCGCACGCGCAGGATCGTCACAGATCACCTGCCCGGCCGACAGGCTCAGCGTCGCGTCGCACCAGACGCGCACGGCCTCGTGCTCGATGCCCGCACAGCGCAAACCGCGTCCAGCCAGCGACAGCGCCGCCGCCTCGGTTGAACCTGACACGAAAACGATGTCCGCGTTGGACGCACCCAGCGCCTCGGCCAGTTGCCCCCGCGCGCGTTCAACCAGCCCTTTCGCCGCGCGCCCTTCCGCGTGGACAGACGACGGGTTGCCCGCCACATCCATCGCCGCGATCATCGCGTCGCGGGCCTCGGCCCGAAGCGGTGTCGTGGCGTTATAATCCAGATAGCTGCGGGTCATGCGGTCCTTGATATCATCTTGCCAAAAATACTCCGGGGTCCGGGGCAGCGCCCCGGTCCGGCGTTCAGGTCTCGTCGACCACTTCGAATAGCGCGGGCACAGCCGGACAGGGGGCCATCGCATTGCCGACCACATCCGACAGCCGGGTCTGGTGCAGGAACACATAGACATGTGCACTCAACCCCTCCCACAGGCGATTGGTCAACGACTGCGCACGGCTGCCGGATGTTGCACCGGACGCCCCCGCGCCCTTGTGCATTGCACTGACCGTTTCATCCACGGCCCCCAGAATGTCAGCCACGCGAATTTCGGACGGGGGCCGCGCCAGGCGGTACCCGCCACCGGGCCCGCGCACCGATTCAACCAATTCCGCGCGCCGCAGTTTCACGAACAACTGTTCGAGGTAGGGCAGCGAAATATCCTGCCGCTTGGATATTTCGGTCAGGCTGGTCAGCCCGTCCCCCGGCTGCAAAGCGAGGTCCGCCAATGCGACCATGGCGTAACGTCCCTTGGTGCTTAACTTCATTCCAACCCCTGACCGACCCGCTGGGTCGTAAATTCATTGACGAAAAGCCGTAGCCTGATTAGGTCACGTCAACCCGCGCAGCACCTCTGCCGCGCATTTAGAATTGTTCTAAGGTGGTGCCGGACAATCGTCAAGCGCCCCTCCCAAAGCAGGTAAGACCCAAATGCCCGAAGTCATTTTTCCCGGCCCCGAAGGTCGCCTCGAAGGTCGCTACCATCCGCAAAAAGACCGCGACGCGCCCATCGCCATCGTGCTGCATCCGCACCCGCAGTTCGGCGGCACGATGAACAACAAAGTTGTCTACAACCTGCACTATGCCTTTTACCAGATGGGTTTCACCGTTCTGCGGTTCAATTTCCGTGGCGTCGGGCGCAGTCAGGGTGAATACGATCAGGGTATCGGGGAACTGTCGGACGCGGCCTCGGCGCTGGATTACCTGCAATCCATGAACAGCAACGCCAAACACTGCTGGGTTGCGGGCTTCAGCTTTGGCGCGTGGATCGGGATGCAATTGCTAATGCGCCGCCCTGAAATCACGGGGTTCATCAGCGTATCCCCCCCCGCCAACATGTATGATTTCAGCTTTCTCGCACCCTGCCCGTCTTCGGGTCTGATCATCAACGGTGCAGCTGATCGCGTGGCCCCGCCTGCCGATACCGTGAACCTGGTGAACAAGCTGCACGAGCAAAAGGGCATCACCGTCACCCACGAAGAGGTCCCCGGTGCCGGACATTTCTTTGAAGATCCGCACATGGACCCGATGATCGACAGTGTGAAAACCTATGTGCGTCGCCGCCTGACAGAGAACACGCGCTGATGGTATCCTACGTTGACGAAGTGGCCAACGAATTGGCCGCCAAGGCGCTTGAGGACGAGGCCCGCACGGGTGACGAAAAGATTGTGGACCAGATCTCGGAAATCCTGGGCACATCTTCTCAGACCCTTCAGGAAAGCTACATGACGTTCATCAGGGTGCGTCGCGCGGAAAAACGTGCGCGGACCCTGCTGGCCAGCCGCGCGGACAAGGGGTCCGCGGACTGACGCCACAGCGAATGGATGGATGACAGATGCGGCCGTTTTCGACATTTGCTGACAAACGGCCGCTGACAGCGGCGATCGTGGGCACGCTGTTTCTGACCGTGTTGTTCGCGTGGCCGCTGATCGTCTTTGGCGCTGTCGATGTGACGGACGGCACAGGCGAGATCACTTATACCCCCGACCTGACGACCAGTCTTTTCCAGGCGATTTCCGCGCTGATTGTCGTTCTTGTGGTCGCCCTGTTCGGCTGGACCCGTGCTACGGGGCTGATCGCTGCACCTGACTGGGCCGGTGTCCGGTTATGGCTCTGGATCATGATCGTGCCTGCGTCGCTCTATGTCACGCTGGTAGCGGCTGTGATCGTCTACCCCCTGCCCGATCAGGTCGGCACGACCATTCTGGCCGCGATCCTCTTTGCCCTGTTCATCGGGCTGAGCGAAGAACTGATGTTCCGCGGCCTGCTGATGCATGGTCTGCGGCACAGGTTGTCGCCGGGCTGGGCGCTGATCGTCTGTTCGGTCCTGTTCGGGTTCTATCACGGTGCCAATGCATTGTACGGCCAGGACGTGATCCAGACCGTGTTGCAAATCGTCTTTGCCACCGCCTTTGGCGCCTTGCTGGGCGCGGTCACATTGCAGGCCGTGAACCTGTGGCCAGCGATCATTCTGCACGCGCTCTGGAACCTGAATGTCTTTACCGCTGGCATGATCGACAGCGATGCGATTGACGGCACAGCGGTGGCAGAGGCGGGTGAACCGACCGCACAGAATGCAAACGCCGCGTTGCCGCTAGTCGCCGGTGTCTCGGTCCAATTTGTCGTTTTTTCCATTCTAGCATGGGTGATCTACCGCCGATGGTTGCGGCGAATGGCGCTGGACAGCGCGGCGCAACAAGCCTAAGGCGCGATCTGACCCATTAGCCGGACGCAATTTATTATGATCTCGACCCTCGCCAAAGCCCTTGCAGACAAGGGCTATGATAGCCTGACCCCCGTACAGGAGGCCGTCACCGACGACGCGCTGACGGGTCAGGACCTGCTGGTGTCGGCACAAACCGGGTCCGGCAAGACGGTCGGATTCGGCCTTGCGATCGGTTCGACCATCCTGGCAGAGGACGGCACGTTTGGCCCCGCAGGACGCCCGCTGGCACTGATCGTGGCGCCGACACGCGAACTTGCCATGCAGGTCAAACGCGAATTGACGTGGCTTTATGCGCCGACGGGTGCGGTCCTGGCATCCTGCGTGGGTGGCATGGATGTGCGCGACGAACGCCGCGCGCTGGATCGCGGTGCGCATATCGTCGTGGCAACGCCCGGTCGTCTGCGCGACCACATCACCCGCGGCAATATCGACCTGTCCGACACCCGCGCCGTGGTGCTGGACGAGGCGGACGAGATGCTGGACCTTGGGTTCAAGGAAGATCTGGAATTCATCCTTGGCGAGGCACCGCCAGACCGTCGCACGCTGATGTTCTCGGCTACCGTGCCGCCGATGATCGAAAGGCTGGCCAAGGAATACCAGACCGACGCCAAGCGGATCGTCACCGCCAGCAAGGAAAAGCAGCACTCCGACATCGAATACCGCGCGCTGAGCGTCGCACAGCACGATGCCGACAACGCCATCATCAACCTGCTGCGCTATTACGAGGCACCCAATGCCATCGTGTTCTGCAACACCCGGGCGATGGTCACGCGACTGACGACGCGTCTGTCGAACCGCGGATTTGCGGTTGTGGCCCTGTCCGGGGAATTGTCGCAGCAGGAACGCACACACGCGCTGCAAGCCATGCGCGACGGCCGTGCCCGCGTCTGCGTGGCGACCGACGTGGCCGCGCGCGGCATTGATTTGCCGAACCTCGAACTGGTGATCCACGCCGAACTGCCGACCAATGCGGAAATCCTGTTGCACCGGTCGGGTCGGACGGGACGTGCCGGGCGCAAGGGCGTCAGTGCGATGGTCGTGCCGCCCAAGATGTTCCGCCGTGCGCAGAACCTGCTGACATGGGGCAAGCTGAACGCCGACTGGGGCAAGGCCCCGACCGCAGACGAGATCCTGCAAAAGGACGAGGAACGCCTGCTGGCGGACGATATCTGGTCCGAAACCTTTACCGATGGCGAAACGGCATTTGCCGCGCGCCTGCTGGAACAGCATTCGCCCGAACAGATCGCTGCGGCCTATCTGCGTCTGTATCAGGGCCGTCAATCCGCGCCCGAAGACCTGTCAGAAGCCCCGACCCCCGGCGCACCGCGCGACGACCGCCCCCCGCGCGAGCGCAAAGAGGCATTTGGCCCGTCCAAGTGGTTCCGCGTGGACGTCGGCCGCGAACAAAAGGCAGAGGCACGCTGGCTGTTGCCTATGCTGTGCAAGGCCGGTGACATCACGAAAAAGGAAATCGGAGCTATCCGCATTCAGCCCGACGAAACCTTTGTCGAGATTTCCGAAGGCGCCGTGGCCGGTTTCCTGCGGTCGATCGGGTCGGACATGACGCTGGAAAATCAGGCGAAACTGTCTGCCGTGGACGGCGTGCCAAACATCGGCAGCCGTGGCCCGCGCCCCAGCAAGCGCGACTACGACAGCCCGCGCGACGATCGTCCCACATATAAAAAAGACAAGCCGCGCAGCGACAAACCGCGTGATACAGCGCCGCCGCCGCCGTCCCGTCAGGACGATGTGGCCGCGATCGCGCCGCGCAAGCCGCGGTCAAAGCCGGAAAAGCGTGATTATGACGGCGCTGTCACCCCGGCAAAACCGCGCGCGAAACCCGTCTGGAAGGACAAGGGCGGCACCGGTGACGCAGGCACCAAGAAACCCTACGCTGGCAAGGGCGATGCAAAACCTTACCAAGGCAAATCCGACGGCAAACCCTACAAGGGCAAGTCCGATGACAAGCCTGTCCGTGCAAAATCCGACGGCAAACCTGCCTACAAGGGCAAATCCGACGGCGGTGGCTTCAAGGGCAAAACAGGCCCCGGTGGCCCCAAGCCCAAGGCCAGTGCCTCTGACACGTCCAAGCGGTTCACGCCTCCCGGTGGCAAGCCTACGGGCCCACGCAAGGGCGGTGCCAGCACGCTGAAACGCAGTGGACCGAAAAAGAAATAGGACCGAATCGACACAATCGGCCCGAAAACACCTGAATTCCGCCCTCAAACCCTGAATTTGCTTTGGGACGCTGTCCAGATCCCACAGGCTGTGCCTGTGGGGGGGAACAGCGGCCGAAAGGGACACCAATGGCTACGCACACAGATACCAACACCACGACATCCAACGAAAAATCCGCGCAGGCTGGTCAGACACAGACTGCCGCACAGCGGCAGGCACCGACGGGCAAGCCTGCGCCGGTCACATTCCGGTTTCAGGACTTTGCCAGCATCTGAGATGTGACACGATCTGGAACCGATTGGGGGGCTCACGCATTGGTGAGGTGAACCAACGGAGACCAATCATGAAACTTCTCAAGATTTTGCTCGCAATTATTCTGCCCCCACTGGCCGTCCTGATCCAGGAAGGCTTTGGCAAGGCGTTCCTGATCAACGTGCTGCTGACGATTCTGGGCTACGTGCCCGGACTGGTACATGCGATCTGGTTGATGGCCCGCACCGAACCGGTTGGCGCATGACCCGGACGCACACACAGCGGCTTGCGCGGTTGGAGAAACTGGCGCACAGCATGGACAGCGCATTCCGCATCCCTGTGATCGGGATGCGCGTCGGGTATGATGCGATCATCGGCCTTGTGCCGGGGATCGGTGATGCGCTGACTTTGATCCCCGCCCTGATCATTCTGGCCGAGGCCAAACGCTTGGGCGCTGCCCCGCACGTGATGGGACGCATGGGATTGAACACCGCACTGGATGTTCTGGTCGGTTCGGTGCCTGTCATCGGCGACCTGTTCGACGCCAAGTTCAAGTCCAACCGCCGCAACGTCGCAATCCTGCGCGCACATCTGCATGAAAAAGGGGCCGTCCCAGAACGGAACAGCCCCCTTCAAACAGCCTGAAAAGGGCGGACCATTGCGTCCGCCCTTTTTATTTAGCCAACCAGTTCGAGGCCGGAGAAGAAGAATGCGATCTCTTCTGCTGCTGCCTCGGGAGAGTCAGACCCATGGACCGAGTTTTCGCCGACGGATTCAGCAAACTCTGCACGAATGGTACCTGCTGCTGCGTCTGCGGGGTTGGTTGCACCCATGACTTCGCGGTTCTTGGCGATTGCGCCTTCACCTTCGAGGACCTGCACCACAACCGGGCCAGACGCCATGAATTCGGTCAGCTCACCAAAGAACGGACGCTCGGAATGGACGGCGTAGAACTTGCCGGCCTGCGCCTGCGTCAGGTGGATACGCTTGGATGCGACAACGCGCAGACCTGCGTCTTCGAACTTGGCGACGATCTTGCCGGTCAGGTTGCGCTTGGTGGCATCGGGTTTGATGATGGACAGGGTACGTTCGACAGCCATGTTTAGCCTCTTTCAAATGAAATGCATTTCTGGCGCGGCCCTACCATGCAGCCGCCCCGCTGAAAAGCGGGCAATCACATTTCCATGGCAGCCCCGATGTGCCATGCGATGGAAAACATCCAAAGGGAGAAAACCATGACCTTAATCGTCGATTTTTTGAATAGTATCCTCTGGGGCTATGTCCTAGTCTGGGGGTTGCTGGGGGTCGGTGTGTTTTTCACGATCCGACTGGGGTTTATCCAGTTTCGCCATTTTCCCGAATACTTCCGTGTCATCATCGGATCGAACAATACCTCGCCCTCTGGCATCTCGCCGTTGCAGGCGCTGACAATTTCACTGGCAAGCCGCGTCGGAACGGGCAACCTGGCCGGTGTGGCCGTCGCGATCTATCTGGGCGGACCGGGTGCGATTTTCTGGATGTGGATGGTGGCACTGGTCGGCATGGCCACGGCCTATGCGGAATCGACGCTGGCGCAGCTCTACAAGGTCCGCAACGCCGATAGCCAATACCGTGGCGGCCCTGCGTTCTACATGGCCAACGGCGTCGGCAGCCGCGCGATGGGATATGCGTTTTCGATCTGCCTGATCCTGTCCTTTGGCCTGATTTTCTCGGCCGTGCAGTCCAATTCGATTTCCGAATCGATGACAGCTGCCTTTGGTGTGCCGGGGATCGCCACCGGTGTGGCCCTCGCGGCCGTGGCCGGTATCGTGATCTTTGGCGGGATTCGGTCGATTGCAAAGGTTGCGGAACGCATCGTGCCCGCCATGGCGGGGATCTATATCCTCGTGGCGCTTTACGTGCTTGTTGTGAACATCACCGAGGTGCCGGCAATGTTCGCCCTGATCGTCAAATCGGCATTCGGGTTTGAACAGGCGGCTGGCGGTTTCACCGGCGGAATCATGGCGGCCCTGATGAACGGCGTGAAACGCGGTCTGTTCAGCAACGAGGCTGGTATGGGGTCTGCGCCCAACATCGCTGCAACGGCTGTGCCGGACCCGCATCACCCGTCCAGTCAGGGTCTGGTGCAGGGGCTGGGTGTGTTCATCGACACGCTGGTGATCTGCACGGCAACCGCATTGATGATCCTGTTGTCCGGCGTCGTCGACTATGGCCCCGATGGTGCACAGGGCATGGTGCTGACGCAAAATGCACTGTCCGCCCACATCGGTGCCGCCGGACCCGCGTTCATTGCCATCGCCATCCTGTTCTTTGCCTTTACCTCGATCATCGGCAACTACTCTTATGCCGAAAACGCGATGGAGTTTCTGGGGCTTGGCGGGCGGATGCCGCTGCTGGTCCTCAAGGTCGCGGCGATGGCGATGGTGATCTGGGGGGCCGTGCAGCCGGTCTCGACGGTGTTCAACTTTGCCGATGCCAGCATGGCCGTCATGGCGACGATCAACCTCGTCGCCATCGTGATCCTGTCCGGCACCGTGCGCGCGCTGACCATCGACTATTTCAAACAGCGTAAGGCGGGCAAGGAACCGCTGTTCCGGTTTGCCGATCATCCCAATCTGGACAAGGGGATTGACCCCACGATCTGGAACCGCGACGTCGCTGCCGAACGCGAATGATGACCACTTTCACATGGGCGGGGCCTCTGCTATGCGCCGCCCATGCTGAAAATATCTGACATCACATACTCCGTCGAAGGCCGCACCCTGCTGGAGGGCGCGACCGTCACCATTCCCACTGGCCACAAGGTGGGATTGGTGGGGCGTAACGGCACCGGCAAGACCACGCTGTTCCGCATCATTCGCGGTGAAATGGTGCTGGATACCGGGACCATCGACATGCCGCGCGGCTGGAAGATCGGTGGCGTCAGCCAAGAGGTTCCCGGCAACGAGGTCAGCCTGATCGACACGGTGCTGCGCGCCGATACCGAACGGGAATCTCTGCTGGCCGAGGCGGAAACCGCCACTGACCCGACCCGGATCGCAGACATTCAGGTCCGTCTGACCGATATCGACGCATGGAGCGCGGAGGCACGCGCTAGCACCATCCTCAAGGGGCTTGGGTTCACCGACGAAGAACAGCGTATGCCCTGTTCTGCGTTTTCGGGTGGTTGGCGGATGCGCGTGGCGCTGGCCGCTGTGCTGTTTTCCGAACCCGACCTGCTGTTGCTGGACGAACCGACAAACTACCTCGACCTTGAAGGTGCGCTGTGGCTCGAGGCCTATATCGGCAAATACCCCCACACGGTGCTGATCGTCAGCCACGACCGCGAGTTGTTGAACCGGTCTGTGGGCGGGATCCTGCACCTCGAAAACAAGGGGCTGACCTACTACACCGGCCCCTACGACCAATTCGCCCGTCAGCGCGCTGAGAAGATCGCGCTGCTGACCTCTGCTGCGAAAAAGCAGGATGCCAAACGCGAACACCTGCAAGCCTTTGTCGACCGGTTCAAGGCCAAGGCATCCAAGGCGAAACAGGCGCAATCGCGCGTCAAGGCGCTGGAAAAGATGGAAACCATCCGTGTGCCTGCCGACGCGGCACGCACTGTGTTCACCTTTCCAGAGCCCGAGGAACTGTCGCCCCCCATCATCGCAACCGAAGGTGCTGCCGTCGGCTATGGCAACCAGATCATCCTGCATGACCTGAACCTGCGCATTGACCAAGACGACCGGATCGCCCTGCTGGGCCGCAACGGCGAGGGCAAATCCACCCTGTCCAAGATGCTGTCAGGCCGCCTGGAGGTCGCGCGCGGCAACATGGTCTGTTCCAACAAGCTGCGCATCGGATTCTTTGCCCAGCATCAGGTGGACGAGCTGCGGATCGAAGAAACGCCGCTGGACCACCTGTTCCGCGAACGCCCCGAAGAAGGTCAGGCGAAACTGCGTGCGCGGCTGGCAGGCTTTGGTCTGGGGGCCGATCAGGCGGAAACCGCCGTGGGACGTCTGTCAGGCGGGCAAAAGGCACGTCTGTCGCTGCTGCTGGCCACCCTGCCCGCGCCGCATCTGCTGATCCTTGACGAACCGACCAACCACCTCGACATCGAAAGCCGCGAGGCGCTGGTCGAGGCACTGACCGCCTACACCGGTGCAGTCATCCTCGTCAGTCACGACATGCACCTGTTGTCGATGGTCGCCGACCGTCTGTGGCTGGTCAAAGGCGGGCACGTCAAACCCTATGATGACGACCTTGCCAGCTATCGCAAACTGCTGTTGACCCCGGACAAACCCGCCAAGATCGAAAAGCCGGTCGCCCCCAAGATACGCAAACCCACACGCGACGAAATCCTCGCGCTGCGCGCCGAGGCACGCAAGGCCGAAGAACGCGTGACGAAAATCAACGACATGCGCGACAAGCTGGCCAAGAAGCTGGCCGATCCGGCCCTGTATGATGATACGCGCATTGGCGAACTTGCGACCTGGAACAAGAAATACGCCGAGGTCATGGACGGCCTGTCCCGCGCCGAGACGATGTGGATGCAGGCCTTGGAAAAACTGGAAAAGGCCGAAAAGGCCTGAAACGCGACCTGCGAGGGTGAGACATGACTGATATTCCCACGCTCATCACGGCCTTTACCGCCATGTTCATCGTGATCGACCCGCTGGGACTGGCACCGCTGTTCGTTGCCATGACCCAAGGCATGACCCGCCGTCAACGGCAGGCTATCGCGATCCGCGCCTGTCTGGTATCGATCGGATTGCTGCTGATCTTTGCCTTTTCCGGCGAAGCGCTGTTGGATTTCATCGGCATTTCCATGCCTGCCTTTCGGATCGCTGGTGGCGTTCTTCTGTTTCTGACCGCGCTCGACATGCTGTTCGAACGCAGGCAGGCCCGCCGCGAAGACAATTCGTCAGACCATGTCGACCCTGATTCCGACCCGTCGATCTATCCCATCGCCATTCCATTGATCGCGGGCCCCGGCAGTATTGCGACGATCATTCTGTTGACCGGCCAGACCGACAGCGCACTCGGTTTCGGCACAGTGCTGGGCATCATGGTGCTGGTGATCGGCATCGTCTTTGTGTTGTTCATGGCCGCAGGATTGCTGGAACGACTGCTGGGCAAAACGGGTATCAACGTGGTGACCCGCCTGCTGGGGATGCTGCTTGCCGCCTTGGCCGTGCAGTTCATTCTGGACGGTCTGCGGGGTTTCGGTCTGGGCGGCTGAGCCCTATATCTGCGACATGAGCACTGACCAGATCATGCAGGCGACCTTTCTCACCCTCATGGGTGGCGCAATTTTTGTCAGCTACCTTGTCAGTCAACGGGGCCGAATGGGCAAGGTTGCCCAACAGGCCAGCATCTGGGGCCTGATCTTTATCGGGGCAATTGGCGCGATCGGCCTGTGGGGCGATATCAGCCGTGACGTGCTGCCCCGGCAATCCGTGACCAGCGGCGGTGACATCGTGCTGCCCCAACAGGCGGACGGGCATTATTACATCCGGCTGGGCGTGAATGACGTGCCCGTGGATTTCGTGATCGACACCGGCGCATCGCAGATCGTCCTGAGTCAGCAGGACGCGCAGCGCATCGGTCTGGACCCCGATACACTCCGGTATCTGGGCAGTGCCAGCACCGCGAACGGCATCGTGCAAACCGCCCCCGTGACGCTGGACCGGGTCACGCTGGGCGATGAGACCGAAACCCGCGTGCCCGCCGTGGTCAATGGTGGGGACATGTTCGGGTCCCTGCTGGGCATGTCCTACCTCAGCCGATTTTCAAACATCCAGATTCGCGATGGCGAACTGGTCCTGACGCGATAGGATATTCCCATGCGCCTGTTCTTGCCCCTGACCCTGCTGATTTGCCTCGCGGCCTGCGCCCCGCAACCCGAACTGCCAGAGGATTTCGACGCGACTTTCGCGTTTTAACCCACTGATATCAGACGGATCGCCCGGTCCTGTTCCATCAGCCACAACAAGACACGCGCAGCCTTGCCGCGCGGCGTGTCAAGGGTGGGATCGTCATGCAACAGCTTGCGTGCGTCTGACCGGGCCAGTTCCAAGAGCGCTGTCTGCCGTTCCAGATCGGCGATACGAAATCGCGGCAGGCCGGATTGCGCGGTCCCGATCATGTCGCCCGCCCCGCGCATCGCTAGGTCCTCTTCGGCGATGACGAAACCGTCCTCTGTTTCGCGCAGGATCGCGAGGCGCCGTTCACCGGTTTTCGACAGCGGTGCCTGATACAGCAGCAAACAGGTTGAGGCCGCAGCCCCGCGCCCGACGCGCCCACGCAATTGGTGCAACTGCGCCAGACCGAAACTTTCGGCGCGTTCGATCACCATGATCGACGCGTTAGGCACATCTACGCCAACCTCGATCACCGTGGTCGCAACCAGCACCTTGGTTTCGCCCGCAGCGAACCGCGCCATCGCCGCGTCCTTGTCCGCCGGTGGCATCTGACCATGCACCAGCCCCACAACGCCCTCGCCAAGTGCGCTGCGCAATCGTTTGAACCGTTCTTCGGCGGCGGTCATGTCGCTGACCTCTGATTCCTCGACCAGGGGACACACCCAATAGGCCTGACGCCCCTCTGCCACGGCGGTGCGCAGGCGGTCCACCACCTGGTCCAACCGCTCGGTCGAGACGAGAGCCGTTGTCACCGGTGTGCGCCCGGGAGGTTTTTCGTCCAGCACACTCAGGTCCATTTCACCGAATTGCGTCAGCGACAGTGATCGGGGGATCGGCGTTGCGGTCATCACAAGTACATCAACCGCCTGCCCCTTGGACCCAAGTTCCATCCGCTGGGTCACGCCGAACCGGTGCTGTTCGTCCACCACCGCAAGGCGCAGATCGTGAAACTGCACATCAGGCTGAAACACTGCATGGGTGCCGACGAGGATCTGGATATCGCCCGCCGCAAGGGCCGCAAGTTTTGCCTGCCGTTCGCGTCCCTTGTCGCGGCCGGTCAGGATTTCCAGCACGACGCCGGCCTTTTCGGCCAACGGCCGCAACCCCTGCAAATGTTGCCGGGCGAGGATTTCGGTCGGGGCCATCATGACACCCTGCCCGCCTGCCTCAACAGCGACGAGCAAGGCCATCAGCGCGACCAGCGTCTTGCCGGCACCGACATCACCTTGCAGCAGGCGATTCATCCTCTGCGGTGTTCCGAGGTCAGCGGCGATTTCGGCAATGGCGCGGGTCTGTGCCCCCGTCGGACGATAAGGCAAGGCCGCAAGGACGCGCTTGCGCAACCTGCCATCGCCCGCGCTGACGCGGCCCGGTTTCTGCCGCACCTGTGCCCGCGCCAGCGCGAGTGTAAGTTGGTGGGCAAACAGCTCATCATAGGCCAGACGCACGCGCGACACGGCCATGTGTGACAGGTCTGTCGTTGCCTGCGGTGCATGGGCGGCGGTCAGGGCGCTGTGCCAATCCGGCCAGCCTTCTCGCTGTTTGAGTGGTGGATCAATCCATTCCGCCAATTCGGGTGCCTTGGACAAGGCATCGCGCGTCGCCTTGAACATCAGCTTTTGCGTCACACCAGCGGTCAGCGGATAGACTGGTTCGAACGCGGGCAGATCGTCCCCCGCATCAGGCAGGACCACATGGTCAGGATGGGTCATCTGCGCGATCCCGTCGAACAATTCGACCTTGCCCGACACGATGCGCCGTTGTCCCGTCGGCAAGAGTTTCTGAAGATAATCACCGCGCGCATGAAAATAGATCAGCGTGAAATCTACAGCCTCGTCACGGACCGCGATCCGGTAGGGGCGCCCCTTGGTGCTGGGCGGATGATGCTGGCCGATCATCACCTCGACCGTAGCGACAGCTGGTGGGACCACCTCTTCGATACTGGCGCGCCGGTGGCGGTCGACCCCCGAAACCGGCAAAGTCATCAGCAGGTCGCGCGGGGTCCGGACACCGATCTGTTCCAACGCCTTGGCCGACTTGGGCCCGATCCCCGCAAGAGTCGGCAAGGCGGCAAACAGCGGAAACAGGCTCTCTGGTCGTTGACTCATGCGTCGCCGATCAGCGCGAGCCAGGCGTCCTCGTCGATGGTCTCGACACCCAGTTTGGCCGCCTTGTCGGCCTTTGATCCAGCACCCGGCCCTGCGATCAGAATATCGGTCTTGGCACTGACCGATCCTGCAACCTTGGCGCCCAACGCCTCGGCGCGGGCCTTGGCTTCGGCGCGGGTCATCTTTTCCAACGTGCCGGTAAAGACGACGGCCTTGCCTGCAACGGGGCTACCTGTGGTTACCGGCGCTGCAACGGGCACGATGTCGGTCAGCTGCGCAACAAGCCGTGCAATCGACGCCCTCTCCTTTTCTTGCTGAAATGTCGTGACAAGCGATACGGCAACGGATGCACCAATACCGTCGATCCCGACCAGATCGTCCCAAGCGGCACGGGCCTGCGTGTCCACATCAGTCCAGACGACATCCCGCACGGGTTTGACCCGTGCCCGGCGATTTTCTGCGGTTGCAGCCTGCCGTTCCGCCTGTTCTGCGGCATCGGCCGCCAGATGCGCCTGTGCGGCTGGCCCGGCCTGATCGACCGCCTGCATCAACGCGTCCCACGTCACGAAATGGCGCGCCAGATCAGCGGCAGCCACCTCTCCGACATGGCGAATTCCCAGCGCAAAGATCAAGCGGTTCATCGGGATCGCGCGTTTCGCATCAATGGCGTCAAAGAGGTTCTTCGCACTTGTCTTGCCAAAGCCCTCGCGGTTTTCGAGCTTGGCCAGGTTTGCTGCATTACGGGCACGCAAGGTAAAGATATCCGCAGGCTCGCGCACAGGCAGTGTTTCATCGGCAAAGAAATATTCGACCTGTTTGGCCCCGAGCCCTTCGATGTCAAAGGCAGAACGACTGACGAAATGACGCAGCTTTTCAATTGCCTGTGCGGGGCAGATCAGGCCGCCCGTACAGCGACGGACCGCATCGCCGTCATCGCGCACTGCATCTGATCCGCATTCCGGGCACCGCGCCGGGAAAACGTAGCGCGTTGCATCGTCAGGCCTGCGGGACAGATCGACACTGGACACCTTGGGGATGACGTCGCCTGCGCGATAGACCTCGACCCAGTCGCCAACGCGAATATCTGTTCCATCGCGGATTTCGCTGCCGCCCGCACTGCGCCCGGCGATGTAATCCTCGTTATGCAAGGTGGCGTTCGACACCACAACACCGCCGACAGTGACAGGTGTCAGCCGCGCAACCGGCGAAAGCGCACCGGTGCGGCCCACCTGGATGTCGATGGATTCGACCTGCGTCCAGGCCAATTCGGCAGGAAACTTGTGCGCGATGGCCCACCGCGGCGTGGTGGATCGAAACCCCAGACGGCGCTGATAGTCGAGATCGTCAACCTTGTAGACGACGCCGTCGATATCATAGCCCAAGGCGGCCCGGTCGGCGGCGATGCGGTCGTAATGTGCCACCAGTTCATCGGGATTTTCACATGTCAGTGTCAGCGGATTGGTCGCAAAGCCCAGCTCAGTCAGTCGCGCAATCGCGCCCGATTGTGTCTGCGCCAGCGGGGCCGACACCTCGCCCCAGGCGTAGGCGAAAAAATGCAACGGGCGTGATCGTGTGATATCTGGATCCAGCTGGCGCAGCGATCCTGCCGCTGCGTTGCGTGGATTGGCGAATGGTTTCGCCCCGGCGGCTGTCTGCCGGTCGTTGAGTGCTGCAAAATCCGCGTGGGTCATATAGACTTCGCCACGCACCTCGAGCACGGCAGGCGCACCGGTCAACCGGTGAGGTATCGACGAAATCGTCCTTGCATTTTCGGTCACGTTTTCGCCGACCGCACCGTCACCGCGCGTGGCGGCCTGCACCAGATGACCATCCTCGTAGCGCACGGACAGTGACAGACCGTCGATCTTGGGTTCGGCGGTATAGCGTAGCGCTGCATCCACATTCAGGTTCAGATAGCGCCGGATGCCTGCGTCGAAATCGGTCACATCCTCGGTCGCAAAGGCATTGCCCAGCGACATCATCCGGACCGCATGCGTGACCTTGCCGAATCCATCGGCGACGGTGGCACCAACAGCCTCGCTGGGGCTGTCAGCGCGTTTGAGGTCGGGAAATACAGCCTCGATTTCAGCATTGCGACGTTTGAGCGCGTCATAGGCGGCATCGTCGATCGCAGGTGCATCGTCACGGTGATAGGCCAGATTGGCTTGCGCAAGTGTCTGGGCCAGTTCCGCCAGTTCGCGCGCCGCATCATCCGCCGTCAGGTCGCCGACCGGAACCGCCGTGATCGAGTTGGCCATTCCAGCCGTATCGCGCTGTCCCATCGGACCCCCTGTCAAACTGGTTGCCCGTCATCGCGGACCTGCCCGTGAACCTAGGGGGCGCGATGCATGACGTCCAGATTTGACGCGCCGGTTCAGGGCATTTCCGGGCCTTCCCGTATGCGGTCAGCAGGCGTCGGCACAGCACCCGCCATCAGGCACCGACCGCGACCGCCGCGTGATCCTGGCGCACCTCTGGATCGCGCAGGACATATCCGCGCCCCCAGACGGTTTCGATGAAATTGTCGCCACCGGTCGCCTCGCTCAGCTTCTTGCGCAGCTTGCAGATGAACACATCGATGATCTTGAGTTCCGGCTCGTCCATGCCGCCATACAGATGATTGAGAAACATCTCCTTGGTCAGGGTCGTGCCTTTGCGCAGCGATAGCAATTCCATCATCTGATATTCCTTGCCGGTCAGATGGACCGTCTTGCCATCAACATCGACAGTCTTGCCGTCCAGATTGACCGCAATAGAACAGGTCTTGATGATGGATTGGGCGTGCCCCTTGGACCGCCGAATGATCGCATGGATCCGCGCGACCAGTTCCTCGCGGTGGAAGGGTTTGGTCAGGTAATCGTCAGCACCAAAACCGAATCCCTTAAGTTTGCTGTCAGTGTCATCATCGCCGGACAGTATCAGGATGGGGGTTTCGATGCGCGCCAGGCGCAATTGGCGCAACACATCGTAATCGGTCATGTCGGGCAGGTTCAGGTCCAGCAGCACAAGGTCATAGTCATAGAGTTTTGCCAGATCGATCCCCTCTTCGCCCAGATCGGTCGCGTAGACGTTCAGATTGGCATGGCTCAGCATCAGTTCGATGCTCTTGGACGTGGTGGGGTCGTCTTCGATCAGTAGGACTCGCATACGGTTCTCCGTTCATCTGTGCACCAGCAACTTGCCCCGGAATCGTTAACGAGCGATTAGCGTATCCTTAAAAGTGTGCATCACGCACGTCATGGTTGTCTATATTTTTGCAAGGCGGTGGTTTTCAGGGCATCCTTGCCATAGACGGTCAGGGCGTTTTCCCATTCCGTGAATTCCTCGTCCGACAGGTCATACATGGTCAGCGCATCCGCGCGCGTTAGCAGCCCGTGGGTCACGGCGGACACGACCTTGGCCTTGCGCGAGGCCACCCAGCGGCGCGTGCGTGCAGGCGGTAGGTCGGCCCGGGGCAGAATGGAACCGTCAGGCAATGTCACGGACCGCGGGCCATTGATTTTGCGTAGATACATCGCGTTGTCCTTTTGTTGATCGCGCAGAGACTGGGCGAAAACATTTAAAGACTGGTAAGCCAGCGCAAGCGGGTGTAGGGCCAAGGCCCTATTGACAACCCTTGTCCATACAGGTGGTCCGACATGCCTCTCGATCAGACGCTCAACAGCCTCGGTTTTGCCAAGCCGCCCGCACAGACCCGCGTTGTCGTCGCGATGTCCGGTGGTGTGGACAGTTCCGTCGTGGCAGCACAACTGGCCGAAGAAGGCTACGACGTCGTCGGCGTCACGCTGCAACTCTATGATCATGGCGCGGCCTTGGCGAAAAAAGGGGCCTGTTGCGCGGGCCGTGACATTCACGATGCGCGCCGCGTTGCCGAAGAAATGGGGTTCCCCCATTACGTTCTGGATTACGAAAACACCTTTCGCGAGGCGGTGATGGATGAATTCGCCGACAGCTATCTGGCCGGTGCGACCCCTGTCCCCTGCATTCGGTGCAACGAACGGGTGAAATTCAAGGACCTGCTGGAAACAGCCCGTGATCTGGACGCCGATTGCATGGCGACCGGGCACTATATCCAGCGCAAGATGGGTGCGCAGGGTGCGGAATTGCATTGCGCGGCGGATGCGGCCAAGGATCAAAGCTATTTCCTGTTTTCCACCACCCCCGAACAGCTGGACTACCTGCGGTTCCCCTTGGGGCATCTGAAATCCAAGGAAGAAACCCGCGCATTGGCCGCGAAATACGGGTTGAGCGTGGCGGACAAACCCGACAGCCAAGACATCTGTTTCGTGCCCAACGGCAACTATGCTGCCGTGATCGAAAAACTGCGCCCCGGTGCGGCTGAACCGGGTGATATCGTAGACACGGACGGCCGCGTGCTGGGCCAGCACAACGGGGTGATCCATTATACGATCGGGCAGCGCCGTGGTCTTGGCATCGGTGGTCTGGCTGACCCGCTGTACGTGGTGAAACTGGATGTCGCGGCCCGGCAGGTTATCGTCGGCCCCAAGGATCTGCTGGCCACCCGCAAGGTGCCGCTGCGTGAAATCAACTGGCTGGGTGACGGCGGTTTTCTGGCCGGTGGCACGCGCCAGATCGCGGTGAAATGCCGGTCCACCAAGCCGCCGACCGATGCGATCCTGCGCCCGATTTCAGAGACAGAGGCGGAAATCGAACTGCTGGTCGCCGAAGAGGGCATCAGCCCCGGTCAGGCTTGCGTGTTCTATGACCCCGACAGCACCCGTGTGCTGGGCGGCGGCTGGATCTGGCGGGGCTACTGACGCCCCGATCAGGTCTGGCATCCGCGGCTTGCGTGAAATATGCCGATGTCATGATTTACAAAACCGCATCCGACTGGCTGAACGCCCCCCAGAAACGTGTCCTGTTTTTCGGGATGTCCGGTCTTGGGAAAACCTATCTGTCTTCCATGCTGCGCGCGACGGGTGACTGGTTTCATTACTCAATCGATTACCGCATCGGCACCCGCTACATGGGCGAGCTGATCGCGGACAATGCCAAGCGCGAGGCGATGAAGGTGCCGTTTCTGCGCGACCTCTTGCGGTCGGACAGCATCTATATCGGGTCGAACATCTCGTTCAACGATCTCAAGCCGATGTCGTCCTATCTGGGCAAACCCGGTGATCCTGACCGTGGCGGCCTGCCCTGGGACGAATACACCCGGCGTCAGGATCAGTTCCAGCGGGCCGAGGTCGCGGCCCTGATGGACACGGGCCATTTCATCGACCGGTCACACGATCTGTACCAATACCCCCATTTCGTCTGCGACACGGGCGGGTCGATCTGTGAATGGGTCGATGCGCACAATCCCCGCGATCCGATCATGACCGCCCTTTCGGCCCGCACGCTGATGGTCTGGATCGAAGGATCGGACGAGCATATCGACGAACTGGTGCGCCGCTTTGATCGTGAACCCAAACCGATGTCCTATGACCCGGTCTTCTTGCTGGAAACATGGAACGCCTATCTGTCCGAATTTGATGTGGCCCCGGACAAGGTTGATCCCGATACGTTCATCCGCTGGGCCTTTGCCAAGGCGCTGAACCATCGCCAGCCACGCTATCGCGCGATGGCCGATAACTGGGGCCTGACGGTTGGCATGTCGGATGTGATGCAGGTGCATGATGCAGCCAGCTTTGACGCTATGATTGCCACAGCCCTTGAGGCGCGCGGCTGACGCGCCTATCTGTGCCGCCTTCACCGGGGATTAGACCATGCCGATCAAACTGCCATCCAATCTGCCCGCCTACAGCGTTCTGAATGCAGAAGGCGTGATGGTGCTGGCCGATGACGCCGCAGACCGTCAGGACATTCGCCCGCTGCGCATCGCCCTGCTGAACTTGATGCCGAAAAAGATCGCGACCGAAAACCAGTTCGCCCGGCTGATCGGGGCCACCCCCTTGCAGATCGAACTGTCGCTGATCCGCATGTCCGAGCATCAGACAAAGAACACCGCCGCCGACCATATGGAAACGTTTTACCGCCCGTTTTCGGAAGTCGCGGCCAGCGGCGAGAAATTCGACGGCCTTATCATCACCGGTGCCCCGATCGAGCATCTGGATTTTACCGATGTGACCTATTGGTCGGAATTGCAGCAGGTGTTCGACTGGACCCAGACGCATGTGCATTCGACATTTGGCGTCTGCTGGGGCGGCATGGCGATGATCAACCACTTTCACGGCGTGCCCAAACACCTGCTGGACACCAAGATGTTCGGCTGTTTCCGCCATACCGTCACCGATCCGGCCTCGCCCTATCTGCGCGGGTTCTCGGACGATTGCGTGATGCCGGTCAGCCGCTGGACCGAAATGCGGCAGGCCGACGTGGACGCGGCAAACGGATTGCGCACACTGATCACCAGTCCGCATGCCGGTCCCGCGCTGGTCGAGGACCCGGCCCATCGCGCGCTCTATGTGTTCAACCATTTTGAATACGACACCGACACGCTGAAACAGGAATACGACCGCGACGTGGCACAGGGCACCCCGATCAACGTGCCGGTGAACTACTATCCCGATGACGATCCGTTGAGGGCGCCGCAAAACAGGTGGCGGTCGCATGCGCACCTTCTATATGGCAACTGGATCAACCAGATTTACCAGACGACGGAATATGACCTGAATGCAATTGGCCGTTAAAGCACTGACGTGGGCGGCCCTTGCGGTCGGGTTTGGCAGCATCGTGACGGGATGCACATCGACCATGCGCACCGCCGCGGCAGAGCGCGACTACCCGCCCTTGGGCGAATTCGTCACGGTCGATGGCGGCGCGCGGGTGCATTACCTGCAGGCAGGCAGCGGACCCGATGTGGTCCTGATCCACGGGGCTGGCGGCAACCTGCGGGATTTCAAGTTCGACCTGTTCGACAAGCTGGCGCAAAACTACCGCGTGACGGCGTTTGACCGTCCGGGTCTGGGATACACCGACCGTTTTCCGGGCCTGCCTGACGGGGCGCTGGCTAGCGCGGGCGAAAGTCCGCTGCAACAGGCCATGATGCTGCGTCAGGCGGCAGGACAACTGGGCATCAATGATCCGGTTGTCGTCGGCCACAGCTTTGGCGGGATCGTCGCCTATCAGTGGTCGCTGATGGGACTGGATGGCGATGACCCGGTCAATGCCGCGGCGATGGTCAGCTTTGCCGGCGTCACGATGCCATGGCCCGGTGATCTGGGCCTGTACTACACGATCAACGGGTCAGCACTTGGTGGTGCCGTGGTCGTGCCGCTGATTGCGGCATTTGTGCCGAATGGGACCGTCGACGACGCGATCACCGCGACATTCGCGCCGAACCCCGCCCCCGAAGGCTATGGCGTATTCATCGGGGCCCCCCTGACGTTACGGGCAGAATCGTTCCGCGCCAATGCGCGACAGGTCAATACACTGCGTCCCCATGTCGTCGAAATGGCGCAGCGCTATCCTGAACTGACGCTGCCGATCGAGATTTTGCACGGGCTCGAGGACACAACAGTCCCCATCGACATCCACGCCGAAGAAGTCATCAAGATTGTGCCATCCGCCAATCTGACCCGCCTGCCCGGCGTCGGGCATATGCCGCATCACGTCGATCCCGACGCAGCGATTGCCGCGATCGACCGGGCAGCCAGCCGCGCTGGATTGCGCTGACACCCGACACCGGGCAATGTGGGCCAAAAGGATATGGCCATGACACTTCCCTTTGACGGCGCAATCAGCGCATTCCACGAAAACGAGGCGCCAGAGGCTGTGCGCGCGGCCATTGCCGACAGCGACGGTAAGCCCATCCTGACCGCTGGATATCCGCATGACGACCGGATGGACAAATCCGACTACGAGGACCAGCTGCATCTGTTGCAGATCGAATTGGTCAAGATGCAGACCTGGGCCAAGGCCGCGGGCGCACGCATCGCCGTCGTATTCGAGGGCCGCGACGCGGCAGGCAAAGGCGGCACAATCAGTCGTTTCCGCGAAAACCTGAACCCGCGTTCCGCCCATACTGTGGCCTTGTCCAAACCGAACGAGGATGAGGCGTCGCAGTGGTATTTTCAGCGCTATATCAAGCACCTGCCCGCCGCAGGTGATGTCACTTTCTTTGACCGGTCCTGGTACAATCGCGGTGTGGTGGAAAAGGTGTTCGGGTTTTGCACAGACTCGCAACGCGCCCATTGGTTCGATCAGGTCAATCCGTTCGAGGAAATGATCGTCGATGACGGCGTGCAGCTGTTCAAACTTTGGCTGACGGTGGGTCGCGCCGAACAATTGAACCGTTTTTTGGCCCGCGAAAGCGACCCGTTGAAACAGTGGAAACTGTCCGGCATCGACGTCAAGGGATTGTCGCGCTGGGACGACTACACCACGGCCATCGGTGAAACGCTGGACAGGACCCATACCACCGCAGCGCCTTGGACTGTCATCATGACCGACGACAAACGCCGCGCGCGCCTGAACGCGATCCGCGCCGTGTTGTCAGGGATCGACTACGACCAAAAGGATGTGGCCGCGCTGGGAGAGATCGACCAAGCCATTGTCGGCGGACCCGACCTGTGGCACGCCCGTGGTCATGGCTAAACGCGGATATCACCACGGCAACCTCGCGCAGGCGCTGGTCGAAGCCTGTCTGGACCTGATCAAGGTCAAGGGACCCACAGGATTCACCCTGTCAGAGGCCGCGCGCGAGGCAGGCGTCACGCCCGCTGCCGTCTATCGCCATTTCGAAGGGCGCGAGGATCTGATCGCAGAGGCTGCCTTGCAAGGCTATGCGATCTTTGCCGACCGGATGGAAACCGCATACGACAACGGAAAGCCATCGGCGCTGACAGCGTTCCTGAACACAGGTCAGGCCTATCTTGCCTTTGCCCGCGAACACCCCGGTCACTACGTCGCCATGTTCGAAAGTGGCATTTCGATCAATCGCTCGACCGAACTGTACAAAACCGCCAGTCGCGCGTTGGGTGTGATGGAAACCGCCGCCGCCGTGCTGTCACAGCATGTGCCCGCCGACCGCAGACCGCCACCGCAGATGTTCGCGGCCCATATCTGGGCCTTGTCGCATGGGGTGGTCGAATTGTTCGCCCGTGGCGCGCCCGGCACGCAAAGCCCCTATCCACCGGACGATCTGCTGGAAACCGGAATCGGGATCTATCTGCGCGGTTTGGGTATCCTGCCGCCGGACGCCTAGAACAGCACCAGCGCCCGGTCATCCCAGGCGACACGACAGGCGGCGCCAACCTCCAGCACAGGCCTGCCGATCAGGTTTTTCATCGCAATCGTAAGGGGTTGCGGCACGTCTTTGATCCGCACATCGTAATAGGTCATATCGCCGTAATACACGACCTCGTCCACGACACCCGGGCATTCATGGCGTTTCGGCATTTCGCCTTCGAACAGAATGGCAAGCGTTTCAGGACGAATACCCACGGCGACCTCGCCCAGTTTTGCGCCCTCGGGCGCCTGATCCACGCTGATCTGAGCCGCGCCCAGACCGGCGATATCCACCGTCATCACCTCCGGTGAAGCAGCGGCCTCCTCGGCCGTGTCCGTGTCTGCATTTGCCTCTGTCCCCGGTGCAATCTTGTCCATCAGGTCCGTCAGCAGGCGGTTTGTCCGGTTCGGCGGCACCGTTCCGGGCGCATGGCCTGCAAGGGGTGCGCCACTGGACGCCTCGCCCGCCGCCGACAGTGCGGTCACCTGCCCTGGCAGAAAATTCATCTTGCCGATGAATTCGGCGACGCGGCGGCTCTTGGGGCGACGATACAGCGTTTCGGGATCATCCATCTGGCCGATCTCGCCTGCGAACATGACCGCAATCCGGTCAGACATCACCAGTGCCTCTTCCTGGTCGTGGGTCACAAGGATGAACGTGATGCCGACATGACGTTGCAGGCGGATCAATTCCACCTGCATGTGTTCGCGCATTTTCTTGTCCAGCGCCGACAGCGGTTCGTCCAGCAGCAAAACCTTGGGCTTCAGGATCAAGGCCCGTGCAAGGGCCACGCGCTGACGCTGACCGCCCGACAGGGCGTGTGCCGCCCGTTTGCCGTAGCCGCCCAATGCCACCATTTCCAAGGCTTCTTCGACCAGACCGGCGCGGGCAGATTTCGCGATGTCCGAACGCTTGCGCAGGCCAAAGGCCACGTTCTCCGCGACAGTCAGATGCGGAAAGATCGCATAGGACTGAAACACCATGTTCGTCGGGCGCTGGTTCGGCGGCACATTGGCCATGTCCCGATCTGATATCATGACCGTCCCGGCCGACACCCCCTCGAACCCCGCGATGACACGCAGCAATGTCGTCTTGCCGCAGCCCGACGGGCCAAGAAGGGAAAAGAATTCACCCGCACGGATCGTCAGGTCGATATCGCGCAAGGCGTGATAGGTGCCGTAATACTTGTTTACGCCACGCAGCTTGATCAGGTCGGTCACAGGAAACCCCCGGTGTCTTTGGCGCCGGACCGTTTGATCCCACGGCGGCGGAATAGTTCTGCAATCGTCAGCAGGATGATTGACAGCGCAACAAGGATTGTCCCCAGCGCCATCACGACGGGCAGCTGTGCCGGGAACCGCAGCAATCCCCAGATATAGACGGGCAAGGTCGGGTCAGACCCGGTCAGGAAAAACGCGATGATGAATTCATCCAGCGAAATGGTAAAGGAAATCAGCATGGACGAAATGATGCCCGGCATGACCAGCGGCAGCGTCACCAGCCGGAACGCAGACCAGCGGGATTCGCCCAGATCCAGCGCCGCTTCTTCCATCGACGGGTCGAGGTTGCCGAATGCACCGTTCAGGATGGCGATGGAAAACGGCGTGCAGATCAGCACATGAGCCATGATGATGGTCCAGTTCCCCAGATCAAGGCCCAGCACCTGCCGCAGGATCACCAGCAAGGACACCGCCACAATGATTTCAGGCAGCACCAGTGGCAACATGACGAACCCGGTGATGCCCCCCTTGCCCGGAAAATGCGACATGGCGGCCGCCCGCGCGGCGCACATGCCCAACAGCGTGGAAAAGACCGCCGTACAGCCCGCGATGATCAGCGAATTCGTCAGCGCACCGTGCAACGACCCGTTCGTTTTCAGCGCGGAAAACCATTCCGTCGTGAACCCCGACAGCGGAAAGGCGATGATGGTCGCGTCGTTGAACGCAAACAGCGGCAACAACACGATCGGCGCATAGAGAAAGATCAGATAGGCAATGGCATAGACGCGCAAACTCATCGGCGACCCCTCAGCCAGCGGCGGTTCAGAAAGACGAACACCAGCGCGATGGCCGTGACACAAAGCATCGCCACGATGGCCAGTGCAGCGCCCAGCGGTGCGTTGTTCAATTGCAAAAACTGGGTCTGGATCATGTTGGCGATCAGTTTGCCACCCGCACCGCCCATCAGTTCGGGCGTCACGTAATCACCCACTGTCGGAATGAATACGATCAGCACGGCACCCACGACACCGGGCATCGACAGCGGCAAGGTCACGCGAAAAAACGTCGACAACCTGCTCTCGCCCAGATCCTGGGACGCCTCCAGCAGGGACCGGTCGATTTTCTCCAGCACGACAAAGATCGGCAAAATCGCGAATGGCGCAAAGGCGTGGGCCAATGTGATGATGACTGCGTTGACGTTGTAGAGGATGAACGTCAGCGGCTCTTCGATCAGGCCGACCTGTATCAGGCCAGAGTTGATGACCCCGTTGTAGCCCAGGATCACCTTCCACAGGAACACCCGGATCAGATAGCTGGTCCAGAACGGAATGGTGATCAGGAACAGCCACAGCGACTTTTTCGACGGGGTCACGTGAAAACTGATGAAATAGGCGACCGGATAGGCGAGCACGACGGTCACGGCCGTCACGATTCCCGACACCATCAATGACCGCTGCAACAGCATCGCGTAGATCGGGCTGTCCGCAATTTCGCGGTAGTTGTCGAGGGTAAATGTCGTATCGACGGCCATGAAATCCTGCGCCCAGAAACTGAACAACACGATCGCACCCAGCGGTACCGCCAGCAGCAGCACCGCATAGACGAATGGCACGCCAAGCAGGCGAATCGCCCGTGACTGATCCTGTGTAAGTGAAGTTCCCACGCTCATGTTTTCATGTTCAAAGCGTTCACGCGAAAGATCAATGGACAAAACAAAAGGGCGGCCCGATCGGACCGCCCTTTGCACAATTTTGCAGCAAGGCTTAACGCTTGGAGAACTGGAAGCTCTTGCGGGCCTTGGCTTTGCCGTACTTCTTGCGCTCGACGACGCGGCTGTCGCGGGTCAGGAACCCTGCGGCCTTCAGTGCCGGACGCAGCGACGGGTCGAACAGTTGCAGCGCCTTGGACACGCCATGCTTGACCGCACCGGCCTGACCGGACAGGCCGCCACCCTTGACGGTGGCGACAACGTCGAACTGACCAGCAACGCCGGCGACAGAAAACGGCTGTGCCAGGATCATCTGCAGCACGGGGCGTGCAAAATAGGCGTTCATCTCTTTGCCGTTGACGGTGACCTTGCCGGAACCCGGCTTGATCCAGACGCGTGCAACGGCGTCCTTGCGCTTGCCCGTGGCATAGCTGCGGCCGAACTCGTCCTTGACCGATTCACGCGGTGCGACGACGGTTTCCGCCTCAGTGCCCTGCACGCCGCCGATGTCAGCGGTGACTGCGCCGCCCAGCTCTTCCAGAGAATTGATCTGATCGGCCATTATGCGGTCCTCGTGTTCTTTTTGTTCATGGACGCGACGTCCAGAACTTCGGGCTTTTGGGCTTCCATGCCGTGCTCTGCACCAGCAAAGATACGCATGTTGGTCAGCTGCTTGTTGCGCAGCTTGTTGCCGGGCAGCATGCGCTTGACGGCCTGGAACAGCACGCGCTCGGGGTGATCACCCTCGAGGATGTCAGCCTTGGTCTTGGACTTGATCCCGCCGGGGTGGCCGGTGTGCCAGTAGAATTTCTCTTCACGCTTTTTGCCGGTCATCTGCACCTTGTCGGCGTTGATGATGATAACATTGTCGCCCATATCCATGTGCGGTGTGAAGGACGGCTTGTGCTTGCCACGCAGGCGCATGGCCACGATGGATGCAAGACGGCCCAGAACGAGGCCTTCGGCGTCGATCAGGATCCATTTCTTGTCGATATCCGCCGGGGTCGCGGTATAAGTTTTCATTAATCTCACCAGAGGTCTAAGGGGCCACGCGGGGCCCGTCATTCGGATGTGCGGCTTATACGGCAGCTGCAAGCCACGTCAAGCGCCAGATACCCGGCAAAACATAGCAAAATCAACACCTTAAAATTAAGGTATCTATTTACCCCACAAAATCCGCAGGCTTACCCTCCATCAGACCGAGATCCGTGCCGCCGGCGTGTCCATCAGATCCCGCAGGTCCGCAATTGCCGCATCAAATCGGTCGGGTGCCAGCAGTCCATTTACCGCGATCCGCACCGCATGCACCATCCGGCTGTCACGATGCAGGAACGATTCCGACGATTTCAGATGAATGCCGCGCGCCTTGGCCGCTGCTACGAAATCATTGGCCCGCCATGTCCGCGGCAACACGAGCCAGACAAACGGAATGCCCGGTGCATAACCCGGCGCGCAATCGGCAAAGGTTGTCACGACCACACCCACATCCCGGTCGATCCGCGCCCGGACCGCCTGCACGATTCCGTCAATCTCGGGCGACCGCATAAGAGCCGCATAAAGATCCGTCAGCAAGGGAGAGACACCGAACGACTGCCCGATGGCAGACCGGACGAGCGCTGCCGCATGCGCCTTGGGTGCCACCGCGAACCCGATCCGCAAGGCAGGCGAAATCGTCTTGGACGGACTGGCCACATGCCAGCCCAGATCAGGCAGCAATGCGCGATAGCTGGGGCCCACGCGGTCGATCCTTGCGTAACAATCGTCGTCGATCACATGAACACCGTGCACCTTGGCAATCGCTGCAATCTGCTGTCTGCGCGCAAATGATGTGGCTTGTCCTGTCGGGTTGTTCACCTCGGACGCCGTGCAATAGACCTGTGCGCCATGCTGCCGCACCAGATTTTCAAACACCTGCGGATCGGGACCTTCGTCATCCCAAGGCACGGCCATCAGCTCTGCACGGCACATTTCGGCGGCACTGCGAAACCCGTTGTAGCTGATCGCATCGCCCAGCATCACGGGTGCCGGACCGCGCAGGATGGTCTGCAGGATCAGGACAATCGCGTTCTGACCGCCGTTGGTCGCGACGATATCCTCTACATCGGCAGGCCCCACATCAGCGTGCAGCCCCGCGAGGCAGGCCTGACGCGCCGCCAGATCGGTGACACGGCTGGGGTAGCGCATCAAACGGTCCGCGGGCATCTGTGCGACCACCTGCGCGGCCAGCGTCGCAATCAGGTGTCCCTGTCCCAGATCCGGCATTTTCGGGCTGAACAGGTTCACGTCGCCACTTGCATCAAAGACATGCTCGGCCAACAGCACCGGGCTTGGCGGGGATTTGGTTTCGGCCACATAGGTGCCGCGCCCCACGCCTGCCGTCAGCACCCCGGCATCCGTCAGCAATCGATATGCACGCGCGGCTGTGCCGGGTGTCACCCCGACCTTCCACGCCAGATCCCGCACCGGGGGCAGCTTTTGCCCCGGCACCAGATCACCGCCCGCAATACCCGTACGGATCGCTGCGGCCAGACGGTCGTATTTCGGGCGCCGGTCCGGCAGCGCGTCAAGATCGGGAACCCAAGTTGTATCGGTCACAATGTTTCTCTGGTACAGATTGTATTCAATTTGTATCCCATACCTATGCAGATTAGCATATTGTGTCAATACAATTAGAAAAGGTCACGTCATGTCACATGCGATAAACCCTGCCCAGCTTGCCCTGTTGAACGGTCAGACCGTTTTGCCAAAGGCCGCACAGGTTTGCGTGTCGCTGGCCGTGATGCTGACGATCTGGGATCTTCGACACCGCACCCGCAAACATCTGCGCAAACTTGACCCGGTGCAGCTGCACGATATCGGCTTGACCGCGACAGCGGCGCGGCGCGAGGCGGCCAAGCCGTTCTACCAGCCCTGAGCTGGCCTAGCGTGCGGGCGGAATGGCGTATGTCAGCGTCGCCCGCGCCACAGGCGCATCCAGCCCGTCGGAATAGATCAGCGCATCACCAACAGCCAGGGATCGCCCCAATTTCAGCAGTTTGGTCCGACAGATCAGATCGACACCCGCAGCCGGCTTGCGCATGAAATCGATGGAACAATTCGTCGTCACCGCCAATGCCACCGGCCCCAGACGGGCCAACACGGCCAAATAGACCCCCACGTCTGCCAGCGCAAACATCGACGGCCCAGATACCGTGCCACCGGGCCGCAAATGGCGGTCACCCACGCGCAGCCGCACGGTCAACTGATCCTCTGTCAGCGCATCAATCGCAAAGTCTGCGCTCACCTGCGGAAATTCCCGGTCCAGAAACGCGCACAGATCATCCGGCGTCATCTTCAGTTCCATTCGCGCGTCCCCTCACCTAGTCTGGGGACAGGCAACCACGGACACATCCCCATGACAATCCTGCTGCGCACGGATCAAGACCAGATTGCAACCCTGACCCTGAACGATCCGGACAAGCTGAACGCGCTCTCGGTCGCGATGCTGACGGCACTGCACGCGGAACTGGACCGGATCGCAGCAGATGACGCGATCCGGGTTGTGATCATCCAGGGCGCGGGCCGTGCGTTTTGTGCGGGTCACGACCTGTCGGAAATGCAGGCCATGCGCGCCAACGCGGACGGTCCCGCGCAATTGCGCGCCCTGTTCGACCGCTGCACGGCCATGATGACCCGTATCCAGTCCCTGCCCCAGCCCGTCATCGCGCAAATCCACGGCCTGGCCGCCGCTGCCGGATGCCAGCTGGTCGCGACCTGCGATCTTGCGACAGCCAGCGTGGATGCGCGCTTTGGGGTGAATGGTGTGAACATCGGGTTGTTCTGCTCGACGCCGATGGTGGCACTGACCCGCAATATCGCGGCCAAACCCGCCTTCGAGATGCTGACAACCGGACGCTTCCTCTCTGCCGATGAGGCCCAGCATCTGGGCCTGATCAACCGTACGGCCAAACTGGACAACCTGACCCGCGACACACGGTCATTCGCTGCCAGTATCGCCCAGAAACTCGGCTCTGCAGTACGCATCGGCAAACAGGCCTTCTATGCGCAGGCCCAGATGCCCACTGCGCAGGCCTATGCCTATACGGGTGATGTCATGGTGCAGAACATGGCCGATGACGACACGGCAGAAGGCATCGCGGCGTTCTTGGAAAAACGTGACCCCGACTGGTCCTGATTGGCATCGCTGTTTTGCAAATATCCCGGGGGGCTGCGGATGAAATCCGCAGTGGGGGCAGCGCCCCCTCGCCGCTACAATCCGTAGATGCCGCCGAATTTCTGCTCCAGATATGCCAGCAGGGGTGCCTCGGACGGTGCCTGCCCCGCAGCGCGGGTGATCAGATCGACGGGCGCGAACAGACCGCCGAATTGCTGCACATTGGACCGCAGCCAGCCTGTGGCCCCTGACGTGTCACCGCGCGCCAGATCATCATCCAGCGTCGGCACGGCTGCGCGCAACGCCTGATACAGGCATCCGGCATAGACATTGCCCAAGGTGTAGGTCGGGAAATAGCCGAACAGCCCTTCGGACCAATGCACATCCTGCAGAACGCCGTTTGACGGTTTGTCCACGGCAAATCCGAAATCGGCCATGAAACGATCGTTCCACGCGGCCTCCAGATCAGTCACGGCCAGATCGCCACTGACCAGCGCGCGCTCCAGATCAAACCGCAGCAGGACGTGCAAATTGTATTGCACCTCGTCCGCCTCGGTCCGGATAAAGCCGGACCCGACACTGTTCACGCAGGCGTAGAAATCAGCTGGGTTCGTGATACCAATATCGCCAAAGGTGTCACGCATCCGACCATACAGCCATCCGGTGAATGCCTCTGACCGACCAAGCTGGTTTTCATAGATCCGGCTCTGGCTTTCATGCACCCCCATGGAAACGCCCCCGCCGACCGGGGTCAGCAGATGCGTGCGGTCGATCCCTTGCTCGTAGCAGGCGTGACCGACCTCGTGGACGGTGGAATAGAAACAGTTGAAAGGATCATCTGCCGCCGTGCGCGTCGTGATCCGCACGTCCAGTCCGGACCCGCTGGAAAACGGATGCACGGCCTTGTCGATCCGGCCAAGGGTCATGTCATAGCCAAAGGCCAGCGCAAGTTCCCTGCTCAGCGCCAGTTGGCCTGCCTCCGGGAAATCACCCGATAGTTTCGGCGCTGCGGGTCGGTCCAGAATAGCGGCGCGCAGTGCGGCCAGCCGTGGGCGCAGCGCGCCAAACATCGCGGACAACTGCGCACCCGTCGCCCCCGGCTCATAGTCGTCCAGCAGCGCATCATAGGGATCGGCGTTGCCGGCAATGCAGGCGGCCTCTTCGCGGCGCAAATCCAGCACCCGCGACAGCGCAGGCAGAAACGCGGCGACGTCCTCGTCGGCACGGGCCTGTGCCCAGATGCGGTGCGCGCGCGATGTTTCGCGTGCCAGCGCGGCTGCCAGCTGGCCGGGGACCTTGGCGGTCCTGTCATAGCTGCGTCTGATCAGGCGCAGGTTCGCGGCACCCGTCGCATCCGGGGCCTGTGCGGCCTCCAGCCATGCACCGATCCGCGGATCAATCCGGCGCGCATGCAGGACAGATGCCATCGCACCATGCTCTTCGGCCCGCTGATCGACCGCCCCGTCAGGCATCATGGTTTCCTGGTCCCAGCCCAAACGGCCAGCCACCTGTGACAGCGCCTCTGTTTCGCGCTGGAACGCCATCAGGTCATCGTAGGCAGTGGTCATGCGCGGGCCTCTCGGACGGATTGGGCAAAGGGATAACGCGACACGAACCGCGTGCGCAGCACCAGCACCCACAGAACCACCGCGCCGAACTGGTGCAGGATCGCGATATGCGCGGGCGCCATCATCATGACGGTCCAGATCCCGATGACCATCTGCACCACCATCATCCCCATCATCAGGGCAAAGGCCTGCCGCGTGCGTGTATTCGCGCTGCGGCGACTACGCCACCAGGCGAACAAGGCAAAGACGAACAAGAAGTAACCGCTCATCCGGTGGATGAACTGCACCGTGCCGTTGTTTTCGAACAGATTGCGCCAGCCGGGCGTCAATTCCCACATCTGGGGCGGCAGGAACCCACCGGCCATCAGGGGCCAATCCGGATAGGCGCGACCCGCGTCGATGCCTGCGACCAGCGCACCCAAGATGATTTGCAGGAACGTCAGACCGATCAGAACGGTCGTGAGCCGCACCAATGTCGCATCACTGGCCCGCCGCGCCGTCAGCAGATCCGCACTGCGACGCGCGATTTTCATGATGTACCACGTGATGAACCCAAAGATGACAAAGGCCAGCCCCAGGTGCGTCGCAAGGCGGTAAGATTTCACGTCCAACTGTTCGCCCGTCAGGCCGCTGGACACCATCCACCAGCCAATCGCCCCTTGCAGACCGCCCAATGCGCCGATGAAAAACAGCCGTCCCGTCCAGCCCTGCGGGATCTTGCGCGCAGCCAAGAACCCGAAGAACCCCACGGCCCAGACCAGACCGATCACCCGCCCCAGCTGACGGTGGCCCCATTCCCACCAGTAGATCACCTTGAATTCCGCCAGCGACATGCCGGCGTTTTGCAACTGATATTCTGGGATTTGCTTGTAGGCCTCGAACTCTGCCTGCCAGTCGGCGTCATTCAAGGGCGGCACGGCACCCGATATCGGGGCCCATTCGGTAATCGACAGCCCCGAATCCGTCAGGCGGGTCAGGCCACCCACGGCGATCATCACAACCAGCAGCGCAAACAGCATCATCAGCCAGATGCGAATTGCGCCGCGAGCACCCTGTCCGCGGGCATCGATGCCGCCGGGTGTTGCGACCTGCTTTTGGGTGGTGCCCACCTCTTCGAAAATACTGCGGGTTTTTTGCGCCATGTCGGCCTCCGGTTCGTGCTGCGCGCACCCTATGTAGGGGGACCGCCGGGGGCAAGGTGCACGACTGTCGCGGGTCGTCAGTGGCGTGGCAAATGAACGGCATCACGGTGAATGGCGGTCGCGGCCAGTGACGCCCATTCCGCATACATGCGCGGGCCGGGATGAAACCGGTCGGGTGCCATGAGATATGGGTCTCGCGTCACGTCGAACGGCAGATGGACGGCTGTACCACCCCTCGCTGCGGCGATGCGTTGCAACATCTGGTCAAAGTGTTCGAGCCTGCCGATCAGCAGGTCACGCAACGGGTTGGGCATCATGGGGACCAAATCACCGGGCGGCATGCCGCTGAGATAGACGCGTCCTACGCCGAAATCATCACGCAGCTGGTCCAGAATACGGTGATAGCGCGTCTCGAACGCGCCTGCGCGGACACCGTTCTTGGCGTCATTGACCCCAAGCGCCACCAGTGCCACGTCAAACGCCCGTTTCGGCACCAACCGCATGCGTCGCAGCGTCGAGGCTGTCGTCGCACCGGATTTGGCATGCAGGAACCAGTCGACACGGTGGTGGCGCGACAAGGCAGCGGTCAGCTGTCCGGCCAGGGCCTCGGCCTGCGTGCGCACACCGACACCGGCTGCGGAACTGTCGCCCGCAATCAGAATGCGCAGGGCCGGTCCTGTCCCGATTTCGCCGTGACGCGGACCTTCGGCCTCTGGCATGCGGGACGCCAGCGCCTTGACGGCCAAGGCCTGAACGGCAACGAGTGGAGCAATGGCAAGATCGGCGGGTTTCATGCCCTGAAGTTAGGCGCAGATCAGACCCCGGCAAGTCCGCCCGTAATGACGTAGCGTCTGATGTTATTCACTCCGACCGCGCACAAGCTGGCGCAGCATACCGTGCAGCATCCGCACGTCATGCGATGTCAGGGACATCCTGCTCCACATGTTGCGCAGGTTCAGTTTCATGCTCTCGGCCTTGTGGTCGGGGTAGAAAAATCCCGACGTGTCCAGCTGGTCCTCGTAGTGGCGCGACAGCGCCTCGATTTCCTGACCGGTTGCCAGATCGGGCTGCGCAAAGGCGTCGCGCAGGCTGTCGTCCCTGACACGTTGCCATTCGTAGGCCGTCAGCAGCACACATTGCGCCAGGTTCAACGACGGAAACTGCGGGTTCACCGGCACTGAAATGATCGCATTCGCCTGCGCGATATCGGCATTTTCCAGCCCTGCACGTTCCGGTCCGAACATGACCGCGACCCTTTCACCCCGTCCCAGTCGCGCGGCGGCATCCTGCATTGCCTGTTCAGGGGTCATCACAGGCTTGGTCAACTCGCGCGGGCGGGCCGTGGTCGCATAGGTGTAGTGGCAATCCTCCAGCGCTTCAGCGGTGGTGTCGAACAACCGGGCCCCGTCCAGCAGGCACCCTGCCCCGGATGCCATGGCATTTGCCGCCGGATTCGGCCAGCCGTCGCGGGGTGCGGTCAGCCGCATCCGGTCCAACCCGAAATTCCACATCGCGCGCGCAGCGGCACCGATGTTTTCGCCCATCTGAGGACGGATCAAAACGAATGCGGGTTGTGGATCGGTCATTGCGATTTTCCGGTTGGGTCGCGCCCCTGTAAGGGAGACGCAAGCCGCAAACAAGCACCGTGCAAGGCCCGAGGCGACGGATCAGACAGCAACGGGATGCCTGGCGCGCTGCGTTTCGGCGCATCACCATCACCGAAATGGCGGTCCGGCATGGACAGACAGGGGCCAATCACCCTAAGTGTGCGCGACATCCGCAAGGGACACACGCCATGACCGACGCCGAAGACTTTCCGCAGATTTACCTGATCACGCCGACCGAACTCGATCTGATGACCTATCCCGACCGGCTGGCGGCCTGTCTGGATGCCGTGCCGGTCGCCTGCCTGCGCATGGCGCTGGCCACCCGCGACGAGGACCGTCTGGGTCGCGCCGCCGATGCGCTGCGTGCGGTCACCGAAACCCGTGATGTGGCGCTGGTGATCGAACGCCACACCGGGCTGGTTGCGCGGCACGGTCTGGACGGGGTCCACCTGCTGGATGGGTCGCGGGGAGTTGCTGCCGCACGCAAGACGCTGGGCGAGGACGCCATCGTCGGTGCCTATTGCGCGCAGTCGCGTCACGACGGCATGACAGCCGGAGAGCTGAACGCCGATTACGTCAGCTTTGGCCCTGTGGGGCAGACTGCGCTGGATGACGGCGCGCGTGCCGAATTGGAACTGTTCGACTGGTGGAGCCAGATGATCGAGGTGCCGGTCGTTGCCGAAGGTGCTTTGGACGCTGCGTTGATTGCGCAGATCGCACCGCATACCGATTTCTTTGGCATCGGCGACGAAATCTGGTCCCAGGATGACGCGGCGGCGGCGCTCAGAACCCTTCAGGCAGCGTTCCGCTGACCGGTTGCGCGGTCAAGGCGGACCGCACGGTGTGTTCCATCTGACGCGCGATGACTTTGCGATCGGTCCCGGCGTCCGCCATGACGGGGGCATGGTAGGTCACTGTCACCTGCCCCTGACGGCGCAGTGCCAGCGTGGCCAGCAGATGCGGGGCGAAATCCATGTCGCCCCACCAGCCGTAGGACCGTGGGTCGCCCCCCGCCGGGCCGCGGTAATCCAACGTGACCGGCTGCAATACCGTCGCTGACCCGATGAACGGGGCAAACAGGGTGGGCTTGAAAGGCAAGACGCGCAGTCCGTCGCTGGACGTGCCTTCGGGGAAAAACACCAGCGTCTGACCTTGCGACAGCCTGTCAGCAATGGCATCGACGTGATCGCGCGCCCGCCTGCGGTCCCGCGCTATGAACAGGGTCCCCGTCGCGCGGGCCAGCCAGCCGATACCCGGCCAGCCTGCGACCTCGGATTTGGCGACAAAGGCCACGCAACTGCCGGCATTCAACGCAAAGATATCAAGCCAGCTTGCGTGATTGGCGACCAATGCGCCAGCGCTGCGCATGGGCGTGCCCACCTGCACCCGCCTTAACCCCATCAATGCCAACGCGCCGACGCAGACGACACGGGTCAAATGCGGCGTCCAGGGGCGTTCATGTCCATGAAGAGGACGCTCGATCACGCGGATCAGCAACAGCAATGCCAACCCGCCGAACACCAGAGCTGCCATCGGCACTCCGCGCCGGAGCACCCGCAACCAGTCGCGCAGGTCTAAGCGCACGGGCTCCGGTGCAGGTTCAGCGGTCCAGGTCACCGTGCCGTCCGTATTGCGCCGCCACCTGAGGCGGCAGGGTCGTGACATCAAGGATCATGCAAACATCGGTCGTACCGAAATGACGATCGACATAGGCATCCTGCCCCACGACCCCGCCAATACGCAGATAGGCCTTGATCAGTGGCGGCGTGGCACGCAGCGCGGCCTTGCGGTCGCCCTGTCCTGCAGGTGTCACCCTGACGGCACCCGGCCCCCATGCTCGGGTGCGCAGGTCGGATGGTGCAAGGTGATCGGCCATCAACATCTGCAAAGGCGTGGACAGGGCATCGGGATCAGTCCCCGCAAATGATGCGGCACCGAACAATACCTCGGCACCCGTTGTCCGGATATGGGCAGCAAGGCCGGCCCAAAGCACGTGCATCGCGCGTCCACCGCGATATGCGGGACGCAGGCAGGACCGCCCCAATTCCAGCAATGGACGACCGCTGTCGATCAGCGGTCCAAGGTCGAATTCCGCAGCAGAGGAAAAGCCACCCGCTGCCGCAGCCTGCGCGCGGTCCATGATCCGGTAGACACCAGCGAGATGAGGGCGATCGCCTGCGAGATCCTCGAGCATGAGATGGCTGGCATGGGGATCGAACGCATCCGCTTCGCGCTGGGCAACATGGCAGACCCCCGGACCGGCCGCACCCAGTTCGGCGGCAAAGACCTCGTATCTCAACCGTTGCACGGCAGCGAGATCATCAGCGCCACGCGCATAACGCAATGCAAAGGATGGCGCGATTGCCAGCATCAAATCCCCCTCTGTTCAAAGCCATTCCGCACGCCGGACATATAGGCACCGCTTAACCAGTTGGAAACCATTTGCTTGCAAGCTGTGCGTGGCAGGGTTGATCGATTTCAGCACCCTGCTACCAATGATTGCAGCTATTCATAGACCGGGATCAGCATGACCTGCTTTGCGTCGATCACGACCTTGCCCTCTTCGCGGAAATTGACCGTGACCTTGCCGTTGATGTTGGACTGCACCTGGCCTGTGCCCCAATGCGGCGCGTCCGGGTTCTGGACCAGCATCCCCGGTTCCAGCATGTCGTTCAGGTCGTGCGGCATGGTCCATCATCCTGGGCTTGGGGGACGATCCCGTGTCGCGTGATCTGGCAACACTGGTGGGATCGCGTATTTGCCACGACCTTATCAGTCCGATCGGCGCGATCGGCAATGGGGTCGAACTGCTTTCGATGGGCGGCGGCGGGGCAGATGAAATGGACCTGATCAGCGGGTCGGTCGGACAGGCCAGCGCGCGCATCCGATTCTTTCGCATTGCCTATGGTGCTGCGCATGCAGACCAGACCGTCGCCGGGACAGAGGTGTCGTCGATCCTGCGGGACATGGCCGCTGCAGGACGTATGCAATACGACTGGACCATCACGGGGCAAATGTCGCGGCCCTTGGCGCGGATTGCCCTGTTGTCCGCACAATGCATGGAATCCGCGATGCCCGGGGGTGGCAAGATCACCGTGATGCTGGACGATACACTTCACGTGATTGCAAACGCAGACCGCATCGCCGCCGATACTGCCCTGTGGTTGCCGCTCGAAGATCTGGCGACGGAACATGTTCATTCCGCAGCACAGGTCCAGTTTGCGTTGCTGCCGCGTGCTGTTCTCGAGGCGGGTCTGACGCTGACAGTCATGCAGTCGGACACCACGATATCCATGCAATTTCGCGAACCGGATGCGGCAATCAGCCCCGGACCGTCCCGTCACCTGTCACCAGATATTTGAAACTGGTCAGTTGCACAGCCCCCACCGGGCCGCGCGCATGCAGTTTGCCGGTGGCAATCCCGATTTCGGCCCCCATGCCGAATTCGCCACCATCGGCGAATTGGGTCGAGGCATTGCGCATCAGGATCGCACTGTCGAGGCCCCGAAAAAACGCCTCTGCCGTCGCGTCGTCCTCGGTCAGGATCGCGTCGGTATGACCCGACCCGTAGGTGCGGATATGGTCCATGGCGTCTTCGACACCATCCACAACCTTGGCCGCGATGATCATGTCCAGAAACTCGCGCCCGAAATCTTCGGCCACGGCCTTGACCGTGCCGGTGATCGCTGCGTCGCCTTCGGCATGGACCTCGACACCAGCCTCTATCAATGCCCGGATCAGGTCGGGGCCTTGTGCATCCCAATAGGCCCGGTCGATCAGCACACATTCGGCAGAGCCACAGATCCCGGTCCGGCGGGTCTTGGCATTCAGCACCACAGCCGTGGCCTTGGCCGGGTCGGCTGCAGCATCGACATAGACGTGACAGATCCCTTCGAGATGCGCAAAGACAGGCACACGCGCCTCACGTTGCACCAGCCCGACCAGACCCTTGCCACCACGCGGCACGATCACGTCGATATGGTCAACGGCTGCCAGCATGGCCGACACTGCAGCCCGGTCGCGGGTCGGCACCAGCTGGATCGCAGCCTCGGGCAGTCCCGCAGCCCGCAGGCCCGCCACAAGACAATCATGGATCGCGCCGGATGAATGAAAACTCTCGGACCCGCCGCGCAGGATGACAGCATTGCCAGACTTCAGACACAGCGCGCCCGCATCCGCGGTCACATTGGGCCGCGATTCGTAGATCACGCCGATCACGCCGATGGGCGTGCGCACGCGGCGAATATTCAGGCCCGATGGCTGGTCCCAGTCCGCGATGACCTCTCCGATCGGGTCATCCTGTGCCGCAACGGCCCGCAGACCAGCGACGATGCCCGCGATCCGGTCCTCATCCAGCATCAGGCGGTCCAGCATGGCATCCGACAGGCCCTTGTCCCGGCCAAACGCCATGTCATTGGCATTGGCTGCGATGATCGCATCGCGCTGGGCCCAGACCGTATCGGCGGCAACTGTCAGCGCCTCGGTCTTGGCCTGTGCGGTTGCCATGGCGAGCCTGCGCGCCGCGGCGCGGGCGGCGGTGCCAATGCGGTCCATCATGTCTATGGCGTTTTCGGTCATGTCGTTCCTCTGTCTGACAGCACCATGTCGTCGCGGTGAACCAGCGCGGGGCGTCCCTTGTAGCCCAGCAAATCTGCGATTTCACCGCTTTGATGACCTGCGATGATGCGTGCCTCGCCGGCGGCATAGGCCGACAGGCCGATCCCCAAATGCACCCCGGTTGGCCCGTCCAGATCGACAGGGTCGCCCCGTTCGAAATCACCTCTGGCCGCCGTGACCCCGGCAGGCAGCAGGCTTTTGCCGCCGTTCAGGGCTGCGATGGCGCCTGCGTCCAGGACCAGCGTGCCACGCGGTTTCATCGCCGCGATCCAGCGTTTGCGCGCGGCCTGCGGCGTGATCTGGGCTGTGAACCATGTGCACCGCGCACCATTTTCAAGCTGCAACAAAGGGTTGAGAGGTGAACCCAATGTGATGGCCAGCGCGCAGCCTGCCTCGGTCGCCACCCGCGCGGCCATGACCTTGGTTTTCATGCCACCTTTGGACAGTCCCGAAACCGCGTCACCCGCCATCGCAAGGATGTCGCTGTTCAACGCCGCGACGATGGGAATATGCCGGGCAGTTACATCGGTATTCGGGTTGGCCGTGTACAGCCCATCCACATCCGACAGCAGCACCAGGTGATCGGCCCCCACGGTCACCGCGACCTGTGCGGCCAGACGGTCGTTGTCGCCATAGCGAATTTCATCGGTGGCAATGGTGTCGTTCTCGTTCACGATCGGCACCACCCCCAGCGACAGAAGCGTTGCCAGCGTGGCGCGCGAGTTGAGATAGCGACGCCTGTCGCTGCTGTCGTCCAGTGTCACCAGCACCTGCGCCGTGGTGATCCCCAGCGGTGCAAGCACATCCTGATAGGCCTGTGCCAGCTGGATCTGACCCACGGCAGCGGCGGCCTGGCTCTGTTCCAGCGGCAGGTCGCCTGCCGGCAATCCCAGCACGCCGCGCCCCAGCGCAATTGATCCCGATGAGACGAGGATCACATCGGTTCCACGTGCGCGAAGCCTGGCAACATCCTGCGCCAGCGAGGCAAGCCAATCCCTGCGCAGACCGTTTGTCGCGCGGTCCACCAGCAGGGCCGATCCGATCTTGACGACCAGACGCTTTGCGTCGGTCAGGGCTGCCACGTGTCGTCCTCTTGGGGGGTCTCCTCGGCGATCTTGTGGCGCAGACGGCCCTCGTCGATCTGGGTGCGCAAGGCGCGCAGAACCTCGACCACGCCTTCACCGCTGACGGCCGACATCATCAGGACCTCGGTGCCAAGCTCCGTTTCCATCTCTTCCTTGAGAAAGGCGCGTTCCTCGTCGTCCAGCGCGTCGATCTTGTTCAAGACCGTCACGCGCGGCTTGTCCGCCAGTTCCGTCGCATAGGACTGGATTTCGTGAATGATCGTCTTGGCGTCGCCCATCGGATCGCCGCTGGTGCCATCAACCAGATGCAACAGCACGTTGCACCGTTCCACATGCCCCAGAAACAGGTCACCCAGACCGCGCCCTTCGGATGCGCCTTCGATCAGGCCGGGGATGTCCGCGACGACGAATTCGACACCATCCACACCCACGACGCCTAGGTTCGGCACCAGCGTGGTAAAGGGATAATCCGCGATTTTCGGCCGCGCATTCGACGTCGCCGCGAGAAAGGTGGATTTGCCCGCGTTCGGCATCCCCAGCAATCCTGCATCTGCAATCAGTTTCAGCCGCAGCCAGAGTGTCCGTTCAACGCCCTCCTGGCCGGGGTTTGCACGGCGCGGTGCCTGATGGGTGGCGGATTTGAAATGCAGGTTGCCCCAGCCGCCGTTGCCGCCCTTGGCCAGGACGACACGCTGACCGACCTCGGTCATGTCGGCGATCATGGTTTCCTGATCCTCGTCCAGGATCTGCGTGCCGACGGGAACCCGCAGGATCACGTCCTCGCCGGATTTGCCGGTTTTCTGACTGCCCATGCCGTGCTGGCCGGATTTGGCGAACCAATGCTGCTGATAGCGAAAATCGATCAGCGTATTCAGACCGTCCACCGCCTCGGCGATGACCGATCCGCCGTTGCCGCCGTCACCGCCGTCAGGGCCGCCGTATTCGATGAATTTCTCGCGCCGGAACGACACGCAGCCCGCACCACCGCCGCCAGAACGGATGTAGACCTTGGAGAGATCGAGGAATTTCATGTCTGGGTGCCTTTTGCGGTTTGGGCTGCACGTAGTCTATTGTGCGCCTGCACTCAAGTCGCGCCATCGTGCGCGGGTCAGGCGCAGATGATGCGACAGCATCGGGGTGCGCCGCGCCTTGGCATATTCAAAACAGGTGTGCCAATGATTGAACCCCAGTTTGTCCAGCACGCGACGCGATCCAGCGTTGTCGGCCCAGACGGTCGCATCGATCCGGTCATGATCGGTGGTGTCGAATGCATGCGCGATGGCCCGTCCCGCCAATGCCGTAGCGATCCCCTGCCCCCAGACATCCCTATGCAGCATGTAGCCCAGGCTGCCGTTCGTCACACCGACCGTCCCGATGACACGGCCCGCCCGCACGATTCCCCAGACGAAACCCTCTCCGTCAAAGGGCCGCGCCCGCGACGCGGTGAATGACAGATCCGCTGGCCAGGGCCAGCCGCCAAGCTGCCGGACCGTCGGCCAATGGCTGGCCATGTCATGCAGATCGTCCTGATCGGACGCGCACAGGTCGCGGGTTGTAATGTTACTGAACACGGTCCAACCAGTCCTGACGGGTCAACTGCATCCGCTGACAAGGAACGGCACGCCCCGTTGCAATCTGATCATGCATGGCGACATGGGTGTCGCGGAAACCCAGTCCACGCAGAACAGTGCGTGACGGCGCGTTGGCAGGATAATAACCCGACACCAGCAGATCGTTCTGTGTGAAATAGGCCGCGACGACGGCACGCGCTGCCTCTTTCATATATCCATGACCCTGCGCCCCCGGTGCCAGCCAATATCCCAGATCACCACCCAACACGTCGATCACACCGATCAGACCCGTGCCTGCGTCAATCGCCCAGATGTCGCGTTGTGACGCTGCAATCCACCCCGCCGCATCGTCCGCACTGTAGGGAAAGGGCACGTTGGTCAGCCATTGCGTCACGGACCAATCGTTCAGGGCCGCCACAACCGGTGCCGCATCGGCCAGCACCAATGGGCGCAGCGTCAGCCGAGCCGTGGCAATCCGGGGCGCTAGAGCCCGGTTTTCATCATGTAGGTCCATGTCGGCACCACCGCATTCCGTGCGAGGCTGAACGCCTCTGCATCGCCCAGATAATCAAAGCCGCAGTTCGTCAGCACGCGGGCTGAACCGGGGTTGTCCTGAAAGCTTTCTGCGAAATACTGGCGGGCCCCGTGTGGATTGGCCGTCAGCAAGGCCCGCAGTGCTTCGGTCGCGAAACCGACATTCCAGAATGCGGGTGCGACCCAGAAAAACACCTCTGACTGCGCGCGATCCATCCGCACAAGGCTGACAAGACCCAGCACCTCGGCGTGGCCTGCCCGCGATCCGTCCATGGCCCATACATCCTCGACCCGGCCCGGCTGGGACGCACGCGCGATCATGGCCGCGATCACCCCGTCCGGCAACGGGTGCGGGATCGACCGGGTGCCACGCGCCAGGACGGGATCGGCGGCATACATGCTGATCAGGCCGACGTCCGATGTCTGCAGTGGGCGCAACACGAAACGGTCCGACGGAATGGTCGGTTGCACGGCGGGCGGAACCGGCGTGACGGGTGCGTAGGTCATGACATCTCCTCCCAAAGATGCGGTCCCCGAAACAGGGGTCCGAAAACGCAAAAGGGGGACCGGCTGCGCGCCGGTCCCCCAAATTTTAAAAGGGTCTGGCGCTTACTCGGCGGCCTCGGCCACGGGCAGGACGGAAATGAATGTCCGGCCCTTCAGGCCCTTGTGGAACTGAACGTTGCCTTCGACGGTCGCAAAGATCGTGTGATCCTTGCCCATGCCGACGCCTGCGCCCGGCCACATTTTCGTGCCGCGCTGACGCATGATGATGTTGCCAGGAATGACGACTTCGCCGCCGAACTTCTTGACGCCAAGACGACGACCAGCTGAGTCGCGTCCGTTACGGGATGAGCCGCCTGCTTTTTTGTGTGCCATGTGTCGGTCTCCTTACTTCGAAAGTTCTTTTGCTTGCTCGATCCAGCCTTCACGCTCGATGCGGCCTTTGAACGACAGGGCTTCGCCGAATTTTTCGACGTCCTCATCAGTCCATGCAGCGATCTGCGCAAAGGTCGTGATACCTTCAGCATGCAGTTTCTTTTCCAGCGCGGGGCCTACGCCCGACAGCTGCTTGAGGTCGTCCGCACCACCGGTGACAGATGCTTCTTTGGCGGTCTTGGCCTTGGGGGCCGCTTTTTCAGTGGCGGACGGCTTGGCCTTTTTCGGCGCGGTCTCTGCCTTGTCGTCGCTGCGGGTAGCTGCATAGGCGGCGGCGGCACCAGCTGCTGCAGCAACACCGGCGATCGCGAATGCGATGCCACGGCCGGACACGGCAGCCTTGATCCCGGACTTGTCAGCACCGGATTCCAGGATATCGCCGATACGCACCAGCGTCAGCTGCTGACGGTGACCCTTGCGGCGCTGCGAGCCGTGCTTACGACGACGCTTGACGAAGTTGATGGTCTTGGGGCCCTTGATCTGGTCAATCACGGTGGCCTTGACGCCGGCACCTTCGACCAGCGGCGCACCAACGGTGTCGCCAACCATCAGGACTTCGTTGAACTGGATTTCGTCGCCAGCTTCGGCGTTCAGCTTTTCGACACGCAGAACGTCGCCCGACTGGACGCGATACTGTTTGCCACCGGTTTTCATAACCGCGAACATATGGTCTTCCTTTTGTCTTTCGCGTCGGTCAGGTTCCCCGTGGGGCATTTGCGGCCTAGCCACCTGTCAACAGCGCGCCCTTGGGCGAATTCATGTAGGTCCGACACAAGAGACTTGCGCGGATGGCGGCTTATCTGATCAACCGGGGATCAAGTCAACCCCGCGGCGAAGGGAAATACCATGCGCGCAGGACCGATCTGCCTGATCTTTCTCACGGCTTGCGCCCCGGCGGGCGTGGCGTTTCAGAACCCATTTACCGGAACGCTTTCGCGTCCGACAGTGCCCGATCAAACGCGTGGCGCGGTCGAACTGGCGGTGAAATCCGAATTCCCCGAAATCAACCGTGACATCGCCGCTGGTGGTGGGCCCGCGCTGACACGGGCCTTCGATGCGGCCTCGGTTCCAATGGCCGACCGCTCTGCCCGGATCATCCAGTTGCAATCGGATACCGGGCTATACGCCGCAAGCCCGGCTGCACTGGGCAACGCGCTACTGGTCTGGGGACGCTGACCTAAAGGTCGGATACACGCATCTGTGCCGCGGCAGCCAAAGCCAACTGCCGCGACGCGTCGATATAATAGGCATCAAAGGCCGCATACATCGCCCTGCTCAGCGCCTGTCCGGGCTGGGATTCCATGAACGTGATATAGGCGTCGATATCCGCGTCGCTTAGCGGATCGTAGGCGAGGTAGAGAAACGCATAGACCCGTGAAGTCACATCGCGCCGGATTTCGTCCTGACGGCTGTAGACGTCGCGCAGCACTTCGTCCTCGGTCAGTGACGGCGGCAGCGCGCCACCGTCCATCAGCCCCATGTAGAACGCGACGCTGGCGTTCATGGTCGATGTGACTTCTTGTTCGATGACATCATTGGCCGCCAGATAGGCGTTCATCTGATCGATGCGGGGGCCGCCATCCACCACTGCGAGGGCCGCGGCCTCTGTTGCCGCCTCTTCGATGGTTTCGTCCAGAAACGCCTCGCGTGCCGACAGTTCCAAGGTGGTGATCTGCTGACCCAATGGGCTGTCGTAGAATTCCACGATCGCATCGGTCTCGGTGCCGTCCAGTCCCGCGGCCAAACCGCTGCGCAAGGTGTCTGCCATGACCGTGGTGTCGAATACCGCGTCCACCGCGCCATCCCAAGCGCCGCTGACCGGTCCGTTGAACAATTCGGCGGCGATGTCATCGCCGTAATCCAGCCCTTCGGCACGCAGGATGGTGACAAGGTCATCCATGCGCAGCGCATCATACACCGGGTCGATATCCTGCGCAGTGACCGCCGACGCGCTGCCGATGACAAGGGCCGCTATGAGCGCGGGCTGACGAAGTGCTGGAAACATGAAGTGGTCCTTCGGGTGGGCTGATGTGAAATAGGTAACCGACCATCGGCAACAGACAAGGACAAAGGCCGCATCTTGGGGCTTGCAGACCCGCGCAAGGCCGATTACACGCCGCACCGTTGACCCTTGGTGCGGAGAGGTGCCGGAGTGGTCGAACGGGGCGGTCTCGAAAACCGTTGAGCCTGCAAGGGTTCCCAGGGTTCGAATCCCTGTCTCTCCGCCACACCTTCACTTGTCATTCGAATTGTGCCCTGCCCTTTAGGCGGCGCATTTTGTGTCCGTGTGAACCTGACGGCCGGATGCATGGACGCCGCCCTCGGGCGGCGTCCTGCGGTTGTGTGGGTCCCGACGCGATCAGCAGTCGCTGACTGCGGCCTTGCGTTCGGCCTTGGCGTCGAAACGGTCCAGCATCATCACCTTGTGCCAGGCCCGCACGAACGTATCGACAAAGTACCGTTCCCCGTCGACACCGGCATACAGTTCTGAAATCTGGCGCAATTCGGCGTTCGCACCGAATACCAGGTCCAGGCGCGTGGCATGCCAGCGGGTCTGGCCAGTTGCGCGATCAACCAGATCAAAGGCCGTTTCAGCATCCGTTTCAGGCTGCCAGTCCAGATCGGTAGAAACCAGTTCGCGAAAGAAATCAGCCGACAGCGTGCCGGGACGATCCGTGAACACACCCTTGTCCGATCCGTCCCAGTTTTGATCCAGCACCCTCAGGCCACCGGTCAGTGCGGTCCACTCCGGTGCCGACAGCGACAGCAATGCCGCCTTGTCCAGCGCGATCTGTTCGGGCGAAACACTATAGCCCACCGCATCGTCGACATAGTTGCGGAAACCGTCCACAACCGGGCGCAGCCACTCAAAGCTTTCGTCGTCCGTCATGTCGGCCGTGGCATCAGTGCGACCCGGCACGAAGGGCACCGTCACGTCGTGTCCGCCTGCCTTGGCGGCGGCCTCAACCCCGGCGCATCCGGCCAGCACGATCAGGTCGGCCATCGACACCTTTGCCGCGCTTTCTGCGTCAAAGTCCGATTTCAACCCGGTCAGCGCATCCAGAACACGGTCCAGACGTGCAGGGTTGTTCACGGTCCAGCCACGCTGCGGTGCCAGTTGCACCCGCGCACCGTTGGCCCCGCCACGTTTGTCGCTGTCGCGGTATGTCGATGCCGCGGCCCATGCCGCCGCGATCAGATCGGTCGCAGAGACATCCAGATCCAGCGCACGCGTCTTGAGGTCGGCAATCTGCGCCTCGTCGATCAGCGGATGGTCAACCTCGGGCACCGGGTCCTGCCAGATGAACGTGTCGCCCTGATCCGGCCCCAGCCAACGCGAGGTCGGGCCCAAATCGCGGTGCATCAGCTTGTGCCACGCCTTGGAAAAGGTTTCGGTGAAATAATCGAAATCCTCGAGGAACCTCTCGGCGATCTTGCGATAGGCCGGATCGACCTTGAACGCGATATCCGTGGTCATCATCATCAGCGGGTTCATCACGCCCGGCAGATGGGCGTCAGGCGTTTTCGGCGCATCGGGATCGGTCGGCGTCCACTGCAGGGCACCGGCGGGCGATTTTGTCTGTTCCCATTCGAATTTGAACAGGTTGGTCAGATAATCGTTGTCCCACTGCGTCGGATTCGGCGTCCAAGATCCTTCGATCCCGTTCGTCATGGTATGTTCGGCGTTGCCGGATCCGACCGGGTTCGACCAGCCCAGCCCCTGTTCGGACATCTTGGCGATTTCCGGTGCGCCACCGATTTCGGACGCAGGCACGGCACCATGCGATTTGCCAAAGGCATGGCCACCAGCGACCAGTGCCAGCGTTTCCTCGTCGTTCATCGCCATCCGAGCAAAGGTTTCGCGGATGTCGCGCGCGGCATCCATCGGGTCGCCGTTGCCGCCCGGACCCTCGGGGTCGACATAGATCAGCGACTGGTGGGATGCGGCCAGCGGGTTTTCCAGATCATAGTGGTCATCCTTTGGTCCGCCTTCCCAGCGCAGACCACGATTGACCATCTGTTCGGGATGCCCCAACTGCGGGTCCGCGGGCTGTTCAGACGGCGGTTTGCCGAACCAGCCTTCGGGTCCCCAGTAGGTGTTCACATCAGCTGACCAGGCGTCCTCGCGTCCATAGGCAAAACCCTGCACCGGCAGACCCATGTCCTCCAGCGCGACGGTGCCGGCCAGCGCGATCAGGTCGGCCCAGCTGAGGCCGGCACCGTATTTCGCCTTGATCGGGGCCAGTAGTCGGCGTGATTTATCCGTGTTGCCGTTGTCCCACCAGGAATTGATCGGCGCAAAGCGCTGCATCCCCTGGCCCGCGCCACCGCGCCCGTCAGCGATGCGGTAAGTGCCAGCCGAATGCCACGACATGCGGTTCATCTGCGGGCCGTAGTGACCATAATCCGACGGCCACCAATCGACGGGCGTATGCAGGAACGCGCGCACGTCCTCCCACAGCGCCTTGTGATCGATCTTGGCGTTGGCTGCGGCATAGTCGAAATCGCGGCCCAGCGGGTTGGACTGCGGCGGGTCCTGATACAGCGCCTCGACTTTCAACCGGTTCGGCCACCAGTGGTTTACATTGGGCTCTGAACCTTGTGCGCCACCGATCCGCGTTCCGCGAAATGGGCAGGCACCTTGCGTTGCAGCGTGGTCTTTCATGGGGGTGATCCTTTCGTCTGCCGACGCAGCGCGGGGTTGCGTGGCATTGATTTACGCAGCACAGGTGTGTGCCGCCTCTGACCGGGGAGCTAGCGCCTGCCCGTGTCGGATCAACGTCGGGGTCACAGTTGATTGACAGACCAAGATGGTCAAAGCCGTTGTGCACCAAACAGGATCAGCCTGCCGGGGTCATAACAGCGCCAGAAACAGTCATCACACCAGCGCGGGCGCACAGGCCTCTCTTCTACCTGCAACATGCTGATTTTTCTATGTATTGTGCAAACCTAGGGGCTCATCCGTGCCTTGATCTGGCGGCCTGCGTACAGACCGATCAGCATCATCGGCAAAAACACCAGCGTGCCCGGTGCCGCGAATGTCAGCGCGGTCCAGGCTGGACCCGGACAAAATCCGCCGATGCCCCAGCCTATTCCGAACAACGCGGCCCCGGTCAACAAAGGTGCATCAACCCGTGTGGTGTCCGGCATGTCGAATGATTGCATCAGCACTGGCGCTGGCCTGCGCCAGACCAGCCGGTAGCCGATGTACGCCGTCACGCTCGCCCCACCCATCACAAACGCGAGCGAAGGGTCCCACGCACCAAAAACATCAAGGAAATTGAGAACCTTGGCCGGGTCCGACATGCCCGAAATCACGAGGCCAAGACCAAAGACGAGACCTGACAAAAGACCAAAGAGAATTCGCATAACCTAAACCCAGACGTGTCGGATGATGAAAACAGTGACAAAGGCAAAGGCCATGAACATCAGCACGGCAACAGCGGACCGCTTTGACAGGCGAGCCAGACCACAGACACCGTGACCCGATGTGCAGCCGGACCCAAGTGCGGTGCCGGTGCCGACGATCAAACCCGCTGCGGCCATGCCCCACAGGTCTGTCGGCACGCTGTGCGGCACCTCGCCTGCCACCGCCGTCACCAAGAGCGGCGCGGCAATCAGGCCGACCAGAAACGCCAGACGCCAGGACCAGTCGCGAGCGGTTGCCTGCGTCGGATCCACCACGCTGATGCCACCCGCAGTGATCCCCGTGATCCCGGCGATGCGCCCGAACAGCCCCATGACCATGACGGCCGAAAGCCCGATCAAGACGCCGCCGAAAAGCGACGCAAATGGAGTGAATGCAGTGGTGACGATTGGCAGCATGATATTCCCTGTCAAACATGATGAAGACGAGAGCTGGGACTGAACACCTACGGCCTGTCTTACGGTTTGCGAAGATGCACTTCGAGTGCCAAAGGGGCAAGCGATGAAAAGGTTGCACATTTTCCCGAGCCAATCTGGGATTTCTGTTGCCCCAGCCACCAGTTCGGTTTGTTTTCCTTGCGCCGAAAAGACCGACGTCGAAGTGGTCAGGTCGACAGGTCAAAAGATAAGCAAGTTCAATGTGGTACAGAAATTTACCAATCTGAAGTAGTGAACATCGCCTCTGAGAAACCGCTTCTCGGCCGACCGGCACCGCGGCCAGTTTTCAGCCCACCTCACATAACCCGCGAAAACAACAGAAAAAAACCGGGCACAGCCAGATCGGGAGAAGGCTTCTGCGGGGGCAAGTGGCGGACAGACAGGGATTCGAACCCTGGAGACGGTCTCCCGCCTACACACTTTCCAGGCGTGCGCCTTCGACCACTCGGCCACCTGTCCGTTGCTGGGCTACTTAGCGGGGGTTTTGAGGGCGTGCAAGCCCGTTACCGCGGGAAATTGTCGCTCATCGCATTGTCACCCCGGACAAGAGCCGACATAGTTTTGTCACCCATAGCTGGCATCAGCATCCAAGTCCCAAAACAGCACGGCCCCATGAAACACACGCCGAAACCAACGCCAGACGGTCAGGATCAGCGGTCAGACATGACCCGCCTGCAGACGGCTGCGCTGATCATCATCGCATTCGCCGTGGTGCTGTTCCTGCTGGTGCAGGCGCGTTTCATCCTGATTTCGCTGGCCACGGCCATCATTCTGTTCTCACTGACATCTGACGTGATCAGCTTCATCGCGCGTGCACGCATCGGTCCGTTTCATGTCCCGAACTGGCTGGCCAGTGTTGTGGCTGTCTTGTTGATCGCAACGGCCCTCATCACCCTGACCTCGATCGTGGTGGCGCAGATCAACACGGTCCTGGTCACGACGCTGGCCTATGCCGAAAGAGCCCCGGACGCGGTGGCGGCACTATTTGCCTGGGCCGGTGCCGACGTGGAAAGCGCTGTCCGCAATTCCATGCAGTCCATCGAGCTGTCAGGCTACCTGCGCGGCGCGGCTGGCGGGGCCACCAGCCTGACACAGGCCACCGTTCTGGTGATCCTGTTCGTAGGATTTCTGTTCGCGGAACGCGTCTGGTTCCAGACCAAGCTGTTGAATTTCACGGGTGATCCCGCGCAGGCCAAGCGTATCGGGCGTATCATCGCGTCCATCATCCGCCGCGTGAACTATTACCTGCTGGTCAAGACCATCATTTCCCTCGCCACGGGGGCCATGACCTATGCCCTTGCGCGGGCGTTTGGCCTGGAAATCGCGATGCCGCTGGGTGTCGTGACGTTTGTGCTGAATTTCATTCCCAACATCGGGTCCATCATCGCGACCGGCCTTGTGGTTCTGGCAGCCTATATCCAGCTGGGTGATCCGTGGATGACGTCATTGATCTTTGTCATTGCGGGCACGATCCAGTTTGTGAACGGGTCGATCATCGATCCGATGCTGATGGGTCGTGCCTTGCGCCTGTCCAGTTTCGGCATCCTGCTGTCACTGGCGTTCTGGGGCGCGGTCTGGGGGATTCCCGGCATGTTCCTGTCGGTCCCGATCATGGTGATGATGCTGGTGGTCTGCAGCCATGTCGCCGCATTGCGCCCCTTTGCGATCCTGTTGTCGCGCGAGGGCCTGCCCGAGGAAGAAGCCGCGTTGGAACAGCGCTAGCGCGCGATGACAAATGCCGCGGCCATCGCGAACTCGATCCCGGCAGCAACCAGGATGGCATAGCTGGCCTGCCCCATGCCGTAGGACCAGATTCCGGTCAGTGCGATGCCTGCCCAGGTTGCAGCCATGCCGAACGCCACGGCATCGCGTAGTGCCCCCGGCGCCGTGTCACGCAGCACAAACATCAGGACCGCCAGCCCCAGAAATATCGGTGCCGCCCGCCGTCCCATGAATGCGGCACCCGCGTCAGGTTGCGCATAAAGCCCGACATAGAGGCCCGGCGAAATCAGCAGAACGCAGAACAACCCTAGACAGATCACCGCGGTCGCGAGACAGATCAGGTGAAACATCAGCCATCCTCTAGGTGCAGATAGACACGCCGGTTCTGGCGGCCCTTCTTTTCGATTTTGCCAAGACGCAGCGCACCGATTTCGATGGTGCTGCGGACATGGGTTCCGCCACAGGGTTGCAGGTCGATCTGGTCAGCGCCCTGCCCGATCTGCACCAGCCGGACCTGATCCGCGCCACGCGGCGGCTTGACGGACAATGTCTTGATCAATTCGGGCTGCGAGTCCAACTCGGCCTGCGTGATCCATTGCCATGTCACGGGCAGGTCTGCCGCGATCAAGCCGTTCAACCTGTCCGTCAGACCGTCGCGATCATCAGGGGGGTCCTGCATGTCGAAATCCAGCCGCCCCTTTGCTTCGGCAATCTGGCCGCCGGTCACGGGTCTGGGAATCACGACGGACAGCAGATGCAGCGCTGTGTGCATCCGCATCAGACGGTGACGGCGTTCCCAATCCAGCGTTTGCGTCACATGGGTTCCCACAGGCGGCAGGGCCGCGGGTTCCGCGGGCACCAGGACGATATCATCGCCGGTCCCCTTGATCGCAGTGGCAATCATCAGGCGCCGCCCCTGCCATTCCAGATGTCCGGAATCGCCGGGCTGTCCGCCCGCTGTGGGATAGAACAGACTGGCGTTCAGAACGATGCCGCCTTCGGCGGTCAGTGCCGTCACACGGCCTTCGGCCTGCCGCTGATAGGCATCATCCAGATACAAAGCCGTCGTCATGCACCCTGCCCTGCATCGGGATCCGCGTCGCCGTCCGCCTCGAAATCATCCGACGTCAGCATGGCCTCCGGTTCCGAAGGGCGGCTTTGTGGCGCGGGCTCGGACTGGCCGGATTCCGTGTCGGATGATTTCGGCTGGCGCAGCCAGATGTCCTGCTGCGGAAACGGAATTTCGATACCGGCGGCAGCCAGTTTTGCATTGATCTCGCCGTTCATTTCGTCGGTGACGATCATTTTCCAGTTCACGTCGCGCAGAATGACCCGCAGTTCGAAATCCAGCGACGATGCGCCAAAGCCCACGAACAGCGCCTGCGGTTCGGGATCGGCGATCACCAGCGGATGATTATTGCCCACGGCACGCAGAATGTCGCGCACCTTTTCAATATCGGACCCATAAGCCACGCCGACCGGCAGGATCAGCCGACCGACCAGATTGCCGCGCGTCCAGTTCGTGACCTGTCCGCTGACCAGATCGGCGTTGGGAATGATCACGTCGGTCCGGTCAAAGGTTTCGATCCGGGTCGACCGCACCGAAATGTCGCGCACGAAACCGACCTGTCCGTTCACCTCGATCATGTCGCCCTCGCCGATGGGGCGTTCGATCAGCAGGATGATGCCAGACACAAAGTTCTGCACGATCGTCTGCAAACCAAAACCGATGCCGACCGACAGTGCACCCGCCACGATGGCCAGACTGCTCAGGTCGATCCCAGCCAGCGTGATTGCAATCAGCGCCGCCAGCGTGATCCCGACATAACCCAACCCGGAAACAACGGCGTTCTGGCCGCCCAGATCAAGGTTCGTGCGCGGAAGAACCGAATTCTTGAGCGACCGCTGAATGAACCGGGTCAGAAGGTAGCCCACGGCAAAGACGGCGGCAAAGGTCAGGAAATCGGTCGGCGATACCACTGTTTCCCCGATCCTGAACCCGGCCAGAAACTGCGTCCAGATTTCCAGCAGATCCGTGACGCTTGCCCCCCAGACCAATGCCGTCACCGGCAAGAGCAACACGACCAGCACCGCGCCGACCAGAAACGGCACCAGCGACCCGCCATCCTGCGAATCGTCCGGGGCGTAGATCCGCGTGATCAACTGTTGCAACACGATAAACCCGCCAAGCATCGCCAGTGTCATGACCGACGGCGCAAATACGCCGCGCGCGGCCTGCGTATATCCCGACAAGGCCAGAATTGGCGTCACACCGGCAACGCCCATGTAGATCAGCCCCAGGGCATGCCTGAACCGACCGCTGCTCTCCTCGCCTGTCTCGGCGGTCGGGGCGCGCCGCAGCAGTGCGCCCAGCATCCACAACAGCAAGCTGGCGAGAACCAGCACAGGAAAGGTGACAACAGCCCGCGCCAGCGCAGATGCGTTATCATCCTCCAGCGTTGCCGCCATGATCAACAGGACGGCAACCGCAGTGCCAAGCGCCATTCCCGTGCGCCGGATCTTGCGTCTGACGTCGGCCGTGTAGCCAAGTGGTCCGTTGAATTCGCCCTTTGGGAACAATTGCACGTTCAGCCAACGGGCGACGATCACCAGAACGCCGGCGGCATAGACCGCGCTGGTCACTGTGGTGTCACCGCTTGGCAGTACACCGAACTGACGCAGTGCGAGAAACAGCAACGACATCCCCGCAACCGGCAGGCCGATCTGCAGGCCCGATAGCAGGAATGCCCAGACTGCGCGCCCACGGGCGTGGGATTGTTCCACCTTGGTCTGGGCCCGCAAGAGCAGACGAGGCGACCGGATCAGCAATCCCAGCGCCGCCAGCAAGGCCACAATTCCGATCGGCAGGTTCGCCAGAAACTGGTCCTCGCCGACACCGGCGATCCGCAACTGGTAGCGACGGATCGCCTGCGCCAAGGATCCTTGCGCTGCGCTGACACCTTCGGCGATGCTCTCTGGCCAGAACAGGGCGTTATCGCGGGACCACATGCGTTCTGCACCGACCTGCCGCAGGCGACCGTCGATTTCCGAAATCAGACCGCTAGCCCGCGCGCTGGCTTCTGCCGCCAGCAGGCCCGGTGCACGCAGGCGGTCCAGTTGCTGACCCAAGGTGTCCAGGCGTGCGGCAATCGCGGGCGACGGTGTTGCATCCGCCGCCACCGGCGTCAGCGCCTCGATCTGGCTCTGGACCGTGCTGATGCGCCCGGAATTGATTCCCGTCTGCCCCAACAAACGCTGCCGCCAGTCGAACAGGGCATCGCGCGCCTCGGCCAGCGCCGCGTCCGATATGCCCGGATCATCAAGTTGGCGTTCGACGGCTGCCGCAAGGTCTGTCCAGTCGGACAGGTCCGGCACCGCGGCGGCAAATTCGGCCTCTGCCGCATCCAGTGCTGCGGTATCGGCCTCGGGTTCGGACGCGGCGGCATCGGGCGCAGGTTCTTCTTCGGCAGATGTGCCGCCGATCAACCCGTCCAGACCGACCTGTGCTGCCACAGGCCCGCCCATGATCAAACCGACCATGACGATCAGCGCGATCAGGGGCTGCGACATGGTCAAACGTCCTCGAACACGCCGGGGATCGACTGCGGGTCCTGATCCAGCCAGCCGGGAACCGGCAGGCCCTTGGATTTCAGGAAAGAGGGGTTCCAGACCTTGGACTGATAGCGGGTGCCGTAGTCACACAGGATCGTCACGATGGTGTGGCCCGGCCCCATGTCGCGCGCCATGCGCATCGCTCCGGCCACGTTCACGCCGGACGATCCGCCCAGACACAGACCTTCGGTCTGCAACAGATCGAACACGACCGGCAGCGCCTCTGCATCGGGGATGCGATAGTTGAAATCGGGTGTGAACCCTTCGAGGTTGGCCGTGATCCGCCCCTGACCAATCCCTTCGGTGATGCTGTCGCCGGGGTTTTCCTCGCCTGTGTAGATCTTGAACAGGCCGGCACCTTCGGGATCGGCCAGACCAATTTTGACACCCTTGGGCTGCAACGCCATGCCGACGCCCGCCAGCGTCCCACCAGACCCCACGGCACAGATGAACCCGTCAACCTTACCATCCGTCTGGTCCCAGATTTCGGGTCCGGTGGTTTCGATATGCGCCTGCCGGTTCGCCACGTTGTCGAACTGATTGGCCCAGATCACACCCTCGTTGCTCTCACGGGCCATCTGTTCGGCAAGGCGGCCAGAATATTTGACGTAATTGTTCGGGTTCTTGTAGGGCACTGCCGGCACCTGCACGAGGGTCGCACCCGCCAACCGCAACATGTCCTTTTTTTCCTCGGACTGGGTTTCGGGGATGACGATCACGGTCTTGAACCCCATGGAGGCCCCGACCAGCGCCAGACCGATGCCCGTGTTGCCTGCCGTGCCCTCGACAATGGTGCCGCCGGGTTTCAGCAGACCTTTTTCCACGGCATCCTTGATGATGTAGAGTGCGGCGCGGTCCTTGACCGACTGGCCGGGGTTCATGAACTCAGCCTTGCCCAGGATCGTGCAGCCTGTCGCTTCGGACGGGCCCTTGAGCTTGATCAGGGGGGTGTTTCCGACGGTATCGGCAAGATCTGATTTGATGGTCATGGCTGCGGCCTTTCGCGCGGTGTTACGTTCACCTAACTAGCGATGCCACCGCTGAACTCAACCCGCAACGCGGCGCGGTGCAGAGCCAACCAATAGATCAGCATCACACCGGGGGCGACATTCATCTCTCCGCTGGCGACCAGTTCCAGCGCGCGATCCAATGATACCACGTGCAAACGCAGGTCTTCGTGTTCCGCGGCAAGACCGCCGGACCATTGGTCGGTATCCGGAATATCCGCGAGCCCGACGTAACAATGGAAAAAATCGGTGGCATTTCCCGGTGACGGATAGCAGCCGCTGACCTTGCGCAGGGTCACGTCCAGCCCCGCCTCTTCCTTGGTTTCGCGCAAGGCGGCGGTGTCCGGCTCCTCAAAGGCGTCGATCATTCCGGCCACCGGTTCCAGAATCCACGGGTTCGGATCGTTGCGGATCAGTGCGCCCATGCGCAGCTGTTCCACCAGAACCACCCGTTCCGTGACCGGATCATAGGGCAGCACGATCACCGCCTCGATCCCAACAAACACCTCGCGCGGCAACGGTCCCTGCCGGCCACCATCGAACCTGCGATGTTCAACCCCGAACCCTTGCAGGCGGAAAAAACTGCCGACTGGCGGTTTGCGATGGGTGACCGCCACATCGCCCGCATCGGGTGTGTAGCGCAGGCTGGCGGGTGCCGCGGTCTGGCTGGCCTGCACCTGCCCCCAGGCGCGTTTCTGCATCATCGGAAATTGCCATGCGAGGTCCGACAGGCTGGGCAACGGGTCCATCGCAAACAGCTCTTGTGCCGCAAGCACCGACGCCTTTGCGTAATGCGCTTGCCAATGCGCCAACGACCAACTGCCGTCACCCGCGGTCGCATTCTGCGGCGGGACCCACATCTGCGCGGCGGCAGGTGTGCCGTCCGCCAGTGTCACCGTCACGTCGATCAAACGATAGTCGTAGATGCCTTCGTACAGTGCCAGCCGTGCCGCCTGATCCGCACTGATGCCATCCCACAGCTTGCCCACTGCCGTACCTTGCGGGTCTACCTGCACGATCGGGACGACACTGTCTGACAGCGGTCGCACACCGTAGCCAGGCAGTACCGCATCTACCAACTGCCCGCCTGCACCCGCAACCGCGTCACGCAAGGATTCGTCCAGCAATGTGCCGTAGATGAACAGACGCATGGTCAGTGGTACTTGCTGCCGACGGCCTCGGTGATCAGCCCCGCGATGAGGCCGCCCAGAACCAGCACCCCGACCACGACGGGGGTTGCAAACTGCTGACCGTAGCCCGCCATCAAGCCAAAGGTCGAAATCAGTGCATCCATCGGGCCGTCATATTGCCCCCGCATCGACCGGGTGATCATCGTATGTCCCGACAGGATCAACAAGGCCCAGAACACCACGGCCCCGGCGGCCGTCAGCGCCGTGCCGATGGCGATGCTGTAGCCCTGACCGACCCGTGCGCCCATGATGCGCCAACCGCACAACAATCCCGCAACAATGCATAGCGGATACCAGAAACCCGGTGCCCGTCCTGCGTCAAACAAGGGTCCCGTCAGATAGGCGAGCACCCCCGCCAGAACGGCATAAAGGATCGCCCCCGTCAGTTTTCCGGCTGTTGGCATGGCGGACCTTCCCTGGCTTGCGCAGACCGTCAGGCAGGCCGTGCGATCGTGATTTGTGTCACATCGCAGTTTTCACTGGCAAAGGTCGATGCACAAGAGGTCAGGTAAAAGTTCCACATGCGCCGAAACCGATCATCAAATCCCAAGGCGGCGACCTGATCCCATTTCGCGTTGAACGTCTCGTGCCAGCGCCGCAATGTCACGTCATAGCTGTGGCCAAATTCGACCGATGTCACCACGTTCATACCCGCGCGTGTCACCGTATCGCGCAGAATGCTCGGGCTGGGCAACATGCCACCCGGAAAGATGTATTTCTGAATGAAATCAGGGCCTCGCTTGTAGATCTTCCAGCGACGGTCCGCCACGGTGATGATCTGAAGTGTCGCGTTCTTGCCAGGCTTGAGTCTGTTTTTGACCGTCTCGAAATAGACAGGCCAATACTGCTCGCCCACTGCCTCGAACATTTCGATGCTGGCGATGCCGTCATAGGTGCCGGTTTCATCCCGGTAATCCTGCAACTTGATCGTGACCTTGTCGGATAGCCCTGCCTTTTCAATACGATCGACAGCGTACTTGAACTGCTCTGTGCTGATCGTCAGGCAGGTGACGCGCAGGTCGCGCTGGCCGGCGGCGTATTCCGCAAACCCGCCCCACCCACAGCCGATTTCCAGCACGTGATCGCCCGGCTGTGCGCCCATCTCGTCGACCATGGATGCATATTTGAGCGTTTGCGCCGCCTCCAGACTTTCCTGGCCCGTCTCGAATTTCGCGCTGGAATAGGTCATCGTCTCGTCCAGCCAGAGGCTGTAGAAATCATTGCCCAAATCGTAATGATATTCGATGTTCTTGCGCGCCTGCTTCTTGGAATTGCGCTGCAACCAGAACCGCAGCCGTTCAAAGCTGCGCACGATGAACTGGCCCGGAAAACCGTCGTACATTTCCTCGGCGTCGTCGTGCACGAGGTCCATGAAGGCCTGCAAATCCGGCGTGCTCCACCAGCCGTCGAGATAGGCATCACACAGACCCAGGTCGCCCTCTCGGATCGTGCGGGCAAACAGATCCGCGTTGTGTACGGTCACCTCGGCCACATGGCCGGGCGCTGCGCCCTCGGTACGGAAATGCCGTCCGTCGGGCAGGATCACGTCCAGCCGGCCGCGTTTCAATTTCAGCATGTTGAAAACAGACGAAAAATAACGCGGAAGGTCGTTTTGCCCCTCGGTGGTCGTCAAGATCATGCGCGATGTGTCCCCGTGGTTTGTCCTGCCGTTTCAGGCTTTTGCGGACATTAGTGATTATGATGCCAAAGTCACGATACAGCGGACCGAATAGTTGCGGCCTTGGTCACAATGTCACAAGCCATCAGCCATTTTTGAACCGATCATAGGCGTCCAGCGCCGCCTTGCGCCCGTCATCCGCCGCCACGACCGGATCGGGGTACGTGTCATCTGGCGACATGCCCCAATGTTCGGGGATCGCCTCAAAGTAGGACAAGGCCGTATCTGATGGATTGCTGTACTCTTCGGCCAGCCAGGCACGCACGTAGTCGCGGTCGCCGTCAAATTTATCCAGCTGCGTGACCGGGTTGAACACGCGGAAATAAGGCGTGGCATCAGGCCCCGACCCGGCCGACCATTGCCAGCCTATCGCGTTGCTGGCCGGGTCCCAGTCGATCAGGCAATCCGCAAACCAACGCTGCCCGATCCGCCAGTCGCATTGCAGGTGCTTGGTCAGGTAACTGGCGACGATCATCCTGCCACGGTTGTGCATCGTGCCGGTCACGTACATCTCGCGCATTGCGGCATCGACAAACCGGATACCGGTGCGCCCTTGTTTCCAGGCCTTGACCTCGGCCAAGCGTTCGTCGGTGTTCCAGTCGAACCCGTCCCATTCCTCGCGCCAATTGCGATCAACGATGCGCGGCGTGTGATAGATCAGGTGATAGGCAAATTCGCGCCAGACCAGTTCCTTGAGGAATGTCTCTGCCCCGGTCCCTGCCCGGTCCATCGCGCGCCAGCCTGCATGCCAGCAGGTCAGCGGGCTGATTTCGCCGTAGGTCAGGTTTTCCGACAGGCCCGAGGTGCCGTGCTTCATTCCCGGAATGTCACGGTTTTTCTGATAATCCGCGATGCGGTGCTGTACAAAGGTTGCAAGCCGCTGAATGGCCGCATCCTCGCCCACGGTGCACCAGGGACGCACGACGTCGGCACCGCGCTGCATCGCGGCTGCCATCTGCCAATCGTCCAGATCGTCGCTGTCCGGCCACTGGTCCGGCGCGGGAACCGTGGATGGTGCCGAAATACTGTCTGGCAGTTGCCTGTCGCGGACGTTTTTCCACATCGGCGTATAGACCTTGTAGAAACCACCGCTGCCGGTCTCGACCGTCCAGGGTTCGAACAGCAGATGGCCTGCATGACTCTTTGCGTCGATCCCGTCATCGGTCAGCGCTGATTTCACGGCCGTATCCCGATCCTTGCATTCGGGATCATACAGGCGCGACCACCAGACGGCCCCTGCACCTGTTTCCCTGACCAGATCGCGCAAGACGGCCAGCGCGTCACCACGGCGCAGGATCAGGCGACTGCCCTTGTCATGCAGTGCAGCGGCCTGCGCGGCAATCGACATGCCCCAACGCATTTTCGCCGCAGCACCTGTGTTTTCCACCACATCGTCGTGAATGAACACCGGAATGACGGGACGACCCGTCGCACAGGCCGCGTCCATCGCGGGATGATCGGATAATCGCAGGTCGCGACGAAACCAAAGCAGGATAGGAGAATTTTCAGACATGCGCTGCTATCTAGCGCAGCGTCGCCGCGTTCAAGCGGGAAAGTGCGGATGCCCTGATCCGGGCATCCGCAATTGCATCACGACTTTGGTTCGCTGCGCAAACCCTTGAAAATCGCGTAGCACATGATCAGCAGCACGATGGTGAATGGCAATCCGGTCGAAATCACCATGGATTGCAGCGATTCCAGGCCGCCTGCTGACAACAACAGAACGATGGCCACAGCACCTTCGAACACGCACCAGAACACGCGCTGCGGCACCGGCGCATCGATCTTGCCACCTGCCGTGATCGTGTCGATCACCAGCGATCCTGAATCCGACGAGGTGACAAAGAACACGATGACCAGCACGATCCCGATGAAACTGGTGATCTGCGCCAGCGGAAGTGCTGCCAGCATCTCGAACAGCTGCACCGGCAGTTCCGCGTCCTGGGCGGCGGTGTAACCGTCCTGCACGACCTGCTGGATGGCGACGCCACCAAAGACCGACATCCACAGCACGCAGACCAGCGACGGGATCAGCAACACGCATGTCACGAATTCACGCACCGTACGGCCGCGGCTGACACGGGCGATGAACATGCCGACAAAGGGCGACCAGCTGATCCACCAGGCCCAGTAGAACGCCGTCCAGCCTTGGACAAAGTTCGCGTCCTCACGGCCGACCGGGTTCGACAGCGCGGGCAGGAATTCCAGATAGGCAAGCAACGACGAGCCGAATGTCGAAAGGATCGCAACCGTCGGCCCTACCAAGAGCACGAACACCAGCAGCAACGCCGCCAGCCCCATGTTGATTTCCGACAGGATTTTCACGCCACCATCAAGGCCGCGCGTGACGGACACCAATGCAACCGCGGTGATCGCGGTAATCAGCAGCACCTCGGTCGTGGCTCCCACGGGGACGCCGAACAATGCGTTCAGACCGGCGTTCGCCTGTGTCGCACCGAACCCCAGCGATGTCGCCAGACCGAACAATGTCGCAAACACGGCGATGATGTCGATCACGTGACCTGTCCAGCCCCAGACGCGTTCACCAAAGATGGGATAGAACGCCGACCGGATCGTCAGTGGCAGGCCCTTGTTGTAGCTGAACAGCGCCAGCGACAGGCCGACAATGGCGTAGATCCCCCAAGGGTGCAGACCCCAATGGAAAATGGTGGCCGCCATGCCCAGCCGGATCGCCGCTTCGGTATCCCCCGCAGCGGCCCCCAACGGTGCCCAGTCCGTGCGCGCGCCTTCTTCGACGCTTGTTCCACCCAAGGCGGTGGAAAAATGTGTCAGCGGCTCGGACACACCGTAGAACATCAGGCCAATGCCCATGCCGGCTGCGAACAGCATCGCGAACCAGCCCAGATAGCTGTAGTCAGCGGTCGCATCCGCGCCACCCAGCCGGACCCGGCCCAGCGGCGAGACAATCAAGAAAAGGCAAAACAGCACAAAGATGTTTGCGGCCGTCAAAAAGAACCAGTCGAATTTCTGGGTGACGGTCGAAAACAGCCAGCTGAATACCGCGCCGGCCTGATCGGGCAGCGCCAGCGTATAGAAAACGAATGCCACGACCGCGGCGCCCGAAATCGCGAAAACCGGGTTGTGGATGTCAAAGGCAATCCGTCCAAGATTGCCTTCAAAGTTGTCTTGACCGATCTCATAATCGGTCTGGATCTGCTCAACAGCGCCTTCCGGGGCGGGAATGCCCTCTGGCGTTACTTCTGTCATCTTGTCTCCTTACCGTTCAGTTAATCCTGTGCGACGATTAGCGGAAAATTGCCCAAGATAAAACCAACCCCACCTATTCAGCGGGATTGGCGACTGCTTCAGCAGCTTTGGCACGGCGCCCGTCACGGTACAGCGCCTTGATCAAAGACAGGCACATCAGCACCATGACGACCGAAAACGGCAGTGCGCCGATGATCATCGCAGTATTGATCGCGTCCAGCCCGCCCGCCACCAGCAAGGCACCGATCACAAAGCCAAGGATGCAGCCCCAGGCGATGATATGCAGTCGGCCCTTTGGCGATTCGTCACCTGCCGCGGCGATCGTGTTGATGATCAAGATCGCGCTGTCGGCAGAGGTCACAAGGTAGGTCAGCAGCAACACGACGATCACCGCGCTCATCAGTTTGGCCAACAATGGCGACAGCATGAAGTTGATCATCGCGAACAGCTGGCTGGAAATGCCCGCACCGGTGATCTGGTCGCCCGCACCACCGTTCAGCGTCAGATCAATCGCCGTCCCGCCGGCAAAGGCAAACCAGACGAAACACATCAGCGACGGCACGATCATGGCCCCCAGCACGTATTCCCGCACCGTGCGGCCACGACTGATCCGCGCCAGGAACAGGCCCACGAACGGCGCAAAGGCAATCCACCAGGCCCAGTAAAAGATAGTCCAGCCCCCCTGCCAACCGGCCAGGGCGTTCTGCATGTTGTCCGCGTCAGTGCCATCAGGACGAAACAGCGTCAGCGACATCGCGGGCAGATTGATCAGATAATCCCACAGCCCCACGAACAGCGACCGAAACGCAAAAAGCGTGGACCCGAACACCAGAAAAAACGCGAGGATGAAAAACGACAGGCCCATGTTCAGGTTCGACAGCCACTTGATTCCCTTGCCGACACCGGACAGGGCGCTCAGGACAGAACAGAACATCACCACGACCAGCGCCGTCAGCATGCCGGCGACAGTCGGCGTCCCTTCGGCGTTCATCAGCCAGGCCGCACCTGTGATGTTGAATACACCCGATGCAAATTGCGAAACGCCGTAGCCGATGGTCACGGCGACCCCCAGGATCGTCGCGATGACAGAGACGATATCGATGACATGACCCAGCGGCCCTTCCAATGCGCGACCGAACAGCGGCGTCAGACCGGAACGGATCGTCAGCGGCAGCCCACGCGAATAGCTGAAAAACGCCAGTGCCAGACCCACGATCGCGTAACATCCCCATGCGGAAAAGCCCCAATGCAGGAACGACCATTTATAGGCAGAAATCACATTGTCAGCCGCGCTGGACGTGGTGGCGCCGGTGATCGTGTCGGGATTGATGCCGAAATGATAGATCGGCTCTGCGGTGGCATAGGTCAGCATGCCGATCCCGATGCCCGCGCCGAACATCATCGAAAACCAGGAAAAACTGCTGAATTCAGGCTTATCGCCCGGCTGACCCAACATCAACCGACCCGTTGTCGGATACAGCGCAAGCCCCAGCGCCGTGACGATGAAAAACGCGACCGCGTACATGTACCAGGGGCCGGTATTCGCGTCGATGGTTGACCGGATGTTGCTCAGGATTTCCCCTGCCTGGATCGACCAGACGGCGGCCCAGACGATCAAGACCCCGATCAGAACCTTGGACCCGACAGAGACGATGGTGTTGAAACCTTCGTAAAATCCGTTGTCGGCGGTCTGAATATCGAGATCGGTAAGGGGTGGCTTCAACGGCATCTGAGAGTCTCCGGTTATGAACAGGAAACTAAACCTAGCCCGCGCCGTCGGATCTGACACCCGACGGCGCGAAATAAAATTGCGCGTCAGTGATTGACGTCGACGACGACGCGCCCGCGCACCTGACCTTTCAGGATGTCCGCGCCCAGCTCTGGCAGATCGGACAAGGTCGCAGGCTGGATCATCGCGTCGAGTTTATCCATCGGCAGATCGGTGGCGATCCGGCCCCACGCCCGCTGACGGTTTTCAAACGGCTGCATGACGGAATCGATACCCAGCAGGTTCACGCCGCGCAGCAGGAAAGGGATCACCGTCGCAGGCAGGCCAGCGCCCCCGGCCAGTCCCACCGCCGCAACTGACGCACCATACTGCATCTGGCCCAGCAGACGTGCCAGCATGTCGCCACCCACCGCATCGATACAGCCGCCCCAGCGTTCGCCTTCCAGCGGGCGTTTGACGGTCTCATTCAGATCGGTACGTGCCACGATCTCGGTCGCGCCCAGCTCGCGCAGATAATCCGCGCTCTCGGGCCGGCCGGTGACGGCAGCAACAGGATACCCCAGATTGGACAGGATGGCGGTGGCCACCGATCCCACGCCGCCAGAGGCACCGGTGACCAGCACCGGCCCATCCTTGATGCCGTGATCCTCCAGCGCCATGACCGCCAGCATCGCCGTGAAACCGGCCGTCCCCACGGCCATCGCCCGGCGCGCATCCAGTCCATCGGGCAGCGGAACCAGCCAGTCCGCCTTGATCCGCGCCTTTTGGGCGTAACCACCCCAATGCGCCTCACCCACGCGCCAACCGGTCAGGACCACCTTGTCACCGACCGCATAGCGGTCATCCGATGACGCCTCGACGGTCCCCGCAAAATCGATGCCGGGCACATGCGGATAGTTTCGCACCAGACCGCCACCCGGACCGATGCACAGTCCGTCCTTATAGTTGACGGTCGAATAGTCGACCGCGACCGTGACCTCGCCCTCGGGCAGATCATCCAGCCCGATCTGTTTCACCTGGGCCGACGTCTTGCCGTCCTCGCCCTTGTCCACGATCAATGCATTGAACATCCCTGTCTCCTCGCTTGTAAAATCTATCCGCCACAGGACACGGTTCCGCATATGCCCGAGCCCGTCGTATCATCTTGCCCAAAATACTCCCGCCGGAGGCACCGACGCCGCAACCCGCGCAAGAATTAGTCCGTTGCGCGCAACATGACATCGCGCGGCCATGATCCCCCGCAGGCCCATCGGTTTTGGTCTCCGCAGGCAGGCAGTGACACGGGTCGCGCGGGCGGCGTCTCGAACAGGTTGACGCTGGGCAACTCACGACCCATCGCCGCCAAATGCGTGCGGATCACTGCCCGCTGATCGGTCTGCTGGTTGAACATGTGCATGACGCAGGCATCCTTTTGCAGGATGATATCCTGCTCGAGCGAAATCGACCAGAACGCGATCTGTTCAAGCAGGTCCACGGAATTGAGCGTATCCGCCCACATCCGCAGCGCACCGTCGGTGCGAAACCGGTCCAGCCACCATGCGCGTATGTCCGGGGTCAATGTCGTGCTCTCGGACAGGTCCTTTGCCGGCGGCTTGATCGCATAAAGCCGCGACAGCCACATGCGGTCCAGCCACAGCAGGTGGTTCACCGCCCCCAGGACCGAGCCGTGAGGCGATGCGATCTTTGCTGACAGTTCGGCATCGGTCATCGTCTGAAAGACGTCCCACAAGGCCTTGTTCTGCCACGCATTGTAGCGAGCCATCATGCGGCAATAGGCGCGGTCGATCACGGCTTGGGACCTTTCCAGTCGATCGGACAGACCTCTGCCGACTTGCCGCCGAAATCCCAGACTCGCCCGTAGTCGCGCACCTTGGATTTCAGGCCGGTGGCCGCGATGATGTCCGGGCCCATCCAGTATTTGCTGTTGGACACCATCACGGGGTGGTCCTTGTCCTTGCCGGCCAGCATCTCGATTTCGCCCTGGATCTTGCGCCCGATGTAGATGCCGCGCCTGTTGCCCTCGCGCACGATCTCGACCTTTTCACGCTCGGCTCCGATGATTTCGGACACCAGCATCGTAAACAGCCCCGTCGTGCCCCCTGCCTGACCGGAAAAGATCTTGAGCAGACCGTTATAGGCCTTTTGGCTGGACCGGTCGTCGAGATAGGCCGCGACCTTCCAGTTGCCTTCGGCCATGCGTCCGGGAATGTCGACCAGCAGGCCAACGTTCAATCCCGACAGATCCTCACCCTCGAAATGGCCTTCGTCGATGGCGATGGCCATCCATGCATGGCAATGCCCTTCGGTGGGGGGATGCGCGCCCAGCGATACGACGCAAGGACAGAAGACCGTGCAGGAACAGTTCAGAAACAGCTCGCCCTTGATGGCCCAATCGGTCGGCTGCATCTTGCGTCTGCGCGGGTTCGGCATCCGGCTGTCGATGCGTTGCGAAATCGGCAGGCGATCGGTCGTCGTGGCCATCGGCATTCCTCTCAGCGCAATGCGACGAACAGGCCACCGGCAATCAGCGCCCATCCCGCAGGTTTGATCAGACGATGCCCGATCTGTGGTAATTTCTCGAACACCATGAACACCGTGGCAAGCCCCATCCACAACAAAGACATCACACCGCCCACGAAACCCAGCGCCATGAACCCCCAGCAACACCCGACGCAGAACGCCCCCAGCCCCAGCCCCATCCGCAGACCGCCACCGAAACCGGGCCGCCAGGACCCCAGGAAATAGTGCATTGGCGCATGACATACCCCGTGGCACACCTCCTTGGCGCGGGTGAACTGAAACGCGCCCACGACAATCAGCAGCCCTGCAGACAGCCAGCGTGACGTAACGGCACCCAGCACATCGACACCGCCAAAGGCCAGCAGGGCCAGTTGTGCCATGGAAATCACCACTGCGAATCCGACCCAGACGATCAGGTATCCTAACAAGACTCCCACCCAGCCCGCACGGCTGCCATCTGCCGACCGCATCAATGCCTCGTATGTCGTCAGGGTCGGCACCATCGTGGGCAACATCATGGCCGCCATCATCACGGCCCACATGGGAAACAACATCCCAAAGGTCGTCAGCGGCATCATGTTGGGCCCGGTCACCCGCCCCCAGACATCCAGCCCCGCCATCATCGACATCATGTAGAGCCAGGCCCAGGACAGCAGGATCGCCACGAAAAAACCCAGCCACAGCGCCGTTCGTATCCCGTGCCGGGCAATCCGTTCCATCACGATCTCCGATTTGTTCAGACAGGTTTTGTGCCAGCGCGCAAACTTGGGATCAAGCCGTGCGATCCTCTCTTGTCGCGACCCGCGCGAGGTTCTAGCGTTTCTGTCGACAACAGGTTCACACAGGGGATGCACCATGACCTTTGCACGTCTACTTGGCACAGCTGCCGCCGTCGCAACCGCCAGCGCTGCGGGTGCGCAGGATAGCGATCTGCTCGTCTTTGACTATCCCGGGTTTGAAAACCCCGAATTCCACCAGGCCTATATCGAGGCACATGGCGACAGCCCCGCCTTCAGCTTTTTCGGGGACGAAGACGAGGCGTTTCAGAAAATCCGGTCCGGGTTTCAGGCCGATGTGGCGCATATCTGTGCAGGATCTGTCACCCGTTGGGCCGAAAGCGGTATCCTGGATGAATGGGACACCAGCCGCATCGACGCTTGGGCCGATCTGGACAGCAACCTGACTGGCGAAAACGTGGCGGACGCCGCCGGTGTGTTCTTTGTGCCGACAGATTTCGGCTCCACCGCCATTGCCTACAACCCCGAAGAGGTCCCGGCAGAGGATGTTGCCTCACTTCAGGTCTTCCAGAACCCCGCCTACGCCGGTCGCATGACCCTGCCCGACAACGTCGACGACGCCTATGCGCTCGCTTATCTGGCGACCGGCGTGGACAACTGGCAGAATGCGACCGACGAACAGTTTCAGGCCGCATCGGACTGGCTGCGCGCCGTGCACCCGAACCTGCGGACCTATTGGACCGACCCCGCGGAACTCGCACAGTTGATGTCGTCTGGCGAAATCCTGGTCAGCTGGGCCTGGAACGAGACCTACCCCACCATGGTCGAAGAAGGCCGCCCCATCGAATTCCAGCGTGAGGCCGCAGAAGGGTCGTCACTGTGGCTGTGCGGCTACGTGAACCTGTCCGACGGCGAAGGCTCCGAGGACAAGGCCTATGACTACATCAACGCCATGCTGGCCGCGTCCTCCGTCGTGCCGCTGCTGGACGCGGGCTTCGGATCATCGAACAAGGTCGCCCTGAACGATCAGGTCAGCGAAGAGGATCTGGCAGCCTCCGGTCTGGAACCGATCGCCGTGCCGGTTCTGGCACAGCTGCCCATGAGCAACGAGATGCGCGAACGTCAGGCAGAGACGTTCGAACTGATCAAGGCCGGCTTCTAAAAACCGGTGACCGGCGGGCGGCCCGACATCGGACCGCCCGCCTGCTGCTTGCGTTTAATGATGCCGCGCAACCCATCCGGATAGAGCGCTGGACCCCCGGGCAGATCGAGTGTGTGAGGATCGACCCAACTGGCGTGACACAGGGTGCCGTTCCCCTCGTGAAATGCGATCCGGTTGACATCGTCAGCTGCGCCAGTGGTCTGGACGTCGATACCCAGTTCTTCCCTGAATTCGCGTATGACAGCCGCTTGCGCCGTTTCGCCAAAATTGACCGAACCGCCTAGCGGCCGCATGCCCTTGATGCGTCCATCATCATCCGGCACCGCTGCCGCCAGCATGGCTGCGCCGCGCCAATGCAACCCAAGCGCCTTGAACCGGATACCTGCGGCGGGTCGCCAGCGATGGATTGCGGTGTCTTGCATATGCATTCCCTCGTGTGCCGCGACGCATGCGCCATTCTTCTGGTCAAAAATATCCTCGGGGGTCCGGGGGTCAAACCCCCGAAAAGGGGTGGGTGGGCGGGGCCACCCACCGCACTAGGTTGAACCGCAACGCAATTTCAAAGGCACATCGCAATGGACATCATCAACATTCTGCTCGCTCTTCTTTCAATCGGTTTCGGTGTCATCGGATGGCTGGCACCGCGCTACACCATGGATGTGCTGGACACCGCGACCAAAAACGACAGCACCATGGGCCTGTCAGAGGTCCGCGCTGCCTCCGGTGCGCTCTTCGTGGGTCTGGGGGTCGGCGCACTTCTGACGGGCCTGCCCGGTGCCTATGCAGCGATCGGGTTTGCCTGGGGCGGCGGTGCCGTGGGCCGGCTCACCTCGATCGTGCTGGACGGTCCCAGCCGCCCGAAATGGATCTTTTTCGCGGTAGAGGCCGTGGTTGGCGTCACGGCGATCGTCATCAACCTGTGAACCCCGCTGGCGCAGGTCCCGCCTAGTCGATAGACAGACGGCCATCGGCGCATACTGGGGGTTTGCACATGGCGTTCATGTTTCGGTGGCTACTGCGGATCGCGACGGGTCTGTTCGTCCTGTTCGTCGCGGCGGTGACGCTGATCTGGTATTTCGCATCGCGGTCTCTGCCTGACTACGAGGGCAATTTTGCCGTCGCAGGTATCTCGGCTCCGGTCGAGATCGTGCGCGATAATGCTGCTGTGCCGCATATCTTTGGCGAAACGGATGCCGACACCTTCTATGCGCTGGGATATGTCCATGCACAGGACCGGTTGTGGCAGATGACCATGCTGCGCCGTACGGCGCAGGGACGTCTGTCCGAACTCTTTGGTCAGCGGACTGTCAGCATCGACAATCTGCTGCGCAGGCTCGATCTGTACAATCTTGCCGTCAGCTCGGTGCAGGCGCAGGATGCGCAGACGATGGACGCGCTGAATGCCTATGCCGCCGGGGTCAATGCCTGGCTGGCCGAGATCAACAGCGGCGCGCGCGGACGCGGCGCGCCCGAAATGTGGGTATTCAATCACGCCATCGCGCCCTGGCAGCCTGCCGACAGTCTCGCCGTACTGAAACTGATGGCGCTGCAATTATCCGGTCAGGCCGACTACGAGGTGCTGCGCGCGCGGACCTCGCTGATGCTGCCGAACGCACGCCTGTCCGATATTCTGCCCGATGATCCATCGTCCGGCGTCGCCGCACTTCCGGAATACAGCGCGATGGTGGGTGACCTGCCGCAACCGACATCCGGCACCAGGGTATACGATGATCCCCTGTCGCCACTGAAGTCACACGAGCTGTCAGGCGCATCCAACGCCTGGGCCGCCGGTCTGACCCGGTCCGCCGCAGGTTCGACACTCCTGGCGAACGACCCGCACCTGGGACTGACGTCGCCGACGATCTGGTATCTGACGCGGTTGCAACTGGAAACGGGCGACGTGATCGGGGCCACGATTCCCGGCCTGCCGGTGGTCCTGTCCGGGCGCAGCGCGGATGTCGGTTGGGGTGTGACCACAGCCTATGTCGACGATCAGGACATCCACCTCGAACAGATCAATCCCGACAACGCCAACCAGTATCGCACGCCGGATGGCTGGGCGGATTTCCGGTCGCGCGACAGCATCATCCGGATCAAGGGCGCGCCCGCGATCACGCTACGTTTGCGCTGGACAGAAAACGGACCTGTCCTGCCCGGAGATGTGTTCGACGTCGGCAGCGTGACACCGCCCGGCCATGTGGCGGCCCTGTCATGGACGGCCCTGTCGGATCGCGACACCTCGGTCAGTGCCGCGATGGCCATGATGCGCGCCCGCACCGTCGAAGGCGCGATTGATGCCGCCGAAGACTACCTGGCACCCGCACAGAACCTGACGCTGGCCGACCGCACTGATGTCGCCATGAAAACCATCGGCATGATCCCGCGACGCGACCCCATGCATATCAGCCGGGGCCGCCTGCCAGCCTATGGCTATTTGCCGGAAAACCGCTGGCAGGGCCGCATGCCCTATGCCGACAATCCCGAATTCGTGGCCCCCGAAGGCGGCATTCTGGGGAATACCAACAACAAGACGGTGGACCGGCCGTTTCCGAACCATGTCAGCTATCGCTGGGGCGATACGCAGCGCATCAACCGCTGGCGTCGCCTGATGCAAAGCCGACAGGTCCACACGCGCGACAGTTTCATCGAGGCGCAGCTGGACACCGTCAGTTTCACCGCGCGCGCCCTGCTGCCGCTGATCGGTGCGGACCTGTGGTTCACCGGAGAGGCTGCCGCTGACGGCACACCCGAGCGTCGCCGTCAGATCGCACTGACGCTGCTGGCCAACTGGAACGGAGAGATGAACGAACATCTGCCCGAACCTTTGATCTATGCCGCCTGGCTGCGCGCCCTGCAAACCCGCCTGATCCAGGATGACCTCGGGCCATTGGCGACCGAATTTACCCATGTCGATCCGGTCTTTGTCGAACGGGTGTTCCGCGACGTGGACGGCGCATCGGCCTGGTGCGACGTGATCCAGTCCGCCCCGGTCGAGACCTGTACGGATATGGCGCGTCTGGCGTTGGATGACGCGTTGCAGTGGATCGACGATTCCTTTGGCACGAACCTGGAAACCCTGCGTTGGGGCGATGTGCATCAGGCGACCCACGATCATCCCACGCTGGGCGGCGTCCCCGTCCTGCAATGGTTCGTGAATATCCGCCAATCGACGTCCGGCGGGGACAACACGTTGATGCGCGGCCGCACTGCAGGCGAAGGTGCTAACCCGTTTCGCAACGTCCATGCCGCAGGCTACCGGGGCGTCTATGATTTTGCCGACCCTGACAGTTCTGTTTTCGTGACGGCCACCGGCCAGTCCGGGCATTTCCTGTCGCGCTACTATGACAACCTGGGGGAGTTGTGGCGGCGTGGCGAATACATCCCGATGTCGCTGGACCCGGCGCTCGCGCGTGGGGCTGCGTTGGGCGTCATGACGCTGGTCCCACAGCAAAATGACGACTAGAGCCTGCTTGCTTTAATCTATTGATAACGAATGCACTCTAAGTCTTTTGCATGTTGCAAAAGCTGCTTTCAGTCATGATTTTCATTGCCCGTTGGATGATGCCAAAGGGGCGGGTCGACCTGATGTTGAAGGTCACGCTGATGACCGTCTTCATTCACCTGTTTTCAGTCAGCGCAGAATGGTTTCTGATCGGACAGATCGCCTACCCGTTCTGGCCGCGTCTGATGCTGACGGCCATTTCGGCATTCCCCTTTGTGGCGATGGTCGTCGTCAGTTTCCACGTTGCAGAGAAAAGCCGCGCGAAACTGCGTGCTTTGGCGAATACGGACACGTTGACCAGTCTGCCGAACCGGCGGGCCTTTATCGCAGCCACCACCGCCGCGATCGACGCAGGCATGCCCGGCTTCCTTGCGATCCTTGATGGCGATTGCTTCAAGTCAATCAACGACACGCTTGGCCATGCGACGGGTGATCGCGCACTTTTGGCCATTGCCGCACAGCTGCATCGGTTGCAGGGCCCCCAAGTCTGCGTTGCACGACTGGGCGGGGATGAATTCGGCATCCTGGTTCTGGCGGAAAACCCGGTTCTCCAACTCGACCACATCGAAAGCGTGATCTGCGCGGGGGTTCGGTTCAGCATTTCAGAGGGTGGACAGGACCTCGTGCTGCGGATGTCGGCCGGTGCTGCCCGATTGACGCCAGATCAGACTGTCATTCGCATCATGGCAGAAGCTGACTGGGCGCTTTATGCCGCCAAAAAGAAAGGCGGCGCATGTCTGGTCTATCGCAAGCAACAGGTTCCGGGGGCCAGGCAATCTGCCATTTTCCATGAAAAAGGGGCACTGCGATCACGCAGCGCCCCCATCACTTGACTGCGGTTGCCGTCAGCCGCGGGCGTTTGCGACCAGCTTCCACAGGCTGGGCACCAGCAGCGCCGCCAGCACCAGCTTGACCAGGTCGCCGACCAGGAACGGTGTCAGACCCCAGGCGAGGATCGGCTGGTCCCAGCCGTACAGCACGCCAAGCCACAGCAGACCCGGAACGTAGATTGCGACATTGCCAGCGATCAACGCGGCAACCATGCCCTTGACGCTGCGGTCATAGCCCGCGCGCGCGGCGTAACCCAGCATCACGGTCGCCAGAACATAGCCCACCAGATAGCCGCCGGTGCCGCCCAGCATGTAGGTCAGGCCGGACGCATCTGCACCGGTGCCTGCGAAAACGTCCAACCCCAGCGCACCCAAGATCATGTAACCCATGATGGTGACCAGACCCAGGCGCGGACCATAGGCCGCCCCCAGCGTCAGCACGGCAAAGGTTCCCATCGTGATCGGAACGGGCCACATCGGCACCTTGATCTTGGCGGCGATCGCAAGGAACGCGATGCCTGCGATGACCAGCGCCACCTGCTTTACCCGCAGGGCCGTGCCTTCGGTCGCGCCAAAGGATTCACCCAGCACTTTATCTGTCAATGTCAGCGCCATGCGCGTCACTCCTGTTCGAACAAATGGTCACTCATGTTTGACGCAGCGTTTGCGGGGGCGCAAGGGCTCAACCCCGGCGATATGCGCTGGTCATGGTATAATTCTTGGCCGGGCCCGTAACGATCCAGACGCTCTGCCACGCGGGCCAGCGCGTGAAATCATAGGTGACGCGGTAATAATCGGCCCCGCAGGGATGGTCCGTGCCTGCCGCCATGCCTTGGGGCGTGAACGCATGAAAATCGCTTCCGTCACTGAACTGCACCGCGATCCCGTCAGCACCAAAGGTCCACAGATAGACCCTCTCGGCCCGAAAACCCGGACCGTCCCCCAGTCGGAGCACACCGGTTTCATGATAGCGCAGACCGCCCGCGCCGTCCGGTGTCAGCACGGCATGGCCTGCAAATGTGCTGCGCTGGCACGCATGCCTGTCGTCGATCTGCCGGGCGATCTGCCATGTGCCCGCGAAATCCTCTTGCCCCAGGGTCATGCCGGTGCCTTTCCATTCCTGCCTGACGGCAGTATGACGCGCGCGATCCCGCTGCCAACCCGAAAGGCCCGCCCAATGATCCCACGTTATTCCCGCCCCGACATGGTCGCCATCTGGGAGCCCGCCACGAAATACCGCATCTGGTACGAAATCGAGGCGCATGCCTGCGACGCGATGGCAAAGCTGGGCGTGATCCCGCAGGCCAATGCCGACGCGGTGTGGAAAGCCAAAGATGTGACATTTGACGTGGCCCGCATCGACGAAATCGAAGCGGTGACGAAACACGATGTCATTGCGTTCCTGACGCATCTGGCCGAGCACATCGGGTCCGAGGACGCGCGTTTTGTCCACCAAGGTATGACGTCATCGGACGTGCTGGACACGACGTTAAACGTGCAGCTGACCCGCGCTGCCGATCTGCTGCTGGACGGGATGGATCGCGTTCTGGCCGCGCTGAAATCGCGTGCGATGGAACACAAGGACACGGTGCGCATCGGGCGCAGCCATGGCATTCACGCGGAACCCACGACCATGGGCCTGACCTTTGCCCGGTTCTATGCCGAAATGGACCGTGGCCGCCGCCGCCTGGTCGCCGCCCGCGAGGAAATCGCCACGGGTGCGATTTCCGGCGCTGTAGGCACATTCGCCAATATCGACCCCGCGGTCGAGGAACACGTCTGCGCGCAGATGGGCCTGACGCCAGAGCCGATCAGCACTCAGGTCATCCCCCGCGACCGCCACGCCATGTTTTTTGCCACGCTGGGCGTCATCGCATCCAGCATCGAAAACATCGCGACCGAGGTCCGCCACATGCAGCGCACCGAGGTGCTGGAGGCCGAAGAGTTCTTTTCCAAGGGACAAAAAGGCAGCTCTGCCATGCCGCACAAGCGTAACCCGGTCCTGACCGAAAATCTGACCGGTCTGGCGCGTCTGGTGCGCATGTCTGTGGTCCCCGCACTGGAAAACGTGACCCTGTGGCACGAGCGCGACATCAGCCATTCGTCGGTCGAACGCGCCATCGGTCCCGACACGACCGTCACGCTGGATTTCGCCCTGCACCGTCTGGCCGGGCTGATCGAAAAACTGGTCATCTATCCGCAGAACATGCTGGACAACATGAACAAGTTCCGCGGCCTTGTGATGTCGCAGCGGGTGTTGCTGGCCCTCACGCAGGCCGGCACCAGCCGCGAAGACGCCTATCGTCTGGTGCAGCGCAACGCCATGAAGGTGTGGGAAGAAGGCAAGGATTTCCAGACCGAACTGCTGGCCGACCCCGAAGTGACGGCCGTGTTGTCCGAGGATGAAATCCGCGAGAAATTCGACCTTGGCTATCATACCAAACACGTTGATACGATCTTTGCCCGGGTGTTCGGATAGCTCCGATCTGTCGCAGGTGACGCAGGGTCAATCGCGTGCTATCATCTCGCTACCTCAACAAGGGAGAAGTACGATGATTGCACGAACGATCCTTGCGCTGTTTCTTTTGTCCCCTGCGACGGCCTTTGCCGCAGGGTGCAGCAGCAGCGAGACGGCCATGTCCTGCCCCGAAGGTGCGATGATGGACCACGAGACCGGCACCTGCGTGCCCGTCGCCAGCAGCTGAACAAAATCTGTGAACGGACCCCCTGCGTTCAGGGTCCGTTCATGAACGCAGGGCTATCAACATGGCATGCGCCATGAACCCGACCTGCCCCAAACCGCGACCGATCCCATCCTACCGCTGTCCCGACGGCGCAAGGCTGCGATCATCGTGCAACTCCTGATCAGCGATGGCAGCAAATTGTCGTTGGCGGATCTGCCCGACCGCCTGCAAGAGGACCTGACCGCAGAACTGGCATCCATTCGTCTGGTTGACCGCGATACGGTCAACGCCGTCGCTGCGGAATTCGCGGATCTGCTGGATGCCATCGGACTGAGTGCGCCGGGCGGTGTGGCGGCAGCACTGGATGCCCTGTCAGACCATCTGTCGCCCGATATCGCGACACGTCTGCGCGGCCGGGTCACGGGGTCTGCCAATGCCGACCCCTGGGACCGACTGATCAACCTCGACAACGAGACGATCCAGCGCATCCTTACGGCTGAAAATACTCACATCGGTGCGATACTGATGTCGAAACTGCCCGTCCCGCGCGCGGCAGAACTGCTGGGAAAACTGCCGGGCGATCTGGCGCGACGCCTCGCGGTCGGGATCAAACAGACCGAAACAATCGCGCCGCAGTCCGTCGCACGGATCGGTGCCGCGTTGATCGCAAACTACAGCACCACGCCTGACACCGCATTCACAGCCCCGCCGGGCAAACGGGTCGGCGCGATCCTGAACGCAGCCAAACCATCCATGCGCGACACCCTGCTGACCGGGCTGGACGCCGATGATCAGGGATTTGCCGCCGATGTGCGTAAATCCATTTTCACGTTCGAGGATATTCCCGCACGCGTCAGACCCGTGGACCTGCCGATGTGCCTGCGCGATATCGCCCCGGACGATCTTGCCACAGCGATGGCCTATGCAACGGCAACCGGCAATGATGCTGCAAAGACCGCTACCTTCATCCTCGATAGCCTGTCGCAACGCATGGCCAGCCAGATCCGCGACACCATCGAAGATCTGGGCGAGGTTTCTGCCCAGGCGGGTGAATCCGCCATGAGCATCCTCAGTGCATCTGTCCGCGCGCAAGCTGACAGCGGGCGGATCAGCCTGATCCAGACCGAGGCACCCTGACCCCTTTTCAAACAGCGGCGGTGTCGCTAACGCTGACGTATGCAGAGCGAAAAAATCACCGGCAGCATGTCCGAAAAACTTCAGGATACGGCGCTTCGGGCCGTGCTGGCCGGGTTGATGCGGCTGCCGTACACCAAACGCGTTGCGCTGATGGGACGGCTTGTGGCGCGCACATTCGGGCCACTGGCAGGCTATCGCAAACGGGCGCTGGCCAATCTGGCGCAGGTTCGGCCCGATCTGACACTTCAGGACAGACAAAAGATTGCCGATCTGGTCTGCGACAATTTCGGACGCACGCTGATCGAAAACTATTCCTACCAGGAATTCGGTGCCCATCTGCGTGGCACGACACCGACCGGTGACGGACTGGATGCGCTGCAAGAGGCGCGCGACATGGGCCGACCGGTGATTTTCGTGACCGGCCATTTCGGAAATTTCGAGGCACCGCGCCATGTCTTGACCCAATCGGGCCTGACGATTGGCGGGCTGTATCGCCCGATGTCGAATGGCTATGTCGATGCGCACTACCGCGAAACCATGACCAGCTGGGGCGGACCCGTCTTTGCGCAGGGCAGTCGCGGAACGATGGGTTTTGCGCGCCATATCAAATCGGGTGGCATGGGAACGCTCTTGTTCGATGTGCACGTCAGCGAGGGAACCGCCTTGCCATTTTTGGGACAGGATGCGTTTACGTCATTGTCAGCTGCCGAAATGGCGCTGCGTTTCGACGCGCTCTTGATCCCTTATTTCGGCATCCGGCAACGCGATGGCCTGTCATTCGCGGTCGAGGTGGATGCCCCCATTCCGCATGGTGATCCGCTGGAGATGATGCAGACCGCCACTGCCGCATTGGAAGAGCGTATCGCGCGGCACCCTGCACAATGGTTCTGGATCCACCGCCGCTGGAAACCTGCCCGCTAGGGCAGTTTGACAGCCCCCAGGATCGGGCCGGACGCCCCGTCCTGTACGATGACAACCACAGGCCCCGCATGATCCAATGGCACGGACAGGCGGGCGGGCTGTGCTGTCGTCCATGTGCCGGCGTTCTGCCAGCCCGTTACGACATTGCGATAGTCTATTGTTTTACCAGCATTTTCACCGCGTTCGATATTGCGCGTTACGGAATGGGTCAGACTGACGACCTGCACCAGCGCCTGCGCCGGAACGTTCCCTATTGCGCGTACGGAAATGTGCAAACCGTCCCCCCGGCGCAAAACCTCCAGCGCAATGGGGCTGGCGGTGTTGCGATGAACCGCCATCGCGTTCATGATCGCGCCAGGGTCACTGCCAACGACGCCGACTGCACCTGCAATCACCATCTGGGGGGTGTAGACATTCTTGGCGTTCCACCGCTGGGCGTAGGCGCGTTGTCGCTGGGTGTATTCCGGCCGGGCCAGATCGTCGGTCCAGCCGATATAGTCCCAATAGTCGACATGCAGCGCAATCGCGATCACATCGTCGCGGTCCGCCATCTGGGCCAGCAAACGATCCGCTGGCGGGCAACTGGAACACCCCTGCGAGGTGTAAAGTTCGACCACTGTGCCGGATTGTTGGGCACCAGCCGGGCCAGCCAGCGCAATCGCGCAAGATAGCGCTGCAATGAGATGACGCATCAATGAACTCCTGTCATGATGATGCACGAGGTACAGCCTGCGTCTTGAAATGACCAATCAAGCAATCGCGACAGAAGCGGACATCATCGCGACTGCAACACAATGGCCACATCAACTTTGTATGCAGATGTATACAAAAATGCGTTCTAGGCCTTGATCCCTTGCGTCAGCTACGGCAAAACGAGGCAAGAGAACTGCATCAACGCCCACACTGAAAGGGACATCATGACCGTCACCGTCGGCACCGATACCGCAAAAACCCGTAAGACCCTGACCGTTGGCGACCAGTCGGTCGACTATTATTCCATCGACGCGGCGACGGCCGCTGGCTTGGGCGACTTTTCGCGTCTGCCGGCAGCACTCAAGGTCGTTTTGGAAAACATGCTGCGGTTCGAGGACGGCAAGACCGTCACCACCGACGACATCAAGGCCTTTGCAACCTGGGCTGAAAACGGCGGCAAGAACCCGATCGAGATCGCCTACCGCCCTGCCCGCGTGCTGATGCAGGATTTCACCGGCGTGCCTGCCGTGGTCGACCTCGCCGCCATGCGCGACGGCATCGTGGCCCTTGGCGGTGACGCGCAGCAGATCAATCCGCTGAACCCCGTCGATCTGGTCATCGACCACTCTGTCATGATCGACGAATTCGGCAACCCGCGTGCATTCCAGATGAACGTGGACCGCGAATACGAACGGAACATGGAACGCTACCAGTTCCTGAAGTGGGGCCAGAAGGCGTTCAACAACTTCCGCGTGGTGCCGCCGGGCACGGGCATCTGCCACCAGGTGAACCTGGAATATCTGGCGCAGACCGTCTGGACTGACACCGACCAGAACGGCGTCACCGTGGCCTATCCCGATACGCTGGTCGGCACCGACAGCCACACCACCATGGTCAACGGCCTGGCCGTTCTGGGCTGGGGCGTCGGCGGGATCGAGGCCGAGGCCGCGATGCTGGGCCAGCCTGTCTCCATGCTCATCCCCGAGGTCGTCGGCTTCAAGCTGACCGGCGAAATGACCGAAGGCACGACCGCAACCGACCTCGTGCTGAAGGTCGTGGAAATGCTGCGCGCAAAGGGCGTGGTCAGCAAGTTCGTCGAATTTTATGGCCCTGGCCTGGACAACCTGCCACTGGCAGACCGCGCCACGATCGGCAACATGGCCCCCGAATACGGTGCCACATGCGGTTATTTCCCGATCGACAACGAAACCCTGAAATATCTGCGTCTGACCGGCCGTGACGAGGACCGCATCGCACTGGTCGAAGCCTACGCCAAGGAAAACGGTTTCTGGCGCGGTGCAGATTACGAACCCGTCTACACCGACACGCTGGAACTGGACATGAGCACCGTCGTGCCCGCCATTTCAGGGCCGAAACGTCCGCAGGATCACATCAACCTTGATGTTGCCGCAACGGCCTTTGGCGAATACGTCAAGGGCATCCGCGCAGGCAAGGACGCCTCGGTCAACTCGGAAATCCGTTGGGAAGGCGAAGGCGGCCAGCCTGAACCCGCCCAGATCCCCGGCGACGAAGGTCACCATGCCCGTGGATATGTGAACAATCCCAACGGTGAAAACTACCAGATCCATGACGGCAGCATCGTGATCGCCTCGATCACATCCTGCACGAACACCTCGAACCCCTATGTCATGATCGGGGCAGGTCTGGTTGCACGCAAGGCGCGCGCGCTTGGCCTGACCCGCAAACCCTGGGTGAAAACCTCGCTCGCACCCGGATCGCAGGTCGTGTCCGAATACCTCGAGGCCGCCGGCCTGCAAGAGGATCTGGACGCTCTGGATTTCCACCTGGTCGGCTATGGTTGCACCACCTGCATCGGCAACTCCGGCCCGCTGGAACCCGAAATCAGCAAGGCGATCAATGATTACGACGTGATCGGCGTGTCTGTTCTGTCAGGCAACCGCAACTTCGAAGGTCGGATCAGTCCTGACGTGCGCGCCAACTATCTGGCATCACCGCCGCTGGTCGTGGCCTATGCGCTTGTCGGCGACATGAACGTCGACATCACCAAGGACAGCCTGGGCAAGGACAAGGACGGCAACGACGTCTACCTCAAGGACATCTGGCCCACCCAAAAGGAAATCGCCGATCTGGTCGAACGCACCGTCACGCGTGAAGCCTTCATGTCGAAATATGCCGATGTGTTCAAAGGCGACGAAAAATGGCAGTCGGTCGAAGTCGTCGATTCCGAAACCTACAACTGGCCACCGCAGTCCACCTACGTCCAGAACCCGCCCTATTTCCAGGGCATGGCCAAGGACCCGGGCAACATCGCCAGCGTCAAGGATGCGAAGATCCTCGCGCTGCTGGGCGATATGGTCACCACTGACCACATCAGCCCTGCCGGTTCGTTCAAGGAAAGCAGCCCCGCCGGTCAGTATCTCACTGATCGTCAGGTGCCCGTGCGTGAATTCAACTCCTACGGATCGCGTCGCGGCAACCACGAGGTGATGATGCGCGGTACTTTTGCCAACATCCGCATCAAGAACGAGATGCTGGACGGCGTCGAGGGCGGCTATACCAAGGGTCCCGACGGACAGCAGACATCGATCTTTGACGCCGCCATGGCCTATCAGGAAGGTGGCAAACCGCTGGTCGTGATTGCGGGCGAACAATACGGTGCCGGGTCCAGCCGTGACTGGGCGGCCAAGGGCACGGCCCTGTTGGGCGTCAAGGCCGTCATCGCCGAGAACTTTGAACGGATCCACCGCTCCAACCTCGTGGGTTTCGGTGTGGTACCGTTCGAATTCACCGGCGACGACAACCGCAAGACCCTGAACCTGACGGGCGAGGAAACGGTCACCATCGACGGCCTGTCCGAGGTCAAACCGCAGCAGATGTGCACAGCACAGATTACCTATGCTGACGGCACGACCAAGGATATCCAGATCAAGTGCCGTATCGATACCGCGATCGAAATCGAATACGTCGAACACGGTGGCGTTCTGCACTACGTCCTGCGCAATCTGGCCAAAGTCGCCTGAACTGCATTCCACTGAAAACAAGGGCCCCGTCGGAACAATCCGACGGGGCCTTTTTCATGGCGCAGGACATCATCGCACTTCACGACCGTCCGACTTCTTCTGGTCAAAAATATCCCCGCCGGAGGCATCTGGATCGCACAGCGATCCAGACCCTTACTCGGTCGCAGACTCCAACATCGGAACGAACCGCTGTTCGTAATCCGAACCGATCAGCGGTCCGATGAAACGGTGCAACACGGTGCCATCGGGCCCCACAATGAATGTCTCGGGCGGCGCGGTCACGCCCCAGTCGATGGCACGCCGTCCGCGCGGGTCGAACCCGGTGGCGAAAAACGGATCGCCCTCGTCCGCCAGATAGCGCGCGGCATCATCCGCCTGATCGCGGAAATTGACGCCTGCCACGCGGTAGCCCGCATCGGACAAGGCCTGCAATGTTGGATGCTCGGCCCGGCAAGGCGGGCACCAGCTGGCCCAGAAATTCACGATCGTGACTTCGCCAGCGGACAAATCTGCCGCCGTCAGCAGCGTCGTGCCGGACACCGCCTCGTCGGGCAAGGCAGGGGCTGTCTGGCCAATGAAAGTCGACGGAATTTCACCGGCATTGTCCCGCATCAAACCGCCGTAAAACAGCGCGGCAAGCCCGGCAAAAACCAGCGGCGGCACGATCAGCAGTGGCGAAACCTTAGCCACGTTCGATGTCCTCCAGCGCACGTTTGATCCGCCGGGACCGCCGCCAGCTCAGCCCGATGATGGCGGCCAGCAGGACGATTGTCGCCACATAGGACGATATCACGTAGGCCGTGTAATCTCCCAGTTCAGGCACGTGCAGCCCTCGCGGTCAGCGCGCGCATGCGGCGGGCGCGAATTTCTGTCCGGGTGCGCAGCAGCACGAGTGCGATGAACAGAATGCCAAAACCGAACATGCAGATCACCAGTGGAATGAAATAGATATCGGCGATGGTGCGCCCACCCGTCACAACCGGTACGGATGTGCCCTGATGCAATCCCTGGTTCCAGAACCGCACTGCGTAGCGCGACAGGATCGCAAAGATCGACCCCACGATGCAGAGCACCGCCGTCAGATCAGCCGCCGTGTCGGGATCGTCGATCGCCTCCCACAGGGCCATGTAGCCCAGGTAGAACAGGAACAGGATCATGAAACTGGTCAGTCGCGGATCCCAGACCCAATAGGTCCCCCAGGTCGGCATGCCCCAGATTGCCCCCGTCACCAGCGCGATCACGGTCATGACCATCCCCACAGGCGCTGCCGCCCGTGCGGCAAGGGCGCTGACATGGTGTCTGCGGATCACCCAGACGACACTGGCCACCAGCATCATGAACCATGCGTTGATCGCCATGAGCGCTGCCGGAACATGCAGATAGATGATTTTGACCGTCGACCCGAACTTGTCGGCATCGGGCGTCAGGAAAAAGCCCCAGAACAACCCACCGACGACCAGAACACCGGACAGGCCAAAGGCCCATGGCACGACGGGCGCCGTCCATTCCATGAACCGTTTCGGATTTGCATATTCCCACATCGACATGACGTTTACCTATCCTCGGGGCGTGCCCCGCTCAATCCCAATTCACCGCAGATTGATCCGCAAGGCGGCTGCCGTGGCAAAGGGTAGCAGCGCAAAACAGCCCAGCGTGATAACCCCCACCAACATCAGGGGTGCTGTGACCCCGCTGCCGTCCGCACCGCGCCGCACGGCCTCGGCACCAAACATCAGCGTTGGAATATACAGCGGCAAAACCAGCAGCGACAACAATAGGCCGCCACGCCGCAGACCCACCGTCAGGGCAGCACCGAATGTGCCGATCATCGACAAGGCCGGCGCGCCAAGCGCCAGCGACGCCAATAGCCAAACATAGGCACCTGGGGCCATGTTCAGGAAAAACCCCAGCAGGGGTGCGACACATGTCAGTGGCAACCCGGTGGTGATCCAGTGTGATACTGCCTTGGACAGGGCCACGCCTTCCAGCGGGATCGGTGCCGTGGCCAGCAATGGCAGCGAACCATCCTCGAAATCCAGCGCAAAGATCCGGTCCAGCGACAACAGGGCCGCCAGCAACGCCGCGACCCACAGGATGCCCGGCGCGATGGGGGTCAGAATGACCCGGTCAGGCCCGACGCCGAATGGCACTAAAACGACGACGATCAGGAAAAACGCAAGTCCAAGGCCAAACCCGCCCCCTGCGCGGACTGACAGCCGCAGATCCCGCAACAAAAGCGCAATCACAGGAACGCCGCGTCCGCGCCGCCGTCTGCATCCGCCGCCGCGATATAGGGCGTCAGATCCAGCGCAGGAACATCTAGCCCGAGGTCGATATGAGTGGCGATCACGGCGCAACCACCCTGCCCCAGATGTGCGTCGCGCATCCAGTCGGCAAACATCCGAACCGAGAAGTTATCCAGACTGACCGTCGGTTCATCCAGAAACAGCACGGATCGACCGATCACGGCAAGACGGGCCAGACCCAGCCTGCGTTTTTGCCCCGCTGACAACGTGCCCGCCAGCCGGTCACGCAGGTCATGCAGGTCGAATGCCGCATAAGCCGTCTCTGGCACGCTGCGGTCGTGGATCTGCGCCCAGAACGTCAGGTTTTCCGTCACCGTCAGCGCGGATTTGATCCCATCGGCGTGGCTGGCATAGGCATCGCTGCCCTCGGGGTAATCCACGGTCCCGGACAAGGGCGGTTGCAACCCGGCCATGGTGCGCAGCAGCGTCGTCTTGCCCACACCGTTCGGTCCGCGCAGGATCAGGGCCTCTCCGGGGTTCAGCGCGAACGATACCCGTTCCAGAACAGGCACGCCCCCACGGGCGCAGCGCAGGTCGTTGACCTGCAACACGGCGATCAGACCGGAATCAGCGCAAGGGCGACGCGGCGCCCCTCGCTTAGCAAAATATTGAATGTGCGGCAGGCCGCGGGTGACGCCATAACGTCCAGCCCGACGCCTGCATCCTCGAGTTGTTGGCGAAAGGACTTGGGGGCATGTGCCACCTCGGCCCCTGTGCCGACAAAGAGCACGTCGATCGTATCCGCCTCGGCCAGCAGCGTCGCGACATCGTCAAAACCACCCCAACTGGCCACCCCGGACGGCAGAACCGTTACCGGGCCCTCGATCACCTGGCCGCCAATCCGGAAAAACCCCGGGCCATAGCCATCGACGGGTTTGGATTTGTCGTAGGTGATTTCGGTCAGGCGCATCAGCTGTCCTCGATATCCGCGTAACGTCCGCCCGTGGCGGGGTTCTTTTTCGACCAGTCGCGTTTGACGCCCAGCATCAATACCACGTTCTTGGCCACATAGATCGATGAGTAGGTGCCGACAATGATGCCCCAGGTAATCGCAAAGACAAACCCGCGTATCACGTCACCACCAAGCGCCAGCAGTGCCACGAGTGCCAGCAGCGTCGTGCCCGAGGTCATCATGGTCCGCGCAAGGGTTTCATTCGCGGACAGGTTCAGCACATCGACCAGCGGCATGACCTTGTACTTGCGCAGGTTTTCCCGCACCCGGTCGAACACCACGACGGTATCGTTGATCGAATAGCCGACGATGGTCAGCAAGGCCGCGATGATCGCGAGATCGAACCTGATTTGCAGCAGCGAAAACAAACCGATGGTCAGGCCGATATCATGGATCAACGCCACGATCCCACCGACGGCAAACTGCCACTCAAACCGCAACCAGATGTAGATGATGATCGCCGACAGCGCGCCGATGACAGCAAAAATGGCTGATTGAATAAGTTCGCCGGACACCTTGGGTCCGACACTCTCGACCGAGGTAAAGTCGACCTCGGGGTCCACCGCCTGCAAGGCTGTGCGGACACTGTCGATGGTGCTTTGTGCAACGCTTTCCGCATCGTCCTGCGCCTGAATACGCACGGATGCGACGAATTGATCCGCGCGGAATGTCGGGTCAAACACCTCGGTGATGCTGACATCACCCAATTCCAGCGATTCCAGTGCGGTGCGATAGGCGCTGACATCGACGGGTTGCGTGCTTTCCGTGCGGATCGTCGTGCCGCCCCGGAAATCGATTCCGTAGTTCAGACCAAAGGTCATGAAGGCCACGATCGACAGCACCAACAGCACCATACTGCCGCCAAAGGTCACGCTGGCGAGTTTGAAGAAATTGATATTCGTATCGTCGGGGATCAGGCGCATTCGCATAGGATCAGACCTCGATTGTCTTGGGACGCTTGCGCGAGAACCACAGCACGATCAGTGCGCGCGTGACGAAAATGGCGGTGAATACCGACGTGATGATGCCCAGCCCCAGCGTAACGGCAAAGCCGCGCACGGGACCAGACCCCAGCCAATACAGAATGCCTGCCGTGATCAGCGTCGTGATGTTGGCGTCAATGATCGCTGACAGTGCACGTTCATATCCCAGCTCGATGGCACGCGCGGGTCCCTTGGCGGTTTTCAACTCCTCGCGGATGCGCTCGAACACCAGCACGTTGGCGTCGACGGCCATACCGACGGTCAGGACGATGCCCGCAATGCCCGGCAGGGTCAGCGTCGCCCCGATGAGCGACAGAACGCCAAAGATCAGACCCAGGTTCACGATCAGCGCGATATTGGCGAAAATACCGAACAGGCCGTAGGTCATGCCCATGAACACGATGACCAGCAGGCCACCCACCATCGCGGCCCGCTGGCCTGCGTCGATGCTGTCCTGACCCAGTTGCGGGCCGATCGTGCGTTCCTCCAGGAATTCAAGCGAGGCCGGCAGCGCACCTGCGCGCAACAACACGGCGAGGTTTGTGGATTCCTCGACCGTGAAATTGCCGGTGATGATACCGGACCCGCCAGGAATATGGGACTGGATCACCGGGGCGCTGATGACCTCGGAATCGAGAACGATGGCGAACTGCGTGCCGATATGATCCAGCGTATAATCACCGAATTTACGGGCACCGGACACGTTGAAACGGAAATTGACGGCCGGACGCCCGTTCTGGTCGAACGCGGGCTGTGCATCGACCAGTTCCTCGCCCGTGACGACCGGAACGGAATCAAGGATGTAGAACACCCCCTGCTCGTCGATCGATGGCAGAATTTCCTGACCCACGCCGGGGGTCGCGTCTGCACCTGCCGGGCCGATCACTTGCTGAAATGTCAGCTGTGCCGTTGTTCCGATCAATTCGATGATCTCGGCGCTGGACCCGACACCGGGCACCTGAATCAGGATCCGGTCGGTGCCCTGACGCTGAATCGTGGGTTCGCGTGTGCCGACCTCGTCGATACGGCGGCGAATGATCTCGAGGCTTTGCTGCATCGTACGGTCATCGACGGCCTGTTTCTCAGCGTCGGACAGTTGGATGGTCAGCACGGGGCCGCTGGTACTGACCTCGATGTCGGTTGACCCGGCACCGGTCAGGGTCTGGATCGGGCGGGCCAGACCGCGCACGATTTCTGCGGCACGTGCCGCACCGGCGGGTTCGGAAATCCGCACGACCAGAATATCGTCAGGGCTGTCCTCGCGGGTGACAAAACCGACCGTGTCGCGTTCGGCGGCCAATGCGTCACGCACTTCGGGCCAGGTGGCGTCCATGATGGACGCATAGACATCGGGGGTGTTCACCTCTGCCAGCAGATGCGCCCCGCCCCGCAGGTCGAGGCCGAGGTTCACCAGATTGGATGGCAGGAATGATGGCCAGCCTGTCGCGTCTTCGCCGGTTGAAACCGCATCGTTGTAGGTTTCAACCCGGTCATAGAACAGGTTCGGCAGGGCCAGTAGCAGCCCCACCGTCACCGTGAGCCAGATCAACGCTTGCCGGAACGGCGAGATATTCAGCATGTACTGGCCCCCTTGGCCATCAAGCGCGGTCGCTTACTTGGCAGGTTCGGTCTTGTTGATCACGGTCGCGATGGTGGACTGGATCACGCGCACTTTCACGCCAGCGGCGATTTCAACTTCCAGTTCCTTTTCCGCCTCGCGCACGGCCGTCACCTTGCCGACGATACCGCCCTGCGTGATGACCTGATCGCCGCGGCGCAGCGCGCTGACCATGGCTGCATGTTCCTTCAGCTTTTTCTGCTGCGGACGGATCAGCAGGAAATACATGATACCAAAGATCAAAAACAGCGGGACGATGGATGCGATGCCTTCCATGGCGGCTCCTCAGGGTTGGCGGCGCAAAGCACCGGGGGTCAAAGTCGCGGCACACTAGAAGCGAGGTGCAGCAATGGCAACAGGCTCGCTTGTGCCTCGCCGCGATATAGTAAGGATCACCGGATGCGCCAACCGGGCGACGACCCGATTTTGATGAAAACCGCGATATTGCGTGGCCTGGACCGGTGCCGCACGCTAGCCCCTTCACCATCGCCGCGTGATCGGGCATACCGCGCGCAGCACAAGTGAGGAGCCGACATGCATGATATTCGCCTGATCCGTGACGACCCCGCCGGATTCGACGCGGCCCTGTCCCGGCGCGGTGTCGCGCCGCAGTCCGAGGCCATCTTGCAAATCGATTCCGACCGCCGCGCCGCGATCAAGGCGGCCGAGGTCGCACAGGCCGCAGCAAATCAAGCTGCCAAGCAGGTCGGTGCAGCCAAGGCCAAGGGTGACGAGGACGAATTCCAGCGTCTGCGCACCCTGATGGCCGACAGCAAGGCGCAGATCGCCGACCTCAACGCCAAGGCCAAGGAGCTGGACGCGCAACTGAACGCGCATCTGCTGGGTCTGCCCAATCTGCCCTATGCCGATATTCCCGATGGCGTGGACGAGGCCGACAACGTCGAACTGCACCTCCGCGGTGCGCCGCGCAATTTCGATTTCACCCCCGTCGAACATTACGAAATCCCCGCCGTCGCTAGCGGCATGGATTTTGAAACCGCAGCAAAGCTGTCAGGCAGCCGCTTTGTCATGCTGTCCGGGGCCGTGGCCCGTGTTCACCGCGCGCTGGCCCAGTTTATGCTGGATACACATGTCGATGAACACGACCTGACAGAGGCCAATGTCCCCGTGATGGTCCGCGAGGATATGATGGTCGGCACCGGTCAACTACCGAAATTCGGCGAGGACAGCTATCAGACGACAAATGGCTGGTGGCTGATCCCGACCGCAGAGGTGCCTTTGACCAATACCGTGAACGGTGACACCGTTGATGGCGCGACCCTGCCCCTGCGCTATGTCGCACATACCCCCTGTTTCCGGTCCGAGGCCGGAAGTGCCGGTCGCGATACCAGCGGCATGTTGCGCCAGCACCAGTTCGAAAAGGTCGAAATGGTGTCCATCACGCATCCGGACGAAAGCGATGCGGAACATGAGCGTATGACCCGCTGTGCCGAAACCATCCTGGACAAACTCGAACTGCCCTACCGGACGGTCGTGCTGTGTGCAGGTGACATGGGTGCAGGCGCACGTCGCACCCACGATATCGAAGTTTGGCTGCCCGGTCAGAACGCCTATCGCGAAATTTCGAGCATTTCGACCTGTGGCGACTATCAGGCCCGGCGCATGAACGCGCGGTTCAAACCTGCCGACGGCGGCAAACCCGCGTTCGTTCATACGCTGAACGGGTCCGGTCTGGCTGTCGGGCGCACCTTGATTGCCGTTTTGGAAAACGGACAGCAGGCCGACGGTTCGGTGCATCTGCCAGCGGTGTTGCACGGCTATCTGGGCGGGAAGTCACAGATTAGCGAGAACGGCCTTCTGATCTAGTTTGACTGCAACCTTTGCAGTCCGCGCCGCGTTGGATCGCATGAACAAATCACTCGCCCCCCTGACGCTGATCCTGACGCTAGCCTTTGCGCTGTCGCCGCTCTTTTCCTCGTTCAGCGGGTTTCAGTCCGACCAGCTGCCGATCCCGCAGATCAACCCGCCGGTTCAGCCTGCGGGTTACGCATTTGCGATCTGGGGGCCGATCTATCTATGGCTGACCGCATCCGCGATCTACGGCCTGTGGAAATCACGCAATGATCCAAAATGGGACGCAGCCCGCAAGCCGCTGTGCGTGAGCCTCGCCGTGGGTGTGCCTTGGCTGTGGGTTGCGAACCAAAGTGCGGTTTGGGCCACCGTCATGATCTGGATCATGCTGGGCTTTGCGATTGCCGCATTGATCAGCAGCCCACCCCTGACGCGTTGGACCTTTCGCGGGCCGGTCGCCCTTTATGCAGGGTGGCTGACGGCGGCGAGTTTCGTTTCGCTGGCGACGGTGCTGGCTGGATACGGGATTGGGTTCAGTGCCTACGGCTGGGCCTTTGCCGGCATCATCGGCGCGTTAGTGTTGGCCATGGCCGTCTATCGCAGACAACCTGCGCCTGTCTATCTGCTCGCGATCATCTGGGCCCTGATCGGCGTATGCGTGAACAACGGTTTTGATCGGTTCCTGATCACGGCAACAGCCATCACCGGGATCGTCGTCCTGATCTGTGTGATGGCTGTCTGGTTTCCGCGCGTCCCGGCGGCCTGACGGTCAGCGGTCGCTGCCGGGCTTTTTCTTGTGCTTTGACAGACGTGACGGCTGGGACGACTTGCGGTCCTTGTAAGGGTTCTTGTCACCCTGATCGCGCAGCGTCAGCCGGATCGGCGTGCCGGGCATGTCGAAATCCTCGCGCAGACCATTGACCAGATACCGGTTGTAGCTGGCCGGCACGAGGTCGGGATGCGACGTCATCACAACGAACCCCGGCGGGCGTGTTTTGACCTGCGTGGCATAACGCATCTTGATCCGCTTGCCGCCCGGTGCGGGTGGCGGGTGCTGTTCCAGCATCCCGGTCAGCCAGCGGTTCAGCTGTGCCGTGGTGACGCGCCGGTTCCAGGTCTCGTAGACCCGCATCACGGCTTGTTGCAGCCGGTCCAAACCCTTGCCCGTCTTGGCCGAGACCGTCACCAGCGGCGCACCGCGCAGCTGCGGCAGCAAACGGGTGAATTCCTCTTTGAGTTCACGCAGTTTGTCCTGCTTGTCCTCTTCGACGTCCCATTTGTTGACACCGATGACGACGGCACGCCCCTCGCGCTCGGCAAGGTCAGCAATCCGCAGGTCCTGCTGTTCAAACGGAATATCCACGTCCAGCAAAACGATCACGACCTCTGCAAATTTCACCGCACGCAGGCCGTCACTGACCGACAGCTTTTCCAGTTTTTCGTTGATCCGCGCCTTTTTGCGCATGCCCGCGGTGTCAAAGATCCGCATCGGGACGCCACCCCAATCGGTCTGGACCGAAATGGCGTCGCGCGTGATGCCTGCCTCCGGGCCGGTCAGCAGACGATCCTCTCCGATGATCTTGTTGATCAGGGTCGATTTGCCGGCGTTGGGCCGTCCCACGACCGCAATCTGAAGGGGCCGCGTGCGCGTCGGTACCCGCACGGCGTCGTCGTCATCTTCGGCATCCGCGTCGATATCGATGTCGGTTTCGGGGGCGTCACGCTTGTCCCGTTCGGCAAATTCTTCGGACAATGGCCGCAGCGCATCCATCAGCTCGCCCATGCCCTCGCCGTGTTCGGCGGACAGGCGGATCGGCTCGCCCAGTCCCAGCGCATAGGCCTCGAGGATGGTCGCATCCGCGGCCTTGCCCTCGCCCTTGTTGGCAGCAAGGATGACGTTCGCATTCTTGCGGCGCAGGATATCGGCAAAAACCTCGTCCGCGGGCAGCACACCGGCACGCGCGTCGATCATGAACAGGCAGACGTCGGCCATTTCCACGGCGCGTTCCGTCAGCCGGCGCATCCGCCCCTGGAGGGATTCGTCTGTCGCCTCTTCCAGACCGGCGGTGTCGATCACCGTGAACTTGATGTCGGCAATGCGACCCGGCCCCTCGCGCAGATCGCGTGTCACACCGGGTTGGTCGTCGACCAGTGCCAGCTTCTTGCCGACCAGCCGGTTGAACAGCGTGGATTTCCCCACGTTGGGTCGGCCCACAAGGGCAAGTGTAAAGGTCATTGCGACGACTCCGGATAGATCAAGTGCCGGGTCTTACACCGGACTTGCGTCAACGGAAAGCCAGCAGTTGACCATCCTTGTTGACCACGTACAAAACACCGTTGGCAATCGCCGGGGTCGATGCGGCACCGCCGGGAATGGCGATGGACGACATCAATGCGCCAGAGCGCGGATCGAACGACCGCAACTGCCCGTCAGAGGATGCCACGACCAGCCGGTTGCCCGCCATGATCGGACCGTAATGGGCAAACACCGTCCGCTTGCTGCGCAGCCAACCGCCGTTGTCGACAAAGTCAGGCAAGGCCACGCGCCAGATCGGTGTGCCCGTGTCGGCATCCAGACGGATCAGCTCGTTCAGATCATTGACCATGAACAGTGACCCACCTGCAGGCCAGACCGGGCCGGTGGCCCCTTCTTCTGCGGTCCAGATCCGATCGCCGGTCGCCTTGTCCAGCGCCACAGTGCGGCCCGAGAAATTGCCGACATAGACACGGTCGCCGTCAATTACGGGATCGCCAGAGATATCCGAAATCGCGGCGACGGCCTCGCCCACCCGATCACCAGAGATGATCTGCGACCAGCGTTGAATGCCGCCTTGCGGAAAAACGCCGACCACCTCGCCGGACGGAAACGGGAACACGGCCAGATCGGACGTTACCGCCGGCCCGGCACCGCCGGAAAAGGACGAAACCGACGGAATACCGCCCAACTGGTACCGGATGCGGCCATCGGCCGTGTCGATGGCCCAGCCCGTGCTGTCGCGGCTCACGACATAGACCAGATCGCCGGACACTGTGGGCGCGGATGTGCCGGGCGCATCCAGATCCTGCGTCCAGAACGTCCCGCCTGTTGCGGGATCAAGTGCCGTCAGGCGGCCGAAACCGGTGGTCACGAACAACCGACCGCCGCCAAACGCCAGACCACCACCAGAGGCATCCGTGCGGCTGTCGGTCGGCGGTGTCAGTTCCACGGACCAGACGGGTGCGCCCCCCGTCGTCGTCGCCGTCACCCGTGACAGGGCGTCCAGCGTGTAAACGATCCCGCCTGCCACCACAGGATCAGCCGTGATCCGGGCGGATTTGCTGTCACCGGCGCCGATATCCACCGCGAAGGCAAGTGTCGGGCTGGTCGAGAACACGGGCTGCGGGAACATATGGTCCGCATCGCCATTGCGATGGGTCCAGCTGCTGTTCAGCTGCGGGGCCTCAAAAGATATCGGAAGAGCCTGGTTCACCTCGGCATTGCCGGGCCGGATCGGTTCGCGCACACCGGGCAGAATGATGTCGTCCTCGCCACAGGCTGTCAGGGTCATGACGGCCAAAAGGCCGGCGCAGATAATCTTGGCTGTCACGGCATCTGCCCCTTTGGCTCTTATTCGCTCTGGATCGTGTCGGGCACCGGTGCCCCCAGCGCAACCATTAATGTTTGGGCGCGGTCACGCAACCCTCGCGTGGCACCGGCGTCCTCGATCAGCGCGGTCAGCTTGGCCACGGCGGCATCACTGTCGCCATCGGCCAGATCCATCAGGGCCAGCTGTTCCTGTGCCAGCAGGCTGAACGGTTGGCCGGGGGACGCCAGGTTTTCCAAGGTCTGACGACGGGTCGCCATGTCCAGTTCGCCACCGATCACGGCTGCCTTGAATGATGCAAGGTCGCGGTAAACCTGCGGTACGTCGCCATTCAGCGCCAGCGCCTGCAGGGTCTGCGTCGCAGTGACGGCCTCTTCGCTTTCCAGTTGGGTCGCGGCCTCCAGCAGGTCGACAACAGCACGGGCGGGGCCCTGCCCTTCGACCTGCGCAAGTGCTGCCGCGCGGGCGGCGGGATCGTCCTGTTCCAGTGCGGCCAGCACGGCATCGCCCTTGGCCTGTGCCGCAGCCATGTCGCGCGCCTTGGTGTATTCGATCCAGGCGGCACCACCGACCAGCAGCACGACGGCCAGGATGGCGATCCAGCCATAACGCTTTATCAGGCCATACAACCTGTCGCGGCGAACCTCTTCGGTCACCTCGTTGATAAAGCTGTCAGTATCGCTCATCTTGTCTTCCCCCGCAGATCGGCTGTCCTGTTGTGCCAGACCGACATTTGCGGGCTACATAACGTGAAGCAGACCGCATTGCCAAGACCAACCCGCCGTCCCCACGCCGCAAGTCGCAGGGCGTGGCGCAAACGTGAAAACGGCGGACACCCTGCCCGCCGTTTTCAAACAGGCTGACGCCATTCTGTCAGCTGATGGCAGGCGGGGTCGCGGGGTCCAGGGAGATGCGCCGCAGGGTCAAGAGCGCGAGCACCAGCGCCGCGACACCGCACATCGCGATTGCCACGACCATCGGCAACGCCGTGCCGTCGACGAACAACGAGGTGATCGCGATCATCACGCCACCGGTCAGCATCTGCAACGTGCCGCCCAAGGACGACGCCAGCCCCGCGATCCGGCCATGGGCATCCAGTGCCACCACCATCGAGGTCGGAATGACGACACCCAGACAGGCGTTGGCGCAGAACAACATGCCGACAATCACATAAAGGCTGGCCGCCCCAGACACGGCCAGCAGCATCAGCGCCACGGTGAATCCCGCGAACCCGAACACACCGAACCCCATCAGCCGCACGATGCCGACACGGGCGCCCAGCGGACCCGCGACCTGACTGGCACCAAAGAACCCCAGCGCGTTGATGGCAAAAGCCAGCGAAAATCCGGTCGATGTCAGGCCGAACTGCCCCTGATAGACAAAGGATGCGTTGGCGATAAAGACAAAGAAACTGGCCATGCCAAAGCCGCCGATCAGCGTCAGCCCCATGAACGCGGGGTCCGACAACAGCACCTTGGACCCTGCCCAGAGCGAGCGCAGGTTGATCGGTTGACGGTCAGCACGTGCCAGCGTTTCCGGCAGCGCCGTGCCCGTCAGCACAAGCGACAGAATCGCAACACCGCTGAGCGCCCAGAACAACAGACGCCAATCGCCCAACTGAACCAGGGCCGTGCCGACAAGCGGAGCCAGCATCGGCGAGACGGAAATGACCAACATCACCATCGCCATCAGCTTGGTCGCCTGCGTGCCGGTATGCATGTCGCGGATGATGGCGCGTGGTACCACCATCAGCACAGCCGCCCCAACGCCCTGAAGCGCACGCGCGGCCAGCAGCCAGCCGATGTCGGGGGCCATCGCACAACCGACGCTGCCGATGATGAACAGGGTCAAACCTGCATAGAGCGGCATCTTACGCCCCGATTGATCCGACCACGGGCCGTAGAACAACTGCGCCAGACCGAATGTCACGAAATAGGCTGTCAGTGTCAGCTGTGCCCCCGCCTCGTCGATTCCCAGTGACGCGGCCAGTTGCGGCATCGCGGGCAGATAAAGGTCGATGGCAAACGGGCCGACCGCTGATAACAGGCCCAGAACGAGGGCTGCACGAAATAGGGTCATGGGTCTGTCTTTCGTTTGGATTGGCCGAGGACCTAGCCCCGCGCCGTCGTCTGGGCAATCCGCAGTGACCGCGCAATGTCCCCCCATATTTGCGCACAGCTATTGGGCCGCGTCACGCGCTTCATCGCTCAGCCCGGACCACCATGCGGCATAAGACGTATTGCGGGGGTGTTTGCCGCCCTCGTCGGGGGCCCCGTCGTCCCACCAGACCGGACCGCGTTCGCCCAAATCACGCTTTGCCGCATCAACGGCGGCGCGGGCGGTTGCCACGGTCTCGGGGGTGGCGGCCTGACCCACGGCGCGGCGCGCCTGCATCAGCCGTTTGATCGCGGCGCGGCGCGTGGTGTCGTCCAGCGCCGGGTTCGTCTTGCGCCACAACCTCCCCTTTGCCACGAAATACCGCCCGTCGGGGGTCGTGGGGTAATCGCGACCTGTCACGCGGCGTCTTCTTCTTCTGATTGCCTGTTCCACAGCTGCGCATAGCGCCCCGCTTGTGCCAGCAGCGCTTCATGATCGCCCTGTTCGACGATTTCCCCGTTTTCAAGCACCACGATCCGGTCTGCGTCCTGAATGGTAGACAGCCGGTGCGCGATCGTCAGCACGGTGCGCCCCTGCCCCATGGCCCGCAATTCGGACTGAATCTCACGCTCGGTGTCGGTGTCCAGCGCGCTTGTCGCCTCGTCCAGCAGCAGGATCGGCGGGTTTTTCAACAAGGTCCGCGCGATGCCGACCCTCTGTTTTTCACCACCCGACAGTTTCAGGCCCCGTTCGCCCACGGTCGTGTCATATCCGTTGGGCAGCTCCATGATGAAATCATGGATCTTGGCCGCGCGGGCGGCCTCTCGGATTTCAGCCTCGGTCGCGCTGGGGCGGCCATAGGCGATATTGTAGTGGATCGTGTCGTTGAACAGCACCGTGTCCTGCGGGACGACACCGATCTGCGCGTGCAGACTGTCCTGTGACACGTCGCGCACGTCCTGACCGTCGATAAACACCGCACCACCGGTCACGTCGTAGAACCGGAACAACAGCCGCCCGATGGTCGATTTTCCCGACCCCGACGACCCCACAATGGCCACTGTCTGACCCGGCGCGATATCGAGGTTCACCCCCTTGAGGATCGGGCGCGCGGCATCATAGCCGAAATGCACGTCGTGTAGTTCCACGTGCCCGCCCTGCACGCGCAGGGCCGTGGCACCGGGTTTGTCCGTCACCTCGGCGGGCTGTTCCAGCAGGTCGAACATGTCGCCCATGTCAATCAGCGCCTGCCGGATTTCGCGGTAAACCGTGCCAAGGAAATTCAACGGCATGGTGATCTGGATCATGTAGGCGTTGACCATGACGAAATCGCCAACGGTCAGGGTGCCGTTTGCCGCACCGATCGCCGCCATGACCATGACCAGAACCAACCCCGTGGTGATGATCAGCGACTGGCCGAAATTCAGAAACGCCAGCGAATAGTTCGTCTTGACCGCCGCCGCCTCGTATTGGCGCATCGCGTTGTCGTAACGCCCCGCCTCCCAGCGTTCGGCACCAAAGTATTTGACCGTTTCAAAGTTCAGCAGGCTGTCGATCGCCTTTTGGTTGGCGTCAGTGTCCTGTTCATTCATCACCTTGCGGATCTTGACCCGCCATTCCGTCACCCGAAACGTAAAGGCGACATACAAAACGATCGTGCCGACCACGACGACCAGATACCACACATCGAACAGGAAAAAGAGCACGACCGAAATCATCAGCAGTTCCAGCAGCAGCGGCCCGATGCTGAACAGCAGGAACCGCAGCAGGAAATCGACGCCCTTGACCCCGCGTTCCATCACGCGGGACAGACCGCCCGTCTTGCGCGTGATGTGATACCGCATCGACAGCCGGTGAATATGGGTAAAGGTTTCCAGCGCCAGCGCACGCAGCGCCCGTTGCCCCACGGGGGTAAAGATCACGTCGCGCAACTGTTGCAGCCCGACGTTGCCCAGACGTGAGACGCCATAGATGATCGTCAGCGCCACCGCGCCAAAGCCGATCAGCAGCGCGTCATCGCGCACCTCGCCGGACAGGGTGTCGACCGCAGCCTTGTAGAAAAACGGTGTGCCGACGGCGATGACCTTGGCCAGCAGCAGCACGGTGATGGCAGCGACGACACGCCGTTTGATCCCGGCCTCGCCTGCGGGCCACAGGTAGGGAATGACCCGGCGGATGACGGCCATGCCCTGAATGCGGGCGTCGGGATCGAAATTGCTGTCGGTCTTGGTCAGTCTGCGCATGGGGATCCCGTATGAATGAACCCCATTCGTAGCCGCCCGCCCACCGAATGTCAGGGGCTACATGTCGGGAATGACAAACACCTGTCCGGGATAGATCAGATCGGGATCGCGGATCTGGTCGCGGTTGGCCTCGAATACGGCGACATACATCCGTCCGTCACCAAAACGGTCGGTCGCAATCGCCCACAGGCTCGCCCCCGGTTGCACGGTGCTGGTGGCAATCTGTTGCACGGCCTGTGCGTCATCGCGCAGCGCGCGGATCGCGGCGGGATCTTCCTTTTGGAATGGGGTTTCGACCCGGCTGGCGACAGTGCCATCTGCCGCGATTTCGTCGATCCGCAGGGTATAGGTGCCCGCCGCGACATCGGGCAGCGCGATCTGGAAATCACCGGCGCCACTGACCGGCGCATCGCTGACCGGCGCATTGTCCAGATAGACCCGCAGGTTGCCGTCCTGCGGCGCACGCCCCGCAAGCTGGACCTCGCCGCTGTCGTCATAGGTGATGGCATCCAGTGCGACCTGCGCGCTGGGGGCTGCGTTGGGTGCCACACGCGCGCCATCCGCCGTCACGATGATGTTCGCGGCGGGTGGGTCCGCCTGCACGCCGCTGCCTTGGGTCTCGGGCGGCATCGCGGATTCTGCGACCTGTGCCATTTGTGTGTCAATGTCCACATCAGCCGCAGGACCGCCCGTCCCGGCCTGCACCAGAATCGTATCCCCGCCTGCCGCAGCACCATCGACCGCGAACGTCAGCGCGCGGGTCTGGTCGGTGGCCGCAATCTCGGCCGTGCCGGCAAATGCGCCGCTGGCATCGGATCGCGCCTGACCAACCGCAACACCGTCCAGCATCAGCGTGACCTCTGCATTGGGTTTGGCCCGTCCGGCCACCACCGCAACACCGTCCGGGCCCAGCAGAAATGTATCGATGCTTGTCACCTGCGCAGGTTTTGCGGGCGCGACTGGCGCATCATTGTCAGACACCGCCACCTGCGGCGCGTCAGACACCGTTGCCACGTCCACTGGGGCAGAGGGAAACATCCACACCACAACCAGAGCGAGCACCACGGCACCTGCGGCACCGCCCAAGAGTTTCGCATTGTTGCTGGCCATCTGCATCCCTTGCCAAATATGCGCCGTCCGCGCAGGCTGTGGCACATTAACAAGGGTTTGGCCCACGTCAAAGCCTGCAACACCGAGAGGCGTCAAATGGCAACAGTCACCCATTCTATCTGTGTCTATTGCGGCAGTCGTGACGGCACCGACCCGGCCTTTGCCGCCGCAGCAGAACAAACCGGCCAGATGCTCGCCACGAATGGCTGGCGGCTGGTTTACGGGGCAGGTGATGTGGGGTTGATGGGGCGCGTTGCGCGGTCAGCACAATCGGCGGGCAGTGCCACCATGGGTGTCATCCCGCAGCACCTGCTCGACTGGGAGGTCGGCAAACGCGATCTGGATACCTTTGTCGTGACTGAAACCATGCATGAACGCAAAAAGGTCATGCTGATGAACGCCAACGCCGTGGTCGTGCTGCCGGGCGGTGCGGGATCACTGGACGAGCTGTTCGAGGTGCTGACATGGCGCCAGCTGGGTCTGCACGACAAACCCATCATCGTCGTGAACGTGGCAGGATACTGGGATCCGCTGGTGCGTTTGCTGGATCATGTCGTAGAGCAGGGTTTCGCAGGTCAGGACACGCGCGACTATGTGACGGTGGTCGACAGCACCGCCGCCGCCGAGGCGGCCCTGCGCCTCGCCCTGTCCTGACGGTATGCGGCGACCGAATAGATCACCAGCGCCCCCCAGATCAGCGGAAACGCGATCCCGTGCCATGGCGTGATCAGGTTGCCGAAAAACAGCACGGCACAGGCAAATTGCAACGACGGGTTCAGGTATTGCACGATCCCCACGGTGGACAGACGCACATGCTGTGTAGCGTATGAAAACAGGATCAGCGGCAGCCCGGTCAGTGGCCCCGACAGCATCAGCAGGGCATGTGTCCCCAGATCCGCACCCTGCCCCGGCCACGTCGTGCCGCGCAGTGCCAGCCAGCCTATCGCCAGCGGCGCAATAATCGCGACCTCTGCGGTGACGGATGTAACGGCCCCCAGCGACAGCCGCTTTTTCAGCACGCCGTAGACACCAAAGGTGCCTGCCAGCAACAATGCGATCCACGGCGGCACACCCAGCCCCAGTGTCAGCACGCTGACCGCAACAGCGGCCAGCACCACCGCGGCCAACTGGGCACGCCCCAGCCGTTCGCCAAAAAAGACAGCACCCAGCACCACGGAAACCAACGGAAAGATGTAGTAACCCAGCGACGCCTCGAGTCCGTTGCCCCGCGAGATCGACCAGATGAAACCGAACCAGTTGACAGAAATCATCACACTGGCCGCGATCAGGATCATCTGGGTGCGCGGATCACGCAGAGACTGCCCCACCCGGTGCAGACGGCCCTGCACCGCCAGCAACCCGGCAAAAAAGACCAGTGACCACAGGGTGCGGTAACTCAGCACCTCTAGCGGGGGGATGTCCGACAACAGCCAGTAGAACAGCGGCGACAGGCCCCAGACCGTGCAGGCCAGCACCAGTGCGGCTATTCCCTTGACCATGACCCGGGTTCCTTTTGCTGATGCCGCCATGACTGACGACAATCACGGACCTGCGCAAGCAAAAGGCCGCCCCGGATGGGACGGCCTTTTGTCAGCAACCTGATCATTCAGGCGGCGAGGTCTGATTTCACAATCTTTTCGATATCACCGATAGTGTGGTTGGTCAGTGTCTTGTCGATTTCACCGATGACCTTTTGCGTGACCTCCTGGTGAAGCTGGTCGCGCAGTTCGCCCAAGATATGCGGTGACGCCACCAATACGATGCTGTCGAACTGCCCCTTGTGCGCACGCGCGTAGAGCATGTCAGCAAGGTCAGCCGCGAAACGATCCTTGGCCAGTTCATGCCAGTCGGTGTCGTCATAGGCGCTCTTGCCGGGGTTCGCACTTTGGCCGACGCGACCGGGGCGGTTGGCGGATTGATCGATGTCCTTGGGGTTGTCCTGTTCTTCCTTGCGGATCACCTCGAGGTTGGGGTTCTCGCCATCCGTGATGTTGCGCAGGAACAATGCTTTTTCACCGTCAGCCACGACGACCCATGTACCATTCTTGATCTTAGTCATTGCGCGTATCCGTTCCTGTTGCGATCTTGTCCGACTTTTGCGCATCGGTATGCGTGTCGGGACTTTTGGTGACGCGCTCTTCTTCGTCGCGTTTGCCGACCCGGCGGGCCAGTGCGCCGCCATCGGTGCCGGACGCCGTGGGGGCATCACCGGGTTCACCGATCAGTTCGGACGTTTCAGAGCGACCATCGCTGGATTTCTGACGTTCTGCCATTTGAAATTCCTCGCTTTCCTGTTTTCACAAGTTCAACGAGGGGACGCGGACAAAGTTCCGAAATCAGGACAGAATCTGCTGATAGCGCCCCAGCGAAATGTTCGACCCGCAGGCGATGATTCCCACATGCCGCCCCGCCAGATCGTCGCGCAACGGACCGCAAATCGCGGCGAGCGAGGCCGCACAGGCGGGTTCCGCCAGTATCCGCAATACATCCATGTAGTGCCCCATCGCCGTCCGCATCTGGTCGTCAGTGACATGCACCATGCGGTCGACATGCGCCTGTGCCGCGGCAAAAGACAACGGCATCGCCAACGGCGCGCTCAGGCTGTCGGCGATCGTGTCGATCCGGTCCAGCCTGACCGGATGTCCTGCCGCCAGCGACCGGGTCATGCTGTCGGCACCGACAGGTTCCACGCCGATCACCTGGATCGTGGGATTACGCCGTTTAGCTGCCGTGGCCATGCCGCTGATCAGACCGCCACCGCCCACCGGAACGACCAGCGTGTCGATCTGGGGTGCCTGATCCAGATATTCGGCACCGCAGACCGCCGATCCCAGCGTCATATGTGCACCTTCGAAGGGATGCAGGATCGCCCGCCCTTCGTCGGTCACGACGCGGTCCATTTCGGCGAATGCTGCTGGCATGTCGTCGTGCAACGACACCTCTGCCCCCAAGGCCCGACAGCCGTCGATACGCAGCGGGTCAACCGTGCGTGGCATGGCGATGCGTGCAGCCACGCCCGCTGCCTGTGCGGCCCAACTGACGGCCAGCGCATGATTGCCGCCCGATGCGGCCACAACCCCTGCCGCGCGCTGATCGGGGGTCAGTTGCCGGATCCCCAGATAGACCCCGCGCGATTTGAAACTGCCGGCCTGCTGAAACAATTCCAGTTTGACGGTCACGCTGGCCGCCTGTGGCAGGATCGCGTCCCACCGGGCAGAACGCAGCGCCAGAACGGGGGTGCGGACGAGTGCATCCTCTGTCACGGCACGCGCGTCTGAAATCTGGTCTGGGGTCGGTCCGTGCATTGCGTATTCCATGAAAAAGGGGCCCGTGCGGTCTGCACAGGCCCCTGATAGATCAACACAAGTCCGGATTACATCCGGCTTGCGACGTTTTCCCAGTTCACCAGCTCGTTCAGGAAGTTATCAAGATAGGCCGGGCGCGCGTTGCGGTGGTCGATGTAATAAGCGTGTTCCCACACATCACAGCCCAGCAGCGCGGTCTGGTTGTAGCACAGCGGGTTGATGCCGTTGGCGGTGTTGGTGACCTTCAGGCTGCCGTCGCTATCCTTGACCAGCCAGACCCAGCCGGACCCGAACTGACCGGCACCCTTGGCCTTGAATTCGTCCATGAACTTGTCCGTCGAACCAAAGCTCTCGGTAATCGCCTTTTCCAGCTCGCCTGGCATCTTGCTGTCGCCGGGCGACATCATTTCCCAGAACTGGCAGTGGTTCCAGTACTGCGACGCGTTGTCGAACAGGCCGGACTGCGTGACAGAGCTGGCATCGAATGTGCCCTTGACGATCTCGTCGATCGACTTGCCTTCCCATGCGCTCCCCTTGACCAGATCGGTGGTCTTGGTCGCATAGGCGTTGTGGTGCTTGTCGTGGTGGTATTCCAGCGTTTCCGCAGACATCCCCTTGGACGCCAGTGCGTCGTGGGCATACGGCAGGTCAGGAAGTTCGAAAGCCATGGGTGGTCCCCTTTATTCTCTTGGTCTTTGACGCGTCAGATAAGAGCGCGTTTTGCTACGGGGTCAACCCATGCGCGGGGGTTAAGTTCCACGCGCAAAATGCCCGACCGGCCCTGCCTTGGCCGAGGCGGCCAGCAGATCAAAGGCATAATCCGCAACCGACCTGAAACAGATGACCTGCACCGTCGCGTCATCCACCAGCCAAAAGGCCGCCGCGACCTGCCCCAGCCGCGACCGGATGATCTGGCCGGGCTGCCAGACATCGGGATGCAGATCGACGGGTGCCAGTTTGGCCACCACCTCGCGGACAAAAGTCCCTTGCAGCAACATCACGCTGCGCGCATCGGACACATTCACCGCCAGATGGTGCTGACCCGACAAGGCCTTGGCAATCTTGTCCAGCGCCTCTGGGACATCGTCATAGGCCACCATGACCAGCAGTTCGTCGGGGGACATCCAGGCGATGCCCGTGTCGCCGTCCTGCACGACGCCGTTGCGGGCCGGCAGTTTCAACCCTGTTAACGATTTCACGACAGAGGAAAGTTTGCTGTTCGACAGATCACCGCGCAGGGTGATCATGCCGCGCAGGCCAGCATCGCGGACCTGCACCGACCCACCCGTTTCGCGGTTGCGCAAGGCGCTGACACGTTCAGACATTCTGCTTTTCCCCATCCTTGTCGTAAAACACCGGATCAACGATCCGCGCGTCCTGCGTGCCGCCGCCTTCCTTGGTAAAGGCAATGACCTCGCCCATGCGGTTCGGGCCGTTGCGCACCAGCCCCATGGCAATCCCCCGCCCCAGCGTCGGCGAATGATAGGTGGACGTCACCCGGCCCTGCACGCGGCGTTGGCCGTTGGCGTTGGTACCATCCTCGGGCGCATAGGCCCCATCGGCCAGAACCGACCCATCCAGCGTTTCCAGCCCCACCAGTTTCCAGCGGTCCGGGTCCTGCATGTGATCGCGCAACTGGCCGCGTTTGCCCAGAAAGTCGGTCTTTTTCTTGCTGATGGCCCAGTGCAGGTTCAGGTCCTGCGGGATGACCGTGCCGTCGGTTTCGTCGCCGATCATGATGAAACCCTTTTCGGCGCGCATGATGTGCAGCGCCTCGGTGCCATAGGGCATGACACCAAGCGGCTCTCCGGCCGCCAGCAAGGCGTCCCAGAACGCGGGCCCCTGCGACGCCGGCACGGCGACCTCGTAGGACAATTCACCGCTGAAACTGATACGGAACACGCGGGCGTCGAAACCGCCCAGCTTGCCTTCGGTCCACTGCATGAAGGGCAGCGCTTCCTTGGTCAGAGTCATGCCGCCGATGGTCTGCAACAAGCGACGCGCCTTGGGGCCCACGACCGCGAATTGCGCGTATTGCTCGGTGACATTGGCGACATAGACCTGCCAATCCCACCATTCGCACTGCAACCAGTCCTCCATATGGGCATGGATGCGGTCCGCACCGCCGGTGGTCGTGTGGCACAGCCATGTGTCATCAGCGATGCGCGCCACGACACCGTCGTCGATCAGAAAACCGTTTTCGCTGCACATCAGCCCGTACCGGCATTTGCCCACAGCGAGGTTCGACATCATGTTGGTGTACATCATGTCGAGGAATTTGCCCGCGTCGGGTCCCTTGACGACCAGTTTGCCCAATGTGCTGGCGTCCAGCAGGCCCACGTTTTCGCGCGTGTTCGTCACCTCGCGAATCACGGCGTCATGGACCGTCTCGGACCCCCGCGGATAGGCGTAGGGCCTGCGCCACTGGCCAACGGGTTCAAAGTCCGCACCGTTGTCGTCGTGCCAGTCATAGATCGGTGTCTTGCGGACCGGTTGGAACAGATGATCGCGCGCAACCCCCGTGATCGCGGCCAGCGGCAGCGGCGTATAGGGCGGCCTGAATGTCGTCGTACCAACCTCTGGGATTGCCTTGTCGAGTGACATAGCAAGGGTCGCAAGGCCGTTGATATTACTCAGCTTACCCTGATCCGTCGCCATCCCAAGGGTGGTGTATCGCTTGGCGTGTTCGACGCTCTCGAAGCCTTCTTGCGCGGCAAGTTGCACATCTGTGACCTTGACGTCGTTCTGATAGTCCAGCCACATCTTTGCGCGTTTGTCGTAAGACGCGTTCGCCGGCATCAGCCAGACGGGTTCCATCGGGTCCTCGACGGCGCAATCGCCTTGCGGAACTGCACCGACCTTTTTGTCAAAGCCCAGGGCGCGGGCGGCCTGTTTGCCGGCGGCGAACCCGTCCGCCACGGATTCGGCAGTGTACAGGTGCCCATTTGCAGTGCCTGCCGCGCGCACGAAACCTGCCCCGTCCGCCCCCAGCGGCGGACGATTGGGGTCGGGCCGGAACATGGCTTGCGTGTCGTCCCAGATCAGCTTGCCGCCACAGTGCGACCACAGGTGGACCACCGGCGACCAACCACCCGACATGGCCACGCAGTCACAGGCAATTTCCTCGGTCACGGTGCCGTCGCCGACCTGATCGCAGATCCTGACACCCGTGACACGCTTGCCACCCTGCACGGCCGCAACCGCCTTGCCTGTCTCGACCCGGATGCCGCGCGCGCAGGCACGCTCGACCAACTCTCCGCCTGCAACGGTGCGGGCATCCAGCACGACCGGCACGCTCAGCCCCGCATCGACCAGCGCGATCGCAGTGCGATAGGCGTCGTCGTTGTTGGTCACCAGCACCGTTCGTTCGCCCACGGCTACCCCGTAATTCACCACGTAGTCCCGCAGCGCCGACGCCATCAGAACGCCCGGCACATCGTTGTAAGCAAAGGACAAAGGCCGTTCTATCGCGCCCGTGGCGGTGATGATCTGGCCAGCCCGCACCCGCCACAGGCGCTGCCGCGGCCCGTCGGATTGCGTCAGATGGTCGGTCAATTGTTCGTTGCACAGGGCATAGCCGTGGTCATAGACGCCCGCACCCTGCGTGCGATTGCGCAGCGTCACATTCGGCATGGTCGCAAGCGCGGCCAGCGTGTCGTCGATCCAGTCCTGTGCATCCTGACCGTCGATACGCGGCTGATCCACCGTGGCGCGACCGCCCCATGCGGCGGTCTGTTCGACCAGCATCACCCGCGCACCTGCGCGCGCAGCGGCCAGTGTCGCAGCCAGACCCGAAATTCCACCACCGATAACAAGCACATCCACGGTGATGTTAAAGTGTTCATAGCTGTGGTCATCCGCCGTTTCCGGAGCCGCACCAAGGCCTGCGGATTTGCGGATGATCGGCTCATAGACGTGTTTCCAGAACGCGCGCGGCTGGATGAAGGTCTTGTAATAGAAACCGGCGGGCAAGAAACGGGACAGCTTGGAATTGATGACGCCCACGTCGAATTCCAGGCTGGGCCAGTGGTTCTGCGACCGCGCCACCAGCCCGTCGGTCAGTTCGACCTGTGTCACTCGGTGATTGGGTTCCTGACGGTCGCCCCGCCCGAGTTCGACCAACGCATTGGGCTCTTCTGCGCCAGAGGCGACCAGCCCGCGCGGGCGGTGATATTTGAACGACCGGCCCAGCAGGATCTGGTCGTTGGCCAAGAGCGCGGAGGCCAGCGTATCGCCGCGATAGCCGCGCATCCGTTTGCCGTTGAAGGTGAAATGTACCGGCCGGTTCTTGGCGATCAGGCGGCCGTGGTTCGTCAGTCTCATGCCTGCGCCTCTTTGATCGCGTCCAGAATGTGCTGCGGTGGTTCGGTGCTCTGTGCGGAATAGGTCCCGTAAACCTGCAACGTCGCGGTATTGCGGGCGGCTAGAAACCACTTGCCGCAGCCATAGACATGCCGCCACCGTTCGAAATGCACCCCCTTGGGGTTTTCGCGCATGAACAGATAATGTTCAAATTCGTCGTCCGATGATCCGGGGCCAAAGCGTTTAAGATGCGCCTCGCCACCGGCGTGCAAGTCCGTTTCGTCCACGTCACGACCGCAATAAGGGCAGTTCAAAATCAACATGTTACAATGCCCTCTTAATGCGCCACACCGGCGGCGACGCTTTCGTCGATGAATTTGCCGTGCCGGAAACGGTGCATGGTGAATTCCTCAGTCAGCGGCGAATGCCCCTTGGCCACCAGTTCGGCCATGGCCCAGCCTGACCCCGGGATCGCCTTGAACCCGCCCGTGCCCCAGCCGCAATTGACAAACACGCCTTCGACGGGCGTGGCCGACAGAATGGGTGATCGGTCGCCCGTCACATCCACGATGCCACCCCATTGGCGCAGCATTTTCAACCGCCCCAGGATCGGAAAGGTTTCGACCAATGCGCGCACGGTTTCCTCGATATGATGAAAAGACCCGCGCTGCGTGTAGTTGTTGTAGCCATCCGTGCCGCCCCCGATGACCATTTCGCCCTTGTCCGATTGCGACAGGTAGCCGTGCACCGTGTTAGCCATCACGACGACATCCATGCAGGGTTTGATCGGCTCTGACACCAGCGCCTGAAGGGCTACGGATTCGATCGGCAGCTGGAACCCGGCCTTTTGTGCCAGCACCGAGGCATGGCCCGCCACGACCATGGCAAGCTTGTTGCACTTGATGTCGCCACGCGTGGTGCTGACACCGGTGACCTTGCCACCATTCGTCTGCACGCCCGTCACCTCGCATTGCTGGATGATGTCCATCCCCATGTCGGCGCAGGCGCGGGCGTAGCCCCAGGCGACCGCATCATGGCGCGCCGTGCCGCCACGGGCCTGCCACAAGGCACCCAGCACCGGGTAGCGCGGGCCGTCGATATTCATAATGGGGCACAATTCCTTGACCCGGTCGGGGCCGATCCATTCGGTGGTGACACCCTGCAGGCTGTTGGCATGGGCCGTGCGCTGATAGCCACGGATTTCGTGCTGTGTCTGCGCCAGCATCATCACGCCGCGCGGACTGAACATCACGTTATAGTTCAGGTCCTGGCTCATCGTTTCATACAGGCTGCGCGATTTTTCATAGATCGCGGCAGACGGGTCTTGCAGGTAGTTGGACCGGATGATCGTGGTGTTGCGGCCGGTATTGCCGCCACCCAGCCAGCCCTTTTCCAGAACGGCGACGTTGGTGATGCCGAAATTCTTGCCCAGGTAATAGGCGGTCGCCAGACCATGACCGCCTGCGCCCACGACGATCACGTCGTATTGCGACTTTGGCTCGGCCTGCCCCCAGGCGCGCGTCCATCCGGTATGCTGGCGAAAGGCCTCTCGGGCCACGGCAAAGGCAGAATAGCGTTTCAACAGGGACCTCTTTGCGCTGGTGTCCATCTGGGGTTTGGACCCAAGCGGCTTAACTTACGTCATCAACAGCGGCAAGTGAGGCCGAGTTTGCGACATTCCCCTGCGCGCCCAGGCCGCAGGGCGCGGGTCCCTCTGGCAAGTCTGTGGTGGCATCGCTAGATAGACCCCATGTTTTGGCTGATCTGTATCCTGATGACCCTGTGTGTGGCCGCCTATGTGGCGGTCCCATTGATGCGTTCCGATCCCCTGCCCGAGGAATCGCAAGACCTTGCGATCTACAAGGGACAGCTGGAAGAGGTCGACCGCGACGTGGCGCGCGGCGTGCTGATTCCCGAAGAGGCGGACCGCGCCCGCACCGAAATTTCGCGCCGTTTGCTGCTTGCGTCACGCGCGATCCGCAAAACCGGAAACGCCTCGGTGACTGTGAACCGCGGCGTTGCGATTGCGACTCTGGCGATGATGGCTGGCCTTGGCGCATGGATCTACACATCCATCGGCGCGCCGGGACTGCCGGACCAACCACTCTCGGCGCGGCTGGCCTTGGCTGACGAAGTGCGCGCGAACCGCCCCGATCAGGCAGCGCTCGAGGCGGCGACACCGCCGCGTGCGCCCGTGGATGCCCCCGCCGACTACATCGAACAGATCGAACAACTGCGCATCATCGTGCCCACCCGTCCCGACGACCTTCAAGGCTGGACACTGCTGGCCTATCACGAATCGCAGCTGGGCAATTTCGGGGCCGCGGCCCGTGCGCAAGCGCGCGTTGTCGCCCTGCAAGGCGACGATGTCCCATTGGCCGATCTGGAACGGCAGGCCGATCTGCTCGTGATTGCCGCCGACGGCATCATCTCGCCCGAGGCAGAGGCCGTGACCGAGGCCATCCTCGCCCGCGACCCGCGCAATGTGCCGGGGCGTTATTTCATGGGCGCGCTGTATTACCAGATCGGGCGCGCGGATATGGCATTCCGGATCTGGCGCCCGCTAGTGGAAAGCGGTGAGACCGGATTTCATGCCGACATGGCGCGCAGCCAGATCGAGGATGCGGCGCGCCGTGCAGGAGTCGAATACAGCCTGCCTGAACGCCCCGGCCCCAGCCCTGCCGATATCGCCGCCGCCGAAGATATGTCCCAAGAGGACCGCAACGCCATGATCGGCGGCATGGTCAACCAGTTGGCCGAACGTCTTGGCTCTCAGGGTGGGCCTGCGACCGACTGGGCGCGCCTGATTTCGGCCTATGGTGTGTTGGGTGAAACCACCGCCGCCGCCGAAGTCTGGGCCGAAGCACAGCGGACATTTGCAAATAATCCAGAGGCGATCGAAACGCTGCGCGCCGCTGCACAGGGCGCGGGTGTCGCGGAATGATCTGCGCCGATATCGCTGATTTCACCGCTGCAGTCCCGCCGATGGGTTCGCTTGCGGGGTTGGATCTGGGGACCGTGACCATCGGGCTTGCGGCCTCGGATGTGTTGCGCGGCGTGGCCACCCCGGTCGAGACGATCAGGCGCAAGAAATTCGGACTGGATGCCGCCAAGCTGTTGGCATTTTGTGAAAAACGCCAGATTGGCGGGATGGTTCTAGGACTGCCGCTGAACATGGACGGCAGCGAGGGGCCGCGCTGTCAGGCGACGCGCGCCTTTGCCCGCAATCTGGAACGTCTGACCGATCTGCCGATCACGTTCTGGGACGAGCGCCTGTCCACCGTTGCGGCCGAACGCGCGCTGATCGAGGCGGACACATCACGGGCAAAGCGCGCGCAGGTCATCGACCACGTGGCGGCAGCCTATATCCTGCAAGGTGTGCTGGACCGCATGGCCCATGTGAGGCGCGAGGCATGAGTGACCGCATCTGGAAACGCGACGAGATCGACAGCCCCTGCACCAAGGTCTGTGTGATCGAACCCAAGAGCCGCCTGTGCACGGGCTGTCTGCGCAGCATCGACGAAATCGGCAGCTGGTCGTCGATGACGCCAGAGGTGCGCCGCGCCATCATGGATGAATTGCCCGGCCGCCGTGGGCAACTGACCCAGCGCCGTGGCGGCCGCGCCGGACGCCTGCGCTAACCCATCAGCCTTTTGCCGATACGTGGCAGACGCGCCTTTTTCATGAGGGCGCGGATTGTCCAAGGTTCTGGCGAGAGGCGGTTCGCCTCTGCCAGCACCATGTCCCCGATGCCCGCGACAGTTTCAGCGTGTTCATCATGCAGTCGCAACAACAGCCCGTCGGGGTCTGACCGGAACAGCCCTTCTTCGGCCAACAGGTTGCCGGGAAAATCCTTGGCGTTGACCGTGACGATTCCGTCGCAATGGCCCGCCACGGCAGCGGCAAGGACATGGATATCGTCGGGGTCCGGCAGCCACATCTGGCGGAGCATCTCGGCCGGGTAACGGACCTCTGCCGCTGGATGGCGCGCGCGCAGCATGGCGATCTCGCTCCGGGCAAAGACTTCGGCCTGGGGTCCCAGTTTCAGCGTGGCGCGCGCCCATTCCTCGAGAATGCGGTCGGACCAGCGCGGCTGGAACAGGCCCGCGTCCGCACAGCCCATCAGCATTTCGCGCATGACGGTCGGATACAGAACGCAGGCGTCCAGCAGCAGCCTCATAGACGAAAGGTGACAGCCTTGAGGTAGCCGCTTTCAGCCAGATGCGGCAGCAAAGGATGATCCGGCCCGGCAAAGCCCGTGTGCACGATCTGCCCGCGCCTCCCGGCCCGGCCAATGCCGCGCGCGGATGCGTTGCGGAATTTTGTCAGATCGGCTGCGTGGCTGCACGAACACAGCGTCAGATACCCGCCATCAGCGACCAATGGTGCGGCCAGTTTCGCCACGCGTTCATAGGCGCGCAAACCCGGTTCCAATGCGGATTTCGACGGCGCGAAGGCGGGCGGGTCGCAGATGACCACATCGAACTGTGCGCCCTCTTCGGCCAGGGCGGCCATCACGTCAAAGGCATCGCCCTTGCGGGTTTCAAACCTGTCGGCCACGCCCATCGCGTCAGCACCCTGCCGTGCGAGGGTCAACGCAGGATCGGACCCGTCCACCGCCAGTGCCGATGCCGCACCCTGTGCCAACGCCGCCAGCCCGAAACCACCGACATGCGCAAACACATCCAGCACACGCGCATCCCGCGCCAGCCCGGCGACAAAGGCGTGGTTCGGGCGTTGGTCGTAGAACAACCCGGTTTTCTGACCGCCTGTCAGGTCGGCCATATAGGTAGCACCGTTCATCTGCACGGGCACGGCAGCAGTCGGGGTTTCGCCCAGCAGTGTGCCTGACCGGTCCTCCAGCCCCTCCAGCGTGCGAGCGCGGCCGGATGCGTTCATCAGGATCGTCGTCACGCCCGTCACGCGCGCCAGTGCATCTGCCAGCGGGGCGATCAGCGTGTCGGCCCAGGCGGCATTTGGCTGGATCACCGCATGATCACCAAAGCGGTCGATGACGACACCGGGCAGGCCGTCCGCCTCTGCGTGGATCAGCCGGTAGAACGGCTGATCGAACAACCGCGTGCGGTGGGCCAATGCGCGGGTCAAACGGGCGGCAAACCAATCAACGTCGATCACCGCGTCCGGGTCGCGGTCCAGCATCCGGCAGATGATCTTGGAATTTGGATTCACCGCGACAAGGCCCAGCGGCACGCGGTTCGCATCCTCGAGCACGGCCAGCGATCCGGGGGCCAGCCCCCGGGTGCGACGGTCGGTGACCAGTTCATTGGCGTAAACCCAAGGAAACCCGTGCCGGACGGCACGGGCATCGCCCTTGGGCAGCATTCTTACGGTGGGGTATGGTGCATCTGTCATGCACATCCCCTACCCCGGCGGCGGATCCGCCGCCAGTAGGTTTAGCGGCTTGCAGTCTGCACCGGGCCCGACAGTTCATCAGACAGGACCAGCGTCAGGAAATCGGTCACGCGCACCTTTTCGGTTTGCCCCGATTGTTCGGCAATGATAGCGGCGGTGCCACCGGGGGCCGGCATGTTGGCCACCACCTTGCGGGCGGGTTCGATCACCGCACCGGTTGTTGCATCACGCACGGTCATGTCGAACACGATGTTGTAGACGCCACCGACCGAATAGCGCACCCGTTCGGTCACGCCGTGGAACCGGCGCAACTGCACATCGACGACCACCGGACGGCCCAGTCCGTCAGCATCCATGTTCCGCGTAGCGGCGGTGCGGAACAGCTCTGCAATCTGTGTCTTGCGGTCACCGATCCGGTCGCCACGCCAGACAATGTCAGCCATCGGATAGTAACCGTTGCGTTCTGAAACCGACAATTCTGCGGGGGCCACGAAATTCAGGTCCACGATCTGATAGTCGCGCTGCTGGATCGTCTGCCCGGCCTCGACGCCGGGGCCAAGGTCAAGCGGTGCGTTTCGCATCGCCACCTGGTCGGTACTGCCGCAGGCGGTCAGAATGGCGCAAACCGCACCGAGCGCAAAAAACTTCACAAATCCCATCACCTTACTCCAAACGTTTAAGTGACACGTGGCCACTGTCGTCGATTTCGTCTGGCGAGATGACTAATTGCGAAATGGGGTCAGAATATGGTCAGCTCATGGTTGCGACACGACATCAATCAACAGCCGCATATCTGTTGCCCATTTCACACTGGATGAGTTGTTAGCGCTAACTAGACGTGCTAGAAGATCGGCAACCCGCAAAACCAGAGGTTCCAATGGCCCTGCATCCCAAAATCGCAGAAGTAACCGACCGTATTCGCGCCCGGTCCGAAGGACCGCGCAAGACATATCTCGACACCATGGCACGCGCCGCCGCCGAAGGTCCGCGCCGGTCGCACCTGACCTGCGGCAACCAGGCCCATGCCTATGCCGCGATGGCAGGACAAAAGGATGCGCTGGTCGGGGATGTGGCCCCCAATATCGGCATCATTACCGCCTACAACGACATGTTGTCGGCGCATCAACCCTTTGAAACGTACCCGAACTTTATCAAGCAGGCCGCCAATGCCGTCGGTGCGACAGCACAGGTGGCGGGCGGTGTGCCTGCCATGTGTGATGGTGTCACGCAGGGCCAGACCGGGATGGAACTGTCTCTGTTCAGCCGCGACGTGATCGCGCTGGCCGCTGCCGTCGGCCTGTCGCACAACACCTTTGACAGCGCGATCTATCTGGGTGTCTGCGACAAGATCGTGCCCGGCCTCGTGATGGCCGCCGCGACCTTTGGCTACATCCCGTCGATTTTCCTGCCCGCAGGCCCGATGGTCAGCGGTCTGCCAAACGATGAAAAGGCCAAGGTCCGCCAGCAATTCGCCACCGGCGAAGTCGGCCGCGAGGAACTGATGAAGGCCGAAATGGCCAGCTATCACGGGCCGGGCACCTGCACGTTCTACGGAACGGCCAATTCCAATCAGATGCTGATGGAATTCATGGGGCTGCACCTGCCCGGGGCGTCATTCGTGAACCCCAACACACCATTGCGCGATGCCTTGACGGTCGCGGGCACAGAACGGGCGGCCCAGATCACGGCGCTTGGCAATGATTTCACGCCGGTCAGCGACATTCTGGACGAACGCGCCTTTGTGAACGGTCTGGTGGGTCTGATGGCCACGGGGGGATCGACGAACCTTGTGCTGCATTTGCCGGCCATGGCGCGGGCGGCTGGCGTGATCCTTGATCTCGAGGATTTTTCGGATCTCTCGGACGTGACGCCACTGATGGCCAAGGTCTATCCGAACGGTCTGGCCGATGTGAACCATTTCCACGCGGCGGGCGGCCTGGGCTACATGATCGGAGAGTTGCTGAACGCAGGTCTGCTGCACGACGACGTGCGCACCGTGGCAGGCGACGGACTGGAGTTGTACACGCAGGAACCCAAGCTTGACGATGGTCGCATCACCTACGTCAAGGGCGAGGGCAAGACGCAGAACGACAAGATCCTGCGCCCCGCCACTGATCCGTTCCAGCCCACGGGCGGCCTGCAACAGCTGGCCGGCAACCTCGGCCGTGGTGTGATGAAAACCTCGGCGGTGGCAAAGGAACGTCACATCGTCGAGGCCCCGTGCCGCATCTTTCACGATCAGGACAGCGTCAAGGCGGCGTTCAAGGCGGGTGAATTCACGTCCGATACGATCATCGTCGTCCGGTTTCAGGGACCGAAATCCAACGGCATGCCGGAACTGCATGGTCTGACACCTGTGCTGGCGGTGTTGCAGGACCGCGGGCTGAAGGTGGCCTTGGTCACCGACGGGCGCATGTCGGGTGCGTCTGGCAAGGTGCCGTCAGCCATTCATGTCTGCCCAGAGGCGGCAGCCGGTGGGCCGATTGCACGACTGCGCGACGGTGACGTGGTTCGCCTGGACGCCGCGACCGGAACCATCGACGCCGTTGGCGTGGACCTCGACACGCGCGATGTTGCGGTGGCCGACCTGTCCGGCAACGGCACGGGTGTCGGACGAGAGCTGTTTGAAACCTTCCGCAAGAACGTCGGCCTTGCCACCGACGGCGCTGCTGCCATCCTCTGATCCAGCTCTAGAATAGGAACCAAAGACATGACCCCTGAACAAGCCTCTGAGCTGAACCGCAAACTGTGCGAACTGGCCCCGGTCGTGCCCGTGCTGGTGCTGCATGATGCGGCCAAGGCCGCCGATCTGGCCCGCGCGCTGATCGCAGGCGGCCTGCCCGCGCTGGAGGTGACATTGCGCACCCCGGCGGCACTCGACGCCATCCGCGAAATGGCCGCCGTGCCGGGTGGAGTGGTCGGTGCAGGCACGCTGCTGACACCCAAGGACGTGGAAAACGCCAAGGCGGCAGGCGCGCAATTCGGTGTTTCACCGGGTGCGACGGACCTGCTGCTGGACGCCTGCGAGGCGAACGAACTGCCCCTGCTGCCCGGTGCCGCCACGGCATCAGAGGCAATGGCCCTGCTGGAACGCGGCTACACCGTGCAGAAATTCTTTCCGGCAGAGGCGAATGGCGGGGTGCCCGCTCTCAAGGCGATCGGCGCGCCGATCCCGCAGGTCAAATTCTGCCCCACAGGCGGTGTCAGCCTGAAAAACGCGCCTGACTATTTGGCGCTGTCGAACACACTGTGTGTCGGCGGCAGCTGGGTCGCACCGGCGGATATGGTCGCCAGCGGCGATTGGGCCGGGATCGAGGCCTTGGCCCGCGAGGCAGCCCAACTGGCCCGCTAGGACATGCGGCCCGCGCGTCCGCCCCGCCTGCCGGGCCGGGGCGCGCGGGCCAATCCTTCGCGCAGGGTCTGGATCATCGGGTGGTTGTCCGGCTGATCCGCGTGGCGTTCCAGCAGTTCGGGGATGACCGACTGGCTGTCCTGCTGAACGGGCAGTTTCAGCGCCCAGTCCAGAAAGATATTCCGACATTCCGCCTGCGTGATCCCTTCGATCCGAAAGGATTCGGCGATCAGGCCACTGGGGTCGCGTGCGTCACCCTTCATCGGGGACCCTCCAATAATCTTGCGAATGCCGCATCTGCGGCCCGCGATACCGTTGCGATGCGATCGGCCAGCGCGTCAAGGTCGTCACATCCCACCTCGCGCAGAACGAACCGACGGCCGCCTTCGCCCAGTGCATCTGGGTCCAGAATCGCGCCAGTCAACAGCCGTGCAGCGGCCTGCAACGACCAGAACAGATCCTGCGCCGCACATAGATCGGTGATGGTTGCATCCGAAACGCCAGCCAGCGACCGTCCTGCATCAATCTGGTCGGGTGCCGCGCGTGCAGGTGCCCCCGCCAAGAGCGCGATGGTCTGCGCCGCCAGATCGCTGTCCATCAGGCGACCCGCACCGTTCTTGGCGTCCCAGACCGCCCCCGTCGGCTTGGCCTCTTCCAATCTGCGACGCATGTCCGCCACGTCCGCCAGAACGGTTTCGCCCTGCCCCTTGATCCGCAACAGATCACGGCGAAAGGTCTCGACCCCCTGGGCCAGATCCGCAGGGCCAGCGATGACCCGCGCGCGTGTCAGAGCAAGGTGTTCCCATGTCCAGGCCTCGGCCGTCTGATAGGCCTGAAAGGCGGCCCAGGATGTGGCCACGGGCCCCTTGCGACCTGAGGGCCGCAGGCGCATGTCGACCTCGTACAACCGACCGTCGCCCATCGGTGCGGACAGGGCCGTGACCAACGCCTGTGTCAGCCGGGCATAATAGGTCCGCGCGGGCAAGGGCCGTTTGCCATCCGACATCGCGTCGCCGTCCGCGTCATAGATCACGATCAGGTCCAAGTCGGACTGCGCGTTCAACCGCCCCGCCCCCAGTGATCCCATCGCCACGACCACCGCTCCACGCCCCGCGACCGTGCCGTGTTTTCGCGTGAATTCGTCACAGACCACCGGCCAGAGTGCTGTCACGACAGCGCCTGCAAGGTCGGCATATTGCGCCCCGCTGGTGGGGGCGTCGATCAATCCGCGCAGATGGTGCACACCAATGCGGAAATGGCGTTCCCGCGTCCAGAGGCGCGCGCGGGACAACGCCGCCTCATAGTCCTGCGCCTGCGCCAGATCATCGCACAGCCCCTGCGTCAGCGCGTCCTGACCGGGCCAAGGCGCAAAGAAATCACCGCCGATCACTGCATCCAGCACGCCTGCGTTGCGCGACAGATATTGCGCAAGGGCCGGTGCGGTCGCACAGATGTCGACGATCAGCTGGGTCAGCTGGGGATTGGCATCGAACAGCGAAAACAACTGCACCCCCGCCGGAAGACCGGCAAGAAAGGTATCGAATTGCGCCAGCGCCTCTTCGGGGCGCGCCGCATCTTGCAGACGCCTGAGGATGACCGGGCGCACGCGGCGGAAAATCTCGACCGCGCGTGCGGACCGCAAGGCGGGATAATCCAGCCAGCGGGCGGTCAACTGTTCCCCCCATTCCGGGGCCGGTTCCGGGGTGTCGGGGGCAAAGAATCCTTCGGTCAGATCATGAACTGATTCCAGCCGTTCTGTCAGGTCGCGTCGCAGGTCGTCCACGTCGCGGTCCATCATGGCGGCCAGCCGGGCAAAGCCGTCGCCATCATTGGGCAACGCATGGGTCTGGGCGTCCTGCACCATTTGCAAACGATGTTCGACCGTGCGGTGGAACGTGTAATGATCGGACAGCTGGTCACGCACGTCGCCGGGAATCCATCCTGCATCCGCAAGGGCGGCAAGCCCGTCCAGCGTGCCACGCACCCGCAGGCCGGGATCCCGCCCGCCCGCGATCAACTGCCGTGTCTGGGTAAAGAACTCGATCTCGCGGATGCCGCCGCGCCCCAGCTTCATGTTGTGCCCCGCCAGCGTCAGCGGCCCGTGCAAACCCTTGTGGTCACGGATGCGCAGGCGCATGTCGTGGGCATCCTGGATCGCCGCGAAATCAAGGTGCCGCCGCCAGACAAACGGGCGCAGCGTCTGCAGGAACCGGTGACCCGCCGCGATATCCCCGGCGCAGGGGTGCGCCTTGATATAGGCCGCACGTTCCCAAGTGCGGCCGACGCTTTCGTAATAACGTTCGGCGGTATCCATCGCGATGCAGACCGGCGTGACGCTGGCATCGGGGCGCAGCCGCAGGTCGGTGCGGAACACATAGCCGCCAGCGGTCACATCCGACATCATCGCGCACATGCGCCGCGTGACCCGCACGAAACCGGCACGCGCCTCGGCGACATCCTCGGGGGCGAACCGGGTCTCGTCAAACAGGCAGATCAGGTCGATATCGGACGAATAGTTCAGCTCTCCGGCACCCATCTTGCCCATGGCCAGCGCCGTCATCCCGCCTGCCGTGGCCGCGTCATCAACCGTCAGACCCGGCAGCTTGCCACGCGCGATCTCGGCCTCGGTCAGCGCAACAAGGGCCGCATGTGTGGCGGTCGCGGCCAGATCGGTCAGCGCCTGCGTGACCTGCGCCAACGGCCAGACGCCCCCCAGATCGGCCAGAGCCGTCAACAGCGCCACACGCCGCTTGGCCTGTCGCAGACCGTCAGGCAGATCGGACAGCGACAGCGACGCTACAGCCGCCAGCGTATCGGACAGCGCCTGTTCGGGTGCTGCCTCTGCCTGTGGCAACCAGTCGGCCTCGCGGGCGATCAGGCCCGCAAGATACGGGCTGCATCCCGCAGTGCCTGCGATCAGGTCGCGAAACGGACCCGACGCGTCAGGCAGGCGTTCCAACGCATCGGCGCCGCGTTCCGCATTGTGGGCGCGTGGCACCCGGATGATACGATCCCCCAGACGGCCTGTTGACGGGACTGGATCAGCTGTCATGGCGCAGATACCCTTTGTCGATTGCAGCCCAACCGTGTCAGGAGCCACCCCGATGAGCAAGAGTCTGAAACGCGTCACGCAGGCCCTGACGGCGGCAGGACTGGATATCACGCCTGTCGCGCTGGCCGAAGGGACAAGGACCGCACAGGCCGCAGCCGATGCGCAGGGCTGCACGGTCGATCAGATTGCGAAATCCATCATCTTTCAGGGAAGAGATACAGGCAATCTGGTGTTGTTCATCACAGCAGGCGGTCAGACCGTCGATCCCGCGACAGCCGCCGCCCTGACAGGCGAGCCGCTGACGCGTGCCGATCCCGCCGTCGTGCGCAAGGTGACGGGATTCGCGATCGGTGGCGTGTCACCCGTTGGGCATCTGACGCCGCCACGGGCCTTCATGGACCCCCACCTGATGACGTTCGATGTCGTCTATGCGGCGGCCGGAACACCCCACCATATCTTTGCGGTGGCTCCCGCCGACCTGTTGCGGATATCCGGCGCACAGCTCGCGCCATTCACCGTCAAGAATGACCTAAGTAACTGATAAAAAACACGAATGACAATTTATGTAAAAAACGTTCACATCAACACTTGCATAGCGCAGATCTCACACCGATATGGGTAATGTGAAAGGCATTTACATAAACCCGAACGGAGAAACATCATGAGTGCGACCAATACCTACCCCGTCACAACGACCGGTCCGATCGCCTGGCTGCAACGCGCTGAATCCTGGCTGGACGCCCGCGGACGCGGCGCTTGGATCGCCGCGACCGTCGCGGCCTTCATCTTTGTCTGGCCGGTTGGTCTGGCACTGCTGGCCTACATGGTCTTTGCCGGTAAATTCGCGCGCGGTGCCAAGGCATCCGCCCCACGCAGCGTCAATGTCATGGCGTCCTCGGGAAACCAGGCATTTGACGCCTACAAGGGGGACACGCTGCGTCGTCTGCAAGAGGAACAGGACGAATTCACAGCGTTCCTGGGCCGCCTGCGCGAAGCCAAGGACAAGGCCGAATTCGACCAGTTTATGGCCGACCGTGGCCAGACCAAGGACACAGAACCGTCCGACAAGACCGCCTGAACCAAACGTCCGGCCCCCGACAACGGGGGTCGGTCCCAATCTACATGATACGATAGGATGACCATGACGACGCTGACCGCCCTGCCCGATCCGGATTTGATGCCGGAATTCTACGACGGTGTTCGCAGCCGCAGGCTGTTGGCCTGGCTGGTGGATGTGACCGTGGTTTTCCTGATGTCACTGATCCTGCTGCCGCTGACGTTGTTCATCGCGCTGTTCTTTTTTCCGGTGCTGATGATGGTCGTCGGTTTTCTGTACCGGTGGTTCACGATCGCCAACCAATCGGCCACTTGGGGGATGCGCCTGTTCAACATCGCGCTGCGTGACGCACAGGGTGCGGCGCTGACATCGGCAGGGGCGTTGGTACATACCGCAGGCTATGCCATCAGTGTCGTGACATTCCCGCTGCAACTGATTTCGGTGGGCATGATGGCCGTCACGGCCAAGAGGCAGGGATTGACCGACATGATCATGGGCACGACCGCCATCAATCGTCCGGCATAAATACGCGTGATCTGGCACAAGTTGCATCGGCGGGGGTTGTCAGCCACGCCGATGCGCACCAATCTTTGATCATGCGCCACGATCTACAAATCGCCCCGCAGTTCTATGTGACTGCGCCACAACCCTGCCCCTATCTGGAGGGGCGGATGGAACGCAAGTTGTTCACCGCACTTCAGGGCGAGCAGGCGGCCGAACTGAATGACGCCCTGTCAAAACAGGGGTTCCGGCGGTCGCAGAACGTGTTGTATCGTCCGTCCTGTTCGGAATGTGCCGCCTGCATGTCGGCGCGTATCCGGGTGGCGGATTTCGAACCGACGCGCAGCCAGAAACGTGTGCTGAAACGCAACGCGCATCTGGAACGCCGCCCGACCTCGCCCTGGGCGACCGAGGCGCAATACGATCTGTTCCGCGAATACCTTGATACACGGCACGCCGACGGTGGGATGGCGGACATGGATATGTTCGAATTCGCCGCGATGATCGAGGAAACGCCCGTCAGATCCCGCCTGATCGAATATTCCGACCGCAATGCCCCCGATGACGGTCCCCTGGCGGCCTGCCTGACCGATATCCTCGACGATGGGCTGTCGATGGTCTATTCGTTCTTTGGGCCTTCGCTGACCCGCAACAGTCCCGGCACGTTCCTGATCCTTGACCACGTCAACGTAGCACGCGAACTGAACCTGCCTTATGTCTATCTGGGCTATTGGGTGCCCGGCAGTCCCAAGATGGGGTACAAGGCGAATTTCGACGCGCTCGAGATTTTTCGCGATGGGGCATGGCAGCCGATTGGCGATCCGGATGGCTATGACAGTGCGCTGCATCCGCTGTCCACCGACCCGATTGCCGAACAGGTCGCGCGGATTTCGTTACCCGGCGGTCGCCCCGTCGGACGCTGACCCTTGATCCGCAGCCCGTAGGGCTAAATGGTTGATGGAAACGCATTGATCAAAGGTCTGACCATGTCCGATTACACCCCCCCCAAGGTCTGGGAATGGGACGCCGAGAACGGCGGCAAATTCGCCAGCACGAACCGCCCCATCGCAGGCCCCACGCATGATGCACCGCTGCCGCAGGGTGAACACCGTTGGCAGCTGCACAGCCTTGCCACGCCAAACGGGGTCAAGGTCACGGTGATGTTCGAGGAACTGCTCGAGGCCGGGCATGATGCGGAATACGACGCCTGGCTGATCGACATCGGCAAGGGCGACCAGTTCGGCAGCGGCTTTGTCGCCGTGAACCCCAATTCCAAGATCCCGGCCCTGCTGGACACGAAAACCGGCGTTCGCCTGTTCGAAAGCGGGTCGATCCTGCTGCAATTGGCGCAGGAATACGACGCCTTTTTGCCGCATGATCCGGCGACACGGTCGGAAACACTGAACTGGCTGTTCTGGCAGATGGGCAGCGCGCCCTATCTGGGCGGTGGCTTTGGCCATTTCTACGCCTATGCGCCAGAACCGATGGAATACCCCATCAACCGTTTCACGATGGAGGCCAAGCGTCAGCTGGACGTGCTTGACCGCACCCTTGCTGATCGTCCGTTCATCGCCGGCGACAGCTATACCATCGCGGACATCGCCATCGCGCCCTGGTATGGTGCGGTGGCAAACGGCTCGGTCTATGACGCCAAGGAATTTCTGCAGGCCGACAGCTACAAGAACGTCCAGCGCTGGAGCGCGGAGATCATGGACCGTCCCGCCTACAAACGCGGCCGCATGGTAAACCGGTCCTTTGGTGATCCGTCCGAACAGCTGCACGAACGTCACAGCGCGTCGGACTTTGACACGAAAACACAGGACAAGATCGGTCAGTCATGACCGATCTCCGTTCGGCACCACGCGGCCCGAACGCAATCCGAAAGGAACAGGATGACAGATAGCACGGCGCACCCCGGATCGCTGACGGCCAAGGGCTGGATCGCGGTCGTCAAACGCATTTTTGCAAACATCGGCCGCGATCATCTGACGTTGATCGCAGCGGGTTGCGCGTTTTACGGGCTGCTGGCCGTGTTTCCGGGGATCGTGGCCGCCATGGCGCTGGCTGGGTATTTTACCGATCCGTCCATGTTGGTGAACCAGATGCAGACCCTTTCGGCGTTTATGCCGCAAGAGGCCGCGCAGATCGTGCTGGATCAGGCCAAATCGGTGGCAGGGTCCGACAGCGGCGGTCTGGGGCTGGCCGCGATCATCGGTGTGCTGACGGCATTCTATTCGGCATCCGCCGGCATGTCGGCGCTGATCGAGGGACTGAATGTCGCCTTTCGCGTCGAGGAGGCGCGCAGTTTCCTGCGCAACCTGATGGCGCGTATCGTGCTGACATTTGCCATGGTGATCGGGTTTTTCGTCATCGTGGCAGCACTCGTGCTGCTGCCGGTGATGTTGAATTTCATCCGGCTCGATCCGAATGCGGAATGGATCATCATTCTGGTGCGCTGGCCGATCGTGCTGCTATTGGTCGCGGCGGGCCTTGCGATCCTGTATCGCTACGGTCCTGCCCGCAAACCGCGCAAGTGGCGCTGGATCACCCCCGGTGCGCTGGTGGCTTGCGTCCTGTGGCTGGCCGGATCGGCCGGGTTTGCCTTTTACGTGCAGAATTTCGCCAGCTACAACGAAACCTTTGGGGCCTTGGGTGGCGTGATCATCCTGCTGATGTGGCTGTGGCTGTCGTCTTTCATCGTGCTGTTCGGCGCCGAAATCGATGCAGAACTGGAGGCGCAGGCAAAACAGAATCCCGCACCCGCAAACGCCGACCGCAGCACGGCTGACAGCAATGATCTGCCCGACGCGACTCGCGCGAACTGATCCCGTCACATCACCTGCTGAAAGAAAGTTACCAAAACCACCCCCTTTGGCGACATTTTATCCAGCGGGCCTGTTGACCCTGTGAAACCCTGCGCATAGTGTCCCCACACCTAAGGAAATTCGCATGAACACTGTCGTACTAATTGTAGGAAAGACGCGCATGGGCCGGTAACGGTTGACCCATCAGGTTCCCATGCGCCCCCGTGTCACGCCGGGGGTTTTTTTATGCCAGACGACAGCATTGAACGGACGAGACAATGACAAAAACGATGACCGGCGCAAAAATTGTGGTTCAGGCCCTGATCGATCAGGGGGTCGAGGTCGTGTTCGGCTACCCCGGTGGGGCCGTGCTGCCGATCTACGACGAGATTTTTCAGCAAAACAAGATCCAGCACGTTCTGGTGCGCCATGAACAGGGTGCCGTTCACGCCGCCGAAGGTTACGCCCGGTCCACGGGCAAACCCGGTGTGGCGCTGGTCACATCCGGCCCCGGCGCAACCAACGCGGTCACCGGCCTCACGGATGCGCTGATGGACAGTATCCCGATCATCGTGCTGACAGGACAGGTGCCGACATTCATGATCGGGTCCGACGCGTTCCAAGAGGCCGACACCGTCGGCATCACGCGCCCCTGCACGAAACACAACTGGCTGGTCAAGGAAACCGACAAGCTGGCAGGCACCCTTCACGAGGCGTTTCACATCGCGACCGCCGGTCGTCCCGGCCCCGTGCTGATCGACATCCCCAAGGACGTGCAGTTCGCGACCGGTCATTATACCGAAAAATCCAAACGCACCTCTCACTACAACCCGCAGGTGAAGGGCGATATCGACACGATCACCGAACTGGCGCGTGCGATGGAAACGGCGAAACGCCCGGTGTTCTATACCGGAGGCGGCGTCATCAACTCTGGTCCGGCGGCCAGCCAATTGTTGCGCGAACTGGTCGAGGCGACCGGCTTTCCGATCACATCCACGCTGATGGGCCTGGGCTGCTATCCCGCATCAGGCGACAAGTGGCTGGGCATGCTGGGCATGCACGGCACCTATGAAGCCAACATGACGATGCATGACTGCGACCTGATGATCAACATCGGTGCGCGATTCGACGACCGGATCACGGGGCGCGTCGATGCCTTCAGCCCGAAATCGAAAAAGGCGCATATCGACATTGATGCATCCTCCATCAACAAGGTTATCCGCGTCGACATGCCGATCCTGGGCGACGTGGCCCATGTGCTGGAGGACCTGCTGAAGGTCTGGAAGGCCAACGGGCGCAAGACTAACACCGAAGGTCTGGCCAAGTGGTGGAAACAGATCGACGCATGGCGTGCGATTGACTGCCTTGGGTACGAACAGACCGGGTCGGTCATCCGCCCGCAGCACGCCATTTCCCGTCTCGAAGCCCTGACAAAGGGCTATGACCGCTACGTCACGACCGAGGTCGGCCAACACCAGATGTGGGCCGCGCAATACATGGGGTTCGAGGATCCGAACCGCTGGATGACGTCCGGTGGCCTTGGCACCATGGGGTACGGCACGCCTGCGTCCATCGGTGTGCAGATGGCGCACCGCGACGCGCTGGTCATCAACGTCGCAGGCGAGGCGTCGTGGTTGATGAACATGCAGGAAATGGGCACGGCCATGCAGTATCGCCTGCCGGTCAAACAATTCATCCTGAACAACGAACGGCTGGGCATGGTGCGTCAGTGGCAAGAGCTGCTGCACGGCGAGCGGTATTCGTCCAGCTGGTCTGAGGCCCTGCCCGATTTCGTCAAACTGGCCGAGGCCTTTGGTGCCAAGGGCATCAAGGTCGATGACGCGGCCGATCTGGACGACGCGATTCAGGAAATGATCGATTACGACGGTCCGGTGATTCTGGATTGTTTGGTCGAGAAACACGAAAACTGTTTCCCCATGATCCCGTCGGGCAAGGGTCACAACGAAATGTTGCTGCCGAACGCGAAAACGCAAGGTGCGATCACGGCCACTGGCGCGGTGATGGTCTAAGGCCATCCGCCAAGGAATTGGAAAGATTACGAAATGTCAGCACTCAAGATCAAAAAAGGCTCTTCCAGCCATTCCGCCTATGACCTGCGGTCGCATTTTTCCGACGTGATCGAACGGCACACGCTGGCGGTCATCGTGGAAAACGAACCGGGCGTTCTGGCGCGGGTCATCGGCCTGTTTTCCGGTCGCGGCTACAACATCGAAAGCCTGACCGTCGCCGAAATCGACCATACGGGTCATCGCAGCCGCATTACGGTCGTCACATCCGGCACGCCGCAGGTCATAGTCCAGATCAAGGCGCAGCTGGGCCGGATCATTCCGGTCCACGAGGTGCACGACCTGACCGTCGAAGGCCCGAGCGTGGAACGCGAACTGGCCCTGCTCAAGGTGCGTGGCAAGGGCGATGCCCGCGTCGAAGCGCTGCGTCTGGCCGATATCTTTCGCGCCAGCGTCGTGGACAGCACACTGGAAAGCTTTGTGTTCGAAATCACCGGAACCCCGGAGAAAATCGACGCCTTCGCCGAACTCATGCGCCCCTTGGGCCTGCAAGAGGTGGCACGCACGGGTGTGGCCGCCCTCGCACGGGGTGGCGACAGCATCGTCTGAATAATGTGTGGCCCGTCCGATCAGGGCGGGCCATTGTCGTTTCAGATCTCGTCGTCGTCGAGACGTCCCAATGTGCCGGTTATCCCGTTGGGGTTCTGTGCCTGACTGAACAGTTGCTGCTGTTCGAAACCACTCAGCAGGCCGTCACCATCACGATCGAACCGTGCAAACAGCTCTGGCGTGATATCGGGGTACTGGTCCTGGATCGACTCGTAGGTTTCGGTCAGACCCGGCCCGCCGTTTTGCTGGGCGGCATCGCATCCGGCCAGCGTCAGAACCGCGGCGGGGATCAACGGGGCAAATTTCATGACATATCCTTTCATGGTGTGATGTTGCCATCCCAACCGCCAGAGCCGCGCAAGTGTTCCACACCTTGCAAAGGTCCGCCGCCTTGGCGGTCCCTCCTTGCCCCGCTGGCACTGGCGGGCCACATAGGGACAAAGAAAAGGACAGACCATGGCACGCAAGATCATCATCGACACAGACCCCGGTCAGGACGACGCCGTCGCCATCCTGCTGGCGCTGGCATCGCCCGAATTGGACCTGTTGGGCCTGACCTGTGTCGCAGGCAACGTGCCACTGGCGCTGACGGCGAAAAACGCGCGTATCATCTGCGAACTTGCCAACCGGACCGACGTGCCCGTCTACGCAGGCTGCGACACCCCCATCGCCCGCAAGCTGGTCACCGCGGAACATGTCCACGGCAAGACGGGATTGGACGGCCCGACCCTGCCCGACCCTGTCATGCCGGTGCAGGACCAGCTTGCGGTTGATTTCATCATCGACACGCTTCGCGCCGCACCAGCGGGCACCGTGACGCTGTGCCCGCTGGGACCATTGACGAATATCGCGACTGCCTTTCACCGCGCGCCAGACATCGTGGACCGCGTGCAGGAAATCGTGCTGATGGGTGGCGCCTATTTCGAGGTCGGCAACATCACACCCGCTGCCGAATTCAACATCTATGTCGACCCAGAGGCTGCCAAGGCGGTCTTTGCCGCCGGTGTGCCGCTGGTCGTTCTGCCATTGGACGTCACGCACAAGGCGCTGACGACACAACCGCGTGTCGATGCGTTCCGCAACCTCGGCACGCCCGTGGGTCAGGCGGTCGCGGAATGGACCGGCTTTTTTGAACGGTTCGACAAGGAAAAATACGGATCGGCCGGTGCGCCGCTACACGACCCTTGTGTCATTGCTTACCTGTTGCAACCCGACCTGTTCAGCGGACGCCATATCAACGTGGAAATCGAAACCGCATCGGACCTGACGCTGGGCATGACGGTCGCGGATTGGTGGCGCGTCACTGACCGAACCCCCAACGCGCTGTTCATCGGCGATGTAGATGCAGACAGGTTCTTTGCGCTGCTGACCGAACGTTTGGCGCAGCTATGAGCACCGCCATCACCCTGGCCGGACCTGACATGGCAGACCGTGTCCTCGCGTTGATGGCCCGCTATCACGAAGAATCCGGCCTGCCATTCGACGATGCGCATCGCGCGATGGTCGCGGGTCCCCTGCTGGACGGTTCGCCGCTTGGCGCGATCTGGCTGATCGGCCCCGCGCGTGCGCCGTTGGGTTATGTTACCGTGACATTCGGTTGGTCTGTCCCGCATGGCGGTCTGGTCGGCTGGCTGGAAGAGGTGTTCATCCGTCCCTCGGTCCGGGGGCGCGGGATCGGGACAGAGGTGCTGCACGCGGTCACGGTGAACCTGCAACGGGCACAGTTGCAGGCGATGCATGTCATTCTGCCCAACGATGATGCAGGACTGGCCCGGTTCTGCACCCGCACGGGGTTTCGGCCCGTTCCCAGCCCCAGGATGATGACTGACCCGCTATGACAATTCCGTTCAACAATAGTTTCGCGGCCCTGCCGGGTACGTTCTACACGACGATCGCACCCACCCCGGTCGCGGCACCAGGCGCGATTGCCGTGAATGACGATCTGGCGGACGTTTTGGGGATCGACGGCGCATGGTTGCACACGCCGGACGCGACGGCTGTGTTCGCAGGCAATGTCCTGCCGGACGCGGCGTCCCCTCTGGCGCAGCTCTACGGTGGGCATCAGTTCGGCAACTGGTCCGGACAATTGGGCGATGGTCGCGCGATCCTGCTGGGTGAGGTGATCGGCACCGACGGCATCCGGCGCGATATCCAGCTCAAGGGGTCTGGCCCCACGCCCTATTCACGGGGCGGCGATGGCCGGTCGTGGCTGGGTCCGGTTCTGCGCGAATATCTGGTGTCAGAGGCCATGCACGCCATGGGCGTGCCGACCACCCGCGCGCTGGCGGCCGTCACGACCGGGGAACAGGTCTACCGTCAGACGATGCTGCCCGGTGCTGTCCTGACCCGCGTCGCAAGCAGCCATATCCGCGTCGGCACATTCCAGATCCACGCCGCACGGCAGGACACGGATGCGCTGCGCGTGCTGGCAGCCTATACGATCCAGCGCCACTATCCGGATGCGGATGGCCCGGCGGGCCTGCTGGACGCCGTGGTTGCAGCGCAGGCGGAACTGGTCGCCAAATGGATGGGACTGGGGTTCATCCACGGGGTGATGAACACGGATAATTGCAGCCTTGCGGGGGAAACCATCGACTATGGTCCTTGCGCGTTCATGGATGCCTATGATCCGCAAAAGGTGTTTTCCAGCATCGACCGGATGGGGCGCTATGCCTACGCCAATCAGCCTGGCATCGCGGTCTGGAACCTGGCGCAGCTGGCAACCGCGCTGATCCCGCTGATGCCGGATCAGGATGCGGCGGTCGCGGATTTCACCACGCGCATCAATCGGTTTTCGGACATCTATCAACAGGCCTGGGTGCAGGTATTCGGGGCCAAGTTGGGGTTGGATGACCCAAGCCCCGAGGATGCGGCACTGATCCAGGATCTGCTGACCCTCATGGCGCAATCGGATGCCGATTTCACTGCGACCTTTGCGCGGATGACGAACGGGGATGACCCGGATGACATGCCCGGCTGGCAGGATTGGACCACCCGCTGGACAGGCAGGCGCGCAACGGACCATCATGCGATCATGGCCAAGGCCAATCCGCTGGTCATTCCGCGCAATCACCGCGTCGAAGAGGTCATCACGGCCGCAACGGGCGGCGATTTCGCGCCGTTTCACCGCATGTTGCAGGTCGTCACCGCCCCCTATGCGACACTGGACGAGGCGCGCGCACCCTATGCGCTGCCGCCTGAACCGTCCGAGGAGGTCCGCGCCACGTTCTGCGGCACCTGACGGATTGAACTGGCATTCGGCGCCTTGCGCCATGCTATCCGCCTAGCCGCACGACCTTTGGGCCGCTGCCGGGGATACTGAATGGCCCCCTCACCCTGCGATGAAGGGGCCGTTGGTTTATTCGGTGACCGTGACGGTCGTCATCACGTCGGGATCAGACGTGACCGACCCGTTGGGGCCGTCACCGCGTTTGATCTGGTCGACGACATCCATGCCGGATGTGACCTCGCCCACGATGGTGTATTGACCATCCAGGAACGGACCCGGTTCGAACATGATGAAAAACTGGCTGTTGGCCGAGTTCGGGTTCTGGCTGCGCGCCATGCCGACAACGCCGCGTTCGAACGACAGGCTGTCGCTGAATTCGGCAGGAATGTCAGGCAGATCGGACCCGCCGGTGCCGGCACGCGACAGATCGGACCCGGTCACGCCGAATTGCACGTCGCCGGTCTGCGCCATGAATTCGTCGATCACGCGGTGAAACACCACGCCGTCATAGCCGCCAGCGGCCGCAATGGACGTGATCTGTGCGACATGCAGCGGGGCCACATCCTCGAACAGATTGATGCTGACGGTACCATTGGCCTGGCCCGCAATTTCGATGTCCAGACCGGTGGCCAGCGCGGGGCTGGCCATCAATGCAAGGGGAATGGCGAATTTAAGCATCGGCAGCCACCACGACCTTGATCATGCGGTCGGGGTTCGCGGGTGGCTCGCCCTTGGCGATGTTGTCGACATGCTTCATGCCCTCGATGACCTGACCGTAAACGGTGTATTGACCGTTCAGGAAATCGTTGTCTTTGAAGTTGATGAAGAACTGGCTGTTGGCCGAGTTCGGGTTAGCGGACCGTGCCGCACCCAGGCTGCCGCGCGCATGGGGAACCTTGGAAAATTCCGCAGGCAGATCGGGCAGATCGGACCCACCGGTGCCAGCGCGGCCGGGGGCATAGTTGTTTTCCATGTTGGCGTGCTGCACGTCGCCGGTCTGCGCCATGAAGCCGTCGATCACACGGTGGAATGCGACATTGTCATATTTGCCGGCGCGGGCCAGTTCCTTCATCCGCTCGACATGCTTGGGTGCCACGTCGGGCAACAGCTTGATGACGACATCGCCGTCTTTGAGTGTCATGATGATCGTGTTTTCGGGATCGTCGTAATCGGCCATGTGGGCGCACTCCTGTTGATTTCTGGCACTGACATATGGTGCAGCGGCGTGATTGCCAACCGGGCACCGTTGACGCTAGGCGGCGGTTGGCACAGGTATGACGAAACCAATGACAGGAGGCCACGATGGGCTGGAAAACACTCGACGATATGGATCTGGACGGCAAACGCGTGCTGGTGCGGGTGGATATCAATGTCCCCGTGTCCAATGGACAGGTCACGGATACCACGCGGATCGACCGGATTGTGCCGACGGTGCGCGACATCAGGGCCGCAGGCGGCACCCCCATCCTGCTGGCACATTTCGACAGGCCCAAGGGCAAGGTCGTGCCGGAAATGTCGCTGGGCCAGATCGTCCCGGCACTGGAAACAGCACTGGGGTGCAAGGTGACGTTCCTTGACGGCAATTATGGCGCGGGTGTCGCGGCGCTGGGTCAGGGCGACGTGGCGCTGCTGGAAAACCTGCGGTTCAACCCCGGCGAGGAATCCAATGACGACGGTTTCGCAACCCGTCTGGCCAGCCTGGGCGACGTCTATGTCAACGATGCGTTTTCCGCAGCCCACCGTGCCCATGCCAGCACCGAAGCGCTGGCCCGCAAATTGCCGGCCTGCGCGGGTCGCCTGATGGCCGAAGAACTGGGCGCGCTGGACCGTGCCCTGGGCCAGCCCGACCGCCCCGTGGTCGCCGTCGTCGGCGGTGCCAAGGTATCGACCAAACTGGACCTGCTGTCGAACCTCGTGGAAAAGGTCGACACGCTGATTATCGGCGGCGGCATGGCGAACACCTTTCTTGCGGCATCGGGAATCGACGTGGGCAAATCGCTGTGTGAACACGATCTGGCCGACACCGCCCGCGCCATCGCGCAAAAGGCCGCCGACAGGGGCTGTGAAATCCTGCTGCCCCGTGACGTCGTCGTGGCCCGTGAATTCAAGGCGGGTGCCGACAACGAAACCGTCAAGACCGAGGATTGCCCGGCAGATGCGATGATCCTGGACGCAGGCCCGGATTCGGTGGCCCATATCGAACAGGTGCTGGAACGGTCAAAAACGCTGGTCTGGAACGGCCCGCTGGGCGCGTTCGAAATTGCGCCCTTTGATGCGGCAACAAACGCCGCAGCGCAATCGGCGGCACGCCTGACCAAGGCAGGCACGTTGATTTCGGTGGCCGGTGGTGGCGACACCGTCGCGGCGCTGAACAAGGCAGGTGTGGCCGATGACTTTTCCTATGTTTCGACCGCGGGCGGCGCGTTTCTGGAATGGATGGAAGGCAAGACCCTGCCCGGTGTGGCCGCACTGAGCGACTGATAGCGTTAACTAAATTACGGTTTGCGCTATCAGAATTGTCTATCGTCGGGGTCTTGCCTAACCGTAAGGCAATGAATCACAGGAGGCCCCGACGATGAATCAGGACATGGCAAACCAGATGCGCACGGCAAAGGGATTCATTGCCGCGCTGGATCAAAGTGGCGGGTCGACCCCCAAGGCCTTGGCCGCCTACGGTCTGTCCGAAAAGGACTGGTCGAATGACGACGAGATGTTTGACCTGATCCACGCCATGCGGGCCCGCATCGTGGCAGCCCCGGATTTCAGCGGCAGCAAGGTGCTGGGTGCGATCCTGTTCGAGCAGACGATGGACCGCGCATTCGAAGGCAAACCCGCGCCCCGTCACCTGTGGGAAGACCAGCACGTCGTGCCATTTCTGAAAATCGACCACGGGCTGGAAGACACGGCAAACGGCGTCCAGCTGATGAAACCGATTGGCGGGCTGGATCACACGCTGCAACGCGCCTACATGCTCGGTGTGTTCGGGACCAAGGAACGGTCGGTCATCCATGCTGCAAATCCTGCGGGGATCGAGGCGATCGTCGCACAGCAATTCGACATTGGCCGGCAGGTCCTGTTGCACAAGATGATGCCGATCCTGGAACCTGAAATCACCATTTCGATCCCGGACAAGGCAGCGGCCGAAGCGTTGCTGCTGGATGCGATGCTGCGTCAGCTGGACATGCTGCCCGATGGCACCGAGGTCATGATCAAACTGACCTTGCCCGAAACACCCGGACAATACGATGCGCTGGTCAACCACCCCAAGGTGATGCGTGTCGTTGCCCTGTCCGGCGGCTATGACCTGAACGAGGCGACCGCCCGTCTGGCGCGCAATCCCGGGATCATCGCCAGTTTTTCGCGTGCACTGACCGAAGGATTGTCAGCCCGCCAAGAGGACACGGCATTCAACGCCGCCATCGGACGCAATATCGCGTCGATCTACGCAGCATCCGTCACGGGCTGAGTCCAACACGCCACGCAACAGGGTTTTTCCGCGCCGGGGATTCACATTCCCGGCTGCCGTGTTAATGTCATGCCAATCGCGGACAACAACGCGACCCAAGAGGCAAGCATGACACGACAAAAAAGACCCGCAATCGGGACCTTGATCTATTTTCTGGGCGCACTGGCGTTAGGGTTCTATTTCACCTTTGCCGCGATTCAGGGCGACTACGGCGTTCTCAAACGTAGTGGCATCGCCGCCGAGGGTCGCGCGCTGGAGGTCGAGTTGGAACAGCTGCGCGCCGAGGTCGCCCGCATGGAAAACCTGACCATGCGGCTGTCGGACAAATACCTCGACCTTGATCTGCTGGACGAACAGGCCCGCGACGTGCTGGGCCTGATCCGCACGGACGAGATGGTGATCCGCTGACCCGCAGCTTTTTGCGGCGATCGCGTTGCGTTACCCTGCGTCCCGTTCTATGTTCACAGAATAGTTTAACACTAAACAATTCTCTGGAACCACGAGGGGACCCGCGATGCCGCCAAAGAAAAAGGACGCCCAGCCGAATGTGTCGGCGGAAGAGCTGAAAGGCTACTACCGCGACATGCTGATGATCCGGCGTTTCGAGGAAAAGGCCGGACAATTGTACGGCATGGGCCTGATCGGTGGTTTCTGCCACCTCTACATCGGCCAGGAAGCTGTTGTTGTCGGCCTCGAGGCCGCCGCCAAGGAAGGTGACAAGCGCGTCACATCCTATCGCGACCACGGTCATATGCTGGCCTGCGGCATGGACCCCAAGGGCGTGATGGCCGAATTGACCGGCCGCGAAGGTGGCTATTCCAAGGGCAAGGGCGGGAGCATGCACATGTTCTCGAAGGAAAAGCATTTCTACGGCGGTCACGGGATCGTCGCGGCACAGGTGCCACTGGGTGCCGGTCTGGCCTTTGCCGACAAGTACAAGGGCAACGACAACGTCACATTCACCTATTTCGGCGATGGCGCTGCCAACCAGGGTCAGGTCTACGAGACCTACAACATGGCCGAACTGTGGGATCTGCCGGTGATTTTCGTGATCGAAAACAACCAATATGCGATGGGCACATCCACGCAACGGTCCACTAAATCCCCCAGCTACTGGGAACGCGGGGCCGCCTACGGCATTCCCGGCGAAGAGGTCGACGGCATGGACGTGCTGGCGGTCAAGGAGGCCGGCGAAAAGGCTGTGGCCCACTGCCGCGCCGGCAAGGGCCCCTATATCCTGGAAATCAAGACCTACCGCTACCGTGGGCATTCCATGTCCGATCCCGCAAAATACCGGACCCGCGAAGAGGTCCAGAAAATGCGGGACGAGCGCGATCCGATCGAACAGATCCGCGATCTGCTGCTGACCGGCAATCATGCGACCGAGGACGACCTCAAGGCGATTGACAAGGAAATCAAGGGCATCGTCAACGAATCCGCAGAATTCGCCAAGGAAAGCCCCGAACCCGCACTCGAAGAGCTGTGGACCGACATTTACGCAACCGAAGTTCCGCAGGAGGCTTGATCGATGGCAACCGAAATTCTGATGCCCGCCCTGAGCCCCACGATGGAAGAAGGCACGCTGGCCAAATGGCTGGTCAAGGAAGGTGACACCGTTTCGTCTGGTGACATCCTTGCCGAAATCGAAACCGACAAGGCCACGATGGAATTCGAGGCCGTCGAAGAAGGCACGATCGGCAAGATCGTCATCCCCGAAGGCACCGAAGGCGTAAAGGTCAATGACGTGATCGCCGTGCTGCTGGAAGACGGCGAAAGCATGGACGACGCAGAGATCGACGACAGCCAGTCGCAACAGCCCGTGGCAGCCGACAAGGAACAATCGTCCGAAACAGCCCCCGCCGCGGCCAAGACGCACCCCGCGCCAGCCCCGTCCGACCGGACCCCGGACTGGCCCGAGGGCACGGAGGTCAAGAAAACCACCGTCCGCGAAGCCTTGCGCGACGCCATGGCCGAGGAAATGCGCCGCGACGAAAGCGTCTTTCTGATGGGCGAAGAAGTCGCCGAATATCAGGGTGCCTACAAGATTTCCCAGGGTCTGTTGGACGAATTCGGCGCACGCCGCGTGATCGACACACCAATCACCGAACATGGTTTTGCCGGGATCGGCGTGGGTGCTGCCTTTGGCGGTCTGCGTCCCATCGTGGAATTCATGACATTCAACTTTGCCATGCAGGCGATGGACCAGATCATCAACTCTGCCGCAAAGACACTGTATATGTCCGGCGGCCAGATGGGTGCGCCCATGGTGTTCCGTGGTCCCAATGGTGCCGCTGCCCGCGTGGGCGCGCAGCACAGCCAGGACTACGCGGCATGGTTCATGCAGATTCCCGGCCTCAAGGTCGTGATGCCCTATTCTGCGGCAGACGCCAAAGGTCTGATGAAAACGGCCATTCGCGACCCCAATCCGGTCATCTTCCTGGAGAACGAAATCCTGTATGGTCGGTCCTTTGATGTGCCTGTGATGGATGATTTCACCATCCCCTTCGGCAAGGCCAAGATCGAACGCGACGGCGATGATGTGACCATCGTGTCCTTTGGTATCGGCATGACCTACGCGCTGGAAGCGGCTGACAAGCTGGCCGAAGAAGGCATCAAGGCCGAGGTCATCAACCTGCGCACCCTGCGCCCGATGGATACTGCCACGATCCTCGAATCCGTGCGCAAGACAAACCGCTGCGTCACCGTCGAGGAAGGCTGGCCGCAAGGCAGCGTCGGCGGCTACATCAGCGGTGTGATCATGCAAGAGGCGTTCGACTATCTGGATGCGCCCGTCATCACATGCACCGGCAAGGACGTGCCCATGCCCTATGCCGCCAACCTTGAAAAGCATGCCCTGATCACCACCGACGAGGTGGTCGAAGCCTGCAAACAAGTCACTTACAAATAAGGATTTTAGGACATGCCCATTGAAATCCTGATGCCCGCCCTGTCCCCCACGATGGAGGAAGGCACGCTGGCCAAATGGCTGGTCAAGGAAGGCGACACCGTGCAGTCCGGCGATCTGCTGGCCGAAATCGAAACCGACAAGGCCACGATGGAATTCGAAGCCGTGGACGAAGGTGTCATCGGCAAGATCACCGTGGCCGAAGGCACCGAAGGCGTAAAGGTCAACGACGTGATCGCGATCCTTCTGGCCGATGGCGAAACTGCCGACGACATCGGCGGCGCAGACGCCAAACCCGCACCTGCGTCATCAAACGCTGCCCCGGCAGAACCGTCCGAGGCGACTGAACCCGCCGCCGGTTACGGCCGGTCCGGATCGGCCGCGCAAGAGGACAAGCCCGCAGCCCCGGCAGCGGGTTCCAAGAACGGTGAGCGCATCTTTGCCTCCCCCCTCGCCCGCCGGATCGCCGCGGACAAGGGCCTCGACCTTGCCAACATCACCGGGTCCGGCCCGCGTGGCCGTATTGTCAAGGCTGACGTTGAAAACGTGACGGCCCAGCCTGCCACGGCAAAAGCCGAAGCAGCTGCACCTGCGGCCAAGGCGGACGCACCCAAAGGTGGTGCGATGGCAACTGGTCCATCAACGGATGTCATCCTCAAAACCTACGAGGGTCGCCCGTTTGAAGAGGTCAAACTCGACGGCATGCGCAAAACCGTCGCCGCCCGCCTGACCGAGGCCAAGCAGACCGTGCCGCATTTCTATCTGCGCCGGGATATCCAGCTGGATGCGCTGATGAAATTTCGCAGCCAGCTGAATGCCCAGCTCGAAGGGCGCGGCGTCAAGCTGTCGGTCAACGATTTCATCATCAAGGCCTGCGCGCTGGCCCTGCAACAGGTGCCAGAAGCAAACGCCGTCTGGGCCAACGACCGCACGCTGCGATTTGAAAAGTCCGACGTCGCCGTTGCCGTCGCCATCGAAGGCGGCCTGTTCACCCCGGTGCTGAAAGACGCCGAGATGAAATCGCTGTCGGCCCTGTCGTCAGAGATGAAGGACCTGGCATCCCGCGCCCGCGACCGCAAACTGGCACCGCACGAATATCAGGGCGGCAGCTTTGCGATTTCGAACCTGGGAATGTTCGGCATCGACAACTTTGACGCCATCATCAACCCGCCACATTCTGCGATCCTCGCGGTCGGCGCGGGCGTCAAGAAAGCCATTGTCGGCAAGGACGGTGAATTGTCCGTGGGTATGGTCATGTCCGTGACCTTGTCGGTCGATCACCGGGTCATCGACGGTGCGCTGGGGGCAAACCTGCTGGCAGCGATCAAGGACAACCTTGAAAATCCGATGACGATGTTGGCCTGAACCACCGCAACCAAAACACAAAACGCCGGGTCACTGACCCGGCGTTTTCATTTTGAAGTCAAATCATTCAGTCCATCGGACCCAGCATATGATCCATCAGGATCGACGGTTGTGAACACCCCGCCTCGCCCACGATCTTGGCGGGAACGCCTGCAACCGTTTTCATTGCAGGCACATCGTGCAGGACGACCGACCCTGCCGCCACACGGCTGCAATGGCCCACAGTGATATTGCCCAGAACCTTTGCACCTGCACCGATCAGGACGCCGCTTTCGATGGTCGGATGCCGCTTTTCCTCGTCCTTGCCGGTCCCGCCAAGGGTCACGGAATGCAGCATCGACACATTATCCCCGACGATCGCGGTTTCACCAACCACAACGGAATGCGCATGGTCGATCATCAGACCCTTGCCGATCTTGGCACCGGGGTGAATATCGACCCCGAACACCTCGGATGCACGCATCTGGATGAAATAGGCCAGATCAGCCTGTCCGTCGCGCCACAGGAAATGCGCCAGCCGGTGTGACTGAACCGCCTGAAATCCTTTGAAGAACATCAATGGTTGCATCATGCGGTGGCAGGCCGGATCGCGTTCGAACGTCGCGACCAGATCTGCACGCGCATCCAGCGCCAACCGTGGTGCGCGACCATAAATATCGTCTGCGATCTCGCGCACGTTTTGTGCCGACATCTCGTTGGATGCCAGTTTCAGCGCAAGCCGGTAGGCCAGCGCATCATTGAACGTCTCATGTTGCAACACCCCGGCATGGAACATCGCACCCATTGCGGGTGTCTTGCGCACCGCGCGCTCTGCATCACCCCTGATCTCATCCCAGACAGGGTCGATGCTATGCAGCTGTGATTGTGATATGGCCATGGCGGCACCCTCGCGTGATCTTTGGTCACCATATAGAGCGACGCTCCGAAAAGCAAAAGCCGCGCCTCTCGATCAGCACATCAACCACGATGCGCAGCGCTGCCAGATAAGTCTGTTCCACGACACGCCCGCGCACAGTGGCATATGGCGCAGTGGCCGCACTCAATGTGCCATCACCATAGACCGCGTGCCGCCGCCCAAGTCGCTTGCGATACCGGTCGGCCACATCGGCCCGTCCGACAATTTCGCGGGCCAGATCATATTGCTGCTGGACTGTAGCAGCACACAGACAACGCGCCACGGCATCAAGGTCCAGCAGACCGACAGGCCGCATCAGCCCCCCACGTTGATCGACACGAAGGGACCGGTGCCATAGCGTTCGGACAATTGCGCGACTGCGACAACAAAGGCTGCATTCCCGACCTCGGCCAGCCCGTCATCACGCGGATAGGTCCATGCCGATGCCGATACCGTGTCCTCGCGCAGGATCAGGTCACCCTGCCTGACCTGTACGACATAGCGTTCACGTTCCTCGCCCAGCGGCACATCACCGCGTCCCCAATGGTCGCCGTCAATCCGCGTCTGCCTGATCCATGCCACGTTCAACCCCGCTGGGACAAAATCCGCCTTTAGATGCACAACAGGGTATGGCCGATAGCCGTTGCCTTTGAACGCCTCGACAACATGCCGGTAGCTGCGGTCGGTATAAGGACGCTTGACCGGGCCGAACCGGAAATGCCGCCGCTGTCCCCGTGCGAAGGTCGGTATCGTCACCTGCTCTGGTCGGCCGTCCATCAGCACCACCTTGGACCCGGCAGGCCAGCTGTCACGGATCATCGCACTACTGCCGGCCTGTCCGCGCAACAGCTCTGTCAGGGCAAAGGTCCGGTCCCCGATCAGCTGCGCTTGCGCAAATTGTACGATTTCCCAATCATCGGCGCTGCCGTCACCGATCGCCAGCACATTGCGGCCGAACAGAACGTCCTCTGGATCAATTGCATAGAGCGCTCCGTGCACCAGCTTGACGGTCAAGGTCTGCCGGTCCCACAGTGCCGTGCGACCACGCGCGAGAGGGGATGTCAGCTCTCCGATGACGCTGCGCCTGCGGAAAACATCCTGCAGGACATAGCCATTGTCGGACGGGGCCGAATAAAGGGCTACCGCTGCCCCCCAGTTTTGCGAAGTCGTGGCGAAATGTGGCTCATGCGGCACCTCATCACCCCGGATCAACGGCAGGTCCAGGAACAACCCTACCACCTTGCCGGGTGCCTTGTAGCTGCGCAGGCGTGCGCCTTCCTCCGACCGGCGCTGCGGTTGGAACGCTTCGGGGTGCAACCGTGTTGCCTCGATCCGGCGAATCCCCATCTCCTCGATCCGGTCGATGCGATAGCGGCCGGCCAGCCCGGCGTCGTTCAATTCGATAACATCGCCCGCGCCCAGCGCCCCGCGTGATTGCGGAATCGAAAATGCCACCGTGTCGCGCCCGGTCCGCGCCTCGTTGATCCAGCGATGTGCGATCCGTGCTCCCTCGGTCCGGGTCAGAACCAGCGGAAATTCGGTCCGCGCCGTGGTTGTCGTCTGTTCCGACGCATGGACGGCCTGAGCGACACTGACGGCATAGTCAGCCTCGCTTTCGACATAGCCAACCTGTACGCGACCGGTGACCTCGGCCTCCGGGGCACGGATATGCAGGATATCGGCGCCGCGCTCGTCATCCAGCACCAGATCGTCCTGCGTGATGCGACCCACGGCAGCCCCGTTACGATTGCGGAACACCAGAACACCATCTCTTTCAGCCACCTCCACACCGTAGGCCAGAAGCAAGGGTTGCAGCGCTGCGCGGGCCGTGCCGACACGGTCGATCACATAGCCGCGCACCACCCCATACAGATGCGAGACATCGACACGGGTCAAACCGACCTCTGCACAGATCTCCGCAACGACACCGGCCAGCGTCCGCGCCGTGGCACGTCCGTTCAGCCAATGCCCACGGGCATAGTTGTCGCCGTCAGACCACAATGCGGCATTTGCAGGGAAATGCGGGAATGGGCGTGCGTCCCAGCACCAGACATGCGCCCTGTCCATATCCAGCATTCGCCCCCGGTAGGGGCCGGTTTCAGATAACGGGTTGTTCTGCGGCACGGCATAGTGCCCCCAGATCGCCCGCAAGTACTGCATCTGCATGAAATCATCCCGCGCCCCGCTGGAATAACGCGGCAAAAGTGATTCCGACGATTTGGGGTCCAGAAACTTGTTGGGTTGGTTCGTCCCCTTGTCGATGGCCGCACATCCGAATTCCGTGAACCAGATCGGCTTGCTGCCGGGAACCCATGGCGTCGGCACAGCAAACCGGACACCACCGATGCGATCATGATGCCGGTTCTGCCACCACCCCGAAAGATCCTTGTACCGCCAGACCCAGGGTTCACCATCGCCATCAGTGATCGGCACGCGCCTTTGGGCCGCGCGGGCCTCGGGCGTCGGGTAATACCAGTCAAAGCCTTCGCCGCCGGCGACATTTGCCCGCAGATAATCCAGATCATAGATGGACCCGGCGGACGCGTCGCTGTGATCCTCGCCGTCGCGCCAATCCGACAGCGGCATGTAATTGTCGATCCCAATGAAATCGATGTCGTCGCTGGCCCACAGCGGGTCGAGGTGAAAATACTTGTCCGCTGTGCCGGCCGGTTGATAGCCATGATACTCTGACCAGTCGGCAGCATAAGAGATCTTGCAGCCTGGTCCCAGGATCCCACGCACATCGGCGGCCAACTGCCTAAGTGCGGCCACCGCAGGGAAACTGTCACCCGCCCCGCGAATCTGGGTCAGCCCCCGCATTTCCGATCCGATGCAGAATGCCTTGACCCCACCCGCGATCCTGCACAGATGCGCGTAGTGCAGGATAAATCTGCGATACCCCCAGCCCGCGGGCCCAGTATAGCGCACAAACTCGCCGTCGCGGACAAAGTCATCCGCCTGCGCCAATCCCATGAAATCCGCGACTTCGCCGGCTGCGGCGGCACTGCGATCAGGGCTTTGCGCCTGCCCCGGTGCGCGGCTCAATGTGATCCGCCCCCGCCATGGCAACCGAGGTTGCCCCGTATCGCCGGTCCAGGGATTTGGCAGATCGTTCCCGGCCAATTGGGTCATCAGGATAAAGGGATAGAACATCGGCTCCATCCCGCGTGCTGACAGATCACGGATCGCCTGGATCACGGATGCATCCGAAGGTGTGCCACCATAGACAGGACGCCCGTCAATGCGCGGCACACGCTGCGCGAAATAGCGATTGGTATCGCAGACAATCCACGGGTCGTCGCCCTCGGACTGATATTGCTCGACCATCGGGCGGACATCGCAGTGACCACAGCGCAGATCGGTCCCGAACCAGGACACCACCAGACTGACGGACCGGCATTTTGGCAATTCCTCCTCCAACGCCAGTGCCGATGTGCTGAAATCAGTCCCGCCGCTGGGTGAATTGACGTTGATTGCACGGCTATCGCCGAAACCGGCACTCAACTCGACCTGTCGCGTGCCCAGCGCGTATTCGCCCGTGCCGGGGATCATCGCAACCGCACGCACCTGTTGGGACAGATCGGCCAGCGCCTCTGGTGTACCCGGCTCTGCCGGGCGCATCACCTCGAATGTGAATTGCGGCACGCGGTTGCCGAATTGGCCCAATGGCAGATCTTCAAAAACGACATAGGCAATCCCGCGATAGGCCGGCGTATTCGCGGCCCCCTCCACCACCGCGATCTTGGGATCGGGTTGCTGCGTCTTGCTGCCGCGATAGACCCGCATGTTCAGATCGACGGGTGACACCTCGACCCCGTCTGCCCAGACCCGCCCGACCCGTGCAATCTGACCTTCGCAAAGCGCCAGCGCCATGCTGACGGTATAGCTGTAGGTGGTCACCTCCGGGTCAGGAGTCCGCGGTGCACCCTTTCCGCCGCCCCCCGTGACGGTGGAATTTTCCTGAAATGCCGTGGCCCAGATCACATGGCCGGCGAGACGCATGCGCCCATGCAGCCGCGGAATGGCCGCGCCCTCGCTTGCGCCCATCAGGCGAAAACGATCGACCTGCCCCACCTCGACAGGCTCGCTCCCGGTCCCGAGGATGCGCTGATCAATCTGCCGCCCAATCGTCGCCCCGACGGCACGCCCGATGACCGCTGTCGACAGGCCCAGAACGGACCCGCCAAGCGAGCCGCCCGCGGCCATGCCTGCCGCCGATAGAGCAAGAGTAGCCATAGCCGTTTATCCTTTGTTGAATGCGAAACGCGCCGCAATCCGGCGCTGCCAGGGGGCAGACAACGGACTTTCAGTCACGGCGTGACCGCTGTAGGCGTGGATAAAGGTCGGACACTCACCAACCTGCGCGACGATGCCCAGGTGCTTTGCCATTGCGCCATCACGCATGCGGAACAACAGAACCTGACCTGCTGCAATCGACAGATGGTCCGCCGGGGTCAGATGCCTGGCAGCGGCTTGCAACAATTGCTCGACGCCCTGCGGTTCGGCCCAGTCTGACGAATAGCGCGGCACGATCTCCGGCTCTTTGCCATAGAGTGTCCGCCAGACCCCGCGCACCAATCCCAGGCAGTCGCACCCATAGCCCAGCGCCGATGCCTGATGCACATAGGGTGTACCGATCCAGCCTCGGGCGATCTCTACCGCACGGCTCATCGCACCAGGCTCCCGCCATCCGTGTCACCATCGGCGCGCGGCACGGCCATCAGCCAATCGTCACCCGGCATGTCCGGGAACCCCTGAAAGTTCACGAGGTTCGCAAACTTCTCCCGACAGGTCTCGGCACGCTTGTCGCATCCGGCGATCAGACGCACCCGATCACCGGCCACGACATCGGCGCGCAACGCGTCCCACAGTCGAATGTGTTGCCGGCTTCCTTCCGCACGATGGTCCTTGATGACTGCGGTCAGGCCGATCCCGGCACCGTCCAGCACCTGGATGAACCCATTGGTGAACCAATGATCGTCCACGCCGCTGGCCACCACTGTCAATGTCGCGCCATCGGTCACCGCGTCGATCCTGCGGTCCTTGTGCAACCTGTCATCGGCCAGATCGACACCGCAGGCCCCGTCACCCAGGACCGCGGCACAGCTGCGCAGAAAACTGCGTCCGATGGGCTGGTTCAGCCGCTCTGCCAGCCCGCGCAGTGCGACTTTGAATTGCCCGCCTTCGCGGGTGATTTCCCCGATCTCACCCCGGAACCGGATGGCGCGTTCCGTCACCTTGTCCCATCGTACCAGCCAGTGTGTAATCTCCGCACCGTCCAGGCGGCCCGCCACGATATCCGCATCCCGGATCATGTCCGATTGCAGCAACCCCACTGCCTCTGAATTGTCGACACTCAGGCCCGTGCTTGTCGCAAGGGTGCGCGCGCTCAACCCGCTATTGGCGTGAAACAGAATATCGTCGAAAGTCAGATCGCAATCGTGATCGGTAAATCCATAGGTGCGCCCGTCCTTGCGCGTGATCGACCAAGCTTGGCAAACATGGGCCGATCCGGTCGCCAGATGCGCAAACAGCTCGGACGCGCTCATAGCCGCACCTCGACCACGGGTACGCTGGGGGCCTGACCCGCCTGAAAATGGGATACTGCGGTTTCGATCCTGTCAGTGTCGAACCGCACCGCAACATCAAATTCGAAACCGGCACGTACCTCGGCGCCGAGATCAGGTGCATCGCGAAAGGTCAGGATACCGGTCGTGAGATCGACATCGAAATCGACACCTTCCTGCACTTCGTCCCCACCCACAGCGACCCGCACGGTTCCAGCAACAGGTTTCGCGATGGGCCGCAGATATGTTTGCTCACCAGAGGCATAGCCTTTGACCAGTTGGATCGCATAGGTCCGGTCGTCACCCATCGCGATCAACTGATCCAGCGGCGTGATGCGCTGTGACGGCAGACTGGACTTGAAATCGGCCCAGTCTTTCCAGCGAAACGCGTGCAGCTGACCTTCACGCGCCTCAAAGAATGCGATCAACTGTTCGATATCGTCCAGAGACCGCAACCCCATCCCCGCATCATATCGCCTGCGCGCATGTTTCCAGGGCGACGATCGCTCTTCGAAACCGTTGGCGAGTGTCACAATGTCGGTGCGCCGCTCCGGCCCACCCATCGCACCAAAACTCAGGTTGGCGGGAAAACGTATGTCGTGAAAGGCCATGCGCCTGTCTCCTCAACGGTTGCGGTTGCCAGCCCCCAGCATGCGGCTCATCTGTGCTGCGATCTGGCTTTGACTGCGCTGGAATCCCTGCACGTCAGGGGTCGTGATGTTCATGGTGACGCTGACATGGCCGCCACCGGATGCACGTACGCCCAGACTCCCGTCTGCGCCACGGGTCAGTGGCATGATGGCCTCTGGTCCGGCCTCACCCATCAGGCCCGTGCCACCGCGCATCGGAAACCGCGTCGCACCACTGACGACACCGCCCTTGGCAAAGGGCATCACGCGGCCCTGGCTGAATGCGCCACCCTGCGCGAATGGCATTAGACCGGACACCGCTGCATTGACCCCGTCCGACAGCAGCCCCCCGGCATGTTTCATCACGGGATTGATTGCGGCAGCATAGGACGTGTCGATCATGGACTGCGCGACACCCTTCAGTGCGTCCGACAGCTTGAGCCCGTCAAAGACAACGCCATCAAATGCACGCCGCAATCCCTGCGAGAAACCGGTCGTCAGATTTCCCAGATCACGCGTTGTTTCGCCCAGCGTCCCCTGCATGCCGCGCAACGTCTGGTAAAAGGTCCGTGCCATCGTGCTCGCATCTCCAAGGCTGCGTTCCAGCGCATCGACATCGGCCTCCAGCCCGTCGATCTGATTTAATTCAGTCATCCTCACCTTCACTTTCGGTCTCGTCAGGAAATGCCGCCAACAGCGCATCCAGGCCACTGCGTCCCATCGGCCGCTGTACGTCAGCCAGGCCCAGCATCAGCGACAGCTCTGCCGGGGTCAGTCGCCAGAATGCGTCGGGCGCCAATCCCAGCTGGCACATCCCCGCACGCATCAATGCCGCCCAATCCAATCGCGTCATGACGGCGGCGCAAAGGCGCGTGCCAGCAACTGGGCCGCGACAGTCGCGGCCCCCACAGGTCCGCCTGCAATATCAGCACTCAGCAGGTCATCAGCCTGTCCGCGCCAGCCACCTCCACGCAGCCCGGCCACGATCAAGGCCAGAACATCGCGCCCCCGATAGCGCCCGCTTTCGAACCGCTCGACGAGCGTGATCAAGGTGCCCTCGTCCAGCTCTGCCTCCAGCGCGGCCAGCGCACCCAGTGTCAGTTTCGCGCGATGTGGTATCCCGTCGATCGTCACCGCCACCTCACCGGCGTGGGGATTGATCATCATGCCGCGGCAAAGCTCAGCTGACCCGCACTCGACAGCGACATTTCATACGTCGCTTCGCCGTCAAAGGTGCCTGCATATTCGATGGAGCTGATCTGAAAAGGTCCTTCGACCACGCCGAAATCGGGAATGACAACCTGGAATGCAGGGGTTTCACCCGCGAAAAACACCTGGCGCATACGTTCGTCCGTGGCCGCATCGCGGAAAATGCCCGACCCGCTGATCGCGGCGGTCTTGACCCCTGCACCGGCCAGCAATTCGCGCCAACCCCCTTCGCTTTCCAAAGAGGTCACATCGACGGCCTCTGCGTTGAAACTGATGCGTGTCGCACGCAGGCCCGCGGCACTCTCGAACGTGCCGTCGCCGCTCATGTCCACCTTGACCAACAGGTCCTTACCACTTTGGGCTGCCATGTCGTTGCTCCTTGTTGTGAAATTTGCGTTGTCAGTCGTCTGACAGCCGCGCATGAAAAATCAGATCGATCCGCCTGCGGTCGGCTGTTCCGATCCGCGCGGCAGCGGCCTTGTGAAACCGCAGTCCCAGCACGCGCCCCCGGCTCAGGACCAGGTCATGACCTGTCACCGCGTCGCTCACAGCGGCGGCGGCTGCCTTTGCACGCGCAAAACCTGCCGCCTGCGTCAGCACGGACACGGTGAATTCATGGATCGCACCCGCCCCACCGGCATCAGAGGCATCACGCACCTTTTCAGCCCCCAGAACAACATAGAGATCCGGCAGCACACCTTCGGGCACATTGTCGTAGACATCTCCACCGACCAGCGCGGTTAGTTCAGGGTCCGCTGACAGGCGGTGATAGACGGCCTGTTGCAGCGCCAGCGACATTGCATAACTCATGCCGCGACCTCCTCTTGGGCGCGGCACGTCAGATAGCGCCCCGCGCCATCGCGTTCCGTCACCGCCAGAATGGCGAATATCCGTGCCCCCTCGCGAAACCGCTGCCCAGCCACGGGGCGTGCAGCGTCACCCACGGCAGCGGCGCGGACCGTGATGGTCAGGGGCACACGGCTCAGCCGCGCTTCACCCTGAAACCGTACACCGCCGGAACCCGCCTTGATGTCCGCCCACAATAGGCCCCGCGCGGCCCAGTCCGTCACCGTCCCGCCAGATCCGTCCGGCAGGGCGACAGGTGCTTCCAATGTCAGCGCACGGTTCAGAACAGGCGGCTTCATGTCCGCCCCCCCATGAAGAGCCGGACAGTGCGATAGCGTTCAATCAGCGCCGCAACACCCTGCGGCAAAGACGTGTCACGCGCATCGCCACCGATCCGGTATTCGTAGAAATGCGCTGCCAGCAGCATGACGGCCTGAGCCAGATCCGCGGGCAGGTCCGTCCATTCCGGCCCGAATCCCGCCATCAGAACAACTTCAATCCGGCCGCCGAGCGGCACCCGTGGCAAGGCCGCCCCGGTCGCATACAAGGTCGGACGCTGCAAATCACTCGCCAGCGCATATCGCGTGCGCGCCACCTCCTCGGGTGGAGTCGCAACCCCAGATCTGGTGACGCTGACGATTGCATTGACGGGTGCCAACGGCAGAGGCTGGCGCACTTGATCACGCCATTCATGCAACTCCCAACGGAATTCACGCTCGATCAATATCTTTCCGGTGCGCGCTTCAATGGCCGCAAGGGCCGCACGCAGATAGGTTTCCAGATCCGTGTCGTGGGCATCGTCATTCTCAAACCCCGACCCCAGCCGCAGATGCGCCTTGAGGGCCGCAATCGGCAGTGAGGCCGTGGGCACGCTGGTCAACTCGACTAACATCATGGATGGGTCTCCGGTCATCATCTGGCGCATCATGGATTTGGGTCGGGACGCGGCGCAGGCAGGATCTGAAACGCGCCCGAGGCCGGTGCGACGACGCAGGCCGTCGCACCGTCAGGATCAGCTGGTGGCGAACTTCAGCAGCTTGATCGCGGCAAAATCACTCACACCGCCCCCCACGCGCTTGGTGGCGTAGAACAGCACATGCGGTTTGGCCGAAAACGGGTCGCGCAGCACGCGCAGGTCGGGACGTTCCGCCACGGTATAGCCAGCGCCGAAATCGCCGAACGCGATTGGCGTCGCACCACTGCCGGCATCCGGCATGTCCTCAGCAATCAGGACAGGATAGCCCATCAGGCGGGCCGGCTCGCCGCTGGCCAAACCGTCGGACCACAGGAAACGCCCATCCGCGTCCTTCAGCTTGCGCACCATGCCCGCCGTGCGCGAATTCATCACGAACGCAGCGCCCGCACGGTATTCGGCACCCAAAGCATAGACCAGGTCGATGATCGCATCCGCATCGCCCAGCGAACCGTCAACGCCGGTCGGCACATACCCCAGGTTGCCCCACTGCCACAGCACGTTGTCGACCGACGGATAGGCCAGGATGCCACGCGGTTTATCGATCCCGTCACCGTTGACAAAGGCGGCCGCCTAGGACCGTGCGAACTTGTCCGCGATACGCTGCGCCAGCCAGCCCTCGATATCAAAGGCGCTGTCATCCAGCAGACGTTGCGATGCCTTGGGCAAGGCCGACAGCTCGTGCAACGGAATGGTGATGCGATCGATCTGCGGCGCGTCGGTCTCGGTTGTTGGGTCACTCTCGGTGGCCCAACCCGCCCCCATCTCGGTGTGATCGATCAACACATCAAACGAGGTGGCATCGACATTCACGATATTGGCGATCGCACGGATCGAGGCTGTCGCGCTCAGCGTGCTCCGGATCGTGTCGGCTGTCTGCGGGTCCACCAGATAGCCACCGTCGGCAGCAACGGCAGTGCTCATGCCCTTTCCTTCCAGTGTCAGACCGCGCAACCCGTCATCGTCCCCGGACCGCAGATACGCGGCAAAGGCCTTTTGATGCGGCGCGTCCTCTGCCGCAGCCATTGCCAGTGCCGGCCGCTGTGCCATCATTGATTTGCGATCAAGCTTGTTCATACGGTCTTCCTGTTTTTGCAAAGTGGCGTGAACGCCGGTTGAAAAGGTTTTGAATTCCGCCACGAAATCGCCAATCGCGATCCGCAGGTCCTCGGCCGGAGACAGATCTTTCCCGGTCCGAGGCAACACCTCGGTTTTGTCCATGTCTGGTCCTTTCTGGTCAGTGTCTGGGCCGGGATCAGTCCCGGCGCAGCGCCTCACGCGCGTCGACAAAGAGGGTCGTCAGCACGCGCAACGTTGTGTCGGCGGGATCGTCGGATTTTGCGCCAACGCGTGCGTCCTGCAGCATCGGAAAGGTCACAAGGGATACCTCCCACAACTCCAGCTCGGCCAGGTTCCGACCGCCGTCCGCCGTCTTGCTGGCCCTCACCGTGCGATAACCGATCGACAGCCCGTCAATGGCACCCGCATCAATCAACGCAGCAGCCTCGCGCCCGCGGGCCACGTCCCGCAGGATGCGTCCCTTGACGTGCAGCCCGTGCGCGTCCTCCCGGATCTCGTCCCAGACGCCAATCGGCTGCATCGGGTCGTGTTGCCACAGCATCTTGATCCGGTTCCCCGAGGCTGCGACCTTTTCCAAGGAGGCACGATAGGCACCACGCAAGACACGGTCGCCACCTTGGTCCGCTTGTTCGAACAAGGATGCATATCCCGAAATCTCGCAACCGTCCGCCACCTCCAGCCTGGCTTGCGGCGGGCAGAATTTGTGTTCCAGTGTCATTCGTTTCTCCCTTTCAGGGGGCTGTTTCAATGGACCGGCAGGAATTGCGCCACGTGCAGACCCAGCACGGCCATTGCACCACAGCACAGCGCCCAGATCTGCCATTCCAACCGGCGCAGCATCCGCTCGATTGCAGCCAGACGCTGGTTGATTTGCGCGTGCCAGACATCCGCCGCCTGCGGCAAAACGGGTTGAACGACGCGGTTCTTCAGCGTGACGACCTTGTCCGGCATCATTCGACATCCTGCGCGGGCAACCCCAAGAGACTGCGTTTTTCAGCGTTGGTCAGGAATGCGGCCTCCGTGACCCGCCGCCACTGGGCATCGCGTTCGGCGGCCAGTGCAGGCACCTGATCCAGATCGGGCCGCAAATCCAACCGTTCCGCCGTAAAATCCGACAGCCAGTCGGCAATGGCACTCGTCACCCGCATCGCCAATGGCAGAACCGTCAACCGATAAAAGGCACGATTGGCCTCTTGATAATTGGCATAGGTCGCATCGCCCGGAATGCCCAGCAGCATGGGTGGCACGCCAAACGCGACCGATATCTCGCGCGCGGCGGCCTCCTTGGTCTTTTGGAATTCCATGTCGGACGGGGAAAATCCCATCGGCTTCCAGTCCAGCCCGCCTTCCAGCAACATCGGCCTGCCCGCGTTGCGCGCGCCCTGATGCTGATGCTCCATCTCGTCGACCAACCGGTTGTACTGATCCGGGCTCAGCTGCGACTGGCCGTCTCCGCCCTTGTAGACGATGGCACCGGACGGACGCGCCGCGTTATCCAGCAGGGCCTTGGACCAGGCAGAGGCCGCGTTGTGGACATCAATGGCATTGGCGGCCGCCTGCATCGGACTGAAACCATAGTGGTCGTCCTGCGGGTGAAAACTCTTGATATGGCAGATCGCCGATCCTTCGGGCCCGACGGCAAACCTGTGCTTGTTGGCACCGACTGCATATTCATAGGCCTCGGCCCAGCCATTGCCCCCCGGCACCAGACGCATGCGATCCGACCGCAAGACATGCAGTTCGACCGGCAGCCCACCGTCTCCCACCGCCTCCAGATAGGCATCCCCCGTCAACAACAACTGACCATAGAGCGCCTCCAGCAACTCGGCCCGCCCCTGTGCTGCGTTGGGGCGATTGATCAGCGTCTGCACGGGATGGGTGTCGTAGCGTTGCAGGCGGTCCTGCGTGACCAGCGGCAGTGCGGCAGCGGCTTCTGCAATCAGTTTGACCGCGCGAAAACCGATCGGGTTCGACGCAAATCCCGCCCGGGTCAGCGATGCGTTGTCCCGTGCGCTCCAGGCAACACGACCCTGCGTCGCCCAGCTGGCGACCTTCCCCGTGGCCGAGGCCTTGACCTCGGTGGTCGCAGGCTTGGCCGCCTTGTTCCAGAATTCAAACATCTCGCACTCCTCGGGGGCCGACTGACTGTCCTTGCAAAACGTTCTGAACCCGAAACCTTGCCAAGTACCGATTGCATTGCGCGCTGTCTGCGCAACACCTCACAACCGACGCAGGCGCGGCGCCTGCCATGCCTTGGCCGGTGCGATCATCAGCTCGTGCATGGCCCACACCAGCGCATCGACGCGGTCCGGCGATCCCTGCCCCACGAAACCAGCCCGCGTCATAAGACACATCTGGTCTTCCAGTTCACCCAACCCGCGCGCATGCTTGATGCGCATCTGCTCATAGAGCGCGGCCACCGGTTCAGCCCTTGCGATCTTGCCCCGACGGGCATTCACACCGCGGTAGGAAATCAGCGGATCAATCTGGCGCACGATGGTTTCGACCATATCGCCCCCCTAATTGACCTCGGCCACCAGCCGGTCCGCGCCATGCCGACGGTAGGCCGCAACAGCAGCCTTGGCCCAATCCAGCGGTCGCGCTGCCTGGACACTGGCATCCTCCAGCACATAGCCGCGCCAGGCATGCGGTGGCCCCTTGCAGACGACACCAGCCACGATGATCCCGCAGGCATCAGACCCCTTGTGTCCAGTGACCGGTGGATCGACGGCAACGACAATGCGTTCCAGACTTTCAATGTCCTTGCGGATCAGCCCGTCCAGCTGCGCCGTTGTCCACAGCGCGCCCTCGGCATCATCCAGCAATATGCCGTCCAACTCCTGACGCCCTAGCCGTGTGCCGCCATAGCGTCGCCGGACCTCTGCCAGAAACGACGGCGCGAGGTTCGCCGCATTGTCAAACGTCGTCGCGTGGGTAACCACGGTACTGGACCGAGCCAGCATTTCTTTCAGCACCGGCGCATTTCGCGGCGTCGTCGTGACCACCGCCCGCGGGCAAGACCCAAGCCGCAGACCAAATTCCACCATGTCCCAGGTGGCACTGCCGTTTTTCCATTTGGCAACTTCATCGGCCCAGACGGCATCGAATTGCGGACCGCGCAGCGCTTCTGGGTCGAACGCCGAAAACACCTGCGCTTCGGCCCCGTTTGGCCAGCGCAACAGTTTGCGCCCCGCAATCCACTCTGGCCCCCGGTCATCAGGGGAACAAGCGACGATACCGCTATCCCCCATGACCATGACCTCGCGTGCCTGATCGTAGGTCTCACCGATGATCGCAATCCGCCGTGCACGGCCACGGATTAGCGGTCTGGGCCCCTCTGCCATCGCCCGGACCCACTCGGCACCCGCCCGTGTCTTGCCCGCCCCACGACCACCCAGCACAACCCATGCCCGCCAGTCACCATCGGGGGGAACCTGATGCGCCATCGCCCAGAAATCGAACAGATACGGCAGTCCGGCAACAGCGTTGTCACTCAGCTCCGTCAGAAACGCCTTCTGTTGCGAGGCTGGCCCTGATGCGATCAAGTGCGCACCCGATCTCAACTCGCAATGTGTCGTAGTCGAGGATCGTCGCATCGTCTTGGGCGTATTTCTCACGAAATGCCTCCTCTGCTTTCAGTAGGATCAGATGGGCCGCCGACAACTCGCCGATTTTACCAATCAACAGTTTCGGCGGGGCTCCGTCAGACGCACCAAGTGTTTTGATTTCTTTCAGGATCGCGGCGCGCAGCGTCGCATATAGCCCTGCAATTTCGTGCTGTCGGGACAGTGCCGCAGCACGCCCGTGCCCTTCCGGGTCGTCTTTAATAATCATCTTGTTCCGCCAATCAGGTCTGGCCAAGCCATTCCGACAATCGGCAGCATGACGGCGCAACCGGCACGTCAGAACAAAATCGGCCCGCCTCCAGCTAGAAGGCGAGCCATTAATTTTACAATAAATACAGTGCCCTGACAGCCCGCAGCCCCTAATGGCTGGTTAGGCGACCGTCCTTAACCGTCGTTGGCTGCACGCTCCGCCTCGATCGCACGCCAGGCTGCGACATTGCGATTGTGGTCATCAAGGTTGGTCGCGAATGCATGCCCACCCGTGCCATCGGCAACAAAGAACACGTAGTCCGTCGTATCGGGATCAAGTGCTGCCTCGATGCTCGCCCTCCCGGGGTTCGCAATGGGCGTGGGTGGCAAGGCCGGGATCGTGTAGGTATTCCACGGCGTCGGCGTATCCAATTCGCTGCGCCGCAATCCACGTTCAAGCACGCTGCGCCCTTCCGTGACACCATAGATGACGGCTGGGTCCGTTTGCAGCCGCATGCCGCGTTCCAGGCGATTGACGAAAACGCTTGCAACCTGACGACGCTCGTCAGCAACTGCAGTTTCCTTTTCGATCAACGACGCAAGGATCAGCGCCTCCTCCGGCGTTTCCAACGGCAGCCCATCGACACGCGCGGCCCAGGCTTCGGCCAGGATGTTCTCTTGGCGCTCGGTCATCCGGCCAATGATGCTGCCCCGCGTCATGCCTGCGGTAAATTCGTAGCTGTCGGGTGCCAGACTTCCTTCTGCCGGAATGTCGTCGAGGGGACCTTCCAGCACGTCAATCGCATTCAGCGCCTGCACCACCTGCCAGGCGGTCGTGCCTTCGGCCACGGCCAGTCTCAGGCGCGTGTCCGCGGCATCCAGCATCGCAGTGTATTCAGACGGCACTTCACCTTCGCCCGGCGTGAATGCGGCAACTTCCTCGTAGCGACCGGTGGCAGGGTCCAGTTCCCGGACCTGGACCTCGTTGACCCGAACACCTACACGATAGACGATCTCGGTCCCGCACGTGCTCGCCCCGCCGCGCGTCACCGTATCCACGATCTCGGCCATCGATGCGCCCTCGGCAATCAGGAAACTGCCCGCCTTCAGCTCGGATGCCTTTTCGGTGTAATCCGCGCCCATGCGGAAAATGGCGGCTGAACTCACCGCGCCTTGCGCCTCCAGGTCCTCGCTCACCCGCCGCATGTTCGACCCGCCCGGCACCTGCAGACAGATCCCCTGCGCCAATGGGCCGGGGTTGCTGTACTGCTGCGTGCCCCACGCCACGACACCTGCACTGACAAACAGCGCCACGACCATGAACGTCAGCGCGTTGGACGCGATGTGTCGCCACATTTATTCGACCTTCCCCAACACCAGACTTGCGTTGGTCCCGCCGAACCCGAATGAATTCGACAATGCAATGTCGATCTTGCAGGGGCGTTTTTCGTTCGCGCACAGATCAACCTGCGTCTCGGCGTCGACCTGATCCAGATTCAGCGTCGGCGGTGCCACCTGATCGCGGATCGCCAGGATCGAGAAAATCGCCTCGATCGCACCCGCGGCACCCAGCAGGTGACCGGTTGCGGATTTCGTCGACGACATCACCAGTTTGGCAGCGGCTTCTGGCCCCACCATACGTTCCACGGCACCCAGTTCGATGGTGTCGGCCATGGTCGAGGTGCCATGCGCGTTCACATAATTGATGTCCTGCGGCGTGATCCCGGCATTTCGGCAGGCCGCACGCATCGCACGCTCTGCACCTTCGTGATCGGGGGGTGGTGCAGTGATGTGATGCGCGTCGCCAGACAGACCGTAGCCCTTGACCTCGGCATATATCTTGGCACCGCGCGCCTTGGCGTGCTCGTATTCTTCCAGCACGACGATACCCGCACCCTCGCCCATGACAAATCCGTCACGGTCCTTGTCCCAGGGACGCGACGCCTTGGTGGGATCGTCTGCACGGTCCGTGGACAAGGCCTTGCAGGCATTGAAACCGGCGATACCGATCTTGCAGATTGCGGCCTCGGCCCCACCTGCGATCATCACATCCGCATCCCCATACTGGATCAGACGGCTTGCGTCGCCGATGGCATGCGCACCGGTCGAACAGGCGGTCACGACCGAATGGTTTGGTCCCTTGAACCCGTAACGAATGCTGACCTGCCCGGAAATCAGGTTGATTAAGGCACCCGGCACAAAGAACGGCGACACACGGCGCGGGCCTTTTTCTTCCATCATGATCGCAGTGTTCGCGATGGAATTCAGACCACCGATCCCCGACCCGATCAGAACGCCGGTGCGTTCCAGATCCTCTGTCTCGGTCGGTGCCCAGCCGGAATCTTCGATCGCCTGCTGTGCGGCCGCGATGCCGAACATGATGAATGTATCGACCTTGCGCTGCTCTTTCGGCTCCATGTAGGCGTCAGCATTGAACGTGCCATCGGTCCCATCACCGCGCGGCACCTCGCAGGCATAGGTGGTGGTCAGCCCCGTGGGATCAAACTGGGTGATTGGACCAGCACCGGACTGCCCGTCCAGAATGCGGCTCCAGCTGGCCTCGACCCCATCGGCCAGCGGCGTGACAAGTCCCAATCCCGTAACAACGACCCGGCGCATAATTCGTACCTTTCCGACAGAGAATTGCCGACCTGATACCGTAACATCGTCAGCAGGGGCAAGTGCCGCAGGGCAGCGATACCGCCACGCGCACAGGGCATTACTGCAATCTGAGCGATTCAGCCGATCAAACGCCCCACCGCAACAAAAAAGACCCCCGGCAGGACCGGGGGTCTTTTGTATCAGACGGTCCAAGAGGACCGGGACGCTGACTTACAGCGCGCCCTTGATGAATTTGACCGCATCGCCGAAGGTCTGGATGGTCTCGGCTGCATCGTCGGGGATTTCGATGCCGAATTCCTCTTCGAATGCCATCACCAGCTCGACGGTGTCGAGGCTGTCAGCGCCGAGGTCGTCGATGAACGACGCGCTTTCGACGACTTTGTCTTCTTCAACACCAAGATGCTCTACAACGATCTTGCGTACGCGGCCTTCGACGTCGCTCATGAAATATCCTCACGTTCTGTATGGGGCATGCCCCGGTTTTGAAACGGACCATGTGGCCCGTCTATTCGTTTCCGCCCGGCCTATAGCAGAGAAACGAGAGCACGCAAACGCTTTCGCACTCCGACCGGCCACGGCTCAGAGCATGGCCATTCCGCCATTCACATGCAAGGTCGCACCGGTGACATAGGCGGCCTCGGGGCTTGCCAGATACAGAACAGCGGCTGCAATCTCGTCAGCTTCGCCCATCCGACCTGCCGGAATCTGGCCCAGAATACCGCTGCGCTGTTCATCGTTCAGTGCGTCTGTCATCGGCGTGGCGATGAAACCGGGTGCCACACAGTTGACCGTGATTCCACGACTGGCGACCTCGTAGGCGATGGATTTGCTCATGCCGACCATGCCGGCCTTGCTGGCGGCGTAGTTTGCCTGACCGGGGTTGCCGGTCGCGCCCACGACGGAGGTGATGTTCACGATCCGACCCCAACGCGATTTCATCATGCCGCGAATGGCCCCTTTGCACAGGCGCATGCTGGACGTGAGGTTCACGTCCAGAACGCTGGCCCATTCGTCATCCGACATCCGCATAAAGATGTTGTCGCGCGTGATCCCGGCGTTGTTCACCAGAATGTCCAGCGACCCCATCGCCTCGATCGCCTGTTTCGGCAGTGCCGTAACAGCCTCTGCATCGCTCAGGTTGCATGGCAGAACGTGAACCCGTTCGCCCAGCTCAGCCGCAAGCGCTTCCAGCGGTTCGACCCGCGTACCGGACAGACCCACCGTGGCCCCCGCCCCATGCAGCGCGGTCGCAATGGCACCGCCGATCCCGCCAGAGGCACCCGTCACTAGCGCATTCTTACCTGTCAAATCGAACATGTCTTATCCCTTCATCGCGGCTGCAACCGCCTTTGCCTCTTCGGGCGTGCCGACATTCGCACACGCCGCGTCTTTTGCGATCCTGCGGATCATGCCGGACAATGCCTTGCCTGCACCGATCTCGGTAAAGGACGTGACGCCCTGATCGGCCATCCACGCAACCGAAGTTGACCACCGCACACGACCTGCAACCTGTGCAACAAGCAAGGCGCGGATCTCGTCGGGGTCCGTCACGGCGTTTGCGTTGACATTCGCCACCACCGGAACACGCGGGGCGCGGATTGTCACGTCAGACAGCGCGTCTTGCATCACCTGCGCTGCGGGTGCCATCAGAGCACAATGAAACGGTGCCGAAACCGGCAGCATCAGGGCACGCTTCGCACCTGCCTCTTTTGCCAGAACAGCCGCACGTTCCACTGCGGCCTTGGCCCCCGAAATGACGGTCTGGGACGGATCGTTTTCGTTTGCGACCTCACAGACGCCCGCGTCAGCGGCGGCGGCGACAACCTCCTCGACCTGCGCGATGCTCAGCCCCAGCACCGCAGCCATGGCACCCTCGCCGACGGGCACGGCGTTCTGCATCGCCTCGCCGCGGGTGCGTAGCAGCCGCGCGCAATCGGCAATGTCCAATGCGCCAGCCGCCGCCAGTGCCGAATATTCACCCAGCGAATGCCCCGCCACATAGGCCGCATCGGATATCGTGATCCCTTCGGCCTCCAGTGCCGCCATGGCCGCCAGCGACGTCGCCATCAGCGCGGGTTGGGCATTGCGGGTCAATTGCAGCGTGTCGGCGTCACCGTCCCAGATCAGCGCAGACAGCTTTTCGCCCAGGGCGTCGTCCACGGTGTCGAAAACGGCCTGTGCCGCCGGATAGGCCTCCGCCAGCGCCTTGCCCATCCCTATGGTCTGGGCCCCTTGGCCGGGAAAAACGAATGCGCGCATGAGGTCTCCTGTCATTTGTCAATTGACGGCTTGGATAGCCAAAGCCCCCAAGTCGCACAATGCCTCTGCGTCAATGCAAATTGTGACCTTGCTTTAGAACAATCTATATCTGCTGCAAATTGAAAGGATTTGCGCCCATGTCCGACACCCCGACAACCTTCGGCACGGTGACCAAGACGTTTCACTGGCTGACGGCCATACTCATCCTCGCCCTGCTGATCCTCGGGACGCTGGCCAATGACTGGGCTGCGGATACCGATTCCGCACTCGCGATCAAGACAACGCTCTTTTCGACCCACAAGACTTTGGGCGTGCTTTTGTTTTTCGTGGCCCTGCTGCGCATCGTCTGGGCAATCGGCCATCGCAAACCCGGCCCCCTGCACCCTGAACGCAAGACGGAAACGCTTTTGGCGGAAATTGTGCACTGGACGCTTTACGGCAGTCTTGTCCTCGTGCCGCTGACAGGCTGGATCGACCACGCCGCCTCGACCGGGTTCGCCCCGATCTGGTGGCCGTTCGGGCAGTCCCTGCCCTTCGTCCCCAAGGACCCCGAGGTCGCGCATCTGTTCGGCAGTGTGCACATCATCCTGACCAAAGTGCTGATGGGCGCGCTTGCCCTGCACGTCGCAGGCGCACTCAAGCATCATTTCATCGACAAGGACGCCACCCTGCGTCGTATGTGGTTCGGGAAATCGCAGATGCCGGATGTCGCCTATCACCGCACGCCGATCGCTGCTCCGGCGTTGGCCGCCGCTGCACTGGCAATCGGTGCAGGCGTCGGCGCTGGCATGGCCGCCGGCACAACCGCGGCACTGACAACCGAAGCACTGGCCGAGGTCGCTTCGGACTGGACCGTTCAGGACGGTGCGCTTGGCATCACCGTAGTGCAGATGGGTGACGAGGTTACAGGCAGCTTTGCCGACTGGACGGCAGCGATCACCTTCGACCCCGAAGCCACAGCGGATGCAGGCACGGTCGAGGTCACGGTCTCCATCGGGTCACTGACGCTTGGGTCGGTGACGGATCAGGCCATGGGGGCTGACTTTTTCAATCAGGCCAATTTCCCGACAGCCACCTTTGCAGCGCCCATCACGGTACAGGACGACGGCAGCTATGTCGCGGACGGAACACTCACGCTCAAGGGGGTCGAGGCACCGGTCACCCTGCCATTTTCGCTGACGCTTGACGGCGACACGGCCACGGCATCCGGGCAAACCACGTTGAATCGCCAGACATTCAACATCGGCGAAAGCATGGAAGGTGAATCCAATCTGGCCTTTGACGTGATCGTCACGATGGACCTCACCGCGACACGCAACAACTGACGAAAAACCCGCACCGCGCGATAAAAATAGGGCCCGCTGCAACATGCAGCGGGCCCTTTGCTTTGCATCGACCGCAAAAGAAAGGGGCTGCGCCGGAATGCCCGGCGCAGCCCCTATGTTGTCAATCAGAAGGTCGCTTATTCAGCTGCTTCAGCTTCGATCGAGATCATCACCTGCACTTCGTCGCTGACAAAGGGTGCGAATGCGCCGACTTCGAAATCGGACCGCAGCAGCGTTGTTGTCGCGTCAAAGCCCAGCCAGGGTTTTTCGGCCATCGGATGTTGACCGGCCTGGTTCAGGACCGTGTCCAGAACAACTTCCTTGGTGATGCCGTTCATGCTCAGATCACCGGTGATCAGTGCGGTGTTCTCACCGGTCACTTCGATCGCGGTCGAGGTAAAGGTGACCATGTCGTCTTCGGCTGCGCCAAAGAAATCATCGGACATGAAATGCTCGAAACGGGCTTCCCAGCCGGTCATCATGCTGCGCACCGGGAACGACACCGACACGCTGGATGCAGCAGGGTCTTCGGCGTCAAAGGAAATTTCGCCGTCAAAGCCCGAGAACAAGCCGTAGGTCGTCGAAAAGCCCAAGTGATCGTAATTGAACAGAACCTGGCTGTGGCTTGCATCCAGCGTGTAGGGCGCAGGTGCGGCCAGAACGGGCGTGGACAGCAGGGCGAGCGCGGTGGCGGTGCCGAAAATCGTTTTCATTGTGGTACTCCGTGTTGATGTGTCTGCACGGAAATAAATGTGATCTGGCCTGATGAATGCAATTTCACATTTTCGAACAGCCCATGTTCACGGGTTCCTTTGCACCACGCCCAGCACCATGTCGCGACGCAGCCGCACGGACAATGGTTCCAGATCCTCTGGCTTGCCGCTGGCGACCACGATGCGACCAGGCCCATTGCGGAACCGCACGTACAGCCGCGATGTCTGGTCGTTCACAGCTTCGACGTAGACGTTTGCGATACTGTCGAAACCATACCGCGCCTGGATTGTCAGCAATCCGGTGCGGTTCAGAACCACGCGCCGCAGTTCCGACCGATGCGTGTCGATCTCATAGCGCGAAGACAGCCCGCGCGTCGCGTACCACATCAACAGCAATGAAAAGGCAAAACACCCGAAAATCAGCGGCGATCGGAATACGATATCCGACACAGGTGACAGCAACAGTAACGTCATCCCCGATGCCGCACACAATGCCCCCGTCAACAAGACAAGAAACTGAACAAGCACCAATGCCAGACGCGGGCCACCCGCATGCGATATCGTGTAGCCCCAGAACGCCTCTTCCACGTCAAATCCGCTACTGCTCATGGCCATTAGCCCACCGGGCATCCATCCGCGGATACGCACCACATCCCTACGGTCGGTTGCAAGATCGCTCATCTGTACTCCTTGGGGTGGTTTCGGCTTTTCTTTTCGTCGTGCAACCGGACTTTGGCAAAACCGTGGCCATTGATAGTTGATTCATGGACTCTGCGCGACCCGGCCGCTGTGTGCACGCAGGCTTGCGCCCTGCCCGTCCCCGTGTATAAGCGCCGAACTTCCGCGCGACTTTTGACCTGCGCAGCCTCTCGTGACCGGGACGCGGAAGTGGAACCACCCGGTCTTTGAAGTGCGCCGAACATGTAAGGAATACCATGCCGCTGTATGAGCATGTGATGATTGCGCGTCAGGACTTGTCCAACACGCAAGCCGAAGCCCTGATCGAACACTTCGGGACAGTCCTGTCCGACAACGAAGGCAAGCTGGTCGACTCCGAATACTGGGGCGTCAAGACCATGGCCTACAAGATCAACAAGAACCGCAAGGGCCACTACGCCTATCTGCGCACCGACGCCCCCGCGGCTGCCGTGCAAGAGATGGAACGCCTGATGCGCCTGCACGAAGACGTCATGCGCGTTCTGACGATCAAGGTCGACGCACACGAGGACGGCCCGTCGGTCCAAATGCAGAAACGTGACGAACGCGACAGCCGTCGCGAGCGCCGCTAACTTCACAAAAGGATTGTAAGACATGGCTACCAAACCGTTTTTCCGTCGTCGCAAGTCCGATCCGTTTGAGGGCGAAAACGCTCCGGCGATCGACTACAAAGACACCCGCACCCTGCAGCGCTACATCTCCGAGCGCGGCAAGATCGTGCCTGCCCGCATCACCGCCGTCGGCGCCAAGAACCAGCGCAAGCTCGCCCAGGCGATCAAGCGTGCACGGTTCCTCGCCCTTCTGCCCTACGCAGTGAAGTAAGGACCCGCATCATGGACATCATTCTTCTCGAACGCGTCGCAAAGCTGGGCAACATGGGCGAAGTCGTCTCTGTCAAGGAAGGCTATGCGCGCAACTACCTGCTGCCGCAGAAAAAGGCGCTGCGCGTCAACGCTGCGAACCTCGCTCGCTTTGAGGCCGAAAAGGCCGCACTCGAGGCACGCAACGCTGAAACACGCGCTGCCGCACAGGCCGAGGCAGACAAGATCGACGGCAAGCAGTTCATCGTGATTCGGTCCGCGTCCGACGCGGGCTCTCTCTATGGCTCCGTCACACCCCGTGACGTGGCCGATGCCGCTGCCGCCGACGGTTACAAGGTCGACCGCAATCAGGTCGTGCTGCAAGGTCCGATCAAGGATCTGGGTCTGCACGATGTGACGCTGAACCTGCACCCCGAGGTCGAGGCAACGATCACCCTGAACGTCGCACGTTCCGCCGAAGAAGCAGAGCTTCAGGCCGCTGGCAAATCCATTCAGGAACTGGCCGCCGAAGAAGAAGCAGCAGCTGAATTCGAAATCCAGGAATTGTTCGACGATCTCGGCTCTGCCGCATCCGAAGACGATGGCGACGACGCGCCCCGCGCATCCGACAACGCCTGATACAGACAAACGGTCGCCTGCCCTTTTCGGGTTGGCGGCCATCGCTACAGTCAGGGCCGGATCAGCAATGATCCGGCCCTGATTGTTTTGCGGCCCTCATCGCAGCAATGTCAGAAATTCCATGCGTATCCTGCAACTGCGGTCGTCCTGAGTGCCGACCCAGACCTTGAGCGCGCCTGTGCCCGGATTGGACAGCATCATCGGCGGCATGAACCCGTTCAGTCCCGGTCCGCGATAATACCACGACCCATCGGCCGTATGGACCAGCATATCGCGCGCGCATCCGGTATCCGCGCTCATTTGCAATGCCAGTCCCATCATTCCGACCAAATTCAACTCGAACGTCGGCGCATCGGTGAAATGGGACTCACTGCCACGCGCGACGCTAGCCTGGGGGCATTCCCCCAACGGGCGCATTCCGCCCGCCGTCAAGCGTACGGACTTCCCACGGCGCAGGCTCACGCCGCTCTCGGTCAGCTGCGTGAATGACGCTATGTCCGGATTGGGGCACGCCTGCGCCGTCAGCGGTAAACCGCTGAACATCAGACCACTCAGGATCAACGCAAATTTCAATGTTTTCCGCACGGGGTAAACTCGTCCCAACTGGTAGCACGCAAGCGTGCTGCCTATACCAATAATGTGGGGCTTTCAGCCGTTCAGACAAGGCCACAACGAAAAATGGCGCCCCATGGGGCGCCATTTCGAAAAAAGTTGATCCTCTGGATCAGTCTTCGGATTCCATCGCCTCGACAGCTTTTTGCAGGTCGTCCTTGCTGACTTCCTTCTCGGTCACATCTGCTTTTTCAAGAATGTGATCGACGACCTTGTCCTCGAACAACGGCGCTTGCAGCTGCTGGCGGAACTGTGCGTTCTGCTGCACGAACTCAAAGAATTGACGCTCTTGTCCCGGGTACTGACGCGCCTGGTTCATGATGGCCTGCGTCATCTCCTGGTCCGTCACCTTGATCTCTGCCTTCTGGCCGATATCGGCCAGCAACAGACCCAGCTTTACCCGACGCTTGGCCAGGGTGATGTGCTCTTCGGTCGGATTGATCTCGGGGTGGTCGTGGCCTTGGACGTCGGGGTTTTCCTCATGCCACAGCTGGTGCGCGATCTGACCGGCTTCGGCATCGACCAGACTAGGGGGCAGTTCAAAATCGACTGCCGTGTCCAGCTCGTCCAGCAGCTTACGCTTGGCGACCGCGCGGGACGCGCCCTGATATTCAGCTTCCAGACGATCACGGATTTGACCCTTCAGGGCTTCCAGATCCTCGGCACCGAACTTCTTGGCCAGTTCGTCGTTCATTTCCGGCGTGACGGGCTCGCGGACCTCTTTGACGGTCACATCAAACACGGCTTCCTTGCCGGCCAGATGCTCTGCCTGATAGTCCTCGGGGAAATTAACCGTCACGGCCTTTTCCTCACCGGCCTTGGTCTTCAACAGTTGCTCCTCGAAACCGGGGATAAAGGAGTTGGACCCCAGCACCAGCGGGTAATCTTCGGCCGATCCGCCGTCGAATGCCTCACCGTCGATCTTGCCGACGAAATCGATCACGACCTGATAGCCATCCTTGGACAGACCGTTCTTTTTCTCGAACGTCTGGGCCTGCGGGCTCTCTGCTAGGTTGGTCAGCGCTTCTTCGACAGCAGAATCATCTGCCTTCACGACCATCTTTTCCAGCTTGATCGCAGAGAAATCGGTGTCCGGCACGTCGGGCAGCGCCTCGTAAGACACTTCGACAACGACGTCGTCGCCCTCTTTCCAGTCCGCATTGGACATCTTCATTTCGGGCTGAGCAGCCGGACGATCGCCGGTGCTGTCAAGGTGGTCGCGCAGGGCACCGTCGATGCTGTCCTGCATGGCTTCGCCCATCAGGCGCGGACCGAACTGCTTGCGCAACAGGGCCATCGGCACCTTACCCTTGCGAAAGCCCTTCATTTCCACGCCTGGGCGCGCTTCTTCCAGCTTCTCGACAACTTTTGCATCCAGCTCTGCCGCTGTGACAGTGATGGTATAGCCGCGCTTGAGGCCGTCGTTCAGGGTCTCGTTGACCTGCATGAAATGTCCTTCTTTCATTCGAATATGGTGCGGGTGAAGGGACTTGAACCCCCACGCCTTGCGGCGCCAGAACCTAAATCTGGTGCGTCTACCAATTCCGCCACACCCGCATTGTTACGGGGGCACGTTTCCGCGCCCCCGGTGTTTGGCGGCTGTCTAACAAAGGTCACAGGGGGATGCGAGAATAAAAAGCATCCCAGAAAAAGCATGACTGTGCCAGAATCTTGCCTTAGTTGTGGAAGAACTATTGAGGCAGACACAAGCTAGAGCGGGAAAAACGCCATGCAGACCAAGACGATCGAACGCAGCGTTGCTGCGCCCAAGAAGGCTAAACTCAACGCAGGCGTATGCGCCGGTACAACCATCATGACGATGGAAGGCGAAATGCCCGTCGAACACCTCGAAGCGGGCATGCGCATCATCACCCGCGACAGTGGCATGGCGATCCTGCGTAAAATCGACGTAGCAACCCAGAAAATCGCACCGATCCGTATCAAGGCCGGTTCGCTCGGGCACACACGCCCCGACCGCGACATCATGGTTACGCCCAACACGATCCTGCACATTCGCGATTGGCGTGCCGAAGCGTTGTTCGGAACCCAGACCGCCAATGTCGAGGCTGCCCGTCTGGTTGACGGCGAATACCTCGCCCTCCAGGCGGCACAGCAAATGACGACCTACACGCTCACCTTTGATCGCCAGCATATCCTTTATGCCGACGGCATCGAAATGGCATCTGCCGCCGTCTGACGGCGCGACGCGGCCAGTTGGCCGCATATGACTATAAAAACAGCACGCGCAGTGCTTTCGGGACGTGTCTATGCCGATCTTGCGATCGTCTTGGCCCGAAAGCATTGCGCGTTTTTGCGTTTTTTACCCAAAATTCCCCGGAAAACCGCCGGTCGCCCGGCGTTCGGATCTCGAACTTGGTCGCAATTCTCATTTCGCACTCTTTTTGATCAGATAGCCTAAATTTTGCACCGATGCGTATTTTTCAGTCTGATCCCGTGCCCTGCGATGCCGGGATGAATTGTAGGTCTGTCACGAAAATGTTCTCACCTCGGAAGTAAGCCATACGGGGGAGTCTGCGTGAAGAAAATCGAAGCCATCATCAAGCCGTTCAAGCTGGATGAAGTAAAAGAAGCGCTGCAAGAAGTCGGCATTCAGGGCTTGTCCGTGGTCGAAGTCAAAGGTTTCGGCCGTCAGAAAGGTCATACCGAATTGTACCGCGGCGCCGAATACGTCGTCGACTTCCTGCCCAAGGTAAAACTCGAGGTCGTCCTTGCCGACGATCAGGTCGATGCGGCAATCGCCGCGATCGTCGAGGCCGCCAAGACCGACAAGATCGGCGACGGAAAGATTTTCGTCAGCACGGTCGAACAAGCCATCCGCATCCGAACCGGCGAATCCGGCGACGACGCGCTGTAAAATACAAGACACGAACCGAAAGGACAGCTCATGAGCACCAAAGACTTTCTGAAAATGATGAAGGACGAGGAGGCCGACTACGTCGACATCCGCTTCACTGACCCCAAGGGCAAATTGCAACACGTCACGATCGTGTCTGATCTGGTTGACGAAGACTTCCTCGAAGAAGGCTTCATGTTCGATGGTTCATCCATCGCGGGCTGGAAATCGATCGATCAGTCCGACATGAAACTGATGCCCGACACGGCAACAGCCTATGTCGACCCCTTCTATGCTGAAAAAACCATCTGTCTGCATTGCTCCATCGTCGAGCCGGACACGATGGAACCCTATGACCGCGACCCGCGCGGCACCGCTCAAAAGGCAGAGGCCTACCTGAAGTCATCCGGCATCGGTGACACCTTCTATTGCGGCCCCGAGGCTGAATTCTTCGTCTTTGACGACGTGCGCTACTCGGTCTCGATGAACAAGGTGTCTTTCCAGGTCGACGCAATCGACGGCGCATGGAACACCGATACCGAATACGAGATGGGCAACACCGGCCACCGTCCCGGCATCAAGGGCGGCTACTTCCCGGTGAACCCGATCGATGACGCGCAGGACATGCGTGGCGAAATGCTGACCACGATGAAGCGCATGGGCATGAAGGTCGACAAGCACCATCACGAAGTGGCCAGCTGCCAGCACGAGCTGGGTCTGATCTTCGGCACACTGACACATCAGGCCGACGAACTGCAGAAATACAAGTACGTCATCCACAACGTGGCCCAGGCCTACGGCAAGTCGGCAACCTTCATGCCCAAACCGATCGCAGGCGACAACGGTACCGGCATGCACGTGAACATGTCGATCTGGAAAGACGGCAAGCCCCTGTTCGCCGGCGACAAATACGCCGATCTGAGCCAGGAAGCGCTGTATTTCATCGGCGGCATCCTCAAGCACGCCAAAGCGCTGAACGCGATCACGAACCCGTCCACGAACAGCTACAAGCGTCTGATCCCCGGCTTCGAGGCTCCGGTTCTGCGCGCGTATTCCGCCCGTAACCGTTCGGGTTGTGTACGTATCCCGTGGTCCGAATCGCCCAAAGCCAAGCGCGTCGAGGCACGTTTCCCCGATCCCGCCGCGAACCCCTACCTGTGCTTTGCGGCCCTGCTGATGGCCGGTCTTGACGGCATCAAGAACAAGATCGACCCCGGCCCCTCCTCGGACAAGGATCTCTACGACCTGCCGCCCGAAGAACTGGCCGCCATCCCGACGGTCTGCGGCTCGCTGCGCGAAGCCCTGGAATCGCTCGAGGCCGATCACGACTTCCTGCTGCAAGGCGACGTGTTCACCAAATCCCAGCTCGAAGGCTACATGGCCCTCAAGTGGGAAGAGGTCTACCAGGTCGAGCACACGCCGCACCCGGTCGAATACAAGCTGTACTACAGCTGCTAAATCACAAAAGGGCGCCCCACGGGGCGCCCTTTTCACATCAATAATCCATTTCCCAGATCATCCGGCCTAATCGAAACCTGATTTCAGATGGAACGGCTCTGAACGGGTGCCTCCCCCGCGCATCATCTTGCCCGAAATACTCCCGCCGGAGGCTCCCGCATGCACAACACGCGCGCCACTCGAACATCTGTGACTCTCAGTCCAGCTTGCGGAACCGGCTGGCCTGCGTCTGTGTCCAGAACACGTCGATGACATAGCCGTCTTCGCTCTGCCTTTCACCCGTCACCACGCCCTGATCGAACAACCACGCCCGCGCTTTGCCGGCCCCGAACCCCAGAACCAGTTGTTCTGCTGTTCGCGGGTCCTTGAGCAGCTCGCTGATCGCATCCAGCAAAGGGTCGAGCCCTTCGCCGGTGATCGCGGAAATGGCAAAGATGTCTTCTGTTCTTGCCGCCTGCGTGACGATTCCATCGTGATCATCGCTGGGCAGCCGGTCGATCTTGTTCCAGACCTCCAGCAACGGGGCGTCATCGGCCACCCCCAAGGACGTGAGGATCGCCATTACATCCTTGGACTGCTCTTCGGTCTGCGGATGGCTGATGTCACGCACATGCACGATCAGATCCGCATCCAGCACTTCTTCCAGTGTTGCACGGAATGCAGCCACCAACTCTGTGGGCAAGTCGGAAATGAAACCGACCGTATCCGACATGATGATCTTGTCGCCCTCGGGCAGCTCGATCTGGCGCATGGTGGGGTCCAGCGTCGCGAACAGCATGTCCTTGGCGAATACATCCGCACCTGTCAGCCGGTTGAACAGCGTCGATTTTCCCGCGTTGGTATAGCCGACCAGCGCCACGATCGGATACGGGACCTTGGCCCGTGCCGCGCGGTGCAGCGTCCGGGTCTTGACGACCTTTTCCAGCTGCCGCTTCAGCGCCTGCAACTGCATGTCGATGGCACGGCGGTCGGCCTCGATCTGGGTTTCACCGGGACCGCCGACGAAACCAAGCCCGCCGCGCTGCCGTTCCAGGTGGGTCCAGGCCCGCACCAGACGGGTGCGCTGATATGACAATGCCGCCATTTCGACCTGCAACACACCCTCCGCGGTACGCGCCCGATCCGAGAAGATTTCAAGAATCAAGCCTGTCCGGTCCAGCAGTTTGACGTCCCAGGCCTTTTCCAGGTTGCGCTGCTGCACCGGCGTGACGTGGCCGTCGATCAAGACAAGCTCGACCTCTTCGGCTTTCATCCGGTCTTTCAACTCGGCGATCTTGCCCTTGCCGAACAGAGTCCCCGGCAGCAATTTCGGCAAACGCACCACTTCTGCGCCGACGACCTGCAAGTCAGGCAGGGCGGCAGCCAACGACACGGCCTCTTCCAGCGCGGGGTCAGCCGCGCGGCGGGTACGGTCGGTTTTCAGATCCGGGTGCAGAACGTAGGCCCGTGTGATGGGCCGGTCATGTTCAAGCAATTATTCTTCGCCCTCGTACAGGCTAATGGGTTGGGCTGGCATGATCGTCGAGATCGCCGATTTATATACCAGCTGGCTCTGGCCGTCGCGACGCAGCAGGACGCAGAAACTGTCGAACCACGTGATGACGCCCTGAAGCTTGACGCCGTTCACCAAAAAGATCGTCACAGGAACCTTGACCTTGCGCACGTGGTTCAGGAAGGCATCCTGCAGATTGGCCTTGTCAGACGCCATATCGGGTCTCCAATTATTCTTGCGGGCCGCGGACCGGCCGGAAACATCAGTTAGAAAGTATGGACACAGTCTTTCGGATGATCCAGCCCTAAAATCAACCCGCTAACGCCGCCAGATCTCAGGATTGAACAGCGCGATCAGGGCAAGTGTCTCCAGCCGCCCCAACACCATGGCCGCCCCAAGCACAGCCTTGGCCGCGTCCGGCAGACCCGCATAACTGATCGGGGACTCCGCCCCCACCACGGCCAGCGGCCCGGTGGTCGACAACGCCGCCACCGTCAAAACCATGGTCGTCTCGAACTGCACCCCTGTCAGGGCCAGAAGCAACATCACCGCCGCGATCGACAGGGCGAACAACATAAAGAATACCCATGAAATATAGGCCCCCTGACGTCGGATCGTGCGGGCCTCGCGTCCGCCGCCACCAACAGATGACGGATGCAGCAGACGTTCGACCTCGCGTTCGGAATGACGGAACAACGCATAGACGCGCAGCAGTTTCACGCCGCCCGCCGTGGTCGCAGCACCACCACCGATCAGGGCTATCCCCACCAGAAACAGGCCGGGGGTTTCCAGACCGGACCACTCGGCTGCGCCGTCCCAAAACCGTGATTCGAACCCTGTGGTCGTCAGGAATGATGTGACGGTAAAAATACTGCCCCAGAGTGACGAAAACAGCGCGGGCAGCGTCGAAGTCGTCCCCTCCTCTATGCTGCCCAGCCAATGACGCAGGAAAAGCATCGCCGTGACGCCCGAGACCAGAATCAGTGCCATACGCACCTCAGGGTCACGGGCCAGCCGCGCATCACTGTCCCCGAACATGCCCCGCGAAAACGTCAGGCGCGAAATGGCAAAGGCAAAGAAACAGAAAATCAGCAGTTCGCCCCAGAACCCCGACACGGCGTAATAGACCCCACCAATAGGCGAAATCCCGGATGTCGAAAGCACCGACATCGCATGGCACAGCGCGATATAGGGCACTTCACCAAGCAGCACCAAACCGATCCACAATACAAAGGTCAGCCCGACATAGATAGGGGCGAGCGTGGCCGTATGCCGGGCCAACCGGTCCTGTAGCCGCGCGACCTCGCCGATCTGACTATAGCGGCCCGACGTAAACTGCGCCGATCCGCCAGCGGTCCGCACCTCGAACCCGCCCAGATTCATGGGTGCGAAAATGGCGACAGCCACGATCCATGTCAGCATTCCGCCCAGCCAGCCGACGGTCGCGCGCCACAGATGCAACGATGGCGGCAAACGTCCCGCGTTCTCGTACAGCGTCGCACCCGTCGTCGTGAACGATGACACCATCTCGAACCAGGCGTCGCTGAACCGGATGTTTTCACCCGCCTCGTAGAACGGGACGGCAAACATGATCGGCAACAACCCAAAGGCAAGCACCAGCGTCATCAACTGGCTGAGGGCGGCATTGCGCGGCACCCGCCCGGATGTCGCAAGCCCCGCCAGCAACGTCAGCGTCAACCCCAGCAGCGCAGCATAAAAAAACGTCTGCATCACGCGGGTCGCACCCAATGCCGTGGCATGGATTGCCGGCACCAGCATGGCAGCCGACCCGATCCCCATCAGCAGCACAAAAAATGGCAGGGACCGCATAATTGCCATCAGAAAAAGTCGATCGACACCTGCAACAGGCGCTCGACCTCTGGCACGTCATTCGCCATTGCAAAGATCGCAACCAGATCACCGTCATCGATCCGTGTATCGGCGACCGGTTTGATCATCTTGCCATTCTTGGAAATACCGCTGACCACGGCACCCTCTGGGAACTGGATGTCGCGGATTTTTTGACCTGCCATGGGCGATGTGGACAACACCTGCGCTTCGATCAATTCGGCCTCGGCATCGCCGATCGAATAGACCCCCCGCACCCGTCCGTGGCGCACGTGTCGCAGGATCGACGAAACGGTTGTCGACCGCGGGTTGATCCAGGCATCCACGTCCAATGGCCCCATTAGGGGCACCAGCGTCGGATCGTTGACCAGACAAATCGACATCTTGCAGCCCATCTCCTTGGACCGGACCGATGCTAGCAGGTTAACCTTGTCATCGTCTGTCACGGCCAGAACCGCATCCGCTGTCGCGATACCCGCCTCGTCCAGCAATGCGGCATCCAGACCGTCGCCATGCAGCACGATGGTGCGATCCAGCGCATCCGCTGCGGCCTCTGCCGCCTCGCGCGTCCGTTCGATCATGCGCACCCGCAGGCGTTCGGTCTTGGCCTCCAGCGCGCGTGCGACGGCCAGACCGACATTGCCACCACCGATGATGACGATGCGTTGCTGTCGGGTCTGATGTTTGCCGAAAATCTCCAGCGTCCGGTTCACGTCATCCGTATGCGTAAAGATATAAGCGTCATCGCCGGCAAAGAGCTGATCCTTGGCCGAGGGCACGAACATCACGCCATCGCGCCGTACACCCACCACAATGGCCCGCAATGTCGAAAACAGATCCGTCAATTGGCGCAGCGGCGTATTTACCACCGGGCAATCGGCCTCGATCGAAATGCCCATCAGGGTGCCCTGATCATTCAGGAATTGTTCTGTGTCGAATGACGCAGGCGAGGCCAGCCGTTGCAGTGCCGCCGCTGCCACTTCTTTCTCAGGGCTGATGACCACGTCGATCGGCAAATGATCGCGCCGGTACAGGTCGGAATAGATCGCATCCAGATAGCTTTGCGACCGCAGACGCGCGATCTTGCGGCGGATCGAGAACACGGAATGCGCCACCTGACAGGTGACCATGTTCACCTCATCGGAATGGGTTGCGGCGATGATCATGTCAGCGTCACGCGCCCCTGCCCGTTCCAGGATGTCGGGATAGCTGGCAAAGCCGCTGATGCCCTGCACATCCAGGCTGTCTGTCGCGCGACGCACCAGTTCGGGATTGTTGTCCACAACCGTCACGTCGTTCTGTTCGCCCGCCAGATGCCGGGCGATTTGCCAGCCGACCTGACCAGCCCCGCAGATGATGACCTTCATCGATGTTCTCCTGCCGACCTACGCTCCAGTGACATGGCCGGTGCCGCGCGTCAATTCACGCGCCTTCTTCGACGTAGGCCACGCGTGCGCCCGCCTTATTAGCCGTCGCGACACCCAGCGACTTGAGCTTGCGATGCAATGCGCTGCGTTCCATCCCGACAAAGCTGGCGGTGCGGCTGATATTGCCACCGAAACGGTTGATCTGGGTCAGCAGATACTCGCGTTCGAACAGCTCGCGCGCCTCGCGCAGTGGCAATGTCGCAAGCCCGCCCGACAGCACGATCCGTCCCTCGGTTGCGGGCGCTTCATCAGAGTTGGGCAACTCCTTGGCCGCGATGGGATGGTTGCCCTCGCCCAGTATCAGCACGCGTTCCACGACGTTTTTCAACTGACGGACGTTGCCCGGCCACAGCATCGTCTGCAACAGCGCGCGCGCATCCTCGGCCAGCTCGCGCAGCGGCAGACCCTGCGCCTTGTTCAGTTGTGCAATGAAATATTCGGCCAGCGTGGGGATGTCCTCGCGGCGTTCTTCCAGGCTGGGCACATCAATCGGCACCACGTTCAGGCGGTGAAACAATTCCTGACGGAACAGTCCCTGTTCGATCAGCTTCGGCAAATCGCGGTTCGTGGACGAGATGAAACGCAGATCAACCTGCACTTTTTCGGTCCCCCCGACACGCTGGAATGATTGATCCACCAGAACCCGCAGCATCTTGGCCTGTGTGCCCATCGGCATCTCGGCCACTTCATCCAGATAGATGATCCCGCCGTTGGCCTGTTCCAGCAGACCCTTTTCAACGCCCTTGCCGGCACTTTCACGGCCAAACAAGGCCTCTTCCATGTGGTCGGGTTCGACACTGGCGGAATTGATCGTGACAAATGGTGCGCCCGCCCGGTTGGAATTGGCATGGATATAGCGCGCGGCGATTTCCTTGCCTGCACCGGCAGGGCCGGTCAGCATCACACGTCCGTTGGATTTGGTCACCTTGTCCAGCTGCGCCTTCATGGCGCGGAACGCCGCACTGTCACCCAGCATGTCGGCCGGAACGCTCTCACCGCGTTTGAGTTCGACATTCTCGCGCCGCAGACGGCTGGTTTCCATCGCGCGCCGGATCACGACCATCAGCTGATCGATGTTGAACGGTTTTTCGATGAAATCGTAAGCCCCCTGCTTGATGGCCGCGACCGCAATCTCGATGTTGCCATGCCCGGAAATGATGACGATCGGCACTTCTGGATAGTCACGTTTGACGGTTTTCAGAATATCGATCCCGTCCATGTTGGAATCCTTGAGCCAGATATCCAAAATCATCAGCGCCGGCGTTTCCTTGGCGATCTCGGCCATGCATTGATCGGAATTTGCAGCCAACCGCGTGGTGAAACCCTCATCCTCGAGGATATCGCCGATCAGTTCCCGGATGTCGCGCTCGTCGTCGGTGATCAGAATGTCGCCCATAGTCAAAACCTCATGCTGGAATTTTGTTGGCCGCAACCCCGACAGGGGCCAACGGCAGTTCAATCACGGCACAGGCCCCCGCGTGGGTGTCCGTGCCGAAAGGTTCGGCATCCACAAGTTGCAGCGTGCCGCCGTGTTCTTCGATGATCTTGCGCACGATGGGCAGGCCGAGGCCCGTCCCGTTGTCGCGCGTCGTCACATAGGGTTCGAACAGCCGGGCGCGGTCCTGCGGCAGACCGATCCCGTTGTCGGAAATCGTGATCCGCACACCGTGATCCCCCACCACCATCGCAACCCGGATAAGAGGGTTGGCAACCGGCCCACCCTGCTGTTCCGCGCGGGATTCGATCGCCTCGCCTGCGTTCTTGATCAGATTGGTCAGGGCCTGCCCGATCATCGTCTGGTCGATATCTGTCAGAACCGGCTGCGCTGGCGTATCGGCAGTGATCCTGACATCCGGCTGACCTGCTTCTTGCAGCGTTACCACATCGCGCAACAGTGCCGACAAGTCCGAAACGGCCAGCTCGGGTTCCGGCATCCGCGCGAATTTCGAAAATTCATCGACGATGCGACGCAGATCATTGGTCTGCCTCACGATCACATCAGTCATCTGGTTCAGTTTGTCGGTGTCTGTGACCTCTGCCCCGAACTTGCGTTTGATGCGCTCGGCCGACAGCTGGATCGGCGTCAGCGGGTTCTTGATCTCGTGGGCGATGCGGCGGGCGACATCACCCCAGGCGGCCATGCGCTGTGCGCTGACCAGGTCGGTCACATCGTCGAATGCGACCACATAGCCGTCCAGTGTCCCGTCATTACCTGCACGCGGTGCCATACGGACCAGCAGGCTTTCCTGTTTGCCACTGCGTACGAGGTTGACCTGTTCCTGCACGAATGGCCGGCCATCGGCGCGCAGCTTTTCGAACAATGTCCCGAATTCGGGCACAGCCACCGACAGCGCGGTCGTGGTCTGGCCACGCCCGACGTTCAACAACCGCACCGCAGAGGGGTTCACGAAACTGATCCGACCATCAGCGTCCAGCCCAACCACGCCGGATGTGACCGATGACAGCACGGAATCGAACAGGCGGTTGCTGCCAACCAGATCGTCGCGCTGCGTTTTCAGCTGACTGGTCATCTGGTTGAAGTAATGCCCCAACTGGCTGATTTCGTCGTCGCCTTCGTCCTCGATCACGCGGACGTCCAGATCACCGGCACCAACCCGCTGCGAAGCCGTCACGAGCCGCCCGACCGGTCGCGACAGCCTTTCTGCAAACCACAGTCCCAGCCAGGTCGCGGCGAGGATCAGGATCACCGCAAATCCCAGATACAATCCACCGAACTGGAACAACAACGCGCCCCGGTCGCGTTCCAGCTGTTCGTACAACGCGACCGTCGCCTCGGTCTCGTCCAGCAGGGCCAGGATTTCCCCATCGACCGGGCGGGTCACCAGCAGGAAACGATCCGGAAAGGTGTCGACCACCAAAAGTGCGCGAAATTCATTGTTTGCCGCATCTTCGATCACGACGGCACCGCTGTTGCGGGCCCTGTCGAAATCGGCGGGATCGGGCCGTTCGTAGTTGAAATCATACGACCCGCCGCCACGCGTCATGATATCCCCGGCCCCGTTGAGGAAAAAAACCTCGGACAATCCCCGGTCGATCTGCGGCTGCACGACCGCAATGGCCTGCCGCACGTCACCGTCGTTCATAAAGAAATTGGCCTGCCGCTCGGTATTGAGGTATGCCGCAAGCGCGTTTCCGTCGCGCAGCACCTCTGATCGTTCTTCCTCTTCGTAGGCCTGCGCAGTCGACAGCGATGTGCCCAGAACGTTCTGCACCCGCTCCGAAAACCATCCCTCGAACCCCAGATTGATGGACAGCACCGCAAAGACAGCGACCAACACCGTCGGGATCAATGCGAGGGCCACGAAAACGCCCGTCAGACGCAAGTGCAGACGCGATCCTGCCGACTGGTTGCGGCGCGCCACGATCAGATAGAACACCCGGCTCAGCACGAGCCCTGCGACGATGATGATGTAGACAAGGTCGGCCAGCAGCACCAGACGCAGGATCGGCGACGCAGACCCGGCATCCAACGGACTGCGCAGGATCAGAAACGTCACGACAGCCAGCACCGGGCCCAGAACAACCAACCCGAGGGTCGTGAAATTCTGGACGGCGCGCCGCCGTCGCCAGCGCTTGATACGCTGGTAATTCAAGCTCAACCGGGACCGCTGCACGCGAATTGCCCTGTCCATTGCGACGGGAGTGACCCCGCCAATACCGCCGTTTTATGTGGTCCTTGCCGTCGGATGTTCCGCCGGGGCCACGCTTATGTTGCGGTTTTACATCAATTTGCGGCGGCGTGTCACCTGAATATCGAGGTCCGTGATCTTCTTTCTGAGTGTATTGCGGTTGATGCCCAGCAAATCAGCACATTTCGCCTGATTTCCAGCGGTCGCGTCGAGTGCGATTTCGATCAACGGGGCCTCGACCTCGCGCAGAATGCGGTTGTACAGACCCGGCGGTGGCAGCATGCCACCGTGCAGGTCGAAATAGCGTTTCAGGTGGCGGGCCACAGCACTCGACAATTTGTCCGTATCGCCACCGCGCAGCGGCTCCATTGCGGGCTGGTTGCCCAGAACCGCCTCGACTTCGGTCTTGCTGATTTCCTCGCCGGCCGCCGTAAACACCAGACGCCGCACCGTATTTTCCAGTTGGCGCACGTTGCCGGGCCAACTGTAGGTGCGCACCAGTGCCGTGGCCGCATCAGAAATGCGCCGCAACGGCCCGCCATCACGTTCTGCCTTTGCCAGAAAATGCTCTGCCAGCAACGGGATGTCGTCGACCCGTTCCCGCAATGACGGCACGGCAATCGTCACCCCGGACAGGCGGTAGAACAGATCGTCGCGGAACGCGCCTGCCTCGATCTTGCTGCCCAGATCGGTCTGCGATGTCGCCATGATCCGCGGTGCGCTGTCGCCCAATTGATCCAGCATCCGCACGATCCGTCCCTGGGCTTGCGCATCCATATCTCCGATTTCATCGAACAGGATGGATCCGCCCCGCGCACGCGACAGCACCGATTGCGGCCCGTCCGCTCCGTCCAGATCGGCCCCGCCGACCGTAATGAACGGCAGCGACCTGCGATCCGAAAAGTCATGGATCGCGCGTGCGATCAGCGATTTTCCCGTGCCACTTTCGCCCGTGATCAGGACCGGCATGGATGTATTCATGACCCGCGCGACCAGTTTGTACAACGCCTGCATCGCGGGTGTCCGACCCACCAGCGGCAAATCCGAATGTTCACCCGCCGTTTCGCGGCGAACCGGGTGCGACGTGCGTTTGACCTCCAGCGCGCGGGCTGCGCGTTTCATCAGGTCGGGCAGATCGAACGGTTTCGGCAGATAGTCGTAGGCGTCAGCCTCTGCTGCCTGGATTGCAGTCATGATGGTGTTCTGTGCCGAAATCACGATGACTGGCAGACCGGGACGCAATTCCGCGATCTTGGGCAATTGATCCAGCCCGTTCCCGTCGGGCATGACCACGTCCGAAATCACCAGATCGCCCTTGCCCTCTTCGACCCAGCGCATCAGCGTCACCAGCGACGATGTCGCGTGCACCTTGCAGCCCGCGCGGGTCAACGCTTGGGTCAGGACCGTGCGGATCGTGCGGTCATCATCCGCAACCAGAATCGTGCCATCCATCAATCGTCTCCGTCGTCTGTGTCTGCGCGCGGCAGGGAAATCCGAAATACCGTTCGGCCCGGGGCGCTATCGACTGTAATCCAGCCACCGCCGTCCTGTATGAGTTTGCTGACCAGTGCGAGCCCCAGACCGGTGCCGTTTTCACGTCCGGAAACAAAGGGTTCGAACACGTTGCTGGCGATATCAGGCGGCAGTCCCGGCCCGTCGTCAATCACCTCGATCTGCAAGGGCAGCCGCGCGTGCGACCCATCGGCCTGCAACACCCGCAGGCTTGCATCGTAGAATGTCCGCAGCGTGATCTTGCCGCCCGGACCACCCGCCTCTGCGGCGTTCTTGATCAGGTTCTGGAAAATCTGCTGCAACTGATCCGCATCCGCCAGCGCGCGGGGCAAGGACGGGTCATAATCCGTCACGAACATCATATGCGCGCCAAAACCGACCGAGGCGGACTGACGCGCCCGATCCAGCGTATCGTGGATGTTGATGGACTTGCGGCTAGGCTGGCGCAGGTTACCGAACTGTTCGACCTGCTCCAGCAGTTTCACAATGCGGCGCGATTCCGCGACGATCAGGTCCGTCAACTCCTGGTCCTCTGGCGACAGGCCCATCGACAGCAATTGTGCGGCACCCGTGATCCCCGCCAGCGGGTTCTTGATTTCATGCGCCAGCATTTCGGCCATGCCGATGGCCGATCGCGCTGCCTTGCCGGTCACCGTGTTCTGCACGAGGCGCGACACGATCTGCTGTGGGCTGATGATCATGATCATCACGCCGTCACGGTTTTGCAGCGGCGAGAATTGCAGATTGCAATGCTGCGGCGCGCTCATGCCTGAGCCGACGAAAACATCATTGATGAACAAGGATGTCTGCTGTTCCCGCGCCCGTTCAAACGGACCATCCAGGGGTGAATCGATCAGGACCTTTTCCCAGACGACCTGATTTTTCAGCGCCTTTTCCGACAGGTTCAGAAAACTTTCTGCCGCAGGATTGGATTCCAGAATGCGGTCATTGGCATCCAGCAACAGCGCAGGCGTCGGCAGCGACACCCACAGGGCGATATCCTCGATCATGCGGCCACCGGTGCGGTCTGGGACATCGCATCCGGGATCAGCGACAAAACGCTCTGCGGCGATGCCGCAGTCAGCACAGCGTGCCGCAATCCCGGCAAGGTGCCCGCTGTATCCATGTACCAACCAAGATGTTTGCGCGCGACACGCAGGCCCAAGCTCATGCCATAAAACCTTAGCATCGCCTCGTAATGATTTGATACCATTTCAGTAAATTCATTTTCACCAGGCGCCTTTGGCACCAATGCACCGGACATGCGCGCAGCAATCTGAGCCAGCACCCAGGGCCGGCCCTGCGCCCCGCGTCCGATCATCACACCGTCCGCGCCAGACTGGTCCAGTGCCTGCACAGCCGTGGCATGATCCACGATGTCGCCATTTGCGATCACCGGGATATCAACGGCCTCGCGCACCGCACGGATCGCAGCCCAATCGGCATGCCCCTTGTAGAACTGGCAGCGGGTCCGACCGTGGATCGTGACAAGCTGAATGCCTGCATTCTGCGCACGCAGCGCCACGTCAGCGGCGTTCAGACTGTCGTCATCCCAGCCCAGCCGCGTCTTGAGCGTCACAGGCACATCCACCGCCGCGACCACCGCCTCGATCAGGCGCAAGGCGTGATCGGGTTCACGCAACAGGGCCGACCCCGACATACCGCCCACGACCTTTTTCGCAGGACACCCCATGTTGATATCAATCAGCGCCGCCCCGTTTGCGGCAACCATGCGCGCAGCCTCGGCCATCCAATACGGATCGCGCCCCGCCAGCTGCACGGCCGTCGCCCGCTGGTCAAATCCCAGTTCAGCACGATCGCGGACGCTTGCCTTGGCCTGCACCATCTCTTGTGATGCGACCATTTCCGACACGACCCAGGATGCGCCGAACCCCGCCACAACCTGACGAAACGGCAAATCCGTGATCCCGGCCAGCGGCGCAAGAGCCACCGCCGGGCAGTCGGTCAAGGGTAGGTTTGCCGCAGCATTCATCGTTTGCCTAAAGCCTGTGCGTTACATCCGAACATGTGTCTATCTACGCGGCGCAGGCCCGGACGCCAAGGCCAGTGCACTATGTACACGCATACCGCCCATATTTTAGGCACACCTGCCAGCACTTGCGTGGACCCTGTCCGTTCAATAGTCACTTTGTAGACGCGCAAAGTGAGTATGACCGCCGATGCCAGAAACCGCCGCCATCATCGTCGCAGCCGGACGTGGACTTCGTGCTGGCGGCGGCGTGCCGAAACAATGGCGTGATCTGGCGGGGGTACCCGTGTTGGAACGGACCATCAACGCCTTTGCCGCACACCCGATGATCGACGAGGTCGTCGTCGTCCTGCACCCCGACGACATCAACCGTTGCGCGACACTGGGCGTGGTCTGCGCAACCGGCGGCGCCACGCGCCAGGCCTCTGTCCTGGCTGGGCTTCTTGCCACGCAGGCCGACCGCGTGCTGATCCACGATGCCGCACGTCCCTTGGTGCGGGCCTCGCTGATCAACCGGGTCTGCATGGCGCTGGACAGCCATGTCGGGGCCGCCCCCGCGATAGCCGTCACCGACGCGCTTTGGCGTGGCGACGCAATGGTGACAGGATTGCAGGACCGCACGGGTCTGTATCGTGCACAGACGCCGCAGGGGTTTGACCGGGCGGCAATTCTCGCCGCACATCGGGCGGCCCTCTCTGATGCCGCCGATGATGTGGCTGTGGCACTTGCCGCCGGGCTGGACGTCGCCATCGTCGCGGGCGATGAAGACAATATCAAGATAACGCATGCGGACGACTTTGCCCGCGCCGCACAACTGATGGAGAGGCGCATGGATGTCAGACTGGGCAACGGGTATGACGTGCACCGGTTCGGACCGGGTGACCACGTCATGCTGTGCGGTGTGAAACTGCCCTTTGACCGCGGGTTGCAGGGGCATTCCGATGCCGACGTGGGCATGCACGCGGTCACGGATGCGATCTATGGCGCATTGGGACAAGGCGACATCGGCGTGCATTTCCCCCCGACCGATCCACAATGGAAAGGGGCCGAAAGCCACATTTTCCTGCGGCACGCGGCACAGATGGCCCGCGACATGGGATTTGCCATTTCAAACGTCGACTGTACGCTGGTGTGCGAATACCCCAAGGTCGGGCCACATCAGGCCGCAATGCGCGCCGCCATGGCCGAGATATTGGGCATCGCCCCCGACCGGGTCAGCGTCAAGGCGACGACGTCGGAACGATTGGGTTTTACCGGGCGGGGCGAAGGTATCGCAGCCCTTGCCACTGCCGCACTGGTGTCCGCATGACCCGCCTGATCGCTACATTTTTCTACGTGGGTTATCTGCGTCCCGCCCCCGGCACCTGGGGATCGCTGGCAGCACTGCCCACGGGCCTCGCCTTGATGATCCTCGGTGGCCCCTGGTTACTGGTTGCGGGCACCGCTGCAATCTTTGGCGCGGGATGGTGGGCAACCGGCCGGATAATCGCAGGTCAGGCGAACCATGACCCGTCCGAGATCGTCGCGGACGAGGTCGCGGGCCAATGGATCGCGCTCTGGCCTCTGGCCTTTGGTGCCGCCAACGCAGGCGCGGCCTATACCGCGCTCTGGCCCGGCTGGTTGGCGGCTTTCCTGCTGTTTCGCCTCTTCGACATCACAAAATGGGGCCCTGTCGGTTGGGCCGACAGACGCGGTGACGCGCTGGGGGTGATGCTGGATGATGTGATTGCCGGCCTGTTCGCAGCCCTGGGCGTCGTCATTCTTGCAGGGCTGTTCCACGCCGTGCTGATGTCATGAACAACGCAGCACACCTTATTGACCTTGCAAGGGAACGGGGCATCATGATCGCCCTGGCCGAGAGCTGCACCGGCGGATTGATATCTGCCGCCTTGACCGCAGTGCCCGGCAGCTCTGCCGTCTTTGACCGTGGCTTTGTCACCTATACCAATGCCGCCAAACAGGCGATGCTGGACGTCCGTTCCGAGACGCTGGATGCGCATGGTGCGGTTTCGGAACAGGTCGCCCGCGAAATGGCCAGCGGCGCACTGGCGCGGTCACAGGCCGCAATCGCGCTGTCGGTCACCGGGATTGCAGGCCCCGGCGGATCTGACCACAAGCCCGAGGGACGCGTGTGTTTCGGCGTCGCCACACAGGCAGGCACGTTCAGCGAAACACGCGAATTCGGGGCCATCGGGCGCGATGCGGTCCGCGCGGCCACCGTCACACACGGGTTGAGCCTGCTGTCAGAGACAATGATTCACTTTCCGCCACAATCTTAGGCGAACTGCCGAAAAAGCGCGCCAAATAAGCGCAGTTCGATAAACGCCCATTTGTTTTGCGGCCCTCGTAGCAGTTGCCACTTTCTTTACCGACACGAATCCGGCCTCTGGGCCGAAATTTTCGTGAGGAGAAATCAGATGAACGGAGCGGATACCGCTTGGATCATGGTGGCAACGGCGCTTGTGCTGTTCATGACACTACCCGGACTGGCCTTGTTTTACGGGGGCCTCGTGCGGGCCCGCAACGTGCTCAGCGTTTTTATGCATTGCTACGCAATTGCCTGTTTGATGAGCATTCTGTGGTTTGCCTTTGGCTATTCCATCGCGTTCGGGGGCGGCGGGACCGGCTTTTGGGGTGGTCTGGACAAGCTGTTCCTGGCGGGCATCGACGCGGACAGTCTGGCGGGCAACCTGCCTGAAATCCTGTTCTTTGCGTTTCAGATGACCTTTGCGATCATCACCCCTGCCCTGATCGTCGGTGCCTATGTCGAACGGATCGGGTTTGGATTCGTGCTGCTGTTTTCCGGTCTGTGGATGCTGCTGTGCTATGCGCCTGTCGTGCATTGGGTCTGGGGCGGCGGGATGCTGGCCGACGGCGGAATCTTTGGCGACACCGGGGTGCGCGATTTTGCGGGCGGCATCGTCGTCCATGAAACCGCAGGTCTGGCAGCGCTTATCCTCGCTGTGATGCTGGGCGCGCGCAAGGATCGCAGTAAGCCGCCGCACAATCCCGGTCTGGTGATGATCGGTGCGGCGATGCTGTGGGTCGGCTGGTTCGGATTCAACGGTGGCAGCCAGTTGGCCGCTGACGGTGGTGCGGCCATGGCGATCACCGTCACGCATCTGTCTGCCGCTGCCGCATCGCTGACCTGGGCCCTGTGGGAACGAATCAAATTCGGTCGTGCCTCGCTGGTGGGCCTTGTAACCGGCACCATCGCCGGTCTGGCCAGCATCACACCCGCGTCAGGGTTTGTCGGCCCGGTCGAGGCGCTGATCATCGGAGCGATCGCGGGCGTCCTGTGCCAAGAGGCCGTGGCCCTGATCCGCACCAAACTGTCGATTGACGACACATTGGACGTTTTCGCCGTCCACGGCGTCGGTGGCATCTTTGGCACCATCATGATCGCGGTCTTTGGTGCAGGTACTTGGGCGGCACAGCTGGGATCACTGGCCATCGTCGGTGTCTGGACTACCGTCGTGACCGTGGCGCTGATCTACATCTGCCGCGCCGTGACACAGTTCCGCGTGTCCGAGGAAACCGAAATCACCGGACTGGACCTGACCACCCACGGTGAACGCGCCTACGATCTGAACACCTGATCACCTGAACGCAAAACGGGGGCCGCAGGGCCCCCGTTTCACATCCGAAATCGCGTCATGCGGTGCCGTACAGCGCCGCCGCGCGCCGTTCGAACGCCTTGACGATGGTCTGCATCGCCTGATTGAAAAACATACCCGCCGCCCCCTGAAGCAGGCGATTCTTGAATTCGAAATCGACGTGGAAATGCACCTTGCAGCCCTCTGGTGCATCCGAAAATTCCCAACGCGAATTCAGATGCTTGAACGGGCCGTCAATATATTGCGTGTCGATCGCCTTTTGCGCGGGCCACAGTGTGACGCGGCTACCAAAGGTTTCGCGGAACACTTTGAAACTGACCACCAGATCCGCCAGAATCTCGACCCGGTCATCGAACGTGGTGCGATCGCGCAGACGCGCCGCTGCCGTCCAGGGCAGGAATTTTGGGTAGCTTTCGACATCGGCGACAAGATCGAACATCTGCTGCGGTGTATAGGGCAGAACCCGTGTCTCGTCGTGAACTGGCATTGGTGACTTTCGGTTGTGTGACTATGCCACTGAATGTCGTATGTAGGCCCCTGAAATCAACCCCGGTGCGACAGGTGACCCCATGAGCCAACCCTATGTCATTGACCAGATGATCAGCGCAAAAGCGATTGCCGCGCGAATCGAGGCGCTGGCCGATGAAATCCAGACCACGTTCGCAGGCACGGACAAATTGCTGGTCGTGGGCCTGCTGCGTGGATCATTCGTATTTATCGCCGATCTGGTGCGTGAACTGGATCTGCCGGTCGAGGTCGATTTCATCGAGGCCAGCAGCTATGGCGACGGCATGGAAAGCAGCCGCGAGGTGCGAATCCTCAAGGATCTACGTGGCACCGTCGAAGGTCGCGATGTGCTGATCGTCGAGGATATCGTCGACACGGGCCACACCCTCGCCCGGGTGACGGATTTCGTCATGGCACGGAATCCGGCCCGTCTGAAAACGATTGCATTGCTGGACAAACCCGCCCGCCGCGAGGTCGATTTCAAGGCCGACATGATCGGGTTTGAAATCCCGGACGCCTTTGTCGTGGGCTACGGCATCGACTACGCGCAGCGTAATCGCAACCTGCCCTATATCGGCTGCGTGCGGTTCACGTCATGAACCCGCGCTGGCTGCTGAACGCCAGTCGATGGGCCCGCAATCCGCCATCGGCCAAACGGGTCTGGCTGGGTCTGGGGGTGATCGCGATCTGTCTTGCTCTGGCGGGTGTCGAGCACCTGTTCGGCCTGTCGATGGACGCGGACCCAGCAGGTCCGCGCCCCATCACGCAGCCCTAGCCCAGTTTGGCCAGCCGTGCCGCCTGAAGCCGGGCGAAATCATCGCCCGCGTGATAGCTTGATCGCGTCAGCGGTGAGGCCGAAACCATTAGGAAACCCTTGCCGAACGCGGCCTTCTCGTAGGCTGCGAACTCCTCGGGGGTGACGAACCGATCAACGCGGTGGTGCTTGGGCGTCGGTTGCAGATACTGACCGATCGTCAGAAAATCGATGTCAGCGGCGCGCATGTCCTCCATCACCTGAATGACAGCCTGACGGTCCTCGCCTAACCCGACCATGATGCCGGATTTGGTGAACATGGTGGGGTCCAGCTCCTTGACCCGCTGCAACAGTCGCAGGCTGTGGAAATACCGGGCACCGGGCCGCACCTCGGGATAGAGACCGGGCACGGTTTCAAGGTTGTGGTTGAACACGTCCGGCTTCGCCGCGACCACGACCTCCAGTGCCTCTGGTGCGCAGCGAATGAAATCGGGGGTCAGGATTTCGATTGTCGTGCCCGGGGCCTGACGGCGCACGGCGCGGATGGTCTGCGCGAAATGCTCTGCCCCGCCGTCCGCGACGTCGTCACGGTCAACCGATGTGATCACGACGTGTTTCAGACCCAGTTTCTTGACCGCATCCGCCACACGGCCCGGCTCAAACACATCCAGCGCCTCGGGAGGTTTGCCTGTCGCGATATTGCAGAACGTGCAGGCGCGGGTGCAAACCTCGCCCATGATCATCATCGTAGCGTGGCCCTGGCTCCAGCATTCGCCGACGTTCGGGCAACCCGCTTCTTCGCAGACCGTCGTCAGCTTGTGCGTGCGCATGATGTCGCGCGTGGTCTTGTACCCTTCGGACGTCGGTGCCTTGACCCTGATCCAGTCCGGTTTCTTGGGCTGGACGTTGTCGGGCCGCTTGGCCTTTTCTGGATGCCGCTGAGCCGGAATTTTCAGGTCGCGCATGATGACCGCCTTGGTTCGCCATTGGTTCCCTTGCACTTAGGCGCTTGCGCAGCAAAAGTCCATGAACCCGCCGCGCAGTCCCGCCATGCAAATCGGCGCTTAGCCTATCATGGGTGACTGTTTGCCGTTCGCACTGTCATAGTGACGCAGCAGGCGTTGCAAGGCGATGCGCAGAACGATCTTGCCCGAACGCGAGGACCAGCCCATGGCGCGTTCGGTTACCTCCAGGCCTTCCAGCAGACAGCAACAACGCAGGACGGCGTCCTGCAATCCCGGCCCCAGGTCGTCCAACGCATCCGTCACCCGTTTGCGCGCGGCCAATGCACCACGCGACAATGATCTGCGCGGTTCAGGCGACAGCGCCGCGCGCCAGTCCTCGGTCACGTCCGGGCCTGCGTCAGCGACGACGAAATCCTCTCGCAGACGCTCGCCTGCCTGCACCAGTTCACGCGACAGGAACGGTTTGCCCGCCTTGTCGCGCCGGCGCGACAGCCCCATCAACGGCGTTTCGGTCGCAATGAACCGTGACGCGGCCTGCCGACCGTTCGGGGCAATCCAGTCCGCATGCCCTGCCGCCGCATCCGCAAATCCCTGCGCCCTGTTTTCGTCACGTGCCGTCAATCGGCGCAATTCCGCCCGGCCCGTCGATGTCACGAAATAACGCGCAATCCGTGCGCCCGGATCGGCGCAGGAAATCCAGTTCTGCAACGCAAAGGCCTGCGCCAATTCAGCCTCGACCACAGCCGTCCGCAGCGTCTCACCCTCTGCGTCCTCTCTGACGATCACCGCGCTGTCCATGTCACGGGCGACAGCCATGACCGCACCGGGTTCGCACAGACGTCGCAGGATATGGCCCGCCTCACGTTCCATCCGCGCCTTGCTCAGGGTGCGCGACGGCATCGCCGCAACCGGAGATATGGGCGTGATCGGAGATACCTTTTGTGCGAGATGCGCATCCGTTTCGGACAGCGCCCGCAAAGCCGCGTCAACCAGCGGATCATCACGACGCGCCTCGCAATTGCGCACCTGCCGCAGGATCGTTGACGGATGAACCGCCCGCTTGCGCGCGAGTGCGCGAATGGACCGTCCCTTGGTCGTATGGGCGATATAATCCTGGACTGGCGACGGCACCCAGTCCGCATCGTTTGCGTTTTGTGTTGAATTCATCGTTGCGTCCCCTTCCCGGCTACGCAGGTTTGACCAAGGCCAACCTGTCTATTTCGAACAACCTATGAGTGTCTAATTAACTAGACGTTAATATTAACACACTCGTAACTTTCTGCTCTGAAAGGATTTATTTTCGCCTGATGGATCGCGCGATGAAATCGACCGCGGCGCAACACCGCCTGAGATTGTGAAAAACTGACATCCGTTGCGATACGAAAATGCAAAGGATGACACGATGCTCGATCTTCATACACAGATACGCAGGCTCAATCGACCACAGCTCCTTGTGCGCGCGGCACGCTTTGCGCTGACCGACTATCAACTGGGGCGCGATCTGTCGCGATTGCTGGACGGGCGGGTTCCGGCGACCCCCGGCCCGACACTGATGATCCTGATGGAACGAGAGACCGAAATGGAGGCTGCCCGCCGCGCGCAATCCTATGATTACCGGATTGGCGATCACATCACCGCGTTATGTGCCATCATGTCAGAGGCGCGCGACCTTGCAGCGACGCGCCCCTGCCCGGTGCCACCCCCTACATGAAGCTGTCGGGCATCGACGCCTTCTTGTCGGCGACATAGGCACGCAGCCGTGCCTCGATCTCGGGATCGAGGGGCGGCTGCCGGTATGTGTCCAGCAGACGTTTCACCCGCGCGCTGGCGAGAGCCTGCGTATCGCGCGCGCCCTCCTCGTCCCAAGTCTCGAATGGCTTGTAGTCCAGCAGCTCTGACCGCCAGAATGCGGATTTGAAATTCTGCTGCGTATGCGCACAGCCCAGAAAATGCCCACCCGGTCCGACCTCGGCGATGGCATCCATGGCCTGCCCGTTTTCGGACATGTCCACGCCCTTGGCGAAATGGTGCAATGCCCCCAACTGGTCGGCATCCATCACGAATTTCTCAAAGCTGGCGACCAGACCGCCTTCCAGCCAACCACAGGCATGCAGCATGAAATTCACACCCGACAACAGGCCCATGTTCAGACTGTTTGCCGTTTCATAGGCAGCCTGTGCATCGGGCAGTTTTGACCCGCAGAACGACCCGGCCGACCGGTATGGCAGGTTCATTCGCCGTGCGAGCTGCCCCACACCGTAGGTGATATGGCTGGCCTCTGGCGTGCCAAAGGTTGGCGCGCCAGAGTTCATGTCGATCGAGGTCACAAAGGCCCCCATCACCACCGGCGATCCGGGCCGCACAAGCTGGGAATAGGCAATGCCGGCCAGCGCCTCTGCCAGCACCTGCGTCAGCGTTCCCGCCACCGACGTCGGTGCCATCGCGCCACCCACGATGAACGGACTGATGATGCTGGCCTGATTGTTGGCGGCAAAAACCTCCAGTGCACCCATCATCACCGAATCGAACGTCAGCGGACTGTTGATATTGATCAGTGACGTCATCACCGTGTTGTTCTGCACGAAGTCCGCACCGAACAGGATGTTGCACATGTCGATCGAATCCTGCGCGCGGCTGGGTTCTGTCACGGACCCCATGAACGGCTTGTCCGACAGAATCATATGCGCCAGCAGCATGTCCAGATGCCGCTTGTTCACCGGAATGTCGGTGGGTTCGCAGACCGTTCCGCCGGAATGGTGCAACCATTTCGACATATAGCCCAGTTTTACGAATTTCTCGAAATCATCCAGCGTCGCATACCGGCGGCCGCCCTCTGCGTCGCGCACAAATGGCGGGCCGTAAACCGGGGCCAGCACCAGATTCTTGCCGCCGACCACGACTGACCGTTCGGGATTACGGGCATGCTGGATGTATTCCGACGGGGCCGTGCTGCACAGCTTGCGTGCCAGACCGCGTGGAATCCGCACGCGTTCACCCTCGATCTGCGCACCCGCAGCGCGCCAACGATCCAGCGCCGCCGGATTATCGACGAAATTCACGCCGATCTCTTCCAGAACCGTTTCGGCGTTGCGCTCGATGACCTGCAACGCCTCTTCGGTCAGAACCTCGTAGTTGGGAATGTTGCGTTCGATATACTTTGCGGTTTCGACGCTGACGGCGGTGCGTTCCGCGCGCCGGGCGGCCCCACCGCCACCACGGGCCCTGCGGCTGGGGGAGATTGTTTCTGTCATGTCGGGCCTCTTCAAGCTTGCGTTGCCCCTACATACGCCCGTGAATCATGTCGGGCGGGGTGACAAACGCCATGCCGCGCACGAAAGCGACATTGCAGCGCCGCCTGTGACAGCATAATCAGGCCACATGGATATGATTGAACATGAACGCCTGTTGATCGTCGACTTTGGCAGCCAGGTCACCCAGCTGATCGCCCGCCGGCTGCGCGAGTTAAACGTCTACTGCGAAATTCACCCCTACCAGAACGTCACGGACGCTTTTCTGGCTGATTTTGCCCCCCGCGCCGTGATTTTCTCCGGCGGACCGGACAGCGTGACCCGGCCGGGATCACCCCGACCGCCCAAGTCGATCTACGACCTGGGCGTGCCAATTCTGGGCATCTGCTATGGCCAGCAGGTCATGATGCAGGATCTGGGCGGCCATGTTGAAGGTGGCAAGATTTCGGGCGGTGGCGGCACCGCCGAATTCGGCCGCGCATTCGTGACACCCACGGGTCGGCTGGACCTGCTGGACGGCTGGTTCACCAATGACCGCGAACAGGTCTGGATGAGCCATGGCGACCACGTGGCCAAGATCGCACCGGGGTTCGAGGTCTATGGCACCTCCCCCAATGCACCATTCGCCATCACCGCCGATGCCGCACGCCATTTCTATGCCGTGCAATTCCACCCAGAGGTGCACCACACCCCCAACGGTGCAAAGCTGTATGAAAACTTTGTCCGGCTGGCCGGGTTCAGCGGCGACTGGACAATGGAAGCCTACCGCGAACAGGCCATTGCCACGATCCGCGAACAGGTGGGCGACAAACAGGTCATCTGTGCGCTGTCCGGCGGGGTCGACAGCTCTGTCACCGCTATTCTGATCCACGAAGCGATCGGCGATCAACTGACCTGCGTCTTTGTCGACCACGGTCTGTTGCGGCAGGGCGAGGCCGAACAGGTCGTCACGATGTTCCGTGACAATTACAACCTCAACCTGATCCACGCCGACGAATCAGAACTGTTTCTGGGCAAACTCGACGGCGTCAGCGACCCCGAGACCAAGCGCAAGATCATAGGCGGGTTGTTCATCGACGTGTTTCAGAAATACGCCGACGGCATTCAGGGTGCCGAATTCCTTGCCCAAGGCACGCTGTATCCCGACGTGATCGAATCGGTCAGCTTTTCCGGTGGGCCGTCCGTCACGATCAAGAGCCACCACAACGTCGGTGGCCTCCCTGAAAAGATGGGTCTGAAACTGGTCGAACCCCTGCGAGAGCTGTTCAAGGACGAGGTCCGCGCACTGGGCGTCGAACTGGGTCTGCCGCCGTCTTTCATCGGGCGTCACCCGTTCCCCGGCCCGGGCCTTGCGATTCGCTGCCCCGGCGAGATCACCCGCGAAAAGCTGGAGATCCTGCGCAAGGCCGACGCGGTCTATATCGACCAGATTCGCAAGCACGGCCTCTATGACGAAATCTGGCAGGCCTTTGTCGCGATCCTACCGGTGCGCACCGTCGGCGTGATGGGCGACGGACGCACCTATGATTTTGCCTGCGCCCTGCGCGCGGTGACATCGGTCGATGGCATGACCGCGGATTACTACCCGTTCACCCACGATTTTCTGGGCGAAACCGCAACGCGCATCATCAACGAGGTGCCGGGCATCAACCGCGTCACCTATGACATCACCAGCAAACCTCCGGGCACGATCGAGTGGGAATGATCTACCTGACGGGGGCAATGACCTGCCCGCCTGACCGCCGTGATGCGGTCCGGGCGGCCTTGCCCGCGCATATAGCGCTGACCCGTCAGGAAAACGGCTGCATCACATTCGATGTGGCCGAAACCACGCCGGGCGTTTTCACGGTGTCTGAAACGTTTGCAGACCAGGCCGCATTCGACGCCCATCAATTACGCGCTGGCGCGAGCACATGGGCAAAGATCACAGCGGGGCTGCCACGCAACTACACGGTGACCAAGGGATGAACCCGACCCTGCGCGCTGGTTTGTGGATGATCGGCGCCATCGGGTCCTTTACATCCATGGCGGTTGCAGGACGCCAGATCAGCTTTGCCCTCGATACCTTTGAAATCATGCTGTTTCGCAGCCTGTTGGGTATAATCATCGTGGTCACGGTTGCAGGTTTCGCAGGCACGCTGAACCAGGTCGACACCCGCGATCTGCGCTTGCACGGGATGCGCAACCTTGCGCATTTCACCGGCCAGAACCTGTGGTTCTTTGCCGTCGCCAGCATCCCGCTGGCACAGGTTTTTGCACTGGAATTCACGACGCCGATCTGGGTGCTACTGTTGTCACCTCTCTTGCTGGGGGAACGCATTACACAGGCAGGCGTCATCGCGGCCATCATGGGGTTCGTGGGCATTCTGATCGTCACCCGTCCGGGCACGATCCCCTTGACACCTGGTCTGGCCGCAGCCGCGGCCTGTGCCATATTTTTCGCGCTGACCGCGATCTTTACCCGGCGGCTGACCCAGCGGCACAGTATCACCTGCATCCTGTTCTACCTGACCGTCATGCAGGCCGTCTTTGGCATCGTCTGCGCCGGTTGGGACATGGACATCGCCATGCCAAATGCCGCGACCCTGCCATGGCTGATCGTGATCGGATGCGCGGGCCTGCTTGCGCATTTTTGCCTCACGAACGCCTTGTCGCTGGCGACCGCAACGATCGTCATGCCGATGGATTTCGCCCGGTTGCCGACCATCGCGATCATCGGTGCACTGGTTTATGCAGAACCCCTCGACCCGTGGTTATTCCTGGGTGCCGCGTTCATCATTGCAGGCAATTACATCAACCTGCGCCGCAAGGCAGCCGCGTAAACCGTCCCCCGCGTCAATCAAGTCACATGGACAAATGCAACACTTGTTTAACGTAAGGTCAAACATTGACCGAATCGTAAACGCTTCTCAGACATGAATGAATGCAACCAATTTCATGGATGGGATGGAGACATGAAACTTTCACTATCGACGGCCGCAGCACTGATGCTGACGACCGCCGCATCTGCCGGTGGTATCGACCGTACGCTCAACAATTACGCAGTCCTGTTCGAAGACGGAAACTACGTTGAATTGGGCTTTGCGACCGTGCGCCCAGACGTATCAGGCGACTACCCGACAACCGCCCCGATCTTTGAAGGCGGACCCCGCGTTTTCAACGGTGGCAGCACGGGTGGCATGGCCGAGGATTATTCCACTGCATCGTTGTCCCTGAAATACGCGCTGAACGAAAAACTGGACCTGGGCCTGTTCCTGAACCAGCCCTTTGGTGCCAACGCATTCTACCCCGACGGTGATTACACCGGTCTGGCCGCAGAATGGGATTCGTCGCAGATCGCACTGGTGCTGAAATATCAGGCAACGCCGAACATCAGCGTCTACGGTGGTCTGCGCAGCATCGAGAGCCGGGCCAACATCGTGATCCCCAACAAGCTGGTCGCGCTGAACACCGTCGTACCCCAGTCCGCAGCGCAGGCCGCCGCGGCACAGGCACAAGGTGCAGCAGCACAGGCACAGGGCGGTCAGGCGCAGGCGCTGGGCGCAGAGGCGCAGGCGCTGGGCGCATTGGCACAGCAGCAAGCGGCACAAGCTGCCGCGGCCGCAGCCGCACAAGACTTCGCAACAGCTCAGACTCTTGGCGCAAGCGCAGCAGCAAACGGCGCGCAAGCGGTCGCACTTCGCGATCAGGCCATCGCACTGGGTGCCGATGCGCAGGCACAGGGTGCAGCAGCGCAAGCGCTGGGTGATCAGGCCCTCGCAGGCTTTGCTGCCGGCTTTGGCGGTGATCCCATCGATGGTCCGTATTCCTACACGGCCACCACCGAAAAAGACCGCGCAACCAGCTACCTTGTCGGTGTCGCATACGAGCGTCCAGAAATCGCGCTGCGCGTCGCACTGACCTATGAGGCCGGCTATACGCATTCGTTTGTGACCACCGAAAACGTTGATGCACTGCCCGCAGCTCAGCTGACCAGCATCACGGAAATCGAGATGCCTGACGTCTTCACCCTCGACTTCCAGTCCGGCGTCGCAGCTGACACGCTGGTCTTCGGCTCGATCCGCCACGCCAAGTGGTCTGACTGGGAAGTGCGGCCCGCAGGCTATCAGGCTATCACCGGCGACCGCGTGACGGGTATCGACGACGACGTGACAACCTACCGTCTGGGTGTGGGCCGTCAGATCAACGACCAGTTCTCGGCCTTTGCCCGCGTCACCTATGAAAAAGGCAACGACGACGTGCTGTCGCGCCTTGCGCCCACAGACGGTTCAACCGCGTTCGGCATCGGTGGCACCTACACCAATGACGCCTTCAAGATCACGGGCGGCATCGAATACGTGACCTTTGGTGACGGCCTCGACAACGCGGACGAAACGCTCGCCACCAACTTCAGCGATAACAAGGCCATCGCTGTTGGTCTGTCGGTCGGCTATCGTTTCTGATCGCACAAACATCTGAATAACAATTGGCCCCGCCTGTCCAAGGCGGGGCCATTTGCATTTGCAGGGGGTGTCTGGATCAGGCGTTCTCAGCGACGGCGATCAGCGCACGCGCGGCCCGCAGGCCGGGTGCCTCACCACCGCGCCCAAGCTGGTCCATCGTGACGTCCATCGCGACCTGCTGCGCACCCGGCGCGGCCAGCGTGTCGCGCAGGCCGGCACTGATCTTGTCCGCCGTGCAATTCGCAGCAATGTATTCTGGCACCGCACGTGTGTCGGACACCAGGTTGACCAATGTGACCGTGTCGATCCGCACCATGCGCTGCATGATGACCCGCGACAGCCACGCCATGTCATAGGCAATCACCATCGGCGTTCCGGCAGCCGCCAGTTCCAGCGACACCGTGCCGGATGCCGCCAATGCCACGTCAGCCGCACGAAACGCCGCACGTTTCACCGCACCCTCAGGATCATCCGCAGGATCAATCAAAACCGGCGTCACAGGCCAATGCGCGGTCAGATCCCGCACCAATCCGACAACCGATGCCGCACAGGGAATGACCACCGACAGATCGGGATGACTGTCACGTAATTGTCCCAGTGCGGCACCGAAACGGGCGGTCAGGCGCGTCACCTCCCCCTTGCGCGATCCCGGCAATGCCAAGACCAGTGGCCCGTCACCATTGCGATATTGCGCGCGGAACGCCTCGGCCTCGGCCTGGCTGGCCTGCGGCTGTGCAACGACCGGGTGACCGACGAAATCGCACCCCATGCCTGCTGCGGTCATGTAGGGCGGCTCGAACGGCAAGAGCGCCAGCACATGGTCGATATGACGCGCCATGCGATCTGCCCGCTTTGGTCGCCAGGCCCAGACCGACGGGGCCACATAGTGCACTGTCGTGATGTCGCTGCGTGCCTTGACCAGCTTGGCCACGCGCAAACAAAAATCGGGGCTGTCGATCGTCAGCAGCACATCAGGTCGCGTGTCTAGAACCGCCTGCGCGCATTCGGCAATCCGCCGTTTGAGCGCGCGATATTTCGGCAGCACCTCGGCCAGGCCCATGACACTCAGCTCGTCCATCGGGAACCGACTGACCAGCCCCTGCGCCTGCATCAACGGCCCGCCCACACCGTCAAAGCTGACGTCAGGCCGCAGTTGCCGCAACCCGGTCATGACGGCCCCACCCAGCGCGTCGCCAGACGGCTCTCCTGCGATCACGAAAACCCTCATCGCGTCACCTCGCGCACCCAGAGAAATTTCTGTGCGGCATCCAGCGTGGCGATGACCGCGTCGCGGTCCAATACCATCACGCCACTGGCCTCGATCACGATACCGTCGAGACCTGCCGCGATCACGCCCCGCGCCGTGCCCGGCCCAATGACAGGCAGATCAGCACGCCGATCCTGCTCGGGCTTTGGCCCCTTGAACAGAATGCCGCTCCTGCCCGGATTGCGTTCGATCAATGCGTCCGTGCCGCGGCGGTCCTCTTCGTCCACGATCCTGCCATCGCGCACAATGCAGGCTTGCCCGCTGTCGCGCCGTCCCATGTCGTGAAGACAACGATCACCCACCAGCGCATCGGACCGATGGGGCGGCCCGGGTTGTGTCACCGTCAAAACGCCAGCCGCAGGCAGCAGCCCTGGCACGATGTCATGGGCTGCTACCACCCGCAGACTATGATTTTCGAGAACAGCGATGAATGTCCGCAGTGCGCCATCGTCACCTTTGGACAACGCACGCAGCATCACGGGCAGCAACCGCACCGTCGGCCAATCGAAATGCCGCCACGCGATACCGGGACGCTGGATGCCGCCAGCCATGCAGACCTGCGTCACTCCTCGCGCCCGCAGATCCCGCAAGAAACCCCCAAGCCGTTCCAGCCTGAACCACAGATCGACCGGCACACGCGGCTCGGCCCCGTCCAGGGCGCAGATCAAAGGTCGCGCAGGCAGCCTATCCAATAGCGCCACCGGCAGGTCACCGGCACCCGCGATCAGCGCCAGCGTCATTTCGGGATCAGAAAACTGCGATCCGTCTCACCCAGCACGAAATCGACCAGCTGTTTCACATAGGCGCTATCGGTATCCTGCAAGGCCTCGACCCGCGCATGGAATGTGCCTTCACCGGACTTCAGACTCTCGAACGCCTTGCGCAGCGCAGAGATATCGTCGCGCGGCACGCCGCGCCGGCGTAGCCCGACCAGATTCAACCCTTCCAGCCCGGCACGTTCGCCCATGACCAGCCCGTGCGGCAGTACGTCGTTTGTTACCATCGACAGCGCACCGATGATCGCGCCCTGCCCGATCCGGACGAACTGGTGAATCCCCGACAACCCACCGATGATCACATCGTCCTCGATGATGCAGTGACCGGCGATGGCAACCGAATTGACGACCACGATCCGGTCGCCCAGTTGCGCATCGTGGGCCACGTGACAGCCCGCCATCAGCAGGCAGTCGTCGCCGATCCGTGTGACACCGCCACCACCGGCCGTGCCAGTGTTGATCGTCACACTTTCGCGGATGCGATTGCGCTTGCCGATCCGCAGTTGTGTTTCCTCGCCCGCGAATTTCAGGTCCTGCGGGATTTCTCCGATCACCGAAAACGAAAACACGGTGCAATCGTCACCGATATGGGTGTCACCATCCACAACAACGTGGCTTTTGAGCCAGACACCGTCACCGAGGACGACCTTGGGCCCAACCATGCAGAATGGCCCGATGGTGCAATTCGCACCGATCACCGCATGATCGGACACCACCGCAGTCGGATGAATGTCGGCACTCACCCCTTGAGGTCCAGCATGGCCGAGAATTCGCATTCTGCCGCCAGCTCGCCGTCGACTTCGGCACGTCCGTGGAATTTCCAGACCTTGCCGCCCGGCTTGCCGCGCGTCGTGGTCACATGCATCAGCATCCGGTCGCCCGGAATGACCTTGCGGCGGAACTTGGCCTTGTCGATCGACATGAAATAGATCAGCAGGTCGCCGTTCACCAAACCCATCGACGCGCCCACCATCACACCGGCCGTCTGCGCCATCGCTTCGATGATGGTCACACCGGGCATGATCGGCGCACCGGGGAAATGCCCCTGAAAATGAGGCTCGTTCATGGTGACATTCTTGATCCCGGTCGCGGTCTGTGTGCCGTCGATATCGATCACGCGGTCAACCAGCAAAAACGGATACCGATGCGGCAGGATCGCCTGAATCAGATGAATGTCAGCGACGGTGATCGGGGTCTGTTGGGTATCGGACATCTGGGCTCCTGCGTGTCTGGGCGGCTTAGGCCACGAGACTGACTAACAACTGGCCTCTTGATCGACAAGTCACTCAGGGGTCCAGCGGCGCCGCCGGTGACGTATCCAGGGGCGTGTCATCGGGGGCTTGTGGCTCGGTTCCGCCGATCAACGGCTGGTCGGCATCGGGCGCCTGCCCTGATTGCAGCATCACCGCGTCGATCCGGCTGACAGCCTCGTCCGTGATATCTGACGCTGCCAGTGCCAGAAAAACGGAACGTCGATCCAGAATGACCGATGCGCCACGTTCCAACATGAGCTGCCCGACCACATCCCGCACCGAGACAAAGAATTCATCTCGCGCGGCGGACCGCGCGCGTTGCAGCTCGACCTCCTTGGCGTCACGCGCGCGCCGGATGGCCTGCACCTTGGTGTCGAATGCATCTGCCTCGGCGCGGAATGCCTCGGCGGTCATGGTCGGTCTGCGCAGGGTCAGTGACCGTTCTTCTTCGGTCAGGGCCGCCACGATGCGATCGTTCTCGGCCTTCAATGCCTCGGCGTCCGCGTCCAGTGCGGCGCGGATCTGCTGGGCGTATTCGCTGTCGATGTACAACCGGTCATAGTCGACGATCAGGATCGGCAACGCCTGCGGATCCTGCTGTGCGGCGGCCGGGCCAGCCCACGCCGCAGCTGCGACGCACATGGCCAGAACCGCCGCCCGCATCAGAATGCGGTCGAAATCGTCAGGTCAAACGAACGGGTTTCGTCGAATTCCTCGGCCTTGAGCGCATCGGTAAAGTTGAACCGCAGCGGCCCCAGCGGAGTCGTCCAGAAAATCGCGAAACCGATGGTCGAACGCCCGGTAAAGTCATTGTAGATGGTCGTCGCATTCGGCTGGCGACCGATATCCCAGACTGAACCATAATCGACGAAAACACCGCCTGTGATACCGTATTCCTCGGGCAGACCCAGCGGGAATTCCGCCTCGAGCCGCGCCACGGCAAAGCTGGTGCCACCCAGCGCGTCGTTCACGTCATTGGCCGGATCCAGATCGCGCGGTCCCACACCGTTGGCATCAAACCCGCGCAGGGTGTTGCCGTTCAGGAAATAACGGTCCGTCACACGGCTGAACCCGTCCTGATACGACAGATGCCCACCCTCGATCGTGGCCCGCAGCGTGACGTCCTCGTTCAGCACCTTGGTTTCGGCGGCAGCCAGCGCAGATGTCTTGATGAACTGCGTGTCACCAAATCCGAATTCCTGACCGAACCGGAATACGAAACCTGTGGTCGGGTCCAGTCCGGTGCGCCGGTTGTCAAAGCTGTAGGCGTAACCCAGAGACTGCGTCGTCACGCCGTCCAATGCGGCCTCTTCCTGAATGATCGAACTGATGCCGGTGGCATCTTCCAGACCGCTCAGATCGTCATAGCTGAGTGCTACAAAAGTCGTCAGACGCCCGTTTTCGCTGACAGGGAACGTCAGGTTCGGACTAAGTCGGAAATTTTCGGTGTCATAGTCCGCATTCTGATTATCGGTGACGCGGTAGGACAAATCGATGCCCGCACGCAGATCACGACCCAGGAAATTCGGTTCCGAGAAATTGAAATCGAACACACGGTTGGAACTGGCAGTGGACACCTGCACGCCGACGGCCTGTCCGCGGCCAAGGAAATTTGCCTCGCGGAAACTTGCCACCAGTCCCACGCCCACATCGCTGTTGTAGTTGGCACCGAATGACAGCGAGCCTGTGGGCTGCTCTTCGACGTTCACATCCACGACGACCTGATCCGGGCTGGACCCTTCGCGCGCGTCAACCTCGGCATTCGCGAAAAATCCAAGGGCGCGGATACGTTCGGCGGCCTGGCGGATTTCGCGCGGGTTGAACGGGTCACCCTCGACGACGCGGAACTGGTTGCGCACAACCCGGTCCAGCGTGGTGGAATTGCCTTCGATGTCGATGCGTTCGACAAAAATGCGCGGACCGCGCACCAGCTCGAAATTCACGTCCAGCGACAGGTCGCGGTCGTTGCGCGTGATCCGCGGCTCCACCGCCACAAACGTCAGACCCTGCTGGATTGCAAGCCGTTCAAGACGCGCGATATCGCGGTCGACCTGGCCGGGCGAATAGGTCCGCCCGCTGCGCGTGCTAAGTGCAGCCTGAAATGTCGCGACATCGACCTCTGGCAGGGCAGAACTCGCGGACACGTTGCCGAACGTGAACTGCTGTCCTTCCTGAATGTTGTAGGTAATCAGATAGGCGTCGCGTTCGCGTGTCAGCGCAACATCGACGTTTTGCAGCGTGAAATCGGCGTAACCACGCGACTGGTAGAAATCGGTCAGCACCTGACGATCAAACGCGATCCGATCCTCAGAGAATGTATCGCGGCTGATGATCGCACGCAAAAGACCGGCTTCCTTGGTTTCCAGCACGCCCCGCAGGCGCCGGTCGGAAAAGCTGCGGTTGCCGACAAAGGTAATCCGTTCGACCTCGGTGACGCCTGTTTCGCTGACCTCGAAGACCACGTTCACGCGGTTTTCGGACAGACGAATGATGCGGGGTGTCACGCTTGCGTTGATGCGACCGTTACGCGCGTAGACCGACGTGATCGTCGCAACATCACGTTCAACCGTTTCAGGCGAATAGATACGGCGTGGCTGGCTTTCCAGCAGCGGCAGAAACTCGCCATCGGCCAGACGCCGGTTTCCGTCGATTGCAACCTGACTGACTGTCGGGAATTCGACTACGTCGATGACCAGCGTATTGCCCTGCGCCCGCACCTCGACGTTGTCGAACAGGCCGGATGCACGGATATTCTGGCCTGCATCGTTCAGGGTAGCCGCATCGACCGTTTCGCCGCGCGAAATGCCACCAAAGGTCAGGATGGTGCTGTCGGCAACGCGCTGGTTACCGTTGATGACAACGTTATTGAACGTAAAACTCTGTGCAAATGCTGGTGCAGCTGGCAGAACCGCGACCGCAAAAACCAGCGTCGCAGTGCGACACATTCCCATCAGTCCGGACGCACGAACGCCCCCCGTTGTCAAAGTCATGTCAGCGCCTGCTTTTGTCATCCCCAGTTGTAAACGGATTAGCCATTCCCAAGCAGGATGTCAAAAGCAAGACGCGCCCGCAAAGCTGCGAGCGCGTCAATATTCGGTAGGTTCGGTCGCTGTTGCTACAACAACGCGACGTAGCCGCCCAAATACAGGGCAAGCATCAAGATTGCGGTCATGATCGCGCGGTCCCAGTTCAGGGACACGATGGTGCTGACACTCCGATAACCTTGTTTTATCGTCTGCATCTCTCGGCTCCTTTCACATGTTGTGTGAGGAATACCGCGCAAATGTGTCGAAACTATGCAGCAAGTCTGGCCGATCAGGGGCAGAACCAGATGTCGTTGAGAATTGCAAAGATCATGAACGTCAGGATCAGCGCCAGCCCCGCTGCCATCAGCACACGCAGCGCTGCATCCGTCGGCTTGCGGCGGAAAACCGCCTCATAGGCATGAAACACCAGATGTCCGCCGTCCAGGATCGGGATCGGAAACAGGTTCAGCAGGCCGACAGCCGCCGACAGCGATGCGATGAACAGGATGAAATTTCCTGCACCCTGACTGGCCATCGTGCTGCTGGTTTCCGCGATTCCGACGGGTCCCGAGATGTTGCAGGTCGAAATTGCGCCGGTCACCACATGCCACAGCCCCGACAGCGACACCGTCAGCGTGCGCCACAGCTGCTGGACACCGATCCAGAGCGCCTCGAACGGGCCGACCCGGTCTGTGGCGGCGCTAAAGAACAGATCTCCGTTCACACCGATCAACCAGCGCGTCTCGAACCCGCCTTCGGGCAAGGGCAGATCGACGCGCCGGGGTGCAAGTTCCACGTCAATCATGTCACCGCGACGCCAGACCTCCAGTGACAGTGCGTCGCCGTTACCGGCCGTCACGATATCAACCAGTTCGCGAAATGCGATGATCGGCTGCCCGTTCACCGAGGTGATGACATCACCAATCCGCAGGCCCGCATCATCAGCCGCAGACCGCGGTGTCACCCCCGATGCGCGCGGCGGCACCGGATAGGGACCGGATACGACCATTTCAGCGCCGTCGCGGATCACCGTGTAGTCAACGCTGGCGGCAACAGGGATGGAATCGAACTGCACACCCTCTTCGTTCAGATCCAGACCATCCACCGCGACCAGCGCATCACCCGGCTGGATTTCGGTTGCGAATTGCGGCGGCAGGTCGAACACCCGCTTCACCGTGGTCGGATCGGACGGTGTCCCAACCCACATCAGGTAACCCGCAAAGATCAGGATCGTCAGCGCAAAGTTGAACAAGGGCCCCGCGGCAACGGTCGCGGCCCGGGCCCATAGCGGCGCACCCAGCATCGTGTGGCGCGCATCCCGACCGGGCACCTCCTTGCCGTCGCTGCCAACGGATGCAGCGTTCGCATCGCCCAGAAACTTGACATAGCCGCCCAGCGGCAGGGCCGCGATCTGCCAGACCGTGCCGCGCTTGTCCGTCCGGGACAGCAGCACCGGCCCGAATCCGACTGAAAACACTTCGGCATGGATACCGGACCAGCGCCCGACGATATAATGGCCGTATTCGTGGATCGTCACGATGATCGACAGCGATACGACAAACGCCAAAAGCGTAAACAATCCACCACCCAGTGAAGGCAGAAGCGTCGTCATATCCATGATGTCATCCCAGTTTTGCCAATGCCGCGTCGGCGCAGATACGCGACAGGCGATCCGTTTCCATAACCTCTTCTAACGAAATCGGGGCGTTTTGCAGACCCGAATGCGCTGACATTTTGGCGAGCGTTTCCGCCACCGCCACAGGCATGTCCATGAACCCCACCTGCCCTGCGATGAACGCATCAAGCGCCCGCTCCTTGGCTGCGTTGAAAACCGCACCCGTCTTGCCACCTGCGGACATCACCTCTCGGGCCATGCGCAGCGCGGGCCAACGCACCTCGTCGGCGGCACGGAACGTCAGTGCGCCGATGGCCGCCAGATCCAGCCGCGCGACCGGCAGGTGACTTCGGTCCGGCCAGTTGAGCGCATAGCCGATCGCGTGGCGCATATCAGGCGGTCCGACATGGGCCATCAGCGCACCATCGTTGAAGCCGACCAGCGCATGGACCAGCGATTCAGGGTGGACGATTGCTTCGATCTTGTCCGGCGAGATGCCAAAATACTCTTTTGTTTCAATCAGCTCCAGCGCCTTGTTGAACATGGACGCGCTATCGATGGTGATGCGCTGACCCATGTCCCAGTTCGGATGTGCCGAGGCCTGCGCCACAGTCGCGGTCTTGAGCTGCTCCAGCGGCCAATCACGGAATGCGCCGCCGGACGCAGTGATGATGACCCGTTCGACGGCATCCATCGGTTCACCGACAAGCGCCTGAAAAACGGCGGAATGTTCACTGTCGACAGGCAGGATGCGCGCACCGTACCGCGCAGCCGTCGCCATCAAGAGTGGCCCGGCAGTAACCAGCGATTCCTTGTTCGCCAGGGCCAGCGTGCTGCCCTGTTCCAGGGCGGCCATACCCGGCGGCAGGCCAGCAGCACCAACAATCGCGGACATGATCCAGTCGGCAGGCCTGCGTGCGGCATCGGCGATGGCCTGCGCACCGCAAGCAACCTCGATCCCCGTGCCGGACAGCAGGTCCTTTAGTTCGCCATAGCAGTCAGCACTGTCCAAAACCGCAATTTCAGCACGCAAGGCGATGGCATCGGCAGCCAGCTGTTTCGCATTGCAGCCACCTGTCAGGGCGACGACATCGAAATCATCGGGACGTCGCTTGATCAGATCAATGGTGCTTTGTCCGATTGACCCCGTGGCACCCAGTATGGTGATGCGCCTCAAAAGTTCACGCCCGGCACGTTGAATGCGCTGGCGATCAGCAGCATGAATAGCGATGCCCCCAGCAGCGCATCAAACCGGTCGAACAAACCGCCATGACCCGGGATCAGTGTGGAACTGTCCTTGACCCGCATCCGGCGTTTGAACGCGCTTTCCATGATGTCGCCCAACTGGCTGGCGAAACTCAGAACCACGCTCAGCGCCACGATGATGAAACCTGCATTTGTCAGCATCGCAAAAATGACCCCGACAACGCCTGCCGCAGCCCAACCGCCCGCGGTCCCGGACCAGGTTTTCTTAGGGCTGACCTTGGGCCAGAATTTCGGACCACCCACGACCCGGCCTACCAGATAGCCGAACACGTCAGTGGCCACGACAACGCTCACCAGCCACAGAATCCACGTGAAACCATAGTCCGCGCGGAATGTGAGCAGCCCCCAGCCGGCCACCTGCACGCCAAAGGCAAAACAAAAGAAATACAGCCGTTCGTGTTTGACCATATAGGCACCGACGATTGGCACCACCAGAAACAGCAGCAATATAAATGCGCTTTCGTGCGTCAACATGCCCGACAGCACCGATGCGGTCAGCGCCGCAAGGATCATGCCGGGTGTCGGCAGATCGGGTGCGATCATCATCCAGATTTCCCAGATCATCACGGCAACAGCGAAAATCACCAAAATCTGGAACCAGACGCCGCCCAAAACGACGGCCACGGCACCAACCGCGACCATTGCCGCGCTCGACGCCATGCGGACAGTCAGATCATCCCATTTTCCGGGGTCGGTTTGCGGGTCAGATCCAGCCATCTTATGCTGGAACAGCCCCAAATCGGCGTTCGCGCTGGCCGTATCCGGCCAGAACCCGAGAGAAAACGTCCTTGGTGAAATCAGGCCAGAGCGTGTCGATGAATTCGTATTCCGCATAGGCGGACTGCCACAGCAGGAAATTGCTGATCCGTGCTTCGCCACTGGTCCGGATGACCAGATCCGGGTCCGGCAGGAAACGCGTATCCAGGAACCGGGACAGCGTTTCCGCATCCACGTCCTTGTGGCTCAACCGGCCCTGTTCGATCTCGACGGCCAGACGCTGTGCGGCGCGGGTCACCTCGTCACGACCGCCATAGTTCAGGGCGATCGTCAGATGCACCTTGTCGTTGTGAGCCGTCAGCAGTTCAAGGTTGTCCATCAGGCTGACCAGCTTGTCGTCCAGCTTGATCCGGTCACCGATGAACCGCACCCGCACACCTTCGGACAAAAGCGCCATCGCCTCGCGTTGGATGTAACGGCGGAACAATGCCATCAGGCCCGCAACCTCGGTCTGGGTCCGTTTCCAGTTTTCGGTCGAAAAGGCAAAGATCGTCAGATACTTGACGCCTTCATCGGGACAGGCCCGCACGATTTCGCGCACGCGCCGCGCACCGGCATGGTGGCCGAACAACCGGGGCCTGCCCCGCTGCTGCGCCCAGCGCCCGTTTCCGTCCATGATGACCGCGACGTGGTGCGGTCCCTGTGGTGTCTGCTCGTCCTGGGGCATGGTGGCCCTTCCTGATTTAAACATGGCGGATGATCTTCCGCCCGGTCACTACGCCCGCATTGATGCGGTCGTAAACAGCGCTAAACTAGGTTGGCGGATCAACGCCCAACCCGGGCAATTGGCGTCAAACCTGCATGATCTCGGCTTGCTTGGTTTCCAGCGTTTCATCCACCAGCTTGATATGGCTGTCGGTCAGTTCCTGAACGGCGGCCTCCCAGAATTTCTGGTCGTCGTCAGACATGCCGTCCTTGGCCTTCTTGATCTGGTCCATGCCGTCGCGCCGCAGGTTGCGGATGCTGACACGCGCGCTCTCGGCGTAGGAACCGGCCACCTTGGTCAACTCGCGGCGACGTTCCTCGTTCAATTCGGGGATCGGCAGCATGATGATCGTGCCGTTCAACTGCGGGTTGATGCCCAGCCCGCTTTCGCGGATCGCTTTTTCAACCTTGTTGACCAGACCCTTGTCCCAGACGTTGATCGTGACCATCCGCGGTTCGGGCACGTTGACGGTGCCGACCTGGTTGATCGGCGTCGGGCTGCCATAGGCATCGACCATGATGGGTTCCAGCATCGAACCGGACGCACGCCCCGTCCGCAGGGACGCAAGTTCCACCCGCAGGTTCGCAATCGCGCCGTCCATACGGCGGCCCAGGTCGTCGGTATCAAGTTCGAAATCGTCTGCCATGTCTTGTCGCTCTCTTATCGGAGTATCATCCGGTTTTGCTTGCACTTACGTCAATTCGTGCTGCGTGTATAGATCACCGTTCGGATTGCCTGTGACCCGTTCGGATCGTTTTGCCTGTCAGTCGTGCACGATGGTATAGGTTCCGTCGCCTGCAAGGATGCCCTTGAACCCGCCGGGTTCATCCAGCGAAAACACGATGATGGGCAAGTGGTTGTCGCGGGCTAGCGCGATCGCACTCGCGTCCATCACACCCAGATGCTGGGCCAGCACCTCGTCATAGGACACCCTGTCATAGCGTTTGGCATCGGCGTGTTTGGCGGGATCCTTGTCATAGACGCCATCCACCTTGGTCCCCTTGAAAATGGCCTCGCAGGCCATTTCGTTGGCGCGCAGCGTGGCGGCCGTGTCGGTGGTGAAATACGGGTTTCCGGTGCCGGCGGCAAAGATGCAGACGCGCTTTTTCTCCAGATGGCGGACGGCACGGCGACGGATATAGGGTTCGGCCACCTCGTTCATGGTGATTGCGCTGATCACGCGGGTATGGATGCCCAGTTCTTCCAGCGCGGATTGCATCGCCAGCGCATTCATCACCGTGGCCAGCATCCCCATGTAATCGGCCGTGGTGCGTTCCATCCCCTGCGCACTGCCCTGCAACCCGCGAAAGATGTTGCCGCCACCGATCACCATACAGATCTCGACCCCCATCTGGTGCACGGTCTGGACCTCTTTCGCGATCCGCTGGACGGTGGGCGGATGTAGGCCGAATGCCGTATCGCCCATCAGGGCCTCGCCGGAAATCTTGAGCATCACGCGGCTGTAGGTCGTCGCTTTGTCCGGCATTTGGGGCATCCTGTTGGTCGGGGTTTCACTGTCCCGCAAATTGTCGCAAAAAGACCCAAGGTTCAATTGCAGAAAGGCCCGCCGTGGCACCGATCACGATCCACAGCGGCAGGCCGGTCCTGATTGCAGGCCCGACGGCATCCGGCAAATCGGCGCTGGCCTTGCACATCGCGCGCACCCAAGGCGGCGTCATCGTCAATGCCGATGCCATGCAGGTCTTTGACGGCTGGCGCATCGTCACCGCCCGCCCGGACGACGCCGATCTCGCGCAGGCAGATCACGCGCTATACGGACACGTTGCATATGATGCGCCCTATTCTGTCGGTCACTGGCTGCGCGATGTGGCACCTTTGCTGTCAGGACCGCGCCCCATCATCGTCGGTGGGACCGGCCTGTATCTGACCGCCCTGACCGAAGGGCTGGCCGACATCCCCCCCACGCCGGATGATGTGCGCGCGGATGCGGACAGCCGTCCACTGGCGGGGCTGCTGGCAGACCTTGATGAAGCCACGCGCGCGCGGATCGATACGGCCAACCGTGCCCGCGTGCAGCGCGCGTGGGAGGTGCAGAAATCGACCGGTCGCAGCCTGATCGCCTGGCAGGACGCGACTCCACCGCCGCTTTTGCCGCGTGCGGATGCAACAGCCATCGTGGTGGACGCGCCAAAGGACTGGCTGACACCTCGGATCGAGCGCCGATTTGATGCGATGCTGGATGCCGGCGCGCTGGACGAGGCACGGGCCATGGCCCCGACGTGGGACCCACGGCATCCTTCGTCCAAGGCCATCGGCGCACCTGAGCTGATCGCTCATGTCACCGGCCAGCTGTCATTGCCCGACGCACGTGCGTCGGCCATCGTCGCTTCGCGCCAATATGCCAAGCGGCAACGGACGTGGTTTCGCAAACGGATGCGCGACTGGCAAGTTGTCCCCACTGTATCCACAGATCCATCCACAGCTTTACAATTTGTTTCCGATTAATTCTGTTGTTTTTGAACAAATGGGCAGGCACTTTTGTCCAAATCGAACACTGGACCTGCCCATGTCGCATATTGCCAGCCTGATCCCCTCCCAACCGCCTGACAGCGCGCTTGCCCTGCAACCCATCGGCGGCGCGACACAGGCGAACCGATGGCGCACCGAGGCCATGCGCAGCCATGCCACGCCGCGCCTGCTGTTCATTGCGCGCGGTCAGGGCCGCATTATTATCCAGGGCCTGACCCACGGATACTTCGCCAACAACCTCATCTATATCCCGGCACGGACCATGTACGGGTTCGAGGCCGGACCAACCGTTTTCGGCCATCTGCTGACCCTGCCGCGAGCCATGGCATCCGAATGGCCGTCCGAGGCCGTGCACCTGCGCCTGCGGGACGTCATGGCCCAAAAGGAATTCCTGACCCTCTTTGACGGGCTTGAACGGGAACTTTCGTCAGACAGGCAGCATGCACGGCGCGCGGCACATTACCAGACCGGGCTACTGGCCGTGTTCTTTGCGCGGCAGATCGACAATCAGCGCAATACCGGTCCTGACGTGGATCGGCGCAACTCCAGTGCTGCGCGACTAGTCGCGGCCTACACGGACCTGATCGAACGTCATTTCCCGACGGACAAAGGTATTGCGGACTATGCGGCCACACTGGGTGTCACCGCCACGCATCTGACCCGATGCTGCCGTCAGACCAGCGGTCAATCCGCCCTGACGCTGCTGTCGGATCGCAGGCACTATGAGGCATGCCGCATGCTGCGCGAAACCCGCGCGCCCATCGCCGATGTCGCCCAAGTCGCAGGCTATGGCTCTGCGGCCTATTTCAGCCGCGTGTTTCAGGCGCGTGCCGGCCAGACCCCCAGTGCATTTCGCAAATCCGTCCCGGAACAGCGTCGCGCGGGAAAGCATTAGGTCTCGGGCTTCGCAGGCGTCGATCGGATTCCTGCCCGCACAATGACAGCCGCGTTGCGCAGTCGCATGCCTTGGGGCATAGCCAATAAGGTACAACAGCCACAGCAACGACTGGATCGGAGACCATGATCGACCCGACATCGCAGCCCGTTCATCCTGCCGCACTGATGTATGCCAAAGAGGTGCGGTCCGGGCAGCTGGATCGACGCGAATTCCTGACCCGGAGCACAGCACTGGGATTGACCGGCACGGCCGCCTACGGCCTGCTGGGTCTGTCCGCACCCGCGGCAGTACAGGCTCAGGTGCGGCCGGGCGGCACCTTGCGTATCCAGATGGGGGTCCGCGCGCCCCGTGACCCGCGGACCTTTGACTGGACCGAACTCGCTTATTTCACCTCTGGCTGGCTGGAATACCTGGTTGAATACAACAATGACGGGACCTTTGGCCCGATGTTGCTGGACAGCTGGACCGTGAACGCTGAAGGGACACAGTACAGGCTGAATGTGAGACCGGGCGTGACCTGGAACGATGGCACAGCCTTTACCGCGTCGGATGTCGCGCGGAACATCACAGGATGGTGCGATACCTCGGTCGCGGGCAACTCCATGGCCGCCCGCTTTGGCGTGTTGATCGACGATGCGACCGGTCAGATCAGACCGGATGCGATTGAAATTGTCGACGACCTGACCGTCGCACTGCATCTGCAGTCACCCGATATCTCGCTTGTTGCCAGCATGTCCGATTATCCGGCGGCTATTACGCCTGCCGGATTTTCGCCCGACACGATGCTGGAAAATCCTGTTGGCACCGGACCGTATCTTCCGACCTTCTTCGAGGTGGGCACGCGCGCCGATCTGGTGCGCAACCGCGATCACGTCTGGTGGGGCGAGGCCGCTGGCAAGGGTGCCACGCTGGACCAGATTTCATTGATCGATTGCGGCACTGACCCGGCCGCCTGGGTGGCTGCCGCGGTCGCAGACGAGGTCGACATGCTGTTCGAGACCGTCGGCGATTTCATCGAGGTCATGGACGCGCTGGGCTGGCAAAGATCACAGGTCGCGTCAGGGGCAACCATCTGCATCCGCACCAACGCGCAGGCCGAGGTTGATGGCGTCACACCCTACGCCGATGTCCGGGTCAGACGGGCGATTGCGATGGCCGTGGACCCCGCCGTCTGCCTGGAACTGGGTTATGCCGACAGGGGCATTGCCGCGCGCAACATGCATGTCGGCCCCATGCATCCCGAATGGGCCGACATTCCCGCCCTGCCCCATGACCCCGCTGCCGCCTTTGACTTGCTGACCGAGGCCGGGATGGCCGATTTCGAAATGGAAATCACCTCGATTGATGACGACTGGCGCAGGAACACCGCCGACGCCGTGGCGGCACAACTGCGAGACGCGGGTTTCAGGGTCAACCGCCGGATCGTCCCCGGATCGACCTATTGGGCGAATTGGAACAGCTATCCGTTCAGCGCGACGAACTGGAATCACCGGCCCTTGGGCATTCAGACACTCGCCCTTGCTTATCGGACCGGTGCCGCATGGAACGAAAGCGGCTATGCCAATCCCGCCTTCGATGCCGCGCTGACCGAGGCAGGCGCCATCGCCGACGCGGACGCCCGCCGCGCTGTCATGGCGCGGCTGCAGGCGATGATGCGGGATGACGCGGTGACGCTGCAACCCTACTGGCGCATGCTCTATCGACACGCGAAACCCGATGTCACCGGCGCAGACATGCATATCGCGTACCTGCCCCAGCTCTACAAACTGGGTCGCAGCATCTGAACCGAATTTTCGCGAAAATTCAGGGGCCGCCCGATTTTTCGCGAAAAATCGGCGCATCGGATCAGATCTGTGCGATGTGACCCTGCGCCGGACGAGCGGCCGTGGCGATATCATCGGACATCTGGCGCAACCGATCAATGTCCGCGCCGATCAGCATCGCATCTGCCGCATGCGCGAGGGCGCGTTGCGATTGCACCACCGCGGCCGGCCCGAATACGGGCGGCTGCAGCCGGGTCAGCGCAAGCAATGATCGCTGGACCGCGATCTGCACTTCCATCAGTGCGGCACCGTCCCGTGCGATGGCCTGAAAGGCGTCCACCAGCGCATCCTCGGCGCGCAATCCCCGCACGAAAAGATGCGAAAGCGTGACTTCGGGATCGGCCGGTGTGTCCCATTGCGACAGGACGCGTGTCATGCGGCGGATCACGTCTATTCCTGTGCCCGGATCGTTCACCGCAGGCGACAGTGCGCGGCTTGCAATTTCCGACATCACGATCAGGCCAAAACGTGGATCCTGATCGAAACTGCGGTCTGCGCTGATCTCGAAGCACGACAGTGCGTCTTGCAGCAGGCTATCATAGTCAGGACCGACCGGGCCGCCCGCGACATGGGCCAGCGGCGTGCCGCGTGTCACGAAACCGCCGGGCAGCACCTCAAGATAGATCGAGGCCCCATGGGTCTCGGCCAGCTTGTTCAAACGGGTCAGACCAATGAAGCTGACATGTCCGATATCCGTCGCCCGTATCGGCACGGCATCGGTCGGCACGGTGGCAATGAACGGGCGCCCGCCCAGGAACGGGGCCGCGAGCCGTGCCGCCATCGCATCAGTGGCCGCGCGTTCGACCCGTGCCAGCGTATCGCCAAGCCGTCCGAAATCCGTCAGATGCCCGATCCATCGGACCAGATTGATGATGATCAGTGACAACACCAGCAGTGTCGCCCCGAACAGGATCACGCGACCGCCCTCGCCATAGAGGCCGATCTGCAAACTGATGATCCCCACCAAGCTAAAGATGAATGCGCCGATGAAGCTGGCCAGAACCTGTTGCGCCGTCTGGTCGGTCTTCAGCAGCAGGAACGCGCGCGGCGTGGCCGTGCTGGACGCCGTGTTAAAGGCCGACAGCATGATCGACAGTGAAAAGGTCGTCACGGCCAGCATTGACGACGCCATGATGTTCAGGATCGCATCGATCGATTCCGCGCCGATCTGAAACGCAAGCGACGACGGGATCACGTCCGCCAGCATAGACCCTATCGCGGCCGCGATCACGCCCAGCAGGCCGTATGCGCCGATCGGCACCCAGATCCGCTCGAACAGCCGCTTTAACCGGAATTTCAATGACGACATGCAGCACCCCTTTCATGCACGTGGCGACGACAGGGGCAAATCCGCGTCAACTCCCCCAGATGCGCGCCACGTAATTCTGTGTCTCGCGGTAGGGTGGGATGCCACGGAATTTTGCAACGGCGCCGGGACCAGCGTTATACGCCGCCAGCGCGTGTGGCCAGTTCCCAAACGTAACGTATTGCTGTTTGAGGTATCGTGCGCCGCCATCCAGGTTTTCGGCTGGATCTCGCGGGTCAACTCGCAACATCCGCGCGGTATCCGGCATCAATTGCGCAAGACCAATGGCACCCTTGTGCGAAATCGCACCTGCATTCCAGTTCGATTCCTGCTGAACCAGACGCGCAAAGAGATCCTCGGGGATGCCGTGGCGCCGCGCGGCAGCACGCGCAAGCGCGAGATAAGGTCCCGCATAACGCCCCGCGTACTGCGGTGTCGGCGGTGCCAGGCTTGGCACTTCTACACGCGGCGGCTGCAGACGGATCGAGTTATTGTATTGCTGCGAGGCCCGATTATCGAGCACTGACAACTGGTTCTGAAACAATTGCATCCGGTTCGACGTCGAAACGCTTTGCGCGGATGCAACGGTTGCCGCCGCGGCCAAACCGACTGAAATCGCAAGACTGGCTCTGATCATGGACGCCCCCGGGATACGCATGAGTACTCAGTCTATCCGATTCGACGCGCCTGACCACCCCAATGGTCTTCAGGCCCTGTTAACCTTGGGCCGCAAATCTGTCACAACGGCACGAACATCAGAATCGCAGGGGGACTTCATGGCGGGTTCAGTGAACAAGGTCATCATCATCGGCAACCTGGGGCGCGACCCAGAGGTGCGCACGTTTCAGAACGGTGGCAAGGTCTGCAACCTGCGGATCGCCACTTCTGAAACCTGGAAGGACCGCAATTCGGGCGAACGCAAGGAACGCACCGAATGGCACAGCGTCGCGATTTTCAGCGAACCCCTGGCCAAGGTGGCAGAACAATATCTGCGCAAGGGATCCAAGGTCTATATCGAAGGCCAGCTGGAAACCCGCAAATGGCAGGACCAGTCCGGTCAGGACCGCTACAGCACCGAAGTCGTGTTGCGCCCCTACAATTCGACGCTGACCATGCTTGACGGTCGTGGCGACAACGCCGGTGGCGGCGGTGGCTACGGCGGTGATTCCGGTGGCGGCTATGGCGGCGACAGCGGCGGCGGCTACGGTGGCGACAGCGGCGGCGGTTATGGCGGCGGCAGCTCTAGTGGCGGCTACGGTGGTGGTGGCAATGGCGGTGGCGGCGGCCGCGACATGGACGACGAAATCCCGTTCTGATCCAGCAGACGCCGCCCCACGGGGCGGCGTTTTTCGTTCCGCCCTAGAACGAATCCGCCAGGACCGACAGGACCGCATCGCGTGGCACATCGGACGTCACGAACGCCTTGCCGATGCCGCGTGCCAGCACGAACCGCAGCACACCGGCCTGAACCTTTTTATCCTGTCCCATGAGGGCAAGCAGGGCCTCGGGGTCGGGCAGATCGCCGGGAATGTCGCGGATGTCCTTTTTCATGCCAAGCGCCGCCAGATGCGCGCGGACGCGGCTGGGGTCCTCTTGTGGGCACAGACCCAGCCTTTGCGACAGCTCGAACGCCAGCGCACAGCCGATCGCCACGCCCTCGCCATGCAGCAAACGGTCCGAATACCCCGTCGCAGCCTCGAGCGCGTGACAGAACGTATGACCCAGGTTCAACAGCGCGCGGTCACCCTGTTCGGTTTCGTCGCGCAAGACGATGTCGGCCTTCATCTGCACCGACCGCGTCACGGCGCGCACCCGCGCGTCCACATCACCTGCGGCCATCGCCGCGGCGTTCGTCTCGAGCCAGTCAAAGAATGCGGCATCACCCAGCAGGCCGTATTTCACGACCTCGCCGTAACCCGCCAGAAAATCCCGGACGGGCAGCGTGGCCAGCAGATCCGTATCGGCCAACACGAGGCTGGGTTGATGAAATGCGCCGACCAGGTTCTTGCCCTGCGGTGCGTTGATCCCGGTCTTGCCCCCGACCGAGCTGTCGACCTGCGCCAACAGGCTGGTGGGCACCTGCACGAAACGGACACCGCGCCGCAGGATCGCTGCGGCGAACCCGCCCAGATCCCCGATCACGCCACCGCCAAGCGCCACGATCACATCGCCGCGTTCGACCTTTTGATCCAGCAGCCACTCGACACTGCGCGACAGCTGCGCCCAGCATTTGGTCGCCTCGCCCGGCGGCAGGGCCAAGGCCTCTGACGTCAGACCTGCGTCAGTCAGCGCCGCCTGCAAATTGTTCAAATGCAGCCCGGCCACGGTTTCATCCGTCAAAATGGCGACATGGCGACGCCCACCCAGTGCTGCAATGCGCGCACCGGCACCGGACATCAGGCCCGGACCGATCACCACGTCATAAGCACGCCCCGGCAGATCAACAGTGACGGTTTCGGTCATCGGTGAACCTCCAGTATGTCGGGACGTGTCGCCAGCAAGTCGATCACCGCGCTTGTGGTGTCCTCGATTGTCGACCGTGGCTGCACGTCCAGTGTCAATTCCGCCTGCGCATAGACCGGACTGCGGTTGGCAAAGAGCTGCGCAAGCGTGCCATAGGGATCGGCAGTCCGCAGCAGCGGTCGCGTATCCTTGTTTCTGACCCTGTCCCACAGCACGCTCAACGGTGCATTCAGCCAGACCGCGATGCCGTGTTTGTGGATCACGTCACGGTTCCGTTCTGCCAGATAGGCACCGCCTCCGGTGGACAGGATCGCGGGACGGTCGGTCATCAACCGCGCGATGACCTCCGATTCGCGGCGGCGGAAAAACGTCTCGCCATCGCGTTCAAAGATTTCGGCGATCGTGGCAGCGGCGGCCGTTTCGATCTCGGCATCGCTATCGGTGAACGGCACCCCAAGTCGTGCCGCCAATGCGCGGCCAATCGCGGTCTTGCCCGACCCCATCATGCCCACCATCACCACGGTGCGATGCAGGGTCAGAGATCCAGAGCCGGTGGTGCGTGTCTCGGACCCCACTGGTCACCCATTTGCCTATCGCGGCAGGCTATCTACCGCCAGTTTCAGATTTCCTGCCTTGAATGGCGTGATCTTGCCGAAAAGGCCATATATAAACATCTCAAATCCGTGGCGACCAATCGTCCGGCGACAAATCGGCAGGGGCCCAGACAGATGTGGCGATTGATGAAATTCTTGTTTTTCCTGATCCTGGTCGCAGGCCTTGCGTTGATCGCATACGCCTATGCGGGACCGCTGCTGTTTCCCGACGATTTTGCAGCACCCAGCACGCAGATCACGCAACCCGTCACGTTGGAAACCGATTGAACAGGCATGCAGCCATAGCGGCGGTCGTGCTGATGCCCGCAACAGGCCTGTCGCAGACAGCGAATGAACCCCTGTCGGCGATTGACTGGCTGTCGCAATCCGTGGCCATCACGGCCCCTGCCCCGTTGCCGCCAGTGCCGCGCGATGAACCATCGGTGGCCAGCAGCATCGATGTCCCTCAGGTCACAGTCACCCCCCTCGGGGCCTCGGGTTTCGGTGCTGTGGGCGTCCTCGCCCCGCGCATCAGCGGCCTGCCCGCAGACATGTGGCAGGCCAGCACAGGTGACGACGTGACGACCTTGATCAACGCACAGGCAGCGCCCGGCCTGCCTGCATTGCATGGCCTGTTGTCCGCCCTTTTGCTGACCCGCGCCGAGGCACCCGCCGGGGCGGAACTGCCCGTTTTGGTCGCGCGGATCGACAAATTGCTGGACCTGGCGCTGTTGCCACAGGCGCAGGCACTGATCGACACCTTGGACGCGACCCGTGATCCGGCCCTGTTCCGGCGTTGGTTCGACGTCGCACTGCTGACCGGATCCGAGGATGACGCCTGCCGCGCCATGCAGGCCAGCCCATCGCTTGCCCCCACGGTATCGGCGCGGGTCTTTTGTCTGGCGCGCGCGGGCGATTGGTCGGCCGCGGCCCTGACTGTCAACACCAACGCCGCCCTCGGCGATCTGGATGCAGACGAAGAATTGCTGTTGTCACGCTTTCTGGACCCGGAATTGTTCGAAGGCAAAGGACCGATGGCGGCCCCGGACCGTATCAGCCCGCTTGTGTTCCGCCTGCGCGGTGCCATCGGAGAGGGTCTTTCGACCGCACGCCTGCCGCTGGCCTTTGCCTATGCGGATCTGGGCGACACGGTCGGGCTCAAGACACGACTGGACGCAGCCGAAAGGCTGGCCATGCACAACGCCCTTCCCGCCGCCAGCCTGTCGAACCTTTATCTGGCGCGCACGCCGTCAGCATCCGGCGGGGTCTGGGACCGGGTCGACGCCTTTCAGGAATTTCACGCCGCAACCCGCATTGCGGATAGATCGGCAATGGTCGCCACCCTGCCCGCTGCCTGGGACGCCATGCAGGCCATCCGCGCAGAGACCCTCTTTGCCACGCTCTATGCCGACGATCTGGATGGTCTCGATGACCCAAAGGTGTCTGACATCGTGCGCACGGTCCGGCATCTGGGCGGTCAATCGGCCCCTGGCGGCAGCGCATTGATCCAGGCCTTGCTGTCGGGCGATCCGGCGGATGTGCCGACACGTACCACGGTCGAGGCCGCGATCAGTGCAGGCTTTGACGGTGCGCCACCGTCCGCGCAGCTGGATACCCTGCTCCAGGATGACCGCACGGGAGAGGCATTGTTGCGTGCTATCGCGATCTTTGACGCCGGTGCGGCAGGTGATGGTCCTGCGATCACCGATGCGCTGCGTGTGCTGCGCGCCGCGGGACAGGACAAGGTGGCACGCCAGGCCGCGATCGAGTTGCTGCTGCTGGACCGCCGCACATGACGGCGCAGCCGATGACGCGCTGGGTACAGACCTTTGTCGCGGCACAGGCTGCAGAACTGGACGCAGCACAGAACACACAACTGGCCTATGCACGCGATCTGGCCGATTTCGCGGATTGGCTGGCGGACAAGGGACTGCATTTCGACACCGCGACGCAGGACCATGTCGAAAGCTATCTGATCGATTGCGACGCGCAGGGCCTTGCCCGCGCGACCCGCGCTCGCAGGCTGTCGGCGATCCGGCAGCTTTACCGTTTTGCATTCGAAGAAGGCTGGCGCACCGATAACCCTGCGATCCGGATCAAGGGGCCGGGCAAATCCAGATCCCTGCCCAAGACGCTGACCGTCGATGAGGTCGGCAGGCTGTTGCAGGCGGCCCGTGACACAGGCCCCGACGCGACACGCAATACCTGCCTGATGGAATTGCTGTATGCGACGGGGATGCGTGTGACGGAACTGGTCAGCCTGCCCGTCAGCGCCGCACGCGGTGACCCCCGCATGCTGCTGGTGCTGGGCAAGGGTGGCAAGGAACGTCTGGTCCCGTTGTCGCCCCCTGCCCGCATGGCCGTGCGCGACTGGTTGCAGGTCTGGGACGCCGAACAGGACGCTCGCCGCGCACAGGGCAAACCTGTGTCGAAATTCCTCTTTCCCGCCCGCGGCAAGGCGGGGCACATGACCCGCCAGCGGTTTTTCACATTGATCAAGGAACTGGCCGCGACCGCTGGTCTGGCCCACACGGATGTGACACCGCACACCATGCGTCACGCCTTTGCCACCCATCTGCTAGCGGGCGGTGCCGATCTGCGTGCGATCCAGATCATGCTGGGTCACGCCGACGTCGCCACGACCGAAATCTATACCCATGTCCTGGACGAAGCGCTGTCTGAACTGGTGCTCAATCACCACCCGTTGGCACAAGCGGGCAAAACTACTTGAAGCGACTGTGCCAGACCCCATATCCTCGCCTTGATCAATAAATGGAACTGACCTGATGGACCCCCTTTCGAGCGCGCCCGCGCTCTTTGACGCCGCTTTCTGGATTACTGCCGGGGGCATCCTTCTGCTGTTGTTCATGTCAGGGTTCTTTTCGGGGTCCGAAACCGCCTTGACCGCTGCCTCGCGCGGGAAACTGCGCGCCGCCGCCGACCGCGGCAACAGGGGTGCATCGCGTGCGCTGGACCTGACCGAGGATAACGAACGCCTGATCGGGTCAGTCCTGCTGGGCAACAACGTGGTCAACATCCTGGCGACGTCGCTTGCAACGGCGCTGTTGACCCGGCTCTTTGGTCCCAACGGCGTGGCGCTGGCCACCCTTGTCATGACCACGCTGGTGCTGATTTTTGCAGAGGTTTTGCCGAAAACCTACGCCATCACCAACCCCGAAACCACGGCCAGCATCGTGTCGCGCCCGATCAAGGTGGTCGTGATCCTGTTTTCGCCCATCGTCGGGGCCGTCCGGTTTTTCGTGCGCGGTGTGCTGCGCGTTTTTGGCGTGCAGACCGATCCCGACAGCAACATCCTCGCCGTGCGCGAGGAAATCGCCGGTGCGCTGCAACTGGGCCATTCAGAAGGCGTCGTGCAGAAAGAGGACCGCGACCGCATCCTGGGCGCGCTGGATCTGGCGGAACGCACCGTGGAAGAGGTGATGTTGCACCGGTCCGGCATCGAAATGGTGGACGCCGACCAGCCCGCAGCCGATATCCTGCGCCAGTGTCTGGAAAGCACGCACACCCGCCTGCCGCTGTTCCGTGACGACCCCGAAAACATTGTCGGCGTCATCCATGCCAAGGACCTGTTGCGCGCCATGCATGACGTGCAGGACGACGGCACGAAACTGTCCGACGGTGTCACCCGCGTCGACATCATGGACGTGGCCATGCCGCCCTATTTCGTGCCGGAAACCACGACGCTGAACGACCAGATGCGCCAGTTCCTGAAACGCAAATCGCATTTCGCGCTGGTGGTCGATGAATACGGTGCATTGCAGGGTTTGCTGACACTCGAGGATATCCTCGAGGAAATCGTGGGCGAAATCGCTGACGAACACGACGACGAAGAAGATTATGTGTTCGAAACGACCCCAGACGGCGGCTATCTGGTGGATGGGTCCATGACGATCCGCGACGTGAACCGTGCGCACGACTGGAACCTGCCAGACGAGACAGCGAATACCGTCGCCGGCCTGGTGATCCACGAGGCGCAGATCATCCCGCTGGTCGGTCAGGTCTTCAGCTTTCACGGATTCCGGTTCGAGGTGATGGAAAAGGACGAGAACCGGATTTCCGTCCTCAGTATCCGTCCGCTCTGACCGTCCGGCCCAGGCAGATGGTCCGACCTTTGGGTCAATCCGTCAGATGCGGCGTGCAACGATATAGTGGCGCGGTGGGCGCGTAGGCTGAACATCTGCGGCGACGATATCAAATCCAGCAGCCCTGACCCTGTTTTCCAGACGCTCCGCAGTGAAAAAATGGACATTGGACGGTGCCTTGCCCAGACGCTTCATCGGCCACATGATCAACTTGAGTGCTGACCAAAGCCCGCCAAGACATGGCGTTTTCGAAATGAACAGGCCACCCGCTGGCAATATTTGATGTATCTGACGCAGGCCAGCGTCCAGATCGGGCAGCAAATGCAGCAGACTGAAACACAAAACGACGTCGGCGTTTTCGTGCGAAAACCCCGCGAGGTCTGCCACGCGGTAATCGATGTTGTCGGGGCCGTTTTCAGTGTCCTGCAGTTTGCGCGCATGCCCGATCATTGCGCTGGACAGATCGGTCGCCGTCAGATGACCGACATGCGGGGCCAGCCTGCGGGCGGTCATGCCCGACCCGCACCCAATCTCTATCGCGCGCATGTCCTTTGACAGATAGGGGATCGTGCGGCACAATCCTTCTTCGTAGGCATCCATATCAGCGATCGGATCGCTGATGTATTTGTCCGCCGCGCGATCCCAGAATGTTTTGTCATCGACCATCAGCGACCCTTGAACAATCCGCCCAGAATGCCGCGCACGATACGACGACCGGTGGTGCCCTTCAGTTCCTTGACCACGACCGATGCGATGGCCCCTCCAAAACCGCCGTCATCCTTGGCCCGGCGCGAGGTTGACCGCCCGGTCTGCTTACCTTCGTAGCGACGCGCCATCTTGAATTCGCGTTCTTGCGCTTCGGCCTTTTCCTCGGCCGCTTCGGCTTCTGCTGCGGCCTTGGCCGCGTCGTCGGCGCGCTTGCTCAGCATCTCGAACGCGCTGTCGCGGTCCACTGCAGTGCTGTATTTTGCGTGCATCGGGTTCTGACCCATCATCACGGCGCGCGTGCTGGGATCAATGGGGCCCAGTTGCGACGACGGCGGGCGGATCAGCGTCCGCTCGACGATCATCGGGGCGCCTTTAGGGTCCAGCATCGACGTCACGGCCTCGCCGGTGCCGACCTGCTGGATCGCCTCTGCCGTGTCGAATGCGGGATTTTGACGATAGGTTTCAGCCGCCTTTTGCAGGGCCTTGCGGTCGCGTTCGGTAAATGACCGCAGGGCGTGCTGCACGCGGTTTCCCAACTGCCCCAGCACATCATCCGGCACATCGTCGGGGTTCTGCGTGATGAAATAGACGCCAACCCCCTTGGACCGGATCAGGCGTGCGACCTGTTCGACCTTGTCCACCAGCGCCTTGGGTGCGTCGTCGAACAGCAGGTGCGCCTCGTCAAAGAAAAACACCAGTTTGGGTTTGTCCGGGTTGCCGACCTCCGGCAGTTCCTCGAACAGTTCCGACAACAGCCACAGCAGGAACGTGGCATAAAGCGCGGGTGACGCCATCAGCCGGTCAGCCGCCAGAATGTTGATCATGCCGCGCCCGTCATCGGCACAGCGGATAATGTCCGACAATTCCAGCGCGGGTTCACCGAACAACTGGTTGCCGCCCTGATTTTCCAGCACCAGCAATTGCCGCTGGATCGCGCCCACCGAGGACGCGGCCACATTGCCATAGCGCAGCGACAGATCCTTGGCATTCTGCCCAACCCAGACCAGCAGCGCCTGCAGATCCTTGAGGTCCAGCAGCGGCAGCCCCTCTTCGTCGGCCACGCGGAATGCGACGTTCATCACGCCTTCCTGCACGTCGGTCAGACCCAGCAGACGGCTGAGCAGCAGCGGACCCATTTCCGCGACGGTCGCCCGGATCGGGTGGCCCTGTTCCCCCAGCAGGTCCCAGAACGTGACCGGAAAGGCGCTGTATTGAAGGTCCAGACCGATGGTTTCGGACCGCTTCATAAAGGGTTCGTGCAGCTTGAAATCGGCTGATCCGCTGACAGCAAGGCCCGACAGATCGCCCTTGACGTCGGACAGGAACACCGGGACGCCCGCGGCGGAAAATCCTTCGGCCAGAATTTGCAGCGTGACAGTCTTGCCGGTCCCGGTGGCGCCCGCGATCAGGCCATGGCGATTGGCCTTGTCCAGCAACAACTCCTGCGGCACGGCATAGTTTTCACCACCACCCCCGATGAAAATACGATCCGTCATATCAACCCCCAAAGCGTTCTTTCGCAGCGAAACTCTATGCGCCCGGTGCGCCTGATAAAAGCCTCAAACCGGGGTCGGTTCGATTTGCCGACTTGGCAACGGGACCCAATGCCGCGCCCCACCATTTTCGCGTTGACGCAACAGAAAGCTTGCCATAGCGTTCGGTCAATTCGTCGGCAACGTCCGGCAGGGAGAACGGAAAAGGGTCCTTTGCGGGGCCCTTTTTTGTTGTCGGCGGCGCTGCGTATGGTCTTAAATTTGTCACTGACAGTCCTGCGGTTGCATGCTACGTCAGGGCCAAATTCTATACCAAGAGGTATCCGATGTTCGAAACGACCAAGACAACGCTGCTGGCACTGCTGGTTGCCGCCGCGCCGCTGGCTGCCGCCGCACAGACCACAGAAGAAACCCCCGCGACGGACACCCCAGCCGAGGCGCCCGCAGCCGAGGCACCTGCAGTAGAAGAACTGCGCATCGGACAACCCTACATCCGCGAAGAGTTCAACGATTGGTCGCTGCGCTGTCTGAAGGCCGAAGAAGGCACCGATCCCTGCCAGCTGTATCAACTGTTGATGGACGACGACGGCAATGCCGTGGCCGAGGTCAGCACCTTTCCCTTGCCCGCCGGAGGAGAGGCTGCAGCTGGCGCGACTTTCGTCGTGCCGCTTGAAACGCTTTTGACCCAGAACCTGCGCGTCACGATCGACAGCAACGAACCCAAGGTCTATCCGTTCACGTTCTGCAACCAGGCCGGATGCGTGGCACGTGTCGGGTTCACCGCACAAGAGGTCAACCAGCTCAAGCGTGGCAGCAATGCCGTCGTGCGCATGGTGCCTGCCGCTGCACCTGACCAAGAGGTTGTTCTGGACATGTCGCTGTCGGGTTTCACAGCCGGTTTTGACAGCGTCGATCAGCAGTAATCACTGACGCACATCTGCGACCGGGCCGCCCGCCACCGTGCAGGGCGGCCTTTTTCATGCCTCAGGCGCGCGTCAGGGCCACCACCGCATTCAATCCGCCGAATGCAAAGGCATTGGACAGCACCGCGGACACATCGGCCCTACGTGCCGTATTGGCGACGATATCCAGATCGCAGTCGGGGTCAGCCGCACGGTGGTTGACCGTGGGCGCGATCACCCCTTCGGTCAGGGCCATCAGGCAGGCCAGCAACTCGACGGCGCCTGCGGCACCGATCAAATGGCCGTGCATGGATTTGGTCGATGACATCAACAGGTTACGGGCGTGGTCGCCGAACACCTCTTGGACCGCTGCACATTCGGTCCTGTCATTCGCCGCAGTCCCGGTGCCATGGGCATTGATATAGCCCACCTGCGCAGGGGTCAGCCCGGCATCGGCCATCGCACCGCGCATCGCGCGTGCGGCACCGTCCTGGCTGGGGCTCACGATATCGCCCGCATCAGAGGTGGCGGCAAATCCCGCAACCTCGGCCATGATCGTCGCACCGCGGGCCAGCGCGTGATCCCGGTCCTCGAACACAAACACTGCGGCCCCTTCGCCCTGCACCATCCCGGTCCGGTCCGCCGAAAACGGGCGGCATGTGTCGCGCGCCATGACGCGCAGTCCTTCCCAGGCCTTGATCCCGCCAAAACACAGCATGGCCTCGGCCCCGCCGGTCAGCATGACGTCGGCCTGCCCTGCGCGGATCGTGGCCAATGCCTGCCCCATCGCATGATTGGAGGACGCGCAGGCCGTCGACACGGTCGTTACCGGTCCGCGCAGACCGTGTGTCATCGACAGATGACTGGCTGCGGCATTTGCCATCAGGCGCGGCACGATGAACGGATGAACACGGTCGCGGCCCGCCTCATAGACAGCGCGGTAATTGTCATCAAGCGTGTTCAGACCGCCCCCCGACGTGCCCAGCACCACACCGGCTCGGTCAGGATCAAAATCGACCAGCCTTGCTTGTGTAACGGCCTGCGCGCCCGCGATCAGCGCGAACTGGGTGAACCTGTCGTACAGCGCCAACTGCTGCTTGGTGAAATGGTCGGCTTCGTCGTAGTCGCGCACCTGCGCACCGATCCTGACCTGCAGGCGGTCAACATCACGAATATCCAACGGCCCGATGGCGCAGATCCCTGCCCGCATCGCTTTCTGTGTTGCGGCGACCGATGCGCCCAGCGGGTTGATCGTGCCCGCCCCGGTAATGACGACCCGCCGCACCCCCGTCAGCCCGGCCGCTGGATCAGATCCTCGACCGCGGCCACGATGGACCGCACCGAGGACACGTCAAACCCGCTGTCCTGCGGCGCGTTTGCATTGAACGGCACGGCAATGTCGAATGTTTCTTCGATGGCGAAAATCGTCTCGACCACACCCATGCTGTCCAGACCGAGACTGTCCAACGTGTCGTCCATGCTCACATCGGCCCTATCCAACAAGGCTTGATCGGCAAGGATCTGGATAATCCGGTCTGCAACAGTCTGATCGTATTGCATCTGCCGCTCTGACATGGCTCAGCCCGCCTCGCCCGGATTGGTCAGGCGGGCACGCAGGTCCGCCACGATTTTTTGCAATTGCGGCAGACCGCGCAGCGCCTTTTGCTGTGCGCGATGGTCCGGCATGTCCAGCGCCGGACTGCCCATGACAAAGGCACCGTCGGGGAAATCGGAATACACGTTTGCCCCGCCCCCCATCACCACATCATTTCCAAGGGTCACATGGTCCTTGGTCCCGACCTTGCCGGCAAAGACGCAGCGGTCGCCAAAGGTGCCGGACCCCGCAAGACCCACGTGACCGCAGACGATACAATCCTCGCCCACCACGCAATTGTGGCCGATGTGCACTTGGTTATCGATCTTGGTCCCGCGACCGATCCGGGTGGGTCTGATGGTGCCAGCGTCAATCGTCGAATTAGACCCGACCTCGACATCGTCCCCCAGCACGACCCCACCCAGCGAATGAATCCGGTGGCGCGTGCCGTCCTGCGGCGGAGTGAGCGGCGTCCGCCCCATCGTCTTTATCGCGCGTTCCTCGTTGGCGAGGTCGGTGGTCACATAGGAAAATCCGTCGGACCCGATCACCGCATTGGGCTGGGTGATGACACGCGCACCCAGATGGCAGTCGCGGCCGATGCGCGTGCCCGCCCCCAGCCAGCACCCAGCCCCAAGGGTCGCGCGGTCACCGATACTGACATGGCTGTCGATGCGGCACCCGTCGCCCAGTGCGACACCCGACCCGATCACCACGAATGGTCCGATATGCACATCCGCGCCGATCTGCGCCGCAGGATCAATGACGGCCGTAGGATGTATGCCCGTCCCCGTAGGACGCGGATCAAAGGCCTGCGTCAACTGCGCCATGGCAAGGCGTGCCCGTGGCACCGTAATCGCCGCCGCAAGGCCAAGATCGTCCAGATCCGCCCCGTCCCAGACAATCGCCGCGCGCGCCTGACTTGCGCGCAGCGCATCGGCATAGGCCTTGGACATCGCAAGTGCGAGGTCATCAGGACCAGCGCTGCCCGGCTCGGCGGGGCGTTGCACCACCAGTGCCGTGTTGCCATGCGCCGTGGTCCCGAGGGCCTGCGCGATTTCGGCGATCGTCAGGGGCATGTCATCCTCCGCAGCGGGTGTCTGACGTTGATTTAGCCCTGCACCGCCCGGATCGCTACCCCCTCGCGGGCCAAAGCGTCCCAGATCTTGGCGTCGCGCCCGTAAATATCGTTCCGGAACTGCAACTTGCCCGTCACATGGGTAAATGCGGTGCGATAGACGATGTGCACCGGCACGGGTTCGTTCAGGTTCACCCGGCTCTCTGCACCTGTCGCAAGCCGCGCCTGAAAGAAGCCTTCGGGATCGCTCTCTTGTTTTGCAAGCAATGCATAGGCGAAATCGAACGGATCGTTCAGGCGGATGCAGCCGTGGCTAAAGGCACGCACGGACCGGCTGAACAGGTTCTTGGCCGGGGTGTCGTGCAGATAGATGTTGTACTGGTTGGGAAACATGAACTTGACCAGTCCGAGTGCGTTGCGGGGGCTGGGCCCCTGACGCATCGAGTAGGGAAAGCTGCGTTCGGTATAGGCACTGGCATTGACCGCACCGCGCGGCACCACGCGCCCGCTACGGTCGGTGACGTCCAGATGGCTGACGGCATTGGCGTTGCGCTGCAGCTGCGGCAGATATTCCCCCACCACGATGGAACGCGGCACGTACCAGCTGGGATTGATCACCATGAATTCCATCACATCGGAAAATTCAGGTGTGCGGCGATCCATGTCCTGCGCCCCGATGACCGACCGCGTCGAGAACGTGGTCCGGTCATTGTCCATGATGGCGGCGGTGAAATCGGTCAGGTTGACCCAGATGTGACGCGCGCCACGCGGCCGGTTGATCCAGCGTTCGCGCTCCATAGCAACGATCACGGACTGCATCCGCCGTTCCATGGAAACGTTGATCTGGGACATGGTGCCTTCACCCGCCACACCGTCAACGGCAAGTCCCATCGCCTGCTGAAAACGCTGCACGCCAGCCTGAATGGTGCTGTCATAGGTTTGGGTCGCCGTGCGTTCGAGGTGCCCCATGGCAACCAGGCGATCCCGCAGTGCCACGACCGCAGCACCCGAGGCACCGGGTGCCAGGCTGTCGGCGGGAACACTTGGGCCATAGCCACCCTGGGCCAGCTGGCGTTCCATGCGCAGCTTTTCGGTCATCAAACGTGCGTATTCAGGGCTACTGGGCGGCAACGACCGCAGAAACGCCGCCGGGTTCGACCGGACAAAGGCGTCAATCGTTCCCGCACGCGACCGCAGCGGGACTTCGCGTTTGATCAGCGGCACAACATTTGCAGGCGTCAGGATACCGGTCTGCACATCGCGGGCATACTGCAAAAAGATCTGGCTCAGCCGGACTTCCATCTGGCCTTGCTGTGCGGGCTCCTGTGCGGCGCGCAGCTCTGCCATCAGCTGGTCGGCGTCATAGGTCGACGCTGGCAATCCATGCGCGGGCGCATCGGCCAGCGCTGCCAGCAATGCGTTGCGGCGCTGTTTCGCGGCGTTGTCCGACCCGGTCCAGATCCCCTGAAAATCGCGCGCACGGTAAAACGCGGCAAGGTCCGCATCCCGGGCTGCGGATTCAGCAACAGCTTGGCGGAATGCCGTCACCTGTGCCTGCGCCAGTGTCGGCAGACTGAACAGTAACACGACAAGGACACCCGCGACAGCGGCGGCGCGCGAAACAAGAGGCATGAACCCCACGGGCAGTGCGTTTGACAAGAGTTTTCCCCGGACTTGACGTGACGCCCCGTCAACAGGGCTTTGTCAGACTTGTCCGGTCTCGGAGTCACCCTGTCCACTGATATTGGCGACAATACGCCGCCTTTCGCATCCCTGTTGCATCTGGGCCGCGACACGCAAACCATGGAATCACGGGTTCGTGCGCGAAAATTTGCCGAGATGTGGCAAAATTATGGAACAATTTCAGAGGGGGCTTGGTCCGTTCAGACAACTGTGCAACACAGTCCGGGTATCTGATGATCGTTAGCGTGGATCAACCGCGCATCGGCAGACTGGGACAGGTGATTATGGGAACGAACAGCTCTTCGGGCATGACCCGGCGTGGACTACTCGGTGCGTTTGCTGCAACAGCGCTGACAGCGGCACCGACATATTCCAACGCAGCAGGATTTCTGCGCGGTGGCGGCGACATCCGCAGGATCAAGATGTATTCTGGGCGCACGGGCGAACGTCTGGACACCATCTATTGGATCGAAGGCCAGTACATCGGCGAGGCCATCAACGAGATCAACGTCTTCATGCGTGACTGGCGCAACGGCAAGACGATCAACATCGACACCCGCACGGTCGACATCATGGCGGCCGCCCATCGTCTGCTGGATGCGAACGAACCCTACATGCTGCTGTCGGGCTACCGGTCACCGGAAACCAACACGATGTTGCGCAGCAAATCGTCTGGCGTTGCCCGCAATTCCCTCCATCTCAAGGGTCAGGCCGCGGATCTGCGCCTCTCCAGCCGGTCCGTGCGACAGATCGCACAGGCAGCGGCGTCCTGCCGCGCAGGCGGTGTCGGTCGTTATTCCGGTTCGGATTTCGTCCATATGGATTGCGGCGACGTGCGCACCTGGGGCAGCTGATCCAGCTCTCTCCCCCCTGAAACAAAGCGCCTTCGGGCGCTTTTTTCATGCCCACTTGCAGCAGCACCGGACCGCGTGTAAGCACTGATTTGCGCGGGTATGGTGAAAAGGTATCACGAAAGCTTCCCAAGCTTCAGTTACGGGTTCGATTCCCGTTACCCGCTCCAACGAATCACGCAACGTACTGTAAATTCAATAATATTTACGTCAGACTGACGCCTACCCGCCCAAAAACCCGCCATAAGAATTACTCTTGAAAGCGATTGCTTTCACCGGTGTGATGCAAGCTTGCTGGTGCGGCGCGCCATACGGCTGACGGCAACCGCGACCCCGTCGCTTACGGCCCCAAGCTGCCGTTAGAGCGCAAGCCTTTTTGCTACAGTGCAGCATCGTAAAGCGGTCGTTTGAAGTTCCCGGTTAAAGATGCAATTCAAACAAGGAACCAGGAGGAGATCGACTTATGGCCAAGCTGAAAAAGACAGACGTCTTTACAACTGCACAACCACGATCCGAAACACCGCTCGAAAGAACCGCACGTGCATCGAAGGAAATCACCGACGCAGAAGCAAAAGAACGCGAAGAGAAAACTGTGCGTCTTCGAACGGCCCGTCACGACAGCGAGGCAGGTGATGCATAGTTCAATGTTCGAGTGACTTTAACCAAACTTTTCCTGCGGAATTGACCGACGATCAGTAAGCGGGCTTTTTTGGCTGTTGGGCACATGGCGCTTCCGGCCCAGAGCCGCTGTTGAAAGTTCATCCGGCGACTGTCCGCTCAGAAGGTATTCGGCCGCGTTTGCACACTCACATGTATCGAAACGGAATTCTTGACAAAAATACATTGATATTGCTTTCAGGCACCACTAAGGATTTCCGACAGAAACAGTCAACAATTAGGTGGCACCATGTCGGACAGATCAGTCATGGCGATTACAATCGCAGCTTCAACCTTATTTGGCCATTCGGCTCAGGCTCAGGCTCAGGCGAACTTTCCCCTGACAATTGAGAACTGCGGGCAGTCGGTCACTTTTGAGGCACCGCCGCAAAATGCGGTCGCGCTCGGCCAAAACAGCGCCGAGATCATGCTGATGCTGGGGCTCGAAGATCGCATGGCCGCCACAGCGTTCTGGCCAAACACGGTGCTGCCCGAACTGGCCGAGGCGAATGGCAAGGTTGAGCTTCTGACGGTCGAATTTCCCTCGCTGGAGACGGTGTTGTCGGTGCAGCCCGACTTCGTCGCGGCAATGCTGGTCACCCTCATGGGGCCTGACAGCAAGGTCGCCAAACGCGAAGATTTCGAAAATCTGGGCATTCCCACCTACCTGTCGCCAAGCGCTTGTTCAGTGACGGAGGTTTCAACCGACATCTACGGTGCCCGTTCCGAACTCTGGACGATGGAACAGCTTTACAAGGAAATCGACGACCTGTCGCGGATCTTTGATGTCGCGGATCGCGGTGAGACCGTGATTGCGGATCTCAAGGCGCGCGAGGCAGCCCTGCACGGGCGCTTCGAGGACCGCGACGACCTGACCTTGCTGTTCTGGTTCTCCAGCCCCTCCCCCGAAGACGACGCATACCTCGCCGGAGGCAACGGTCCGTCGACCTACATCGCAGATCTTCTGGGCGGCTCGAACGCGGTCAAGGCCCCGTCCGAATGGCCGACCCTCGGCTGGGAAGGCATCATGGCGACCGACCCCACCGTGATCGTCGCCGCGCAGGTCGACCGCAAGCGCTGGAGCCTCGACGAAGCTCGGAACAAGATCGCCTTTCTTGAATCTGATCCGATCGTCAGCCAGATGGAGGCCGTGCGGAAAGGGCGGATTGTTGTGATGCCCGGCGCTGCGACCAATGCCAGCATCCAGACGCTCTATGGGGCCGAGGAGGTCGCCGCGCAACTCGAGGCGCTTGATCTGTCGAAATGAGCATAGGCGTCATAGATCGCGAAATTGTGCGGCTTGGGCTGCTGACGCTAGTTTCAGCCACGGTTCTGGCTTTCGCCGTCGCCTTCGCGACAGCCATCGGTGACTATACAATCAGTCTAGGCACCGTGTCGCTCGCTATTGGTAACGGTCTCGGCCTGACCGCAGCCGAGCTGCCGCCCATCGAGGAAAGCGTGGTCTGGGACCTGCGGCTGAGCCGGGCGCTTGTCGCTGCATTCGCGGGGGCGGGGCTGGCGCTTTGCGGCGCGATCCTTCAGGCGCTGTTGCGCAATCCACTGGCAGAACCCTTTGTGCTGGGTATCTCGGCGGGTGCCTCGACGGGTGCGGTCTGCGTGATCATCCTTGGCATCGGCGCGGGCAGCCTCACGCTTTCCGCTGGGGCATTTGCCGGGGCCTTCGCAGCTTTCGGCGTGGTGGCGCTCTTGTCAAACGGCGCGACGAGCGGGCCGAACCACACGATCCTCGCTGGCGTCGCCGCTTCGCAACTCTTCAACGCGCTGACCTCATACATCGTGACGACTTCCGGGAATGCCGAACAGGCGCGCAACGTCATGTTCTGGCTTCTGGGCAGCTTCGGCGGCGCGCGCTGGCCCGACGTCCAGCTCCTCGCGGTGGTGGTGCCGCTTGGCCTCGTGCTCTGCGTCACCATGGCCCGCGCCCTCGACGCCTTCACCTTCGGAGACGAAGACGCTGCCGCCCTTGGCGTGTCGGTGGGGCGCATCCGTCTTACGCTTTTTGCGGTGACGGCGGTGATGACGGCCACCATCGTCAGCATGGTCGGCGCCATCGGTTTCGTGGGCTTGGTTGTCCCCCACGCCGCGCGATATCTCGTGGGGCCGATGCACATGCGGCTGCTGCCCGCTTGCGCCGTGATCGGGGCGATTTTCATGGTGACCGCGGACATCGTCAGCCGCGTAATCGTGGCGCAGCAGACGGTTCCCATCGGCGTCGTCACTGCTCTTGTCGGCGTACCGTTCTTCGCGATCATCCTTTACCGCGCGAGGCCGCAGACATGAGCGTTGTGGCACATAACCTCAGCTGGGGCGTGAAGCGCAAGACCATCGTCTCGGACGTGTCGCTGACGGTCGGGCCCGGCGAGACGCTTGGCTTGATCGGTCCGAACGGGTCGGGAAAATCCTCGCTGTTGCGGCTCCTGGCGGGACTGCGCCGTCCCGCTTCGGGCAGGGTTGAGATCAACGAGCAGGATATCGCGCAGGTCCCGCGCAAAGCGCTGTCACGGCAGGTGGCGTTCGTGCAGCAAAGCGCCGAGACCGACACAAATGTCGCCGTGGCCGATGTGGTGCGCCTTGGGCGGACCCCGCACCGGTCGGCGCTTAGCGGTTGGTCCGAGGCCGATGAGACAGCGGTGCGCGGAGCGCTGGCCCGCGTCGACATGACATCGCGCAGCGCCCAGGCGTGGCAGACCCTGTCCGGAGGAGAGCGGCAGCGTGTCCACATCGCGCGCGCGCTGGCGCAGGTACCGCAGGTGATGTTCCTCGACGAGCCGACCAACCATCTCGACATTCATCACCAGATCGAGATCCTGCGCATGGTCCGGGACCTGGACTTGACCAGCGTCATCGCCCTGCACGACCTTAACCTCGCCGCGATGTTCTGCGACCGTATCGTTGTCCTGCAAGAGGGGTCTGTTTGCGCTTGCGGGACACCCCAGGCCGTACTGACACGTGATATTCTGCACGACGTGTTTCGCGTCACGGCACAAATAGAGGGATCGGCGGATGCCGGTCGTCCACATATCCGCTACAGCGCAGGTTAAGACATTTTGGAGAGAGCCAGATGACACAGTTTGCCGAGGCGCGCACTGTCGTGCGCGCAAAGCGATCGTGAGTATGCCGTTACCCCAGGCGCCCGCGCTGCCCTTTTCGCCTAACGAGGCGCTCGGGGTCACCCTGCGTATTCTGTCGACCCTTGCGTTTGCCCTGATGGGCGTTTGCGTGAAAGCGCTTGGTGATGCTGTCCCGCTCGGACAGGTGGTATTCTTTCGCTCAGCGATCGCCCTTTTGCCACTTGGTTTGTACATGTGGTGGCGTGGCGATTGGCCCCATGGCCTACGCACCGCGCGACCATTCGGCCATATCTGGCGCTGTCTTATGGGTGCCGCAGCGATGTTCACCTCTTTCGCGACGATCCGCCTGTTGCCTCTTGCCGAAGCGACGATGCTCTCCTACCTCGCGCCGGTCATGCTTGCCGTTCTGGCTTGGGCACTTCTAAAAGAGCACATGACCGCGCGGCGGATCGTCGGGGTAGCCCTCGGCCTCGCAGGTGCGGCGGCCTTCTGCCTGCCAGCCTTCTCGGGCGCACTGCCCGATGCAGGCGGCCTCGGGGTCTTTCTCGGTCTTCTGACAGCCGCGCTAACCGCTGGCGCGATGGTACAGGTACGCCGTCTCACCCTACTTGGTGAAGGCGCGGGCACCATCGCTTTCTACTTCGCCGTCGTCTGCGCCCTTTGCGGCCTTTCGACGCTTCCTTGGGGCTGGGCTTGGCCAAGTACGGTCGGCCTGATGTTGTTGATCGCCACTGGCCTCGCGGGCGGGCTCGCCCATATCTTCATGACGTTGTCCTTCCGCCATGCCGACGCCTCCGCACTGGCACCGTTCGAATACCTTTCCGTGCTTTGGGCCATGACGCTTGGCTTTTTATTCTTCGCAGAGGTGCCGGGATTGGCCTTCTTGCTTGCAGGTCCGCTGGTTCTGATGGGAGCCGCTATCGCCCGGCCTCCAACAGCGAAGTAACGCCCACGCCATGAAAATGCTGGACCACCCGATTGGGGCACTCCATATCAGCAAATAGGACTTACCAAGCATTCCATAGAAGCCTGTTCTTTCAACAAGCTCAATTTTTTCCTGAGGACCTTAGATAATCCCGCACTCCTATTAGAAAAACTATAACGATAGTGCAGACACTTTATATTCAAAGGTAAAGACGCTGATACCGTTTCGCGCAATTTCTGTCTTTCATCAAGTTGCCACGCTGAACTCAGTCAGTGCGGCAGCTGAACAATTGTGCGTCACGCCCTCGGCAGTCAGCCAACAGATCCGTCTACTGGAGGAACAGATCGGCACGGCGCTGATTGTGCGGGTCGGGCGTCGGATCAAGCTGACCGAAGATGGAGAGCGATATTTCGAGCTGATCGCCGATCAGGTCGAGACCATCACAGCGGCGACCCGGCAAATGCAGGGAGCCAAGACGGCGACGCGGCTGACCATCCGCACCACGCCCACGGTGTCTACCAAATGGCTGCTGTCGCGACTGCCACAGTTTCTGCAGGCCAATCCCGATATCGACGTCCGCCTTGACGGCACCAACGAGCCGACGGATTTCAACCGAGATCATGTCGATCTGGATATCCGCCACGGCACCGGGCGGTGGCCGGGCCTGCATGTGGAACCCCTTGCGGTAGAACGGTTCCTGCCGGTCTGTGCACCTCACTTGGCGGCACCCTTCTCTCTCGACCCTGATCAGGTTCGTGGGTTCCGCATGATCAGGTCGGTGAAGGCGCAGGTCCAATGGGAAAAATGGTTTGCGTACCTTGGCCTGAAGGACGACGGGATCAAAAGCCAGCTTTTGTTCGATCGATCACACATGGCAGTCGATGCGGCGGTGTTGGGGATGGGCATGGCGCTGGAAAGCGATCTGATGATGGGGCAGGACCTGAAGGACGGACGTCTTGTCGTCCCGGTGCGGACCCCGCCCGAGATGCTGGTCACGACCCAGTGGCTGGTCTGTCCGCACACCCACATGCGGCGCAGCCGTGTGCGAACCTTCTTTGACTGGATCAGGGCAGAGGCGGCGCACTGGCAGGCCGAGAATGGGCACTCCGTCGCGGGCGAGCAAAGTATGTAGCACAGCTACACAATCGATCTGAAAAGTTAAATTGTGCTTGCCGACTATTTTCGCGATCTTGCCTGTATAGGACGCAAAGGTCGTCCGCACGGTGGGGGGAGACACTGCGGCGCATGACGCCGTTTCAGCACGGTCGCTGCGGCGACGCGCTGCCCCCTTTCCGCGATGTGATTGATGCAGGCAACGCGGCAATGCGCCCTGCCCTACAGACGGAGACAGGTCGATGAATCTTAATTCCATGCTCGCAGAGCGCAACGCCGGTGGTCGCCCGATCCGCGTCGGGCTAATCGGCGCCGGCAAGTTCGGCTCGATGGTGCTGGCGCAGGCACGCAAGATCGAAGGTTACCATATCGTTGCGGTGGCCGACCTTGACGTCGGCAAGGTCCGGACCTCGCTGAACCGCACGGGATGGGAGGCTGAGGAATATGCTGCCACGTCCTTTGGTGATGCGATGAGCACCGGACGCACCTTCGTGACTGACGACGCCAAGGCGCTTTGCGATTTCGAAGGCATCGAGTGCGTAATCGAGGCGACGGGACATCCGCTGGCCGGCACGCGCCACGCGCTGATGGCGATCGAAGGGATGAAGCACATCGTCATGGTCAACGTTGAGGCGGACGTCATGTGCGGGCCCCTGCTGGGCAAAATGGCGCGCGACAAGGGGCTGATCTATTCCATGGCGTACGGCGACCAGCCTGCCTTCATGTGCGAGTTGGTTGACTGGGTTCGGTCCTGCGGGTTTGAGCTGACCTCCGCTGGCAAAGGCATGAATTTTCAACCAGAATATCGCTATTCGACCCCGGACACAGTCTGGGGCTACTTCGGCTGGTCGGATGAATTCGTGGCCAAGGGCGACTTCAATCCCAAGATGTACAACTCCTTTACCGACGGGACGAAGGCCGCGATCGAGATGGCGGCGGTCGCGAATGCAACCGGGCTGGAGTGTTCAGACAACGGCCTCGCATTCCCGCCGGCCGGGCTCCATGATCTGGCGCAGGTCTTCAAACCCGCGTCCGAAGGCGGCCGACTGGAACGTGGCAACATGATCGACATCGCCGCCAGCCAAGAACCCGACGGGCGCGAGGTCGTGAACAACATCCGCTATGGAATGTTCGTGACCTTCCGGGCGCCAGACGAATACACCAAGCAATGTTTCGAACAATACGGCCTGCTGACCGACAAGTCCGGGTGGTACGGTTCGATGTGGCGGCCCTTCCACCTGATCGGGCTAGAAACTTCTGTTTCCGTCATGTCCGCCGTCCTACGAGGAGAGCCTACCGGCACGTCCAAGATGTTTCAAGCCGACGCGGTCGCGACGGCGAAATCCGATCTGGAGGCGGGATCATACCTTGACGGTGAAGGCGGCTTTGCGACCTGGGCCAAGTCGATCTCTGCCGCGCATTCCACGGCGATCGACGCACTACCGATGGGTCTGGCGCATCACGTCAAACTGAAGAACCCGATCAAGCGCGACCAGATCGTCAAAATGTCGGACGTGGAATTCGTGGACGACCTTGACGTTGTGAACCTGCGAAAGGAGCAGGTTCGCACGATGGGACCGACCAGTGCCGGGGCTGCGTCGCCAGATCGTCAGAAGGCCGACGCATGACCCTGGTTGTCGTCCCCGAATTCCTGGTAACACCGGACAACTGCGCGGCCTTTCTGGCGGCCGCGCGGGCGGACGCCGAAGCCTCGGTCGCATCCGAGGACGGCTGCCTGCAGTTCGACGTGGTCGTGGACGACACCGTCGATCCGATCCGCGTGTTGTTTTACGAAGTCTACCGGGACGAGGCGGCCTTCAAGACTCATCTTGAAACGCCGCATCTTGCGGCATTCCGGGATGCATTGACCCTGTGCGATGAACAGCCAGTGCGGCGTTTCCTGCGGGTCGTGCCATGACTGTCGTCGCCGTCCTTGGCACTGGACTGATGGGTGCACCAATGGCCGCCAATCTGGCCCGTGCCGGTCACGATGTCCGGCTTTGGAACCGTGATCCAGCCAAGGCGCAAGCCATCGGCCATGGCGCTAGGGTCCTCGCCTCGCCGCAAGAGGCCGTGGCGGAGGCTGACGCTGTGATCTGCATGCTGTCATCGGGCCCTGTTTGCAAGGCGGTCCTTTTCGGTGACACCGAAAAGCCCGGCGCGGCGCAGGCCATGTCCAATGGTGCCCTGCTGATCGTCATGTCCTCGATCTCTCACACCGAGGCGTTAGAGATGTCAAAGAGGTCGCAGGCATCGGGATTGCGTTGGATCGATGCTCCGGTGTCGGGCGGCACGCTGGCAGCACGGGACGGCCACCTATCGATCATGGCCGGCGGCGCGGATGACGTGGTGGAGGCCGCGACACTCCTTTTGTCAGCCATGGGCACCGTCACCCACATCGGCCCGGCTGGTGCAGGCGCGCTGTGCAAGCTTGCCAATCAAATGCTAGTCGCCTCTACCATCGCTGCAGTGTCCGAATGCCTCCTTATGGCTCGCACGGGTGGTGCTGACCCTGCCCGCGTGCGCACCGCCCTGCTGGGCGGCTTTGCCGGATCGCGCATCATGCAAGAACACGGTGCCCGCATGGTCGCCGGAGACTTCGCCCCCGGCGGCCCAGCCAAATATCAAGTTAAGGATACCAAGGCCGCGCTGGAGGTTGCGCGCGACTTGGGTTTGACCTTGCCTGTCCTGAGTCTCGTGGATTCGTTGTTCGAAAGCCTCGTCACACATGGCGGTGCAGACCTTGACCATTCCGCGCTGATCCTGGAGCTGGAACGCCGCAACGCCACACCGTTGCCCGACAGGGTGCGACTGTCCACAACTCACTGAAACGTCAAACTGGGAGGAGACCCGAATGACACAACCGATCACCCGCCGCAGCCTGATGCAAAGCGCCGCAGCCATTGCAACCGTAGCGTCGCTGATGACCGCAACCGCCGCCCATGCGGAAACGCAACTCCGCTTGGCCGTACCCGATCCTGCGACCAGTTCTGTGGGTCAGGCTGCAAGCCGCTTTGCCGAACTTGTGACCGAAAAGACTGGCGGAGAGGTCACCTTTCAGGTGTTTCCCGACGGCATCCTGTATGGCAAGGACCAGAACGCCGCGATCAATCAGCTTGGGTCCGGTGCGCTGGACGGCTTGATCTTGGCCAGCTCTGTCTACGCCAGTTTCGAACCTGCGATGAATGCGATCTCTCTGCCCTACTTGTTTGCGGACTACGATCAGCTGCAGGCCTATCTGTCAGGCGCGCCCGGCGACACGCTTCTTGCATCGCTAGACCGGCTCGACATCCACGGATTGGGTTTCTTTCTGCGGACTTTCCGCAACGTGACGGCTCGCGACACCGTCATCACAAAAGCAGAGGATTTCAACGACCTGACCCTGCGGACCCCGAACAACCCGCTATTCGTATCCTTGTTCGATGCGCTTGGCGCGAACCCCACGCCTATGGCGTTCTCGGAGGTCTATTCCGCACTGCAACTCAAGGCGATCGACGGTCAAGAAAACCCCGTTGAAGTGCCGTGGAACAATCGGTTCTACGAAGTGCAGGGTCAGTTGAACATGACACAGCACTTGGCCGATAGCTTCGTGCTGGCGCTGTCCAAGCAGTCATGGGACAAGATCCCCGCCGAATTCCATGACGCCGTACAGGCCGCCGCAGACGAGATGATTGCCGAACACGACGCGCAGGAGATCGCGCAAGAAACCGACATCATCGCCAAGCTTGAAGAGGCCGGCATGCAGGTCAACCGCTTTGAGGCGGGCGAGCTGGAGAAGGTGCAGGAGATCGCACGCGGCATCTATCCGCAGTTTGAAGAGCAGATCGGCACGGACTTCATGCAGACAAGTCTGGACTTCGTCGCGCAGAACTGACCGATGAGGCCTGGTGCGGGTGCCGCACCGGGCCACAGGCTCCCCCCCAACGCATTTGTGGAGGCTGCAATGCGCTCTATCGACACCGCGCTCTGGCGTCTGGTTGACGGCATTCTGATGATTGCTGTTCTTGGAATGGTCTTCCTTATCGGTCTTCAGGTTGTCTCTCGTCTGATAGGCAATTCTTTGCCATGGACCGAGGAGCTGTCGCGTTTCTTTTTCATCTGGACGATCTGGCTGGGCCTTGCAGCCGGATTTCGCGGTGGACAGCACCCGCGCGTCACCGTCCTATCGGATCTGCTGCCCGCTGCATGGGCGCGCAGAGCGCTGAATTTGCTGGCCGCCGGTGCCGCAGCCCTGTTGTTCATCATCGTCACGCGGCATGGCTGGGACTTGATGTGGCAACAGATCAGGTTCGGTGAAACGTCCGCCATTCTGCAAATCGGGATGTGGGTTGCAACTTTGCCAATCGTGCTGGGCAGTGGTCTGGCCGTGATGGGGGCCATGATCCACGGCCTTTTCCCCGAAGATTATGCCACGATCGGGGATGCGCAATGAGCCTCACGCTTCTGGGCGTTTTCGCCGTGCTCGCCGGTCTTGGCGTCCCTTTGTCGGTGGCGCTGGGTCTCGGCACCGTCGCAGCGATGTATCAATATGCCTTGCCAATGTCGATGCTGACGCAGTCACTTGCCACCTCGATCAACTCCTTTCTTCTGATCGCCGTCCCACTGTTCATCCTGGCTGGACAGATCATGGAACGCGGTGGTCTGTCCGAACGCATCTTCGACGCGGCAGAAGCTGTCGTGGGTAGGTTCCGCGGCGGTCTGGGCAACGTCAATATCGTTTCGTCCTTCGTCTTTGGTGGGATCTCCGGATCGTCCGTAGCAGATATCGCAAGTCTCGGGCCAATCACGATCCGGTCCATGACATCTCGCGGGTATCCACTTCCTTATTCAGCGGCCCTGACGCTGATCACCGCCACACTTGCAACGCTCGTGCCACCATCCATCCTGATTATCGTCGCGGCCTCGGCATCCGGCCTTTCGGTCGGTTCGGCCCTCGCAGGTGGACTTGGACCAGGCCTTCTGCTGGCCGTCGCTCTGGCGATGTACAATTACATCGTTTCGCGCAGGCACGGATATGGCGTCATCACCGGCTTTGACCGGGCAAAGTCCACCCGCGCATTCTTGCGTGCGCTACCGTCGGTGGGCGCACCTATCATCATCCTGACAGGCATGTTCTCGGGCATCGTTACTCCGACGGAAGCCGCCGGATTGGCTGTGATTTACACCCTGCTGGTCGCAGGGCTGGTGCACCGAGAGATCGGATGGCATGACCTCTTCGTCTTAGCGATCCGCGCGGGACAGCTGGCCGGAACCGTGTTGCTGATCCTGATGGTCGCATCCGCCGCCACGTTCATCTTCACGGTGGATATGCTGCCGCAAAAGGCGTCCGGTGTTCTGGCGGGCTTTACCGGTTCACCCTTCCTCACCCTCCTGCTGATGGGTCTGGTGTTCCTGATCGTAGGCATGTTGATGGATATCGTCGCGGCGGCCCTGATGCTTATCCCTGTCCTGATGCCTGCGGCGATTAGCGCGGGCATTGACTCGATGCATTTTCTAATCTTCATGGTGACGTGCCTGGCGGTAGGTCTCGCCTCGCCGCCTGTGGGTACCTGCCTCTTTGCGACGGCCCATGTCTCGAAGGTTCCGACGGAACGTCTGGTGGTGGCAACGATGCCATTCTACGCGATCAACCTCGTCGTTCTGGTCCTCGTCGCCGCCTTTCCGCAGATCATCATGTGGCCGATCTGGATAATGACATGACGGGGAGAGCCAATGATCTGCACCGGATCGTCATCATGGGGGTCAGCGGGTGCGGCAAATCAACGGTGGGTCAGGCACTCGCGCATACGTTGGGAGCGCTCTACCTTGAAGGCGACGACTTGCACCCCCCGGGAAATATTGCCGCGATGTCAGCGGGGCAGCCGTTGACGGATGAGATGCGCGCTCCCTGGCTTGATCGAATCAGAGATGCGATGGACCAGCTGGTCAACGAGGGCCACATGGTCATCGCCGGATGTTCGGCTTTACGGCGCATCTACCGCGAACGTCTCGCACAGACCGGGCCAGTCTTCTATGTTCATTTGGCGTTGTCTCCGGCAGTGGCTCATGAACGTATAGCTAACAGACTAAGGCATTTCATGCCAGCGTCACTGTCCGTCAGTCAAGCGCGCGCGCTGGAGCCGCTGTACAATGACGAGCAAGGCATTACGCTGGATGCAGGCAGCGATCTACCCGAAATTGTCGAGCAAGTTCTGCTAGCGCTTAAATCTAGCCCTGATCCTGAACCAAAGCGATTCCCTATCGACAGTGGGCCGTTTTCAAATCGGGGCTGATCAGAATGTGTTGATTTCCCCCCAGAAGTGACCCGGGTAGCGGCATAATTTCCATTGAGAATTGACCCATGTGACCCTTCCCCCAGCGGCATGCGCAGCGGGGGACATTGGAGTGATACACATGGGACTTTTGAACATCATCCGACGTATGGCTTGGTAATCCTCCCGTTTTTAACGGGACTTGGTCGTAGAACTTACGCAGCCATTTTCAGTTTCATTGCAGGCGTGATGCCGCCGATGCCCATGTTCGGGCGGTCGTTGTTGTTCAAGATGAGATCATGAACGCCACTGGTTCAAGAGAATGATCGAATGAGCCACTGGGTGGCAAAATGCTGGGCCTCCTCGATGCTGTTGATGATGTATTGGTCCAGCCATTCGTGCCGGACGGTGCGGTTGTAGCGCTCGATGTAGGCGTTCTGTTGTGGCTGACCCGGCTGGATGTGGGCCAAGTTGATGCCTTGCTCTTCGGCCCATTCCAGCAGCGCATGACTGATGTATTCCGGGCCGTTGTCCACGCGGATGGTCTTTGGCTTGCCCCGCCACGCGATGATATTGTTCAGGCTGCGGATGACCCGCTCGGCCGGCAGGGAAAAATCCACCTCGATCCCCAGACCTTCGCGGTTGAAGTCATCCAGCACGTTCAGCAGCCGGAAGGCCCGACCGTCCTCGAGCCGATCTGCCATAAAATCCATCGACCATGTCACGTTCGGCCTTTCGGGCACGGCCAGAGCGTCCGGCACTTCCCGCTTCAGGCGCTTGCGCGGCTTGATCCGCAGGTTCAGCTCCAAGGCGCAGTAGATCCGGTAGACGCGTTTGTGGTTCCAGGGATGCCCTTTGACATTGCGCAGATGCAGGAAACACAGCCCAAATCCCCATGTCTTGCGGGCGTCAGTCAGGCCGACCAGTAGATCGGCGATCAGCTCGTTCTCGTCACTGAGCAAAGGGCTGTAGCGATAGCACGTCTCGCTCACGCCAAACGCCCGGCACGCGAGTGCGACGCTGACCCCTCGATGCTTTACTGCCTTCGCGGCCATCTCGCGTCGCTGAGATGGCCCTGTCACTTTTTTCCAAGGGCTTCCTTCAGCAAGTCGGCCTGCATGCTCAGATCCGCAAACATGCGCTTCAGACGGCGGTTCTCGTCCTCCAGGCTCTTCATCTGGCTGATCATGGACGCACCCATGCCGCCATACTTCGCCCGCCATTTATAAGGACGCCGTGCTCATGCCGTGCTCTCGGCAAAGCTCAGCCACCGGCACGCCGCCTTCCGCCTGACGCAGGATCGCAAGGATCTGGGGTTCGCTAAATCTCGTCATCTTCATCAGATTCTCCTCAGGTATCTTGCTGAGAAAATTCTACGTCCGCATCCCCTTAGTTTTGGGGAGGATTACCCACCAAAGCGGTCGTTCGTGCTTCGCGCAGCATTTTTCGACGGTTATGCGGACCTTTCTGCCGTTCGCTGCACCCGCTCAGTCACCGCTGGGTCCGGGCAAGCCCCGAGAGGAAGGGCGGAAAGCGGTCATTCGCTGCGTGCGCGACGGCACCCCGCCCACCTCGATGAACCGGACATTCAGGTGGCCTTGGCACTCACCCCTCTGGACAACAAGAACGGCGGAAAACAGTCGTTCGCTGCACTCCGGATGAATGACCGCGATGCGGAGGAAGCGGACGACAAGCATACCCTATTTTCATTGAGTGTCCTCCAGCCGCGTCCGAAAAAGAAAATTCCTGAATTGATTCCAATTTCCTGTAGCGCGGGCCTTTGGCGTCTGGGCCCATCCTATTCATCATGCGTCAACTCACATTCTACCGTTGCAAAGTCGATCGCTTTCCGAATACAGCCTTCCGTTCCGACAATAACTGACATGTCAGACGTATGATAAATTCCAGCTTTCCTAAACAGTTGGCGAACACGTGATGCTTCAGCGCTGTCGATAATGCCGATCTTGTGGAAATATCCTTCCACGAGATCAGTCTGAAAGGCGAGGTCAGGGAAAAACTTGTCCGTTACGTTCACTCCGTGGTTATCCAAAATATTTCTCGGATTTACGATTTGAAAGTTGCCCGGAATGAGGTTTGAAATCTCCGTTGATGAAGCTGCAAGGTCATAGGCGTCGATTTCGGCTCTAAAAACTGAGTGAACGTGAGCTTCATTCAACCGTCGCTTGAATATTTTGATTATCCTGCCCACAGCTTTGTCGGCGAATATTACGCCATATGCACCTTCGTCTAAGTAATGACCTGCTCCCCAGAGAGTCCTCATTTATGAGTTAGCTCTGTTCAGGTTTTGGTCTTCGTTTGACCGGTTAGCATATTCGCGCGGTGTCAGGCC
>NZ_FOEJ01000019.1 GCF_900110705.1 Loktanella sp. DSM 29012 | reverse complement strand
ACGCGGGTGTCGCCCGGGGCCAGCGGTGTGCCCGCAACGGCCGGATCGGCCAGCACAGGGACGACACCCGTGATCGCCGTGCCGTCAAGCCGCGTGAACGTATCCGTCAGAACAGGATCGCTCAGCGTGACATTGCCAAGGTTGACCGCCGTCAGCGTAAACACCAGCGTGTCGTCCACAGCCGTACCGCCCTGCGTCAGAACCTTCTCAAGCTCCAGCGCCGGAACAGGCGCAATCAACAGCTCCGTCGGATCGTCAACCGTGTTCCCGTCCGTGTCGTTGCCGTCGTCGGAGACGTCAACAACCGGAGCGCCCGCGCGGTCGATCGCCTGGCCCAGCACCGTGTTGCGCAACCCGCCCGCGTCAACATCTGCCTGCGTCAGCACGTGGTCCAGCGTCCAGACACGGGTCTCGCCCGGTCCCAGCGGCAGGCCCGCCTCGGCGGGGTTCACCAGCACGGGGGTGTCGTCGTCGATCACCGTGCCATCCGCCCGCGTAAATGTATCGTCCAGCGCCAGATCACGCAGCGTGACGTCACCGCTGTTGCGCAAGCTGATGCGGAAGGTCACCGTCTCGCCCACAGTCGTGGTCGTCCGGGTCAGCGTTTTGGTCGTGTCCAGTGTCGCGCTGCGCGGGCCACTTGGCACGCTGACGTCGTCGCTGGTGTCCACGGCACCGCCGCGCGCATCCAGACCCGTCACGAAGGCCGTGTTCTCAATCGTGCCCGCGTCGACGTCCGCCTGGGTCACCAGCCGCGAGATCGCACAGCTGGCGTCAGTCGCACCCGGTGCCAGGCTGGCGACACGGCAGACGTAGTCCGGGTCGATCAGCGGGTCGGTCAGCTCCAGATCGGTCAGCGTTACATTGCCGTTGTTGGTCACGATCAGGTCAAACCCGATGGTGCTGCCCACCGCGCCAAAGGTCGCAACCGTGGCGCGCTTTTCCAGCTGCAGGTCGTTGGCGACCGCTGGCATCTGCGTAACGAGTGTATCGGTCGCCCTGCGTGCGGCCCCCTGCGGCGACAGCGCCGAGACATCGGCGGTGTTGCTCAGCGTGCCGCGATCCACATCCGCCTGCGTGACGGTATAGGTGTCCGAACAGACCAGCTGCGCCTGCGGTTCCAGCACGGCCTGCGAACAGACCAAGTCTGGCAGCAGCGGATCGGTGCCGCTGACAGATCGTAGCCGCTGGTTGCCGGTGTTGGTAATCGTCAGCGTATAGGTCAGCTCTTGGTCCACCGCCGCGACCGGCAGCGTGGCCACGCTCTTGGCCAGCGTGATCGCCGAGACCGCATCCACGGGCGAGACAATCGCCGACGGGTCTGACGTCACAAAGGACGTCGTTCCTTGGGCATTGTACTGCGTGGTCGCCACAGCCTCGTTCGGGATCGCGCCTGCGTCCAGATCGTCCTGCGTCACCACATAGGTGTCAAAGCATTCCACAAACTCACCGGGGGCAAAGTCGTCCTGACCTGCCGCAAAACAAACCAGCGGACCGTCCAGTCGCACGTCGTTCACAACGACATCGCGCACGAACGACACCGTGCCCGTGTTCTCGACCAGGAACCGGTAGGTCAGCGTGTCGCCTACCTCGTCGATCAGCAGGTTCGTATCCGCGCTGTTGTCGGGGTTCGTCACCGCAAACAGCGACTTTGTAATCCCCAGCGATGGCACGCCGCCCTGCGGCACCGTCACGCTGTCGGTCGCGCCGCGCAGCCCGCCCGCGGTCGCGGTCGCCACGTTGGTGATCGCGCCCAGATCCACGTCGCTTAGGGTCACCGTATACGACGCGGTACAGGTCACGTCAGCGCCGGGGGCCAAACCGTTTGGCAGGATCGGACAACTGACGTTGGACACAAGGTTGTCGTCCACATCGATCGTATCGGTGATCGTCGTATTGCCGGTGTTCGTCACCAGGAACGTGTAGTTCACCACCGCGCCGTTGCGGAAATAGACCGGGTCGATCCCGGGATAGGTCACGCCCTCAAAGGTGATCGACACCGCGTTCTTGACCGTGTCCAGCGCAGGGGTCTGCTGCGCGGGCACCGTTACGCTATCGGGCGCACTGGCCGTCGCACCGCTTTGTGCGGTGGCAGTGTTCGTCACGCCGCCTGCGTCGATGTCGGCCTGCGTCACCTGATAGATACCGGTACAGGACAGCGCGCCGCCGGGGGCCAGAGGTCCCGCCTCACAGGTGATCGCATCGCCCGCCGCCGCCAGCAGCGGGTCGTTGATCGTGACCGGATCGGTCAGCGTCACGTTGCCCGTGTTCACCACGTCAAACCGGAACGTCAGCGGATCATCAACGGCTGCGAACACCGGACCGCCGTCCGCCAGCACCTTGTCCACCGACAGCGCGGGCAGCTGTGGCAACACCAGCACGGTCGGATCATCGGCCGGATTGCCGTCGCCCGCGTCCGCGTCGCGCGTCTGTGCGCTGACCGGCGCGCCCACGAACGGCACCGCCGTCGCAACCGCGATATTGCTGATCCCGCCTGCGTCGATATCGGCCTGCGTTAGCACATAGCTCGCGCGCCACACGGCGGTTTCCCCCACCAGCAGCGTGCCCGCAGGCGATCCCTGATCGCTGGATCGCAGCACCGGACCCGTGGTCAGGGCCAGCACCGTGCCATCCGCACGGGTCAGCGTATCGCTGGCGATCTGCGCGTCGCGCAGGGTCACATTGCCCGTGTTCGTCACCCGGATGTCAAAGATCACTGTCTCGCCCACCGCAACCGGACCTGCGACGATGACCTTGTCCGCGGACAATGCGGGGGCCGTGTCAATCCGCATCTCGGTCGGGTCGTTCTGGTCGTTGCCGTCGCCGTCGTTGCCGTCGTCGGACAGATCCGTGACCGGGGTGCCGTCAGGGGCCGTCGCACTAGCCGCGACGCTGTTGCTGATCCCGCCCGCATCAATATCGGTCTGCGTCAGCACGTAGCTGACCGTGTAGACATTGGTGCCGCCCACGCCCAGCACCGTCGCAGAGGCACCGGATTCCAGCATTGGATCGGGGGCCGTGCGCGGGTTGCCCGCAAGGTCTGTCAGCGTATCCACAAGCCCAAAGCCGCGCAGAGTCACATTGCCGAGGTTGGCCGCCGTGATCTCAAAGATCACCGTCTCGCCCACCGCAGACCCGCTTTGGCGGACCACCTTGGTGACCTCAAGTTGCGGGTCCGGCGCGATGGCCAGCTCTGTGGGATCGTTCAGCACGTTGCCGTCGCCGTCGTTGCCGTCGTCGGACACATCGCTGACCGGATCACCCGCAGGGCTGGTGGCCGCAACCGTCGCCGTGTTGCGCAGGCCGCCCGCGTCCACATCCGCTTGCTCCAGCACATGGCTCAGCGTCCAGACCCGCGTCCCGCCAGGCAGCAGCGGCGCATTTGCAAGCGTCGGATCGGCCAGCACCGGCGTGCCGGGGATCACCGTGCCATCGGCCCGCGTGAACGTATCCGACAGCGTGACGTTACGCAGGCTCAGCGTGCCCGTGTTCTCGGCCGTCAGGGTAAAGACCACCGTGTCGCCCACAGCCGCACCCGCCGTCGTCAACCGCTTGACCAGGTCCAGACCCGTGGTGCCAGCGATCGGCAGCTCCGTCGGATCGTCAATCGTGTTCCCGTCCGCATCATTGCCGTCGTCAGACACGTCGCTGACCGGATCGCCCGCAGGCGTCACCGTCGCAACCGTCGCGCTGTTCGACAGCCCGCCTGCGTCGATGTCCGCCTGTGTCAGCACATGCGTCAGACGCCAGACGCGGCTCGCACCAGGGGCCAGCGGATCGTCCGCAGCACCGCCGCTCACCAGAACCGGCGTCGCATTCGGCACCACGGTTCCGTCTGCCCGCGTAAAGCTATCCGTCAGCGCCGCATCGAACAGAGTGACGTTGCCGGTGTTCGTTGCGGTGATCTCGAAGATGACGGTGTCGCCGACGGCGGTGGCGGTCTGGGTGATGACCTTGGTCACGTCCAGCGC
>NZ_FOEJ01000006.1 GCF_900110705.1 Loktanella sp. DSM 29012 | reverse complement strand
TGGACATCACGACAGCCTCTCTTCCCAGCCGCCTGCTACCAGGGGCCGTCGATCCGGGTGTCGAGATCTTCGCCATCGGTGATGTGCATGGCCAGACGGCAGTGCTGGCGGCGATCCTGTCGGAATTTGCTGACATGTCACGTAAGCCTGACAGCGGCGCATGATCGTGTTCCTTGGCGATCTGATTGATCGTGGCCCGGACAGTATCGGCGCAGTTCATCTGGCGATGCAGGCGACGACCCTCAACCAAGCTGACGAAGTCGTTCTGTTGCCAGGCAATCACGAGCTACTGCTGGTGCAGGTGCTGGACGGCCATGATCCGGACCTTTGGCTGATCAACGGCGGCAAGACGGTCATGGCATAGTTCGACCCCGCCTGGCCTGACCGGCCATGGGCAGAGGCACTGGCCGAGCTGCGCGCAGCATTCCCGGCTGATTGTTTTCTGTCGATTGATGTTGCACCATCGCACCTGCGTCTGGACAGCTTGATCTTCGCCCATGCCGGCCTCGATACAGAGCAAGACCGGAAAACCTTCCTTGGTCGCGGAGGCCAGATGGATGACACGCACTGGGCCACCATCCGACACGAATTCACCACATGGGACGGCGGCTGGGATATTGATGCCGAGGGAAGGCCGACAAAAGGACCCACGGTGGTCGTGCATGGACACACGCCAGCTATCCGCACGTCCCTTTCGGAGACCCAGCGGAGTTGACTCAGATTGACGGGATCGACGGCTACCGGGCGATCTGCCTTGATGCCGGGGCCGCCTACCGTCCCCAGATCGGTTGGCTTTTTGTAAAAAAGGGGCCCCCTTGGGGGCCCCGTTAGTTTCGCTTATCGGGCTCGTAGTTTTACCGCTCGAAGTTTTTTGCCTGTGGCCCGATCCGCGCCGTAAGCAAGCGCACTCACTCCGGATTCAAACTCCGTCATCGCTCTCGTGGCACACCAATCGTAAAACGCGTGCCAATCCCTTAACGCGTCATGCAGAACCGCTCGGTCTGCTGGACAAACCGACCATTTCTGGCCGATTTGCCCGTTTTTTGCCCGTGGCTGGGAAGAACTATGCCCGCCGCACCATCGGGGCTCCCTAAACTTTAGCTACAGCCGGATGTCCCGCCGCAGGTGTTGCACTTCATGCAGGTGCCGTTGCGCACCAACGTGTAGTTGCCGCATTCGCCGCAGGGGTCACCCTCGTAGCCCTGCATCTTGGCCTTGTCGCGGGCCGAAATCCCCGTGGCGACAGCGGCGCTGCTACTGGCCTGTCCCATCGCGGATGCGACCTTGGCCGTCATCTCGGGCACCAGCGTTTGCAGTGCGGCGACGGTTTCATCCATTGCGGACTGACCGCCCTGGAGCACCACCAGTTCCTGCGGCATCCGCTTGCGCAGGTATCCGGTCGAGCTGATCTGCTTGAGCACCTCCAGGCTGCGGCTGGCAGCGGACTCGGTCGGCGTCTGCACGTTGGTCACACCTTCCTCGACACCGCGGCCGATGTCGTCGAATGCCGCACCCTCTGGTTTGACATGCGCCAGATCGGTCCGGTCGAGGTAGCTGACCGCCAATTCGCGGAAGATGTAATCCAGGATCGAGGTCGCATTCTTGATGCTGTCGTTGCCCTGCACCATGCCGGCGGGTTCGAATTTCGTGAACGTAAAGGCGTCCACGAATTCCTCCAGCGGCACGCCGTATTGCAGGCCCACGGACACGGCGATGGCAAAATTGTTCATCATCGCGCGGAAACCGGCACCTTCCTTGTGCATGTCGATAAAGATCTCGCCCAGCTTGCCGTCCTCGTATTCGCCGGTGCGCAGATAGACCTTGTGACCGCCGACAATCGCCTTTTGGGTGTAGCCCTTGCGGCGCTCGGGCATCTTTTCGCGGTGCGACTTGATGATCTCCTTGACGATGATCTTTTCGACGATCTTTTCGGCCAGCACCGCAGCCTTTTCGTGCTGCGTGCCGGTTTCCAGGATCTCGGCGGCCTCGTCGTCGTCCTCGACCAGCGATGCGGCGAGCGGTTGGCTCAGTTTCGATCCGTCACGGTACAGCGCGTTGGCCTTGATCCCCAGCGACCACGACAACTCGTAGGCCTTTTGACAGTCCACGATGGTGGCGTCGTTGGGCATGTTGATCGTCTTGGAAATCGCGCCAGAAATGAACGACTGTGCGGCGGCCATCATGTGGATATGGCTGTCGACCGACAGATACCGCTTGCCAATCTTGCCGCAGGGGTTGGCGCAGTCGAACACGCTGTAGTGCTCTTCTTTCAGGTGGGGCGCACCTTCCAGCGTCATGGTCCCGCAGACGTGGGCGTTGGCCGCCTCGATGTCTGCCTTGGTGAACCCAAGGTGGCGCAGCAGATCAAAGGTCGGGTCGTTCAGCTTGTCCGCCGGGATGCCCAGCGTGCCAGTGCAGAAATCCTCGCCCAGCGTCCACTGGTTGAACACGAACCGGATGTCGAACGCGGCCTTCAGCGCGCCTTCGATCTTGTCGATCTCGGCCTGACCGAAACCATGTCCCACCAGTGACGTGTGGTTGATCCCCGGTGCCTGACCGATGGATCCGTGACCCACGGCATAGGCGATGATTTCCTCGATCTGGCTGGTGCGGTAGCCCAGCTTTTCCAGCGCGGCAGGCACCGACTGGTTGATGATCTTGAAATAGCCGCCGCCGGCCAGTTTCTTGAATTTCACCAGCGCAAAGTCCGGCTCGATCCCCGTGGTGTCGCAATCCATCACCAGACCGATGGTGCCGGTGGGCGCGATCACGCTGACCTGCGCGTTGCGGTAGCCATGCTTTTCACCCAGCTCCAGCGCCGTGTCCCAGGCCTCGACGGCCAGCTTTGGCAGGCGGGCGTCGGGGCAGGACTTGCGGTCCAGCGGGACAGGCTTGATCTCGAGCCCTTCGTAGCCGACCAGTTTGCCTTTGGCCGCGTTGCGGTGGTTGCGAATGACGCGCAGCATGTGCTGTTCGTTCTTGGCGTAACCGGGGAATGCACCCAGCTCTCCGGCCATTTCGGCAGAGGTGGCATAGGACACGCCGGTCAGGATCGCGGTCAGCGCACCGGCCATCGCGCGGCCTTCGTCGCTGTCATAACCCAGACCCATGTTCATCAGCAGACCGCCGATGTTGGCATAGCCCAGACCCAGCGTGCGGAAATCATAGGACCGCTGCGCAATTTCCTTGGACGGGAACTGCGCCATCAACACGCTGATTTCCAGCGTGACGGTCCACAGACGCGTGGCGTGGATATAGTCGTCTGCCTGGAATTCGCCGTTTTCGTAGAACGTCAGCAGGTTCATGGACGCCAGGTTACAGGCGGTGTCGTCTAGGAACATGTATTCCGAGCACGGGTTGGAGCCGCGGATCGCGCCATCCTCCGGGCAGGTGTGCCAGGCGTTGACGGTGTCGTGGTACTGGATGCCGGGATCGGCGCAGGCCCATGCGGCGTGGCCGACCTGTTCCCACAGATCACGCGCCTTGATGATCTTGGCGACCTCGCCGTTGCGGCGGTTGATCAGTTTCCAGTCGTCGTCGTTCTCGACCGCCTTGAGGAAGGCGTCGGTCACGCGAATGGAGTTGTTCGAGTTCTGGCCGGAGACGCTGGAATAAGCTTCGGAATCCCAGTCGGTGTCATAGGTTGGAAATTCGATGCTGGTGTGACCCTGCTTGGCATAGTCCAGCACACGCTTGACGTAGGTCTCGGGGATCGCGACCTTTTTTGCTGCTTTAACAGCAGCTTGCAGAGCAGGGTTCACCTTGGGGTCATAGGCGTCCTCGGCGGTGCCGTCCCACGCCTTGATCGCGGCAAAGATCGCGTTCAGCTTTTCTTCGTGCATCTTGGACCCGGCGACGATGCTGGCGACCTTCTGCTCTTCCAGCACCTTCCAGTTGATGAATTCCTCGATATCGGGGTGGTCGGCGTCGACGATCACCATCTTGGCCGCGCGGCGTGTCGTGCCGCCCGATTTGATGGCACCCGCTGCGCGGTCACCGATTTTCAGGAACCCCATCAGGCCGGAGGATTTGCCACCACCCGATAGCGCCTCACCCTCGCCACGCAGGGACGAGAAGTTGGTGCCGGTGCCAGAGCCGTATTTGAACAGTCGCGCCTCGCGGACCCACAGGTCCATGATGCCGCCCTCATTGACCAGATCGTCACCGACGGACTGAATGAAACAGGCGTGCGGCTGGGGGTGTTCGTAGCTGGAGGCGGATTTCGTCAGTTCCTTGGTTTCGAAATCGACATAGTAGTGCCCCTGTGCCGGGCCATCGATGCCGTAGGCCCAGTGCAGGCCCGTGTTGAACCACTGCGGGCTGTTGGGTGCTGCGCGCTGGGTCGCCAGCATGTGGCGCATTTCGTCGAAATAGGCGCGCGCGTCTTCTTCGGTGGTGAAATAGCCACCTTTCCAGCCCCAATAGGTCCAGGCACCCGCCAGACGGTCAAACACCTGCTTGGCACTGGTTTCGCCGCCGAACGTGGCGTCGTCAGCGGGAACGGAACGCCACAGGAATGCGGGCACGCCCTTTTCCTTGACCTTTTTCACGGCCGACGGGACGCCTGCCTTGCGGAAATATTTCTGGGCGATGACATCGGACGCAACCTGTGACCATGCCTTGGGGATTTCACAGCCTTCGAGTTTGAAAACCACGGTGCCGTCCGGATTGCGGATCTCGGACGTGGCGCTCTTGAAGGCGATATCCGCGTAGGCGTCCTGTCCTTGGGTCGTAAAGTTGCGTTCAATTTTCATGGTCGATCCCTTTGTGCCCTGCCGCGCTGCGGCCCTGTCTCAATTTGCGTGCGCCCGCGCCTGCAGGCCCGTTCAGCCGATGCGTCAAAACGGACTTGGCCAGGTTTTCACCCAGCTCTCACGCTCAACGCTTACCGCTTAAACTGCACCAACCGGACACTACATCTAGTGCGATTGGTGCCAGCTCGCACAACCTGACGTACATGGGGGGAGAGGGTCAACGGATTTATTTACACAAAATCAGCTTTTTCCTGATTGACCAAAAGGCAAAGCCGAGGGCGAAAAACAGCCCACCGATTCATGCGCAGCTTGTCCACAATTTCATCCACCGAACGGGTCAGAACTCCGTCAGGGTTTACGGTGACTTAGGGTCAGTGGTTAACGCAATGTTTACTTTTGACGCCCAAGAATCGCGCAACTTGGATACAACAAGGTGTCCGTGCAAATGGGTCACACACAAGATGATGTGTCATGCCCCACAGGGGACGAATCGCGACCGGGTGTCGCGGTCCTGTTCATGATGTGTGGATGTTGGTCGGGGCGATAGGATTCGAACCTACGACCCTCTGTTCCCAAAACAGATGCGCTACCAGGCTGCGCTACGCCCCGAACCGTCGCCACCCATAAGGGAGGCCACGACGATTGAAAAGCCCGAATTTACGGATCGCACGGTGCCACGGGATCCGGGCCGATCGCTGGATGCTGCAACACGTCGCCCGCATCGATCCCCAATCGCTGTGCAAGCCCACCGTTGATTTCCAGAACATACTTGATGTTGTCCCCACCAAAGATGGGTGTTTCGTCCAGTGGTACCGCCTGCGGATGGATATGGCTGATCGTGCCATCTTCGGCCGCAAAGATCATGTCGAGCGGGATCAGCGTGTTGCGCATCCAGAAGCTGGCCGGTTGCGGCGCATCATAGACAAAGATCATGCCTTCCATCGTGCCCAGTTCGGCGACATTCATCAGCCCCTGCGCGCGTTCGGCGTCGTCATCCGCGACATCCACGGCGAACCGTGCGCGACCGAAATCACCCAGCACGGTGACAACGGCAGGATCGCAGCTTGCTGCGATGGCATCGGTTGCCGGCATCAGCGCCAGCGCCACGATCGTCAGTGTCAGTCGCATCAGATGTCCTCGCCCAGATCCCAAGATTTGATTTCGACCGCCATGCGGCCGCGTTCGCCCTGCATGACCCTGATCGCGATCGCCTCTCCGGCGGTCAGCTCGGCCAGGCCACAGCGGCGCACCACCTCGACATGTACGAAAATATCATCCCGCGCACCAAACACGTTTGCGAAACCGAACCCCTTGGCCTTGTCGAACCATTTGACCCGCGCCGGCAGCAGGGGCATCTGCGCGCGTTCGGCATCGGTCAGATGTTCCAGATCGTCCAGTGGCGCACCGCTACCGCTGGCCGGAGGTGTGATGGACAAAATCCGTTCGGCCTGATCCCCGCGCGGGGTGCTGACCACTGTCATACGCACAGCGCTGCCTTCGGAAATAGAGGCCTGCCCGTAGTTGCGCAGCACGTTCGAATGCAGCAGCACATCGGGTCCACCACCGTCGCGGACCACGAAACCGAACCCCTTGCCCGGATCGAACCATTTGACGGTGCCCGTCATCTCCTCGCCGGTCTTGTCGACCTCCATCAGACACACTCCTGTTTCATGCTCGTGCCGCGCCTAAGGGAAAAGCCGTTGAATCTGCCATTCCGACGTCAGGTCGTGCCGCCGCCACGTGAACCGGTCGTGCAGGCGATACGCGCCGTCGGCCCAGAATTCAATTTCCAGCGGCCGCAATCGGTAGCCGCCCCAGAACGGGGGCCGGTCAGGGTCATTACCCTGCGCCTGCGTCGCCGCTGCAACCCTGTCCATCAAGGCCTGCCGGGATTCCACGGGTTGCGATTGCGCGGACGCCCAGGCCCCGATCCGACTGTTCAGGTCACGACTGCGGTAATACGCATCGGCCTGCGCGCCGTTCTCGCGGGTGACCAGACCACGCACCCGGATCTGGCGGCGCAAGGATTTCCAATGCATCACAAAGGCCGCCCGACCGCTGGCGTCCAGCTCTTGCGCCTTGGTGCCCTCATAGTTGGTATAGAACACAAAGGCGTCGTCCTCAATCTGCTTGAGCAGAACAACCCTCACATTGGGCATGCCGGTCGAATCGACCGTCGACAATGCAATGGCGTTGGGATCATTGACCTCTGTGGCTTCGGCCTCGGACAGCCACCGCCGGGTCAGATCGAACGGATCATCGCCCGCAAAAATACCGTCCCGGTCAGTCATCGCAACGCTCCACACTTCAAAACGCGCCCGTCGCATGGCCGCGGACAACGTTTTCGCCTTTGCGGCAATACTTGTCCAGCGCCCGTTCATCACCTAAACGGAACAGACGTTTCGATTTTGCGCAAGGGTGCCCACATGACCTCTACACTGATGGCAGGAAAACGAGGCCTCATCATGGGTCTGGCCAACGACAAATCCATCGCCTGGGGCATCGCCAAGGCGCTGGCCGACGCGGGCGCGGAACTCGCGTTTTCCTATCAGGGCGAGGCGTTGAAAAAACGCGTCGCACCGCTGGCAGAACAAGTGGGGTCCGACATCGTGCTGCCCTGCGATGTGGGCGACATGGACAGCGTGGACGCGATGTTCACCCAGCTTGGCGAACACTGGGACAAGATGGATTTCATCGTCCACGCCATCGGGTTTTCGGACAAGAACGAATTGCGCGGCCGCTACGTGGACACCTCGCGCCAGAACTTCCTGACCTCGATGGACATCTCGGTCTACTCGTTTACCGCCGTGGTGCAGCGCGCGGAAAAGATGATGACCGACGGCGGGTCCTGCCTGACGCTGTCCTACTACGGCGCGGAAAAGGTCATGCCGCATTACAATGTCATGGGTGTCGCCAAGGCCGCACTCGAGGCATCCGTGCGCTACCTGGCCGAGGATCTGGGCAAGGACAACATCCGTGTGAACGCCATCAGCGCGGGCACGATCAAGACACTGGCCGCCTCCGGCATCGGCGATTTCCGCCTGATCATGAAATGGAACGAATACAACTCGCCCCTGCGCCGCACCGTCACCCAGGAAGAGGTGGGTAAATCCGCGCTCTATCTTCTGTCGGACCTGGGCAGCGCTGTCACGGGCGAGGTGTTGCACGTCGACGCAGGCTACCACGTTGTCGGCATGAAGGCGGTCGACGCGCCCGACATCACCAAGGAATGACATTTGCCGCCTTTGCCTCGGTCGTGCTGATCCATCTGGCCGCCGCGATTTCGCCTGGACCCTCGTTTGTGGTTGCACTGCGGGTTGCGGCGTCGGACGGGTTTCGCGTGGCCTGCGCGCTGGCATTGGGCTTTGGACTTGGCGCTCTGCTCTGGGCGGGGGCCGCGATGGCGGGCCTTGCGCTGGTCTTTGAACTGATGCCGACGCTTTTTCTGGCGCTGAAACTGGTGGGGGCGGCATTCCTGTTTTTTATTGCCGTGATGATGTGGCGGCACGCCCGCGACCCGCTGCCCGCCCCTGACAGTGCTGCACGTCCGCGGACCGCCGCCTCTGCCATCCGGTTTGGCTTTCTGACCTTTGCCTCCAATCCCAAACCAGCCGTTTTCTTTGGCGCGGTCTTTGTCGGATTGGTCCCTGCCGATACGGCGCTGGCCTGGAAACTGGCAATACTCGCCGCCGTGTTCGCCAATGAAACGCTGTGGTACATCCTTGTGGCCCGCCTTTTCTCACTCCCGCGCCCGCGCGCGGCCTATGCCCGCGCCAAGACCTGGATCGACCGGGCCATTGGCGGCTTCCTGGCCCTGCTTGGCCTCAAGATTGCCCTGACCTGACCACCCTGAAAGGACACCCCATGCCGGACCGCCTGCCCCACGAAAAAGGCTTTCACATCAGTTGGGACCAGATCCACCGTGACAGCCGTGCGCTGGCATGGCGGCTCGATGGTCTGGGACCAGAGGGCGAGGCCGGCGAAAAGGGCGGCGGCTGGCGCGCCATCGTGGCAATCACCCGTGGTGGTATGGCCCCTGCGATGATCGTCGCAAGAGAGCTCGACATCCGCACGGTGGACACGATTTCGGTCAAATCATATGACCATCAGGAACAATCCGAAACCAAGGTTCTCAAGATGCCGGACGCCGAAATGATGGGCGACGGGACCGGCATCCTGATCGTCGACGACCTCGTCGACAGCGGCCGCACGCTCGAGGTGGTCCGCGAAATGTATCCCAAGGCACATTTCGCAACGGTCTATGCCAAACCAAAGGGTCGCCCGCAGGTCGATACCTTCATCACCGAAGTCAGTCAGGACACCTGGATTTTCTTCCCCTGGGACATGGCCCTGCAATACGTCGAACCCTACCGCGGCAAGGATTGAGATCGCAGGAGCCTCCGGCGGGAGTATTTGGGGCAAGATGATACCAAACCGCATCATCTTGCCAAAAAAGACTCAAGATACCGCCATGGCCGAAGGCCAAAGGCAAAAATCGCATGCGGCGCAGCCGCTCTGTTTGGGGAAGTCTCATGTCACGATCACGCACATCACTGACTTTTCCGCCACCGGTGATGGAGGCGCGCCGCTGGTTGGATGGTGTAACCCATCCCGAAGGCCGCGCATTGCTGAACGTGAGCCAAGCCGCCCCACTGGACGCACCGCCCGAGCGGATGCGTGCGGAAATGGCCAGGATCGTAATGGAGGACGCAGGCGCACACCTTTATGGGCCCGTACTGGGTTTGCCCGACCTGCGGGCCGAGGTGGCAGCCCAGTGGTCCGGTGCCTACGGCGGCCGGATCCGCGCCGACCAGGTCGCCATCACATCGGGTTGCAATCAGGCATTCGCGGCCGCGATTTCGACCCTGTGCGGCGAGGACGACGAGGTCATCCTGCCGGTGCCCTATTATTTCAATCACGCCATGTGGCTGGACATGTCCGGTGTCAGGACGGTTCCGCTGCAGACTGGGCCTGATCTGCTTCCGCAGGCTGCGGAGGCCGCAAAGCTGGTTACCGGACGGACGCGCGCGATCGCGCTGGTCAGTCCCAACAATCCCGGCGGCGTCGAATATCCAGCGCAGACGCTGACCGATTTTCGCGATCTTTGCCGCAGCCGCGGCATCGCGCTGATCCTCGATGAAACCTACCGCGATTTCGATGCCCGCGACGGGGCGCCACATGACCTCTTTGCGGGCGATTGGGACGATACGCTGATCCAGCTCTATTCGTTCTCCAAAGCTTACCGGCTGACCGGCCACCGGGTTGGCGCCATCGCCGCGTCCCCTGCCCGCCTCGCGGAGGTGGAAAAGTTTCTCGACACCGTCACGATCTGCCCCAACCAGCTGGGCCAACGCGCCGCGCTCTGGGGGATGCGCAATCTGGGTCCCTGGCTGGCCGGCGAACGGCAAGAGATCCTCGACCGGCGCGCGGCCATCATGGACCATTTTCCGAAATTGGCCGAGAAGGGCTGGCAGTTGCGCGGATGCGGGGCCTATTTCGCCTACCTGCGTCACCCGTTCGACATGTCGTCCGCCGTTCTCGCGCCGTGGCTGGTGAAAAACGCAGGCATCCTGTGTCTGCCCGGGACCATGTTCCGGCCTGCGTCCGACCCCTTGGGTGCATCGGAAATACGGATCGCATTTGCCAATGTCGACCGCCCCGCCATCGCGGAATTGTTCGACCGTCTGGCCCTGATCGCGCCCTGAGGCTTGCACGACCCGCCCGGCCCCCATATTGAAGCGCGGACCACGTATCAGGGGACCGCATCACATGGCTAAGCAGAAGAAATCACGATTCGGCGTCTGGGTGATCCTGATCCTGCTGTTCGTGGGCTTGCTGGGCTTTGGCACCGGCGGCTTCACAGGGTCGATCCAGCGTCTGGGCATGGCGGGTGACACCGAAATTTCGGTGTCCAGCTACCAGAGCGCGTTGAACAACCAGTTGCGCAGTCTCGAGGCGCAGGTCGGCAACCGTGTCACGTTCCAGCAGGCGCAGGCCAGCGGTCTGGACCGGCAGGTGCTGAACCAGGTGGTGACGATCGCGACGCTGGACAACGAAACCGCCCGGCTGGGGTTGTCCATCGGTGATGACCGCGTCCGCGACGAGGTCCTGTCAACGCAGGCATTTCAGTCCCTGTCCGGCAATTTCGACCGCGAAACGTACCGCCGTGCCCTGGCCAATGCCGGCATGACCGAGGCCGAATTCGAGGCGTCCCTGCGCGCCGATGTCGCCCGCACGCTGTTGCAGGGTGCCGTGATCAGCGGCGTGGAAATGCCGCCCGTCTATGTGGATACGCTGCTGACCTATCTGGGCGAAACCCGCGATATCGTCTTTGCGCCTGTGACCGTCGATGATCTGGACACCCCGGTGCCTGGCCCGACCGAGGCCGATCTGCAGACCTTTTACGATGAAAACCCGGACATGTTCACCGCCCCCGAGGCGCGCGAAATCACCTATGTGATGCTGACCCCGGCCATGCTGGCCGATGACGTCACGATCCCCGAGGATCAGGTGCGCAACCTATATGAGGACCGGATCAGCCAGTTCCAGCAACCCGAACGCCGCCTTGTCGAACGGCTTGTGTTTCCCGACGCCGCGGCCGCAGACGCCGCACAGCAGCAGATCGCAGCGAACGAGACCGATTTCGACGCGCTGGTCACTCAGCGCGGTCTGTCGTTGTCGGATGTCGACCTTGGCGATGTGAGCCGCGACGATCTGGGGGCCGCTGGCGATGCCGTCTTTGCCGCGGCACCGGATGATGTCGTGGGCCCGATCGAGACATCGCTGGGACCGGCGCTGTTCCGCGTGAACGCGATCCTTGCCGCGGAAAACATCCCCTTTGAGGACGCCGCACCCGATCTGGAACAGGAACTTGCGACAGCGCAGGCCCGCCGCGTCATCAACCAGAGCGCAGAGCAGATCAATGACCTGATCGCGGGCGGTGCCACGCTCGAGGATCTGGCCGACCGGACCGAACTGGAGTTGGGCAGCATTAGCGTCACCCCCGACACGACCGATGGCCCTGCTGCCTACGACAGTTTTCGCAATGCTGCGGCGGCTGTCGAGGAAGGTGCATTCACCACCCTCGAAGAACTGGAGGACGGCGGGATTTTCGCCGTTCGTCTGGACAGCGTGACACCCCCTGCCCTGCAACCGATGGCCGAGGTCAGTGACCGTCTGGACGCTGCATGGCGTGCGGCCGCCGAACGGCTGGCAATCATCGCCCGCGCCGAAGAACTGGCAACGCAGGTCATGCCAATGACCCGGCTCGACAGCCTTGGCCTCGACCCGGTCGAAAAGCAGAACCTGACGCGGGGCAGTTTTGTCGAAGGCGCGCCCGCCGGTTTCATGCAAGAGGTGTTCGCGATGGAAACATCACAGGTGCGGGCCCTGCCCACCCCGGACGGGGCGCTGATCGTGCGTCTGAACCGCGTGACCCCCGCCGATCCCGACAACGAACGGATTGCGGCACAGCGGGATGCGCTGTCAGAACAGATTGCCGCCGGTCTGGCGCAGGACATCTACGATGCCTTTGCCAATGATGTACGGATGCGGACGGATGTGGTGATCGACCAGAACGCCGTCAACGCCGTCAATTCGCAGATGCAATGACCATGCGCCAGTCCCCCGATTTCGAGACCTTTGCCGCCGGTTACAATGCCGGTCATAACCAGATTGTATGGACCCGGCTGGCTGCAGATCTGGACACACCGGTGTCGTTGATGCTGAAGCTGGGCGATGCCGGTGTGAACAGCTTCATGCTTGAAAGCGTGACGGGCGGTGAAATCCGCGGGCGCTATTCCATCGTCGGCATGAACCCCGATCTGATCTGGGATTGCCACGCGGGTGCCAGCCGGACCAACCGGACCGCACGCTATGACCCCGATGGATTTGTCGTCGATACGGTCCCCCCGCTGGAGGCCTTGCGCGGATTGATCGCGGAATCGCGGATCGATCTGCCGGTGGACCTGCCGGGGGCCAGTGCCGGTTTGTTCGGCTACCTGGGCTATGACATGATCCGGCTTGTCGAACATCTGCCGGATGTGAACCCCGACCCGCTGGGCCTGCCCGACGCCGTCATGATGCGCCCGTCGGTGATCGCGGTGCTGGACGGGGTCAAGGGCGACGTAATCCTTGTGGCCCCTGCCTGGGTCAACGCGGACGTCAGTGCAAAAGCAGCCTATGCGCAGGCGGCCGAACGCGTGATGGAGGCCGAACGCGCCCTGTCGCGTGCCGTGCCGGACCGACGCGACATGGCCGACCCGGCCCCCGTGGGCGAACCGCGGTCCAACATCGGGCATGATGCGTATATCGCGCTGGTCGAACGGGCCAAGGAATATATCCGCGCGGGCGATATCTTTCAGGTGGTGCCAAGCCAACGCTGGACGTTGGACTTCCCCGAACCGCCGTTTGCGCTGTATCGCAGCCTGCGACGCACCAACCCGTCGCCCTACATGTTCTATTTCAACTTTGGCGGCTATCAGGTCATCGGGGCCTCACCGGAAATTCTGGTGCAGGTGACCGGCAGCCGCGTGACGATCCGGCCCATTGCCGGCACGCGCCCACGCGGTGCCACTCCCGAGGAGGATGCCGCCAACGAGGCCGACCTGATGGCCGACAAGAAAGAGCTAGCCGAACACCTGATGCTGCTGGATCTGGGGCGCAACGACACCGGCAAGGTTTCCAAGATCGGCACCGTCCGCCCGACCGAAGAATTCAAGGTCGAATACTACAGCCACGTGATGCATATCGTGTCGAACGTCGTGGGCGAACTTGCCGATGACCAGGACGCGCTGTCGGCATTTTTTGCCGGGATGCCCGCAGGCACGGTATCAGGCGCGCCCAAGGTACGTGCGATGCAGATCATCGACGAGCTGGAACCTGAAAAGCGCGGTGTCTACGGTGGTGGTGTCGGCTATTTCAGTGCGAATGGTGACATGGACATGTGCATCGCGCTGCGGACTGCCGTCCTCAAGGATCAGAACCTGTATATTCAGGCCGGTGGCGGTGTCGTCTATGACAGCGACCCCGAGGCGGAATATCAGGAAACCGTCCACAAATCGAACGCGATCCGCAAGGCCGCTGCCGATGCCGCGATGTTCTCCAAGGGCGGCAACCGCTAGCGGTCAGTCGCCCCCGCCCAGTAGCGTCGCGGACAGCGGTGCCATCGCAACCTGTCGCGCGCGGTTGGCCGTGCCCCACAGGATCATCGCCGACAGGGTCTCAGGCGTCAGCCGTGCCTGCAGGATCACGCCGTCCTGCTGCCCAGCACGGAACGCCGCCTGATCCATGAACCGCCGGATGACCCGCGCGTCCTGATCGACATCTGTCAGATCCCGAAAAATGACACCATTGGGCACATCCTCCGCGTCGGCCACGGTCGCTGCACCGTTCAGGCCGCTGTCTGCCTGCACCAACCCGCGACCGTCAGCTGCCAAGGCGGCGACGACCTGCTCTGTGGCAGGGTCCGACCGCCCCAGTGCAGCACCATCGGTCTGCACCAGTGCCACGCTCTGCGGCAAGGCGTCGAACGTCGCCTCGAGCGCGACCGCCACATCGGCGGCCGTCCCGCCCTGCGGCAGGCTTGCGCGGGCGGCCACCTCGAATCCGCCTGCGCGGTAGGCGTCCATCAGCTCTGACACACCAGGACGCGACGGGTCCAGAACGATGGTGACCGGAAACGGGACCTCTTGCAGCGCGCGCGGGCCGTTGGGCAATGCGCCGTCGTCGATCAGAACCACACTCATCTGCGGCAGAGCATCGGGATTATCGAAAAACGCCGCGAATTCCACCAAGGCGGGCAGCGGTTCCGCCTCTGCTGCGGCGGGCGCGACAGGGGTATCGCCTGCGGGGCGCCGGATCGTGATGCCGGTGGCAGGGTCCGTGGTGGTGCCGGTGGGCCCGTCAATGATGGTCACGACGGTCGGCGCGGCTTCAGCTGCGCTGTCCACCGTCCCGTCCACTGGTGCGGGATCGGGCATTGCAGCATTGGGTGTCGTGATGTCCGAAGCAGTAAGCGGAGAGATCGCATCACCCGCAGCGTCCGGGTCCTGGGGCGCAGGCGTATCGATCACGACAGGCGCTGATGCGATGACCTGTTCTTCGTCTGGCGCATCGGGCGCGGGTGCCTCGGGTTCTGCGATATCTGTGACCGTCTCATCTTGCGTCCCGGTTGCTGTTTCAGGCGTATCCTGCGGCGGTGTGTCCTCCGCTGTCGGGGCGGGTTCGACCATGACGACCACGGGGGCATCGGCTGCATCGTCCGATGTGGACGGCATCGTTTCGTCGGGTTCCGGCACATCGACCACGACGGGCGGCGGTGGGGTTGTCGACAGCGCGACATCCGCCTCCGATGCGGGTACCTGCGGTGACAGGCTTTGCGGGTTGGGCAGGACGGGTTCTTCGGGCGCGGTGGCGATCGATACCGTTGTGTCGGGTTCCGGCGATACCAACTCAGGTTCGATGACAGCCGGATCAGGCGTTTGCGCGCTTTGCGTCTGGGGGGTGGGTGTTTGGGCCTCGGCGGTCGGGGACGACAGGGCGGGTTCTGTCATGTCCGCTGGCTGCGACGCCTCCGGCGCCTCGATCAAGGCGACATCGGGCAACGGTTCAGGCGTGGCGTTTGCCTGCGGGGCCTCCGTCTGTGGCAAGACCGGCGGCGTGTTGCCCACAGGCTGCGGTGCCAGCAGCGATCCCGTGGCAACGGCCATGCCACCCACAACAACGCCCCATGCCGCGCCTTTCACAAATGCCATACCGCTAATCCCTTTGCCTGTCGGGGCCTGCCCTTGACGCCTGCCTGCATCAGCCCTCATATCGGGTGCGACTATACCGTGTGGTCCCGCCCGGACGGTAGCCCCTAATTGACCCAAGGCCCGGTGACAACATGATCCTGCTGATCGATAACTACGATAGTTTCACCTATAATCTTGTGCATTACCTGGGTGATCTGGGTGCCGATGTACAGGTGCGGCGCAATGACAAGATCGACGTGCAAGAGGCGATGGCCATGAAACCGCAGGCCATCGTGCTGTCACCCGGCCCCTGCGACCCCGATCAGGCGGGCATCTGTCTGGCCCTGACCCATGCCGCAGCCGAGACGCGGACGCCGCTGCTGGGTGTCTGCCTGGGACATCAGACCATCGGTCAGGCCTTCGGTGGCAAGGTGGTGCGCGCGGGCGAGATCGTCCACGGCAAGATGGGTACCATGCATCACGCCGGACAGGGCGTGTTCAAGGGGTTGCCTGATCCGTTTCTCGCGACGCGCTATCACAGCCTTGTTGTCGATCCCGCCACCCTGCCCGACAGCCTGGAGGTGACGGCACATCTGGAGGACGGCACGATCATGGGCCTGCAACACCGGGACCTGCCGATCCAGGGCGTGCAGTTCCACCCCGAGAGCATCCGTTCCGAGCACGGCCACCAGATGCTGCAGAACTTTCTGGATCTGGCGCAGGTGAAACCGCAGGTCGCGGCATGAGCGATGCGCTCAAACCGCTGATCGCTGCTGCGGCCACGGGTCCGCTGACCCGCGCGCAGGCCGAGGATGCATTCGGCATCCTGTTCAACGGCGATGCCACCCCCGCGCAGATCGGCGGTTTCCTGATGGCGCTGCGCACGCGGGGCGAAACGGTGGACGAATATGCCGCCGCCGCCGCCGTGATGCGTGCCAAGTGCCTGCCCGTTCGCGCACCGGAGGGTGCGATGGATATCGTGGGCACCGGTGGCGACGGCAAACATACGCTGAACATTTCGACCGCAACGGCCTTTGTCGTGGCCGGTGCGGGCGTGCCCGTCGCCAAACATGGCAACAAGAACCTGTCGTCGAAATCCGGCACGGCGGATGTGCAATCGGCCATGGGCATCAACGTCATGGTCGGCTCGGACGTGGTGGAACGCGCGCTCAACGAGGCCGGTATCGGGTTCATGATGGCCCCGATGCATCATCCCGCCATGGCCCACGTCGGCCCCGTGCGGGCGGAACTGGGCACCCGTACGATTTTCAACATTCTGGGGCCGCTGACGAACCCGGCAGGCGTCAAACGCCAGTTGACCGGCGCTTTCACTCGCGACCTGATCCGCCCCATGGCAGAGGTCCTGCTGGCCCTGGGCACCGAGGCCGCCTGGCTGGTCCACGGGTCCGACGGCACCGACGAACTGACGATCACCGGCACCAGCTGGGTCGCAGCGATCAAGGACGGCACCATCACCGAATTCGAGGTCACGCCGCAGGACGCGGGCCTGCCGGTGCATCCCTTTGCAGATATCGTCGGCGGCACGCCCGCCGAAAACGCCGCAGCCTTTCGCGCCCTGCTGGATGGTGCGCCATCGGCCTATCGTGACGCCGTGCTGCTGAACGCTGCCGCCGCGCTGCTGATCGCTGGCAAGGCGGCGGACCTGCCCGCCGGTGTGGCGCTGGCGGCCGAAAGCATCGACAGCGGTGCTGCCCTGCGCGCGGTCGAGGCGCTGGCGCGTGTCACCGCCGCCTGAGGGGCTGGGCGGCTGGGCTGACCTGCCGTTCTGGACAGACGACTGGCCTGCGATCAAGGCCACGCTCGCCGCCGAGGCCCTACCGGTGTTTCCACCGCCTGACCTGATGTTCGCGGCCCTGCGCCGCACGCAACCGGACGACACCCGTGTCGTGATCCTGGGACAAGACCCCTATCACACCCCCGGCAAGGCCGACGGTCTGGCGTTCTCGATCCCCGACGGCTTTGGCGGGCGACTGGATTCGCTGGGCAATATCTTCAAGGAAATTCAGACCGATCTGGGTGCATCCCGGACCAAGACTTCGCTGGACGACTGGGCCGATCAGGGGGTGTTGCTGTTGAACACCGCGCTGTCCGTGCCGCAGGGTGCGGCATCGGCGCATGCGCGTCTGGGCTGGGACGTGCTGGTCAAACAGGTCATCGCCCGGTTGGAGGACGCGCCACGGGCCTTTGTGCTGTGGGGTGGGCCTGCGCGGCGCTTTGCCCCGCGGGCAGCACATCATCTGGTTCTGACCGCAGCACATCCCTCGCCACTGTCGGCGCATCGCGGGTTTTTCGGCTCTGGGCCATTTTCAACTGTGAACACGTGGCTTACAACCCGCAGTGAACGACCCATTCATTGGACGGACCCCGCATGACACAGACCATTCTCGACCGCATCAAGGCCTACAAACTGGACGAAATCGCGGCAGAGAAGGCCGAAGTGCCACTGTCCGAAATGGAGGCCCGTGCACGTGACGCAGGCCCCGTACGCCCATTTGCGGCCACGCTGCACCGCGCCGCACAGGAAGGTTATGGCCTGATCGCCGAGGTGAAAAAGGCCAGCCCGTCCAAGGGGCTGATCCGCGCAGATTTCGATCCCGCCGCCATCGCCGCGGCCTATGCCTCAGGCGGTGCCGCCTGCCTGTCCGTGCTGACCGACGGCCCGTCGTTTCAGGGCGCGCCCGATTATCTGGTGCAGGCGCGTGCGGCCTGCGACCTGCCGGTGCTGCGCAAGGATTTCATGTACGACACCTATCAGGTGGCACAGGCGCGCGCCTGGGGGGCCGATTGCATCCTGATCATCATGGCCAGCGTCAGCGATGCACAGGCCCACGAGCTGGAGGACGCAGCCGCATCCTGGGGCATGAACGTTCTGGTCGAGGTGCACAACCGCGCCGAACTGGACCGGGCCGCCGATCTTGATGCGCAGCTTCTGGGGATCAACAACCGCGACCTGAACACCTTTGAAACCACACTGGATACCACGCGGGCGCTGTCCAAGCACGTGCCGGCCGGGCGGACCATCGTGTCGGAAAGCGGGCTTGCCACGCCCGAGGATCTGGCAGACCTCGCCCGGTACGGCGCGCGCACCTTCCTGATCGGCGAAACGCTGATGCGGCAGGACGATGTGGAACAGGCAACGCGCGATCTGCTGGCCAATCCCGTGAATCCGGCGGGCCTGTGATATGGCGCTTTCGCATTTCGACAGCGCGGGCCATGCCCATATGGTCGATGTGTCCGACAAGGATGTGACCGCGCGGATCGCCGTGGCCGAGGGGCATATCACGATGACGGCCGAAACGCTGGCGCTGGTCACCGAGGGCCGCGCGAACAAGGGCGACGTGCTGGGCACGGCGCGACTGGCGGGCATCATGGGCGCGAAACGTTGCGCCGATCTGATCCCGCTGTGCCATCCGCTGCCCATCACCAAGGTCAGCGTCGATCTGACCCCCGACCCTGCCCTGCCCGGTGTGCGCATCAGCGCCACCGTGAAAACCACCGGGAAAACGGGCGTCGAGATGGAGGCACTGACCGCCGTATCGGTCGCCGCCCTGACCGTACATGACATGGTCAAGGCCGTACAAAAGGACATGGTAATCTCCGGCGTGCGCGTCACGCTCAAGGATGGCGGCAAATCCGGGCGGTTCACGGCGGAATGAGCGAAGCAGGCCGGTCATTGGAGTTGTTCTTTATCGACGGGCGCCCCGACGGGATGCTGACCGCCGAAGTGTTCAACTGGACCGGACACGTGCTGCGCACCCCGCGTACCCAGATTGCCAAGGCGCTGGCGCGGGTAGAGGCAGGATATACCGGCGTCTACGTCCTGCTGGGTGAAACCGAGGACGGACCGCTGGCCTATATCGGCGAAGGCGAGGACATGCGCGAGCGCCTCAAATCCCACGTGGTAAACAAGGACTGGTGGAACGAGGCGATCCTGATCACGACCTCTGCCAACAACCTGCACAAGGCGCACGTCAAATACCTTGAATCGCGGTTGGTCGAACTGGCGAAACAGGTTGGGCACACCCCGCTTGAAAATGGCAACCAACCAACCCGCAGCAGCCTGTCAGAGGCCGCGACGGCGAACATGGAGGCCTTCCTTGACACGTTGAACATGGTCCTTCCTGCGATCCGGGTTGATCTGTTCCTGAGCAAGGCACGTCCGAAGACGGTCACGGCTCAGACACAAAGCAACCGTCCTGCACCATTATTTTCCTTTGTGGTCGCAAAACATGGTGTTCACGCCACTGCGCAGCTCGAAGGCGGAGAAATGATTGTCAAATCCGGGTCAAAAGCACGGGCAAGATGGGTTGGCAGCACAGATCAAAAAACACATTACGGCAGGCTGCACGACAAGCTGCTTTCGCTTGGCATTCTGACAATAGACGGCGACCACAGCATCTTTACCGAAGACTATGCCTTCAGCAGCCCCTCGGCCGCAGCCGCAGTCGTCGCGGGCCGGTCTGCCAACGGGCGAATTTCCTGGACCCTGCCCGACGGCCGCACCTTTGCCGATTGGGAAGCCGCAAGCGTCGGAGAGGCCGCACCATGATCAGCGTGGTGGAGGCGCTAGATGCGCTGTTTGCGCTGGTTCACCCGCTGGACATCGAAGAGGTGCCGCTGGACCATGCGGCCGGCCGTGTTCTGGCACGCGATGTGGCAGCACAACGCACGCAGCCGCCCTTTGCCGCCTCGGCGATGGATGGCTATGCGGTGCATGGCGCGGCTGTTGCCCCGGGCGCACAGTTCCACGTCATCGGAGAGGCCGCCGCCGGCCACGGTTTCGACGGTGCGATTGCAAATGAACAGGCCGTGCGCATCTTTACCGGGGCCCCCCTGCCGCAAGGGGCGGACCGCGTCGTGATCCAAGAGGACGTCGCGCGCGACGGAGACGTGATTACACTGCGTGATGATCTGGACGGCAATGCCTACGTCAGACCCGCGGGGGCGGATTTTCTGGCAGGCGACTTGCTGGGTGCGCCGCGACGGCTGACCCCTGCCGATATCGCCTTGCTGGCGGCCATGAACATCGCGCGGGTGCCTGTGACGCGGCGTCCAGTCGTGGCAATCGTCGCAACCGGAGACGAGCTGGTACAGCCTGGTGAAACACCGGGGCCGGATCAGATCATCGCGTCCAACAATCATGGTCTGGCCGCTTTGCTGCGCGCACATGGTGCTGACGTGCGGCTGCTGCCGATCGCACGGGACACGCACGCCAGTCTCGCGCTTGCCTTTGATCTGGCGCGCGGCGCTGATCTGATCGTCACGATCGGCGGTGCGTCTGTCGGAGATCATGATCTGGTGGCGGCCGCCGCGGGCGCACGCGGCATGGAGCGTGCATTCTACAAGGTGGCGATGCGCCCCGGCAAACCACTGATGGCAGGCCGCGTGGATGGCGCTGCGATGGTCGGTCTGCCCGGAAATCCGGTGTCGGCCATGGTCTGCGGTCATGTTTTTCTATTGCCACTGATCGCGGCCATGTCCGGGCTTGCGGCCCGGCCAGCGCCGCGCCGCAGTGCCATATTGACCCATGACCTGACAGCGAACGGACCGCGCGAACACTACATGCGTGCCGTTTGCGAGGGTGACAGCGTCACCGTTTTCGATCGTCAAGATTCCGCCCTCTTGAGCGTGTTGTCCCAGGCCAATTGTCTGGCCGTCAGGCCCGTCGGTGATCCGGCAAGGCAGGCAGGTGACCGGATCGCGGTGATTGCGATATAGCGCGCGGGCAATATTGACACAAAACGGGAACAGAGGTAGAACACGGGCGAACACTTCTGTCGCTTGACCCCGGGGGCCTGCCATGTTGACCAAGAAACAGCTCGATCTGCTGGAATTCATCCACAAGCGCGTGCAGCGCGACGGCGTCCCCCCCTCATTCGACGAAATGAAGGAAGCGCTGGATCTGCGGTCGAAATCCGGGATTCACCGTCTGATCACGGCGCTGGAGGAACGCGGTTTCATCCGCAGGCTGGCGCATCGCGCCCGCGCGTTGGAAATCGTGAAATTGCCCGACAGCATGATGGACAAACAGGGGTTCACGCCTCGTGTGATCGATGGTGACCGTCCGGACAGCCGCCCCTCACGGGACCGCGACGTCAGCATTGCGGCAGTGGAATTGAACGTGATGGGCCGGATCGCCGCAGGTGTTCCGATTGCCGCGATTTCCGAGGTGTCGCATTCGGTCGCGGTGCCGCAATCCATGTTGGGCAAGGGCGAACACTACGCGCTGGAGGTCAGGGGCGACTCGATGATCGAGGCCGGGATCAATGACGGCGATGTCGTCGTGATCCGTGAAACCAGCACGGCCGACAACGGCGATATCGTTGTCGCATTGGTCGAGGATCAGGAAGCCACGCTCAAGCGGTTCCGGCGCACAGGATCGACCATCGCGCTGGAGGCTGCCAATCCCGCCTACGAGACGCGGCGGTTTCGCGATGATCAGGTCAAGGTGCAGGGGCGTCTGGTCGGTCTGATCCGCACCTACTGAACGAGGGCGATCTGAATGTCCGCAGGATCGCGTCGCTGTGGCGCAGTGGGTGTCCATGGTCGCTGTCCTGTGAGCATCTGCACGGTTGTTACGGTGAGGCCGTCAGCATCCGTGACGTCGATGGCAACCGCGCCCGCCGCGCGAAGCGTGACCGGGTCAAGGACAAGGCAGGGTCGCGCGGCAGTGTCGGGCACGGTCAGGACCAGCACATCGGCGCCTCCGCATCCCTTGAGCCGGGCCAATTCGGTCTTGCCCCGGACTTGGACGATATGCAGTGGTCCGACGGTGGCCGAAACCACAGCGCCTTGCGTCAGAAACCCGGCGCGGGCGGCAGCGACCGCCTGATCGGCCGGGGCACCATCGTTTTCCAGCCAGATCGTCGCCACAAACCCGTTGCCCGTTGCCCGCGACAAGGCGCGCCCCTCTGGTGTCATGCGCCCGATCAGACCACCGGTATCGGCGATCAGGATGGCGGGTCGCGTGGTGCCCGCCCATAGGCCAAAGGCCGCAACCACCGCCACGATCCCCGCCCAACGCGCGACCCCGCGCCACAGGATCAACCACAGCAACCCAAGGCAGAGCAAGGGCAGCACGGATGGCCCCGGTGCAACAACATGACTGACGGCACCGTCCCAGCCCGCAACGGTGCCCGCGACCCACAGGATCCAGCGTAGCCCTTGGCCCATGATCCACAGGCCGACACCTTCGAGGCCCAGCGGTGTCAGGCAGGCTGCCAGCACCGCTGCCGGCATGATGATCGCGCCCATCAACGGCACGCTGGCCAGGTTCGCCAGCAATCCGTAGTGCGGCACCTGATTGAAATGGGCCGCGGCAATGGGTGCGGTCGCCAGCCCCGCCACGGCCGAAGAGATGACGACACCGACGATGCCGCGCATCCACCCAGGCCCAAACTGGCGTCCCCGCAGCAAACCGAACACCACGACCAGGGCTGTCGTCGCGGCAAACGACATCTGGAAACCCGGCCCGGTCAACGCGTCGGGCCGCAGCACCAGCACGATCGTGGCGGCCAGCGCCACGGCCCGCAGCGTCAGTGCCCGTCTGTCCAGCAACACCGCAAGCAACATTACGGACACCATGATAAAGGCGCGCTGGGTGGCAACGGACCCGCCCGACAGCGCGAGATAGGCGGCACCGGAGAACAAGGCCACAAGTGCAGCGACCTTTTTCACCGGTACACGCAGGGCAAACGCAGGCCAGCACGACAGCCCCATGCGGACCACGAGGAAAATGAACGTCGTGAGCAACCCCATGTGCAGGCCCGAAATCGCAAGCAGATGCGCGAGGTTCGCGTCCCGCAGATCCTGAAGCGCCGTCTGGCTGATCCCAGATCGGTCGCCCGTGATGATCGCGGTCGCAAGGGCACCCGCATCCCCCGGCAGGCGTGACTGCACCCCTTCGGAAATGGCCATGCGAATCCGGAAGACCAAGAGTGCGGTGCCACCCTGGGGCGGGGCAGAACGCAGAACGGGGGTGCGGGTATAGCCGACAGCACCGATCGATTGAAACCAAGCGTGTCTGCGAAAATCAAATCCACCGGGTTCTGCAGGACCATTCGGGGCGGACAGATGCCCAGTCAGCACCAGTTGGTCACCCGGATGCCAGCCGGTAATCGGCTGATCGCCGTGCAGCGACACACGGACACGGCGCGGCGTCCGGTCCAGAGGCACACCGTCCAGCGCCACCCGGTCCAGTGTCAGGCGCACCGCATCCGAAGACGATCGGTCGATATTCACAACACGGCCCGCAATGGGACCGTAGTATCTGAAGCTCAACACTGGCGCGTCATGAGCGGCGGTCTGCACCTTGGCCAGTCCCGCCCCGGCGCAGATACAGGCAACAGCCAGTGCAAGCGGCGCATAGGCCTGCGGCAACGCACGTGCCAACAAAAGACACCCAAGCGAGAGTCCAGCAAGGCCGATCCAGATCGGCAACCCGGGCTCAAACCGCAATGCGAAGTAGCCGCCGATCCCGATCCCAAGGCAAACCGGCAACCAGTGGATCAACCCGCCGCGCTGCGCCGAAAGGGCCGCTTGCACTTGTTCTTTACCCCCTGTCGCCATATCCAACACGCAACGCAGGCAGCTTGGCCTGCACTGGTAAACGACAGGTTAATTTTCATGACAGCCACCCCGCCCGTCACCCGTTTCGCGCCCTCACCGACCGGGGCCCTGCACATCGGCGGCGCGCGCACTGCGCTGTTCAACTGGCTGTATGCGCGCGGGCATGGTGGCACCTTCCTGCTGCGGATCGAGGATACAGACAAGGCACGGTCGAACCCCGAAAACACCCAAGTGATCCTGGACGGGCTGACCTGGCTGGGTCTTGATTGGGACGGCGAGCCGACCTCTCAGGCAGCCAACGCGGACCGTCATGCCGAAGTCGCACTGCAGATGCTGGCGGACGGCACGGCCTATAAATGCTTTTCCACGCCCGAAGAAATCGAAGTCTTCCGCGAGGACGCGCGCGCCAACAAGACCTCGACACTGTTCCGGTCGCCCTGGCGCGACGTGGCAGAGGCCGATCACCCCGACGCGCCCTATGTGGTCCGGGTCAAGGCCCCACGCGACGGATCGACCACCCTGCATGATACGGTGCAGGGCGATGTGACCTGGTCGAACGATCAGCTGGACGACATGATCCTGCTGCGATCCGATGGCACACCTGTCTACATGCTGGCCGTGGTTGTCGACGATCACGACATGGGCGTAACCCATGTCATCAGGGGCGACGATCATCTGGCCAACAGTTTTCGCCAGAACCTGATCTATGACGCGATGGGTTGGGACAAACCTACCCTTGCGCATATCCCGCTGATTTTCGGTGCCGACGGCAAGAAACTGTCGAAGCGCCACGGGGCGACAGCGGCCGCCGATTACCAGAAAATGGGCTATCCCGCCGCCGGTATGCGCAATTACCTCGCCCGTCTGGGGTGGAGCCATGGCGACGACGAATTTTTCACCGATGCACAGGCGCGCGACTGGTTCGATCTGGACGGGATCGGCAAATCGCCCGCCCGGTTCGACCTGAAAAAACTGGAACATATCAGCGGCCAGCATATCGCCATCATGGATGATGCCGCCCTGGTTGCCGAAATTCAGGGCTACCTTGCGGCGACGGGTGCGCTGGCGTTGACCGAACGTCAGGCGGACGGCTTGCTGCGCGCGATGCCCGCGCTCAAGGAACGGTCCAAAACCTTTCCCGAACTGCTGGAAAAGGCGCATTTCGTGCTGACGGAACGCCCCATCGTGCCCGATGAAAAGGCCGCCAAGGCGCTTGATGCTACGGCGCAGCAATATTTCGCAGAATTGACGCCGCACCTGCAAAATGTTACGTGGGACCGGAATACGTTAGAGGAGGCGATCGCCGACTTTGCGACCGCCCGCGACACCAAGCTGGGCAAGCTGGCCGGGCCGCTGCGGGCGGCACTGGCGGGCCGGTCGGTTTCCCCAAGTGTTTTCGATATGATGCTGGTGCTCGGCCGCGAGGAATCGCTGGCCCGGATCACCGCCGCTGCGGCCTGATCATCCAAGGGTGAAAGCGCCGTCCCAATATGGTCGCCCCGGCGACGAGTGAAAGTAAGGACTGACTATGACCGAAAAAAGCGCAAAGCTGACGATCGACGGCAAGGACTATGACCTGCCAATCTTCACGCCGACCTCTGGTCCCGATGTCCTCGATATTCGCAAGCTGTATGCGCAGGCCGGCGTGTTCACCTATGACCCCGGTTTCACGTCAACAGCCTCGACGGACAGCACCATCACCTTCATCGACGGTGACAAGGGCGAGCTTTTGCACCGCGGCTATCCCATCGACCAGTTGGCGGCGAAATCCCACTACCTCGAGGTGTGCTATCTGCTGCTGAACGGCGAGTTGCCGAATGCAGAGCAGCTTGAGGAATTCGAATTCATCGTGACGCATCACACGATGCTGCACGAGCAGATGATGAACTTTTTCCGTGGTTTCCGCCGTGACGCGCATCCGATGGCCATCATGGTCGGTGTCGTTGGTGCCATGTCCGCGTTCTATCACGACAGCACCGACATTCACGACGAAAAGCAGCGCGAAATCGCAGCGTTCCGCCTGATCGCCAAGATGCCGACGATCGCGGCGATGGCCTACAAGTACCACGTGGGCCAGCCTTTCGTGTATCCGCGCAACGATCTGGATTACGCGTCGAATTTCCTGAACATGTGTTTCAGCGTTCCGGCTGAAAACTATAATGTCGATCCGGTGCTGGCGCGGGCGATGGACCGCATTTTCACGCTGCACGCGGACCACGAACAGAACGCATCGACATCCACCGTGCGTCTTGCATCGTCGTCGGGCGCAAACCCGTTTGCCTGCATCGCGGCAGGGATTGCCTGCCTGTGGGGACCGGCACACGGCGGTGCGAACCAGGCCTGTCTGGAAATGCTGCGCGAAATCGGCACGGTCGACCGCATCCCAGAATACATCGCAAAGGCAAAGGACAAGAACGACCCGTTCCGCCTGATGGGATTTGGCCACCGCGTGTACAAGAACTTTGACCCGCGCGCGACGGTGATGAAGGAATCCGCCGACGAAGTTCTGGACCTGCTGGGGATCGAGAACAATGAAACGCTGAAGGTCGCCAAGGCGCTGGAACAGGCCGCGCTCGAGGATCCCTATTTCGCCGAGAAAAAGCTGTTCCCGAACGTCGATTTCTATTCGGGCATCATCCTCGAGGCGATGGGTTTCCCCACATCCATGTTCACGCCGATCTTTGCGGTCAGCCGGACCATCGGTTGGGTGTCGCAGTGGCAGGAACAACTGTCCGATCCGCAGCTGAAAATCGGTCGTCCGCGCCAGCTGTACATGGGTGAAACCACCCGTGACTACGTTGACATCGAAAACCGCTGATCCTGTTCTGGTGACGGCGCGGCTGGTGCTGCGCCGTCCCGCATCGGGCGATCTGGACGATCTGTTCGCCATCTATTCGGACCCACGCGCAATGCGGTATTGGTCCACCCTGCCCCATGACAGCCCCGCGGTGACATCCCGCAGTCTGGACGGGATGATCGCACAGACACCGCTGACCTACTTCGCACTGGACCTGAACGGCAGGGTCATCGGCTGTGCCGGTCTCTATCGTGATGAAGAGGTCGGGTTCATCCTGCATCCCGATCACTGGCGACAGGGCTATGTGACCGAGGCGATGAACGCCATCATTCCCTATCTGTTTGCCACCACGCAGGTCCCCCACCTGATGGCCGATATTGACCCGCGCAATACCGCATCTGCCGCTGCCCTGACCGCGCTGGGGTTCATCGAGACACATCGCGCCAAGCGCACCTATTGCATCGGCGGCGTCTGGTCGGACAGCGCGTATTACGCGCTGCAGCGGCCAAATACCTGACACGAAAAAGGGGCACCTTGGCGGGTGCCCCTGATCCGTCAGCTTGCCACGGCCTCGTGGTCGTCGAGGAACGGATAGTCGATGTAGCCCTTCTCGTTACCGCCGTAGAACGTATCAGGATCGGGTTCGTTCAGGGCCGCATCCAGATTGAACCGGCGTGGCAAATCCGGGTTCGCGATGAACGGGCGGCCAAAGGTCACGGCATCCGCGCGGCCACTGGTGATGACCTCGCGCGCGCGGGCCACGTCATAGCCACCGTTCGCCATATAGAAACCGTCGTAGTGGTCGCGCAGGGCGTCGATCAGATCCTGCCCTTCGCCGTTGTCACTACCAGGAAAGCTTTCGAGGACGTGCAGGTAGGCCAGCTTGCGGTCGCTCAACATCTTGTAGATCGCGCTGTAGTGCGTCAGCGGATCGCTGTCACCACCGTCGTTGGCCTGACCCAGCGGGGACAGGCGCACGCCGATGCGGTCGGCGTCCCAGTGTTCACCCACGACGTCCAGCGCCTCTTGCAGGAAACGCATCCGGTTCTCGACGCTGCCACCGTATTCGTCGGTGCGGTCGTTCACGCTGTCTTGCAAGAACTGCTCGATCAGATAGCCGTTCGCCGCGTGAACCTCGACGCCGTCGAACCCAGCGACCTTGGCCAGACGTGCGGCCTCGCGGTAGTCGTTTAGGGTTTCCTTGATCCCGTCCGCATCCAGTGCCACCGGATCAGAACAGTCCACGAAACCATCGTGGGTAAAGGTCTGTGCCTTTGCCGGTTTGGCGGTCGCGGAAACAGGCTGTCGGCCATCGGGCAGGACGGATGTGTGGCTGATCCGTCCGACATGCCAAAGCTGGATAAAGATACGCCCGCCCTCGGCGTGGACCGCGTCCGTGATCTCGCGCCACTTGGCGGCCTGCGCCTCGGTATGGATGCCGGGGGTGTTGATATACCCCTTGCCCATTTCTGAAATCTGCGTGGCCTCGGTCAGGATCAGGCCCGCGCTGGCCCGTTGGCGATAATACGGCACGGCCATATCAGACGGCATTCCGTCGGGTTGGGCGCGGTTGCGGGTCAGCGGGGCCATCAGCACGCGGTTGGGCAAGGTGATCGTGCCCATCTCGATGGGGCTGAACAGCATATCTTGGTCGGTCATGGGTTGGTTCCTTCTTGGTTCGGAAACCAACCCGGAATCCGCCGACCTGTTCCGTTACCGCCCCTGAAATCGCGCTGTGCGTTTTTCAACAAAGGCCGCGACCCCTTCGCCAAAATCACGCGTCTTGCCACATTTGCCCTGCAATTCGGCCTCCAGCGCGAGCTGTGTATCAAGATCATTGTCAAAACTGGCGCGCAGTGCCTGTTTGATATGGTGATAAGTCTGCGTCGGACCCTGCGCCAGTTGCCCGGCGCGCGCCTGCCAATGGGCTGCGAAATCATCCGCCGGTACGGATTCATAAATCATACCCCAGTCGGCGGCCTGTTTGGCGCCGATCTTGTCCGCGAACAAAGATGCCCCCATCGCCCGTGCAAATCCGACCTGACGTGGCAGGAACCATGTGCCGCCCGCGTCGGGGATCAGACCGATCTTGGCAAAGGCCTGCACGAAATAAGCATCTTCGCTGGCCAGCACCACATCGAACACAAGCGCGAGGTTTGCCCCTGCCCCTGCCGCCACACCATTCACGGCAGCGATGGTCGGCAGGGGACAATCCACGATGGCCCGCAGCATCGGCACGTATTCGTCGCGCAACACGGCTTCGAGGTCGAGGTTCGCCGCCTCGCCAAAGCTGAGTTCCTGACCGGAACAGAACGCACGGCCCGACCCGGTCAGCACCAGCACGCGTCCGTGGTTGGGTGCATCCATGACAGCATGGGTCAGTTCGGACCGCATGGTGCCGTTCAGCGCATTCATCTTTTCGGGGCGGTTCATGGTAATCGTGACGACATCGTCGCTGACGTTCACGGTGATCGCGGTATAGTCCATGGGTCGGTCCTGCTGCTGGTTTTGCACAGCCTAACCGTTGACCGGGTCAAAGCCATGAAAACCAAACGTCAGGAACGCAGGATTCTCTCCAGCTCGGCGCGTTCCTTTTCCGTCAGCTGCGCATCCCCCGTGCCCGGTTTGCGCCGGATCGCGGTCCAGCCCACCCCCAGCGCCAACAACAGCAGCGCGGGCGCGGCCCACCACAGGATAATGTTCACCCCAGTGCGGTCGGGTTCCAGCAACACGAATTCCCCGAACCGCGCGACCAGAAATTGCCGCACCTCTGCGTCACTGTCGCCCGCGACCAACCGTTCGCGCAGCAAAACGCGCAATTCCCGGCTGATGGGCGCGTTGGATTCGTCGATGCTTTCGTTCTGGCAGACCGGGCAACGCAACCCCTTGCTCAGCTCGCGGGCGCGTTCCTCCAGCACGGGGTCATCCAGCACCTCGCTGGGATCAACCGCAAAGGCAGGCAGCGCCCACAGGCACAGGATCAGGGCGAGCCACCTCATTCCGCGGCGACCGCCTGCGGCTTGCGCGCGCCGACGGCAAACCGCAGACGCCGGTCCGTGAGCGAGATCAGACCGCCCAACGACATCAGGATCGCACCACCCCAGATCCAGTTGGCGAATGGCTTGAGATAGACGCGCACAGCATAGCCACCACCGGCCTGCGGATCACCGATCACCGCGTAGACATCACGGAGGAACCCGTTGTCGATCGCGGCCTCGGTCGTGGGCATCTGCGCTACCGGATAGAACCGCTTTTCCGGCATCAGGACAAAGGGTTCCGCACCTTTGTGGCTGATCGACAGGCTGGCCATCGTGGACAGGTAGTTCGGTCCTTCGATATCCTCGATCGCCGTCAGCGTGACGGCGTAATCACCGACCTGATAGGTGTCGCCCACGTTCACCACGCGAATATCCTCGACGTTCCACGCTGTCATCGCAGCGATGCCGAACACGGTGACACCCATGCCCAGATGGGCAACCGATTTGCCCCAATCGGCACGCGGCAGCCGCGTGATGCGGCGCAGGCGATCACCGACCGGACCGCGCCCGGCCCGCAGCCACAGGTCCAGCAGCGCACCGCCGACAACCCAGACGCCCAGGGCGACGCCGACGGGCCCGACCATCGACCGGCCCGAATAGACCGCGTAGGCCAAACCGGCGAGAGCCACCGACAAGATCACCAGCCCGACTAGCGGTCCGGTGGCGCGGCCCAGCTTGCCACGTTTCCATGCCAAGAGTGACCCAAGCGGCAGAGCGATGGCCAAGATGACCATGAATGGCGTGAATGCCGCGTCAAAGAACGGCGGACCGACCGACAATGTCCGGTCGAACACCATTTCGGCAACCAGCGGCCAGATCGTCCCGATGAACACCACGAAGGCGCTGACAGCCAGCAGGATGTTGTTCAACACCAGTGCCGATTCCCGGCTGACGGTGCCGAACGCGCCCTGCGACTGCATCGCCCCCGCGCGTGCTGCAAAGAGGGTCAGCGCCCCGCCCAGATACAGACCGAGGATCAGCAGGATGAACATGCCACGCTCAGGGTCGTTGGCAAAGGCGTGTACCGATGTCAGCACCCCCGACCGCACGATAAAGGCACCCAGCAATGAAAACCCAAAGGCAAGGATGGCCAGCAGGATCGTCCAACTCTTGAGCGTTTCGCGTTTTTCCACGACGATGGCGCTGTGCAGCAGGGCAGCCGCGATCAACCACGGCATGAAGCTTGCGTTTTCGACCGGATCCCAGAACCAGAAACCGCCCCAGCCCAGTTCGTAATAGGCCCACCAGGACCCCAGCGCGATGCCCACGGTCAGGAACATCCATGCGGCCAGCGTCCAGGGCCGCACCCAGCGACCCCAGGCCGCATCGACGCGGCCTTCGATCAGCGCGGCCACGGCAAAGCTGAATGTCATGCTAAGGCCGACATAGCCGAGATAGAGGAACGGCGGGTGAAACGCCAAACCCGGATCCTGCAACAGCGGGTTCAGATCACGCCCATCCAACGGCGGCACGGCAAGCCGCGCGAACGGATTGGAGGTGAACAGAATGAACGCGATAAAGGCGACCGAGATGCTGCCCTGCACCGCTAGCACGCGTGCCTTGAGCGTGGCAGGCAGGTTGCCACCGAACCATGCCGCGCTCGCCCCGAACAACGCGAGGATCAACACCCACAACAGCATCGACCCCTCGTGGTTGCCCCAGACGCCGGTGACCTTGTACAGCATCGGTTTCAGCGTGTGGCTGTTTGCATAGACCAGCGCGACCGAAAAATCGGACACGACAAAGGCCCAGGTCAGGACCGCAAAGGCAAATGTCACAAGGATCAGCTGCGAAGTGGCCGCCGGATCGGCAAAAGCCATCCAGCCGCGCCACCCCTTGGCTGCGCCCACCAGGGGCACGACGGTTTGCGCAATGGCCACGACAAAGGCCAGGATCAGGGCAAAGTGTGCAAGTTCAATAAACATGCCTTTAACATAGCCCATCGCAAGGGCCACCGACATAGGTTTCGCAACAAATTCATCTGCGGCACAACGCCCTTGTCAGACGGCCAGCCCGCCCTGGACAACATAGGTGATCCCGGCCACCACCAGTCCGCCGACAATCAGCCGCACCAGCCATTTCAGCGTGTCCTCGATCGCGCTGAGCCGTTCGGACACATTCAGCATCTGGACCGCAGCAACCGCATTATGCGTCTCCAGCGCGACAAGGCGTTTTTCAACGACATCGGGCCAGTCAGATTGCATTGCGGGACCTCCACCAGTCCGCAAGGGCCGCATTGTCGGCATAACCTTCGGGCATTGCCGTCGCACCCGAGGGCGGTGCGACCGCGTCCTTGATCACCGCCTCGCTCCGGATGACGGATTCCGCGACCGATCGTTGGAATTCCTGCCCTTTGACCTGATAGCGTGCGCCGAAATAAAAGCTGACAATCGCCCCCATCAACCACCACAGTGGTTCGGGGATCAGCGCGACACCCGCCATCCGGCTGGCAAACCACGCCGGGCTGGTCATCGCCGAGACAAACAACCCGATCGTTCCCAGCGCCAGCAAGGGACGCGGCAACCGGTTCAGCCCGTCGACCATCCTGTCAAATAATCCCTTGCGCGGCTGCGCAAATTCGGCGGCGAATTGGGCCAATGCGGCCGCCTTTTCATCGGTCAGCCGCTGCGCGCGGCCTTCGCTGTTCTCGCGGAATACCTCGACCGTTTCGGCCACGACGTTGCGCCCGTCACCAAAAACCCAAGCCATCACCCTGTCGATCATTCCCATGCCCGTGTCCTCTCGCGGTGCTGCGCGTCGCTCAGATGATAGCGGGGGGCGATGAACATTTCCGCCCGCGTGATCCAGCCGCCAGTGCCGCCATCGCGACGGCGCGCGTATTTTCGACTGGCGGGGCGCTGGTCCGCCAGCGCGTAATAATAATTGCGCCGCGCGATTCCGTAGGCATCGACCAGATGATCCGGCGCGGCCTCCATCGCCCGCACAGCAGCGGTCGCAGTCTGTGCACCGATGACACCATCGACCTGAACATCCAGCCGCATCCGATTGAAAAGACGTTGCAAAATCTTGACCGCATTGTTGCCCGCATTGACATACATATCGAATACGCTGGCGTGCAACGCATCCGGCAAGGTGCCGATGCGGGGGGCCTCAAAATAATGCTGGATATAGATTTGCACGGCACGGTCGCGGCTGATCCGTCGCACGTCGGCTGCATCGACATCGCCGTCACCGTCCAGATCAAGTCCGAGCCGCCGCAGCGTGTGGATCGTCACACCATGCTGCGTAGCCCCGCCGGGATCGTCGGGATCGTCGACGAAACCACCCTCGCGGGCGACGATTTCAGCCGCAATCTGTTCAACGCTCTGCATTCGCGATCCTCCTGCTGGGGTGCAGGCAGGATCAGCGGTCAAAGGTTAATTGGTTGCGACCTCAGCGCCCGGTTCCACGTAGGTGCCCTGTTCCTTGAGCGCGTCAATCACCTCTTGCGGCATGTATTCTTCGTCATGTCGCGCAAGGATTTCAATGGCTTCGAAGGTGCCGTTGATGTAACGCCCCTGCCCGACCATGCCCTGACCTTCTTCAAAGAGATCCGGCAGGATACCGGTGTAGACGACCGGAATCGATGCACCACCATCGGTCACATTGAACGCAACCTGCGTGCCGGTGCCGCGCACCAGCGTTCCGACCTCGACCAGACCGCCGATGCGAAACAACTCTGTTTCGCGCGGCGGGTCGGCGGCGACTTCTGACGGCGCGCGAAAGAACTGGAACGATTCCTCTGGCAACACCGCAAGCAAGCCAAGAACCGCCGCAACGCAGACACCGGACAGCGCCATCACCTGGATGCGCCGTTTTTTCTTGAGCCCCTTCATGGGAACACCGGGGCCATCATCAGACCCTCCGTTTCCGGCAGTCCCAGCATCAGGTTGGCGTTCTGCAACGCCTGCCCAGAAGACCCCTTGGTCAGGTTGTCCAGCGATGCGATCACCTGCGCGCGCCCGGCGATGCGGTCAGCCACGACGCCGATATGGCAGAAATTGCTGGCACGAATGTGTTTGATGGACGGGTGCTGTCCCATGGGCAAAACCTCGATGAATGGCTCTTTGGCGTAGGCGTCAGAGAAGGTTTGGTGGATCGCTGCGGCATCGCCCTTGACCGATACGGTGGCCAGGATACCGCGGTTTGCGGGGATCAGATGCGGTGTAAACTGCACGCGCACCTCGCGCCCTGCGATGGCGGAAAATTCCTGATCGAATTCGCCCAGATGCCGGTGCGTGCCGCCGACGGCATAGGCATGCGCCCCTTCGGACAGTTCCGCGTGCAGCAAATTTTCCTTGAGCGCGCGCCCCGCACCCGACACGGCCGCCAACAGGTTGATGTTGATCTCATCCAGATCGATCACACCCGCCGCGATCAGCGGACGCAGCGCGTATTGGCCTGTCGCCGCATTGCATCCGGTGCCCGCCACCAGACGGGCTGTGCGGATCTGGTCACGGTAGAATTCGGTCAGGCCGTAGACAGCCTCTTTTTGCAGATCGGGCGCGGCATGGGGCTTGCCGTACCATTTTTCATAGGCCGCCGGGTCACGCAGACGGAAATCGGCAGACAGGTCGACGATTTTCAGATGCGACGGCAGCGCCTTGATGACCGCCTGAGAGGTCGCATGGGGCAGCGCGCAAAACACCAGATCCACGCCGGACAGATCAATGTCCTCGATCGTGGTCAGGCGCGGCAGATCAAGATGGCGCAGATGCGGAAACACATCCGCCATTGCCATCCCGGCCTTGGAATTGCCGGACAGGCCCGTGATGGCCAGCGACGGATGCGTGGCGATCAGGCGCACAAGCTCTGCACCAGTGTATCCGGATGCGCCCAGAATGGCGACGTTATGGGTCATGTCATGGTCTCCCTTGTGGGATCAGATAGGGGCGCTGTGCGCCTGCTTCAATTCATGCTTTGGCAAAGGTGATCGGATGTCGCAGGAACTGCATCGCACGGTCCGATACCTTTTTCGGATCACCGGATGTCAGAAATTTCGAGGTCATGCCCTTGCCCACCATTTCAGGGCGTCGGTCGAGGTAATGCGCAAGGCTCTCTGCCACCAGATTTGCCTGGCTGAACACCTTGACCCCGGCACCCAGCGCATCCTGAAACACCTCGGCCATCAGGGGGTAGTGGGTGCAGCCCAGCATCGCAGCATCAGGATCAGGCATCTTGCGTTTCAGCGCGTCCACATGGCTGCGCACTAGCGCCTCGGCCAGAATGAAATCGCCGTCCTCGATGGCGTCGACGACACCGCCACAGGCCTGTGCCTCGACATCGACACCGATGGCGCGGAATGCCAACTCGCGCTGAAACGCACGACTGCGCACCGTGGCGGGCGTGGCAAAGAGTGCCACATGTTTCACCTCGACCTCGCGCGGGGGGGAATTGTCGCCCCATTCGCGTTCGGTCAGCGCCTCGATCAGCGGCACGAACACACCCAGCACGCGCTTGTCCTTGGGCACCCAGCCTTCTTGCATCCGGCGCAGTGCCGCAGCACTGGCCGTGTTGCAAGCGAGGATCACCAGATCGCACCCTTCGTCAAACAGCCGCTGGGTGGCACGGGTGGTCAGATCATAGATATCGTCCGCGTCGCGCACGCCGTATGGCGCATTGGCACTGTCGCCCAGATAGACAAGCGGCAGATCGGGCAACCGCTTGGAAATTGCGTCAAGAACGGTCAACCCGCCCAGTCCGCTGTCGAAAATACCCACTGCCATTGCCGTACCCTCTGTGCCGGGCCCGCGCCAATCATGGCGCGGACGTGTTTGCATCAGCCATACGTCGGTTGACGTCAGAAATCCATGCAGGGTTTTGCACGGTGACAGGAAAACGCGGCGAGCGACGGCCTATTCCGCGGCCACCTGCTGATCGGGGCGCGTGATGGCCGCCAGCAGCATCTCGCGCGTCTTTTCCGCCTTGGCCGCATTGGCGTGTTTGACGGGACCGAAACCGCGAATGTCCAGCGGCAGACGTGCCAGCGCGATGATGGCGTCGCTGACCGGCAGGTCAGCGATGCGGTCCATGTCCGCCTCGTATTGCGCAATCAGCGCTCGTTCCATCCGGCGTTCCGCGGTGCGCCCGAATGGATCGAACGGCGTGCCGCGCAGCACCTTGAGCCGTGCAAGCAGCGGAAAGGCACGCGCCATCGTGGCGCCGAACTCTCTTTTCACTGGTCGCCCGTCAGCACCGGTTTTCGTCAGCATCGGCGGAGCAAGGTGATAGGTCAGCGACACATCCCCGTCAAAGGCCGCGCGCGCCTTGGCCTCGGTATCGCGCAACAAGCGGGCGACTTCGTATTCGTCCTTGTAGGCCAGCAGTTTGTGATAACCCAGCGCCACTGCCTCGCGCATCGCGGCGTCACTGAAACGATCCACCATCCGCAGATAGCGTTTCGCCAACCGCTTGTTCTGGTAGGCGGTCAGGTGATCGACGCGGAATGCGATCCGGTCGTCCAGCGATTTGGGCAATGCGACGACCTGCGGTTCCGACACCCGCGCGGCCCGTTCAGGGTGCAGCACCGCCCAGCGCCCTAGGTCGAACGCCTGTTTGTTACGATCCACGGCCGCACCGTTCAGTTCAATGGCACGCAGAATGGCGTCCAGCGACACGGGAATCGCGCCCATCTGCCAGGCCGCGCCAAAGATCATCATGTTCGAATAGATGCTGTCGCCCATCGTCGCCTTGGCCAGTTCGGTCGCGTCGAACAGCGCCACCTTGTCCTGCAACCGCCGCGTCAGGCTAAGCTTCAATTCGTCCACGGGCAGTTGAAATTCCGTGTTGCGGGTGAAATCGCCGGTGATGATCTCATGCGCGTTCACGACACCGCGCGTGCGCCCGGTTTTCATCAGGCCCAGCGTCTTGGCCCCTGCACTGACCACCAGATCGCCACCGATCAAGGCATCGCATTCGCCCGTGGCCACGCGGATCGCGCTGATATCCTCGGGCCGTTCCGCCAGGCGGCAATGGATGTGCACGGCCCCACCCTTTTGTGCGAGGCCGGCCATTTCCATCATGCCAGCACCCTTGCCGTCCAGATGCGCCGCCATCGCCAGCACGGCACCAATCGTGACGACACCTGTGCCGCCCACACCGGTGATCACGACGTTATGGGTGCCACTGATCGCAGGCAGGTCCGCCAACGGCAGGTCGCCCACATCCACGGTTGTCGTCGCGGCCTTTTTCAACTGCGCGCCTGCAACGGTCACAAAGGACGGGCAGAAGCCCTTGACGCAGGAAAAATCCTTGTTGCAGGACGATTGGTCGATGGCGCGTTTGCGCCCCAGTTCGGTTTCAACGGGGACGATCGACACGCAGTTCGATTGCACACCGCAGTCGCCGCAGCCTTCGCAGACGTCCGTGTTGATGAACACGCGTTTGTCGGGTTCGGGAAACTGGCCACGCTTGCGGCGTCTGCGTTTTTCGGCGGCACAGGTCTGGATGTAGACCAAGGCGCTGACGCCCGACACCTTTGCCAGTTCCGCCTGCACGCGCGGCAGTTCTGACCGTTCCGCCAGCGGCACACCGCTGGGAAAGTGGGATGCATCCACGTCCTCTTTTTCGTCATAGACGACGCGCACGTCGCGCACGCCCATCGCCAGCAGTTCGCGCACGATCTGCTCGGCCGTCAGACCGCCGTCGTTACCCTGCCCGCCCGTCATGGCGACAGCGTCATTATACAGGATTTTATAGGTGATGGTCGTCCCCGCCATCAGGGCAAAGCGGATCGCCTGCACGCCGGAATGGTTATAGGTCCCGTCACCGAGGTTCTGGAACACATGGCCCGTCTTGCTGAACGGGGCCTCACCGACCCAGTTCGCGCCCTCGCCGCCCATCTGGGTGAAACCAACGGTGTCGCGGTCCATCCATTGCACCATGTAGTGACACCCGATCCCCGCATAGGCGCGCGATCCCTCCGGCACCTTGGTGCTGGAATTATGCGGACAGCCCGAACAGAAATACGGCAAACGTGCCGCGATTTCCGGCACATTGTCGGCGCGGCGCGCCTCTGCCAGCGCATCCAACCCCTGCATCACACCGTCCGAGGCGCAGCCTTCTTCGACCAGGATGCCGCCCAGTTTTTCCGCGATCCAGATCGGGTCCAGCGCATAGCGCGTCGGAAAAATCTCTTCGCGGCGACCGGCGGAATGTTCATCGCCCTTGTGCCAGCCGTACACCCGGGTGTTGGTGTCGTCGAACAGCGCCTCCTTGACCTGCACCTCGATCAGCTTGCGTTTTTCCTCGACCACGACCACCAGATCGAGACCTGCCGCGAAATCGTGAAATCCCGCCATGTCCAACGGCCAGACCTGACCGACCTTGTAGGTGGTGATACCCAGACGCTCGGCCTCTTGCGCGTCGATGCCCAGCAGTGACAGGGCGTGCTGCAAATCCAGCCAGTTCTTGCCCGCGGCGACAAAACCGATCCTGGCACCGTGCTTGCCCCACTTGCGCTGATCCATCTTGTTGGCCCGGCTGAACGCCTCTGCCGCAAACCGTTTATGGTCGATCATCCGTGCCTCTTGGGCGACGGGCGTATCGACAAGGCGAATGTTTAGCCCCTCAGGCGGGAGGGCCAGGTCGGGTGTCACGAATGACAGCCGGTGCGGGTCGCCGTCCACGACAGAGGTGACCTCGATCGTGTCCTTCATCGTCTTGAGACCGACCCAGACGCCTGCATAGCGCGACAGCGCCCAGGCATAGAGGCCATAATCCAGCACCTCCTGGACACCGGCAGGGCTGACGATCGGCATGTAGGCGTCGATCATCGCGAAATCGGACTGATGCAGCGTGGTGCTGGATTCACCCGTGTGGTCGTCACCCATCGCCATGATGACACCACCGTCCGGCGATGTGCCCGCCATGTTGGCATGCCGCATCACATCGCCGGACCGGTCCACACCCGGCCCCTTGCCGTACCACAGGCCGAACACGCCGTCGTATTTCCCCTCGCCGCGCAGCTCGGCTTGCTGACTACCCCAGAGTGCGGTTGCCGCCAGATCCTCGTTCAGGCCAGGCTGAAACGTTACCTGGGCGTCAGTCAGCGATTTGGCCGCACGCGCCATCTGCATGTCCACAGCGCCCAGCGGCGAGCCACGATATCCAGTCACATAACCGGCGGTATTCAGCCCGGCGCGTGCATCACGTGCCCGCTGCATGAGCATCAACCGCACCAGTGCCTGTGTTCCGTTCAGCAACACATGCCGCTTGGACAGATCAAACCGATCGTTTAGCGAAATATCTTGACGTGTCATGCAAACCTCCCTGCAATACAGGCATCTTAGGTCACATTTGCTGACCTACAAAGAATAATTCCGAGGGCGGCTTTGATTGTATATTTAACAGAGTCAGCGTAACCAAGTTTCAAACTACAAATAATTTAAGGCACTACGGGCGGGTCATGGACTGGGATAAGCTTCGAATATTTCACGCGGTTGCGGATGCGGGGTCACTGACCCATGCAGGCGATGTCCTGCACCTGTCGCAATCGGCGGTCAGCCGCCAGATCCGCGCCCTCGAAGAGACGCTGAACACCACGCTTTTCCACCGTCATGCGCGTGGACTGATTCTCACCGAACAGGGTGAACTGCTGTTCGATGCCACGAAATCCATGAACCGCCGCCTTGACGCGGCCGCAGCCCGCATTCGTGACAGCGAAGAAGAGGTGTTCGGGGAATTGCGCGTCACCACGACCACCGGTTTCGGCACTCTCTGGCTCGCCCCGCGCCTGCCCAAACTCTACGAGATGTATCCCGACATCAAGATCGACCTGATGCTCGAGGAACGTGTGCTGGATCTGCCCATGCGCGAGGCAGATGTCGCCATCCGCATGAAGGAACCGTCACAGGCAGACTTGATCCGCAAACGCCTGATGAGCGTGCGCATGCGTCTGTACGCAACACAAGCCTACCTCGACCAGCGCCGCCCGCTGGACAACATCACCGACATTTCGAACCATCGCCTGATCTGCCAACAGCTGTCGTCGACCCAGGTCAGCGCCGGTGCCACGCTGATCCATCACCTGCTGTCACATGAGGTGACGTCGATCTTTACGGTGAACAACTATTACGGCGTCCTGCAGGGCGTCATCAACAACCTCGGCGTCGGCGTCCTGCCTGACTATGTGGTGCAGGATTTCCCCCACCTCGTACGCTGCTTGCCATCCCTCGAAAGCGGAGAGGTTCCCGTCTTCCTCGCCTACCCCGAGGAATTGCGGCAGTCGAAACGGATCATGGCGTTTCGGGATTTCGTTCAGGACGAAATCTTCGCCCATCGCAGATCATTGGCAGAGCTCGGGCGCGAAGACTAAACCTCAGCGAGTGTTGCGCCATGCACGCATCACATAGCGGGTCTGCACGCGCGCGTATGGTTTTTTCTTGATCGCTTAATCCTTGCGCCCTATCTGCTGAAACAGAGGCAAAAACATCATTTGGTGTGCCTCTACCTCCCTGTTGGACTGCGCCGGGCCTTTGTGCCCGGCATTTTTTTTGCCTGAAGCGCGGCCAAAGGATCACCTTCCCCTTCGTCCCAGCCTCCCCTAAAAGGCACAGAACAGCTCGTGGGGAATCTTTTATGTCCGATCCGATCATCACCGCCGACGTCATCGCAGCACACGGGTTTTCGCCCGACGAATGGCAAGAGGTGCTGAAAATCCTCGGACGGCACCCGACATTTACGGAAATGGGCATCTTTTCCGCGATGTGGAACGAACACTGTTCCTACAAGTCATCCAAACGCTGGCTGCGCACGCTGCCCACAACCGGCCCACAGGTCATCTGCGGCCCCGGCGAAAACGCGGGCGTCGTGGATATCGGTGACGGTCAGGCCGTGGTGTTCAAGATGGAAAGCCACAATCACCCCAGCTATATCGAGCCATATCAGGGTGCGGCCACCGGCGTTGGCGGCATTCTGCGCGATGTTTTCACCATGGGCGCCCGCCCCATCGCGGCGATGAATTCGCTGTCCTTTGGCGAACCCACCCACCCCAAGACGAAATCACTGGTCAGCGGTGTCGTGGCTGGTGTCGGTGGCTATGGCAATTGTTTCGGCGTGCCCACTGTCGGCGGCGAAGTCCGCTTTGACAAATCCTACAACGGCAACTGCCTTGTGAACGCATTCGCTGCCGGGCTCGCTGACGCGGACAAGATTTTCTATTCCGCTGCATCGGGCGTCGGGATGCCCGTCGTCTATCTGGGGGCCAAAACCGGCCGCGACGGCGTGGGCGGTGCCACCATGGCCAGCGCCGAATTCGACGACACGATCGAGGACAAGCGCCCCACGGTGCAGGTTGGCGATCCGTTCACCGAAAAACGCCTGATGGAGGCGACGCTGGAACTGATGGCCACGGGGGCCGTGATTTCCATTCAGGATATGGGGGCCGCCGGCCTGACCTGTTCTGCGGTCGAGATGGGCGACAAGGGCGGTTTGGGTGTCAAGCTCAACCTCGAGGACGTGCCACAGCGCGAAACCGGCATGACCGCCTACGAGATGATGCTGTCGGAATCCCAGGAACGGATGCTGATGGTGCTCAAGCCAGAGCTGGAGGCAGAGGCCCGTGCGGTCTTCGTGAAATGGGACCTCGATTTCGCCATCGTGGGCGAAACCATTGCAGAGGACCGGTTCCTGATCCTCCACAACGGCGAGGTAAAGGCCGATCTGCCGCTGTCCAAGCTATCGTCCACCGCCCCCGAATACGACCGCCCGTGGGAAGAAACGCCAGCCGCCGCACCCGTGGGTGACGTACCACACGTCGACCCGATCGACGGTCTGCGCAGCCTGATCGGCAGCCCGAACTACGCCAGCAAGGCGTGGGTCTATGAGCAATACGACAGCCAGGTGATGGCCGATACGCTGCGCACCCCCGGCGCAGGATCAGGCATCATCCGCGTGCACGGCACGCAAAAGGCACTGGCCTTCACGTCTGACGTGACGCCGCGCTATGTTTTTGCAAATCCCTATCAGGGTGGCGCACAAGCCGTGGCAGAGGCCTACCGCAACCTCACTGCCGTCGGTGCCACACCACTGGCGACCACCGACAACATGAACTTTGGCAATCCCGAAAAGCCCCGCATCATGGGTCAGTTCGTCGGCGCGATCAAAGGGATCGGTGACGCCGTCAAGGCGCTGGACATGCCGATCGTGTCCGGCAACGTGTCGCTGTATAACGAAACAGACGGCAAGGGCATTCTGCCCACGCCGACCATCGGTGCCGTCGGACTGATTGCCGATTACACACAGGCCATCACAGGTCAGTTGGAAACCGGTCACATGCTACTGCTGCTGGGCGAAACGGCGGGTCACATGGGCCAGACAGCGCTGCTGGCCGAACACCTGGGCCGCGTCGAAGGCGATGCACCTACGGTCGACCTGGTGGCGGAGCGTACACATGGCGATTTCATCCGTGCCAACCGCAGCGCCATCACGGCCTGCACCGACCTGTCGGACGGCGGGCTTGCGCTTGCGGCATTCGAAATGGCGGTGGCAGCCGATATCGGCATCACCGTCGAAACCGATGACACCGCCCAGCTGTTTGCAGAGGATCAGGCGCGCTATCTGATCGCCGCATCCTTTGACGGTGCCGAGGCCCTGTTTGCGGCCGCAGCCGCCGCTGGCGTGCCGCTTGCGCGCTTGGGTCAGGCCGGTGGCAGCGACATCACATTCGGCGCGTCCAGCGCACCGCTGGCCGATCTTGCCGCGGTCTATCACGGGGCCTTTGCCAGACATCTGGCCTGATCCCGCGCTGCCGCGGCGCGGACAAACGCGCCGCGGCACCCACACTGGCCCTTGCCCCCGCTGCGGCGCGTTCATAGGTTATTGAAAAGCCTGCAAGGAGCCGACAATGCCCATCACAGCCCACGAAATCGAAGCCCTGATCCGCGCGGAATTTCCCGACGCCAAGATTACGGTGCAGGGCGACGATGGCGCACATTTCGCAGCCGAAGTCGTCGATGCCAGCTTTGCGGGCAAGAATCGCGTGCAGCAGCAACGTGCCGTCTATGCCGCCCTCAAGGGCAAGATGGATGGCAGCAATGGCGAGCTGCATGCCCTCGCCCTGACCACACGCGCACCCGATTGAACCGCGCGCAAATTTTCGCAGAAAATTTGATCCCCCTCAAAAAGGACCAGACCATGACCGCCGAAGACCAGATCAAGCAAACCGTCACCAGCAACGACGTCGTCCTGTTCATGAAAGGCACGAAAACGATGCCGCAGTGCGGTTTTTCCAGCCGCGTGGCAGGCGTGCTGAACTTTATGGGCATTGAATACACGGACGTGAACGTGCTGGCCGACGACGGCGTGCGCCAGGGCATCAAGGATTACTCCGACTGGCCGACGATTCCGCAGCTTTACGTCAAGGGCGAATTCGTGGGTGGGTGCGATATCATCACCGAAATGACGCTTTCGGGTGAACTGGATACATTGCTCACAGAAAATGACATCGCGTTTGACAAGGCCGCAGCCGACAAGATCCGCGAAGCCAACGCCTGACCCACAGACCACGCGCCCGTCACTGGGCGCTTATTCACGCAGTGTTGGGCCGACCCTAGGACGGGTCGGCCTTTTGCGTGTTGTCCAGCGAATCTGCCAATGCCTCCGCGCGGGCCGCGATCTCGGCAAAGGCATCGGTCACTTCGGCTGGAATGACCGGCACCTCGATCCGCTCGGCCGGGCGTGATTGGGCTTCGGCGATCTGGGCCTGCAGACTTTCCAGTTCCAGCTCGACCTCGCGCAGACGCTCTGCAATACCGGCAGTCCGGTCGGCCAGCATCAGGCCAGACATCAGCAACATCCGCGATTCAGGCATGCGCCCGATCTGGCTGGACAGATGCTGCGCCTCTTCATCCAGCATGGCCGAGGCTGTGCGCAGGAAATGTTCCTCGCCGTCCTGACAGGCCACCTCGAACACGCGGCCACCGATTGTGATCTCGACTTGCGGCATGATCAGCCCTCCTGTTGCAGTGCAGGTTTCAATTCGCCCAGCAAAGCGGCCACCTCTGCGGCCTCGGCTGCACGGTCAGCCTGCAGGGCCTCGACCTCCGCGATCAGCGCGCGATTGATATCCGCCGCATCGGGCACACCTTCCATTGCCGCCTGCCGCAGCGCATCCGCCTCTTCGCGCAGATCGGCATTCGCAGCGCGCAGGCGTTGCAACGCGCCGTCCAGCTCTGTCATGCGGTCGGCATGTGCGGCGACCTCGGCCTCCAGCTTGGCGATCTTGTCATCCTGACGCGCCTTGAGTGCGGCGACCCGATCCTCGAGGTCTGCATTCGCAGCCTGCTGCGTGGCCAGTTGCGCCCGCAGGTCAGATTGGCCCGCCTGTTCGCCGACATGGGATCTGATCCGGTCCAATGCCGTGTTGATCCGGTATTCCAGGCTCTTGAGATCGTTCATCTCTTCAACGGTCCTTTATCACACGATTCGGCGTTGTTCCGCGCCAAACCCTAAGTCATCGGTCGCATCCACACAAATGGCGCGCTTGAATTGACCGGTTCGCCTGATATGACACGACCAACTTTGTTTTGCACCCGTCAGGAACACCACATGGATATCGAAACCCTCAAGTCCGCACATCCCGCCCATTGGAAAAAGGCCGCCGCGATCCGCGCGCTGACACTCGATGCCGTGGCCGGCGCGAACTCGGGCCATTCCGGCATGCCGATGGGCATGGCGGACGTGGCGACCGTGTTGTTCGAAAAGCATCTGAATTTCGACCCCAAGACACCGCACTGGCCCGACCGCGACCGTTTCATCCTGTCCGCCGGTCACGGCTCGATGCTGCTGTATTCGCTGCTGCACCTGACGGGCTACGCGGATTTCCCGCTGGAGCAGATCAAGAACTTTCGCCAGTGGGGGGCCTATACCGCAGGCCATCCCGAATACGGCCACGGCGCTGGCGTCGAGGTCACGACCGGACCATTGGGTCAGGGCATTTCCAACGCGGTCGGCTTTGCCATCGCAGAGGCCCATCAGCGCGCCGTCTGGGGCGACAAGATCGTCAATCACTACACCTACGTCATGGCCGGTGACGGCTGCCTGATGGAAGGCATCAGCCAAGAGGCCATCGGCCTTGCCGGGATGCAGGAACTGGGCCACCTCATCGTGTTCTTTGACAACAACGACATCACAATCGACGGTCATGTGGGCATCGCCGACATCACTGACCAGGCCGCGCGTTTTACGGCGTCCGGTTGGCATGTGTTGTCCATCGACGGTCATGACCCCGACGCGATCGACGCGGCCATCATCGCGGCCAAGGCCGATCCGCGCCCGTCCATGATCGCCTGCAAGACCCATATCGCACTGGGTCATGCCGCACAGGACACGTCCAAAGGTCACGGTGCCCTGACCGATCCCGCCCAGCTGACCGACGCCAAGCAGGTCTACGACTGGCACTACGGCCCCTATGAGGTGCCCGCCGAGGTCAAGCAGCAGTGGGAAGACATGGGCACCCGCGGCCAGAACGCGCATGCCGCATGGCACGACCGTTTCGCCAAACTGTCGGACGCCAAGCAAAAGGAATTCAACCGCGCCTATGACCTGGAGGCCCCCAAGAAGCTTGCCTCCACCATCCGCGCGTTCAAGAAACAGGCGACTGAAACACTGCCCAAGGTCGCGACCCGCAAGGCATCGGAAAACGTGCTCGAGGTGATCAACCCGATCATGCCCGAAACCATCGGCGGCTCTGCCGATCTGACCGGGTCCAACAACACGAAATCCTCCGACATGGGCGTATTCAGCCCTGCCAACCGCAAGGGGCGCTACATCCACTACGGCATCCGCGAACACGGCATGGCGGCGGCCATGAATGGCATGGTGCTTCATGGTGGCGTGCGTCCCTACGGCGGCACCTTCATGTGCTTTACCGATTACGCACGAGGTGCCATGCGCCTGTCGGCACTGATGGCGGTTCCTGCGGTCTATGTCATGACCCACGACAGCATCGGTCTGGGCGAGGACGGCCCGACCCACCAGCCGGTCGAACATCTGTCGATGCTGCGCGCCACACCGAACACCAACGTGTTCCGCCCTGCCGACACGGTCGAAACCGCCGAGGCCTGGGAACTGGCGCTGACGGACACCAAAACACCCTCTGTTCTGGCGCTGTCTCGGCAAAACCTGCCCGCCGTCCGGACAGAGCTCAAGACCAAGAACCTCACCGCATTCGGCGGCTACGTGCTGGCCGAGGCCGAGGGCAAGCGCAGCGTGATCCTGATCGCCACCGGGTCCGAGGTGCATCTTGCCATGCAGGCACGCGACGCACTTCAGGCCGAAGGTATCGGTACCCGCGTGGTGTCCATGCCCTGCATGGAATTGTTCATGCTACAGGACGAGGCCTATCGCCGCCGCGTGCTGCCCGCAGGGCCAGTCCGCGTCGCCGTCGAGGCTGGCGTGCGCCAGTCCTGGGACATGATCCTGATGGGTGAACGCGGTGCTGCGAAAAAATCCGCATTCGTCGGCATGGACAGCTTTGGTGCCTCTGCCCCGGCAGAAGAGTTGTTCGAAAAGTTCGGCATCACAGCAGAGGCCGTCGCCACCGCCGCGCGCGACCTGCTTTAAACCGGCCGCAGGGGGCCGCATCGCGCTGCCCCCTGTCTTCTTCTGGTCAGAAATATCTGCCCCGCCGGCGAGGCGTCCCGCACTCACCGGCGGCAGGAGGCCCGATCAGACAGCGCCATCCGTTTCAATATGCATGATCGTTCCGCAATGCTTGCAATGACTTGCGTCCCGGTCGTGTTTCGTCAGCCCGCATTCGTCGCATTCGATCCGCACCTTGTTGGGGCGGAACAGCACCCGCGCAAGTTGCAGGAACAATGTCACGCCAAAAATCATCACCACGACCGACAGCAACCGCCCCCACCAGCCCTGTGCCACGATGTCACCAAACCCTGTCGTGGTCAGTGTCGAGACCGTGAAATAAAACGCATCCGCATAATTGTTGATGGCATCGTTGACCTGCACCTGTGACGCATAGATCAGGCCCGTCATGACAAAAACGAAAACGCCCAGATGGACGGTCGCCAGAAACACCTCTTCGTGCCGCCGGAAATAGTCGAAGTCACGCCTGAGCCTGCGCAACGTTTCATAGCTCTTGAGCAGCCTCAGGGTGCGCAGCACGCGCAGGAACCCCAGCCCTTGGGCGAACAACGGCCCCAGAAAGCTGATGACCGCGATGATGTCCGCCCAGGTTGCCATCCGCGTCAGCGCCCGCCCCCAGCTGGGTGTGAGCCATGCACGGATACAGAAATCCGCCAGAATGATCGTCCCGAAAAACAGGTCTGCCGCGAAAATGACGGGCGATGACGGAAAGAAAGACGTGACGATCACATAAGCCAAAGTCACCAGATCGAAGCCAAGCAGACCATAACGAAACGCGACCGCGCGTGGGCTCTCACCTTTGTAGAGGTCGCGCAGCCACTCACGCATGCGGGTGATCCGGTTTCCAGGCCCAGGCGCCTGACCCCGCCACCGCAAGCGCGAGACAGCCCCCCGCAATGGCCCAGTTCTTGACGAATATGGTCAACTGCCAGGGATCGTCCTGCCCGATGAAAACTTGAAGATGGAAAAAACTGGTCACAGCGCAATAGATCGCGGCCGTGACGGCGACCGGCCGCACCGCGATGCCCAACCACAGGGCACCGCCGGCCAGCAGATTATAGGCAAGCGCAGGCCAGACCAGCCAGAACGGCAGGCCCGCCGCGACCAGCAGTTCGCCTGCCCCATCGGGTCCCAGCCCCTTGTTCACGGCCCCGCCGATCATCAGAAACCCGATCAGGAACCGGGCGATGAACAGGGCAGCGTTTGTCATTTGGGCATGACCGCAGCCATTGCCGGTTTGATGACGGATGCCACGATCGGTATCAGGATCAATCCCCAGATGAACCCCAGCACGCCGTCGCATCCTGCCGTCACGGCCCATTCAACGATCCCCTGCCATGCCGCACCCACACCGCTGGCGGCCGCCACGGCCCAACCGTGGATCAGGTCCTCGGGTGCGTGCCAGCCGAGCTGGCCGATACTGTGCACGATGATCTGACCACCGACCCACAGCATCGCAGCCGTGCCGACCCAGGTCAGCACGAACAGGAATTTCGGCATGCCTGCCACGATCCCCCGCCCCAACAGGCGTGTAATGGACAACCGGCCCTTCTTGGCCATCAACAGGCCGACGTCGTCGGCCTTTACGATCAATGCAACGGCACCGTAAACGGCAGCGGTGATCCCTATGGCAACCACGAACAGCACGGCCGCGCGGGTCCACAGGTTGTCCGTCTCGATGGCGGCCAGCGCGATGGTCATGATCTCGGCCGAGAGGATGAAATCGGTCTTGATCGCGCCCTTTACCTTTTCCTCTTCGAGATGGGCCGGATCGCCTGTCGCCTTGGAATGGGGGTCCTTGTGGCCAAAGGCATGGACGATCTTTTCCGCCCCTTCATAGCACAGATAACTGCCGCCCAGAATCAGCAGTGGCGCGATCAGCCAAGGGGCAAAGACCGACAGCAACATCGCGGCCGGAAGCAGAATCAGCACCTTGTTGCGGATGGATCCCCAGGCAATCTTGCCGACGATCGGCAATTCACGTGCAGGCGCAAAGCCCTGAACATATTTGGGACTGACAGCGGCGTCGTCGATCACGGCCCCTGCGGCCTTGGCACCCGCCTTGGTCGCCTGACCAATCACGTCGTCCACGCTTGCCGCCGCGACCTTTGCGATGGCTGCGACATCATCCAGCAACGCCAACAATCCGCTCATGGTCTCTCCTTTTTGCGCGCCAATCACGCTTTTGCGAATCCTAGCGCGTCGGCGCGTGATCGCAACCCCGACCGTTGGCGCAAACGGTTAGCGATAACCCCTGCCTGTTATCGTTATCATTTTGTTTTTGATGGATTTTCCCTTTTTCGTTGACCTAGCTTCCCCTAAGGCTGGCGCAATTGGGAATACCATAGGATACCGTCATGACCATCACGCTGGGGATCAATGGCTTTGGCCGCATCGGGCGCTGCACGCTGGGCCATATCGCAGAGAGCCTGCGCGACGATGTCCGCGTGACGCGGATCAATGCAACGGGCCCGATTGAAACAACAGCCCACCTGATGAAATACGACAGTGTTCATGGACGGTTTGCCCGCCCCGTGACCGTTGATGGGCAAACGCTGGACGTGGGCACGGGCCCGATCCAGATCATGTCCACCTATGATCCCGCCGCACTGGACTGGTCAGGCGTGGACGTCGTTCTGGAATGCACCGGAAAATTCAACGATGGCCACAAGGCGTCGGTGCACCTGACCCAAGGCGCGAAAAAGGTTTTGATTTCCGCACCTGCGAAAAACGTCGACCGTACGGTGGTTTACGGCGTGAACCACCGTGACCTGTCAGGTGGGGAACGGATGATTTCCAACGGGTCCTGCACGACAAATTGCCTGGCCCCGCTGGTCAAGACGCTGAACGACACCATCGGGATCGACCGTGGCATCATGACGACGATCCACAGCTACACCGGTGACCAGCCCACGCTGGACCGCCGCCACGACGACCTGTACCGCGCGCGCGCGGCAGCCCTTGCGATGATCCCGACCTCGACCGGTGCGGCCAAGGCGCTGGGCGAGGTGCTGCCGGAAATGGCCGGCAAACTGGACGGCACAGCGATCCGCGTGCCCACACCCAATGTGTCCGCCGTTGACCTGACATTCGAGGCAGGCCGGTCCACATCGGTGGCCGAGGTCAACATGATCCTGGCCGAGGCCGCACAGGGCGCGCTGCTGGGCGTCATGGCCTATGACGCCGAGGCCAAGGTCAGCATCGATTTCAACCATACCACCGAAAGCTGCACCGTAGCCCCCGACCAGACCAAGGTCATCGGCGGCCGCACCGTCCGCGTGTTGGCGTGGTATGACAACGAATGGGGATTTTCCGCACGTATGGCAGACGTGGCCGCAACCATGGGTCGCCTGAACTAAGCGCGCTTTACCTGCATCCCGTCGGACGCTACGACATCCGCATGACCAATGCCGTCGCCATCGGAATCCTGATTGCCATCGCCGCATTCTTTGCGTTGGACCACTATGTCCTGCATTGGGAAGCCCCGCTGTTTCTGGCACGCAAGTTCGTGGAATTGCTGCAATGGCTGGCATTCTGGCGCTGATTACCGCCTGATTCTGCCCACTTGCGCTTGACCTTTCGGCGAAAAAGACAATGTTTGCGCTAACTGCGCACCCCCTGGTGCGCTCTTACGCAAATGGAGTCTCTCATGGCCGTCAAAGTCGCAATCAACGGGTTCGGACGTATCGGGCGCAACGTGCTGCGCGCCATCGTCGAATCCGGTCGCACGGATATCGAGGTCATCGCGATCAACGATCTGGGCCCGGTGGAAACAAACGCGCATCTGCTGCGCTTTGACAGCGTGCACGGCAAATTCCCCGCAACCGTGACGACGACCGAGGATTCGATCGACGTGGGCCGTGGCCCGATCCGCGTCACCGCGATCCGCAATCCTGCCGACCTGCCCTGGTCCGACGTGGATATCGTCATGGAATGCACCGGTATCTTCACCTCCAAGGAAAAATGCCAGGCGCATCTGGACAACGGGTCCAAGCGCGTGCTGATTTCCGCCCCCGGTTCGGACGCTGACAAAACCATCGTCTACGGTGTCAACCACGACACGCTGACCGCCGACGACATCATCGTCAGCAACGCGTCCTGCACCACCAACTGCCTGTCACCGGTGGCCAAGGTGCTGAACGACGCTGTCGGCATCACCAAGGGTTTCATGACGACGATCCACAGCTACACCGGCGACCAGCCGACGCTGGATACCATGCACAAGGACCTGTACCGCGCCCGCGCGGCGGCCCTGTCCATGATCCCGACGTCCACCGGTGCGGCCAAGGCCGTGGGTCTGGTTTTGCCCGAACTGAACGGCAAACTGGACGGTGTCGCGATCCGCGTCCCTACCCCCAACGTGTCGGTCGTCGACCTGACGTTCGAGGCCAGCCGCGACACCACCGTGCAGGAAATCAATGACGCGATCCGCGCTGCAGCAGACGGCCCGATGAAGGGTATTCTGGCCTATACCGACCTGCCGATGGTCAGCATCGATTTCAACCATGACCCGGCATCCAGCACGTTCCACATGGACCAGACCAAGGTTCTGGACGGCAACATGGTGCGCATTCTGACCTGGTACGACAACGAATGGGGCTTTTCCAACCGGATGAGCGATACCGCCGTCGCCATGGGCAAGTTCCTGTAACACCAACACGACCACGCACATCAGGCCGCCCCTACACCGGGGCGGCCTTTTTTATGGCGGAACCAAAATTGCTGCACCTGCGTTATGACAACACCCCGCAAATGAGGGCACAGGTGAATGTTTTGATTGGCCCTGCCGCAGCTTCGAACATTCAGGTAGATATACAGCCGTTTCACGCAGGACTTCTTGTGTTTTGTGGGCTTACAGGCCTCATCTGACAGCGCTTTTGACCGTCATCTGCACCGCGGACAGGTCGCCCGAAAACCGATCATAACGCCCCCAAAATCAGCGAAACGCACCATGCAGCCCTGCATTTTATGCAAGGCGGTTATCACGCTATGGCAGTTGCGCTGCAGCGCAGCATCCCTATCTTTGGATCATCGAAACAAATTAGCCCGAAAGGAGCCTACCATGACCCTTGTCGAGACCATCCGGACCACGCTCCAAAAGCGCGCTGTCTATGAGAAAACCCGCAAGGAATTGCGTCGTCTGCCGCTGGATGTGGCGCTTGATCTGGATATCGATCGCGCCGATGCGGACAAGATCGCATACAACGCCGTCTATCGCTGAATGCGGCACATCGTGACCCAAGGCGGCCCCCGGGATGACCCGGGTGGCCGCCTTTTCGTTTCAGCGGCCTGGCTTCAGCTTGTCATGCAGGGCGTCCACCACAGCCGGGGTCACGAACTTTGACACATCGCCATCCAGACGGGCGATTTCCTTGACCAGCTTGCTGGCGATCGCCTGATTTTTCGCATCCGCCATCAGGAACACGGTTTCGATGCTGTTATCCAGACTGCGGTTCATGCCAACCATCTGAAATTCATATTCGAAATCAGCGACGGCGCGCAGACCGCGGATGATGACCCCGGCACCTACGTCGCGGGCGCAGTGGATCAGCAGATTTTCAAACGGATGCACCACAATTTCGGTGCCCAGCGGTTTGCCCAGTGGCACGACCTCTGACCGGATCATCTCGACCCGCTCGTGCAAATCGAAAAGCGGCCCCTTGTCCCGGTTGATGGCGACACCGATCACAAGCCTGTCCACCAGCGAACAGGCACGGCGCACGATATCAATATGACCATGGGTCACCGGATCAAAGGTGCCGGGGTATAATCCTGTGCGCATCGGCACCTCGCAATTCGGTCGGGCGATCAGTAGCCCTTGATCATGCCTTCGAGCGCGTCTTTTTCCATCGACAGCTCTGACAGCCGAGCTTTGACAACGTCACCGATGGAAATCAACCCGATCATCGCGTCACCGTCCATGACCGGCAGGTGGCGGAACCGTCCTTCGGTCATCATCGACAGCACGCTGTCAGCATTGTCGCGGGTGGTGCAGGTAGTGATTTTCGATGTCATCATCGTCTCGACGGTATCGGATAGACACTCCGGGCCGCGCTTGCCGATTTCACGGACGATATCGCGTTCGGACAGGATGCCCGTCAGTGCCGCACCATCGCTGGACACCACCACCGTACCGATCCGGTTGTCAGACATCACTTTGGCTGCGTCAGCGACGCTGCTGCTGGGTTTGACCCAGAACATCTCTTGCGAGGTTTTCGACCCAAGTATTTGTTGCACAAGCATGATGACCCTCCCGTCTGCCTGAACCAAAGGTTCCAGACACGCTGCCACAGGTCAAGGATCATTGCCGTCCCGAAGGCCGCAACCTAAATTTTCCGTCGGGAATCACAGGGGGGTCCGATGTCACCGGAACTGACGATTTTAGTTATCAACGCGGTCTTTGTGGGGTTTGCCTACGGGTTCGCCTACCCCATGCTGCGGGTGCGGACGATGAACAGGCTCGCGCTGTTCGACCTGATCATCGGCAGTGCCGCGCTGATACTGGCGGGATTGCTGTACTACGGATCAGGGATCCGATTTTCGATGATCCTGTTTGACACGAACTGGTTGTTCTTTTCCCTCGTGACGATGGCGCTGATCGAGATAATTCCTGCAACACTCTACATGCGGCGCCACGGCATCAGCATGATGGACGATCCGGAATAGCCTCCAGTCGCGCGACCTCGGTCTTGATCCCGGCCAGCAACAGATCCGCAAACCGGGTCAGACGTTCTGACCTGCGGTCCGCGTCGTGGCGCACCAGATAGAACGACCGCGTCAATGACACCTGATCCATCAGAACCCGGTGCAGGTCAGGTGCCGACGGCAGCGCGAAATCATGCACGATGCCGATGCCCGCACCCGCGCGCAGCATCTGCAACTGCACGGACACGGAATTGCTGGCCAGCTGCACCCCGGCACGCGCAAGCGGACCCAGATAATCCAACGCCGCGTCAAAGATCATGTCGGGGATATACCCCACCAGCGCCCTGCCCTGTAGCGCCTCCAGCGTTTGCGGCACCGCCAGCCTGCGGTTCTGCGCCAGATGCAGACGGTAATCGGTGATTTTCTGCACGGTCAGCCGCCCGGCCTGCGGCGGACTGACGGTGATCGCCATATCCGCCTCGCGCCGCGACAGGTTCACCACACGCGGCAGCGACAGGATCTGGACCTCAAGCTCTGGATTGTCGGCCTGTATCGCGGCACAGACCTGCGGCAGCAGGTAATTTGCACAGCCGTCCGGTGCGCCGATGCGGATCTGCCCCGACAACCCCGCGCTGGGCGTCTGGCCGATATCCCAGGCCCGGCTCAGCGCGACCTCCGCCTGCTCGGCGGCCTCTTGCATCCGCGCACCCAGATCCGTGACGGCATAGCCCTGGGGTGATTTCACGAACAGCGCAGCACCCATGGCCTGTTCCAGCCGGTTGATCCGTCGCCCCAGCGTGGCAGGGTCCATCCGCAAGCCCGGTGCTGCCGCAGACAACCTCTCGGCGCGGGCAACCGCAAGGAACACGCGCATATCATCCCAATTCATCGCATACCCGCAAATTTGCAAAACCGATTTGTCAAATTGACGCTTTCGCACCCAAAAACGCAAGACTAAGGTCCTGCCTAACTAGAGGAGGCGATGATGCAAGAACTGACCCATTACATCGACGGCGCACATGTCAAAGGCACGTCCGGCCGTTTCGCGGACGTTTTCAATCCTGCCACGGGCGAGGTGCAGGCCAAGGTGCCGCTGGCGAATGCCGAAGAAATGGACCGCGCCGTCCAGATCGCGCTCAAGGCACAGCCCGCATGGGCCGCGACCAACCCACAGCGCCGCGCGCGCGTGATGATGAAATTCGTCGATCTGCTGCACCGCGACATGGACAAACTGGCCGAAGCGCTGAGCCGTGAACACGGCAAGACGCTGCCCGACGCCGCAGGCGACGTGCAGCGCGGGCTCGAGGTGGTCGAATACTGCATCGGCGCACCGCAACTGCTGAAAGGTGAATTCACCGATGGTGCAGGCCCGGGCATCGACATGTATTCCATGCGCCAGCCGCTGGGTGTGTCCGCAGGTATCACGCCGTTCAACTTTCCCGCCATGATCCCGATGTGGATGTTCGCCCCTGCCATCGTCTGCGGCAACGCATTCATCCTCAAGCCATCGGAACGTGATCCATCCGTCCCTCTGATGCTGGCCGAACTGATCGAGGAAGCGGGCCTACCCAAGGGCATCCTGCAGGTGGTCAACGGCGACAAGGAAGCGGTGGATGCCATTCTCGATCACGACGTGATCCAGTCCGTCGGTTTCGTCGGATCGACCCCGATTGCGGAATACATCTATGGTCGCGGCTGTTCCAACGGCAAGCGCGTCCAGTGCTTTGGCGGCGCGAAAAACCACATGATCATCATGCCCGACGCCGACATGGATCAGGCCGCTGACGCGCTGATCGGCGCAGGCTATGGCGCTGCCGGCGAACGCTGCATGGCAATTTCCGTCGCGGTTCCCGTCGGGGAAAAAACCGCCGATGCGCTGATCGAAAAGCTGATCCCGCGCATCGACGCGCTCAAGGTTGGCCCCTACACGGGTGGCAAGGACGTGGACTACGGCCCCGTTGTCACCGCTGCCGCCAAGGCGAACATCCTGCGGCTGGTCGAAACCGGTGTGGAACAGGGTGCCAAACTGGTCGTCGACGGTCGCGATTTCAGCCTGCAAGGCTACGAAGACGGCTTTTTCGTAGGGCCGCACCTGTTTGACCGCGTGACCAAGGATATGGACATCTACAAGCACGAAATCTTTGGCCCCGTGCTGTCGGTCGTGCGTGCGAACGACTACGAAGAGGCTCTTGGCCTCGCCATGGACCACGAGATGGGCAATGGCACCGCGATCTTTACCCGTGACGGCGATGCTGCACGAGACTTTGCCAACCGTGTCAACGTTGGCATGATCGGCGTCAACGTCCCGATCCCGGTACCGCTGGCCTATCACACCTTTGGCGGCTGGAAAAAATCCGTCTTTGGCGACCTGAACCAGCACGGCCCCGATGCGTTCAAATTCTACACCCGGACCAAAACCGTGACCGCGCGCTGGCCGTCGGGCATCAAGCAGGGTGGTGAATTCAACTTCAAACCGATGGACTGATCACGCATCAGATCATCATGTACAGGGTGGCGCGCAGCAATGCGCGTCACCCTTTTTTTGCCTCGGCGGCACAAACAGCCGGCAAAAAAGCAAAAGCACGCGCAAAAAAATTTCACTGACTGAAACCATTTCCCCGCAATCATCGTGGTTCAAATCATTGAGGAGGAAATATCACATGTCCAATACGATGACCCGCCGCCGCGCCCTGCGCATAATGGCATCATCTGCCGCCGTTCCACTGATGGCGACGACCGCCTATGCCGCGGCCCATGCGCAGCCGACGACCCATACCGTGACAATCCAGAACATGGCGTTCAATCCGGCGAACCTCACCATCAAGGCCGGCGACACCGTGATTTTCAGAAACGAAGACCGCGCGCCTCATGACGCAACGGCCAACAACGGTGCGTTCAAGACGCCGCGCCTGAACGCAGGCCAATCGTCGCAGCTGACCTTTCCGGGGGCCGCAACATATTCATATATCTGCTCGGTACACCCGCGCATGACCGGTTCGATCACGGTCACCTGAGCCCCAAAGCAGGTGATCTGATCGTCAGGGTCCGCATTCCGGAGGCTCGGAATGCGGACCTACTTATTCTGCGGCAACCCGCTTGGCATCCAGCATCGGCTTGAGATAGCGCCCCGTATGACTCTCGGCCACGACCGAGACCTCCTCCGGTGTCCCCTCTGCGACGATCCGACCGCCCCCGTCGCCGCCTTCTGGTCCGATATCAATCAGGTGATCCGCCGTCTTGATCACATCCAGATTGTGTTCGATGACCACGACCGAATTGCCCTGATCGACCAGTTCATGCAGCACTTCCAACAGCTTGCGCACATCTTCGAAATGCAGACCCGTTGTCGGTTCGTCGAGTATGTACAGCGTGCGACCCGTTGATGCGCGCGCCAGTTCCTTTGACAGTTTAACGCGCTGCGCCTCACCGCCAGAAAGCGTCGTCGCCTGCTGGCCGACCTTGATATACCCCAGGCCCACGCGCATCAGCGCATCCATCTTGGTCCGGATCGAAGGCACCGCCTTGAAAAATTCCTGCGCGTCCTCGACGGTCATGTCCAGCACATCCGCGATGCTCTTGCCCTTGAACCGGATTTCCAGCGTCTCGCGGTTATAGCGCGCGCCCTTGCAGGTTTCGCAGGTGACATAGACGTCAGGCAGAAAGTGCATCTCGATCTTGATGACGCCATCACCCTGACAGGCCTCGCAGCGCCCGCCCTTGACGTTGAAACTGAACCGTCCGGGTTTGTAGCCCCGCGCCTTGGCCTCTGGCAGACCAGAGAACCAATCGCGGATCGGCGTGAACGCCCCCGTATAGGTCGCAGGGTTCGAACGCGGCGTCCGGCCGATGGGCCGCTGGTCGATGTCGATCACCTTGTCCAGATGCTCGAACCCCTTGATCGTCTCGCAAGGGGCCGGGGCTTGGCGGGCACCATTCAGCTTCATCGCGGCGTTCTTGAACAGGGTTTCAATTGTGAGCGTCGATTTCCCGCCGCCCGACACGCCCGTCACGCAGACGAATTTACCCAATGGAAAATCAGCCGTCACGTTTTGCAGGTTGTTGCCCGTCGCCTTGACCACCGTCAGTTTCTTGCCGCTGCCCTTGCGCCGTTCCGTGGGCACCGCGATTTCACGCGTGCCGGTCAGATACTGGCCGGTTACGGAATCCGCATTTGCCATGATCTCGGCCGGGGTGCCCTTGGCCACGACCTGTCCACCATGCACGCCGGCCCCTGGCCCGATATCGAACACGTAATCCGCCTCGCGGATGGCTTCTTCGTCGTGTTCGACCACGATGACGGTGTTTCCCTGATCGCGCAGGTTCTTCAGCGTCGTCAGCAAACGATCGTTGTCACGCTGGTGCAGACCGATGCTCGGCTCGTCCAGCACATAAAGAACCCCCGTCAACCCGGACCCGATCTGGCTGGCCAGCCTGATCCGCTGGCTTTCGCCACCCGACAGCGTGCCCGCATTACGCGCCATGTTGAGATAGTTCAGACCGACGTTGTTCAGGAACCCCAGCCGTTCGCGAATTTCCTTGAGGATCGCGCGCGCGATCTCGTTTTTCTGCTTGGAAAGCTGATCGGGCACCGCCAGACACCAGTCATAGGCGTCCGCGATGGACATCTGCACGATCTCACCGATATGCAATTTGCCGATCTTGATCGCCAGCGCCTCTTCGCGCAGCCGGTATCCGCCACAGGCACCGCAAGGCCGGTTGTTCTGGAACTGCTCGAACTCTTCGCGGATCCAATTGCTGTCTGTCTCGCGGTAGCGGCGTTCCATGTTGGGAATGACGCCCTCAAAGGGACGGCTGACTGTATAGACGCGCCCGCCCTCATCGTAGCGGAACTTGATCTCTTCCTTGCCCGATCCCCGCAGGAACACCTGCTGAACAGCAGGGTCCAGATCCTTCCAACGCGCGGTTTTCTTGAACCCGTAGTGTTTGGCGATCGCCTCGATGGTTTGCAGGAAATAGGGCGATTTCCCCTTGCGCCACGGGGCGAGCGCACCATCCTCGATTTTCAATGTGACGTCAGGCACCACAAGCTGTTCGTCGAAAAACAGCTCGACACCCAGACCGTCACACTTGGGACAGGCCCCCACGGGCGCGTTGAATGAAAACAGCCGCGGCTCGATCTCGGGAATGGTGAACCCGCTGACAGGGCAGGCGAAATTCTCGGAAAACGTGATGCGCTCCGGCTCACCCTCACTGGGTGCGGTTTCCAGGATCGTGATCCCGTCAGCCAGATCAAGTGCCGTGCGGAACGAATCCGCCAGCCGCGTCTCAAGCCCCTCGCGCACCACGATCCGGTCGACCACCACGTCGATATCGTGACGGAACTTCTTGTCCAGCGTGGGCGGTTCGTCCAATTCGTAGAACTGCCCGTCCACCTTGACCCGCTGGAATCCCTGCTTGCGCAGTTCCAGAAACTCCTTGCGGTATTCCCCCTTGCGGTCGCGGATGATCGGGGCCAGCAGATAACCGCGCGTGCCCTCCTCCATCGCCATGACACGGTCAACCATGTCCTGCACCTGCTGCGCCTCGATGGGCATTCCGGTCGCGGGTGAATAGGGCGTGCCTGCACGCGCAAACAGCAGGCGCATGTAGTCATAAATCTCGGTGATCGTGCCCACTGTCGAACGCGGGTTTTTCGACGTGGTTTTCTGTTCGATCGAAATGGCGGGCGACAGGCCGGAGATGTGATCCACATCCGGCTTTTCCATCATGTCCAGAAACTGGCGCGCATAGGCACTCAGGCTTTCGACATAGCGCCGCTGGCCTTCGGCATAAATCGTGTCAAACGCCAGTGAAGACTTGCCGGACCCGGACAGGCCGGTAATCACGACCAGCTGATCGCGCGGTATATCCACGTCGATATTCTTGAGGTTGTGTTCGCGCGCGCCGCGCACTTCGATGTTCTTCAGCTCGGCCATATCGCCCCCAAGGCAGTGTTCCCTCTCAGATAGCAAGCAAACAGCCGTTTGCCAGCCCCGAAAATGAACAAACAATGAACACCGCAAGATTCAGCGGCGTCCATCCTTCTTCTGGTCAAAAATATCCCGGGGGTTTGGGGGCAGCGCCCCCAATCCTTACATGTGAATAACGCGACCGTAGGCGTCCAGCACGCTTTCGTGCATCATTTCCGACAGGGTGGGATGCGGAAACACGGTGTTCATCAGGTCTTCTTCGGTGGTCTCCAGCTGGCGGCCAACGACATAGCCCTGGATCAGCTCGGTCACTTCCGCGCCGACCATGTGGGCACCCAGCAGTTCGCCGGTTTTTGCATCAAAGATCGTCTTGACCATGCCTTCGGGTTCACCCAGCGCGATGGCCTTGCCATTGCCGATAAACGGGAACCGGCCAACCTTGATGTCATGGCCAAGCTCCTTGGCCTTCGCCTCTGTATAGCCGACGGATGCCACCTGCGGATGGCAGTAGGTACAGCCCGCGATGCTCTCGGGTTTCACGGGGTGCGGATGTTTGCCTGCGATCAGTTCCGCCACCATGACGCCCTCGTGGGACGCCTTGTGCGCAAGCCAGGGCGCGCCCGCGATATCGCCGATGGCGAACAGACCGTCGACGCCCGTGCGGCAATATTCATCGGTGACCACATGGGTGCGGTCGATCTTGACGCCCAACGCCTCCAGCCCGAGGTTTTCAACGTTGCCCACGATCCCCACGGCGGAAATCACCGTGTCGAATTCCATCTTTTCGACCTTGCCCTTGCTTTCGATATGGGCGGTCACCTTGTCCTTGGCGCGGTCCAACTGCTTGACCACGGATTTCTCCATGATCTTCATGCCCTGCTTTTCGAACTGCTTCTTGGCGAACTTGCTGATCTCGGCGTCCTCGACGGGCAGCACGCGGTCCATCACCTCGACCACCGTGGTATCGGCACCCATGGTGTTGAAGAAGCTGGCGAATTCGATCCCGATGGCACCCGACCCGATGACCAGCAGTTTTTCGGGCATGCGGGGTGCCTGCAAGGCGTGCTTGTAATTCCAGACGCGGTCGCCGTCGGCCTCGAGGCCGGGCAGATTGCGTGCACGCGCACCGGTGGCCAGAACGATGTTCTTTGCCTCCAGTTGTTCTTCGCCCTTGTCGGTCTTGACGCTGACCTTGCCCTTGGCGGTGATCCGGGCCTCGCCCATGATCGTGGTGATCTTGTTCTTTTTCATCAGGTGGCCGATGCCGGACGACAGTTGCCCTGCGACATTGCGCGACCGCTTGACCACGGCCGCCAGGTCAAAGCTTGGTTTTTCAACCGACAGGCCGAATTCCTTGGCCCGGTGCATCAGGTGGAACACCTCTGATGATCGCAGCAACGCCTTGGTCGGGATGCAGCCCCAGTTCAGGCAGATGCCGCCCATGTGTTCGCGCTCGACGATCACGACCTTCTGACCCAGTTGGGCCGCACGGATCGCGGCCACGTAGCCGCCGGGACCAGCCCCGATCACGATCACGTCGAAATTTTGTGCGGCCATGTCGCGGCTCCCTGAGCAAGAATAGTTTAACGTTGAACTAAATGTCCTGACCCAACTATATGACCCTTGTGGCCAAGGGCAACCCGAAGTTTCAGGCTTCGTCCGCCTGCAGCTTACGCAAGGTCAGACCATAGCCGCCGTTTGCCAGATAATCGACCTCGGCCTTGGTGCTGGTGCGATCGAGCGCTGCATTGCGATACGGGAACCTACCGAATTCACGGATCACCTCGCGGTGCGCTTGCGCGTACACACCATTGTCACCCTCCGGCATCCGCGCATGCAGCAGCCGAACGGCACGATCCTGGTCCGTCAGATTTTCGGAATGCATCAGCGGCAAATAAAAGAACTGTCTTGCCGGCGGGTCGATCCGCAGATCCCAATCGCGGTCGATCGCCATTTTTGCCGCCGACCGCGCCAGATGGTCGGTTGCAAAGGACCGCCCGTCACCGCGAAACATGTTGCGCGGGAACTGATCCGTCAAAATGATATAGGCAAGCGCCTCTGACGGGCATGTCAGCCACAGGCCCAACCCGCCGTCCTCTGCCTCTTGCCAGCGATCCATGAACGTCTCGCGGATCTTGGCATCCAGCGCATCGTCCTGTCGGTACCAATCCGCCGGGTCACATTCCTCGAGCCAGAACCGCAACACATCCTGTGGTGTAATCATCAAAACGCCCTCCGCGTAGGCCCTGTTCAGGGCCAAAGTGTTACAGACCCAAGCAAATCCGCGCGCACCGCGCAAGCCTCAGCTGACCGGGGGTGTCGCGGCTGTGTCGTCTTCGTCTCTTTCGGTGAGGGCGTGCTCGGCAGCGGTTTCCTCGTTGTCGATGTAAACCTCTTGCGCCATCTCGGTGACGATCGGCGTCGTCGACGGGCTCAGCGCGGAATAGCTGACCTGATCGAATTCGTCGGCGTTGCGTTCACGCTGAACCATCCGCACCAGACCATAGGCACCCATCACGATCATCAGGAACGCAAGGAAAAACCAGTATCCGGCGGGTCCGATCATATCGAGCATATAGCCCAGGGTGATAGGTCCCAGGATCGCGCCCACGCCGTTCACGAACAGCAAACCACCCGATGCAGCCGCCATATCCTCGCGTTCGAGGTAGTCGTTGCAATAGGCGATCAGCAGCGCATACAGCGGGTTGGACGTACCACCCACCAACGCCCCCGACAGCAACGCGAGGGTGTAGGATGCCGGAAAGAATCCTGCGATCAATGACCCCAGACCGCCGACGAAGGCGACACCGATGATCAGGATACGCCGGTCCAGACGGTCGGACAGCCAGCCGATCGGATACTGCGCGATCAGCGCCGCCGTGTAGATCCCCGACACGAACAACGAAATCTGCGCGACGCTGAACCCTGCCCGCGCGCCATAGACCGCCGACATGCCGAACTGTGCGGAAAACACCCCACCCAGCAGGAACATTCCAACGCAGGCCAGCGGCGAGGTCTTGATCAGCTGCGTGACCTTCATCGGTTTGGTGCGACCGAATGCCGGCATCGGCTTGATCGACAAGAGGATCGGAGCAAAGGCCATCGACACCAGCGCACTCGACACGATGAACAGCGTATAGCCCGACACGTCACCCCGCGTGATGACGAATTGCGCCGTGACGATGCCCGCCATCTGCACGATCATGTACAGCGACAACGCCTGCCCGCGCGTCTCGTTCGACGAGGCATCGTTCAGCCAGCTTTCGGCGGTGACATAGACACCGCAGAAACAGAACCCGATCACCACACGGCCAACGGTCCAGGAAATCGGATCGGCCAGCACGGGATACAGGATCAGCACAGCCGAGATGGTCGATCCCAGCGCCGCAAAGACCCGCACATGACCGACCCTGCGGATCAGTTCCGGCACCGTTTTCGAGGCAAACAGAAACCCCATGAAATAGCCCGACATCACGATCGAGATCTGCAGCGTGCTGAAACCTTCGATTTCGCCGCGCAGACCCAGCAGCGTGCCTTGCAGACCGTTGCCGATCATCAGCATGAACATGCCAAGGAACAGCGCCCAGGACGAGGTAAATACGTTGATCATGGCGCGGCCCTTTCAATCAGTGACGCAGTCAGTCAGGTGCCCCCGTCGCCGTCATGGCGAAGGTTGTCAACACTTTGCAACAGATTGTGGCAAAGGCTTCGTGACAGTTCGCGTGTTTCTGCCGGCTCATGTCGCAAGTCGCATTTGAGGGGTCGTATTGTGCCACGGGTTGCAGGCGGTTGATCGCTTAGCCGCGAGCGGTGCCTGTTCCGCCACCCGACAATCCGTTAGGGCACAGCCGAACGCATCACACCGAACGACGGAGCCACCAGATGTTACTGCGCAGCCTTGCCCTGATCACCGCCCTTGCCCCGCTGACCGCCATGGCGGCCGACAGCGAAAACAGGTTTGCCGTTGACGGGATCGGCGTCGGGCGGTGTTCGGTCCTGGTTGCCGCGAATGATGCGGGCGACACCGCACTGGTTGCCGGTTTTGGCAGCTGGGCATCGGGCTATCTGACTGCGACCAACGCGTTGGCACCGGGAACATTCGACATGACCCCGTGGCAATCAGAGAGCCTGATCCTCGCGCAGGTCGGCACATACTGCCGTCAGAACCCCGATGTGCCCTTCTTCGAGGCGCTGCGCCGCCTGATCCGACAGCTGGACGCGGTCAAACTGACCGAGGCGAGTGAGCCGCTTACCCTGACCGCGGACGAGGAAAGCATCCAAGTCTACACCGCTGTGGCACAGGGCGTGCGCGATGCATTGACGGCGCTGGATTATGACGTGGCCGACGGCGATGCGGGCCTGACCGATGCGATCGCCGCGTTCCAGACCGACAACGCACTCGAACCGACGGGACTGCCGGATCAGCGAACGCTGCTGCGCCTGTTCAACCGCTAGGATCGCCACCCGGCAACAACAACGACGAATCCCCGTAAGAGAAAAAGCGGTAACGCTGTGAAATCGCATGCGCGTAGATGTCGCGCACGCGGTCGACGCCCATGACTGCCGATACCAGCATCATCAGCGTGGATTTCGGCAGATGGAAATTGGTCATCAGCGCATCAGCCGCACGCAACCGGAACCCCGGCGTGATGAAAATGTCGGTATCACCCGTCCACGGCTGAACCCCGTCATCGGTTGCTGCCGTTTCGATCAGGCGCAGCGCGGTCGTGCCCACGGGAATGATCCGACCCCCGGCAGCACGGGTCGCGTTGATCTGGCCTGCCGCCTCGGCCGTGACCTCGCCCCATTCGGCATGCATCTTGTGCTGCGCAATGTCGTCGACCTTGACCGGCAGGAACGTGCCCGCACCGACGTGCAGGGTGACATATGTAAACTGCACTCCCTTGTCGCGTAGCGCCTGCAACAAGGCTTCGTCGAAATGAAGCGATGCGGTCGGTGCCGCCACAGCACCGGACGTGCGCGCCCAGGCCGTCTGGTAATCCGTGCGGTCCGCCTCATCGGCGGGGCGCAGGGCGGCAATGTAGGGTGGCAACGGCATCTGTCCTGCCTGATCGAGCGCCTTGTCGAAATCACTGCCTGTCAGGTCGAATTCAAGATGCGCCTGACCGTCCGCACGTCCCAGCACGCGGGCCCGAAGCGTGTCGGAAAACACGATCACCTCGCCATCGCGCACCTTTTTCAGCGGCTTGACCAGCGCTGTCCAACCGATGGCCTGCGGGGCAAGCAGCGTGACCTCGATCCGCGCCGTCGTCTCGCCTGCCTCGCCGGTGCGGCTGCGCGTGCCGGTCAGCCGCGCCGGGATCACCTTGGTATCATTCAGCACCAGACGGTCGCCGGGTTGCAGCAGATCGACCAGATCACTGACCCGGCGGTCGTCCAGTCTGTCAGGTGTCGCCACCAGCAGCCGCGCGGCCGTCCGCGGACGCGCAGGACGGGTTGCAATCAGGTCCTCGGGCAGGTCGAAATCGAAATCGGACAGTTTCATCGGCTAACCTGTGGTGGCGGGCGGCGAAAAATCTCGCGGAACATACCCGGCGTGAACAGTGACAGCGGGTTGACCGTGACCTGTGGGGCCGCTGCCGTTCCCGCAAGGTTGAAATTGAAACCGATCAGCCCTTCGCCCCTGCGGGTCAGGAAACTGCCGATCCCGTTGAGGATATAGAACGGCGAGACGACGCCTTGAAACGCCACCTGCTTTGACGCCAGCGTGTAAATTCCATCCAACGAAATGCCAAGTCCCGGTCCAACCGCGCTGGATTGGGTCACGGTGATCGCATCGGGGGTCAACCGAAACGCTGCATCCACCGTATCGAACGACAGCCCCTGACCGTCCAGTTGCTGCAACAGGCCGACAACGCTGATGGCATCCAGCAGCGCGGCGACACCCGGCGCGTCCCGTACCCGCAAATTGCGGATCGCAAGTGTGCCGTCATAGGCGCGGCGTTCGGGCGCCGGGACCAGTGTCAGGTCCAGATTGCCACCCAGCGCCCCTTGCATGAAACCGCCCGCGCGCAGCACCGCCCCGGCATCCGTTGCCGCGATGCGGACCGCTGTGCGTCCGCCGGTCGGCGTCACCTCTCCGGTCACCGGGGCCTGCCCGTTGAACTGTCCGTCGAAACGACCCGTCAGCCCGCCGGTCGTGTCGAAACGGCCACGAAACCCCGTCAGCGCAAGACCGCCCGCAATGTCGAGCCGGTTCAGCGTCACGTCGATCGGACCGCCCTGCCCACCACCGGACCCGCCCCCCAGCTGAGCGCGCGACAGGTCCAGCACCCCGCCCGAGATGGTCACACCAACGGCCCGCCCGGCCCCGCGTCCAGTCAGGGTGACAGGCCCGTCGAACCAGTTGCCGACCCGCACCCGGTCAAACCGCGCCGTCTGCAACTGGCCTTGCGCCAATGAAACGGCACCCGTGGCGCGCAGGCCGGGTGCCTCGAGGTTGATTTCCTCGACCTGCGGCGTGGCACCCAGCGTCGCGGTCAACGCCAGACTGGCCGATGTCGCCTCGGGCTTGATCCAGTTGATCGCAGGCACGGACAGGCCGACCCCGGCGAGGTCCGATGTCAGACGCAGACGTGGCGGGCTGTTTCTGGGCAAGGTCAGGTCAATGCGTGCCAAGCCACGACCGCGGATCGCCCCAGGCGGCAAACCGATGCCAAAGGTTTGCAAGGCACCAGGCGTGATCGTGACATCCGCCGTGATCTGCGGTCGCGCGCCAGAGTGGCCGAACCCCTGCCGGTAGACCCCGCGCAGCGCCACACCGTCCAGACTGGCTGGGCCAGTCACGGTCAGACCATCGGGACCGATTTCGGCCTCCAGACGGCTACTTGTGAGCCTGCGGTTTGGCACCAGCACGTCGCTGCTGATGCGCGTCAGGACCGCCGTCGCGTCATAGGACACATCCGGCCCACGCACCCCGTCCTGGATAGGCAGGCCAATGGCGGCGCGCACTGCCGCGCGGCCGTCTGCCAATGTCACAGGCAGGTTTGCCCGGTCCATCAACCGCAGTGGTGGCTGCGACAACAGCGACAGTGCCGCCGTCACCGTGCCGTCGGTGCGCAGATCAATGTCAAGGCGTGCGGGTTTCTCGGCCAGATCGGGAATGACCAGCGTGGAACCTGCCACGCTGACAGCACCTCCTTGCGGGGCGACCACCCGACCACTGCCAAGCGACAGCGCAAACCGATCCTGCGCAAGACTGGCAAAACCCGCCGCATCCTCGATCCACGGATTATCGCGAAGATAGCGCACCCGCGCGCCCTCGAACCCGAAACTGGCCGCAAGAACGGGTGCCGCTTCGGGCAGCAACCGCAACCCGAGGTTCACATCCTGCAGCGTGCCACCGTCGATATTGTTGGCAATCCAGCGACGTGTCCCCGGTCGGACCTGTTCCGGCCAGACCCGCATCAGCGCCTCGGGTGTCAGGCGATCCGCCGCGATATCCAGACGCGAGGTCCAGCCTTGCGCCGTGGCCGCGACCGTCATGGCGGCCTGCGCGGTGATGGCCGGGTCGGTCACCGTGACCTGCCCGATATCCAGACGAAAGGGCGCAAGCCGCAGACGCATGTCGATATCCGCCCGCGCAAGCGGCAGGGGTTCGTCGTAAAACCCGCGCGGGTTCAGCGCGATTTCGGTTGCAACCATCTGCATCACGAAACTGCGCGGCAGACCGGCGCGGAAATCCTGCAACAAGACGTGTCCTTGTGCGGCAAACCTCGTCGAAGGAGATGCAAGCGACAGCGCATCGACCGCAACCCGTTGGGCCACGGGATCATAACGGCCCGTGATCGTGGCAGAATCCACCGGTAGCGGAACCGGCCCGCCTGTAATTTCACCAGCGCCAACGGACAAGGTAACGGCGAGCGGGGCCAAAACCCCATCTGCATCCAGCGCTGTCGTCAGTTGCGCGGACACCGGTGCATCCAGCGCGTCCAGCACAGCCAGCGCCGCCGACTGGCTGGCCAGATCACGCGCAGGCAGGTCGCGCACGGATACGCTGATATCGGCAGCCCTACTGTCACGCGGACTGTCCAGCGCCAAGTCGACCTGCGCTGTCCCTGCGTCCCCCGCGAGCGCGACCGCAAGCTCGGCCGTCGTGCGGGCTGCCGTCAGACGCAGATCGAAACGCCCGTCGTCCACGGTCCAGACCCGATCGGCACGCGCGTCGCTATAGGTCATCGCCACCCCGTCCAGCGTCACCTGTTCGAGGGCGGCAAAGGCCGGACGTTCGCGCAACCCGTCGAGCTGCGCCACCAAGCCGCCCAGACCGTCGGCCAACAACGCGCCGTTGCCACCGGGGCGGTCAAATCCGAATTGAAACGCACCATCCGCGTCACGCCGGACAGACACCTGCGTCCCCGTCAGCGCGATCCGCTGCACCAGTGCCGCACGTTCGAACAGCACGCCTCTTGGCGACAGGCCAGCTGCGATCCGGTCGACCTCTGCCAGCACCATGCCCGTGCCATCGCGCAGCACCGTATCCGTCAGCCATATCTGCGGATGCAGATCACGCCCCACGCGCAAATGGATATCGCCAAAATGCAGCGTCCCGCCGCCCAGCACCTCGGCGGCACGCGATTCGACCCGGTCGCGTACCCAGGCAGGGGCCGTGATGTCGCGGTCCAGCACCGCAATTCCGGCCACAAACAGCAACAGAACCGGCAGCCCGAACAGCCACAACAGCGCCCTGATGCCGCGGGACGGCATCCGCCTGCGCGGGATTGTCGCTGTTTCGGGGTCTGTCATGGTTTGCCTGTCCGCCTCACCGCGTTAGTTTCGCCGCAGATGGCGCAAAGCGAAACCCCGCGCCCGGGCCCACTGCTGAAGGATCACAGATATGTCACAACCTGCCCCCGGTGATAACGCACCTGAAATCAGCCTGCCACGCGACGGCGGTGAAACGGTGACACTCGCACAATACGCAGGACAAAAGGTCGTCGTCTATTTCTACCCGCGCGACGACACCCCCGGCTGCACCAAGGAGGCTGTGGGATTTACCGAACGTGCTTCCGATTTCGCAGCCGCCAATACAGTCGTTCTGGGCATATCCAAGGACACCGTCGCAAAACACGACAAATTCCGCGACAAGCATAATCTGAGCGTGGTGCTGCTGTCCGATGCCGACGGAGATGTCTGTGAACGCTACGGCGTCTGGGGCGAAAAACAGATGTACGGCAAGACCTTCATGGGAATCGAAAGGGCGACATTCCTGATCGATACCGAAGGCCGGATTGCGCAGGTCTGGCCCAAGGTCAAGGTACCTGGTCACGTCGATGCCGTTCTCGAAGCGGCGCAGGCCCTGTGACCCTTACATTGGCCCAGATGGCGGTCGAGGTCCTGACCACGGCCGACGGTCGCGCCAAGACGGCAATCAGTCATGCACATGCCGCGACCTGGCGCGCGGCGCGGGCGGCTGGCACGCCCATCGCGGTCGGGCAGGCAGCGCCGCCCGACCAGCCAGCCCGTCCCGCCCGGCCAGAGCTGCTTGACCCGCGCGATGTGCCTCAGCGCAAACCCGGCTCTCCGGAAGGGCGGCTGGCCTTGCTGCACGCGGTTGCGCATATCGAACTGAACGCCGTGGATCTGCACTGGGACATCATCGCGCGGTTTGCCGATTCGCCCATGCCCGTCGGTTTCTACGACGACTGGGTCAAGGCCGCTGACGAAGAATCCAAGCATTTCAATTTGATGTGCGACAGGCTCGAGGCACAGGGTTCGCATTACGGGGCCTTGCCCGCCCATGCGGGAATGTGGCGTGCGGCCGAGGACACAGCCGATGACCTGCTGGGCCGTCTTGCGGTCGTTCCGATGGTGCTCGAGGCGCGCGGTCTGGATGTGACGCCGAACATGATCGAGGTCTTCAAACGCGCTGGCGACAAGGACACAGTCGCAGCCCTGAACGTGATCTACGCCGAAGAGGTCCACCATGTGTCCTACGGGTCAAAGTGGTTCAACTTTCTCTGCGGGCGCGACAACAGCGATCCGACGCCCGTATTTCACGCCTTGGTCAGACGCTATTTCCACGGTGCGCTGAAACCACCGTTCAACGAAGAAAAGCGTGCAGAATCAGGGATTCCGCCGGATTTCTATTGGCCATTGGCTACTGGGAATTGATGCAGATTCGGCCGGCTTCGGCGTAATATTGCCCAAGAAATCCAATCGTCACTTAATTTTACCAAAAGCGTTGCTCCGATGCGTCAGTCTTTGTAAACGGTCTTGACGCGGCAAAAAACAATACAGGCAGCTGCGCCGTGGGACAGGTAGGGAGAGACGCGTGAGATCACGTTTGGCGATGGCCGTGCATACACGGCTTGAAAAGAGATTTCCGGAAAAGCGGCTTTTTATTCGCTCGGACACCGAAACCCGTTTCATTCGTCTGCGTCCTTCTCATCAGCTCGTCGGGTGGAGCGTTGCATCGCTTCTGGTTGGCTGGTCCATCATCTCGACCGCCGTGATCCTGATGGACAGTATCGGGGCTGGCAATTTCCGCGCACAGGCACAGCGTGATCAGATCATCTACGAACAGCGCCTGAACGCCCTCTCGACCGAACGTGACGCCCGTGCCGCCGAGGCTGTCGCGGCACAACAGCGGTTCAGTTCGGCACTTGAGCAGATTTCGATCATGCAAAGTGCGTTGCTGGAAACCGAGGATCAACGCCGCGAGTTAGAAACCGGTCTGGACGTAGTGCAGGCAACGCTGCGCGACACCATGCAGGACGTAAAGACAAGCCGTCTTGCACTGGAACAGCTGGCCGCCGAGCCGGGATCTGCCGCCGCCGGGGCCGTGATGTCCGCACAGGCCGACAGCACCGTCGATCTGCTGGCATCCGCGCTGGCCGAAACTGCGGCAGAACGCGACAAGATCGCCGCTGACGCGCAGTTCGCACTGGACAGCGCCGCGGAAACGCAACTGGAACTGCGGCTCTTGCAGGACCGCAACGACGATATCTTCCGTCAGCTTGAAGACGCGATGACGGTATCTGTCGAACCGCTGGACAAGATGTTCCGCGCGGCCGGCATGAACCCCGACAACATGATCAGCCAGGTGCGCCGGGGCTACTCTGGGTCCGGCGGTCCTCTGACACCGCTGTCGTTCTCGACCCGTGGCGGTGCGCCCGATCCGAACGCGGAACGCGCCAACGGCATCCTGAACCGCCTGGACGAAATCAACCTGTATCGCATCGCCGCCGAAAAGGCGCCGTTCGATACCCCGGTCAAGGCGGCCTACCGCTTTACCTCGGGCTTTGGCCAGCGTTGGGGACGCCTGCATGCGGGCACCGATTTCGCAGCCCCCGTGGGCACACCAATCTATGCGACGGCCGATGGCGTGGTCACTAACGCAGGCTGGTCGTCCGGCTATGGTCGCCTGATCAAGATCCAGCACGAGTTCGGGATCGAGACCCGCTATGCTCACCTCTCCGCGATGCGCGTGAAGGTCGGTCAAAGGGTCTCGCGCGGTGAGCGGATCGGTGATATGGGCAATTCAGGACGGTCTACTGGTTCCCATCTGCATTACGAAGTGCGCGTGGGTGGTACACCCGTCAATCCGATGACCTACATAAGAGCGGGACAAGATGTTTTCTAAATCCAAGATCAATGAACCTGGCCCCAAGGCCGACACCGCCGCGCCTGCACCTGCAAGCCCCGCACCGTCGTCGTCCAGCAGCGATTACAAATCGCCCACTCCCGCCAAGGCCAAGCCGCCGGCATCCATCCTGTCGTCGGACCTTCTGGTCACCGGCAACATGAAAACCAGCGGCGACGTGCAGATCGAAGGTCAGGTCGAGGGTGACGTGCACGCCCACCTGCTGACCGTTGGCGAAGGTGCCACCGTCAAAGGCGAAGTGATCGGCGACGATATCGTCATTCATGGCCGCATCATCGGTCGCGTGCGCGGTCTCAAGGTGCGCCTGACATCGACGGCCCGCGTCGAGGGTGACATCATCCACAAGACAATCGCCATCGAATCCGGTGCCCATTTCGAAGGATCGGTTCAGCGTCAGGATGATCCCCTCTCTGCTGGTGGCAAGTCCACCAAAATGCCGACCGCTGCGCCCAAGGGTGCATCCGGGGACGCCGACAAAAGCTGATCCTTGACGCAGGATAATGATCCCTTACGGGCCACGTCTTATCGGACGCGGCCCGTTTTCGTGCCGGACTTTGCGCGCGATGGCAGACGCGGCTGGATTCTGGCTGCGGGTGTTCTGGCTTCGTCGATGGGGTTTATCGACGGCACGGTCGTCAGTATTGCCATCCCCGCGATTCGCGCTTCGCTTGGCGCGACGCTCGACCAGGCAACCTGGATCAACAACGCCTACATGCTGACATTGTCGGCCCTGATCCTGACCGGCGGGGCCTTTGGCGACAGGTTCGGTCTGGCACGGGTCTTCTCGCTTGGCGTGGGGCTGTTCCTGATGACCTCGCTCCTCTGCGCCGTGGCACCGACCCCGGATCTGCTGATCATCGCCAGGCTGGCCCAGGGCGTGGGTGCAGCCCTCATGGTGCCAGGATCACTGGCCATGATTTCGCGGGCCTACCCGCGCGAAGAGCGCGGACGTGCGATCGGGATCTGGGCCGCCGCATCGGGCCTCACGACGGCAGCGGGACCGATTGTCGGCGGGCTCCTGCTCTCGTCGGGTGCGCCAGAGGCCTGGCGCGGTATCTTTGCGATCAACCTGCCGCTTGGGATTGCAACGCTGTTTCTGGTCTGGCGCGCAGTCAATGCCGACCCCCGCCGCCAGGGCGAACCGGTCGATATCGCCGGCGCGTTGCTGGCGATCACAGGTCTGGGTCTGCTGGCCTGGACGCTGACCCACCTGGAGGGCAGCAATGACACCCGCCTGACGGTGGTAACAGGCGTTGCGGGTTGTCTGGTCCTCGCGGTTTTTCTGTTCCAGCAACGTCGCGCAGCAGCCCCGATGATGCCGCTATGGATGTTTCGGAACCGCACGTTTTCAGCGGCGAATGCGTCGACCTTTCTTTTGTACTTCGGCATGTCGGCGATCCTGTTCTTTTTGCCGATGCTGACTGTGGCAGGTTGGGGCCTGACAGCCTTTCAGACGATCTTTGCCTTTGGGCCGATCACAGTGTTCATCGCGGCATTTTCCACCCGGTTCGGCAAGATGGCGGACCAGCACGGTGCCGGCCCCTTGATCACCGGGGGATCGGCGTTGGTCGCAATCGGCTATGCGGGCCTGGCACTGGTGATACCGTCCCAGAATTTCTGGCTGGGGGTTCTGCCGACCATGGCGGTCGTCGGGTTGGGCATGAGCATGGTCGTCGCCCCGCTGTCTGCCAGCATCATGGGCGCGGCAGGTCCGGGCCGCGACGGGATTGCATCCGGGATCAACAACGCCGTCAGTCGAATCGCGGGGCTGATCGCGGTGGCGGCGATGTCGTCGGTCGTGGCCATCGGCTATGCGATCAACGGCGGGCCAGCCAGCTTTGGCGAGGTGTCCACCCTGCCCGGCCATCTGGACGCGATGAACAGCGGGTTTGCAGTGATCGCCTGGGGGTCGTCCGGACTGGCGGCGCTATCGGCCATCATCGCGGCACTGCTGGTCAGGCGTTGATCCGGTGCCAGCCCTGTGCCAGTTCCAGCAACCGGCGATCATCACGGGCGCGACCGATGAATTGCAGGCCCATCGGTTCCCCAGCCGCGGTCTGTGGCAGCGGCACCGCGACGGCTGGCAGGCCGATCAGCGACGCGGGCACGACGACCTCCATCCAGCGGTGATAGGTATCCATCGCAACGCCCGCGATATTCTGGGGCCAGGTCCAGTCCAGCGGAAATGGCCAGCATTGCGCCGTGGGCAGCACCATTGCATCTACCTTATCGAACAGACGTACCGCCGCACGAAACCAGTCAGAGCGTATGTTGCTGGCACGCTGGATTTCGACAGCCGTCAAGGCGCGGCCCCGTTCGATTTCCCAGATCGCCTCGGGTTTGAGGGCGTCACGCGTGGCGGCATTATCATAAAGTGACCCGAGGCTGCCCGCGATGGCAAAGCTGCGCAGCGTGGTCCAACTGTCCCATAGTGCCGACGCATCAAACGGTGGGGCAATCTGAATCACCGAACAGCCCAGATCCGACATGCGCTGGATTTGGCCTGCACAATGGTCCAGCACACCGTCCTCCATCGGATAGGCCCCGCCCCAGTCATCCAGCCAGCCGATGCGGCGCCCCGTCAGATCGGCGTCCAGGCTGCCATGCACATAGGCTGGCAAACCATGCGGCTGACGCGGATCAGGGCCTGATTGCGTGGCCAACAAGGCAGAGAGATCGGCAGGGCTGCGCGCCATGGGGCCATTGGTGGACAACTGATGCAGGAAACTGTCGCCAGCGGGTTCCGATGGGACCAGCCCCCATGTCGGGCGCATGCCGTAAACCCCGTTCCAGCCCGCAGGGTTGCGCAGACTGCCCATCATGTCGGACCCGTCCGCCACCGCGATCATGCGGGACGACAGCGCAACGGCGGCACCGCCTGACGATCCCCCGGCACTACACCCGGGCAGCAAGCCGTTCTGCGTCGCACCGAACACCGGGTTGAAGGTGTGACTGCCCAGACCGAATTCCGGGGTGTTCGTCTTGCCGATCACGATGGCGCCTGCGTCCTGCATCCGCTGCACCATGATGTCGGATGTTTTTGCTACGCGCCCGGCCAATGCAGGCGAGCCCATGGATGTGGGCAGGCCTGCGACGTTGGACAGATCCTTGACCGCGATGGGGATACCATGCAGCCAACCCTTGCGCGGGGCGTTGTCCGCCGCACGCGCCTCTGCCAGCAAATCGTCAGCATCGCGCAGGGCTACGATGGCATTCAAATCCGGGTTGCGCATTGCAATCCGGTCGAGCGTCGCCTGCATTACCTGTTCGGCAGTCAGTTGGCCATTGGCCAAGGCTGCGGACAGCGCCAGTGCATCCTGATCAAGTATCTGGTCCATCCCACATCCTGCCCCTGCCGGATTAGGATTGGCAAGGTTCAGTCCTCTGCCGTCGCCTCGGCGCGGGATTTACCACTGACATCCATTGCCAGTGTCGCGGCCATCAGACCATCCAGATCGCCGTCCAGCACGCCCGAAGTATCCGACGTCTCGTAGCGGGTGCGCAGGTCTTTCACCATCTGGTAAGGCTGAAGAACGTAGGACCGGATCTGGTTGCCCCAGCCCGCGTCGCCCTTGTTTTCATGCGCCTCGTTGATCGCCGCGTTCCGGCGGTCCAGTTCGATCTGATACAGGCGGGATTTCAGCGCCTTCATCGCGATATCGCGGTTCTGGTGCTGGGATTTTTCCGAGCTGGTCACGACGATGCCGGTCGGTTCGTGGGTGATCCGCACAGCCGAATCCGTCGTGTTCACGTGCTGACCGCCCGCCCCCGACGACCGATAGGTGTCGATGCGGATATCGGATGGGTTCACCTCGATTTCGATGTTGTCGTCGACGACCGGATAGACCCAGACCGATGAAAACGACGTATGCCGCTTGGCCGCGGAATCGTAGGGGCTGATCCGCACCAGACGGTGCACACCGGATTCCGATTTCAGCCAGCCATAGGCGTTCGGGCCGCTGATTTTCAGCGCGGTCGATTTGATGCCGACCTCTTCGCCCTGGCTTTCGGACTGCAATTCGACCTTGTAGCCCTTTTTCTCGGCCCAGCGGATGTACATGCGTTTGAGCATGTTGGCCCAGTCACAGGATTCGGTGCCGCCAGCACCTGCGTTGATTTCAAGGAAGGTATCGTTGCCGTCCGCCTCGCCGTTCAAGAGCGCCTCCAGCTCTTTTTCGGCGGCCTTGGCCCGCAGCGCGGTCAGCGCCTCTTCGGCTTCGGCGACCACACCGGCGTCATCTTCCATCTCGCCCAGTTCGATCAGTTCGACGTTGTCCGACAGTTCCTGTTTGATGCCGTGGTAGCTGTCCATCGCATCGACCAGCATCTGCCGTTCACGCATCAGTTTCTGCGCGTTTGCGGGATCATCCCACAGGGTCGGATCCTCGACGCGCGCGTTGAATTCCTCCAGCCGGTTGGCCGCCGTGTCATAGTCCAGACGCTGCGCCAACAGTGCCAGCGATTTCTGAATGGCGGCGATGGTGGTTTCAGTCTCGGCGCGCATGGCAGCCCCTCATCAAAATAGGATCGGGCCGGGAATACCCCGGCCCGCAGACGTCGGCAAGCGACGCAGATTAATATAGGCCACCCGACGACAATGCGCCGGCGGTGGCACGCGGCCCGACCGTCGCCGTGGACCCGGTCGAGGTCGTGACCTGACGTGCCGCTTGCGGCACCTCGTCGAACAACGGCAAATCCGCCGCCATGGCAAAGCCACCGTCAAAGGTGATGCCAAAGATCGGCTCTTCGCCAGCGCGGAAACATTCCGCGATGATGTTGTCACCCGATGCACCGTCGGGCATCCGCGCGCCGGTAAAGCGGTCGATGTTGATGAACTGGCAGCTTTCGGGGGCGCGGAACGCCGTGCCGCCATAGGTCTTGATCGCCTCGCGCATGAAGGCATTGAACACGGGCGCGCAAATTCCGCCGCCCGAGGCGCTCTTGCCCATGGGTCGGGGGTTGTCGAAACCGATGTAGCAACCCGCCGCGATGTTGGACGAAAATCCGACGAACCAGGCGTCCTTTTCATCATTGGTCGTGCCGGTCTTGCCTGCGATGGCCACAGGCAGATTGATCGCATTCTTGGCTGTGCCGCGATCAACCACGCCCTGCATCATCGAGGTCAACTGGTAGGCCGTCACTTCATTCATCACGCGCTGGCGGTTTGACGTGATGGTCGGGGCCTCGCCGGACGGCAGGCTGGTGAGGGCGCAATCCTCGCAGATCCGCTGGTCGTGGCGATAGACGGTGTTGCCGAAACGGTCCTGAACCCGGTCGACAAGCGTGGGTTCAACCCGTTCACCGCCATTGGCGAACATCGCGTAGGCAGCGACCATCTTGAACAGCGTCGTTTCGTCGGACCCGAGCGAGGCCGCCAGCACGCGATTCATCCGGTCATAGACGCCGAATTTCTCGGCGTAGTTGCCGACGGTATCGATCCCGACCTCTTGGGCCAGACGGACTGTCATCAGGTTGCGTGACTGTTCGATGCCCGTGCGCAGTGGTGTTGGTCCGTAGAATCGATTGGAATAGTTCTGCGGCCGCCACACGCCCTGCGGGGTGTTGATTTCGATCGGTGCGTCAACGACCACCGTTGCAGGCGAATAGCCGGAATCGAGTGCTGCCGCATAGACGAACGGCTTGAAGCTGGACCCGGGCTGGCGGTTTGCCTGCGTCGCTCGGTTGAACACCGACGACTGGTAGGAAAATCCGCCCTGCATCGCCAACACGCGGCCAGTGTTCACGTCCATCGCCATGAATGCGCCCTGCACCTCTGGGGTTTGCCGCAGGGTCCAGCGGATCAGTGATCCATCGGCATCATCGGTCATCTCGCGCACGTGGACAACGTCGCCCACCTCGAAGTTGGCAAAGAAATCGCCGGATATCCACGCAATATCCTCGCGCGGGATGGTCTTGACCTCTGCCTGGCCTTCGACGCCGACGGTCAGTTCCTGATCGGCGATGTCCAGCACCACGGCGGGATACCAGCGGTTTTCCAGCGTGATGTCGCGGGCCACCTGAACGTCGCCCAACGCGTCGCGCCAGTTGTCCAGCTGATCGGCAGGAATGGTTTCACCCGTGCCACGCCACCGCCCCTGCCCGCGGTCATAGGTTTCAAGTGCGCGTTGCAGCGCATGCGCCGCCTCGACCTGCAAGGACGGGTCGACCGTGGCGCGGATCGCCAGACCACCGGAAAAAAATTCGTCTTCGCCAAAGTTCTGGCTGAGCTGGCGACGGATTTCATCGGTGAAATAGTCGCGCGGCGGAAGTTCGGACCGAAAGCTCTCGAAATCGCCGTTCTGCACGGTGCGCAGCGGGGCCACGCGCGCGGTCTGATAGGTTTCTTCGTCTATATAGCCGTTTTCCCACATCTCGCGCAGCACGAATGCGCGCCGGGCCACAGACCGGTCGTATTGGCGCACGGGGTCGTAATCCGACGGGGCCTTGGGCAGAACGGCCAGATAGGCCGCTTCTTCGACGGTCAGATCGGTCAGCGGCTTGTTGAAATAGGTCAGGGCTGCTGCGGTCACGCCGTAGCTGTTCTTGCCCAGGAAAATCTCGTTCAGGTACAATTCCAGGATCTTCTCCTTGGGCATCGCGCCCTCGATCCGGCTGGCCAAGATGATTTCCTTGATCTTGCGTTCGGCGGAACGGGACCCGTCCAAAAGGAAGTTTTTCATCACCTGCTGGGTGATTGTGGATGCGCCGCGCACGTCCTCGCCACGGGATTTCACCGCATCGACAAAGGCCGAGGCCATACCAACGGGGTCATAACCTTCGTGGATGTAGAAATTCTTGTCCTCGGCGGAAATGAACGCCTGCTTGACGATATCGGGGATTTCCTCGGCAGGCGTGAACAGGCGGCGTTCGACGGCGAATTCGTCAATGATATTGCCCTCGCCGGAATAGATCCGGCTGATCGTTTTGGGCGTATATTGCGCCAGCGTATCGTAGGATGGCAGGTCGCGGCCATACAGGTAGAACACCGCACCGATGCTGACGGCCAGCATGGCAAGGCCCAGTGTCGCCATCGAAAAGATGGCGCCGAAAAAGGACATGATGAAACGCAGCACGTAACCCTACCTTGGTGTGTGAAACTTGCCCGCTTATAGGGCGGACACGTGGTCACGTCAAAAGCGGAAGCACCCGGTGACGGCCGGTTTCCGCGCCCGTTCGGATCACGACTGCATGAGGTTGCGCCCTACTGACGCAAGAGTGGCGCACGGGCGGCCTGCGCATCGACCCAGGCCAGGATTGCAGTGGTCAACCCCGCCACGATCGGCGCGCGCCCCTGTGGCGTGGACAGGGTCTCGCGATCGCGTGCGTCGGACAAAAATCCTGCCTCAATCAGGACCGATGCGAAATCGGCGGCGTTCAGCACCGCCAATCGCCCTTCGCGTCGCGCGCGGGTGTTCACGCGTGCGCCCGACTGGCGCAGGCCTGCCACGATCGCCTGGGCCAATTGATCCGATGCAGGCCGTGTCTGCGCCCGTGCTAGGTCCATCAGAACGGTTGCAACACGGTCGTCCTGCCCCGTCAGATCCAGCCCTGCCAGCAGATCGCCCCGTTCGTGCCGTTCGGCCATGCGCTGCGATGCGCGGTCCACACCTTCGGCACTCAGGGTATAGACCGACGCACCCTGCGCGCCGCCCTCGTCTAGCGCATCGGCATGCAGCGAAATCAGCGCATCCGCCCGCGCCGCCCGCGCGATGGTCATGCGCGCCTCCAGCGGGACAAAGTCATCGGCCTGCCGGGTCAGCACCGCACGCAACCGGCCCGTGCGGTTCAGGGAGTCGGCCAGCTCAATCCCCAGTGCCAGCATCAGGTCGGCCTCCTTGACCCCGCCACGCAGGGCACCGGGATCGACACCGCCGTGACCGGGATCGATCACGATGACGGGGGGACCCGCGTCGGAATCGGGGGCAGTCAGCGCGGGCGCAGGCAGGCTGCGATCCAACGATCCGCCGGTGGCCGCCGCAAAGCTGGTGGCATCTGTCGGGGTCAGTCTGATGGTCAGGGCAGCATGTCCTGTCAGATCATCCACACGCAGTCCGGCTGTGGTCAATGCCAGCGGTGCCGCAATGGCCACCGTCAAGGACGACCACCCCGGCCGTGGCACGCCGAACCCCAGATCGGTCGCCAGAGTGCCCTGCAACAGATCCGCAGGCTGCAACCCGGTCCAGTCCACCTCGCGGAATTCGACGACAAGCCGCCTTGGAGCGTCAAGTGTGAACACCCGGTAGGGAACCGGTTGCGACAGGGCCAGGTCCACCACCAGATCGCCGCCCGCATCGGCAATCCGGCTTTGTGTTGGATCGACCCGCGCCAATGCACCGAAATCCTGCGCCGCAAGCGGGCCAGCCATCATCAGCAGCAGCAACGCCAGCGCGCGGATCATCGCTCGGCCATGAATGCGGTCAGGCGGCGCAATCCCTCGGCGATGTCTGCTGTCGATCCGGCATAGGAAAACCGCAACCATCGGTGACCGTCCTGCGGGTCAAAATCCAGCCCCGGTGTGACCGCGACACCCGTGCGGTCCAGAATTTCGGCCGCAAAGGCCAGCGCATCGTCGGTATGGTCGCTGACGTCGGCATAGACATAGAACGCCCCGTCGGGTGGTGCGAATGTGCCGAAACCGGCCTTGGGCAGCCCCTCCAGCAACAAGGCGCGGTTGGCGGCATAAACCTCCAGATTGGCATCCAGTTCGGGGCGTGCATCCATCGCATGCAATGCCAGTCGCTGCGATGCGTGGGACGGACAGATGAACATGTTCTGCGCCAGCCTCTCGACCTGGCGGACGTGATCGGCGGGCACGACCATCCAGCCCACGCGCCAGCCTGTCATCGAGAAATACTTGGAAAACGAATTGATGACATAGACATCATCCGTGACCTCCAGCGCGCTGACGGCGCGGGTGCCATAGTCGATCCCGTGATAAATCTCGTCAGAGATCAGCGCGGTGTTCGTGTCCTCGCAGGCATAGGCCAAGGCGGCCAGTTCGGTTTTCGACAGCATCGTACCGGTGGGATTGGCAGGTGAGGCGACGATCAGACCGTCCAGCCCGTCCACATCGCCCGGTTGCGGCTGAAACCGTCCCTGTGGCGTCGTTGTGATCTCGACCGGGGTCAGCCCCATCGCGCGCAGGATCTGACGGTAGCTCGGATAGCACGGCAGCCCCAGACCCACCCGGTCGCCGTTGTCGAACAGCGCCGAAAACGCCAGCACAAAGGCACCCGATGCACCCGCCGTCACGACAACGCGGGCGGGATCCAGATCGATGCCGTAGATGTCGTCGTAGTGCCGCGCGATCCGCGTCCGCAATGCCGGCAGACCAAGGCCCACGGTATAGCCCAGCGTATCCGACAGGTCCGATTTCAGCGCCGTCAGCGCCGCGGCGGGCGCACCGGTACCGGGCTGGCCCACTTCCATGTGAATGATCGACCGGCCTGCGGCCTCGGCCTTGCGGGCGGATTCCATGACGTCCATCACGATAAAGGGATCGACGTCACCACGGGTGGATTGTCTCATGCCTGACCTTCTATGCTCTTTGCCATGCTTGTGCCCGCGCAGGCTGGTCTGCGTCAACCACGGCGCTTGGCAGTTGGCCGGTTCTATGGTCATCTGCCGCCCGAAACCCAACCGAAAGACATGCCATGCGCCTCGCCTTTGCTGCCCTCGCCGCCCTGACCATCGCCCTGCCCGCGCAGGCCCAGACACAGATGTCAGAAGCTGAACGCGATGCATTCCGGGCAGAAGTGCGCGCCTACCTGATGGAAAACCCCGAAGTCATCATGGAAGCCATCGACGTGCTGCAAGCCCGCGAAGAAGCGATGCAGGCACAGGCCGACGCCGCCATGGTGCAGGCCCAGATGGAGGCGCTGACCAACGACGGATTTTCCTTCGTTGACGGCAATCCCGACGGCGACATCACCATTGTCGAATTCATGGATTACCGTTGCGGCTACTGCAAACGTGCCTTTCCCGAGGTCGAGAGCCTGCTGTCCGCTGACGGCAACATCCGCCTGATCGTCAAGGAATTCCCGATTCTGGGTGAGGAGTCGGTGCTGGCCTCTCGGTTTGCCATCGCGACCAAGATGGTCGCAGGGGACGATGCCTACAAGGCGGTCCACGACACGCTGATGGAATTGAACGGCAGCCCCAATATCGACACGCTGGTGCGGCTGGGGAACACGCTGGGACTGGATACCGACGCGATCACGGCCATGATGAACGACGATGCGGTCACGCAGGTGATCGCGAACAATCGTGCGCTGGGTCAGGCGCTGCGGATCAGTGGCACGCCGACCTTCGTCGTGGCCGACCAGATGGTGCGCGGATATGTGCCGGCCGACCAGCTGCAACAGTTGGTGGACGATCTGCGCGGCTGACCGTTCACGCCTGCGTCAGTTGCCGCGGCACCGGGCCGCGCTAGGTCAGCCTCAATCGTAAACATCGGAGACTGACAATGAAAACGACACGTCGCACATTCCTCATTTCCGGCGCGGCCGCAGGGTCCATGACCGTGCTGCCATTTGCAGCACAGGCCGCTGCCCATACATCCAACGTGTTCAACACGCCCGCGGGCGATATCACGGTACATCCGGTCGAACATGCCTCCATCGTGCTGGAAACGCCTGTCGGCACGATCTACGTCGATCCGGTCGGTGATCCGTCCCTCTATGCGGATTTCCCGCGCCCCGATCTGGTGATGATCACGCACGAGCACGGCGACCACTACAACGTGGACACCCTGAACGGCGTCATCACCGACGCGACCGTCATGTTCGCCAACCCCGCCGTGTTCGACATGATGCCCGAAAACCTTCAGGCCGTTACGATGTCCATCGCCAATGGCGAAACAGGCACGTTCGACACCCTCGGGATCGAGGCGATCCCGGCCTACAACATCACCGAAGAACGCCTGAACTTTCACCCCGAAGGCCGCGACAACGGCTATATCCTCGGCTTTGACGGGTTCCGCATCTACGTGTCCGGCGACACCGAGGACACACCCGAGATGCGCGCGCTGACAGAGATTGATCTGGCCTTCGTGTCGAACAACTTGCCGTTCACCATGGATATGGAGGCGGCCGCATCCGCCGTGAACGAATTCGCGCCGACCTATGTCTATCCCTACCACTACCGTGGCCGCGATGGCGGCACACAGGACCCCAATGCATTTGCCGAACTGGTCGATGACGCAATCGAAGTGCGGATCGGTGACTGGTATGGCGGCGATGTGATGCCGTCCTGACCCAACAGACACAGCGACAGCACAAAGGCGTCAGAGCGATCTGACGCCTTTTTTCGTGGGCATGACCACAGTCGGGACCGCCACCCGCGCCGGGGTTGCAGGGGTCCTGATCCCGATTTCCGCTTGATAGCCTGCAAGTCTTGGTTTGCCCTGAAGCACCACGCTCGTCTGGCACGCCGCTGTGAACCTCATCTTGCAGCACCGGTTTTGACCCCATTGCGAGATGCCAGATGACGCATGAGACTGACTGGCAAAACGGACGGTCATCACGGCGCAAGACACCGGTCGGCTGGCAGTGGTTGTGGCCTTGGGCTGGTCTGCGGCTAGCTATGCAGGTCTACTTCCAAGAGGGTCATTCTACCTGACAAACCAGTTTCGGGAGGCCACTGGAGAATGCCTGGGGGGGCAACCGCATCGGCGGATACATCGGCGGAGCCGCATTCATGTCACCCTGTCGCAAGGTCAGCGGCCAGATGTAGCGCGCCATCCTTGTAGCCGATTGAGGCCTAGTGACATTGTTTACTCTGCCGCCTCCTGTGCGGCGGCGGCTTCCAGTTCAGCTGCTTTCTTTTCAACCTGTTCGACGATGTGCTCGATCATGTTGGCGTTGTCCTGCTTGTGGCTTTGCTTACCAGCCAGATAGACCATGCCATGCCCCGCGCCGCCGCCGGTGAAACCCACGTCGGTCATCAGTGCCTCTCCGGGGCCGTTGACCACGCAACCGATGATCGACAGCGACATCGGCGTCTTGATGTGTTCCAGACGTTTTTCCAGCGCCTCGACGGTCTTGATCACGTCAAATCCCTGCCGCGCGCAGCTGGGGCAGGAAATGATGTTGACGCCGCGATACCGCAGGCCGAGGGATTTGAGGATCTCGAACCCCATCTTGACCTCTTCGACCGGGTCAGCGGACAGGCTGACGCGGATCGTGTCACCGATCCCCGCCCACAAGAGGTTGCCCATGCCGATGGCGGATTTGACGGTGCCGGAAATCAGGCCCCCGGCTTCGGTGATGCCCAGATGGATGGGCGCGTCGGTGGCATCGGCCAACTGCTGATAGGCAGCCGCCGCCATGAACACGTCGGACGCCTTGCAGCTGATCTTGAATTCGTGGAAATCATTGTCTTGCAGGATCTTGATATGATCCAGCCCGCTTTCGACCATCGCATCGGGACAGGGTTCGCCGTATTTTTCCAACAGGTGCCTTTCGAGGCTACCGGCGTTCACGCCGATCCGGATGCTACAGTTGTGGTCGCGCGCGGCCTTGATGACCTCCTTGACGCGCTTTTCGTCACCGATGTTGCCCGGGTTGATCCGCAGACAGGCCGCACCCGCTTCTGCCGCCTCGATCCCGCGTTTGTAGTGGAAATGGATGTCCGCCACGATGGGTACGCTGACCTCTGGCACGATCAGCTTCAGCGCCTTGCTCGATGCCTCGTCGGGGACAGACACACGCACGATGTCGGCACCGGCATCTGCGGCCGCCTGGATCTGCGCAATCGTCGCCTTGACGTCGGTGGTCAGGGTATTCGTCATCGTCTGGACGCTGATCGGCGCATCCCCCCCGACCGGCACATTGCCGACCATGATCTGACGGGATTTACGGCGATCGATCTCGCGCCAGGGACGGATTGAATTCAGCGACATCACGCAGCTTTCGGATCAGGAATGTTGATCAGAACCTAATCCCTGCACAGTGCAGCGGCAACCACCGGCACGGTTTATTCAGTCACCACTTCGGCGACATTCACCACGGCTGCCAAATCGCCATCGGCCTCGAGATCAGCCAGCGCATAAGTGGCAGTCAGACTCTCTGCGGACAGCGCAACGTTCGAGGTGACTGTGCCTGCGGCACCGGCCGGCCCGTAGTGCTGACCATTCACGGCGAAATACACAGCGCCGCTTTCTCCGACCCGCAGGGTTGCCGGCTCTTCGGTATTGGGCAGGGCAAAGGTGTCGCCCGCGTTCATGATGCCTTCGAAAATGACGGAGTCGTCAGCCGCGCGCACGCGCACCCATGCGGGTCGCACAGCAACCAGTTGCACGCCGGGTGCCGGGTCTTCGCTGACTTGAATGGCTGGTCCGATCGGCGTTTCGAGTGTCGGCGTCGCATCGGCCACCGCCTGCGCAAGCCCTGCATCGACGCTATTGGGGATCAATGTGCCGATCGTGCCGGGGTTCAACGTAGAGATTGGCGCATCTCGCGCCACAAGCACCGGCACCTCGAGAGCCTGGGGGCGATACAGACGGTCCAGCGCCTCGGTGCTGGTTCCGGCAAGTTCCGGCGTTGCATCGGTGTCAGTGTCGGGCAATGCGGTGGCACCAGCCAGCGGATCCAGGTCGGTCAGCACGACCGGCGTTTGTTCCACGGGTGCCAGGCGTACCTTTTGTACTTCTTGCAGAATGGCGAAACCGCCCCAGCCCAGACTGCCGATCAATGCAACCAACACCATGAGGGAACCAACAGCCGCGGGTTCGACACCCGTGAACATCCGGTCGCCCCGCGGAATGAATGGCGTGGCGGAACTGGCAAAGATATCACGACCCGCACTCGGGGTTGCGGTGCCGACAGCCGGTTTGGCAGATGATGCCGCCTTGGACATACCGTGAGCTGTGGCAAACCCGCTTTCGCGGCAGAATGTATCAAACGCCCAGTCCGGATCCATCTTGAGATAGCGCGCATAGGACCGCACATAACCGGCAATGAAACCCGGTGTGTCGAACGCGGCAGGATCGGCATTTTCAATCGCGGCAATGTAAGACGCCTTGATTTTAAGCTCGCTTTGAACGTCCAAGAGGCTCTTGCCCAATGTGGCACGCTCACCACGCATCAGGTCGCCAAGGCGCAAGTCGAATGCGTCGAATCCCTTGGATTCGATCTCATCGGGCGTTTTGTTTCGCCGAAAAGTCTTTACGATCATGTGCTTAACCGCCGTCTGCCCTGCCTTGTGCCATTATCTCACATAAATGCGACCTAAAGTCGATTTATTTGTAGAAATTTGACACACAACATCTAGCAGAGCGTCACAGCCTTTGCACTCGCAGAAAGGTCAGCCCGCTAAATCGGCGCGATTCAGCGCACAATGGGACCACAGACCGTCCAACGCACGAACCAACGTGTCCATCTCGCGCGGACCATGCACCGGTGATGGTGTGAAACGCAGACGTTCTGTTCCGCGCGGCACGGTCGGATAGTTGATCGGCTGCACATAGATCCCGAAATCCTGCAACAGCATGTCGGACAGTTTCTTGGTGTGTTTCGGATCACCCACGATCAGCGGCACGATATGGCTGCCATGGTCGATGATGGGCAGACCCATCCCCTTGAGCCGGGTTTTCAGAATGGCGGCTTGCGTCTGCTGCGCGTCGCGTAATCCCTGGTCGGTCTTGAGGTGGCGCACACTGGCCGCTGCCCCTGCGGCGACGGCTGGAGGGATCGAGGTGGTAAAGATGAAACCGGGTGCATAGGACCGTACCGCATCGCACATTCGGGCCGAGGCCGCGATATAGCCCCCCATGACGCCATACGCCTTGGCCAGCGTCCCGTTGATGATGTCGATCCGCCCCATCAATCCGTCACGTTCGGCCACGCCCGCACCGCGCGGGCCATACATGCCGACTGCATGGACCTCGTCGATATACGTCAGGGCATCGAATTCCTGTGCCAGGTCGCAGATTTCGGCGATGGGACCAAAATCACCATCCATCGAATAGATCGATTCAAATGCAATCAGCTTGGGGGCGGCGGGATCATCCGCTGCCAGCAATTCGCGCAAATGCGTCACATCGTTGTGGCGAAAGATCCGCTTGGCCCCGCCGTTGCGACGCACACCTTCGATCATGGACGCATGGTTCAGTGCGTCTGAATAAATGATCAGACCGGGAAACAGTTTCGGCAGGGTCGACAGCGTCGCGTCATTGGCGATGTAGGCGCTGGTGAACAGCAGTGCTGCTTCCTTGCGGTGCAGATCGGCCAGCTCGGCCTCCAGCCGCTTGTGATAGACGGTGGTGCCGGAAATGTTGCGGGTGCCGCCCGATCCCGCGCCGGTCGCATCCAGTGCCTCGTGCATGGCGGACAGCACGACGGGATGCTGACCCATGCCCAGATAATCGTTTCCGCACCAGACGGTGACCTGCTGGGTGCTGCCATCGGGTTTGTTCCAGACAGCATGTGGATACTGACCCCGGGTGCGTTCGATGTCGATAAAGGTGCGATACCGGTCTTCGGCATGCAGACGGTCGATAGCGGTCGCGAGGGCAGCGTCGTAATTCACCGGGCAGGTCCTGTTATCGTTTCTTCGGTTCCGGACATATAGGGCGCATCACCGGACGACAATACGCGACCCACTGTCACGCTACTGGCACATGCGGTGAAACCGGCTAAGTTTCATTTCAAACAGCAGAGAAAGATGCCGCAATGTCCCTTGACCCAGTACTCGACCACATCGACGCAAACCTTGATCCTGCGACCGAACGGCTGCTGGACCTGCTCCGCATTCCGTCCATTTCCACCGATCCCGCATACAAGGGTGATTGCGACCGTGCGGCCGACTGGCTGGTTGCGGACCTGCAATCCATCGGATTCGAGGCCACCAAGCACCCGACAACAGGACACCCGATGGTGGTCGCGCAGTCCGGCGGCGACGGCCCGCACATCCTGTTTTACGGGCATTACGACGTGCAACCCGTGGACCCGCTGCACCTGTGGGACCGCGACCCGTTCGACCCCGCAGTCGAGCAGACGGACAAAGGGCCAGTCATTCGCGGGCGTGGCGCATCGGACGACAAGGGCCAGCTGATGACATTCATCGAGGCCTGTCGCGCCTGGAAAGCGGTGCATGGCACCCTGCCCGGAAACATCACCATCTTTTTCGAAGGTGAGGAGGAATCAGGGTCGCCGTCGCTGATCCCGTTTCTGAAAGACAACGCAGACCTGTTGCGCGCGGATATCGCGCTGATTTGCGACACCGGCATGTATGGCGACGCGACACCTGCGATCATCACGCAGTTGCGCGGACTGCTGGGCGAAGAAGTCACGATCACCGGCCCGTCCAAGGATTTGCATTCGGGCATGTATGGCGGGATCGCGATGAACCCTGCCCGCGTCCTGGCCAAGGTGATTGCAGCACTGCACGATGAAACGGGACGTATCACTGTGCCTGGTTTCTATGACGGCGTACCCGAACTGTCGAACGAACTGGCCGCCGCCTGGGACGACCTAAATTTTGACGCCGAAGCGTTCCTGGGCGAAGTCGGTCTGAAATATCCTGCTGGCGAACAAGGCCGCCGCCCGCTGGAAATGATCTGGTCGCGCCCCACCTGCGAGGTCAACGGCATGACCGCAGGCTATACCGGTGACGGGTTCAAGACAGTCTTGCCTGCGCAGGCCAGCGCGAAAATCAGTTTCCGCCTTGTGGGCCAGCAGGATCCCGAGGCGATCCGCGTCGCGTTCCGCAAGCAGGTCAGCGGCATGATTCCTGCCGATTGCGGTGTGACGTTTCACGCGCACGGGGCCTCGGCAGCGGGCCAGATGACGACAACACATCCGGCGTTCGATCAGGCCCGCCGCGCCCTGTCGGACGAATGGCCCAATGCAGCAGCATATGTCGGCTGTGGCGGTTCGATTCCCATCGCCGCCTATTTCAAGTCCTACCTCGACATGGACGCCATGCTGATCGGTTTCGGAAAGGACGACGATCAAATTCATTCCCCGAACGAGAAATACGACCTGTCATCCTTTCACAAGGGCACGCGCAGTTGGGCGCGAATCCTGCATGCGATGACCCGCTGACGGGGCCGCGATTTTTCGCGAAAAATCAAGAATACGTCCGGCCTGTCGCAGGGTCGGACGTGCAACCGATTTTTCGCGAAAAATCGGCACCGGAAAACAGGTTCAGGAAGGGGTGAAATGGCGCGGTTGACGGGGCTCGAACCCGCGACCCCCGGCGTGACAGGCCGGTACTCTAACCAACTGAGCTACAACCGCGCATTTCATCACGTTTGCGTACGTTTCGGGGGTCAATGGCGCGGTTGACGGGGCTCGAACCCGCGACCCCCGGCGTGACAGGCCGGTACTCTAACCAACTGAGCTACAACCGCGCATCTTGACCACCTTGCGTGTCGCAAAGCGTGCCGCGCTTCTATGCAAGCCCCCCACCCCCGTCAAGCGCGAGAATGCGCAAAATGCGGCACAACGCAAAAATGATTGCGATGCGCCCGCTTGCTAGGTTGGAGGGGGCCAGCCCCCGGTCTTGCAGACCTCCCCCGGGATATTTGAAAAACAGCGACCCCCTCAGCCCTGCGCCAGTTGCGCCCGCAGATCGGCGCGGATGATTTTGCCTGTGGTGGTCAGTGGCAGGCAGCCTGCAAAGATGATGCGCCGCGGTGCCTCATGGGCAGCCAGCCGATTGCGAACATGCGCGATCAGCGTGTCGGCAAGTGCATCTTCCCCCACCGCACTTGACACCAGTTGCACGAATGCCACGATCACCTCGCCCCGGATTGGATCGGGGGCACCGACGACGCCGGCCATCTGCACGGCAGGATGCGTCAGCAGACAATCTTCGATTTCCGCAGGACCGATCCGGTAACCGCCCGATGATATGATGTCATCGTCCCGTCCCTTGAACCGGATGCGCCCATCCGGGCACCATGTGCCACGATCACCGGTTAGCAGCCAGTTGCCGCGCATCTTCGCCTCTGTCGCAGCCGGATTGTTCCAGTAGCGCAGGAACATGACCGGGTCGGGACTGCGGCAGGCGATATCGCCCTCTGCCCCGACTGGGCAGGGCTGGCCGTCGGGATCGATGACCTGCACATCATGACCGGGCACAGCAAACCCCATTACGCCGGGGACAGCCGGTGCCAGTGCCGCACACGAACTGACGATCATGTTGCATTCGGTCTGGCCGTAAAATTCGTTGATCGTACACCCCAGCACCCGCTGGCCCCAGTCGATCAGCTCTGTGCCCAGCGTTTCGCCGCCACTGGCGACAGAGCGCAGGTTCAACTGCGGCGGATCCGGCATCAGCCGCATGATCTTGAGCGCGGTCGGCGGCAGAAACGCGTTGCGCACACCATGATCCCGCATCAAGGCAAAGGCTGCCTCTGCCGTGAACTTGGCAAAGCGGCAGGCCACGACGGGAATGCCGTGATGCAATGCGGGCAGGAGCACATCCAGCAATCCGCCAATCCATGCCCAATCGGCCGGCGTCCAGATCCGGTCACCGGGTTGCGGCAGGAAATCGTGGCTCATCTCGACGCCCGGCAGATGGCCCAGCAGAACGCGGTGGGCGTGCAGCGCCCCCTTGGGTGCGCCAGTGGTGCCAGAGGTGTAGATCAGCAGCGCAGGGTCGTCCGCTGCTGTCCGGGCAGGGGTGAAATCATCGGGCAATCCTGCCAGGGTGGCATCCAGATCCGGGCCGATCACGATGACGCAGACCAGATCGGGCAGATCAGCGCGGATCGCGTCGATCTTGGCTGCCCCCGCAGCGTCGGTCACCAGCACGCAGGCACCCGAATCGCGCAATCGGTGGCGCAGGGCGTCAGGCCCGAACAGGGTGAACAACGGGATGGAAATGGCCCCCAGCTTGAACGCTGCAAGGTGTGTCATCGCTGTTTCGACCGATTGCGGCAGCAGCACGCCGATCCGGCTGCCCGCGCTTGCGTGGCGTGACAGCAGCCTTGCCATCTGATTGCTGAGGCTGCGCAACCGGGCAAATGTCACGGTGCGCGGATTGTCACCGGAGGCGTCGATGATCGCGGCCGCATCCGGACTCAAGTCCGCGACGCGGTCGCAACAATCAACGCCGATGTTGTAGTGGCGCGGAATATCCCAGCGAAACGCATCACGGGTCCGGGCATAGTCGGATTTCTGGCTCAACATCTGCCGATCTGGCCCCGCACCGATGCGCACGTCAAGCTTCGTGTGATGGCGTCAGGGGCGATGGTGGGTGGTGAGGGGCTCGAACCCCCGACATTTTCGGTGTAAACGAAACGCTCTACCAACTGAGCTAACCACCCGCTGAAGACGGATTACCCAATGCCGAGGGCGAGCGCAACTCTTCCTGGCGACCCTGGCTGAGGTAAAATACGTTGCCCTGCCCCCCCGGCAGATCAGCCAGCGCCTCGGGCCCCAGTCCCAGCACCAGACGGCGCAGCACGCGGCTGATGATGCCGTGACACACGACGACGGCAGGACCGTCCAGATCATCCAGAAACGCCTGCGCGCGGGCGGTCAGTGCCGCCAGCCCCTCACCCGGTGCCCGCGCATAGAGCGTGACATCCCCGTCCGGTCCCTCGACCAGGTCACCCGTGACGAGGTCGCGTCGCAAACAGCCCTGCCACGCGCCCACGTCGATTTCCATCAGGCGGTCATCCGTGCGGATCGTGGTGGCAAGCGGTCCCAACGCGATCGCAGCCGTCTGCACAGCCCGGCCCAGCGGGCTGGTGTAGAAGGCAAATCCGGTCAGGTCCGCACCGGCCAGCAGCGCTGCCTGTGCATGGGCCTGCGCCACGCCGCGCGGTGTCAGCGGTGAATTCAGGTGGCCCTGCATGCGACCCTCGGCGTTCCAGAAGGTTTCGCCATGCCGCAGTATGTAGAGGTCCGGATAGGTCATCCCGTTGGTCCCTTGTTCATGCGCCAACAATGCAAAAAGGCGCCACCCTGCGGTGACGCCTTTTGTATTCTGGTGGGTGATAAGAGATTTGAACTCCTGACATCTTCGATGTGAACGAAGCGCTCTACCACTGAGCTAATCACCCGCGAGTGGGGATTTAGCCGTCCTCGTCGTCGTCTGCAACCCCGGTTTTTGAAGTGTTTGGCCCCGCGCCCTGACCAGCGCCATCCTTCATCGTGCGCAGCTTGAGCGTCAACATCTGCGCGCCCTCACCCAGATCCTTTGATTTGATCGATTTCAACTTGCCCATCGGTGGTAATATCAGCTCGCCACCGGCCAGCAGGATATCGGCCAGTTCCGCCATGGCGGCCTCGATCGCGGGTTTGGCGTCTTTTTTCTTGACGCCAGAGCGCGCCACGGCACGGTCGATGAATTCGGGTTTCTTGATTGGCTCGCCTGCGTCCAATGCGGTCGCGGTCCCGACCACCTTGGGCGCCGGGGCGGCCACTTGCGCCTTGGCCGGGGTCGTGTCGACCTTTGGCGTCGCAGGCTTGAGTGTGACGGTCTTGCCCTCGGTGGCGGGGTTCGTTTTCGATGACATCGCAGGCTCCGATTCCGGTTTGAACCAACCTTAGCGAAACTTTGCGGCCTGACCATGACCGATCCACAGGAATTCACGACCTGTGACGACCGTGCCGCCAAAACGCAAACAGCCCCGCCGGTGTGGCGGGGCTGCGTTGGCTAGGTTTACAGAGGGTCAGTGAAAGCCGGTCGATGCCTCCAGGCCCCGACGGGCCAGCGTGGCCGCTGCGGCGGCATCCTCTGCCTCCTGGTCCCATTCGATCGGCTCGGGCTGGCGCACCAATGCATGTTCCAGAACCTCTGACACATGCGTTACGGGGATCAGGGTCAGACCTTCCTTCACGTTGTCGGGAATATCGGCCAGATCCTTTTCGTTTTCCGCCGGAATCAGCACGGTCTTGATCCCGCCGCGCAGGGCGGCCAGCAGTTTTTCCTTGAGCCCGCCAATCGGCATCGCGTTGCCGCGCAGAGATACCTCGCCGGTCATGGCGATATCCTTGCGTACCGGAATCTGCGTCAGGACCGATACAATCGACGTGACCATCGCCAGACCGGCACTGGGTCCGTCCTTAGGCGTGGCCCCGTCGGGGACGTGCACGTGGATGTCCAGCGTGTCGAACTTGGGCGGCTTGACCCCGATCTGCGGTGCCACCGACCGGACATAGCTACTGGCGGCGTCGATGGATTCCTTCATCACGTCGCCCAGTTTTCCGGTCGTCTTCATCCGGCCCTTGCCCGGCAGGCGCAGCGCCTCGATGCTCAGCAGTTCGCCACCGACCGACGTATAGGCCAGCCCGGTGACGACACCGATCTGATCCTCTTGTTCGGCCAGACCGTAGCGATGCTTGCGCACACCCAGATAGTCGCCCAGATTTTCGGCCGTCACATCAACGGCTTCGACCTCTTTCTTGACGATCTTCGTCACCGCCTTGCGGGCAACCTTGGCCAGTTCGCGTTCAAAGTTACGCACACCGGCCTCGCGAGTGTAATACCGCGCGATATCGGTCAGGGCGCTGTCGTCGACGGCAAACTCCTTGGACTTCAACCCATGGTTTTTCATGACCTTGGGCAGCAGGTGCTGGCGCGCGATCTCGCGCTTTTCGTCCTCGGTGTAGCCGGACAGGCCGATGATCTCCATCCGGTCCAGCAACGGCCCCGGCATGTTGTAAGAGTTCGCCGTCGTCAGGAACATCACGTTCGACAGGTCGTATTCGACCTCGAGGTAGTGATCGACAAAGCTGCCGTTCTGTTCCGGGTCCAGCACCTCGAGCATGGCAGACGCAGGATCGCCACGGAAATCCTGACCCATCTTGTCGATTTCATCGAGCAGGATCAGCGGGTTTGTGGTTTTCGCCTTTTTCAGCGCCTGAATGATCTTGCCCGGCATCGACCCGATATAGGTCCGACGGTGACCGCGGATTTCGGATTCGTCGCGTACGCCACCCAGCGAGATGCGGATGAACTCGCGTCCCGTCGCCTTGGCCACGGATTTACCAAGCGAAGTTTTACCCACGCCCGGAGGGCCGACCAGACACATGATCGGGCCTTTCAGCTTTTTGCTGCGCTGCTGCACGGCGAGGTATTCGACGATGCGTTCCTTGACCTTTTCAAGGCCATAGTGGTCGTCATCCAGCACCTTTTGCGCGTGACCAAGGTCCTTTTTCGTGCGCGATTTGGTGCCCCATGGCACCGCCAGGATCCAGTCCAGGTAATTGCGCACGACAGTAGCCTCTGCCGACATAGGCGACATGTTCTTGAGCTTTTTCAGCTCGGCATCGACCTTTTCGCGGGCTTCCTTGGACAGCTTGGTGTCATTGATCCGCGCTTCCAGCTCGTCGACCTCGTTCTGGCCGTCCTCGCCGTCGCCCAGCTCCTTCTGGATCGCCTTCATCTGTTCGTTCAGATAGTATTCGCGCTGCGTGCGCTCCATCTGGGTCTTGACGCGGGTCTTGATCTTCTTCTCGACCTGCAGCACGGACATTTCGCCCTGCATCTGGCCGTAAACTTTTTCAAGACGCTCGGACACGGACAGGGTTTCCAGCAGTTTCTGCTTTTCATCCACCTCGATCCCCAGATGACCTGCGATCAGGTCGGCCAGCTTGGCAGGCTCCGTCGCTTCGCTCACGGCGGCCATGGCTTCTTCGGGGATGTTTTTCTTGACCTTGGCATAGCGTTCGAACTCTGCCGCGGCAGTGCGGGTCAGCGCCATGAGTTCGTCCTCCTGACCGGGGACTTCCTCCAGATAACGGGCCGATGCCTCAAAGAACTGGTCGTTCTCGTGGAATTCCGTGATTTCGACGCGCGCACGCCCTTCGACCAGCACCTTGACCGTACCATCGGGCAATTTGAGCAATTGCAGCACATTCGCCAGAACGCCGGTCCGGTAGATGCCGTCGATCGCGGGATCATCTTCGCCCGGATTCATCTGGCTGGACAACAGGATCTGCTTGTCGTCACGCATCACCTCTTCGAGCGCGCGGACGGATTTTTCGCGGCCGACGAACAGCGGCACGATCATGTGCGGGAACACAACGATGTCGCGCAGCGGCAGGACGGGGTATGATGTCGCAAGTGGCTCTTGCATGGTATTTTTCCTTGTTTTGGCAAGACGGACCGGCCCCAATGCGGCGGCGCTCGTCCATCTCCTCGAACACAATATCTGGGGCATCAACCGATGCATTTCAACCAGACGATTGCCGCGCACTGACGGTCATGATGAAACCTGCGCCGCACAATAACAACCCGCAGATATCAATTCAGCCGGCGCCGCACGCTCGACCCCGCAGCCCGTCCGGCCTGCCCTACAGCGCTATCAATGAAAAGGCAGGCCGATGCGGACCGCCCCATCTGTCATTCGCGGGTCAGCACCGAGGCGACGGTCACGAACAGGACCATCTCGCCCGTGTTCACGTCAAACTGATCAAGACGCAGGATGCGGTCGTCGAAATAGGGGATCAACACCACCTGCCCTTCGAACCGCACGCCATCGGTATCCGCCTGATCGAAACCGAATGTGGCCACGAATTGCGGCAACTCCTCTGGTCCGCAGGGCGTGTCCGACAGCACATCGGCCAGCACCTCGGCTTGTGTGGTCTCCAGCAGATCATCCACCTGATCCACGTTATAGACGGGGGTGGGTGACAGGACCATCGGCAGACCCTCGCCCCCCATCGCCGCCGCGATCGCCTCGACACTCAGGATACCGTCCGTCCCGATCGTGACACGTTCGGCCTCGGCGCGGGGCTGGATTTCCGTCTGGTCGATGACCGCGTTGACCGCCGACAGATAGGTGTCACCGCGCCAATCACCTGCCAGCATGTCCAGCAGGGCCGCATTGTCGGTGACGCCGCACAGGCTTTCTGCGCGCAAGCCCGCGGGCAGCAGCAAGAGGATGGCAAGAATGAAACGCATGGCTTGGCTCCTGAATTTATAGCGGGTCAATATCGCCCTGTGCGCGTCCCGCGTGAAAGCCGGCCTCCCATTCAGCAAAGGTGCCCGCTGCGATGGCCGTGCGCATCTCTTGCATGATGACTTGGAAGTAATGAAGGTTATGCCATGTCAAAAGCATGCCCGAAATCATTTCCTTGGCCCGGAACACGTGGTGCAGATAGGCGCGGGAATAGCCTGTGCAGGCCGGGCAGTTGCATCCCTCGTCCAGCGGGCGGGGATCGTCCTGATGGCGGGCGTTCTTGATGTTCACGACGCCGTAGCGGGTGAACGCCTGCCCCGTGCGCCCGGACCGGCTGGGCAGCACGCAATCCATCATGTCGATCCCGCGTTTGACCGCACCCACGATGTCGTCGGGTTTGCCCACCCCCATCAGATAGCGCGGCTTGTCCACCGGCAGCATGTCGGTCGCATAATCAAGGCAGCCAAACATCGCCTCTTGTCCTTCGCCCACGGCAAGTCCGCCGACGGCGTACCCCTCAAACCCGATGTCAATCAGGGCCTTTGCGCTTTCGGCGCGCAGGTCGCGTTCCAGACCACCCTGCTGGATGCCGAACAGCGCATATCCCGGCCGGTCACCAAAGGCCGCGCGACTGCGCGCAGCCCAGCGCATCGACAGCCGCATGCTGTCCTCGATGCGCGTGCGGTCCGCCGGCAAGGCGGGACATTCATCAAAGGCCATCACAATGTCCGACCCCAGCAGGCGCTGGATTTCCATGCTGCGTTCCGGTGAAAGATGATGGCGGGATCCGTCGACGTGACTGCGAAAGGTCACACCGTCCTCGGTCAGTTTGCGCAGCTCTGCCAGTGACATCACCTGGAACCCGCCGCTGTCGGTAAGAATGGGTTTGTTCCAGTTCATGAACCCGTGCAGCCCGCCCAGCCGGTCGATGCGTTCCGCAGTGGGGCGCAGCATCAGGTGATAGGTATTGCCCAGCAGCACATCCGCCCCGGTGGCCGCAACACTGTCCGGCAGCATCGCCTTGACCGTGGCCGCCGTCCCCACCGGCATGAAGGCCGGTGTGCGGATGTCGCCGCGCGGCGTGTGGATCACACCCGTGCGGGCCGCCCCGTCCGTCACATGCAAATCGAATGAAAAGCGGTCTGTCATTGTATTGGCCCCGGTCATGTCGCCCCTCCTTAATGCGAAGTGCGCGCGGATGGAATGCATGGGCGAAGACCTGCCACTCAGAGGATTTCATCTGGCCGTCACAAACCTGATGCGTCAGCGTTACAACTGCAGGTTCTAGACCGCCTGCGATAACCAATTAGGGAGAACCCGATGAAAACCCGCATGCTGACATGTGTTGCAGCCCTGGCCGCAACATCCGCCCTGGCCGAGACGCACAGCGCCTCTGGACCGCTGGATGGCTATGGCCCGCGCCCTGCATATCTGATCAGCCAGATGCAGGACGGCCCGCTGAAGGACGCGCTTGCCGCCTGCGAGGGTCAGCAGATCGCCCGCACCGATTTCTCGATCGGTCACCGCGGCGCGCCGCTGATGTTCCCCGAACATACCGTCGAAGCGAACCGCGCCGCCGCTGGCATGGGCGCAGGCATCCTTGAATGTGACGTGACATTTACCGCCGATCACGCACTGGTCTGCCGTCACGCGCAGAACGACCTGCACACGACGACGAACATTCTGGCTACCGATCTGGCCGAGAAATGCACCGCACCCTTTACCCCCGCCGATGGCGATACGCCGGCCAGCGCGGAATGCCGCACGTCGGATCTGACACTGGCCGAATTCCAGACCCTGCGGCCCAAGATGGACGCCGCCGATTCCACCGCCACCACGGTAGAGGCCTATCTGGGCGGCACTGCAGACTGGCGCACGAACCTGTACGACGACAACGCACAGCTGATGACCCACGCCGAGAGCATTGCGCTGTTTGCCGACCTTGGCGCAAAGTTCACCCCCGAACTGAAATCCGCCAGCGTGCCGATGCCCGACGGTGATTTCACGCAAGAGGACTATGCACAGAAACTGGTCGATGAATACGTCGCCGCCGGGGTCGATCCCGCAGATGTCTGGCTGCAATCGTTCAATCTGGACGATGTGAAATACTGGATCGCGAACACCCCGGATTTCGGCGCGCAGGCCGTTTATCTCGACGACCGCTATGAGGCATCGGACGATGACGAAGGTGCGATCGACCCGCTGGACACCGCGACTTTTCAGCCGACGATGCAGGAACTGGCCGATATGGGCGTGAACTATATCGCACCGCCGCTTTGGATGCTGATCACGCTGGACGATGCAGGCCAGATCGTTCCGTCGCCCTATGCGACTGCGGCCAAGGACGCCGGTCTGAACATCATCGCATGGAGCTACGAGCGCAGCGGTCCACTGGCCACCGGTGGTGGATGGTATTTCCAGTCCGTTGCAGACGCGATCAGCAGTGACGGCGACTACTACGAAGTGCTGGACGTTCTGGCACAAGACGTCGGCATCGAAGGCATGTTCAGCGACTGGCCTGCGACGGTCACCTATTACGCCAACTGCATGGGCCTGTAATCACGGCCGCGCGGGTCACCCTTTACGGCCCGCGCCGCTAATCCTATATGATTGGTCAGGAATAGCCGGGAATCGAAGACATGACCGATCAGACACCGATGGAAGGCACGCCACTGATTGCGCCCTCCTCTACCGATCATCCACTGCACGAAAAGATCGTCGAGGCCTGCCGGTCCGTCTATGATCCCGAAATCCCGGTCAATATCTATGACCTGGGCCTGATCTATACGATCGCGATCGACGACGAAAACGCAGTGAACATCACGATGACACTGACGGCCCCGGGTTGCCCCGTGGCTGGCGAAATGCCGGGCTGGGTCGCCGATGCGGTCGAACCTCTCGAAGGTGTGAAGCACGTCGACGTCGAAATGACCTTCGAGCCGCAGTGGGGCATGGACATGATGTCGGACGAGGCGCGGCTGGAACTGGGGTTCATGTAACCCCGACTGCCGTCGTTTCAGACCCGATCTTCGGGGCGCGACCACGATGCACCACGCGCATGCGATCTTGTGCGATCGCATCGGGCTGCTCCCTCTTGCGCACTGCGAGACCGCCCCCCTTGAGACACGGTGCCATCCCGCCTACATTGAAAAGGCATCAGAAAGGACATCCCATGTTCGGCATTCCCGGCAAACAGGCCGTCACAATCACCGACAAGGCCGCGCGCCAGATCGCGAAACTGATGGCCAAGGACGGGTCGCAGGGCCTGCGTATCGGCGTCAAGAAAGGCGGATGCGCTGGCATGGAATACACGATGGACTACGTGTCAGAGGTCGATCCGATGGACGAGGTCGTGGAACAGGATGGCGCACGGGTGATGATTGCACCCATGGCGCAAATGTTCCTGTTCGGCACGGAAATCGACTATGAAACCACTCTGCTGGAAAGCGGTTTCAAATTCCGCAATCCGAACGTGGTCGACGCCTGCGGTTGCGGCGAATCGATCAAGTTCAACGAGGCGATCACGACCACTTAGGTCTTTTGCAGGTGGACATAGGTTTCGTTGAACCGTCTTTGCAGATGATCCAATGCCATCACAGGTGCGGCACCCGCAGGGGCGACATTTGCATCATGGTCAGGGTTGAAGAACAACGGCACTGAAATCCGTTCGTCCTGCGTGCCGATGACGCGATGCGGGGTCGCTTTGACCCTGCCACCGGTCCAGATTTCCAGCATCTCTCCGAAATTGATGACGAATTCACCGGGTGGTGCGCTGACGGGAATCCAGCCGCCACCGCGCTGGCGAACCTCCAGACCGGGCGATCCGTCAGTCGCCAACAAGGTCAGGCACCCGTAATCGGTATGCGTCGCGATCCCGAAATCCTTGGCCCCCGCCGAGGCCGGCCGCCGCGGATATAAATTCCCACGCAGCAGGGCCATCGGTGTGCCGAACTTGTCCGCAAAAAATGGGCCATCCTCGCCCACGGCATTTAGAATCGCGACCAGCAGACCGCGCGCCACAAGACAGGCATCGGTAAAATAACGCCGCAGCAGCGGCGCGAAATCGGCTGGCTGATCGGGCCATTGGTTGCGCGCATAGGCCGGAATGCCCGCCGTCCGATAGGGATGACTGGCAGGCAGCGTGACGCCACAATCAAAAACCTGTTTGTAATCGGGATTGGCGTCGGGATTGACCTGTTCCGACCCGGACGCCCCCCAGCCCCGGTTCGATCCGGTGCGGGACATGTCGACGGCTTGCTTGGCCGCGGCTGGCAGGTGGAAAAATGCGCGGTAGGCCGCAATGACCTCTGACACGCGTGCGGGCGTCAACGCCGTGTTGTGAATGGTCAGGAACCCAACCCCGGTTGCTGCGGTCGCGGCCGCGTCACGCGCTGCAGCGTGGCCTGCGTGCTGCGGATCGGTCAATGCGGCGGCGTCAATACGTGGGATCATGGTCGCCCTTTCCGTTCTGTGTGCGACTTGCTACCAAAGCCGCGGGCATTGGCAAAGGGGACCTCTCATGCGACGCAAACTGGCGGCAGGCAACTGGAAGATGAACGGCTTGGTCGATGACCTGAGCGAAATCAAGGCGTTGACCGAGGCACACCCGGACCCGGACGTGGATATGCTGATCTGCGCCCCCGCCACACTGATCGCACAAATGGCCTGGGCGCGTGGGACCCATGCGCTTCAGATCGGTGGTCAGACGTGCCATGCCGAACGCAGCGGCGCACATACGGGCGACATCAGCGCACCGATGCTGCGTGATGCAGGTGCCAGCCATGTGCTGGTCGGCCATTCCGAACGCCGCACCGATCACGGCGAAACTGACGCCGATGTCGCAGGGCAAGCCGCAGCCGCTCATGCAGCAGGCCTAGTGGCGGTGATCTGCATCGGTGAAACGCTGGACCAACGCGAAAGCGGTCATGCGCTGACGGTCATCACAGACCAACTGCGCGGATCGCTGCCGCCCGGTGCGACAGCCGCCAACACGGTCATCGCCTACGAACCGGTCTGGGCGATCGGCACCGGCAAGGTGCCCACCACCGAACAGATCGGCGAGGTGCATGGTACCCTGCGCGCCACCCTGCGCGACCTGATGAAACAGGCCGAGGGCGTGCGTCTGCTTTATGGTGGGTCGGTCAAGGGATCGAACGCGGGCGAAATCTTTGCCGTCGCGGATGTGGATGGCGCTCTGGTCGGTGGCGCCAGCCTGAAGGCCGCCGATTTCTCTCCCATCCTGTCGGCGCTGGAAAACGCCTGAGGTCAGCCCGGCAAGCGCTGCCGCAACCGCAACACGGCGCTGGGCAGATCCGTCAGCCAGTCCTCGGGCGGGACACCGGGAATCTCGGGCGCTGATTCCACAATACCACCCGCCATCAGCACTGCCCCGTCGGGCAGTGCTGCACGCAGGTCATCCACCAGGCTGGCAAAGATCAGCCCGTCCCCCTGCCCGTAACCCACAAGCACCACGACATCGTGGCTGCCTTCGCGGGCACGTTTCAGGATACTCGCCTGCGTCCCACCAATGCAGATTTCGACATCCCATCCGTCATCGCGCAGCAGGTTGGCGAAAATCTCGATTCCCAGCGTATGGGTTTCACCCGGGGCCAGCGCCAGCATGGCGTGGGGCGCATCGCCCTTGCGCCCATCTGCGCGGTCCTGATGCGCGCTGAGTTCACGGACGATCTGATGCAGTCGTCCGGATCCCAGTGTCACCTCGGCAAAGCTGCGGCTATCTTCGGCCCAATCCTGCCCCAGCCTGCGCGCCGCGGATGCGATATAGCCAATGTAGATCTTGGCCGGCGAATTGCCGTCATCAAGCAACCCCTTGATGTATTGCTTCAGCGGCTTGCTGTCCGGCTCTGTCAGCAGCTGGCACAGGCGGTCGATTTCGGCGCGGCCGGGATCGAATCCCTGTTCTGCCGCCTTTGGCATCCTGAAGGCCAGACGACGCATCGCCTCCTTGGCCACATCACGCACGGAGTCATCCGACGTGCGCCGGTACGCTGCTTCGCCTTGGTTTTTCCGGCTGTCTTTATCGGTCACGGTCTCCCCTCCCGGCAGACTCAAGCGCTGTCAGTAGCCTGACTTATCCTGCACCCCGTTGTATACATTTTTTTACGGAATGCTTTGGTATGCCGACCGGGGGGACAGAATGCCGCAACCCATGCTTGCACATGGTCGCGACTGGTAGCATGCAGAGATCATGGAACATTTTGATCAAAGCCCGACCGATCCGGCCTTCGTGCAGGACCCATATCCGTTTTACGACAGCATGCGGGCAGCCGGTGATTTCGCCTACTGGACGGACTATGCCATGCCCTGTGCGGTCAGCCATGCCGCCGTATCAGCCGTGCTGCGTGACAAACGCATGGGCCGCGCGCCACTGACGCAACCAGCAGCCGACCCCGCGCGCGCCGCATTCGACGCCGTCGAGGCCCATTCCATGCTGGAACTTGAGGCCCCGGACCACACTCGCCTGCGCGGTCTGGTGCTGCGCGCCTTTACCTCGCGCACCATTGCCGCCCTCGAGGACGGAATCAGGTCACTGTGCCATGACCTGATCGACCGTTTTCCGGACGGCGACTTCGATTTGCTGGACGCATACGCCCGGCCCGTGCCGGTCATTACCATCGCCCGCCTGCTGGGTGTTCCGGAACAGGCGGCGGATGACCTGCTGCGCTGGTCAAACGCTATGGTTGCGATGTATCAGGCCCGCCTGACACCGCAGATCATGGCCGAGGCGGACAGTGCCACTCGCGCGTTTACCGCTTTTCTTCGGGATCATATCGCTGCCAAGCGCGCGACACCCGGCGATGACCTGTTGTCGACGCTGATCGCCGCCCGCGACGGCGACGCCCGCCTGTCGGAACCGGAACTGATTTCGACTGCGATCCTGTTGCTGAATGCAGGCCACGAGGCGACGGTTCACACCCTGGGCAACGGCGTGGCGACCATGCTGAAAACCGGACAGCGCCGCGCCGATGCCGCCGCGGTCGAGGAAATCATGCGCCATGACCCGCCGCTGCACATGTTCACCCGCTGGGTCTATGCCCCCTGCGAGGTGCTGGGACAGACATTTCAACGCGGCGACCGAATTGCATGCCTGCTGGGGGCTGCCAACCGCGACCCTGCGATCTGGTCAGAGCCGCACCGGTTCGACCCCGACCGTTCGGGTCCGGCACATGTGGCGTTCGGCGGCGGCATCCATTTCTGCGTCGGCGCACCGCTGGCACGTCTGGAGTTGCGTGTCGCTCTCGATGTGCTGTGGGAAAGGCTGCCGCATCTGGAACAGGTGACAAGGCCTGTCTATGCGGATGCGTTTCATTTCCACGGGCTGGAACGTTTGATGGTGCGGGACGCCTCTGGCGGGAGTATTTGAGGCAAGATGATGCGACTAGAGCGGCAGCGCCACCGTGGATTTGATTTCCTCCATCGACAGCAGCGCCGTGACGGTGTGGACCTTTACCTCTGAAATGAGCGCCTGATAAAAGATGTCATAGGCGCGGGCATTGGCGACGCGCACCTTGAGGATGTAGTCGATGTCGCCTGCGAGGCGGTGCGCCTCTTGCACCTCTGGCCGGGCGGTCAGCGCATTCAGGAACCGCTCCTGCCAGACCGCATCGTGTTCGCTGGTGCGGATCAGAACAAAGAAGCACGCCTCGAACCCCAGGGCCTCGGCGTCCAGCAGGACGGTCTGCGATTTGATGATCCCCGCCTCGCGCAGCTTGCGGATCCGGTTCCAGACCGGCGTCTTGGACGACCCGATTTCGGTGGCGATCTCGTCCAGCGACCGTGATGCGTCGCGCTGCAATGCCGCAAGAATTTTCCGGTCTGTGTCATCGATACGGATCGACATTCGCATATCCTGCCATTTGTAGAACATTGCACCAAAACAGTGCGGCCACTGGAACGTGCGTTCTTAACTAAGCGGGCCACTGTCAAAATACCAGAACAATGTTCTATATGTCAGGGCAGAACCGAAAGGATGCGCAATGGATCATTTTCCCGTTTTCATGGCCGTCGCTGGACGCCGCATCGTCCTGTCCGGTGGTGGCGAGGCCGCCCTGGCCAAGCTGCGCCTGATCCTCAAGACCCGCGCCCATGTGACGGTCTTTGCCGCTGACGCCCATCCCGACCTGCACCGATTGGCGCATGAGGGCAAGCTGACGCTGGTCCAGCGCGCGATGGAGCCCGGCGACGCCATGTGCGCCGTGCTGTTTTATGCCGCCAATGAGGACGATACGGAGGATGCCCGCGTGGCGGACCTAGCGCATCGCGATGGGGCGCGCGTCAACATCGTCGACAATCTGGCCGACAGCCAATTCATCACGCCTGCCATCGTGGACCGTGACCCCGTTGTCATCGCGATCGGCACCGAAGGGGCCGCACCCGTTCTGGCCCGCAAGATCAAGGCCGACCTCGAGGAACGTCTGCCGACATCGCTGGGCCTGCTGGCGCGGATCGGCAAGACGTTTCGGTCTGCGGTCGATGTTTTGCCCATGGGTCGCGTGCGCCGCGATTTCTGGTCCGCATTCTATTTCGATGCGGGGCCGAAGGCGCTGGAAGCTGGCGGCGAGGAGGCAATCCTGCAGACACTGAACACCCTGCTCGATGATGCGATCAACGCACCCGCCAAGGTCGGTCATGTCGATCTGGTCGGGGCGGGACCGGGCGACCCGGATCTGCTGACGCTCAAGGCGCGTCGCGCGCTCGATACCGCTGATGTGGTGATCTACGACCGGCTGGTGACGTCCGAGATTCTGGAACTGGCGCGGCGCGAGGCGCTGATGATCGACGCCGGCAAGGAAGGTTTCGGCAGCGCCATGGCGCAGGACGACATCGATGCGCTGATCGTGCAGCATGCGCAGGACGGGCACCATGTCGTGCGCCTCAAATCCGGTGATCCTACCGTGTTCGGACGTCTGGACGAGGAAATTGAGGCCTGCACCGCCGCCGGTGTCAGCTGGCGCATCATCCCCGGTATCACCGCCGCAAGTGCCGCCGTCGCAGGTCTGGGCCAGAGCCTGACCAAACGTGGCCGCAATTCATCCGTGCGGTACATGACCGGCCACGACACACGCGGCTTTGCCGATCACGACTGGAAAGCGCTGGCCCGCCCCGGCGAGGTCGCCGCGATCTACATGGGCAAACGGGCGGCACGGTTCATTCAGGGCCGCCTGCTGATGCATGGGGCCGATCCCGCAACCCCCGTGACCATCATCGAAAACGTCAGCCGCACCGATCAGCGTATTCTGGCCACCACATTGGCCCAGCTGGAACCGACCCTGACAGAGGCCCGTTTATCAGGTCCGGCCCTGACGTTCCTCGGTCTTGCACCGCGCGACGCATTGGCCGCCAGCACCGACATCCCCGCAGAGGAATTTGCATAATGCCCAAGGCTTTCACTCCAAAGGTCATCACCGCCAACGCGCTTCTCGAGGGTGACGCCGTCTGGCTGACCGACGACGACCGCTGGTCGCGCGACATCGCAGAGGCCGAACTGCTGACCGACGAGGCCCACGCCGAACTGCGCCTGCTGGAGGCCAGCGCGCGTCAGTCCGAAATCTCAGGGGCCTATCTGGCCGACGCACAAGAGGGCGAAGCGGGACCAGAGCCCGTGCATTTCCGAGAGGCGTTCCGCACGCGCGGACCATCGAACTATCCCCACGGCAAACAGACGAGGGCCTGATCCATGTACAAGTATAACGATTTCGACGCCGCATTCGTTCGCGAACGTGTCGCCCAATTCCGCGGTCAGGTCGAACGCCGCATCGACGGGTCCCTGACCGAGGACGAATTCAAGCCGCTGCGCCTGATGAACGGTCTGTATCTGCAACTGCACGCCTACATGCTACGTGTGGCCGTGCCCTATGGCACGCTGAACAGCGCGCAGATGCGCCAGCTTGCCATGATCGCGGACCGTTGGGACAAGGGCTATGGCCATTTCACCACGCGGCAGAACATCCAGTACAACTGGCCGGAACTGCGTGACGTCCCCGATATCCTTGACGCACTGGCGGACGTGGAAATGCACGCCATCCAGACCAGCGGCAACACGATCCGCAACGTGACGGCGGACCATTTCGCCGGTGCCGCTGCAGATGAAATCGCGGACCCCCGCCCCTATGCGGAACTGTTGCGGCAGTGGTCCACGGACCATCCCGAATTTCAGTTCCTGCCGCGCAAGTTCAAGATCGCGGTGACCGGGGCCGAGGCCGACCGCGCGGTCATCCGCGCCCATGACATCGGACTGCAACTGGTCCGTAATGACGCTGGAGAAATCGGGTTCCGCGTGCTGGTGGGCGGTGGTCTGGGCCGGACGCCGATGATCGGCAAGGTGCTGACGGACTATCTGCCCGTGGCCGACCTCCTGCCTTACTGCGAGGCGATCGTCAGCGTCTACAACCTGCTGGGCCGCCGCGACAACAAGTACAAGGCACGCATCAAGATTACCGTGCACGAGAATGGTATCGACCAGATACGGGCCTTGGTGGATGAACGGTTTGCACGCATCCGCGCAGAGTTTTCAGGCGTCGATCAGGCCTTGCTGGCGGAAATCCAGACCGCCTTTGCGCCGCCTGCGTTCAAGACCGCGGAAACCGACGGGTATGAGGCGGCCCGCCTGGCCAACCCTGCGTTCCGGTCCTGGTCAGATACCAACCTGACCGCGCACAAGGCGGACGGATATGCCATCGTCAGCGTCTCGATCAAAAAACACGGTGCCACGCCGGGCGATGCGACATCTGACCAGATGCGCGCGCTGGCCGATATCGCCGAAACCTACGGTCATGACGAGCTGCGCATCAGCCACGAACAGAACGTGATCCTGCCGCATGTGCATCAATCCGATCTGCCTGCCGTCTATGCCGCATTGCGTGCGGCGGACCTTGCGACGGCGAACATCGGGCTGGCGTCCGACATCATCGCCTGCCCCGGCATGGACTACTGCGCGCTGGCAACAGCGCGGTCGATCCCCATTGCACAGCAAATCGCGACCCGGTTCGACGAACTCAAACTGGAACACGAGGTCGGCCCGCTGAAGATCAAGATTTCAGGCTGCATCAACGCCTGTGGTCACCACCATGTGGGTCACATCGGCATCCTTGGCCTCGACCGTGCAGGGGTGGAAAACTATCAGATCACGCTGGGCGGCGACGGGTCCGAGGACGCGGCGATCGGCGAGCGGGCCGGTCCCGGTTTCAGCGCCGATGAGATCATCCCAGCCATCGAACGGCTGGTGCTGGGCTACCTTGATCTGCGTGAGGACGCGTCCGAGACATTTCTTCAGGCCTACCGCCGTCTGGGCGCGGGTCCGTTCAAGGCGGTCCTTTATCCTGACAAGGAAGGCGCACGCGATGCCGCTTGATAACCTGTCCGACAGGGTCACGTCCCTGAACGAGGCCTACAAACACCATTCGGCCCGCGCTGTTCTGGAACGCGCCCTGACCGACGGCCAGACAGGCAAACTCACGCTTGTCAGCTCTTTCGGGGCGGAATCCGTGGCGCTGCTGCATATGGTGTCGGTGCTGGATCGCAACCTGCCGGTGTTATTTCTGGATACCGAGATGCTGTTTGCGGAAACGCTGACCTACCAGATGGAAGTCGCGGAACGCCTGCACCTCGGCGACGTGCGCGTCCTGCATCCCGATCGTGATGCGCTGCTGGCACGCGACAACGAAGGGCTGCTGCACCTGTCGGACCCTGACGGCTGCTGCGCCCTGCGCAAGACCGAACCGCTGATGCGCGCCTTGGGCGAATTCGACGGCTGGATCACCGGGCGCAAGCAATACCAAGGCGGTCAGCGCAAGGCATTGCCGTTCTTCGAGGCAGATGGCGACCTGCTCAAGGTCAACCCGCTGGCGCATTGGACCCGTGACGATGTGCAGGATTACATGGTCGAAAACCGCCTGCCCCGGCATCCGCTGGTGGCTCAGGGGTATCCGTCGATCGGCTGCGCCCCCTGCACGACCAAGGTCGCACCCGGCGAAGACCCGCGGGCGGGCCGCTGGCGCAACCGCGAAAAAACCGAATGCGGCATCCATTTTGTCGATGGCAAGATGGTCCGTATTCCGGCTGGTGCCGGACTTTGAACATCACAGACGCGCGGACCACAATGTCCCGCAGGAGTAACCGATGAGCGTGATTGTAACCGATAGCGGGTTTGCACCCGATGATTTCACAGGCACCTTTGTCCCCATGGGCGAAAACGGCGTGGCCGTGGACGTGCCCTCTGATGCCGACCCCGACGCCGTGCGCGCGCTGACTGGCGCGCAGGTCGTGCGGATCGCATTCCCCAGCTTTGCCGATGGGCGCGGATTCACCCTCGCGGCGATTTTGCGCCGGGCAGGTTTTACCGGGCGTCTGCGGGCCCATGGTCACGTGCTGGCCGACCAATACGCCATGGCGCGCCGCAGTGGTTTTGACGAGGTCGAGATCGACGACACGCTGGCCGCCCGGCAACCGCAGGATCAATGGATCGCCCGTGCTGACTGGCGCGCCCACGCCTATCAGGCGCGTATGCGCGGCTGACTTTCACCCCTTTTCTTTTTGCACTAGACGGAGGGCGGCGCAGACGTGCCGCTGATGACCCAATGACAGAGCAACGCCCCGTGACAGATACCGCCGCAAGACCCGTGCCCACCCTGCCTGACGCCCAGACCGTCACGGCGGTGCAGCACTATACGGACAAACTGTTTTCATTCCGTGTGACCCGCCCCGCATCGCTGCGGTTCCGGTCCGGCGAATTCGTCATGATCGGTCTGATGGGCGATCCGCACCCAGAAACCGGCAAGCAAAAACCACTGCTGCGCGCCTATTCCATCGCATCGCCCGCATGGGACGACGAGTTGGAGTTCTATTCGATCAAGGTCGAGAACGGCCCACTGACATCGAAATTGCAGCACATCCAGCCCGGCGACCAGATCATCCTGCGCCCCAAACCCGTGGGCACTCTGGTGCATGATGCGCTGCTGCCCGGCAAACGCCTGTATATGTTCGCCACGGGTACGGGCTTTGCCCCCTTTGCGTCGCTGCTGCGCGAACCCGAAACCTATGAACGGTTCGAAGAGGTCATCGTCACGCACACCTGCCGCGACGTGGCGGAACTGACCTATGGTGCGAATCTGATCGCCGATCTCAAGCAGGACGAGATGATGATCGAACTGCTGGGCCAAGATGCGCTGGACAAGATCCGCTACTACCCGACCACTACCCGCGAAAAGAGCGACAAGATGGGCCGGATCACGACCCTGATCGAGAACGGCGACCTGTTCACCGATCTGGGTGTGCCGCCACTGAACGCGCAGGATGATCGCGCGATGGTCTGCGGCAGCCTGGCCTTCAACAAGGACATCGCGGCGCTGATGGAGGCCGCTGGCCTACATGAAGGTGCCAATTCCGAACCCGGCGAATTCGTCATCGAAAAGGCATTCGTCGGCTGAACGCACCTGTCGAGACATCATAAAAAAAGGGCCGCATCCCGTCATGATGCGGCCCTTTTGTCGTCGTCTTGGCGCGGTCAGTTCACGCCCATCGCGGCACGGATCTGATCCAGCACGCTGGACAGCATGTCGGGATTGTCGCGCACCGTTTCGGCGGCGCGGGTCAAGACTGTTTTCTGCATCGTATCCAGCTCGCTTGCCTCGATACGCGCAATGACGGTATCCGCGTCGAAACCTTCGGGGGTCAGCAATTCGCTCAGCGGAACCTCGGCTGTGTCAGTGCCGGCATCGGCGGCGGCTGCGTCGCCTTCGGTCGTTGTCTCGGCGGTTGCGACCTCTGCCTCGGCAGCCACCTCCGCGTCAGGTGCAACGGCTTCGTCCATTGCTGCATCAGCTTGATCTACGGCTGCGTCGACCTCCTCGGCTGCTGCATCTGCGGTGGCATCAACGGTAGCGGCGGCATCAGCGGCGGCTTCTTCCGTTGCGGCGGTCGCGTCGTCGACAGCTGCGGCGGCGTCAGCGGCTGCGTCTTCGGTGGCGGCGGTCGCATCATCGACAACTGCGGTGGCGTCAGCAGCCGCGTCTTCGGTTGCAGCGGCGGCATCCTCGGTTGCAGCTTCAACCTCGGCGGCGGCTGCATCTGCGGCCTCCTGCACGGCTGCGGCGGCATCGGCAGCAGCGGCATCAGCTTCGGCGGCCAACGCTTCGGCTTCGGCAGCGGCTGCTTCGGCGGCAGCAGCCGTTTCTTCGGTCGCGTCGCCTGCTACGTCCGTCATGGCGTCAACCGCTGCATCTGCTGCGGCGGCAGCTTCATCGGTCGCGTCTTCGACTGCGGCTGCCGTGTCTGCCGCAGCGTCTTCGACGGCCGCCTCTGCGTCTTCTGAGGTGACGGCGACGTCATCCGTCTGGCCCGACACAACAGCCTGAGGGTCCTGCCCATCTACAAAATACTGATACCCGAAAAAGCCGAGAACAGCGACGACAACGATAATGACAAGTGCTTGCATGGCATTTGGTCCTTCTGATCCAGTTTCACCTTTTGGTGATCCGGTTTCTACTTGGTGTCGGTCGCGAGAAAAGAAAAGGGGTAACCCGCAACCACCAATTGCCGCTTGAAGGTCGCGGTGCAGCGCATTACCTACATTTGCAACCCTCAAGACAACGATCGAAGGATAAAGATCATAGGACGCAGACCCCACAACGCGCCACCACAGCGCGACACTGGCCCCCGCATCAACGACCGCATTCGGGGCGGAGACATCAGACTCATCGGCGCCGAAGGCGAGAATGTCGGCGTCGTGTCGCCCGAACGGGCGCTGGCCATGGCCGAAGAGGCCGGTCTGGACCTGGTAGAGATTTCCCCCAACGCCAATCCGCCCGTCTGCAAGATCATGGATTTCGGAAAGTACAAGTACGAGACCCAAAAGAAGGAAGCCGAGGCGCGCAAGAAGCAGAAGATCATCGAGATCAAGGAAATCAAATTCCGTCCAAACACCGATGATCACGACTACGGCGTCAAGATGAAGAACGTCTACAAGTTCCTTGAAAACGGGGACAAGGTGAAAATCACCCTGCGTTTCCGTGGCCGCGAAATGGCCCACCAGGAACTGGGTCGCGCCCTGCTGGAACGTGTGGCCGAGGACACCAAGGAACACGGCAAGGTCGAAAACTTTCCCAAGATGGAAGGCCGCCAGATGGTCATGTTGATCGGACCGCTGCCCAAGTAAGCGATCCATATGGCAAAGTTCAGGGGTCAGCGCATCGGCGCTGACCCCTTTTTCATTGCGACAGGCCCATATTCAGCGGGCACGGGGGCGGGACTTTCTCCCGCCCGCTTGTTTTCAGCTGTCGCGCAGCAGCGGTGTGATGTTGCGAACAGCCGCACGGCGATTCGCGCGCTCGGCTTCCAGCGTGCGCACCTTGAGATAGGATTCGCCGTAGCCTTGCGTCACCAGGTTTTCCGGCGGCACGCCGAAATACTGCGTCAGCGCCAGCGCGACCGTTTCCGCGCGACGGTCCGACAGGCCCAGGTTATAGGCCGCATCGCCGACCGCATCGGTGTGGCCTTCGATCAGGAAAACCGCACTCGGATCATCCTCGATCACCGCCAGCATCGCCCGGCCCAGTGCACCCAGCTCTTCGGCCTCGCTGGGCTGAATTGCAGCCGAACCGCTGGCAAAGGTAATCGTGTCCAACTCGATCTGCGGTGACAACTCGCGTACCTGCTGCACATCGCGGATCTGTTCCAGCGAATAGGACCGGCCCGTCTGTGTCAGCAGACCCGCCGACAAGGCCGCACGCAACGCCGCATCATCGGCATTGCCCAGCTGCGTTTCCTGCCCGGTCTGGACCTGCGGCAGGGACGTGACATCAATCGGGTCCACCTGTTCCAGATCGTTGATCAGTTGGACCTGCGTGCCATCCACACGCGTCAGCGTACGGCGCAGGACGGTGCCGTCGGCGGCACGGATCGTGGTCACGAAACTGCCGTCCTCTCGGGTGACGGTCGTCAGGGTCGATCCGTCGTCAAAGGTCTGGGTTGCGATTTGCGCGCCCGGTTGACGCAACAGCGTGTTGTCGTCACGCAGCACCCGCAACTCGCCTTCACGTTCCACAATCACGCGGTCACCGGAATTGGACACGACGGCGTCGCCGTTGTTGAGGATCGCACCGACCGTCGCGGCCCCCAGACCCAGCAGCAGTGCCTGCTCGAACCGGGACAGACCGTCATCGTCATCCTCTGCGGTGGCGGTATCGCTCAGCACCTGCGTGTCGAAATCCTCGTCTGCGGACCGCACATCCTCTGACTGGACTTCCTCTGTCACGACCTCTGCGCTGTCAGATTCAGCCGTTGCAGCGGCGGATTGCTGGCGTGCCGCAGCGCGTTCCGCACGACGCGCGTCGCGGGCGGCCAGCTCTTCTGCAGTCGGCTCTGCCAGTGTCTCGGCATCTGCCGGACCGGTCGCAGGCACGTCTTCGACCGCCGTATCTTCTTGCTGCGCGTCTGGCGCGACAGCCGCATCAGGGGCGTCTCCCGCAGCGGCATCTGTGCTGTCGTCCGCGGCAGTGGCCTCCGCCTCCGGCGCTACCGGTGCCTCGGCTTCTTCTGGGATTTCAGCCTCAGCAGGCGTTGTCTCGGGTGCCACAGTCTCGTCGGGGGTCGTAGCGTCTTCAGCAGTCGGGGCGGCCTCCTCGGTCGGTGTTTCCTCATTCACCTGTGGCTCTGTCGCAGCGGGTGCCTCGTCCTCGGCGGGCGGCATGGCCTCGGGTGCTGGCTCCGCGACCGGCATGTCCTCAGGTGTAGGCTCTACGACCGGTGCGGCTTCGGTGGCAGGCTCCTCGGTGTCTTGTGCCTCAGCCTCGGGTGCGCTTGCCGGGGCTTCCGGTTCGGCGGCGACGGGTGCCTCATCCACCGGTGCAGTATCGGCAGGCACAGCCTCGTCCTGCGTGGCAGGTGCGTCAGCCTCGGTCGCAACCTCTGCCGGATCTGGTGCCGCCTCTTCGCCTTGATCTTCGACAGCAACAGGCTCGCCTTCAGCCGTGGCGTCTTCGATCAACGCCTGGGCGGCCGCCAATTGCGCCGGACCGCAGACAGCGGGATCATCCGTCACGACCAGATCAGCGGTCACGGCCTCTTCTCCGATGGCCACCGCCAATGCCTGCGCATCCGCCATGGCGGCACCGTCAGGCAAATTGCAGGGAAAGACCGCCTCTTGCGCCGAAGCGGATGAGACGGACAGCCCGATCATCAGGGCTGTGGTGGAGGTCAGGGTCAATCGCGTCATGGTGTTCCTCGCAAACAAAAGGTGCCCCCGGCACATGCCGGGGACACCTGATCAACCCTTGGAAATCACCACCGTTCCCGCTGCGCAGGACCGGTGGCGGGGTTCCGCCTAGACGGCCCGCGCGACCGCGCGCTTTGCCATCACGCCGCACAGATGCGCGCGGTAATCCTTGGATCCGTGCAGATCGCCGATCATGCCGTCCGCATCGACAGACAGCCCGTCCAGCGCATCTGGCGTGAAATTGGCCGACAGCGCTTCCTCGGCAGCAGACCAGCGGAACACGCCGGATTCAGACGCGCCCGTGATCGCCACCCGGACACCATCCGCAAATCGTGCGACAAAGACCGCAACCAGCGGAAACCGGGACGCAGGCTGGATGAACTTTTCATAGGCAGCCGCCTGCGGGACGGGGAATTTCACTTCGGTGACGATCTCGTCTTCTTCCAGCGCCGTCGTGAACATCCCTTGGAAGTAATCATCGGCCGCGATCTCCCGCCGGTCCGTGCAAACGGTCGCATCGCAGGCCAGAACCGCCGCCGGATAGCAGGCGGACGGATCATTGTTCGCCACACTACCACCGATGGTGCCACGGTTGCGCACGGCCGGATCACCGATCCGGCTTGCCAGATAGCTCAAGGCCGGAAAACTGTCGGCAACAGCCTCGGCCACCGCCCGGTGCACTGTCGCACCCTTGACGCAGATCCGGCCCGCGCTGTCGGTGCTCACCCCCTTGAGATCGGCGATCCCGTGCAGGCTGACCAGCGTCTCGGGCATCGCCAGACGCGCCTTCAACGTCGGGATCAGCGTCTGTCCTCCGCTCAGCGCCTGTCCTCCTGCGGCGATTGCCGCCTTTGCCTCATCCAGAGTGGTGGGGCGCGCAATATCGAATGCGTACATTATGTCTCTCCTCTTGGCGGATCTGCGGGATCACCGCATCATCTTGCCGAAAATACTCCGGGGTCCGGGGCAGCGCCCCGGTCCCTCACTTTCACCTAGGCCGCGTCGGTCCGTGCGGCGTGCATCGCGGCCCAGACGCGGCTGGGCGTCAGCGGCATGTCGATATGGGCCACGTTCATGCCTCCCGACTGGATCGCATCGATGACCGCATTCACGACCGAAGGTGGCGACCCGATGGCACCGGCCTCGCCGCAGCCCTTCACACCCAACGGGTTGTGCGTGCAGGGCGTCTGGCAGGAATGATCGACCGAATAGAACGGCAGATCATCCGCGCGCGGCATGGCGTAGTCCATGTAGGACGCGGAAATCAGCTGGCCGTCGGCATCATAGGCGCAGTTTTCCAACAGCGCCTGACCGATACCCTGCGCAATCCCGCCGTGCACCTGCCCCGATACGATCATCGGGTTGATGACATTACCGAAATCATCCGCAGCAGAGAACCGCTCGATCTTCACATGGCCGGTTTCGGGGTCCAGCTCCACCTCGCAGGCATAAGCGCCAGCCGGATAGGTAAAGTTGGCCGGATCGTAGAATGCCGTCTCCTCCAGCCCCGGTTCGATATCCGTCAGCGGATAGTTGTGCGGCACATAGGCCGCCAGGGTCACATCGCCCCAGGCGACCGACTTGTCCGTGCCGGCGACGCTGAATGTCCCGTCCTTCAGCTCGATATCCCCTTCAGAGGCCTCCAGCAGGTGGGCTGCGATCTTCTTGGCCTTGTTGATCACCTTTTCGGCAGCACGCACCATGGCCGATCCGCAAACGGCCAGCGACCGCGACCCATAGGTGCCCATCCCGAACGGAATCTTCGAGGTGTCACCGTGGACGATGTCGATCTGGTCCTCGGGGATACCGATCATTTCGGAAATCACCTGCGGAAAGGATGTCTCGTGCCCCTGTCCGTGACTGTGGGCCCCAACCATGACGCTGATCGATCCCGTCGCGTTCACCCGCACGGTCGCCGCGTCATAAAGACCCGCCCGCGCGCCAAGTTGCCCCACAAGGTTGGACGGCGCGATGCCGCAGGCCTCGATATAGCTGTTCACACCCAGACCGCGCAGCTTGCCACGGGCCTCGCTCTCCTTGCGCCGCGCGTCAAAGCCCGCGAAATCGGCAATCTCGGTCAGCTTGTCCATCGTCGCATTGTAATCGCCGGTATCGTATTCCACCGCGACAGGCGTCGCATAGGGGAACTGGGTGATATAGTTCTGCCGACGCAGTGCGACCGGATCGACACCCAGCTCGCGCGCGGCCATGTCGATAACGCGTTCCAGCTGATAGGTCGCCTCGGGTCGGCCCGCACCACGATAGGCGTCGACAGGCACCGTATTGGTGAACACCGCCTTGACGTTCACATAGACCAGCGGCGTCTTGTAGTTGCCCGCCATCAGCGTGCCATGCAGCCAGGTCGGCACCGATGGCGCAAAGGTCGACAGATAGGCCCCCATGTTCGCGTAGGTTTCGGTCCGGATCGCGGTAAAGTTGTTGTCTGCATCCAGTGCCAGCTGGATCTTGGACACGTGGTCCCGGCCATGTGCGTCGGACATGAACGCCTCTGACCGCGTGGACGTCCATTTGACAGGACGGTTCAGCGCCTTGGCGGCAAATGTGCAGAACGCCTCTTCCTGATAGTGGAAAATCTTGGTGCCGAACCCGCCGCCCACGTCGGGGGCCACGACCCGCAGCTTGTGTTCCGGAATGCCCAGCACAAAGGCACCCATCAGCAGGCGGATCACGTGGGGGTTCTGGCTGGTGGTGTGCAGCGTGTGCATGTCGTCGGCACGGTCGTATTCACCCACGGCCACCCGCGGTTCCATCGGGTTGGCGACCAGACGGTTGTTCACCAGTTCCAGGGTGGTGACATGCGCCGCCGCTTCGAATGCAGCATCGGTCGCGGCCTTGTTCTCCTCGACGAAACCCCAGTCGTAACACAAGTTGCTCGTCAGTTCGTCATGGACCTTGGTGGCCCCCTCGGCCACGGCGGCCTTCATATCGACCACGGCCGGCAGTTCGTCGTAATCCAGTACGATCGCCTCGGCGGCGTCGCGGGCCTGCGCACGGGTTTCAGCTACCACGGCGGCAACCGGTTCGCCCACATGTCTGATCTTGCCGTGCGCCAGCACTGGGTGACGCGGTTCCTGCATCGGCTGGCCATGACGGTCAGTGATTTGCCAACCACAGGGGATCGACCCGACAGCCTCGAAATCCGCACCCGTAAAGATACGCACGACACCCGGCATCGCCGCGGCTTCTGCCGTATCGACACCGTTCAGCTTGGCATGGGCCACATCAGCGCGCAGGAAATGCACGTAGAGCTGGCCGTGAATGTTGATGTCATCAGTATATTTTCCGGTACCAGTCAGAAACCGGATATCTTCGCGCCGCTTGCTGCTAGCGCCAATTCCACTGTCTTTGGGCATTGCTCTCTCCCTGAACCGCGCATCGACGCCTCTCGGCCCGCCTGCGCATCATCTTGCCAAAAATACTCGAACCGGCGGCACGCCTCCCTGCGCGCCGCCCGCAAATTACTCGGCCGCCATCGCGGGCATCTCTTGTCCGCTGGCCGCCATGATCGCCTTGACGATGTTGTGGTAGCCCGTGCAGCGGCAGATATTGCCCTCGAGGTACTGGCGCACCTCGTGCTCGGTGGGCTTGGGGTTTTCCTTCAGCAGGCTTGCGGCCGTCATCACCATACCGGGCGTGCAATAGCCGCACTGCAAACCGTGATGATCCTGAAACGCCTGCTGGATCGCGGACAGCGTGCCGTCCTCTGCAGCCGCACCCTCAATGGTGGCGATTTCTGCGCCATCGGCCTCTGCCGCGAACATGGTGCAGGATTTCACCAGCTCTCCGTTCACGTGCACGGTGCAGGCACCGCATTGCGACGTGTCGCAGCCCACATGCGTCCCGGTCAGACGCAGGTCGGACCGCAGGAAATCCACCAGCAGTGTGCGGCCCTCGACCTCTCCGGTCACCTCCCTGCCGTTCACCTTCATCGTCAGTTTCATGTGCAACTCTCCCTTTCGCATTGGGATCAGTTAAGCACCCAATTTCACGTCTGAGAAGGCCTTCTTGACGCTGCATTGCGGCATCGGCGGATGCTGCGTCGCGTCATCACCGCGCGGTGATCGGCCTGCGCGGCAAGGGACGCGATGGCATTTCCTTGAGCAGGCCACCCACACCCATTGCGGCGATTTCGGCCGGACCGACCGGCAGGCCGCAGATGACCCGTTCCAGCACCCAGTCCGCCCCGTTCAGCGCAGGCGACCGCGCACAGCCAGGCAGGCCGATGACAGGTTTTTCGCCCAGTTGCGCGATGAACAGCAGGTTGCCGGGATCGACGGGCATGCCGTAATGGATCAATCTCCCGCCCGCCTGCATGACGCCGGTCGGCGCGGTATCCGCCACATCAGACGTAGCAGACGCCGTCAGGATCAGCGCAAGATCGCCCGGTGCATCATGCAGCGCCGCAGCAATCGCATCTGCATCATGCGACACCACGACGCGTTCCGACAGGGTCACCCCCAACCGTGCAAGGCGCGTGGCCAGCGCGCGCCGCCCCTTCGGGTTCGGTATGGTGCGATCGGTTGTCGTCTCGATCAGCGTGGCGCTGTTCAGGCGCGGCGGATGCAGGGTGACAGGCTGGCCCGATGCAGCCTGACAGGCCCGGTCCAGATCCGCGCGGGGCACCCCGAAAGAAATCACCTTGATCGTCGCGATCAAGGTATCCACCGCCACCCGCGTGAGGGGTGCCAGCGTTGCCACGGTGATCATCGGGCTGACGGCATTGACGGCGTTTATCGTTTCGGCCGCGATCCCCACGACACCGGCCCGCGTGGCCACGATGTTGACCCGACCCGTGCTGGCAGGCGTGACCCGCAGGTGCAGCGACCCCTCGGGCACCAGCGCCGCACCCAGCTGTGCTGCGGCGCGGTTTTCATCCAGATCATCCACTGCCAGCAATGCGACCGTGACGGGATCGTGACCCGCTGCCGCAAGCTCTGCCAGATGCGCATCGGTCAGAACGGTCCCCTTGCGAATCCGCATGGTTGCACCGTCGAGCGAATGCGCAAGAATCGCGCCCAGCGCCTCTGCCGTCCGAACGGGGCCGAACCTCATGTGGCGCGGCGCAGGGTGGCGATCACCTGCGCCATCACGCTGACAGCGATTTCGGCAGGTGCGCGCCCGCCCAGGTCCAGACCGACGGGCGCGTGAATACGGTCGATCTGTGCGGCGGTAAAACCGGCCTCGGTCAGTCGCGCGACACGTTTGGCGTGGGTGCGGGTCGATCCCAGGCAACCCAGGTAGAATGCATCCGACCCCAAAACCTGCATGATCGCGGGATCGTCCAGTTTCGGATCATGGGTCAGCGTCACGACGGCGGTGCGGCTGTCGGGGGCCAGGGCCGTCAACGCCGCGTCAGGCCAGTCCTCGATGATCGTCTCGCCCGGAAACCTGTCAGCCGACCCAAAAACGCCGCGCGGATCGATCAGCACCGGATCGAAACCGCAGGCCCGCGCCATGGGCAAGAGCGCCTGCGCGATATGCACGGCCCCCACGACAATCATCCGCAGCGGCGGGTTGTGCACGGCGACAAAGGTGCGTGCGTCGTCCTCGACACCGGACCGGTCCAGCCGGAAACGGTCAGGATGGTCCGCAAGTTCCCCAACCCTGCGCGCGCCACCCTCCAGGTCGATGACATAGGCCACGGGTTCTCTGGCCGCGATCCGGGCGCACAGGGTTTCCAACACATCCAGCGGCATCGCCCGGCCCACAGGTTCGACCAGCACCCGGATGCGCCCGCCACAGGCAAGCCCCACCGCAAAGGCATCGTCGTCGCTGACCCCGTAGTCCAGCAGGCGTGGCTTGCCATCTTGCAGCGCCTCGATGGCCTCGAGGATCACCGCCCCCTCGACGCAGCCGCCAGAGACCGAGCCTTCCATGTTGCCATCACCGTCGATGACCAGCAGCGAACCGACCCCGCGCGGCGCACTGCCCCATGTCTCGATCACGGTGGCCACAGCGACAGCGCGGCCCGAGCGGTGCCAGTCCAGCGCGAGGGTCAACAGATGCGGTGTCATGGCAGGATCATCCTATGGTATTGGCCGCGCGGGTGAACGCAAACGGGTTCTGCGGTGCGTCGGTTGCATTGTCTGCGAGGGCCGCCATCAGTCGCTGTTTCTCGCCCGTATCATCGGGCCGCGCCAGGGCTTGCGCAAGCCCGGCGAGCGAGGCGATGTTATGCCCCGACCGAAAGCTGGACACATGCGGCAGCATCGCAGCGATCCCCTTGGCCTTGGGCGCGAAACCGTCCCACCGCAAAAGCGGGTTCAGCCAGATCAGCTGGCGCGCGGTCAATGACAGGCGCTGCATTTCGCGCCCCAGATCGGCTGTCGGGTCACGGTCCAGCCCGTCGGTGATCAACAACACGACCGCCCCCTGCCCCATGACGCGGCGCGACCAGTCGCGGTTGAAATCGTGCAGGCAGGCGGCGATGCGCGTCCCGCCTTCCCAATCCTGCGCCTCTGCCCCGGCGGCGGACAGCGCCGCGTCCACGTCGCGGGTGCGCAGATGACGGGTGATGTTCGTCAGCCGCGTGCCAAAGGTAAAGGCATGGACCTGCGCCCAGCCCTGCCCCTGCGCATTGGCGACACCGTGCACGAAATGCAGCACGGCGCGGGAATATTGCGACATGGATCCCGAGATGTCGCACAGCACCACCAGATTGGGATAGCGCAACCGCCTGCGTTTGGTCGCAAAATCCGTGATCTCGCCGCCGCGCCGCATCGCCATCCGCTGGGTGCCGCGCCAGTCGGGAATACGCCCCGGCAAGGCCTGCGTGCGCCGCGATTGCAGCGGTTTCACAGGCAGCGACATCTGCGCAAGAATGCGTTTTGCAGCAGCCATTTCGGCCAGACTCATCTGTTCGAAATCCAGACTGCGTAACCTTTCCTGGGTGCTGATGGTCTGGCTTGCGTCGATGTCCAGCAGGATTTCGTCGTCCTTGGCCTCGTCCTCTGGCTGGGGGGCGTCACGTTCCTCACCATCCAGCAGCGCCTCTGCCGCGCGTTTTTCGGCGGCCTGCGCTGTCCGTTCCTCGGCCACACCACGCACCATGGGCTGCATGAAGGACATCATCTGTTCAAGGTAGCGCGGATCGCGCCAATACAGGCGAAAGATCTGGCCAAAGGTCGCCTGTTCCTCTCGTTTCGAGACGAAACAGGCATGCAGGGTCCAGTAGAAATCCATCCGGTCGGTGAACCCGGCGACCTGCACCGCGCGCACGGCGTCGATCACCCGCCCTGGCCCGATGGGCAGACCCGCCCTACGGAGCGCCCGCGCGAAATGCGCGATGTTCTGCGCCAGCTTCGGGTGTTCCGGCAGGTCGAGATCGGCCAGTTCTACCATCCGGCGGCGACTGGGGGTTTCACACCCCCAGACCCCCGTGGAGTATTTTCGGCAAGATGATGCATCAGACAGGAATCGAAGCGCGTGCCTCGTCCAGGATCTGTTTGGCCTTGGAGCCTTCGAGCTTTTGGATGTCGTCCTGATACTTCAGGATCGCGCCCAATGTGTCGGCGATCACCGCGGGCGACAGGTCGATCACATCCAGTGCAAGCAGGCATTTCGCCCAGTCGATTGTTTCGGCAACCCCCGGTTTCTTGAACAGATCCTCGGTGCGCAGACGCTGAACGAAGGCCACGACCTCGCGCGACAGGGCCGCAGATGCCTGCGGCGCGCGGGCGTGCAGGATGTCAATTTCCCGGTCGAAATCCGGGTAATCGACCCAATGATAGAGACAGCGACGTTTGAGAGCGTCATGCACTTCGCGGGTGCGGTTCGAGGTCAGGATCACGATGGGCGGCTCTGGTGCCTCGATTGTGCCCAGTTCCGGGATCGTGACCTGAAAATCCGAGAGCGCCTCGAGCAGGAAGGCCTCGAAGGGCGCATCCGTCCGGTCCAATTCGTCGATCAGCAGCACGGGCGCGCCGCCCGGTTGCGGCCGCATGGCCTGCAACAAAGGACGTTCGATCAGGTAGTCTTCGGTAAATAGCTCTGATTTGAGCGCATTCCGGTCGGTGCCGCCCGTTGCCTCTGCCGCGCGGATGGCGATCATCTGTTCGGCAAAGTTCCACTCGTAGACCGCTGACGCCGCGTCCAGCCCTTCGTAGCATTGCAGCCGGATCAGCCGGCGCCCCAGCGCCGCGGCGATCGCCTTGGCGATTTCGGTCTTGCCTGTGCCGGCCTCACCTTCGAGGAACAGGGGGCGGCCCAGCTTGAGCGCCAGGAATGTCACCGTGGCAAGGCTGCGCCCGCAGATGTAGTCCTGTTCCGCCAGCCCGGCCTGCACGGCATCGATACTGTCAAATTCCATTGTCGCCCTCCCCCTCGTGCCTCAAACCTGCACCACAGGGCGCAGAGGTCAAGCACGGCATGGACGCCCCGTGCCAAAGGCCGTAGATTTGCGCTAAGGGCGTCACCGCACAATGTCCCAAAAGCGGCGCGCCGACTGCCTAATTTCGCCCCAATGCGACGGCATCTGAGATGTCTGAACCGCGGAGAACTGCCATGATCGACCACAGATTGACCTTCGAGACGGACCTCAAGGGGTTGGAAATCGACGATTGGCTCGTGGCACTCGAGGAACTGGTCGAAGATCACGGGTCCTACACACCGCTTGGGGATGATTTCGGAGCGGCCTTTCTGGATGCGGGTCCGAAACTGCTCGTGACGTTCGAGAATGCGACCGAAGTGATGAGCCTGCCCGATGCAGCCCCCCGTGGCTTCGCCTTTGCCCGGCGCGAAGGCTGGTCGCACCTGGCCATCATCAGCCGCGGCGAAAGCTGGTTTCGCGATGAACGCGTTTACCGGCATTTCGACCGTCTGATCGACGACGGGTTTTTCGAGGATTTCGAGGACGTGCTGTTCTATGGTGCCCAAGCGGGCGGCTATGCGGCTGCCGCCTTTGCCGTTGCGGCACCCGGTGCGCGCGTGCTGGCATTGCGGCCACAGGCAACGCTGGACCCGGCTGTTGCCGGCTGGGACATGCGGTTCGTGAAATACCGCGGCCAGAACTTTACCCGCCGCTATGGCTATGCCCCCGACATGATCGACGCGGCCCAGCGCGCCTATATCGCCTATTGCCCGCAGCAGCGCATGGACGCGATGCATGCCGCCTTGTTCACGAAACCCAACGTGTCGATGTTGCGCGTATCGGGATTGGGCGGTCGCATGGATGTCATGTTCGAGGCGCTGCGCGTGCTGGATGACGTGATCCGGGCGGCCATGGACGGCACCCTGACCCATGCCCGCTTTGGTCAGTTGATGCGTGCGCGCAAGCAGTCCGGTGCCTACCTGCGCAACCTGCACAAGCGTCTGCTGGACACCGGGCATGACGCACTGGCCGTACAGCTATGTTATGCCGTTCTGGCGCGCGGGCCGAACCCGTTCTTTGCCAAGCAGTTGCAGGAAATGGGCAAACCGCTGCCCAAATCCGCCAAGGCCGAGATCGACGCGGTCTGATCGGTCGGTGTGATCTGGTCAGGGCCGGTGGTTGCGTATAAAGACGCGCCATGCCTGATAGAGATTTGACCGAACTGACGATCCGCCGCCCCGACGACTGGCACCTGCACCTGCGGGACGGTGCCATGCTGCGCGCGGTCCTGCCCGAAACCACACGGCATTTCGGCCGCGCCATCGTGATGCCGAACCTCGTGCCGCCTGTCGTGACGGCCCGTGATGCGACGGCCTATCGCGCCCGGATCATGGACGCGATGCCCGCAGATGCGCAGTTCACGCCGCTGATGACCCTCTACCTGACCGAGGACACGGATCCCGACGATGTGGCGCGCGCCCACGCCGAAGGGATTGCAACGGCTGTCAAACTCTATCCTGCCGGGGCCACGACGAATTCTGCATCGGGCGTGCGCGATTTCGACAAGGTGCGACCGGTGCTGGACCGGATGGCCGAAATCGGCATGCAGTTGTGCGTCCACGGCGAAGTCACTGACAGCGCTGTCGATATTTTTGACCGCGAGGCGGTGTTCATCGACAAGGTCCTCAAGCCGATCCGCAAGAAGAACCCTGACCTGCGGATCATTATGGAACACGTCACCACTGAGGATGCGGTGGATTATGTCCGCGACACGCCGAAAAATCTGGCCGCGACGATCACGACCCATCACCTGATCATCAATCGCAATCACATTCTGGCCGGTGGCATTCGCCCGCATTACTATTGCCTGCCGGTGGCCAAGCGCGAAAAGCACCGTGTCGCACTGGTGCAGGCTGCCGTGTCGGGTGACGTGCGGTTTTTTCTGGGCACCGACAGCGCCCCGCATACGGATGCACGCAAGTTGCAAGAATGCGGCTGCGCCGGGGTGTTCAGCGCGCCGAACACCATGTCCTGTCTGGCCGAGGTGTTCGATGCGGCCGGGAAATTGCCCAAGCTCGAGGCCTTTGCCTCGCTCAACGGGCCTGCGTTCTACCGCCTGCCGCCGAACGCGGATACGATCACGCTGCGCAAGGGCGATCCCGTCACCTATCCCGATCATATCGCCACCGATGATGGGCCGGTGACAGTGTTTGACCCCGGTTTCCCACTGCACTGGTGCGTCGTGGACTGACCCGGGATAACGGGCCGATGGGGCAGCACAGGGGCTGTGCTGCCTCTTAACATCCGGTCCCAAAGGCCCTAAACCCGCGCGAACCCACAGCCAGGAGCCGCGCCATGATCCCGTCGTCCTTTCCCGAAAAATCCGAAATCGCCCGCCTGACCGCGTCCATGCTGCTGGAAATCGGCGCGATCGATTTCAATGCGACGACGCCGTTCACCCATGCTTCTGGCAAACAGGCCCCGACCTATGTCGACTGCCGCAAGCTGATCTCTTTTCCGCGTATCCGTTCCACGCTGATGGATTTCCTGACCATCAGCATCATGCGCGACTGCGGGTTCGAGGCCTTTGACAACGTGGCGGGTGGTGAGACCGCAGGCATCCCTTTCTCGGCGCTGGTGGCCGAACGCATGGCGCTGCCGATGACCTATGTGCGCAAGAAACCCAAAGGTTACGGTCGCAATGCGCGGATCGAAGGCGTGATGTCAGAAGGCCAGCGCGTGCTGCTGGTCGAGGATCTGACCACCGATGGCGGATCGAAACTGTCATTCGTGGATGCGATCCGCGACACAGGCGCGAACTGCAACGCCACGGCTGTGATTTTCTATTACGGCATCTATCCTGACGTCGAGGAATCACTGGCCGCCCACGGGGTCAAGCTGGTGTCTCTGTGCACCTGGTGGGACGTGCTGGACGTGGCGCGCGCCAACCAAAGCTTTGACGCGGCGACCCTGGACACGGTCGAGGCCTACCTGCGCGATCCGAACGGATGGCAACCCGGTATCATGGTCTGATCAATTTCGTGGTCTGATCACCGTCCTGGTTTGATCACCATATCCTGATGCCGGACCGGGGGCGCTGCCCCCGGACCCCCGGGATATTTCAGACCAGAAGAAGAACTGGGTTCTGCGCGAATCCAGCCGATCGCGTTATCCACAGAAACATACAATTTGAGGCAGGCCGACGGCTGGGTTACACCCGTCGACACAGCAGACCGGGGATCAGGGGACAGGGCATGAACGAGGCAACAACTTTCAATGCGACGGGCGTGCACGAGGCCAGCATCGACCAGATGCCCCATTCGATCGAGGCCGAACAGCAGTTGCTTGGCGCGATCCTGACCAACAACGATATCTTTGACCGGATTGCATCCATCGTCGGCCCGCAGCATTTCTACGATCCGGTACATGCGCGGATTTTCGAATGCGCAGCGGCCCGGCTGGCCAAGAACGCGCTGGCCAGCCCCGTTACCCTGAAAAGCTACATGGAAGAGGATGAGGGCCTGAAGGAATTGGGCGGCGGTGCCTATCTTGTCCGGCTGGCGGCCTCTGCCGTGTCTGCCTTTGCGGTACGCGACTATGCCCAGATGATCTACGACCTCGCGATCCGGCGGCAATTGATCCAGGTCGGTCAGGAGATCGCATCAAAGGCCTGCAAGGTCGATGTGGCGTCCGAACCCAAGGACCAGATCGTCGAAGCGGAACAGGCTCTTTATGCGCTGGCGGAAAGCGGGACGGCCGACAGTGGTTTCCAGTCGTTTCTGCGGGCGGTCACGGATGCGGTCAACGTCGCCAACGCCGCCTACCAGCGCGACGGTGGCCTGGCTGGCGTGTCTACGGGTCTGAATGATCTGGACAAGAAATTGGGCGGGCTGCACAAATCCGACCTGCTGATCCTTGCCGGGCGTCCGTCGATGGGCAAGACGTCGCTGGCCACCAACATCGCCTACAACATCGCCAAGGCCTACAAGAAAGGCACCTTGCCGGACGGATCCGAGGGTGCGGTCAACGGTGGCGTGGTGGGGTTCTACAGTCTCGAGATGTCCGCAGAACAGCTGGCCGCCCGCATCCTGTCGGAGGCGGCGGAAGTGCCGTCCGAACAGATCCGCCGCGGCGACATGTCAGAGGTCGAGTTCCGCCGTTTCGTGGATGCCGCCAAGAAACTGGAATCCTGCCCGCTGTTCATCGACGACACCCCGGCGCTGCCGATTTCCCAGTTGGCCGCGCGGGCGCGCCGTCTGAAACGGACCCACGGGCTGGACGTGCTGGTCGTCGACTACCTGCAACTGGTGCGCGGCACCGGCAAGGGCGAAAACCGGGTGAACGAAATCTCGGAGATCACGATGGGCCTGAAGGCCATCGCCAAGGAGCTGAACATCCCCGTGATCGCCCTGTCCCAGCTGTCGCGTCAGGTCGAATCCCGCGAGGACAAGCGCCCGCAGCTGTCGGACCTGCGCGAATCCGGCTCGATCGAGCAGGATGCGGACGTCGTGATGTTCGTGTTCCGCGAGGAATACTACAAGGAACGCGAAAAACCCGGCGACCACGAGATGGACAAGATCGCCCTGTGGCAAGAGGAAATGGAACGCCTGCGCGGCAAGGCAGAGGTCGTCATCGGCAAACAGCGTCACGGCCCCATCGGCACGGTGGAACTGTCGTTCGAGGGCCGGTTCACCCGCTTTGGCAACCTGGTCAAGCCTTGGCAGGACAATGGCGGCGGCGGCGACGTCGGATTTTGATATCCGTGTCGTCACGCCGGCAGACATCCCCGATCTGGTCGTCATGTCGGACGCGCTTGGCGCATTTCATGGCGACGACAGCCACGCCTGCCCGGATGCCCTGACGCGCGATCTCTTTGGCACACCGCCCTGGCTGTGGGGGCTGATCGTACGACGCGGATTGAACCTGCACCACATTTTTGTCGTACCCGACCTGCGCGGGCGTGGGCTGGGGCGTGCGATCATCACCGCTGTCGAGGAACATGCACGCGGACTGGATTGCGCATATGTCAGCATCGGCACTGATCCCGACAATACCGGCGCGCAGGCGGCCTACGAGGCGATGGGCTATGCCCGGCGAAACCCCGGTCCAGCCTTCCGCAAGGTCTTGAACCCGGCCTAGGCGAAACCGCACGCGCCCGTTATTTGCATCCCGCTCAGCACCGCCTATCTTGGGCTGAACCAGCAGGAGCACCCCCATGTCCGACGACGACCCCCGCCTGTCCCGTGCGCAGGCGCGCGGCATCCGCAACGCCCGCGACCTGCAATCCCATGTCGACTGGCTGGACAGCATCACGGGAACGGCGCTGGGTGTGCTGGCCGTGGCATCGGGCATCTATACCTACCTCGGCGTGTCATCGCTGCTGGATGACAACGGTGCACTGTCGGTCTTTGCGGCGCTTGCCTATTCGGTGGCCGTGTCGGTCGGGATCTTCGTGTTCTGGTCCTACATGATGCGCCTTTTGCCCGCTGTGCGCACCGGGGCCGCGCGGATCGGGCTGATGCTGTCGATGGCGCTGGGGTCGCTGGCCATCGTTGCGATGTCGTCCTGGCTGAACGCGGCAGCGCTGGCCGGGGCCGCCGCCGTCGAACAGCATCTGGCCGAAACCGTGCAGGACTACCAGGCCGCGCTCGAACGTGCGGACGAGATCACGCAATCCGCGCAATCGCTGGCGCGTGACGTGGCCCGCGTGCGGCAGTCCTTTGACGATCTGTCCGAACAAGAAGCAACGGGTCAGCTTTCGGGATTCGCCGGTCAGGGGGCCGTATTCCGTCTCTTGCGCCAGAAATCGGACGAGCTGACGGCGCTCGAGGCCCAGATCACCGCACAGCAACCCCTGGTCGAACAGGCCTTTGTCGAAGGCAATGCGATCCTGTCACGGATGCGCGCGCTGACCGTGGAACAAGGTCCGGTCGAGGCACGATCGGTGCCGTTCAGCGAAGAGGCCGTGCGCCTCGCCAATGTCATCACGCAGTTGCGGCAATTGTCGGTAGCGCCTCTGGTCAGCCGCGCCGCCACCGACCTTGCGGATTCGGTCGTCCTGCCGCAACTGGACGGCAGCAACGACACCACGCGGGCCGGACAGCAGGCAACGATCGATGCCGTGCTGGCCGTGCTGCGCCAACGTGCCGAGGGGCTTCAATCGGCGGCACAGGCCGTGCTGTCGATGACGCCGCCTGCAGACATCAGCTATACGCCGATCTCTTCCGCAGACGCCGTGATCAAGTACGCCGGCAGCTTTGTGCCCAGTTGGGCGGGGGCCATCGCCATCGACCTGCTTCCGGCCGTGCTGGTGCTGATCCTCGCCGTCACACAGGCCGCGATCCGTGTCGGCCGCGAAGGCACCGCCACCGAGGACAGCATGACCCTGGCCGAACTGCGCGCGGCCGTGACGGCGATCCGTGACATGGACACTTCGCTTGATCGCGCGCCGCGGCCCGTCCCGCCACCACCACCGCCCGCCCAAGAGCCGGACACATGACGGCCAGACCGCATCAGACAGGCCGCTGGCTAAAATGGATCCTCGGGCTGCAGGTCGTCTTTGCGGGCGTGATGCTCAGCTCTGACCTGGCACGCATCCTGCCGCAGATCGCAAGCCCCTCGACCGCGCCCGGCCTGACTGAACCACTGGGCCCCGGCGACCAGACCCGGCGCTATGATCCCAGCCAGGTCAGTCCGCGCGCACCCCGTCCAGGATCGCGTCCGATCCCCGCAACGACGGACATGCCCTCGCGGCTGGAATTCGTCGACACGGTCTGGAACGGGGCACCTGTCATTACCCTTACGGGCAGCATTGCACCGGGTGACGCCGACCGCTTTGCCACCTTTCTTGCGACCGTCGATCCCGCGCCGGAACAGGCGTTTCTCAACAGTCCGGGCGGGTCGGTCAGCGATGCGCTGACCCTTGGTCGTGCCCTGCGCGCCGCAGGGATCGGCACGCGCATGACAGCGACGGACATCTGCCTGTCCGCCTGCCCCTACATCCTGTCGTCCGGCACCACGCGACAGGTCGAGGACGGCGCATTGGTTGGCGTGCATCAGCATTATTTTGGGGAAAACACCGCCCTGCCCGCCTTTCTCGCCGTCGAGGACATTCAGCGCGGCCAGGGCGAGGTCATGAGCTTTCTCGACGACATGGGGGTCGATCCGCTGGTCATGCAGCACGCGCTAGTCACCCCACCTGACGAAATCTACCTGCTGACCGCCGGGGAGCTGACCGAATACAGGATCGTCACGGCTGACTAAGATGACGCGCGACCCCCGGCAGCACCGGACACCTGCATCATCTTGCCCGAAATACTCCCGCCGGAGGCGCCGCATTTTCGCAGAAAATGCGTCACCCCCGCTGGCTACTCCTCCCGATTGCCCAGCCCGCAAAACAGTGGCACAAGGCAGGTATGAGCACTGGACATCTGACGATCGACCTCGGCGCCGTGGGCGCAAACTGGCGCAGCCTGAACGCGCTGACCTCCTGCGAAACCGCTGCCGTGGTCAAGGCGGACGGTTACGGCCTGGGGGCGGGCCGCGTTGCGGCAGCGCTGGCAAAGCAGGGCGCGCGGATCTTCTACGTCGCGGTCGCCGAAGAAGGTGCCGCCCTGCGCGCAGCCTTAGGCGACCGGGCCCAGATACGGGTTCTGACCGGCCACATGAAAGGCGACACACAGCTGCTGGTGGACCACCACCTGACACCGATCCTGAACAGCCTGTCACAGATCGACCGCCATTTTCGGGATCTGCCGGACCATCCCTTTGGTCTTCAGCTTGATACCGGCATGAACCGGCTGGGACTGGAATGGGATGACTGGGCACAGGTGGCCGAACCCGCCCTTCGGCGCAAACCTGTCGTGGTGATGTCTCACCTTGCCTGCGCGGATGAACCCGATCATCCCATGAATCCCTATCAGCTGGACGTGTTTCACCAGATGACCGATGGCATCACCACACCGCGCAGCCTTGCTGCGACCGGCGGGATGCTGCTGGGGTCCGAATATCACTTTGATGAATGCCGTCCCGGAATTGGTCTTTATGGTGGCCTGCCCTTTGCAGCGGCGCGGCCTGTGGCCCGGCTCGATCTGCCGATCGTGCAGATCCGCGACCTGACCGAAGGCGAGGTCGTGGGCTATGGGAACAGCTGGCAGGCCGAACGTCCCACGCGCCTCGCCACCTTGTCGGCCGGATACGCCGACGGGTTGCTGCGCGCGGGATCGGGGCGGGCAACGCTTTGGGCGGGGTCACAGCCCTGCCCGCTGGTCGGTCGTATTTCGATGGATCTGATCACGGTGGATATCACCGATCTGCGGGATGATCCCGTTTCACTGTCCATCCTGTCACCGGATCAGACCGTTGACGACCTGGCCCGCGCGGCCGGCACCATCGGCTATGAAATCCTGACCAGCCTGGGTGCGCGCTACAGCCGTCGCTACGCCGGAGAAGCGACCCGATTCGGGTCCTAATGCGATGAATCTGGCAATATTTTGACGCTCTCCGGCAACACCGGCGGTCAAAGTGTCGAAATCAGATAGGGGATAGCGAAATTATCCACAATTCTGGTTCGACTGGCGGAAAAACGCCTAACAATCTGAAAATCCTGACGGTTTTTTCAACTGTCAATTGACGATAGCCTACCCAATCCGGGGGGCCGTCAATCATTGTTTCGCAGGTGTATACAATCGAGACAGGCCGTTCCGCAAAGCATGTAGGACGCCCTCGAAATTCGCCCTATGGTTAATCCGTAGTATGAGACTTTCCGATCGGACCCACCGCGATGTCGCTTTCCATTCGTTACGTGATCCAGATCTTGCATGCCGTGTCGTTGTTTGTCGTGGCCGTCGTGGCGGTGTCAGCGTTGGTGTTCACATCGCTCAGTGCGCTTGGCGTGACCGGTTGGCTGACATTCGAGGCATCTGTGGGCGGTGTACCCTATCCACATGCGGGGATGTGGCTTCAGATCGGTCTGACGGTCTTGCTGTCCGCGATGGCGTTTTTCCTGCCGACCAACGCCCGGATGATGGCGCTGGAACGCAGTCACCGCGATTTCCAGATCAGCATGGACGATATCAAGGTCGCCTATAACGCGGTGCATCATGCCGACCGTCAGGGCATCTTCAGCCTCAGCTCCGAATTTGATGCGGTGCGCGAACGGCTGGCCTATCTGCGCGATCATCCCGACCTCGTGCGTCTGGAACCCGGCGTCCTCGAGGTGGCGGCACAGATGGGCCAGACGTCCCGGCATCTGGCCGAAGTCTATTCAGAAGATCGGGTCGCGCGTGCCAAGGCGTTCCTCGCCGCCCGCCAGAAAGAGGCCGAGGATCAGCAAGAACAGATCCTGGAGGCGTTGCACATCTGCGAACAGATCCGCAGTTGGTCCGCGCAGGTCGAGATGGAGGAATCTCGCGTCGCAAACCAGCTCGCGCATCTGGACGAAGCGTTGCAAAGCGTTCTGCCGCTGCTGGGATACGCGCTGGAACATGACACATCGCTGGATCAGGACACGGAACAAGACGCACCACCCAGCAACATCGTTAATCTGCCCGCACAGAAACCAGCCGCCGAATAGGCTGACCTCCGCGAAAATGCGCCGTTGCCAGTCAGCCTGCTTTGGGGCAAAAGGTGAACATGGCTAAGGATCTGACATTTACCTGTTCCGACTGCGGTGCGGCATCGGCCAAATGGTCGGGGCGTTGCGACGCCTGTGGCGCATGGAACAGCATCGTCGAGGATGCGGGCCTGTCCAGCGGCCCCAAAAAACAGGGACTGGGCAAACATCGCGGCAAATCGATCCCGCTGACCGACCTTGCCACCCAAGAGGCGGAACCGCCCCGCACGCAGTCCGGTGTCACGGAACTGGACCGTGTTCTGGGGGGCGGCCTGACCAAGGGGTCGGCCCTGCTCGTCGGCGGGGATCCCGGCATCGGCAAATCGACATTGCTGCTGCAGGCCGCGGCACGGTTTGCGCGCAACGGCCTGCGGGTCGTCTACATTTCGGGCGAGGAATCGAATGCACAGGTACAGATGCGCGCCCGCAGGCTGGGCTTGGAAAAATCGCCCGTGCGTCTGGCCGCCGAAACCAACCTGCGCGACATCCTGACGACATTGGATCAGGACACGCCTGATCTGTGCGTGATCGATTCGATCCAGACCATGTGGTCCGACACCGTCGAAAGCGCACCGGGCAGCGTCAGTCAGGTCCGATCCTGCGCGCACGAATTAACGACCTTTGCGAAAAAGCGGGGCATGTCCGTCGTCATGGTCGGCCACGTCACCAAGGAAGGTGCGATCGCAGGCCCCCGCGTCGTCGAACACATGGTCGATACCGTGCTCTATTTCGAAGGCGAGCGTGGGCACCAGTTTCGCATCCTGCGCAGTGTGAAAAACCGCTTTGGCCCGGCCGATGAAATCGGCGTGTTCGAAATGACCGGCAAGGGTCTGGCAGAGGTTAAAAACCCCTCTGCCCTGTTCCTGTCCGAACGCGGCGAACCGGCCCCCGGTTCTGTCGTCTTTGCCGGGGTCGAAGGCACACGCCCCGTCCTGTGCGAAATTCAGGCGCTGGTCGCACCCTCGCCGCACAGCCAGCCGCGCCGGTCCGTCGTGGGTTGGGACGGCGGGCGGCTTGCCATGATCATGGCGGTTCTGGAATCGCGCTGCGACGTGCCGTTCACCGGTCTGGATGTCTATCTGAACGTCGCGGGCGGCCTGCGGATCAATGAACCCGCCGCCGATCTGGCGGTGGCCGCAGCACTGGTTTCCGCCCGAGAGGATGCCGCCCTGCCCAAGGAGGCGGTCATTTTCGGTGAAATCAGCCTGTCGGGTGCGTTGCGTCCGGTCATTCAGACGGAAAATAGATTGAAAGAGGCGCAGAAACTTGGTTTTACCTCGGCGATCATGCCGCGCGCGCCCAAGGGCACGCAAGGCGCCGGGATGGACCTGCGGGAAATGCAGGATCTGGCCGGTTTCGTAGAACAGGTTTTTGGCGCGCGCTAGCGGCCACGGGCCAGCCGGGGGACGCACATGGACGGTTTCACCATCATTGACGGCATCGTGGCCGCCACAATCGTTATTTCGGCGCTGCTGGCCTATTCGCGCGGTCTGGTCCGCGAGGCGATGGCCATCGCAGGCTGGATCGGGGCGACGATTCTGGCGTTCCTGTTTGCCGGTCAAGCCGAACCGCTGGTGCGCCAGATCCCGGTGCTGGGTGATTTCATCGGTGACAGCTGCGAATTGTCGATCATCGCGGCCTTTGCCGTGGTGTTCGCCGTGGCGCTGGTGGTCGTTTCGATATTCACACCCCTGTTTTCCAGCGTGATCCAGCGGTCGGCGCTGAATGGTCTGGACCAGGGACTGGGGTTCCTGTTTGGCGTTGCCCGCGGTGTCCTGCTGGTGACGGTGGCGTTCTTTGTCTATCAGACGGTACTGTCTGCACAGGATATCGCCATGGTCGAGGACAGCCGTTCCGCACGCATCTTTACCCAGTTCGGCGGCACGCTCGAAGATCGCGACCCCGAGGCAGCACTGGGCTGGATCACGTCGCAGTATGCCGCGTTGATCGGCGAATGCGGTGCCACGACCGACGTTCAGTAACCTCAATCATCCTTGTGCGCGCCGTGATCCTCAAAGGCGATCGGCGCGCGCCGCAGGTCCCGCAATTCCGAACTGTCGGCCCCTGACAGGAAATTGCTGACGATAGCCAGGCTGTCGATATTGTCTGCCACCACTTTGAACACCACCAGGAACGGCACGGCGACCAGCGCGCCGGGAATACCCCATAGCCACGCCCAGAGCACGACCGTCAGGAAAACCGCGACGGTATTCATCTTGAGCTGACGGCCCAACAGCGACGGGGTCACGAAATTGCCCTCGATCGTCGTGAAGGTAAGATAGACCAGAGGGGCCAGCAGGGCATATCCGAATTCGTCAAAGGTGATGATCGAAATTGCCCCGACCATCAAAACCCCGGCCATCGCCCCCAGATACGGCAGATAGTTCAACAAGAACGCCACGATGCCCCAGAGCCAGCCATAAGGCAGCCCCAGCAGCGTCAGAGCGACGCCGATGCACAGTCCCAGCGACGCGTTGATGACCGTAATCGTCAGCAGGTAATGCGACACCTTGCGTTCGATGTCATAGACCATGGTCAATGCGCGTTTCTTGCCACTCATGGTTTCAAAGCTCTGGACCAGCTTGATGTAGAACATGTCACCCGACGCCAGCAGAAATGTCGCCAGCACCAGCGCCACAGCCAATGTGGCACCCAATGTGCCGGCCATGTCGAATGCACTGTCCAGCATGGTCGGCTGTTGCACCACGACCTCTTGGGCTGCTTCACCGCCCGCTGCGGCCATCTTGGCCACGTCCTCGCCAGCCTGCCGCACACTTTCGAGCTGGCGGAACACGCCAGCCAGTTTGAACTGCAATTCGCGCGCCAGATCATCGAAATCCGACATCCAGGTGCTGACTGTTCCCGCGCCAAACAAAATGATCAGCCCGATCAACGTCGTGGTGATCGCGATCAGGCCGACGCCCGATGCCCAGTGCGGGACCCCGATGCGCGACAACCCGCGCGAAACCGGCGACAATGTCAGGGCAATCAGAAACCCGAGCATGACAGGCAGGATCAGGTCACGCGCAAAATAACAGGTCACGAAAATCGCGATCAACATCAACAGGGTCAGGCTGCGCCGTATGGATTCAAGGTGCGTCGCTGATTTCATTTGGGATGGGGCTTTCGTTTTGGCTGCAACTGGGGCAAAGCGCCGCAGCTTAGGTTTTCAACACCGCAGGTCACGCAATGTTCCCGATCACGTGATCGCGGTGGCCATTTTCGGTCTGACCTGCCCCGCCATGCAAATGTCGTGTGACAGTCTCGTGACTCTGCCGCGGGCATTGGTTAAACGCATCGCAACCGCCCCCGGAACCGGAGCTGCCACGTGCGCAATGCGAGCCATCCTGCCCCCGCGAAATCATTGCCTTCTCATCCGTTCGATCCCGATGATGACAAGCTCAAGGAGGAATGCGGCGTCTTTGGCGTCGTCGGCGTTTCGCAGGCTTCCAACTTTATCGCACTCGGCCTGCACGCCCTGCAACACCGTGGCCAAGAGGCCGGTGGTGTCGTGACCTACGACAGCACCACGGGGTTCAATCAGGCCCGCCGCATGGGTCTGGTGCGGGACAATTTCACCAGCGCGGAAACGCTGGCGCTGCTGCCGGGCAATATCGGCATCGGTCACGTGCGCTATTCCACCGCCGGGTCCAAGGGGCAGACGGCGATTCGTGACGTGCAGCCGTTCTTTGGCGAATTTTCCATGGGCGGCGCGGCCATCGCGCACAATGGCAACATCACGAATGCCGTGGCCCTGCGGCGCGAGTTGATCGAGCGTGGCTCGATCTTTCAATCGTCCAGCGATTCCGAATGCATCATCCACCTGATGGCGAGGTCGATGGGCCGCACGATCCCCGACCGTATGGAAGAGGCACTGCGCAAAGTCGAAGGCGCGTTTTCCGTGGTCGCCATGACCCGATCCAAGCTGATTGGCTGTCGTGACCCGCTGGGCGTGCGTCCGTTGGTGCTGGGTCAGCTGGGCGACGGCTGGGTGCTCGCGTCCGAAACCTGTGCACTGGACATCGTGGGTGCCGATTTCATCCGTGAAATCGAACCGGGCGAAATGTTGGTCATCAGCGCGGAAGACGGCGTGCAAAGCCATTTCCCGTTCCGCCGCCGGAAATCACGCTTCTGTATCTTTGAACATGTCTATTTCAGCAGGCCGGATTCGTCGCTGGGGGGCCGTTCGGTCTATGAAACCCGAGAGGCCATCGGCCGCGAACTGGCCAAGGAAGCACCGGTCGATGCCGATCTGGTCTGCCCTGTTCCCGATAGCGGCACGCCCGCTGCAATTGGTTATTCGCTGGAATCCGGCATTCCCTTTGCGATGGGGATCGTGCGCAACCAATACATGGGCCGCACGTTCATCGAACCGTCCGAACAGATCCGCAACATGGGCGTGCGCCTGAAACTGAACGTGAACCGTGCCCTTATACAGGGCAAGCGGGTGATCCTGGTCGACGACAGTGTCGTGCGCGGCACCACCAGCCAAAAGATCAAGGAAATGATCCTCGAGGCCGGCGCCGCCTCTGTGCATTTCCGTATCGCCAGCCCGCCGACGGTCTGGCCCTGCTTTTACGGCGTGGACACGCCCGAACGTGAAAAACTGCTCGCCGCCCGCATGACAGAGGCCGAGATGACAGCCCATCTGGGCGTCGACAGCCTCAAGTTCATCTCGCTGGACGGGCTTTACCGTGCCGTGGGCGAGCCCGGTGGCCGCGATCCGAAATCCCCGCAATATTGCGACGCCTGTTTTTCCGGCGACTATCCCATTGTGCCCTCGGACAAGATCGAGGCCGGTTTCAAGACCAAGGAACCGGCGGAATAGAGCGCAAAACACCTGCCGCCCGGTTCATGATCGTGCCGGGCACCAACGCCCCCGTCTGACGCCCATTGCGGCATAGGGGGGCTCGTATCGTCGCACCCGACGCAGACATATGCTCTGACTGTGTGGTGGTCCTGACGTCTACAATTTTCTACGCATCCTTTGACGGCGTGATGGCCGACCCCGCGCCTGAAACCATCCCTGTCAGGCAGGGCGATTCCGCCAATATCATCCGCCTGCGCTGGTGGACCAAATCATCGAAAGTGGACCGCATCCACATTCGGTGTAATCTCATTCAGGAAACCTGCACCGCGTTGGACAAGGCCAGTATCGGTCTGCCTTACCCCACGCAGGTGCACCTGTTCCACGACAAGACAGAGGCCAGCGACGGCATCAGGTCGCGGCAACGCGAGGTCTGACCCGCCAACCGCGACGACCCTGGACTGCGCCGCATCGCGGACGCCTTGCGGGATCGTGATCGCAAGGGTTTAAAACGGGGCGGGGCTGCGCTGAAAACCGCCGATCCGGTCACCTGATTTGAGCACATCCCAGCACGGATGCCGCGCTGCGGCATTTACCGCTGTTCCCTCATTCAGAACTCCTTCAGTTGGCGCGCGAGCCCAGATGGAGCCGAGAACATGACCGACGCAAGCACGACCAACCCCATCCCCGACGACGTGGCACAGATCGCTGTCGCAGAAGAAAAACTGGACATGACGACCTTGGCACTCATCGGACTGCGGCTGTCGCAAAACGGCAATGCGGCGCTGATCCGAACCGCACGCGGTGCGATCAGCCAGGTAACGATCGGTGATCGCGTGGATAACATGACCGTCGTGGCCGTATCTGAACAAGGGCTCAGCCTTCTGGACCGCAGCGGTGTCACACGCAGGTTGACGATGCCAGGCTGACACTGGACAGCGCCGCCTTGCTGCGGCAAAGGGTGCGCATGACAGATAAGATCGCCCTCATCACCGGTGCCTCTCGTGGCCTTGGCGCGGCACTTGCCACCGCCCTCGCACCCACGCACCATATCGTTGCCGTTGCACGCACCGTTGGCGCGCTCGAAGAACTGGACGACGCGGTCAAGGCCGCGGGCGGTCAGGCCACGCTAGCGCCGATGGACATTTGCGTCGACGCAGCCATGCAGCAACTGTGCCGCGGTATTTTTGATCGTTGGGGCAAGCTGGATCTGTGGGTCCACACGGCCATCCACGCGGCACCCCTGGCACCTGCCGGACACATCGGGCCCAAGGACCTTGCGAAATCGCTCGATGTCAACGTGACGGCCACGGCCCGGCTGATCGGTTATGTCTCGCCGCTTCTGGGTGCGCAGGGGCGCGCGGTGTTCTGCAACGACCACCCTGCAGGTCAGAAATTCTACGGCACATATGGTGCCACCAAGGCCGCACAGCTGGCGCTGGTCAACAGTTGGGCCGCCGAGACGGTCAAGACCGGACCGCAGGTCCGCCTGATCGACCCCGCCCCGATGCCCACAGCATTGCGCGCCCGGTTCTATCCCGGCGAAGACCGCAGTGCATTGGCCAGCCCGGCATCAGAGGCCGCCCGGCTGCTGCCCGAAATACTGGCTTGATCCTAACCCCGCGCGGGGCAAGCGCTTGCCCCGCCTTTTTCCATGACCTAACGTGCGGCAACACGCGCAAAGGGCTGTCATGCGGATACTCATCACCAACGACGACGGCATCAACGCCCCGGGTCTGGCCGTCCTGCACGACATCGCGTCCGCAATCGCTGGTCCCACGGGCGAGGTCTGGACCGTGGCCCCCGCGCAGGAACAATCCGGCGTCGGGCATTGCATCAACTATACCCATCCCACGATGGTCACACAGCTGGACCCGCGGCGTTTCGCGGTTCAGGGATCGCCGGCCGATTGCGTGCTGGCCGCATTGTTCGACATCCTGCCCGGGGAACCCGATCTGATCCTGTCGGGCGTGAACCGCGGCAACAACGCCGCTGAAAACGTGCTCTATTCCGGCACGATCGGCGCCGCGATGGAGGCTGCGTTGCAGGGTCACCGGGCCATCGCATTGTCGCAGTACTATGGTCCACGGAACATGGACCCCGAACATGCCTTTGCAGCCGCCGCCGCCCATGGTGTTGCCACCATCAACAGGCTGCTGGCCGCCGACGTTTGGGACGATGCCGACTACTGCCTGTTCTGGAACGTGAATTTCCCCCCCGTCCCGGCCGCAGAGGTGGCGGGATTTCAGGTCACGACCCAAGGGTTCCGCCGCGGCGGTCATCATCACGTGGTCCGCGCCGAAACCCCGGGTCACCGGCATTTTTTATGGGTCAAGGGAGGCGATCAGCAACGCGCGACCGGGGCAGGCACCGATGCACAGGCCAATGTCGATGGCTATATCTCGGCCACGCCGATGCGCGCGGACCTCACGGCGCACGATGTGATCGACCAGATGCGGGACAGGCTGGCTTGACCGATCCGCAAACCCAGATGCAGTTCCTCTTTGCCCTCAGGTCCAAGGGGGTGACGAACGAACGCGTGCTGACAGCGATGGAACGCATCGACCGGTCGCGATTTGTCAACAAGGGCCTCTTTGCCGAACGTGCCTACGAGGACATGCCGCTGCCCATTGCCTGCGGCCAGACCATCAGCCAGCCGTCGGTCGTCGGGATCATGACGCAGGCCCTCGATGTTCAGCCCCGACACAAGGTCCTCGAGATCGGAACCGGGTCAGGCTATCAGGCGGCGATCCTCAGCCAGCTCGCGCGCAGGGTTTATACGGTGGACCGTTTCCGTCGCCTCGTGACCGAGGCCCAGACGATCTTTGACGCGCTCGATCTGCACAACATCACCGCATTGGTCGGCGACGGCAGCCACGGGTTGCCGGAACAGGCCCCGTTCGACCGCATCCTTCTGACCGCAGCAGCCGAGGACCCGCCCGGCCCGCTTTTGGCGCAATTGCGCGAGGGCGGGATCATGGTGCTGCCCGTGGGCCAGTCAGATACCGTTCAGACCCTGATCCGCGTGACACGTACACCACAGGGCCTTGATTACGCGGAATTGCGCGATGTGCGCTTTGTTCCCTTGATTGAAGGCCTCGGAGAGGACTAAAACGATGGCCAACCCGCGCAAGACGGACCCCGCAGTGGACAGGAGCCCATCCATGACCCAGACCCGCCGTAACGCAGCCCTGCGCCTGACCTTCAGTTGCGCGGGGATCGCCTTGATGGCGGCCTGCGACGCCGGCCTGCCGGACATCGACTTGCGGGATCGCACCGGCGCATTCGATACATCGCCGGCGGTGGGAAATCTGCCGGATCGACCCGATCCCGACCAGCGCGGCGTCATCACCTATGCCGACTATCAGGTCGCCGTCGCGCGACGTGGCGATACGGTCGCCTCGATCGCATCCCGCGTCGGTGTCGATCCCGCGACGCTTGCCAGTTTCAACGGGATCGAAAAGGGCGTCACGCTGCGCGATGGCGAGGTGCTGGCCTTGCCGACCCGCGTTCCGGGCGCACAAACGACGGTGCCGCTGGATGTGACCGCGGTGGCAACAACGGCGCTGGACCGCGCAGATGCCACATCCGGCGGGCTGGCCGTACCGGCCGCGTCACCGGCCCAGACGACCGCCACCCAACCGATCCGCCATCGCGTCGAACGCGGTGAAACGGCGTTTTCGATCAGCCGCCTGTACAACGTCCCCGTCGGCACGCTGGCAGAATGGAACGGTTTGGATTCCAGCCTCACCGTGCGCGAGGGTCAGTTCATTCTGGTGCCGCAGGGCGGCGGTGCCGCCGATCCTGCGGGCGGCCCGATCACGGCCCCCGGTATCGGCAGCACATCGCCCGTGCCACCCTCGGCTGCGGCCCCCCTGCCCGCCAGCACGCCATCCGTCGCGGCACCTGTGACATTGCCCGATGCACCCGATCTGACGACAGCGGCCCCGACAGTGTCGGAAACAGCATCCGCACCGCCGCCGCCTCCACCGCCAGCCCCCGCCCCGGCGGCCACACCCGCAGCAAACGAGGCACGTTTCGTCAGGCCGTTGGCTGGCGCGATCATCCGCGACTACAGCCCCGGGCGCAACGAAGGCATCGACATCGCGGCGACCGCGGGCACCACGGTTAAGGCCGCCGACAGCGGCACCGTTGCAGCCGTCACACAAGACACGTCAGGCACATCCATCGTGGTTGTCAAACATGCAGACAACCTGCTCACCGTCTACACCAACCTCGAGAACCTGAGCGTCGCCAAAGGCGACAGCGTCGCACGCGGCGGCAATCTGGGTCAGGTTGGCGCAGGTGACCCGACATTCGTGCATTTCGAGGTGCGGCGCGGGCTGAACTCGGTCGATCCGAACGAATTCCTGCCCTGAGCCTTTCTTCTGGCCCGAAATATCCCGGGGGTCCGGGGGCAGCGCCCCCGGGCGATCCTACTGGATCGCCACGCCGCGTCGTCCTGCCAAATCCGTAAAGTACTGCCAGGCCACGCGACCGGACCGGCTTCCACGGGTGGCCTGCCATTCGATCGCTTCGGCGCGCAGTGTGGCGTCATCAATGGCGATGCCGTAGGAATCGCAATACCCGCGGATCATGGTCAGGAATTGATCCTGATCGCAGGCGTGGAACCCCAGCCACAGGCCGAAACGGTCCGACAGGGAAACCTTTTCCTCGACCGCCTCGCCCGGTGTGATCGCCGTGGCGCGTTCGTTCTCGATCATCTCGCGCGGCATCAGGTGCCGCCGGTTCGATGTGGCGTAAAGCACGACATTGTCGGGCCGCCCTTCGATGCCGCCGTCCAGCACGGCCTTGAGCGATTTGTAATGCGCATCATCGTGGCTGAACGACAGGTCATCGCAAAACAGTATGAACTGCGCGTCCGCACCGCGCAGCAGGTGCAGGCAGCGGCTGATCGACGGCAGGTCCTCGCGCTGAATCTCGATGATCTTCAGCTGCGGATGGCTGGCATTCAGTTTGCCATGCACCGCCTTGACCAGACTGGATTTTCCCATCCCGCGCGCGCCCCACAACAGCGCATTGTTGGCCGGCAACCCTTCGGCAAAACGGCGGGTGTTTTCCAGCAATGTATCACGCGACCTGTCGATCCCGACCAGCAGGTCAACATCCACGCGGGACACGCGATCAACGGGCACCAGACTGTCAGGATCGGCCTGCCAGACGAACGCGTTCGCCGCGCTGAAATCCGGGGCGACCGCAGGGCCCGGACGCAGCCGTTCCAGGGCGGCCGCGATCCGTTCGAGGGCTGCATCACTCATTTCGCGTCATCATCGATCGGGTTTCCGTCAAGATCCTCATTTTCGCCGACAATGCCTTCGGCGCGCAGCTTGGCCAGACGCTGCCGTTCGACACGCGCGACAAGCTGGATCGACACCTCGTACAGGCCATAAACTACGACAAACAGGATCACCTGACTGACGACATCCGGCGGTGTCGCCAACGCCGCCACCAGCAGGATGCCGACCACGGCATATTTACGCGTGTTGCGCAGACCCACCGCGCTGACCAGACCAGCCTTGCCCATCAGGGTCAGCAGGACGGGCAGCTGGAAACACAGGCCAAAGGCCACGATAAATTTGATCGTCAGGTTCAGATAGGCCTTGGCCGATCCCTGAAACAGCAGACCCGCCGCCTGCGTCGTTGCCCCTTCTGGTCCGTCGGTCAGTGTGTTGCCCTGCTGAAACCCGAGAAAGAAATCGAACGCCAGCGGCGTGATGACGAAATAGGCGAATGACGCGCCGAGGAAAAACATGAACGGCGAGGCCACCAGAAACGGCAGAAACGCGCCCTTTTCGGTCTTGTACAGCCCCGGTGCCACGAACCGCCACAACTGGTAGCTGATGACCGGGAACGCCAGCACCAGACCGCCCAGCAGTGAAATCTGGATCGCGACAAAGAAACCTTCTTCGAGGGCGATAAAGATCAGGCCGCAGTCCTGGCCGTCCAGTTCAAGCGCGCGGCACAGCGGACGTGTCAGGAAATCAAATATCGGGTTCCAGACGGTGAAACAGATGATCATCCCGATGATGAACGCAACCAGCGACCGGATCAGCCGGTCGCGCAATTCGGTCAGGTGCTCGATCAGCGGTGCGGCACTGTCGTTGAGTTCGTCGGCAGCGCTCATGCCTTGGCCTCATCCTTGGGTTTGGGGGGCGTGTCCGTGGTATCGGTCGCCTCGGCTGACATGAAATCGGCGTTGTCTGCGTCCATTTCGGCCTGAGCCGCCTCGCGCGCCTGACGGTCCTCGGCCGCCTGTGCGGCAGCGGCACTGATCTTGTCCTTAGCAGCCTGCCGTTCGGCGGACAGCTTGGCCGTGGCGGATGCGGGCTTGTCCTTCAGACCGGCGGCCTCACGGGCCTTGTCCAGTCCAAAGGCCTGCGGATTGGCCGCCGCCTTGATCGACTTGGAGATATCCTTGACCCCCGCATCGTCGGCCGCAGCCTCCATCGCGCGGCTGAATTCGGACGCCATGGCCCGCGCCTTGCCGGTAAACTGTCCCAGCGTGCGGAACATGTTAGGCAGGTCCTTTGGCCCGATCACGATCAGGGCCACGATCCCCAAAAGGATCATTTCGCTCGCGCCAAGGCCGAACATGGGCAGCGCCCCCTATCTGTGGCTTAGACTTTGTCTTTGTCGGCTTTGTCGACGCTTGCGTCAGGTGTGACGTCGCGCGCGTCGCCAAAGCTGTCGTCCAGTTCTTTCTTGCCGTCGTCGACACCGCGTTTGAACGCGGTGATGCCCTTGCCGACCTCGCCCATCAGCGACGAAATCTTGCCGCGCCCGAACAGGACCAGTACGACGACGGCGATCAGCAGAAGGCCCGGAAGGCCGATGTTGTTCAACATTTCAAATTCCCCTTTGCGCGCGGCGGGTGGCTTCCCACGGCGGTAATGACCCAACAGACATAAAACGCGGTGCGCCCGTTTGAAAGGGCTTTCACGGAATTGCAAACGGGCAATCCACCTTTTTTTGCTGGACTTTTCACAACTTGCGACAGAAACCTGTCAGGAGGGAGGATCGCCTGTGAAACGTGCCGACAGGCTGATGCGGATCGTGCAATTGCTGCGCCGTGGCGGGCTTCACCGGGCCGAGGCGCTGGCGCAGGCCACAGGCGTGCACGTCCGCACGATCTATCGCGACATGGACACGCTGGCCGCCTCTGGCGTACCGGTCTCGGGGGAGCGCGGCGTGGGCTACCGGATCACCGCAGCGGTCACACTGCCCGCGCTGAACTTGACCATGGACGAGGTCGAGGCACTGACGATCGGTCTTGCAGTCGTGGCACAGGGCCATGACGGGGAACTGTCGCGCGCTGCACAGGGTCTGTCGGCAAAACTGGACGCGCTCTTGCCAGAGGAATCGGGCGATCCCGCGCATCACGCACTGGCGATCTATCCGTTTGCCGATGCCGCACGCGGGTTTCAGCACCTGGCGGCGTTGCGGCAGGCGGTGCGGGCCCGCCAGCGCGTGCAGGTGACAATAGGCGATCAGACCGCGACCTTGCGGCCGCTGCGTCTGGACTATTGGGGCAGGCTCTGGACGTTGACGGCGTGGAACGAAACCGGTCGCAGGTTCGACGACCTGCGACTGGATCAAATGACAGGGCTGCGCCTGCTGCCCGGTCTATTCGTCGACGAACCGGGCAAGACGCTGGCCGACTACCGCGCAAATGCGTTCTAGAACAGCACCTTGCGCAGCATGTTCAGCGCCACCAGGATCAGGAACACGCCAAACCCCCGCTTGAGCGGTTTTGCGTCGATCCGGTGGGCCAGCGCGGCCCCCATCGGGGCGGTGATCAGCGTCATGGCGATGACCAGCAGGAACGCCACCGCATTGACCGACCCGATCGTGAACGGCGGCGCGTCCTGCATTGGCGTCAGCAGGAAACCCACGACCGCAGGCACCGCGATGATCACGCCAAATCCAGCCGCCGTTGCCACAGCCCGGTGGATGGGCACCCCGAACAGCGACATCACCGGCACGCCGAAAGACCCGCCACCAATCCCCATCAGCACCGATAAAAAACCCAGCATCGGTGACAGGATCGCGCGCAGCACGCCCTTGGGCATCGCATCGCCCAGTCGCCAGTGATTACGCCCCGTCGCCATGTAAAGGCCGACAATCACGGCCAGAACGCCGAAAATCGCCTGAAGCGCGCTGGTGCGCAACTGTGCCACCAGCAAGGTGCCAAGGATTGCACCGATCACGATGCCCGGGGCCCATGTTTTCAGGATATCCCAGTCAACCGCACCCTTCTTGTTGTGCGACATGACCGACCGGATCGAGGTCACGATGATCGTAGCGAGGGATGTGCCAAGGCACAGGCGCATCACCTCTGGCCCGTCGAACCCCAGCCCCACGAAGGCGTAATAGAACGCAGGCACCAACACGATGCCACCACCGACGCCCAGCAAACCGGCCAGAATCCCACCAAAGGCGCCGATGACCAGCAACAGCGCCCCCATCTGCAACAGCAACACAACATCCATGACTGGTTCCCCCTATTCAGCGGCAACCTGCGTCACGAAGGCGAGCGCGTCCAGCATCGTTTGCGATGATGCGCCGTCGCGCGATGCATTTTCCGACAGGTGACGTCGCCACATCCGCGCACCCGGCCGACCCTGAAACAGCCCCAGCATGTGCCGGGTGATCTGGTGCAGGCGGCCGCCCTGCGCGATATGCGCATCGACATAAGGGACCATCTGCATGACCGCCTCATGCGCCGTGATGGCGTGATCGGTGCCAAAGATGCGGCGGTCAGCATCCAGCAGGATCGCGCTGGGGTCGTGATAGGCCGCCCGCCCGACCATCACGCCATCCAATCCCTTGGCCAGAAAATCCTCTGCAAGATCAAGGCTGTCTATCCCGCCGTTCACGCTGAGATGCAGGTCTGGAAAGCGGTCCCGCATCGCCAGCACCAGGTCGTAATCCAGCGGGGGTATATCGCGGTTTTCCTTGGGGCTGAGGCCTTGCAACCACGCCTTGCGCGCATGGATCGTGAACCGCGTCACACCCGCCCCCGCGACCCGTTCCAGAAAATCGGGCAGCACCTGCGCGGGGTCCTGATCGTCCACACCGATCCGGCATTTCACGGTGACCGGAAGATGCGTGGCGTCCTGCATCGCCGTGACACAGGCCGCGACCAGATCGGGTTCTGTCATCAGGATGGCACCGAAACGCCCTGACTGCACACGGTCCGACGGGCAACCGCAATTCAGATTGACCTCGTCATAACCTGCTGCGGTCGCGATTTGTGTCGCCTCTGCCAAGAGCGCAGGCTCTGATCCACCCAGCTGCACGGCCACGGGATGTTCCTGTGCATTGAACCGCAAGAGCCTGTCGGTGTCGCCCAGCACCACAGCAGGTGCCGTCACCATTTCGGTATAAAGCAACGCCTGACGCGACATCAACCGGTGAAAATACCTGCAATGCCTGTCGGTCCAATCCATCATGGGGGCCGTAGACAATCTAGCGTGTTGATTTATTTGCATTTTTTGTGTATCTTCAAACTGTTGGCGGCGGATGCTGCTACGCTGGAACACGCCCCAATATCCCCGAATTTGCCCCTCTACGACGACTCATTGCACACACAGCGCACACGAAAATGGCCTCCATCACCAAGCTCCCCTCCGGTGCCTACCGGGTCCAGATCAGACGAAAGGGCCGCTACGCGAGCGAGACGTTTCTCCGTCGCGACGATGCCCATCGCTGGGCCCGCCAAGCGGAGACCCGGGTCGATCAGGGGTTGGCGCCGAACAAGTCGTCCGTTTCCCGCCTCCAGACCTTTGGCGACCTCATTGACCTTCATATAACCGATATGTGCGAGGTAGGGAAACCGCCGCGTCGCAGCAAGGCCGCCACACTCACCACGTTGAAGCGCGATCTTGGGAAGGAACGGATCGGTCACCTCGATCGGCAGAAGCTGATCGACTACGGCAAGATGCGTGCGGACCAAGGCGCGGGACCAGTGACTCTCGGGATCGACATCGGGGTGATCAAGATGATCATCACCCACGCTGCCGCCGTGCACGGGCTCGATATTTCTCCCGAACCCGTTGATCTGGCGCGTGTCGCGCTCAAGCGTCTCGGCCTGATCGGCAAGGGCACGGAGCGGGATCGTCGCCCCACCACCGATGAGTTGAACCGCCTCTTCCGTTGCTTCGATGACAACGAACGCCTGACCCTGCCGATGACACGCATCGTGAAGTTCGCGGTGACCACCGCCATGCGGCTCGACGAAATCTGCCGGGTCGAATGGACCGATCTCGATGTCGACCGCCGGATGCTCCTGATCCGCGACCGAAAAAACCCGCGCAACAAGACTGGAAACGACCAGCGGATCCCGCTCTTCGCCGCCTCGGGGTTCGATGCCTGGGTGTTGGTCACCGATCAGGCCAAGGAACTCGGGCACGCAAGAGGCCGGATCTTTCCCTACAACTCGAGATCGGTCGGAACGGCCTTCCGGCGCGCCTGCGTCGAGGTCAGCGTAAAGGACCTGCATTTCCACGATTTGCGCCATGAGGGCACAAGCCGCCTGTTCGAGGCCGGATTCGCGATCGAACAGGTCTCGCTGGTCACCGGCCACAAGGATTGGAAGATGCTGCGCCGGTACACGCATATCCGCCCGGAAACGCTGCACCGCCTCGCGGCGTCGCGCGCCCCTTCCCCGCTCGAGACCCGCGTAGCCGAGTGACCGGAGGGTCGGAGGGGTGCCGTCCCGGCCCGTGACGGGTTTGGAGGTCGAGAGAGAGGCTTTCGGCCGCCCGTCGCGGGAGAAAACCCATGAATACCCAGATTATCGATGCCGGGCGTGACATCAGCGGCGGCTACAAGGTGGATGTGTCGCGCGGCACCAACGTGGACCGCGTGTCGTCGGAGTGGTTCTCGCGGCCGGATGACGAGCGGTATCTGTCGCTCGACGATCTCTTCGCCTCGGTCAAGGGCCGGGCGGAGCGGAGCCGGACGCGCACCGTGGAGAGTGCGGCGATCCGGGTCGAGGCGCATCGCGACGACCCGGAGAAGCTCGGGCTTGTCCTGCCGGGCGCGGATGAACCCATCGCACCGACGCATTGGTCCTTTGGCCAGCTCTCGAGCCTCGTCGGCGCGCCTGCCGCCTATCTACGACAGTTGCCCGCGCCGCTGGCGGGGATCAACCTGCAATACGGGCTGACGAACCACCGGGCCGAGCAGATCAAGACCATGGAAGTCGCCAATGGTCGCACGGAACTGCGCGCCGTGACCGGCCCCGATTACGGGCGTATCTACGACCACGAACTGGTCTCCGCCGTTCAGCGCATCGCGGGCAACGGCACGGGCGACACGCGCTGGAAGGTGCCCGGCGTGCTCGACTGGTCGACGGGCATCTACAACCCCCGCGTGGACGTGACTAAGGAGACGACGACGCTCTACGCTTCGGACCGCGACGTGTTCCTGTTCCTCGTCGACGATCTCAACCCGATCGAGGCGGGGCTGCTGCCCGATGGCTCGCCCGACCTCTATTTCCGGGGGTTCTATTGCTGGAACTCCGAGGTGGGGGCCAAAACGCTCGGCATCGCCAGCTTCTACCTGCGCGCGGTCTGCCAGAACCGCAACCTGTGGGGCGTCGAAGATTTCCAGGAGATCACCATTCGGCATTCGAAATACGCCGCCTCCCGCTTTGCCCACGAGGCTGCGCCTGCGCTCAGCCGCTTCGCCGAGTCCTCGCCCGTGCCCTTCATCGACGGCATCCGCGCGGCGCGCGAGAAGATCGTCGCGCGGACAGACGAGGACCGTCAGGACTTCCTGCGCAAGCGCGGTTTCTCGAAGGCGGAGACGGGGCGGATCGTCGAGTCGGTGCTGGCCGAAGAAGGCCGCCCGCCCGAGAGCGTCTTCGACTTCGTGCAGGGGATCACGGCGGTGGCTCGGTCAAAGCCGCAGCAGGACGCGCGGTTGGTGATGGAGGGGAAGGCGAAGGTGTTGTTGGAGAAGGTCGTTTAAGAACATTCGGGTGGCGGCCTTCGAACAGCGTCGCGGCCCGTTAAGGACACGATAGATCGCCGCCTTGCACGAAAGCCTCAATCTCGCCAATTTGTTGATGAAGGTAAGTTTGAATTGCGACCGCGTCACCGCAGGCCTCTTTGGTCCATGTAAGGCGTTCGGTCGAAATAGGGGCCAGTTCACTCGGGAGAGCTAGTTGTCTTACATTATTGCGCATGTGGCATTCGATAAGTCAGGAAAGACCTATCCAGTTAATTGTCTCCGAACTGACCTGCTCCCCTAAAAAGTCCGCGATTTGGGGTTAGTCTGTTCCTTGTAAAGGAGACGGACGATGAAGCGATCAAGGTTCACGGAAGAACAGA
>NZ_FOEJ01000015.1 GCF_900110705.1 Loktanella sp. DSM 29012 | reverse complement strand
GCCAAACTGATGATTGCGCTTGCGGCAGCCAAAGGATGGGACCGTTGCAAGATTACCGGATCCGAGGCGTTCTGTCAGATAGCTGTGCAGCTCGCTCGCGAGGCCGGTTTGGTCGTGACGAATGCGCCGGCTTCGCCCATTGATGTGAGCGAGGGTAGGTCGCGAGCCGACGCGCGTTCGGGGCTTCCGGATATTCCTGATACGCCATGGCAGGTCGAAGTGAACATTGACGACCTGCGGCAGTCGGCGCAGGATGCGGCGGCCCAATTCAAAAGGCGAAAGCAAGCTTTGGCCAATGCACAGCGTGAGGAGGCCGGAAGATTGCGCGCTTTACTGGGCAGCAGCAGAACGCCGATTGCGCAGGCATTGCGACAAGGCTTGCAACTGCATCATGGTGACGAACGCCGGACATTGGAAGAGCAACGGGCTGTCACGCCAGAAATTCCGGTCCCGCCGCTCTCTGGTCTCCACCGCCGGGTTCGTGCAGCTCGGCGCTGGCTACGGGATAAAACCTCGCTCATGTCTACCGCGAATCCATCACAATCCGTCCTGCCTGACCACACAGCGTGCCGGCAGATGTGGCTTGCGATCGCGTTGCAGGAGCGAGACGCGACAGGACATAGCGATGACGACGCACCTGCTGAATTACCCCACAAACATCTCCGGAACACCCGCTTGACCGCTACTGGCGAGGTTCTCTTCGCGCACCGCGATGCTGCCGACAACATTGTCGGGTTCGAGGTGGCATTTGAGAGCAGTGAGGCAGATGCGGGCACAGGATTTGCGGCTGGCGGTCAGCGGACGGTCTGGACCATGGGTGATGCGGCAACGGCTCAGCGTGCTGTCGTGACGAACTATGCGAGTGAGGCTTTGCAACTGGCGAAGGATGAAGATCGCGATGATACGCTTTATATATCGGTCGGGGGAGCCGTCGGCGCGCATGCGCGGGAGATTTTGGCTGGACAGCTTTCCGACAAGATCGTCGTGGCGTATTCTGTCAACGACACCTCGGACGAAGCGCTATTGCGAGACTTGCAACGGATTGCGCCGCACGCTGAGCGGATAGCTGCGGTATCAAACGAAGCCCTTAATCGTTCGGCGGATGTTGGCGAACTTCAAGATAAAGACCAGGCAAACTATGGTTCTGATACAGATCACGGGATGTAATCTGGGATATTTGGCGACGGGTGTGCGCAATTTGGAAACGGAACGGCTTGTGGTGGGCAAGGACGACCACCGCCGCCGCCAGAATGAACGATAAAAGAGAAAGCTTGCGTAAAAAATGGCTGCGCGATTTATATTTCCGAACTAACCTGCCACGGGGCTCACACACGTGGCATACGCGACCGTGTTCCGGCGCGACAGGCTACGCATCAGCATCAACCTGAAGATGCCACAGAGCGCCTTACATCGGTTCTTAGGGCAATATTTAAAACCCGGTGCCCATTCAGAAATCTAAATTCCCGATGTCCGAGGAAGCCGGGGAGCGCGTGACGGGCCTATTGGCTGCGTCAATCGAGTCATCGAGGTTATCATACGTTCCCCAGACCGTTGGCCTGTCCGTTGGAAATAGCAGACAGGAAACAACCCACTGATCGCCATTCTTTGCGATAAAAGGTCTTCTGCGCCAAAGGTGTAGGTCTGCATCGGATCGTCTGATCGGATCACAAACAGCCGGTGCATTTGCGGGATTTACCGCGATGCCAGAAATGATGCGCTCGCAGCGGATAGGCCCGTGCGGTGTTTCGAGAAACTGCATACGGTGCCTCACGTTCTGATCTCTCGATGCTGAACTCATCTGGCCGTTTTTGCCGTCTAACATCTGCAAATACTGCGTGTCATCCCAGCGGGTCAAATTTCAAGAATTAAACCGAAAAGGCGCAATCAGACAATCATCCGTATTATACATTTCAGTTGCAGACTTCATGGCAAAGCGCACTGACTGTTTGAGCCGAGTAGAGAAGCGCCGTGGCAGCACAATATGACGCGCTCGAGGCACTCCCTGTTGTTGGATCACATTGAATCCCTCTGGAAGGCCCATTGTTCAGCTGATCAGCAGTAGACATTGCACTTCTAAAGCCGTTCATCGATGCTTCAAACTGCTGACCGATGGCATTGCATCCCTGCGCGCCGGTTCTGTTATATTCTGCTGTTACTTGACGGGCCGTTTGGAACGGGGCATTGAAATTTGGGCTCTTGCTTGCTTCTGCGTGAAGGACGTTGCGCTTGGCGTCAGTGACGTCCCCGGCTGAAAAACCGCAAAGGCCGGACGTCGAAAGGTTGCCTGACATACCGACGCCGGCAACATCGACCTGCGCGGAGGCTGGCGGACGAAGGGAGGGGTTCGCCTGATAAATTCGCTCGCGGTCAGAAGCCAGTCTGCTTCTATCAGCGGCTATGTTTTCCAAACCAATCTGCGTTAGCGCAGGGGCCATTGCCTCACCGGCAGCTATGAATGCACCGGGAGGTGCAGGCACGACTGGTCCGCTTCTCAAGTTTGCCTCACCCTCATCGAGCTGAGCTTCGTAACTGCTAAGAGATGCAAGGGCATCCTGAGGCGAAAGGCTCGATATATCAGGATAGGTCGCACACGATGTTATTACAAAAGCAAACATGGCCAAAAGATAGTTTTTCACGGTAGAGCGTCCTTCATATCTGTCTGCGGTAGCTAATAAATTATTTTCTGGACCTCGCACACATGTCTCAAATTCTGATTACAAGCACTTGAGAGAATTTAGGCGATCTTGTCATTTTTGATACTACATCTGATGCCACCCGAATAAAAAGAGATGCACGGGAATGCACGATTTATTCGGGTGACACCAAGCTGTAAAATGTAGCGGTTCTAATATAGTGAATCATTGCTAAAATTAAGATGCCTGAATTCCTACATCAAAAACGATAGGTGACCGCGACCGCAAGGTATGGGTAAAAACCAAGTTCGCTGGCATCATCATTCAGGTCAGAGATATCTGCCTGAACATCGGGATCCGTTGTGTCAGCCGAGAACGAAATTTCTGTGATAATTGCGCCGATATCACCAGAAAGAGACCAGTTGTTCTGAAAATCATATTTGTAGCCGGCAGTGATCATTGGTGCGGCTGAACTGTCAAACTCTCCAGACCCCCTGAATGTCTCCGGACCCGTGAAAGTCGCATCAAGTTCTGACGTCGAAAAGAACAGGCCCCCTGATATCCGCAGGCCGTTCTGCATTGGATAGTAATCGAGCAGGGCGGCCAAGCCCCCCAACTGAAGTTCACCGTCGACCGTATAATCGTCAATTTCCGTGTCACCATCGACAGTAATCCCGCCAATCAGAACACCGCGCAGGGCGAGATCTGGTTGCAGGGCATAGCTTGCTTCGACGGAGGGGCCGAGCGTCGTCAGGCCAGCGCCAACGCTATATTCTTGAGCCATTGCGCAAGGTGCATAAAGTGTCAGTGAAGTGACGAGGAGGCTCGATTTTATGTCCATGTCGTGCAGCTTTCTACGATGGGTGTCGGGAAGATTCGTAGAACAGTTTGGCCATGTGACCCATAGTGCGACCGCACTATGTTGCGTAATATTTGAACTTGGCTAAGGTGGACGAGTTTTTATTATTTCAAATGGTGCTTTCATGCGTGCTGCTCTGGACTTCCTCGCGTCGACGCCACTGACAACTTCGAAATACGCAGAATTCCTTTCCGTCTCGAATGGATTCTTTGGGTCGTCCGGCGGGCAATTTATGACGATGACGCCGAGATTACAGATCAAAGAAAATGCGATGCTGGGATTCGACCATAGAATTGAAAGCGACTACGAAGAATACTATCATGAGATCAATCCCAGGGTTTGGCACTTCGATCCAAACCTTGGGGTAAGTAGCGATAGAAATTTACCGAATGTCTCTGAATTTCATAAATCAGAGTTTCACAATTGGCAGTTGGACGAGTATAAATCATCTGATCTTTTGTCGATAAACTTCGGTAGTGATGGAAGCGAAGTTAATTACATGGCTTTCGCCAGAGACGTAGCGTTCGGCATGTTTACAGATGATGATTTGGAGCAAGCCAAATTGCTCCGAGTTGCGCTCTCGACCAACCTGGGACTGACGCGGGCCGCCGGCCGTCAGATACCCTTCGACCAGGCTTTTTTGGATGAAACCTTGAGTGACGTTGCGGTGGCCGTCTTCGACACAAACTTGGATTTGGTCCAAATAAGCCCCGATGCAGAGTCGGTGTTGGCCAAGGCGGGCGTTTTGGCACGCGGAGGTCGTGAGTTTCTCCCCGGCAAGCACAAGGATAGATTGGGAACAGTCGCAAAAGCCGTCCTGCAGGATGGCCAGGTGCGGGACGTCATTCTGGACGGCGGCGGACAACGCATGCGTTGTCAGATGTCGCGTCTAAAAAGTAAAACCCTACAATCTGATCTCTACCACATCGTGTTGCGTATCACCTCACATGACAACTTGATGCGCGCTCAGGCTCTGCAGAGTTTATCGCGCGCAGAGCGTGACGTGGTGCTCGCCCTGTGTCGTGGTAAAAGCTTGCGTGACATATCATCGGAGCGCGGTGTCTCCTACAACACCTGTCGCAATCAGCTTGCTGCTGCGCACTTGAAGCTGGGGACGAGGACTTTAGTTGACGTTGTGCGTGACTTCTACCCGGCACTATCGGTTTGAAATTGCGCGGCTCGCCTGTTTGAGTTGACGTTAAATTTCCTCAATCCGCGAACCCGCACTCCAAATTTTCGTCTATCAACAACAATAGGTAGACTGTTCTTTTTCTGCGCAAGCGTTCTGTTTTTCTGTCAGCGTGCTAGGCTCTGCACACCGCTCACATGCACGGCCAGAACCCCGCCGGATCGTCGTCATCATCGCCATTCCTCTCTGTCGCATTGGCCTCCATCACATCGCGCAGTGCCTCACCTTCTACGACACCATCCACCAGCAGATCCCCGGCCAGCACTTCGATCAGGGCGCGGTGTGCGCGGACGAGATCGCAGGCGCGGGCGTAGGTGGCGTCGAGACGGCGGGTGGTGCGGTCACGCAGCCCACGGTGCCGGGCAAAGAGCGTGGCCGGGTCTGCGTCCGCGCTGCACCAGATCAGACCCGGCCCACGGCCAAAGCTGAGTTCAGCGGCGATCGCCAGGCGGGTGGCGCGTGCCAGATCGGATGCCGCGTCGCCGCCGCTGCGACCGGACACGGACCCGATGATCACCTCTTCGGCGGCACGTCCGGCCAGCAGGGTGGTCATTTCGCGCTGAATGTCGGTCGGCCTGCGCGCATTCGGCAGCGGTGTCAGCACGACCTGCGCCGTGACCTCCCGTGCCACGGTCAGGCTGATCCGGTCGGGGCGGGCGTATCCGGTGATCTGGGCTGTGACGGCCTTGGCGGCACCGGCGATGGCGACACGCGCGCGCAGGGCCTGCGGCACCGGCGGGCGCTGATCCCGCAGGGCGGTCATCAGATCAGTGACCGCCAGATCGCGGCCTTTGGCACGGGCGGTCTGACGCGCGCGTTGCACCAGCCCTTTGATATCCGCCATCGTGGCACCGGAGGCCGCGCGCGCGATGGCAGTCAGGTCGGCGTCCGGCAGATCATTGCGCAGATGATAACGCAGCACATCCGGCAGATCGGCGGTCGTGGGGGGCTGCATCTCGATGCGCAGTCCCAGCCGTCCGGGGCGGACCATTGCCGTGTCGAGATGTTCGGGATGGTTCGTGGCCCCGATGACGATGACGCCGTCGCGACCGATGGCCCCGTCAAGCCGTCCCAGCAGCATGGTGGTGACATTGCGGTAATAGTTCGAATTGTGATCCTGGGGTCCTTCGCGCGAGGGGATGGCGTCAATCTCGTCGATGAACAGCACGGCCCCCTTGGCCGGGCCGGATGCGGCGGCGATGGCGGTCTCAAAGCTTTTGGCGATGGCGCGCATCATCTCGTGTCCGCGACCTACTTCCGCCGTCTGCCAGTCACCCAATGAAGTGGCAATCAGCGGCACACCAGCGGCACGGGCGAGGGCCGCTGCTGCAAAGGTCTTGCCGGTGCCGGGTGCGCCCGTCAGCAGCACGCCATTGGCGACATCCGACCACGGCAGGGTGCCCGCCCGGTAGGCGTTCAGATCAGCCGCGATCTGGCGCAGGGTTTGGCCTGCCTCACCAAGACCGGGCAGTTCATCGAGCGTCGGTCCGTCGTCTGCGACGATGGTCTTTGGGAGTGCCAGATCCGCCAGTCTGCGCGCGACACGTAACGGGCTGGGTTGGCGCAAGGCTAGGTCGACAGTGCTCATCGGCAGCGTTGCGAGGGCGGCGTCAGCGGGCAGGGTCGCGCGCACCGCACCTTCGGCCATCTGTCCGGTGGCGCTGTGGGTCAGGCGCAGGGTCCAGGCCAGCGTCTGGGTGCAGGGCCGGGCGATGTGAACGACGGGCAGCAGCGACAGCGTGCCGGGCAAGTCCGGATCCGGTGGAACAAGGATCACCAGCGGTGCGGGGTCTGCCAGCTTGTCCTCGGCGCGGGCCAGTTCGAGCGAGATTGTGGACGGTGTGCGCGTATCAAGAACGATGACCTCCGGGCGGAGCGGGGTCATCGACGGCGGCTGACTGGGGGGCGATCCCTTGGCACGCATGCCCCGCATCAGCGCATCTTTGATACGGTTTGCCTCGGCCGTGCTGTCGCAGATCAGAACGGTGGCGGCTCCGTCGGTCAGCAGCGCATTGACTGCTAACTGATCGCCAAAGGTTTTGGCCAGTTGCGCGAGGGCCAGCACAGTGCTGGTCTCAACGGGGTAGGGCGGGCGGTAGGCATGGGTCACGCTGTCCATCGCCCAAGGGTCGTCGCCCGCAGCGAAAGCTGTGGCGATCTCATCAGCGCTCATGGCATCTGCCGCGGGGATCCCGCTTGGCACCAGGATGTCATCTGTGACCTCAACGTGGTCGAAGACGTCATCAAGACCTTCGGCAATCTCCCAAGCCCGCAGCGCGTCAGCGGCACTTTGGCCGTCAGCAGGCGTGGGTGACACCGCATCCGCGTTCGATGGCGCATCATCCTTGGCATGCGCGTTCCATGTTGCATCAGCGTAGGCGTCGGCTTCTGCGTCTGAGTTTTGCAAGCTGCGTAGGAACGCCCCGATCCTCAGCCCGCGCGGACGATCCGGATAGAGCCGATGCAGCGCCGCGTCGGCCAGTGGTTGCCAAGCGAGTGCGGTGACGGATTGGGTCTGGGCGGTCGAGGTCTGCGGAAGCTCAGGAGCGATATTGGTGTTCGAATGTGTCATGGCGATATCCAGTCTGTCGGAACGAGCGGAGAACCCGGTGCCCGAAGGGGCAACCGGTCAAGGGTGACGGTGAGGAGGCGCGGCAGGTGAGGGGTCATGGGGCAGCGACCCACGACGGTGCCCGCGATCAGGCAGATTCCGCCGCGGACTGCCGCCTCTTCGTCGAATGCGGGCGTGGCGCTGGCGTCAGTCGAGGCGCGTGTTGCGCCGCGCGTCTGTGGCTTGCGGCGCGGTGAAGCTCGACGGATGGTCAGCGGCAGAGCCGGATCTGGCGATGACGCCATCGATCAGGGCATGCAGCAAGGGTTCTGCCTGCAGATAATAGATCTCGCCTTTAGTATTGATCGCGTCGCCAAACACGCGCTTGGGCAAGACCAGTTCGGGGTGCATGTCGCGCATATGACGATGACAGGCTTTCTCTTCACGCACGGCGAGATTGCCGGAGGAGAGCGCAAGCACCCGGATGACTTCGGACGACACGCTGCGGTCCAGACCAAGCTGGTGGCGCAGGCGCTTGGCCGGTCGGGCGGAATAGCCCAGCTTCAGGACCGACATCTCCGGCAGGTCGATCCGGAACAGGTATATGAACGACGGCTTGGCCGCCCACCCCTGACCGCAGGCCGCACAGGTGCAGTCGCCCCAGCGCATGTTGCCGACACTGATGGATTGCACGTGGCCGCAATGGTGGCGGTAGTCGCGATACCCTGCGCGTCCGCTTGTGGCAGGACCGACCAAGACCCAGCCAAAGTCGCGCGCCGCCTCATCATCGCGTGCAGCGCGGCAGTCTTCGCATCCGAGAGCATGACCGCCGTCTGCGGCGGCCTCCACACGAGTGTATTGACGCCGCACGACATGGCCGCAGGGCAGGCGGAACAGGCCGTAGTGTCGATGCTCCGGACACTTGGCGACCAGCTCTGCGTCTAGAGCTTGGGCCGCACGGGACCGCCGGTTATGGATGCAGGCGTGGCACAGCGGTGTCGCGTCACGAATGACGTTGATCCGCACCAGTGCGTCGGTGGCGCAGGTGCGACAGCGCAACACGCCGTGGTAGCGGTCACGGGCGCGACCGATCAGATCAAAGCCCGCCCGCGCGGCTGATGTCACCCACTCGGGCTTGAGCGGTTTGTCGAGGGCAGGGTAGGGATCGCCGTCGATGATGAATGTGTCGGATTTGGGGGAATGAACGTTCATTGAACGCACCTCCTGAATAAGGATGAAATGCAGGCAAATGCAGACCGGCGGCATCCAGAAGCTCGGATGCCGTAGTCGTTCAGATCGGAATGGGGCAGATCAGACGGGACTGACGTTCAAACCGTCCTCGATCTCTTCGCATTGCACATCGACCCTTGATGATGACAGCCCGAGATCGGTGCTCACAGCTGGCGTCGCGCGGAGCGCCTCGCGTGCGGTCAGATCTTCTTGAGCAGCTGCGATAATCTCATCGACAAGATCGGCGGCCACGACCATGCGCGGTGCTGAGAGCAGTTCGACAGGCAACGGACTGCGGGCGAAGCGCTGTGCCCGATACCGCAGGCTTTGCGCACGCTGCGTCAGAGTATCGAGGCCGTCTCCGTCGTCTTCGAGCATCAGCAGAAGCACCCATGCCGCATACTTTACATCCCACAGGGTCACAGACCTGTCGGAGTGGAAACGCCAGAGCGCCTCGTCAGCCATGGCCCAGGCATCGGCTGCGGCCTGGTCGCAACCCGCCAGTGCGGGATCTTGATTTGCCGCATCGGCGCAGGCCTCCGCCGCGATCGCAGCGCGCGTCAGCGCCATGCAGCGATCAAACTCCGCAAAGGCAGCGGCGTCCGCCACAGACAAATCCAGCGCCGCATTCGGGGTTTGAGACACGCCATTCAGCGTGGTAGGGAAAGTGTCAGCCATGATGATCTCCATAGGATCGTTGTGGTTAGCATGGGTGCAAGACGTAGGACTCTTGCATTCATGCGATAAAAATATACATGATGTCATGTATGTCAATACGGATTGAGAAGAAAGTTATGGGCAGACCAAAGTTAGACACCCATCCGATCACAGTCCGCCTTTCCGCTGAGTTCATTCAGATGATCGACGATGCGAGAAAGAAAGAGACAGACCTTCCAACGCGGCCAGAGATGATGCGGCGGATGATGGAAGACTGGTTCGAAAAAAACGCGCAAGATTGATTATTTCAGATCTACGTCGATAGATTGAAGGTCACAAATTTACCCCAGAATTTGGTCTCATTTCACCACTTCGGCAAAGCGGAGCTTTCGACCAACTGGAGCCGCGAAGGTAAGCTACAGCAACGTCCTGCGGCGACCTTTGAGCGGACTCGCAGTTTCGTAACCAGCTGACTGAAATTTTTGAATTCTTGCTGAGCACCGGTCACTTGGTTCACCGCGGAAGGAAATCTTGTGCAAGCAGCAAATGTTCGATTGCTGCGGTCAAGAAGCAGGACAGTAAGGGCGGGAAGCTGCCATTCGCTGCAGACGTGCGGTAGGTTGCTAATTCAGATAATACCAGACGTTCGATGCTTGCCGCAGGGGGAACTAAGATCGGTTCACTTGAACCTTAGCTGACTTGCCAATCATGATAAGGCTAGATGATCATCTCTGACAGGTCCGAGAACCGTCGACTGTCATCTGGATAACTTCCAAGAAACGCGCCTCAACCGCAAATTTGTCTACTGGCAAATTTCTAAACAAAGACTACAGTCCATTGCATTGATTTTGTTATTCTTTCCATATTGGTGGGGCTTCCTAAATGACCAAAGCAAGCGGCTTTATTGTACATCTCTCGAAAGCGCGTCAACGCGTGTTTCGTGATGCGCTTGATGATCAGGACTACTTTGCTGAAGCAGTAAATAGATTTGACCATAGCCGCTCTGCGCCACTGATTTGTTTTGTTATTAACACCAAGGGAACCATCACCCATATGGCGCGTGGTCGGCGCGGCATGAATGCAGGCACAGGCCAAAGTCGCCTCAACCTCAATGATATCGAGGTCATGACAACCAACCTCACCATCACCGATATTGTCGAGGGTGTGCCAAAAAGAAATCGGAAGCTTGTGGAAGACCGTTTTTTAAACGGTGGACTACTGACCCCGCGCGCCTTTGAAGAAGTAGTAGACCTCGTCGCCCGGCTCGCGCCAGAAACAAAACTCACGCTTGACCGCTTCTCAAAAAGCACACGGCAAAGACTGTCCGAACTCAGCTTAGAAGCACGCGGGACACTTGCATATCAAAAGGAGAGCGTGGCTACCGCCTTGCATCTGGCAGGCATGGATCGTGAGCCGCTTGCGCACTGGACATTAGAAACTGAAGAACAGCCAATGTCGTTCCTGGAAGGGCTACCCCAAGCGCGCCTGCGAGAAGATCCGATGATTATTCACGACATGATGCATGTTCCTGGCTATGACTATCTCAAAGAAATTAAAGTTGCATCAGCAGCGGTCTTTGAGGATGGCGACAACCGCCTGACCGTTGTCCTTGCAAACCGCCTTCCGCTTGAAGAGCAAACAGGTTGTGACCTCATTTATTACAATGAAACCTTCAACGCATTCGTCATGGTTCAATACAAAGCTATGGAGCCACATGACAAAGAGGGAGCAATATTTCGTTTTCCTGAGGCCAAACTTACGGAAGAAGTTGCCCGGATGGATGCATTTCTAGCAGAGTTGGCCAAGACGAAGCCATCCAATGCTGTGAATGACTTTCGCCTCAACAGCGATCCTTTCTTTCTCAAGTTCTGTCCACGCATCCAGTTTGATCCAGATTCAACCGGCCTGACAAAAGGCATCTGCGTCCCGCTCTCCTACTGGAAGCGATTGGAAGTCGATGACAATCTAAAGGGGCCAAAGGGCGGACGACGTCTGGCGTATTCGAATGTTGGCCGTTATTTCGATAACACAAGCTTTGCCACCATGATCAAAGGGGCATGGGTCGGAACCACGATACCGCAATCCAAGTTGTTGGAAAAGTGGATGCGGGACGTCATCTCTTCAGGACGTTCCCTCACCTTCGCTGTCAAAGCAGGCAAGCCGGGCCCTGACGGTCAAATGAGGGACACGCATGTCCAACCTGACCTCGGGACTGACGGGATCGATGAAGACTTCGATTGGACCGCAACAGAAACTGTGAAGGTCGAACTCTAATGGATCGCCCCATTCACCAATGCGCCGAGACCCGCCACAGGAGGCCCGGCCATGCCCGTAATTCGTAAAGTCGAAATCGCAAATTTTCGTTCAATTAAGAAACTAGTTTGGTATCCAGGCGTGGGAATAAATTGCCTCGTTGGTTCAGGCGATTCTGGTAAGAGCACAATACTTGATGCAATTGATCTGTGTCTGGGCGCGCGCAGATCTGCCAACATCACCGATGCGGACTTCTTTGGATTGGACGTTGAAAAACCGATCTCGATAACCCTGCTCCTCGGAGCACTCGGTGACAGCCTGCGAAACTACGAAGCCTATGGCGACTATCTGCGCGGCTATAATGCGGAAACTGAATCGCTGGAAGAAGAGCCAGGGCATGGGCTGGAAACAACGCTCTGCCTAAATCTGCAGATCGAAGGGGATTTAGAACTTCGTTGGAAGCTGATCTCAAAACGTGCCGACGACAAAGGCGTTGAGCGAAATCTCAATTGGAGCGATCGCGTAAATCTTGCGCCGACGCGTTTAGGAGCCATGTCAGATTATAACCTAGCTTGGAAGCGTGGGTCAGTTCTCATGCGGCTTAGCGAAGAAAAGCCCGATGCCTCAAAAGCGCTTTCCACTGCGGCACGCGAAGCCCGCAAGACGTTTGGGGATGAAGCCGAAAAACAACTCGGTGATGCACTCGCTGTCGTTAACAAAGCGGCAGGCGAACTTGGGATTCGCATCGGTGCAAATGCCAAGGCGCTGCTCGACACTCATTCCGTCTCCGTTAGCGGTGGCTCCATCGCCCTCCACAATGATCAAGGTGTCCCGCTGCGTGGTCTCGGCCTCGGTTCCACGCGCTTGCTTATCGCGGGGCTTCAAAGAGCAGTGGCTGCAAAATCTTCAATCCTCCTCGTCGATGAAGTTGAAAATGGCCTTGAACCACATCGCATTATTCGCCTTCTGGGCTCGCTTGGTGCAAAGACAACACCCCCACCCCAACAGGTCTTTGCAACAACCCATTCGCCGATTGTCTTGCGCGAACTGGATCATTCGCAGCTACGAGTTCTCCGATGGCACGGCGATCAGCATTACCCTTTGTCGTTGCCACAAAGTGCGCAAGGAACATTGCGCGCATTTCCTGAAGCGTTTCTGGCACCCTCTGTTTTAGTCTGTGAAGGAGCGACCGAAATTGGCTTAATGCGCGGGTTCGAGCAGTATCTTGTCTCACAAAACAGACAATCCATTTTTGCAGCCGGGACAGCATTGGTTGATTGCGGGGGTGGTCATCCTGACCGCGCCTATGACCGGGCATTAGAATTCGCAAAACTCGGCTACAGAACGGCTGTGTTCCGCGATGACGATCTTCACCCCACCCCAGCCAAACAAGCCAAGCTGGGGGCGCAAAATGGGTCAACATTTACTTGGAGGGCGGATCAGTCGATTGAAATGGCACTGATCGGCGGCGCATCAGAGCTGGTCCTCTATCAGATGATCGACTACGCCATATTGGAGCATGGGCTTGCGTTGATCACGGCCCATATCCAGACCGCTTCACAGAACGCTGAAAACCTAGACGGGCTGCGCGCGCTCCTGAATTCACCAGAGCATTCAATAAATCCTGGTCAAAGAACGGTCATTGCTGCCGCGGCAGGAATGGGGTGGTTTAAAACTGTTCGCTACATGGAACACGTTGCCCGCAACATTCTCGCGCCGAATTTTGCCGCGTTAACACCAGAGCTTCAGCACCAGATCAATGAGCCTCTGATTTGGGCGCAACAAAAGCATGGCTGAGATCGATCTGCTCAATGTTCAAAGCGGTAGCGTTGCTGCCCCGGCCGGATGCGGCAAAACCCATCTGATCGCGACGTCACTCATACGCCATGACGATGTAAAACCTATCCTGATCCTCACCCACACTAATGCAGGTGTCGCAGCCCTAAGGGCACGCCTACAAAACATGGGCGTAGCACGGAAAGCTTATCGCATAACTACGATCGATGGCTGGGCTATGCGTTTGATTGGAACCTTTCCTCAAAGAAGCGGACACCCTGTAAACACGCTGGCACTGAAAAGCCCTAAGCAAGACTATCCAGCCATTCGGGTAGGTGCCCAAAACATCTTCAATGGCAATCATCTGCACGATGTGCTGCAAGCGACATATGCACGCCTCATCGTTGATGAATATCAAGATTGCATCTTGGAGCAACATGCGATGTTGTCAAAAATCGCCGAAATTTTGCCAACTTGCGTCTTAGGCGACGACATGCAGGCCATTTTTGGATGGGGCAACAACGTTTTGGTGAATTGGCAAAATGATGTCCAAACGCGGTTCCCGGCCATCGGCCAACTGGACACGCCGTGGCGTTGGAAGAATGCTGGCACGGAGAACTTTGGAGGATGGTTGTTATGGGTTCGCGACGCGCTGCGCGCAGGAACATCCATCGACTTGCGGCAAGCTCCCCCGGAAGTTCGATGGATCCAAATCGCAGGAGAGAATGACATCCAAAGTTTAACGCCCGCCTCCAATGTCAAACCCCCAAATGACGGCGGCAGTGTCCTGATTGTCTGCGACAGCACCCGACCTCAGCGCCATCGCCAAATTGCCAGTCGAGCACATGGCGCGGTCGTGGTGGAAAACGCTGATCTCACGGACTTCATTCGTTTCTCGGAGAGTTTTGACTTTCGATCTGCCGATGCCGTGGATGACATAATCGATTTTGCTGCCAACACACTTACCGGCGTTGGTGCACCGCAACTCAAACAGCGTGTGAAAACGTTGTTGGCTGGCAACGCGCGCAAACCCCCAACTGATACTGAAGCCGCAGCCATAGATTTCGTAAACACCCCTACTCCTCCATCAGCAGTGGCCTTACTTGTTGAAATTAACAAGCAACAAGGGGTGACGAACTTACGACCCGCTCTCCTTCGTGCCTGCATTCAAGCCTTCAATGCTTGTCCCAACGAAGATCATTTTTACGAAATGGCCGTCAAAGCGCGTGAGCAATCGCGGGTTCTTGGCCGCTCGCTTCCAAGACGCGCTGTTGGTAGTACGTTGCTTTTGAAAGGACTGGAAGCGGATGTCGCCGTCATCATCGACACCGATCTGCTTTCCGCGCGCGATCTATATGTGGCCATGACGCGAGGATCGCGACAGCTTTTGATTTGCAGTAGAAATCCAATATTGATGCGGCCACCGGTCTGACACGGAACGGTTTTGGCCAGATCGACCAACGCCAGCTATGTATTGATCATACTGCCGCCAAAGATTTCTCCAAGATGGCGCGCCGTGAAGAAAGGTCGGCTTCAGGGAAAATGGCACGTCGAAATTCTTAACTACGGAATGACCGTTTTGGGCCGGAAGCGACGGTGTTGCCTTTGCCGTCAGCCATATGGCGCGTGACCTGCTCCCCTAAAAAGTCCGCGATTTGGGGTTAGTCTGTTCCTTGTAAAGGAGACGGACGATGAAGCGATCAAGGTTCACGGAAGAACAGA
>NZ_FOEJ01000017.1 GCF_900110705.1 Loktanella sp. DSM 29012 | reverse complement strand
CTTATCCGAAGAATGCTTCACGGAAACTCAACGATGCTATCCGGCAGGCCTATCAAGAGTAACGGACACGGATTCCCCACGCCTCGACGCACTCTATCGTCAAGTTTGCGCCAGTGCGTCGTCGCTTCCCCGAATTTGTCCGCAACAAACTTACGGCAAAATGCTTCACGGAAAGTGAGCGGCTCCTTAACACGGTTAATCAAACCACTGATCGAAGCTTTTTGACGTGAAGTCGGTTCGTAGCCCCAATGGGTGAGGTCATCGAGCGATAAAATTCGGTTCTCGTCCAAAAACCTCCCGACCATGTCCCTCATCTTCTCATGAAGTGACGTCCCGCGCGTGATGATTACCCCTACCGAGATCGCGCCGTCTGCATGCAATCGTTTGTAATTTTCAAGATCGCGATCGAAGAATGGGTCCTTGTTGTTCCATTCAATTTCAAGAGCGATCCGACCGGCGGGAAGCTCCCGAACATGGTCAATTTCATGAGATTGGCTCTCAAGGAGCTTTCCATTTACCTTACGTTCCACGTGGAAGTGAAATTTGGGCCACTGCCTCTCGGCTAAGGCGTTCCTTAGTCTCTGCGTGCCTTTCGCTTCACCACCACCTCCAGCGATCAGCTCCTTTATGGGAATCTTGAATTCCTTGAGAACGTCGGTCAGTTCCGCTTCGACCTCCGGAAAATCGACCTCAAGAATTGCACGGGCATGTGACACGACTTCGACCTGGTAGCCTTGCTTTTGCAGTTCATGTAACATCGTTGCTTCCATCAGGTTTGGCCGCGATAATCACTGAATGCCCGCGGGAGTCGAGTCGATTCCGCTAGACTGATATGCAGGAAGCCCTTGTTAGCTCATGAAAATTCACAAGATTTACTCGCATTTGAACGGCGAAGAATACCTGATGGCACGCCGACCCGCACTTTGGGTGGAAATCCAAAGCGTCATTGCCAAGGTTGATGGCCTTGCGTGCAAGACGAAGAAATCCAAAGAAGCGAAAAAATTCGGTGCCACGCTTTACTCGCCTCCGGCATTGAACAAAGAGTTTAAGGATAGGTTCGAAGAATGCTCACCGCCTTGGAAAAAAGAGGAGTTTAGCTACTATGTTTGCGAAGATGAACGCACAACTCGTAGCGTCCAAAACCTGCCCGCGATAGAGCAAAAGAGGATTATCGAAGATGCGGGGTTCGAGGCGTTATCGACCAGCAATGAGACCGACTTTGTCAAAGACCGAGTTGCTGTTGAAGTCCAATTTGGGAAGTACTCTTTCGTCGCACACGATCTTTACGTGAAGCATCTGGCCTTCTTTGCTGCCGGAAAAATAGATGTTGGCGTCGAAATATTGCCAATGAAGAGCATGTCGCGCGAAATGTCCTCTGGCCCCACATTTTTTGAGAAAGACCTAAGCAATATTTTAAGGCAAGGCAGGGGCATACCGGGTGTACCGCTTGTCGTTATTGGTGTCGGCCCTTAGGCTGCACGCGCAAGCTGCTTGTCTGAATTTTTTCGGCTAAACCAAACACCAACAATTACTCCAGCGATAATTCGATACGCATGCCGCTTAAGCTTTGCTTCATTGACGAATTTGCCGTTGCTGTCGCGCTGCCCTACCAGCTCCAGCACGATGCGTTCCGCGTCTACTTCGGTCAAAACAGCGAGCAGGTCATCATAAACGTCGTTTGCAATTTCACCTAAAAGATCAACCCAATGATATGGGCCCTCTCCTTGCCTACGCCTTGTCCAAATCCGTTGCAGTAGAGCTCCATCAACTGAAGTTATCAGCTCTTCCATGCTATTGCTGCTTGCAGTGGCCCGTACCGCAACGTCCTCAAGTTCGACACATTTTTCTAGCTGAGAACCTAGTTTCTCGTCTAAATAGTGCGTCCGAATATCCTTTGAATTTCCCGAATAAAACCGCATCGACCACGTGGTATCAACCTCACCAACCTCGTTTGCGAACTCAAACCTCATACCGCTCTTAAAGCGAAGGTGAGGAATAGCTGCACGAAATCGGCGCTTCTCGGGGTAGGTTTTCCCAGCTGTATCTACCTTAGTAGCAAGAGCATTTTTGACTGGAAGACAAAGGTCAGCGCCGGCCTCCGTGTGAGGGATGAAGTCGGCCCCTGTCCGCCCTAGGGCGTATGACGCCAATATGTAGCTAAACGTTGGCGGGATCGCATTCCCAATCATTTTTACCTTTTCGGAAAAGGACTTACCAAAAAACTGATATGTAATGGGGAAGCCTTGTAAGGTCGCCCGCTCTCGAACCGTCAAACGTCGGTAGCCTGCTCCACTGGCGACGACGATACTCTCTCTCGACACTCGCGTACACGTTGCAGTGACTGTACGCGCAGGAACATCTAGGCGGTCAGGGAACGACATATTGTTGTAAACTGGATGGAAGACTTTGGATTCGCGATTGAGGCGGAGCTCTTCGTCATCCAACAACTCTTCCTGCTCACGTTCAGTTACTTGAGGCTGAGAAAGCTCTACGCCCCAGACCGGATCAACCACCCGTCCTTTGCATCCAATTGCCTTAGTGACGTCTCCTAACGTCAAATTCGCGCAGTACGGCTTGAACTGGTTTATCTGCGCCAATGGAATGTTGGTCGCGACGCATCTCTTCCGAGCCTGAGGACAACCGAATTCTGAAAAATCGAAAACTCCAATGTTTGGCTTAAGTTCTCGATACTTATAAAGTGACGACTCTGAATCAGAGAAGCATGCTTCCAAGTACTTTGCTACCCTGGGTACGTTCTCCATCGCCCAAAAGCGTGGTTTCAGCCGCTCAACAATGGCAAAGAAGCGCTCAAGGTCAACTTGTCCATCAGCCAAGTCTCCGCTTCCGCCGCGATTTGAGTAAGAAAATTGAGTGCATGGCGGACTTCCCACCACGAGATCAATGTCGCTTGGCAGGCTATCCAAATCCATCGTGCGGATGTTGATCGACGTCAACTCTGTGCCATGGTTGCCATTATGCGTGTCTATGGCAGGCTGCCACCATTCATACGAGCCAACTACATCAACACCAGCCAGCTTAAGTCCTAGGCTCCAGCCACCGATTCCCGCGTACAGATCAATTGCTCTCATGATCACCCCATTACTTGACGAACAAACTACAAGATTCTGTAGAAGACACAAGATCTAACGAAGGGTAATCATTCGCTTTCGTTAATCCGGCAACCTGCCTATGTGGCGAAGCGAATGTTGGCTTCCCGTCCGTTGCAGTCCTACGACGTGCATAAGACGCGAAGGAATACCGTACGCGCTTCTTCGTCGCAGAAGGCTTCCATTCTTCCATCAACCTTGGATGAACCACCAGCTTTAGCAATGTCCTAGGAGGCCCTCACGAACCATATAAATCGAGCAAACCTCTGTATCTAAATAAAGAAACAGAGGAGACAGCTTATGCTGCACTACATTAATCAACTATTTCTGCGTATCCCGAATCGCAGACCCAACACCCTCCGCTGCGACCCTTGGAGCATAGTGTTTTCGGTCATCGCCATACTCTTGCTTATGGTCCGTTGCGATGGATGACTATCAGGAAGGCGACATCGTGGTCATCAAGGCCGGTGAAGACTGGCCCCAACACCTTTTCCAAATCCACGAGGTCTTTGAAGACTGCGTGACCGGGTACTCTTTGGATGGCCCACTTGAAGACTGCTACGGCGAGCCGCCCTTGGACCTGATCCTAGGTCTGCACAAAGCTTGATGGCAAGGATGTCGAACATCCCAGCCCTCAACTGAAACCCAATCAAATCAATAGCTAAAAGCAACTGAGGCACTGCCTCGGAAGTAGACTGCATGTCTATTCGCATCAAGTATGCCTACCTGCATGGTCAGGTCTGGATGTTTCGCCGTAACTACCCCGCAGACGTCGCTCTGGTCTTGGGAAGCAAAGCTCTAAAACGATCGCTAAAGACCAGTGACCCAAAGGTCGCGAAGGCGCGTTCGCTGGAGGTCAACGCGATTTACGAAGAGCAGGTCAGCAAAGCCCGTAGTGGTATCAACGTCATGACGGCCACGGCACAGAGCGGATCGCCTGCTGAGGGACTTGGTGCTGGCTGGGACGGGATCACAAAGCAGACCGTTGCCCGCCTACGGGCCTCTCTGGAAGCCTCCGGCACTACCGGCTTTACGGGGACCAAGCGAACGTCGGCAAAGGTCGGTGATCTCGCAAAAACCTACCTCAGGAAACGGGCCCAAGAGCTACGTCCCGGTGGCTACAAGTCGGTTCGATATTCTGTGGGGCTGTTCGCTAGCAAATTCGCTGGTGTGCCAGTGTCTCAGCTGGGCCGGGATGAAGGACGGTTCTTTTTGGACACCATCCCCGATCTCTCAAGGGTCATCGGCAAATCAGAAGCCACCCGGCGGATGGGATTTGATCGGTTGATCGAGTTCTCGCGCAGGAGGAACGACGGCATTACGGTCAGGACCCAGAAACGGATATGGTCACAGGTCAAACACTTCCTAGACTGGGCGGTGTACGAAGGGGAGATCGACCAGAACCCTTTCAGGACTGTGAGGTTCGAGCGAAAGGTTCGGCCTGCACCCTATGCCGTCCCGACCGATGCTGAGGTTGCCCGCCTGCTGGCAGCTGAGGACAAGGAGCTCCATCATGCTCTGCTGTTTTGCCTGCTCACCGGTATGCGATCTGGTGAGGCGGTTGGTCTTCTACGCGATGATCTCGTGCGGAAGGGTAATCTGGGTTGGTTCGCTTTGGTCCGTCCGAACGCGGTGCGGGAACTGAAAACTGACGCGTCGGCCCGTCAGGTTCCGCTGCATCCTGTTCTACAAGACCTGCTGCCGTTGCTGCCAGCACAGGGCGAGTTGTTCCCTGAGTTAAACGTCAATCTCGTCACCAAGCAGTTTACGAAGCTGCGGGACCGGTTGGAGTTGAGCCGACCTGGTTTAGTTTTCCATTCCACCCGGAAGTGGTTCATCACCCAGTGCGAACGAACGGGCGTACCAGAGCACTTCACGGCATCGCTGGTGGGCCATAAGTCGGCCCGATCTGAAAACCAGCTAACCTACGGGATTTACTCAGCAGGGATCAGCGACGAGCAGCAGCGGTCGATCATCGACCAGATACGGCTACCAGCATGAAGGTGCTGCCCAACATCGAAGAGTTCGAGGAACGGGCAGCGATTTGCCAGTTTGAGTCCGAGGCGACAAAAGCTGAGGCAGAAGACGTCGCGGCTCAGGATCAGGGCTTCAAGGATGCTGACGACTATTGGAGCTGGCTGGCTGACTACGTGATCAACCGGGCAGTGCCCCGTTAACAAAAACCCTCGGCGGCTTCGGCTGCCGGGGGATTAAATTTTGGTTTGCCCTTTTTTTCTGATCAAGCGGACTTACTTCGATGTTATCAAGCAAAGGACGGGCTCTTGCGTCGTTCTTACTAAGGCACAAAAGAGGGGTCCTATCCTTTCTGGCCGGTCTAAAGAATGGGTTTTGGCTCTTTTCTTTCTACACATTGAAGACCCGAACTTCGATTAGTTCGCAGTCTACTAAATTTTGCATCTCGCAATATTAAACTGTGGAAAAAAGGAAAGAATATGAAAGCCCACTTTCGTAATAAACGACCGAGCGTAATTTTAGAACTACCCCCCGATGCCGCTAGGGCCTACTTGCTCAAGTCCGAAAGCTATTTCGCTGCTGAGTTGCCCCGGTACTTCGATTTCGGCCCGATGCTAACCCGCATATCTACTCTACTGAGCAAAACGCCTTTGGCTGACCTGACAGTCAAAAATCTACAGAATTGCAAGGGGATCAATCATACGATCCTCCACAATAAGGATGGTCAATTCGCTTGGCGACCTCAAGAATTGATCCACCCATTTCTTTACGTTGAGCTGGTGCACCGTCTGACCGAACCAAAGAGTTGGGCGTTGATACAACAACGTTTCGCGGATTTCGGGCAGGATCGCAGATTTAAATGCACCAGTTTGCCACTCGTCTCCAACTCTTCGGTTTCTGATAAGGCAGCGCAAATTTTGAGGTGGCGGGAAGGCCACGAACTTGCGTCTTTAGAGCTGAGTCTGCAATTCGACTACATGCTGAAGACAGACATCACTGACTGCTATGGCTCACTCTGCACGCGAGCATTTGCTCCTGCCCTACACGGTTTGGAACTCCAGGAAGGCAACGACCGAAGAGGAGGCAGAAAGCTTCTTGGTAACGCCCTCGGCAGCCTTGTTCGAAGCGCGCACGGTAACCGCACCCACGGACTGCCGCACGACTCGAACCTTTCCCACCTACTTGCTGAACTGGTCTTGGGCTACGGGGACTTGCTTATATCTCAGGATCTGAACCGTGCTGGTCTCTCCGAGTTTAAAATAATTCGCTATCGTGACGATTACCGCGTCTTTGCGCACTCACGGCAAGATTGCGAGCTGATTGCGCGTACAATTTGCAATGTACTTCGCGACTTCGGCTTGAAACTAAACCCTGGTAAAACCGGGATCACCGATGAAGTTATTGCTGCGGCCATCAAGCACGACAAGCGTTGCTCTGTGAAAATAGGATTTCAGTCTACCCGGCTAATTGATGATCTTTTAGGTATTTACGACCTTGCCCTTCAGCATCCTAACTCAGGAAGTGTGATCCGTTTTCTAATGGAGTTCCAGAAGAAGATTATCCGGAAAAAAGGCGCGCAGGAACCGGTGGCTCCGATGGTCGCAATCCTCACAGACATCGCAATCCGTAACCCACGCACTTATCCGATTTATGCGGCTGTTTTGAGCAGGATGTTTTCGTGGGTCAGTCGGAAGGTTGCCAGCGCACTACTCGTCCAAATCCAGGCGAAGTTCGTATCCGTCCCCCATACTGGCCATTTGGATTTGTGGCTACAGCGCATTGCCATACCAAACGGGTTACCTTTCACCTACAGCGAACCCCTGTGCCGCACAGTATCCGACCCTGAGTTTCATGTTTGGAACAACGACTGGTTGCAGGAACAATACAGGCATCTGGTGAAGGCCTCGACCTACGTTGATTTGTCAGAGTTGGAGCCGGTAGTGCAACTCGGCGAGGTCCAGCTTTTCCACTACGGCAGCTAAACCGCCGTTTCAGATTTCTTACACCTCGGTGGCTTCGGCTGCCGGGGGTCTAAGATCACTTCTTTGGCTCCGCCTTCCTATCTCGTTCCAATCTATCTCAATTTTACTTGGCCGATCGATATCATAGCGGTTTGCGGTCAGCCGCCAAGAAAAATCAAATCTATCCAAATCATACTAAAAAGATGCGTCGGAGTTTGATGCTGCAAAGCTCTATTTCACGTATTCTAGAGAGAGATTTAACTCCTTCGCCCTCAAAATAAGGGTGTCGTAGGCTTTTGAGATTCTGATGGATGTGGTATGTAGTTCCGATACTATAATTTCACGTGGGCGCTCACTCCCGTTCCCGTCGCGGCCATCGCGAATTAGCATAAAATCGGAATATAGCTCAATTGGCCGCATTTCGAGGCGAACAATCGACATAAGGCCCTGAGCTCCTCGCAACAGCTCCTCAAATGCATTCTGCAGTGCGGGGTCGCGGAAGTGATACTCTGCGCCACGCCAATTATCTGCTAAATCCGTGACTGCTTGTAAGCGATCTAAGCGAAGCCCATTAGCAAACTGAGTGTCGCGAATAAAATTAACTACTTCCCTCGGCAGTTTTTTCAAAAACTTATTCAACATGAGCTGATCTTGGTTCGGAGGCCGATTAGCCCTGCAGTATTCGACAATTATTATTGTCAGTCCGACCATTACCAGGAAAATTCCTATCGCGTATTCAAGCAGCCCTGACTTCTGATCGTTAAGATCGGTCAGATCATAAATGACTAGCCTTAAGATAGACCACGGGTCGACTAAAATAGCGAGTCCACCTGCGAGTGTAAGAAACCCAGCCCTTCGGATCGGATTACCCCTCCACAGGCGGAGAAAAATTTTAGCATAGTGGATGATAATTTCCATTCTGGGGTGCATGTATGGGGCTATTCTTTCTTCCAACCAATTAAACTATCGAGGACTAGTTCCGACTGTTCCATTGTGCCATTACTGAACGATAGCACCGTCCGCATAACTCGCACCTCAGGACCTACAACGGATGTATGCTGTAGGCACCTGCGAAGCAGCTGAAGGCGTCGGGTCACGTAGATCAGGCGCTCCTTGCTACCTTCGGTCCTATAATGCAATCGGGCAATATTAAGATATTCCACTACGGTGGCTAGTACTCGCTAACAATGATCCTCGGTGGTTTCGGCTGCCGGGGGACCACCTCACGCTCTCTTTTTTTGTCACTTCTCACAAGCCACAC
>NZ_FOEJ01000005.1 GCF_900110705.1 Loktanella sp. DSM 29012 | reverse complement strand
ACCCGAGGCACTAACCGGGGCATTAGGCGCTCCGGGGCTGGCCTGAGGTCTAGCTGACTAACGATGTAGAGGAGCTGGCTGGGGTGGTAGGATTCGAACCTACGATACACGGTACCAAAAACCGATGCCTTACCGCTTGGCTACACCCCATCAGCGAGGCGTGGGATACGATGAACCGCCGGGGCGTTCAAGCCCCGGTTTGCGCATTTTTGCTATTCTTTTTGACCGTCGGCTCGCAAAAGATCGGGTGTGTCCTCGCGGTTGCGCTCGGCCTTGATCATATCGCTGACCGCTTCTTCCTGACCGGGAGATACTTCTGCAATATCAGCGCTTTCCTTTGAGGTGGGCGCGGGCGGATCGATCGTTGCGCGTGTCAGTGCGATCGGTTGAACATTGTCGGGGATCTCAAACCCGTCCTCTTCCAAGGCGCGCTTTACGTGTCGGATTGCCTCGCCTTGGGCCAGCGGCAGCGAGCTTTGACGCTGATCAATCCAGCCGGCAACCTGCATCACCACGCCGCCAGCCTCGAGGGTTTCGATCCAGACAGCGGCGCGGGGTTGATCCAGAACGAATGGCAAATCCTGCACGGTCCGCTCAATCAGGTTCCGTGCGGCGGCGAGGTCGCAGTCGCGGCTGACGCTGATCGGAAACAGGAAACGGCGTTCCGCGTTTTGCGTATAATTGACCACCCGCGAACTGAACACGGTCGCGTTGGGGATACGGATGTGGTTTCCATCAGGGGACAGCAGGATCGTGGCACGGCTTGTCAGTCGGATGACTGTTCCGATATCGCCGTTGATCTCGACCACGTCATTGGGCGCGAATGGCTGGCGAATCGACAGCATGATGGACGCGATGAAATTCTCGACCGTGTCCTTGACCGCGAAACCGAGGGCCAGACCGATGATTCCGGCAGCGCCCAGGATCGTGCCCAGCAGGGCGGTGGCCCCCAGGATATCCAGCGCAACGACCAGACCAAGCACCACAAAAGCCAGTCGGATGATCTGTTGCATGATCTGCGCAATGAATGCGTTTGGGGCCAGCCTTTTCCATGGCCGTTGCCACCGCGCGAGTGCCAGCCCGACCCAGAGGATCACGACGAACACAACCAACGCGATCCCCAGCAGGGGCAGGCTGGACACCAGTTGCAAGGCACGTGTCCGGAACCGTTCGAGTGCTGGCGTCAGCCGTGCATCAAGATCTGTCGTTTCGACCGTGTTGTTGCGCACGGCGATGACACCTTCGATCCGTTGCGCCAGTTCCGTCAGCGCTGTCTGGTCTTGTGGGGTCAGAACCTCGCCCGTCAGGGTGACGACACCCTCTTGGACAGCGACGTCGACACTCTCATGGCCGCCAAGCACCGCGATGATATCGCTGATCCGGTCGCGGATCGCGGTGTCGTCGCGCGCCGATGTGTCGGTTGCGATGGGGGCTGCGTTGTCTTGTGCCACGGCCGTGACCGGCCACAGCAAAAGAATGATCAGGATGAGTGCGCGCATCGGTCCCCCCGTGTCAGATGCAGAGGTAGCAGGGACCGACACATCTGCAAACGATCAGACGCGCAGCGGGTTGGCCTTGGCCAGGCGGTCGAAATCCATCAGGCTGCTGACCAATGCCGGCATCTGGTCCAACGGAATCATGTTTGGACCGTCAGAGGGTGCCGTGTCGGGTGCCTCGTGAGTTTCGATGAACACTGCAGCGATTCCCAGACTGACTGCTGCGCGGGCCATGACCGGGGCAAATTCACGCTGACCGCCAGAGCTGCCGCCCTGACCACCGGGCTGCTGGACGGAATGGGTCGCGTCCATCACGACCGGATAGCCGGTTTTTGCCATGATCGGCAGCGACCGCATGTCGGCGACAAGCGTGTTGTATCCGAATGATGCGCCGCGTTCGGTCAGCAGGATCCGTTTGTTGCCCGTGCTTTCGATCTTGGACACGACGTTCGGCATGTCCCAAGGGGCCAGAAACTGTCCCTTTTTCACGTTGATGACGGCACCGGTTTCGCCGGCTGCAAGCAACAGGTCGGTCTGGCGGCACAGGAACGCGGGGATCTGCATCACATCGACGACCTGCGCAACAGTCTCGCATTGATCTGCCCCGTGGATGTCCGTCAGGACAGGACAGCCGATGGTGTCCTTGACCTTTTGCAGCACGGACAGCCCCTCATCCAGGCCCAGGCCGCGCTTGCCCGATAGCGAGGTGCGATTTGCCTTGTCGTAGCTGCCTTTGAAAATGAACTGTGCGCCGGCCTTATGGCAGGCCGCGGCCATCTGTTCAGCAATCATCAGCGCGTGATCAGTACTTTCCAGCTGGCAGGGCCCTGCGATGACAAGCAGGGGGCGATCGTTGGAAACGGTGAGGTTTCCGATGGTGACATCATGCATCAGCTGGTTACCTGTTCGCGAAGGATGGAGGCGGTGATCGAGATCATCAGGTAGATACCCGAGAAGATCAAGAACGCGAGGATCGTATTCTCGAATGCCTTGGGGTAGGTGGCCTCGTCCGGGGCGACGGGTTCGACGCCCATCGACAGATAGCGGACCTGACGGTTTGCCTCGATCCTGGCGGTTTCCATCTGCGTCAGCGCCTGCTGGGCCAGACCGGTCTGAAAGGTATAGTTTTCCTCGGCCAGACGCAGTTCCGTATTGCGCGCAGCAAGGCTTGTCCCCTCGGCGTTGGCTGTTGTCATCTGTTGGCGCAAATCGGCGATCAGCGTTTCGATATTGCTGATCTGGCTTTCCAGTGCGTTGACCTGTGCCTGATTTGGGGTGCGGACCGCGAGCCGTTCCTGCAAGGCAAGCGTCAGGCGTTGCCGTTCGGATTCGAGGGCCGAAATCTGTTGCGTGCGGGCCGAGGTTTCGCCGATCGGGTCGATCTGCTGCACGTCTTCCTGGATTTGCAGCCAGGCCTGCAAGGCATTGGCGCGCGCGGCCTCTGCGGCGACATAGCTATCGCGGGCACCGGCCATCTGGTCCTCGCGCAGGCGCTGGGTCAACTGGTCGACCTGCTCCTCGGCGTAGCCGATCAAAGCGTTGGAAAATTCCTGACTGACCTCGGGCGAGGCGGCGATGACCTTCATCCGCAGGATGCCCTCGGTCGGGTCATAGCTGATCTTGACCATGTCCTGATAGACGCCGTAGGCGGCCTCGTTCGTGGCATCCTCGGGCAGGCGCTGAATCGGGTCGATCCAGTCCTGGCTGAAATGCGCCTTGAAGTCGTGGTCGGCATCCAGACGCACCATCGCTGCCCGGGACTGCAGGTAGGATTGCACCGTGATGCTGTCCTGTTGGGTCGCCATGGAAGTACCCTGGAACATGCCCCCCAGACCGCCAGCGGCGCTGGCTGGTTCGGCCTGCTGAATGACGAATTCAGAGTCAGTGGCATACATCGGCGTGGCGATCGTATAGTAATAATATCCCACGATCATGGTCGGCAGCAGCACAAAGATGCTGAGCCTGACCATCATCAGGAACGCCTTGAGTCGGCGGCGACGGGCCATATCGCGCTGTATCTGCGAGATTTCGTCGTTCCGACGCGTGATCGGGTCGGCAAATTCGGTCGAGGGCAGTTGATTGCCATGCGTTCGGGTTTGCGGCAACTGCACCCGGTCCTGCGGCACCGGTTTGATCGCGCCCAGGGTCTGTGGGCCGCCGGTCTGCGGATTGGCACCGCCTGATTGCTGACCGCCTTGCTGATCTGGTGCCACCAGTTCCAGCACGGTGGAACGCTGGAACGGGTCAATCCCGGCAAGCCGCAGCTGGCGGACCGCATCAAAGTCGGAAGTGACGGCCAGCCCCTGTTTTTGCGCGACCCGGCGCGCCATGCGCAATTGACGCCCTGTCAGACCCTCGCGGCGGATCGCGTCGATGTCGACATTGTTGTTTGCAGGTTCGGGCATGGGCTGCGGCGCGGCCGTGGCCTGCTGCTGGACGGGTTCCGGGCGCTGCGGCGGTGCGGATTGTTCCGCTGCGGCTGGTGCAGCCTCGCCCGCGTCGACCATCGGTTTGCGCACCCGAAATTTCTTAGCTGTGGGCTTCGTAGTCATAAAGCTGCTTGGCCTCTTCAAGTGTGTCGAACATGTGGATTCTGCCGTCGCGCAATACAGCGGCCGAACGCGCGAACCGTTCAAGTGTCTCTGCCTGATGCGATACGATGATCACGGTCGTCTTTTCCAGCCGTTCACGCAGGATTTCACCCGCCTTGCGATTGAATTCCATATCGGTCGTGGACGGCATGCCTTCGTCGATGAGGTAGATATCGAAATCAAGCGCCAGCATCAGCGAAAATGTCAGCCGCGCCCGCATCCCCGCACTGTAGGTCCCGACCGGCATGTCGAAATATTCCTTGATCCCGCACAGCCAGCGGCAGAACGCCTCGATATAGTCGGGATCCAGACCGTAGAGCCGGGCGATATAGCGCACGTTTTCGCGCGCGGTATGCCGGTTGACGACACCGCCCATGAAACCCAGCGGAAACGATATGCGGCATCCGCGGGTAATCGTGCCTTCGTCGGGTTTTTCCAGACCGGCCATCATGTTGATCAAGGTCGTCTTGCCGGTGCCGTTGGGTGCCAGGATTCCCAGCGAATTTCCCAGTTCAACGCGAAACGACGCCCGATCCAGGATGATCTTGCGCTGGGTGCCGGTCCAGAAGGACTTGCTGACCGCATTGAATTCCAACATCTTTTGCCCGCTCTCGACGTGCTTGCTGCCCGCTGTGGATGCGCGACGAAAGTTAATTCGGCGTCACATTGTTCTCTCTTTTACACTTAATGACCGGAAATTGTGTTCAAAGACAGGCGAAAGGCGGTTTTTTGCAAAACCGTGATGGACCGTGGTCCCTGTGCAAAGGGCGGGGCTGTTCTAGATCCCGTCCATGAGTATCCAGAAAGACATCTCGGACTGCCGCATCTGCGCAGATCGTTTTGCCCGGACCGCAACGCGACACAGCCCACGCCCCGTCGTGTGGTTTCGTGGCCAACCGCGCATTCTGATCGCAAGTCAGGCCCCGGGTGCGCGTGTACATGAGGCGCAGACCCCGTTTTGGGACCGTTCCGGTGACCGGTTGCGGGATTGGATGGGGATCGAGAACGACGCGTTTTATGACCGCGACCGGGTCGCAATCGTGCCGATGGCATTCTGTTTTCCGGGGTATGACGCCAAAGGCTCTGACCTGCCACCACCGCGCATTTGCGCAGCAACGTGGCGTGCTGCGGCGCTTGCCCAGCTGGGTCAGGTGCCACTGACGTTGCTGATCGGCGCCTACGCCCAAGGCTGGCACCTGGGCGATAAGATGCCGGTCACGCAGCGGGTTGCGGGCTGGCGAGACCACGCGCCGCATGTCTTTCCCTTGCCTCATCCGTCCTGGCGCAATACCGGATGGCTGAACCGCAATCCGTGGTTTGCCGACGAATTGCTGCCCGTGTTGCGGGCGCGCGTGCAAGAGGTGCTGGAATGACCGAAACGACGCTGGATAAATCCCACGCCGCGATGCAGGCGGCCCCGGAAAACGACGCACTGCGCCTGCGGTTCTACGAAGACCTGTGCGACGCGGATGTCTATGTATTGCTGGATGCGGAACCCGAGGGCGACAGTGTCAAACCCACCGTGGTCGAGATGGAAGGCGCGCCATTCGCACTGATTTTCGACACCGAAGACCGTTTGTCCGATTTTACCGGGCGCGTGGCACCCTATGCCGGACTGCCGGGGCGGGCCCTGGTGCAGATGATGGCGGGGCAGGGCTGTGGGCTTGCCTTGAACCTGCGCGTAGCCTCCTCGGCGATGTTGATCCCGGCGGATGGTGTCGACTGGTTGGCAACGACCTTGGATCACGCACCTGAACAGACGCAGGCGCGCCTGGTCGCGATCACGCCGCCAAAATCACTGCCAGAGGCGGTGCTGGACGCATTGGACCGCAAACTGTCAAAGACAGCGGGACTGGCCGAAACGGCCTACCTTGTTGCCGCCGAATACGAGGACGGTGGTAAGGGACACGTTCTGGGGTTTGTCGGTGCCGATGACAGCGCCCATGGTGCGCTGGCCCATGCGGCAGGCGAGGCACTGACATTTTCCGGCATCGACGCAGGCACGATGGACGTCGTGTTCATCGGTGCAGACGAGGAAATGGCCCGCCGGCTGGAACGTGTGGGCCTGCGGTTCGACCTGCCGAAAATTCAGCGCGTCACACCAGATGTCCCGATGGCCCCCGGTGCCGATCCGAACAAGCCGCCGAAACTGCGCTAGACGGTTTCTCCTGCGTCCATCCGGTCGAGGAAAGCCTGCGCCTCTGACAGGATCGTTTCCTTTTTCGCGTCGTCCATCCGGTCCCATGTGCCGTAGATACGTCCGATCCTGTTGTTGGACGCGAATTTTTCGCTGTGACGGTCCATGAAATGCCAATACAGCAGGTTGAACGGGCAGGCGCCCTTGCCGGTTTTCTTGGTCACTGAATAGGCGCAAGACCCGCAGTAGTCCGACATCTTGTGGATATAATTGCCCGAACTCACGTAGGGTTTGCTGGCGATGATCCCGCCGTCCGCGAATTGGCTCATGCCGATGACGTTCGGTGCCTCGACCCATTCGTAAGCGTCGGCGTAAACGCGCAGATACCATTCATGGACCTGAAACGGATCGATCCCGGCCAGCAGGGCGAAATTGCCGGTCACCATCAGGCGCTGGATATGGTGGGCATAGGCCTCTTCCTTGGTCTGCTCGATGGCGCGGGACATGCAACGCATGTCGGTCGCATCGCCCCAGTACAAACCGGGAAGATCACGGCTGTGGTTCAGCCCATTGCGATGGATGTAATCCGGGCCCTCTCGAAAATAGATCCCGCGGATGTATTCGCGCCAGCCGATGATCTGGCGGATGAAACCTTCGGCCGCATTGATCGGCACATCGCCGTCCTGCCACGCTTTTTCGACCGCCTCGCAAACCTCCATTGGGTTTAGCAGACCTGCGTTGATATAAAGGCCAACGATGGAATGATACATGAACCTTTCGTCGTCCATCATGGCATCCTGATAGGTGCCGAAATCGGGCAGGCCCTTTTTCACCCAATGTGCCAGGTGCTGACGGGCCTGACCGCGATCGGTGGCAAACCAGAACGGTCGCAGATCGCCGAATGAATTGCCGAAACGGCGTTCGACCAGTTGCAGCACCTCTTCGACGGTCTCGTCCGGGGTGAACCGCATTGGTCCCGCAAAATCGATCCCCTCTGGCGGCGGCTTGCGGTTGTCCTCGTCATAGTTCCACTGGCCACCGGCGGGGGTGTCGCCGTCCATCATCAGGCCGGTCTTGCGGCGCATCTCGCGGTAGAAATACTCCATCCGCAGCGCCTTGCGCCCCTCGGCCCAGCCTTCAAATTCTTTGTGCGAGGCGATGAAACGGTCGTCGGGCAATTGTTCGACGGTCACTGGGCAGTGACGCAACGCCTCGATCAGCCGCCACTCACCGGGTTCTGTCGCCAGCACCCGGTTTGCGTCGTATTCCTCGGCCGCGCGCATCAGGACACCGCAGATGGAATCGGATCTTTCGCCCAGTCGGGTATAGTCGACGGTCCATCCATCCGCGCGCAACTGTGCCGCGAATTTGCGCATCGACGCAAAGAGGAACGCGATCTTCTTGGGGTGATGCGCCACATAGCTTGCCTCGTCCGCGACCTCGGCCATGACGACGATGTCAGTCGATTTGCTGGCCTTTTGCAGCGCAGAGAGTTCCGGTGACAGCTGGTCACCCAGCACGAGAACGAGATCTACCATGGGATGGTCTTTCCGGCATAATCAAAGAATTGGCCCGACTGATCAGGACCAAGACCGTCGATCACGCCCAGCAGATTTGCAGCAGCCTGGGACGCCGGTACTGTTTTGTGGTGGCCCGCATAATCGGCGGTAAAAGGTGTCTCGACCGTGCCGGGATGCAGGGCCACGACGCTGGATTGTTTGTGCGAACGGCCAAGTTCGATCGCTGCCCCGTGCACGATCTGGTTCAGCGCGGCCTTGGATGCCCGGTAGGAATACCAACCGCCGATCCCGTTGTCGCCGATTGATCCGACGCGTGCCGACAGGACTGCACAGACCGACGGGGCGCGGCGGGGCAGCAACCGGCCGAGGTGTCGCAAGATCAGCGCTGGACCGATGGCATTCACGGCCATGACCCGGGCCATGGCGTCGGCCTCGATGGCACCAAGGGACTTTTCCGGTGTGCCCAGAACACCGACGGCCACGAACACCAGGTCGAATGGACCATCAAGCGCGTCCAGATGCCGGGCGACGGATGCGGCGTCGGTCACGTCGAACCCGTCCGCGCTGCGCGACAGGGTCGTGACCGTATCGCCGCGCGCGCGCAGGGCGTCAGTCACAGCTTGTCCGATGCCGCCGGAGGCACCGATCACCAGGGCATTATTCGGCATAGATCATCTTTCGTGTCATGCCACCGTCAACGGTCACGACCTGACCGGTCACAAATCCCGAATTCTGTAGCCAGCGGACGGTTTGCGTGATGTCCTCGACCCGGCCTGCACGGCCGACGGGATGCTGATCGTGATCCACATTACGCAGATCGTCCCAGCCTTTGGTCACGATCCAGCCGGGCGCAATGGCGTTCACGCGAATGTCCGGACCAAGCGAAATCGCCAGCGCATGGGTCAGCGCCGACAGCCCACCCTTGGATGCGGCATAGGCTTCGGAATGTGGTTCCGACATTTGCGCACGGGTCGATGTCATGTTGACGATCGCCCCCTTGCGCGCGCGCAGCAGTGGCACGGCTGCACGTGTGACCAGAAAGGCACCGGTCAGATGGCTGTCGGTCACGCGCCGCCAATCGGCAAGCGTCAGATCCTCGAACGGACCGCGGTGCGGATCGGCAACGCCTGCGTTGTTGACCAGCAAATCGCAGCCATCAATCTGCGCAAAGGCGGCCGCGACCTGATCCTCGTCGCCAACGTCGCAGACGATGCCGGTCACACCGTCAATAGCTATGGGATCAACATCCAACCCAAAGACCCGCCAGCCGCGACCGGCGTAGTCCTGCGCGACCCCCCGCCCGATGCCAGATGCTGCACCTGTGATAATCAATGTCTTTTTCATGATGGCAGACCTAGATCACCGCGCGCGGCAATCCATTCTTCTTCTGGTCAAAAATATCCGCGGGGGAGGCCCGAAGGGCCGGGGGCAAGGCCCCCAGTGGCAAAACGCCCTTTTCAAGCGGGACACAGCCGCTATAGTGCGACGCATGAGCGCACGAGATCATATGTTTTTGGCGACCCTTTCGGGTCTGACCCTGCGTGCCCTACGCCTGAACCACGTCTGAGCGTGCCTGTCGGCGCGACCGCTCGGACAGTGCCAGCGCCGACCATCCCCAACAGATAGCCGTTCAGGACCAGACCAATGACCGACCGCGTTTACATTTTCGACACCACCTTGCGCGACGGGGAACAATCCCCCGGTGCCACGATGACCCACAGCGAGAAACTTGAAATTGCCGCCATGCTCGATGACATGGGCGTCGATATCATCGAGGCTGGCTTTCCCATCGCATCAGAGGGCGACTTCGCCGCCGTTTCAGATATCGCGCGCCTGTCTAAGAACAGCGTGATCTGCGGCCTCAGCCGTGCCAATTTCAAGGATATCGACCGCTGCTGGGAGGCCGTCAAACATGCGGCGCGCCCGCGCATCCACACGTTCATCGGCACCTCGCCACTGCACCGGGCGATCCCGAATCTGGACATGGACCAGATGGCCGAACGCATCCACGACTGCGTGACACATGCCCGCAACCTGTGTGACAACGTGCAATGGTCGTCGATGGATGCCACCCGCACCGAATGGGAATTCCTCAAGCGCACGGTCGACATCGCGATCAAGGCAGGGGCAACAACGATCAACATCCCTGATACCGTCGGATATACGGCGCCGGTTGAATCTGCCGACCTGATCCGCCGGCTGATTGCCGAGGTCGATGGTGCGGACGAGGTGATCTTTGCCACGCATTGCCACAACGACCTGGGGCTGGCGACGGCCAATTCGCTGGCTGCCGTAGCAGGCGGCGCGCGCCAGATCGAATGCACGATCAACGGTCTGGGCGAACGTGCAGGCAATACAGCCCTCGAAGAGGTGGTCATGGCGATGAAGGTCCGCCAGGACATCATCCCCTATGAGACGCGGATCGACACCCGCAAGATCATGGCCATCTCGCGTCGTGTGGCGACGGTCTCTGGCTTTCCCGTGCAGTTCAACAAGGCGATCGTCGGCAAGAACGCCTTTGCCCATGAATCCGGGATCCATCAGGACGGCATGCTGAAAAACCGCGAAACCTTCGAGGTGATGCGCCCCGAGGATGTGGGTTTGTCCGGCACGTCCTTGCCGCTGGGCAAACATTCCGGTCGCGCCGCCCTGCGCGCCAAGCTGGACGAGCTGGGTTATGAAGTAGGTGACAACCAGCTCAAGGACGTTTTCGTCAGGTTCAAGGAATTGGCCGACCGCAAAAAGGAAGTGTTCGACGACGACCTGATTGCGTTGATGCGGATCAACGAAGGGGCCGAAGACCATCTGAAGTTAACCGACCTGCGGGTTGTCTGCGGTACCGGCGGACCGGCAGAAGCACAGATGAAAATGCTGATTGGCGGTGCGTCCAAAGAGGTGACGACGCGTGGTGATGGCCCGGTCGACGCGGCATTCAACGCGGTGAAATCATTGTTCCCGCACGGTGGGCGGCTGCAATTGTACCAGGTGAATGCCGTCACCGAAGGCACTGATGCGCAGGCGACCGTTTCGGTTCGCCTCGAAGAGGACGGACGCATCGCGACCGGGCAGTCGGCAGACACGGACACGGTGGTGGCGAGTGCAAAGGCCTATGTCAACGCGCTGAACCGGCTGATCGTGCGTCGCGAACAAACCGGCGTCGATTATGACACCAAAGGCGTCAGCTACAAAGACGCAGGCGCATAAGGCACGGCCGGTCCGCTACGATGTGGTGGGCCGGCCGCAAACGATTCGACTGCTTTCGCGCGCGCCCGCTCCAGATCGCTGTCGTCACCTGCCAAGACAAATGTTCCAAAAGTGCAAGTTTTGCCAGATTATGGTTCATCCTGACGCCAGAATTATCGCATTTGTACAGGTGGCGAGATCGCGCCAAGTGGCTTGTCACGAGGGCTTTCAACCGCTGAACCGCCCCCCTATAAGGCCTAGAGCTGGATTGCGGGCCTGAGCGGCGATCATCCCAGCGCGCATGATTTTTGGGGAAGGCCTTCGCATGGCAATTTGGCACAATCTGTTTTCGTCCGACATCGCCATCGACCTCGGGACGGCAAATACGCTGATCTATGTCAAGGGTCGTGGGATCGTCTTGTCCGAACCGTCCGTGGTTGCCTATCACGTTAAGGACGGCGTGAAAAAAGTGCTGGCCGTCGGCGAAGATGCGAAATTGATGCTGGGCCGGACGCCCGGCAGCATCGAAGCCATCCGGCCGATGCGTGATGGCGTGATCGCGGATTTCGACACCGCGGAAGAGATGATCAAGTATTTCATCCGCAAGGTGGCCAAGCGGTCGACGTTCTCCAAGCCAAAGATCATCGTCTGCGTCCCCCACGGTGCGACACCGGTCGAAAAACGCGCGATCCGCCAGTCAGTCCTGTCCGCCGGTGCGCGTCGTGCGGGTCTGATCGCGGAACCCATTGCGGCTGCCATCGGCGCGGGCATGCCGATCACTGACCCGACCGGCAACATGGTCGTGGATATCGGTGGCGGCACCACCGAGGTTGCCGTGCTGAGCCTGGGTGACATCGTTTACGCGCGGTCCGTGCGCGTGGGCGGCGACCGCATGGACGAGGCGATCATCAACTATCTGCGCCGCCAGCATAACCTGTTGATCGGTGAATCCACAGCCGAGCGCATCAAGACCTCGATCGGCACCGCAAGGATGCCCGATGACGGTCGTGGAAGCTCCATGCACATCCGTGGCCGCGACCTGTTGAATGGCGTGCCGAAAGAGACAGAAATTTCGCAGGCCCAGGTCGCCGAAGCACTGGCCGAACCGGTGCAGCAAATTTGTGAGGCGGTGATGACCGCACTCGAGGCAACGCCGCCTGATCTTGCCGCCGACATCGTTGATCGCGGCGTCATGCTGACGGGTGGCGGCGCGCTGCTGGGGCAATTGGACCTGGCGCTGCGTGAACAGACGGGCCTTGCGATTTCCGTCGCTGACGAGTCACTGAATTGTGTGGCCTTGGGGACCGGCAAGGCGCTTGAGTATGAAAAACAGCTTCGGCATGTGATAGACTACGATAGCTGATCTGACCTGACGGGAGCTGTGTTTGGCCCGCGACCGGAACTCTGAGGATTTCACGACCCCGCTTCGTCGCCTGTTGGTTGCGGTGGGTATCGTCGCGTTGCTTGCCGTGTTTCTGGTCTGGCGGATCGACAGTCCGCGGGTTGAACGGTTCAGGCTCGCGGTGATCGACCGGGTCGTGCCGAATTTCGACTGGGCGATGGCACCGGTGACCGGTGTCATCGGTCTGGTGAACGATTTTCGCAGCTATCAGGCCCTGTCTGAGCAGAACAGCGACCTGCGCCGCGAGTTGCAGCAGATGAAGGCCTGGAAAGAGGCCGCGCTTCAGCTGGAACAGGAAAACGCGCGCCTGCTGGAACTGAACAATGTCCAGCTCGATCCGCAGCTGACGTATATTACCGGCGTTGTCATGACCGACAGCGGATCCCCGTTTCGTCAGTCTGTTCTGCTGAATGTCGGCAAGCGTGATGGGATCGAGGACGGCTGGCCTGCAATGGACGGTATCGGTCTGGTTGGGCGGATCAGTGGTATGGCGGATCAGACCAGTCGCGTCATTTTGCTGACCGACACCTCCAGCCGCATCCCGGTGACAATCCAACCATCCGGACAAAAGGCGATCCTAGCAGGTGACAACACGCTGAACCCGCCGATCGAATTTCTGGAAAACCCGGATGCGGTGCGGCCCGGTGACCGGGTGGTCAGTTCCGGCGATGGCGGCGTGTTCCCTGCCGATCTGCTGGTCGGTCAGGTCGCCTTGGGCAGCGACCGGCGGCTGCGCGTGCGGCTGTCGGCCGATTTCGAGAGGCTGGAATTCCTGCGTATCCTGCGCGCGCGACCCCACGAGGCCATCACTGATCCCGGCGGTCTTCTGGCGACAGAGCCTGCACGCTTTGGCCCGATCCTGCCGGCAAGCGCGCAGGCAACGGATGGCTGAAACACCGACATCGCGCATCTGGGCGGGCCGATTCAAATATGTCGGGCTCGTGGCCATGATATTTTTCGTCCAGCTGATGCCGCTGAATGCGATTCCGGTCAGCTTTACCGGGCCTGATTTCTTGCTGTTGGTGACGTTGGCCTATGCCGCCCGGCGCCCCGATTACCTGCCGTTCGGGTTGATCATGGTGGTATTTCTGCTGGCGGACCTGTTGTTTCAGCGACCGCCGGGGCTGTGGGCGGCGCTGGTGTGCATCCTCAGCGAAATGTTGCGCGCACAATCGCGTGGGCTGCGCAACGTGCCTTTGTTGTTGGAATGGGGTACGATATCACTTGGCATAGTTGCGATCACCCTGGGCTATCGGTTGATCCTCGCGATCACTGTCGTGCCGCAGGCACCGCTTGCGCTGACATTGATCCAGATGGTCATGACGATCGTGGCCTATCCGGTGGTGGTCCTGGTGGCGCAACTCATTTTCGGCATCACCCGTCCGGCACCGGGGCAGACAGACAGTTTTGGACACAAGCTATGAAAAAAGGCCCAAAGGACAACGAAATGAGCAGTCGCACCGTCAGCCGTCGCGCGCTGATCGTCGGGGCCGCGCAATTGGGTATTGCGGGTGGGTTGGGCTGGCGGTTGCAGTCCATGCAGGTGGAACAGGCGGATCAGTTTCGCCTGCTGGCCGAGGAAAACCGGATCAACATTCGTCTGCTGCCACCGGCGCGCGGGTTGATTTTCGACCGCAACGGAATCCCCTTGGCCGAAAACGAACAGAATTATCGTGTCGTCATGGTCCGCGAAGAGGCAGGCGACGTTGACGAAGTGCTGAACCGTCTGACGCAGATTGTCGATCTGGACCCCGATGTGATCGCCCGTGCCAAGGAGGAAATGTATCGCAGATCGCCGTTCGTTCCCGTGATCATCGCCGACCGGTTGGCTTGGGAGGATGTCGCGGCAATCAACGTGAATGCGCCTGCGTTGTCCGGCATCACTGCCGAGGTGGGTTTGTCGCGGCACTATCCATACGGCGGCGATGTCGGTCATGTCGTAGGCTATGTGGGGCCTGTCAGCGACTATGACCTGAGCCGGATCGACGACAAGGACCCCTTGTTGCAGATCCCGAAATTCCAGATCGGCAAGACCGGCGTCGAAAACAAGATGGAAGCCATGCTGCGCGGCAGCGCCGGGACCAAGCGGATCGAGGTCAACGCACTGGGGCGCGTCATGCGCGAGCTGGATCGCAAGGAAGGCGAACCGGGCAAGGATATTCAGTTGGGCCTTGACGAGCGTCTGCAATCCTATGCGCAGGCCCGGATGGACGGCGAGAGCGCGGGTGCCGTCGTGATCGACCTGGAAACAGGCGATCTGCGCGCCATTGCCTCGGCCCCGTCATTCGATCCGAACATGTTCGTGCGTGGCATTTCGGTCAAGGATTGGACCGACCTGAACGAAAACAAGTATCGTCCGCTTGCGGCAAAGGCGATCCAGGGCACCTATCCGCCGGGATCGACATTCAAGATGGTGACCGCGCTCGCGGCCCTCGAGGCTGGTGTGATCGGTCCGGAGGAAACCGTTTACTGCCCTGGGTACACGAACGTGTCGGGCACGCGTTTCCACTGTTGGAAACGGGCCGGCCACGGCAACATCAATTTCCACGAAAGCCTCAAGCAATCGTGTGACTGCTATTATTATGAGGTCAGTCAGAGGGTTGGCATCGACAAGATTGCGGAAATGGCCCGGCTGCTGGGACTGGGTGTCCGGCATGACCTGCCGCTGTCCGCCGTGGCAGAGGGGCTGGCCCCTGATCGTGCGTGGAAACAGGATGTGCGCGGTGAAAGCTGGCGCATCGGTGACACTGTCAACGCGTCGATCGGGCAGGGCTATGTTCTGGCCTCGCCGATGCAATTGGCTGTGATGACCGCGCGCCTTTCGACGGGGCGCATGGTCACGCCGCGACTGATCAAGTCTATCGACGGTGTGGAACAACCCTCTGGCATCGGTGATCCCTTGCCGATCAACGAAAACTGGCTACGCCGGACACGGCAGTCGATGGATGCGGTCGTGAACCATACACGTGGCACCGCGCACCGCTCTGCGATCGTCGCAGATGGCATGGCCATGGCTGGCAAGACGGGCACGTCGCAGGTGCGTCGTATCACCGCCGAAGAGCGTGCGCGCGGCGTGACCCGCAACGAGGATCTGCCGTGGGAACGGCGCGACCATGCGCTGTTTGTCAGCTACGCGCCTGTCGAAAATCCGAAATTCGCGATTTCGGTCGTGGTCGAGCATGGTGGCGGCGGATCAACCGCTGCTGCACCGATTGCCCGTGATATCCTGCTGCAGGCTTTGTATGACGGTCCTCCACCGTTGGAAGCCTATCCAAGCGTTGATCGCGCGCGGATCGCGGACCAGCAAAAGCGGATCGAGGAACGGATCGCGACCGTCCACCAAGGCAGTGCACCCGCATGAGTTACCTGTCAAACAACGCGCAATACGTACCGACCGGATTTCGCAAGCTGATCTATCTGAACTGGCCGATCATCGCCCTAATTTTCGCAGTCAGTGCAGCGGGTTTCGTGATGCTGTATTCCGTCGCTGGCGGATCAGCGACCCCGTGGATGGAACCGCAGGTCAAACGCTTTGCGCTGGGCATGGTGCTGATGATCGGCGTCGGCATGGTGCCGATCTGGTTCTGGCGCAACATGGCTGGTCTGGCCTATGGCTTCTCCATCATGCTGCTGTTGGCGGTCGAGTTTTTCGGCACCGTGGGCATGGGGGCGCAGCGCTGGATTGATCTGGGGTTTATGCGTCTGCAACCATCGGAGCTGACGAAAATCACGCTCGTGATGTTTCTGGCCGCCTATTATGACTGGCTGCCGACGCACAAGACATCGCATCCCCTATGGGTTGCGTTGCCCGTCGGACTGATCCTGTTTCCCACGGCACTGGTCCTGGGCCAGCCTGATCTGGGGACTGCGCTGCTGCTCTTGCTGGGAGGGGCGACAGTCATGTTCATTGCAGGGGTGCATTGGGCCTATTTCGCGACGGTCTTTGGTGCGGGTGTCGCCACGATCTTTGCGGTTTTTCAGTCGCGCGGCACGGACTGGCAGTTGTTGAAGGACTATCAGTTCCGCCGGATCGACACGTTTCTTGATCCGTCGAACGATCCGCTGGGTGCGGGGTATCATATCACGCAGGCCAAGATCGCACTGGGATCGGGTGGCATGACGGGACGCGGTTTCATGCAAGGCACGCAGAGCAGTCTGGATTTCCTGCCTGAAAAGCATACCGATTTCATCTTTACCACCCTGGCCGAAGAATTCGGTTTCATCGGTGCCGTTGGCCTGTTGGGTCTGTATATGCTGATCATCCTGTTCTGTCTTGCCTCTGCGATGACCAACAAGGACCGGTTTGCCGCATTGCTGACGATGGGGATCGCCATGTCGTTCTTTTTGTTTTTCGCGGTCAATATGGCGATGGTGACAGGCATGGCACCCGTGGTTGGCGTGCCGCTGCCCCTGGTCAGCTATGGTGGGTCCGCGATGCTGGTGCTGCTGGTGGCCTTCGGCCTTGTGCAATCTGCGCATGTGCACAAGCCACGATGATCAATGTGTTGTTTTCCGCACGTCCCGCGCTGTGGGATGAATATGCTGCACCCTTGCAGGATGCCTTTGCGCAGGCCGGGTTGACGGTTTCGTTGTCACGCGAACATGCGCCAGAGGATGTGGATTATATCGTTTTTGCGCCCAACGGCCCAGTCAAGGATTTCACGCCATACGCGCGGACCCGGCTGGTCATGGGGTTGTGGGCTGGTGTCGAAACGATTGTTGGAAACAAGACGCTGACCCAGCCGCTGGCGCGGATGGTGGATCCTGCATTGACCCAAGGCATGGTGGAATGGGTGGTGGGACATACGCTGCGCCATCATTTGGGAATGGATGCGCATATTGCCGGCCAGGACGGTGTCTGGCGCAATACGGTCTATCCCCCCCTGGCACAGGACCGATCCGTGACAGTGCTGGGCCTGGGTGCGCTGGGCGCTGCCTGCGGGTCCGCACTGGCGCAAATGGGGTTTGCCGTCACCGGATGGTCGCGCAGTCCGAAACAGATCGCGGGATTGCGCTGTCTGTCGGGTGATGATGGCCTGAGCCGGGCATTGGATGGCGCCGAAATCGTCATCCTGTTGTTGCCGTTGACGCCAAAGACCGAAAATACGCTGGATGCGGCGCGGCTGGCGCTGCTGGCCCCAGGGGCCTACGTGCTGAACCCCGGCCGTGGTGGGTTGATCGATGATGATGCGCTGATCGCCGCGCTGACCAGCGGACATGTTGCAGGGGCGACGCTGGACACATTTCGCACCGAACCATTGCCGGCAGATCATCCTTATTGGGCGCATCCGACGGTCGTCGTGACGCCGCATATCGCCTCGACCACGCGCGCGGCCTCTGCGTCACAGGTGATTGCCGAGAACGTCCGTCGGGTCGAGGCCGGAGATCCGCCCTTGAACCTGGTTGACAGGGCAGCCGGCTACTAGGCGGCGAGCGGAAGGTCCGAGAGGACCTCTGCCGCGAGGGTGAAGGATGTTTGCCGTTCGTCCTGATCGAACATCTGACCAGTCAAAAGAACCTCGTCGGGGGCATAGCGGTCGATCATGTCGGACAGCTGGCGGCGGACGGTCATCTGCGACCCCACCGCGCTGATGCGCAGGGCTTGGTCAACGCCCTGATGCAGACCTGCGCCGATGGTGGCGTCGATATCGCGCACGGGCGGCGGCAGTTTGCCCGGATTGCCACTGCGCAGGCGTGCGAACGCCTGCTGCTGCGAGGTGCGCAGGTAGGCTGCCTGCGCATCCGTATCGGCGGCAAAGACGTTGACGGCCATCATGAAATAGGGCCGGTCAAGATATTGCGACGGACGGAAAGACGCACGATAGGTTGCAATCGCATCCTCCAGTGCATCAGGTGCAAAGTGGCTTGCAAAGGCATAGGGCAAGCCTAGATGCGCTGCGAGTTGCGCGCCGAACAGTGACGATCCCAGCATCCAGACGGGCACGTGGCTGCCCTGTCCGGGATGTGCCTGCACGGGTGCCGTTGGATCGGCATCACCCAGGTATCCCAGCAGTTCAACCACGTCCTGAGGGAAACTGTCGCCGCGTTGACCGGCCCGCATGGCCCGCATCACGGCGTGATCGCCGCCGGGGGCACGGCCCAATCCCAGATCGATGCGACCGGGGTAGAGCGCGTCCAGCGTGCCGAATTGCTCCGCGATGGCAAGCGGCGCATGGTTCGGCAGCATGACGCCGCCTGCGCCCACACGGATGCGGTCGGTCTGGCCTGCCACATGCCCGATCAGAACCGACGTCGCGGCAGAGGCGATCCCGGCCATGTTGTGATGCTCTGCCAGCCAATAACGGTTGTAACCGCTGCAGTCTGCCAATCGCGCGAGGGCGACTGTGTTCGCGATAGCCTGTATCGGGGTCTGGCCTTCGATCACGGTTGCAAGGTCGAGGATGGAATACTGCATTGGTTCTGCCGTCTGATGTGTGCCCATCCAACATGGGATCGCAGGCCCGCCAGTGCAACCAGCGGATCAGGGCAAGTCCAATCGCATCAGGGTGATCGGGGCCGGACCCGCCCGTGCAGGCGATGTGCCAACGTCCTGCCCCACGTGGACAAATCCCAGTTTTTCCAAAACGCGCCCGGATGCAGGGTTGTCGCAATAATAGTCAGCCGTGACCGTGCGAAGCTGAAATGTGTTGCGGCAGAATTCCAGCAGCGCGCCTGCCGCTTCTGTGGCAAATCCCTGATCATTGCGGGCGAGGTCGACGAAATAACTAACCGAAACAGGTGCGCCACCGATACCGACCGTGCCGATCAGTTCGTCAGGTCTTTCACGCAGCGCAATGCCGAGGCGAAAGCCTAGCCGATCGGCAAATTGACTTGTTTCGATCCAGTGTTCCACCGCCTCCGCAGGCCAGGGCGATGTAACGGAAAACAGATTGGGTGCGACGCGCGGATCGCCACCGATACGCTGAAGCGCCGGTATGTCTTGCGGTGTCATCCGCCGCAGGATCAGCCTTTTGGTTGTGATCGGCAGCATCAGTCAGGGTTACTCGACTGGATCGACCGGGGCAGGTGAGGCGTCCGGTTCGGCAGGCACGGTCTCGGTTTGCGCATTGTCGGGCATCAGGATCGCACCGTCCGCCCATTCGCCGGATGTTTCCTGGCCACTGGCGTAACGCATCACGCCCGGCCCCTCGCGGCGGCCCCGGACAAAGCTGCCCTCGTAGATATCGCCGTTGGCATACGTGGCGACACCCGTGCCCGACATCTCGCCTTCTGACCAATCGCCCGTGTAGGTGAACCCATCTGGCAGGGTGATCGTGCCCGTGCCGTGGCGCTGACCGGCCTTGAAACTGCCTTCGTAGACGGTGCCGTCCGCGTAGGTGGCGGTGCCGGTCCCGTCACGCTGACCGTCAGACCAGCCGCCCGTATAGACGTAGCCATCGGGGTAGGTCATCGTCCCCTGGCCATCGTTCTTGGCGTTGCTGAACGTGCCTTCGTAGATCATGCCGTTGGCATAAGTCGCTGTACCACGGCCATCAATCACACCATTGGACCATTCGCCTTCGTAGGATGATCCATCGGCGTAGACGATACGGCCTGTGCCGTCCGCCAGATCGGCGGCAAAGCTGCCTGTGTAGATGGCCCCGTCAGGATAGACGACTTCGCCCTCGCCCTGGATCTGACCCGCGACCCAGTCGCCAGTATAGCGATAGCCGTCTGTTGCGATAAAGGTGCCGGTGCCGTGGCGTTTGTCGTCGACAAAGCCGCCCTCGTAGGTGTCGCCATTGGCATAGACGACCCGGCCCTGGCCGTTGCGGCGTCCTGCAACCAATGTGCCGGTGTAGGTGTCGCCATTGGCCTGTGTTAGCGTGCCCTCACCCTCGATCTGGCCATCCACCCAGGTCCCGCTATAGGTCAGCCCATCGGGCAGGGTCAGTGTGCCGACCCCGTCACGGGTCCCGGCCTTGAGCGTGCCTGTGTAGGTCGCGCCGTCCGCGTAGGTTATGGTGCCTTCGCCCTCTTTGACGCCATTGATCCAGTTGCCCGTGTAGACATAGCCGTCGGGGTTCCGCATCGTCCCGGTGCCATGATGCATCGCGTTGCGAAATTCGCCTTCGTAGACGACGCCGTTGGCGTAGGTCGCAATGCCGCGTCCGGTCATGTTACCGGCCAACCAGTCGCCCTCGTAGGTCCCACCATCGGCAAAAGCGATGCGGCCCGTGCCATCAGGTTTGCCTGCGGCAAATGTGCCCTCGTAGATCGAGCCGTTGGGGAAAACGGCGCGGCCGCTGCCAGAAATCTCGCCCTGGACCCATTCGCCGGAATATTCATAGCCGTTTGGCAACCTGTAGGTGCCCTGACCGTGCTGTTTGCCGTTCAGGAACGCGCCTTCGTAGACGCCGCCGTCATCGTATTGCTTGGTTTCGACGGCTTGCGCGTATGCGACACCCGTCAGGGCCAGAACCATCAAAGCTGCCGTGGCGATGCGCGTCATGAAAAACCTCAATTGCTCTTTTGCTGGCAACCTAAAGAATGCGCGCTGACGTGACAACGGGGCAGGGCGGGCATGGGCGGCTTTCCCTTTGCGGCATTTCTGCTATCTGGATCACAAACGAAAGAGGCCGCATGACCGATACCTACCGCATCACGATCGCGCAGTTGAATCCCACGGTGGGTGACCTGTCCGGCAACGCCGAACTGGCATTTGGCGCATGGGAACAGGGCAAGGCGGCGGGTGCCGATCTGGTGGCGCTGCCCGAGATGTTCATCACGGGCTACCAGACGCAGGACATGATCCGACGGTCCGGTTTCATCCTGGCTGCCGTGGCCGAAATCGAAGCCCTGGCGCGGCGTTGCGCGGATGGACCGACGCTTGCGATTGGCGGTCCCGCGCTGGACGGTGTCCGGCTGCACAACAGTTACTACATGCTGAAGGGCGGGGCGATCATTGGTCGGGCGGACAAACATTTTCTGCCGAATTTCAACGTGTTCGACGAAGTACGCCTGTTCAACCGCGGTGAAATCCAAGGGCCATTTGCGACGACGGGCCCGCGGATCGGCACACCGATTTGCGAAGATGCCTGGTATCCCGATGTGGCCGAGGCGCAGGTCGAAAGTGGGGCAGAGGTGCTGCTGGTGCCTAACGGAAGCCCATATTTCCGCGACAAATTCGAAGTACGGCTGAACAACATGGTGGCCCGTGTCGTCGAAAACGATGTGCCGCTGATCTATCTGAACCTGCTGGGCGCGCAGGACGATCAGGTGTTCGACGGCGGGTCGTTTGTGTTGAACCCCGGCGGTCAGCTTGCCATGCAATTGCCGGTGTTCGAAGATGCGATTGCGCATGTCGATCTGGAACGCACCGATGACGGCTGGCGGGTTCTGGACGGTGCAAAGGCCCATTTGCCCGAAAGTCTGGAACAGGACTATCATGCCATGGTGCTGTCGCTGCGGGACTATTGCCGCAAGACAGGGTTCAAGAAAGTGCTGCTGGGTTTGTCGGGCGGAGTCGATTCCGCAATTGTCGCGACCATCGCCGCCGACGCGCTGGGCGCTGACAACGTGCGCTGCGTGATGCTGCCGTCGGAATATACTTCGCAAGCTTCGTTGGACGACGCGGCAGCATGCGCCCACGCGCTGGGCTGCAAGCTGGATACCGTCAGCATCAAGGAACCTGTGCGTGCCGTGGATCAGGCGTTGGCGCATCTGTTTGACGGTCTGGATGCGGATCTGACCGAGGAAAACATCCAGTCTCGCTTGCGGGGGCTGTTGTTGATGGCGCAATCGAACAAATTCGGAGAGATGCTGCTGACGACGGGCAACAAATCCGAGGTCGCGGTCGGATATGCGACGATCTACGGCGACATGTCGGGTGGCTACAACCCGATCAAGGACCTGTACAAGACACGGGTGTTCGACATCTGCCGCTGGCGCAATGCCAATCATCGTCCTTGGATGATGGCCCCGGCAGGCGAGGTGATCCCGGTTGCCATCATCGACAAGCCACCAAGCGCGGAATTGCGCCCCGATCAAAAGGACGAGGACAGCCTGCCGCCCTATCCGGTGCTGGACGATATCCTGTTCCGCCTGGTCGACGAAGAACAGTCGGTCGCGGATTGCGTCGCAGCAGGCCACGACCGGGCGGTTGTGAAAAAAATCGAGCATCTGATTTACATCAGCGAATACAAGCGGTTCCAGTCTGCGCCCGGGACGCGATTGTCCAAACGCGCGTTCTGGCTGGACCGTCGCTATCCCATCGTGAACCGTTGGCGCGACAACAGTTGAGAGATATTGGTACGCCTTGGGCCCTGCGGCCAAGCGGCCTGCGGCTCGGCAGGCTCTTGCTGCGAAACCGCCGTCACCGTGGATATGCGCTTCATCATCCGTGACTGTTCCGTTCGCCGTTCTAGGTAACGTGCGCAACAACAAGGCTGAGCCCGATGAACCGCACGGATGATGACGAACCGCTCAGAGGGCGTTGGATCGCGATGGCCGCGTTGCTGGTGGCCAGTTTCATGAACCTGATGGATGTGACGATCGTCAATGTGGCAATCCCCTCGCTGGCCGCCGCCTTTGATGCGACAGACAGCGAAATTGAATGGGTTGTCGCTGTCTACATCCTGACGTTTGCGCTGCTGCTGCTGCCGATGGGGCGGTTGGGCGACCGGTTCGGAAGGCGACGGATGTTCGTGAGTGGCGTTTGCGTGTTCACGATCGGGTCAGCCTTGTGTGGCATGGCACCATCCATCGAAGGACTGATCGGCGCGCGCGTCCTGCAAGGGATCGGTGGCGCGATGATGATTCCGCAGACGCTTGCCATCGTTCCCGCGCTGTTCGCACCCAAGGAACGGGGTCTGGCCTTTGCGCTGTTCGGACTTTCTGCGGGACTGGCCAGCGTGTCGGGACCGGTTCTGGGCGGCGTGCTGATCGGGGCCGATATCTGGGGGCTGGAATGGCGCCCGATTTTTCTGGTGAATGTGCCCGTGGGCATCATCGCAGTGCTGGCGACACTGCGGTATGTGCCGAACCTTGCAGGTGAAAAGGGATTGCGCATTGACCTGGTGGGCGTCGCGATTGCGGCGCTTGCGCTGTTTTGCGTGTTGTTTCCGCTGATCGAAGGCCGCCAGCTGGGCTGGCCTGTGTGGATTTTCGGGATGCTGCTGGGGGCCTTGCCGCTGACAGGGGTGTTCGTTTGGTGGCAGCGTTTCCGGGCATCGCGTGGCCAGGCGCAGCTGTTGCCGGTCGCCTTGTTTCGGAACCGCAGCTATGTCGTCGGTTCCTTTCTGGTGATGATGCTGTTTTCCGGGGTGCCGGGGTTCTTTTTCGTGCTCGCCATTCTGTTGCAGGTCGGCAATGGGCTGACGCCGCTGGAATCGGGGCTGACGACGATGCCGTTCTCGATCGGTGTGCTGCTTGCCTCGGGGATGGCCGGACGGTTGGGAAACCGGGTGCCCAAATTGCGGATTTCGCTGGGCGGGTTGCTGCTGGTCAGCTGTGTGCTGATGCTGCCGTTCGTCATGCCGCAGGCCGGGGAAACCTTGCGCCGGGGGGCGTTGATCCTGCCGTTGCTGATCGGTGGTATGGGGCTGGGGACGGCGATTTCGCCAATGTTCAACATCGTGCTGGCGCAGGTCCGCGACGGCGATACCGGGTCTGCCTCTGGCGCGCTGCAATCGTTTCAGCAGATCGGCGGAGCCTTGGGTTTGGCCGTCATGGGGCAGCTGTTCTTTGGCTACCTGGGTCGTAACGGCGATGGCGTGGCCGATTATTCGACAGCGCTGACCCATGCGCTGTGGTTTTCCACCTTCACCTTTGCCTGTGTCGCAGTCTTTGTCTGGCAGCTGCCCAAGGGAGAACAAGCCAAACTGGACAATACGGTGGCTGCGTGACAGACGGAGCGCAACGCAAGAGGACGTCTGACATGACCACGATTACCCGTTTCGCACCGTCGCCGACTGGTTGGCTGCACATCGGCAACCTGCGCGCCGCCTTGTTCAACTATGCCATCGCGCGGCAAAATGGTGGCACATTCATACTGCGGATCGATGATACGGATCAGGAACGATCCAAGCCGGAATACAAGGAAGGCGTGCGCGATGTCCTGACCTGGCTGGGCATCAATTGGGACGATACCGTCGCGCAATCCGACCGGCTGGAACGCTATAACGCGGCGCGCGACCAGCTGATCGCTGACGGGCGGTTGTACGAATGTTTTGAAACCCCCGTCGAACTGGACCTCAAGCGCAAGAAACAGCTGAACATGGGTAAACCGCCGGTCTACGACCGCGCGGCGCTGTCGCTGACGGAGGCGCAGAAACAGGCCTACCGTGATGAGGGACGCCGGCCGCACTGGCGATTCAAGCTGGATCTTGAACGGGTCGAATGGGACGATGGCATCATGGGGCCGATCAGCATTGATTGCACGTCGGTCAGTGATCCGGTCCTGATCAAGGAAACGGGCCAGATCCTTTATACCTTTGCCTCGCCGGTCGATGACGTTGACATGAATATCACCGATATCGTGCGTGGGTCCGACCACGTAACGAATACCGCGACGCAGATCCAGATCATGCGGGCCCTGGGCGGCACTGTGCCACGCTTTGCGCATCATAGCCTGTTGACAGGACCGCAGGGCGAGGCGCTGTCAAAACGTCTGGGAACGCTGGCGCTGCGCGATCTGCGCGAGCAGGGCATCGCGGCCGAGGCGGTGTTGTCACTGATGGCACGTCTGGGATCATCGCAGCCAGTGGTGCTGGTGGACGGCATCGATGATGTGGTGAAGGGGTTCGATATCGGGACCTTTGGTTCAGCCCCGACGAAATTCGATTTCGAGGATCTTTGGCCGCTGACCGCCCGCCATCTGGCACGGTTGGAGGCCGGTGATGTGGCTGACACGCTGGATGCCGCCGGTGTGCCTGCCGACCTGCAACCCGCGTTCTGGCATGCCGTCAAAGGCAATGTGACCAAACTGGATGACGTGGCCCCCTGGTGGGATCTGTTCCGCGACGGTGGCACTGCGGTAGTCGCTGACGAGGATCGCGATTTCGCAGCGCAGGCTTTTGATCTGCTGGGCGATCCGCCCTACGCGGCGGACACGTGGTCTGATTGGACAGGCCGGGTCAAGGATGCGACGGGCCGCAAGGGCAAACAACTGTTCATGCCGCTGCGATTGGCGGTGACAGGGCAGGCACGCGGCCCGGAAATGGCTGATGTGATGCCACTGCTACAGAAAAAACCGACACTTTAGGATCGCGAATGGACATCGGAAAAGCCGCCCTGTTGTCAGGGCGGCTTTTTCATGGATCATTCGCGGGCGCGCAGCACGCGCGCGGGGCGCGCCCAAAGTGGGCGTATGGCAAATCCCAGACCCGCCGCGAGCGACACCGCGATCCCGCCGCCCACGATCCAGAATGCGTTCGACCAGATCACGGTATAGTCGTTTTCCATGATGAAGGTTTGTACGGCCCAGCCACCGAGGATTCCTGCGGCGAGTGCCACGACGCCGGCAGACAAGCCCAGAAGGGCCGACCGGAGCGCAAAGCTGAGAAGGATCGTCGCCCGCGATGCCCCGATCGTTTTCAGAACCGCGGCCTCGAATGTGCGGGCCCGTTCGCCAGCGGCAGCCGCGCCGATCAGCACGAGGAATCCGGTGATCAAGGTGGCAAGTGCGCCATAACGGGTCGCAGCGGTAATGCCTTCGACCAGTACGGCAACACGGTCGATCGCGTCACGAATGCGGATTGCCGTGATGTTGGGATAGGCGTTCGCCAAGTCGCGCAGGATCGGTGCCTCTGATTCCGGGGTCGCATAAACTGTCGAAATCCAGCTGTGTGGCGCACCGGCCAGCGCCGTTTCGTTCATGGCGAGGACAAAGCCGATGCCGGCGTCCTCCCATGAGACCTCTCGGAAACTGGTGACGGTGCCGGTAATGTCGCGGCCCAGCACGTTGACCGTCATGGTGTCGCCCAGTTGCAGGCCGATTTCAGCGGCCTCTTCGGCGGCAAAGCTGATTTGCGGCGTGCCAGCGTAGTCGTCCGGCCACCATTCGCCTGCGGTCACGGTCGTTCCGTCCGGCATGGCACCCGCGTAGGTGATGCCGCGGTCGCCGCGCACAACCCAATGGCCATCGGCGAACTCTTCGGCAGGGACATCGTTGATGCGGGTGATTATGCCGCGCAGCATGGGGGCGGTATCGACCTGGCTGACCGCCGGGTTGTCGGCCAGCTGCGCACGAAAACCATCGATCTGGTCAGGTTGGATATCTACAAAGAAATAGCTGGGTGCGATTTCCGGAAGATCCGAATTGAAGGCCTGCCGGAGGTTGCCGTCGATCTGCCCGATCGCTGCCAGCACTGACAATCCAAGCCCGAGGGACAACACGACAGAAGTGCTTTCTCCGCCGCGTGCACCGATACTGGCGAGGGCTGCGCGCAGGGCAGGCCTGCCGCGCGAGACAACGCGCAAACGGCGGGCGATCCAACGGATCACAGCAGCGGCGAGGACCAGCAGCAAGAGCGCGCCAAAAATGCCGCCAGCCGTCCAAAGCGTCAGCCAGGCCGTACCGGAAAACAGGATCGCAAGGCCAAGCAAGAGTGCCACCAGCGCGACCGTTGCCACGAGATACGGCCAGCGCGGCAGGGCACTTCCGCTGGCAAAGGCGTCCCGGAACAGGGTTGCTGCGCGGATCTGTTCGGTACGTGCCAGCGGCCAGAGGGTGAATATCAGTGCGGCAAGGACGCCATAGATGGCGGCCTCGGCCAATGGGGCAGGGGCGACGGTGAAATCCGCGGGCACCGGCAGGGATGCCTCGATCAGCGGGGCAAGCATCAGGGGAATGCCGCCGCCCAGCACCAGACCGATTGCAATGCCCAGCAAGGTCAGCGCCCCGATTTGCAGAAAATAGGTCAGGAAGATCGTACCACGTGTCGCGCCCAGCGTCTTGAGCGTGGCAATGGTTCCGGTTTTGCCACCCAGATAGGCGCGCACGGCAGAGCTGACACCGACACCACCCACGGCGAGGCCCGACAGGCCGATCAGGATCAGAAACGCACCGATGCGGTCGACAAAACGCGCGGTGCCGCCAGCCCCGTTGCGGCTGTCACGCCATCGCAGGCCAGTATCGCGGAACCGGCTTTCGGCCTGCGTTTCGAGGGCAGCAAGGTCGGCCCCGACGGGCAAAAGCATGCGATAATCGGTGTCGAACAGCGTTCCCTGCGCAAGCAGGCCAGCATCAGCAAGGCTGTCTATCAGAACGATGCTGCGCGGCCCAAGTGAAAAACCACCGCTGCCGTTGTCGGGATAGCTGTCCAGCACAGCGGTAAAGACGAATTCCTGGGTTCCAAGCCGAAAGGTGTCGCCGGGCGACAGGCCCAGACGGTCAGCCAGGACACGTTCCATGACCCCACCGGGGCGCATGTCGTCACCTGCCAGCGCCTCTGCCAGCGGAATGGGCGGGTCCAGTGTGACGCTGCCGATCAGCGGATAGGCCGCGTCTACAGCACGGATCTGCGTCAGCGCGCGATCGTCCCCCACAACGGCCATGGACCGGAAATCAGCGGTTTCCGACACCTGCGTCGCGATGCTGTCAAAAAAGGCGCGTTCTTCATCGGTGGCAAAGCGATAGGTCAGCGTTGCTTCGGCGTCGCCACCCAGCAGGGCTGCACCCTGTTCGGCCAGACCTGCCTCGATCCCTGCGCGGACGGTGCCAACGGCGGCGATGGCCGCAACACCCAACGCGAGACAGGCAAGAAAGACACGAAATCCGCGCAGACCGCCGCGCAGTTCACGGCGGGCAAAACGTATCGCAAGTGGCAAGCTCATACTGACAGCCGTCCATCGCGCAGCGGAATGACACGGTCGCAGCGGTCCGCCAGATCGGGTGCATGGGTGACCATGATCAACGTCGCACCGTGGCGATCGCGCAGTCCGAACAACAGGTCGATGATCGCGGCACCGGTAGTGGCATCAAGATTGCCCGTCGGTTCATCCGCAAGAAGGATGCGGGGCCGCGGGGCGGATGCACGGGCGAGGGCCACGCGCTGCTGTTCGCCACCGGACAATTGTGATGGATAGTGGTTCATGCGTGTTTCCAGCCCCACCGCGACCAGTTCGGCCTGCGCGCGGTCGAATGCATCAGACACACCGGCCAGTTCGAGGGGCGTCGCCACGTTTTCCAATGCGGTCATTGTCGGGATCAGGTGGAAAGACTGGAACACCACACCCATATTATTGCGACGGAACCGGGCCAGTTGATCCTCTGACATGTTGGTCAGTTGCGCATCAAGGGCCGTGATACGACCGGCGGTGGCCTGTTCGAGGCCACCCATCACCATGAGGAGCGACGATTTGCCAGAACCACTTGGACCGATCAGGCCCAGCGTCTCACCGCTTGAGACGTCGAGCGAGATGTCGTGGAGGATGTCGACCTTGCCTGCATTTCCGTCGAGCGAAAGTGAAACATTGGACAACGAAAGAACAGGTTCGGACATGTGGGGCAGCTTTCTGCGTTGGTCTTCTAGTGGATATGGGGCGGCGCGGTCTATCCGCAACGCCGCGATCATGTGCTTTTTGGCCACACCGGTTCTGGCAGAGCCGATCACCATCGCCGCATTGGGCGACAGTCTGACGGCAGGATACGGATTGCCCACCGCAGAGGGGTTTGTGCCACAAATGCAGGCATGGCTGGATGAACAGGGGGCCGATGTAACGTTGATCAACGCTGGCGTGTCAGGCGATACCACGGCAGGCGGTTTGTCCCGGCTGGACTGGACGCTGACGCCGGATGTGGATGGGGTCATCGTGGCGCTGGGCGGCAACGATTTCCTGCGTGGACTTGATCCTGCTGTTTCGCGGGCCAATCTGGACGCGATCCTGGAAGGGGCGGCAGCGCGTGACGTGCCTGCAATGTTGGTCGGAATCCAGGCGGGAAGCAACTACGGGCCCGACTACCGCGCTGATTTCAACGGAATGTATGAAGATCTGGCCGAATCGCGGGCCGTCCCGCTCTTTCCTGACTGGTTCGCGGCGATACAGGGCGGCGACGGCATCGACACTGATGCACTGCAACCGGATGGAAACCACCCGAACGCCCACGGCGTGAGCATGATTGTCGATGAGATGGGACCAGCCATTCTGGAATTCGCAGAAAGCCTGGCCCCGGAGTGATCAGGTGCCCTGCGGGGCACCCTGCATTAGTCTGCGAGCGACAGGTTTACGGCGCTTTCGCGTCCGTCGCGTCCTGCTTCGATGTCAAAGCTGACCTTTTGATTGTCGGCAAGGCCCGTCAGGCCAGAGCGTTCGACTGCAGAGATGTGGACGAAAATATCCTTGGAGCCACCATCGGGTGCGATAAATCCGTACCCCTTGGTCGTGTTAAACCATTTCACAGTGCCAGTGGCCATGTTGTCGTTCCTTATGTCAATCGCCGCTCGCGGACGTGCAGCAGCCCGGCCCGTCAGAGCTGGTTCGAACGAGGTCGACAGAAGTAACGTAGCATCACCGAGTATGTGGGGTGCCGGCGCTAAATCAACAATTTTTTGGGGGGAACCCGATTTCGGCAGGGTTTGGGCCGGTCGGGATGCGCGTTAGGCGCGCATCCCACTGTTCTGAACGCTTATGCCAGCGCCAGGTTCACAGCCGATTCGCGGCCGTCGCGGCCAGCTTCGATGTCGAACGTGACCTTCTGGTCGTCGTTCAGGCCGTTCAGGCCGGACCGCTCAACAGCGGAGATGTGGACGAAAACGTCCTTGGAGCCGCCATCGGGAGCGATGAAGCCGAAGCCTTTGGTTGCGTTGAACCATTTCACGGTGCCAGTAGCCATGTGAATATTCCTTCATAAGTATCCGCCCACAGGATTGCGACGGGGTGGCGTAGTCAGTGCATCGAGAGCGCTGTCGCCGTATGAAGGAGAACAGTGGGGTCGAGATGGTAACGTCTGCACGGAAGCGTATGGGGCAGTTTGCCCGCAAAAGCAAGGGTTGTGTTGGAGGCGGCATTTCTTTGCGCATCTGGCCCGACAGTGGCCAAGGTATGATCCGAACACACATAATACATCAGGGCTAGATCGTGGCCCGCTTTTCGCGTGACACCGCTGTGGCAGCCCACGGCGTCCCGCGGGATTTGAATATGTGACCTGCGACCGCGCGGGTGTGCGCAGGTCGCAGGTCACATCTGGTCGTGTTTTGCTTAGCGGGTGAACTTCTTGTGTTTCATCCGCTTGGGCTCCATCGCGTCGGCGCCAAGGCGGCGCTTCTTGTCTTCTTCGTAATCCTCGAAGTTGCCTTGGAACCATTCGACGTGGGCGTCACCCTCGAAGGCGAGGATGTGGGTGCAGAGGCGGTCGAGGAAGAAACGGTCGTGGCTGATGATCACGGCGCAACCGGCAAAGTTGGACAGGGCGTCCTCGAGCGCACGCAGGGTTTCGACGTCGAGGTCGTTGGTTGGTTCGTCGAGAAGCAGGACATTGCCGCCGGATTTCAGCAGTTTTGCCATGTGGACGCGGTTGCGTTCACCGCCTGACAGCAGGCCGACTTTTTTCTGCTGGTCGCCGCCCTTGAAATTGAAGGCCGAGCAATAAGCGCGGGAGTTCATCTGGGCGTCGCCCAGCGCGATGATCTCGGCGCCGCCGGTGATTTCCTCCCACACGGTGGCATCTGGTGACAACGCATCACGCGACTGATCAACGTAGGACAGTTTGACCGTGTCGCCGTAGGTGACGGAGCCTTCGTCGGGTTCCAGCTGACCTGTCAGCATCGAGAAGAGCGTGGATTTACCGGCACCGTTGGGACCGATCACGCCGACGATGCCGCCGGGGGGCAAATCGAAGGAGAGACCCTCGACCAGCAGCTTGTCGCCCATTCCTTTTTTCAGGTTCTCGACCTCGATCACCTTGGACCCAAGGCGCGGACCGTTGGGTATGATGATCTGGGCGCGGCCCATCTGTTCACGCTCTGATTGGTTGGCAAGGTCGTTGTAGGCGCTGATGCGGGCCTTGGACTTGGCCTGACGCGCCTTGGCACCCTGGCGCATCCATTCGAGTTCGCGTTCCAGCGTCTTTTGCTTGGACTTGTCCTCTTTTGCCTCTTTTTCCAGACGCTTGGCCTTGGCTTCCAGCCAGCTGGAATAGTTGCCTTCGTGCGGGATGCCCGAACCGCGGTCGAGTTCCAGAATCCAGCCTGTGATTGCGTCGAGGAAATAGCGGTCGTGGGTGACGATCAGAATCGTGCCCTTGTAGTCGATCAGGTGCTGCTGGAGCCAAGCGATGGTTTCGGCGTCGAGGTGGTTGGTCGGTTCGTCCAGCAGCAGCATGTCGGGGGCTTCGAGCAGGAGTTTGCACAGCGCGACACGGCGTTTCTCACCGCCAGACAGGGTGGTGACATCGGCGTCGTCGGGGGGGCAGCGCAGGGCCTCCATGCTGACGTCGATCTGGGCGTCAAGGTCCCAGAGATTCTGCGCGTCGATCTCGTCTTGCAGCTTCGCCATCTCGTCAGCGGTTTCGTCGGAGTAGTTCATCGCAAGCTCGTTGTACTTGTCCAGAACTGCCTTTTTTTCCGCGACGCCCAGCATGACGTTTTCGCGGACAGTCAGGTTCGGGTCGAGTTCGGGTTCCTGCGGCAGATAGCCGACGCGTGCACCTTCGGCGGCCCATGCCTCGCCTGCGAAGTCCTTGTCCTGGCCTGCCATGATGCGCATCAGCGTCGATTTACCGGTGCCGTTGACCCCGACGACACCGATTTTCACACCGGGGAGAAAGTTCAGGCGGATGTTTTCAAATACCTTTTTCCCGCCGGGATAGGTTTTGGACACGCCGTCCATAAAGTAAACGAACTGATAGCTGGCCATGTGTGCACCGCGTTTTGGATGTGTAAATTTGGCATCGTCTTACCTGTCAGGGGGCGGCGGGGCAATCAAAGACGCGTGCGGTTGATCTTGTCACGGGGTTTGCATTTCGATTTACCGGTTGCTGCAAGAGAGAGGGCGTTTGTGAGGCAGGGTTGGCCAGTCGCGCGCAGTGGGCAGCGCATCGGTTTGCTGGGCGGATCGTTCGATCCCGCCCATGCCGGACACGCGCATCTGACGCGCCAAGCGCTCATGCGGTTCGGGCTGGATCAGGTCTGGTGGCTGGTCAGTCCGGGTAATCCGCTGAAACAGCATGGTCCTGCGCCTTTGTCGCAGCGGGTCGAGCAGGCTCGGGCCTTGATGCAGCATCCACGGGTCAGGATCACGGCACTGGAAGCGCGCATGCAGACGCGTTTCACCGCCCAGACCTTGCGCAGGTTGATCGCGCGATATCCGGGCGTGCGTTTCGTGTGGTTGATGGGGGCCGACAATCTGGCGCAGTTCGATCAGTGGCAGGACTGGCGCTGGATCATGGATCATGTGCCGGTTGGTGTGCTGGCGCGGCCGGGTGATCGCATTTCAGCCCGTCTGAGCAAGGCTGCACGAATCTATCAGTCGGCGCGGATTCCTGCGAATGCATCACATGGGCTGCCGTACAAGGACGTCCCGGCATGGTGTTTTGTCAACATGCCGATGATGCGCCTTTCGTCATCTGCAATCCGTGCGCGGGCGTCTGGCGCGGAAGTGACCGGCAGCGTGTTGCCCGCTGTCGTCAAAGGTGGCTAGTTACTTCGCATGACAACTAGATCTCATCTGACGCGTCGCGCCTTGATTGCATCGCTGCTGGCCGGAGGGGCCGGTGCCGCATTCGCTGCTCCGACCCAAACCCTGCGGCCTGTTGTGCGGCCGGATGCGCAAATTCAGGGCGAGGCGCTGTTGTCTGCGCGGCCGATGTTGCGCAGCACGGCAGCCGACCTGATCCGCGAGGCTGGTCTGGACGGGCAGACCGGGTTTGTTATCGCTGACGCTGCAACGGGGCAGGTCCTCGAGGCGGTCGATCCTGACACTGCACGGCCGCCTGCCAGCGTGACCAAGGCAATTTCCGCGCTTTATGCCGTCGAGACGCTTGGTGCAGACTACCGATTTGGTACCCGTGTGATCGGGACAGGGCCAATCGTTGAGGGCGTCTTGAAGGGTGACCTGATCCTGGCGGGTGGTGGCGACCCGACCCTGGCGACCGATGACCTGGCAGGTCTGGTCGCACAATTGGTGGCGGCGGGTATCACGGGGATCGACGGTCGTTTTCTGGTCTGGGATGGCGCATTGCCAGGGGTCAAGGAAATCGAACCTGGCCAGTTGGACCAACTCAGTTACAATCCGTCCTTGGGTGGCCTGAACCTGAATTTTAACCGCGTGATGTTCGAGTGGGCGCGCACCGCGAGCGGATATGACATCACGATGGATGCGCGCAGCGACAGCCTGCGCCCGCCTGTGACCGCGGCGCGCATGCGGGTCGTGGATCGGTCTTCGCCGATATATACCTACGCAGAGGGTGCTGATTTCGACGATTGGACAGTGGCGCGCCGGGCGTTGGGCGGGTCAGGGTCGCGGTGGCTGCCGGTCCGGTTTCCTGCGATCTACGCGGCTGAGGTGTTTCAGGTGCTGGCCGCCGGGTCCGGGATCTTGCTGCCAAGGGGCGCGCTGACAGATAAGCAGCCCGAGGGTGCGAATCTGGCCGTGCATGAAAGCGAAAAGCTGGAAGATGTTGCGCGTGGCATGATGCGGTTTTCGACGAACCTGACGGCCGAGGTGCTGGGCATGACGGCCACCGCTGCGCGTCAGGGGGCACCACTGTCGATGCGCCTGTCAGCCGACCAAATGGCGCAATGGGTCGCTGACCGGACCGGCGCTGTCGCGCGGTTTGCGGATCATTCCGGTTTGACGGATCAGAATGAAATCAGCGCTGCCGAAATGGTTGCGTTCCTGCGGGGCACTGGTGTGAAATCCACGCTGGAGCCGCTGATGCGCGAAGTGGTGATGGTCGATGACAGTCGCCGCGCGCTGGACGGGTTTTCAGGGACCGTTCGCGCCAAGACAGGGACGTTGAATTTTGTTTCCGCGCTGGCTGGATACGTGACCACTGCGCAAGGCCGGTCGCTGAGTTTCGCGATCTTTTCCCATGACCCAGAGGCACGCGAGCAGTCCAAGTCGTCGCTGGATGAAGCGCCAGCCGGGACGGCCGCATACAACGGTCGGGCAAAACGACTGCAGCAGAAGCTACTGCAACGGTGGCTGATCCTCGGAGACATGACCGGCTGATCAAATCCGGGACCCCGATACGTCCGGTCCAAAAACTTAATTGAAAAGACGCGGAACCAATCGCGTCCCTTTGCCGTTCGATTGGTGAAGAGAGCGACAATTTGTCGCCGTAGAAATTAAGGAAGAAAAAATGAAAGCCGTACTTGGTATTATCGCCGCAATCGTTCTGGTCGTGGTCGTCTATCTGCTGTTTTTCATGGTTGACGTTGAACAGACCCAGGAAGGCCAGCTGCCTGACGTCGATGTCAGTGTGGAAGGCGGCCAGTTGCCCGAAGCTGACGTCGAAATGGGTGACGTCGAAGTCGACAGCACGACCGTTGAAGTGCCGACACTGGACGTTCAGTCCCCCGAAGAGGAAGAAGCCGAGACAACCGGCAACTAAACCTTACAACCTGATGCAAAAGGCCCGGTCAGTGACCGGGCCTTTTTCGTCTAGAGGGTCATGTGCCGTGCACGCGCGCCACGTTCGATTGCAGCCGCATGCAGACGGTCCAGCGCCAGCTCATAGCGAATTTCCTCGAGCATGCGGGTTTCTGTTTCACCGATCGCGCCGTCGGCAGCCGCAACATCGCATGACAAGGCATAGGCCGTTTCATAAAGCCGTTCCGGCAGGGCGTCGCGTATCAGCCCAAACAAAGCCTCCAGGCCGTCTTCTTGGTCCAGCAGGTCGAAAACGGTCTGCGTCAGTCGCGGCAGCCGTTCTGCATCGAAACCCGAGAAAACAGGCAGATTGTTGATTGCGCTGTTGATCTTGATCAATTCGGACGTCTGGATGTTTGCATCCGACGCCGAGACAGCGATCATGAGGGCGGCCAGCGCGTCCTGCGCGGTCATCGTATCGGCTGACATGTTATCCCCTTTCGAATGCGTGTGATTGGCATTTATTGACGCCAAGCCCCCCTCGCAATAGTGAGGCGCCTGCATCACCGCAACCCGCTGTGACTACAAGAGAGACCAACCATGAGCACATTCCGTGACGCTGCAATGACATCGAAGGCCTGGCCGTTCGAAGAGGCACGCCGTGTGCTCAAACGGTACGAAAAAAAGGACCCTGAAAAAGGTTATGTCCTGTTCGAGACAGGCTATGGGCCGTCCGGTCTGCCGCACATTGGCACGTTCGGAGAAGTGGGCCGGACAACAATGGTGCGTCGTGCCTTTGAGGTCATCAGCGACATCCCGACAAAGTTGCTGTGTTTTTCCGATGACATGGACGGGATGCGCAAGATCCCCGGCAATGTCCCGGATCCTGCGGCTTTGGAACCCTACATGCAGCGTCCACTGACTGCCGTGCCCGACCCGTTCGGAACGCATGGCAGCTTTGGCGCGCACATGAACGCGCGATTGAACAATTTTCTCGATACCTTTGGTTTCGAATACGAATTCGCCAGTTCGACGGAATATTACCAGTCCGGCAAGATGGACGAGATCCTGCTGCGCAGCGCCGCGCGCTATGACGACATCATGAAGATCATGCTGAAGTCCCTGCGAGAAGAGCGTCGGGAAACCTACTCGATCTTTCTGCCGATCAGCCCGGCGACCGGGCGCGTTTTGTATGTCCCGATGAAAGAGGTGACGCCGGATGGCATGATTACCTTTGCTGACGAGGACGGCACTGATGTTACTTTGCCCGTCACGGGCGGAAATGTGAAATTGCAGTGGAAGCCCGATTTTGGCGCGCGCTGGGCTGCGCTGGATGTCGATTTCGAGATGTACGGCAAGGATCACGCCGCCAACACGCCGATCTATGACGGGATTTGCCGGGTCTTGGGCGGACGCGCGCCCGAGCATTTCACCTACGAGCTGTTTCTGGACGACCAGGGCCACAAGATTTCCAAGACCAGTGGCAACGGCCTGACCATCGACGAGTGGCTGACCTATGCGGCGACTGAAACACTGAGCTATTTCATGTACCTCAAGCCCAAGACCGCAAAGCGGATGCATTTCGATGTGATCCCCAAGGCGGTTGATGAATATCACCAGCAGTTGCGGGCCTATGCCGATCAGGATGAGGCTGCGCGCCTGAACAATCCGGTGTTCCATATTCACGGGCATAACGTGCCCGCGTCCGATATGGTGGTGCCGTTTTCCATGTTGCTGAATCTGGCCAGCGTGTCGGGCGCAGAGGACAAGGAAACGCTATGGGGCTTTATCCAGCGCTATGCGCCGGAGGCAAGCGCCGCAACGCATCCGCAACTGGATCAGGCAGCCGGGTTCGCGGTGCAGTACTACAATGATTTCGTCAAACCCAAGAAAGTCTATCGCGCACCAGATGAGCGTGAAGAAGCGGCGTTGGACGATCTGGTACAGCGTTTGCGCCAATGGGACGGCGGTCTGGACGCCGAAGGATTGCAATCCGAGGTTTTTGCGGTTGGCAAGGCGCATGGGTTCGACCCGCTGCGCGACTGGTTTACGGCACTGTACGAGATTTTGCTGGGTGCCAGTCAGGGACCACGTTTCGGCGGTTTCATCGCGCTTTATGGTGTGGATGAGACAATCGCTCTGATAGAAGCTGCTTTGCGCGGCGATTTGCAGCAAGTCTGACAGACGAAACCCTTTGGCGATTTCCACCGTGTCTGATTTGATAATGGACACGGGGGAATGACATGCGAGTTGAATTGATGGCAATTTTGGTGGTTGGTGCGTTGGCCGGGCCTGTGCAGGCACAGGTTGCGGCCCCATCCGAGGCACCTGTGACCGCTGTGCAGGGCATCGAGGATGTCATTACTAACCAATTGGATGCATTGCGCGACCGCGATGTCGATCTGGCATTCACCTATGCCAGTCCCATGATCCAGCGTCTGTTCGGCGGGCCTGAGAACTTTGGCCGTATGGTCAGCCAAGGCTATCCGATGGTCTGGAACAATTCGTCATCGCGTTTTGTCGCCCAGCAAGATCTGGGGGCCCGCATCCTGCAACAGGTGATGATACAGGATGCATCGGGCGGGCTGCACATGCTGGAATACGCGATGATACAGATTGACGGTGCGTGGAAGATCGACGGCGTGTCCGTGCTGCCGCTGCCCGATGTCGGGGTCTGAGTGTTGCCGCTTGTGCGTGCGGTCCCCACGGGTCTGATTAACGTCCCATAACCTATTGCCTGCGTGACGACCGGGTCGATCCGGCTTGCGCAAAGGATAGGTTATGAACAAGGCAATTACCGACGGAATCGTGTTTCTGCCGCTGCCGTTTGCGGCGGGCCTCTCGGTCTGGTCAAGTGGCGACGGCACCCCTGGCAGCGACACCTATGCCACCAGCGGGACAGGTGTATTCGTGCCATCGGATCAGGATTTCGGCGGCTGTCTGGAAATTCAGAAAACCGGGACGGTCCAAAGCCTGCGCTACATGGCTGAGACGCCTCTATTGCGCGGTTGCTATCTGCGGATCACGGCGCGGGTCAAGGCGGTGGCGGGACCACTGCCTGCCGTGCGGGTCGCGGGTTATGCTGGTGTGGCAGGTGGCGGGGCGGCCAATGTTCCGCTTACGACAGGGCCGCAGACGCAACTGACCCGCTATGGCGAGGTTGTGGAAGTCAGCGCCATCGTCGGGACAGGCGCGCGCGCCGGCGTCGATCTAATCTGGCTGGACGCCATCTATGGTCACTTTGGCATTGATCTGGTCGGCCCGTCCGGCGGTCTGGTGCGGATCGATAATATCGTGATCGAGGATTTCACGGTCGCGTTTCTGCGGGACCTGATGTCGATGGTCGATGTGCGCGACTACGGTGCCAAGGGCGATGGGACAACTGACGATTCAGCTGCTTTCGAGGCGGCTGACAGTGCGGCGCAGGGGCGCGAAATTTTGGTCCCGGCAGGTGTCTATCATCTGGAAAACGATGTCAGTATCCAAAGCAAGATCCGGTTCGAAGGGACTGTGACCCAGCCTGACGACCGCCGCTTTATCCTGCAAAACGGATATGATCTGCGCGCCTATGTCGAGGCATTTGGCGACGAGGAACAGGCGTTCAGAAAAGCCTACCAAGCCTTGCTGAATTTCTCGGATCACGAGTCGCTGGATATGTGCGGCATCAGGGTGACGCTGAACGGGCCGCTTGACATGCAGGCATGCGATCCGACGCGGCAGGTGTTCGCGACACGCCGCGTCGTGCGCAACGGTCAGTTTCAGCCTGCGAATACCACCGCCTGGGATACGGATGTGGTGACTTCGGCCGGAACCTATGACCGAAGTGCCGATAGGCGGCTGACGAATGTGACGAATATCGCAAATATTCAGCTGGGATCGCTGGTCAGCGGGGCCGGTGTCGGACGTGAAATTTATGTGCGTGCGATTAACGTCGGTGCCCGTACCCTGGAGCTGAGCCAGCCGCTGCATGATGCCGTCGGATCGCAGACCTTTACCTTTACCCGGTTCAAATACCTGCTGGATTTCTCGGGCTATGCCGATCTTGCGCAATTCGTGTTGGACGATATCGAATTCCAATGCGCAGGACTGGCCAGCGGCATCCTGATGGCACCCGAGGGGCTGACGTTTCACGTCCGCGACTGCTTTGTCACCCGGCCAAAGGATCGGGGGATCACCTCTCCGGGTCGGGGCTGTCAGGGCATGATGATCGACCGTTGCCAGTTCAATTCGAACGAACAGGGGCTGCGGGTCCAGGACCGGACAACGATCGCTCTGAATACAAACGCCGAGGACGTCAAGATCCGCGACAACCGCTGCGCGCTGTTCAAGCATTTCGCCGTGATCGGTGGCGGTGGTACGACGATCACGGCAAACCATTGGTTCAATGGTGATAGTGTCACGGGTGGCGTTCGCGTTGCCGGACTGATTTTTGCAACACCCAACTGTCGGTCTGTCGTGACAGGCAACTACATCGACAACGGTTGGATCGAGTGGACGAACGAATATGAATCCGAGCCGGAATTCGTGAACCAGTTTTCCTTTGGCGGGCTGACCATCACCGGCAATCATTTCATCGCTCTGAATGCCACGACCGGGTTCAATTTTTTGCGGATCAAGCCTTATGGGCCCGGTCATTTCGTCCAAGGGTTTTCGATGACGGGGAATGTGTTCCGCGCCGTGAACGGCAAGATCGACCGGATGGAAGGGATCGACACCACGTTCGCGGGATTGGATCTGACCCGGATGCGACAGATCACGATCGACGCGAATACCTACAATGGCATCGAAGAGCCGGTCTATAACCCGGCATCGCTGATCCATACGCAGAACACGGCGGCGTCAAACTGGGTTGCACGCACTGACCCGTATTTGCCGTTCAGGGGGCATGCACGCACGATCGACGGTCTCGCGATGGTGCAAGCCTTGCGGACCGGTGACGGGGCGAACGTCAATGATATGCCGTGGGTCGAAACGAGTTACAGCAACGACAGCCGCGATTTGCGATTTGCGTTCGAACGCAGTGTGCGGGGGGCTGTGCGCTATACGGTGCGGATGGACAATCCGGTGTAATCCTAGAACTGGATCCAGGTCTCGATCTTGAGCGCGCTGCCGCGGTCCCCCGTCAGCGCGTGAACCGAGCCGAGATTGACCCTGTAGCGTTCGTTGATGGTGTAGATCAGGGTGGGGCTGACCTTGGCGTAATGGTCGTCTGAAAACCCTTGTCCTGTCTGCACCTGAAGCGTCGTGGTCCATTGGTCGGACCACGACCGCCCCCATGTGAAATCGGCTTTTGGCCGAAAAGTCTGGTCGATTGCGCCGTAGGTAATGTTACCGTCAAATGCGAGCCAGCCGTTGGGCGTCGATTGCCCCAGTGACATCCCGATGCGGGTCAGCAATTCCTCGCTGCCGTCGGCATTGCGGCGGTATCCGATTCCAAATGACAACATGGATTTGAGGTCGGCATCGAGGTTGTTTGCCGGAATGGCCGCGAAACCAAAGGCCGAATAAATGCGTCCCTTGTCGGCTGAGTAAAAATCGAGACCGACGGTCAGTTCTGGCCGCAGACCATATTCGACATAGAGCGTCGGATCGTAATGGACCGGCAATTCTGCGCCGTCGGATAGCAGGAAATTTCCGCCTGCCGCAATAAAGGTATGACCTTCTTCGCGTGGCCACGGGCCCGCATGGGCCGCTGATTGCAGCCCCACGAGACAGGACACCCAGATCAGCAGGATTTTCATCACCATTCTCCGTGTGGCGACGATCCTGGGTCAGGGTTAATTTCGAATTAACGCGGCATTAAATTTCCGTGTCCTTCCCACGTATGCGTAATCGCAGTGCATAGGCCGGGTATGCGAAAAACTCTCTGATCGTCTGGCGCAGTATGGTGCGCGGGTGTCCGCCGCGCAGACTGGGCGACATGGTGGTTGCCGTATAGCCAAGGTGTCTCGCGGTCAGTCGCGCACGGGGTGCGTGAGTCCGGTCGGTCACGATGATGACTGTCCGGGTGTCCGGGCCCAACAGTTTTCGGGAAAAACGGAGATTTTCCAGTGTAGTTGTGGATCTGTCTTCCTGGATGATGGCTGTGGCAGGCACGCCTTGCGAAATCAAGATATCGGTGATTGCCATGGCTTCGGTTGGCGGGTGCAGGCCCAATCCGCCTGTCGCAACGATCAGTGGGGCATGACCTGCAAGGAACAGCGCCGCCGCATGTCGTGCCCGCCTTTGCAGGGTTGGCGAGGGACCGCTGGCCCAGACTGCTGCGCCCAGGACAATGATGGCATCCGCCACGGGCGGCGCATTGTAATTAACTTTACACACTTTGGTCAAATCGATCCCGATTGTTTACAAGAGGTGCGATGCTCTGGCACCGCCCGCTTGGATTCCCTACGCTCTTGCTCATGATGACGCGAAGTCGAACGACCGCAACCGGGGAACAGCCGGGAGGAGTGCGGGCACTACAAAGGGGGGAAACCTGACATGGCCGACAACGACAAGACCTATGCACCCAGCGCGGAAATGGCTGCCGGTGCCCATGCAGACCGCGCCACATACGAGGCGATGTATGCGGCCTCGGTTGCGGATCCAGATGCGTTCTGGGGTGAGCATGGCAAGCGGCTGGACTGGATGACACCCTATACCAAGGTCAAGAACACCAGCTTTGCCCCCGGCAATATCGACATCAAGTGGTTCGAGGACGGCAGCCTGAATGTCGCGGCCAATTGTATCGATCGTCATCTGGCAACGCGCGGCACACAGACGGCAATCATCTGGGAACCCGATGATCCCGAGGCTGGGGCGCAGCATATCACCTATCAGCAGTTGCACGCGCATGTGTCGAAATTCGCCAACGTCCTCAAGGAGATGGGCGTGGGCAAGGGGGATCGGGTCGTGATCTACCTGCCGATGATCCCGCAGGCGGCCTATGCGATGCTGGCCTGTGCGCGGATTGGCGCGATCCATTCGGTCGTCTTTGCGGGTTTTTCCGCGGATGCACTGGCAGCGCGCGTCAATGGATCAGAGGCCAAGGTCGTGATCACGGCTGACGAGGCCCCGCGCGGCGGCAGAAACACCCCGCTGAAGGTCAACGCCGACAAGGCATTCGAAAAGGTGACGGTCGATTCGAAAATGTTGGTGGTCAAGCGGACGGGTGGCGACATCGCCATGACCGCAGGGCGCGATGTCTGGCTGCACGAAATGGAAGAAACCGTAAGTTCAGATTGCCCGCCCGAAGAAATGAATGCAGAAGACCCGCTGTTCATCCTCTACACCTCCGGCTCGACCGGGCAGCCCAAGGGCGTTGTGCATACCACTGGCGGCTATCTGGTCTATGCCAGCATGACGCATCAGTACACATTCGACTATCACGATGGCGATGTGTTCTGGTGCACGGCTGATGTGGGTTGGGTGACCGGCCACAGCTATATCGTCTATGGCCCGCTGGCGAACGGCGCGACGACCCTGATGTTCGAAGGCGTGCCGACCTATCCCGATGCGGGCCGGTTCTGGCAGGTCTGCGAAGAGCACAAGGTCAACCAGTTCTATACCGCGCCCACGGCCATCCGGGCGCTGATGGGCAAGGGGAACGCCTTTGTCGAAAAATACGACCTGAGCGCGCTCAAGGTGCTGGGAACCGTCGGCGAACCGATCAATCCAGAGGCATGGAACTGGTACAACGACGTGGTCGGCGGCGGGAATGTGCCCATCGTCGATACCTGGTGGCAGACGGAAACCGGGGGGCACCTTCTGACGCCGCTGCCCGGTGCAACGCCGACCAAGCCGGGGTCTGCGACACTGCCGTTCTTTGGTGTGAAACCCGTGGTGCTGGAACCTGAGACCGGCAAGGAAATCACCACGACCGAGGCCGAAGGCGTGCTGGCGATCGCGGACAGCTGGCCTAGCCAGATGCGCACGATCTGGGGCGATCACGACCGGTTCGAAATGACCTATTTCAGCCAGTACAAGGACATGTTCTTCTCCGGCGACGGCTGCCGTCGTGACGCCGACGGCTATTACTGGATCACGGGTCGCGTGGATGACGTGATCAACGTGTCTGGCCACCGCATGGGCACGGCAGAAGTCGAAAGCGCGCTGGTCGCCCATACGGCCGTGAACGAGGCCGCAGTGGTCGGTTATCCGCACGACATCAAGGGTCAGGGCATCTATGCCTATGTGTCGCTGATGGCGGGCCAGGACCCGTCAGAAGAACTGCGCAAGGAGCTGTCCGACTGGGTCCGCGCGGAAATCGGGCCGATTGCCAAACCGGACCTGATCCAGTTCGCGCCGGGCCTGCCGAAAACGCGATCCGGCAAGATCATGCGCCGTATCCTGCGCAAGATTGCGGAAAACGACTATGGCGCGCTGGGCGATACCTCGACCCTCGCAGAACCAGAGGTGGTCGATGATCTGATCGCCAACCGGATGAACAAGGGTTGACGCCTCTGGCCCCCGCCCGGCGGGTGGGGGCCTAAGACGGCGATCTGTTTGTCACGGCGGGCCAGCCGCTCAGCCCGATGACACCCAGTTCGCGGACCAGTTTGCGGCGCATCGCTGTCTCGTAATCGGCAAAGCTGTTGGCGACTTCGACAAAAGCACCGGGTCCGCGGATGACCTCGTTCATGTAGAACGGGATCAGATTGACCTCGCCCTCGAAATCAGCGGCGTTCACGACCAATCCGTTGACCGTGACGTCACCCAAGGGAAAGGCGTTGTAAGCGTCAATCGGGCCGAACCCTTCGTTGTTGATGCCGTCGCCCGCCATGTCGATCGTTTGGAACAGACAGCTTGGACCTGCCTCTAGTACGCCCGCCGCATGGCCCAGCGCATAACCCATGGCCGTCGGAAAATCGTTGTGACTGCGGATGCTGGACGACACGGCGGCTGCAACAGCGTCGAGGTCACCGGGCGTTTCGATCATGCGCCAATCGCTGAGCGCCACCTGATTGTAGCGGCCCGACCATTCAAAGACATAGAGCGCAACCGGATCGGGCGAGGCAAAGAATGCCGCCTGCACCTCTGGTGCGATCATGGCCGCGGCAAGGCCCTGACGTTGCAATGCATCCTCGGTCGCATCGACCGAGGATGACACGTCGATGGCCAGAACCAGCGCCAGCCGGCAGGCCTCGGCGGGGGCCGCCGCAAGGGACAGCCCTGCGATCAGCCCCCGCATCATCACCAATGCCCGGTGTTTTCCATGCTCTTCCACGGCTCGGCCGGCGGCAGGGCATCGCCGTCCTGCAACAGCTCGACCGAAATGTTGTCGGGCGACCGCACGAATGCCATGTTGCCGTCGCGGGGCGGACGATTGATCGTGACGCCGTTGTCCATCAGGTGCTGGCACATCTCGTAGATGTTGGGCACGCTATAGGCCAGATGGCCGAAATGGCGGCTGTCGTCGGGCAGGGCGTCGTCGCCGTCCCAGTTGTAGGTCAACTCCACCGGACAATCCTCGTCGCCCTCGGCTGCCATGAAGATCAGGGAAAAGCGTCCGCCCTCGTCATCGCGGCGGCGAATTTCGCGCAACCCCAACAGGTTGAAAAACGCCATCGTTTTTTCCAGGTCCTTCACGCGGACCATGGTGTGCAGATATTTCACGGGCATCTCAGGCCTTCCTTTGTTCTGTGTCTGCCACGAAACCTAGTGCCATGTGGGCGCGTGTCACGCCTCAGAATGCAGAACGCAGGTCAAATCCCAGGCTGATGTATTCGCGGTCGAACAGCGCATTGTCAGAGCTTGTCTTGCTGATTTCCAGCGTGCCGACAGGCTGGAACCCGTAGTATTCCACCTGACTGAACTGCGCTGTGGCACGTGCATCCACTGTCAGGTCGTCGCGGGGCCCGGCGTTCAGACGCGAGAAATCATAGGCGCGGTTCTCGACCGACAAACCAAAGCCCAGGCGCACACCATAGACAGGTTCCGACAGGTCGTAGTCGACGCCGGCCCGGATCGCGGTGTAGTCGCGTTCGACGTTGTCGGACACGCTGATCCGGTCGTCGATCGTAAACGTCACCAGATCACCTCGGTCCAGCACATAGCTGTAGCGCGCGCCGAACCGGTAGCTTATCACGTCGTCGAAACTGTCTTCGGCGATCTGTTTTTGCACGCCCGCGAGCAGGCGCAGCCGCGAACGATCACTGGTCGCCAGCGACTGTCCTACGCTTGCGTCGACGAAATCCTGATAGGGGGCGCCACCATACCAACTGGTGCCGATCCGCGCCGACAGCGTGGTCGGCAACAGGTCGGGTGCCAGTCTGACCCGGTGGGTCAGTCCGAACGACAGCTGCACAAAGGCATAGTCGCTGCCCTTGATATCACGCAAGGCTTCGGCGCTGGGGGTGTCGCCTGTCGCGTCCTCCAGCCGGGCCTCTGCCTCCAGTTCGTCCTTGGCGTCCTGGCTCAGGGTGTAGGTGGTCCCGTCGATGCTGACATCGAAAAATGTCGCTGATGTTTCGCTGTCGCGCAGGCGGTAGCGGGCGGTCGCACCCAGATTGTAGGCCAGACCCGACAGGGCCTGCGCATCGCGTGACAATGTCAGCGCGAACGGCAGTCCCAGCAAAAACGCCTCTCGGGATTGAGAGCCGTTATTGATGTTGGACGATGGCCGAATGCCGAACGACAGGTCCAGTGACAGTGGATTGCGGTTCCGCACAAAGGCATAGTCTTCGGCCACACCTTCGGCGGTTTCGGCGTCCGGAGCATACTGGCGGGCACGCCGCAGCCAGAACTGGGCACGGCTATCGTTGTTCTGCTCAACATGGGCGCGGGCCACGATGCGGGCGGCGACATAGGCTTCGACGTCGGTTGTGGACGCGCTGTAGGCGCGCGCACCCAGCGCGACCGCATCCGCTGGCCTGTTTTGCGCCGTGGCGATCCGCGCGGCCGTAATCAGCGCGGTCACGTCCCGGTCGTCACGCGCCAGCAACGCATCCAATACGGATTGCGACGCGGCCAGGTCGCCTGCATTTGCCAGTTCAATCGCCAGTGCGCGCGTCTCGTCCGCGGTCAGTTCCACGTTCTGCGCATGGGCGGCAGAGGTCTGCAATGCCGCAACCACGGCGAGGGCGGACAGACATTGGGACAGGCGTGTCATCGGTACAGGATCACGCCGCCGGTTTCCTGCGCGGTGATCCCTTCGAACCGGGGGTCCTCTGATTCCAGCACCACGACACCGACAATTTCGCCGCCCGATCCGCTGGTCGTATCGCCAGCGATGATCCCCGTGAATTTCCCGCCTTCGTACGGTTCCAGCACGCCGGACTCGTTCAATATGAAATTCTGCAGTTCGACTTCGATTTCGCCTGCGGTGCTCAACGATTTGCTGCCTTCGACGACGATAATTGGCACGTTCGGGCTTTGCAGGTCGTCAGGGCCGGTCCCGGTCACAATCCGCACACCGTTTTCGTCAAAGAACCGGCGGTTCGTGATCGCACCTTTGACCGCGTCATTGGCGTTGAAGTCTTCGAAATCAATGTCGATGCTCATCTGGCCTGTGACATATTCAAGCTGTGACCGTGCCGGGGCGAACACCCTGACACCGGCGTAGTCGCCCGAAAATGTCGCCTGCCCCTCGTTTGGCAGGACGGTGCCGCCGTTGCGTTCATAGACATAGCCACCAAACCCATAGCCTGCGTAGCCGCCGGTCCGCACGATGGCGAAACTGGTGCGCGGGTCACCATCGACCCGGTTCTTGCTGACACCATACAGTGCCACATACGGCACGATCTGGCTGACGGGATCGCCCGTCAGGAAATCGCGGACCGTCGCGTCGGCCTCGTAGACGCGCGTGGTGCCAAGCGTGGCAAGCGCACCGGTCTTGCGCGTATAGACGTTTTCGCCATCAAACCCGAGGTTGTCGACACTGAACGTGTCGTTCGCAGCATTGTAGGACACATCGGTCACCAGACCGCCGCCCTGACTGTTGCGGGCCTCGAACCGGAAAATGTCAGACGATGCGCTGACATCCTCGGTGCCGGGGGGCAGGTCAAGGTCGTCATCGTCCGCGACCTGCGCATCCGATTGCACGTCTTCGAATAGGGGCTGGCCATCACCGCATGCGGCAAGCCACGCCAGTGCAGAGACTGTCGTCAAGAATCGGGTCATGGTCGCACACCTGCTCAGGTCGTTTTTGTTGCCCCAATGTCCGCAGGGGCAGGCCCCGAGTCAATCAATACGCTCGAGACGCGCGAAAAACGGGGCCGTGCGTGCGCCATTTACAACGTGGCACTTGCCGACGGCATCATTTAGCTTGCCCCGGAATCGTCACCGTCCGAGGAGGTTGCCCCTTGCGCCAGTATCATGACGCGCTGCGTCTCGTCCTTGAACAGGGTGTGCCATCCACCGACCGGACCGGCACCGGCACGATCAGTCATTTCGGCATGCAGTGCCGCTATCCGCTGGCTGACGGGTTCCCGCTTGTCACTACCAAGAAGCTGCACTTGAAATCCATCGTGCACGAACTGCTGTGGTTCCTGTCGGGGGATACCAACGTACGGTATCTGCAGGAAAACGGTGTGTCGATCTGGAACGAATGGGCCGATGAAAACGGTGATTTGGGACCGGTTTACGGTCACCAGTGGCGTCATTTCCCCCGCGTGACACAAGGCGACGACGGCATCGTGCTGCTCGGCGAGGTCGATCAGATTGCCAAACTGGTCGAGGCCATTCGCACAACACCCGACAGCCGTCGCCTGATTGTGTCCGCCTGGAACCCCGGCGAGGTTGACGCCATGGCCCTGCCGCCATGCCATACCCTGTGGCAGGTCCGGATCGCGGGGGGCAAACTGCATCTGCAACTCTATCAGCGGTCTGCCGACATGTTCCTGGGGGTGCCGTTCAACATCGCCTCATACGCGCTGCTGGCGCATATGCTGGCACATGTGACGGGCTATACGCCGGGGGATTTCATCCATACGATCGGGGACGCGCATATCTACAACAACCACCGCGAACAGGTGGATTTGCAATTGTCCCGCACCCCCAAGACGTTGCCGACGCTGCGCCTGACGCGCGATGTGACGTCGATTTTCGATTTCAGATACGATGACTTTGCCTTTGACGGCTATGATCCGGATCCGGCGATCCGTGCGCCGGTGGCCGTCTGATGCTGACACTGATCGTTGCCTGCGCCCGCAACGGGGCCATCGGACGCGATGGGGACATCCCGTGGCACGCACCAGAGGATCTGGCGATGTTCCAGCGCGAGACCACGGGTGGCGCGCTGATCATGGGGCGACACACCTGGAACAGTCTTCCGGTGAAGCCGCTGAAAAATCGGATGAATTGCGTTGTCTCGCAGGATAGCGGCCTGACGGAACACGTGTTCGGTGATGTTGGTGCGGCGGTCGCTGCCTGCTATGCCGCGGGCTATCAGCGGATTTACGGGATTGGCGGTGCCGGCATCTATGGCGCATTGCTGGGCATGGCGGATCGCCTGCTGATCACGCAGGTCGATCTTGACGTGCCCGATGCGGATACGTTCTTTCCCGACTTTGACACAGGGGCATGGACGCAGATCGCGACACGTACGCTGCGTCCCGCAGACCCGACTTGTATTTTGCACGAATATCTGCGGGTCAAGGGCTAGCGCTCGTATCCCGCCCAGACAGGAGCCATTGCGACGACATGCGTATCTTCTCACTCAAGACCTGCGATACCTGCCGCAAGGCGATCAAGGCTCTGCGGGCTGCGGGCCATGACCCTGTGGTGATCGACGTGCGGGCAGACGGTATCGCCGAGGCGGATTTGACCGCGTTGATCGACCGCTTTGGCGATGACCTGATCAACCGGTCCTCTGCAACCTGGCGTCAGCTGTCGGACACCGAACGCGCCGGGGCACCCCATGCCTTGCTGGCTGCCCATCCGACCCTGATGAAACGTCCCGTCATTCAGAATGGTGATGTCTGGACCCTGGGCTGGAAAGCTGACGCGCAAGCCGCCCACATTGGTCAGACCTCGGGCGCGTGATCCAGCGGACGTCTGCCGCCCAACCGTGAAATCAAATGGCGTTCGTCGTCGTTGCGGAAAAACGGAACGGTCAGGGGGGCCGTGGGATTTGCCAGATGGGCGGCAAGTTCGGCCAGCGCGACTTCGGTGATAAACGGCAGGTCCAGCGCGCGCGCGGCCTTCAGGTCGACCCAATGCAGGTGGGATAATTCGTCCTCGGCCCTGCCAAAGTCATCGGGATCGGTGATCAGTGCCGTGGCATCCACCAGAAAAAACCGGGCGTCGAACCGCCGGGGCGCACCCTGCGGCGTGACGGCCCGGAAAAAGAAACGCATGCCCGCAGCCGTCGGGCGATGGCCGCTGGCTGCGAAACCGCGCCATCCCCGTGGCGGGTCCGCCCAATCGCCGGGCACGCCCAGCATCTGACCCGTCTCTTCCCACAACTCTCGGATTGCGGCGGCAACCACGGCCTGCGCATCCGCGTCACTGTCGTTTTGCAAGGCCCGCCGGGTTTCGTTGCACAAGCCGGTCGGTGCAACCAAGGCATCGTTGGGATCGACTGCACCGCCGGGAAACACGAATTTATTGGGCATGAAAACGGCAGAGGCCCCACGCTGTCCCATCAACACCCGTGGGGTGCCGTCACGGCGCAACAGAATAACCGTGGCCGCATCGCGGATGGGTATATCAGCCGGGCTGACCAAACCCGTGCATCCCCTTTGACCACTGAATGCCCACGACCACCCCCTTGAGCCGTGGCAAGAGATACAGGGACAAGGCAACAGTCGAGACCGAAAACAGGATCGCCATCGTCATCGCGCTTGGCCGGAATTCGGTAAAGACCCAGATCATCAGCGGTGCCAGCAAGTGACCGACAATCAGGATCGTCAGATATGCGGGCCCGTCATCAGCGCGATGCTGCGACAGGTCTTCGGCGCAGGCCGGGCAGCGATCAACCACATGCAGATAGCTGTCGAACATGTCACCCTCACCGCAGTTGGGGCAGATCCGTTTGAAACCGCGCAGCATGGCGTTTTTCATCTCGCGGTCTTGCAGCGGCGTCTGTTTATAGCTCTGGGTCATGGCGTTGGTCCTTTTGGAACCAACATGGCATTCCGGGGCGAAATTGAAACCCTCTTTTGCAGGTTGAAAGGCCAGAGTTCTGTGCGGATCGTGATTTTATCGTCCCCGGTCAAGCTGCGGACAGATCGACGGCGACCGCATTGCGACCCTCCGCCTTGGCCCGGTAGAGCGCGAGGTCGGCCCGGTCGAACAGCGCGTCGAGCGCCCGAAGGGATTGCCCGTCGCCGGACCCTGCCGCTATGCCGACCGAAATAGTGACACGCAGCGGGCCGCGGTCGCCGCCTGCGTCAAAATATTTGGCTCCGATCCTTTCGCGCAGGCGCTGGGCTGCGGTTGTGGCGTCCGCCAGCGATGTGCGCGGCATCACGATCAGAAATTCCTCACCACCGATCCGGGCCACCAGATCGTCAGGTCGAAAACTGTTGCGCAGGCAGGCCCCGACGCCCGTCAGAACGCGATCGCCAGTGCTGTGCCCATAGGTATCATTCACCGCCTTGAAGTGGTCGATGTCGGCGACCATCAGGGCATAGTCGCACCCGGTTTCGCGGGCCTGTTCCGCAATCCGACGAAGATGGGCCAGGGCATAGCGGCGATTGAACAACCCCGTCAGGGGGTCCGTCATCGCGGCGGCTAGCCCCGTTTCGACCTGATCAAGCAGGCGGTCACGCTGGCATTTATGTGCAACGAGGACACGCGTGCGATGACACAGCTCGTCCTGTTCGAACGGTCCCAGGATCACGTCGTCGGCCCCCAGATCCAGCACCAGCGCGGCAGTCCGCAGGTCATCCTGGGCAAGCAGGATCAGCTGTGCTGCATGTCGCGTCTGGTCACGGGTGCGCAGATCGGCCAGCAGGCGGAACAGATCGTCCCCGTCGGACTGGCAGCGCGTTGCGTCGATGACGAAAACATCCGTCGCGACCCGGGAATCGTCGGCAAGGGCACCGTCACGGTCCATGACCCGCACCCGTTGCCCCAGCCCGGCCTGCAGCTGCGCTGAAACGATCGCAGCCGCCTGTGCGTAATCCGACAGCAGCGTGACACAGGCTGGCGCGATCCGGGGGCTGCGCGTTTCATCCAGTCCCATCATGCGGAGTGTCTCGCTGCGCAGGTCAAGTTCACGCGCGCGATTGCCGCGGCGCAGCAGATTGCGGACCCGCGCGAGCAGTAGTGTATCGCAGACCGGGCGCGGCAGCACATCGTCCGCCCCTGCATCCAGCGCCATGAAACGCGCCGCACTGGTATCCTGACCGCCGACCGAAATGATCGGCACGTTGCGCGTCGCGACCTGCCTCCGCAGATGCGCACAGAATGCGTGGCCATCGGAAAAGCTGTCGGTCAGATTGATCAGGATCATGTCAGGGCATCGTTTCTGAATGCTGGCATATGCGGCCGTGCAGTCGCTGACAGCCTCGACCTCATATTTGGCGGCGAGGAGTTTCACCCTCAGGACGATGCGATTTGTGGACACAGGGTCCACGATCAATAATCTACCGGACATTCTTCCAACCCTGTCTGATGGTTTCACCACCTTCTGACTGGACACTGCGCCCGATAGATTAAAAAAAGGTTCATCATTGCCAGGGGACATTCGATGACACCGGAACACGCCGAAATCATCGCGCTTCAGGCGCTGGCCCATGTCGTGGCGGATCAGGACCTGAGCGCGGCCTTCATGGGGCCGAACGGTCTGTCGGCCGGTGACATGCGGGCGGGCGCAACGGATCCCGCCTTTCTCGCGGCGCTGCTCGAATTCCTGTGCCAGCGGGATGATTGGGTGATGGCATTTTGCGATGCGCATGGACACGCCTACGAGGTGCCGATGCAGGCCCGCTATGGTTTGCCCGGAAACGAGGAGGTCAGCTGGACCTGATGGCACGCCCGACCGGACTGATCTTTGACAAGGATGGCACCCTGTTCGATTTCAACGCCACCTGGGGGGCGTGGACCCGCACCATGCTGGATGCAGAGGCCAGCGGGGACACGGCATTGGTTGCAAGGCTGGCGCAGGCCTTGGGCTATGATCTGACGGCAGGCCGGTTCCTGGCCGGCAGCATCGTCATTGCGGAACCCGTCCATGTCGTGGCCGATACCATCCTGTGGATCACGGGCCAGACGGACAAGCCAGCCCTGATCGCGCGTATGGACGCGGCCAGCGCCGAGGTCACGCAGCAGCCGGCGGCAGATCTGCCCGATCTGATGTCGCGCTTGCGCGCGGCCGGTCATGTCCTTGGGCTTGCCACCAATGACAGCGAGGCTCCCGCTCGCAGGCATCTTGCAGACCACGCGATCGACACTGCGTTTGATTTTGTTGCGGGGGCCGACAGCGGCTTTGGTCACAAACCGGGACCGGGGCAGCTGAATGCATTCTGTGCGCGGACAGGGATTGCACCGCAAGATTGCGCGATGATCGGCGACAGCACACACGACCTGACAGCGGGGCGTGCCGCCGGCATGATTTGCATAGGTGTGCTGACCGGACCTGCGCCGCGCACAGAGCTGGGACCCCACGCCGATGTCGTGCTCGACAGTATTGCCGACCTCCCGGCTTGGCTGGTTGACTAGGGCTGACGACCCACAGGTTGATGGCTGACGGTTTCGTGATCCCCGCGTGGGAAAATTTCTGGCGGCCTGCGAAACTCTGTGTCGTGCTTCATCGTGGTTCTAGCATCACAAGGCGGAATGACCCGCCGAGACAACAGAGAGAATATGCTATGACGATGAAAACATCCCTGATGACCGCCGCTGCCGTTCTGGCCCTTTCTACCGGTTCCGCATTCGCAGCGGCCCACGCCGCAGAGAACCCGATGGTTGGCGGCGCGGAAATGCTGCCCAGCATGACCATCGTCGAAAACGCATCCAACGCCGACAACCTGACCACGCTGGTTTCCGCTGTCGCTGCTGCCGGTCTGGTCGACACGCTGTCCGGCCCCGGTCCGTTCACCGTTTTCGCACCGACCAACGATGCATTCGCGAAACTGAACCAGGATCAGGTTGCCGAACTGCTCAAGCCGGAAAACCAAGCCGCGCTGGCGCAGATCCTGACCTGTCACGTTGTGGCGATCAACGCAGACTCCAGCACGATTGCTGGCATGATCGCTGACGCCAATGGCGAATTCGCCGTGGAAACCGTCGGCGGCTGCACGCTGATGGCAAAGCAGGACGGTGACATGATCACCCTGACCGACGAGCGTGGCCAGGTGGCCACCGTGACACAAGCCGACGTGACCCAGTCCAACGGCGTCGTTCACGTCATCGACACGGTCATTCTGCCCGCACAATAAATTGATCCTGGCCCTCGGGCCGGATTAGCAGAACGACATCGCCCCCGCACATCACTGTGCGGGGGCTTTGCGTTGGGACAGGTCCGGATCAGAACGTGCGCAGATAGGCCGTCAGGATCTGGCGCGCGGCTTCCAGATCGCCCCGGTCCACCATTTCGGTAACCGTATGGATATAACGTGTGCCGACCACGATCCCGATGGCGCGCGCACCCGATGCGGCCTGCTGGGCTGCAGCCCCGTCCTGTCCACCGGCTGCCAGCATGGTGCGCTGGTAGGGGATGCCTTCCTTGTCGGCCAGTGCCGCGAATTCACGGACCAGTCCCGTGTCCGCAATGAACGAACTGTCGCGCACGTGCAGGCCGAAACCCTTGCCATGGCGTGTCGTCGCCAGATGGTCAGCGATACCGGGGGTGTCGCAGGCCAGCGTGGTGTCGATGCCGATGCCGATATCGGGCTGGATGCGGTGTGCTGCGGTCTTGGCTCCGCGCAGGCCGACCTCTTCTTGGCTGGTGAATGCCACGTGGATTTCCGCACCACGACCGTCCTCGGCCAGCGCGCGGATGACCTCGATCCCCAGCCAGCAGGCGATCCGGTTGTCCAGCGCCTTGGACACGATCTTGTCGCCCATCTCCATCAGAGGCTCATCCATCACCACGAAATCACCGATTTGGACGTGGTCCTTGGTCGCGGCACCCAGGCCCGTGTCGATAAAGAATTCGCCGACCTCCGGCACCTTCTTGCGGTCCTCGGGGCTGGAGATATGGATCGGCTTGCCGCCGGGGTTCATTACCCCCTTGAGGTCGCCGTGATCGGTGCAGACAAGGACGCGGCGCGAAAACAGGTTGCGCGGGTCGAAACCGCCGACAGGCTGGACATAGATGAACCCCTTGTCGTCGATATGGCTGACCAGAAATCCGATTTCGTCCATGTGGCACAGCAGCATGATGCGTGGCGCATCCTCGGTCCCCGCGTCGCGGCGGCACAGCAGGCTGCCCATCGGGTCGGTTTCGACATGATCGAACAGACCGTCGATTTCCGACAGGATCAGGTCGCGGACCCGGTCCTCGCGTCCGGGGACGCCGGGCGTTTCGCACAGTCGCTTGAGCAGATCGATGTTCATGGGGGCACCTTTTGCAATTTGGATTTGCCGGCACCCTAAGCCCGTGCCGCGGGGCCCGCAACGCGGTGCCATTCGCAACGGCGCACAATGGACGCGACTTATCCCCGCGAAATGTGCCGCGCACCGGCGATTCGCCGCCTTATCCACAGCAGATCCGCCAAAACGGACTTTACACAAAGTAAACCTGCCGTCACGATATCTTGTAGGGGCGGAACAAGAACCATACCCGTCATAGAGCAGCAAACAAACGGGCAGGATCACCTCCGAAGTCCCGTAGAGAGGCAAACGATATGGCCCTGACAGACATGTTTCTGGACGCCGACGATGTGCATCCGATCGATCTGGTCGAACATCTGGCGGAACACCACGCCTGGGAATTCGACCGTGTGCACGATGATCGGATCGCAATGGCTGTCGAAGGCCAGTGGCGCACCTATGCGTTGACGCTGGCCTGGTCGCAGGCGGATGAAACTCTGCGCCTGATCTGCACCTACGAGATGGAGCCACCCGCATCGCGCTTGCCGGCGTTGTTCGAGGCGCTGAACGCGATCAATGACGACAGTTGGGGCGGGACGTTCACCTGGTGGGGCGATCAAAAAATGATGGTCTATCGTTATGGTCTTGTACTCGCGGGCGAGCAGGTGGCCAGCCCCGAGCAGATCGACACGATGATCCACACCGCCGTGACCTGCTGCGAACGCTATTACCCCGCACTGCAACTGGTCACCTGGGCGAACCGGTCCCCCGAAGAGGCGCTGAAAATCGCCATTGCGGAAACCTACGGTCGCGCCTGAACCTGCGCGTTGGTCAATTGCTTGCGCCCCTGCATGACGGGGCGTAGCGTTTGGGCGAATTGACAGATGGGGTGCCCGATATGGATATGAATGACGTTGCTGACCGTGGTCTGGTGCTGCTGGGCTGTGGCAAGATGGGATCGGCCCTGCTGGACGGCTGGCTGAAATCGGGCCTGCCTGCGGGTTCGGTCTGGATACTGGACCCCAATCCCAGTGACTGGGTCCGCGCCACGGGCTGTCATATCAACGATGGCACGCCGGATGCACCCGCCGTGGCGCTGGTGGCTGTGAAACCGCAGATGATGGGCGATGCGCTGCCTGCGATGGCAGCCTTGGGTGGCGGCAAGACGCTGTTCGTGTCGGTTGCTGCAGGCACGTCGCTGGCGCGGTTCGAGGCGGCGTTTGGCGCGGACAGTCCCATCGTGCGGACCATGCCCAACACGCCCGCCGCAATCGGGCGCGGCATCAGTGCGCTGGTCGGCAATGCCGCTGCGACCGATGACCACCTGTCACTGGCGGAGACGCTGATGAACGCGGTCGGCCAGACTGTCCGGCTGGACGACGAGGCGCAGATCGACGCCGTCACCGGCGTGTCTGGGTCTGGCCCGGCCTATGTCTTTCATCTGATCGAAACACTTGCCGCTGCCGGCGTCGAACAGGGCCTGCCAGAGGATGTTGCCATGAAACTGGCAAAGGCGACCGTCGGCGGGGCAGGGCAGCTGGCAGAGGACTCGGACGAGGATCCAGCCCAGCTGCGCCGCAACGTGACCTCGCCCAATGGCACGACCCAGGCCGCGTTGGAGGTGTTGATGGACGCGGAACACGGATTCCCCAAGCTATTGTCGCGCGCCGTCACTGCCGCGGCTGACCGTGGACGGGAGTTGTCGCGTGACTGATCAGATCGATTTCGACGATTTCATGAAGGTCGACGTGCGCGTCGGCACCGTGGTGCGGGCCGAACCCTATCCGGAGGCCCGCAAGCCCGCGATCAAGCTCTGGATCGATTTCGGTGGCGACATCGGTGAACGCAAGACCTCGGCCCAGCTGACGGTCCACTACACACCGGAAGGGTTGATCGGACGTCAGGTCATGGCGGTCGTGAATTTTCCACCGCGCCAGATCGGAAAATTCATGTCAGAAGTCCTCGTCATGGGATTTCCTGATGCCGATGGTGCCGTTGTGCTGGCGACGCCGGACCAATCGGTGCCGAACGGGGGGCGGTTGCATTGAAACGCCTTCTGCTGACTCGCCCGTTTCCGGACGCAACCATCGACGCGGTGCGCCCACACTTTGATGTTACGATCAGCGACGACGGCCCGCTGAGCGTCGAGGCCGCTGCATCGGCCTTGCAGGAATACGACGCAATCATGTGCACCTTGGGTGACGGTTTCACCGACATGGCATTCGCGACGCCCGACCTGCGGTGCAAGATGCTGGCCAATTTCGGCGTTGGCTACAACCACATTGACGTGCGCGCGGCCAAGGCTGCCGGCGTCACCGTGTCCAACACGCCCGGTGCCGTCACCGATGCGACCGCTGACATCGCGCTGACGCTGATGCTGATGGCCGCCCGCCGCGCGGGCGAGGGAGAGCGTCTGGTGCGCGCGGGAGAATGGACCGGATGGGAGCCGACGCAACTGCTGGGGATGCATCTGACCGGCAAACGTATCGGCATCGTCGGCATGGGCCGCATTGGTCAGGCCATCGCGCGTCGTGCGCATTTCGGTTTTGACATGAAGGTGATCTATTACAATCGCTCGGTCAAAGACGTAGATTTCCCCGCCCGACAGGTCGAGGAACTCAGCGGCGTGATGAGCCAATCGGACGTGGTCGTTGTGGCCGTGCCGGGAGGCGGTGAGAACGTCCACTTGATCGACGCTGACGCACTGGCGGAACTGAGCGACGGCGCGATTTTCATCAATATCGCGCGTGGCGACGTCGTGGACGAGGCATCACTGGTGGCCGCGCTGAAATCCGGGCGCATCAGCGCCGGTCTGGACGTCTACGAAAACGAACCGACGGTGCCATCAGAATTGCTGGGCTTGGACAACGTGGTATTGCTGCCGCACCTTGGCACGGCAGCGTTGGAGGTCCGCGAGGCGATGGGACAGCTCGCCGTGGATAACCTGATCGCGTGGGATCAAGGGGATGCGCCGCCAAACGCGGTCTAGCGCGGGATCATGCGGTGGATGACGCTTTTGTCACCACCGATGAAATGGTGATAGGCCGCTCCGGCGATGTGTAACACGATCAGGGCGATCAGCACCTTGCCGGTGACGTCGTGAACCTCTGCCATCCATTCCAGTTTCAAAAACCATGCGATCGCGCCCGCGACCGGCATGGCGATCAGGATTGCGTAGAACAGCCAGTGGGTGGCCCTGCTGACCGTCTGGATCAGATCTGGGGCATGTGCCGGCGGCGGCGGGATGTCGGTCGTGCGACGGATCATCAACCGCCACAGCATGAGTAGGCCAATCGACGCGCCCAGTATCGCGTGAAAGGCAGCGCCGGTCGTCCAACCGCCGCTGGCTGTTTCAAGCTTGGCGTCGAAAGCGGCCCCCATGTTTTCCGCAAAGAAGAACTGGACGGCGACCAGCAGGGCAATGATCCAGTGCAGGAACATGTGTTTACGGGAATAACGAAGGCTGTCTGACATGACTTTGGACCTAACAAATGACTAGGAATCAAACTCAGATCAGCAGATCCGGTTCCGCGTCGTCCATCGCTTCGCGCCAGTGTTTGCGACAAAGCGACACATATCGGTCGTTGCCGCCAACCTGCACCTGATCGCCCGCCTGAACGACGCGGCCATCCGCGTCCTTGCGCACGACCATCGTGGCCTTGCGTCCGCAGTGACAGATCGTGCGGACCTCTCGCATTTCATCGGCCAGCGCCAGCAGGGTGGCCGACCCTGGAAACAGCTTGCCCTGAAAATCGACGCGCAACCCGTAGCACATGATCGGCACGCCCAGATCATCGACTGCCCGGGCCAGTTGCCAGACCTGTTCCTCTTCCAGAAACTGCGCCTCGTCGATGAAAACGCAGGCGCACGGTTCCGCGTCCAGTCGGCGCGCGATTTTGGTGAAGAGGTTTTCGCCGGGGGCGAATGTATCGGCCACGTCGCCGATGCCGATCCGGCTGGCGATGCGGCCCTGACCGGCGCGCGTATCCAGCCGCGCCGTCATCAGATAGGTCTGCATTCCGCGCTCAATGTAGTTGTGGCTGGCTTGCAGCAACACGGTCGATTTGCCCGCGTTCATCGTGGAATAATTGAAATAGAGCTTCGCCATGCGCCTGCCTACCGCCACGGTCCGACCCTTTGCAAGAGCGTGCGTGCCTGTCTGCCGCTCACACCGCCGGATCGTCATGGAACAGATCAGCCCTGCGATCCGTTGTCCGACTGAAAAGACAAAGGATAAAGCCATGACCGACATTCCGACCCAAGCCTTTCACGACGGAAACGCGATCCCGAAATTCGGATTGGGCCTCTGGCAGGTGCCAAAGGATACATGCGCTGACGTCGTGCGCGATGCCATCGGCATGGGCTACCGCCTGATTGACGGTGCGGCGATGTACAAGAACGAAGAGGAGCTGGGCGAGGGCATCCGCGCAAGCGAGGTGTCACGCGATGATTTGTTCATCACGTCCAAGGTCTGGAACGACGGCATGTCCTATGACGACGTGCGCAAATCGGTCGATGACAGCCTGAAACGCACTGGGCTGGAAAAACTGGACCTGATGCTCCTGCACTGGCCCTTTCCGCAACAGGACACCTATGTCACCGCATGGAAAGCGTTGATTGACGCGCAGGCGGACGGGCAGATGACATCAATCGGTGTGTCGAACTTTCACAAGGATCATCTGGACCGCATCATCGGCGAAACCGGCGTGAAACCCGTCCTGAACCAGGTCGAGGTGAACCCGCGCCTGCAGCAATCCAAACTGGCCCAAGTCTACGATGCACGCGACATCGTCACGCAAAGCTGGTCACCGCTGGGCAGTGCGCGATCGTTCGATGCCGCCCCGATCAAGGCGATTGCTGACCGCACAGGCAAGTCCCCCGCACAGGTGATCCTGCGCTGGCACATCGACATCGGGAACGTCGTGATCAGCCGGTCAGGCAATCCCGATCACCTGCGGGCCAATATGGATATTTTTGATTTCAACCTGACCGACGATGACCTGACGGCCATCGCGGCGCTGGACACCGGCGAACGCACCGGGCCTGACCCCGATACGTTCAACGGGCTCGACTAGGCTCGTTCGACGACGACCGACCCGACCGAATACCCGGCGCCAAAGGAACAGATGATTCCCTTGTCGCCGGGAACCAGATCGTCCGAGTATTTCGAAAACGCGATGATCGAGCCCGCCGACGATGTGTTGGCATAATCCTGAAGGATATTCGGCTGTTCATCGGGTTCGGGGTCCCGGCCCATCACCTTTTTGCCGATATAGCTGTTCATCGTCTTGTTGGCCTGATGCAGCCACAGCCGTTTGAGGTCATCTGCGGTCAGACCCTCGTCGGCCATGTGGTCCGCCATATGCTGGCTGACCATGGGCAGCACCTCCTTGAACACGCGCCGCCCGTTTTGCATGAACTGCATGTCGCGGCGGTCCTCCATCTGGTCGCGCGTCCGGCGCAGGAAACCGGCGTTATTGCGGATATTGTTGGAAAATTCGGTCGCGCAACGGGTCGACAGGACCTTGAAATGCGCACCACTTGCCGCGTCCTCGGGTTGCAGGACCGTCGCGGTGCAGACGTCACCGAAAATGAAATGACAGTCGCGGTCGCGCCATTCGTGATGGCCGCTGGTGATTTCGGGGTTCACGACGACAGCCGCCCGCACCGACCCGGCCTTGATCATGTCGGCGGCCAGCTGAATGCCGAATGTCGCGGATGAACAGGCCACGTTCATGTCAAAGGCAAAGCCGCCGGCACCGATCAACTGCTGGATTTCGACCGCCACCGCCGGGTAGGCGCGTTCGATGTTGGACGCGGCACAGATCACCAGATCGACATCCGTGCCCGTGATCCCCGCCTGTGCCAGCGCCTTGGTAATCGCGTCCTGGGCGATTTCCGCCATCAAGGACGGTTCGTCGTCGCTGCGGGCGCGAAAATGCGGATACATCCGCGTGGGGTCCAGCACGCCGGTTTTGTCGATCACATAACGCCGCTCGATCCCGGATGCGGCAACGATGAAATCCTCTGACGAATGGGGCTTCGCCGCCGTTTTCTCTGCGGCGATGTCGTCGGCATGTTCCGCGTTCCACAGGTCCGCATAGGCATTATAGGCCGTCACCAGCTCGGCATTGGTGATGATTTCGGACGGGGTGAACACACCCGTTCCGGTGATGGCGGCATTTGGCATGATGGGACCTTTCGCTGGGTAACTGATTTTGCCGTTGCCGGGCGCGCTTGTCCAGCAAGTGGTCTCTTTACACGACGTCAGCTTCGTCGCAGGTTTCCAGCGACAGCGCGAGGAGACAGACCATGGCACAATGGTACTATGCGAACGACGGCAAGGAACACGGCCCGATTGACGAATCCGAATTCGGGGCATTGACCCGGTCCGGCATCATAGGCCCCCGCACATTGGTCTGGACCGACACCATGAAGGAATGGGAACCCGCCCACATGCATGTCGAGGGCGTGTCGCGGACCCCGTCACAGCCTGCGGGTGTCGGGCGACCCGCAGTGCCAGAGTATGCAGACACGGGCCGCGATTACCGCCGCCAAAGCGGGATGAAGGACGCGTTTCAGCAATTCTTTGCCCGCTATTTCGATTTCAAGGGACGCAGCAACCGCGGTGAATTCTGGTGGTTCATGCTGGACAGCATCATCATCGGTATCGTTCTGGGGATCGTCGATGCCGCTCTGTTTGGCGAAGTTGGTCAGGAATTCGGGGTGCTAGGCAATATCTGGTCGCTTGCCGTCTTTATCCCGACCATCGCGCTGACCGCGCGTCGCCTGCATGACATCGACAAATCGGGCTGGTGGCAGTTGCTCCTGCTTTTGCCCGTGATCGGTTGGATCATCCTGATCGTCTGGTGGTGTCGCGTGCCCGATGGCCCGAACCGGTTCGGCTGATCCTAACGACGCGGGACGGAATACAGGATGTAGCCGGGCACCTGTGCCACGGCCGACGCGCCCGTATCCAATGCAAAGACGCCGATGTTTTCCATGTCGACGGGGCAGGCCACGAGGTCGGCTGCGTCGTCCAAAAACTGATTGGTGAAATCATCCTCGGCCACACGACGGCATTGATCGCCGTCAGCGCGGTAGCCATCGCCGAACAGGGGTGGGGTATAGGTTGGTGCGACCGTGCAGGCCGCGAGAAGAACAACAGGCGTGAGGCGCAGCATGACGGGACCTTTCGTGATCTGGTCCCGTCATAGCACGTTTGCATTGCAGCGTTAACCGCAGGGTGTCAGCCTTGCAGGCTGCGCACCTCGATTTCGCCATTCGCACGTTCCTGCATCGCCATCACCGCAGCCTGTGCGGCGGCGGCAGTGGTGAAATACGGGATCTTGTCGTTCAGGGCGACGGCACGGATATCGCGCGAATCCTCGACGGCCTGCGCACCTTCGGTGGTGTTCAGCACCAGCGCGATCTCGCTATCCTTGAGCTGATCGACGATGGTCCGGCCACCCTCGTAGACCTTGTTCACGGTTTCCACGGTGATGCCCAGATCGGCCAGCCATTTCGCGGTGCCGCGAGTGGCCACGATGGACAGTCCAAGGTCGGTCAGGCCGCGTGCGGCCTCTGCCATGGCGTCCGTCTTGTCATCATCGCGGATCGACACGAACACGCGGCCAGTCGTCGGCAGGTCTGTGCCCGCACCCATCTGCGCCTTGAGGAATGCACGGGCAAAGTTGCGGTCCCAGCCCATGACCTCGCCAGTGGACCGCATTTCCGGCCCCAGGATCGTGTCGACGCCGGGGAACCGCGCGAATGGCAGAACCGCTTCCTTGACGCTGAACCAGGGTGTTTTCGGGTCGGCCAGCGTGAAGGCGTCGCCCAGCGGCAACACATCCATCGGGTTGTCGGTTTCGGGGTAGGGCGCGCGCAGCGGGAAATTTGACAGCGGCTCGCCTGCCATAAGACGGGCGGCGATGGATGCAATGGCACTGTCGGTCGCCTTGGCCACGAATGGCACGGTGCGGGACGCGCGGGGGTTCACCTCGATCAGGTAGACTTCTTCGTTCTTGACGGCGAACTGGATGTTCATCAGGCCGACGACCCGCAGCTCCTTGGCCAGCAGGTCGGTCTGGCGGCGGATCTCGGTGATCATCGCGTCGGACAGCGAATGCGGCGGCAGCGAACAGGCACTGTCGCCGGAATGCACGCCGGCCTCTTCGATGTGCTGCATGATACCGGCGACATGGGTGTTTTCCCCGTCGCACAGGCAATCGACATCCACCTCGACCGCACCCGACAGATAGCTGTCCAGCAGCACGGGGCTGTCGCCCGATACCACCACAGCGTCAGAGATATAGCGTTCCAGCTGTGCCTGATCGCGCACGATCTCCATTGCGCGGCCCCCCAACACATAGGACGGGCGGATGACAAGCGGGAATCCGATGTCCGCGGCAATCGCAAAGGCCTGCTGGTCGGTGGACGCGATACCGTTCACCGGCTGTTTCAGCCCCAGACGGTTGACCAGATCCTGGAACCGTTCCCGGTCCTCGGCCAGGTCGATCGCGTCGGGCGAGGTGCCGAGGATCGGAATGCCTGCCTCTTGCAGCGCGTTCGCCAGTTTCAGTGGCGTCTGACCGCCGAACTGCACGATCACACCGTGCAGAATGCCGTTTTCCTGCTCGACCCGCAGGATTTCCATGACGTGCTCGAACGTCAGCGGCTCGAAATACAACCGGTCCGATGTGTCGTAATCGGTCGAAACCGTCTCGGGGTTGCAGTTGATCATGATCGTCTCATAGCCCTGATCGGTCAGGGCGAAACAGGCGTGACAGCAGCAATAGTCAAACTCGATCCCCTGTCCGATCCGGTTCGGACCACCACCCAGGATCACGACCTTCTTGCGGTCGGACGGGCGCGCCTCGTCCTCGACTTCGCCCATCATGGGGGCCTCGTAGGTCGAATACATATAAGGCGTCTGCGCCTCGAACTCGGCCGCACAGGTATCAATGCGTTTGAATACGGCGACGACACCGGCGTTGGTCCGTGCGCGCCGTACGTCTGCCTCTGACTGACCCGTCAGGGTCGCCAGACGCGCATCGGTAAAACCCATCATCTTGAGCTTGCGCAGGCCCGTCTCGTCCGCGGGCAGGCCGTTCGACTTGACCACCTCTTCGGCGTCCACGATTTCGCGGATACGGGCCAGGAACCAGGGGTCGAACTTGGTGACGGCGTGGATGTCGTCATCGCTCAGACCGTGACGCATCGCCTGCGCGATCACGCGGATGCGGTCGGGGGTCTGGCGTGCCAGCGCCTTGGTGATGGCGGCAACGTCAGGGGCGCCAGGGATCGCGATGTCGTCGAACCCGGTCAGCCCGGTTTCCATGCTGGCCAGCGCCTTTTGGAAGGATTCGTGGATGGTGCGGCCAATGGCCATCGCCTCGCCCACGGATTTCATCGCCGTGGTCAACAGCGGTTCAGAGCCTGCGAATTTCTCGAAGGCAAAGCGCGGGATTTTCGTCACGACATAGTCGATCGTCGGCTCGAATGACGCAGGGGTCACTCCGGTGATGTCGTTGTCCAACTCGTCCAACGTGTAACCCACGGCCAGTTTCGCCGCGATTTTCGCAATCGGGAAACCCGTCGCCTTGGACGCCAGGGCCGAAGACCGCGACACGCGTGGGTTCATTTCGATGACGACCATGCGGCCATCGTCGGGGTTCACGGCCCACTGCACGTTGGACCCGCCGGTTTCCACGCCGATTTCGCGCAGCACGTTGATGCTGTGCGTGCGCATGATCTGGTATTCCTTGTCGGTCAGCGTCAGGGCAGGGGCCACGGTGATGCTGTCGCCGGTGTGCACACCCATCGGGTCCACGTTTTCGATGGCACAGACGATGATCGCGTTGTCCGCGGTGTCGCGCACCACCTCCATCTCGAACTCTTTCCAGCCCAGCAGGGATTCGTCGATCAGGATCTGCGCCATGGGTGACGCTTCCATGCCGGTGCGGCAGAAGTGTTCGTACTGGTCACGATTGTAGGCGACACCGCCGCCCGTCCCGCCAAGGGTAAAGGCAGGGCGGATAATCGCGGGCAGGCCCACGTATTCAATCGCGTCGATGGCCAGCTGCACCCCGGCCTTGATGTCGAATTTGCCTTCAGCTTTTTTCGGCGCGGTCACGATCGTGGCCTTGGGGTTCTCGATCCCCAGCCGGTCCATTGCCTCGCGGAACAGCTTGCGGTCCTCGGCCATCTCGATGGCCTCACGCTTGGCCCCGATCAGTTCGACGTTGTATTTTTCCAGCACGCCCATGTCGGCCAGTGCCAGCGAGGTGTTCAGCCCCGTCTGTCCGCCCATCGTGGGCAGCAGCGCGTCGGGGCGTTCCTTGGCGATGATCTTGGCCACGACCTCGGGGGTGATCGGTTCTATGTAGGTGGCATCCGCCAGCCCCGGATCGGTCATGATCGTGGCGGGATTCGAATTCACGAGGATGACGCGGTAACCCTCTTCGCGCAGCGCCTTGCAGGCCTGTGCGCCGGAATAGTCGAATTCGCAGGCCTGTCCGATGACGATGGGACCGGCCCCGATAATCATGATGGACTTGATATCATCGCGTTTTGGCATGGCGGCCCCCAAATTGCAGCAAATTGTCCGCGTTATAGAAGGGCGCGGGCAAGGTGCAAGGCCCGATGACCGGGAACCGATTTTTCGCGAAAAATCGGCGCCACCGGGCTGGCGTGATCGCACAAAGACGGCGCGCGGGTGCCATGCTTGACTTATCGGGGTCAAAGGGGTGTATCGGGACAAACGTTTTTTGACCCAAGGACCCTGCCATGCATGCCTATCGCTCTCATACCTGCGCCGATCTGACGGCTGCGAATGTCGGTGACAAGGTCCGGCTGTCCGGCTGGGTTCACCGGGTCCGTGACCACGGCGGAATCCTGTTCATCGACCTGCGCGACACCTACGGGGTGACCCAGGTGCTATGCGATCCCGATTCTGCCGCCTTTGCCGAGGTGGAAAAGGTCCGCGCCGAATACTGCATCCGCATCGACGGCGAGGTAAAGGCCCGCGACCCCGAGCTGGTCAACCCCAAGCTGCCCACGGGCGAAATCGAAGTGTTCGTCCGCGACATCGAGGTGCTGGGTGCGGCCAAGGAGCTGCCGTTGCAGGTCTTTGGCGATCAGGAATACCCCGAGGAAACGCGGCTGAAGTATCGCTACCTCGACCTGCGCCGCGAGGCGATGCAGCACAACATGAAACTGCGCACCGATGTCGTGCGGTCCATGCGCCAGCGCATGTGGGACCAAGGGTTCCGCGAATTCCAGACGCCGATCATCACGGCATCCAGCCCCGAGGGCGCGCGCGATTTTCTGGTGCCCTCGCGCCTGCACCCGGGCAAGTTCTATGCGCTGCCGCAGGCCCCGCAGCAGTTCAAACAGCTGATCATGGTGTCCGGCTACGACAAGTATTTCCAGATCGCGCCCTGTTTCCGCGACGAGGACCCGCGCGCCGACCGGTCGCCGACCGATTTCTACCAGCTCGATCTGGAAATGAGCTTTGTCGAACAGCAGGACGTGTTCGATACGATCCAGCCTGTCATCGGCGGCATTTTTGAAGAATTCGGCGGCGGCCGCAAAGTCGACCAGACATGGGAACAGATCAGCTACCGCGACGCGGCCCTTTGGTATGGCACGGACAAGCCCGACCTGCGCAACCCGATCAAGATGCAGGTCGTCAGCGATCATTTCCGCGACTCGGGCTTTGCCATCTTTGCCAAGCTGCTGGAGCAGGAGGGCACCCAGATCCGCGCGATCCCCGCGCCGGGCGGCGGGTCACGCAAGTTCTGCGACCGCATGAACGCCTTTGCCCAGAAAGAAGGTCTGCCCGGCATGGGCTATATCTTCTGGCGCGATCAGGGCGAGGGAATGGAGGCCGCCGGCCCGCTGGCCAAGAACATCGGGCCGGAACGCACAGAGGCGATCCGCCAGCAGCTGGGTCTGGGTGTGGGCGACGCGGCGTTCTTCCTTGGTGGGAAACCTGCCGCGTTCGAGGGTGTCGCAGGCCGTGCGCGCACCGAGATCGGTCAGGAACTGAAACTGATCGACACCGACCGCTTTGCCTTTGCCTGGATCGTCGATTTCCCGATTTACGAGCGTGACGCGGAAACCGGCAAAATCGACTTTGAACACAACCCCTTCTCCATGCCGCAGGGCGGGATGGCCGCGCTGGAGGGCGACCCGGAGGATGTGCTGGGCTACCAGTACGATCTGGCCTGCAACGGATATGAACTGGTGTCCGGCGCGATCCGGAACCACCGCCCGGAAATCATGTTCAAGGCGTTCGAGATCGCAGGCTACGGCAAGGAAGAGGTGGAGAAACGCTTTGGTGGTATGGTCAACGCGTTCCAATATGGCGCGCCGCCCCACGGTGGCTGTGCCGCTGGCATCGACCGGATCGTCATGCTGCTGGCCGACGAGGCGAACATCCGCGAGGTCATCATGTTCCCGATGAACCAGCGCGCAGAGGATCTGATGATGAACGCCCCCAGCCTGCCGCAGAACGAACAGCTGCGCGAGCTGCACTTGCGGACAATCCCCGCCGACAAATAGTCAGACGACCTGACAATGCAAAAGGCGCGCCCCGCAAGGGACGCGCCTTTTTTCATTGCCCCATGCGGGTCAAGCGCGGGGCAGCAGGTTCTTTTCGTAGAGGAACACGCGCGATCCAGTCGGGACGCGCGGATAAAGATCAATGACCTGTTCATTGGTCAGACGGGCGCAGCCATTCGACACATCGGTGCGAATCGTGCTGGGCTTGTTCGTGCCGTGAATCCGCAGGAACGTGTCGCCGATCCCCTCTTGGAACAGATAGAGCGCCCGTGCGCCCAGCGGGTTCTCCGGGCCACCGGGCATGCCGTCGGCATATTTCGCATAGGAGTCAGGATCACGCTCGATCATGTCGGGCGTCGGGGTCCAGCTGGGCCATTCCTTTTTCGCGCCTACGGTGAATTCGCCGGCTTCGTACAGTTCATCACGCCCGACACCCACGTAATAGCGGATCGCCTCGGCGTCAGGCAGGGTCCAGTACAGCGAATAGACATCCGGAACCACGTGGATTTCCCCGGGGGGCAGCGGGTTGTCCAGCTGCACAACCTTGGGCGACATGTCGAATGTCGGCTCTGCGATGGCTTGCGTGTCTTCTTGGGCCTGCAACAGGGTCGGCAGAGTCATCCCACCGGCCCCGATGGCGGCAGAGGTCAGAAAGCGGCGGCGGTCAATCATCACAACGGTCCTTTGGTCGCGTCTTTGTATCACTATCTGGTGAATTTCACACGGTCGCGCAAGGTTGCGCCAGTCACAAGCGCATGTGCGAATATTTCGACATCCGTCAAAATCGGTCTTTTGTCATGCCGAAACCCGCGAGTTTGAGGTGCACGGCAGTGCAAAAAATGATAATCCGATCCCAAAGGATTTGCCGCAATGACCATTCCATTTGATCCGACACTCGCTGCCTTTCGCTTTGGCGTGGGGTTGGGGCCGTCCGCGCCCGGTCCTGCATCGGTGCAGGCCATGATCGCGTCGTTGTCCGGGCCGGATCTTGCGGCCGAACGCTATCCGATCGCAGGCATGGAAGAGACCGACCCCTCGATGGCAGAGTTTCGTTTTGCGGCCGCCGCGCGGCGTGCGGCACGGGGGACGCCCGAAGTAGAAGAGTTGCGAAAGAAGGAAGGTGAATTTCGGCAGGCCATGAACGTGACCCGCCGCAATGATCACCTGCGGACAATTGCGCGCGCCGTGACCACCGATGACGGGCTACGCGAACGCCTGACATTGTTCTGGGCGGACCATTTTGCCGTCCGGGCAAAGACCTTTGCCTTTCGGTCGATGATCGCACCCTATGTCACCGATGCAATCAGACCGCATGTTGTCGGCCGGTTTTCGGATATGGTGGTGGCGGCCACGCTGCATCCGGCGATGCTGCACTATCTGGATCAATGGGTGTCCGTCGGGCCAAACAGCACTGTCGGGCAAAAACGCGGGTTCGGTTTGAACGAAAACCTCGCACGCGAATTGCTGGAACTGCACCTGTTCGGGGCCGATGGGCCGTTCACCCAGCGCGACGTCACCGAGTTGGCCGAGCTTTTGACCGGTGTCACCTATGATTTCCGTCAGGGCTTTGCCTATCGCACCGATCGTGCCGAACCCGGGGCCGAAGTGGTGATGGGCCGGCGTTACAGTGCCGAGGCGGATTTGCAGACTGTGAAATCGGCGCTGGTCGATCTGGCAACACGGCCAGAGGTGGCGGACCATATCGCGTCCAAGCTGGTGGTCCATTTCGTGTCGGACCTGCCCGATCCGACCCTTGTCGCATCCCTCGCAGGCGTTTTCCGGGAAACGGGCGGGGATCTTTTGGCGGTGACGCAGGCGATGGTGTCACATCCGGCGGCCTGGATCGTGCACCGGTCCAAGGTGCGCCGCCCCGATCTGTTCGTGATGGCCAGCCTGCGCGCATTGGGGGTCGACGGCGACGATATCCTGAACATGCGACCGGCGGATTACCGGGACTGGATGGTGCGACCCTTGCAGGTCATGGGCCAGCCCTATCAGGCACCTTCCGGTCCGGACGGTTGGCCAGAGGACGCGGAAAGCTGGATCACCCCGCAAGGTCTGGCCGGGCGGATCAACTGGGCCATGGGGGCCCCGCGTGTCATGGTCGACCCGCTGCCTGATCCACGTGATTTCGTGCAGACCGCTTTGGGTCCGGAGGCCCCGGCCGAGGTCACCTTTGCGGCCAGCAGCGCCGAAACCCGGTCCGAAGGCATCGGCCTCGTGCTGACGTCACCCGCATTTCAAAGGATTTGAAGATGGATCGCCGTGCATTCCTGACGCGCAGTCTTGCCCTTGGCTGTTCTCTTGCTGCCAGTCCATTGGTGACGCCCGTGGCCCTCGCACAGGGGCCGTGGGATGCGCGTCTGGTGGTGATCGTGCTGCGTGGCGGACTTGATGGCCTCGATGTCATACGACCCATCGGTGACCCTGACCTTGCGCGCCTGCGCCCGCGCCTGATGGAAACCGCCGGTCTGGGGCTGAACGACGCCTGGGCCCTGCACCCCGGTCTGTCCGGCTTGCGTCCTTTATGGGACGCGGGGCAATTCGGAGCGCTGCACGCCACGTCGTCACCGTACCGCGGGCCGCGCAGTCATTTTGACGCGCAGGACGTACTGGAGGCCGGGACATTTCCCGCCGGTGAATCGCGCAGCGGCTGGCTGAACCGGATGTTGGGCATTGTGCCGGGCATGACCGCAGAAACTGCCTATTCGGTCGGATATGAACAGATGAAGATCCTGTCCGGGACCAACCCCTATCTGCAATGGTCCCCCCGGTCGGAACTGGACCTGTCTCCGCAATCGCGACGCCTGCTGGACCTGATCCTGCATGACGATCCGATCTTTCGCGATGCGGCTCTGCGGGCCGTCGACATTGCCGACACCCTGTTCACCGAGGCTACCTCTGACGCAGAGGATGCGGGCGCAGACGGCGAGATGGGCATGATGATGGCGCCAGCACCCACGCGGGGACATGCAGGCGTCGCGGCTTTTGCGGCGCAGCGCCTGCGCGCCGAGACGCGGATCGCCAGTTTCTCGTTGCACGGCTGGGATACGCACAGCCGTCAGGACATCCAGTTGAACGGCGCGTTGGAAAATCTGGCCGAAACGATCCTGACGCTGCGGGATGGGTTGGGCCCGGTCTGGGATCGAACTGCGGTGCTGTGCATGACGGAATTCGGGCGGACGGCGCACGAAAACGGAACACTGGGTACCGACCATGGCACGGGTGGGGCGATGCTGTTTGCGGGTGGGGCGCTGCGTGGCGGGCAGGTCTTGGGACGCTGGCCCGGACTGGCCGAGGCCGATTTGTTCGATCGGCGCGACCTGATGCCAACTTCGGATGTGCGGGCCGCCGCCGGTCGTGTCATGCAGGATCTGTTCGGCCTGTCGCGCGGCGATATCGAAGACACGATTTTTCCGGGGCTGGACATGACTGATGCGCCACGGCTGGCGGTCTGATCCGGTGGTCGAGCGTCACGTCGGGCCGATCGTCGCGCGTTGGACGCCGCCTGAAGATCCGCCCGCTGATCTGACCCTGACAGGGCACCATGCGCATCTGCGCCCGCTGGATCCCGCGCGCGATACCGACCCGTTGTTCGACCGCATCGGACCGCATCCCTGGCTGTTCGATTATCTGTTTGATGCACCGCCTGCGACGGTCGGTGATTTTGGTGCGATCATGGCGGCTGTTTTTGCCGCCGATGGTCTGGCGTTGGCGATCTGTCGGGCTGGTGCCGCCGATCCGCTGGGTTATGCCTGCCTGATGAACGTCGATACAGCCGCAGGCGGGATCGAAATCGGCAACGTCAATCTGTCGCCGGATTTGCAGCGCACACCCGTCGCCACCGAAGCGTTCTTTCTTTTGTGCGACTGGGCCTTTGATGCTGGCTATCGACGCATGGTCTGGAAATGCAACGCGCTGAACATGCCCTCGCGCCGGGCTGCGCAGCGGCTGGGGTTCAGCTACGAAGGGACGTTTCGTCAACACCTGATCGTCAAGGGACGTAATCGGGACACCGCCTGGTTTGCGATGACGGATGGTGACTGGCCGGGTCTGCGGTCTGCCTATCTGGATTGGTTGGCACCGACAAATTTCGATGCGCGCGGCCAGCAATGCAGCAATCTGGGGGTGTTGACGGCACCCTATCGCTTCGCGTCGGATCCCGCGTTGGAAACAAAAGACCGCGCCTAAAATCCTGACGCCGTTTTCAGACGGGCTGTCACCATGTCCGTGAGGCTGTTCAGCGGCCCATCTGTAGCATCCCCCCGCCGCCGGTCACGGATCAGCCGGCTGGCCATGCACGCCAGGTCCGTGTCGCCGGCGCTACCCGCAATCCCGATAATAAACCCCGCAACGTAGTCGAGCGTGTCACCGCCCTGATCCTGTTTCAGTACCCTGGCCGCGTATTCAAGGTCTTCGCGATAGGCGATCCGATCGGGTGCGACCTGTTCCCCGGACAGCATCCGCGGTCCTTGTGGTTGGCGGTTGGCGGGCAGATGCGACAGGATTGCTTGTTGAAAATCCGACAGGCTGGCGATCGGTTTGGGTAGGAAACCATCACCCCCTGCGGCGATGACGTCATCGGCCATGTCCGGATCACCGGACGTGCCCAGGATCACATCAATCCGCGGCGTCGCCTGCGCCAGTTGCCGGATCAGTGTCAGACCAGACCCGTCAGGCAGACCGACATCGACGATAATCGCCGTCGGTCGGTAGATGGACAGGTGTTTCATCGCGCTGGTCAGACTGTCTGCCCGGCGCACGCGCGCGCCCGACCGCATGCACAGCATGCGCACCGCCTCGCAGGCAAAGCGACTGTCCTCGACGACCAGCAGGGTCATGCCCAACAGGGGCCGCAATGCAGTCGGCGGTCGCCGCACCAAGAATTCTTCGACGTTGTCCATGTCCCCACTCCTATGATCTGAACGTCTGGGGTCCAGACAACCATCCGAAGGTGAAGGAGAGCTTAATGTCGCAGCGGAAAATCCCCCCTCCTCTTGGCAAGGGGCTGCGCGGCCTGCATAACACTGGCAAAATGCTAGGGGAATGTGATGATCGGACGCCTGAACCACGTGGCCATCGCCGTGCCGGATCTTGACGCTGCCGCAGAACAATATCGCGGCGCGCTGGGGGCTGCGGTCGGCCCTGCAATCGATCAACCTGATCACGGTGTAACGGTGATCTTTGTCGAACTGCCGAATACGAAAATCGAATTTCTCTATCCACTGGGCGCAGAGTCCCCGATCCAGAACTTTCTGGACAAGAACCCAGCAGGCGGCATCCACCACATCTGCTACGAGGTCGACGATATCATCGCCGCCCGTGACAAGCTGGTGGCGACGGGCGCACGCGTCCTTGGCAACGGTGAACCCAAAATCGGTGCCCACAACAAACCCGTGTTGTTCCTGCATCCCAAGGATTTCCAGGGCTGTCTCATCGAACTTGAAGAGGTCTGAACCATGAGCATCATTTCCGCCATCGTGCTGTTCGCCGTGATCTGGTGGATGACGCTGTTCATCGTGCTGCCCCTGCGCAACGTGACGCAGGGCGACACCAACGAGATCGAGCCGGGCACCCATGCTTCGGCCCCGGCAGATTTCAGTTTCAAGAAAAAGGCAAAGACGACGACCTTTTGGGCGATCGGGATTTACATTGTTGTGGCCGGGATCATCCTCTCGGGCGCAATCGAAGTACGCGATTTCGACTGGTTCAACCGGATGGGTCCGCCAAGCCTGCGGTCCGAGTGATCCGGTGATACAGATGTGTGAACGTGGCCGCTCCGATGATCGGGACGAACAGGTTCACCAGCGGAATGGACAGCGGCAGCGCCATCAGGATGCCCGCCGTCCAGATCGTACCCATATGCTGTTTGCGTAGGGCCTGCGCACCGGTGCGGCCCAGCCTGCGCATGGCTGCGACCTGAAAATATTCGCGGCCCAGCAGGTAGCCGTTCATCCCGTAGAATATGAAAGGCGCGGCAAACGGCACCAAAATATACCCGATCAGCGCCACAAGGTTCGCACCCACCAACACGCCCAAAAACGCGATACTGTCGCGCACCCCGTCCAAGATGGAGGTGGCTGCGACATGCGGCAGGTCGGGGTAATGGGCATCCTCGACCGCCTCTGCGACGGTATCCAGAAACAGCGATGTGATTGCGGATGCGATAGGGATCATCAGGAAAACCGATGCGATGAGGACTCCAAACAACGATCCCCAACCCAGCAGGTTGTCGATCCAGGTCACTTCGCCGATCCAGGGCAGGGACACCGGGTCGGACACAAACCAGCCGATCACACCCAGGATCAGCAGATAGGCACCGACCAGCAGCGCTAGCGTCAGACCGACACCCAGCCACAGTACGCGCTGGAACCGGGGGTCGGGCAATTGTGACAGCGCCTTGAAAAACGCCGTCAGGATCATGCAGCGACCCAGGTCGTGATCTGATCCAGATCGGGGCGCGGGCGGTCCGGCGGTGCCGAGGTTTCGGTACCCAGATGGATGATGCCGGCAACACGTTCATCATGGTTCAGCCCAAGGTGGGACTGCACGAATTCAGCGTCATGGCTGGCCCAGCCCGACAGCCAGTTGGCCCCCCAGCCAGCCGCAAGCCCGGCGTTCACCAGCGCAAGGCAGACACCGCCCACGGCGTAGGTTTGTTCTATGGTCGGCACCTTGTCCGAGTGTTTGGGGCTTTCGACGACAACTACGGCCAGGTTCGCATGCGCGAACTGGTCGCGCTGTTTCATCATCTTGTCCTCTGCGATACCGGCCTGTGCGGCGGCGGCGGGAACGGCACTGGCCAGCCGTTGCAAGGCGGCGCGTTCCAGAACGATGAACCGCCAGGGTTCCAGCTTGCCATGATCGGGGCTGCGGGCCGCCGCGGTCAGGATCTCGGTCAACTGGTCGCGTGTGGGGACCGGTGTCGTCAATGTCTTGCTGGGGCGCGAGCGCCGCGTCAGCAGAAAATCGAGTGCGTCTTGGTTGCGGTCGGGCATCGGGTATCCTCGTAACTGTCACGACACAGATAAGCGTGCAGTAACAAGGCGGCAACCGTGCGAAAGGCGCACAAATCCGGTGTTGGCACATCGGTGGGCGACCGTCTGGCCTGCCTAGGATTTGTCCGGGGCGGGTTTCAGGGCATAGGCCCCCTCTGGCAGATCAAGTGCTGCAAACAGGTCGCGCACCTGCCCCAAGGACAGGGTGATCGTGCGGTTTTCCCCCAGACGTGGGTCAAACTGGCTGACCGTGACGCAATCGTCAAAGGTGTTGACGATCACATCCTCCTGGAAGGGGGGACCCGCATCATCCACCAGGGTGACCGTCGTCGCGTCAAAGTCGTGTTCGATTGTAAACATGGCCTTAGCCTAGCGCGGTCCAGCGCATGCGCCAAGGGCGGTTTGACGCAAGTGTCATTAACCGGGGGGTGGCGGTGTCCGGGGCGCGTGATACCTGATACAGGCTGGTCTACAAAAAGGGATGGGACGACAATGATGCGATGGATCTGCGCTGTGGTTGCCCTTTTGGTGCTGACTGCCTGTGCGGCCAACCCGCGTCCGACGGCCCCGGTGGCCGTACCTTCCACCGTCGTCATGTCGCCAGAGGCCGCTGCCGGATCGCGACTGGTGGACCGGATGGACGCAGAGGCTGCGGTGCAGATGCTGGTTCAGGTCGTTGACCGCGTTGAACCTGTCGCCGAGGCGGAATGCCGTGCCGCAGGGATCGAGCCGAACTGCGATTTCGAATTCGCCATTGACGCCAATCCGCGATCACCGCCCAATGCCTTTCAGACGCTGGTGAACGGCGATCAGCCGCTGATTGCCTTTACCGGCACATTGGTGGCCGAGGCACGCAATGCGGACGAGCTGGCGTTCATCCTCAGCCACGAGGCGGCGCATCACATCCTGGGTCACATCGCGCAGCAGCGGCAGGCCGCATCCATCGGGGCAGCCGTCATGGGGCAGCTGGTCGGCTTGTCCGATGATCCACGCACGCGGCGCGAGGCGGCGGCCTTTGGTGCGGCTGTGGGCGCACGCACCTATTCGCAGCAGTTCGAATTGCAGGCCGACGCGCTGGGCACGGTCATTGCGGCACGTGCGGGCTTTGACCCGCTCCGGGGGGCTGAATTCTTTTTTCGGATACCCGATCCCGGTAACACGTTTCTGGGGACGCATCCGGCCAATGCCGACCGGGTCCGCGTCGTGAACGAGGCCGCACGTGCGCTTGGGTTTTAGGTCAGCGCCACCGTGCTGATCGTAATCGCCGCGAAAAAACAGGCCGAGGCTGCGACGACAAAGCCGTGCCAGATCGCAGTCGCAAACCGCAGGCTCTCGCGGCTGTAAAACAGCACGCCCACGGAATAAAGCGCGCCACCCGCCAGCATCAGCGTCAGCGCCACACCCGGCACCAGCCCCATCAGGTCGCGCACCAGCAGGATGCCCAACCAGCCCATCGCCAGATAGATCAATGGGCCGAACCGACCGGGCGTCGCCCAGAAAAACAGTTTACGCACCACGCCCACCAGCCCGATTGCCCAGATCGCGGCCAGCACCGCGTAGGCAAAGGGGGAGTGCACCATCACCGCCAGCGGTGTCACCGTGCCCGCGATCATCACATAGATCGCGGCATGGTCGATGCGCCGCAGGGTCGGACGGACCCGGTGCCAGGGCGTCATGTGATAGAGGCTGGACGCCAGGAACGTCGCCACCAGTCCGAAGCCGTAAACCGACAGCGCCGCGATGATGCCACCGCTGGCATTCAACGCAGCCCAGATAATCAGCAGCGCACCACCGATCACGGCAAAGGCCGTGCCAAGTGTATGGACAGCCCAGTCGGCGTGCCGGGCAGCGGGGTCCTGGGTCGGGTAGGTCTGGCTCATGCCTTGAACATAATCTGTTTGCCCTGTGACCATAGTATGACGCTGGGTCACAAACGTTGTTCTCGGCACCCTCTGTCGGCAGGGGGCCGCACAAGTTAGACAGAGGCATGCGGATCATCGACAAAGCACTCAGCGACCGTGGGTCGACCTATGCTGTCTCCGGCGGGCCGGTGGACAGCGCGGACGCGGCCAAGGCCTTCGTCAAGGCACTGTGCCGGAACAAGAAATTTGCCAAGGCCACGCATAACACCTGGGCCGTGCTGCTGCCCGACGGCCCGCTGAAAAACGACGACGGCGAATCCGGCGCGGGGATGGTCATTCTGCGCATGCTGGAACGCGAAGGTCTGACCGGCCACATCATTGTCGTCACCCGCTGGTTCGGCGGCACAAAACTCGGCGGAGACCGCTTTCGCCGCGTCCAGGACGCGGTGCGGGTGTATCTGGACGATCTGGGGGCAGGGTAGGGTAAAAGCTGCCAAGACTGCGCTAACCTCACCCTTGATACGAACACGAGGGCAACGCCCGGACCTCGGGGCTGGTGCGAAGCGCCCTCCCATTGGGGGAGGTCCGGGCGCTGCCCGGCCTTGCCGGAAGGGACGTCGAAGCATCGTCACGACCCTGGGTCATGCCGGTGCCACATGTTGAGATCCACTCACTTCAGCCGGGGCAAGTACGCCGGCGACCTTTGATGAAGAAGGCGGCAACTAAGTTGCCAGCAGCCGTGTCAGGTCCGCCTGGTTTGTGGCTTTTCGCTCTTGGGTGAATGTTCTATCGGGCCGGAATGGCCCCCCACAAATCATACTCTCCCGCCTCATCCACGGTGACCTTGACCACATCACCGACCGACAACCCTGCGGTGCCTTCGTCGATGAAAAGGTTACCGTCGATCTCTGGTGCATCGGCCCAAGTGCGGCAGGTGGCGATGCCGTCGCTGTCGATGTCGTCGACGATGACCTCCAGCACTTTTCCAACCTTGGCCTGTAGTTTCGCCTCGGATATGGCCTGTGCTTTTGCCATAAACCGATCCCAGCGGTCCTGCTTGACCTCGGGCGCAACATGGTCGGGCAGGGCGTTTGACCGCGCCCCGGCGACGTTTTCGTATTGAAAACAGCCCACGCGGTCCAGTTGTGCCTCGTCCATCCAATCCAGCAGATGCTGGAATTCAGCCTCGGTTTCGCCCGGATACCCCACGATAAAGGTCGAGCGCAGGGTGATGTCAGGGCAGATCGCGCGCCAGGCGGCGATTTCCTCCAGCGTCTTGGATCCGGCGGCGGGACGGGCCATGCGGCGCAGCACGTCGGGGTGGGAATGCTGGAACGGGATATCCAGATAGGGCAGCACGCCGGACGCAGGATCGGCCATCAGCGGGATCATGTCGCGCACATGCGGATAGGGATAGACGTAGTGCAGCCGCACCCACGCCCCCAGCGTCCCCAGTTCCCGCGCCAGATCGGTGATGTGGCTGCGCACCTCGCCACCCTTCCACGGGTTGAGGTCGTATTTGCGGTCCAACCCGTAGGCGCTGGTGTCCTGTGAGATGACCAACAGCTCCTTCACCCCGGCTTCCACCAGTTTTTCAGCCTCGCGCAGCACGGCGTGGGCCGGACGTGACGCCAGTTTGCCGCGCATGTCGGGGATGATGCAGAACTTGCACTTGTGATTGCAGCCCTCGGAAATCTTGAGATAGCTGTAATGCCGTGGCGTCAGCGACACGCCGCGTGCGGGCAACAGGTCCACGAACGGATCGGGCGAGGGCGGCACGGCGGTATGGACCGCATCCAGCACCTGTTCGTATTGATGCGGCCCCGTCACGGCCAGGATGCTGGGGTGATGTTCGCGGATATAATCCGGCTCTGCCCCCAGACAGCCCGTCACGATGACCCGCCCGTTTTCGACCAATGCCTCGCCGATGGCCTCCAGGCTTTCGGCCTTGGCACTGTCGAGGAACCCGCAGGTGTTCACGATCACCGCCTCGGCCCCCGCATAATCCGACGAAATGGCGTAGCCTTCGGCGCGCAGACGCGTCAGGATGCGTTCACTGTCGACCAGCGCCTTGGGACAGCCCAGCGACACCATCCCGATCACGGGCTGGCCGGGGCGGCGGGTTTCTGTCAAGCGGGCGCGTGCGAGGTCGGGGCGGAGCTCTGGCGGGTTTTGTGTCATGGCGCGGCTATACGCTTGTCGGGCCAGTGCGAAAAGGGGGCGTGATGCCGGCAATGGTTTTTCCCACTGGACGGAGCCAAACCGCCGCGAGATGCGTTGGTGCGTCAGAATGGCGCAATGAAAAGGCTGAAACATGATTTCGATACTGCTGTGGGGCCTGACCGGGTTCGTCATCGTGATGACCATCGTGCCATTGCTGCGGATTTCGCACGGGTTCGTCCGGTCGGCCGATTTTCCGCGCCAGCAGGTGCTGCTGCTGCTGCTTGTTCTGATCCCCCTCGCCATCTGGTTGCAGCCAGAGGGGGCATTGTGGATGATTGCGGCGCTTGTGCTGTGCGGACTGAACCAAGGGTTCTACATTGGGCGCTATCTGCCGATCTGGCACACCCAATCAACGCGACCGGCCGTTCATGAGGCGATCGAACCGGGGCACACCATCAGCCTGATCGCCGCGAACGTGAAAAAATCGAACCGTGACTACGACCGGCTGATACAGCTGGTGCGCACGCACGAGCCGGATATCGTGACAGCGCTGGAAACCGACGCAGACTGGATCGAAGGTCTGTCCCCATTGGCCGACAGATACCCGCACGTCATGTCGCAACCCTATGACAACGGGTACGGCATGGCCATTTTCAGCAAATATGCGCTGGAAGAAGCGGCATTTCGCAACCTCGTTGTGGACGAGGTGCCGTCACTGCGCGCGCGCATCACGCTGCCGTCAGGGCAGGCGTTCCGCCTCTATGTCACGCATCCCGAACCGCCGGTGCCATATCAGTCGACCGAAGGGCGCGACGCAGAGCTGGGAGCCATCGGGATCGAGGTCAGCGACGATCCCCTGCCAGCCATCGTGACCGGCGATATGAACGACGTGGCCTGGTCGATCACGACCAAACGGTTTCAGAACGTGTCCGGCCTGCTGGACCCGCGCGTGGGGCGCGGGTTCTACAATACGTTTTCGGCACGCATGCCGCTGATGCGTTGGCCGCTGGACCACCTGTTTCATGACGCACGATTTCGACTGATCGACATGAAACGGTTGCCGGATATCAACTCCGACCACTATCCGATGTATTTCAAGCTGCTGTTGACACCGCAGGAAGCCGCCGAAAGCCGCCCCGAAGACGCGACATCCGAAGAGTTGAACGAGGTCGAGGAGATGGTCGACAGGGAACGCAGGTCCGACCGCGAAGCGATCGGCAGCAATTGGGAAGACGAGGACTAGGCGCGCTTTTCCTGCATCTTGCGGACGTTCGCCATGACCGCACGCAATGGCAGCAGGGGCAGGACCCAGTTCAGCGCAAACGACAGCTTGGGTTCGTTGATAACGTGCAACTTGCCGGCAACCATTGCGTCGTAGCCGAATTTTGCGACCTCTGCGGCGCTGGCCCCGCCGCCGCTGACCAGACCGGTGCCGCCCAGATCGGCGGCATCGGCAAACCCGGTTTCGACATAGCCCGGGGCCAGAACGGTCACCGTGACGCCCTTGCGGCGCAGTTCTTCGGCCAGCGCCAGCGAATAGCTGCGCACGAATGCCTTTGTCGCGAAATAGACCGCCTGTAGCGGACCGGGGATCATGCCTGCGGTGGACCCGACGTTCAGGATGCGCCCTTTGCCGCGTGCGGCCATATCGGCCCCGATGGCATGGCTCAGGGTCATCAGCGCCTTGACGTTGAGGTCGATCATCGCGTGCTCTGCTGCCAGATCACGTTCGATATGTGCGCCATGCCCGCCAAAGCCTGCGTTGTTGATCAGCACCTCTACCTGGGCGTCACCAACCTGCGACAGCAGCGCCTGCGCGCCACCGTCCGCACCCAGATCAACCGGGATCACCTGCACGCTGACCGCATGGGCCTGTTCCAGCTCGGCCTTCAGGGCCGCCAGCTTGTCCGCGCTGCGGGCCGTGATGATCAGATCGCCACCCTTGCTGGCGTGATACCGGGCAAATTCCATCCCGATACCCGAAGAGGCTCCGGTGATCAGTGCAAGGTTCGGCATGTGCTGTCCTTTCGCGTCTGTTGGCTGTCGCGGGCATGGCAGATATATGCTGCACTGCGGAAAAACCTAGGCTCCGCCGACCTCAAGTGCGCGCAAAATGAAAAAGGGCCGCGCAGGATCTCTCCGGCACGGCCCTCGATTGCTTTTCCACTTGGCTTAGCGACGGCGGTCGCGGCGCGATGACATGGGCTGGAACGCAACGCCGACATGGGCCTCGCAATAGGGTTTGCCAGCTTGCGATGGCAGCCCGCAGAACCAGAAATCCTGTGTCGCAGGGTCCCCAACCGGCCATTTGCACGTCTTTTCGGTCAGATCCATCAGGCCGATCTTGCGCGCTGTTTTTTCAACTTCATTCACCTTGGCCAAAGCTTCGGGCGAAATCTCGTTTGCGCTGGGCTGCGGCGGCAGCGGCTGGCCTGCGGGAATGATCGCGCGGCGGGCGGCGGAAATCGGGATACCGTTTTCGTCCAGTTCCTCGACCTCTTCTTCCTCGGCAGTCTTTTTCGTCTTGGGGGGCGGAGCAGCCGATTTGGTCATCATCTCGGGTTTTTCCTCCGCCGGCGCTGTTTCGGCAACGGGTGCCGGTGCGGCTTCGGTTTCGGCGGGTGCGGCAGCAGCCGACCCCGCGCGGTTTGACAGGCCCAGACGGTGGACCTTGCCGATCACGGCGTTGCGGGTCACGGCGCCCAATTCCTTGGCGATCACGCTGGCCGACTGGCCTTCGCCCCACATCCGTTTCAGCGTCTCGACACGTTCGTCTGTCCAGGACATCGGCTTTCCTTGCTTCACTGCATGCGGCAGGCACGGTCGCGTGACCGTGCCTGCGCTCTTTTTCAGGTTGTCCCTATTCTAAGCATGCCAGCGGCGGATACAACCACGCCGACCCGTCAAATGCGGACACTGGCCAATTCAGCCCAACTCGCTATGTCTGTCCCCGACGCAAAGGAGACCGCCATGACCCCATCGACCCCACCGACCCAGATGGGTGTGCGCCGCTTCGGCCGCTGGAATACCCAAGGGACGCTGACCCTCGCAGGGCGCGAGGTGCGCCGTTTCATGAATGTCTGGTCACAGACGGTTATGGCACCGCTGATCAACGCGGGCCTGTTGCTGATGATCTTTACCATCGCCATCGGGCCACAGCGCGGCGACGTGATGGGCGTGCCGTTCATGACGTTCCTGGCACCCGGAATCCTGATCATGACGGTGATTCAGAACGCATTCGCCAATACTTCTTCCAGCCTCGCCAGCGCAAAGGTGGGTGGCAATATCGTTGATACGCTCATGCCGCCGCTGTCCGCGCTGGAGTTGTTGATCGGCTATCTGGCGGGCGCCTTGGCGCGCGGATTGATCGTGGCCTTCGTCATTGCGCTGGGGTCGTGGATCTTTCTTGGCGTGGCGGTGCAAAACGTGCTCTGGGTGCTGACATTCGTGACCCTGGGGTCGTTATTCATGGGCGGTCTGGGCATGATCGCCGGTATTTTCGCCAACAAGTTCGACCAGCTGTCCGCCATTTCCAACTTCCTCGTCACCCCGCTGTCGTTCTTGTCAGGCACGTTCTACAGTATCGAGGCATTGCCAAGCCCGCTTCAGGCTGCATCCCATGCCAACCCGTTTTTCTACATCATCGACGGGGTGCGCTACGGGATGATCGGCGTCTCCGACAGCTCGCCCTGGTTGGGTCTGGTAATCGTGCTGGTGGCCAACGTGGCCGTTCTGGGGCTGGTCTGGCGCTGGCTCGACCGTGGATACCGGCTCAAGGCCTGATAGGGCTTGCCCCTGCGTCACGCGCCGTTTAAACGCCCCGCATGACAATGCGCACATCAGTCTTGATCCGACGCCGACGCTGACCTGCGTCCGCTGCTGCTCGTCTGTCCTAACCCCCTGAAAAATCGTTGACCTGCCTGCGCTGCTTCGGCATCAAACGGGCTTTGACGCGTCCCATAGGAATGATCCCATGATCCCATCCGTCCTGCCGACCTATAACCGCGCACCTTTTGCCTTTCAAAAGGGCGAGGGCACCTGGCTGATCGCGGACGACGGGCGCCGATTTCTGGACCTGGGTGCCGGTATTGCGGTCAACGCCTTGGGGCATGCACATCCCGCGTTGGTCGCTGCACTGACCGATCAGGCGCAGGCGCTGTGGCATACCTCGAACCTGTACCAGATCCCGGCGCAACAGGCGCTGGCCGACAAGCTTGTCGCGCATACGTTTGCCGACACGGCGTTTTTCACCAATTCCGGCACCGAATCCTGCGAACTCGCCGTGAAAATGGCGCGCAAACACTTTTACGACGCGGGCCAGCCCGACCGGACCGATATCATCACCTTTTCGGGCAGCTTTCATGGCCGGTCCTCTGCCGGTATCGCCGCGGCCGGCTCGGACAAGATGACCAAGGGCTTCGGCCCGTTGTTGCCCGGTTTCGTGCACCTGGACTTCGGTGACCATGACGCGCTGACTGCGGCGGCCGCGTCGCCTACCGTCTGCGCCATCCTGGTCGAACCCGTTCAAGGCGAAGGCGGGATCCGTCCCGTGCCTGACCAATGCCTCAAGGGGTTGCGCGATCTGGCCGATGCACACGGCCTGCTGTTGATTTTTGACGAAGTGCAATGCGGTGTGGGCCGCACAGGCAAGCTGTTTGCCCATGAATGGTCCGGCATCACCCCGGACATCATGATGGTGGCCAAGGGCATCGGCGGCGGTTTCCCCCTCGGGGCCGTGCTGGCGACCGAGCGGGCCGCCTCCGGCATGACCGCAGGCACCCATGGATCGACCTACGGCGGCAACCCGCTGGGCTGCGCCGTCGGCAACGCCGTCATGGACATCATCGCGGACCCTGCCTTTCTGGCCGAGGTCAACCGCAAGGCAGGCCTGCTGCGTCAAAAGCTCGAGGGCCTTGTCGCCAGCCACCCCGACGTGTTCGAGGGCGTGCGTGGTGCGGGCCTCATGTTGGGCCTCAAATGCAAGGCCGCGAACACCGACATCGTTCAGGCAGGCTATGCGCAGGACATCCTGACCGTGCCCGCCGCCGACAACGTCATCCGCCTGCTGCCACCACTGACGATCACCGACGACGAAATCGCACAGGCCATCGACCGGTTGGACGCCGCCGCCGCGACTGTCGCGCATCATCTTGCCTGAAATACTCCACGGGGGTCCGGGGGTGTGAAACCCCCGGCCTCCGCCCGCCAAGGACACGACAATGACCCATTTTCTCGACCTTCACGTGACACCTGCTGCTGATCTGCGGGTCATCATCGACGACGCCATGCGGATGAAACAGGCCCGCAACGGTCATCCCAAGGGACGCCCCGACGCGGAACAGCCGTTGCAGGATCACATTGTCGCGCTGATCTTTGAAAAACCCTCCACCCGGACCCGCGTCAGTTTCGACGTGGGCGTGCGGCAGATGGGTGGGCAGACCATGGTTCTGTCGGGGGCCGACATGCAGTTGGGCCACGGCGAGACGATCGCCGACACGGCGCGGGTGCTCTCGCGCTACGTCGATCTCATCATGATCCGCACATTCGAGGAGGCGACGCTGCTGGAAATGGCGGAATATGCCACCGTGCCGGTGATCAACGGGCTGACCAACCGCACGCACCCCTGCCAGATCATGGCCGACATCATGACGTTCGAGGAACACCGCGGCCCGATCAAGGGCCGCAAGGTCGTCTGGTCCGGCGACGGCAACAATGTCTTTGCCAGCTTTGCCCATGCCGCCAAGCAATTCGATTTCGAGTTGGTCTTCACCGGTCCTGCTCCGCTGGATCCCGAACCGGCACTCAGCGGGTTGTATACTATCGAACGCGACCCAGCGCGCGCGGTGCAGGGGGCGGATCTGGTGGTGACCGATACCTGGGTCAGCATGCACGATCCTGCCTCGGCGCGCGAACGCCGCCACAACCAGTTGCGTGGCTATCAGGTCAATGATGCGCTCATGGCGCAGGCCAATCCCGACGCGTTGTTCATGCATTGCCTGCCTGCCCACCGCGACGACGAGGTGACCAGCAGCGTGATGGATGGCCCGCATTCCGTGATTTTCGACGAGGCTGAAAATCGCCTGCATGCCCAAAAGGCAATCATGCGGTACTGCCTGCAAGGCTGACGCGTCAAAGTGCCTTGAGCGCCTTGCGAAATCCCTTGTCCGATAGAAGCTTGGCGGCCTTTGACAGGCTGACCCAGCGTCTGTCGCGGCGCTTGTGTTCGGGGTATTTGCGGGCTGTTTCGCGCACGCGAATGGCATAGACCTTGATCTTGGCGGGGACCTGGCGGCCATCGCTGAACCGCTTTGCGCCCACGAACTTGGCCACGGGCTTGCTGGTGACGGATCCTTTCCGTACGCCGGCTTCTTCCCAGGCTTCCTGCATGGCGGCCTCGGCGTCGGTCAGTCCATCGATCGGCCAGCCCTTCGGCAGGATCCAGCGCCCGCGTGACGACGTGACCAAGAGCACTTCACGTCCTTTCTCACCCTTGCGATGACACAGGGCCGCAACCTGCGTTACGGTGTCGGGCGCAATCGCAGTCGGATCAGAAAATTTCGTTTCAGCGGTCACTGCGCTCAATCTCGGTCATTTTTCTACATTATTGACGTCTAACGTAGTGGTTTGGCGTAAAATAGCAACTAACGCTTGCGCGGCTTTGCGCGCAACGTGGGATCCGCCTCTCTGGGATCTTCTGGCCAGGGATGGCGCGGATAGCGCCCGCGCATGTCACGTCGCACGTCCGCATAGGAGGTTTCCCAGAACCCGGGCAAGTCCTGCGTGGTCTGTACGGGTTTATGTCCGGGCGACAGCAATGTGACGCGCAGCGGTGTCTTGCCAACGGTTGGATGTGTTGTCTGACCGAACATTTCCTGAATGCGCAGGGTGATTTCCGGAACCGTGCTATCGTAGTCGATGGGAATGCGCCGTCCCAACGGCGTGGTGAATGCTGGCGGCGCGGCCCTGTCCAGGGCCTGCATCTGGGTCCAGTCCAGCATGGCACGCAGCGGGTCCAGCAGATCGAAATCAGCCCAATCCTGCGTTGACCGCACGGTCCCCAGATGCGGCAACAGCCAATCATCCAGCGTCGCCATCAACGCGTCGTCGGACAGATCCGGCAGATCGATCCCGTCATCACGGACCAGCGCCACACGGGCGCGAAATCGTTGCGCTGCCCGACTGGGGCGCAGGCCCAACTGGCGCACCCCGTCCAGCATCGCGGCGGCGATCGTCTCGGGCGGGGCATCATCCCAGCGCCTGTCATCCAGCACAATGGCCCCCAGACATTCCTGACGGCGTGCCAGAACGCGCCCGTCGCGACGCGACCAGACACAGGTATTGCGCCACTCAATACGATTGCCCAGCACAGCCCGCAGCGCAGCCTCGTCGATGCTGGCGGCCTGCCAGATCCGCGCCTCGCGCGGGTTGCCATCGGTATCGGTGACGACCAGCAGGCGCTGTCCGGCCATCGGGTCGCCCGGCTCCATCATGGCCCCCTTGCCACCCGACAGCAGATAGCGCGGGTCGTCGCCGGGCCTGCGCAACGCGATCCGGTCGGGATAGGCCAGCGCTGCCATCTGGCCCAGCGTCAGGGCTGGCCTCTGCGGTATGCCCTGCGCCAGACGTTTTGCCTCGGCCTTGATCTGGGCAAGTGCACCGCGGTCGGCGGCAGCCGGGACCGTACCACCGCCCAAGGCAGTCAGTCGCAGCGCCAGGTCGCAGCCAGCGCCGCGCAGCGGGTCGCGCGCTTCCAGCAGTGCGGCCAAAGGGGCGGCCTGCGCCCCCGCGAGGGTCAACATATGGCCCAGTCGCGGATGCACGGGCAGGGCGGCCAGCACCCGTCCGTGCGGCGTGATCCTGTCCTGCCCGTCCAACGCACCCAGATCACGCAAGAGCATACGCGCCTCGGTCAGCGCAACCTCTGGTGGCGGAGTGAGAAAGGCCAGGTCGTCAGTGCCCCAAAGTGCGAGATCCAGCGCCAGCCCGGTCAAGTCAGCGGCCGCGATTTCGGGTGGGGCAAAGGCGGGCAGGGCGCCGTGTTCGCCTTGTGTCCACAAACGATAGGCCGTGCCTGCCGCGACCCGCCCGGCGCGGCCGGCACGCTGATCCGCCTCGGCCCGCGAGGCCCGTTCCGTGACCAGACGCGACATGCCCGATCCGGGATCAAATCGTGCGCGGCGCGCGCGGCCTGCATCCACCACGACGCGGATGTCCTCGATTGTCAGTGACGTCTCGGAGATGGATGTGGACAACACGATCTTGCGCCCCGACGACACAGGTGCGATGGCCGCGCGTTGTTGCGCAAAGGGCAGTGCACCGTACAGCGGCCTGACGTCACAATCCGCAGGCAGGTGGCCCGCCAACGCGCTGGCGACCTGCCGTATCTCACCGGCACCGGGCAGAAACACCAGCACCCCGCCCGTGGTTTGCGGCACGACCTGTGCGATCAGGTCCGCAACCGCCTGCGGCAGTCGCACGCGGGGCCCCAGTGACCGGTCCAGATATTTGATATCCACCGGGTAGGTTCGGCCCTGTGCCGTGACAACGGGTGCGTCGTCCAGCATTGCCGCAACGGGTGCCGCGTCCAGCGTGGCGGACATCACGATCAGTCCCAGGTCCGGCCGCAGCGCGCCCTTGACCTCCCAGACAAGGGCCAGCCCCAGATCCGCCTGCAACGAGCGTTCGTGGAATTCGTCAAAGATCACGCAACCCACGCCGGGCAATTCGGGATCATCCTGCACCATGCGGGTCAGGATACCTTCGGTCACCACAAGGATGCGGCATCCGTTCCCGACCTTGGATTCGCCGCGCATGCGGTAGCCGACACGCTGGCCGACCTGCTCTCCCAGCTGCGCGGCCAAGCGTTCGGCCGCCGCCCGCACGGCCAGCCTACGGGGTTCCAACATGACGATCATGCCGTTGGTTGATCCCGATTCCAGAACCGCCAGCGGCACGCGGGTCGTCTTGCCGGCACCGGGCGGCGCTTGCAGGACAACGCGGCCGGTTGCACAAAGTGCGGCGGTCACGTCATCCAGCACATCATCAATAGGGAGCATCATCATCGCCCCGCATTTTCGCGAAAATGCGGACGGCCCATGATCTTTCGCGAAAAATCTGGCACCGCAGACGGAAAAACCCGACTGCACGGCAGCCGGGTTTCAGTCTTCATCGGTCGCAGCAAGGCTTATGCCGTTGCTTTTGCGATCTCTTTTTTGACTTTCAGCGCCTCGGGGGACAGCTCGGCTTCCTTGGCTTTGGCCATGAAGGCGTCCAGACCACCGCGGTGGTCGACCGTGCGCAGTGCAGCGCTGGACACGCGGAATTTGAACGAACGGCCCAGCGTGTCGGACATCAGCGTGACGTCCTGCAGGTTCGGCAGGAACCGACGACGGGTGCGGTTGTTCGCATGAGAGACGTTGTTGCCCGACATCGGGCCTTTTCCGGTCAGATCGCAACGGCGCGACATGGGCGTGTTCCTTCTTCTTCTTCGGTCCTGTCGGCGGCTGGGCGCGACTGGCCTGACATGGGGGCCACGCTGGGTGGCCGGATGGACAACAACCCCCAACGGCATGAGGGCATAAATTCAGTTCGCAGCGCCTACGGTGAATCGGTTATGCCGTCAACCCCTCAGCGCATCTGTGACGCCAGATCAGCGGCCTTTGCGCGGGCTTTTGCAGCAAGCGCGGGTCGGCGCACATCCAGTGCTGCGGCCAGCCGGGCCCAGTAGTCTGGCTGGCCACGACGGGCGGTGCGGTGATCCTGCAGCAAGGGACGCAGACCATCCTCGGGGTCAAGCAGCAACCCCGGAATGCGTCCGGCGCGCTTGACTGCGCGCAGCAGGCCCGAGGCCGGATGCCCAGCCCCCGTCAGACGCACAAGACGCAGGCCCGGGCAATGCACCTGTAGCGCACGTCCATGGGCCAGATCGGCCCCGTTCAATGGATCAAGCAGCAGATGTCCGGTCAGATCAGGATCGGCGCGTTGCGTCAGGTCACCCAGTGCCGGATCGAAACCGGCCGCCTCTTCGCGGTAGCGCCATTCGAATGGTGCATGGGCATGGCTGATCGAAACCTGAGGCGACACGGCCACGATCCTTTGAATACCCAAGGTGCGGCTGAACCTGACAGCACCATAACCGCCCATCGAAAACCCGATGCCCAAAACGGCATCGTATTGCGCGGAGACACCGTCCAGCGCGCGCTCCAATGCTGTCGTGTCACGATTGATGAACCAGTCGTTCGCGGAGGTGGCGATCATCAGCTGATCGTATCCTGCATCCAGAAACCGCTGGTTTGGCGTCATGTCCGTGAACCCGCGACGCCCGATCACGCGCCAATCGAACGTCACGATCAGATCGGCAGCACCTGTCTGCATCAGGTCTGCGCGCAGATGCGTTCCGCTGAACAGGCGGGTGACAGTCACCGGCGATCCAGCGGGGCGAGGGCGGCACGGGCCGCGGCCGCGGGGGTCAGCCGACCGGCGGCCACATCGTTTTCAAGCCTGGTCAGTCGGTCGCGCAGTTCTGCGTCATGGGTCAGCAGCGCCATCATTTCTGAGCGTAATTCCTGCTGGAACCAGTGCCGGGCCTGAGCGGCGCGCGTCGTGTCCCAATGCCCGGTCGCGCGGCGCCAGTCCGACAGGGCCTGCATCTCGTCCCAGGCTTGTGTCAGACCCGACTGATCCAGGGCCGAGACGGTCAGCGCCTTTGGAAAGCCGTCGGCGTCGCCCGCACGTTTGCGCATCAGCCGCAGCGCGCCTGCATAGTCGGCACAGGTGCGGCTTGCCTGCGCGCGCAGATCGCCGTCGGCCTTGTTGACCAATACCAGGTCGGCGATTTCCATGATGCCGCGTTTTACGCCCTGCAATTCATCGCCGCCTGCCGGGGCCAGCAGCAGGACGAACAGGTCCGTCATCTGCGCGACCACGGTTTCGGATTGGCCGACACCCACTGTTTCGACCAGCACGATGTCGAAACCAGCTGCCTCGCACAGGCGGATTGCCTCGCGCGTGCGGCGCGCCACGCCACCCAGATGGGTCTGGCTGGGCGATGGCCGGATGAATGCGCGCGGGTCGCGGCTGAGGTGATCCATTCGCGTCTTGTCCCCCAGGATCGATCCGCCCGACCTGGCCGAGGATGGATCGACCGCGAGAACCGCGACCCGCAAATCCTGCGCCGTCAGCATCAGGCCGAAACTTTCGATGAATGTGGATTTTCCCACGCCCGGTGTGCCCGATAACCCGATGCGCAGGGCCTGACGGTCGGACCCGACCGCATCCAGCAGCGCCAGGGCCTGATCGCGGTGGTCGGGCTTGCCGCTTTCGATCAGGGTGATCGCACGGGCCAGCGCGCGTCTGTCGCCTGCACGCAACGCCTGAGCCATGGCGGGAATGTCGGTCATTGCTTCTCCTGTCGGGGTCGGCTGCGCCGATCGGAGGCGCTGCCTCCGAACCTCCGGGATATTTCTAGCCAGAAGAAGCCCGAACCGCCAGCGCCTTGCCTAGCGGCACTGACGTTGTGCGGTATCGGTAAAGGCCCGGTAGCGGAGCCAGAACGCCTCGTCACCGGCATTGTCGGACTGGCGGGTGTCCTGCGCGCGCTGTGGATCCTCAAAGAAGGTGGCGGCCAGTTTCTGGTCGCGCCCCGACAAATTCAGGTTCGCCGTGCGCTGAACGCAGGAACACAGGGCCGGATTGGCGGCTGATCGGCCTGATGCCATGCAGGCCTTGCCCAGCTCGCCGCGCACACCAGCGCCACATGAATTCAAAACGATGAGGGCCATGCCCAGAAAGAGAAACCGCATGAGACTGCCTGTTCTTGTGTGGCGTGCCCGGTTTTCCGGTGTCATCGCCTTACTGCCGTGAGCCAACTATGCCAGCGGCCTTGCCGTCTTGCAATGCTGGATGCGGATGCGGGTCACGCTGCCAGATCGCAATCGCGTGAAGCGCCGGGCCTATTTGCGCGCGACGAGGATAGTCGCACCTTCTGGTCCGGCCTCTTCGGCATGGGGAATGTTGGCGGGCAGAATGACGATGTCACCGGGATCGTAGGCGGGCGACCCTTCGGCTGTATTCAGGATGAAACGGCCACTGATCACGTAGACGAAGGAGGTTTGATCGTGGGTATGCGTCTCGCGCCGGGTATCGGGTGCGATACTGACCTCTTGGGGTGGGCCATAGTCTTGGGATCGGGCGATGTCGCGGTAGTCGTCTTCGGTCATGGAATGCATCCTGCACTGGTTTCCGGGGTTCCAAGACTAGCGCTGCTGCCGGTCCTGACCAGCCCCGATGCCACGCATCGGGCCAAGGGACTGCGGCCCTTTGGCCCCTTGCAAAATCGCGGCGTCCGCGCCATTGACAGACGCTAATTCAGACCTCCGGGGCCCGACATGACCGAACTCTCGCATATCCGCAATTTCTCGATCGTGGCGCATATCGACCACGGAAAATCGACCCTGGCCGACCGGTTGATCCAGTCCACCGGCACCGTTGCCGACCGCGACATGAAGGCACAGATGCTGGACAGCATGGATATCGAGCGTGAGCGCGGCATCACCATCAAGGCACAGACCGTGCGGATCGACTATACCGCCGACAACGGCGAAACCTATGTGCTGAACCTGATCGACACCCCCGGTCACGTCGATTTCGCCTACGAGGTGTCCCGGTCCATGCGCGCCGTCGAAGGATCGTTGCTGGTCGTCGACAGCACCCAAGGGGTCGAGGCGCAAACCCTCGCCAATGTCTATCACGCCATCGAGGCCGACCACGAGATCGTCCCCGTCCTGAACAAGATCGACCTGCCCGCGTCCGAATGCGACCGCGTGGCCGAACAGATCGAGGACGTGATCGGCATCGACGCAAGCGAGGCGATCCGCGTCAGCGCCAAAACCGGCGTCGGCATCAAGGAAACGCTCGAGGCGATCGTGCACAGGCTGCCCGCCCCCAAGGGCGACCGCGCGGCCCCGCTCAAGGCCATGCTGGTGGACAGCTGGTACGACGCCTACCTGGGCGTCGTGGTGCTGATCCGCGTCATCGACGGCACGATCAAGGTCAAGGACCGGGTGCGGTTCATGCAGAACGACACCGTCCACCTAATCGACCGTCTGGGCGTGTTCAAACCCGGCATGCTGCCCGTCGACGAGTTGGGCCCCGGCGAAATCGGCTTTTTCACCGCCCAGATCAAAGAGGTGCGCGACACCCGCGTCGGCGACACGATCACCAACGAACGCAAGGGCACCGACAAACCGCTGCCCGGCTTTAAACCCGCGCAACCCGTGGTGTTCTGTGGTCTGTTCCCGGTGGATTCCTCTGAATTCGAGGACCTGCGTAACGCGATCGACAAACTGGCGCTGAACGATGCGAGCTTCAGCTTCGAGATGGAAACCTCTGCCGCCCTCGGCTTTGGTTTCCGCTGCGGCTTCCTCGGGCTCTTGCACCTCGAGGTCATTCGCGACCGGATCGAGCGTGAGTATAATATCGACCTGATCACCACCGCCCCCTCGGTCGTCTATCACGTCTACATGAAGGACGGCACGCAGCAGGACCTGCACAACCCCGCCGACATGCCCGACCTGACCCACGTCGACCATGTCGAAGAGCCGCGGATCAAGGCGACGATCCTGGTGCCCGACGAATACCTCGGCGACGTTCTGAAACTGTGCCAGGACCGCCGCGGCGTGCAGCTGGACCTGACCTATGCGGGCAGCCGCGCGATGGTCGTCTATGACCTGCCGCTGAACGAGGTGGTGTTCGACTTCTACGACCGCCTGAAATCCGTGACCAAGGGCTATGCGTCATTCGACTATGCCATGACGGGGTATCAAGAGGACAGCCTGGTCAAGATGTCTGTGCTGGTGAACGACGAACCCGTGGACGCCCTGTCCATGATGGTCCACCGCGACCGCGCCGAAATGCGGGGCCGCGCGATGGTCGAAAAGCTCAAGGACCTGATCCCCCGTCACATGTTCAAAATCCCGATCCAGGCGGCCATCGGCGGCAAGGTCATCGCGAGAGAGACCCTGTCCGCCCTGCGCAAGGACGTGACGGCCAAATGCTACGGCGGAGACGCCTCGCGCAAGCGCAAGCTGCTGGATAAGCAAAAGGCCGGTAAGAAGAAGATGCGGCAGTTCGGGAAGGTCGATATTCCGCAGGAAGCCTTCATCAGCGCACTGAAAATGGACAGCTGAAAGCTAACCATTTTCGGCGCGGATGCAGGCAGTGCGGGAAAGCGAATGGCGCAGCCAATCGCAGCCGGCACCCGGTTGCTGTTCTTGGTGCGACGCTCCATTAGATACTCAGTCTAATTTCTGTATCATGTTAAGCTTTCTAAGAGGGTGCAATTCGGGTATCAACTTGACAATGCGTGAGGATGGATCAGAGGCTAAGGTAGTAAGCACCTTAAAGCACAGTTACTTTCCAGCTTTTGACTGGGAGGCATTGAAGGCAATATTAGATAATAGAATTATCGCATCAACTAATATCTGGGTTTTCCTTCTACCTGCACTAATGGTCATAACTGAAAAATTTCCGGTAGAGTTGTCTTTGTTTCCCTTCGGATCACAATCGCCGCTCATCATCACCTTGGAAGTGCCTTATAATTTCTTCCTGCTTTACTTTGCTGCAATAGCGTTTTTCTTGGCCCGTTTGCTTTACATATTAAGATGCCCACAGTTTCTTAGGCAATACGGAACGGCTACAGCTGCAATCAACAGTGGAGTGACTGCTGAAGTTATACGGGAGCGGGCAAAAGATTTTTTGATAGACTATCAGAAAACGCAGATCCACCAGCTAAGTGAAGAGTTCAAGAAGATAGAGTTTTTACTGAAAGTACTGCTTCCTGCAGGAAAAAATGTAAAGGAGGCTCTCTCCTCTGGAAAATTTTCAGACCTTGGTTCAATATCTTACGAAAACTCGGTGCGTGAAAATCCCGGCGAAGGCACTTATGTGGTTACCGATCCCACGCTGCCGGATAGTAATACCGAAACGATAAGTAATGTGTCGATTGCATTTTCAAGTGGTCCAAAGAAGCAAATCACAAGTCTTTTGGCATTCAGGCAGTTGGAGTTGCAAAATATCTCTAGGCGTTCTGCAAGATTAGCCTCATCTGCATTGGTTTCGGTGGGTTTTGTTTTTGTAGCACTTCCTCTCTTACAGGGCTTTCTTGCGGTTTTGTTGGCGTTTCTCGCCAAGTGAACATCTAATTCGAAGGACTCAACCATGAACCTCACCTTCCTCGGCCTCGGCGTCATGGGCTACCCCATGGCGGGCCACCTCGCCAAGCACCACGACGTCACCGTCTACAACCGCACCGCCTCCAAGGCCGAGGCCTGGGTCGCGGAACACGGCGGCGCCATGGCCAGCACCCCCGAACAGGCGGCACAGGGGGCGGATATCGTCTTTGCCTGCGTGGGCAACGACGACGACCTGCGCGGCGTCACCACGGGCGCGGGCGGCGCGTTCCACGGGATGAAGGACGGCGCGCTGTTCGTTGACCACACTACGGTCAGCGCGGCGGTCACCCGCGAACTTTATGATGCGGCACGGGCACGCGGCCTGCACTTTGTCGACGCGCCCATCAGCGGCGGGCAGGCGGGGGCCGAAAACGGCCAGCTCTCCATCATGTGCGGCGGCGACCAGGACGCCTACGACCGCGCCGAACCCGTCATGAACATCTACGCCAAGCTCTGCCGTCGCATCGGCGACAGCGGCGCGGGCCAGACCACCAAGATGTGCAACCAGATCGCCATCGCGGGCCTCGTCCAGGGTCTGTCAGAGGCGCTGCATTTCGCGCAAAAGGCAGGCCTCGACGGCGAGGCCGTGGTCGAGGTCATCAGCCAGGGTGCCGCCGGGTCCTGGCAGATGCAAAACCGCTATAAAACCATGCTCGCCGACCAATACGACCACGGGTTCGCCGTGGACTGGATGCGCAAGGATCTGGGCATCGTGCTGGAAAACGCCAACGCCATCGGTGCCAGCCTGCCTGTCACGGCATTGGTCGATCAGTTCTACAAGGACGTCCAGAGAATGGGCGGTGGCCGCTGGGACACCTCGTCCTTGCTCAAACGTCTGCGCGACTGACCGCATCATCTTGCCGAAAATACTCCGGGGGAGGCGCAGCGGGGGGCAGCGCCCCCTACCTGCGCCGCAACCCGCGCAACCCCCCGGAAATCAGCAGCGACACCTCGTACAGCACCCGCGCCGCCTGTAGCTGCCCGGGCGAGGCGAGGTAATTCGGCTCCCACACCGGGTCGAATTTCTGCTTGAAAGACCGCAGTCCCTCAAAGTGATAGAACCGCGCACCGTGGGTATAGATGAACCCGCCGACACGGTTCCAGACGGGGGCGTGGGCCCGGTTTTCCAACCCGGCCAGCGGTGCTGCCCCCAATGAGAACCAGTCGAATTCCCGGTCGCGTCCCCACAGCATCATATCGGCGAACAGCCCGTCCATCGCGGCGGGCGTCGTCGCGGGATCATAGCGCATCAGGTCGATCCCCAGCTCGCTGCCGTCCGCGGCCTGCAACAGGTTGGCGAATGACGCGATCCGCCCTGTCTCGGCATGTCGCAGCACCGCAATATCGAAATGGCACAGGAAATCCGGATCAAACGCCCCCAGGGCAAAGTTCTTTTCCGCGCCCCCTTTCAGCGCCAGCCAGGCATCCGACACAATTCGCAACGCCGCGATATGCCCGTTGACCTGCGCTGCCGGAATGACATCGAACACATAGCCGTCGCGCGCGGCACGGCTCTTGGCATGGCGCCAGTCCTTGCGTTTGGGGCCATCAAGGGTGAACTCCGCCAGGGGAACCCGTGCGATTTCCCCGATCTTGACCACCTGCAACCCCATGTCGAGGTAGGCCGTCAGATAGTCGGTCTGCACGGCATAGAACGCGCAGGTCCGGCCCATCCGGTCGGCCATGTCGCGCAGGTCCCAGATCAACGCGTCGCCTGCCGTGCGATCGCCGATGGGGTCGCCCTTGGCGATCAGGCTGCGTCCAGTGTCGGCATAGGCGATCGCGGCCTCGCCCTGCGGTGCGATCAGGAACCGCTTGTCGCCGGTCAACGCCATGGCGCTGTCGGTCTGGCTGCTTTGCGCCACGAGGTGCCTGACAGTATCTGGGATGGGCTGCGGCGGCAGGCGGGTGCCCGCGCGGCTGATCAACGCGTTCAGCGACACCGCCGCCAGCACCACCGCGACCACTACGGTTGCCCGCAGGAATCGCGGCGCATCACCGCCCCAGGCGAACTGCCACCACAGATCTTGGGAATAGGCGACATTTCGGTAGGCAAAGAACCCGATCCACGTGATCCCCGCAAACAACAGGACCACCGTGATCACCCAGCGCGCATTCAGGTGCAGCGCAGACCCCAGCCCAACCCGATAGAACGCGTCTCGGAATGACCACAGCACGACGATGGCCAGGGTCAGGGCGATCATCGCCTCGTATTCGATCCCGCGCAGCAGTGACGCGACCAGACCGGCCGACAGCAGTGCCATCGCGATCAGCCATGCCCGTCGCATCCTGCGGTACAGTCCCCGTGCGACGATCAGCAGCATGACGCCCGCGACGGATGACAGCAGGTGCGATGTCTCGATCAGCGCAAGCGGCAGTATGTCCTGAAGAACCTCCATCCGTTTGGCCGTGGTGGGCAGGTCGCCCGACAGCAGCAGCGCAGCACCTGACAGCAGCGCGACAGCGGCCATCAGCACCGGCACGATGGGGCGCATGGCCCGGCGCAGTGTCTGTGCAGCCGCCCCCGCCATGGTGCGGTTGGCCAGCGTCCAGGCCAACGCAAGACCCAAGGCCGCAATCGTAAATGGCAGCAGTGTGTAAATCAGGCGATACACCAACAGGGCGGCCAGCAGGTCGGGCCTGCCGGTGCCACCGAGTGCTGCGATGATCGTGGCCTCGAACACGCCCAGACCGCCCGGCGCATTGCTGACGAAACCCAGCCCCAGTGCGCCGATGAAAATGATGAAGAAATAGACAAAATTGCCAGCCAGATCAGCGGGCATCAGGAAATACAACGTCAGTGCCGTGGCGACCAGATCGACCAGCGCAATGACCATCAGGGTCAAGCCGCGCGTGGTTTTTGGCAGCGGTGTCGACAGCCGCCCGATCCGCAATTCGCGTCCACCCGGCCAGGTCCAGATATACAGTCCGACCACACCGGTCAGGATCAGGATACCCAGAATGGTTTCGGGCAGGCGCGGCAGAACGATGACCTGGCTCATGCCCGTGGGATGGAATGTGAACATCAGGCCCAGCAGCGTCAGCAGGCCCAATGCAAAGGCGATCCAGCTGGTCGCGATCAATCGCGCGACCGCCGCGATATCCACCCCGAATGCCGCGTAGATCCGGTATCGGATTGCGCCACCCGTCAGCCAGGAAAACCCCAGCAGGTTGGAAATCGCCATGGAACTGACCCCTGTCAGAACCGGCACCCAGCCCGGCATATCGGGCGTTTTCATGCCCCGCAGGATCACGGGATCATAAAGCGCAAGCGCGACATAGCTGGCCACCATCGCGCAGGTCGACAGCGCGATGGCAGTCCAGGGATAGCTGCGGACAGCGGCGATCAGTTCGGCCGGCGCGATTTCGCGGCTCAGGTCGCGCAAGACGGCAAGCGCGATCAGCATGATCGTCAGGGGAATGGCCATCCGCAACAGCGGATGCGACAGGATGGCGGACAACCGACCTTGGTCTGATGGGGCGTCTGACATCACATGTTTGGCCTTTTGGTCAGGAAAACGGGCCCGCGCCGCATTGGCGCAGGCCCGTCAGAGGTCATTGCGACCGATCAGCGTTTGCTGCGGTAGCAGGCGGCAAAGATAATGGTAGCCGTCAGCGCATAGACCAGATTGACGCCAAGGATGATCGACCAGGGGGCCTGTGCCGCAAAGACATAGACCGCCAGAACCGACGGCAGCACCGTCAGCAGAACCAATCCTGCGACAAATGCCACCGTGCCGCCGATCCGGTGGAACAGCGGGATCAGCAGCAGCGCCACCACGACGGCAACGGCGTTGCGTCCGAACGAGATGATCAGCGGCATCACGTCAGCACCGGAAATGATGTTGACGGCAATGGCATTGACGACGGTGCCGATAATGCCGGCAATGATGGCAACAACGAAGCTACGGGTCAGGGACATGCGGATTCTTTCGTAAGGTCAGACAAGGGCGAAGGCCGTATGCGGCCGTTACAGGTTGGACTGCACCTGCCGGGTTTCCTGCGTGATGGTTGCACCCGTCACGCTCAGATCCTGACCAACACCAGCGATGGTGTTGCAGGCGGACAAGGCCGCAAAGGTGGCGAGAGCAAGGATAAGAGGCAGTGGACGTGTCATGGTTTTCTCCGGTCAGACATGATTCGATTGTATTGTTAAACTAAAACGAACGGATTGCCCGGCAACGCAGAGTCAAAACGTGACCCCCGAATACAGGGCGATATTGGCATAGGGCGTGGTTTCGCCGGTGCGCACCAGTACGCGGGCCGACTGCGTGGCACGCTTGAAATCCGTATGCGGCACACAGGCAGGCGGGCAGGGGGCCAAATCCTGCAATGCGGGGCTGGCCTCGGTTGCCATCAGGCAGCGCTCGACTTCCAGTTCGGTCAGGATTGCGGCCAGCACGTCCGCAAAACGGGGCAGACCCGCCACGACGGCCAGATCGATCACCGGCAGATGTGCCGGCAGCGGCAGGCCCGCGTCGGCTACGACCAGACAATCGCCATGTCCCATCTGTGCGATGGCGCGTGACAGTTCCGCGTTGAGGATTCCCGTTTTCTTCATGGCTGATCCAAAAAGTCGCGCACGGCGGTTTCCACCGCGCGGGGTTGTTCGGCGTGCAGCCAGTGGCCTGCATCCGCGATGGTCTGCGTGTGCGCCCGCGGAAACAATGCCGCGATAATCGTGGCGTGGTCCGCGGTGACGTAATCCGAATTGGCCCCCCGCAGCATCAGCACCGGTCCGTCGAATTGGGCGTCTACCTCTGGCCAGCCAGTGATATGCCCCATGTCGGCGGCCAGCGTATCCAGGTTCAGGTCCCAGCGCTTGTCGCGCAGGTTCAGGCTTTGCAGCAGAAACGGGATCACGGCGGGGTCGATGTCCATCTGGTCGGCCGCGTCCTTGCGCGTGGTCACGTTAGACAGATCGACGCCGCGCATTGCATCCAGCGGGCCGAATTGGTCATGGGCATAGGCGACGGGTGCGATATCAGCGACGATCAGGCGGCGCACCAATGCGGGCTGTGTCAGTGCCAGCATCATCGCGGCCTTGCCGCCCATCGAATGTCCCATGACGTCAGCGGGACCGTCTTGCGCGGCAATGACCTCTGCCAGATCCTCGGCCATCTCGGGATAGCGGTGCGTATCGCTGTGAAAACTGTCTCCGTGGTTGCGCATGTCTACCGCGATGACCCGCCGCGTGTCGGCCAGCCGTTTGGCGATCACACCCCAGTTGCGGGCCGATCCGAACAACCCGTGCGCGATCAGCAACGCGGGTTTGTCCGTGGCGGTGCCGGTGACGACGGTATTGAGCATGTGGCCTCCTCGTGACAGGCGCGCAGGGCCGCGATCTGACCGCTTGAGACAGGCGCGCCGCAGGTTTACACGCCCCTTTATGCCTGATGCCCAGACCCTTCGCCACATCCAAGATGTCAGCCGCCTGATCGAGGCGCGTCTGGGCCTGAAAGGGCGCACGGTCGAGGCGCAGATGTCCAAGCTGGGCCGCCGTCGCCTGCCAACGCACCTGAAGCGCGACATCGCGGCAGTCGCGCAGGCGCAGTTGCTGGCGACCCATCCCAAATTGTCGCGTCAGATTGACACCGCCCGTGTGGTCCAATGTGCGCGGCTTGCGATAACGGCACTCAAACAGATCGACCCGTGGGAGCAGCGCAAGACGATGATCCTGCGCAAACTCGCCAAATGGAGCGCGCTGGCCATCGTCTTGTTCATCGGGTTTGTCTGGTGGCTGTGGGCCACGGGACGGGTTTAGGCAGGCACCCCTGCGGCGAGCTGATTGAGGATGCTGGTATAGGTTTCGGTGCCCTGTGCGCCGGTGACCAGATGCTGACGGTCAAAGATGACGGCAGGCACGCCGCTGATGCCCTGCTGTACCCAGAAACGTTCCTCAGACCGCACGGCCTGCGCATAACGCTGATCGTCCAGCACCGCTGCTGCCTCGGTTTCATCCAGACCGATTTCACCGGCAATGGTCGCCAGCACGGCGGTGTCTGACAGGTCACGCCCGTCGGTGAAATGCGCGACGAACAAGGCCTGTTTCATGTCGTGCCCACGGTCCAGCGTCTGTGCCCAGTGGATCAGTTGATGCGTGTTGAACGTATTGTGCATCCGCGTGTCGTCGTCGAATGAAAACGCAAAGCCCAGATCATGCCCCAGCTGGGTCAGTCGCGCACGGTTTTCGGCGCTTTGTACGGCGGTGGACCCGTATTTTTCCATGATATGTTCGGTCATGTTCTGACCTTCGGCGGGCATATCGGGGTTCAGTTCGAACGGATGCCATTGCAGATCATAGGCCGTGCCGGTCGCATCCAGCGCCTGTTTCAACTGGCGATAGCCGACGATGCACCACGGGCACATCACGTCAGAGACGATATCAATCCGCAGTGGGGCAGTCTGGTCGGTCATGGCAGCACCTTTCGTATTCTGGTTGTCCCTCACGTGGGGCGCAGCACAGCAGAGGTCAAGCCGGAGCAAAGCACGCCTTGCAACCCGCCCAAAACAAAAGGCCGCCGCTGATGCGACGGCCTTTTGTCATATCTCTTAACGTCACAGGTTCGGGTAGATCGGGAACTTGTCGCACAGTGCTTCGACCTCGGCTGCAACCTGCGCCTCGACTTCACTGTTGCCGTCCTCGCCGTTGGCGGCCAGACCGTCCACGACCCGGCCGATCCAGCGACCGACCTGACGGAATTCCTCTTCGGTGAATCCGCGGGTGGTGCCGGCTGGCGTGCCCAGACGGATGCCAGACGTGATCGTGGGCTTTTCCGCGTCAAACGGGATACCGTTCTTGTTGCAGGTGATGTGGGCGCGGCCCAATGCCTCTTCGGTGGCGTTGCCCTTGACGCCCTTGGGGCGCAGGTCGACGAGCATCAGATGCGTGTCGGTGCCGCCCGTGACGATATCCAGACCGCATTTGATCAGCTCGTCAGACAGGGCCTGCGCGTTCTTGATGACCTGCGCCTGATAGTCCTTGAACCCGGGGCGCAGCGCCTCGCCAAAGGCGACAGCCTTGCCGGCGATCACATGCATCAACGGACCACCCTGGATACCGGGGAAAATGGCCGAGTTGAATTTCTTGGCAAGCGACTCGTCGTCGGTCAGGATCATACCGCCGCGCGGACCGCGCAGGGTCTTGTGCGTGGTGGTGGTCGCCGCATGCGCATGGGGGAACGGCGACGGATACAGGCCAGCTGCAACCAGACCGGCGAAATGCGCCATGTCGACCAGCAGATAGGCCCCGACGCTGTCGGCAATCGCGCGCATCTTTTCGAAATCGATGATCCGCGGAATGGCAGACCCACCTGCGATGATCATCTTGGGCTGATGTTCCGCCGCCAGATCGGCCACGGCTTCATAGTCCAGCAACAGGTCTTCTTCGCGCACGCCGTATTGGACCGCATTGAACCATTTGCCGGACTGGTTCGGGCGCGCGCCATGGGTCAGGTGACCACCGGCGTCCAGCGACATCCCCAGGATGGTATCGCCCGGCTGCAACAATGCCTGAAACACGCCCTGGTTCGCCTGAGAGCCAGAGTTCGGCTGCACATTGGCGAAACCACAGCCAAACAGCTGCTTTGCCCGCTCGATCGCCAGGTTCTCGGCCACGTCCACGTGAGCGCAACCACCGTAATAGCGGCGTCCGGGATAGCCTTCGGCGTATTTGTTGGTCATCACGCCGCCCTGCGCTTCCATGACGGCGGCGCTGACGATGTTCTCGGACGCGATCAGCTCGATCTCCTTGCGCTGACGCTTGAGCTCTGCCTGCATCGCGGCGTGCAGATCAGGGTCGCGCGTCGCAAGGGTTTCGGTGAAAAATCCGTCATCACGGTGGGAAGCGTTCATGGGACAATCCTTTCGCTCGCGGCCGGCCGGCCGGTTGCCGTCGTCTTAATCCATCTGTGGCCTGTGCTAAAGCCCCCATTCGTCGCACCCTGCCTTGCCTTTGTGCGTCAGACACGTGAACCTGTGCACAGATCGCCTGACACCTGGACCTCAAATGCCGCATCGCCCCATCGCCTTTGTTGCCAGCCATGCGCCCAGCGCCCAAGACGCGTTGTCCAGTCTGACCAAACGCTACTCCAACGTTCCCCTTGATCAGGCAGAGGTCATCGTGGCCTTGGGGGGTGACGGTTTCATGCTGCAAACCTTGCACGAGACTCAGAATTTTGGCGTGCCGGTCTACGGGATGAATCGCGGCACGGTCGGTTTCCTGATGAACGAGTTTACACAGGATGATCTGCCCGCCCGTCTCGACAATGCCGAAGAAGAGGTGATCAATCCCCTGGTCATGAACGCGCTGGCCGCTGACGGGTCGATGCACGAGGCCCTTGCCATCAACGAGGTCAGTCTGCTGCGCGCTGGCGCGCAGGCGGCCAAGTTGCGGATCACCGTCGATGGCAAGGTCAGAATGTCCGAATTGGTCTGCGACGGGGCACTGGTTTCGACGCCCGCAGGTTCGACCGCCTATAATTATTCGGCGCATGGACCGATCCTGCCGATCGGGTCAGGCGTGCTGGCACTGACGGCCATGGCGGCCTTTCGCCCGCGCCGATGGCGCGGGGCGCTTTTGCCGCAAAAGGCGGTCGTCAGGTTCGACGTGCTGAACGCGACCAAGCGGCCTGTCATGGCGGACGCTGATGGAAAATCTGTCCGCAACGTGGTCAGCGTCGAAATCCGGTCCGAACCCGACATCCGCCACCGCATCCTGTTCGATCCCGGCCACGGGCTCGAGGAACGGTTGTTGCGCGAACAATTCGTTTGAATGTTACTTTATCAATCATGGTCAGGCGTTAAGTAGTTCTCTGCTTTCACAACCCAATCTATCGTTTCTTCAATATGCTGGATGTGGCGCTGTAAAATTTCTTTTGTGAACTTGTGACGAATTGGGCTAAGGATAAATTTATCAGGATTTTCAGGATCAATCTTATCAGGTCTATCGAAAGATTTGCTATCATAAAACTCTAAGCAAAATTGGCCATCGTCAAGCTCAGTGAATATGCCGTGGCAAAGGGAGTTTCTCCAGGATATAATTGCTTTGAACCCTAATTTGGCTCTATTAATCTCAGCCTTAGGTGCTCCTCTTACTTCAAGTGAGTCGAGGTAGACTTTAATGCGATCAGCAAGACGTATTTTTGAAAATCTTTTATATATTGTGCGCTCTAGACGATTTTCATCTTGGCTTGCTTCATTTCGTGACAAAATAATGCCAAGCGCATGTTCCAATGCCGACGTACGACAAACCGCGTTGCCGATAAGCGTATGGAGCTCGGAGGCGTTAGTAGGTTTGCCTTTCAATTTAATTCTCGCTCCTTCCAAACCAAAAATTAGCGCAGGACAATCCTGGCGATCTCCACCCGCGCGTCATAATCGGCCCCGTAGGCCACGATCCCGATGGACCTCACGTCGGCCGGATTGACGGGTGCCTGCAGGTGGTCCTTGTTTGGCACGAAATCCGCCAGCGGCAGCGTGATGTCAGTCCATTCGGCCGGGGCATCGAAACTTGCGGCAAAGTAATGCCAGGGCCGTTCCGACTGCCTGGTGCGCAGGTGTACCTTGTAGGCCGCGCCATTGCCCCGCACCGTTAGAACCATCGCTGTTGCACTGGCGGGCAGCCCGTCAACATCCCGTCTGATCTGAATGAACCCACCGTTATTTTCGGTGCTGACATCCCCGACAAGGGTGGCGTAATGCCGCCCATCGGCGGCATGAAAATCCACACGGCCCGTCGAGACGCCCCCCATCACCTGATCACTGATGAAACGCCAATCATCGGAGTCCTGAAAATCAATCTGCATCGCGATCCTCGCTTTCACTGCAAAGCTAGCCCACCTTGCGGATACGCCCATGCATCATCTTGCCCAAAATACTCCGGGGGGGCGGCGCAGCCGCGGGGGCAGCGCCCCCTCCGACATCAGCCGCCATAGCCCAGGGGCCGCAGGCTGTCGCGAATTTCGTCCAGGATGGCGGGATCGTCGATGGTCGCGGGCATCTTGAAATCCGTATTGTCCGCGATGGATACCATCGTCCGCCGCAGGATCTTGCCGGACCGGGTCTTGGGCAGGCGGTTGACGACGGCGACCAGTTTGAACGCGGCCACCGGCCCGATGCTCTCGCGCACCATCCTTATGCAATCGGCGACGATCTCATCATCCGATCGGCTGGTGCCGCTGTTGGTGCAGACGAATCCCATCGGCAACTGGCCTTTGAGCGCATCCGACACCCCGATCACGGCGCATTCGGCCACGTCCGGGTGATTGGCCAGAATTTCCTCCATTGCGCCTGTGGACAGCCGGTGGCCCGCCACATTGATCACGTCATCGGTGCGCGCCATCACATAGAGATAGCCTTCCGCATCCAGCAGCCCTGCGTCTCCCGTCTCGTAATAGCCGGGAAAGGTCGTGAGGTAGGATTTCACGAACCGGTCCTCGGCCTGCCACAGCGTCGGCAGGGTCCCCGGTGGCAGCGGCAGCTTGATCGCGATGGACCCCAGTTCGCCCGCGGGCATTTCTGATCCGTCGTCGGCAAGGATGCGGATGTCGTAACCCGGCATCGCGACGGTGGGGCTGCCGATCTTGACGGGCAGCGCCTCGATCCCGGCGGGATTGCCTACCATGGGGAACCCGCTCTCGGTTTGCCACCAGTGGTCATAGACCGGGACCTGCATGACATTCTGGGCCCAGATGATCGTATCCGGGTCTGCCCGTTCGCCCGCCAGATACAACGCGCGCAGAGAGGAAATGTCATAATCCTTGATCAGCAAGCCCTCGGGGTCCTCGCGTTTGATCGCGCGAAAGGCCGTCGGCGCGGTAAAGAAGCTGCGCACCTTGTGATCCTGGATCACCCGCCAGAACGTGCCCGCATCGGGCGTGCCGACCGGTTTGCCTTCGAACACAACGGTGGTGTTGCCGTGGATGAGAGGCGCATAGCAGATGTAGCTGTGGCCCACGACCCAGCCCACGTCCGAGGCGGCCCAGAACACGTCGCCGGGATCGACGTTGTAAAAGTTTTTCATCGTCCAGTGCAGCGCGACCAGATGGCCAGCCGTCGGACGCACTACGCCCTTTGGCGCACCCGTGGTGCCCGAGGTATAAAGGATATAGGCCGGGTGGTCGCCGGATACGGGCACGCAATCCGCCGGGGTCACGCCGTCCTGGACCGCGTGCCAGTCGAAATCATAGCCTGGCGTCAGGTCGCAGGGCAGCTGATCGCGTTGCAGGATGATCGTGAAATCGGGCTTGTGTTTTGCCTGCGCGATGGCACCATCCAGCAGCGGTTTATAGGCGACCACGCGGTTGGGTTCCAACCCGCAGGACGCCGCGATGATGGCCTTGGGCGTGGCATCGTCGATTCGCACCGCCAGTTCATGCGCTGCAAATCCGCCAAAAACCACCGAATGAATCGCGCCGATGCGCGTGCAGGCCAGCATCGCGGTCAGGGCATCGGGCACCATCGGCATGTAGATGATGACGCGGTCGCCCAGGCCCACCCCCTTGTCGCGCAGCGCGCCGGCCAGGGACGCCACACGGTTCAGCAGTTCGGCATAAGTGATATGTGCGACCGTGCGCGTGATCGGGCTGTCGTAGATGATGGCCGTCTGGTCGGCGCGGCCGTTTTCGACATGGCGGTCAACGGCATTGTAGCAGGTATTGACCTGCGCATCGGTGAACCATTCGTACAACGGCGCGCGGCTGTCATTGAGGGCCCTGGTCGGTGGGGTGACCCAGTCGATGGCTTGTGCCTGTTTCATCCAAAAGCCTTCGGGGTCGTCCTGCCAGCTTTGATAAATATCGGCGTAGCGCATCGTGTCCTCCCAAACATTGCAGGACTTGGATAGGCACAGACGCGTGATCGGGCAAGGCGTGTCACGTCACCCGGGCGAGGGCTGTGAATAATTTGACAGGTGCCGTCCTGCGGACGGCTTGGAGGCGCTGCCTCCAAACCTCCGGGATACTTGTGACCAGAAGAAGGCCCTAGCCGTAGTGCGATACGGGCGTACCCGCGATCGCGGACATGTTCAAAAGGCCTCGGGCCGTGATCGACGGGGTGACGATATGGGCGCGATTGCCCATGCCCATCAGGATCGGGCCGACCTCCAGTCCGCCGGCGCGGATTTTCAGGATGTTGCGCACGGCGCTGGCGGCATCCGCATTGGCAAAGACGAGGCAGTTGGCCGCGCCATCCAGGCGCGAGCCGGGAAAGATGTGATCGCGCAAGGTCGTGTCCAACGCGCTGTCGATGTGCATTTCGCCCTCGTAGGCAAAGTCGCGCGGTGCTGCGTCAAGGATCGCCATTGCCGCACGCATCCGGCGGCCGGAATTGCTGTCCAGGTTGCCGAACTGGCTGTGCGAACACAGGGCGATCTTGGGTTCCATGCCGAAACGACGGATGTGGCGGGCGGCTGATACAACCGTCTCTGCGATCTGTTCGGGTGTTGGTTCCTCGTGGACCTGTGTGTCGGCGATGAACAGACTGTCGTTTTCAAGGATCATCAGCGACAGGGCCGCAACCGGGTGCAGCCCGCCGTGGCCCAGGATCTCCTCGATGTATTTCTTGTGCCACAGGAACTGGCCGAAGGTGCCGCAGATCATGCTGTCGGCCTCGTTGCGCTGCACCATGACGGCGGCAATGGCGGTGGTATTGGTACGCATCACCGCCTTGGCCAGATCGGGGGTCACGCCGCGCCGCGCCATGATGTCGTGGTAGGTTCCCCAGTAGTCGCGATAGCGCGGGTCGCTTTGCGGGTTCACGATCTTGAAATCGACGTCAGGGCGGATATCGAGGCCTGCACGTTCGCAGCGTGCCGCGATGACGTCGGGACGTCCGATCAGGATCGGCACGTCGGTGGTTTCCTCCATCACGGCCTGGGCCGCGCGCAGCACGCGTTCGTCCTCGCCTTCGGCAAAAACGATGCGTCGGGCGGCGTCACGGGCGGCATCGAATACGGGCCGCATGATGAATGCGGATTTGAACACGCTGGCATCCAGGCCCGCCTTGTAGGCATCCAGATCGGCAATCGGACGCTGTGCCACGCCGGTTTCGCAGGCAGCGCGGGCCACGGCGGTGGCGACCACGCCCATCAGGCGCGGATCGAAGGGTTTCGGGATCAGATAATCAGGTCCGAATGTCAGTTGTTCGCCCTGATAGGCGGCGGCGGCCTCTGCGCTGGTGGTGGCGCGGGCCATCGCGGCGATTCCTTCGATGCAGGCGATTTTCATTTCGTCGTTGATTGTCGTCGCGCCTGCGTCCAGCGCGCCCCGGAAAATGAATGGGAAACACAGCACGTTATTGACCTGATTGGGGAAATCGGACCGGCCCGTGGCGATGATCGCCTTTGGGTTTGCGGCACGGGCGGCGTCGGGGTCAATTTCAGGGTTCGGGTTCGCAAGGGCAAAGATGATTGGCGTATCCGCCATGGTCTGGACCATTTCGGGCGTCAGCACACCCGGACCGGAGAGGCCGAGAAACAGGTCTGCCCCTGCGATCACATCGGCCAGCGTACGCGGTTCCGACCCTTGGGCGTAGTCGGCCTTTTGCGGGGTCATATCGGCCTCGCGGCCCTGATAGACCAACCCCTGCAGGTCGCACAGGTAGACGTTTTCGCGTTTGACGCCCAGCTTCAGCAGCATGTTCAGGCAGGCGATGCCAGCGGCCCCGCCGCCGGTCGACACGACCTTGATCTCCGAAAAATCCTTGCCCGCGATCCGCAGCGCGTTGGTCACACCGGCCCCGACGACAATGGCGGTGCCGTGCTGGTCGTCGTGGAACACCGGGATGTTCATCCGCTCCTTGCAGATTTGTTCAACGATAAAGCAATCTGGTGCCTTGATGTCTTCGAGGTTGATCGCACCAAAGGTGGGTTCCAGCGCGCAGACCAGTTCAGCCAGCTTTTCCGGGTCGTTTTCATTTAGTTCAATGTCAAAGCAATCGATCCCCGCGAATTTCTTGAACAGGACCGCCTTGCCTTCCATCACCGGTTTCGAGGCAAGGGCACCGATGTTGCCCAGACCCAATACGGCGGTGCCGTTGGTGACGACGCCGACCAGATTGCCGCGGGTGGTATAATCCCGCGCCGTTGCCGCATCCGCCTTGATTTCAAGGCAGGCCTCGGCCACGCCGGGCGAATAGGCGCGGGCCAGATCGCGGCCATTGGCCAGCGGTTTCGTGGCGCGGATTTCCAATTTTCCGGGCCGGGGGAACTGGTGGTAATCGAGGGCCGCACGGCGTGTCGCTTCTTTGGGATCGTTGCTCATGGCCGGGCCTTCCTGTGTGGTTCCGGCGCCCGATTACGACGTTTTCCGACGTAGGGGAAGCGATTGCGGCAGCTCTGCCGATGATCTCGCCACTTGCCGCGCATTGCCGCATCTATCCACTTGCCGTGTCTTGCTGCGCGAGGCAGGCTGTCTGCATGACGCAGGACACCATGGCAGAGGTCTGCCTGAACACGACCGACCTGACCGGCGACATCGCCTTTTTCAACCGCGTGCTGGGCATGCGGATGATGTCGATTTTTCCGGCTGACGATCCGGCCGTTGCGGTATTTGCAGGCCACGGCTGTCGGTTGCGGCTCGCGCGCGGGCAGGGGCCAGCCGGACGGCTTCGCATCATGACCGATGATACAGAGTTTGGCCAAGGGGCTACCGAATTGACCGCGCCGGGCGGAACTCAGGTTTCGATCCTGCCGCGCATGTTGCCGGTGGAACAGCCGCAGACCATCCATGCGTTTGTCGTGCGACGCCTTGCGGATCAGGCCCCTTGGGTCATCGGCCGCGCGGGCATGCATTATCGCGATCTGATTCCGGACCGGCTGGGCGGATCGATCATTGCAAGCCACATCCGCATTCCCGACGGCGGCCCGGTCCCGGACACCGTTCATTTTCACCGGGTCGGATTTCAGCTGATCTTTTGCTATCGGGGCTGGGTCGATGTGATCTACGAGGATCAGGGCGGGCCGATCCGCCTGCACGCAGGCGACTGCGTGATCCAGCCCCCCGAGATCCGGCACCGCGTGCTCGAGGCTTCTGACGGGATCGAGGTGATCGAGATCGGCGTGCCCGCCGAACACGTGACCGAGATCGACCACGATATGACGCTGCCGACACCGCACCTGAGGCCTGACCGGGTCTGGCAGGGCCAGCGGTTCGTCTTCAATCAACAGCGGAATGCGGTCTGGCAGGACGCCGATCTGCCGGGGTTTGTCGCGCGTGATACCACGATTGCCGCCAATACCGGCGGTGTGGCAGGTGTTCTGGTCCTGCGCAGATCTGCCGGCAACCCTACGTGGACGCAGCACAACGCGGACATCCATTTCACATTCGTGATGGAAGGCGAGATGCAACTCGAGGCGCAGGATCACGCACCGTTCAAACTGTCTGCGGGGGATGCGTTCGTGATCCCGCCGGGCTTGCGCACGCGCTATGCGGATCCGTCAGAGGACCTCACATTGCTGCAGGTGACGTTGCCGGGACGGTTTGTGACCCATCCCGGCTGATGCCTAGCGTTCGCTCTTCAGATCGGTACCGTCGACCTGCAAAGACAGCTCGTCGATGAGTGCGGCAGCCTTGGATGCCGACATCTGGTCGCTAAAGGGGTGGCCTGTCTTTTCACACAGATCCCGCAGGATGGCGGCCTGTTCGCCGTCCATTTTCGTGTTGTCCGCCATCATGTTGGCCATCGGTCAGTTCCTCTACAACGTCTTGTTCGTGCTGTCGCGCAGGGCCTCGATCCGTTCCAGCGCCTGGCGCTGTGTCAGGCTGGCGTCAAAGGGTTCGCTGGCCTCTTCGCACAGAACGCGCAGCAGGTCGGCCTGATCGCCGGTCATCGGGGAATCAGGATCGCCTGATGCTTTTGCGATCGTTTCGTCAGTCACAGTCTTGGTGGTCGGGGAAATCATGTGGTCCTCCTGTCATAGCTCACGGGGTAAACGCGACTGACGCCTGCGGGGTTCCGCCGGGGCTGCCCTTGCATCCCGCAGCACCGGGCGGCAAGGTCGTCCGATCAAAACGGAGCCACCCATGTCAGACCCTCACGCCCTGATCGCCGCCGCCACCGATGTGCGCCTGAATGCCCATGCCCCCTATTCGCGGTTTCAGGTCGGAGCCGCCATTCGCGGGGCGGGCGGTGCGATCCACGTCGGCTGCAATGTCGAAAACGTGGCCTACCCCGAAGGCACTTGTGCCGAGGCCGGTGCCATCGCCGCCATGGTTGCCAGTGGCGAGACGCGGATTGCCGCCATCGCCGTCATTGCCGACAGCCCACAACCGGTCAGCCCTTGTGGCGGGTGCCGGCAAAAAATCGCCGAATTCGCATCGGGTGACACCCCGGTCACGCTGGCGACAACGGACGGTCTGGTGCAGCACACCACCGTCGCCGCACTGCTGCCGGGTGCGTTTGACCAAGACTACATGTCCAAGGCCTGATCCATGGACGTGCGCGCCCTGATCGCCGGTATCCGCGACGGTGCCACCCCGGCGACGGATGATCTGATGCAATTCGCAGCCGGGCTTGCGGATGGACGGGTCAGCGATGCGCAGGCCGGCGCATTCGCTATGGCGGTCTGTCTGCGGGGCCTGTCGGATGCAGGCCGCGTCGCGCTGACCTGCGGTATGCGCGACAGCGGCCGCACCCTAGACTGGGACCTGCCGGGTGCGGTCGTGGACAAACATTCCACGGGCGGCGTCGGCGATTGCGTGTCGCTGATCCTTGCGCCCATGCTGGCGGCCTGCGGTGTCTACGTGCCCATGATATCGGGTCGGGGATTGGGCCATACCGGCGGGACCCTGGACAAGCTGGAGGCGATCCCCGGCGTCACCACCGATGTGGACGAGGCACGCTTGCGCCAGATCGTCGGTGATGTCGGCTGCGCTATCGTGGGGGCAGGTGGCGGGATCGCCCCGGCGGACCGCAGGCTTTATGCCATTCGCGATGTGACGGCGACGGTTGCCTCGGTTGACCTCATCACGGCCTCGATCCTGTCGAAAAAGCTGGCGGCGGGGCTTGATGCCATGGTGCTGGACGTCAAGGTTGGATCGGGCGCGTTCATGAAATCGCGTGCCGATGCGGCGGCACTGGCCACGGCCCTCGTCGACACCGCGACAGGAGCAGGCTGTCCGACCGCCGCACTGCTGACGGACATGGACCAACCGCTGGCCCCTGCGCTGGGCAATGCAACCGAACTGGCCATCTGCATGGCCGTGCTGGAAGGCGACGGGGCCGCCGCCCCGCGCCTGACGGAATTGTGCCTGTCGCTGGGCGCGACACTGCTGACCCTGGCAGGGCAGGGGGATGGTGCACGCGACCGTCTGGCCGCAACCCTGACGAACGGTCAGGCCATGGACCGCTTTGCCCGCATGGTGCATGCGCTGGGCGGTCCGCCGGACATGGGCGACGATTGGCGCACGCATCTGCCGGATGCGCCGGTGCAACGGGTCGTTGCGGCAACGGCCGATGGTCATGTCACAGCGATCAACGGAGAGGCGCTGGGCCTCGCGGTGGTGGGTCTTGGCGGGGGGCGCGCGGTGGAAGCCGACCGGATCAATCCGGCTGTCGGCTTGACTTCGGTTGCATCGCTGGGGCAACGCATAACCAAGGGCGACCCGCTGGCCATCGTGCAGGCCGCCGATGAAAACAGCGCAGAGGCCGCCGCCGCCGCTGTGCGCGCCGCCATGTCGCTGGGTGATGCACCGCAGGCCGGGCCGCTGATTTTAGACAGGATATCGAAATGAAACGTGCTTTTCTGGTGGTGATCGATTCGGTCGGAATCGGCGGTGCCCCCGATGCGGATCAGTTCTTTAATGGGTCCGTGCCGGACACGGGGGCGAACACCGTTGCCCATATTGCCGATGGATGCGCGGCCCTCTCGCGTGGTCCGTTGCGCCTGCCTGTCATGGATGCCCTCGGTTTGGGGCGCGCCGTCACGCTGGCCAGCGGTGCAACGGCATTGGGGCTGGATGCGGAACCCACGGGTGCCTGGGGTGCCGCGACCGAGGTCAGTCGCGGCAAGGATACCCCGTCGGGGCACTGGGAACTGTCAGGCGTGCCCGTGCCATGGGACTGGCATTATTTCCCCGACACCCAACCTGCCTTTCCTGATGATCTGACGGTCAAGATCTGCCAGGCCGCAGGCACCGGCGGTATCCTTGGGAACCGGCATGCCTCGGGGACGCAAGTGATCGAGGAGGAGGCCGCACGTCACATCCAGACGGGCTGGCCCATCGTCTATACCAGCGCGGATTCCGTCTTGCAGATCGCAGCACACGAGGAACATTTCGGCCTCGACCGTCTGCTGAAGCTCTGCGCCGATCTGGCCCCGACGCTGCACGCCATGCGTATTGGCCGTGTGATCGCGCGGCCCTTTGTCGGGTCGGTGGAGGACGGCTTTAAACGCACGCCCCGGCGTCGCGATTTCGCCATTGCCCCACCCAGCCCGACGATCTGCGACGATGTGCAGGCTGCGGGCAAGCCCGTGCATGCGATAGGCAAGATCGGTGACATCTTTTCCATGCGCGGCATCGACGACGTGCGCAAGGGTGCGGACCGCGACCTGATGGGACATCTGGGCGATCTGGTCGATACCGCCTCCGACGGCGCGTTCGTCTTTGCCAATTTTGTCGAATTCGACAGCGAATACGGCCACCGCCGCGATATTCCGGGTTATGCCGGGCACCTCGAATGGTTCGACGCCGCCCTTGGCGATCTGTTGCTACGGTTGCGCGACGGCGATCTGCTGATCGTCACAGCCGACCACGGCAACGACCCCAGCTGGGTGGGCACCGACCACACCCGCGAACGGGTGCCGGTGCTGGTGCACGGCATGGGGCCCCGCGCACTGGGCCTGATCAATTTCGTCGATGTTGCCGCCACCGTCGCGGATCATCTGGGCGTCACACATAGCGGCAAAGGCAAATCCTTCCTATGACATACAGCACCCTCCCCAAGGTCGAACTCCATACCCACCTCGAAGGTATGGCTCCGCCTGATTTCATCCGTCAGCTGGCCGCAGAGAAAAAGGTCGACCTGTCGGGCATCTTTGCCGATGACGGCAGCTACCTGTTCCGCGATTTCGCGCATTTCCTGTCGATCTACGACGAGGCCTGCACCGTCCTGACCGGACCAGAGGAATTTTACCGCCTGACCCGCGCGGTCTTGACCCAATCCGCCGCCCACGGCGTGATCTACACCGAAACGTTCCTGTCGCCCGATTTCTGCGGTGGCGGCGATGTTGCGGCGTGGCGCGACTACCTTGCTGCCATCGCACAGGCCGCGACGGATGCCGAGCGTGACGAGGGGATCGTGCTGCGCGGCATCGCCACCGCCGTGCGCCACCACGGGCAGGACAGCTGCCGCCAGACGGCGCGCTGTGCGGCCGAAACCGCCGGTGGGTTCCTGACCGGATTTGGTCTCGCGGGGGCCGAACTCGAAGGACGGCCAGCCGATTTCAAGTACAGTTTCGACATGGCGCGCGAGGCGCAGCTGCAGCTGACCGCGCACGCCGGTGAATGGGGCGATCCCGGTCGCATCACCGAAACGCTGGACGCACTGGGCGTGGAACGTCTGGGCCACGGCATCCGTGCGGTCGAGGATGCAGCACTGCTGCAGCGTATCGCGGACGAAAACATCACGCTCGAGGTTTGTCCGGGGTCCAATGTCGTGCTTCAGGCGGTCAGCGGCTGGGACGCACATCCGATCGTCAAACTGCGCGACGCAGGTGCGCCGATCACCGTATCGACCGACGATCCGCCGTTTTTCCACACCACCATGACCGCCGAATACGAGGGTCTGAACAAGACCTTTGGCTGGGAAGAGGCCGATTTTCACGCGCTGAACGTCATCGGCGCAAAGGCTGCGTTTTGCGACGACGCCACCCGCACAGCGATCCTCAAGCGACTGGAGCCTGCCACATGATCACGGACCACAGCACCGCCGACGGCCACCTGACCCACGTCATTCACCCCTTGGTGCAACACAAGCTGACGCTGATGCGGCAGACCGCGACCTCGACGGCCGTGTTCCGCCAGTTGTTGCGCGAAATCAGCCAGTTGCTGGCCTACGAGGTGACGCGCAACCTGCCGCTGACCACCGAACGGATCGATACGCCGATCCAACCGATGGATGCCCCCGTGCTGGATGGCAAGAAACTGGCGCTGGTGTCGATCCTGCGCGCTGGCAACGGTCTGCTGGACGGTATCCTCGAACTGATCCCGTCGGCCCGTGTGGGTTTCGTGGGGCTTTATCGCGACGAGGAGACGCTGAAACCCGTGCAGTATTATTTCAAGGTGCCGCAATCGCTGGAGGACCGCATGGTCATCGCGGTCGACCCGATGCTGGCAACCGGCAATTCATCGGTCGCGGCGATTGACCTGCTCAAACAGGCGGGGGCCACAAACATCCGGTTCCTGTGTCTGCTGGCCGCACCCGAGGGTGTCGCCCGGATGAAGGACGCGCATCCGGATGTGCCCATCATCACCGCCGCTGTAGACGAGAAGCTGAACGACCATGGATATATTGTTCCGGGGCTAGGGGATGCGGGCGACCGCATGTTCGGCACAAAATAAGGCGCCGATACGGGATTAATTCCTTTACTTGATTCGGTTTGTTTGCGATTCTTGCGACAATTCGGGTGGTAAAATGGAATTGTTCACGTGACACGCATGACAAAAGGCCTTGTTCTGATGGCTGCGCTGACGACGGGTCTTGCCAGTCAGGTCAACGCGCAGACAACGGCTGTTCCTGCCGAATTCCCACCCGCGAGCTACACGGCCTCGCAATACGTCGACAGTCGGGGGTGTGCCTTTGTCAGGGCGGGCATGGATGGCCGTGTCACCTGGGTGCCGCGCGTCGACCGTCGCCGCGAGCAGCTTTGCAATTTTCAGCCCAGCCTCGCGCGGGCGGAGACCAGCCCGACGCCGCCGCAGCCTGCCATGCAGGATTTGCCGATCATCAACATCACGGCAGAGCCTGTCACGCCGGCCCCGCGTGCAGCCGTACCCGCGCAGCGCACTGCCGCCACCCCGACACCGCGCACAGCCCCTGTCGTCGCCCCGGCGGTGCGGCAGGTGGTTGCGACGCCGCGCGTCGTGACTGCACCCGCACCGGAACCGCGTCGTATTTCGCTTGCGCAGGCCTGTGACGGTCGGTTTGGCGTGCAGCCCGGTTTTGTCAGCGCGACGACACGCCAGCCGATTGATTGCGGCCCAGTCCCGCAGGTGGCTGGCGCTGCACCGCAACCACGGGCCATGCGTGCCCCTGGGCCCCAGCGCATCACATTGGCGCAGGCCTGTGCGCGGATCGCGAACGGCGAACGTCTGGTCAATGCAGGCGGATCACCAATCGCATGCCCGCAGACGGCAGCACCCGTGCGGGTCGCCACAGCACAGCCCGCACCGGTCCGCACTGCCAGCACGGCCTGCGGCATTGCGAACATGAGCAGCGACGGGCGTTTCCCCGTGCGCTGTGGGCCGCAGACGGAATCGCCGTCCGGCATGGTCACGCGCAGCGTCATGAACCCGTCCACGGCCACGATTTCCACCCGCTCCGAGGGTGGTTTCGGCTCTATTCTCAGCGAACCAGTCGTGCCCCGGTCCAATCCGGTGGGCGCGATCACGCCGGCATCGCCACCACGTGGCTACGCCAAGGTCTGGGACGACGGGCGCATCAATCCCCAGCGTGGCCTGCCACAGGCGCGTGCGGCGGTTCAGGCTGCACCACAGGCGCATATGTCCAGCCGTTCGGTTGCTCCCGTGACGGCTCCGGTGACTGCCGCGACGGGGCATCGCTATGTGCAGGTCGGCAGCTTTGGCGATCCCGACAATGCCACGCGCCTGATTGGCAGGCTTCAGGCCGCTGGTCTGCCCGTGGCCTCTGGCCGGTCAGGCAACCTCAAGGTCGTTGCCGCAGGTCCATTTGCCAATGCATCCGATCTTCAGCGCGCCTTGGGCATTGTCCGCGGCATGGGTTTTGGCGACGCCTATACACGGGGCTAACGCCGCTCAGGCATCGCAGATCCCCTGAAGCTGGATCCATTCCGAATCCGTCAGGATCGGGCTGGGCGGGGTGCCCGTGTCAGGCGACTGCGTCAACAGCAATGCCGCATTCTGACCGCGCGCGGTGCGCAGATCGGCATAGGGCGCACTGGGGACACCCACACTGGCAAAGGCCTGCAACAGCGCCTGTTCCGAGGTCACGGCCTGCGGTTTTTCGATCAGGGATGCCGCGTAGTCAGCCAAGGTACCCGGCGGCAGATCGCCCGTCGTCATCAGATGCACGGTCGCCCGTAGTCCTGCAAAATTCAGCACGGCGCGCAGCGGGTCCGTGGTGTTCGCCTTGGCCGCCAGGATTTCACCTGCGACGACGGCGGGATCGTCATAGCGTACCAGAACGGCGCGGTTGATGACCGTGATCTGTCCGGGCAGCAACACCGGACCGGGCAGAGGGGCGGGAAGCACGACAGTCTGGCCGGGCGCATCCGGTCCCAGCAGTCGGGCCCGCATCCTGTCCAGCGCAACAAGCCCGCCGCGACTGCGGCAGATCGCGCCGGTCTGCGCCTGCATGTGTCCCAGGATGCGGGCCCCCAGTTCGGCGCGGCGCGCGTCCGGTGTTGCCAAAAGGGCCTGATCGCGCAACAGCCCCGGTCCCCAGACCGCACCTGCACCAATGATAGCCGTCAAGATTGCCGCGCTGATCCAGTAGCGCAGACGCCCCGGCTTGGCCTCGGCCCTTGCGATGGAATCGCGCACTGCCTCGATGGCGTCGACCATGGTTTCGTCTTCGATTTCAAGGCTTTCACCGGCATCGGGGCCAGGGCGGAATACGGCGGGCATGGCGTCGGGGTTGACCCGTTCCACCGCGGGCAATGACCAGTGCGTCAATGGCCGATCAGCCATGTCGCTGACGATCAAGGTCGCCTTGCCGAACGAGACCAGCACCTCACGCCGCTGCTCGCTGCGCGTTGCCCGCCAGAGACCGAGACTCTCCAGTCGTTCGTATTGTTCCAATGCCGTCATGTGGTCCGCCGGATGATTTAATCCTGTCTAGAGTGCTGCCGCCTGTTGCCGCAACGCGAATTTCTGGATCTTGCCGGTGGATGTTTTCGGCAGTTCACCGAATATCACCTGCTTGGGGCACTTGAAGCCCGCCAGACGGCTGCGGGCAAAGGCGATGATTTCTTGGGCGGTGGCCTCGGCCCCGTCGCGCAATTCGACAAAGGCGGCCGGCACCTCGCCCCATGTGTCGTCGGGTTTCGCGACGACCGCACACAGGCTGACGGCCGGATGGTGCATCAACGCGCTCTCGACCTCGACCGAAGAGATGTTTTCCCCGCCGGAAATGATGATGTCCTTGGCCCGGTCAACGATCTGGATGTAGCCGTCGGGATGCTGCACGGCCAGATCCCCGGAATGGAACCACCCGCCATCAAAGGCCGCGGCCGTGGCTTCGGGATTTTTGAGGTAACCCTTCATCACCGCATTGCCGCGCATGACGATTTCGCCTTGGGTCTGACCGTCACGCGGCACCGGCTGCATGTCGGGATCTACCACGGCGACACCGTCCATGATCGCAAATCCGACGCCCTGCCGGGCCTTGATCGTGGCCCGTTCATCCTCGGGCAGGTCGTTCCAGGCATCCGACCAGATGCATTCGGTGACGTGGCCGTAGGTTTCGGTCAGCCCGTAGACCTGCGTGACGTTGAACCCCAGTTTTTCGATCGCGGCGAGCGTGGCAGCGGCAGGCGGCGCACCTGCCGTAAACACCTCGACAGTATGGTCGAACGGGCGCCGGGCCGCGTCCTTGGCGGTCACGATTAGGTTCAGCACGATGGGCGCACCGCCGAAATGCGTCACACCATGGTCCGCGATGGCATCATAGATGGCCGCCGCCGTGATGTCGCGGCAGCAGACCACGGTGCCCCCCAGCAGCGGCGTCATCCAGGTATGGCACCAGCCGTTACAGTGAAACAGCGGCACGATCTGCAACACGACCGGGAACAGTGTCATGCGCCAGCTGATCGGTGTGCCCATCGTCATCAGATAGGCGCCGCGGTGGTGGTAGACCACGCCCTTGGGCCGGCCCGTGGTGCCGGAGGTATAGTTCAGCGCCAGATCGTCCCATTCGTCCGCGGGCCAGACCCAATCAAAACCGGCCTGACCCCGGGCCATGAAATCGTCGTAGGTTTCGAACATGCCGCTGGCAGGAATACCGGCAGTTGCGTCCGGCACCTCGATGATCCGTGGTGCAGGGGTCGTCATCATGGCGACCGCCTGCTGGATCAGTGGCACAAGCTGGCTGTCGATGATCACGACACGCGCCCCGCCGTGGTCCAGAATGTAGGCAATCGTATCGGGATCCAGCCGCGTGTTGATCGTGTTCAAGACGGCACCACAGGCCGGAACGGCAAAGGCGGCTTCTGATTGTGCAGGAACATTCGGCAGGATGGTCGCCACGGCATCACCACGCCCAACCCCCGCCAGTGTCAGCGCATGCGCCAGGCGGTCGATCCTTGCCGCATATTCCGCATAGGTCAGCCGTATCTCGCCATAGATCAGCGCAACCCTGTCGGCAAAAACGTCCCGCGCACGTGCCAGATGACTAAGCGGTGTCAGGGCAACATGGTTCGCCGGCCCCTTGCTCATGCCGTCCGCCTTTGTCACGTTCTCCATCGTGGTCCTCTCTTGTCCCCGCGTCAGAGTATGAGAGACCAGATGCGCAAGACAATGGCGGAAGCATATGAGATCTGCGATCAATCCATCCGGCGATAGGGTGACGGCATGATCATCTCGCGCGCACGAAAATTCGTGTTCGTTCATATACCCAAAACCGGCGGAACGTCATTTGCCCATGCCTATGACGTGCGTGCCGCAAAGGACGACATCCTGATCGGTGACACGCCCAAGGCGCGCAATCGCAGGCACCGGCTGGCGGATCTGGATGTGCCGGGCCGATTGTGGAAACACAGCCGGATTTCGGATGTCGGGCCGCTGATTGCGCCAGAGGGCATGTGCATCATGGTTCTGGTGCGCAATCCATGGGCGCGCATGGTTAGCTATTACCACTGGCTGCGGCGTCAATCGTTTGACCATCCGGCCGTCAGGCTGGCCGCCGCACTGGATTTCAGCGCGTTCCTGCGTCATCCGCATACGGTCGCCAGCCTGCGTGCCAACCCCTACGCGTCCTATGTGACCAATTCGCAGGGACAGCTGCTGGCGGCCCATTTCGTCAGGCTTGAACACTATGACTGCGACATGGCCCCGGTGGCGGCGCATCTGGGGTTCGATCTGCCATTGCCGCGCCTGAATACAGCGAAACACCCTGTCGACTGGCGTGCAAGCTACACCCCTGCAGACGTGGAACTGATCGCGGATTTGTGCGCCGCCGATATCACAAGATCACGTTACCAATTTGACGATGCGGGCTGATTGTCGCGTATTGGAAAACAATCATTCTAAATCGGCACCATTGCAATCGCTTGACCGAACAGTGCCCTGAACTTGCCCTTATTCAGACGCATGTCAGCCCCGCGAATCGCGCCCCGTTAACCCGTGATAACGCAGCCCGGCCCAGAGCCAGAACAGGGCGCAGATCAGGGGAATAGAAGACATGTTCGATTTTGCGCAGACACATGTATTACGCACCGAACCGTTTCTTTTTGACTTTGGCGTTGGCCTCGTTGCCGGGACGATGGTTGCAACGCACATGGGGTGGCGTCCGGTCGAGGCGGTCGTCGCAGGCGACCAATGCCTGACGTTTGACGGCGGGCTTCAGGTTGTCACGGCGGTCAGCCGCAGAACGGTCAAGACCAAAGGTGCAGCCGCAGATCCCTTGACCTGGCCGTTGGTTGTTCCTGTCGGTGCATTGGGCAACCGCGAAGAACTGATGTTGCTACCTGAACAGGCCGTTCTGATCGAAAGCGATACCGCAGAACAGGTGTTCGGCGATCCCTTTGCCCTGATCCCGGCGGCAGCGCTTGACGGTTTGCGGGGCGTCTATCGCAAACCACCTGCCGCTGAAATCGAGGTCGTGACCTTGCATTTCAGCCAGGACGAGATCGTCTATGCCAACGTCGGTGCCCTGTTTTACTGCCCCGTGCAGACCGATCTGTTGGCCGAACCGACGGTGCCTGCCTATGACACCCTGTCCATGGACGACGCGGAATTGCTGGTCCATTTCCTGAAACAAGAGGATGCTGGGCAGGTCGCCTACGGACAAGCAACCCGGGCCTTTCGTCTGGCCGCCTGACCCTGCCATCATCGCCAGACGCAAACAGCGCGCGCCCCGGTCACGGTGGCGCGCGCTGTCGATTGCATCATCTGACACAGGGCGGGGGGCAAAGCCCCCCGGCACAGTTCAGGCGGCCGTATCGACCCCCTCGCCAAAGCGGGCGTAGAACGTCCCGTTCCGGTCGGCCAATTCGCGCAGCAGATCCGGCGTCTTGAACCGGTCGCCGTAGGTTTCCGTCAGCATGTCGCAGGTTTCGGCCGCAAAGGGTGCGCCAAGGATGTCCAGCCAGCTGAACGGACCGCCCGACCACGGCGCAAAGCCCCAGCCCAGGATCGCGCCGACGTCACCTTCGCGGATGTCGGTCAGAACGCCGTCCTCCAGTGCGCGCACGGCCTCCAGCACCTGTGCGAACAGCAGGCGATGCTGCACGGTAATCAGGTCGGGCTGGTCTGCCGCCACCGGGTATTTGTCGCCCAGTTCTGACCACAAGCCCTCGCGCTTGCCCTTGTCGTCGTAGGTATAGAAACCTGCGTTCGATTTGCGACCCATGCGGCCAGCGTCGGCCATCCAAAACAGCACCTCGTCAACCTCGCCGTCAGGGTATGCGTCACCCATCGCGGCCTTGGTTGCCTTGGCGATTTTCACGCCCAGGTCGATGCTGGTCTCATCCACCAGTTGCAGCGGGCCCAGCGGCATGCCGACCAGCTTTGCCGCATTTTCGATCAGGGCAGGGGACACGCCTTCCTTCACCATGCGGATGCCTTCGTTGATGTAGGGAATGATGCAGCGGTTGGCATAAAAGAACCGCGCGTCGTTCACGACGATGGGCGTCTTGCGGATCTGGCGCACGAAATCCAGTGCCTTGGCCACGGCCACGTCGCCGGTTTTCTGGCCCTTGATGATCTCCACCAGGTTCATCTTGTCCACGGGGCTGAAAAAATGGATGCCGATGAAGGCTTCGGCATTTTCGGCGGCCTGCGCCAGTTCCGTGATGGGCAGCGTGGATGTGTTGGTCGCGAACACGCAGTCAGGGCCGACAACGGCCTGCACCTTCTTGGTGACCTCGGCCTTGACGCCCATGTCCTCGAACACCGCCTCGACGATCAGATCGCAGCCTTCCAGAGCCGCATAATCGGTCGTTGCGTTGATCAGGCCCAGCAGTGCCTCTTTCTTCTCGGGCGTGGCCTTCTTGCGCGCGATGCCCTTGTCCATGTAATCGGCGGAGTAGGATTTGCCCTTGTCGGCGGCCTCTTGGCTGTTGTCGATCAGCACGACCTCGATACCTGCCTTGGCCGAAACCAGTGCGATGCCGGCACCCATCATGCCCGCACCGATCACGCCGACCTTTTGGACACGCTGATCCGCCACATCAGGACGGTTGGCACCCTTTTCCAGCTTTTCCTTGTTGATGAACAGCGACCGGATCATCGCGGACGACGACGGGTTCAGCAGAACATGGGTGAACCAGCGCGCCTCGATTTTCAGCGCTGTATCGAACGGCACCAGCGCGCCCTCGTAGACGGCGGACAACAGCGCCTTTGCCGCAGGATAGACGCCTTGGGTGTTGCCGTTCACCATCGCGGATGCACCGACAAAGGTCATGAATCCTGCTGGGTGATAGGGCGCGCCACCGGGCATTTTCCAGCCCTTGTCGTCCCAGGGTTTGACGATGTTCGGCTCTGACAGGACCCATTCCTTGGCCTTGGTCAGCAGGTCCTCTGCCGGAACCACCTCGTCGATCACACCCGCCTTCATCGCGGCGGTGGGATCGTTCAACTTGCCCTGTAACAGCAGCGGGGACGCGCCCATGGCACCCAGCTTGCGCGATAGACGTGTGGTGCCGCCCGCACCAGGGAAAATCCCGACCATGATTTCCGGCAGGCCGATTTTCGCCTTGGGGTTATCGGCGGCAAAGATGCGGTGACAGGCCAGCGGGATTTCCAGACCGATGCCCAGTGCGGTGCCGGGCAGGGCGGCTGCGATCGGCTTGCCACCCTTGTTGGTCTTGGGGTCCATGCCAGCACGTTCGATCCGGCGCAGCACGCCGTGCATCTCCATCACGCCGTCAAAGATCGCCTTGGCCGGGTCGTCACTCCTGTCACGCATCGCCGCAATGATGTTCAGGTCCATGCCCCCGGCAAAGGATCCATCCTTGCCGGATGTGATCACGATCCCCTTGACCGCGTCGTCGGTCAGGGCCTGCGCCACCAGCGCATCGAGGTCCGCAAACCCCTGCTGGTTCATCACGTTCATCGATTTGCCGATGGTGTCCCAGGTAATGACGGCGACGCCCTGGTCGTCGATGGCGAGGGTGAAATCTGTCATGTGGTCGTATCCTTCAGGTCGGTGGCAGTCAGGCGGGCTATCGCGCCGCGTGATCCTGCACAGAGGGTGTGTGAAACAGGTGCCTGTCCGACGCCTGCATCCCGGTTCGAACCGCGACGCAGCGCCAGGTGTTGCCCTGCAATTTCAATGTGATGTGGGACGAAAAGCGGGGTTTCATCCGCTTGCCGTCGTGCAGGATATCCGTGTCGTAATATCCGACGATGGTGTCACCTGCGGCCCGTGTGACATCGCGGACCGTGCGGATCATGTTATTGACCGCATGTGCCTCGAACATCTGGCGCCAGCGCATGAATTTCTCGTGCAAGGCGTCGTTGGTCGCGATCACGGATTGCCCGATGTCGGAATCAACGGACAGCGGCAGGCCGAAATGGCCTGCCCAGTCTTCGAAATCGTCTGCAACCACGCAATCTGACACGTGGTCCAGCCAATCTTGAAACAATCGCGTGTCCATGATCGCAATCCCGTTGTTCTAGACGCGTTCGATGATCGTTGCGGCCCCCATCCCGGAGGCGATGCACAGTGTCGCAAGACCGGTGCCCTTGCCTGTCCGTTCCAGTTCGTCCAGCAGGGTGCCGATGATGATGGCACCGGTCGCACCCAGCGGGTGACCCATCGCGATGGACCCGCCGTTCACGTTCACCTTGTCCGCGTCCACGTCAAAGCGTTGCATGAACCGCAGAACCACAGAAGCAAAGGCTTCGTTGACTTCGAACAGGTCGAGGTCGCCTATGGCCATGCCGCTGTCGGCCAGGATCTTTTCGGTGACTGGCACGGGTCCGGTCAGCATGATGGTCGGATCGGTGCCGATCTTGGCGGTCGCCCGGATGCGCGCGCGCGGCTTCAGCCCCATTGCGTCGCCCCATGCCTTGGATCCGATCAGAACACCCGCTGCACCGTCCACGATACCGGACGAATTGCCCGCGTGGTGGATGTGGTTGATCCGCTCCAGATGCGGGTATTTCATCAGCGCCACCTTGTCGAAACCGGGCATGGTTTCACCCATGTCCTTGAACGACGCCTTCAGTGCGCCCAGCGACTGCATGTCGGTGCCCGGACGCATGTATTCATCGTGTTCCAAGATCGGCACGCCATTGATGTCGCGCACGGCCACGACGGATTTGTCGAACCGGCCATCGTCCCAGGCCGCCTTGGCCCGACGCTGGGATTCGACCGCCAGCGCGTCGGCGTCTTCACGGCTGAACCCGTATTCCGTCGCGATGATATCTGCCGAAATGCCCTGCGGCACAAAGTAGGTGTTCATCGCCACCGACGGATCGACCGCGATCGCGGCCCCGTCGCTGCCCATGGCTACACGCCCCATCATTTCCACGCCGCCCGCGATATAAGCCTGACCGGCCCCGCCACGCACCTGATTGGCGGCAAGGTTCACGGCCTCCATGCCGGACGCACAGAACCGGTTGATGGCAAGGCCTGGGATCGACTGGTCGAGGTCAGAGGCCAGCACGGCGGTCCGTGCCAGACAGCCACCCTGTTCGCCCACTTGCGTGACATTGCCCCAGATCACGTCCTCGACGGCATGTCCTTCCAACCCGTTGCGGTCCTTCAGTGCGTTCAGAACGCCGGCGGACAGCCGGACAGAGGTCACCTCGTGCAGGCTGCCGTCCTTGCGGCCCTTGCCCCGCGGCGTGCGCACGGTGTCATAGATATAAGCGTCGTTCATCGTCGTCTCCTTCAGGCCGCAGCCAGCGCGCGCGGCATCAGATCATAGGGGTGTTTCCATCCGTCCGTGGTCGCCAGCCGGTCCAGCCAGGCATCCACGTTCGGAAATGCGGTACGGTCAAAGCCAAAGGGCTCTTCGTAGTAGAGGTATCCGGCACAGGCGATATCAGCGATCGTCAGGGTATCGCTGGCCAGCCAGTCGCGGCCGTCCAGATGGGTGTCCATCACCTTGAGTGCGGAGTTCAGGCGCATCAGCAGATAGTCGTTGACGTCCTGGCTCCGCTTGTCGGCAGGCAGAAAGTTCATGTTGAACCGCAACGGTCCGGCGATGCCGCTGATCTTGTGGTTGTCGAAAAACATCCAGCGCAGGATCTCGCGTCGCTGATCGGCAGATTTCGCGCCCAGCTTGCTGGTCTTAGATGTGATGTAATCCTGAATCACGGCCGATTGCGTCAGCACCATGTCGCCGTCGACCATCACGGGAACTTCGCCCATGACATTCAGCGCACGAAATTCAGGTGTCCGACTGCCGCCCTTGAAGAAATCGACAAAGACGGGCTCCCATTCCACCTCGGCCAGTGTCAGCGTCAGCGCCGCCTTGTAGGCGTTTCCGCTCTCGCCAAAGCAATGCAGCTTGATCGTCATGTGTCGCCCTCCCGTTTTGTGTCACGCGCCTTGCTGGCGTCGTGTCTGAGTATTTTTGGCAAGATGATGCCAAAGGCCGTCAACTATTTCTTAACCTCGCCCGCGTCATCTGATGGCGCGGAACAGGCTGGAGAGCCGATGACCGTGCAAGGTGATGCGTCCCCAAAGGGTCACATCGTCGGGGCAGGGTGATATGCGTATCATCTTGCCCCAAATACTCCCGCCGGAGGCCCCTCCATCTGCCACCTGCACTGACGTCACTTTTTGCGTGCTTCCAGTTCAGCATTGAACAGGCGCAACCGATGCCCAAACGTGTCGTCGTCGAGGATGCTGTCAAAGTTCTCGAACAGGAATGACAGCGCCTCGCCTTCGTCCAGACCCGCCTCCTTGGCGAACCGTTTCAGACGGCGATAGCCGTCTTCGGTCATGGCCACGGGGAAACGGCGAGTCAGGCGCAGGCGTTTGGGCATTGGGGGTCTCCTTTGCGGTCAGCGTAGGGCGGGACGTGTCCCGCCGCCACCCCGATCAGAAGTTTGCGGCCTCCAGCGCCATGACGGTGTCCGCCCCGGTGTTGATCCGGGCCAGGTGCATCGCTGTGGCAGGCAGCTGGCGCGCCATGTAGTAACGCCCGGTCGCGATCTTGGTCTGATAGAAGGCGGTATCGCTTTCGCCTGCTTCCAAGGCCTCCATCGCCGCTTTGCCCATCTGTGCCCACATGTAGCCCAGGCACACATGACCCATCAGGTGCATGAAGTCATAAGAGCCCGCGAGTGCGTTGTTTGGGTTTTTCATCGCACCCATGAAATACATCGCGGCCGCCTGCATGTCCTTGCTCGAAGCCTTCAGCGGGTCAAGGAAATCGGCCTTCAGCGCCTCGTTGCCTTCGTTTTCCTTGATGAACGATTTGATCATCTCGAAAAAGCCCATCAGGTGCTTGCCGCCGTCGACGGCCAGCTTACGGCCCACGAGGTCCAGCGCCTGCACGCCGTTGGCACCTTCGTAGATCATGGCGATCCGGGCATCGCGGGCAAACTGGGACATCCCCCATTCCTCGATATAACCGTGGCCGCCGTAGACCTGCTGTGCGGCGGTCGCGTATTCGAACCCCTTGTCGGTCAGGAACCCCTTGAGCACCGGCGTCATCAGCGAAATCAGACCATCCGCCTGTGCGTCATCCATCTTGTGCGCGCGGTCGATCAGGTAGGCACCCCACATGGTGAAGGCGCGTGCACCTTCGGTAAAGCTCTTCTGATCCATCAGGTTGCGGCGGATATCGGGATGCACGATCAGCGGGTCGGCAGGGCCGTCGGGGTTTTTCGCACCGGTCACGTCGCGTCCCTGCAGACGGTCGTTGGCGTAGGCCACGGCGTTCTGATACGCGACTTCGGCCTGCGCGTAGCCTTGCAGGCCGACGCCCAGACGCGCCTCGTTCATCATGACGAACATGGCACGCATGCCTTTGTGTTCTTCACCGATCAGGTAGCCCGTCGCCTCGTCATAGTTCATCACGCAGGTGGAATTCCCGTGGATGCCCATCTTTTCCTCAATCTTGCCGACGGAGACGCCGTTGCGTTCCCCCAGCGAGCCGTCGTCCTTGACGATGAACTTGGGCACGATGAACAGGCTGACGCCCTTGATGCCATCTGGGCCGCCGGGGATTTTGGCCAAGACGAGGTGAATGATATTGTCCGACATGTCGTGATCGCCGGCCGAGATGAAGATCTTCTGGCCCGTGACCTTGTAGCTGCCGTCCTCTTGCGGGACAGCCTTGGTCCGCATCAGGCCCAGATCGGTGCCGCAATGCGGTTCGGTCAGGTTCATCGTGCCGGTCCATTCGCAGGATGCGAGTTTCGGCAGGTAGGTGTCTTTTTGCTGTTCGGACCCGTGCACGCGGATGGCGGAATAGGCACCATGGGTCAGGCCCTGGTACATGTTGAACGCCATGTTGGCGCTGACCATCGGCTCATTCACGGCCGAATGCATGACATAGGGCAGGCCCTGACCGCCGTATTGTTCCTCGGCATCCAGTGCGGTCCAGCCGCCTTCGCGCACCTGGTCAAAGGCTTCCTTGAAACCCTTGGGTGTGCGGACGATCCCGTTTTCCAGGGTGCAGCCTTCGGTGTCGCCGACCGCGTTCAGCGGGTGCAGCACGTCAGAGGACAGCTTACCGACTTCTTCCAGCACGGCCCCGGTGAAATCACGGTCCAGGTCGGCAAAGCCGGGGATATCCTGTTCGGATACTTTCAGCAGATTGTGCAGGACGAATTGCAGGTCCTTGTGCGGGGTGGTGTAGGTTGTCATCGGGTCTCTCCTCCGTCTGGTGTCGCGCGGTTCAGGCCGCGTCGGACTTGTCTTTTGAAATCTCGGCCAGCTTGTCGGTGGCCCAATCCATCTGAACGCGCAGTTCCGAAATCGCCTCGTCCAGTTCGGCGCGCTGGCGCTGCATGTCCGCCAGGTGCTGCTGTGCGAGGTCCAGAGTGCGGCTGAGCTGCGTCAGCTGGCCGTCGCCCATGTGATACAGGTCCAGCAACTGACGTACTTCTTCCAGGCTGAACCCGAACCGCTTGCCGCGCAGGATCAGTTTCAGCCGGGCCTGATCGGACCGGGTGAACAGACGTTTCTGTCCGATCCGCTGCGGGAACAGCAGCTCCTTGGATTCGTAGAAACGCAATGTGCGAGGTGTCACGTCGAACGCGTCGCACATCTCGCGAATGCTGAGTGTTTCGGTAGTCATCTTCGTGGTCCTTCGGTCTGTCGTCTGCACGTCAGATCATCGTTCTGGACCAAGCTTACAATGAGGGTTGACGTAAACGTAAACGTAACGTGACGTCAAAATCGGGGATGACGAAAGGTCAGGCCGGATCAGCCTAGCGTCGCACGTGTTTCATCCCGCAGACGGCGCAATTCGGCGACCGTATCTTCCAGCTGTTTGCGCTGTACTTCCAGTTCCTGAAGCTGCTGATCAGCCAATGTGACCCAGGCCCGCATCTGCGCCGCGGTCCCTTCGTGTTCGTAGATCAGCAGCCACTGGCGAATGTCCTCCAGCGCGAATCCGAACCGCCTGCCACGCATGATCAGCGTCATGCGTGCCTGTTCGCGCGGCCCGTAAAACCGGGATCGCCCTTCGCGGTCGGGATTGAGTAGTTCGATATATTCATAATACCGCAGTGTGCGCGGCGTCACATCGAACGCAGCGCACATTTCCTTGAACGTCAGGCGTTTGTCAGACATGCGATCTCTCCTTGACGCATATCTAACACGCCTGCGGGCGGTGGCAAACGGCCCTAGTTCATGAAACCGGGTGCCAGCCAATAGAACCCGTAGGCCAGGATCAGGGCGGGTATGGTGGAATAGACCGTCGCCCAGACTGCAGCGCGCGGATCGATTGCAATCGCGGGAAACAACGCATCACCGTCATTGCTGATCGCATTCCCCAACAGGGCGGCGAACGGAACCAACCCGTTGATATAGAGTGTCGTCACCAGCACCTGTGGTCCACATCCCGGCACAAGGCCGACGAGGACGCCCAGCAGTGGCAGCAGGGGGGCCACGGATTGGAACCAGCTCGCCAGATCAAAGCCACCATAGGCCACCAGATAATCGTAGGCGAGGTATGCGCCGATCACCCAGACCGAAATGAACGCAGTCTCCTCCGCCATGCGCGAGACGGGCGTGTCATTGATGTTGGTCATCGCCTTCAAAGAGGAGGTCGACCAGATCAGCAGACCCAGGATGCTGCCGCCGACACCCACGATGGGCATCACGGGATCAAAGACTGCGGCCACGTCGACACCGGCCAACTGACTGACGCCGATGACCAGTCCGGGCAGTGCGATTGCCGCGAACAACCAGTCGCGCGTACGTGTTGCACCGATCCGGGGCACCATGTCGGCAGCGTTCGTCGTGCGCGGCGTCATCGAGATCGCGGGCAGGCGGTCGACCACCCAGCCCGAGATGATACCGACCGCGAATGACAGCGGCAGCACGACCATGGCCGCATCGGGCCGCGTCGCGATCAGCAGAAATGCGGCATCGCCCATCGTGGCCGTCAGCGTGGCGACGACGGCGCCAAACCCGACATTGCCGGACGAATAGGCCGCAACGACGACAACCGCACCGCCGCAACCCGGCGTGGCCCCCAGTAGCGCCGCCATCGGCACCTGCCAGCCTTTCGCGTTTTTAAGCGCTGCGCCGATGTTGAAATTGAACAGTTTTTCGGCACCGTAGAAAATGATCAGCGTTGCCGCGACAAAGGCCGACACCTGCACAAAGGCATCGGTCATCAGTTCGCGCGTCAATGCGCCCAGATCACCCGGTGCCGCTGCCAGCGCAAGAAAGATGAGAGCGACGATCAGGCGTCGTGGTCGAAATGGCCCGATACGCGGGGGAACGACGGCGATGGGCCGGTCAATGTCGGAAACACTCATGGATCACCCAGTTGCGAATTATTCTCAATAAAAGATATAAGGGTTGCGCTGTGCGCGACAAGTGCCAAATTGCAGGTCAATTCGCGCAGGTAGATAAATGACGCAAACGCCCACGACGACGACCGATGCACAGGCCGAACGACGTACGAAAATCGCACGGCAGTTCATCGGGATGATCCCGCATGCCCGCGAACTGGCGATGCAGGTCACGGACGTCGGCCCCGGCATGGCCGAAATCACCATGCCTTTCGATCCGCGCCTTGTGGGGGATCCGGACACAGGGGTGATCCACGGTGGTGCAGTGTCTGCCTTGATGGATACCTGTTGCGGCGCTGCCGTGATCGCGCATCCCGACAGCGCGCTGGGCACCGCCACCATCGACCTGCGGATCGACTACATGCGCGCCGCCACGCCGGGGCAGTCCATCCGAGCGGTGGCGACCTGCTATCACATGACACGCTCGGTCGCATTCGTGCGCGCCACGGCCTATGACGCCGACCCTGACCGGCCGGTCGCCTGCGCCACGGGCGCATTTACCGTCGAACGCCCAAAGGACCCCGCATGAGCCGCCGTCCCGAACCTGTCCAGGTCGTCAAGCAACGTCGCGATGCCGCACTCGAGGCGCTGATCGACGGCGTTCCCTACATCAAGTTCCTGGGCATCCGTTTCGACCGCCGCGGGGATGAGCTGACGGGCGTATTGCCCTATGCCGACATGCTGATCGGCAACCCGGCGCTGCCTGCGATCCACGGTGGCGTGACGGCGGCATTCCTCGAGGTGACGTCGATCATCTCGCTTAGCTGGTTCACGCAATGGGATGCGCTCGAGGCGGGCGAGGGCGTCGAGGATTCGCCGCGCCGCCTGCCCAAGACCATTGATTTCACCGTGGATTACCTGCGCTCGGGCCTGCCGCGCGACGCCTATGCCCGTGCGCGGATCACCCGGTCGGGACGGCGCTATGCCTCTGTCCACGCCGAGGGCTGGCAGGACAACAGCGCGCGCCCCTTTGCTCAGGCGACCGGGCATTTCCTGATGCCGCAGCGTGATTGACACGCTGACCCATCGGCGCGTGCTGCACATCGCGCTCCCGGTCGTCGTGTCCAATGCAACGGTGCCGATCCTGGGCATCGTCGATACGGGCGTCGTGGGGCAGATGGGGCAGGCGGCCCCGATCGGTGCCGTGGCCATCGGTGCGATCATCCTCACGGCCATCTACTGGATCTTCGGATTTCTGCGCATGGGGACATCCGGCCTGACCGCACAGGCCATCGGGGCCGGCGACACGGCCGAGGTGGCAGCCCTGCTCAGCCGGGTGCTATTGATCGGCCTCAGTGCCGGGGCCGCGATCATCCTGTTGCAGTGGCCGCTCTTCGCAGGGGCCTTCGTCGTCTCCCCCGCCAGCGCCGAGGTCGAAACCCTTGCCCGGCAGTACATGTCCGTGCGGGTCTGGTCCGCACCCGCCGCAATTGCGCTCTACGGGATCACCGGCTGGCTCATTGCCCAGGAACGCACGATGGCGGTGCTGGCGGTTCAGGTGCTGACCAATGGCGTCAACATCGGTCTCGACCTGCTGTTCGTGCTTGGGTTTGACTGGGGCGTGCCGGGCGTGGCCTGGGCCACGTTCATCGCGGAATGGTCGGGAATGCTGTTCGGACTGTGGCTGTGCCGTGCGGCCTTTGCTGTGCCCGCATGGCGCGACACGGCGCGGATTTTCGATCCCGTCAAGCTGGCCCGCATGGCGATCGTGAATTCCGACATCATGATCCGCTCGGTGCTGTTGCAGGCGGTCTTTGTCAGCTTTCTGTTCTGGGGTGCCGATTTCGGCGACGTCCAATTGGCGGCCAACCAGATCCTGCTGCAATTCCTCCAGGTGACAGCCTATGCGCTTGACGGCTTTGCCCTCGCGGCCGAGGCGCTGGTGGGCCAGGCTTTGGGCCGCCGTGCGCCACAGGCCCTGCGCCGGGCGGCGCTGCTGACCAGCGCCTGGGGTGCTGGCATCTGTGCCGGTCTTGCACTGGGTTTCCTCATGCTGGGCGGGGCTGTGATCGACCTGATGACGACGGCGCCGCTGGTCCGGGACGTGGCGCGCGATTACCTGCCCTACATGATCGCGGCCCCGGTACTGGGGGTAGCGGCCTGGATGCTTGACGGCATCTTCATCGGCGCGACCCGCACCACGGATATGCGCAACATGATGATCGTCTCCGCTGCCGTGTATTTCGCCGCCGTCATTCCGTTGATGGCGGCCTTCGGCAATCATGGCTTGTGGCTGGCCCTGCTGCTCAGTTTCATCGTCCGCGGCCTGACGCTGGGCCTGCGCTACCCCGCACTCGAACGCGCCGCGCGCGCCTGACGCGGGCGTCTCGCATTATCTTGCCAAAAATACTCCGGGGGAGGCGCAGCCGGGGGCAGCGCCCCCAGCGACGTTATCCACAACAACCGGCCGCCAGCCACTCGACTCCGCGCGTTGCAACCCCGATATTGGGGCCATGTCACTCCCGCCCGGTTTCCTCGACGAATTGCGCACCCGCCTGTCGATCTCCGACGTTGTCGGCCGCAAGGTCATGTGGGACAGCCGCAAATCCAATGCAGGCAAGGGCGACATGTGGGCGCCTTGCCCCTTCCATCAGGAAAAATCCGCCAGTTTTCACGTCGATGACCGCAAGGGGTTCTATTATTGCTTTGGCTGTCACGCCAAGGGCGACGCGATTTCCTTTGTACGCGAAACCGAGAACGTGGGCTTCATGGAGGCGGTTCAGATCCTCGCGGGCGAGGCGGGCCTGACCATGCCCGAACGCGACCCGCGTGCGCAGGAAAAGGCCGATGCCCGCACCGAACTGGCCGACGTCATGGAACTGGCGGTGCAGCATTTTCGCCTGAACCTGAACATGGCAGCCGCGTCAGAGGCCCGCGACTACCTGACCCGGCGCGGGCTGGACCCCGAGGCATGCGCGCGCTGGGACATCGGTTTCGCCCCGGACAAGGGCGGCGTGCTGGCCGCCCTGACGGGCAAGGGCGTGTCGCAGCAGATGGTAATTGATGCCGGCCTTGCTGCGAAATCGGATTACGGCGGTGCGCCCTATGACCGGTTTCGCGACCGCATCATCTTTCCGATCCGCAATGCGCGGGGGCGGCCCATCGGTCTGGGTGGTCGCGCGATGGCGGCAGATGCCAAGGCGAAATACTACAACTCGCCCGAAACGCTGCTGTTCGACAAATCCCGCACGCTTTACAACATCCAGAACGCCCGCACCGCTGCGGGCAAGGGCCAGCCGCTGATCGTGGCCGAAGGCTACATGGACGTGATCGCCCTGTCCGAGGCCGGGTTCGAGGCCGCTGTCGCCCCCCTTGGCACCGCTGTCACCGAACATCATCTGGCGATGCTGTGGCGGGTGGCGGACGAACCGATCATCGCGCTGGACGGCGATACCGCCGGTCTGCGCGCGGCGATGCGCACCATCGACATCGCCCTGCCATTGCTCTCGGCGGGCAAATCCCTGCGCTTTGCCGTGATGCCCAAGGGGCTGGACCCCGACGACGTACTGAAACAACAGGGCAAGGGCGCGATGCAGGGCATTCTGGATGCTGCAAACCCCATGGTTCAACTGTTGTGGCAACGCGAAACCGAAGGCCGCACATTCGACAGCCCCGAACGCCGGGCCGCGCTGGACAAGGCGCTGCGCCAGAAAACGGCCCTGATACAGGACCCCGATCTGCGCAACCACTATGATCAAGCGCTCAAGGAACTGAAATGGGATCTGTTTCGGACGCGCAAGCCACAGGCCCGCGCCCCCGGCCGCCGAGGGACCTTCAATCCGCGCGGACTGGATGCCTGGCACCGTGATCAATCGCCGGTGGCCACCAACCGCAACTCGGCGCTGGCAACAGGGGCCACCCGCGACGATCATCTGCGCGAGGCGGTGATCCTGGCCACGCTGATCGCAACACCTGCGGCCATCGAACCCTTCATGGCGCAGATCGAGGCGATGGAATGCACCGATGACGATCATGCGGCCCTGCGCGGGGTCATTCTGCGCATGGCGCCTGGCACCGACCTGCGCGCGGCATTGCACGATGCCGGGCTAGAAGCAGCGGTCGATGCGCTGACCTGTCAACGCATCGTGCAACTGTCATCGGGGCTGCGCAAACCCGGTGATCTGGACTTCGCCAGCGCATGTCTGTCCGAGGCCTTTGCCAAACTGTCGACCGCGCGCGCCCTGCCGCAAGAGGTCCGCGAGGCCCAAGAGGACATCGACGCGGGTGACGAAGGTCTGACATGGCGTCTGCGGCAGGCCACGACTGCCCGCGACCGGGCCGCAATCATCGCGGCGGGGTCCAGTGGCGAAATGATCGTCGCCGAGAACGGCGCTGAACTGGATAGCGACGAACTTTCGGCGGCGCGGGCGCTTTGGGAGGCGTTGGCGATTGCAAAGCCGCCAGAGGACCCTAAATAGCGCTGACACGCGGTCAGACTCGCCTTTGGCCGCAGGGATAGTTGCAACATCAGCCGAAATTGACCGGCAACAGGTTGCGAATCACGCGAATGACGCGTTGATTCGTACAAAGCCGAATCACCCGAATCACTGGGACTGATCGTTGCTGGAACGAGGGAGACCGTACCATGGCCGCCAAAGACAATGACGACCGCAAGGACAATTCCGACAGCGACATTTCCCTCGACCTCAGCCAGGCTGCCGTCAAGAAGATGATCCAGGACGCGCGCGAGCGTGGTTACATCACCTATGACCAGTTGAACGCGGTGCTGCCACCCGATCAGGTGTCCTCGGACCAGATCGAGGACGTGATGTCGATGCTGTCTGAAATGGGCATCCAGGTCACCGAGGAAGAAGAATCCGAGGAAACCGAAGAAAACAAGACCAGCACCGACGTGGCGACCATTGCCGGGTCGCGTGATGTCGCCCTCGGCGGTGCCGAGGCGGAAAAGCTTGATCGCACCGATGACCCCGTGCGGATGTACCTGCGCGAAATGGGCAGTGTCGAGCTGCTGTCCCGCGAGGGCGAAATCGCCATCGCCAAGCGGATCGAGGCCGGTCGCAACACGATGATCCTCGGGCTGTGCGAAAGCCCGCTGACATTCCAGGCCATCACGATCTGGCGCGACGAACTTCTGAGCGAAGACATCCTGCTGCGCGACGTGATCGATCTGGAAACCACCTTTGGCAACCAGCTGGGTGACGACGATGCCACCGAACCGGTCGTGACGGCTGGCACGGGCGGCACATCCGAAGGTGACGACAAACCCGATCTGGACGCCGACGGCAACCCGATCGCCAAGGATGACGACGACGACGATGACGAGCAGGCGAACATGTCGCTTGCCGCGATGGAGGCCGCGCTGAAACCGCGCGTGCTGGAAACACTCGACATCATCGCCGCCGATTTTGCCAAACTGTCCGACATGCAGGATGCGCGCATGGACGCCACCCTGAACGAGGACAGCAGCTTTTCCTCGGGCGAGGAAGAGACCTACCAGAAACTGCGGTCCGAGATCGTCGAGATGGTGAATTCGCTTCATCTGCACAACAACCGGATCGAGGCGCTGATCGACCAGCTGTACGGCATCAACCGCCGCATCATGCAGATCGACTCGGCCATGGTGAAACTGGCCGATCAGGCCCGCATCAATCGGCGTGAATTCATCGACGCCTACCGGGGTCGCGAACTCGACCCCAACTGGCTGGACGAAATCGCCAGCAAATCCGGCCGTGGCTGGTCGATGCTGCTGGAACGGTCCACTGACAAGATCGAGGAGTTGCGCGGCGACATGGCCCAGGTCGGTCAGTACGTCGGCGTCGACATCACCGAATTCCGCCGCATCGTGCAGCAGGTCCAGAAGGGCGAAAAAGAAGCCCGCGCCGCGAAAAAGGAAATGGTCGAGGCCAACCTGCGTCTCGTGATTTCCATCGCCAAGAAATACACAAACCGTGGTCTGCAATTCCTGGACCTGATCCAGGAAGGCAACATCGGCCTGATGAAGGCCGTCGACAAATTTGAATATCGTCGGGGCTACAAATTCTCGACCTATGCGACCTGGTGGATCCGTCAGGCGATAACCCGATCCATCGCGGATCAGGCGCGCACGATCCGTATCCCGGTCCACATGATAGAGACGATCAACAAGCTGGTCCGCACCGGGCGCCAGATGCTGCACGAAATCGGCCGCGAACCCACGCCCGAGGAATTGGCAGAAAAACTGCAGATGCCGCTGGAAAAGGTCCGCAAGGTGATGAAAATCGCCAAGGAACCGATTTCGCTGGAAACGCCGATTGGCGACGAGGAAGACAGCCAACTTGGCGATTTCATCGAGGACAAGAATGCGATCCTGCCGCTGGATTCCGCCATTCAGGAAAACCTCAAGGAAACCACGACCCGCGTGCTGGCCTCGCTCACCCCGCGTGAGGAACGCGTGCTGCGTATGCGTTTCGGCATCGGCATGAACACCGATCACACGCTGGAAGAGGTCGGTCAGCAGTTCAGCGTGACGCGCGAACGTATCCGTCAGATCGAAGCCAAGGCACTGCGCAAGCTCAAGCATCCCAGCCGGTCGCGCAAACTGCGGTCGTTCCTGGATCAATAGGCATGTCCTGGCTGTCGAAACTCTTTGGCGGGGGGCAATCCGCAGACCCCGTCGCAGCCGAGCCGCAAGGCGAGGTCTACAAGGGTTTCACGATCATCCCGGCACCGATCAAGGCTGACAAGGCCTATCGCATTGGGGCACGGATCATCGGCGAGGTCGATGGCGAGAGCCGCGAACACCAGTTGATCAGGGCCGATACGCTCCAGTCGTTCGACGATGCCGTGGCCGCGTCCATCGCCAAGGCCAAGCTGATGATCGATCAGCAAGGGGCCGGTCTGTTCAACGCCTGATCGTGACGTTCCGACAAAACGGGGCCGCAGTCTGCACTGCGGCCCCATTGCATTCAGGCGGCCAACGCAGCCTTGACCGCATCTGACAGGGGTGTGGTCGGCCTGCCGATCAGGCGGCGCAAATCGCCCGACTGGTCGTCCAGCGCACCATCCGCGGCCATTGCATCCGTCTGGGCCAACAATTCCGCAAATGCAGGCGGCAGGCCCGCGCTGATCAACGCGGCTGCGAAATCTGCCTCGGGCAGATCGACATAGGCGACCGGTTTGCCGGATTGTACGCTGATGTCCTGCGCCAGTTCTGTCAGGGTAAAGCTGGTATCGCCCGCCAATTCGAATGTCGCGCCGTCGTGGCTGGGATCGGCCAGCGCTGCCGCCGCTGCCTCGGCAAAGTCCTGCCGTGTGGCTGCGGCAAATCTGCCGTCACGGGCCGCACCGAAATGCTGGCCCATCGTCAAATCCTGCGGCAGGCTCATCAGTAGGTTTTCGATGTACCAGCCGTTGCGCAACAGCGTGTGCGGCACGCCACTGTCGGCCAGCAGCGCCTCGGTCGCCTTGTGATCGGCGGCCAGCCAGAGCGGGCTATCAGATGCATGCAGCACCGACGTATAGGCGATCAGACCGACGCCACGCGCCTTGGCGGCGTTGATGACGTTGGCATGTTGCCCCTGTCGGTCGTTGAAGTCCGACGATGAAATCAGCAACAGCCGGGTGACCCCGTCGAGTGCCGCATCCAGACTGTCTGGGTCGTGATAGTCGGCGATACGGGCGGTGATGCCGTCGGTCTCGAATGCGTCCTTGGCCGTGGTGCTGCGCACCATCGCGGTGATCTGCGACGCCGGAACGCGCTGGCGCAGGTTTGCGATGACCTTGCGGCCCAATTGGCCGGTGGCCCCCGTGACCATATAGTGTTCTGACATGACTCTGTCCTCTGTAATGAAAATCGAATACAGGTCTCAGTTAGAGACTGCATCGCACCCTGAAAAGGAGGCAGGATTTCCTGCACAAGGCACACAGAGGGAACCACCCGTGGACGGACAAAAACAGATTTCGCGCATGGAACGCTGGCAGTCAGAGGAGATAGATCTGAACAATTGTCCTGTGCGCCATGTCCTCGATCATGTGGCGGCCAAATGGACGACACTGATCCTGCTGACGCTGCATAACGGCCCGGCACGGTTCAATGCGCTTGGCCGCGCCTTACCCGATATATCGAAACGGATGCTAACCCAATCGTTGCGCGATCTTGAACGGGACGGCCTGATCCTGCGGCGTGTCTTTCCGACGAAACCGCCCAGCGTGTCTTATGAATTGACGGATCTGGGACAGTCCTTGCTGGTCCCTGTGCAGGGCCTGCTGGACTGGGCCGAGACGCACGCCGATACGCTGGCGCAGGCTCGGGCCAAATACGACGCGACCGCAGGCTAGGTCCTGCGGTCGCGTCTGAAACTATGTAGCTGCGACAATCGAAATCAGCCGCGCGGCATCAGGAACACTTCGCGCACATCGTTCACCTCGGACGCATTCAGTGCCAGCATGACCGCATCGGCCACGTCATCGGGTTGCAGCTTGTCGGGTTTCGGCTCATCGAAAAATGCGGTGTTCACCATGCCGGGTGCCACGACGGTGCATCGACCGCCCCATTCCTTCATCTCTTCGGCCAGGTTGCCGCCGTAACCATGTACGAACCATTTGGTCGCGCCGTAAACCGATCCCGACAAATGGCGGCGTCCGGCGGCAGAGCCGGTCAGCACCATATGTCCCTTGGTCTTTTTCAGGTGCGGCAGCGCGGCCTTGGTGGTTTTCAGCAGGCCCATGACATTCAGGTCGATCATGCCCTGCCAATCATCCACATCGCCGCCTTCGGTGCCGCCCTGCGACGTGCCACGCCCCGCATTGGCAAAGGCTGCGTGCACACCGCCGAATTTGTCGGCCAGCATATCCAGCGCGGCGCTCAGTGCATCATAGTCGGTCGCATCACCCGGCAAGGCCAGCGCAGCATCACCCAGTTCGTTCACCAGATGCGCCAGTTTATCCTCGGACCGGGCAAACAGGCCCACGTTCCAGCCGCTTGCCACCGCCTTGCGTGCAGTTGCTGCACCGATACCGCTGGATGCGCCCGTGATGAACAATGTCTTGTCGGCCATTCTGTCTCTCCTTATCCGTGTTGCGGACTCAACGTCGCCCCCCACCCGAAAGGTTCCCGATGCAGACCCGTTTCACCGTTCCGACCCGCGGCCCCGGCCTGACGGAGATCACAAATCAGGTCGCGGACTGGGTGCGCCAGACTGGCCGCGACGGCCTGCTGACGCTGTTCATCCAGCACACCTCGGCCAGCCTGCTGGTGCAGGAAAACGCCGACCCCGAGGTGCAGACCGACCTGAACGCCTATTTTGCGCGGCTTGTGCCGCCGACGACGGACCCGGCCATGTCCTATCTGACCCACACCTACGAAGGCCCCGACGACATGCCCGCCCATATCAAGGCGGCGCTGCTACCTGTCAGTCTGTCGATCCCGGTGACGGCCGGGCGCATGGCCTTGGGCACCTGGCAGGGGATTTATGTGTTCGAACACCGCACGGCCTCGCACCGGCGGAACGTGATGGCGCATTTCAGCGGGTGAGGGGGCTATCGCGCCCTCACACCGGGACCACCACGGGATGGCCGTTCACCGCGTCCACCGCCATGCGCGTGTCGAACAGGTCTGACAGCATGGCCGAGGTCAGGGCGATCACCTTGGGTCCGGTCCGGGCGATCCGGCCATCCTTCAGCGCGACGATGCGGTCGGCATAGCGGGCCGCGATATTCAGATCGTGCACCACGATGATGACGCTGCGCTGCCGTGGTCCTGGTCGCGACAACGCGTGCAGCCGTTCCATCAGGTCGCGCGCATGGCGCGGGTCCAACGCCGCCAGTGGTTCATCCAGCAGCATCCAAGGCGTGCCCTGCGCATAGGCCATCGCGACAAAGGCGCGTTGCCGCTGGCCACCTGACAGCCGGTCAATCTGACGCTGCCCGAGGTCGGTCAGCGCAAACAGGTCCAGCGCCTGTGCGACGGCGGCATGGTCGGCCGGACCTGGCCTGCCGCGATGGTGCGGCCAACGTCCGAACGTCACAAGATCGGCGACGGTCAGCCGGGCAGTCACATGTTCCGACTGGGTCAACAGGGCGACGGTGCGGGCCCGCACCTGCGCCGTCGCACCGGCGATATCCTGACCCGCGATCGTGACGCGACCGCTTGCCAGTGGCAGCAGCCCCGACATCGCGTGCAACAGGGTCGATTTCCCCGCGCCGTTCGGACCAATCAGTGCGGTGACGCCACCTTCGCCAAAGCCGAGGTTGATGTCTGACAGGGTCGTAATGCCCTGACGTGCGACGGACATGTTTTCGATCCGGATCATGGACGAGACTTTCGTAGGACAAGAAACAGGAACAGCAGGCCGCCAACGCATTCCACGATCACGGCCAATGTCGATTGCTGGCCCAGCAGGCGTTCGAATACGAACTGCCCGGCCACGAGGATGCTCGCGCCGATGATCGCGGCACCGGGGATCAGCAGCGCATGCCGCCAGGTTCGCAGGACAGCATGGGCGAGACTCGCGGCCAACAGGCCCAGAAACGTGATCGGCCCGACCAGTGCGGTCGATGCGGCAACACAGGCCGAGACGATCACCAGTGCCAACAGTGCGATGCGGTCGAACGGCAGCCCGATCGCACGCGCGGTCGTGCTCCCCAGCGCTGCCGCATCCAGCGAAGGCGCCAGCAGACTTGCACCGGTCAACGCCGCCGCCAAAACCGCGGCGGCAATCGCCAGCTGGGTGCTGTCGACAGCGCCAAAAGTGGCAAAACTGGCCTGTTGCACGATACTGTATTCCGATGGGTCCAGCAGACGGCCCGCAAAACCGGACAGCCCCCGCAGGAAAACGCCAAGAATCACGCCTGTCAGCACCAGCCGCAGGACATCCTCGGCACCCCTTCGCAACATCACGCCGAACAGGGCGACACCGGCCAGCAACATGCACAGCAGTTCCGCACCGAACTTTGCCAGGTCCGGCAGTGTGGCGAACCCCGCACCCCCCAGCAGCAGGACCAACCCCGTCTGGAGAAAGACGAACAGCGCGTCGAAACCCACGATACCGGGGGTCAGCAACCTATTGGCAGCGACCGTCTGGAACATGACCGTCGCGGCACCGATCGCGGCACCGACGACGAGCAGTGACGCCAGCTTGACCGCGCGCAGCGACAGGATGAACCCCGCCGGTTCGCGCAATCCCCAGCCCAGGAACAGCGCCGACAGCAGTGCGAGCAGACCCAACAGGGCGAACAGGCGACGCTCAGCCATGGGACCGCCCCGGTCTGCTGTGCAGCAACCACAAAAACAGGCCCGCACCGAACACGGCAAAGATCGTGCCCGCAGGAATTTCATAGGGCCAGCGCAGCACCCGCCCCAGGATGTCGCAGGCCAGCACAAGCACCGCGCCGGTCCACGCCACGACAGGCAGATTGTCGTGCAGATTGTCCCCGCGCAGGCGGGATACGATGTTGGGCACGACGAGGCCCACAAACGGGATGCTGCCGACGGTGACCACAATGACGGCGACCGTAACCGCCACAAGGACCAGCCCGCCGATCAATGTCTGCCGGTAATCCAGCCCCAGACTGCGGGCAGCATCCTCTCCCAGTCCCAGCAGCGTCAGACGGTCGGCGGCAAGGTAAAGTGCGGCTGCCACCAGTGCCACGATCCAGAGCAATTCATAGCGGCCTTGCAGGACGCCGGAAAATTCGCCTGACTGCCAGACGCCTATGAATTGCACCAGATCGGTGACCCAGGCGATGCCCAAAACCACTGACCCCAGAATGCCGCCGTAGATCAGGCCGACCAATGGCAACAGTACGGGATCCTGCCGGGGCACCTGCCGGGCCAGCGCCAGAAACCCCAGCGTGCCGACCAATGCCGTGACGGCCGCCACCGACATCTTGGTCATCAGCGCGGCACCCGGGGCGATCAGGGTGATGGCCAGCAATCCCAGCATGGCGGATTCAGGTGTGCCGACCAGACCCGGTTCGACCATGCGATTCTGCACGCACAGTTGTACGACGACACCCGCCATCGCCAGACCCGCGCCGGTCAGGATCGCGGCAGCGGTCCGGGGCAGGCGACTGACCGCCATCAGGAACCCCGCGTCCAGATCGCCCGACAGCAGGTCCGTTGCCCCGACGAAAACGCTCGTGCCGATCAACAGCACGAGCGTCAGTGCACCAAGGAGTGCGTTGCGGGTCACCTTAGCTGTCCGTGTCGCCCTGAAGGGCGGCCGTGATGTCAGCGATGGTGCCCATCAGCGACTGGATGCCGCCGCCCGCCAGATACAGGGGCGCGCTGTCCAGATAGACGATCTGACCTTGCTGTGCTGCCTTGGTTTCAGCAACCAGCGGGTTGTCCAGCGTGACGGCTGCGGCCTCGCCTTTCTGACCGATTGCAGCACCGCGATCGACGACAAAGATCCAGTCGGGGTCGACCTCTGCCACGAATTCAAACGACACGGCCTCGCCGTGCGACCCGGCTGTCAGGTCGGGGTAGGCCTGCGGGATGTTCAATGCGCTGTGAATCCAGCCAAACCGGGACCCTTCGCCATAGGCCGAAATCTTGCCGCCGTTGGTCAACAGGATCAGCGCACGGCCTTTGCCGGCTGCGACCGATTGCGCCCGTGTCACGGCAGTGTCCAGATCTGCGGTCAGGGTTGCGGCGGCCTCGGCCTTGTCGAAAATCTGACCGTAGGCGATGACGCGCGCGATGGCATCGTCGATCACCGTCTCGCTGATGGTCATGTCCAGGGTCGGGGCCACGCGGGACAATGCGTCGACCTGGGTTTGCGACCGTCCACCCGCGATGATCAGGTCCGGTGCCATGACGGCCAAGGCTTCGAAATCAGGCTCGAACAGGGTGCCGACGGTCGTGATCCCGTCCATCGCATCCGCAAGATAGGCCGGCGGGGTGAAATCGGGCACACCGTCCACGGTGACCCCCAGCGCGTCCAGACTGTCGATTGCCGCAAGGTCGAATGCCACGACGCGTTGCGGGCTGGTTGCCACATCGACCGGCCCGGCAAAGGTGGGAACCTCGACCTGCTGGGCTGCCGCCGTGGTTGCGAACCCCGCCAGGGCGAGCATGGGAAGGGTGACTTTCATGTGAGACTCCAGTTGGTCCAAAGTGGCTAGACAAACCTGATTAAACTTGTCAGGTTATATCAGACAGAAATACTCAGGATAAAACCAGATGCAACCCGCTTTCCGCGACGAAGGTCACTTCGACACGACACAGGCCAGCCGCTATCTTCAGCAGCTCAGCAAACATTTCGCGCACAAGGCAGAGGTGCGTTTCGGTCCGGCCTCCGCCGAAATCGCGCTGCCGCCCGGCAATGTTGCACTGACGGCAACCGACGATGTGTTGCGGGTTGTTGTCACCACGGATGACCCGGAAAAACTGGACCGGATGCGCGGCATCGTCGACAGCCACCTCGCGCGTTTCGCGTTCAGGGAAGCGTTTTCCGCCATGGCCTGGGCCACGGAAACCGGAGGTGCAGCGTCATGATGATGGATACGGGGATCGACAATCGCCAATCCGTGACGGGCAGCGTCGTGGTTGGGGATATCCGCGCGCTGAGCCCGATGCAGTTCGTGACGGTTTCATTGTTTCGTGACTGGTTCGACGGTCCAGCCGGTCGCGACCGCGTCGGCGATTTTTTTGACTCCGCCCTCGGGCCGGATCTTGGGCAATCCGCGACTGAAAACTGGGCGACCTTTGTGACAGCGTTGGTCGATCATGCACGCCGTCCGGTCATGCGTCACGGTGCCGACTGCCGTTGCGTGGGCGCGGACGAGGCGGTCGTCGCCCATATCCTGACAGCCGCTGTTACCGCAGACCGCGAGGATGCAATGTTGCTGCTGTCGCTGCTGGTTCCCGGTGAGGTGCTGCTCGTCCTGATCCAATATGCCGAACGGGCTGGGCGGGATATCTGGCAGATCTCAAGACAGATCAACGCCGCGCGTAAATTGCACTAGCAAACGGATCAGACGTCCGGGCCTGTGTTACGGGGCAGCGGGCGGCGCAGGGTGGCCCCGTTGCCGACACTGCGATGTGGGCCGTGCACGGCGCGCGCCTCGGGCTGTTGCGGTGGCGCGTTGTCATTGGCGCAGGTCACCAGACCAAGAAAGTGCGCGACAAGTTCGAGGTCCATGTCACAGGGCTGTGCAGCGTCGTAGTCCATGGTGCCTCCTTTCGGTTCGATGTGACCATGCATGTTCCGATCGCCTATAATTGAGGCCCTGATTTGGCGGCATCGTGAAATTCATGCCGCAGTGCCGGGGGCCAGATCGCCAACGTGGGCGGGGTGAAAAAACATCCAAGGACCATTCCCTGTCTGGACATGCCGATCGGGCTGCAAACGTTTCAACTTGTTGAAAAAACGACGCGGCAATGGGTCTCGCGTCTCTGATTCAATTTTGCCTGATTTCCGCGCAAATCATGAGCTGGCATGTTTGTCCGCTAAAGATTCTTGATCTAGATTAACCTTTTTGAACTTTGCGATCCGGCAAATTGTTCTCAAACCGAGGTTAATATCTGCATAACATCGAAACTGTTCTCGGTCCGGGTTGTGCCGGATTTAATTTGCAACCTATAGTGATGTTATGCCCGGCGCAGTTCGGGACATTTCCAGATCCTGTTGCCAGAGGTATCGCAGCCATGTCCGCACATTCCGTTGAAAATAATAATATTTTTTCAAAGGGAGAGGGCAGGCGCGCAGCGCAGACCGATTGGCAAGCCTACGCGACCGCCTATGATCTGTTGTCAGCGCACAACCCAGAGTATCAGTCCCTTCTCTCTGGTTTTGAGGGCTTTTTGTCGCAATTGAACGGTCCGTCGGTGATTTACGATATTGGCGGCGGGACCGGAAACTATTCGCAGATCATCGCGCGTCGCTGCCCAAACAGTCAGATTCGCTTTATCGAACCTGATTCCGGAATGTTGGGCGTCGCGCAGCGAAAGCTTTCGGACCACGACAACATCATATTTGAAAATGCGGGACTGGAATCTGCCGGTGCGCCGGGCGATGCCGATCTGATCGTTTCGATCCATTCCCTGTATGCCATGCCGGACCAGGAGGATCGTCTGGCAGACATGCGCCGCATGCTGCGACCGGGCGGGTTGCTGTATCTCGTGGATCTGGGACGCGAGATGAATGTCTCTGATTGGCGGCGCTACCTTTTTGGTCATCTGCGGCGGGAACATGGTCTGCTTGGTGCATGCCGGATTTTCTGGCAGGGGCGTGAAATCGCGAAACAGAACGCGAATATCCGGTCATCGCAAGAGGATGGCACCTACTGGACACACAGCGGAGACGAACTTGCCACTGCGGTCCGTGATGCCGGATTCGAGATCCTGCGCCAAGAGGTCGTCTATCGCGGATACAGTGACCTGCTGGTCTGCCGCGCGATTGATCTGTGACCCATCAAAGAGACCTCAACATGAATGAGCGGGTTTTGAATGCACTGCGTCAGTCGCGGTACCGCGTGATGACAGACGATCGTGACCTCGATGATATCTACCGCCTGCGATACGATTGCTATCGTGCCGAAGGGTCGATCGCCGCAAACGCGCAAGGCATCATGCACGACGCCTACGATGACACGGCCAATTGCCTTCACATCGCGGTCGAGACCAACGGCAAATTGCTCGCGGCGGTGCGGTTGCATCTGATGTCGGAACTGTCGGCGGTTTCCCCCACCGCAGAAGTGTTCCCCGAAATCACGTCCGGTTTCGGCCAGGGTAGGACCGTCCTTGATCCCACGCGTTTCGTGATTGATCCATCCGCACGCAAGCAGCGGGTATCATTGCATTTTCTGGTGCTGCGCATTCCGTTCATGGCGGCACTTTTCTACGACGTCGATCTGGCGCTCGCGCCCGTGCGCTCCGAACATATGGCATTCTATCGCCGCTATCTTGGTTATGCGCCGATGCTTGATCCGCGCAGTTATCCCGGGTTGGCCAAACCCATTCACTTGCTGACGACAAACGTGCGCGAACAACGCGCCGCCGTGTTGTCGCGGACCCCGGTTTTCGGCCCCATTGCCGATATGCCCCAGTCCGACATCGCGTTTCCCGACCTCGCCGGTGTGTATGTACCGTCGCAGGACAGACGCACCGCCGCGGCCTGACCGACGTTGCCGGCGGATTACCCAACGGGAACCGAACCATATTCAATAAAATGCTACTAAACTCTTAACAGAGTTTTGCACTTCTTTCGATCGAACCTCTCATGCGTCCAATTTAGAACACAACTTCTGGTTAAACCGGACCTCGGAATTGCATCAGAGGTTACAATGACCTTCTTACAGGCTCTCTTTGCGTCGCCGCGCAGGTGGTTCAGCGTTCATGGTCGTGAACAAAAGATCAAGGACTACATCGCGCTTTCCAATCAGCTGATCTGGAAACGGCAGGCCAGCTTTCTTGCCGCTGCGATTCTTGCGGCATTCTATTTCGATCCCTCGTCAGTCGTGCTGTGCTACGCTTTCGTCGTCTTTTCAGAGATCCTCGATCTGCGTCTGGGTTCGGTTGCGGCGAATTGGGACGGTCGGAACCGCGCCGTCGGGCGGGCGATTCTGTGGCGCATCACGATCAATACCTTGATCAGCGCCACTGCAATCAGCATTTTCAGCGTGAACATGGCGATCCAGCAAACATCGGGCGGTCACTTCACGCCGCTGTTCCTGCTGTTTTCGGCCTCTGTCTTTGCGGCGATGCACAACAGCCAAATGATCGGCATTCTCCTGCTCCGGCTAGGCATCTACGGCATCGCGTTTCTGACGATTGCGCTGCTTGACGTGATGCGAGAGCTACCCGCGTTTTCCTCGCCGATCTGGCTGGAATTCTTTACGGTCATCTTTGTGCTTTATTTCCTCTGCGATATCTCGATCAAGTTCAATCAGGGCTATCGCGAGCGCTATCAGCAACTCCGACGCATCGAACAAGAGCACGCCCGGGCTAAGGCGGCACTTGAGATCAAGACCAGGTTTCTGGCCACTGTCAGCCACGAGCTGCGCACGCCGCTGACGTCGATCATCGGCTCTTTGGAATTGATAAACGGCAACCGGCTCGGTGCTGTGCCAGACAACCTCAAACCTGCAATAACGATTGCGGCGCGCAATGCGCGACGCCTGGCCGACCTCGTCGAGGATCTGCTCGACATGCAAAAGATCGAGGCAGGCGAGATGGTATTCGATCTACACCCGATCTCGGTAAACACGCTTGCGATAGAGGCCGCCGAGAGCATCGCAGGATACGCAAGCAACTTTGGGATCGTGGTGGAAACCGATCTGTGCGCCCAGGATGCGCTAATCGCTGGTGACCGCAAACGACTGATCCAGGTGATGAACAACATGCTGTCGAACGCCATCAAGTTCTCGGAAAAGGGCGGCACGGTCACGGTGCAGGTCGAAACCTTTGGTCAGCGGACGCGCGTGTCCGTTCACGACCACGGTCAGGGCATCCCCGACGGCGCCCGCGAAAGCGTGTTCGGCCGTTTCACGCAAGTCGATTCCTCTGATATCCGCAAGGTGGGTGGCACGGGCCTGGGATTGAACATCTCGAAACTGATTGTCGAACAGCACGGTGGCCTCATCGACTACACCAGCGAACTTGGTGTCGGCTCGACCTTTTTCGTGGAATTCGATCGGCTGATCGGGGATGCTGACACGGACGATGGCGGCCCGTATCTGTCACAGGTCGCCTGACGTCCGACGTCGCAGATCAGCCCCGACCGCGATAGGGCGGCACGCCCTGATCCGGGATCCACACGTTTTGCGGGACGGCGCCCGTCTGCCAGAACACGTCGATGGGAATGCCACCGCGCGGATACCAATAGCCACCGATGCGCAGCCATTGCGGGTTCAGAAAATCGACCAGACGCCGCGCGATCGAGATCGTGCAATCCTCGTGGAACGCACCGTGGTTGCGAAATGACCCCAAAAACAGTTTCAGCGATTTGGATTCGACCAGATAATCCCCAGGGACGTAGTCGATCACCAGATGGGCAAAGTCGGGCTGACCGGTCATCGGGCACAGCGATGTGAACTCTGGCGCGGTAAACCGCACGCAATAGGCGATATCGGCCTGCGGGTTGGCCACACGTTCCAACACGGCCTCTTCGGGTGTGTTTGGCAGTTTGGTCTGGTCGCCCAGTTGTTTCAGATCGCTGTAAATCGTTTCCATTGTCGTCTCCTCTACGGGGTCACACCCCGCGTTTGTTGCCCCACAGCAGCACGTGCAATTGCGGCAGAATGCGCGGGGCAAACCAGTTGTCGTTCATCGTTTTGTCGACCAGCCACAGCAACCTGTCGGACAGGCGTTGGGGATCGACCGCGCGGTCGGGATCGACCTCTGGATTGCCCGGTTGCAGATACAGCGGCAGATGCGGATATCTGTCCGCCGCTGCCCGCGCCCAGGCGTAATCCGTGTCGTCGAAAATCACGATCTTCATCACGACCGCGGCCGCGCCACGGGCGGCCTGACAGCAGGTGTCAAAGGCATCCCAATCGACAGTTTCCCCACTTGATGGTGGTTTCGGGCTCAGCACCAATGTGTCCAAATCGGCGAACCAGGGTTTGGCGATGGATCCTTGGGTTTCGCAAGCGAAACGGTATCCTTGCGCCTGACCCAACGCGATCAGCGGCGCGAAATCCTGAATGGCCGGGTTGCCGCCCGACAGCGATACGGTCAGTGGCTGGCCCCCCGACAGGCGCTGCACCTTGGCCCAGACCTCGGCAGTATCCATTGCAGCCCAGGACGCGCGAAACGCCGGGTCAACCGCATGCATGCTGTCGCACCAGCTGCAGCGATAGTCACAGCCGCCGCTGCGCACGAACACGGTCGGTTCCCCGATCAGCGCGCCTTCGCCTTGAACCGTGGGTCCGAATATTTCGACGATGCGCAGCCGGGTCACGGCCGGTATTCCGCCCAGGTCTTGGGCGTTTCACTGACCTTGACCGCAGTGGTTTCGGGCCAACGCGCCCGGCACCAGTCGTAGAAATGCCGCGCCATGTTTTCGCCCGTGGAATGGACGTCCAGCACATCGTTCAGGTGGCGATGGTCAAAGGTGTCATCGATATAGGTCTTGAGCGCCTTCAGCTCTCCGTAGTCGCGTACGAAACCATCGCTGTCCAACGTCGGCGCGGCCAATTCCACCACCACGATGTAGTTGTGACCATGCAGGCGCGCGCATTGATGATCTGCGGGCAAATGGCTCAACTTGTGAGAGGCGGAAAAATGGAATTCCTTGGTGATCCGGTACATCAGACACCTTCCTTTGCGGCGATGGCATGGGCCCAGAAATCGGGGTCGGCATAGGTTGTGGGATCGGTGATCCCCGCCAAGTCAAAAGCCTCGCGCCGTTCGACGCAGGTGCCGCAGCGTCCGCAGTGAACTTCGCCGCCCTTGTAGCAGGACCATGTGTCTGCAAACGGTGTGCTGTGGCGCGCGCCTGCGGTGACGATATCTGCCTTGGTCCGGTTCACGAAGGGTGTGTACAGCGACACATCCGCATAGCCGTCCAGCGCAGCCTTTTGCATGGCTTCGAACGCCTGGGTAAAGGCAGGCCGGCAGTCGGGATAGATGAAATGATCGCCCCCGTGCACCGCAGTCGCCACCGCATCGTCACCATTGGCGGCCGCCACGCCGAATGCCACGGCCAGCATGATCGCGTTGCGGTTCGGCACGACCGTGATCCGCATGCTTTCTTCGGCGTAGTGTCCGTCGGGCACATCCACGTCATCGGTCAGCGCCGATCCCGTCAGGGCAGCACCGATCCCGCGCAAATCGATGACGTCATGGGGCACGCCCAGCCGCCCGGCACAGCGGGCCGCGAAATCCAGTTCCTTGCGGTGGCGCTGCCCATAGTCGAACGACACAAGTCGCGTCAGCTGATGCTCCGCCGCCACCATATGCGCAAGCGACACTGAATCGAGTCCGCCGGAGCAGATGACAATCGTCTTCATTTTTTTAACCCTTGTTTTGATATCCGGGTAGGCTGCGACCGGAGAGTGCCGCTTAGACCAATTCACGGCGGATGCCAAGTTGTGACCGCTGGATCAGCATGCCGCAGGCGTTTACGTCTGGGCTGGGGCCGGTCAGCCGTCCGCGTGGCTGCGGCGCGGTCGCCAGCGGTGCAGCACATCGCCGCCCAAGGCGCGGGTCTCGATCAGATCGAACCGGGGCGCATCGCCCAACTCGCGTGTGCCCAGGCCAGCCATGGACGGCAGACCATCCGCCCCGATCATGCAGCCTGCCTGCATCATCACCACCTCGTCCACGAGGCGGGCATGCAGCAGCGACGCGGCCAGATGGCTGCCGCCTTCGCACAGGATGCGGGTCAATCCGCGGCGCGCCAGCTCTTGCAAGGCAGCCAGCATGTCGATCTGATGGTGGTGCAGGGGGCAGGGGATCAATGTCGCCCCGGTCGATGACCAGTCGCGTGTTTCGGCGTCGTTCGCGTGAACGATCCAGACCGGTTGCAGGTGGGCGGTCTGTCCCAATCGCCCGTTGACCCGCAAATTCAGATCGCGCGAGACAACGATACGGACCGGCTGACGCACATCACCCAGATCGCGCACGTCCAGCGCCGGGTCATCGGCGCGGGCCGTTCCGGCCCCCACCAGCACCGCGTCATGCGTCGCGCGCAGCCCGTGCACCGCACGGCGGGCCTGCGGGCCGGTGATCCAGCGGCTTTCGCCTGTCGCAGTCGCGATCCGTCCGTCCAGCGTGGTGGCCAGTTTCAGCGTGACCCAGGGCAGACCCTGTGTCACCGATTTCAGAAAGCCCGCGTTTGCGTCCTGCGCCTGCGCGGCGCAGACTCCCGTGGTCACGGCGATGCCTGCTGCACGCAGAATGTCCAGGCCCCGGCCCGCCACGCGCGGATCAGGATCCCCGGTGCCGACCACGACGCGGGCAATGCCTGCGGCAACCAATGCATCGGCGCAGGGCGGCGTCTGACCGTGGTGCGCACAGGGTTCGAGCGTGACATAGGCCACAGCACCGCGCGCGGCCTCGCCTGCCTGATCCAGCGCCACGCGTTCGGCATGCGGCCTGCCGCCGCGCCGCGTGTGCCCGCGTCCGACGATGACCCCGTCCCGTACGATGACGCATCCCACCGCCGGGTTCGGCCAGACCTGACCCAACCCGCGCCGTCCCAGCGACAGCGCCAGTTCCATGAACCTGATCTCGGGCGTCATACGTCCGGCTTGGTGTTCGGGCGCAGGTCTTCCATGAACTTCTCGAAATCGTCAGCCGCCTGAAAGTTTTTGTAAACACTGGCAAAACGGACGTAGGCCACAGTGTCGATCCGCGCGAGGCTCTCCATCACGATCTCGCCGATGGTGCCCGAGGGGATGTCTGTTTCGCCCATGCTCTCCAGTCGGCGCACGATGCCCGAGATCATCTGGTCCATGCGCTCGGGTTCGACCGGGCGCTTCTGAAGTGCGATCCGGATCGACCGCTCCAGTTTGTCGCGGTCGAAATCCTCGCGTCGGCCATTGGATTTGATGACGACAAGGTCACGCAACTGGACGCGTTCATAGGTCGTGAAACGACCGCCACAGGCGGGGCAAAAGCGGCGCCTGCGGATCGCGACATGATCCTCGGCGGGGCGGCTGTCCTTGACCTGAGTGTCGACATTTCCGCAAAAGGGGCAACGCATGGGCCGTTCCTTGTCCTGTCCTGGGGGCTGAACCCCACTTATCCACATCGACTATAGGATTGGGCCCACACTTTGGGTAGCCCTGTGGATAACCCGCATGATGTTGCTGCGAGGGTGAGTCCCGGATGCATCAGGGGCGTCGTGTGACAGCAGGTTTTGTAGTGCGTGTGTAGCGTGACTGTAGCGTGACAGCTGTAGCGTGACAGCAGGTTTTGCAGTGCGTGACAGTTAAAGTTGCAGCAAGCGATTTTTTTTGAAAACGGAACGAAATTACTCCGCGAGCAGTTCTCTATCCTCAGTGGAGGCATTTAGGCTGTCGGATGCTGTGGAGGGCCGCACCTACCCAGAGAGTCGGTCCAGTACTACGGCTCGACCTCGCTTGGCTCCACAATCTCAGAATATTCATCCGCGACGCCCACGAGATATTTGTCGTAGGTCTTCTTAAGGTACTGCAGCGACGACTCTTTATCGACATTGGCCTTCAATGTTTCCTGAACAAAGTGTAGGCGCGCCTTGCACGCAGTCAGAACTTCGGCCCAACTTTTCACCCAAACCTCAACATTACCGTCTTCAGAAAGAAATATTCTGCCTGGTGGACTATCTTTTTGTCGAGTCTTGGTCTTGGCATACCCGTCCAGTTCATTCGAGATCACCCAAAAGCTCCAGCGAGTTTTGACGTGCCGGAACCTTTCATCATCTGCGATAGTGAACGCATATTTTTCTACCTGGCTGATTTCGTCTGATCCGATCGTGCAATTGGGTCGTTTGAGTTCAACAACCAAGTGTTCCTTCTCGTCCGCCCGGCTCTGGGGTACAGCACGCGACAGCATGAGGTCGACAATTCCAGTCTTGCCATCAATTCGCTTAACCGGGCTATCGATTACGGTCGCCTTGCCTATCTGCTTTTGATGTTTCCGAAGGACTTCCGTCAGAGACTTATCATCGACCGTGAGATTGAACTCCTCGCCAAATATCCAAGTATTGTTCTCTGCGATCATACGGTGGAGCTGGCTACGTTCTTTAAATAATTTTTTGCTGTCTTTATCAAATAGTAGGGCTTCAAGACCGTTAACAAATTTCAGCCGGTCAGCTACAAGGCGTGATGCACTGATGACGTTAGCAAGGTCTGCTTCCTCTAGCAACTTAGACATCTCACGCTGAGTTCTTTCAGGAAGATCCAAAACCTCCGTCAGAATATGCTGTAATTCATCCGGGCCGCGCTCAATGGCCTGACGCAACATACGCATTTGAAATGCACGGCTCTTGGAACTTTGAACTTTAAAGTCGGGTAGATGCTTGTTTACGTTCAGTGCGACAATATCAAACACTTTCCGCTCTGCCACTTCGACTGATGTCCGAGGTTCGGTTTTGAATGGATAAATTTCTTCATCTTTCCACTGGTCGATTTCTGTCTTGGCAGTCTCAACATCCTTGGAACTGAAGTGAGCCTTAATAAGCTCCGCCGCTGCATCGCGGGTTTTTGCTAACGCATCATTCATCTCTGGCAGCGTCAAATCACCCCGTTCCTGAAGTGCGTCGATATACGTCGATTTTAAATAAGCGGAAAATTTATAGCCTGGCGTATTGAAACCGGGTTGGGTCCGAACAAATGGAAACCCATGTGAGCCGCATAAGAAGAACCATCGATCTGAAGCCGACTTCCACTCAATTAAGTCAAAAGCTGCTGGGTACTTGGTGACCGTATCCCCCTCAGTAACGAAAATTGGCTCAAGTTCGAAACTCGTCTTCTCGACTATGGCCTGGCTTGGGTCTAGCTTCTCGCTTTCGACGAAAACAGAAACATCCTTATAATCAGTTAAGTAGAGCGCGAAGACTTCAGAAAGTGATTGAACGGATTTTGTCGGTTCCAAAGACCGGTAAGTCCGGTCCAATTCTGACACTGTCACTTCAACACCGGCACCCAGGGCCGCGTCTACCTCTTCTGGGTTGGAGACACGGACGTCGACGAGGTCATCCTTCAACAATGAGATGCGATAACCCAACAGCTTTTTTCCATCACGATAGCGAACCGACCAAACGGCCGAGCGTCCTAATGCAAGAGCTTGCAAGCGGCCTTTGCCCTCTTTTCCATGAAGGATACGGCCCTTGCCCTTTGAGGTCACACCGCCGCGCTTCCAAGAGCCGCCAAGCTGCCCAAATAATGCTTCCACCTCGCCGTGCGGAATGCCGTGCCCATTATCCCGAACAGTGACTGACCGCATAGAAATGTCATCGCTATCAATTTCCACGTCAACACGAGTGGCGTCGGCGTCGAGAGCATTCCAGATCAGTTCCGAGAGTCCCTGAATAGGTTTTGCGCTTGCAAGTTTTTTAAGGTGGTCACGTTCGACCTGAACCCTGTAATGCGCCTCTGCCATGGTCAGTCTACCTTATAAAAAGTCGCCCTATGGCGTCGTTTAACATTTAGGCTCAACCCACCTTGCATCAAATCAAGTCAGATAGGTCTATATCTCCAAATGGATTAGGATGGATTGTCCGAGCGATGAATATGCCTGTGATCGGAACACCAGGAAACCTCTTGGACAGAATGGTATGCATGGCGCGATAGTGCCGTCCAACGGTCAGGACATCGTCGAAGATACCGATACCGGAAGGGGCTGGCTCGGCAAGTGCTTCATCCAACTGATAGTTGGACAACAACTCACTAACTGAAGCACGGTTGCCGTCGCCTGCTGAATGTGACGCTTCGGTCGATGCGGCCTGAGTCACTAGACAGCGAACATCAAGACCTGGCCTAATTCCCCGGCAAATTTGCTCCATGCGGTCATCATAATCAGGATGGCCAGCCGCTTTAGAACCCGGAACCGGCACTAGCGTGGCGTGGTCCAGCCACTTTGGATTTAAAGACGCTGCAAGTTCTCGCGAGGCCTGACTGATGGCCCGACCTTTGTGATGCCAGCCGCCTTTGATCCTGCGCTCACTGGGCTTCTTTTTAAGGTTCCAGATAAGGCTGTTCGTCTCACCTTCATACCCTGCGCTAGCCTTATACTCTCGCAGAAACAAGCACTTGTCACCCGCCTCTAGCGCGCTGTGGTCGCCCCTGATAAGATCATCAACTTCTGTTAGCCTCATCCTGATTGCAGGGCTTTCCAAATGTCTTCAGGGTCCCGGACACGGATCGCTCCTTCCTTCTCAAAGCGGGCTGGCCAAGTGATCGCAGGGTTGTTGAAGCAACTCTCCAAGATGAAAAGCTTACGGCCCTGATAAAGGGCTGCACGTGCCTGCGTCAGCGTTCCTGACGTCTCTCCCGCTTCGACGATAATGGTACCCTCCGTCAACGCACTCATCGTCGCGTTGCGTTCGGGGAAATAGTATCGCTTGTGATGGAAGGGCTGGACCGCATACCTCAAGACGGGAACCTGCGAGACCAGCAAGTGCTCTTTGGCGATACGGGCCTGCAACTCAACATTCTCTTTAGGATAATTCTCACCCAGAGGCGTACCGATGACCGCAATGGTTCGCCCACCCGCTTCTAGAGCGGCGGTGTGAGCAGCCTTATCGATACCCGTGGCAAGGCCAGAAACGACGGAAAAGCCACGAGCTACAAGCTCTCTCGCGAGTCGCCCGGCCCGTCTAGTCCCTTCTTCTGAAGGCTTGCGACTGCCAACGACTGCAAGGCCGCGCATCTCAGTAAGTTCCCAAGTGCCTTGATAGTAGAGGAGTTCCACAGGATGCTTTGCATCGCGCAATTTGACCGGGTAGTCACCAGCTTTGTTGATGCGTACACCAAACTGATAGACGCCAGATTTATGCAGTTTTTCGATGACCGACGTTGCTGTCTGATCAGCCTCTGTGTGTGATACGAAATCAGACGGCAATGCAGTCGCATCAGCGGCAAACTTGTCAGCCAATGTCTTGAATGTTGCACCTTGCTGCATGAACAGGGCTTCATACGCACCCAATTCCCGCCGGGGCGAGATGATCGAACGTGATGGTCGCGAATCATCTTCGAACGCCAGGCTATTCATGGCATGACAACTCGCTAACGATAATCATTTGCGTCTCCCTTCGCGGGAATATCTCCCCAACTGGTCTGGTCAAGATGGCCTATAAATAGCGACAATACAATGTTGCCCGAGTGTCGGCTTGGGGGATTATGACATAGTAACCTCGCACTTGCAGCGAACGGCCGCTCTCCGCCCCGTCCGCCCTCAAAAACAGCCCCTCAGCCAACGCCACGCCCTTGCTGCAGCCAGCGGGACCACGCCGTTACCGGCTGCAGCGGATCGGTCCACCCTGAGGGCCAGCCCATCATCCAGTCGGTGAAGGACGGGTTGAGATGCAGCGCCTCCTTGGAGTGCAGCGCCCCAGGCAGCAAAGTCACCTGGCATCGGGGGGAAGAGACGAGCGGTCCGGGCGTCCAGCCCGTGGCCTTCAATAGGTCCCACATCATGACCCAGCACCGGGCGGCCATGATCAGGCCGACCTGGCTCCCCTTCTGGTTTTGGTCCGCGATGAACTGAAACCGCCCCGGTCCCACGCGGATGCTCGTCCTGTTGCCGCCCATCAGGTAGGTCGGCGTGGGCCAGAATGAACATCCGTTCGCGTAGGTGAGACCCGCCGACTTCCGCCGCTGATACGACGCACGCTGCAACCCGGTAGCCCATGCCTTGAAGGTCTCGGGCGACATCATGGAAGCCCAGGGACAGATGGCCGGGGACGTTCTCGAAGAAGCACCACTCGGGTCGGACTTCGTCGATGATACGTGCAACATAGGGCCAGAGGTGCCGGGGGTCGTCGCGTCCGCGCCGGTTGCCAGACAGGGTGAACGGCTGGCACGGATATCCGGCAGTGACGATATGAACGCGGCCACGCCACGGGCGGCCGTCGAAGGATTTGAGATCGTCCCAGACAGGAGCCGGAGCCAGGGACGTGTCCGCCATCCGTGCCACGAGAGTGGACGCGGCGAAACTGTTTCGCTCGACATAACACACAGTGCGATATCCGGGTTCTGCGAGGTGAAGGCCGAGATCCAGTCCGCCGACACCGGCGCAAAGGCTGATGCCGCAAAAGTCGTCATGTCGTTCGGGGGTACGAAGAGCCACACGAGGGGTCCTTTCCATCGCGATCGGGTCGCTTCGGTGAGGGGCTCGTCTGGGGCCTCAGATGATTGAAGGCGCGGCATCGGGGGCATTTGATGCTGATCTTGCAGCCGAAGTCTGCGCCGTCGGTTTTGAATAGCAATCGGGCACAGCCCGAGCAACGGATTTCATGGGTAGCCATGGGATATAGAATCGCCTCACAGTGGCCGTCCCTCATGAGGGAGGGGGCGGCTGTAAGTTCCTTGCGGTCGGCGGGATTGCGTCGAAACTTTCCCCGTGTCGAAGGGTGTTGGCGCACCCTTTGGCCCCCCGTTTAAGGGGGTGTTCAACGGCCCTTACGGGGCCGTCTGATCTGCCCCGCGTTCAGTGGAGAAGGATGTCGTGAGTGCGCCGGCCAGATCATGCGTGACCTTGCGGATCAGCCAGTCGCCGTTCAGCTCGGCCCGCAGGCCGGACATGCGGATCGTCCCGCCTGCAAAGAGATCGCCGTTGAAGCGGTGCAGCATGCCGTCCAGCGTCAGCCGCGCCCGGTCAGACATGGCAAGCTCGGCCGCACAGGCGCGCTGCGCGTCGGCGGCGGTGGCATAGACGTGACGCAGCCGGTGGACGGGATTGCCGCTGCCGACGGTGACCTTGACGGTCTGGCCGCCCGCGATGTCGCCCCATTCGGCCGTCACGCTGGCGTAGGCCTTGCGCGCGCCGCGATCCCAGGACCAGTCGGACAGATCGGTGCGGTCGATGGCCACGGGCGGGATCGATGCACCGGTCGCGTCCCGCCCCGTGCCGCGCGGCATGACGACCAGGCGACCGGCTGCGGGCTTGGCGGTGGCGTCCAGCGTTCGTGCGATGCGGGTCAGAAAGTTCAGATCGCTCTCGGCGGTCTGGGCGAGGAAGGGGTAGCGAATGGTGGCGAGCGCATCGGCGACGACCGGTTCCAGCCCGACCCGGCCCGCGATGGTCTCGACGATCTGGCCCAGCGTTTGACCGGTCCAGCCGCGCGATCGCGGCGCGCGCAGCGGGCCGGTCATGTCGGCGGCGGTCGCGTCGATCGTCAGGGTCTGCGGCATGCCCGTGCCGCGCACGCGGTCCACGGCAAAGAGACCGACCGGGACCAGCTGCTGGCCCACGTGGCCCAGAGCGACGTCCAGGACGACGCCGGTCTCGGGGGCCGCGATGCGGCCGTCGCGGTCATCGACCTTCAGGCGTAATGTGTCGGCCGATAGCCCGTCCTCATCGGTGACGGACAGCGAGATCAGCCGGTCGGCGATGGTCGCGGTGATATCCGTGTTGGCGGCGATGATGCGGACCGCGGGCGTCACGTGCGACCCCAGAGGCGGATTGTCGTGCGGGTCGGCGCGGGGGCGGCGTCCGGCAGCATGATCAGCAAACCATCGGGCAGCACCGCACCGGCGGCGGCCAGACCGGGGTTCGCGTCCAGAATCGCGGTGCAGAGCCGGGCATCGCCCAGCTCGCGATGGGCGATCAGATCGACGACGTCGCCCTGGCGGGTCACATATGGTGTCATGCCCGGTCGCCTCCGTAGCTTTGCAGATCGACGGCAAAGTCGATCTTGCGCGGGGCCCCGTCGGCCATGAACACCGATTTGGTTTCCTCGACCGACGTGATGACCCAGCGGTCCCAGATGAACCCGAGGCCATCGACCAGGATCAGCGGCTGCCCCAGTCCGGCCTGCAAGCGCATCAGCTCGACCTGACGCAGCCCGCCCTTGAAGTGCGGATAGATCACACCGGACAGGGTGACGCTTTCCGTGCCACGGCCTGCGAACTGTGCGGCAGGCTGGCGGCCGATGCGGTCCACCTGTTCCCACCGGTAGGCGGCCGTGCGGCGGAAGGTCTGATAATCCGCTCCCGCCACGCCGAACCGGAACACCCCCAGCGCCATCATCACGAGGCTATTCATAAAAACCCCCGTCGTGCAGGGCTCGGCTGGTATCCATCAGGTCCGCCAGCTCGCGCTTGACCGCCCGCGCGACCGCCTGGGCATCCATGCCGGGGGCCGCGTTGATGACTATGTCGCCGAACCTGACGCTGCGCGTGGGTGCGGCACCGGCCCGCCGCGCGTCGCGGGCGGTGATGATGCTGCCCGACTGGCCGGGGGCAAAGAATTCCTGCCCGCGTTCGTTGACCTCGTAGATGCCACCGGCCCGGACGGGACCGCCGAGGGCACGGCGTCCGGCGGAAGTGCCACCAACGCCTGCGGTCGCTGCCATCGCCGGGGCTGCGTCCGGGGTTGCGCCTATGTCCTTGATCAGCGCAATCCCGTCGATCATCCACTGCGGCACGATCGCGGCCAGCGATGCCTTGATCGTCTCGACCAACCCGGTCAGCACCGACCAGATGCCCGCGCCGAGGCTTTGGATCATCTCGACGCCCATATCAAACCACGGGTGATCGGTGATCGACGCGATGCTGGCGGCGACATCCTCAAAGGACCAGCCGGTCAGGTATTCCAGGAACCCGCTGGCCGCGTCAAAGATCAGCGTGAAACCGTTGAAGTCTTTGATGACCTGGAACACGCCGTCGATCAGCCCGTCCTGAAACGCCGCCTTCACCCGGTTCACCTTGTCGGTGAAATAGGCGACGATTCCGTCCCAGTTCTGGTAGATGGCATCGACGGCATAGGCGATCAGTGCCAGCGTCAGGATCAGCGGGTGCCGCATCGCGAGGCGGCCCAGCCAGATCAGCGCGCGGCCCACGATCCCGGTCGCCGCCCACAGACGGCCGAGGGCAGCGACGGGGTTGGTGGCCAGCAGGATCAGACCCCGGCCCAAGGCACTGGCGGCCCGACCGGCGACACCAAGGGCGATCTGCATCCAACCGAACAGACGGACGCCGACACTGACCAGACGCAACAGCGGCAACAGCGCCAGACTGACCGCAAAGGATGCAACCGACAGGCCAAACAGCCCCGCCGCCAGCCAGCCAAGCTGCTGGATCAGTTGCGGGTTCGCCTCGGCCCATTCAACCGTGCGCCCGATGACCGGCATGATGGTTTCAAGCATGTCGTTCAGCATCGGCAAGAGCTGCGATCCGACAACCACGCTGAGCGTCTTGAAGTATTCGATGGTGCGGGCGCGCTGCGCCTTGGTCGTCTCGACCTGGCGGGCGTATTCCAACTCCATCAAGCCAAGCAATGACGCGCTGTCTGCGGTCGCGGCAAGTGCGACGCGCAGGGTGTCGGTCTGGGCGATCAGCGGAATGATCGCAGCCTTGCCTTCCTCGCCGAACAGATCACCGACCAGCGACGACCGACGATAGGGCTCCATCTCGTTCAGCGCATCCAGCACCGACAGGATCGCGCCGCTGGCGTCCTCTTGCATCGCCCGCGCCAGATCCTCGGCGTCGATGCCCAGCTCCTGAAACACAGCCTTTTGCCGGGCCGTGGCACTTCGGCCGACGGTCATCGCGTTGATGAAGTTCTTCATGCCCGTGGCGGCGATCTCGGGGCTGCTGCCCGCCGCCAGCAGCGTGGCACTCAGCGCCGCGATCTCGCTGGTGGCCAGACCGGACACGTCGGACAGAACCGCCTGACGGTTCAGCACAGCGAGGATATCGGCCTCATTCGTGGCCATGGTGTTGCCCAGCAGGTTGACCATGTCGCCAAGCTGCATGGCCTCGTCCTGGGTCAGGTTCAGGTTCGCGCGCCACCGTGCGAGCGTCTCGCCCGCGGTCTCGGCTGATACGCCAAGGGCCACGCCCATCACCGTCGCGGCCTCGGCAAATTCCAGAAGCTGCGCACGCTTTTCCGCGTCGGGCAGGTTGGCATCGACGACCCCCATGCGTCCGGCAGCCGCGACGATATCCATGATGCCCTGCGACGTGGCGTAGAGCCCGCCCGAGGTGACCAGCGCCGCGATATCGCGTTGCAGATCGACGAACCCGTTCTCGCTGTCGAAATCCACGACCTTGGCAATCTCGGCCATGCGGGCCTCAGCCTCGATCGCCGGTTCGGTCATCGCCCAGAACCCGGCGGCCATGCTGGCAAGCCCGGCTGCCTGTCCCACGATGCGCGCCTGCTGGCGGTCGGCCATCTCGCCGATCGCGTCGGCGCGTTCGAGGTTGCGCAGGCCCGCCTGGCCGATCTGGTTGCTGACCCGCTCGACCTGTTGCAAGGCTTGCTTAGCCGGTCCTGTCGCGCGGTCCACCAGGCGCAGGATCAGGGCGATATTCATGTCAGTCATCGTCATCCTCCTGTCGTGGTGCGCGGTCGCGGGCCTTGGCCCACCAGTAGGCCAGATCGTCCAGTGTCATGGGGCCGGTGACATCGGGGCCCCAGCCGAACACCACGGCGATATCCGCCATGGTGTCGCCGGTGTCGTCGTGCGGGATCAGGCTTCGGCTGCCCGCAGCGCCTCTTCCTTGAGGGCCGGAGAGGCCAAAAAACCGACCACCTCCATCCCCAGTGTCAAAAGGTCCGCCGGGGCCAACGCCTCGACCTCGGCGGGCAACAGCGCGGGCACGGTGACGCGCGGAAGCACCTTGAGCAGCTCGGACGTGTCCATCTGCAATAGTGAGGTCAGCTTACAGCCGCGCAGCTCGCCTGCGGTAGGCTGGCGGATCTCGACGGACTTCAAGTCGCCGCCCTCGCGCTTGATCGGAGTGGTCAGTTTGGCCATGGTTCAATCCCCCCTTAAAGACCCATTGCAGTGCGGATGCCTGCAAGCTGGTCGACGCCGTCGATGACGCGGACGCCGTTCTCGACATCGATTTTCACGAGCTGCTGCCCATTCTTCTCGATGCTGAAGAAATCGACATCCATCATCGCCTTCATCTTGGACTCGGTGCCTGCCTTCAGGTCGTCCCAGTTGACGTCGGTGATGCGACCGCCCATCGCAAAGATGAACGTGTCCGCCGCGAAGTCGTCCTCGCCCATGGCGGCGGGACGCAGGACGATGCGGTTCTTGGACCCGAACAGCCGGATCGGCGCGTCCGACCATTCGTCGAATGTCAGCTCGGTCGTCATGGCCTCCATGCCCATGTCGACGGCCGTCTCGGCATCCATGCCGGCACCGCGATGTGCGGCGGTCTTGATCTTGAGGGCGGGCAGCTTGCCGGTGCTGACCAACCCCATGTAGCTGACGCCATCGAGGAAGGCGTTGTAGTTGCGGATTGTGCGCGGGAAAGACATCAGGTGCCTCCTTTAGCTTGCGGCTTGAAAGTCGGTGATCAGCTCTTCGTAGTAGTCACCGTTGCGACGGGCGCGGAACGTCAGGCGTTCCAGCGGGGCGGGCGGCTCGATGTCGAAATCGAGATAGAGCTGACCTGCGGCCAGCGTGGCCTTGGTGTTCAGCTCCGGGTCCAGCCAGACGGTGCCGCCCAGCAGCGCGCCCTGGGCTGTGAGCCGGTCAAGGTAGGCCTGCACGCTGTCGCGGATGTCGATCAGCAGTTGCGCGGACAACGGACGGTCCGTCGCCCAGCGGTGCGCCCGTTCGATGCTGTCGTAGATCAGATCGGCGGTGCGCCGCACGCTGAGGAAGGCCCAGAGCGGATCGTCCGACGTGCTGCGGTTGCCCCAGACGCGGAAGCCGTCCTCACGGATGATGACGGAGACCTTGGCCTCGTTCAGGCGGTTGGCCTCGGTGTCCGGGTCCGAGATCGCAAAGCCGATGGGGCGGGCCAGCCCGGTGACGCCGCCGACCAGCCGGTTGGAGGCCGACCACCAGAACCCGCGTTCGTTGTCGGTGCGGCTGATCACGCCCGCCACATAGGCCGAGCCCGGACGTGTCACGGTCTGCGCTGACACGGTGTCAAAGACGCGGACATGGGCATCGACCAGGAACAGGCGGTCCGACCCGAATTGACCGGCGTAGGTGATCGCATCGGCCTCGACCGTGTTGGGACCATCGGCCACGACGACGGCCCGCAGCTTGGCCGCGACAGTGATCAGCGCGTTGGTCAGCGGGTTGGCGGCACTGGGATCGGTGGGGCGCGTCAGACCAGGCGCGATCAGGATGCGCGGGATCTGACCCGTGACGGCACCAGCCCCGATCAGGGCATAAGCGCCGGACTGCTGGGCTGCGTTGCCCACGGCATTGCCGAGGGTCGCGGCATCGTCGGCCCCCTCTGCCACCCGCACGACGATCGCCACGGCAACGCCCTGGGCATAGACTGCGTCGTAGGCATCGCGCAGGGTCCCGGTCGGCCCGAGTGCTGCCGATGCGCGGGGCCCGGTGATCAGGACGGGCGTGTTCAACGGGAACGCGTCGTCGGTGGCCTCCGGTGCGGTGCCGACGATCCCGATGATCGAGGACTTGACGGTCGAGATGGGACGCAGGCCGTCGTCGATCTGGACGACCTCGACCCCGTGTAGAAACTGTTCAGGCATGGTGGTTCTCCTTTTGGTGTGAGGGGGCGGCGGTCATGACCAGCGCCACAGAATGACGGCAAGCAGCATGGCGAGGCGTTTGAACGGACCGACGCCGTCGGCGCGCAGCGCGCGGTGAAACGGACCGGCTGCCGTGACCCGGTCCCAGCCGCGCTCCAGCAGGTTGTCGTGCAGCGCCGCAGCCTTGAGGAACTTCGGATCGTGCGGATTGAAAATCAGCCGCAAGCCAGGCGGAACAGAGACGTCGAAGGTGTAGCCCTCGGGGATCTCGATCAGCAGGCCGGAGCCTCTGCAGCCAAGCTCCCAAGCAAAGCTCAGGCAGGTGCGATACCGGTTGCTGCGCGGCAAGCGCGAAAAGATCGGCTTTGCATCGGTGTAGGCGCTCATGCCTCGCCCTCCTTGCGTGCAGCCAGGATCGCGGCGGTCGCGGTTGACCGGGTCATCGCCTCGGCAAACACCGTGTCGATCCCCTTGGCCGAGGCGGTCAGCAGCGCCTGTCCACCCTGCAAGGCTGCCAGCCCGTCGCGGCAAATCTGGACGAGGTCCGCGTAACCGGCCAAGGCCTTGAGCATGTCCAGCTCGGCCTGTTCGGCGGCTGTGCTGGCATGATCGGCCAAGGCCACGACACGCACCATCTGACCGGCTGTCAGGATGCCGGAAACATCAGCCAAGGTGCCGACGATGCTGGGTGTGTCGCCTACAGTGCGGTCAATCGTGGCCCGGATCGCCGCACGGGCAGCAGCGGCCGCAGCCTGCGCTTCAGCCTGCGCGATTGCGGCTTCGGGATAGCCCAGGGCCAGCGCTTCGGCGCGGGTGACGGAATAGACGGAGCGGTCGCCGTCCGTGACGTTCAGCATGGTTTCAGGCATATCAGACCGTCCCAACGATGTTGCTGCCAGGGGTGAAGCGACTGAGCATGACCGCGCCGTTCTGCTGCTGAACACCCTGCGTTCCAGCCATGACAAACGGGTCAACGCTTGCCGGGCGACCGATGGCTGTCACGACACCCGAAAGCGTGCCGCGCCAGAAAGCCACCCGAGCACACGCAAGGCCGTTGAACCCGACCAAGCAAGCTGTCTGCTGACCTGTAAAAGCAAAATCAGACAGGCTTACGCCACCGATCCATCCTGCTTCACCGGTAAAAATCGAGGCGTTTTCGCGAAACAGCTCGCCCGGAACAGCAAGCGCGCCGTGAGTGTGCTCGACCTCTACCGTCGTCACCGTGCAGGTGTCGTGCAGACGAAAACCGCGCAAGCCGTTGCGGGACGAGGTCACCTTCACATCGTGGTTTATGACCGCCGGGTTGTTTGTCGGGCCGGCAAGAACCAAGTGGCGGTTGCCTTTCAAATCAATGTCAGACGTGAACGGCACTGACCCTGCGCTACCACCGGGCAGGTTCAGAACAACCCGCTGACCAGGTGACGATGCCGCGACCGCCTCCGCGATCGTGTTGAAGGTCCCGCCGTTGAGCTGGGTCGGATTCGGGTCCGCCGGGTCGATGGTCGCCTCGAAGGCAAGCGACGGGATCAGGCCCTCGACGCCGGCCGCGACCTCGACGGCCAGCGCATCGACGGCAGCCTGCAGCGCTGCGAGGTCTGCCTCGCCTTCGGCCACGGCCGCCTCGACTTGGGCGCGCACCCCAGCTGGCATGTTTGCAAGAAAGGTGGCCAACGAAGACAACTGCGCCAGCGCCTCGTTCATCGTTGCAAAATTGGTAGGCATGACCAGACCTCCTATCGCACACGGATGATGGGATGGACGGACACGGCGCGCGGGCGGGTTTCTTCACCGCCGAACAGATCGGTCTCGCTGACAGATTGGCCGTCGTTGTTGAGGTCGGGCCCGTCTACGTTAGCGTTGGCGTCGGACACCGCCGCCGGTGAAATACCGTGCTTGTGCGCGCGGATTTCATCCGCCTGCCAGGTCCCGATTTCGAGGGCGGGCAGCTCGCCGCGTCCAAGATCGGCACCGCGGCGGAACTCGGTTCGCAGCTCGGGAATGTTAAACGTGGTTGCACCGTCGCCCGCGCCCCACGCATCACCAATGGCTGCCCACAGCTCGGGGTATTCATCCCGCGCCAGCGCGCGCCCGTCAGCCGTCATCCAGCCGTCCGGTGCCACCGGCCCGGCACTATCGACAATCGTGCCGATGGGCACCTGCGCACGTTCCAGCACCACGATCCGCTCTGCAGCCTGTGCCAGTGCCTGCGTGAAGATGGCATGGGCGGCAAGATCCTCGGCGATGTGATCGACCAGTGCCCAGTCGGGACCATCGACGATGATCGCCCCCTCGGCCACGCGGTCCAGCGTGATGGTCTGGTCGAGCACAAAGTCATAGGCCCCGAGGTCCGCTGTCGGGTAATCGAGCCCGGCCGCCACCACGATCAGATCGCCGTCTTGGTCGAAGAACCCGACCTCGCGCAGGGTCATCGCGGGCAAGTCGGCCGAGGGGAAAACCGCGTTGATCATCCAACTGCTGGCCTCGGTCTGGGCGCGACGGTCGAACGGGCGACGGATGACCTCGCCCAGCAGCGCCACCTGATCCGTCGTGGGATCGTAGAGCGCGCCGCCGCCGTCCCCCAAGGCGACCTCGGTGATGACGACGGCCGCCTCGGACCCCGAGGCTGTGTTGACCTTGGCAAGGCCGAGGTCGGTAAAGATGATCGTGGCAGGCATGGCGTTCCCCTATGCGGGCCGCACGTCACCGCGCTGGACGATGCGTCCGCGCGTGGCGATGTGGGCTGGCTGATGAATGGATTGATCGGTGACCGGCACCGCGGGCCGCAGGATACCGGTCGCATCGAGGCGCGCGCGCTGGCCGGTGGCGGCGCGGGCATCGCTGGCGACGGTCGAGCGGACGCGAAGCGCGTATTGCGACCGGACCGGCTTGATGCTTTCGACGATGCGCGCCACGTCCTGGACAAAGACGTCATCGGCGCGGCGACCGGAGTTCTCGATCCGCTCCATGCCGATATCGAGGCGGAAGGTGTGCGGGGTGCCGTAGTACTGGAACCATTCCTCCAGCACGGCATCGATGCCGGCTGCATCCAGGGCCGCGATGACGGCACCGCGTGTGCCCTTGCGGCGATGCACCTCGACCGAGCGCGCGATCACGGCACGCTTGACCGCATCCGACCAGGTCGCATCCCAGTTATCGACGGACATCGCCCAGGCGAGCCAGGGCAGCAAATCCGCCGGGCAATCCGCGACCCGACCAACGCGGCCGATGTCGAACTTGAGGTCGTCAGGTACAGCCGTTGCCGCCTCGATCGCGCGGTCGAGCATTGTGGCGTTCGAGGCCAGGAGGGATTGATCAAGCATCGACGCCCCCTGCGGTCAGGGTGATGTCAGTGCAGAACGCGGCACGTGTCCCATCGATCTCGATATCGGCGGCGGGACTGGCGAGAACCACGTTCTGTACGCCAGCACCGTGCAGCGCGGCAAAGAGGCCGGAGCGCGTGACGTTCTCACCGATCAGGCGGCGCGCGGCGACGTAGGCGGTGACGGCCGCGCGCGATGTTTCCAGTACCACCGCACTGTCGGGACCGTCGTAAAAGGTCAGGGTGGCCGCGATCTGATAGGGCACGATGACTGCACTTTTGACCTGCACCAGATCGGTCAGGGGCCGGACGAAGTCATCGTTCAACGCGGTTTCAACGGCCTGCAAAAGGTCCGCAGGTGCGCTGCCATCACCGGCCTCGGCCAGAACACGGATGCCCACGACGCCGGGCGCGAGGTTGGCGACCGCGATGTCGCGGACTCGCGGATCGGCGGATCTGGCAAAGAACAGATACGACCCGATGGTCCCGGCTGTCGTCTGTGCCTCAAGCGCCAACTGCATGCGGCTGCGGAAATCGCTGTCGGTCTCCATTACCGCCGCGACCGGCGGCGTGGCGTCCGGTTGCGCCGGGGCGAGGACAAGGCGGGCCACACCGTAGAAGGCCGCAAGCTGGTCGAGGTTTGCGCCGGTCGCATAGGCGGGCATCACGGCGCGCGCGCCGTCGTTGACGACAGCCCGCAAGAGCACCTCATCAAAGGCGTCGCGCTGCAGATACATCGTCAGCGGCTCGCTTTCGAGCGCCAGCACCGGGGCAAGGTCAGGTGCCAGCGCCAGCAGCGCATCACGCTTGCGGGCAAAGATCGCCTCGACGTCCTGCGTGTCGACCACCTGGGGGGCAGGCAGGTTTTCCAGATCGATCTGCGTGAACCGGGTCATGCCGCCACCTCGACCGGGATCGTGCGGGTCGTGACCTCGCCCGCGATCTCGGCTTCCAGCGCCAGCGACACGCGACCGGCCGCACTGGCAATCACGCTGACACGGCGCAGGGTCAGGCGCGGTTCCCACAGATCAATCGCCTCGGCCGTCGCGGCATAGACCTCGATCACCGTCGCAGGTGTGACCGGCATGTCGATCAGGCGCGGCAGGTCCGACCCAAAGTCACGCCGCAAAACGCGGCTGCCCTTGGGGGTGGACAGGATCACACCGACGGACTGCGCCAGATGCGCGTCCAGGGTCAGGCGCTGACCAGTATGGCGGCTGAGGCCTGTCACTTCGCGTCCTTGGCCTCGGGTGCCAGTGTCACGTTCTCATAGGCGGCGGCCTGCGGTGTGAGCATCAGGGCGTCGCCTTTCTTGCGGTAAGCGCCTGCAATCCAGCCGGACGCACTGGCCACATAGGATTTGCGCGGGTCGGGTGTGGCCCCCGGGTTGGCTTTGGTCGGTTTGGTCATCACTGCGGTCCTTCGGTTGTGGCGGCACCGGCTGCGACGCCGCCGTGGATGTGGTTTTGCAGGCTGATCCCTCCGGCGATGACATCGCCGCTGACGATCAGGGTGCCGTTGAAGTGGATCTCGCCACCGGCCAACTCGAACAGCGGCACGGCGGCATCGGCAGAGGGCGCGTTGCCCGCGAAGATCCCGCACACGACAATGGCGCGGGCCATGTCGCCGCCGGGGCATGCGACCAGGACCTGTTCGCCGACGGCGGGCATCCACCACAGCGAGAGGCTCCCCGCGCGCATCATGCCGACGGCCGCGGCGGGGATCGTGATGTCGCCCAGGTTGACGGCGACGCTGGGTCCGGCGGGATCGACCGACACGATGGTCCCGACTTGCAGAACATTGGCGATACGGCGGTCGCCTTCGGCGGCGGCAAGGGTCATGGTGCCTCTCCGATCCGGGTGTAGTCATCGACATGATCCGCACCGATGTCCGGCGATTGACCGACGTAAAGGTCGACACCCAGCGGCGCGTCGGGTGCGGCGGGATCAAAGGTGCAGGGCTGCGTCCAGGTGACAGCCCAAAGGCTGGCCGCTGACTTTTGCCAGCCTGCGGTCACGACAGACTGACCGCGTACGTTGCGCGCCTGACCGCAATCGGGGCGGCCCCAGCGGCGGTCGGGAATGGCGGTCGCCAGCGCACCCATCATCGCGGCGGCAGCAGTATCGCGGTCCAGCCCCAGCGCATCCTTGGTCACGATGAAGGCGGCCATGGCGAGGTCAAAGGTGTGGAATGCCCCGGCGGCGGTCTCCGCCTGCTTGATGTCGAGGATCGAAACCAGCACGGCGGGCGTCTGGATCGCATCGGATTTGAGGCGTTCGAGGTTGAACCGCCCGGTGATGCCCTTGCAGGTTCGGCTTGCCGGCAGCACCTCCTTCAGGCGGACAGCTACAGCATCCGGCAGCTCTTGCAGCAGGCCGGTCATTGCAGCACCTCGCCCAGGTCACCGGTCACTAATTCTGCAATGTCGCGACGGTCCTGATCGGACAGGCCAAGGTAGGGCCTTGCGGGCAAGCCGGGTTTGCCGACCTCTTCGCCGCCGAATTGCTGGATCGCGCCATAGACCAGGTTGGTGCCGACCCGTGCCTCGGGGCCGTCGGAATAGTTCTGGATGCTGTCCAGTAGGCCCGGCAGGCCGTCACCGACCAACAGCGAATGACGTGCGCTGCGCGTCGCGGCATAGGCTTCGGACCATGCGGCCCATGGCTCGCCGTCGGGACCGGCCTTGTCGTCGGCGATGCGTTCCTTGGTCGAGCCTTCCAGCAGCGCCCCGATGTTGAAGGCCAGCGCGTCGATCTGCCAGGCGGCAAGGTCACGCAAACCGGCCTCTACCATGGCGGTGTCGAGTTCAAACTGTGCGACAACGCCGACCATCAGAGCCCCCGCATCTTGTCACGGGAAAACAGACGCGCGGGTCCGCCGGTTGTCAGCGGGTTGGGGCCACCGTCGTCCGGTTCCTCGCCCGCGACCGGGGCGATGGTCAGGCGCATCTCGCCCTTGGCGATCCGCTTGAGGGCGGCCATTGCGTCCTCGTATCGCTGGCGCAGCTCCTCGGTCATCGTGCTGGACGATCCGGCAAGGCGGTAAAGCGCGATATCAACGCAGTATTGCGTCAGGATGTCGTGGGGATCGGCCAGCGGCAGGTCGTAGCGGACACCGACATAGCCGTTGATCTCGGCACTGGCCGAGCGCAGGGCGCGGGTGATCGCCGCATCGTCAGGCACACCGTCACCGTCGCGATCGGCCACGACCAGCGCGTCGGCGGTGTAGAGCGTGATGATGTCGTCCTGGCTTGCGTACATGGTGTCCTCGAAATTCGTGGGGGCCATCCTCCCCCTGGGCCATCGGGTCCGGGCTTGTTCCACCGGACGGTGCAGCGATGCGGGGCGCGATGGCTTCCCCTGGTCTTCGTGCCCGCCCCCGACGCTGCCACACGGGGGCGGGCGTATCGGCAACCGCAGCCATCTGGGGAGGATGTCTGCTTGCCGCGGTGCCGAATGGGATCAGGCTTTCAACGGGGCCTTGAAGCCACCTTTGACGAGCTGCTCCATCGCCGCGTCGCGCAGCTCTGGCGTGACCAGCTTGTCGTCGATCGCCACGGCAGCGCGCAGCTTGCCCATGTCGGGCAGACCGCCCTTGGTGAAATCGTCGTCCACCATCTGCGGGATCGCGGACAGCAGCGCGTCGATGACCTCAGCTTCGGTCGGGATCGTTGCCGGCAAGTCGCTGGCCGCGATCTCGGCCGGGGTGGCGGCGCGGACCTTCAGGTGCGGCTCGTTCTCGATCGCCTTAGCGTGGGCGTCGGTGAAGTCGTCGCTGTCCACGACGGTGCCGTCCTTGGTCCACATCCGCCCGGCCCGGAAAAACGTGCCCGACGGTGTGGTGGCTTGAATGAAGAGTTTCATGCGCGCGCTCCCTTACGCGGCCCAGTCGTCAACGACGATCTCGACCTTGTTGTAATGCTTGTTGTCGCCACCGTTCGGCAGGCTGCGGACCGCAAAGATGTCCTCGGCCGCGGACTGGTTGTCGGCGTTGACGACGATCATGTTGGGCGCGATCCCCAGCGGGCGGCCGCCGTCGGCTGTCACCTTGCGCATCGCGGTGCGGGCGGCCTCGAAGTTGGCGACCGTCAGCGGCTGGCGCGAGCAATAGGCCATCTGCCAGAAGCCGAAGCCTGCCTCGCAGCGATACCGGATGCCCCATTGGAACTCGTCCTTGGTGAACACCACGTCCGAGGTCTTGGGGTCCATCTTCATGGTCATCTCGGGCTTGGTGCGTTCCTGGAAGATGAACGGCTTGAGTACCTTGCGGGTGTCCAGCAGATACCAGGCAGGCTCCAGACCGTCGGCGTAGTTGGCGACGGTCGTGACGGCACCGGTCCCGTCAGGGTTGGCATAGACCGGATGATCGACATCGAAGAAGTTCTGCCCGTCGTAGCAGAGCGAGGCGGTGCCTTGGCCCATCAGGTCAGAGATCAGACGGTCCGGGTGCTGTGCGGATTCCTGACCCATGTGCGCGGCAATCGGCGAATAGTGACCGTATTGATCATCCTCGATCGCGGTGCGTTTGACGCCGAGCGTGGCCTCGAACAGGCGGTTGGTGATCTCGTAGCCCTGGGACTTCATGTCCTTGACGACGCGGTCGCCGATCCATTCGCGCAACTGCGGGAAATCCTGCAGCCAGCCGTAGGTGTTGGAACTGGTCGTGGACGGCACCAGCGTGGCGACCTTTTTCCAGAACGGATCGACCGTCATCTGGGCGTAGGCATCCTTGAACGCCTTCTGGATCGAGGTGTTCAGCGCCAGGAGCAGGGCGGGGGTGATGATAGCCATGGATCAGGCCTCCTGTTCGGCCTTGGCCGTGGCGAATTCCGCCTCGGTCAGACCCATCTGTTTTGCGACGGCGATCTCCTCGGCGGAGAGCGTGGTGGATTTCTTGTCGGGGTCCTTGTCGTCCAGCTCGGACTTGCCGCCGACGATGACCGGCATCTTGGCGACGGTGGCGGTAAAGGCCTCGATGCCCTGCGCCTTGGCCATGGCGAGGAACCCATCCTTGGCGGCGGGCGCGATCTTGCCTGCGGCGACACCCGCATCGACGGCTGCCGTAATCGCCAGGTCGGCGCGGGCGGTTTCCGCCTCTTCCATCTGGGTCAGCTTGGCGTTGGCCGCATCAAGCTGTGCCTTGGCGACATAGAGCGTCGGGTCCGGTGCCTTGGCGCTGGCGGTGTGGACCTCCAGCTTGAGGTCCTTGATCTTGGCCACCGCGTCGGCGGCGGTCGCGTCCGAGGCAAGCCCCAGCGCGTCGAGGACGGCTTTGTCCATGATGTCGTTCTCCTTTGTGGTGCCCGCCTTCGCGAGCTCTGGCATTTTGAAACCGGGGGTGTTGGTCAGACCGACAGAGATCAGGCGGGTGATCTCGCCGGTCGCGGGGTCGGCTGCGTAGCCGATCGACAGAAACTTGTAGGCCTTGGACGCGACCCAGGCGGCCCCCTGTTCATTCCACTCGACACGCCCCCAAAGCGCGCCGTCGCGGGTCTCGATCTCGCGCACCCAGCCGTAGGCAGGTGCGTCGAGGCCTTGGTCGGCGCGGACGTGCGTCGCGTGCTCAACATCTATCGGCAGCGGGTGACCGTAGGCGTGGAAGGCAGCGATCACTTGGTCGGGCCGCGTCAGCCGATGCTTGCGCCCGTCATTGGCGGCAAGCTCCGGCCCCTTGGGGGTCAGTTGGACCCACTCGGGTGCGGCACCGCCATCGGCGGCCAAAGCAACGGGGGTGATTTGTGAAATACGGGCAGTGTTCATGCTGCCGTTGTGACATCGCGCGCGCGACGGGTAGCCCGTGAACGCGTTCACCGGGTGATTGCCGATTTGGCCTGAAATTCCGCGACCCGCTCAGAGGGCCATACAGGGCCTTCACCGCCAAAACCCTACCCACGGTCGTCAAAACCAAAAGGGGGGTATTTAAACGGTATTTAATCGAGCTCTCAGGGCCTATTGCGTCGCAGGGCGGATGTCAGATCGGCGCGTGGCGGTTGATTTTGGACCGGTATCGGCATATTTCGCACTCGCACCTGAGCCATTCGGAGTACCGGCGACCAGTGCCGTGAGGGGGTTCCGACCCTCCAGGTGCATCCTTCACCTTAACTGCTCGACATCGGTTGCTGCGAGATCGGCCAGCCACTTGCGCTGTGTTGTGCGATGTATCGTCTTGATCCAGAATTCATTCGTCGCCGGATGATTTTTGATGATGGCGATCCACGGCTCTATTCCATCGACCATCACCAGCAGATCGTCTTGACCCCGCCTGCGGTCACGGGCCAGCGGCCCCTCGACGATCGCCTCAGAGACACGTGCCATCACGTCCGGCGTCACCGGCGCAGCTTTCGAGCCGACCTTCGCGCCGTATTCGTCAGCGATGCGCACGAAGGCCGCACGGTTGCCCACGGCCTCGGCGATGTCAGGCGGCATAAAGCCGACAGCGACCTTCGCGCCGCTTCGGCCAGCAAGTACGCGCTGCACCAACCAAGAAGACGCCATATCTCGAAGGGCTGTCCGCGCCTGAGCCTCCGGTAAATCAGCGACCCGGCGTTCGAGAAAGCCTTGCATCGCCGCCTGACGCATCGCACCCGGATTGCGGTCCCAGCCGGGATCGATGCCGACCGGAACCATCTTTGTCTCGCCGGTGCGGTTATTCAGCCATTCGCGCGTGTCGATCACGGGGCTGTCGTCGATGCCCAGTTCCTCGGCGCGGGAGCGCGAGATCTGCATGACCCAGCATTTGCAGCCCCAGCCGTTGGGGGGATACCACGTTTGCCAGAACGGGTCGTCCACCGGCAGGACCAGCCATTCCTTGGCGGCGTGATGCGGGCGGTGCCGTTCGCTCGGTCCCAGGCGATAGGCCAGATAGGGCAGGGCCGCCTTGGTCCGCTGGATGCGGTCCCATTGGCCGGCCGCGCGGGCCGATCGCAGGTTCGCGTCATAGATCGTGCGCAGACGGCGCGGCGTGCCCAGCTTGGCCGGGGCCGTCTCGCCGGTGGCCGGATCGGTGACAGCCTGCATGCCCCACCAGCCGCGGGCCTGAAGACGGGGGCGCAACCGCTTTTGAAACTCCGCAAAGGGCAGCCCGTCATCAAGGGCCGTTTGCAGCTCGGCACGGATATCGCCCAGGACGTCAAGGCTGGTGGCCTTGGCTACGCTAAAGGCGACGGCGTGTTCCTCGGGTTCAACATCCAGCCAGCTAAAGGCCGGCTGCCAGCCCTTGTTGGCGAGAAAGCGTGACGCCTCAGGCGGTGGGCCCGGATCAAAGCTGTAGCCGGGCCGGTCGTCAGCTTCAGCCATCCGCCACGTCCCCGGCGGCGCGGGCGGTAAAGCTGGCGCGGACGAGCTGGTCGATCAGCCGGGAGCTGGGCAAGCCGTCGATCTTGTCCAGGGCCGCACGGGCGGTCTCATAGCTGTCTGCCTCCGCGATCGCCGCCATGAACGGCTCCATCAACTCGTCCATGACCGGTTCCCAGTCCGACAGCATGTCGCGCTGAATGTCGTCGATCATATCGGCCTCTGAACCGAACCGCGAAAACCACACCCGCGCCTTTCTGGTTGGCTCCGGAGCCGCAGGCGCACCGCCAAAGACTTCGTCGTCATCGTCGGGGTCGGACATGCGCACGATCCCGCGCGCCTCGGTCGCCTTGAAGGTCACACCAGCACTGGCGAGTGCCACGACACCATCGACCTTGGCCTTGATGTCCTCGGGTTCCTCGACCGTGATCAGAACCTTGGGAAAGCCTTTGACCGGGCCGAAGTTCAGCAGCACCGCCGGGATCACCAAGTCCCGATTGATCGAGCCCGTGATGCCCCGCGCGTCGGCTGTGGCAACGTCGTGGCGGACTTCGTTGTGGACATTGGCCTGCGCCTGGCTGGACCCGTTGTCGGTGGTCATCGTCTGACCCAGCACTGCCTTGCTGATCTGCTCATCAACATAGCGGGCGAGGTTTTCAAAGATCGGCTGGCTGCCGTTGCCGGACGTGTTCTGGACGAATTCGATATCCATATGCTTGGGGATCACCGCCGCCGCATCCGTGCCGATGTTGGCCACCGCGCGGAACAAGGTGGCCACATCCTGCTTTGTCGCGGCCTGATCGTATTTGCCCAGGCGCAGCGGCAGGCCGTAGGTTTCGACAAAGGCCATCCAGTCCTTGACCGTGTAGGCCTTGCACATCCAGCTGAAGGCCACGACGCGGGCCAGACCACCACGAAACGCCTGACCGGATTTCAGCTTGGCGGTGTGGACGATGAACCGAAACGGGCGCAGCTCGACCCCGTCCAGCGGATCGGCATCATCGCGCAGCCTGATCTTGCGTCCGGTCTCGCGGTCGAACTGGAAAAACCGCTGCGTCCGCCAGACAAAGGCGCGGGGCGTCCAGCCGGTCGCATCCGTGGACCAGTCGATCTCGACCACTGCAAAACCCTTGCCGACGGCATCCATCAAATCCTCGACCAGGTCCGCGAATTGATCGTGCCCGGTGATATTGTCCTCGACCCATATGGCGATGGCCACGTCGGCGGCATCCTCGGAATAGGGTTTGACCGTTGCCTTGATACCGGACACGGCACGTTTGCGCTGGCCCAGGACAGAGGCGTAGTGCGGGTCGCGTTCTTCCATCTCTTCGGCCAGCGTCATGAAGGCGTCCAGCTCGCCCCGGTCGCAGTCCTGCAGAATACCCGCCAGCGCCTGCGGCGTCAGACCGCTGGCCACGGATTCCACCCAAGACTGGCGGACACCGGTCATGCCGCCTTCGGCCTGTTCCTCGGTCAGCTCGCCCGTCTTGACCAGGCGGCCCCAGGCATCGCGCAACATATCCCTGATTTTCACCATAGCCCCTCGCGTGATCCAAAGCCTGCGGTGGTCTCCACCGTCTTTCCGTCATCGTCAGGCCGCCCGCCCCGTGGCACCCGCTCATAGGTCGCGACCTGGTATTCAGTTTTGAGTGCGGCCAGCAGCAGCATCAGGGCGACGAAGGCATCGCCGTGCCGTCCCTTGTTGCGCTCGTTCGGGATCGTCGGGATGCCCCGCACCAGCTTGACCGCCCGCATGTCGTCGCGGACATCGACATCGTTGGCGAGGCTGATCGTCTGATCCTCGAAGTGTTTCTTCACGCGCGGTCCGTGCTCCAGGTAATAGCTCTGGCTCAGCTTCACCGCCTCGATCCGGTCGTAGCCAAACCTCTCCTGGCATCGCTCGGCCAGGCCAAGGCCGTTGCCCGTCGCGTCGAACTTGGCCCCCAGAAACCGCGTCAGCCTGGTGATGACGCATTCGATCACCTGGTATTGCTGTTCGATCGGCATGTTCTTGAGCTCGATTATCAGCGGCACCATGACGGACAGGTCCCGCTGTTCCTGCCCGATGGCGAGGATGGTCAGGTCAGAGGTGCGGCCGAAGTCCTCGCCCATCGCGGTCAACCGATCGTCGTCCAGCCGGGTCAGATGTGGCACGACCTCATTATCGAGGAACGTCTGCACAAAGGTCCTGCGCTCTGCGGCAGGCCGCAACTCGAACCCTGACGGGCATGACAGCCGGGCGACGTGATGCGCATCGGTCATGCAGGCCTCGACGGCGGCAGCCGAGATATAGGCTCCGCTGCCCATCTTGGGGATGCAGTGCAATTCCTCGTCGGCGTCATCGCCGTAGAAGGCCATGATGTCCGCGATCTTTTCCGCCTTGGCCTCGGGTGTATTGGGCCAGCCGCGCGATAGCGCCATCTGTTCGTACCAGCCGTCGTTGACGGCATCGTCAAAGGTGACCCGCAGCACAACGCCCTTGCGCTTTCCGGACCGGACGTCGGCGATCAAACGGTTGAAGGCGTTTTCCGCGCCGTCGTGCGTGCTGATCACCAGAACCTTGCCGCCCAGCATCAACAGCGCCACCGCAGCCTTGAGCATCTCGTCCAACTCATCGTGGAACGCGGCCTCGTCAAAGATCACGAAGCCCTGGCGGCCACGCAAGCTGCGCGGCTTGCTGGTCAGGGCAACGATGTCGAAACCGGACGCGAACCGGATGCGAAAGGCGTTGATGTCCTTGTCCGCCCCGTCCTCGGTCTGGTCCTTGAAGATGAACTCCTCGACAGCGCTCGCAGCGGGCATGAAGGCCTTGGCCCACATCGCGCAGACGTCGATGAACTCTTGCGCCATGTCCAGATTGAACCCGATGTAGAGCACGTCCATCCCGCCTGCCGCCCGTTGCGCGCCGGCCGTCAGCACGGCGTCCGACCCGATCCCCCAGGTCATGCCAATGCGACGCGACTTCTCACAAACGACGAGCTGCTCTGTCGCCATCAGCGACAGCAAGCGCTGTTGGTAGGGCAGCAGGACAGACGGCAGGTCACGGCCTGCGACCACGTTGGCCGGCAGCTCCGGTTTGGTCGCAACGCCGGTCACAGCGCCACCCCGAGGATGCGCGCCTTGATCGCGGCCGCCGTGTCTGCGGTCAGGCCAAAGGTCTTGGCGTTCTGGGTCAGGTCATCGGCGACAGCGGCCTTGGCCTCGCGCGCGGCTTGTTCTGCGATGCGCTTTTCCTGATCAGCCGTCATCTTCTCGCGCATACCGGACGAACTCATCACGTCCTTGAGCATCTTGCCCAAGAACGCCAACTCGCGCGGGTCGATTTCCTCGCCTTCCTTGAGCATCTGGGATTTCATGACCTTGAAGGCCAGCGTCGTGATCATCTGGAACAGGACGTTGTGGCGCTTGGCCTCCTCTTCGAGACCGTTTCCCTCCATCCAGCTGATCGCCCAGGCGCTCGCCTCTTCCTGGGCGCGGGCCATCTGTTCGTATTCCTGCCCGTAGGCATGCACCGCCGATTTGCCGATCCGCACCTCAAGGCCGCGCTCTTCCAGCTTGTCGTTCAGATCCGCCGCGAGTTCGACATAGCCGGAAAACCCGCGCTCCTTCAGCGCGTCCTGAAGCCAGTCGCGCAGCTCCTTTGGCAGCAGATCGATCTTGCGGGGCGGGGGCATGTCAGCGCCGCGCCGTCGGACGTTTGACGCCGGGATGAACGCTGCGGCCAAGCGCCACCTCTGCACCCCGCACAGTCGCCGTGGCGATGACGACATGGCCGTGGTCCGTCATCTCGATCAATTCGGCATCCGCCAGCCAGGCAAGTGCGGCCCGCATCTGGTCCTCGGTCGTGGACACACCGACACCGTTGACCACATCGATCAGGATCGAGGCGTTCGACGTGTAATCAGACGACCGTTCGAGATGCCGAAGGATCGACAGGCGGCGGTGTTCAGTCTCAGGGTTTGCAGCCATGTTGAAGGCTCCTTTGAAAGGGTATTGAAACGGGTTCAGGGATCGGGGCGCATGACGCCCGGCACTGTCCGCGTGCCGTCGGCGACCTCGCGCCCATCGAGCGTGATGCGGGCAATGATCTCGTCAGCATGCCGTCGGACCGTGATCAGCTCTTGTTCTTCCAGCCACTGCAGCGCGGCGATTGTCTGGTCCATCGTCGAGGGCACGCCGAGGCGTTGGCAGTTCAGGCGCAACAGGCTCGCGGCGGCCTCGTAACCGGGGGTGCCCATCAGGTATTCGAGGATTTCCAAGCGGCGCTTCTCGGTCTCGATCCGGACCACGCTGTTGGCCCATTGGCGCAGCATGCTCACTTGCCGCGCTCCGCATTGGCCAGCACACCGCGGTAGAGCGTATCGACCATCTGGGCTGTATGCGCGCCCGTGACTTCCAGCTTGGCGATCGAGACCACGACAGCCTGGAGGTCGGACTTGGTCGCGAGTGAGCCCATGCGTGCCTCGACCGCCGTCAGGCGCGTCTCGACCTTCTTGAGCTCGTCCCCCAGGCGGCCTTGATCCTTTTCGACATCCTCAAGCCGCTTGACGATTTCCTTGTGGCCAGAGGTCAGGCCGCTGAAATCGGATTTGACCCGACTGGACACGCGGCCCCAGAACCAGCGTCCGAGGAACCCCAGAACGCCGATTGCCGCGAGGATCAGACCCAGCAGTTCCTTTCCGCCCGTGATCCATTCCATCATGCCAACCCCCAAGACAGCAGGCCGAATACGGACAGCATCACGCCTGCCTGTGTGGTGATTGCGCCTCGGCAGGGTAGTCCGCGCGGGCGTCCGATCATGCGCACCGTCGCAGCAACCCAGAAACCTGCCGCAGCAACGATGGCTGACAGCAGATCCGGGGCAGGGTGCAATTCCCAAAGGTTCGTGCCGCTGTTCACCAACAGCCGCGCCGCGATGTAGTAGATCCGTTCAACAAGGATCGCGGCCCCGAACAGGAACAGCGGACTGGCGACCGGCGCAAAGCTGGCGGGGGCCTGAACGTAGGGCAGCACCGTTACCCCGTTCCAGAGGATCAGCAGGATCGACAGGCAAAGCGTCACATGCCCGGCGAGGGTGATGGCGGACCAGCCCAATTCCACGGGCCTAGTCCTTGGTCAGCTTGATCGGGGCGTTGGCCTTGATCCGACCATAGAGCGCGACAGCCCCCGCAACGCTGGCAGCGATGCCGGTCAGGAGCTGCGACAGGGTTTCCGCGTCAGCCTCGGATGTCGCATAGCCAAGCAGGTTCAGCAGGCCGATGATCACGGCCGCGACAGCGCCCCAGATCGTTTTCGACGCAAAGGGAGATTTGGGTGAGTTCAGCATCGGGATGCCCTTTCAGATGGGTTTGGTCAGTTCGGTGGTGTAGTCGGCGACGATCCATCCCTCTTGCCCGCCCCACAGGACGCGCATCCAGGGCCGCCCGGCAAAGACGCCCTCGCGGATGACCGGGACGGCAGTCCCGTCGGGGATCGCTGCGATGACGTTGGGGTTGAAGCTGGGCCAGCGGCGCATGTTCAGGCGGCTGCCGCGTGTGGCGATCTGGACAAGCTGCTGGCCCTGACGGCGGGACGATTGTTCCTCGGCTGCGATGTCAGCCGGATCGTCACGGCCTAGAACCTTGGCGCGGATCGCCTCAAGCGGGAACAGTGGGTTGGTGTCGGTCTTGCGGCCGGGTGAGACATACCAGTGCGTGCGGATGTCCATCAGCGTCGGGATACCGGCGAACAGCGCGGTGCAAAGTGCGGTGACCGTGGCGATCTGTTCGGGCGTGTAGTCCATCCACCAGCCGTGACCGTGTTCGTCTGTCGTGACCTCGTGGATGTGGAATGTCTCGACGTTGAAGGTCTCCTTGAACCACGTCCGCGCAAAGCCATGCCCTGCGGCCGTCATGCGGCCGGGGTTCACGATCTCGATCCCGATGGAAAAGCCGTTGCAGCCGGTCTGGCCGTGGTATTCCGACCGGCCCGCGTGGTTGGCGCGCCGGTTAGTCGCGACCTGCTGGATCAGCGAACCGTCGCGCTCGACGACAAAGTGGACCGAAACCTTGGCGGCGTTGTCTGCCAAGTAGTCAGCGGCGGAGCCTTCGTCCAAGCGGCTGGCTGTATCGTGCAGGACGATCAGCGTCGGCTCGATCGTGCCGCCGACATGCGTTGCGGCCTGCCATGTGGCAGTCGAGATCTTGTGGCGGGAAAGTTTCATGGCGCGGGCTCCGGGCGGCAGTGTCCCGGTCAATTTGCCATCGCGCGCGCGGGCCGTAGCCGGTGAACGCGTTCACCGGGTGTCCATTATTCTCAACTGGAGGGCTGCCTTAAATCGGGATTGTTGTGATCGCAGATAACGGCTTTGATGAATCTACAAGATTCTTTGAAGGATTTGGACGCGCAACATGCTCAACGCTATTCTATCAAGTAAAGCCGGACGCCTGCATGATGGTGATGCGGTCACTCGATGGCGCGATTTATTTAAGGGAAGCGAAGATCTCGTAACCGCTACGGTTATGGAGCGATTGTCGTACCTGTCTGGATCGACATCTTGGTCAATCTTACGTGCGAGCATGTCTGAGACGCTTACCAGGTTTCGTCTCGGTGAGCTGGTCGAAATTGAGTTCTGGCCAATGTGGGAGTTCGAAGGGAAGAAGATCGGTGTAGAGCCTGACGTCTTAATCACCTTCACGGTCGGCGATCCGGAAAAGCGAGTCCATCTGATCGTAGAGTCTAAATACAGAGGTAACCCGCAAAGAGTGAGCCAGTGGGCCGAACAGCTTTCAGCTTACCGTCAATCAATAGACTCGGAAGTGATCGATCCCGCCGATTATGTTGTTTACATGGCTCTAGACGGCTTGAGTAGCCGTCACATTTCAAACACGGATTTAATCGCAGATGCCTACGCGAACTCAGATATCCAAGCTACGGAAATTGATAATCTGTCGTTTGTTCTGATCGGCTGGATGGATCTTGTCAAAGCCTGTGCATCTGTCGAGCCTGTAAACTCAGGCGAGCAGCGTATCCTTGACGACATGACCAAGGCGCTTAACCTTTTTGGCTATAGTTTCATTGAAACCCCAAGAGGCCTTGAAAAATTGAAGCCCCTGACTGCTGGGACAAGCACTCTGCGGGCACTGGCATTGGAGGAAATTTGACATGAGCGATGATCACGACTGGAAGGCAACTCTCGCCGATCTAAGGCAAGCTTATCGCATCGTGGTCGCGTATCATGATCGCACCCATCACCTTTTGCGAGAAATTGAAAACCTATTTCCTGAACTTCAGTTTGCGGAATGGCAACCTACATATACACACCGGCCTCCTAGCCGACTTAAAAGACCTATGGAAAAGTGGACATGGGATGGGGTTCCTTTTCACAATATGCTGGTCTGCTTCACCTTAAGAGGTAGTGGTACGACGGGTCCATTCGCGAAGGGCAACTGGTTTCTAGTTGCTCACCTCGAAAGTGACGATACAGTTTTCGATGCCGAGCGTGACCAGCGACATAAAGGTGGCAGCCCCAATCCTGCAAAGCTTCCGGATGCTAGAGAGGCGACCTCAACACTGACCCTCAGTGCATTCATTGTTCAAAACGAGCTTACCAATACGTCCACCTCAAGAATTTGGTATGATTCCGAAGATGGTGACGAAGGTGTCTGGAGCTCTGATCTCGATGGCAAAGTAGAATTCCTCTATCGGTGGCGACCTTTGGAAGAGGTTTTTCCCGACCGTAAAATTCAGGAATTTGCTTCCGAGCTGCGGGCGGACCTTCGCAAGAAAGGCATTGAATTATCAGATGATGTCACACAGGAAGATTAGCTCGCTCTTGAGCATAGCTGTCGTCTGACAGATAAACCGACACCGTAAATCTAAAACCCGAAGTCTTTCTGGTCGTCGTCGCGGCGCAGTTCGGCGCGATACTTTTTGACCGTCCTCTGGTTGAGGTCGCATTGAAGCGCAACGTCGAGGACGGTTTCACCAGCCTGCAGCATGTCGAGCGCACGACGGCGGCGCTCCAGGCGCTCGGCATCCCGGCCGCGCATATGCCCGCAAGGCAGAGTGATCCGCCCAGGGCCGAATGTCTCTATCAATTTGAGGGTCGCCTGCTCGCCGATGATGTCGGCGATCAAGCTGCGAGATGGTCTAACTGGGATGTTGACCTCTGTCCCGCCCCGCCGCTTGAGCAGCTTGGCGGTCAACTCCAGCCCGATCGCATCCTCGATCTCGCCAGCGATGCCCGGCAACTGGGTCATCGCTCGGTCTTGATGCCGCGGCGCGCGCACCAGTCCTTCAGTGCGCGGGTCACATCGTTGATCTGGCCCGCGTCCTGCAGTGCGTCGATGTCGATCGGCACCGAGGCCCACTTGCCCTCGAACCGGGACCGGACGAAGGCGTTCAGACCTGCGCGCCCTGGACGATCCAATGCTCCATCCTTGCCCAGCAGCCGCCAGAGCACATGGATGTAGCGCAGGTCCGCGCGGGGTGCGGCCGCGCGTTTGCCCGTGGTCGTGACCCGGAACCCCTTTTCCTTGAGCCGGGTCAGCAGCTTTTGCAGGTCCGCCTCGTCCATGTCCGCCATCGACGCCTTGCCCGTCACGACCAGTTGCAGGTCGCGGCGGGTTTCAGCGTCGATCGCCAGCTCGCGGCAGGCGACATGGACAAGGCGTTGCAGAGCACGGGTCATCGATTAGGCCTTAGCAAGATCGATGGTGATGGCCTGCCAAGGTGCGTCAAAGCGGTCGCGACGGTAGCAGCGGACATATGTTTTCGACCCGACCACGCGCATGGCGTCACGGATCGCGTCCATCGCCTTGGTCCAGCGCGGGTCTGCGATATCCAGACGCAGCAGCATGAATACTTCAGAGCGATTGATCTGCCCCGCCTTGTCGGTGTTGAAGGCGCGGGTGACGATCGTGCGGATCTCGTCACGGGCGTTGGCCGCCCACTCGTTCAGGCACTCGTCCACCAGCTCCTTGGCGATCTGGAGTTCGGGACCAAAGTCGATGTGGTCGCTGACCTGAACCTGCACTTTGAACAGGCTGTCCACGCTCATCAGGGTCTTGTTACCCTTTTTACCGCCCAGCTTGGCGTCGTACTCCTGGGCAAGCAGCGCCTCGAAGGCCCCGATGTCGTCAAAGGTGTGTTCCTTGAAACGGGCGACCTGGTCCGACAGCGCGCAGGCAAAGCCCACGATCTTGCGGACGGTTTCGTCCTCCAGCAGGTGTTGCGGCTTGACCAGGTCAACGGGCTTCCAGCCGCCCTTGCCGTCGCCGATTTCGATGCGGCCGTCGATTTCGCGACGGCCGGTGCCGATGGGGGTCATGTCAGTCATGGGTGTGGTCCTTTTTGTCGATGGCGGCGATGAACACGGCAAAGGCGAAAACGCCCACGACCGTGCCCGCGATGAAAATCAGGGTGCCGGTCATGTCCGGTTCTCCTTTTTTGCGGATTTCATTGGATGGTGCGGATCAGGCATCTGGCTCTCCATCATCAAGGACGGAGGCCGCGAGATCGTCTTGGGCGATCACGGCCAGCAACTCGTTGCAGAATTCCGGCACGGTCTGGCCACGCTCATGGGCGAGTGGCCGCAAACGGCTCACGGTCTGCGGTGCCACAGACATCAAGGTCGGCCGCTGCCCCGCGCCCATGCCGGTACGAAACTTCGGGATGACCTCGCCATTACGTCGTGCCTTGCAGCAATAGTGATAGACCGTGGTGATCTGCCGATCGACCTCGAGCGCGATCTGGGCAGGTGCCATGCCTTCCTTGGCGAGGGCGATGATGCGGTTCTCGATTTCGCGGGTCATTTGCGGGCCTCCACCAGAAAGACCGGGCAGCGGTGGCAGGCGCGGTACATCTTGACGCCTTGCGCATTGGCCCCGTTGAACACGCGGGCGCGCCTGCGCCACGCTTGGCATTGATCCAGCGGCAGCTCGCCCAACGCCGGGCAATCGCGCGTCGCGGCCAGCAGCTTGCCCGTGACCAGCTCTTCGACCAGGTCGAGCTCGGCCGCATATTTGTTGCGCAAGACCTGACTGACCAAGGCGGGCGACCGTTCGAGCCGCCTTGCGACCTTGTTCTGGGATGTTTCTTCGCAGGCCTCGGCCAGACGCAGAACCCAGTCGGGCAAAGCCGCACCCCATGCCTCGCGGGCTACTGTCACAGCGCCACTCATGCCAAGGCCTCCGGCATGTGGGTGATCTCGTTCAGGTTCGGGTCATAGACGACCGTGACCCTGCGTTCGCGGGGCGGCAGCGGCCCTGTGTTCCGGCGAAGGCGGTAGGTCGCCTCGCGTTTGCCGGGGATCGCCTTTTCCATGACCTTGAAATAGCCGCCCTTGAGAAGCAGCCGGCAAAAGTCGCGCGCCTCGTCCTCGCTGACGGAAAGCCAGTCCGTCGTCGCATGGGCCACCACATCACGCGGTGTGAACTGACCAAGGCCGCGCATGGCCTCCCACATCAGATCGTGGGGCGTGCGGGTCTGTTTCAGCCGTTCATCGCGGACCACCTTGGGCGGGCGGTGCTCATTCTTGACCCTAAAATAAAGGCGTCCCTTGTAGCCCTTGCCGCAGGCATCGACTTTGCCTTCATCAACCCAGCCCTTGACGATCTTGGTGACCGTGCCGGGGGCGAGCCGTGTTTTCGCGGCCAGCTCCAGGAAGCTGAACTGGTCCAATGTCGTGGCCATGTTCCAGCACTTGACCTGCGTGCGGTTTGCGTAAGGGTTGCTGGCCATTACCGTCCCCCCCGCGCGATGTTGTCGAACTTGCGGATTTCAGGGGCGATCCCGGTGAAGAACTGCTTGCGCCCCCAGTCGTTGACATCGACCGTCTGGAGGCCCTCGACCTGGGCGAACTCGCGCACCCGGTCGAGGTTGACGCAAATGCGCCGGATCGAACTCATGGACGCCTCCAGCAGCTTCTTGCGCAGGGGCTGTGTCAGCTCGACCCCCGGCGCGTAAATCCGTGCCAGATGGTTCACGTCGCTCATGTCACCGGGTTCGGCGGCGACCCAGTCGAGGATGCGCCCATGGACCCGTTCCCATTCGCGCAGCTTTTGCGGCAACAGCTCTTCACCGATCAGGATGACCGGGGCCTGACTGCCCTCGTAGATGTCGCGGATGATCTCGATCATCCGGCGCTGGACCAGGTGATCGGCCTCGTCGATGATCAGCGGGCGGTCGGTCATGGCCAGGTGCGCACTTATCTGATCCAGCATGTCACCGATGGTCTTGGCGGCGGGCACCGCCAGTTCCGCGAGGATCGCCTCGCACAGCTTTTTCTTGGTCCAGACCGATTTGACCTGCACCGTCACCGCGTGAAACTTGTTCGTGGCGTAGATGCCTGCCGTAGTTTTGCCGAACCCACTGGGGCCGTAGAATGTCCCCATGCCCGGCAAATTTGGCGACCGGTTCTGAATTCTGTCGATTAACGCCACAAGGGCTGCTACGTTGCGTAGCGGGGCGACCGAATTTTGTGTTGCGTCTTGCATGCTGCACTGCTCCTTCGTGTTGCTCTTGCCGCCGTCCGGGCCCCAAACCCGGCGGCGGTCATTCTTTGGCCAGGACCCCAAGTCCGAAGTCCGCGACCATGCCTTGCCAGGTTCTGTATTCAGCGGTGCCTTGGTACCCGGCCAACCAGCGCTGCTGTTCCTTGGTCACCGCGTCACCCGCAGCGATCATCTCTTCGAGGGCGCGGGCGCGCATGAATGTCTCGCGCCCATCGCGTTCTGCTGTTTCCACTGCCCGCGCGGCGCGGGCCTGATCGAGGTCGGCGACCATCGCGGCCTGTGCGGCCTGCACGTCGGCACTGATCGGGGCCGGTGCAGGCGCGCGCGCCTTGTCAAAGAGCGGTCGCACGACCTTGGCGGCGACGGGTTCATCCGTGATCTCGACGGGTGGCAGGGCATCGGCCACATCGCGGGCGGTCAACTGACGGTAGGCGTCCAGCTCGCCCTTGGCGGCCTTGGTATATTCGCGCTTGGCGCGGGCGGTGGCGCGGGCATCATCCACATCAAAGAAGCCTGACTTTTCCGAGCACGGTGCAAAGCCGAGGTATTCGTTGGCGTTGGAATAGATGTGCAGACCGTCCCACAGTGCCTGACGATCGAACCGGACCACGACCTTCTGACCCATGATCCCGTGCATCCAGTCCGCCCAGTAGCGGTTGCGCATGAAATTGATCTGTCCGGTGTTGGCGTTGACCTTGATGCCCTCGGCACCCATCAACCAAAGCCTGCGCTGCGCTTCGGTCGCCTTGCGGATCGGGGCGCTTGCGTAGCTTTCGGCGAATACGTCATCGAAACTGCGACCGTAGGCGATCTCTGACCTGCGGTCGGGACGCGCGTTGTGGGCCGCAATCTCTTCGTCGACGATCTGGGTGAACTGCGCCAGCGGCACCGCCCGTTCGCCATAGTTTTCAGGTTTGGCCAGCGGCGTGTTGCCCGTGTAGGCCCCGGCAAAGGCCGGATGCTTGGCGATGCGATCGCATAGATCACGGAACGCGCGTTCGATGGGCTTTGACTGACCCGAAAACGGCAAGGCCCAGTGGATTTCGCAACCAAGGCTGGTCAACAGACCGGATGGATCGTCCTCTTTGACTTTGAAGCGGAAGCGGTTCTTGACGCCGCCGGTAATCATCTTGGATGCGAACTCGCGCCCGTTATCCAAGAGCACATGCTCAGGAATACCCCAGCGTTCGATCAGATCGCCGATGGTGAGCTGGACACAATGGCTGTTGGCCGTCCGGTCGATCCGGTGGGCCAGCAGCTTGCCGGAATAGATATCCTGAAACGCGCACAACTGTGGACGTGCGATCTCGGCCCGCAGGCCGTCCGCCGTTGCCGGGAACTGCACGAACACGTCAAAGCGGTGAAAGTCGCCGTTGATCCCTTCCAGCGCCTGCATCGCGGATTTGTCGCGGGTCTGGGCCGGGCGCATGCGTTTGAGCGCCTCGTAACCCTTGCGCGCGAGCGTCAGCATGGTGGGCGAGATGTCACGGTCCATCTGGCGGCGGACCGTATGCAGCGGGGCAACTTCCAGCCCCTCGGCCTTGGCGATCCGCACGACCCGGTCGTAGACGGATTTGAGGCTGGGCGCTTCGGGGCGCAGATAATCGGCCTTGACGTAGTCAAGGAACGTGGGGTCGATAGTGGCACGGCGTTTGCCCTTGGCCGCGGCGCGGTGACGGGGCGCGAGATAGGGCAGGCGGTCATCGGACCGCACACCGTCGATCATGGCGAACCAGTTAAAGATGGTGCGCTGCGACTTGTCCGACAGCGCCGCCGCATCATCGACCGCGACGATCCGGCTCGCCCCGCCTTGTTCCATGGCCTCGACGGACTGGATCACCTTCAGGCGTTCTTCTGCCGCGGCTTTGGCCTTGGCGGGCAGACCTTCAAACCACGCCCAAGCCTCGTCGCGGCTGGGCTTGTCGGATGCGGCGGGCAGGGGGGCAGCATCGCTGGACGAGGTCAGCAGCTTTTGCTGTGCGCGGGCCGGAAACAGCGTCCAATGGTATTCGCGGCCACCGCCGCGCCCTGCGCGACGGCGCACCAGTTGGGGCGCGCGATCCCAGCCAAGGCGCTGTGCCATTGCGTTGATGCGGCGCTTGGTGCCGGGCATATCCGGCAGCCCTGCGGCGGCGATCTCGGCAGCGGTCCACCATTCCTGTTGCGGTGCGCGGGTCATTGCGGGTCAGCGCCCCCGTCGTTCATGGCGTCCAGCAGCGCGGTCAGATCATCGGCCTGCATGGCAACAAAGCGTTTGCGGGCTGCTTTGCTGGACCGCGCCCAAGCATCGCGCAAGGCCATCAACTGCTGTTCAACCGGGTCTTTAACGGACCGATGACGAACGGGTTTTAGCGCCTGCGCCAGCTTCTTGACCTCACCGTTGGCAAAGGCCTCGACGGCGTCCTCGCGCAGGTCAGGGTCTGCCTTGGCGAATGCCAAGAGGTCGTTCAGCGTGGTGCGGGCAGGGGCCGCGTGCAGGCGGGCCGCCATGGCCTTGTTGATGGCTTCGCCAGCCTCAATCAGCTTGAAAATTTTACGCCGCGAAAGGCCAGTCTGACGCTCGGTTTGGGTCACGAAGGATACAAGTGCCGAGTCGGCACTTGCATCCCAGCGGACAACGGCACCTGCTTTTCCTTGAGCCGTTTCAGGGTGTTCTGCCAGATATTCACGACGACGCGCGGCAAGGTGAATGGCACGGTCAAGGTCGTTCAGATCGGCGCGGGCAAGGTTGGCGTCGATCTCGATCAATCGGATCGCGGCGGCTGGTCCTTCGTAACAGCGGACCGGAATATCATCCAGTTTCAGCAGCTTGAGCGCGGCCATCCGATGCGCCCCGTCGATCAGCTCGAATTGGCCCTTGGGCAGGCGTCGCACAATAATAGGTGTCAGCAACCCGTGCTCTTCGATTGACCGCACGATGGACCCGATCGCGATGGGATCGACCTCGCGCAGGCGGTCCTTCGGGATCGCGATAGATGAACGGGACAGTGCTGTGACGGTGGGGATGTACTTCGCGCGGCTCATGACAGGCCACCCGCAATGAACAGGCTACCGATCAGGATGATGGCGAGTGCAATGACACCAAGAATGTCCGTCAGGATTGTGCGCAGATCATACATGGTGCGCACTCACAGCTCTGGCGATCTGACGTGTCCGTTCAATCTGATCAGCGGTCGCCCGCGCTTGCACTGACACGCGCAGCAGATGCTGGCTGCAACTTGGCGCGGTGATCGACAGGATCAGTTGCATGGCAAAGGCCACGCGCTGTTCCTCGGTCATCAGCTCTGCGGCATCTGCCGCCATCTGAACGGCGGGTGACGTAGTGAAAGAGACCAAGGTCATGCGGCTTTCCCCTTACTGGACGGGCGCGGAACATCGGCAGGCCACGCCAGATCGGCGGGCCAATTCTTGGAAAACCAACACGCAACACGGTTTGCCGTGCGGACCGTGCAACCGCAGTCATCCCGCAACCTTTTGAACAGGAGGGCATGCCCGGCAGCCTTGTTTGAGATCGTGGCCTCAGAACGCCCGGTGTGGGACGCCATAAGTTCGGCCAGCCTGATGAGATGTATCGTATCCATACCGTGAAAATACATATTTACACTAAGCGGTCAATATTATTTTGCACTAAATTGGAAACTATCGGTTTCCGAGACCAGACTTGTGCAAATTTGTATTTTCAGTGTAATTTGCCACCATAGTGAAAACTGAACATCTATATGCGCTCCTAGAAGCACGACGCGCTGAGCTGGGGCTCTCCCAGGCGGAAGTCGGACTGCGAGCTGTAGGTCAAAACAACAGCGGTGTTTTGCAGGGGCTTAGACGTGGCTCTTCGCCTTCTGCTGAAAAGCTTGAAGCGTTGTGCCAAGCGCTGGGGCTTGAATTTTACGTTGGCCCGCCCCGTTCGTTGGCGAAAGCCTACGACACTCCAACCAGCCTAGATGATGAAGACTTTGTCAAAGTCCGGCGCTACGACGTAAAGCTGTCTGCGGGACCTGGTCTGAATGGTGACAACTCTGCACCCTTGGCCCCCGTTGCCTTTCGTGCTGCCTGGATGACCTCAGCCGGTCTGATCGCCGAAAAATGCTGCGTCCTCGGCGTCCAGGGCGACAGCATGCGCCCTACGCTGTCCGACGGTGACCTTGTCCTGGTGGACGAACGCCAGATCACCCTGCGCGACCGCAGCGTCTATGCCTTTGTCGACGTCACCGGCGACGCCCGCATCAAACGCCTGGAGCGCCTCGACGACCAACTCCTCATCCGCTCCGACAACCCCGACCACGCCATCGAGATCCGAAAACCCTCCGAAGCCAATCTGATCCGCCTGATCGGCAAGGTCGTTTGGTCGGGTCATAGCTGGCGGTGAAATGCTCCTTCGATGAGGAAAACGCATTTCGACCAAATTCGAGAAGAGGCACTTGAGTGCTGGGTCGGCTCTTCAAAGTAATTTGGGCTATCGTTTTGATCACAGGCGTTTTTCAGGCGATCGAATGGTTCAAGAAGGATTGGCCTATTGATCAAGACAGGTCGATCGTTGACCAAGTCATCATTTGTCACTTTGCAAATCTAAACTCCGGTGGCGAAAACTACATCGCGTTAATCGACACCTTGGGCCTACGCCCAGATGTAGAGACAGCTGTAGGTCTGGCCGTGCAAGGTCGGCCACGGTTTAGCAGGCCCTATAACTGTTTTGCGAACCTTTCGCAGGAACAAGTTCGGGAACTGAACGCTTCGGAAGACTATCGAACAGCCCTAAAAATTCTCTACCAAAAGATGAACAAGACGTATCACTTTGGTAGGTAAAAGCCTTGGTGTTTGATCCTATGGTCTGATGGTGTGATCCTTTCTTTGGAATGGAAGGATGCCCTATGGGACAAGTTCGTCATGAAAGCCCCACGACGAACAGCTCCTCATCCGCTCCGACAACCCCGACCACGCCATTGAGATCCGCAAACCCGCCGAAGCCAACTTTATCCGCCTGATCGGAAAGGTCGTGTAGTCTGGGCATAGCTGGTGGTAGAAAAAGGCCTGCAGTCGTTCCAGCTTCCGCGCGATGATAGCAAGCATCGGTGACTAAGGCCCAGGCCGGATCACAAGCTGCGGGCTTATCGGCTCCTCTCGATACAGCGTTGCAAATTCATCTAGTACCATTTTCAAAGTTGCGACGAATTTACTGAAGTCGAATGAAATCCCGTGGTTTCGCTTTTCGTGCAAGTATCGCCATTCAACGAAGGCGTTAGCATGATGAGCCAGAATGTCAGTGATTTCATATTTCAGATTGAAACCATCTGGATAGAATGGAGCGACTTGCTCTCTAAATCGCCGAGCAAGACGCTCTTTGCTGGTTTCGCTAAGAAGCTCGAACAGCATCAAGAGATCATGGGTTCTTTTGGTCTTGAGGGTGTTGTGGTCCCAAACAAACCAAGCCTTCAACGCAAATTCCATCGATAGCGCCAAAAGCATAGGCTCTATGCCGATGTGTTCCGCACGACGCAGACCGAACTCATCTGCATCGGCTTTCGCTATTGCCTGAGCCTGAATGAGGATTGATCGCGCCTGTTTCTCAAGTTTGACACCCGTAGACAAGCCGTGAAACTGACGCGATTTCTGCATAGGCAAAAGATAGACGGATCATCGGATCGCGGCAACGCGCAAAGGCGAAGTGGTTTGGCGAGTGTATAAATTAAGGTAAGGGTGCTAGCCACCGCACTCCTTCATCCGATCTGACAACCCCGAGCACGCAATGGAGATCCGCAAACCTACCGAAGCCAACCTTATCCGCTTGATCGGTAAGGTCGTGTGGTCCGAGCATAGCTGACTGTAGGTGTGAGCCGCTCAAGACGAAATCATTTTTTCAAATATAATTTTGCCCGAAGTTCATTTAAGCTGCTTTCTTGAGCTACTTGGCGGAGAGCATCCTTCATTCGCTCTGTGATCTTGGAGTATCCTCTTATAGCTAACCCCATATTTTCAGACTTAAGAGCAAAGTTGACCATGACGCTAAGCTCAGTACCCTTAAATCGCTTTAGAATATCATAATATTCGGATGTAGGAACAGACGCTAGGTACGCGATATCACGGTCACTCCGGAACTCATTAATTGAAACTCGCAAAAGCACATCAGCAGGATGTTCGTTGACAGGTATTTCATCGAGCCTTCTTTCAAAATCATCCAGAATTCTTTGGTCTACCCTGATATGAAAATTCCGAAGCGAGGCAGCAAAAAAATCACGTGATTTTCCATCCTGCGCTTTCAAATATGTGGTTAGAATTCTTTCCGCTTCATCCGTTTCCCCCAGCTCGTTCAAAAAATCAATAATATTAGTAGCTTGCGCTGCCTCCATATTTCTGCCGTAATCTTCAACAGAACTTACGAACGCCTGAACAACCTCCTGATGGTTGTCGTCGAAACTGTCTGCATACAGATGCCAAGGCGAATTGATCGCTCTTATAGCTTCCGTGTCAGCGAACTGAGCCTCCAAGTCATCGAATACCGTTCGAAGCGCATCTAAATCAAAAGCGCCCAGCTGCAATCCACTTAGAATTTCCTCGTCCAGCTTTTCTAAGGACCAGAAATCATATTCTCTAGAAATTTGACCCCACGCTTCTTCAGCTTTACTGGGCTCACCGTCAGGCAACGGTCTGAACAAACTTGCACCGCCTTGGACCTGCTCTAACGAAGGAGCCTGCCCAGGCTCAAAGACGCACCAACCCAAAAGTGCCATCGATTTCACAACAGCCTTAGACAGGTCCACGTGCCGGTCTTTCAACATCGGCTCCAAATGAGTGATAGTACGGCGAATACGTTTAATCACTCGAATATTTACAATCCCGAGCATAGCCACTCGCTCAACGAGTTCGGTATCAATTATACCTGAACTGTTCAAAACTGCGTTTGCAGATTCTCTAGAGCTAGGGCTGAAGAAAACAGCTTGATCGACAACCTTCTCTCGATACTGAGCAAATTTTTCAGTCTGATCCCCAAGACCTTCTTCGTTAAGCATCAGGACAATTTTGCAACCCTTTCGCTCCCGAAGGGAAGATACCAAACCGAGAATATCAGAGATTTCTAGACCACTTCTGGCGCGCTCGATATCATCGATGCAGATGATCTGATTGCGGATTAATAGCGATGCACCTGATGTCAGGAGGTCACTCATGTGGCCTACAACCGGCAATGCAGAGGCTCCTTTCGTCAGGTGAGGAAAGCTACGTCTAATCGCCGTTTCTCCGGCATTCCTCAGACCATCGAAGCTAGAGAGGTGCTTTCTAAATGACTCGACAGTCGGCTCTAGTTCATCGCTATCAAGCGCAACTGTTGACTGCACGATAGCAATCTTGAGGTCGTCCAAGCTTCGCAGGCCGAAGACCGAAACGTAGGCATACTTCTTCAATGGTGAGGTCGTACCTACTTCCGCCAATACCTCATCCCACGCGTGGGTTTTACCGACGCCCCACCTCCCACTTACGCTTAAGACTTCGGGTTCGCCGGACGACAGAAATCGACGCATCTCCGCCTTAGCTAAAGCTCGGGTCAATCCTAATCCTCCAGTTTTCCAGGCTATGTACCTATGCTCGGCCTGCCCAGTTACTTTACCGGCAAGATCGGCTCTTACACCATAGATGACGAAGCGCAGTCACCTCAAACCAGTTTAGTTCACCAAACGACGCTTTCAAAAAAATTCGCGTCCCACTTAACCCAGGTTCAAGAATTTGCAGAGGCCTTAAAAGTCCAAGAACCCAACGCAAATCATGTAAAGTGGGACCTATCTTACAAAGTGGGACGCACGCGTCCCACTTCTGTCGAGGAAGAAAAACAGATAAGACGATGATTGGGGCCTCAAGAAACCCGTTGAACGGTTGTTTAAATGGGGTTTGAGGCGCTATCGCCAACTCGTTGCGCGATGGTCGGTCCAGGTCACCTTGAGGGCCTCAAAGGGCGCATAAGTGGCCATATGCAAAACCAGCAGCGCTGCAGGGACAAGGGCATCGATCCGACCTTAGGGACTTATTTTAAAGGGCCTTTCCGATGTCTTCCGGCTTGACCCGCTCTCTTCCAGCAACTGCAAGTCTCTTTGTTTCCCTACAGTGACTGTAGCGTGACAGCAGGTTTTGCAGTGCGTGGCAGTTAATGTTGCAGCAAACGAAGTTTTAAAATTGACCGAAATCGCACCGCTAGCGGCTTCCGGCCCAAATCTGCCATTCACCAAGTCTCGGTCATGCTGCGGCGCGGCCCGTCGAACCAGCCATTCGTGCATGTCGCAGCATTTTGGTAGTCCGAAACGTCGGTGTGCGGACTTTGGCGAAGTTCGTTTTTTGGTCGTCGCTGACGTAGCATCGCTTCGCGCTTGCAACATGCTTGTCGCTGCGTTGCAGATCACGTCGCCGATGCGGCCATTTAACCTGGCTCTATGACGTCAAAATCAGACCGCGCTTTCGCTGGGCGGTGTTAGAAATATCGACGCACGGGAGAAAGTAGGAAATCACTGTATTTACACAATCACCGCTTGTCTGGTCCAAACTATCTGGATCGTGGAACACGGCTTTCGGGCAAAAAAGAAAAGGCACGGGAAAAGCACCTGTCGCCGAGACACAAGCTCAAGGGATGAAAGTCTCAGAAAACCGGTCGGCGCCTAAAATATGACATTTTTTTCTGTGCTCTTATTTGCTACCTTAGGATGCAATGAGATACCTCGATATCCAGATGATAAAAAGCTTCGAATTCGACGGAATTTTTGCATTCGGCCTTTTGCTTCTATGCGTGCTGGTCTTTCAAACAATCCGCTCTTGGAACCGACCTGTCGGTCCAGGTCACATTTTTTTCCTGATGACCCATGTTGGGGTGTCGGGATGGCTCGCGATGACCATCCTGCAGGTCGCCACAGTCAGCACTCTGAACAAGATTTTCTTGTACACGATGACGATGCCTATGACCACTCTTTGCGCAGCAGCGTGGTCCGTGTTCCTGATAAAATTTGGCCCGGTTCAATTGGATCCTTTGCGCCGTTTTGCCTATCCGATCGTCGTCATTCCAACGTTCAGCGTCACCATCCTCGCTCTTACGAACGGTTGGCACGAGTGGATAATCTCTCTGGATAGCCAAGCGACCATGGTTGATGGCCGGATCTCGATCACCCCCGATCGTGGTTGGATGTTTTACCTCATAGAAGCTCACAACTTTGGTTGGATTGCCTTGGCCACAGGTGTCTCTCTCTACGGGCTTCGAAGGGCGACTAATTATTTCAAGCCGATCTATGGGGCCATCCTTGCGATGTCAGCCGTGCCAATTGGCACCAATATTAGTTATCTCCTCTTTGACTTCACGGTCGCAGGGGTCGACCCTACTCCTTACGTTATCGTGATCTCCTTTGCGTCCTACGGTTCGGTTTTGATAAATAGCCGGTTGATGAAAGCCGAAAGGGTTGGGGAGCGACATTTTTTCTATGCATCAGACAGTTTGAAAATGATTTTCAATCAAAAAGGTCGGATGGTCTCGATGAATCCTGTTGCGAAGGAAATGTTAAGCGGCGGCGACGCGAAAGAGATGAAAGCAATGGTTGATGGTTTGGCCGCTAAGTTAATGAAGGCCGGTCGGATCAATCAATGTTTTGTCCACATCGTGGGGGATCGTTCTTATCATGCGAATGCATTGGTCATTGAGGATGTGGTCCATCCTGATCGCAAACCTCTCGGCTGGACGATCAATTTGACTGATGTAACGCGAGAAGAAGAGGCCGCGCGACAACTCCAGGCCGCAAAAGAAAAAGCAGAGGCAACGGTGTTGCTCCAAACAGAACTCGTTTCTGTAATCAGTCACGAACTAAGGACGCCTCTCACTTCCATCAGCGGCACCCTGGATCTTATGCATGCGGGAGGGTTCGGCGCGTTACCAGACAAGGCAGCCAGGGGGGTCGAGATCGCCAGACGGAATACCCGTCGCCTGCGTAATCTAATCGACAACTTGCTCGACTTGCAAAAACTGGATTCTGGAGAGTTCAAAGTCTCATTTGAGAAAGTCGATTTGAAGAATGCCGTTCAGATCGCCGCTGAAGACATGAGAGGATACGGCCTCACGCGAAACGTAGGCCTCAAGGTCGTAGATCCTGTCGAACCATGTATTTGCCTTACCAATATGGCCCGGCTTCAGCAGGTGCTTGCGAACGTCGTTTCAAACGCGATGAAATTCTCTGGAGATGGTGACCTCGTGACAATATCCACGTCCAGAATAAAAGACTTTGCGGAGATACGAATAACGGATACGGGTCCGGGCATTCCTGTTGGCTCCGAGGAAAAAGTCTTCGGTCGCTTCTCTCAAATTGATAGTTCGGCCACCCGTTCTCATGAGGGGACAGGACTGGGCATGAACATCAGCAGTCTTTTACTTCAAGAACTTGGCGGGCATATTCACTATGAAAGCGAGCTCGGGGTCGGCACGACGTTCTTCGTGAGGATACCGCTTCACGATAGCGAACAGGCAGAAGTCTCCGCGTGAACTCCAAGGTTTCCCCGCTCGAATGACTCGGTCTCGAAGGGTACACATCACGAAGTGCTGCCTTTCAGCCTTGAATGTCCGTTTTCTTTGATTGACCCTTTAAGTCTGCTCTCGCAGCGAATGACGGCTTTCCGCCCTCACAAACACCCCCTCAACCACCGCCACGCCCTTGCTGCAGCCAGTGGGACCACGCCGTTACCGGCTGCAGCGGATCGGTCCACCCGCAGGGCCAGCCCATTATCCAGTCGGTGAAGGACGGGTTGAGATGCAGCGCCTCCTTGGAGTGCAGCCCCCCAGGCAGCAAAGTCACCTGGCATCGGGGGGAAGAGACGAGCGGTCCTGGCGTCCAGCCCGTGGCCTTCAGCAGATCCCACATCATGACCCAGCACCGGGCGGCCATGATCAGGCCGACTTGTGATCCTTTCTGATTCCGGTCCGCGATGAACTGGAAGTGACCCGGTCCCACGCGGATGCTCGTGCGGTTGCCGCCCATCAGATAGGTCGGCGTGGGCCAGAATGAACATCCGTTCGCACAAGCGGGACCCGCCGACCTCCGCCGCTGATACGACGCACGCTGCAACCCGGTAGCCCAAGCCTTGAAGGTCGCGGGGATATCTGTCCGCTTGATCCGTTCTCTTCGGGTTGCTGCAGTACAAAGTGCCTCGCCACAGCGTTCCACAATCTTGCCAAAGTTTGAACATATTTGCGGAGGATGCTGCAACTATAGCGTGAAAAGGTGGGCAAGATGGAGACTTCGATGTTTCAAGAAGAGGTCAGCACACGCTGCAAGGGCAACTACCAGATGAAAATACTGGTGGTCGATGATGAACCGGTACTGATTGATTTCCTGACCATGGCGCTGGGAGCCTTGGGTTTTGAAAACGTCGCCTCTGCGCGGTCTGCCACAGAGGCGCTTGCGATGATGAAATCCGCAAAAGATCCGTTCGGTTGCTTGCTTCTGGATATCCAGATGCCCGAAATGGACGGTGTCGCGCTTTGTGCAGAAATCCGGAAAAATCAGGTCTATGCCAAGACACCGATCATCATGCTGACCGCGATGTCGGACCGAAAATACATTGAAACTGCGTTTTCCGCCGGCGCAAACGACTACATCACAAAGCCTTTTCAGATTGATGATCTGATGAACCGCATCGATTCGGCGGCGCGGCTCAGTCAGCAGATCATTTCGGCAGACCGGCTCGTGCGTCAGATCGCTTCGGCATGTCAGCGTCAGTCCGGGCCATTCCGCCTGCAATTCGAGGATCCGGTCAGTTTTGAAAATACGCCGGGATATCTGGATCAGCCGACGTTCCGGAATTTCATAGACCGGATGGAACGCAGTCAGTTTCGGCATGGCGGTGTTGTGTCGGTCAAGGTCAGCAATGCATCTGACTTGTATGAAAACGTGTCATCGCAGGAATTTGTCGCCGTTCTCACCCGGATGAGCAGCGTTGTGTCGACGGCACTGGTTGGTGAGAATTGTCATTTCACCTATGCCGGGTCGGGCTGTTTTCTGGTCATCAAGACGACAGCCGACAATGCCAGATTCCCCAATGAAGTCGCGTTTCGCGTGAAAAAAGAGATGTCACGACAGGGACTTCGCCACGGATCGGCCGGGCTGAATACGATCGAGATCGCAATTGGACGCGTGTTCCGCAGCCCTGCGGGCGACTTTGGCAGTATCGACGAAAGCCTGGCGCGCGCACGCGAACGCACGCAGGTTCTGTGCGCCTGACCTAGGGCCGGATTGCAACCTCTGCGCGGTCAGCCCAACCCAGACCGGACAGGGAACGCCCTGGCTGCCTGCACAGCGGCATCGGTCAGGCCTACCGCCGCCAGACCCAGGCAAAACCCGCAAAGTGACCCTGCAATTTGGCCAGGGCCCGGTTGCGCCAGCCAGGATTGGGCAATCCGCCGTCCCGCAGGCGGGCGGCTGCGACCTCGACCGGGCAAGCGAGCCCGGTGACCGGGTCGAAATAGCGCGGATAGTCGATCAACACGGCGTGCACCATTTCTTCCAGCGTCGGGGTCGCGGCGCGGCGCAGGATCGGCATGGCCCGATCGTCGGTCAGGCCCCAACCCGCGTAGAACGGCTGCCCCAGACAGGTCACGCGCTTGCCCCGCAGCAAGGCCTCGAACCCGATCCCCGACGTCATGGTCCAGACCTCGTCCACAAGGTCGATTGCCGCTGCGGCGTCCAGGTCGATGATCGCATCCGCCCAGTCGCCCGCATCGGGCACCGCGCCGTCCCTCAGCCCGGCAACAACATCCGGATGCGGTTTGTACAGGATCACCGCGGCAGGATTTGCAGCACGTGCCGCCCGCAGCAGATCGCCATTGCTGGCGACCTTTGACGCCCCCAACCGGACCGAGGCATCGTCAGCGACCTGACCGGGCACCAGGAGACGCCGCCCCTCGGGCAGATCCGGCACGGCGCCGTCACGCAGGTTGTATTTCGTCAATTTGTCCCGGGTAAGTGTTGCGATCAGCCGACGCGCGCGGGCGCGGGCGTGATCGGGCAGGGCAGGGGCCGCAGCGATCAGCGTCTCGAGCCTGCTGGGCCGCGACGGGTCGTAATAGATCCCCAGATCGTCCAGCACGAGGCTCAGGGGCGGAACGAGGTCCGCCCCCAGACCGCGCGAGCGCAAGAAACCGTCCTCGACCCGCACATGGTCGCTGTCCGTTGCGGCTTTTGACGCCCAGATCATCTCCCGGCGACCGTCGGGCGGGCCGGAAAACCGGACCTTTTGCACCTGACCAAAGACCCGCTGCAAAGGCGCGCGTTTCCATGCGCTCATGCCATGGGCCAGCCAGCCGTGGCGATCCTCGCGCCAGGCGCGGGCCTGCGCTGCCAAGGCATCGATTACATCCTCGATCTGGCACAGCCGGTCGCGATAGGGGTCAAACCACAGCGGATACAGGATCATCGCACCTGCAAAGAGCTGGGCGCGCGTCAGCCTGCGTTGCCTGCGGTCCAGTGGCGCGCGGTCATCCGTCAGGCCCCATCCAATGTAGAACGGCTGTCCGAACACCACCGGCCGGTGACCCGCCATGATCGCCTCGAACCCCATGTGCGAGGACACGGTATAGACAGCGATGGCCCCCTGCATCAGCGCATGGGGACACAAGGGCGCATCCAGCAGCGTGATCCTGTCGGTCTGATCCGCCGCAGTGAAATAACCGTCGCGATGGCCCTGCGCGGTTTCGGGGTGGGTCTTGATCACGATGCGGGCGGCGGGATGTTCGGTCTGGGCATAGAAAAGCATCTCGCGAAAGGTGTTGCTGTCGGCACCGCCTGCGGTGACGGCGGCATCGCCCTTGGTCTGGTCGATCACCAGGACATAGCCCGGGTCGGGCACCGGCAGGTCCGGGTCGTGGATGTTGTATTTGGACAATCGCGCGCGGGCGATCCGGTCCATGCAGTCGCGTGCACGGGTCAACAGAACGTTGTCGTCCAGGGGATTGTCCCGCAGCAGCATTTCCAGATCGGATGGCTGTGCCGGGTCATAGTGCATGCCGCGCAAATCCACCGTCAGACCCAGCGGCAGGTCGCCGTCCCGTCCGGGCCTGACGGACCGCAAAAATGCGTCCTCCACCCGCACGACGGGCGTGTCGCGCCGGGCGGCCACTGCTTCGCCACGCGGGGCGGTCGGCGCATGGCCCCAGACGCCCACGTGGTCGTCCGCGCCAGGCATGCCCAGCCGGATATCCCATCCGGCGAGGCCCAGTATGCGCCGCACCCGCGCTTGGGTCAGAAACCCCCCGTTGTAAACATAAAGCCGCCGCAAGGTTTCCCCTGCGGCGGCCTGGCCCGTGGGCAGATCAGTCATGACTTACAGGCCAGAGGCATTCGTCAGCGCCGAGGTCGCGGACAGCGACCCGGTGATGGCGGCGACCGTCTTGTCGAACCGGACAAAGGGCGCTTCGGTCACATAGACCGTGTCGCCGTCGCGAATGGCGAATTCACGCGCGGTGAACATGCCATTGGGCTGGGTCAGATCCAGCACATAGACGACCCGCTGCGGTCCGGTCAGGTCCAGACCAACCAGCTGTTCTGCAATCGCCTCTGGTTCGGTGCGGAACACGAAAACGCCCGTGGGATCGGCTGTCAGCGACGACAGTCCACCCACTGTTGCAATGGCTTCGATGGCCGAAATCGTCTTGGTCTCGAACGGCACGCGTTCCTGGCTGCCCGTGGCCCCCAGCGCGGTAAAGGACCGGGTATCGGCATTCACGATGATGTTGTCGCCGCCGCGCAGCGCCACGTCATTGCGCGGGCTATCGTACAGATCGTCATAGAAAATCTCGGCCGTGTGGCTGCCACGCTGGATTTTGACCCGCGCGATTTCAGGGTTGATCGACACGCCACCAGCTGCGGCCAACATCGAAATCAGTGTGCGGGTCGGACGTTCGATCGGATAGACGCCCTGCGCGTTGACGGCACCGGCCACGGACACGGTTGCCCCGTCGCCCGCCAGCCTGCGCACCTGCACCTGCGGGTCAGGTGTCTGATCGCCCAGCCGTTCGGTGATGATCCGGCGGATGGCCTCTGGTGTGTTGCCCGCGGCACGGATGCGGCCTGCATAGGGGACAAAGATGAACCCGTCCCCGTCAACTTGCACTTCTTCCAGCAGGGTGGAATTGGCGCCTTGCGGGACGATCAGACCATCATCCACGTTTTCAAAGATCGTCAGCCCCAGCGTATCGCCAGGCCGGATCGTGTCGGACCCGATGACACCCGCGTTCAGAAAACCCGCAGAAAACCCCAGCGCGGGGGCCACAGCTGCGATGGCATTGACGCGGTCATCGACGGTCAGCACAAATGAATCACCTTCGCGCAGGACGGACCCGGCAAAGATTTCTTGTTTGTTTGGGCCGACGCGCGGCAGGGCGCACGCCGAAATGAGGCCCAGGATCATGATCAGGGCCACGCCTTTCGACAGGCGTACAGTCAGGGATGTCACGGCTCGGTCTCCTCGACCTGTTATTGTTCTGCCTCGGAATTTTTCTTTTTATCGTAGGGCAGAGAGGGTCAAAAAGAAAGTTGCCGCGTACATGACGGGAATCGCGCCGCAAATGACTGTTGCCATGTTGCCGCGACAGTTCGCGCCAGATGCGGGATACAAGGATCGGGCGCAACAGTTAAATAACTGTTAAATATGACATAATATGTTTTGCATGCGAAACATCAGCGTTTCGTGATATATTCTAGCTGACGATACGCAGCGGCTGGCGCGGCGGGTTTTTGCCGGATGCCAGCGTGTCATAGGGATCGTCTTCGGCCAGCATCATGTCCACGACCTGCCGCATCAGCTGGCGCCGGCCGCGTGCGGAATAAAACCCGCCGGGCACCTGGCTCGTCTCCAGCAGGAACCGGCGATAATCCTTGTAGGCGCGGCTATCGGGACGATCCGGACTGGCAAAGAATTCCGGTAAGGGTTGGTCCGACACGAATTCCGGCTTGTTATAGACGGCGGCCCCAAACACCTTGAGAGGGATCCCCCGCCACAACACCTGTTGGGCTGCCGTCGAATTGACGGTCACGGCCGTGCGGGCATGATCCAGCAACTTTGCCAGCTTGCCGCCGCGCACGAAATGCACCCGCGCGCTGACGCCATGCTGTTTGGCCAGCCGCCGGATGATCCGTTTCGTGGGGCTGCGTTCATTGTCCAGCGGATGCGCCTTGAAGACCAGATGATGGTGGCGCGGTGTTGCCTTGGCAAAGCCTTCCATCACGACGCTCAGGAATTCTTCCATCCGGGTAAATGGCGAATGCTGTTGAAAACTGGCGTCATGTTCCAACTGCAACAGCACGAGGTGATAGGGAAATCCGCCGTAGCGGATGCGCAGCGTGGCGATCCGACGGTCCAGCGCGATCAGCGGCATCAGGATCAGCCGTTTGGTATAAAGTGCGGCCTCGGTCGCGACAGGCAGGTCGCGGTGCCGGGCAAAATTGCGGTAGTCGCCGTTCCGGAACATCACGAACCAATGATACAGCGCCCCGTAGAACACATGGTGCAGCATGTCGCCCCAATGCGCAGGCGGCGTCGGCACCTCGAGGTCGGACCGGGCGAGTGCGGCCTGCATGTCGGCCACATCCATTTTCATCAGGCGTGAATGACCGTTGGTGCCGCCGCGCTCATAGGTCACCCAATAGGGCCGCATGTAACCTTCTTCAAAGACGTGGATACGCAGACCCATCGCGCGGGCGATGTCCACGGCCGTCGCATGGATCGGGCGGGTGTCGCCATACAGGACGATATCCGTGATCCCGCCGGTCACGACGATGTCACGGAACGTATCGGTCCAGTCCTCTGGTTTGCCACGAAACGCGATGTAGCCGGGTGCGCCGAACCAGAACGCCCTGTCGCCCGCATTGAACCCCACCCGCGACACATGCGCACCCGCCGCGCGCAGCATCTTGGCCAGCCGGTACAGGAACGGGCCGTGCGGACCTTGCAAAAACAAGAAGCGGCGAGCGCTGGGGTCAGTCATCGAAGTCAATTGCATCCATCCGAGTTAAGATAACCCCTACGACGCAGACAAGGCATAATTGGGGCCGAGTTGGATCGGACCCGCGTCAGATGCTTGAAACATGGGGTGTGCCGCTTTACCTGCTGGCGCAAGCGTGAAGGAGATCCGCAATGTTCACAGGTATCGTCACCGACATCGGCGAGGTTTTATCCGTCGCACAAGAAGGCGACCTGAAGGCGCGAATCGCCACCAGCTATGACGTGGACGGTATCGACATCGGGGCCTCCATTGCCTGCGAAGGGGTTTGCCTGACCGTCGTGGCCAAGGGGCAGGACCCGCGCGGCTGGTTCGACGTGCAGATCAGTGCTGAAACCGTGGACAAGACCGCGATCGGTCGCAAGGGTTGGGCGGTCGGTCAACGGCTGAACCTAGAACGCGCGCTCAAGGTCGGGGACGAATTGGGCGGACACATCGTGTCGGGCCATGTCGACGGTGTGGCGGAACTGATCGATATGCGCGACGAGGGCGACAGCACCCGCATGACATTCCGCGCGCCGGGTGATCTGGCGCGTTTCATCGCGCCCAAGGGATCGGTGGCGCTGAACGGCACCTCGCTGACCGTGAACGAGGTCGATGGACAGACGTTTGGCGTGAACCTCATTCCCCATACCAAGCAGGTGACGACATGGGGCGACAGCCGGATCGGGGACGCGATCAACCTCGAAATCGACACCATGGCGCGCTATGTCGCACGACTGCGCGATTACGAAGGCTGACCTGCAGGCTTCAGCGGTCTTTCCCTTTGGGCGGCCTTGGGCTAGGTCCGGCACAAGCATGAGGACCAGACCATGACGCAAGCCTTTGAGACGCCCGGACCAGTCGAAGTGAACTGGAAAGACGCCATCAGCCCGATCGAGGATATCATCGAGGACGCCCGCAACGGACGCATGTTCGTACTGGTCGACCACGAAGACCGCGAAAACGAGGGGGATCTGGTGATCCCCGCGCAGATGGCAACGCCTGACGCGATCAATTTCATGGCGACCTACGGCCGTGGCCTGATCTGTTTGTCGTTGCCGGGCGCACGGATCGACGCGCTGGGTCTGCAACTGATGTCGACCAACAATTCCTCGCGCCACGAAACGGCCTTCACCACCTCGATCGAGGCCCGCGAAGGTGTCACCACCGGCATCAGCGCCCATGACCGTGCCCGCACCGTGTCGGTTGCGATTGATGCGTCCAAGGGGGCAGCCGATATCGCGACACCCGGTCACGTGTTTCCGCTGCGCGCCCGCGAAGGCGGCGTGCTGGTCCGCGCAGGTCATACAGAGGCCGCCGTCGATATTGCCCGGCTGGCCGGTCTGAACCCGTCCGGCGTGATCTGCGAGATCATGAAGGACGATGGTGAAATGGCGCGTCTGCCCGACCTCGTGGCCTTCGCGCAATTTCACGGCCTCAAGATCGGCACCATCAGCGACCTGATTTCCTATCGCCGCCGCCATGACAACCTGGTGCGGCTGCGCGACGAAAGCACGTTCACGTCTGAATTCGGCGGTGAATGGCAGTTGAAAATCTATACCGACGAAACCCAGGGTGCCGAGCATATCGCGCTGGTCAAGGGCGATGTGGACAGTGGTGAACCGGTTCTGGTGCGGATGCACGCGCTGGACCCGATGCTGGACGTCGTGGGTGCCGGCCCGCGTGGTCGTCGCAATGAATTCAGCGATGCGATGGAACTGATCGCCGCCGAAGGACGTGGTGTGCTGGTCCTGTTGCGCGATCTGCACATGAAACTGGTGGCCGATGACGAGGTGTCGCCCCAGACCCTGCGTCAATACGGGCTGGGGGCGCAGATCCTGTCGTCACTCGGCCTGCACAAGATCGAACTGCTGACAAACTCGCCGCAGCCCAAGGTCGTGGGCCTTGATGCCTATGGTCTGGAAATCGTCGGCACCCGCAAGATATCGGAGATTGGCTGATGGCCGGAGTATCCCATTTCGAAATGCCCTTGCCGGAATTTACCGATCCGGTCCGGCTGCTGATCGTCGCATCGCCTTATTACAAGGATATCTTTGACCAGCAGGTGGCCGGTGCCCGCGCCGTGGCCGAAGCGGCCGGTGCCGAGGTCGAGGTCGTGCAGGTGCCCGGCGCGCTGGAAATCCCCAGTGCGATCGGGATCGCGGAACGGATGGGCGATTACCACGGCTATGTGGCGCTGGGCTGTGTGATCCGTGGCGAGACCACGCATTACGACACCGTCTGCAATGACAGCTCGCGCGGGTTGACGCTGCTGGGTTTGCAGGGGCTGTGCATCGGCAACGGCATCCTGACGGTTGAAAACTATGAACAGGCCGCAGTACGTGCGCAGGCCGATGGCCAGAACAAGGGCGGCGGTGCCGCTGCGGCGGCGTTGCATCTGATCGCATTGACGCGCAAATGGGGCGCGCGCGAAACCGGTGTGGGATTCGCGCCGACAACATTCGCAAAAGGCGGCGAGACCGTATGACCCTGTCCAACAACCAGCGCCGCAAGATGAAATCTGCAGCGCGTCTCTATGCCGTGCAGGCGCTGTTCCAGATGGAAGCGATTGGCCAGACCGTCGACCGCGTGATCGTGGAATTCGAGGATCACCGCTTTGGCGAGATCCGTGACGATATCGAGATGCTCGAAGGTGATGTGGATACGTTCCGCGCGCTGATCGAAAAGGCCGTGGACGAACAGGCCCGCATCGACCAGCTGACCGACCGCGCCTTGGTCGCGAAATGGCCGCTGGGTCGTATCGACCCCACATTGCGGGCGCTGTTTCGTGCCGCCGGTGCAGAGTTGATCATCGGTGACACACCGCCGCGCGTCGTGATCAAGGAATTCGTCGACGTTGCAGGGGCGTTCTTTCCCGAAACAAAAGAGCCAAGGTTCACCAATGCGGTGCTGGACCATATGGCGCACGAATTGCTGCCGGACGGGTTCTGATCGGCCGGGGTGGGGGCGGTGCCCGCCCACCCACCCCTTTTTCGGGGCTGCGCCCCGGGTGCGGGGAGAGTTGGTGTGGTGCGTCGTCGCTGATGGGTGCCGCCGCGCATTTGCGATGCAAACGCGCCTTGCGCACGCGCCACAAAAAGCCGGGGCTTTTTGTGGCGGGAACCGCAGCGACCGTGCGAGGGCTTATTCCCGAGGACCTGTATGTACAGGTGGGCACCGGTTAACCGGACCAGGGTCCGAACAGAGCCAGCGCCCTCGGATTTGCTTAAGGCCACTGGAATGTAGCCCCCATGCGCACGGGAAGAGCAGAAACCCGCCTGACCCCTAGCTATGATGGCGCAGGCAAGGCGGCAAGGGGGCGGGGCGCGAAAATCGGTCGCGGCTTGACCGATGTTTACCTTTTGTTCATATAAGTGACATGCCGCATGTTCTTGATCCGCTGACGACGCAAGGGTTGATGCCGGGCCAGATCCTGGCGCGTGGTGTGTCGCGTCACATGCGCAGTCATGATTTTGTGACGGTCGAGGAACTGGTGCCGACATCCGGCCTGCGGGTCGATGTCATGGCATTGGGCCCTAAGGGTGAAATCTGGATTGTGGAATGCAAATCCAGCCGGGTGGATTTCATGTCGGACGGCAAATGGCAGGGCTACCTGGAATGGTGTGACCGATTTTTCTGGGCGGTCGGGCCGGATTTCGACACGGACCTGTTGCCTGATGACACGGGGCTGATCATCGCGGATGGCTATGACGCCGAGATTTTGCGCATGGGGCCTGAAACCAGGCTGGCCCCGGCGCGGCGCAAGGTGATGGTTCAGAAATTCGCGCGCCACGCCGCCGTACGGGCGCAAGCCGCGCGTGATCCGGGATTTGTCAGCGGGTTCGGGGCTGTGTAGGCACCCGGTCGGGATGCGTCTCGCCGATTGAGGGTGCGGGACGCCTCGCCGGCGGGGCGGATATTTTCGACCAGAAGAAGGGCCGTGGCACCTGAGGAATGGTGCCGGTCAGTGGCCTAGCATGGATTATCGCGGTTTGACGGCGCGGGCAGCTGCGGCTGCGGCGCGGATTTCCTCGGCGATTTCTTCGGCCTCTTCGGGGTCGAAATCCATCGGGATCTCTGTGTTGCCTGCGCTGACGAACAGACGGACCATGCCCAGTTCGGTCGGGCCGATCTGCATGTTCGCCTCGACGTCGCGTTCGTCGTTGATACCCATCGGTCCCTCCTTGGTTGGAACGGGTTTAGGCGAGGTTTTCGGGACTTGCAATCAGGATCGCGGGGCGGTAAATCGCCCGCAGTGCCGCGTTAGCTCAGTTGGTTAGAGCGCTTGATTGTGGATCAAGAGGTCCCTGGTTCGAGACCAGGACGTGGTACCATCCCCCCCCCATTCAGTTCAGATCGAGTTCCGCGATGAGAGGGGCCCAGCCTGCGCCATGCATGTCGCGGTCGTCCAGCGCGCCCTGGACCGTGGGGCGGGGCAGCGAGAATTTCACGACGTGAAGCGGCGCGATATCAAAGCGTTTGATGGCGGCCGGATCGGCGGCGAGGGCTGTGGCCACCCGGTCCGTGGACAACCCGTCGCGGATGCGGGCAAAGGCATCGGGCGTGCCGCAGAAGATGTCGATGGTCAGCCAGAAGGGGCCTGCGTTCTTGGACCGGACCTTGGTCACCACGTCGCGGACGATCATGCGAGTACCTCCAGTCGGAAGGCATCCATCGGATCCTTGAGCGTCATGACATGATGCAGGACGAAGGCATAGGCGGCACCCTTGTCGATTTCGGGTGGCGAAAAGGGGAAGGCGAAGGTCGGCTGTTCCTCATCCCGGGTCAGGGGGTGGTGCAGCAGGTAGGGGTTCAGCAGTTTGGCGATGTCATGGGCCGTGGTTTGATCGGCGGCGGTAACGATGGCCAGCACGCCGACCTCTGATGCGGGTGCGGGGCTGTGATCCAGTGCCCCGAGGGTCGCGGTCTGGCCGATGATGCGCAGCTGGCAATCGTAGTCCTGTGGTCCCATGCGGGCGGTGACCTTGGCTGCGTGTTTTTGCAGGATATCGTCGCACCATGCCGCGGCGTTGGCGACGTAGTGCGGGTCGCGAATCGTGACGAGGGCGACGGTCTGGTAGCCTGCGATGCGCGCGCCCTCCAGCTTGACGGTATAGGCGTCGGCTATGTGCCATTCGGCACCTGTCACACGGACGGATCGGTCATCGATGGCCGTGTAGGTCGCGTCGGTCACGTCAAGATAGCCGCCCGGTTCATGCAGGATGAACGGGTCGGAGTTTTCATACAGCATATGGGCCGACACGGTGTGCGGCGTTGCGCAGGCCCCGTCAGCAAGTGGCGTGACCGTAAAACCGTCGGCGTCTGTGTCCAGAAGCAGGACGCCCGATTGCGGGTTGGTGGCGCATAGTGCGCCGCATTCGCCGACCTTGGCCCCGTGCCAGACGGCACCCGCGTGATCGCCACGCTGCAAGGGCAGCGCCGCGATGATCGCGGTGTCGGTGGTGCGCCCCGCGATGATGATGTCGGCACCTGTGTCGAGGGCGGCCATGATCTGTTCGGCCCCGGCCAGCGCCACGATATGCGTGCAATCGGCAATGGTATCCGCGTCGATATCCGGTGCGCCGGGCAGGGCGGTCAGCGTGGTTCTTGCGATCTGTGCCGGGTCCTGTTCGCATTTCAGCGTGGCGATTGTGGCGGTCAGGCCTTCTTCGGCCAGAATTTCGCGGGTGATGTCGACCAACCAGTCGACGGTGCTGTCGGTGCCGCAGGTGCCTGCGGTGCCGATGACCAGCGGGCAACCGGCGGCCTGGCGGGCGCGGATCAGACCGGCCCATTCCGCCTTGGTCCCGGCGCGGGTGTATTTGGACAGGCCGCGGCCCAAGTAGCTGGGGCCGCTGTCGGTTGATCCTCCGTCGATGGCAATGAGATCGGGGCGTGCGGCGACGCCCCGATCAAGTGCAGTCTGATCGTAACCGAGCCCGAGCGCCCCGGAGGGGATCAGGATCCTAGTCACTGATGCGCTGCGGTTTGCGAATCCGCCCCCGCAGGAAGATCGGCAGGATGAACCCCACGATGGCCGCCACGATCAGCACGCTCGAGATCGTGGAGGAGAACAGGTAGGTCCAGTCGCCGTCCGACAGCACCATGGCATCGCGCAATTGCTTTTCCATTTTTGACCCCAAGAGAATACCGAGGATGACCGGTACGGTGGGGATGTCAAGTTTGCGCAACACGTAGCCCAGCACACCGAACAGCACGACCAGCAGCAGGTCGAAGTAGCTGCCTGTCAGAGAGTAGATACCGACAAAGCTGACCATGGTGACGCCCGGCATGAGGATGGCGGGGGGCACTTCGAGCACTTTGACGAAGACCTTGACCATCGGCACGTTCATGGCGAGCAGGACGAAGTTTGCGATCAGCAGGGATGCAATCAGCGACCAGACCACGTCGGGGCGTTCGACGAACAGCGTCGGACCGGGTGTGATGTTCAGCGTGACCAGCACGGCCAGCAACACGGCGGTGGTGCCGGACCCTGGCACGCCCAGCGTCAGCATCGGCACGAGCGCGCCACCGGCGGCGGCGTTGTTGCCGACCTCTGGTGCGGCGATGCCCTTGGCGACTCCGGTGCCGAATTTGCCTTTTTCGCCGGCGATGCTTTTCTCCATCATGTAGGTCATGAAGCTGCCGAGCGAGGCACCGGCACCGGGCAGGACACCCGCGATAAAGCCCACGACAGAACAGCGGATCATGGTCCAGCGGGTGGTCCAGATTTCGGCCCAGGGGACCGTGACGCGGCCGCGCAGCTTGATGCCCGCGGCACCGCTCTTGCCCTTGCTCTCGATGAAAAAGAACACCTCGGACACTGCGAACAGACCGACGATGGCGACGAGAAAGTCGATGCCGTCATACAGGTGCAGGTTGCCGCCCGTCATGCGCGGCAGGCCAGAGTTCGGATCGAGGCCGATCATCGCGATGCCGATGCCAAGACAAGAGGCCAGTGCCGCCTTGGCCTGGTTGTTCGATGCGATGCCGCCCAGCGTGCAGAAGGCCAGCAGATAGAGGGCAAAATATTCGGCGGGGCCAAATTCATATGCGATCCGGCTGAGGGCCGGGGCCAGAACAGCCAGACCGAGGGTTGCGAGGAAAGCCCCGACAAAGGACGCAAAACCGGAAATCACCAGCGCGTCACCCGCGCGGCCTGCCTTGGCCATCGGGTAGCCGTCGAGCGTGGTCATCATGGCAGGTTCATCGCCGGGAATGTTCAGCAGGATCGAGCTGATACGCCCGCCGTACATGGCACCATAGTAGATCGCGGTCAGCAGGATCAGCGCGCCGGTGGCGTCCAGACCCATGGAAAATGTGATCGGGATCATGATCGCGACACCGTTTGCAGGCCCAAGACCCGGCAGCGCGCCGACGATGGTGCCGATGAAACAGCCGATGATCGCCAGCAGCAGCGTGTAGGGCGACAGCGCGATGCCAAAGCCCAGCGACAGGTTTGCAAGAAGATCAGCCATTAGAACCACCCTCTGGGAAAGCCGAACAGGCTGAGGCCCAGCACGAAACGGAACAGCACGAACAGGCCGATGGACAGGCCGATGCCTGACAGAACCGACACCTTGGGGCTGGGGGAAATCTGGTAGCTGAGGATCGCGGCGACCACGGCCGTCGGGATCAGGAAGCCAAGCGGCTTGAGCGCATAGGCGTAGATCACCAGCACGACGATCGCGATGCCGATCGCCAGGGTGCTGCGCACGGCAGGCCATTCGGGTTCTGCGTCAGGGCGCGCGATCATGGTGACGGCGCAGAGGATGGCGACGATCCCGACAGCAATCGGAAAGGCCTTTGGACCCACGGGGTCAGACAGGAAACTGGCCTGCACCTGGAGGGCGCTCGCGATATACGCGAGCGCCGCCAGGATCACGACCAGACCAAAGATACGGTCTGATGGGCGTGTCATTTTACTGGATCACACCGATTTCACGGGACAGGGCCTCGGTTTCCGCGACGACCCCGTCAACCCATGCCTGGAATTCGTCACCGACCAGCGTGAAGGGTGCCAGTCCGTTGTCGGCCATGGCCTGCTGCCATTCGGCGGATTCAGCCACCGCCTGCAACATGACCGCCCATTTCTGGAAACGCTCGTCGCTGATGTCCTTGGGGACATACATCCCGCGCCAGTTCACTGCGCGCACGTCGAAACCCTGTTCCTTGGCGGTGGGGATATCCTCAAAGCCCGGAACGCGCTCGTCGGTCATCACCGCCAGGACGCGGATGTCGCCGGTGGGGATGAAGCCCACGATTTCGGACATGTCGCCCGTCATGGCCTGGGTAAAGCCACCGACGGTCTGGGTGATCGCGTCGGCACCACCGTCAACGCCGATGTAACGGACCTTGGTGATGTCATCAAAGCCTGCGGCCTTGAGTACCTGAAGCGGCTTGAGGTGGTCGAAACCGCCGACGGCCGAACCGCCTGCAAAGGCGACCGAACCGGGGTCGGCCTTGATGGCGTCAACCAGATCGCCCAGCGACTGATAGGGGCTGTCGGCGGCCACGACGATGACACCCGGATCGGCACCGATCGCACCGACGAAACGCACCTGATCGGCGGTTGCACCGCCAAAGGCGTTCTGTGCCAGACGGGTCGTTGTCGCGCTGGAGGCGGCCACCATCAGGTCAGGATCGCTGTTGCGTTCGTTGACCACCGTGGAAAAGGCCAGACCGCCACCGGCACCGGCAAGGTTGGTGACCTGCACGGGATCGGCAACCTGACCGATGTCATACATAATCTTGCCCACCTGACGGCAGGTAAAGTCCCAGCCACCGCCGGGGTTGGCGGGTGCGATGCATTCAATGGCGAATGCGGATGTGGCCGTGACGGCCAGAACAGCGGCGCTGGACAGCGCGCGCAACAAGGTCTTTGACATGGTATTCCTCCCATTATGTCGCTTGCGGATGTGCTGTCTCCCACGGCACACCCTTGCAGGGTCACTTTGTTTGCGCCCAAGCTGACGCTAACCTGTCACGGTGCGAGAGAAAGGGATTCTTTTTGCGGTTTTTGCTGGTAGAGGACACGCCCGATCTGGGGCAGGCCGTGCTGGACCGGTTGACGCTGGACGGGCACGGCGTGGATTGGGCGCGCAGTCTGGCCGAGGCCGAGGCGCATCTGGCGGTGTCCAGCTATGACCTGATCCTGCTGGATATCATGCTGCCCGATGGTGACGGGCGCGATTTTCTGGCCGCACACAGGCGTGTGCCGCGCGATACGCCGGTGATCGTGATGACGGCGCGCGCGGGCGTCAGCGACCGCGTGGCCCTGCTGGACACGGGTGCGGACGATTATGTGACCAAGCCATTCGATTTCGCGGAACTGGAGGCGCGCGTGCGGGCGGTTTTGCGCAGGCGCGGCGGAACGGCGCAGACGCAGGTGATCTACGCCGATCTGGTGTTCGATCCGCTGGGTGGGACCGTGGCCGTGGGGGGCGACGTACGTGATCTGCGCAACCGCGAACTGCGGCTGCTGGAAATTCTGATGGCGGGCCCCGGGCGCATTTTCTCCAAGGGGCATCTGCATGACAGGCTCTTGTCCGCGTCCGAGGCCGTCAGCGACAACGCGATCGAGGTCTATGTCGGGCGCTTGCGCAAGAAGCTGTCGGGATCTGCGGCACGGATCGAGACGGTGCGCGGTGTCGGTTACCGGTTGACCCAAGGGTGAGGCGGCCAGCCTCGATCCGGCGCCGGTTGCTGTTGCAGGGGATCGGCGTGGCGGCCCTGCTGGCGCTGGTGCTGTATCTGGCGGTGCGCGGTGTGGCGGGTGCGGCGATCCAGACCGTGCAGGATTCGGTCCTGGGCACGGCAACCGTCGTCATCGCCGAGGAATTGCGTGGCGGTGCGGACGGGATCAGCGTGGACATTCCCTATGCTGCGTTTTCGATGCTGGGGGCGGTGGGTGAAGACCGGGTGTTCTATCGCATTCTGGTGGGGGACCAGACCGTCACCGGCTACCCTGACCTGCCGCTTCCTGATGTTGTGCCGGGGCTGACACCGGCGTTTTACACGGTCCCCTATCAGGACGCGCAGGTGCGGGTCGGGGCCGTGGGCCGGTCCGTGCTAGTGGACGGCAACCGGGTCGATGTGACGGTGCTGTTGGGCCAGACGCGCACCGCGCAGGCAGTGATTTCGGCGCAGATGGCGAACCGGGCGGCGGGACTGGGCCTTGGCATCTTTGCGCTTGCGGCCGTGCTGGCGCTGATTTCGGCGCGGTCCGTGCTGGCCCCGGTGCATGATCTGGCGCTGGCGGTGGGCCGACGTGGACCGCAGGACCTGCGCCCCGTCAGGCGTGCCGTCCCGCGTGAACTGGTGCCGCTGGTGGCGGCGCTGAACGGGTTGATCGCGAGGCTGCGGTCGGCGCTGGACCGGACCGAATCCTTTATCACCGAAGCCGCCCATCACGTGCGCACCCCATTGGCCACGGTGCGAATGCAGACCGAGGTAGCCTTGCGGCAGGCAACGGACGACGCGACGCGGGCCAGCCTGCGCAACGTGATCCGTGCGGTGGACAATGCGGCGCGATCGACGGGGCAGATGCTGGACCACGCAAGCGTCATCTACCGCAGCGACCAGCCCACCCAGGATGCGTTGGACCTGGCGGTGGTGCTGCGCGATCTGGTGGGCCAGATGGCACCGACCGCCGACATGCGCGACATGGCGTTCGTGCTGGACTTGCCCGTGGGCCCGGTGCCGCTGTCGGCGGACCGTCTGCTGCTGGAAAGCGCCTTGCGCAACCTGCTGGACAACGCGCTGAAATACGGGACCGCCGACACGGATATCGAGGTCGCACTGACGTCTGACGGTTGTGTCACGGTCTGCGACCGGGGGCGCGGGCTGGGCGGGGGCGGTGCGGCGGCACTGACCGGACGCTTTGCAAGGGGCGACAACGTGGGCGATGTGGTGGGCTCCGGGCTGGGCCTGTCCATCGTGCGCGACGCGGCACGGGCCTGCGGCGGGACATTCACGATTTCACCCAGACCAGGAGGCGGCACATGCGCGACCTTGCACTTGCCCTTGCGCTGACACTGACCCTGATCGGGGGGCTGTTCGCCCGCCCTGCGCTGGCGTTCGAGATCGAGGAGGTCGCGACCTTTGGCGCGGGCGCGCAGGTCGTGTCGGTGCTGTCGACGACGGATGCCGCGGTTTTCGCCCCGGTCATCGCGGGCTATCTGGAAACGCGGCCTGATTTGACCGTACGTTATACGGTGGCCAACAGCCAGCAGGTCTATGCCGCAATCGCGGGCGACGGCGCGGCATTCGATCTGGTGATTTCATCGGCGATGGATCTGCAGATGAAGCTGGCCAACGACGGTGCGGCGCGGGCATTTGACGGCGGTGGCGTGTTGCCGGACTGGGCGCGCTGGCGCGACCGCCTGTTCGCCGTGGCGCAGGAACCGGTGGTGATGATCGCACGGCGGGCCGATTTTGCGGGCCTGCCGCTACCCCAAAGCCGGGCCGATCTGGTGGCGCTGCTGCGTGACAATGCCGAACGGTTTGCCGGGCGCATCGGCACCTATGATCCCGCCGGGTCCGGGGCTGGCTATCTGTTTGCCACGCAGGATGCGCGGCAGTCCGACAGTGCCTGGCGACTGTCAGAGGTCGCGGGCAGTCTGCACCCGCAGCTGTATACCGCCAGTGCGGCGATGATCGACGATGTGCAATCGGGGCGGCTGGCGCTGGCCTATAATGTGCTGGGGTCCTATGCCGCGGCGCGGCCCGATCCGGGCATGGTGGTCATCCAGCCTGCCGATTTCACCCATGTCCTGCTGCGCACGGCGCTGGTGCCGGTGACCAGCACGGACCCTGCCGCCGGTGCCGGGTTCCTGTCGTTCCTGCTGTCACCACAGGGTCAGGCGCTGCTGGCTGACGCAGGTTTGCCGCCGGTGTCTGATACGACGATCACCGCAGCACCGCAGTTGCGTCCGATCCGGCTGGACCCCGGCCTGCTGGTCTATGTCGACCCGATGATGCGCCAGAAGTTCCTGACGGAGTGGACCGCGGCCGTCGTCCAGCCGTGACAAGCGGCGCGCGGGGCGCTAAGCGCGGCACCAAGGAGACGCCCGATGTCAGACACCACCGTTCGCTTTACCATCCAGCCCGATCCGCCCGCGCGGATGGACAAGGCACTGGCCCGCGATGTGCCGCAGGACGCGACGCTGTCGCGCTCGCGCCTGGGGGCGCTGATCGCCGAAGGGGCCGTGACCGTGAATGGCGTGGTCGAGACAAACCCGCGCCAGCGCCTGTCAGAGGGTGCAGAGATCGTCGTGACGACGCCCGTCGTCAGCGAGAGCCATATCACCGCACAGGACATCGCGCTGGATGTGGTGTTCGAGGACGCGGACCTGATCGTGCTGAACAAGCCTGCGGGCATGGTGGTGCATCCGGCCCCCGGCAGCCCCGACGGCACCCTGGTCAATGCGCTGATCCATCACTGCGGCGATGATCTGTCCGGCGTCGGCGGCATGAGGCGTCCCGGCATCGTGCACCGCATCGACAAGGACACCAGCGGCCTGCTGGTGGTCGCGAAATCCGACAAGGCGCATCAGGGGTTGGCGGCGCAATTTGCGGCCCACACGGTGGAGAGGCGCTATCTGGCCGTCTGTTTCGGGGTGCCCGATGCCAGCGATCCGCGCCTGCGCGGGGTCAAAGGCACCAGTTTCGAGGCGGCGAATATCCTCAAGGTGCAAACGTTCCTGGGACGGCACAAGACTGACCGCCAGCGGCAAGCGGTGTCGTTCAGCACGGGGCGCCATGCGGTGACGCGGGCACGGATCGTGCAACCGCTGGGAACCCCCGCTGCGGCGGCGCTGATCGAATGCTGGCTGGAAACGGGCCGCACCCACCAGATCAGGGTGCATATGGCCCATTGCGGCCACGGGTTGATCGGTGATCCGACCTATGGTGGCCGGCAGAAACTGTCGGCCAAGTCGGTGGGCGAGGCCGGTGTCGCCGCGGCGCGCAATTTCCCCCGGCAAGCGCTGCATGCCGCGACCCTGGGCTTTGTTCATCCCGTCAGCGGCGATGCGCTGGCGTTCGAGGCTCCGCTGCCCCAGGATATGATCGAACTTGTGAATAATCTGGATCATCGCGGCTGAACTGTGCATTTTTGCAGCTATGCGACGGGAACCGGGCGGGCTAGAAAATGTTAGGTTTATGAAGCGCATGAGATTGCAACACCAAGCCGTGCAACCCATATCCATGTTAAGGCCTGATACATTGGCCATCCAGGGGAAGTCAAAATGAGCGATTACAAGAACCTACCGGCACCGAGCCCAGAGCAGGGCTTGAACCGCTACATGCAGGAAATCCGCAAGTTTCCGATGCTGGAACCCGAAGAAGAATACATGCTGGCCAAGCGTTGGGCCGAAGATGGCGATACGGAAGCGGCACACAAGATGGTGACCAGCCACCTGCGCCTCGCCGCCAAGATCGCCATGGGCTATCGCGGCTATGGCCTGCCGCAGGCCGAGGTGATTTCCGAGGCGAACGTGGGCCTGATGCAGGCGGTCAAGAAATTTGATCCTGAAAAAGGGTTTCGCCTTGCGACCTATGCCATGTGGTGGATCCGCGCGGCCATTCAGGAATACGTCCTGCGGTCGTGGTCGATGGTGAAACTGGGCACGACCTCGGCGCAAAAGAAGCTGTTTTTCAACCTGCGCAAGGCGAAATCGCGTATCGGCGCACTGGAAGACGGCGACCTGCGCCCCGAGAACGTCAAGCGGATCGCGACCGATCTGGGTGTGACCGAGGACGAGGTCGTGTCGATGAACCGCCGCATGTCCGGTGGCGATGCATCCCTGAACGCCACCGTCGGGTCCGAGGGCGAGGGCACGATGCAATGGCAGGACTGGCTGGAAGACGAGGACGCGGATCAGGCCGGCGATTATGCGGAACGTGACGAGCTGGAAAGCCGCCGCGAGATGCTGGCCGAGGCGATGCAGGTCCTGAACGACCGCGAAAAGGACATTCTGATGCAGCGTCGCCTGAACGACGAGACCATAACGCTGGAAGACCTGTCCAGCCAGTATGACGTCAGCCGCGAACGGATTCGCCAGATCGAGGTTCGGGCCTTTGAAAAGCTGCAAAAGCGCATGCGCGAACTGGCGGCCGAACGCGGGATGCTTGAGGACGTGTGATCCCCTCGCTAGGGTCGGTTAAGAGTTACTCCCGTCGGATGCCTCCGACGGGAGTATTTTTTGCAAGATGATGCGGAGGATGCGCGATGCGTTGGGGAATATTGGGGGCTGCGAAATTTGCGCGGGAGTGGATGGCACCTGCCATTCATGCGGCAAAAGGCGCGGAACTGGTGGCGATCGCGACCTCTGACCCGGCCAAGGCGGCAGGGTTCAGTGCCTTTGCGCCAGGAATGCGAGTCTTTGACGATTATGACGCCCTGTTGGCGGATCCCGACATCGATGCGGTCTATGTGCCGCTGCCGAACCATCTGCACGTGGACTGGACGATCAAGGCGCTGGAGGCGGGCAAGCATGTGCTGTGCGAAAAGCCAATCGCGCTGAAGGCCGACGAAATCGACCGTGTGATTGCGGCGGGTGACAAGGCGGGCAAGCTGGCGGCAGAGGCGTTCATGATCGTGCATCATCCCCAGTTCCAGCGCGCCCGCGAGCTGGTGCAGGACGGCGCGATTGGCAAGCTGGCCCATGTGGATGCGGTTTTCAGCTACAACAACGCAGGTGCGGTCGACAACATCCGCAACCGCCCCGAAACCGGTGGCGGCGGGTTGCCGGATATCGGGGTTTATACCTTTGGTGCGGCGCGGTTCGTGACCGGGGCCGATTGTCAGCGAGTGACCTATGCCGATGTGCGATTCGAGAATGGGGTCGACGTGTTTGCCCAAGTGGCTGCGGATTTCGGCGACTTTACCTACGGTGCTGTGGTGTCGATGCGGATGCAGCCGCGCCAGTCCATCACCTTTCACGGGGATGCAGGGCATCTGACGCTGACCGCGCCGTTCAATGCCAACCTCTATGACGTGGCGCAGCTGACGCTGGAGACGGGGAACGGAGTGCGGCAGGTCGAACGCTGGCCTGCCGCCAACCATTATGTGTTGCAGGTCGAAGCCTTTGGCGCGGCGGCGCGCGGGGTTGCGGATTATGCCTGCCCGCTGGAATTCAGTCGTGGCACGCAGGCGATGATGGACATGGTGTTCGACAAGGCAAGGAACCCCTGAGGGTCACAGGTGTTGGCCCCGGTGAACAACATGGGGGCCGATGAATGAAGCTGGCAGTATTGGGTGCCAAGGGCGCGGTGGGGCAGCATTTGCTGGATCAGGCGCTGGACAAGGGCCACGCGGTGACCGCGATCGAGCTGGATTGCGCCGACATGCCCGCGCGCAAGGGGCTGACCTGTATTGAGGCCGACGTGCTGGAGGACGATCTGTCCAGCGCCTTTGCGGGAAGTGACGCGGTTCTGTCCTGTCTGGGGGTGGGCAATTCGCCAAAGGTCCTGCTGGACCCGCCACCACTGTACACGCGCGGCACCAGTAATATTCTGGCCGGCATGCACGCCGCCGAGGTCGACCGTCTGGCCGTGATTTCAGCCAGTTTTGTCGAAGCCAAGAACCGCGGGCCGATCTATTTCAAGGTGCCGGTCATGACGGCGCTGCACAACGTGCTGGACCAGATGGGCGAGATGGAGGCGCAATTGCGCGCATCGCGCGTGGATTGGACGGCCGTGCGTCCCGGCTGGTTGATGCAGGGCGATCTGACGGCGGATTACGTGGTGACGCCGGATGTGATCCCGCAACATCTGGTGCGCACGCGCATGGCGGATGTGGCGCATTTCATGTTGCATCTGGCAGAAACGGGCAGTTGGTCGCGGCAGACTCCGGCGCTGGCTCGGCAAGAGGACGCAGAGGCCACATCAGTCGCTGCCGTGATCCGTGATATGACCGGCTAAAGGCCCATGCGCAGGATGTGCTGCGGACCTGCGTCACCGCCCATGTAGTGTTCGCCGGTATCGGTGAAACCACCGTTCAGGTAGCTGCGCCGCGCGCCGGGATTGCGCAGGTTGACCGTAAGGTAAATCTGCGTGGCCTGCGGATAGCGTTGCGCCATATAGGCGGGCAATGCCCGGATCATGGCGGTGCCGATGCCGCGCCCCTGATGGCGTTGATCGACGATCATGCTGCGCAATCCACAGGCGCCTGATGGCACCTGCGGGTGTTCGCGCGAAAAATCGCGATCAATGCGAAACATGCCCACGAGCGTGGCGTCGACGTAGATCAGATGCACGTCGACCCCGTCTTGCGAGCTATTCAGCAGAAGCCTTGGCTGACTGGAAAACCGTTCCTGCTCGGGGCCGACCGCCAGAGCGCAAAGGGCGTCGCGCTGGTCACTGGTATATGGGGCGAGGGTGACGCTGGTCACGCGTCCTCCATCGCTTCGAGTTCGTCGATCATGCCTTCGATCATCGACAAGCCCTTGTCCCAGAATGCAGGATCCGAGGCGTCGAGGCCGAATGGTTCCAGCAGTTCCTTGTGATGCTTTGATCCGCCCGCCTTGAGCATGTCGAAATACTTGGACTGGAAGTCGGGGTCGCCCTCTTCGTAGACCGCGTAAAGCGCGTTCACGAGGCCGTCGCCGAACGCGTAGGCGTAGACGTAAAACGGCGAGTGGACGAAGTGGGGGATGTAGGACCAGAAGGTCTCGTATCCGTCGTGGAAGTCGAAAACAGGGCCGAGGGATTCGGCCTGAACGGACATCCAAAGTGCGTTGATGTCATCGGGGGTCAGTTCTCCACCGGCGCGGGCGGCGTGGAGTTTGCACTCAAAATCGTAGAACGCGATCTGGCGCACGACTGTGTTGATCATGTCTTCGACCTTGCCTGCCAGAAGCACCTTGCGTTCGGCCGGGGTCTTGGCCGCGTCCAGTAGCTTGCGGAAGGTCAGCATTTCGCCGAAGACGGAGGCGGTTTCGGCCAAGGTCAGCGGGGTGGATGAAAGCAGTTCGCCCTGATCTGCGGCGAGACGCTGGTGGACGCCGTGACCCAACTCGTGGGCCAGCGTCATCACGTCGCGCGGTTTGCCCAGATAGTTCAGCATCACATAAGGATGCACCGTGGTGACGGTCGGGTGGGCGAATGCGCCGGGGGCCTTGCCCGGTTTGACGGCGGCGTCGATCCAGCCTTCGGTAAAGAACGGTTTCGCAAGGTCGGCCATGTCAGGCGAAAACCCGGCGTATGCGTCCAGCACGGTCTGCTGTGCCTCGTCCCAGCCTACAAGGCGTTCGTCCTCACGCGGGAGCGGGGCATTGCGATCCCATGTTTCCATCCGCTCGAGCCCCAGCCATTTCGCTTTGAGCGCGTAATACCGGTGCGACAGGCGCGGGTAGGCCGCGACGACGGCGTTGCGCAGCGCCTCGACCACCTCTGGTTCGACGTGGTTGGACAGGTGGCGGCCCGTTTGCGGGGTCGGCATCTTGCGCCAGCGGTCCTCGATTTCCTTTTCCTTGGCCAGCGTGTTGTGGATGCGGGCAAAGAGTTTGACGTTCTGCGCGAAAACATCCGACAGCGCCATGGCTGCGGCTTCACGCTTGGACCGGTCGCTGTCGGTCAGCAGGTTCAGCGTTGATTCAAGGCTCAGTTCTTCGGCGTCCACGACAAAGGTCAGCGCGGCCATTGTTTCGTCAAACAGACGGTTCCAGGCGGCGGCACCGACGGTGGATTGGTCGTGCAGGAATTTTTCCAGCTCGTCCGACAATTGGTGCGGCCGCATGGCGCGCATCCGGTCGAACACGGGCTTGTAGCGGCGCAGCTCTTCGTTCTGGGCCAGCAGCGTGTCGAGGTGGTCGTCGGGCAGGCGGTTGAATTCCAGACCATAAAACACCAGCGGCGTGGTATAGGTCGTGATCCGGTCCTGCATGTCGGCCATGAATTTGGCGCGATCGTTGTCGGTGGTGATCTGGTAATACCGCAGGCCCGCGTAGGACATGATGCGGCCAGCGATTTCGTTGATTTTCTCATCGCGCTGGACGGCTTCGAGCAGGCCAGCGGCGTCGAGGTCGGCCAGTTTGCCTTCGAAATCGGCGGCAAAGCGGGTGCAGGCATCCTCGAGCCAGTCGAGGTCGCGTTTGATTTCCGCACTGTCGGTGGCCGGATAGAGGTGCGTCAGGTCCCATTCGGGCAGGTCGCCCATCGGGCTGCCGCCGGTTTCTGTCACGGCGTCAAAGGTGCGGTCATCGGTCATGGGATTATCCTGTTTTCTGTTGCGACAGACATAGGACTGCGGGCGGGTGCACTCAACCCACCGGGGCCTAATCGGCGGGGCTTGCGATGGCGCGGGCGGCGTCGAATGTGTCCTGTGCGGCGGCCAGATCGCCGTCCTGCAGCGGGATGGTGCGCGCGTCCACCAGCGGTGACAGGCACAGATCGACGCGCACCGGATGATGGTCTGATCCGACGGATGGCAGCACGGTCATATCCAGCATGCCAGGACCAGCTTGCCACAGCACCTGATCCAGTGGCCAGCGCATCAGGTCGCTGTCAGCCATGTAGCTGTTCATTGGGCCGCGTCCTGCACGCGGGTCCAGCAGGCCACCGATCCGCAGCGCGCGCTGCGCGGTATCTTCCCACGGGGCGAGGTTGAAATCGCCGGCGATCACGCTGACGGCGCTGGTTTCGCGCGCGCGCATCGCGGCGTGCAGGATGGTTGCATCGCGCATGGTAGAGGGCTGGCCGCCGTTGGTCTGGTGCGGCGGGCGCGGGTGCACGCCCAGCAGGTGGACCGGCATGGTCGGGTGCAAAATCTGTCCGTCGAACATGGGGGTATCGACGCCCATCGGGTAGGTCATGTTTGCCTGTGAAAACGGGTGGCGGCTGTAGATTTGCATCCCGTAGTAGGCGGACTCGGGCTGTTCACGCATGATATGGTCGAACTGATCATCCAGCGGTGCCAGCGCGTTGTCCCACCAAGGGGAGGTTTCCAGCACCACCAGCACATCGGGGTCCTGACTGCGCACCATATCCAGCACGCTTTCGTCGTTGCGATTGGACACCTGCACGTTGGTCACCAGCACGCGCAGGCGGTCATCGGCATCGCAACGCAAGACGCTGGCCACCATTTTCGAGGCCAAGGGCTGATAGGGCCATAGCTTTGCAACCTGCAGGCCGATGGCTGCGATTCCGGCGAGCGTCAGGATCGTGCCCCAGGATGGTTGGGCGCGGCGCAGTGTCACGAACAGGGCCAGGCTGATCAGCAGACCGGCGAGGAATTGCAGGCGCGGGAAATCCAGAAAGCGGATCCACCATGTATCGAATGTCAGCAACGGCAGAAACGTGGCTGCGCACAGCGCGAACAGGACCGTTCCCACCACGCGGATCAAAAATTTACGCATGCATCATCCGTAGGTGTCCAGCATCTCTTTCAAATCGTCGAGGGTGTTCGCCTCGGACGTGGGTTTGTCGTGCCGCCAGCGCAGCATCCGTGGGAATCGCAGCGCCACGCCGGATTTGTGACGCGGGCTGGCCTGAATGCCCTCGAACGCCAGTTCGAACACGTGCTCGGGTTTTACCTGCCGGACCGGCCCGAATTTTTGAAGCGTGTTTTTCCGCACCCAAGCGGTGATCTGCCGAAACTCTGCGTCGGTTAGGCCGGAATACGCCTTGGTGAACGGAACCAGATCATTTCCTTGCCAAACGGCAAAAGTGTAATCGGTGAACAGGTTGGCACGGCGCCCCGAACCGGCCTGCGCGTAGATCATCACGGCGTCGATGGTCAGGGGGTCGACCTTCCATTTCCACCAGTCGCCTTTCTTGCGGCCTGACAGATAGGGGCTGTCCAGACGTTTAAGCATGAAGCCTTCGGCGTTGCGGTCGCGGGAGGTTTCGCGCAGGGCGGTCAGCGTCTTCCAGTCGGCGAAATCGACGGCGGGGGACAGGCGCAGCGGCGCGCTGTCCGGCACGGCATCAACGATCTGGGCCAGCAGCGCGCGGCGGTCGGCAAAGGGCTGCGCCCGGATGTCGGTGCCTGCGTCCTCGAGCAGATCATAGGCCATCAGGATCACGGGGGCCTCGGTCAGCAGCTTTTTCGGGACAGTCTTGCGCCCGATGCGCGATTGCAGGGCGTTGAACGACAGGGGGGCCTCGTTACGAAAGGCCAGCACCTCGCCGTCGATGACGGTGCCGTCGGGCAGATAATCCTTGAGCTGGGCGAGTTCGGGAAAACGGTCGGTCATCAGATCCTCGCCGCGCGACCACAGGTGATGGTCGCCCGCGCGGACGATGAATTGCCCCCGGATGCCGTCCCATTTCCATTCCGCGTTCCAGTCGGATGCGGGACCGAGGTCGTCTAGATCCTCGAGCCCGTAGGCGAGGTAGAACGGATAGGGGCGTGAGAGATCGGCGGTGGGGTCATGCGCCTCGATCAGGTTGTGCCATGTGGTGGTTTGCGGCGTCCAGTTGCCCATCAGCTTGTGCGTGAGTTCCGCCTCGTCCTGGCCCGTGGCCTGTGCCAGGGCGCGGGTCATCAGTTTCTGGCTGACCCCGATGCGGAAACCACCCGTCAGCAGTTTGGTGAACAAGAACCGCTGGGTTGTGGGCAGGCTGTCCCAGGCGGCAAGGATACCAGCCTTGCGGGCGTCATCGTCCAAGCTGGACAGGCGGGCGAGTTCGTTGATCCAATGGGTCAGGCTATGGTCGGCGGTGCTGGACGGATCGGGCAGGATCAGGGCGATGGTTTCGGCCAGATCACCGACGATGGAATAGGATTCCTCGAACAGCCAAAGCGGCAGGTTTGCGCGTTCGGCGGCCCATTCGCGCAGGCGTGCGGCTGTGATCAGGCGTTTGGGACGGCGGCCCGAAAACAAGGCGATGGTCCAGAGTTTGTCGTCATCCGGGGCCGTGCGGAAATAATCGGCAAGGGCTGCGACCTTGACCGTGGTCTTGGTCGTCTCGTCCACGCGGGTAAAGAGGGCGGCAAAGTCCTTCATGCGTCCTCGACCACCGGTTCGTCGCCACCATCTAGGCTTTCGCCCTCATATTCGGTGCTGACGACATGGGCGTCATAGCCCTGTTCGGACAGGTATTTCTGGAACGCGGAGGTGTAGCCATGGGTGGTGAAGATGCGTGTGGCACCGGTTTCCTTGATCGCGGCATTCAGGCCGGCCCAATCGGCATGGTCGGAGACGATAAAGCCGCGGTCGCCGGCGCGTCTGCGGCGCACCCCGCGCAACGCCATCCAGCCCGAGGCAAAGGCGCTGGAGGACGGGCCGAAACGACGGCCCCATGTGCCGCCCATGGCGCTGGGCGTGGCGATGACCAGGGCACCGGGGTGGTCGGCGATTTTCAGATCGGGTGTCACGCGGATCGTATCGGGCAGGTTGATCCCCTGGGCACGCAGCACGGCGTTGGTGTTTTCGACCGCACCGTGGGTCAGGATCGGCCCGATCTGCGCGTCCACCGTTGTCAGCAGGCGCTGCGCCTTGCCCAAGGCATAGGCCCCAAGGATCGATGTGCGTCCGGCGGCGGCATTGGCGGCCCACCAGTCGTTCATCTGGCGGGCCAGCACATCCTCGGCTGTCCATTTGAACACGGGCAGGCCAAAGGTGCATTCCGTGATGAAGGCGTCGCATTGGACGGGTTCAAACGGTTCGGACAGCCCGTCGGCCACGGTTTTATAATCCCCCGAGGCGACCCAGACCTGACCGCCGACCGCCACCCGGATCTGCGCAGAGCCGGGCACATGGCCTGCGGGATGGAAAGACACGGTCGCACTGCCGATCTGGCGCGTTTCGCCGTAGCGGATGGTATTGAGCGTGATGTCGCCCAGACGGTGGCGGATGACGGGTGCCGCCGCCTCGGTCGCGAGGTAAGAGCGCATGCCCCAGCGCGAATGATCCGCGTGGCCATGCGTGATCAGCGCCCGGTCCACGGGTCGCCACGGATCGATGTAGAAATCACCCGCCGGGCAATAGATACCCCGGTCGGTAAAGGTCAGTACGTCAGCCATGGCGATCAGTTAGGGCCGCATGTCCGGGTGACGAGATGGCAGCCGGATTTTATCCTGACAGGCGGACACGCGGGCCTGTGAGGGCGGGTGCCTCCGGCGGGAGTATTTGGGGCAAGATGATGCGGCGCGGGCGGCATTGCCGCAGAGCCTGCGTCAGGTGTTGGCGTCGAACATCGTGCAGGCGGTGTCGAACACGCGCGCGCGGGTGTCCGCGTCCTCCATCATGACCTCGTGCTTGCCGGCCTCGATGATGTCCAGCGTGCCGCCGGGCCATTTGGCCATGCGCGCGCGGATACGGTGCGCATCGACGATGGTTTCGGCGGTCCCGAGGAAGGTCACGCAGGGGGTGCGTGGCGAGGTCAGCCGCGCAAGGTTGCGGCATTCGGTCAGCGCCTCGTTCAGCCAGCGCAAGGAAGGACCGCCTAGCGACAGGTCGGGTTCAGCGCTGATCTGGTTGAGCATGTAGTCGAACATCTCGCGGTCGGACGTCAGTTCGTTCGCCTCGAAGGCCATGCGTTCGATATAATTCTCGACCTTTTGGCCCGGCGCCATGGCAGTGTCGAAATTCATCTTGCGCGACAGCGATGACAGCCCCCAGGCGAACGGGCGCAGCGTGGGTTTCATCTGGATGCCCCACATCGGCGCGCTGAACATCGCGGCGCGCACCGGCAGACCCTCGATCAGGGCGCGCAGGCCGATCGCACCGCCCATGGAATGCGCGATCAGATAGAACGGTTTGGGCAGGCCGAGGTCGCGCGCATGGGTCAGCATGGCGGCCACGTCCTTTTGATAGTCGGAAAACAGGTCGACGTGACCTGTGGCGCGATGGGGGGTCAGCCGGTCTGCCAACCCCTGACCGCGCCAGTCCACCACCAATGTGGCATAACCGCGGTCACGCAGGTCGCGCGCGGCGCGACCGTATTTTTCGATGTATTCCGTGCGGCCCGGAAACAGCAGCACGGTGCCGCGATCCGCGTCGCTCACCCAGTGGCCCACGCGGATCTGTTTGTTGTCGGTGGTTTTCAGCCAATGCGCCGCCCCGGCGTCCGGGCCGTCGGCAAGATCGGAATGGAGCGGCGCGTATCTCATCGGATCAGGAAATCACCCCGGCCAGCGCCATGGCCTTGCCCATGTCGCCGTCGATGGTCAGCTTGCCGGTCATGAAGGCCGCCGTGGGGTTCTCGTCGCCGGTCATGATGCCCTCGAAGGTGTCGCGGCTGGCAGTCAGCGTCACGTCGGCCTCTGCGTCGTCGGCGCAGGCAGTGACATCGGTGCCTGCGATCATCAGGGCACCTTCGCCCTCGATCACGAACTTGGCGGTGCCGTCAAAGGATTCGCCATCCATCTTGGCGTTCAACTGGGTGACGGCGGCAGAGACGATATCGCTCATGGGAATGTGTCCTCGGTTTGGGGGCTGGATGCCTGCGCCCACTGGTATCGGGCTGGTTTTAAACTACAGTGACGGTATGTCGATACATCATCTCTTCTTCAACTCTGTCGTTGCGACACTCTTGTGGTGCGGTGTTGCCGCGGCCCAGACGGCCGAGCTTGATTCATTGTTCGACCGGCTGGCACAGGCCGACCCGTCCGAGGCGGAGGGCATTCGCGGACAGATCGAGACGCAATGGTCGCGCAGCGGGTCGCCTGCCATGGATCTGTTGCTGCGCCGGGGCGAGGATGCGCTGGCGGATGGCAACCCTGCGCTGGCCGTCGATCACCTGAGTGCGTTGATCGACCATGCCCCCGATTTTGCCCAGGGTTACAGCCTGCGGGCCTCGGCGTTCTATGCGCAGGAACAGATCGGACTGGCGCTGGATGATCTGCGGACCGCGCTGGAACTGAACCCGCGGCATTTCAACGCAATGCGCGGGCTGGCGGTGATCTTGCAACAATTGGACCGTCCGCAAGAGGCGCTTGAGGTCTATCAGCGAATCCGTGACATTGCCCAGCATATCGACGGGGTCGACATGGCAATTGACCGTCTGTCAGTCGAACTGGATGGCACGTCGCTGTGACGCGCCGCCCCTGCGGGGACGATCATGCAACCCTCACGTATCACGGCCGTTTTGGGGCCGACGAACACCGGCAAGACGCATCTCGCGATTGACCGGATGCTGGGGCACCGGACGGGTGTGATCGGTCTGCCGCTGCGTCTGCTGGCGCGCGAGGTCTATGACAGATTGGTGCGCGCGCGCGGGCCGGGGGTCGTGGCGTTGGTCACGGGCGAGGAACGCATCGTGCCGCCGCGGGCGGCCTATTGGGTCTGCACGGTCGAGGCGATGCCCACGGGCATGGGCTGCGATTTTCTGGCCGTCGATGAAATCCAGCTTTGTGCCGATCCCGAACGGGGCCACATCTTTACCGACCGTCTGCTGCATGCGCGCGGGCTGAAGGAAACCCTGTTCATGGGGGCGGAAACGATCCGGGGTGCGATCAACGCGCTGGTGCCCGGCGTCGAATTCGTTCACCGAGAGCGGTTCAGCACGCTGACCCACACAGGTTCGAAAAAGCTAAGCCGGATGCCTGCACGGTCGGCCATCGTCGGGTTTTCGGTTGAAAATGTCTATGCGATTGCCGAACTGCTGCGCCGCCAGAAGGGTGGCGCTGCCGTCGTCATGGGGGCGCTGTCGCCCCGCACCCGCAACGCGCAGGTCGAGATGTATCAAAACGGTGATGTCGATTACCTGGTGGCGACCGATGCCATCGGGATGGGGCTGAACCTGGACGTCAAACACGTGGCCTTTTCGGCGACGTCGAAATTCGATGGCACGCGGATGCGGGAATTGCGGCCAGAGGAGCTGGCGCAGATTGCCGGGCGTGCCGGGCGTCATACGGCCAGCGGCACATTCGGGGTGACGGGCGAGGCGTCAGAATTGGATGACGGCACGATCGAGCAGATCACGACGCATCGGTTCCAGCCTGTCAAAAAGCTGATGTGGCGCAACAGTGACCTGCAATTCGGGTCGGTCAAGCGGCTGCTGCAAACGCTGGAAAAACATACCCAGGACGATTGGCTGACCCGCGTCCGCGAAAGCGACGACCTGGCGGCGTTGCGTGCGCTGAGCGAGGACAGCCTGATCACAGCGCGCGCGCATGACGGCCCGTCCGTGCGGTTGTTGTGGGATGTGTGCCGGATTCCCGATTTTCGCGGGATCAGTCGCGGTGAACATGCCAGCCTGCTGACGCGGATTTTCACCGACCTGCATCAAAGCGGGCATGTGGACGAGAACTGGTTCGCGCTACAGGTTGCGCGGATCGACCGGGATGACGGAGATATCGACACGCTGTCCAAACGGCTGGCGTATATCCGCACATGGACCTATGTGGCGCAACGCAAGGGCTGGCTGCGGGATGAAAACCATTGGCGCGATGCAACCCGCGCTGTAGAAGACCGACTGTCGGATGCGCTGCATGGCGCGCTGACGCAAAGATTTGTGGACCGGCGCACCAGTGTCTTGCTGCGCCGGCTCAAACAAAAGGAGAGCCTTGTGGCTGACGTGAACGACCAGGGCGAAGTGACGGTAGAGGGCGAATTCATCGGCAAGCTGGAAGGCTTTCGGTTTCGCATGGACAAGGCAGGGTCGCCCGACGAGGCGAAAACCCTGCGGCAGGCCAGTGTGGCCGCCCTTGCGCCGCAGTTTCATCTGCGTGCCGACCGGTTTTACAACGCACCCGACACCGAGATCGATTTCACCGAACAGGGTGGTTTGATGTGGGGCGATCAGGCCGTGGGCAAGCTGTCCAAGGGATCGGATCCGCTGAAACCGTCAGTCACCGTGTTCGTCGATGACGAGGCCGGTCCGGACGTGGCCGCCAAGGTGCAGCGCCGGTTGCAGCATTTCATCGACCGCAAGGTGGCCGCGGCAATGGAACCGCTGCTGACGCTGGCGAATGACGCGGCGCTGACTGGTGCGGCCAAGGGCTTTGCCTACCGTCTGGTCGAACATTTCGGGATCATCACCCGTGGTGAGGTCGCCGACGAGGTCAAGGCGCTGGATCAGGACGCGCGCGGCGCGTTGCGCAAGCATGGCATCCGGTTCGGGCAATTTACCATTTTCATGCCGCTGCTGCTGAAACCCGCGCCGACGCGTCTGCGTCTGGTCCTGTGGGCGCTGCACAACGATCTGTCGGAATTCCCCGAAAGCCCGCCACCGGGTCTGGTGACCGTGCCTGCGGCTGCGGGTGTGCCGCAGGGCTATTACACGATGGCGGGTTACCGCGCTGCGGGCGAACGTGCGATCCGCATCGACATGCTGGAACGGCTGGCCGACATGCTGCGCGACCGCGATTCGCGCGGCGGTTTCGAGGCGACGGCGGATATGTTGTCGATCACCGGCATGACGCTGGTGCAGTTTGCCAACTTGATGACGGGTCTGGGTTACAAGGCGGAACCGGGCGAACGTCCCAAGGTCAAGGCACCAAAGGCTGAAGACCCTGCAAAGGATGCGACCTCCGATGCGATCGAGGGCGAGACTGCCGCGACTGATGCCGCGCCACAGGGCGATGCGATCGGTGATGCCGCGACCGGAATCGTCGAGACCGCGGAACCCGCAGAACCCGCAGCGCCGGAAATGGAAACGTTCTACACCTTTACCTGGGGTGGGCGTGCGGCACGTCAGCAGGGTAAGCCGGCAGGCGACAGGCCGCGCGGCGACAAACCGGCCGGCAAGGGCCGGGGCAAGCCGAAAGGCAAGGGCAAGCCGCCAACCGACAAGCCGCAGAGTTTTGCCGCAAAACCCAAGCGTCCCGAAAAGAAGATCGACCCGGACAATCCCTTTGCTGCAGCGCTTTCGGGGTTCAAGCCTGAGTGAGCGCGCCCGGCGATACGATCCGGCTTGATAAATGGCTATGGCATGCGCGGTTTTTCAAATCGCGCAGCCTGGCCGCCGGGGTCGTGTCGGGGGGCAAGGTGCGGGTCGACGGCACGCCCGTGTCGAAACCAGCCCGCAATGTGGGCCCCGGAAACGTGCTGACCTTCGTGCAGGATGATGCGGTCCGGGTCGTGAAAATCCTGGGTTGCGGTATCAGGCGCGGTCCGGCACCGGAGGCGCAGGCGCTGTATGACGACATGTCGCCCGAACGTGTTGCCCGTCCGCCCGCCCCGAAATACGAAGGCAAGGGACGCCCGACCGGCAAGGACCGCCGCGACATGACGACCAAGGGGCCATTCCCGCTTGAATGACCAAACCGACTGTCCTAGTGAGTTTTCAACCAAATTCTGAGTGATACCGCATGACCTATATCGTCAATGACAACTGCATTGCCTGCAAATACACCGATTGCGTCGAGGTGTGCCCTGTCGATTGTTTCTACGAGGGCGAGAACATGCTGGTGATCCATCCCGATGAATGCATCGACTGCGGTGTCTGCGAACCCGAATGCCCCGCCGACGCCATCCGCCCCGATACCGAGCCGGACATGGAAAAGTGGGTCGAGTTCAACCGCAAGTATTCCGAGCTGTGGCCGGTCATCATCACCAAGAAGGACCCGCTGCCGGGTGCCGAGGAGATGGACGGCAAGGACGGCAAGATGGAACTGTTTTCCGAGGCTGCCGGCGAAGGCGGATGATTCGCGACTGATTCGCATTGCGACCCCATGTTTTCATGGGAATAATCGTCCAAAAGGCCCCGCTTTCGCTGGGGCCTTTTTTATGGTATGATCACTACAATGCTACTGTTTTGATCCGACATTTTATCCGCATGGCCCCGCCGGAATTTCCGACGGGGATGTTTGCGTCGGGTCATGGAAAGGACTGCCATGAGCAAGAAGAAGAAAGATTTCCAGCCTAACGATTTCGTCGTCTACCCGGCGCATGGCGTCGGCAAGATCGTGAACGTCGAGACGCAGGAAGTTGCGGGATTCGAGTTGGAACTGTTCGTCATCGCCTTTGAAAAGGACAAGATGACGCTGCGTGTCCCAACCCACAAGGCGACGGAAGTGGGCATGCGTCCGCTGTCCACGCCAGAGGTTGTCAGCAACGCGATGAAGACCCTGCGCGGCAAGGCCAAGGTCAAGAAGGCGATGTGGTCACGGCGCGCCCAGGAGTACGAGCAAAAAATCAACTCGGGCGACCTGATCGCTATTGCCGAAGTGGTGCGTGATCTGCATCGTGCGGATGATCAGCGCGAGCAAAGCTATTCCGAACGACAGCTCTATGAGGCTGCACTGGAGCGACTGACGCGCGAGATCGCGGTTGTCGCCGGCAACGACGAAAAGGCTGCCGCAGAAGAGATCGGATCGGTTCTGGTGGGGCGCGCGGCGTAACAGCCCGTCACACCGGGGGAGGGGGAAGGCCGCGTTTGGGAGGACGCGGCCTTTTCCATGTCTGGCGCGATTTTCTGCGAAAATCGCCGGGCGCTTGAGCGGGCATTACATTGTCGCTGGGCGTCGTGCCGGTTGCAGGGGCAGGTGCCTCCGGCGGGAGTATTTCCGGCAAGATGATGCGCGGGCAGGTGCCTGAATTAAAGGCGGCGGTTCAGAGCGCGCGCCAGCCAATGTCGCGACGGCAAAACCCCTGCGGCCAGTCGACGGCATCGACCATGGCGTAGGCGCGGTCGCGGGCCTGTTGCAATGTGTCGCCGCGTGCCGTGAGGGCCAGAACGCGTCCACCGGTGGCAATCGTCTGCCCGTCACGTCGGGCCGTCCCTGCATGAAAGGCCATGTGAAAGCTGTCCTCTGGCAGGGAGTCGAGGGCTGCGATCACGCTGCCCTTTTCATAGTCGCCGGGATAGCCGTTTGCCGCCATGACGACGCTGAGGGCATGATCGTCGGCCCAATGGACCTGCTGCGTGTCTAGGCGGCCTTCGGCACAGGCCTGGAGCAGGTCGAGGACCTGGCCACCCAGGCGCATCATCAGCCCCTGGCATTCCGGGTCGCCGAAGCGGACATTGAATTCGACGAGGCTGGGTTGGCCTGCGTCGATCATCAGACCGACAAAGAGCACCCCGTTGAACGGCGTGCCGCGCTGGGCCATTTCCCGCATGGTCGGGCGCACGATTTCGTCCAGTGCCTTTTGCGTGACGGCCTCGGTCATCACGGGGGCAGGAGAATAGGCCCCCATGCCGCCGGTATTGGGTCCGGTGTCACCGTCAAAGGCGCGTTTGTGGTCCTGTGCGGTGCCGATCGGCAGCACTGTCGTCCCGTCCACGAGAACAAAGAATGAGGCCTCTTCGCCGGTCAGGAAATCCTCGACCACCACCTCGGCGCCTGCGTCACCGAACTGGCCGCCCATCATGTCGTCGATGGCGGCAAGTGCCTGTTCCGTTGTCTCGGCGACGACAACACCTTTGCCTGCGGCAAGGCCATCTGCCTTGATGACGATCGGTGCCGGGCGGGTGCGGACGTAGTCCTTGGCGTCGTCGGCGTGTGTGAAATGCGCATAGGCTGCGGTGGGTGCGTTGCAGGCATCGCAGATCGCTTTTGTAAAGGATTTGGACGATTCCAGGCGGGCTGCAGCGGCGGATGGTCCGAAAACTGTAAATCCGGCGGCGCGCAGATCGTCCGCCACACCGGCTGCCAGTGGTGCCTCTGGCCCGATCACGATGAAGTCGATGGATTGTTCGGCGGCAAATGTCGCAACGGCTGGACCATCGAGAATGTCGATTGCCGCGCATTCGGCAAGCTGCGCTACGCCTGCGTTGCCGGGTGCCACGATCAGGCGGTCGCATTTCGGATTCTGTTTGATGGCCCATGCGAGGCTGTGTTCACGCCCACCACTGCCCAGGATCAGAATGTTCATTGCGCGCCCCCGCTTGGCCTTTGATGCTCCGCGTTTTAGGGTGTGGGTCACATGATCACAAGGCAGCAACGATGGATCTGTTCGAAGACGACGGCCCCGGTGGCAATACCCCCGAATTCACGGTGTCCGATATTTCGGGCGCCGTCAAAAAGACGATCGAGGGTGAATTCGGGCACGTGCGCGTGCGCGGAGAGGTCGGGCGTGTGTCCCGACCACGGTCCGGGCATGTCTACTTGGACCTCAAGGATGATCGGTCGGTGCTGTCGGGTATCATCTGGAAAGGACGGGCCAATGCGCTGGTCCAGCAGCCCGAAGAGGGGATGGAGGTCATCGCCACGGGCAAGCTGACGACATTTCCCGGCCAGTCGAAATACCAGATCATCATCGAGGACATGACGCCTGCGGGTGCCGGCGCACTGATGGCGATGCTGGAAAAGCGCAAGGCAGCGTTGCAGGCCGAGGGGCTGTTCGATTCCGCGCGCAAGCAGGCCTTGCCGTTTCTGCCAGAGATTATCGGTGTCGTGACCTCGCCCAGTGGTGCGGTGATCCGCGACATCCTGCACCGCCTGCGGGATCGGTTCCCGCGCAAGGTGCTGGTCTGGCCCGTCGCCGTGCAGGGTGCGAAATGCGCCCCCGAGGTCGCGCAGGCGATCAGGGGGTTCAATGCGCTGACGCCGGGCGGTGCCTTGCCCCGGCCTGATCTGATCATCGTGGCCCGCGGTGGCGGGTCAATCGAGGATCTGTGGGGGTTCAACGAGGAAATCGTCGCGCGCGCTGCGGCCGACAGTGCCATTCCGCTGATCAGCGCCGTGGGGCACGAGACCGACACCACCTTGATCGACTATGTATCGGACAGACGTGCGCCCACGCCGACGGCGGCGGCGGAAATCGCGGTGCCCGTGCGCATGGAGCTGAAGGCCGGACTGGACCAGATGGGCGCGCGGATCAGCCGAGCCGTCAGCACCGGATTAGTGCAGCGCGATCAGCGTCTGCGCGATCTGGGGCGTGGATTGCCACAACCCGAAGCGCTGTTGCAGGGGCCGCGACAACGGCTGGATTATCTGGGCGAGCGATTGCCCGGTGCGCTGCGGGCTGCGGCGAACAAGAAGCGGGTGCAACTGGCCGATGCGGCCCTGCGGCCTGCCCTGCTGGCGCGCGGCGTGGCGGAACAGCGGCGCAGGCTAGATGCGCTGGCCGCCCGATTGGCCGCACCGGACATGGGGCGGGCACAGGATCGTCTGGTGCATGTCCTGGGGCGTTTGTCGGACCGGGCAGGACGCGATCTGGAACGGCGACGCTCCCGCCTGGATGCGCTGGACCGCGTGCGCGAGTCGGTGGGTTACAAGGAGACCCTGCGCCGGGGCTATGCCGTGGTCCGAGGAGACGGTGCGGTGGTGACCAGCACGCAGGCGGCCGCCAAGGCCCGTGAGATTGAGATCGAATTCGCGGACGGACGGATGGTGGTCGGTGACGATCTGCAAGGCACGCTTGTCTAGGACAGCAGATCCGGGCCGGGACAGGACAGCGTGGTTTCCTGCGCCTCGACCAGCACGGTGCCGAATTGCGCAGAGACCGCGCGCAGGCCTGTTTCAGTCAGTGTGACATCCCAGCATTTCGGGATCGGGTCACCGTCGTAGACGAAACAGATGGCACCGCCAGATGCGAACCATCTGCCGTCAACGCAGGTGCCGGGGGCCGCTGACCAGCGCACGCGCTGGTCCGGCAGATATTCCTCGATGCCGAATACCGTGCCGTCGGGGGCTGCAAAGGACAGGGTTCGGCCGGTGGCATATGCGTCGAATTCGGGGCCTGTCATGGGATCGGCCAGCGCGGGTGCCGTCAGCATGCACAAGATGGCTGCGGCGGTTCTCATGCGGTCAAGCGGGCGACACGGCGGTCCATCACGCGGCGCCATAGCGGCGGAAACAGCGCAAGGCTTGCCATTGCGGGCAGGCTGCGGGGCAATCTGGGCGCATCCGCATGAAGCTGAAGTTCCGGGAACGGACGGGCAGGATGGGCGTGGTGGTCCGCGTGGCGGGGTGCGTTCAGCATCAGCGCGCTGGAAAACCACTGCGGTGCGTCCCAGCTGTGCTGGGGGCCGACCGGTTCTGGCTTGCCGTTGATGATGCGTCTGGTCAGGCCGTAGTGCTGGACGTAGTCCGACAGCATCAGCTGGCCCTGCGCATAGACAACGATGACGAGATAGGTCAGCAGGCCCAGCGGTCCGCCCAGCAGGGCTGCGGCGACACAGAACCCCAGACCGCCTGCGACGTAGGTCACATAAGGGTTGTGCCACAGACCGCGGCCCACGCGGTCAAGTCGCGCCTTTTCCGCGCGATACCCTTTGCGAAAGGCATCCAACCAGGCGCGTGGCACATAGGACCAATAGCCTTCGCCAAGGCGTGCGGTGGCGGGGTCATCCGGGGTCGCCACCAGTCGGTGATGGATCAGCACATGGGCAGATGTATGGTGGCCGTAGAGCTGCGAGATATAGATCCAGCGGCCCAGCATGTTCAGGGGGCGGGCTCCCTTGTGGATCAATTCGTGCGCATTCGAATTGCTGACCTGCCCAAGATAGAGTCCGGTCGCGATGATCAGGCCGATGGACTGCCATAGCCCGATCTGACCAGTGCCGATGGACCAGACGGCCAGTCCCAAAAGGACGAAATGCGCAAGGGCAAGCACAATGCTGAGCGGGTCGGCTGACGGAAATTCGCGGTCCTGCGCTGCAGCAGGCACGATGCGGACCAGTTGGTCCATCAGGTAGGTGAACACGCTGATGTAAAACAGGGCCAGCCAGACCCAGACCCCGCCCCAAAACGCCCCGGCCAACAGCAGTGGCAGCGGAATCAGTGTCGCAAATGAGAAGAGCGCAAGTGCAGGCATCAGTTTGTCCGGGTTTCCTGGGTCAAGACGTAACATGGGGCGCGGGGCGCTGTCGCGGCCCAGATTGCCGCATGACACGACGTCGCTGCGCGGGATGCCGATGATCCGTCGCTTTTGCATGTTGCAACAGGTCGGGTGCAGGTTAGGTTCCCGAGGAAACGCGCACGGGAGAGACAGCATGGCACTTGATCAGGACAAGGGTGTCTGGAAATCCGGCAAGGGCAAGGGGCGGCGCACGCCCAAGGGTCGGCAGCTGGACGATCTGGCCTGGGATCAGATCCGCGATCTGCTGGGCGACCGGCCCCGCCAGCGCGACATGTTGATCGAATATCTGCACCTTGTTCAGGATGCCTACGGTTGTCTGTCTGCTGCCCATCTGCGCGCGCTGGCCGAGGAAATGCGACTGTCCCAGACCGAAGTTTACGAAGTCGCAACCTTCTACGCGCATTTTGACGTGGTAAAGGAGGGTGAGACACCGCCGCCCGCGCTGACGATCCGCATCTGCGAGTCGCTGTCGTGCGAACTGGCGGGGGCGCAGGCGCTGAAACAGGCGCTGATCGACGATCTGCCGGCGGACCGTGTGCGCGTGGTGCGTGCGCCTTGCATGGGGCGCTGCGACACTGCACCCGCGCTGCATCTGGGGCATCATGCGATCGACAACGCGACCGTGGCCAAGGTGCGCGCGGCGATCGATGCAGGTCATACTCACGCCGAAATACCCGCATATGAGGGGCTGGAGGCGTATCAGGACGCAGGCGGCTATGACACGTTGCGGACCCTGCGGTCGGACGGCGACTGGGAGGCGGTTCAGGCGCAGGTCGCAGAATCGGGTTTGCGCGGACTTGGTGGTGCCGGCTTTCCGTCCGGCAAGAAATGGGGTTTTGTGCGGGCTGAGGCCGGACCGCGCTACATGGCCGTCAACGGGGACGAAGGTGAACCCGGCACCTTCAAGGACCGCTGGTATCTGGAACGCACGCCGCATCTGTTCCTCGAGGGGATGTTGATCGCGGCCTGGGCGGTCGCGGCGGATCGCATCTATCTGTACATGCGTGACGAATACCCCACCGCCATCGCGATCCTGCGGGATGAATTGGCGCGTCTGGAACAGGCGGGGATCATCGCGCCGGGCTATGTCGATCTGCGGCGCGGGGCGGGCAGTTACATCTGTGGCGAGGAATCTGCCATGATCGAGAGCATCGAAGGCAAGCGTGGCATTCCGCGTCACAGGCCGCCTTATGTCGCGCAGCGTGGCATATTTGATCGCCCGACGCTGGTCCATAATGTCGAAACGCTGATCTGGGTCGCGCGCGTCTGCCGTGAAGGGCCGCAGGTCTTGTCGGCGGTGGAAAAGAACGGTCGCCGCGGGTTGCGGAACTATTCGGTGTCGGGCCGTGTCAGGGTGCCGGGTGTCTACCTGCTGCCTGCCGGATCTACGATCACCGATGTCATCGCCGCGGCAGGGGGCATGTGCGCAGGTCACCGGTTCATGGCGTATCAACCGGGCGGACCGTCATCGGGACTGCTGCCCGCACGGATCGATGACGTGCCGCTGGATTTCGACACCCTGGCACCCTACGGCACGTTTATCGGATCGGCTGCGGTCGTGGTCCTGTCCGATCAGGACAGCGCGCGCGCGGCGGCGCTGAACATGCTGGCGTTTTTTGCCGACGAATCCTGCGGGCAATGCACACCTTGCCGGGTCGGATGCGAAAAGGCGGTCAAATTGATGCAGGCCGATCGCTGGGATCAGGATCTGCTTGAGGATCTGAGCCAGGTCATGGTCGATGCCTCGATCTGCGGGCTGGGTCAGGCGGCCCCGAATGCCATTCGGTCCACGATCAAGTTCTTTCCGGACGAGGTCTAGTTGCTGTAGACGGCACAGCTGCAACCGCTAGCACGCGCCGTCTGGCAAACCCCGTTTGCGTCAGATGACGATTGTGCGGCGACCCGTGCCATGTAGTAGCCCTGACGCCCCGAGACGCGATTGCGCACGAAAACAAGGTCCAATGCGCGGCCGCCCCTGTCGAACCCGCAATCGCCGGCGCGGCGGCTGTAGGCGCGTGTTGCCTCTGCTTTCGTCCGGCCAAAAGCCAGTTGCGCGCCCCATGGCGCAAACCGGGGTTCCGGTGGCGGATAGCGGGTCATGATGCGGTCGCGGGCCAATACGACGCAGGCCTGCTGGAACGGCATGTCGCCCTGTAGCCTGAAATCAGGGTCGGCTGGCGGTGCGTCACGCCAGGTTTCGGCGGCGTGACCGGTGATGATCTGCACATAGTCCACGGTTTCTGGCATCAGTCCTGCGGTTTGCGCGATCAACCCCTCGGCGCGGCGTTCGCCACCGTTGTACCCGACGGCAGCCAGGCCGACATTGCCGTAGGTCTGGGTCATCTCGCCCAGATAGCGTGCGGCATGTTCGAGTGCCAGCGCCGGGTTCAGGCTGTCACGCAGACCGCGCAGCTGTGCCGTACTGTCGATGAACTGCGCGATGCCACGGGCGTTGGCCGGCGAGAGTGCGTTGGGGTCAAAGCGGCTTTCTTGCCAGATCAGGCGCGCGAAGAACCCCGGTGGCAGTGCATTTTCATCGGCGAAATGCGCGATGGCCTGACAGGTGTCGTGGGCAAAATGCGCCGGTCGGATGCATTGGACGTTCCCCCATTTGCCGCTGCTGCACATCGTGCCCGGTTCTGACTGGGCGGCCGCAGGCCCCGCGAGGGCGATCAGAAACAGGACAATACGCAACATGCCACAGGTTAGAGCCAGTGCAGGTGGCCCGGTCAAGCGTCGCTCTCTTTTCTTTGACTGCGCGAGGGACTAGCTAGGGTGCAACTGATCAAGGCGGACCCGATGGCATTTTTCAAGAAACTCAAGGACAAGATGTTCCGGTCGTCGTCAAAACTGGACGAGGGACTGGATGCCATCGTGTCAGAGGGAGGTGCTGCAGAGCCGGATACACTGGTGCCTGCGCCTGAACCGCATGTGCGCCCGGACCCGCAAACGCCACCCGCGCCGGTCATGGATGACCCCGCGCCCCAGCCTCCTGCCTCTGCCAGCCAGCCCGGTATCCTTGGCGGGCTGTTCAAGGGTAAGGATGCGGCCCCGGTGGTACGTCGCACCCTGGATGACGACATGGTCGAACAGCTGGAAGAGCTGCTGATTGCCGCCGATATGGGGGTTGATACGGCACTGCGCGTCACCGCCAACATGGCCGAGGGACGCTTGGGCCGGAAACTGTCCGTGTCGGAAATCAAACAGCTGCTGGCGGACGAGGTGACGCGGATCATGGACCCCGTCGCACGTCCGATGCCGCTGTATGCGCATCGCCCGCAGGTGGTGCTGGTGGTTGGCGTGAACGGGTCGGGCAAGACCACAACGATCGGCAAGCTGGCGAGCCAGTTCAAGGCGGCGGGCAAATCGGTCGTGATCGCGGCGGGCGACACGTTTCGTGCCGCGGCGGTCGAGCAGCTTCAGGTATGGGGCGACCGGGCCGGCGTGCCGGTACTGACCGCGCCAGAGGGGTCAGACCCCGCGTCACTGGCCTTTGACGCGATGACCAAGGCGCAGGCGGACGGCGCTGATCTGTTGATGATCGACACGGCGGGGCGGTTGCAGAACCGGGCCGACCTGATGGAAGAACTGTCCAAGATCGTGCGCGTGATCCGCAAGAAAGACCCCGATGCGCCGCATAACACCCTGCTGGTGCTGGATGCGACCACCGGTCAGAATGCGCTGCAACAGGTGAAGGTGTTTCAGGAACTGGCCGATGTGTCGGGCCTCGTGATGACGAAACTGGACGGCACGGCCAAGGGCGGCGTGCTGGTGGCGCTGGCGGACAAGTTCGGCCTGCCCATCCATGCCATCGGCGTGGGCGAACAGATCGACGACCTGGCACCGTTCGATCCAGAGGATTTTGCCGCAGCATTGGTCGGGCTGGACCGACCGTGATGCAGGCCGCAAGGAAGGCAAGTCAATGAGTGAACGCAAGATCAATCCGGTGCTGAAACAGGTGCTGGAACTGGGACCGACACTGGCGTTTTTCATCATCTACCAGCGGTTGGATGAACGCACCTTTGACATAGGCGGCACCGCCTACTCGGGGTTCATCGTGGCGACCCTGCTGTTTGTGCCGATCATGTTGGTCGCAATGGCGATCCTGTGGGCGCTGACCGGCAAACTGAGCCGGATGCAGGTATTCACCGCTGTCATGGTGATCTTTTTCGGCGGGTTGACGGGCTATTTCAACGACGAGCGGTTTTTCAAGATGAAGACCACCATCGTCTATACGTTCCTCGCGGCCATCCTTGGGTTCGGGCTGTTGCGGGGGCGGTCCTATCTGGAATGGGTAATGGGCGAACTGATCCCGATGCGGACTGCAGGCTGGATGCTGCTGACCCGGCGGATCACAGCGTTTTTCATCTTTCTCGCGGTGTTCAACGAAATCCTGTGGCGCACGCAGTCGACCGATGTCTGGGTCAAGGTCGAAACCTTTGGTTTTCCGGCCCTTATGATGGTGTTCATGGTCTGGCAGATCATGGGGCTGGAACCCTACATGATCCAGCAGGACAAGGATGCCGAGGAAACCGACGCCTAGCGCATTTCGTGCAGATGTGACGAGACATGCCGCCAACCTGTAATGCGCGAGGGTGATTGTCTGACGGTATCGACGATGGCCGTTGCCATGGTCTGCGTGAAACGTATGCCGCAGATGTCGCCCCGGACCCACCTGATCTGGGCGCTAATCCGCTGATGCAGCACCTCCAGCATGATCTGGTCGCCACGCTGGACGTTGATCAGGCCACGCAGGCGTGCGCCTGCCTGATTGATGTCCGTGATCTGGGCACTGGACCTGCCGTGGGCCGTACCTGCGATGGTGGGAAAATCTGTCGGATAACGGTGGTGGCGGTAAATCTGGGTCATGGCGGTCCCTCTACGGTTATAGAGAGACGCTAGGTCGAAATGATGAAGGCGGCGTTAGCCCCGCAGTTCCGCGTGCAGGGCTCTGCCGCGCTGGACGGCGGGACGCGCGCTGACCGTTTCCAGCCAGCGTGCAAGGTGGGGTTTGTCATCCAGCGTCTGTTGCTGACCTTGCCACAGGGACGCCCAGCCCCAGCAGGCGATATCCGCGATGCTGTACTGGTCCCCGGCCAGGAATTCCGTGCGCGACAACTGCCGGTCCATGACGCCATACAGGCGCCCGGTTTCCGCCCGGTACCGGTCCTGGGCATACGGAATGTCGTGGCCCGCACGCGGGGCGAATTTCAGGAAATGGTGCGCCTGACCTGCCATCGGGCCAAGGCCACCCATCTGCCACATCAGCCATTGGTCCACCGCGACCCGGTCGCGGGGTGTCTCGCCCGCCAGGCGTCCGACCTTGTCCGCAAGGTAGCGCAGGATCGCGCCCGACTCGAAGATCGAAATCGGCGCACCGTCCGGCCCGTCAGGGTCCACGATTGCGGGGATGCGGTTGTTGGGGCTGATTGCCAGAAACGCGGGCGCGTGCTGGTCGCCTGCACCGATGTCGACCAGATGCGTCACGTAGGGCAGGCCACATTCCTCGAGCATGATGGAGGCCTTCCACCCGTTCGGGGTTGGCCAGAAGTAAAGGTCGATGGGGTCCGGCATGGTCCAGCCTGTCTGCAATCGGCGGCGTGCCTGCCGCGCGACCGACTATTTGCGAAAACGCGGCCCGAGGCAACGCTGCCGCCTGCTTGACCCACGGGGCGGTCGGGCGTATGCGATGCGCGTGGTGATTTGATGCCGGATTGCGGACCACGTTAAACATTCCGCTAAAAGGGTGAGGGGTTTGCCCCGATACCTGTGGTGTCGGGGTTTTTCTTTGCCTTGAAAGGGCCTGATATGTCGAACTGGAACAAGCGGACCAAGGCGGTCCATGCAGGCACACGCCGCAGCCAATACGGCGAAGTATCCGAGGCGATTTTCCTGACGCAGGGGTTTGTCTATCCCACGGCCGAGGACGCGCAGGCCCGGTTCGAGGCCGCTGGCGATGATGAATTCATCTATGCTCGCTACGGCAACCCCACCACAGCGATGTTCGAGGACCGGATCGCCGCGATCGAAGGGGCCGAGGACGCATTTGCCTGTGCATCCGGCATGGCGGCCGTATCGGGCGCGCTGATGGCCACGCTCAAGGCGGGCGATCACGTTGTGTCGTCGCGCGCGTTGTTCGGGTCCTGCCTCTATGTGCTGGAAATTGTTTTGCCGCGTTTCGGTGTCGAGGTGACATTCGTGGACGGTGCTGACCTGGATCAGTGGCGTGCCGCCGTGCGCGACGATACCACGATCGTGTTTTTCGAGAGCCTGTCAAACCCCGCGCTGGAGGCCGTCGATATCGCCGCCGTGTCACAGATCGCCCGTGACAAGGGGGCGATGGTGATGGTCGACAACGTCTTTGCCACGCCGGTCTATTCGCGTGCATTCGAACTGGGCGCGGATGTCGTGATCTATTCGGCAACGAAACACATCGACGGGCAGGGCCGGTCGCTGGGCGGTGTGATCCTGGGCCAGCGCGAATTCATCCGAGTTCCGATCGAAACCTACATGAAACACACCGGCGGTTCGATGTCGCCCTTTACCGCCTGGACACTGGTCAAGAGCCTCGAACACATGGACCTGCGCGTGCGCGCACAGACAGCCAGCGCCGAACACATCGCCCGCGGTCTGGAGGGGCATCCCGGCCTGACGCGCGTGATCTATCCGGGCCTTGCCAGCCATCCGCAGCATGACCTGTGCATGGAACAGATGGGCTGTGGCGGCACGTTGCTGGCCATAGATACCGGGTCACAAGAGGCCAGTTTCAAGCTGCTGAACGCCCTGAAAATCTGGCTGATCTCGAACAATCTGGGCGATGCCAAATCCATCGCCACGCCGCCTGCATCCACGACGCACCAGCGCCTGCCCGCCGACCAAAAGGCGCATCTGGGCATCACGCCGGGATTGATCCGGTTGTCTGTCGGTCTCGAGGACGCGGGCGATCTGCTGGACGATCTGACGCAGGCACTCGACATAGCCGGGTCATAAAAATGCATTAGCTTTGTTTTCATAATCTCAGGACGCCCCATATAGTGGCATCCGATGTCGTCCCAAGGAGGGCCCGATATGAACAAGCACATGCGTGAACCCATGACCCCAACCCGCGAACAGGCCGAGGACGCCTTGCGCCTGTTGCGCAGCTGGGCGGGTGATGCCGCACCAGAGGAAGTGGCGGACCTCGATCCGCTGCTGTCGCGCCTGGTCCCCGGTGCGGTCCAGTCGAATTATCCGGCACTCGCACGGGCCTACCCCGAGGATTTCGCGGTCGACGACAGCTATCGCGCGTCCATGCCCGATTTGCAGAATGGTCCGTCCAGCCTGATCCGGGGGGCCAAGGCGCAGATCCAGCACGTCGGCATCAGCAATTTCCGGCTGCCGATCCGGTTCCACACGCGCGACAATGGCGACCTGACGCTGGAAACCAGCGTGACCGGGACCGTGTCGCTGGAGGCTGAGAAAAAGGGCATCAACATGTCCCGCATCATGCGGACATTCTATGGCTATGCCGAAGAGACGTTCAGCTTTGACGTGATGATCAAGGCGCTGGATGCTTACATCACCGACTTGGAAAGCTTTGACGCGCGCATCCAGATGCGGTTCTCCTTTCCGATGAAGATCGAAAGCCTGCGGTCGGGGCTGTCGGGCTATCAGTATTACGACATCGCGCTGGAAGTCGTCGAACGCGATGGTGTGCGCCAAAAGATCGTGCATCTGGACTATGTCTATTCCAGCACCTGTCCCTGTTCGCTGGAGTTGTCAGAACACGCCCGCCAGTTCCGCGGGCAGCTGGCCACGCCGCATTCGCAGCGATCCGTCGCGCGTCTGTCTGCCGTGATCGCACCCGACACCCCGATCCTGTGGTTCGAGGATCTGGTGGAACTGGCACGCTCTGCCGTGCCGACCGAAACGCAGGTCATGGTGAAACGCGAGGACGAACAGGCCTTTGCCGAACTGAACGCTGCCAACCCGATTTTCGTCGAGGATGCGGCGCGTCTGTTCACACAGGCGCTGGAGGCCGATCAGCGTATCGGTGATTTCCGGGTGGTCGCGAGCCATCAGGAAAGCCTGCACAGCCACGACGCCGTGTCGGTCCTGACGCGCGGCCCGACGTTCGAATCCACGTCGCTGGACCCGCGCCTGTTCGCGTCGCTGTTCCACGTCGGTTGATACAGGTTCATCTACTTTGGGGGGCCGCACGGACATCCGTCCACGCGGCCCCTTTGCATTTGGCCGACAAGGCGGACTGACAATTCAGATTGTTGTTGACGGCCCAAGGGTGTTCGCCGTTGCAATCTGCCGGATCGACTGACCCGGTTCATCCTGCCGGTCACGCATAAACGGCCGAAATGCCGCAAGCTTGGCCCCAGACGAGTCGATCAGCGCGGGACACGGCATGGTTCAAAATGCGGACGAAGCGGCCGTCCGATCTTGGGGCCGCTTCGCCTTGTGGATAAAAAGAGGCTATTCGACCTGCTCACAGAAACGGATTCGGTTACCGAACGGATCATTCACCTGCAGCTGCAGCCCCCAAGGCAGATCCTCCAGACCGGGACGATTATAAGCATACTGTTTCTCTGCAAGCTCCCGATGAAACTCGCGAATGTTCTCGGTTGCCACGAACACATTCGCTCCGGGGCTTGCGTCCCCATGGTGCTCGGAAAGATGCAGGCTCAAACCGGCTCGTTCCAGACCCATGTAAAGCGGCATGCCGTCCGAGAAACGATGCTCAAACACGGCGTCAAAGCCCAGAAAGTCACAATAGAACTCCCTCGCCTTCTTTTCGTCGAATATGCGAAGGATAGGGCGCAGCGCACAAAATGCACCTTGTTGGGAGATGCGCGTTTCTGGTCGAGCCTTGCGCTTGCAGTATTCCAGTCTGCATGACCCAAGGTCTTGGCCACAACTTCCAGAGATTTGGAATGCGGGATCTCTATCCCCTCTGAAGAAAGGGCAGCACGAAGCTGCCGCGCCATGGATTTGGCTTCATCGGCGTTTGTCATCACACTCTCCTGCCAGTGAACGCACACGGTGCTCGCATTACCGATAGTCACTGGACGGGGGCTCGTGTGATACGTCCGCGATGCTTTCACCTTGCCTTCTCGGCGCGAGCGGCTGGCAGCATAAGCCGCCCTCAACGGATCAAACTTCAGCTGTTCAGTCAATGGAGATACTGGTTGCGGCGGTCGCTTTGGGCTCAAACCCGACCTTCGCCGCAGCGATCTATTCGGTCGGCTCAAGGGCGTGACTTGGCAGTCAACGTCACCTGACCGCCACCGACGGTGCCCGACAGAGCGCGGGCGCGGCGTCCGCGCTTGACAGGGCAGGGCGGACGGGCGACCGATAGCCGATGATTGATCTGCGCCCCGTTGGATATGTAATCGGCCTGCTGGTGACGGCTTTGGGCATGTTCATGCTGTTCCCGATGCTGGCGGATCTGCTGGCCGACAACGGACATTGGCCTGTTTTTGCGGAAAGCGCGATCCTGTGCATCCTGACCGGCGGGTTGATGGCGCTGGCCTGCTCGAACGGGGTGTCGCAGGGGCTGACCCTGCGCCAGACGTTTTTGTTGACCTCGGCGGTCTGGGTGACCTTGCCTGCCTTTGGGGCGCTGCCGTTCATGCTGGGGGCGACACAGTCGAACCTGACCGACGCAGTGTTCGAATCCATGTCCGGCCTGACCACAACGGGGGCCACCGTGCTGGGCGGGATCGAGACCTTGCCCGACGGGATAAAGCTGTGGCGCGGCATCCTGCAATGGCTGGGCGGCATCGGTATCATCGTGGTCGCCATGGTGTTCCTGCCCGAACTCAAGGTCGGGGGGATGCAGATTTTCCGGTCCGAAGCTTTTGACACGATGGGAAAGATCCTGCCGCGTGCCGGTCAGATCGCGGCCAGCATTTCGGTCATCTATGTCTCGCTGACCGTGTCCTGCGGGATCATCTATTATGCCCTCGACATGCCCGCGCTGGATGCGCTGACCCATGCGATGACGACCGTGTCGACAGGCGGAATGGCCAACAGCGATGCCTCATTCGGGGCCTACGGCGCGGGCGTGCATTATGTCGCGACGGCGTTCATGTTCCTCGCGGCGCTGCCGTTTGTGCGGTATGTGCAGATGATGGGCGGGGCAGGGCGGCCGATCCTGACGGACAGCCAGATCCGCACATTTATCTGCATCATCATCGCCTGCGTGGTGATGATTTCATTCTGGGTCTGGGCCCGCGAGAACGCGGTGACGGAACTGGCCTTTCGCGAGGCGCTGTTCAACGTGACCTCGATCGTGACGGGCACCGGATACGCCAGCGCGGATTACATGCAGTGGGGCACCTTTCCCATCGTCATGTTCTTTTTCATCGGTTTGATCGGGGGCTGCGCCGGGTCCACCGCCTGTTCGGTCAAGGTGTTCCGCTATCAGTTGCTGTTCGCCTCGATCAAGACGCAGATCCGCCAGATCCACAGCCCCCATGCGGTGTTCGTACCACGCTACGAGGGCAAGCCGGTAAATGCGGATGTCATGAATTCGGTCATGGCGTTTTTTGTCGCGTTCCTGCTGTTGCTGGGCCTGTTTTCGGTGCTGCTGGGACTGACGGGGCTGGATTTCGTGACGGCCGTGTCGGGTGCCGCCACGGCGCTGGCCAATGTCGGCCCCGGACTGGGGACTCAAATCGGGCCCGCAGGCAGCTTTGCCGGGTTGAACCCGACGGCCAAGTGGCTGCTGGCCGCGGCCATGTTCATCGGGCGGCTGGAAATCATGGTGGTGCTGGTGCTGATCAGCCCGCGGTTCTGGCGGAGCTGATTACCAGCAATCCACCAGCACGGTATTGTCCGCCGCCAGCAGGGTCAGTGTTTCGGGCGGCATGAACGCCAGACTGTCGGTGATCTGCGCGGCGATCCCGGCCGTATCCAGAAACCCGATGATGGTTTCGGAATCGACCAGAAAACTGACATCCGCCGGCAGAACCTGCCCGGCCCCGGTCGCGCGGGGCAGCAACATCCCCAGCACAGCGCCGCCATTGTCGAACACGGGGCCACCCGCATCGCCAGGTTCCGCCGCAAGCGCGAGCCGTTTGATATCTTCTTCACCGTTCAGGCCACGGATGTCGGACAGCCGGCCAAAGGTCAGCGTCGGCGCAGGCAGCACGCCCCCGAAGGGATAACCGGCAACGGCGATTTCGGATTGCAGGCGCGGTACCTGCGTCTGGAATGCGGCGACCGCCTGCGGCGCAAGGGGTTGTGCGGGTTCAAGCACGGCCAGCCCGAGGGCTGCATCGCTGGCAATCAGTGTGGCGGCATCGCTGCCGTTCAGGGTGATCTCGGTGCAGCTGTCCAGTGTGGTTGCCGCAGTCAGCACGGTGCCGGTGTCAGAGATGTAGAAACCTGCCTGCGACAGGCGCGGTTTGCGCACCTCCAGACCGGCGACCAGATCGATGGCCTGGTCCTCGTCCGGGCGGGCCAATGCCGGGTCCAGCACGCCTTCGGTCGTGGCAAAGCTGGCGATCATTTCGTCGCGGATGCGGCTGAACCGCGCGGTGTCCCCGGCAGGCCAGACAAGCGCGAACCCCTTGATCTGCCCGTCCGACAGTCGGGCCATGACGTAGGTTTCCACCTGTGGCCCGACGGCGTTGATTTCGAAACGGTCATCACCGCGCTGCCGGTCGCCGTCGGTCGGCACGATGGCGAGGGTTTGCAGGATTTCATACAGACCGAACAGGCGGTTCTGGTCGCCCTGCTGGGAAATCAGCAGCACCTGCGCGTCCAGCGCGTCGGATTTCGGACCAAAGCGGGCAAAGGGCGGTTCATATTCGGTGAAACTGACGACGCCGGTGGGAATCTGCACGGCGATCCCGGCGGCATCATCGCGGATCAGTTGCAGGTTCATGCCGTCCAGCACCGCATTGTAGGCGGTGGTCAGCACGTCACGCTGCAAGGTCGTCAACACCCCGGTCGGGTCATAGCCGTTTGCCAATTGCCAGGCTTCCATCGCGCTGCGGGTGCCACGTCCAAAGGCCCCGTCGATGGCCGAATCGTAATAGCCCGCCCATTGCAGGGCGATTTGCAGATCCTGCTTTTCGCTGCGCGTCAGGGCCTGTTCGGCCACACGCGCCTCTTGCACGGTTTCATCCGCTGGCGCTGCGGGCAGGTCGACCACCGATTCCACGACGTCAGTCGCCGGTGCGTCCGGTGCCGCAGGCGGCGTCGCCTCTGTCTGGGTCGCACCTGCGGCAGGATAGAATTGTTCCGCGAACCGTTCACCGTCCGTCAGAAACGCGTCGTCCGGTGCGATGCCCGACTGCCGCAAAACACGCAGGGCCGCTGTCGCCTGATCCCGGGTTGCGAACGGTCCGATGACCACGGCGTTCCAGCGCCCGCCCAGATTAAAGCCCAGCACATTGTCCTGCGTCGCGTCATAGACCTGTGCGCGGGTGATGGCCGCAGCCGTCGTGGGCTGTGCTTCGAGCTGGATGAAGGTGCCGTCCTGGGCCAGCGCCGGCCCCGTCATCGTCAACAGACCTGCTCCGATCAAAAGACACGCATTCAACTTTAACATTCCGGGCCCTTGTACGCTGTCGGTCATTCGACCGGGTTTTACCAGACGGCACCACCGACGCAGCACAATTCGACGTGTGACAATGACTGGGCCCGAAATGTGACCTGATTGACCCTGTCGGCCCAGCCGCCTATTCACCGTCGCAACAATTCATGAGGGTGACATGGCCGACACACCGCGCAGTTTTCAGGAAATTATCCTGCGGCTTCAGACCTATTGGGCCGGCCGCGGCTGCGCCGTGATGCAGCCCTACGACATGGAGGTCGGTGCCGGCACGTTCCACCCGGCCACCACCCTGCGGTCGCTGGGGTCGAAACCCTGGGCTGCGGCCTACGTGCAGCCCTCGCGCCGTCCGACCGACGGGCGCTATGGCGAAAACCCGAACCGGTTGCAGCATTATTACCAGTATCAGGTGCTGATCAAACCCAGCCCGCCCGATCTGCAGGAACTGTATCTGGGGTCGCTTGCGGCAATCGGGATCGACGCGCAGATGCATGACATCCGGTTCGTCGAGGACGACTGGGAGAGCCCGACACTGGGGGCCTGGGGGCTGGGCTGGGAGGTCTGGTGCGATGGCATGGAGGTCAGCCAGTTCACCTATTTCCAGCAGGTCGGCGGGCACGACTGCAAACCTGTCTCGGGAGAGCTGACCTACGGTCTGGAACGACTGGCGATGTATGTGCTGGGCGTCGATCATGTGATGGACATGCCCTACAACGACCCGCAGTCGCCCATCGCGCTGACCTATGGCGATGTGTTCTTGCAGACCGAACAGGAATACGCGCGCTGGAATTTTGATGTGGCCGACACCGATACGCTGCTGCAACATTTCAAGGATGCAGAGGCGGAATGCGCCCGCATCCTGGCCGAACCGGCCACGGACCCCAAGACGGGCAAGCAGATCATCATGGCGCATCCGGCCTATGATCAGGCGATCAAGGCCAGCCATCTGTTCAACCTGCTGGATGCGCGCGGCGTGATCTCCGTGACAGAGCGGCAGGCCTATATCGGACGCGTGCGCGCCCTGACCAAGGCCTGCGCTGATGCATTCGTGCAGACGGCCGCCGGTGGTGCAGCGGCATGATCGCCCGGATATTCATAGGAGCAACGGTGCTGATAGCTTTGATCGCGGGCGTGGCCCTCTATTATCTGCAAGTCTACGCCTACTACGAAGAAGTGGCGGTCGAGGACGCAAATGTGCAATTTGTCTCGCTGATTTCCGGCGAGGCAGAGCCGCTGACGTTCGAAAACTACAAGGGGATCGACAGCCTCTCCAGTCCGCTGCGCTATCGTGCCTGCTACGAGATGCCGACCTCGCTGGCGATGATGACCGAAACCTACCAGATCGCCGATGAGGCAGCACCGCGTGTCGCCCCCGATTGGTTCGACTGTTTCGACGCCCGCCAGATCGGGGCCGATCTGGAATCCGGGATCGCCATCGGTTTCTTGGGGCAAAAGGACGTGACCTATGGCATCGACCGGATCGTTGCGGTCTATGATGACGGTCGCGCCTATGCCTGGCACCAGATCAATGACTGCGGCGAGGTCGTGTTCGACGGCAACCCCGCCCCCGAAAATTGCCCCCCGCCCCCTGAAAGCACCCGCTGATGTCTGACCTATTGATCGAGCTCTTTTCCGAGGAAATCCCCGCGCGGATGCAGACGCAGGCCGCCGCCGATCTGAAAAAGCGCGTGACCGACGGGCTGGTCGAGGCGGGGCTGACCTATGCCTCGGCGGCTGCGTTTTCCACGCCGCGCCGCCTGACGCTGTCCGTCGAAGACCTGACCACCGAAAGCCGCGCCGTGCGCGAGGAACGCAAGGGCCCCAAGGTCGGTGCCCCTGAACAGGCTATTGCAGGGTTTCTGCGGTCCACCGGCCTGACACTGGACCAGCTGGAGGTGCGCGATGACAAGAAGGGTCAGTTCTACGTCGCCGTCATCGAAAAGCCGGGCCGCACCGCCCCTGAAATCATCGCAGAGGTGCTGGACGCGACCATCCGCAACTTTCCCTGGCCCAAATCCATGCGCTGGGGGTCGGGCAGCCTGCGCTGGGTGCGCCCGCTGCATACGATCCTGTGCATCCTGACGGACGAAGAAGGCGCGCAGGTCGTCCCGTTGGAGGTTGACGGCATCGCTGCTGGCAACACCACCCGCGGTCATCGTTTCATGGGGCCAGATGCGTTTTCCGTCACCTCGTTCGACGATTACGAAGCCAAGTTGAAACGTGCGCGTGTGATGCTGCGTGCCGACGAACGCGCCGATGCCATCTGGAACGATGCATCGTCGCAGGCCTTTGCGCTGGGCCTCGATCTGGTCGAGGATCGCGGCCTGCTGTCAGAGGTGGCCGGGCTGGTCGAATGGCCCGTCGTCCTGCTGGGCAAGATCGACGATCAGTTTCTGGACCTGCCGCCAGAGGTGTTGCAGACCTCGATGAAGGAACACCAAAAGTTCTTTTCCGTGCGCAACCCGAAAACGGGCCGGATCGAACGGTTCGTGACGGTCGCCAATATCGAGGCGGCGGATGACGGGGCCACGATCCTTGCCGGGAATCAAAAGGTGCTGTCCGCGCGGCTGGCGGACGCAAAATTCTTTTGGGATAATGACTTGCGCGTGGCAAAGGCTGGCATGCAGCCGTGGCTTGACAGCCTGTCGGACGTGACGTTCCACAACAAGCTGGGCAGCCAGCGCGACCGGATCGACCGGATCGCCGCACTGGCGCGCGCATTGGCCCCGCTGACGGGGGCTGACGCAGACGAGGCCGAAGAGGCGGCCAAGCTGGCCAAGGCTGACCTGTCATCGGAAATGGTCTTCGAATTCCCTGAATTGCAGGGGTTGATGGGCCGCTATTACGCGGGTCTTGCGGGCAAATCGGACGCTGTCGCCGCCGCGGCCCAGGAACATTACCAGCCGCTGGGTCCGTCGGATGATGTGCCGACAGCGCCCGTGTCCGTGACCGTGGCGCTGGCGGACAAGCTGGATACGCTGACCGGGTTCTGGGCGATTGACGAAAAACCGACCGGGTCCAAGGACCCATTCGCGCTGCGCCGTGCGGCGCTGGGGGTGATCCGGTTAGTGCTGGAAAATGATCTGCGGATGCCGTTGACGGACACATTTGGCGATGCGGAATGGTCGGCGCACCTCCTGTCCTTCTTCCACGACCGTCTGAAGGTCTACCTCAAGGATCAGGGCATTCGCCACGATGTCATCGACGCCTGCATCGCGATGCCGGGCAATGACGATCTGAGTCTGTTGGTGAAGCGGGCGCGGGCCTTGCAGGCGACATTGGCCACGGACGATGGTGAAAACCTGATCCAGGGGTTCAAGCGGGCCAACAACATCCTGACCCAGGCCGAGGACAAGGACGGCGTCGAATATTCCTACGGTGCCGACCGCAAGTTCGCCGAAGAGGGCGCGGAAACGGCGCTGTTCGACGCCCTCGATGCTGCGGATGCAAAGATCGCGCCGGCAATGGCGGCCGAGGATTTCGGCTCGGCCATGACCGCCATGGCGGCCCTGCGCGGCCCGATTGATATGTTTTTCACCGATGTGCAGGTGAATGCCGAATCGACCGTCGTGCGGCGCAACCGTCTGAATCTGCTGTCCCGTATTCGTCAAATTTGCCTGTCTGTCGCCGATCTGACGCGAATCGAGGGCTGATGTAGCGTCAAGTTGACAGTAGGGGTCTGCGCGGACTTTACAGGTTGGCGCGCTGCCCCATATGCTGAACTGACGAAAGGATGCCGCAGTGCAGCAACATGCTCCCTTTGACGATGTGACATTGATTACACCGACCGCGCGGATGTCGCCGGACGTTCACGGTGGCCGCGCGAAGTGTCTGCAACGTCTGATCCGGCTGGACATGCCGGTACCGACAACCGTGGCGTTGTCGTTCGATGCGGTCCTGCGCTGCGCAAAGGGCCAGCTGCCAGACGTGAAGGCCATTCTGGCCCCCTTTGGTCCGCAACCGCTGCTGTCGGTGCGTCCGTCCAGCCAGGACCCTGATTGGGGCGGGCCGGGTGCGATCCTGAATATCGGGATGAACGACGCCTGCCTGCCGCTGTTGGCGGACAGGATCGGCCAGACCGAGGCGGAAACGCTGTACCTGCGGTTCGTGCAGACCTACGCGGTGTCCGTCGCCCGTCTGGACCCCGAGGCGTTTGATTTTCCGCATCTGGGCCCGGCCGATGCGCTGCGTGCAGCCTGCGAGTCCTACGAGGCCGAGGCGGACGAGCCGTTCCCCCAGGACGTCAGCACCCAGTTGACCGAGGTCTTGCGGTCGATGGCGCGGGCCTGGGACGGCACCACCGCGCGCCTGCTGCGCGAGGCCAAGGGCGCGCCCGGCGACGCGGGTCTGGGGTTGGTCGTGCAGGAACTGGCGCTGAGCGTCGGCAAGGGCGAAAGCGGCACCGGCCTCATACACTTCATCAACGAGGACACGGGTGTCCCACAGGTGCGCGGACGCTATCGCAGTCAAAGCCAGCAGCGCGACGCACGCGCAAGCGAAGGTGCGCTGTATCTGACCAAGGACCCGCGTGGGCCAGCCCTCGAGGATATCGCGCCCGATATCTTTGCCCAGCTGATCCGGTTCGGGGATCTCGCGCGGACCCGGCTGCGCGAGGAAATGCAGATCGAATTCACGATCGAAAACAACACCCTGCACATTCTGGATGCGGTGCGGGTGCAGCGGTCCAGCCGGGCGCTGGTGCAGGTTGCCGTGGCCCTGGCCCAAGACGGCGTCATCCCGCGCGAAGAAGCAGTGATGCGCGTGCCGCCCTCGTCCCTGTCCGAACTGCTGCACCGTCAGGTTGATCCCACTGCGGCGCGCGACGTGATCGTGCGGGGCATCGCGGCCAGCCCCGGTGCTGCGACGGGCCGCATCGTGCTAAGCGCGAACGAGGCGCAGGCCAGTGCGGCGCGCGGCGAATCCTGCGTGTTGGTGCGGCGCGAAACCACGCCCGAGGATATTCGCGGCATGCATGCAGCACAGGCGGTTCTGACGATCAGGGGTGGCATGACAAGTCATGCGGCGGTGATCGGGCGCGGTCTGGGCGTTCCTTGCGTTGTGGGTGCGTCTGATCTGATGATCGATCGCAAGGGCGGCTGGATCGAGGCCCCCGGCGGGCGCAGGTTCAATGTCGGTGACACGATAACCGTCGATGGCACCACGGGGGCCGTACTGGCCGGTGCGCCCGAAATGCTGGAAGCGGCGCTGGACGATGCATTCCAGACCCTGCTGTCCTGGGCGGATGCCGTGCGCGACATCGGCGTGCGTGCCAATGCCGACACGCCAAAGGATGCGCAGACGGCCAAGAATTTCATGGCTGAAGGGATCGGGCTGTGCCGAACCGAGCATATGTTCTTTGACGGGGACCGCATCGGCGTCATGCGCGAGATGATCTTTGCCGGGACCGCCGATGACAGACGCGCGGTGCTGGATCGCCTGCTGCCCATGCAACGCGACGATTTCGAGGCTTTGTTCAGCATCATGGAAGGCCGTCCGGTCTGTATCCGCCTGTTCGACATGCCGCTGCACGAATTCCTGCCCTATGACAAATCCGGCCAGCGTGATCTGGCCGAACAGCTGGATCTGCCTTTGTCCACGGTCGTGGAACGGATGCAGGGGCTGAGCGAATACAACCCCATGCTGGGTATGCGTGGCGTGCGTCAGGGAATCGCGATCCCCGAAATCTATGAAATGCAGGCCCGTGCGATTTTCGAGGCGACGGCGCGTGCATGGGGCAGGGGCATGCCGGTGCAACCTGAAATCATGATCCCGCTGATCAGTGCCGTGCGCGAGGTCGAGCTGATCAAGCTGCGCCTGGACAAGATTGCCGCCGAAGTCCGCGGTGCCACGGGCGTGGATTTCAAATTCAAGCTGGGTGTCATGGTGGAAACACCGCGCGCGGCGCTGCGGGCGGGGGATATTGCGCAATTCACCGACTTTCTGTCGTTCGGCACCAACGACCTGACGCAGATGACCTATGGTCTGTCGCGCGATGACGCCGGACGGTTCATGTCGGCCTATGTCAAACAGGGGGTCTATCCCGAGGATCCTTTCCACAGCCTCGATCTGGACGGCGTGGGAGAGCTGTTGGCCATCGGTGCGATGCGGGGCCGCCAGACCCGGTCAGACGTGGTTTTGTCGATCTGCGGTGAACATGGTGGCACCCGACCCGCGATTGCATTCTGCCGTGCGCAGGGATTCGATTACGTGTCCTGTTCGCCGTTTCGGGTGCCTGCGGCGCGACTGTCTGCCGCACAATTGACGCTGCTGGATGCCCGCGTGGCATCATCGGCGGGTTCTGGCCGAGCGTAACTGACTGGGCTTTCGTCGAAAAGTCAAAGTAGAGCGTGAATCTGCCGAGCAATTTCGCCGGGGGATGCCAGACTTTACCTTTGGGGAAGTGTCGGCTAGGTCGACGCCGCTGGCGCGGGGCTGACCGCGTTTCCTTGCGAGGTATGACATGACGCGTATCATCCGGACGACATTGGCCGCTGCCGTGGCTGCACTGACCCTTTCATCTGCCGCAATGGCCGATGATGTGATGGCCGCCCGATTGGGTGCGCTTCTGGGACAGGAACGCCAGGCGCTGTCGATTGTTCCCGATACGCGCCTCTCTGCCCTTACTGCCCTGCCTGAAAGCGCACGACGCAATTCCACGCCGACCCCGGATGGTGACGCCGTCGTGACCGAGGCCTATATCTCGACCATGTCGGCCCCCTCGGGCGGGTCGGAATGGAGCTGTCTGGCCGACGCCCTGTATCACGAGGCACGTGGCGAGAGCATTCAGGGCGTGTTCGCCGTAGCCGAGGTCATCCTGAACCGGGTCGATTCCGGTGCATATCCCAACACCGTCTGCGGTGTCGTCCATCAGGGCACAGGCCGCAAATATGCCTGCCAGTTTACCTGGACCTGTGACGGCAAATCGGACGCCATCAGCAATGCTGCCGCCTACAATCGCGTGGGCAAGGTCGCCAAATTGCTGATCGACGGGCTGCCGCGCCGCCTGACGCAGGGTGCGACGCATTATCATACCAAGGCCGTGAACCCGTCCTGGGCGCAGCGGTTCCCGCGCGTGGCCACATTCGGCGCGCACCATTTCTATCGTCAGCCGACACGCAGCGCATCTAACTGATCGGCCATGCTTGGCATCGCGGGCGCTGGCGGTTATGCCGCTGGGGCAACCGCGGGGGGCGCGCATGACAAATGACATCAGACTGGCATTCGCCCATCCATCGGAACGGGCCGCTGCCAGCACCGACATTCCCTATGACCGGATTTCTCTGCGCGACTATATTGTCGAGGTCGAAATCGGTGCGTTCCAACAGGAACGCGGGCATCTGCAGCGGGTGCGGTTCAACGTGGTGGTCGAGGTTTTGCCGCTTACCGGACCGATCGACGACGATGTCGACCGCATCTTGTCCTATGACCGCGTGACCGAGGCCATTCAGGCGGAACTGGGCGCGGAACGCATCAATCTTCTGGAAACGCTGGCGGCCCGTGTCGCGGACCGGATCCTGATCGAACCGCAGGCCGAACGGGTCTTTGTCCGGATCGAGAAACTGGACCGTGGTCCTTATTCGCTGGGGGTCGAGATCGTCCGCGCGACAGGCGGCGACAGGACCGAGGCGCAGTCACACAGCAATGTGCCGCATCCGCGCATCCTGTTCTTGTCCAACAGCGTGATCGAGGGGCCGGCGACCACCGCGAAGATCGACGAGGCCGGTGCAGATGGCACACCCGTCATCGTCTGCGTCGGTGCACCGGACATCCCGGCACCGCGTGCGGGTCATCCGCTGGCGCAGCGCCGCATCGACCTGCTGGCCATCGAACAGAATGCATGGGCGCTGGCGGCCCGTGATCCCAGATGCAAGGTGGTGGGCAGTCGGACCGAACTGGACTGGGCCATGCGGAATGGCCAGATCTGCATCTGGGCACCGTCCAAGATCGTGTTGGACAGCCCCGACGGTCCTTCGGCCGAGCCTGCGGACGCCGTGGCATTGGCAGCCTGGTTTGCCGGGCAGATGAACGCAGCTGAACTTGTCGTCGTCGGCGCGGATGCGCCACAGGCCAGCGTGCCGGTCAGGACCGTCGCAGCGTGAATGGGTTGCTGCGACCACTGCCGCTGCCGGCCGCCCGGCATCCCGATGATGCGGTGCCGCTTGCGGGCAGTGCCGCGTTCCGGTTCCGGCAGGTATCGGACGCGCAGGGCGTGTCGCATCCGCTGACGGCACTAGACCCCGCGCAGTTGCACCGGTTGTCCGCCCCGCGTGCCACGATCTGCGGTCTTACACTGGACCGTCCTCGGATCATGGGCATCCTGAACGTGACGCCCGACAGTTTTTCGGATGGTGGGACGTTGGGCGATGTGGCCGCTGCGGTGGCGCGGGCCGCCGACATGGCGCGTGACGCCGACATTCTGGATATCGGCGGTGAAAGCACGCGGCCCGGTGCCGCCTATGTCACACCAGAGGACGAAATCGCCCGCACCGTTCCCGTGATCCGCGCGATCCGCGCGGCGGGCATCACGACACCGATCTCGATTGACACGCGCAAGGCGGCGGTCGCCGCTGCTGCGCTGGATGCGGGGGCGGACATGGTCAACGACGTGACCGCGCTGCGGTTCGATCCCGACATGGCGCAGGTGGTGGCGCAGGCTCAATGTCCCGTGTTTCTGATGCATTCCAAGGGCGATCCAGAAACCATGCAGAACGGGCCGACCTATGAGGATGTCACCGCCGAGGTGTTCGACCATCTGGCAGGCAGTATCGCGCGGGCCATGGATGCCGGGATTGCGCGGCACATGATCATCACCGATCCGGGTATCGGTTTCGGCAAGACGCTGGACCACAATCTGACACTGCTGCGGGATCTGGCCGTGTTCCATGACCTCGGCCTGCCGATCCTGCTGGGCGCGTCGCGCAAGCGGTTCATCGGCACCATCACCGGTGTCGATCAGGCGGATCAGCGCCTGCCGGGGTCGCTGGCGGTCGCGTTGCATGGCGTGGCTCTTGGCGTTCAGGTGTTGCGGGTGCATGATGCACGTCAGACGCGCGAGGCAATCGACATGGCCCTCGCCTTGAACGGAGTTTCCCATGAGCGCTAAATCCATTTTCGGCACCGATGGCGTGCGTGGCACCGCGAACAAATGGCCGATGACCGCGGATATGGCGCTCAAGATCGGGGCCGCCGCCGGGCGCTATTTCCGCAACGATGGGTCCAACGGCCACCGCGTCGTGATCGGCAAAGATACGCGCCTGTCAGGCTACATGTTCGAAAGCGCGCTGACCGCTGGTCTGACCAGCACGGGAATGAACGTGCTGCTGCTGGGTCCTGTGCCAACACCGGCGGTCGGTTTGCTGACCACCTCGATGCGGGCGGATCTGGGGATCATGATCAGCGCGTCGCACAATCCGCATCACGACAACGGGATCAAGTTTTTTGGCCCCGACGGATTCAAGCTGTCGGACGCAGCCGAGGCCGAGATCACCGCCATCGTGATGAGCGATATCGAACCTGCGCAAGCGGTGAACATCGGTCGGGCCAAGCGGATCGACGACGGCAGGTTCCGTTATGCCGAACGTTTGAAGTCCACCTTTCCGTCGGGTCTGCGCCTGAACGGCATGAAGGTCGTGATCGACTGCGCCAACGGGGCCGCTCACCGCGTCGCCCCCGAGGTGTTGTGGGAACTGGGTGCCACCGTGATCGAGGTCGGCACCGCGCCCAACGGTTACAACATCAACGACGGGTGCGGTTCGACCAACCCCAAACGCGCGGCCGAGACGATTGTCAGTTTCGGCGCGGATGTGGGGATCTGTCTGGACGGCGACGCCGATCGGGTCATGATCCTGGATGAAAACGGCAACGTCGCGGACGGCGATCAGATCATGGCGCTGTTCGCCGCGCGTTGGGCGGCTGCGGACCGGTTGGCCAACAACACACTGGTCGCCACGGTCATGAGCAATCTGGGACTGGAACGGTTTCTGGATGCAAAAGGCTTGCGGCTGGAACGCACGGGCGTTGGCGACCGCTATGTGGTCGAGGCCATGCGCAAGGGCGGTCACAATCTGGGCGGCGAACAATCGGGCCATATCGTGATGACCGATTATGCCACCACGGGCGACGGCCTGCTGGCGGGCCTGCAATTTCTGGCCGCCATGATCGAGACAGGCCAGCCTGCCAGTGGTTTGATCCACAGTTTCGACACTGTGCCGCAACTGCTGAAAAATGTTCGCTATGGTGCAGGCACCGCCCCGCTGGATACGGATGCGGTCAAGGCTGCGATTGCCGACGCCGAGGAAAAGCTGGCGGGCAATGGTCGTTTGCTGATCCGCAAATCGGGTACGGAACCGCTGGTGCGGGTCATGGCCGAATCCGAAGACCCCGACCTGTTGGTCGCTGTCGTCGACGGTATCGTGGCCGAGGTCGAAAGCGCGTCCTAACCCTTGTGGCGCAGTAGTTTTTGCAAGCTGCCCCACTGGCTGATGGCCAGACCGCACAGGATCAGCGCGAGCGCCGCGAAAAAGCGGAGCGGCAGGACTTCGTTCAAGATCAACGCACCGAACAGGACCGACCAGAGCGGCACCTGATAGTTAACCAGCGTCATGAACACAGACCCTGCGCTGCGGATCACGATGACGCGCAGAAGTGCGGCCAGCGCCGTCGGCACGAGTCCCAGAAACAGGATCGCGGCGACGGTCAGGTTGCTGTCATAGCGTGGCACGCCCTCAACCAGCAGCATGGCGGGCAGCAGCACGACCGTGCCGACCCCCAGCGTCAGCGCGGAAAAGGTGATCGAATCGATCGGTGGTGCGCGGCGGGTCATGATACTGGCCGTCGCATAGGAGAGGGCCGCAGCAATGCAGGCGAGTTGGCCCAAAGGTTCCAGCCCATCACCGATGCGCAGTACGCCGGGACCGATCAGCACCAGCGCGCCGAAAAAACCCGTGACCACGCCGATCAGGCGGCGCAGCGACAGAGGTTCGTCCGAAAACACATGCGCCAGCGGCAGAACGAACAGCGGTAAGGCCGCCATCGAAATGCCGGCAAATGCCGATGGGACGTATTGCTGACCCCAGCTGAGCAGCGTGAAGGGCAGCGCGGTATTCAGAATGCCGATCAGGACCAGGTATTTGTTCATGCGGCGATTGAACGCAGGCCAAGGCCTGCGCAGGATCAATTGCAGCGCAAAGAGTGCGACCGCACCCAATGCCACACGCGCAGCGGCCACTGTCAGTGGCCCGTAACCCTGCAACGCGACCGAAACCACCATGAAGGTGCCGCCCCAGATCAGCCCCAGAAATCCGATACTGGCCCAGTTGGTCAGGGTCGGGGCCGGCGGCGCGGAACTATGGGTCGGGCTGTGCATTGAATTACCTGTTCTGTTTGCAAACCTCCTACACGGGAAATTCTGGATATGACACTCATCTACTTTTTGGCGACCTTCGGTTTTCTATGCGCGCTGCCGGCAGGTGCATTGCTCAGCATCGTGTTGACGCGCCGCGAGATGGCACACGTGCCGGGGCAGAAATCCTCGCTGGCCAAGGACGGGCCGGGGCCGGATCTGTTCGCGCGGAGGCCGCGACATGGCGCGCAGACCCACCACGGCTAAGGCATCGTGGCGCACATAGGTCACGCGCTGACCCGGCACAAACCGGGGACCACGCATAAAAAAAGGTGAGCCAAATGGCTCACCTTTCGTGTTTGATGCTGAACTGACGGGCTCAGTTCTTGGCCTTGTCGACCATCTTGCCTGCGGAAATCCACGGCATCATATCGCGGAGTTTCTTGCCGACGATTTCGATCTGGTGCTCGTCGTTGGCACGACGCGACGCCTTGATCGTGGGCTGTGCCACGGCATTTTCCAGCATGAAGTCGCGGACGAATTTGCCGGACTGGATGTCTTCCAGAACGGCCTTCATGCGGGCCTTGGTTTCGGCGTAGGGCAGGATGCGCGGGCCGCTGACGTACTGGCCATACTCGGCCGTGTTCGAGATCGAGTAGTCCATGTTGGCGATGCCGCCTTCGTAAATCAGGTCCACGATCAGCTTGGTTTCGTGCAGGCATTCGAAATAGGCCATTTCGGGCTCGTAGCCTGCCTCGACCAGGGTCTCGAAACCGCAACGGATCAGCTCGACGATGCCGCCGCACAGAACGGCCTGTTCGCCGAACAGGTCGGTTTCGCATTCCTGACGGAAGTTCGTTTCGATGATGCCCGAGCGGCCACCGCCGATGGCGGAGCAGTAGGACAGGCCGATTTCCATCGCCTTGCCGGTTGCGTCTGTGTGCACGGCCACCAGGCAGGGCACGCCGCCGCCTTTGGTGTATTCGCCGCGGACGGTGTGGCCGGGGCCCTTGGGGGCCATCATGATGACGTCGACGCCGTCCTTGGGTTCGATCAGGCCAAAGTGGACGTTCAGGCCGTGGGCGAATGCAATCGCGGACCCCGCCTTGATGTGATCCTTGACGTACTTGTTGTAGGTCTCGGCCTGCAGTTCGTCGGGCATGGTGAACATGATGACATCGCACCATGCTGCGGCCTCGGAAATGCCCATGACCTTGAGGCCTTCGCCTTCGGCCTTGGCCGCAGAGGGCGAGCCTTCGCGCAGGGCAACAACCAGATTTTTCGCACCGCTGTCGCGCAGGTTCAGCGCATGGGCGTGGCCCTGAGAGCCGTAGCCCAGAATGGCGACCTTTTTGTCCTTGATCAGGTTCACGTCGCAATCGCGGTCATAGTAAACGCGCATGTTAATTCTCCCCTTGGGTATGTGATGGCGGGCACAATAGGGAGGTTTGCGCGAGATGCGAGGGGATTTATCCGAGTATTTTTCGCAAGATGATGCTAATCATGCGCGATATGCGGAATGTGGGGAAAAATCATGCTTGATAGTCAGGACAGGGCGATCTTGCGCCGGATGCAGGCCGATCCGGCGCTGACAGCTGGCGAGGTGGCAGAACTGACGGGCCTGTCTGCTGCACAGGTTACGCGGCGGCTGGACAGGATGCAGCGTGACGGGATGATCCGCGGTCAATCGGCGGTGATTGACTGGGCCGCCATGGGGTATCCGTTGCGCGTATCGCTACGCGTGAGCCTCGACAAGACGGTGCCGGGTGCCTTTGACGCGTTTGTGGTCGCGGCACGGGACGTGGCCGAGGTCCTCGAAATCCAGACCTTTCTGGGGCGGGTTGACGTGCGGCTGAGCTTGGTGGCGCGGGATCTGGCGCATTATCAAGCGGTTTACCGTGACCGTATTCTGGCCCTGCCGCATATCGCGGATATCGAGGCACTGATGGATGTTGCGGCCGTCAAATCCGAGACGGGGTTGCCGCTGTGACGCTGGACGATCTGGATCGCGCGCTGTTGCGGCTGATGGTGGACGACGCGACGCTGCCGGCTGCGGCCCTGGGGCGGGCGCTGGGCCTGAGCCAGCCTGCGACATGGCGGCGGATCAAACGTCTGCGCGCGGCGGGCGTTCTGACCGGGCGGCATCTGGATCTGGATGCGCAGGCGCTGGGGTTCGGCGTGACGGTGTTCCTGGGGATCAAGCTGGCGACCAAGGGCCGCGTCAGCCTGGAGGATTTCGAACGCGCGATCACCGCCATTCCCGAGGTGCAGACCGTGACCCATGTGCTGGGCCTGTATGATTATCGGTTGCGGGTGGTGGCGCGTGATCTGGCGGATTTCGAACGGGTGCTGCGGCGGCGGATCATGACGCTGCCGGGTGTGGGTGATGTCGAGGCGAATGTCCTGCTCAGCGAGGAACGCCGTCCGGGACCGCTATGAAGACCGCGCAAGCTGCGCTAGGCTAGCGCAGATGGCACAGGAGGATCCCATGGACGGCAATATGACACGCACCCCGGTCGATCCGGACGGCATGATGGAGTTTTCGGTCGTGTTCACCGACCGGTCCCTCAATTCGATGAGCAAGCGGTTTCAGGGCGTCATGCGCGACCTGTCGTCCATGCTGTGCGATACCTACGCCGCTGAAGGTGTGGCGATCGTACCCGGTGGCGGTTCCTACGGAATGGAAGCGGTCGCGCGGCAGTTTGGTCGTGACGCGCATTGTTTTATCCTGCGCAACGGGTGGTTTTCCTACCGTTGGAGCCAGATTTTCGACGCCGGTTGTTTTGCCGCTGAAACCACGGTGAAGATGGCGAGCCAGACGGGCAACGACAGTCGCGCGCCATTCGCGCCCGTGCCCATTGCCGAAGTCACCCAGGCGATCCGGGACGCGAAACCCGATGTGGTCTTTGCCCCGCATGTGGAAACCAGCGCGGGGATGATCCTGCCTGACGACTACCTGATGGCGGTGGCCGAGGCCGCCCATGATGTGGGTGCGATCTTTGTGCTGGATTGCATCGCAAGCGGCTGTATCTGGGTCGACATGGCGGCGACGGGTGTGGATGTCGTGATTTCGGCCCCGCAAAAGGGCTGGTCGTCCACGCCTTGCGCCGGTCTCGTGATGATGTCGCAGCGCGCGCTGGACCGGTTGGACAGCACCACGTCGAACAGTTTTTCCAATGATCTGCGCAAGTGGCGCGACATCATGAAGGCCTACGAGAATGGCGGTCACGCCTATCACGCGACGATGCCGACGGATGGTCTGGTGGATTTCCATGCGGCCATGATCGAGACGCGGGATTTTGGTCTGGACGCGGTCAAGGTCGCGCAATGGGACCTTGGCAACCGTGTGCGCGCGCATCTGGCGGGCTTGGGTGTTGCGTCGGTTGCGGCACCAGGGTTTCAGGCCCCCGGTGTTGTCGTCAGCTATACGGATGATCCTGCGGTCAAATCCGGTGCGGCCTTTGCCGCCGAGGGTATGCAGATCGCAGCGGGCGTGCCGCTGCAAGTCGGCGAGCCCGACGATTTCATGACTTTCCGGTTGGGGCTGTTCGGTCTGGACAAGCTCTATGACGTGGATGCGACGCTGGCACGGCTCACGCCGGTACTGGACCGGGTGCTGGGTTAGTCGCTGATCCCGGAGCCAAGGCGCATCAAGCGCCTGCGCACCGGGGCCACATCGTGAAGGGCGCGCAGGCCCAACCCGCGCAAATCCTGCAAGAGCGGGTTGGCGAACTGCGAGGCGCGGTTCAATGCGTCGATTCCCGTGGTCCGGATGTGCAGGTCCGTCTGGCGGGTTTTGTCGTAGGCGGTCAGCATTTCATCCGCACCCAGCGTGGCGCGGTGTTTTTCTGCGAGGTCGAGCAGGGCGGCGAGATCCTTGAGAGATGTGTTCAGCCCCTGTGCGCCGATGGGTGGCATAACGTGTGCGGCCTCTGCGATCAGGGCCGTGCGGCGTGCGGTCAGGGATTGGGCCGTTTGGGTGATGATCGGCCAGACGCTGCGCGGGCCGACTGGCGTGAGGGTGCCGTTGACGCCTGCGGAGCGGTCGTTGACGGCGGCTGCAAAACGGGCGTCGTCCATGGCGGCCAGCGCTTTGATCTGCGGACCATCGGCCATCCAGACGATCGACGAACAGGGCATGCCATCGTGATCGGGCAGGGGCACAAGTGTAAAGGGGCCACCACTGCGGTGCACCTCGGTCGAGATGTTGTTGTGCGGCGCAGGATGCGTAACGGCAAAAGTGATCGCCTTTTGACCGTAACGGGTTGTCTTGACGGGGATGCCCGCAGCCTCGCGGACAGCAGAATTGCGTCCATCCGCGCCGACGACGAGGCGCGCTGCGATCTGGCTGCCATCCGTCAGACGCACCAGCGCGCGGTCCAGCCGTGCGACCATCGACGCAAATCCCGTGCCGGACAGGAACGTCACATTGTCCATGTCGGCCAGTCGCGCGACCATTTCTCTGCGCAGAAGCCAGTTGGGCAGGTTCCAGCCAAAGGGTTCGTCGGAAATGTCGGATGCGGCGAAATCCCGGCTGACCGCGGTGTCGCCTGCCGCATCGACGATCCGCATGATCGCAAGCGGTGTCGCATGCGGGGCGAGCGCATCCCAAAGCCCCGCCCCATCCAGCAGATCGCGGGCCGGTTGTAGAAACGCGGTTGTGCGCAGGTCTGCGCCGTCCGCGCCTGCGTCGGTCACGGGCGGTGCGGGATCGACCAGCGTGACGGTAAAACCGGCGGTGCCAAAGGCCGCAGCCGCGGTCAGGCCCGCAACGCCGCCGCCCGATATCAGGATGTCTGTCTGTGTGTCGCTCATACAGCAGACATAGGACGGCGGGGCCTGCGCGAAAAGCCCGGATCGCTGCGACATCCTTGCCGGCTTGGCGGGACGTGCGGCGCAGGCTAATGTCTGCGCCAAAGGAGACACAATGCCAGACCGCGCCACGCCGAACAAAGACGCCTACGAGCTGATCCTCGAGGCCATCGACAGCCATATCTACCGTCCCGGCGACCGATTGGTCGAAAGCGAGTTGGCCGACCGTTTCGGTGTCAGCCGGACCCCCGTGCGCGAGGCATTGCAACGGCTGGAAACCCAAAGTCTGCTGACCCGCGACGGGCGGTCGCTGATCGTGGCCTCGCTGGATCATAACCAGATCTCAGAGCTTTATACCGTGCGCGCCGAACTGGAAGGGCTGGCGGCGCGGCTTGCGGCCAGCCATGCCACGCCGGAAGAAGTACAGGTCCTTCAGGAAATGCTGGCCGCCGATCGCGCGCTGGTCAACGACCCCGAGGCACTGGCGCGGGCCAATCGCCGGTTTCACAAGCAGATCCACCTTGCGTCGCACAATCGGTTCCTGGTGCAGCAGTTGGATCTGGTCTACCGGTCGATGGCGCTGCTTGCCACGACATCCATCGCAGCCGAAGGGCGCGGGCCCGATACGCTGGACGAACACGAAAGCATCGTTGCGGCAATCACGGCGGGTGATGGCGATGCGGCCAATGCGGCGCTGCGGGATCACCTAAGCCGCGCTTATGTCACCCGTCTGAAGCTGGACGCGGCACGGGTCGAGGCAGGGTCCTGAGCTGGTCTGGCGGCAGCAGGATGCCGTGGGCCGTCTTGTCCCACCAAAACGGTTTCCAGGCCAGTTCCAGCAACCCCTTGTAGACGGCGAGCGATCCAAGCGGGAAATAGAATTGCAGAGTCAGGGCCCAACCCAGCAGGCGCAGTTTTTCCGCGCGGCGCAGGGCGATGGCGGCAACGACCAGATTGATGACCTCGGCCCCGACGAACAGCACGACCAATGTTTGCCATTGGCCCGTCGTCAGTGCGGTGGTCATCGGATGCAGCAGGCCCAGCAGGATCAGCCAGAACGACCATAGGAACGGCGCCAGAACGAACTGCGAGAGGGTTCCGAGGAACAGCACCTGCACCCCGCAGAACCGCCACAGGCCCAAGTCATGCAGCAATCGCCAAGGTCGCCGCATGTGCACCGCGTAGGTGATCGCGTAACCCTTGAGCCAGCGTGACCGCTGTTTGACCTAAGGCCATGCGCGGCCATTGGCCTCTTCTTGGGTGACCGACGGGATAAAGGCGGTCCGGTAGCCGTGCCGTGCCAGTCGCAGGCCCAGATCGGCGTCCTCGGTCACGTTGTGGGCGTCCCAACCGCCAAGCCGTTCGAGAATGTCGCGCCGAAAGAACAACGTCGTCCCACCCAGCGGCACCACAAGGCCAAGCCGCGCATAGCCCGGCAGGACCACGCGAAACCAGCTGGCGTATTCGATGGTGAAACAGCGGGTCAGCCAGTTGGTCGTGCTGTTGTAATAGTCCAGCACGCCTTGCAGGCACGCCACCCGCGGATCAGCGCGTGCAAAGGCATCTGCAACGACCAACAATTGGTCCGTATCGGGGGCATCCTCGGCATCGTAGACACCTATGATGCTGCCGCGCGCATGGGGCAGTGCATAGTTCAGCGCGCGCGGCTTGGTGCGCAGCGTGCCTTCGGGCACGGTCATGGCGCGCATCCAGGTCAGCAGGCTGATGCGTCCCAAGGCCTGCCGCGTCGTATCATCGTTGTCTTCGAGCACGAGGCAGACATCGAGCAACGCGCGCGGATACCGAAGCGCCTCGAGACGGGCAATCAGGTGATCGGCAATGTCGCGTTCGTCATACAGCGGAATGAGCAGCGTGATGACGGGCAGCACAGCCTGCGGTCCAGGACGCGGCGGAAAGGATGCCGGGAAAAGTCCTGCGATGGCGGCCGCGGATTTCAGCGCGGTCGCCATCAGCATCAGGCCAATGGATATCAGGCAAAGCGTGGTCACAAGCCATCCGGGCGCAAGCCAGGCAAGCGTGGCCAGACCAGCCATCACCGACGCCCCCCACAGGGTTGCGCGGCCCCTGTGCCAGTCCCGGCTGCTGTCGGCGGCGTCCAGCCGGGTTTCGGCCCGTATCGCAAGGTCGTGACTGCACGATGCGATGACCGCGGTCGTGATCTGGTCCGGCGTCGCAAGTGCCAGCCGTACTGGTCCCAGTCGTGCGGCCAGATCGGGTTCCGCCCGCTGATAGGTCAGCAGATCAGGGGCGAGGACCACGGTCACCTCTCCAGTCTGTCGCCAGGGTAAAACGCCCGCGGTGATGCATTCGGTCGGTCCAAAGGCGCGTATGAGCCGGTCGTCAGGCGGGTCGCTGGCAGGGTCGATCAGCCGGGTGTTCAGGATGTCGCGTCCGGCGTGGATCAAGGACCGTTGCGACACCGCAAAGCGCTGAAAATATACGTCACCCAAGGACAGGCCCGTGTCGTGGGCAAAGCGTTGCGCGGCGATCACCTGGTCCCGGCTGACCACGCCGTCACGCAACAGATGCGCCGACAAGGGTGCGAGGACCAGTGCCGGTGTCAGTTCCTCAGTCGTATGGTCCGTCAGTGTTGTCATGATCCCGCCATCGCGCGGGATCACTTTCGTTAACAGACGTAAACGAATCCTTAACTGATCTCAGTTTGCAGCCTTGCGGTCGTCCATCGCGGCGGCAAAGCGTTCGAACAGATAATAACTGTCCATCGGGCCGGGGCTGGCCTCCGGGTGGTATTGCACGCTGAACACGGGCCGGTCGGCCAGTCGGATGCCGCAGTTCGACCCGTCAAACAGGCTGATATGCGTCTCGTGAACGCCCTCGGGCAGGGTCTGGCTGTCGACGGTGAAACCGTGGTTCATCGAAGTGATTTCCACCTTTCCGGTCTCGGTATCCTTGACCGGGTGGTTGGCACCGTGATGGCCGTGGTTCATCTTGATCGTCTGTGCCCCCAGTGCCAGCGCCAGCATCTGGTGTCCGAGGCAGATGCCGAACACCGGAATATCCTGATGTTCCAGCACGCCCTTGATCGCGGGGACGGCATATGCGCCAGTCGCGGCCGGGTCGCCCGGGCCGTTGGACAGAAAGACGCCATCGGGGTTGAGGGCCAGAATATCCTCGGCGGTGGCGGTGGCAGGCAACACGGTCACATCACAGCCCGCCGAAGCAAGGCACCGCAGGATGTTGCGTTTCGCACCGTAATCGACGGCCACGACCTTGTGCCGGGCGGCGGTCTGGCGGCTGTAGCCGTCAGGCCAGGCCCATCGCATCTCGTCCCAGGTGTAGGACTGTGCGCAGGTGACATCCTTTGCCAGATCGAGACCCACAAGGCCGGCAAAACCGCGTGCGGCGGCAACGAGGGCTGCAACATCGAAATTGCCGTCGGGATCGTGAGCGAGGGCCACGTGCGGTGCACCTTGCTGGCGGATTGCGCGGGTCAACCGCCGTGTGTCGACACCACCCATGCCGATGCGGCCCCGCTTTGTCAGCCAGGCCCCCAGCGTGTCCGTGGTGCGCCAGTTCGACGGCTCTGTCGGGTCCCATTTGACAACCATGCCAGAGGCCACCGGGTCCGAGGTCTCGTCGTCCTCGTCGTTCACCCCCGTGTTGCCGATATGCGGAAAGGTGAATGTCACGACCTGACCGGCATAGGAGGGGTCCGTCATGATTTCCTGATAGCCGGTCATGGCGGTGTTGAAGCACAATTCCGCAGTGGTCTGGCCGGTCGCACCGAACCCACGTCCGTAAAACACGGTCCCGTCAGCGAGGGCGAGGCAGGCGGTGGGTCTATCGGTCATGGGGTACGTCCTTGTGCAGGCATTGCGACAAATTCAACGTGTCCTAATGGGGGCGGTGGTGCGGGTCAAGGGCCGCGGGGCCGCTTGTGCCGGTCGGGCGGGCCGCATAGATTGCGCCCATGTTTTCAGGACCACAAGGACAAGTTCATGGATGTGCGACAGCGGCTGACGGCGGCCTTGAAGGACGCGATGAAATCAAAGGAAGCCGACCGGCTCTCGACGCTGCGTCTGATCAACGCCGCAATCAAGGATCGCGATATCGCGCTGCGTGGCACAGGTGCCGAGGAAGGGGCCACCGTCGGTACCGACGAGGTGCTGGCGATCCTGGGGCGCATGGTCAAGCAGCGACAGGAAAGTGCGCGCGCCTATGAGGAGGGCGGGCGACTGGAACTGGCCGAGAAGGAGCTGGCAGAAGTCAGGGTCATCGAGGATTTCCTGCCGCGCCAGCTGGACGATGCCGAAACCGAAGCGGCGGTGGACGCGGCGATTGTCGAGGCCGATGCCGACAGCATCCGCGACATGGGCCGTGTCATGGCGGTCCTCAAGGGCAAGTACATGGGCCAGATGGATTTCGGCCGCGTCGGCCCGATGGTCAAGTCCAAGCTGGGTTGAAGGGTGGGCGGGCCCGCCCGCCCACCCATTTTCGGGGCTTCGCCCCGGACCCCGGATATTTTCAACCAGAAGAAGTCAGCTGCGCAGTGCGCGTTTGAGATCGTCGTAAAGGGCGAGCCGTTCGCTTGCATCAAGGAATGATCCGATCTCGACCTCGCGGTCGCCGCCCCGCAGAGTGATGTAGTTTTCGACCGGACCACCCTTGGGGTGCAGATGGACGCTGACCCAATAGCGGTTGGCCTCCCAGTCCTGACGCGGACCGCGCGGGTTGTGACGTGTTAGATGTGCTGTCTGGTCGTCGACGGTCAGTTCCTCGAGCACCTCACCACGGCGATAGCTGGCGTTCAACGCAAACCACAGCCCGCTGAAGGCCACGATGAAGAATGGCAGCAGTCCCCACAGGACGGCAGAGCCCAGCACGACCAGCAAGGGCAGGGCGATCAGCGTCGCCGTTCCCCCCATGAACAGAACGAAATCACGCCGCAAGAGCGACCGATACGGCCAAAGCGACAGTGACCATTGGGGCTGATCATGCGGCGGGGGTGAGGACCATTCATAGGGCATGTGTGAGTTCTAGAGCGGCTTGCGCGCATGACCAATGCGCGGTTTGGTCGCGCTGGATATTGGCGCTGCGAGCGTGTGACATGCACATCGAAATCAGACGGGTGGCGGCGCAGGACCGGAGGGCCTGGGGCGCCATGTACCGCGGGTATGCTGCGTCCCCTATGCGATCGATCAGACACCCGATAGGCGCGACAGGCTCTGGACCTGGTTGACGGATCCCGGGCACGTGGTCGCAGGCCATGTTGCGGTGTATCGGAAGGAGAGATCTGCGGTCTTGCGCATGTGCGTTCGTTTGCCCGACCGCTGTCGGCCAGAACGGGGCTGTTCCAGGATGATCTGTTCGTCGACCCTGCCGCGCGCGGGCAGGGCGTCGCGGATGCCCTGACCGTGCATCCGGGGGATCCGGCCCGCGCACAAGGCCATTTTGTGCTGTGCTGGATCACCGTCAAGGATAACGCGCGAGCCCGCCGTGTTCATGACCGCATGAACGAAAAAGGCCCCGGAAAACCGGGGCCTTTTGCTTGTAAGCCGTGGCGTTTAGTGCGCCGGGGATTTGTCCCACTCGCTCTGCTTGGGCAGAGTTTCGAACGTATGCTCGGGCGGCGGGGACGGCAGTGTCCATTCCAGCGTATCAGCATATTCGTTCCACGGGTTCGCTTCGGTGCATTTGCGGCCCCAGATCAGCGAGTAGAAGATCACGCCGATGAAGAACAGGAACGAAGCGAAAGACAGGAACGCACCCCAGGACGACACGTAGTTCCATGTCGCAAAGGCCTCTGGGTAGTCGATGTAGCGACGGGGCATGCCCTGACGGCCCAGGAAATGCTGCGGGAAGAAGGTGATGTTCGCACCGATGAACATCGCCCAGAAGTGCAGCTTGCCAGCCCATTCGGGATACATCTTGCCGGACATCTTGGGGAAGTAGAAGTAGATCCCCGCAAAGATGCCGAACACGGCGCCCAGCGACATCACGTAGTGGAAGTGCGCCACGACGTAGTAGGTGTCGTGATAGACGCGGTCGATGCCAGCCTGGCTGAGCACGATACCGGTCACACCACCCACGGTGAACAGGAACAAGAAGCCCATGGCCCAGAGCATCGGTGTCTTGAACTCGACCGAACCGCCCCACATGGTCGCGATCCACGAGAAGATCTTGACCCCGGTGGGCACCGCGATGACCATCGTCGCCATCATGAAATAGGACTGCTGCGTCAGCGACATGCCCACGGTGTACATGTGGTGTGCCCAGACGACAAAGCCCAGAACACCGATCGCCACCATTGCGTAAACCATCGGCAGGTAGCCAAAGATCGGCTTTTTCGAGAAGGTCGCGATGATGTGGCTGATGATGCCGAACGCGGGGATGATGATGATGTAGACCTCGGGGTGACCAAAGAACCACAGGATGTGCTGGTACAGAACCGGGTCACCACCGCCGGACGGCTGAAAGAACGTGGTGCCAAAGTTGCGGTCCATCAGCAGCATCGTGATGGCACCGGCCAGAACCGGCAGCGCCAGCAGGATCAACCATGCGGTGACAAAGATCGACCAGGCGAACAGCGGTACCTTGTGCATGGTCATGCCGGGGGCACGCATGTTCAGGAAGGTCGTGATGATGTTGATGGCGCCCAGGATCGACGACACACCCGACAGGTGGACGGCAAAGATTGCGAGGTCCATGGACAGACCGCCCTCTGACGTGGACAGCGGCGGATACATGACCCAGCCCACGCCCGAACCCAGCTGGCCGTTGCCGCCGGGTGCGATCATGGATGCGACGCCCAGGGCAGAACCGGCTACAAACATCCAGTAAGACAGGTTGTTCATCCGCGGGAACGCCATGTCTGGCGCACCGATCTGCAACGGCATGAAATAGTTGCCGAAACCGCCGAACAGGGCCGGGATCACAACAAAGAACATCATCAGGATGCCGTGATACGTGATCAGCACGTTCCACAGGTGGCCGTTGGGCGTACATTCGGATGAGGCGTCCGTGAACAGGCGCGCGCCTTCCATGCACATATGCTGGACACCGGGCTCCATGAGCTCGATCCGCATGAATACGGTGAAAGCCACCGAGATGAAGCCGACGAGACCGGCTGTAAACAGGTACAGGATCCCGATGTCTTTGTGGTTGGTGGACATGAACCACCGGGTAAAGAACCCCCGGTTGTCTTCGTGGTCATGGCCGTGGATGGCGGCGTCTGCCATGTGGCTCTCCCTCGCGTTGGCTACAGATCGGACGGCACGAGTCGACAAAAACGCATCGTCCTTTGCCCGCGTTCTAAAGAACCGGCGCGCTGGGGGCAATGTTGGATGTACATGCCCGGATGGGTAAAATTGGCGCAGGCGCGGAGGCCAAGGTTGCCTGGGCTGCCGGGATTGCAGGTCCGGAACGCTGTGGTATCAAAGCAGGACAAGTTCGCAGCAAGAGGCCAGCCATGTCCGAAATCCTGTCGCTCGCCGGCGCGAACCTGATTTCACCGATCATCCTGTCGTTTGCGCTGGGCCTTGCTGCGGCAATGGCGCGGTCGGATCTGTCCATCCCCGAGGCCGTGGCCAAGGGCATGTCGATCTATCTGCTGTTCGCCATCGGGTTCAAGGGCGGCGCATCGGTTGCAGCACACGGGATCGACGCCACCCTGTTGCTGGCGGTGGGCGCGGGCATCGTGCTGTCGTTTGGCCTGCCATTCATCGCATTCGCGCTGTTGCGGGTGCTCACGGGCCTGTCGGGACTGGATGCAGCTGCGGTCGCCGCGCATTATGGATCGATCAGCATCGTGACATTCGTGGCTGCGACCTCCGTGCTCGAGGGGCGGGCCATCGATGCCGAGGGCTACATGGTGGCCGTCGCCGCCGCGATGGAAGCCCCCGCGATCCTGTCCGCACTCTGGCTGGTGGCGCGTAGCGGCACGGCCGGCCGGATGGAGCCGGGATTGATGCGGGAAATCCTGCTCAATGGGTCCATCGTCCTGCTGGTCGGCAGTTTCGTCATCGGAATGGTCACGGGCGAGGCTGGTCTTGCCGAAATCGCGCCATTCATCGTGTCGCCGTTCAAGGGCGTGCTGTGCCTGTTCCTGCTGGACATGGGGCTGGTCGCGGGGCGGGGGCTGCGCCAGTCGCGCGGTGTGCTGGGTCTGGGTGCGGTGGCATTCGGTATCGCGATGCCGCTGGTGGGATCGGTCATCGGGTTGGGCATGGGCATGGCCATCGGGCTGTCGGCAGGCGGAACCGTGCTGCTCATGGTTCTGGCGGCATCGGCTTCCTACATCGCCGTGCCGGCCGCGATGCGGGTCGCCCTGCCAGAGGCCAATCCGGCCATCTATCTGACCTTGTCGTTGGGGGTGACGTTTCCGTTCAACCTGACGCTGGGCATTCCACTGTACGTGGCGATGGCCACGATGATGACTGGGGGCTGACATGGACATGCATCAGGCAAAACGCATCGAGATCGTGATCGAGAAACCGATGGAAGGGCGGCTGGCAAAGGCGCTGAGCTCTGCCGGGGTGACAGGCTATAGTGTGGTGCCCGTGCGCGGTGGCTCGGGCCGTTCGGGCCCCTGGACCCGCGAAGGCGAGATCGGGCGTTCCGGTATGGTCATGTTCATCTGTCTGATCCGCCCGGACCGGCTGGATGCCCTGCTCGAAGCGGCCTTTGCCGTCGTCGAACGGCACATCGGCGTGGTATCGGTCACGGATGCCATGGTCCTGCGGGCTGAACGTTTCTAGCGCGATTTGCGCATCATCTTGCCAAAAATACTCAAGCGCCGCAGGCATACGCGTCATCAACCGGGCGGGGGTCCTGCGGCATGCCGAACACCTGGTCAAAGCTTGCCCGCAGGGCCACGTCGACGTCATCCATGGTGACAGGCAGGCCCAGATCAACCAGCGACGTGACCCCGTGATCGCTGATGCCACAGGGCACGATCCCGTCGAAATGGCTCAGATCGGGTTCGACATTGATGGACAGGCCGTGAAACGACACCCATTTGCGCAGGCGGATACCCAGGGCTGCGATCTTGTCCTCTGCGATCGCGCCGGTGGCGGTCAGGGGTTTGTCCGGGCGTTGGACCCAGACGCCGACGCGGCCCGCGCGGCGTTCGCCCTTGACGTTGAACCTGTCCAGGGTCGCGATGATCCACGCCTCCAGATCGGCCACGAACAGCCGCACGTCGCGGCCCCTGCGGGACACGTCCAGCATCACATAGGCCACACGCTGCCCCGGCCCGTGATAGGTATATTGTCCGCCACGTCGCGCCTCGAAGACATCGAAACGGTCGGGATCGACCAGATCGGCGGGATCGGCGCTGGTGCCAGCGGTATAGAGGGGCGGATGTTCAACCAGCCAGATCGCCTCGTTCGCGGTGCCGGCGGCGATGGCGTCGGCGCGCGCCTCCATCCAGGCGAGGGCGTCGGGATAGGGGGTCAGCCCCGGTGAGGTGATCCACTCGATCATTCAGCGCGCGGGCAGCAGCCCGGCCTCCTTGATCGCGGGGATATAACGCCGGCTGACGGGGATCTGCGTGCCGTCCGCCAATGTCAGGACCGCGCCATCCCCCTTGCGGTCGGCTGCCGCGACGGCAGCTGTCGCGACCCAATGGGACCGGTGCACCTGCAACCCGGGCGTAGCGGCGGTTTCGCGGATCGCATCGGAGAGGCGCATCAGGATCATCTCTTGTCCCTTGGTGGTCGTCACGCGAACATAGTGATCCTCGACCGACATGGCCAGAAGCGTGCCGCGTTTGTCCAGCGGGAGGCGGTCCAAGATTGATGGCCCGACCCTTGGCGCGGGCGCAGTGGTGATGCGCTGCAAGACAGCCTCGATCAGGATTGCAACGATCAGCGCGATGACAAACACCTGTGCAAGGTAGACCGCCAGGGCTGTTCCGGCAGGCCAGAACCCCAGCCACATGCCGTTCAGCACCCAGACCAGCACTGACACGCAAGTCGCCGTCGCAAGGCCGATGACGGCCAGCCGCCACTGCCGCGACAATCGGTCTGCCCAGTGATGCAAGATGTAGATGTTCACCCACAACCCGGCCGCATAGGTCGTCGTGACGACCATCATCCAATAGGCAAGGCGGGGCAGGGGGCGCAACAGCACGTCGCCGTCGAACGGGGCGATGATCGCTAGGATCACGCTGGTACCCGCCAGACAGATCAGTGTGGTCGGGTGCCGAAACCGGTCCCGCCATTCACGCAGCGCAAGTTGCAGTGGTCCGCCGCTCACGCAGCAGGCCCCGTCGTTCGGGCATCAGGATTAGCACGGTCGCAGGTCATGGGTCAGGGATAGGCAATCGCAATACCCAAGCCAAGAGGACTTGCCATGACCCTGAGCCCGATCCTGACTGCATCTCCTGTTCTGCAGATCCATATCGCCTGCGCATTGGTCGCACTGACCGTCGGGCCGTTCACGCGATTGCCGCGCGGCTGGCACATGGGGCTTGGCTATACCTGGGTGGCGGGGATTGTCGGGCTATCACTCTCATCGTTCTGGATTCCCAGCTTTGGGCTGGCGGTGGTCGGCCACTTTGGCCCGCTGCACCTGCTGGCGGTTGCAGCCCTGCATGGTGTCTGGTCTGCAATCCGGCATGTCCGGCGCGGAAACATCCGCGCGCACCGCCTGATCATGCGCAATGTCTGGTTCGGCACGATGGGCGTCGCGACGTTGGCCAATTTCCTGCCGGGCCGCACGATGAACCACGTGGTGTTGAACGGTGACGATCGCGCCGGATGGCTGGTGATCGGTTTGGGCCTGGTCGCACTCGTCTGGCTGTGGCGTCAGGTGCGCGGCGGCGTTTCGGCGACAACTTGACGATTTGGCCTTGATGGTGTGGGGCCGTTTGGCTAATCAGCGCCATGCCTAGACTTGCGGTCGTGGCGGAATTGGTAGACGCGCAGCGTTGAGGTCGCTGTTCTGTAACAAGAGTGGGGGTTCGAGTCCCCCCGACCGCACCAAGGCATGTTTCAGGAAATTTCACTCTATTTGCAAATCTTGCAGGCATTATTATCGTTTTTCGCCCATTTTACGGGTGATTTGCCCGTTTTCGCATGCTTCCAAAACGTTTCGGGGAATCGGCTTGCATAACGCTGGCGGCCTCGCTTTAGTCTGTGACCAACAGTGCGGGACAACCCGCCGGACGTGACAGGGAGATTGCCGTGGCCAACAACGCAGATGCGTTCGTGGAATTTGACCGCGTTCAGAAAAGCTATGACGGCGAACAGCTGGTCGTAAAAGATCTGAACCTTTCGATGCCGAAAGGCGAGTTTCTGACCATGCTGGGGCCGTCGGGGTCGGGCAAGACCACCTGCCTGATGATGCTGGCCGGGTTCGAGACCGCGACCCACGGCGACATCCGCCTTGATGGCACCCCCATCAACAACATTCCGCCCCACAAGCGCGGGATCGGTATGGTGTTCCAGAACTACGCCCTGTTTCCGCACATGACGGTGGCCGAAAACCTCGCGTTTCCGTTGCAGGTGCGCAAGATGAACAAGTCCACGCAGGAAGAAAAAGTCATGCGCGCGCTGGGCATGGTGCAGATGCAGGACTTTGCTGGGCGCCGCCCGTCGCAACTGTCGGGCGGCCAGCAACAGCGGATCGCGCTGGCACGCGCGCTGGTGTTCGAACCCGAACTGGTGCTGATGGATGAACCGCTGGGCGCGCTGGACAAGCAGTTGCGCGAGACGCTGCAATTCGAGATCACGAACCTGGCCCACGAGTTGGGGATCACGGTGGTTTACGTCACGCACGATCAGACCGAGGCGCTGACCATGTCCGACCGTGTCGCTGTTTTCGAAAACGGTCGCATCCAGCAATTGGCCCCGCCGGACGAGTTGTACGAGGAACCGCAGAACAGTTTTGTCGCGCAGTTTATCGGCGAAAACAACACGCTCGAAGGTGTTGTGTCCGAAATCAAGGGCGATACCTGTGTTGTGAAACTGGACAGCGGAGAGGTCATCGACGCGGTGCCGGTGAACGTCAATCAGGTTGGCGAACGGACCAAGGTTTCGATCCGCCCCGAACGTGTCGAGGTGGACACCGCGAAGCTGGGACCGAATGCGCATACGCTCAAGGCCGAGGTTCTGGAATTCGTTTACATGGGCGATATTTTCCGCACCCGCCTGCGCGTCGCTGGCACCGACAATTTCGTCATCAAGACACGCAATTCCCCCGATCAGACCAAACTGACGCCGGGGACGACCATCAATATCGGCTGGATGCCGCGCGACTGCCGCGCGCTGGACGCCTGATATCGAACAGGATGCGGCCGGTCCCGGCGGGTGCATCCATGAATAATGACCGGGTAACATAACGGGAGTTGATTATGACTTTGAAGACAAAACTTGGCGCGACCACCGCATTGGTTCTGGCAGGTACGACTGTCTTTTCCGCTGCAAACGCGCAAGAGATGGCAAACGACATGACAATCGTGTCCTGGGGCGGCGCCTACCAGAACAGCCAGCAGAAGGCCTATGTCGAGCCCTATCTGGAAATGAACGAAGGCGTCACCGCTGTCTGGGACGAATCCTCTGCCGAGGCCGTCGCCAAGCTGCGCGCCATGAACGAAGCCGGCAACGTGACCTGGGACGTGGTCGACGTGGTCGCATCCGACGCCATCCGCCTGTGCGACGAAGGTCTGGCGATGGAAATCGACTTTAACGAGATGCTGGCAGACGGCGATGACGGTTCCACCGCCGAAGAAGACTTCGGCGACCTGCTGGTCAGCGACTGCTTTATCCCGCAAATCGTCTACTCGACCACGGTGGGTTACCGCACCGACATGGTCGGCGACACCGCACCGACCGACATCTGCGCGCTGTTCGATCTGGACACATACCCCGGTATGCGCTCGCTCGAGCGTCGTCCGATCAACAACATGGAATGGGCACTGCTGTGTGATGGCGTTGCCAAAGAAGACGTCTATGACGTGCTTGAGACCGAGGAAGGTCAGGACCAGGCATTCGCCAAGCTGGACACCATCAAGGACAACGTCGTTTGGTGGACCGCTGGTGCCGATACGCCGCAGCTGCTGGCCGACGGCGAAGTCATCATGGGTTCGACCTATAACGGTCGTCTGTTCAGCGCGATCGAAGAGCAGGACCAGCCCATCGGTATGCTGTGGGACGCACAGGTGTTTGACCTCGACGGTTGGATTATCCCGACAGGCCTGAGCGAAGAGCGTCTGGCGCGCGCACTGGACTTTGTCCGTTTCGCAACCGACACGCAGCGCCTGGCTGACCAGTCCAAGTACATCTCTTACGGTCCGGCTCGTGCATCGTCCGCACCGCTGGTCGGTCAGCACGCAGAGTTGGGGATTGAAATGGCACAGCACATGCCGACCGATCCCGCGAACGCGACCAACACGTTCCTGTACAACTACGAGTGGTGGGCTGACTACCGCGACGATCTGGATGCGAAATTCCAGGCTTGGCTGGCCCAGTAAATCATCAAGGCGCGCCCCGGACCCGGTCCGGGGCGTCATATGATCCGTGGCGGCCCGCATGTGTCGGGCCGCCACATCCCCAAATCTGCGAGGAAGACAGACATGCCCAAAGGTTACATCATCGGTCATATCAAGGTGACGGACCCCGAAGGCTACCCTGAATATGTCCAGCGCGACACGCCGATCCTGCAAGCGCATGGCGCGCGGTTCATCGTGCGCGGCGGCCAGTCCGAAACGCCCGAGGGTGTGGATATGGGACGGCATGTCGTCATCGAATTCGACAGTTATGAGGCCGCCAAGGCCGCCTACAATGACCCCGATTACCAAGAGGTCGCAGACATCCGGCGCCGCTGCGCCGAGAGCACGATCATCCTGGTGGAAGGCACCTGAACATGAGCAACGCCACAACAGGCCCTGACAATCTGACAGGCGTAACCCCTGATACCGGGCTGAAGGTCGGGCAATCCGATGAAACCGGACCGGTTCTTGCCGCTGACGGCACTTCGCTGAAATCATCGCTGAACCGCGCCCTGCGCAAGCAAAAGATGCGGGCGCTGCTGCTGATCGCGCCGCTGCTGTTCTTTATCCTCGTCACATTCATTTACCCGATCGGCGAAATGTTGTTCCGGTCGGTCGAAAACCAGATCGTCGGTGAAACACTGCCGCGCACGGTCGTGGAACTGGCCGATTGGGATGCCGATGTGACCGATGTTCCGGGTGCGCCGGTGTTTTCCGCGTTGACCAAGGACCTGATGGTCGCGGTCGAGGAAAAGAACCACACCCGGCTGGGATCGCGTCTGAACTATGAACTGTCGGGCGTGTCGTCCCTGTTTCGCAAATCCGGCCGTGGCGTTGACGATTTCGGTGAGGTCTACACCGATCAGTTCGTGGCGCTGGATCCCGCATGGGAAGACCCCGCAACATTCATCGACATCTTTGCCGGTGAACGCTGGCTGACGGCGAACGCCGCCTATGATGGCGAGGGGCCGCGCCCGAGATTCCGATTGGCGCCCGGCGTGGACGATGTCCTGCCCGAAACCGCCCGCATGTACGCAGACTTTGCCCGCGTCGTTCAGGTCGAGGATGACGACAATCCGGCAGAAGAAGAGCCCTGGAACGCGGTTTACCTCGCACTTTACGAGGAACTGTCAGCGGGTGCCGTGATCCCTGCGGATTTTCCGCAGGCCGCACTGCTGAACCAGGCACAGGCCGCTGTTGCCACATTTGACACCGAGGATCTGCGCGCGCAGTTCGTCGAGATCGACGAAGACTGGGCCGACCGCGAGGTCTGGCGCATCATCCAGGGCTATTCCGCACCCTATACGGCCGGCTATTTCCTGAACGCCGTGGACCTGCAACAGACACCCGACGGCGTCGCTTGGCGCCCGGAAAACCAGCAGATCTATATCACGCTGTTCATCCGCACGATGATCATGTCGACGGCAATCACGCTGGCCTGCATTATGCTGGGCTATCCTGTCGCATGGCTCATGGCGAACCTGCCCGCACGGCAGGCAAACCTGCTGATGATCCTGGTGTTGCTGCCGTTCTGGACGTCGCTGCTGGTGCGCACATCCGCATGGAAGGTCATGTTGCAACGCGAGGGTGTCATCAACGACCTATTCGTCTGGATCGGCATCGTCGCCGATGACAACCGGCTTGCCCTGATCAACAATGCAACGGGCACGATCATCGCGATGACGCACATCCTGCTGCCGTTCATGATCCTGCCGCTGTATTCGGTGATGAAAACCATCCCTGTCAGCTATACCCGCGCCGCCAAATCGCTGGGTGCGACGAACTGGACCGCGTTCTGGCGCGTCTATTTCCCGCAAAGCGTGCCCGGCATCGGGGCGGGGTCGATCCTCGTGTTCATCCTGGCCATCGGTTACTACATCACGCCGGAAATCGTGGGCGGGACCAAGGGCGTCTTTATTTCGAACCGGATCGCCTATCACATCTCCAGCTCATTGAACTGGGGTTTGGCGGCGGCACTGGGGGCCATCCTTCTGGTGATCGTTCTGGCGCTGTACTGGGCCTATGATCGGATCGTGGGCATCGACAACGTGAAACTGGGGGGCTGATCATGGCTGCTGCATTCAATCCGACCGCAGGCAAACCACTGCGCCCCTTCATGACATTTGCCTTGCCGCTGCTGCTGGCCTTTGGCGCGATTCTTGGTTTCATCGGTGGGCAGGCGGCAGGTCTGGGACCTGCTGCCGGCACGCTGGTCGGGATAATCGTGGCGGCTGTGCTGGCCTTTGTGCTGCCGCGCTATCTGCCGCAGCGTTCAGGCCGCTGGACGGCCACGGGGATCTGCGGTGTGCTGGGGCTGCTGGCGGGTGGTCTGGCCGGTTTCATCGGCGGCGTGATCCTGGGCGCGCTGCTGGGCTGGGCGGTCTATTGGCTGACCAAGGGCAACTACCGCCGTGGCGTGCCGGTTTACGCAACCTCTGGCCAGACGCTGTGGCACAATGCGTTCAAGTTCATCTGCGGTGCCATCTTCTTTTTCCTGATCGCACCGATCGTCACGGTGATCCCGTTGTCGTTCAACGCCGAAAACTTCTTTACCTTTACACCGGGCATGCTGGCGCTGGATCCAGAGGCCTACAGCCTGCGCCATTACCGCGACTTTTTCACCAATGATGCATGGCTTCAGCCGTTGAAGAATTCGCTGATCATCGCGCCGCTGGCGACCATCATTTCGGTGACGCTGGGCACGCTGGCGGCGATCGGTTTGTCGCAATCGCATGTGCCCGCCCGGCGCGCGATCATGGCGATCCTGATTTCGCCGATGATCGTGCCGTTGATCATCTCGGCCACGGGCATGTTCTTTTTCTACAGCCAGATGGGCTTGTGGATGGAGGAATATCTGGGCCTGTCCAAGGATCTGACCGGCTATATCAAGGTGGTTTTGGCCCATGCCGCATTGGGCATTCCCTTCGTCATTATCACGGTGACGGCCACCCTGGTCGGTTTCGACCAATCGCTGACACGGGCTGCGGCAAACATGGGTGCGGGACCTGCCAAGACGTTCTTCAAGATCCAGATGCCGCTGATTCTGCCCGGCGTGATCTCAGGCGGCCTATTCGCCTTTATCACGTCGTTCGACGAGGTGGTCGTCGTACTGTTCGTGGGCGCCGCCGCGCAAAAAACGCTGCCGTGGCAGATGTTCACCGGCCTGCGCGAGCAGATTTCACCGACGATCCTCGCGGTGGCCACGGTGCTGGTCTGCGTGTCAATCTGCCTGCTGACGGTGGTGGAATTGTTGCGGCGCCGGTCGGAACGCCTGCGGGGCATGTCGCCGGGCTGATCCCCCGTATTTTCGCGAAAATACGGCCTCCCGTTGCTGGCGGGGGGCCGATTTTTCGCGAAAAATCGGGATCAGGGCAGAATGTAGAGCCAGCCCCAGATCGTCAGGACGCTGCCGCCCGTGGCGATCAGCACGGAGGATGCGGCAACCCGGCGGGCCCGGCCATACATATTTGCAAAGACATAAGCGTTCACCCCCGGGGCCATGGCGGCGGTCAGGATCGCGGACCTGAAATCGGCGATATCGAGTCCTGTCGCGCGCCCCATCGTCCAGACGATCAGGGGATGCAGACCAAGGCTGATTGCGCAAACGAACAGGATCGTGCGCATGTCACCTTCAGGGCGGTAGCGGTACAGCACCCCCCCCAGACCGAACAACGCCGCCGGCAGAGCCGCACGGACCATCAGGTCGATGGCATCCGCGACAGTGACCGGCAGGGCCATTCCCGACAGGTTCACGGTTAGGCCCAGAACGATCCCGATGATCAGGCTGTTGTGGAACATGGCGTTCAGCACCTTCCAGGGGAGCTGTCTGCGCGCCCCGCCCTGGTTGCGCACGATTTCCATGGCCGTAATCCCGAGGAAATAGCCAAAGGGCGCGTGCATCGCGATGATCGCGAAATTTCCCGCCAGTGCATCGGTGCCGTAGGCGCGTTCGGTGATGGGAATGCCCAGCAGCAATGTGTTGGAGAACAGTGCGCAAAATCCGATGGCAATCGCGTCCTCCCAGTCGCGTTTGAACAGGTAGCGGCCACCGAGCGTGCCGCAGATGAAACAGGCCAATGCGCCGGTGTAGAAGCTGCCCAGCAATGCCAAGCTGAAATTCTGGCTCAGGTCCAGGTCGGACATTGCCTTGAACAACAGGCAGGGCAGGGCAAAGGTCTGGGTGAAGCGCATCAGCCCGTCCACGCCTGCATCGCTGAACAGGCCGCGCCAGACCGCGACATAGCCGAAACCGATGACCAGAAAGACGGGGAGGATGACCTCGATCAGCGCTGTCATGGGTGAGGTCCCTCTGGTTCGAATGGCGGACGCCTGCGGCGGGCGAGTATGCGAGTATTTGCGGCAAGATGATGCTAGGGTCGGACGATACGCAGCCCGTCGTGGGCCGGGATGATGTGGTCGGGCAGTTCGTCCTGCAAGTGGGCGTAATCAAGGTCCACATGCATGTTTGTGAGGATCGCCTGTTGCGGATTTGCCCGCGCAATCCAGTCGCATGTCCGGGCGAGATGGCTGTGACTGGGATGCGGCGTGCGGCGCAAGGCATCCACGATCCAGGTGTGCAACCCGTCGAGGGTTGGCCAGACCGCCTCGGGTATGCCGGATACATCCGGCAGGTAGGCAACATCGGCGATCCGGAATCCCAGGGCGGGAATATTGCCGTGTTCTACCGTGAAGGGTGTCAGGATGATCTTGCCGCCTGCGCCACCCACATGCACATCGCCACGGATATGGCGCAGATCCAGGATCGGTGGATAGCTTGATCCAGGCGGTGTCTCGAAGGCATAGCCAAAGCGTTCGGTCAGCGCTTGTGCCGTGGGACCATCGGCCCAGACATCCAGGCGTTTGCGGGTGTTGAACACGATCATGCGCAGATCGTCGATACCGTGCACATGATCCGCATGGGGATGGGTGTAGACCACACCGTCCAGCTGGCCGATACCGGCCTCCAGCAGTTGTTCGCGCATGTCGGGTGTGGTGTCGATCAGCACGCTGGTGGTGCCGTCCGGCCCGTCGCGCTGCACCAGCAGCGAACAGCGCCTGCGACGGTTCCTGGGATTGGTCGGATCGCAGTCGCCCCAGATACCGCCCAAGCGTGGCACGCCACCGGATGATCCGCAGCCCAGAATGGTGAAACGCAGGGTCATACGGCCTTCCAGAACAGGCGGTCGAAGTTGGCGGTTGTCCGGGTTGCGAATTCCGCAGGTGTGAGGCCGAACACCTCGGACCCGACGCGTGCCGTATGTGCGGTATAGGCCGGCTCGTTCGTCTTGCCGCGGTGCGGCGGCGGGGCGAGGTAGGGGCTGTCGGTTTCCACCAGGATCCGGTCCAGTGGCGCATCGGCAAATATGGCTCGCAGGTCGCGGGATTTGGGAAAGGCTGCAATACCGGACATCGACAGATAGAAATCGAGGGCCAGCGCCGCCTCGGCCAGCGCGCGCGAGGATGAAAAGCAGTGCATGACGCAGGTAAATGCACCTGCGGCGTGTTCTTCGGTCAGGATGCGCGCCATGTCGTCGTCGGCGTCGCGGGCGTGGATGATCAGCGGTAGCCGGGTCTGGCGTGCGGCCTCGATATGCAGACGCAGCGATTGTTGCTGCACGAATTTGCTGTCGGCGGTGTAGTGATAATCCAGACCCGTTTCACCGATGCCGACGAATTTGGGATGCCGGGCGAGCGCCACGAGATCGTCGACCGTTGCCATGGGTTGGTCCGCCACGCTCATCGGGTGGGTGCCGGCGGCCCAATAGACGGGGGCGTGGGCGTCAGCAATGGCGGCGACACGGGGCGCGTTCGCCAGTTTCGTGCAGATGGTGACCATGCGCGTGACACCTGCGTCCACGGCGCGCTGGACCACATCGGCGCGGCTGTCGTCGAAATCGGGAAAATCCAGATGGCAGTGACTGTCGACGAGGTGGGACATGATGGGGGCCTTTTAGGGGCTGGCGTCGGTCTGTGCCACACGCTCTATGCTGAAGATCATATCCAGCACCAGCGCGGCAGGGTCAAGGTTCACCGCCCGTCCGTGGCGCGCGCGCGCGCCTGCGGTCTGCGTCAGATCCGCCCAGGCGCGGGCCGCGCGGTCGTGCGGGCTGATCCGTGTCAAAAGGCGGGCCTCGCCGGGGGCTCCTTGGGTGCGCGGCTCGCCGGCGATACCCGCATGGGCGGCGCGTGACAGCAGCAGGTCGAATAGGTCAAGCATCAGGGCAAAGCGGTTGGCATTCTGCTTGCCTGCACAGCTTTCGGCCAGTTTCAGCGCTGCGGTGCGGTCGATCTGGGGCAGGCCATCCAGCAGCTGAACCAGTTGCGCGTAAAGTGCCAGGCCGTCCTGGGTCAGCAGGCGGACCGCGTCGCCGGCGGACCCGCCAGAGAGCGCCTGCAAGGCCTGGGATTGATCGGCCGACAATCCGGCCTGGTCCAGGACAGCAGCAAGGTCATCCGCCGCAAGCGGCGCGCAGCGCAGCACCCGGCAGCGTGACCGGATCGTGGGCAGCAGACGCGACGGCTGATGCGCAATGAGAAGCAGTGTCGTGCGGGCAGGCGGCTCTTCCAGTTCCTTGAGGATGGCATTGGCGGCGGCGCGGTTCATCTCGTCGGCGGCATCCACGATCACGACCCGGCGGCCGCCATCGGCGGATGACATCTGAAAGAAACCTTTCATGCCGCGGATTGTATCGACGGTGATATCGGCCTTGAGGGTGCCTGTCTTGTCGTCGACGGGACGGCGCACGACAAAGAGGCGTGGATGCGCACCGGCTGCGATCAGCCGCGCATCGGGGTGGTCCGGCGCGATCGCAAGCGAGGTGACGGGCGGCGGATCACCGAACAGACCTGCGTCCGGGCTGGCGGGCTGGGCCAGCAGAAAGGTCGCGATTTTCCACGCCAGCGTCGCCTTGCCCACGCCCCGCGGGCCTGTAATCAGCCAGCCGGAATGCAGGCGTCTCGTGTTGTAGGCATCCAGAAAATCAGCGATCGCCGCGTCCTGACCGAACAGGACGGGCGTGTCACGCGGATGGGGCGCGCCTGCGATGCGATCTGGTTCGGGCAGATCGGTCATAGGCGCGATGCGATATCGGCAGCCACACTGTCGGGGTCACGGTCGCCGTCGATCAAGACGCAGCGTTCAGGATGATCGCGGGCCAGATCGCAAAAGACCGACCGCACCTTTTGCTGCAACGGCAGGCCCATGTCCTCGAACCGCTGTTCCGCACCCGCGCGGGCCAGACCACGGGCCAGCGCCGTGGCAGGGTCCATGTCGATGATGAATGTCAGGTCGGGTTCCAGCCCGATCATCAGCGCGTGCAACTGATCGACGGTGCCGCGCAGGTCACCGCGCGTGGCCCCCTGATAGGCGCGCGTGCTGTCGGCGAAACGGTCGCAGATCACGGTATGTCCTGCGGCCAGTGCCGGTTGAATCGTCTTTTCGAGGTGATCCCGACGGGCGGCGTTGAACAGCAGTAGTTCCGTCATGGCAGACCATCTGCCCGGGTCGCCTGTCAGTACGAGGGTGCGGATTTCCTCTGCACCTGCGCTGCCGCCCGGTTCGCGGGTCAGCACCACCTGTTGACCACGCGCCCGCAGATCGTCTGCAAGACGCCTGGCTTGGGTCGACTTGCCGGACCCGTCGATACCTTCGAAGGTGATGAACCGAACGGAGTGCGGGTCGACTGAGGTCATGCCGCCTCTTCGGCGTCGGCGGGTGCTGCGGCTGCGGGATCGGCGGTGCGGGATGTGACCTTGCCCAGTAGCACCTGCGCGGCGGTGCGCATCCGTGGCATGAAACCGCCACGCGCCACATCGGAATCGGCGACCAGTGGGACGCGGCGGTCGGGCAGGCCGTCGAATTCGATGACCAGCTCGCCCAGCGTCTGCCCGGCGGTAATCGGTGCCTGCACGGGGCCGCTGAATGAAACGCTGGCGTTCAGCGTGTCGCCATTGGTCGTCGGAACCAGCATCTGTAAATCTTCGGCCACGGTCAGGCCGATCTGCTGCGTTTCGCCCATCCAGACATCGGCTGTCGCGATCCGCACGCCAGAGGCCGCGACCTCGCGTTGTGCGAATTGGCGAAAGGCCCAGTTCACAATTTTCTCGGATTCCTCGGCGCGTTCCTGTGGGGTGTCCATGCCGGACAGCACAAAGATGATCCGCCGCCCATCCTGTTTGGCGGACCCCACCAGACCATAGCCGGCCTCGGACGTGTGACCCGTTTTCAGACCATCGGCACCGATCCCCAGCCCCAGGATCGGATTGCGGTTGCGGCTGTTGGATGGCACGCGCCCGTCGAACAGAAATTCCTGTTCGGCAAAGATCGGATAGAACGTCGGGAAATCGACAATCAGACGCTCTGCCAGAATGCCCAGATCGCGCATCGACATGCGGTGACTGGGATCGGGCCAGCCACTGGAATTGGCAAAGGTCGAATTGTTCATGCCCATTTCGCGCGCGCGCGCCGTCATCATCCGGGCAAATCCGGCTTCGGTTCCATCGGGCGACAGTGCCTCGGCCAGCACGGTGCTTGCGTCGTTGCCGGACAGGACGATCACGCCGCGCAACAGATCCTCGACGGTGACGCGATCCGTCGTATCAAGGAACATCGACGATCCGCCGTAGCTGGCCGCATGGGCGGACACGGGCAGTTCTTCGTCAATGCGCAACCGACCGTCTGCCACGGCCTCGAATGCCATGTAGATCGTCATCAGTTTCGACATCGACGCAGGCGGCAGCGGCGCATCCGCATTTTTTTCAAGCAGCACGGTGCCGGTGGTCATGTCCATCACAAACCCCGAACCCGCGCTTGTCTCGAACTGCTGTGCCATGGCAGTGCTGCCCAGCAGTGAGAGTGCGAGTGCTGCGATACGCAGGGCTTGAGTCATGGTGAAATCCTTTTGGTATCAGTTCGTCACGGCATAGGCATCGTTGAAACCCAGCGCCTTGACCTTGTCCAGAACGGCGCTGCGGTCGGCGGCCGTGGGCGCGGGCCCGACGGTGACACGGTAGAACGTCTTGGTCTGGCTTTCCTGTGCGATGACGTTTGCCGAAAGCCCGTCGCCGCGCAGTGCGGTCGCGGTATTGTTGGCGTTTTCCTCGATGCTGAAAATGCCTATCTGGATGAACGGTTTGTCCAGCGTAGAGGTCGCGGCGGGTTGTACCACGGGGGCAGGGGCCACGGCGTCCGGTGTCGCCGCTGCGACCGCGGCGGGGGCGTCATCCAGTGGTTCGGCGGCGATCACCTCTGGCGCGTCAAAATCGGTGATCGCTGTTTCGGTGGGGGCAGGTGCCTCTTCGCGGCGCAGGGCGATGACGTTCAACTGCGCCGGGCTGCCAGCCAGCATGCCCAGCTCTTCGGCCGCATCTGACGACACCTGCAGCGCTGGCCCGGGATTTTCACGTTCACGCCGGAACAGGGCACCGATCACGAAACGCCCGTTGGAAGTGTTGCGGATGATCACGCGTTCGGGGTCGGTCACGGAGGGATGCGCGACCCAGACGCCACCCAGCGAAGGCCGTCCGTCCCACAATCCGGCCTCGGTCAGGTTGAAAACCTCGGGCGCTTCGATGTCGCGGGCATTGGCGGCGTCCGCCGGCGTCACGATGGGCGCGGCAGCCCCGTCATCGGCCGCGGCACCGAAACTGGGCAGGTTTTCGCATGCCGCCAGTGCGACCGCACTGACTGTCATTGCCAGCCAGATTGCAGGTCTGGAAACACGCCGGAATTCAAATGCCATTGCTCGCCCTCTCTTGCAGGTCGCACCGTGGCCGTTTTGCACGGCACTTGCGCTGATGCGTCATTGTATGGGGCGTGACCGAAGCAACCCCCCGAAATCCTGAGCGGAGTCTAGCGTCACTGCGCCGTGAAAGAAAGCCAAAGCAGGTGCGGTCTCGGCGGAATTCCCCAGAGTGTGAAGTGGCTTGTCCTGACGTCTTGGCCGGATTATGAGGTGCCTGCGCGGAGGCTTGGCAGAGTGGTCGAATGCACCGGTCTTGAAAACCGACGAGGGTGAAAGTCCTCCCAGGGTTCGAATCCCTGAGCCTCCGCCAGACGAGTTCCATTCAACAAGTCAGTTGCCCGTTCGTTTCAATTGATTAAGGCGATTGAATTGGGACGTGTCGGGATGGTCATCTTGATTTGCTACCCATTTCGAACCACATTTTGCGACCCGAGGGTTTCGGAGATGTGCGATCTCAGACAACCTTACCCCACGCGGCAGGACGGTTTACCCGAAGCGACGCGTGCCAGCGCGGTTTGCTGATGTGGAGCCGCGGCCTGTTATCTGGCACAGCTTGAAAACAGATTCTCGCGCGATTGCACATTCGAAGGTGGAATGTGTTTGGGCGGGATACCATCGATGGATGGAAGCGCGGCTTGCTGGGTGTGACGGAAACGCGGAGGCCCGGTTTCGGGCAGCGCGCGATCTGGCCGCGCGAAAGGCTTATGCTTTTCTGACTGCGGGGCCGCCGCCAAGGGTCGAGACATAGATGACCTTGGGTCCGCAGTGGATCGTGTGGGGGCGCGAACAGCGGGTCTTGGAAAAGACCTCCTCGGGCTCGATGATCTAGTGGATTTTCGCCTTCAGCGGGTCCTTCACGTCGATGATGTCGATGCGCGACGAACGGATGCTGGGAATGATCAGGTAGCGGCGTTCCAGAAAGGCGTTGCCAGACAGCGGCGACAGGGACGAGGAACAGGCATTTCAGCCGAAATGGTGCAACTCGTCGCCAGTGTTGCGCGTGATCACCTGATGGACGATCCGGCCGTAGGTGTCGGACGCGGGGTCCACGTCGACGACTGCCAGCCCGACAGGTTGCGACCCGTCCGGGCTGAGCATCAGTGTGAAAGCCAGCGTTTCTGGCGGGGCGTCCATTGCGAGTTTCGAAGGCGCGTGAAACGTTGGGTCCGGTCTCAGGTCCATTGGTCCTTTCTCCCTTGAAAACGTCTATGGTCTTTCTCGATCTCCTCGGTCCGATCCTATCACGGATTTAAAGTGCAGGATGCCTGTTCTTGTTTGTCGGTCCGGATGGTGCCGACGCGACCTCTGCCGCCAGCGCACGCGCCTGTTCGCGCAGCACGAATTTCTGGATCTTTCCCGTCGTGGTGCGCGGGATCGGCATGAAGACGATCCGTCCCGGCACCTTGTATCCCGCCAGATTGCTGCGGCACCAATCCCGAAGCTGGTCCGGGTCCACGTTAGCACCCGCTGACAGTTCGACGAAGGCGCAGGGCGTTTCGCCCCAGCGGTCGTGCGGCATGGCCACGACGGCCACGACGGCTACGTCGGGGTGACGATACAACACCTCCTCGACCTCGATCGAGGAGATGTTTTCTCCGCCAGAGATGATGACGTCCTTGGACCGATCCTTGAGCTGGATATATCCGTCAGGGTGCATCACGCCGAGGTCGCCTGAATGGAACCAGCCCCCGGCGAAGGCCTCCTGCGTTGCCTGCGGATTGCGGAAATAGCCTTTCATCACGACGTTGCCGCGAAACATGACCTCGCCCATCGTCCGGCCGTCGCGTGGAACGGGCATCATCGTATCAGGGTCCAGCACGTCGAGCTGTTCCAGCGGAAGATAGCGCACGCCTTGCCGGGATTTCAGACGCGCCTGTTCGGCAAGCGGCAGATCGGACCAGCTGTCGTGCCAGTCATTCACGACGGCGGGACCATAGGTTTCGGTCAGCCCGTAAAGATGGACGACATCGAAACCCGCCGTCTTCATGTCCGCCAACACCTTTTCGGGGGGCGGGGCGGCGGCGGTGAAAAACTGGACAGTACGATGCAGGTTGCGTTTCGCCGCCGCGGGGGCCTGGATCATCAGCGACATGACGATCGGAGCGCCGCACAAGTGGGTCACGCCCTCATCTGCGAGGGCTGTCCAGATCGGTTCGGCCCTGACCTGTCGCAGGCAGACATGGGTGCCGATGATGGCGGACAGCGTCCAGGGAAAACACCAGCCGTTGCAGTGAAACATCGGCAGGGTCCAGAGATAGACCGCATGTTTCGGCATCGACGCAGTCAGCGCGTTCCCCTGTGCCAGCAGGTAGGCCCCGCGATGGTGCGACACCACGCCCTTTGGATCGCCCGTCGTGCCAGAGGTGTAGTTGATCGCGATCGCGTCCCATTCATCCAGTGGCATCAGCCAGGCAAAATCCGGGGTGCCTCCCGCCACGAAAGCTTCGTAGTCGAGGGCATCTACAGCGGGGATCGGTTCAGTGAATTCCGGGTCGTCGTATTGGATCAGAACCGATTTCACTGTCGCCAGCGCCAGCGCATCCTGCATCAAAGGCATGAATTCGCGGTCCACGATCACCAGCTTTGCGCCGGCGTGATCCAGCTGGAACGCGATGATCGCTGCATCCAGTCGCGTATTGATCGAATGCAGCACCGCGCCACACATTGGCACACCGTAATGGCATTCCAACATCGCGGGCGTGTTGGCCAGCAGGGCCGAGACCGTATCCCCGCGCCCGATCCCCGCCTGCGTCAGCGCCGAGGCCAACTGCCGCGACCTTCGGTAGAACTCAGCGTAGCTGCGCCGCAGCGCACCGTGCACGATGGCCGTATGCTCTGGAAACACGCTGGCCGCGCGTTCCAGAAAAGTCAGCGGAGAAAGCGGCTGATGGTTCGCGGGATTGCGGTCGAGCCCGGTGTTGTAAGGGTCCACGTCCGTCATGTTATGCATCCTGCCAAGCGGGGGCGCGTTTGGCAAGGAAGGCATCAATGCCTTCCGCTGCGTCGCGGGCCAGCATGTTCTCGACCATGACCTGCGTGGCGTAGTCGTAGGCGTCTGATAACATCATGTCGCGCTGCGCGTAGAAGGCGCGTTTGCCTGTCGCCAGCGTCATGCTGGACTTTGACGCGATCGTGCGCGCCAGATCCATCGTGGCGTCTCGCAGATCGTCGACGGCGACGGTCCTGTTGATCAGCCCCATGTCTGCCGCGCGGTCCGCCGGGATCATGTCGCCGGTCAGCAACATTTCCATCGCATGTTTGGCGGCCACGTTGCGCGACAGGGCGACCATGGGGGTCGAGCAGAACAGCCCGATGTGAACGCCCGGGGTGCTGAACGTCGCCGTGTCGGCGGCGATGGCAAGGTCGCAGCTGGCTACAAGCTGGCAGCCTGCGGCGGTGGCCACGCCCGTCACCTCGGCGATGACGGGTTTCGGGCAGGTGACGATACCCTGCATGACCCCGGAGCACTGCGTGAGGACCCGCGCGAAATAGGCGCGCCCTTCGTCCGGACCGCTGCGGCCGGCGGTCATTTCCTTCAGGTCGTGACCTGCACAGAACGCGGGGCCCTTCGCGGCAAGGACAATAACCCGGACCGCAGGGTCGGCAGCGGCCTGTGCGAAGGCGGCCGCCAGTTGCGCCAGCATCTCCTCTGACAGCGCGTTGCGTCGCGCGGGGTCGTTCAGGGTCAGACGCAGGATGCCGTCGGCGTCCAGTTCGCGTGTCAGGATCTCGGCCTTCAGCATGGCATCAGGCCCCCTCGCGTGCGGGCTGCATGATATTGATCTCCACGCTGTCGGCCAAGGTGTTGGCGATAAAGCAGTAGCGGTGCGCGCGGTGCTGCATCTTGTCCAGCTCGGCATCTGACGGCGAAAATCCGGTGTCGAACCGCACGACCGGGTGCAGATCAATGCGCGTCACCGACATCTGCCCCGGCGCATTCTTGCCCAGATGTGCGACCGCATAATCGCTGTAGCTTGCGACCGGCCAAGCCGCCTTGGCCGCCAGCGCCAGAAAGGTCATCATGTGACAGCTGGACAGTGCCGAGGCGAGCGCCTGTTCGGGGTTGGTATGGGCCGGATCGCCGCCCCAATCCGGGGCGGCATCAACCTGAATGTCGCAATCGCTGTTGAATTGGACGGTATGCGTATTGGAATACTTGCCGGTCAGCAGCGCGGGTTCCCCACGTTGCCAGTGCAACTGGATCGAAAGGTCGGACATGGGTCAGGTCTCTTGCTGGGCCGGAACGCTTACGCGGCGGCGAGTTTCTTCTTGGGGTCGTAGAACGGACGCTCGACCACGGTGGCGCGCGCCGGGCCGGACGGGGTCATGACCTCGACTTCGGTTCCGATCTGCGCATGGCCGACCTCTACCATTGCCAAGGCGATGTTCCGTTCCAGCCGGGGCGAATAGACCGCCGATGTGACCTTGCCGATCTGCGCGCCGTCACTTTTGATCGGCCAGAACATCGTGTTCGGTCCTTTCAGTGGTGCACCCTCGATGATTACTCCGACCTGCAAGCGGGTCACACCCTCATCGCGGATGCGGCGCAGCGCGGCCTTGCCGATGAAATCGGCCTCGATGTCGAGGTCCACAAGGCGGTCGAGCCCGAGCTCGAAGGGGTTCGTCGTGATGTCCGCATCCGCATGGTAGGACAGCATCCCGCCCTCGATCCGGCGGATCGAGGAGGTGTGGCCCGGCTTCAGGCCGAAGGCCATGCCCACTGCCATGATGCGCTCCCACAACGCATCCCCATGCGTACTGTCGCGCAGATAGATCTCGTAGCCCAACTCGCTGGACCATCCGGTTCGCGACACAAGCAGCGGGATGCCGTCCAGTTTAAGTTCGCGGTGCCAGTAGTATTTCAGATCAAGGATGCTGTCACCGAACAAGGCCTGCATGATTTCGCCGGACCTCGGCCCCTGAAGCTGCAACGGCGACACGTCCGGTTCACCGATCGTGACGTCAAGGCCGGAATGGACGGCGACGCCCTGTGCCCACAGCAGGATGTCGCTGTCGGCCAGCGAAATCCAAAAGTGGTTTTCGGCGAGGCGCAGCAGGATCGGATCGTTGAGGATGCAACCCTCGGCGTTGGTGATCAGGACATACTTGCACTGGCCTACCGCCATCTTTGACAGATCGCGCGGTGTCAGCATCTGCACGAAACGGGCCGCATCGGGGCCGGTGATTTCGACTTGACGTTCCACGGCCACGTCGCACAAGATCGCATCGTTGACGAGGGTCCAGAAGTTCTGTTCCGGATCGCCGAAATCGCGCGGGATATACATGTGGTTGTAGACGGAAAAACCCTTTGCACCCCACCGCACAGTGGCGTCGAAATAGGGTGATTTCCGGATCTGTGTACCAAAGCCGAAGTCGTCTGCGTTCATATTCTTCCCCCCTTGTGCGTCACCGGCTGGATGGGCCGGGACGATTGAACCTGCAGCGAATTTAGGCTCGAGAGATGGCTATGTTCGGTCTGAAAAATCGGCGGTTTCAGACCGGACAGGCTGATTTTTGGGCAGAAATTGTACCGTTTGGTCTGAGCGGGTCAGCCGACGTCTTTTGCCGCCAGCTTGGCAAGGTTGGGCCGACCTGCCTTGACGATGCGAGTCGCGATGTAGGTCATGTATCGGTCCACGCCGAGTTCAGCATCCAGCATCGCCTGCATCAACGCTTGAAACGACGTGAGACTGGAGCTGACGGCCTTCAGCACGTAATCCATGCCGCCTCCTGTGGCGATGCATTCCGTGATCTCGTCCCGGGCCGTGACGAAGGCCTCGAATCTGTCAAAGTCGGCCTTGCGATGGTGGGTCAGGGATACGGTGACAATAACCTGGGTCACATCGCAGACACGGTCGATCGCGATGTCACCTTGATAACCCCGGATCAGACCCGCCGCCTTCAGCCGATCCAGACGGACCCAGCACGGCGTCGCCGATATGTTGGCAATCTCGGCAAGCTTTGCCTTGCTCAGCTGCCCATATTGCTGCACCGCGCAAAGGATTCGAATATCGGTCGCGTCGAGGCCAATCCTTTTCATTCTTCGGCTATCCGCAATGCATTAAGGTTCTTGCGGTGGCACACCGCTGGTTCCGACTACGATAACACGCAAGACCCGGCTAGGTAGACAGCTTTGCGACCGATTTGCATTCGCCAGCGGCAAGGGACGGATCTGTCGGCGTCCCAACGGTTCGGAATGCCCTGCAACAGGCGTTTCGGCGCTCGACAAGAGTTTCATTTTCGGACGGGCAGCATTCGTCGACAGTCTGAGCCCGCGTGGTCGCCTTGGGATCATAGCTGACCTTGGGCACCCGAAAATACTGCGCAATGCATGATTGGCTGGTCTGGGAAGCTGCATTGCAGCGTCAGGTGCGGCGATGAACGGCAGCTAAGGGCCGGGCTTGATCATCCCGGCGGTCACTCGGCGGCCAGTGCAGCCCGGTCCTGACGGGGAGACAGGCCAAATTTTCTTGCATACTCGCGCGAGAATTGGGCCGAACTTTCGTAGCCGACGCGGAAGGCGATGTCCGAGACCTTGGCTCCCGAGGCGTGCAGCGCGCTTCGGGCCTGCAACAGGCGCAGGTCCTTTTGGTATTGAAGGGGCGAGGTGCCGGTGATGGCCTTGAAATGCTCGAAGAAGGCCGAGGGGCTCATGCCGATGCTTTCGGCAAGCGCGCCGACGACCAGGGCACGCGACAAGTCGGACTGGATCTCGCGCGTGGCGCGGAAGATGCGGCTGGCGGTAGTCTCGTGCCACATCAGCCTTTGGAGGGCGCCCGCATGCGGCCCCAGCAGCAGCCGTGCATGTATCTCCTGCCGGGTGATCGGCGAGAGCAGGTGACGGGTGTCATCCCGCGCGCATTGGTCGATCAGGCGGACCAGCGCGTTTTCCATGCCGGGGTCCGTCGGGCAAAGCGTGATCGAGAACGGGTCTTTCACATGAGATGCCCGCGCGGGCGGAACCGCCGGGGCCAGCCCACGCAACAGGTCAAGATCCAGCGGCTGGACCAGCGCAAGATAGGGCGTCGCAGCCGTGGCCTCTGTTATGCGCGAGACGACTGGCAGCGCGTGACTGACGATCAACGACTGTCCCCGGGTCACCGTCAGGCTGCGGGTGCCGGTGCTGACCTGCTTGGCCCCCTGCAGCACAAGACACAACAGCGGGCGATAGACTGTGGCGCTCTGGGGTGTCGCGGCGGCGTGCCGCAAAAGGTGCAATCCGCTGGGTGCATGGGCCAATGCGCCCTGCGGCACCCGCGCTTCATCCAACAGCGCCACCGCGCGTTCCAGCAAACCTGTCATGCCGTCCTCCCTTTGCAGATCTGATAGCATGACGGTTCCCCGACCAATGACGAAAATTTCCAAGTTCCGGAGGATCGGGCAAATTTTTCGGACAATCGAGAAAGATACGGTGTCCTACGCGGAGTATCGTCCTCTTATCAGCAAGCGAGGACAACGATACATGGCAAAGGTATTCATCACCGGGATCGCAGGCGGTTTTAGTCAGTCCACGGCGCGGGCGCTGATGGCGCGGGGGCACATGGTGGCGGGCAGTGTGCGGAGCCGCACCGGCCGCAACGCAGACTCTGTTGCCGCGCTGGAGGCCGAAGGTTCATGGATCGTCGAGATGGACGTGACCGACACCGCCAGCACCGAGGCCTGCATCATCGCGCCGGGCAACATGCCCACGGCCTTCTTGGACGGGATGGTGACGCCGAACCACCCGACGGTTGAGGCCCAATACGGCGATTTAGCAGCCGTTCCTGCACTGTCGGCGCGAGGTCAGGCGCAGATACTGGACGCCACGACGAACCAACGCGCCGAGCGCATCGCCGAGGCTGTCGTCGCCCTGCTCGCTCTGCCCTTTAGCCAGAAACCCTTCCGCACCGTGGTCGATCACACCGGCGTCGCGCCCAAGATCGAGCGCTACAACACCGTGCTGCAGGACGTAACGCGCACCGTCCTGACCCGCTTCGGCATCGCCGGCATGCTGCACCTCAACGCCTAAAGGAGTCCTCTCATGTCCACCATCCTCATCACCGGCGCGTCCTCCGGCATTGGCAAAGCCACCGCCCTGCGCTTTCAGTCTGAAGGCTGGAATGTCATAGCCACCATGCGTGATCCCTCCGTTTCGGACCTCGGCGAGCTCGACAACGTATTGGTCACATCGCTGGACGTCACGGAACCGGCGTCGATCACGGAGGCCATCCGCGCGGGAACCGACCGTTTCGGCAGCATCGACGTCCTGCTGAACAATGCGGGCTACGGCGCCTATGGCCCCTTGGAGGCGTTTTCAACCGACCGCATCCGCCGCCAGTTCGATACCAATGTAATCGGCTTGCTGGAGGTGACAAAGGCGGTCCTGCCACAGATGCGCGCGCGCCGCGCGGGCACCATCGTCAACATTTCCTCCATCGGCGGGCAGATCACCTTACCGCTGGGCACGCTGTATCACGGCACCAAGTTCGCCGTCGAAGGCCTATCCGAGGCGCTGCACTACGAACTGGAACCGCTGGGCATCCGTGTTCGCATCGTCGAACCGGGCATGATCAGGACCGATTTCGGCGGGCGCTCCTTCGACTTTGCCATGGGCGAGGATTTAACCGACTACGCCCCCACGGCAGCCGCCATGGGACGGCTGTTCGGCAGGCTGGCATCGAACCCTTCAGCCCCCGAACTGGTCGCGGATGTCATCTGGCAGGCGGTGACGGTCCCCGGCGACCAGCTGCGCTTCCGCGCCGGATCGGACGCCACAGACCTGCTGGACCGGCGCAAAACACAGGACGACGCAACCTTCATTGGCGGAATCAAGGCGTTGATGAACGAGTGATGGCCTGATCAGCCGAAGCGGCGTGACCTCCGCTTCGGCGCTCTGCGCTACGGCGTACGACGCTTGTGACGAACGGCAGTTTGGAGCCGGAGGCGGACTTTCATTGCGGGACAAAAGGCCTGCAAAGTGGGCCCGAACCTGACCTTCGCTGCGACTTGCGCGCATGGCGGCCAGTGCCGACGGGAAAAAAAATCACGGTGCGACCGCCAACGCTTTTGTCGTTGTTTTATAAATTTCTTGGCCGCCCTGGCGCGGAGCAAGCCGATTGTCGCAGATGTCTGGCCCTCCTGTCAGAATTTGCGCGTCGAAGAGACCCGGCCTTTCGCTCTGGGCAAAGTGTGATAGCCGTCTGATTGTAGAGCCGATTGTCTAAAAACAGCCCATGCGGCTGAAGAGGTGAATTTATCCCAAAGAGTAAATTTGAGTCCGGCCCTGCCAAGGTCGAGAACAGCGTTCGGGTGCGTGGCGCGCGTGTCCATAACCTCAAGGATATCGACATTAATGTGCCGCGCGACGCGTTGGTCGTCTTTACCGGCATTTCGGGGTCCGGCAAATCGTCGCTGGCCTTTGGGACGCTGTTCGCTGAATCGCAGCGACGGTTTCTGGATTCCGTTTCACCCTATGCGCGGCGGTTGATCGATCAGGTGGGCGAACCCGATGTCGACAGCATCGAAGGCCTGCCACCTGCGGTTGCCTTGCAACAGCAACGGGGCGCGCCGTCCGCCAGATCTTCGGTCGGCAGTGTCACGACGATCTCGAACGGATTGCGGATGTTGTATTCGCGTGCGGGTGATTATCCAGAAGGGCAGGGGATCCTTTACGCGGATGCGTTTTCGCCCAACACGCCGGATGGTGCCTGCCCGCGCTGCCACGGCATCGGACGCGTGTTCGATGTGACCGAGGATCTGCTGGTTCCCGACCCGGCAAAGACGATCCGCGACGGTGCCATCGCCGGGTGGCCGCCTGCATGGGGTGGGCAGAACCTACGCGATATCCTGATCTCTCTGGGATATGACATCGATGTGGCCTGGCAGGATCTGCCACGCGACACCCGCGACTGGATACTTTTCACCGACGATACACCGGAAGTGCCCGTTTATGCCCGCATGACTCCGCAGGAGACGCGAAACGCCCGCGAGGAGAACCGTTCGCCCACCTACATGGGTACTTTCACCTCTGCGCGGAACTATGTGCTGCAGTCATTTGCCACGACGCAAAGTGCGCGCACCAAAAAGCGCGTCTCTCAATTCATGGATATTTCAGTCTGCCCGCTGTGCGACGGCAAGAAACTGAAGCGCGAGTCGCTTTCGGTCACTTTCGCAGGGCTGGATATCGGCGCGATCTCGCGGCTGACGCTGGGCGATCTGGCCAGTTTGCTCCACGAGCGGGCGGAACACGACCCGGTGGCGGATGACCAGAGCCCTGAAAAGACCATCGTCACGCAGCGCATCACGCGTGACATCATGGCCCGTGTAGCGGCGCTGACGCGGCTCGGCCTTGGCTACCTGTCGCTGGACCGCAATACCGCCACCCTGTCGCCGGGGGAAATGCAGCGCTTGCGTCTGGCCACACAGATCAGGTCGCAGCTGTTCGGCGTGGTCTACGTGCTGGATGAGCCATCGGCAGGGCTTCATCCCTCCGACACGCAGGCATTGCTCGGCGCGCTGGATGATCTGAAAGGGGCGGGCAATTCGCTGTTCGTGGTGGAACATGACGTCAATGTCATCCGGCACGCGGACTGGATCGTGGACATTGGCCCCGACGCGGGCACCAAAGGCGGCAGGGTCGTCTACAGCGGCCCGGTCGATGGGCTGCAACAGGTCGAAACCTCGCATACCGCGCGGCATCTGTTCGCCGACGCGCGTGCGGGCACCCGCACACCCAGAGAGCCATCCGGCTGGCTGCGGTTGGCCGATGTGACGCGCAACAACCTGCAGGGGGTGAACGTTGACCTGCCGCTGGGCGTTCTGGCGACCGTGACCGGCGTGTCGGGGTCCGGTAAATCCAGCCTTGTCAGTCAGGCGTTGGTTGCGCTTGTAGGCGATGCGCTGGGGCAGAAGCCACCTGTTGAAACGGCTGAAAACGAACCCGAGCTGCTGGAGCAGGAGGTCGACACCCCGACCGACGGGCAGATCGTGGATGGCATGCAGCATGTCCGGCGTCTGGGCGTGGTGGATCAGAAACCCATCGGTCGCACACCGCGGTCCAATCTGGCGACCTACACCGGACTGTTCGACCATGTGCGAAAACTTTTCGCTGCGACGGACGACGCGCGGGCAAGGCGCTATGACGCCGGGCGCTTTTCGTTCAACGTGGCCAAGGGGCGCTGCCCGCACTGCGAAGGTGCGGGGTTCGTGAGCGTCGAACTGCTGTTCCTGCCCAGCGTATTTGCCCCTTGTCCTGTCTGTCGCGGGCAACGCTACAACGACGAAACACTCGACATTCGCTACCGCGGCAAGACCATCGCAGAGGTTCTTGATCTGACAGTGGACCGGGCGCAGGAATTCTTTGCCGACGATCCTGCGATCCTGCGCGCCATCGAAGCCTTGCGGCAGGTCGGTCTGGGCTATCTGCGCCTCGGGCAGCCCGCGACGGAACTGTCGGGGGGAGAGGCACAGCGGATCAAGCTTGCGACGGAGTTGCAACGCGCACAGCGCAAAGACACGCTTTATATTCTGGACGAACCGACGACGGGTCTGCACCCGGCGGATGTGACCCTGCTGCTGGCGCAGCTTGACCGTCTTGTCGATGCCGGAAATTCGGTGATCATGGTCGAACACAACATGCTTGTGGCGCGGCAAAGTGACTGGATCGTCGATATCGGTCCCGGTGCGGGCGACGATGGCGGCCAGGTTGTCGCCCAAGGCCCGCCTGCGGTCGTGGCAAAGTCTGCGAACAGCAAGACAGCGCCGTTCCTTTTTCCAAAGACGGATGCGTCATGATGGGCGCAATCGTGTCACGCTGTCCGGCAGTCTGCTGATCTTGAAGCGGATCGACAGGGCTGAAGAGATTAGCAAGCCCATTCGCCGCGCGACCGCAGACCGCACCGGTCGCGGATCATGACATGCGTCAGTGCTGCAGGCCGCTGACTAGGCCGACTGCTTCAAGATATCCAGATATTCCCCTTGCGTGGCGATGCGTGGATTGGTGCCGTGGCAGTGGTCCTTCATCGCGGCGTGGGACACGTCGATCATCATCTCTTCGGTCACGCCCATCGCGGCCAGTCCACTTGGCATCCCAAGGCGGTCGTTCAGGGCGGCACACGCGTCTGCCGGATCGCCGCCCATGCGGTCGGCCAGCACATCCCATTTCGCCCCGATGGCGTCGCGGTTGAACCGCAGCACCGCGGGCATCAGCACGGCATTCAGCGTGCCGTGATGCAGGTTCAGCGACCGGATCGCGCCCAGGGGGTGTGTCAGGGCATGGACGGCGCCAAGTCCCTTCTGGAACGCCATTGCACCTTCCAGCGCGCAGGTCATCATGTCGCGCCGTGCGCCGGCGTTCTGACCGTCCATCGTTGCCACCTCGATGCTGCGCAGGCCGCAGTCCAGACCGTGCAGGTCCATCGCCTCGCCCGGCGGGTTGAAGGACGGTGCCATGTAGGTTTCCAGGCAGTGCGAGATCGCGTCCATCCCCGTCGCCGCCGTCAGCATCGGTGGCAGACCATAGGTCAGGGTCGGATCGCAGAGCGCGATGGTGGGCAGGTTGTGCGGCGACAGGATGCCCAGCTTGCGGCCCGCAGCCGTGATGATGACCGCGGCGCGGCCCACTTCTGACCCGGTGCCGGATGTCGTGGGAACGGCGATCAGCGGGCAGATGTTGCCGTGGATGCGCGCGACGCCGCCGTTGACAGCGGCATACTGGTCCAGCGGGGCCGGATGACCGGACAGGATGCGCACCGCCTTGGCCAGATCAAGCGAGGATCCGCCGCCGATCCCGACGATCCCGTCGCAACCTTCTGCCTGATAAACGGCGAAGGCGTCCATCACGGCGGCCTCGGTCGGGTTGGCCGGGGTGCCGTCGAAGGTGGCAAAACTGCCCAACCCGGCTGTGACCTTGTCGATCATGCCGGTGGCCATCAGCCCTTTGTCGGACGCGATCAGGGGTTTGGTGACGCCAATCTGTTCCAGCATGGCCGGCAGTTCCGCGATGCGACCTTCACCGAACTCGATGCGGGTCAGGTAGGATATCGTCCCTGTCACGTTTGCGGTCTGCATGGCTTGGCGCCCTCTTGATTGAAGTTTTATGGTTGGAAACTCCGGATGATTGGGGCGTTCCCAGTCAGTCGTCCAGACCAAAATGTTCCTGTTCGATCAGCCTGCCGATAGATCGGCACCCGTTACCTTCAGCGCAAAGGCATAGGACCGCGCGGCATCCTCCAATGCCGCGAACCGCCCGGATTTGCCGAAATGGCCCGACGTCATATTCGTGCGCAACAGCAGGATATTGTCGTCAGTCTTGGTCGCGCGCAGTCGGGCGACCCATTTGGCGGGTTCCCAATAGGTCACGCGTGGGTCCGACACGCCAGCAGTCACCAAAATCGGCGGATAGGCCTGCGCGGTGACGTTGTCATAGGGCGAATAGCTGCGGATATCGTCAAAGGCCTGACGGCTTGCGATCGGGTTGCCCCACTGCGACCATTCGCCCGGCGTCAGGGGCAGTGTGTCGTCAAGGATCGTCGTCAGCACGTCGACAAATGGCACATCGGCGATGGCCCCCGCCCACAGGTCCGGTGCCATGTTCAGAACGGCCCCGACCAGCAGGCCACCCGCCGATCCGCCCTGAATCACGATGCGGCACCGGTCGGTATAGCCATCGGCGATCAACTTGTGCGCTGCGGCGATGAAGTCATGGAACGTGTTCGGCTTGCCTGCGAATTTCGCAGCCTCATACCAGTTGCGACCCAGCTCCTCTCCGCCCCGGACGTGGGCGATGGCATAGACGAAGCCGCGGTTCACCAGTGACAACCGATTGGCCGAAAAGGATGCGGGCATGGTCGCGCCGTATGATCCGTAACCATACAGCAGACAGGGTGCCGTGCCGTCCAGCGGCGTGTCCTTGTGATACAGGATCGTCACCGGCACCTGTGCGCCCTCATGCGACGGGGCCGTCGTGCGGATCGTGACGTAATCCGCCGGATCGTGCCCCGACGGGATTTCCACCGTCTTGCGCAGGGTCCGGGTGCCGGTGGACAGGTCGTAGTCGAACACCTGTGGCGACGTGGTTGGCGACGCGTATGTGAAGCGAAAACTGTCGGTTTCATATTCCGGGCTGGGATCGCTGCCGAGGCTGTAGGCCTGCTCGTCAAAGCTGATGCTCCGCGCGGTCTCGATCGGCGCGCCCGCGCGGACATAGCAGATGTGGGGCAGGGCGTCGCGCCGCTCTGTCCAGATCGTCCAACCCTTGTGGGCGGCAAGGCCTATGATCATGCGGCCATCCTCGTGCGGGATCAGGTCGCGCCAGTTGTCCCGTGACGGTGTCGCCACAGGCGTCTTCATCACCTTGAAATCATGTGCCCCGTCGGCATTCGTCAGGATCAGAAATGCATCGCTCTGATGTTCGATATCGTATTCCAGTCCCGTCGTGCGCGGCTCGATCACCTGCGGAGTCGCCGTCGGGTTGGCCGTCGGGATGATGCTGATCTCGTTTTCGTCGTTCATGCCGGTGGACAAGGCGACATAGGCACCTGACCGTAGACGGGACACATTGACGTGGTAGCGCATGTCGTCTTCCGTATAGGCCAGCGTGTCGGTGGCAGGGTCCGTGCCAAGGGTATGGCGATAGACGCGGTTCGGATGGTGTCGCGCATCGACGCGCACATAGAACAGGGTCTGCCCGTCCGCCCAGGCGACAGAGGCCACATCGGGAATGTGATAGTTGAAGTCCTTACCCGTCGTCAGATCGCGAAAGGTCAGGCGATGAAATTCCGACCCGTTCACATCCGCAGCCCAGGCCAGTGTCGCGTGATCGGGGCTGACCTGCGTCGTGCCAAGCTGAAAGTAATCCTGCGTCGCGGCCATGACATTGACGTCCAGCATGGTTTCAGCGGCGCCACCGTGGCGGGGCGTGCGAATGAAAACCGGATATTCCGCGCCGTCGTCGTAGCGCACGCTGTAGGCGTAGGGTCCGTTCTCGCGCGGCACGCTGCTGTCGTCTTCCTTGATGCGGCCGCGCATCTCGGCCACCAGACGCGTCTGCAGGTCGGCGGTGTCGGCCATCGCGGCGTCGTAGTAGGCGTTCTCGGCCGTCAGGTAGGCGGCAATCTCTGCGGGTAGCCGGTCGGGGGCGCGCATCGCCTCTTGCCAGTTGTCGGCGCGCAGCCAGCCGTAATCGTCATGCAGATCAACGCCGTGAACGGTCGTCACGGTCGACTTGCGTGCGGCGGCAGGTGCATTGGGCAGGGCAGGGAACGGACGTGGCATGGGAATCCTTCGAATGGCGTTTCATCCAGACTGGGCATCAGCAGCCCGAATGACAATGGCACACAGCGGGTCGGCCAGCTTCCGGGCAGCAGCGGGCGGGTGTGCGTTCAATGACTATTGAGGGCTGTTCGTAGACGACTTGGAACGGAGGACGTGTAGTCCATAGTTGGCAAAAGCGACTGCGCCTTTACGTCGAATGGTGCCGATTGCCTTGAGGTGCCCGTCGTTTCCTGAACGCCCGGCGCACACATTTCCTCTGCGTGTTTTCATGGTCAGACGGTAACAGCATACCGCTGTTCGCCTTGCGTGCTGGCCCCGTTCAACAGGGCCAGCGATATGTCACGCATATTCTGCGATATAGTCCTCGACCGATCGGCCATTCCCTTCGGCGTAGTCGCGACCGACGCGCGACCAGTCAACCCGTACGGCAGCAGCCCAGTCGATGCCAGCGCGCACGCCGGTCGCATCCGTGGCGGCTGTCAGCGCACCGCTTGCGTAGTTCGCCGTCCGCTGGCCTTCGGCAAAGCCGCCGAGCGATTGCTCCCAGCGGTCGCCCGCGATGGTCAGTGCCAGCGTCCTTGCCTTGGGATCATAGTCCGCCGTGAACAATGTCCCGAAACCCTCGCCATAGCGGGTCTGGATCAGCGGGGCCGCGAGGAACGACTTTGCCAGATCCCGCGCGGGCGTCTGCAGCCCCGACAGATGCGCATGACGCTCCTCGGTCTTGGTAAAATCGGGCCGGTCGGCGCGGGTTGCCCCGCTTTGGTGATTGGTGGCAATGGCCTTGTCCATCACCTTGGCACCGCCACCGGGAGACAGCTCCACACTTGCCGTGGCCCCGCAGGCATCGGCCAGCACAACGTTGTAGGCCATGTGGGATGGGACCCGATGCAGTACGGTCAGCGCCTGATCCACGGTGTCACAGGTTTCCAGCACATAGCGCAAGATTGTGGTGATGCCGAAGCCTTCAGCGCTTTCAGAACGCCCGCCGTATGCCAGCGCGATCGATAGCCCCGCTTGGTTGATCCCGTCAGACAGGCCCCAGAGGAATTCGACCATGCCCATCACCGCGCGGCCGGTCCATTCGGTCCGCAAAAGCAATCCTTCGTTCAGCGTGGGCGACAAATCATAGTTCCGCACCAGCCGTACATCTTCGGCGTCCGCGACCGCCGCGAGAGAGCAGCCACCCAAGTATGTCGGTGGGCACCAGGTCGATAAAAACTGCTTGGCCCGATCGGTGCCGCCTGCCAGTTCAGCCAGACGGTCGTAGGTCGGCACAAGCTCTGGCATGTGCTGCTTCAGCGCTGCGCGACTTTCGGAGGCCGTGGGGCCGTTGTCGCCGCCACGGGCCACGAACCACGCCTCGTAAGCGGGCCATGACCGTTCCCAGCGGGCGCGCCACTTGGGGCCGGGTGTCGGTTCGGAAACCGCATCGAAGGTGAGTGTCATGTCAGTCATATCAGTTGCTTTCAGTGTTAAAGAAGAACCGCACCATTTCGCCGCTGGCGTCGGGGCCTTTCGCATCGGTATAGGTGCCTGCCGGCTGTCCGCCGGACCACGCGTGGCCCAGCCCCTCGATGGTCCAGTGTTCCAGCAGCGGGGTGCCGGTCGTGTCGGTCGTGGTTTCGCAGGTCCAGCTGCGGCCATTGCAGGTGCCCGTGGTTTCGGTCTGGATGGTCTGGCCGCCCATGTTGGTCAGCAGGTCAGACCCGATGGTCTGACCGTTGGACGGATGCACGGTGGTATCGCCGGTGCCGTGGAAAACGATGGTCCGGGCGCGACCTTTGGCAGGCAATACCAGGCGCTGGTCGCCGCTCCCTCTCATTACTGCGAAAGCGGATGGGACGTCACGTGCTGCCCCGTAAGGCAGGCCCGAATGCGCGCCGACTGCGGCGAAGGTATCGCCGTGAGTCTCGCCCAGGATCACCGCCATTGCGGCACCGGCCGATAGGCCAGCGACAAACATACGGTCCGCGCCTACATCAAAGCGGGCGGCAACCTTTTGCGCCATGCCCGCAAGAATCGCAGGCTCTCCACGATCCCGGTTTTGGTCATTTCGTGAAAACCAGTTCCAGCAGGACTGTGCATTGTCGCCCCGCGACTGGCGCGGATAGACCACGACGAAACCACGGTCTTCGGCCAGCGCGTTCATGCCCGTGCCGACGGCAAAATCCTCGGGATTTTGTGTGCAGCCGTGCAGCATCATGACAACGCCCGCGATCTCGTCGGTCTTTGACGGCACATAAAGACGATATTCACGGCTGCCCGACCCATTTGAGAACGTGCCCGTCTCAAAGACCGCTCCTGGGGGGATTGTCGGCTCGGCGGATGCGCCGAACCCGGCCATTACACCGGACTGAGCTGTACCGGATAAACGAGCGAGGGGATTGGCAAAGTCCAACTTCTGCATCTGGCTGCGGAAATGTGCCATCGGGCCGGGGTCAGTGTCCGCCCCAGGTATCAGCCCGTGCTGTGCCAGCGTGCGGCGGACAAGAGCGTTGGCGGCGGTGAGACGTGCGTCACCGGTCGCCGGGCGCGGTGCGCCAGCGTTCAGACGTATCATGATTTCAATCCTAAAGGAGGTTACTTAATTCGATCGGCGAGGGCCGTCTTCACCTCGGCGCTCGCCTGAAGCGCGCCAAGGACGGTGATGGAGCCGATGGTCGCCAGCGCCAGTTCGGGTGTGACATCGGGATGGATCCGGGCAAGGCCGACAACCTTGACGTGAAGCATTTCTCCGGCGTCTTTGATCGCCTCCAGATCCGCGACCGCGTAGTCGCGCAGTCCCAGCTCCATCGTATGCCGGTCGATAGACCTTGAGACCGTATCGCCTTGGGTATCCAACTGATTGCGGATCGCGGTGCGAATGAAATCGCTACGATTGGAATAGAACCCTTCCTGCACAAGCAGGTCGATCCTGCCCAGATCAACGTAGCCAAGGTTGATTGTGATTTTTTCGCTTTCTGGCGTCTTGTCCCGAATATTCCTGACGTTGCTCATCATCCAATCTCCATCTGTATGGATGGTATATGGCTGCTCTAAGCGGGGATGCAAGGTGCAGGGGGAAAGTCTCAGTCGAAAGCGCTAACGGTGCGCACAATTATGCGCGGTCCCTCCATCTGTCGGCTTGAAGAGGATCAGGACCTCGAACTGTTCAGGTTTACTTCCCGGACTTCCTCTATCATGCCCCGTGCGCAGCGCGTTTCTATACACCTCATTGGTGGAGCCAGTTGTCGCGGCAAAGGCGGCTTCCGCCGGACAGCCGACGTCAGAGGGCAGTCGATTATACACGGAAAAAAATGACAGGGTTGGGAATCCCGCGCCACGGAAAGCTTCATCGTCTTAGAGGTCCGAGACGGGCCGAAGACCAGCGGCGATGGCAGCCGGGCGACGGGGACGTCTTAAACCGAACGTGGCCTTTCGGATCGCACGGAAGACGCCTTATGACTACCACCTGTCGGTGGTTTGTGGGCCGACAACAATCGCTCTAGAACCAAACGCTTCGGAACGTGCCCCGGATGTGCCTGAAGGGACTAGATAATCAGCCGACCCGCTTGCCCGCCGGAACGCGAAAGAATATCGTTTCCTGACCCGAAAACGAACGCGATAACGAAGAAAGCCACGGCGCAGCGGGTGAAGGACGTTAAAGCCGTCGATGTCCTCTCCAGCCACGCCTTGCCAATAAAAAGAGTGCCCCAATGACGATCAGAATGTTTTGCGCAATCGCGGGGATTTCGACGATGGCGTCATGCGCCGGGATCGGTCCCGAGGCAGTTGTGCCGCCCTCCGCGGTCAAGGTTCCCAGCGTGGAACAACAGATCAAGGATCAGATCGTCGCGCGCTCCGCACCGAATCAGGACATCGCGTCTGCGCGACTGCGGGCGGACGACAACTGTTTCTGGTATAGCTACGTTGGTCCGGTCGAGACGACAGAACTGCCATTGCTGACGAAAGACGGTAGGCACCTCTGCGGTCCGGAACCGACGGTGGCAGAGACAGCCGCGGTCGCCGCCGGCGGTTAACTGCGCGCCGTGACGCCGTCCTCGGCGGGATAGAGAATGGCGTTCGATCCGGTTGCCACCTGATCGTAGAGCCCGATGATATGTGCCATCACCATGCGGACGCATCCCGAACTGGCCCGACTTCCGATTGACCGAGGCGATGGGGTGCCGTGTATCCTCAGATAGGTGTCGCGGTCGCCTACGTAGAGATACAGCGCGCGTGAACCCAAAGGATTCGTCGGGCCGCCATCCATACCGTCTTTGTATTGGGCGTAGGAACCAGGATCGCGTTCGATCATCGCGGATGTCGGTGTCCAGACCGGCCACTTTGCCTTTCGGCGGATGTTGTAGCGGCCGGGTTCGTATAGGTTGCCTTTCGCAATCGCCACGCCGTAGCGCATGGCCATGCCGTCTGCGCGGATGTGATAAAGGTATCTGGCCACCGCATCGACATGGATATCACCCGGCACCAGACCGTCATTGGCCTGAACCAGCTGTGGCAGGAACCGGTCGTGGAATCCCCAAGGATTTGTCGTCGCCGGGTCGTAGTTGGGGGGTGTGACGCGAGCGTCCCATTCAGCCCAGCGCGACCTATTCGACGTCGGCGCCCCAAAAGCGGGACCGGCAATCGGGACGGAGAACAGCGCGGCCGTCGTTTGGATGAAATGTCGTCGGGTCAGCATATCGGTCGTCCAGAACTTGAACTGCAGGGACATCCTTAAAGCACAGGACGCAAAAGGCGTTACCATCATCAGACCGGATCAGGCAAAGGTTTCTTTGTGCAATCCGCCGGAACAGTTAGGTGTTCAGTCCCGCATTTGGTGGAGCAGCCCGGCGTGATGCTGCCCGAATGCCTCGCGCAGACCGCAAAACTGCTGCACTGGGTAATCGGTTCAAAAGCGCCCGACAGATGCAGTTGTGGCCGAACCTGCGGATTCGCATTTGTGTGACATGATTTGCACGATTGGCGGAGGCAGGCGCAGGACGGAGACTAGCTTGCCTCGTCGTCAAGCTGCCAGGTCGGCGCGTCGAGTTTCTGCATCAGGTCCTCCTTTGGGTGGGTGACCTGAGCGATGGCCGCACGGGCCAGAAAGTCACCGGCGGCCACGACATTTTCCGACACGGTAAGGATTTCCGGCCAGACCCGGCGCAAGAACACCATCGCTTCCTTGGTGAAAACGTCGATGTCACGGCCAATGGCGATACCGCCGGTGCGCAGTGCGGCACCAGCACCCAAGGCGGAATTGGTGGATCCGGTGATGATGCCATCGGGTGCGGGTTGCCGATCAAGCAAATCTGAAACGCCGCGCTGGACATCTTCGATCGCGGAGTCGCTGTCGAACCCGACCACGATCTGCAAATCAATCCCCAGCCTGCGCGCGGTGTCGCTGCAGCCCGCGATCATTTCCTGACCATAGGATTGCTTGTCAGGGGGCGGCACCAACAGCAAATGACGCCTGCCGCGCGCGGCCAGGGTTTCGACGGCGATGCGACCATAGGCGAAATTGTCGAAATCGAACCAGGCATGGTCCTTGGCCCAGTTCGAGCGTCCATGTGTGGCAAACGGAAACTTGCGATCGAGCAGGTAACGCACGCGCGGATCCTGCGGCTGGATCTGATTGAAGATGACGGCATCGGCTGACCGGCTTTCCACGATGTAGCGGATCGGCTTCATCGGGTCCTCGTCGGGGAAATAGGGTGTGATGATCAAGTGGAACGGTGTGTTGCGCAGACCGGCGGATACCGAAGAGATGAGCTTGGCTGTATGGTTCATGATGTCGTGTTCTGTCGACATCACGAGCGAGATCACATTCGTCCGTCCGGTGCGCAAGCGCACGCCCGCACGATTGGGCACATAACCGATTTCGTCGGCAACCGCGCGGACGCGCGCGCGGGTATCTTCGCTGATGTCCAATGCGCCGGACAGGGCGCGGGAAACGGTCGGCACCGCGAGGTCGGTCAGCCCGGCAATGGTCTTGAGCGTCGGTGCGCGCTGCCTTGGTCGCGTGGCGTCGTCCATATCCGTCCCCCCCTTCGATCCCCTGTGTGCCGATCAATAAAAACGCAATCTGGCGCAAGGTGTTTGTGCGACAAATCGTAAATTTTGTTGACCAAAAAAAATAGTCTTGTTTGCGCAAACAACTTCAGGTTAGCCTTTCTATAACGATTTAGATTCTGGGAGGAGAAGATCGTGAAGCTAAGGATAAAACTACTTTCGGCCACTGCGATTTGCGCGGCGACCACCGCTGGCGCAGTCGACCTCGAGGTGATGCACTGGTGGACATCCGGTGGTGAAGCCAATGCTGTCGCCAAGTTTGCAGAGGCCTGGACGGCCACTGGCAACACATGGGTTGACGGTGCAATCGCCGGTGGTGGCGACACCGCGCGTCCCGTCATGGTCAGCCGGATCATCGGTGGCGATCCACCCGCTGCGTTCCAGTTCAATCACGGGCGTCAGGCAGAAGAACTGATCGAGGCTGGCCTCTTGCTGGACCTCACCGATGTGGCCGAGGCCGAAGGTTGGGCCGACATCGTGAACCCGTCGTCGCTGCTGGACGCCTGCACCGTCGATGGTCGCATTTATTGCGCGCCGGTGAACATTCATTCCTGGCAGTGGATGTGGCTTTCGAATGCCGCTTATGAAAACGCCGGTCTAGCCGTGCCAACCACCTGGACCGAATTCGCCGAGAGCGCGCCCGCGCTGCAAGAGGCGGGTCTGACGCCGCTGGCGATGGGCGGACAGTCCTGGCAGCAGAACGGCGCCTTTGGCGTCATGGCGCTGGCACTGGCTGGTGAAGAGGCCTGGCTGTCGGTCAACCGCGACAAGAATGCGGAAACTGTCATGGGACCGGAATATACCCGCGTGTTCGAGGCATTTGGCGCGGCCCGCGAATTTTCCGACGGTCTGAACGTGCAGGACTGGAACCAGGCCACGGCAGCAGTGATCAACGACACGGCTGGTGCGCAGATCATGGGCGACTGGGCGCAGGGTGAATTCGCCATGGCAGGCGAAGTCGCAGGCGAGGATTATTCCTGCCTGCCGGGTCTGGGCGAGGTGGCGATCCTGGATACGGGCGGCGACGCGTTCTATTTCCCCAAGCAGGATGACCCCGAAATCGAGGCTGGCCAAAAGGAACTTGCCGCCATGCTGTTGAGCCCCGAAGTTCAGGTGTCGTTCAACTCGGCCAAGGGATCGCTGCCGGTCCGTGGTGACGTCGATCTGACATCCGTGAACGAGTGCACGCAAAAGGGTCTGGACCTGCTGGCCAATGGCAACATCGTGCCTAACGGGGAATCCTTTCTTGCGCCCGACACGATCAGCCAGCTGAACGACCTGATGACGGAATTCTGGAATACCCCTGCCATGACCGCGGCAGAGGTTCAGGAGCAATACTCCGACATCATCGCATCCGCTGAATAAAGCGTCTTTGAACGGACGGCCCTTGCGCCGTCCGTTCGCATTTGCGGCCATGTGGCCAATTCGCGATGCCAACGACCCCTGAGGGCACATCATGACCATTTCCGACACCCGCCCCGATGCCGGGGATCGCGCTGCAGCGCGCCGTCCGTCGCGCCTTTTCCGCAATCTGCCGTCAAAGATTGCGATGCTGCCGCTGATTTTCACCGCCGTCGTCGTCTTTTTGGGCGGAACGATATGGACGGTTGTCTATTCGTTCACGAAATCCGGACTGCTGCCGCGCCTGTCGTGGGCTGGCCTCGATCAATACGAACGCCTGTGGTCCAGCCGCAAATGGATCGTGTCGATCGAAAACCTTGCGATTTACGGGTTTTTCAGCCTGATCGGGACGCTTGTCATCGGCTTTACGCTCGCGGCGCTGCTGGATCGCAAGATCCGGGGCGAGGCGGTGTTCCGGTCCATTTTCCTCTATCCTTTTGCGCTGTCATTCATCGTCACGGGGCTGGTGTGGCAATGGATCCTGAACCCTGAACTGGGCCTGCAGAACGTCGTGCGGGAGATGGGATGGACGGGTTTCAGTTTCGACCCCCTGAACAACCCCGACATCGTGATGTTCGGTCTGCTGATCGCAGGTCTGTGGCAGGGGACCGGACTGATCATGTGCATCATGCTGGCCGGGTTGCGCGGCATTGACGAGGACATCTGGAAGGCCGCCCGCGTCGACGGCATCGGCACCGTGAAAACCTACATCCGCGTGATCATCCCGATGATGCGGCCGGTGTTCGTCACCTCTTTGGTTCTGATCGGTGCGGGGATCGTGAAACTCTATGATCTGGTGGTCGCGCAGACATCTGGCGGTCCGGGCATCAGTTCAGAGGTTCCGGCGAAATATGTGATGACCGCCATGTTCGGCGGTCAGAATTTGGGTCAGGGCTTTGCCGCTTCGACCATGATGTTGGTGATGGTCGTGATCATTCTGATCCCGTGGGCCTATCTGGAATTCGGGGGCAAAAAGCATGGCTGATGTCGGTATCCTTGCAACGACCAAGGCGGCGGAGCAACCAGTCGCCGCACTGCTGGATGGCCCGCGCGGCCCCAAACCTGTCCGGCGGTTCAGCCGCAGCAACATCATCATCTACGGCACGCTGTTCGTGGTCGCCCTTTATTATGCGCTGCCGCTTTATGTGATGATCGTCACATCTCTGAAGGGGATGCCCGAAATCCGTGTCGGCAATATCTTTGCCCCACCGCTCGAAGTGACGTTTCAGCCTTGGGTCAAGGCCTGGCAAGAAGCCTGCACCGGCATCAACTGTGACGGCCTGTCGCGCGGGTTCTGGAATTCGTTTCAGATTCTGATCCCGTCCGTGATCCTGTCGGTCGCCATCGCGTCAGTGAACGGCTACGCGCTGTCGATGTGGAAATTCCGCGGGTCCGAGGTGTTTTTCACGCTGCTGATGATCGGCGCGTTCATCCCGTATCAGGTGATGCTGTACCCCATCGTCATCATGCTGCGCGAGGCGGGTCTTTATGGGTCGCTGACGGGTCTGGTTCTGGTGCACGTGGCGTTCGGCATGCCGATCAACACCTTGCTGTTCCGCAATTATTTCGCGTCCATCCCAGAGGAATTGTTCAAGGCAGCCCGCGTCGACGGGGCCGGGTTCTGGGCGATCTTCTTTCGGATCATGTTGCCGATGTCGCTGCCGATCTTTGTGGTCGCACTGATCATTCAGGTGACGGGTATCTGGAACGATTTCCTGTTCGGGGTGACGTTCACCTCGTCCCCAGAGCGCTACCCGATGACGGTGCAGCTGAACAACATCGTCAACTCCGTTCAAGGGGTCAAGGAATACAACGTCAACATGGCAGCGACCTTGCTGACCGGTCTCGTCCCGCTCGTGATCTATTTCGCGTCCGGCAAACTTTTCGTGCGCGGCATCGCTGCGGGTGCTGTCAAAGGATAATCTGGTGACCCTTCTCAATCCGTCTGTCTCGATCAAGAACCTCGACCTGTCGTTTGGCGCGGTCAAGGTCCTGCAAAACCTGAACCTCGATATCGGTGATGGTGAATTTCTGGTGCTGCTGGGATCGTCCGGCTGTGGGAAATCCACGCTGCTGAATGTCATTGCGGGGCTGCTGGAGCCGACCGACGGACAGGTCTGGATCAAGGGCCGCAACGTGACCTGGGCCGAACCCAGCGAACGCGGGATCGGCATGGTGTTTCAAAGCTACGCCCTTTATCCGCAGATGACGGTCGAGGGGAACCTGACGTTCGGCCTGCGCAATGCCAAGGTGCCCAAGGCCGAGATCGCCAAACGCGTCGCCCGTGCGGCCGAAATTCTGCAAATCGAACCACTGTTGAAACGCAAGCCGGGGGCGCTGTCCGGCGGTCAGCGCCAGCGGGTTGCCATCGGGCGGGCGCTGGTGCGCGATGTCGAGGTTTTCCTGTTCGACGAACCGCTGTCCAATCTGGATGCGAAACTGCGCGCCGATCTGCGCGTCGAACTGAAACGTCTGCACAACAACCTGAAAAACACGATGATCTACGTCACGCACGATCAGGTCGAGGCGATGACGCTGGCTGATCGCATCGCGATCATGAAAGGCGGCAAGATCATGCAGCTGGGAACGCCCGCCGAAATCTATGGCAAACCGCAGAACCTGTATGTGGCCGATTTCATCGGATCGCCGTCGATGACATTCTTTGACGGCACGGTCGAGGGTGACGTGATCCGCATTCCCGATCACGATTTACCGCTTGGCACCTATGAATTTTCCCAGCGGCCCGCGACCGGGCGGCCTGCAATCATCGGCATCCGTCCGGAACACGTCATGACGGGCGATAACCTGCGTTCCGCGCCCTATACGGCAGAGGTCACGGCCGATCTAGTGGAACCGATGGGGTCCGACACGCTGGTGCACTGCGCCTTTGGCGGGCAGACGATGCGGGTGCGCATGGACGGCCAGGCACAGGTCAAACCCGGTGACAGGTTGATGATCGGGATCGATCCCGGTGCTGCATCACTCTTTGACAAGGAAACAGAGGCGCGTCTGTAATGCCACGCGACCTGTCTGGCAGCTGGACCCTGCAATCCGTGGATGGCAGGCATGCCGTCCCGATGACCCTGCCGGGTGACATCGTGACGGCGCTGCACACTGCGGGCGCGATCCCTGATCCCTATGCAGGTCAGAACGAAAACGATCTGCGCTGGATCTGCGAACAGGATTGGACGGCCCACAGATCGTTCGAGCTGGACGATACCGATGTCGATCTGGTGATATCGGAACTCGACACCGTTGCGACGATACGCGTGAATGGAACGGTGGTGCTGGAGGCCGCGAATGCATTTCGCACCTACCGCGCTGCGCTGGGTCATGTGGCCCGGGTCGGGACCAACGAGATCGCGATCACCTTCCATTCGCCAGTCGCGGCGGGCAAAGCGCTGTCCGACGCGCATCCGTTTCCCGTGCCGTGGTCCAAGAACTGCCCGATCCCCTACGGAAACTTTCTGCGCAAACCGGCCTGCGATTTCGGCTGGGATTGGAACATCGCGCTGGCGACCTCTGGCGTCTATGGCGCGCTGCGTCTGGAACCCGGCGCGGCACCGCGCATCGACCGTCTGGCCATCGCGCAGGATCATAGCGACGGCGTGACTGTCACGGTCGGCGTCCACACCAGCAATCACGCGGGCTCGGTCACGGTTGAACTGGACGGGCAAACCGTAACCGCACAGGCCGACGACGGCTTTGCCGAGGTAACGGTTCGGATCGACGACCCGCAGCTTTGGTGGCCCGCCGGGCAGGGTGGCCAGCCGCTTTATGATCTGGTCGTGACGGTGGGAACGGCCACGGCACACCGGCGCATCGGCTTGCGCCGGATGGAACTGGTCGCCGCGCCCGACGCCGCCGGGCTGGGGTTCAAGATCCGGGTCAACGGGCGCGACGTTTTCTGCAAGGGGGCAAACTGGATCCCCGCCGATGCGCTGCCGGGGCGGATCACCGACGCCAAGACGCGCGACCTGCTGCAATCCGCCGTCGATGCGAACATGAACATGATCCGCATCTGGGGCGGCGGCCGGTACGAGCCTGACAGTTTCTACGATGCCTGCGACGAGATGGGCCTGCTTGTCTGGCAGGATTTCATGTTCGCCTGCAACCTTTACCCGTCCGATCCCGCCTATCTGACCGAAGTCCGGGCCGAGGTGCATGACAACGTCGCGCGGATGCATCATCACGCCTGCCTGGCGCTGTGGTGCGGCGACAATGAACTGGTCGGCGCGCTGACGTGGTATGACGTCAGCATCAATGACCGCGACCGTTACCTAGTGAACTACGACCGGCTGAACCGCTGTATCGAGGACGCGCTGCGCGACACTGATCCCCATGCGAACTGGTGGCCGTCCAGCCCCTCGACCGGACCGCTGTCATTTGGCGATGCGTGGCACGATGACAGCAGCGGCGACATGCATTTCTGGTCGGTCTGGCACGAAGGCCGCGATTTCGACCACTATCGCGACGTGTCGCCCCGGTTTTGCTCCGAATTCGGGTTCCAAAGCTATCCCTCGATGGATGTGATCCGCCAATTCGCCGATCCGGCCGATTTCAACATCGCCGCCCCGGTGATGGAGGCGCATCAAAAAAACGATGGCGGCAACGCCCGCATCGCGGAAACCATGTTCCGCTATTTCCGCTTTCCCGTGGATTTCGAGAATTTCGTTTATGTCTCTCAGGTGCAGCAGGCGCTGGCGATCAAGACCGCCGTGACGCACTGGCGCGGGCTGAAACCGCATTGCATGGGCACGCTGATCTGGCAGCTCAATGATACGTGGCCGGTGTGTTCATGGGCCTCGCTTGATTATGGCGGCGGATGGAAGGTCCTTCACCATCTGAGCCGCGATTTCTACGCCCCCGTTACCGTTGTCGTGATGCCGGACAGTGACGACCTCGTGCTGCGCGGGATCAACGATACCGGCAGTCCATTGGACCTGTCGATCACGGCCTATGCCTGCGCGATGGACGGGACAGCGCGCGCACTGGGGCAGGGGGCCGGTCAGGTCGATGACCATGCAACAGAATTGCTGCGCGTCAAAGCCGCTGATCTGAAACCGCAAGAGATGCTGTCGTTCGGCTGGACGGCCAGCGACGGCAGCAAGGGTGGCGATGTCTTTGCCCCGAAACCCTACAAGGCCTATGATCTGCTGCCCGCCGCATTGAACTGCCAGACCGAACGCGACGGTGACAATTGGGTCCTGTCGATCACGGCGCAGGCGATGGCGTTTTTCGTCACGGCAGAGGCCGACACCCCCGGTCGGTTCGACTGTAACGCAATTCACCTTGGCCCCGGCCACACCGCAACCCTGCGGTTCACCCCGGCCGATACTGACATCACCCCAACATTCACGCTGCGCGACCTGCACAGCGCGACCTATCATCCATGAAAGGCCCCGACATGACCGGATTTTCCTACCAACTCTACAGTTCCCGCAATTTTGGTCCGTTGGCCGATACGCTGAAAATGCTGGCCGATCTGGGCTACGCCCACATCGAAGGCTATGGCCCCGTGTATGAGGACCTCGACGCGACGCGCAAGGCGATGGCCGACACCGGGTTGACCATGCCGTCGGGCCACTTTGCGTTCGATCTGGTCGAGAACAACCGCGAAGAGGTCACACGCATCGCCCGCGGTCTGGGCATCAACAAGATCGTCGTGCCGTTCCTGATGCCCGACGACCGCCCCACCGATGCGGCAGGCTGGACCGATTTCGGCAAGCGCTTGGCCGCAGCGGGCAAACCGTTGCAGGACGACGGGTTTGAATTCGGCTGGCACAACCACGATTTCGAATTCAAGGCGCTGCCCACGGGTGAACGCCCCATTGATCTGATCCTGGCCGACCCTGCTGTCGGTTTCGAATTCGATGTCGCCTGGGCCGCCGTTGCAGGCACCGATCCGGGCAGTGTCATCGATCAATATGGCGACCGACTGATCTCTGCCCACGTCAAGGATCGCGCGCCCGACGGCGACAACGCGGACGAGGACGGCTGGGCCGATGCCGGTCACGGAACGCTGGACTGGCCTGCGCATTTCGCCGGACTCAAGGCCGCTGGCTGCGATCTGTTCATCATGGAACACGACAAGCCATCCTCTGACCAACGGTTCGCCGAACGCGCGCTGACCTACATGAATTCATTGTAAGGACACATCCCATGACCATGAACATCGGTCTGATCGGCTGCGGCAACATCTCTGCCGCCTACCTGGGCCTTGCGCCGACCTTCAAGGACATCCGCTTTGTCGCGGTGTCAGACATGAACGAGGAGGTGGCCCTTGCGCGGGCCGCTGAATTCGGGGTCAAGGCGCGGACCGTGACCGACCTGCTGGCGTCAGACGACATCGACATCATCGTCAACCTGACGATCCCTGATGCGCATTACGACGTCACCAAACGCATTCTGGACGCGGGCAAACATGCCTATACCGAAAAACCGCTAGTGCTGACGCTGAAACAGGGCAAGTCGCTGACCGATCTGGCGGCGGCAAAGGGCCTGCGCATCGGGTCCGCACCCGATACATTCCTGGGCGGCGCGCACCAACAGGCGCGGCAGATCATCGATGACGGCGGCATCGGGCGCGTCACATCAGGCACCGCCCATTTTATGGGGCCGGGGATGGAGATGTGGCATCCTAACCCTGATTTCTTCTTCAAACCCGGCGGCGGTCCGGTGCTGGACATGGGGCCGTACTACATCACGAACCTTGTGCAGCTGATCGGCCCGGTGAAAAGGGTCGGTGCGCTAGCGACCGCAGCCCAGACTGAACGGACGATCACGTCGCAGCCACGTGCCGGGGAAACCATCCCGGTGCAGACGCCTACGACGATTCACGCGTTGCTGGAATTTGAAAACGGGGCCGCGATCACACTGAACGTCAGCTGGGACGTCAAGGCGCACCGCCACGCGAACATGGAACTGTATGGCAGCGATGGCACGCTGTTCGTGCCGGACCCCAACCACTTTGGTGGCGCGCTGGAACAATCCGATGCCGCCGGCACGATCACCGAAGTGCCGGTCTGGGATCATCCCTTTGGCCGCGTGAACTGGGAACTGGACGGCAAAAATCCCCGCGCCAATTACCGCACGGCGGGTCTGGCTGATATGGCAGCGGCGATTGAGGCGGATCGCCCGCATCGCTGCGCACTCGATCTGGCAGTGCATGTGACCGACGTGATGACCAGCATCCTGAAATCCGGTGAAACCGGCAAATTCATCGACATGACCACCACCTGTGAGCGTCCTGCGGCCCTGTCCCCCGATGATGCCCGCGCATTGCTGGCGGACGCGCCATGATCCGCAACCCGATCCTGCCCGGCTTTAACGCTGACCCTTCGATCTGCCGCGTCGGCGATGACTACTACATCGCGACCTCGACATTCGAATGGTATCCCGGCGTGCAGATCCACCACAGCCGCGATCTGGTGAACTGGACGCTGGTGTCGCGCCCGCTGAACCGCGCGGCCCTGCTGGACATGCGCGGCAATCCCGATAGTTGCGGCATCTGGGCCCCTTGTCTGTCCTACGCGGACAAGCGGTTCTGGCTGGTCTACACCGATGTCAAACGGCTGGAGGGCGACTGGAAGGACGCCCACAATTACATCACCACTTGTGGGACTATCGACGGCGACTGGTCCGACCCGTGGTATGTGAATTCCAGCGGGTTCGATCCATCGCTGTTCCACGATGACGACGGCCGCAAATGGTTCGTGAACATGCAGTGGAACCACCGGCAGGCGGGGTCCGGCGTGAACCCGGCAAACGACCGTTTCGATGGTATCCTGCTGCAGGAATGGTCGCCTGCACGCGGGCTGTTCGGCCCCGTGACGAATATCTACCACGGCACTGACCGCGGCCTGACAGAGGCCCCGCATCTGTTCAAACGCAACGGCTGGTATTACCTGACCACGGCAGAGGGCGGCACGGGATATGACCATGCTGTCACCCTGTCCCGGTCCCGCCAGATCGACGGCCCGTATGAGGATCACCCGGACAAACACGTGATCTCGACCAAGGGCGTGCCGGATCATCCGATCCAGCGGGCAGGCCACGGCCAGTATGTCGAGGCACCCGACGGCACGGGGTGGCACACCTATCTGATGGGCCGCCCCGTCATGCACGATGGCAAGCCGTTCTGCGCCACGGGCCGCGAAACGGGCATTGCCCGCTGCGTCTGGCGCGACGACTGGCTGTATCTGGAACACGGTGGTCTGCTGCCGCCGGAAACCGTCGACATTGACGTCACGCAAAAACCTCGGGACGCGGTCATCCACGACCGCTTCGATAACCTGCCCTCCGAATTCCAATGGCTGCGCACGCCAGAACCGGACCGCCTGTTCCGCGTCGACGACGGTGCACTGGTCCTGACGGGCCGCGAAAGTATCGGAAGCTGGTTTGAACAATCCCTCGTCGCGCGCAGGCAAGAGGACCCGGCCTACACCGTCGAAACCACACTTGATTTCGCGCCGCAGTCCTATCAGCAGGGCGCGGGCCTGATCACCTACTACAACCGGCACAAATTCCACGGTGCGTTCATCACCTATGAGGACGGCCAGCGGTGTCTGACCCTGATTTCTTGCAACGGCGACTGGCCTACGGGCGCGCTAGACCATCCGATCACCCCCATCCCGATCCCAGACGGCCCGGTTACGCTGTCGGTACAGGTCACAGGCGCGCATCAGCAGTTTTACTTTGATACCGGCAACGGTGCGCAGCCGCTGGGCCCACCGCGCGATGCCTCGCATATCTCGGATGAGGGCGCGCAAGGGGAACATGCGTCGTTCACCGGGGCCTTCGTCGGCATGATGGCCTATGACATCACCGGCATGGGGGCCGAGGCGCGGTACACCCGGTTCGCCTACACGCCCCAAGAATTTGACCGCACCAAGGGAGAAGACCGTTGAAAACGATCAAGGGACCGGCGCTGTTTCTGGCGCAATTCGCGGGTGACGAAGCCCCCTTCAACAGCTGGGACAGCATCACCAAGTGGGCCAAGGAGGTCGGCTATGACGGTGTGCAGGTCCCCAGTTGGGACACCCGCCTGATTGATCTGGACAAGGCCGCGACAAGCCAGACCTACTGCGACGAATGGAAAGGTCAGGCCGCCGACAACGGTATCACGGTCACGGAACTGTCCACCCACCTTCAGGGGCAATTGGTCGCCGTTCACCCCGCCTACGATCTGGCGTTTGACGGTTTTGCAGCACCGTCCGTTCATGGCGACCCCAAGGCACGGCAGGCCTGGGCGGTGGATCAGGTAAAAAAGGCTTTGGATGCCTCTGCCAAACTGGGTCTGACGGCGCAGGCGACCTTTTCCGGCGCGCTGGCCTGGCCCTATGTCTATCCGTGGCCACAGCGCCCGGCTGGGCTGGTCGAAGCGGCGTTCGATGAACTCGCCGCGCGATGGCGGCCCATTCTGGATCATGCCGACAGCTGCGGCGTCGATCTGTGCTATGAAATCCATCCGGGCGAGGATCTGCATGACGGCGTGACGTTCGAGATGTTTCTGGAACGGGTGAACAACCACACACGGGCCAAGATGCTTTACGATCCATCGCATTATGTTCTCCAGTGCCTCGATTATCTGGACAACATCGACATCTATCGCGACGTGATCGGCATGTTTCACGTCAAGGACGCAGAATTCAATCCGACCGGGCGGCAGGGTGTCTATGGCGGTTATCAGTCGTGGGTGGACCGCGCTGGTCGGTTCCGGTCACTGGGCGACGGTCAGGTCGATTTCGGGGCCGTGTTTTCCAAGATGGCGGCCAATGATTTCGACGGCTGGGCCGTGGTAGAATGGGAATGTGCGCTGAAACATCCAGAGGATGGTGCACGCGAAGGGGCGCAATTCGTGCGCGATCATATCATTCGGGTCACGCCGCATGCCTTTGACGATTTTGCCGTTGGCGGCACGGACGATGCGATGAACCGAAAGATGCTGGGCTTATAACACCGGTCCTGTCCTCGCCCCGACCAAGCCTGCGTTGTCACCGGTCGCAAGTCCGGATCGATCTGCGACCGGTGTTCCTGCGGCATCGCCCGACGCAAGACGCGACAGGCGCGCATCACCGGCGGTGGCAACCAAAGGCAGCCACCGCTACCAGCGGCAGAGGATCCTAGTCCCTCTGCTGACCGTCGCCATAGACAAAGTATTTGAAGCTGGTCAGCTGTTCTGCGCCAACGGGGCCGCGGGCGTGCATCTTGCCCGTTGCGATCCCGATTTCTGCACCCATGCCGAATTCACCGCCATCGGAAAACTGGGTCGAGGCATTGTGCATCACCACGGCGGAATCGACTGCCGCCATGAAACGTCGCGCTGTCGCCTTGTCCTCGGCCACGATGGCATCCGTATGCCCAGATGAATGTCCCTGTACAAAAGCGATCCCCACTGCCGCGTCATCGACAACCCTGACGGACATGATGTTGCTGAGGTATTCGGTGTGCCAGTCGTCATCACTTGCGGGGGTGATGTCAGGCAGGATGCGCCGTGCGGCATCATCGCCGCGCAGTTCACAGTCCTGCATCGCGGCGGCCAGCTTGGGCAAAAAGGTCTCCGCGATCGCTGCATCGACGACCACGCATTCCGTGGCACCGCAAATGCCGGTGCGGCGCATCTTGGCGTTCCGGACAAGGCCAATTGCCTTTTCGAGGTCGGCACTTGCATGGACATAGGTGTGGTTGTTGCCGTCCAGATGCAGCAGGGTCGGCACCCGCGCCTCGCGCTGGACCAGCGACACGAGGCCCCTGCCGCCACGCGGAATCGCAAGATCGACTGTGTCGATGCTGTGCAGCAGCGCCTTGACCGCGGCGCGGTCGCGTGTGTCGACCAGCTGCACGGCGTCCTGCGGCAGACCTGCCGCCGCTAGTCCGCGTGCCAGACAATCAACGATCACGCGCGAGGAATGCAGGCTTTCGGATCCGCCGCGCAGAATGACGGCATTACCTGACTTGATGCAAAGCGCACCGGCGTCGGACCCGACGTTGGGGCGCGATTCATAGATCATCGCGATGACGCCGATGGGTACGCTGACGCGGTCGATTTTCAGCCCATTCGGGCGGTCAAAGGTGGCCAGCGTCCGGCCAAGGGGATCGTCCTGCGCTGCAATTGCGTCCAGCGCGTCGGCCATTGCCGCGACGCGGTCGTCGGTCAGGGTCAGCCGGTCGACGAATGCCGCGTCCTTGTCGCTGCCCTTGATGCTGTCGAGGTCCTTGACATTCGCGGCCAGAATATCGTCCGTTGCGGCGCGCAGGGCTGCGGCTGCCTCGGTCAGGGCGCGGTTGCGGTCTTGTGTGCTGGCCATCGACAGGTCACGGGCAGCTGCCTTGGCCCGGCGGCCAAGGTCATCGATGACGGCGGTGATGTCGGTGGTTTTCGGATCGGGGTGCATGGTGTTCATCTTGCATCCTTTCTGCGGTCATCTGACCGCTTCAATTTACTTCAGTTCAACGGCGCGTGCGTAGGCTGATTGCAGGGTGTCCTGGAAAAGGGCGTCCAGTTGGCCTTCGCGCATGAGTGCGGACAGGCCGGCTTGCGTGGTGCCGTTCTTGCTAGTGACAGAATTGCGCAGTGCCTCGAGCGTCTGGTCCGACTGACGCGCGGCCTCGACCGTGCCCGAGAGTGTGTCAAAGACCAGCGTGCGCGCGGTATCGTGGTCAAAGCCAAGCTCTTCGGCGGCGGCGACATAGCTGCGCAACAATTCGAACACATAGCCCGGCCCGCTGCCGCTGACGGCGGTCAGCCGGTCGATCCTGTCTTCGCTGTCGACGGGAATACAGGTCCCGGTCTGGTCAATCAGCGCCACGATCTGGCGGGTCTGGTCGGCTGTGCACCGGGCGTTGGCATACAGCCCCGACACGCCCATCCCGACCAGTGCCGCCATATTCGGCATGACGCGCACGATGGCCGCGTCGCCCACGACGTTTTCCAGCGATGCGACGCTGGTGCCCGCCGCGATGGACACGAAAGTACCATCCTCCTTCAGCGCATGCGCGTAATCCGGCAGGACGTCAGCGATGGCCTGCGGCTTGATCGCGATCATGACGACATCAAAGGCTTGTGACGGCAGATCTGTCGCTTTTGACACATGGCGCACGCCGGACGGCAGGTCGTCTGCAGCCGGATCGGCGACCGTAAAGCTATGTTCACCGTGGCGCACCCATTGGCGCAGCATGGCGCCGCCCATCTTGCCGCAGCCGATCAAAAGTATGTTCATCTTCGTCTCCTTCAAGCTTGCCTCCAGGCCGAGGTCCGCTGGCGCTGCAATGCAGCATCGCGGCCCTTGCTGCGCCGGTAAATCGACGCTTGCCGCGCTTGTGGCGCTGGCCTGCCAACCTGCCGGCCCGCCCGGCAACCTGTTTGCGCTAGGGGGGCCAGTCTGTGTTACACGTCGGCGAATCATTGAGTTGGCAGTGCTACAGGGCTGCGTCACGCGACGCAAACCGATCGCTATTTTGCCAGTCAAAACAGGAAATTACCGGAGGCACCCATGCCGAAGAACAAGAAAATCGTCGTCAAGATCGGATCAAGCCTGCTGGCCAATGACGAAAATCTGACGCTGCGCTACGCGTTTATCAACGGCCTGCTCAGCGATCTGGCGCGGCTCAAGAAAGAGGGCCATGACGTCATTCTGACATCGTCGGGTTCGGTGGCGCTGGGCCTCAATATGGTTGGCAAACGGCCCGAGGATGCGGGTATTCTGGACAAGCAGGCGGCCGCTGCATGTGGCCAGCCGCTGCTGATGAACGCCTACCGGCAGATCGCGTCAGAACATAACATGGACGTCGCGCAGATGCTTGTTTCCGTCGGCGACATGGAAGAACGCCGCCGGTTCCTGAACATCAAGAACACGATGCTGCGCTTGTTCGAAAACGACATCCTGCCGATCATCAATGAAAACGATTCCGTGGCTACCCGCGACCTGCGCGTGGGCGACAACGACCGGTTGTCGGCCAAGGTGGCCCAGATGGTCGACGCCGATCTGCTGGTGATCCTGACCAGCGTGGACGGCCTGTATGACCGTAATCCGGCGGAACCCGGCGCGCAGTTCATCGCCGAAATCGACGATGTCAGCGAACATCTGGAGTCAACGACCGCGATCAGCGCGCTGGGCAGTGGTGGTATGCTGACCAAGATGCAGGCCGCGAACATGGCTCAGAACGCAGGGGTTGAGACGATCATCGCCGAGGGGATCATCGAACGCCCGATTTCCTCTGTTCTGGCGAACGAGAGGCGTTTCACCCGCTGCCGCGTCACCGGCAAGGCGGCATCGCCGCTGATGGTCTGGCTCAGCAACCGGTTGCAGGTGTCGGGAACGCTGGTGGTGCCGGATAATGTCGCGGCAGCCGTGGCTGCGGGCGATTGCGGGGTATCGCGCCATGACATCCTGTCCATTCAGGGTGATTTCACCAAGGGCGATGTGCTGCACGTCTATGACGAACGCGGGGCAGAGGTCGCGCGCGGGCTGACCAACTTTTCCTCGGAAGAGACGATGCTCATGGCCCGACACAGCGACATGGCCGTCGAGGATCTGATTGGCTACAAGACGCAAAGTGACGTGATCGGGATCGAGAACCTGTTGGTTCTTGCCGAAAATCACCTGCCGCTGGACGCACCGGCAGAAGACCCCAAGATTGTCGTTCCAGCCTAGGGCTGGTGCCGTTATGGGGGGCAGACCCGGCAGTCCGGGCTGCCCCCAATGATGTGGGCGCGGGCGTATTTTGAGACCGTTACCTACAGTTGCGTATCACCGGTGCCCGACCCAGCCGCGATCATCGGTAAAGGCGCGTGCGTCAGAAATGCGTGTCGCGCCATAGCCGTCCGGCAGGCTGTCCAGCGGTGCCATCGGTCGCAGCGATGCTGCGAACAGGATGTTGGCGCGGCCCGAGTCATAAACCTCGCCCTGCACGGCTTCGACCTGAGGGTAGAGTTCTTTGAGGATCGCGTAGACGCCGCGCGCGAGCGGGCCATCGGGCCGGTCCAGCAAATTGACGTAAACCGGGCCGTCGACGATTGTGCGCAGGCGGGCAAACGCCTCGCGCGTGACCAGATGCGCGGGGACCGAACCGGACGAAAACGCATCCATCACGACGGCATCGAAACGCTGATCCGTTTCGTTCAGATAGATGCGTCCGTCTGCATGAACGATGCCCAGCCGACCGTCGGCACCGCCTTGTGACGCGTCATATCCGGTCTGCGCGATCATTTCGGAGGCGCGTGGCATGTGCCGGCGCACGACATCGGTGACCAATGGATCAATCTCGACGGCCGTCGCATGCGATTGCGGTCGCGTGGCAAGCAGTTTGGTCGGCAGCGTATAGCCACCGCCACCGACAAACAGCACGGACGGATCGGGTCCCAGATCGCGGTCCATCCGATCCCAGATCCATTGGGCATAATCCAGCGCAAGGCCGACGGTGCCATCCGACCCTTGGGCCGACGCGCGTTGTTCTGCGGCTTGCATGGTGCCATCGGACACCAGCTGAACCTCGCCCCCGCGCTGGACGACGGTCAGGCAGGACAGGCCGGATTCGTACTGGCAGACCGAGGAACCAGCGAGACCGGCAAAGCCCACGAAACCCGCAGCAGCGAGTGTGACCCCGGTGTCACCGGCAGCGCCGCCGCGCACCCACGGCAGGCAGAGCAGGGCGATCACCCCGCAGGCTGCAAAGGTCGCCGTCGAGCCAATAAGGGGCAAGGTCACGAAACCGGCGAGGATGGCGCCGAAAATGGCCCCGACGGACCCCGCAGCCAGCACGAAACCCAATGACGATCCTTCGCGGCCCGGCCGCGCCTCCATCGCGAGCTTTGCAAGCAGCGGGGACGGCAGTGTCACCAGAACCGAGGCCGGAAAGAACACGATCAGCACGCTGAAAAACATGCCCCCCGTGCCGCGCGCGCCCCAGGAATAGACCATCGAGAGCAGCGTCGGCGATGCCGCCATCAGTACGGCGGTCGCGACCAGTGCGCCGCGCACATTGCGCAACGCCACGTCGCGCGGCCGTTCCGCCACGATCCCGCCAAGGGCGCTGCCCAACGAAAACCCGCCCAGAACCGTCGCGATCACGGTTGTCCAGGTTAGCAGGGATGTACCGAAATATGGGGCCAGAACGCGGCCTGCCGCGATCTCGTAGGTCAGTCCCAGCGCGGACAGGACCAGGATGAGGGCGATGGTGACTGAAAAGCGGATGGCGGTCTCCTTGGCGATCTTGGCGTGGGGACCGGCACGATCGCCCCGCATCAAGTGCTCAGATAGCAGGCTTTGCCCGGAATTCACGGGCTTGCGTATCTGCTGCCACGATTTCGTCCCGTATGTCGTCGGTCAGGCGTGGCATCGTCATGCGGGGGCATTTCCGGACCGGCGGACAGACCGCCCCGACATTTTGCCAACCGCTACCAGTCATCCTCTTTCAGGCCCAGTTTTTTCAGCCGTGAATACAGTGTCGTTGGCTTGATCCCCAGCAAGGCCGCCGCACCCTGTGCGCCCGACACCCGGCCGCCGGCCTCTTTCATGCAGGCGATGATGTTGGCCCGGCGCAGGTGTTCGACTTCTGCCTCGGTCAGCAGGGTGGATTTCGGCAAGGCGCCGGGGGCGATCTGACTCTGGATTTCGATTTGCAGCTTGTCCGCCTGCGACACGATGGCACCGCGTTCGATCACATTGGCCAGTTCACGGACATTTCCGGGCCAGTGATAGTGTTGGAGCTTGCGCATGGCGCCTTCGGTGACGACCGGCACCTTGCGGCCCAGTCTTTTGCAGACCAGCCGCAGCAGGTGCGCCGTCAGGATCGGTATGTCCTCTGGCCGATCCCGCAGCGGCGGGCACAGGATGGGAAAAACCCCAAGGTGCAGAAGCAGGTCCTGCCGCAGGCGGCCTGCCTGCACCTCGCGGTCCACGTCGCGGTTGGTCGATGCGATGACGCGCAGGTCCAGACTGCGGGTGCGATCATCGCCCAGACGGACAACCTGCCGGTTTTGCAAGGCATCCAGCAGATGCCCCTGCAGTTCGACGGGAATGTCGGCGATTTCCTCGATGAACAATGTGCCGCCATGGGCCAGTTCCAGTTTGCCGGGGCGATCCTTGAGCGCGCCTTCAAATGCCCCGCGCATCTGGCCGAACAATTCGCTTTCCACTTTTTCGGGGGTGATTGCCCCGGCCTTGAAATGGATCATGGGCCGCCGTTTGCGCGGGCTGGCCTTGTGAATGGCCGAGGCCACCAGCGATTTGCCCACGCCGCTTTCGCCACGGATGAACACTGTCGTGTCGGTCGGTGCCACAAGTTCGATTTGCGTGATGATCCGCCGAATAGCATCCGAACGCCCGATGATGTCGTGGTGTGCGCGTTCGATGCTGATCGCCTCTTGCAGGTAGGCGTTTTCCTCTTCCAGCTGGTCGCGCAGGGCCGCGACCTGTTCCATTGCTTCACGCAGTTTGCGTTCGTTTTCCCAGCGTTCCGTGATGTCGCGAAATATCACGACCGCCCCGACCAGCTGCGGGCCGTCATAGATCGGGGTCGAGACATATTCGACGCGGATCGGCTTGCCGTCCTTGCGCCAGAACACCTCGTCCTCGATCCGGTTGACCTCTTCGAACCGGAACGACTGGTAGATCGGACATTCATGAGAGGGATAGCGGTCACCGTTCAGGTGGTGATGGTGGATTTTCGCATGGATATCGTGTCCCAGCAGGTCATCGGTGGTCCACCCCAGCATTTCCTGCGCCGCGCGGTTCACGAATGTCGTCTTGCCATCGGCATTGACGCCATAGATGCCTTCGCCTGCGGCATTCAGGATCAACTGATTTTCACGTTCCAGATCCGCAAAGAAACTTTGGGCGCGCTGCCATTCCATCAGGCCGCCCTGGTAGAAATTTCCTGCGGCGACCTCGGCTGCGTGTCGGTCAAGCGCGCCCAGATCCAGTGCATGCAACAACAGCATGTCCCTGCCGTCGTGGCGCAGGGCCCGCCCGGTCACCTCGCACAGCAGTGGATCACCACCCGCGTTTTGCAAGGACACACGGCGCGTCCATGCCGTCTGGCGGTGCTGAACCTCGGCGATAAAGACGACAAATGTATCCAGACCGGACGCGATGAAACGCGCAAAATGCGTCCCCACCAGCGCGGGGTCACCTAGCAGCGCGACCGCTTCGGGGGTTGCCGCTAGGATACGGTCCTGCGCGAGGTCGATCACAAGCGTCGGGCCAAAGGCACCGGCCAGCAGGGAATCGTGTAGGCTGTCTGTGGTCTGCATCCGGTCATGCGAGGGACAAACGCGATCAAACGCAATACGAAATTTCGTAATTTACGAAATCTCGTAAGTATTCCCGCAGATGAATTTCGTTAACATATTGCGAGTAAACGTAAAAATCAGTGATCCTAAATTTTGTGCGTCGCTTCAACTGGTCTGTTTCCGCTGTCACCATGAGGGAAATCACCAGCAGGAGCGCATAATGTCTATCAAGTCTCTGGGAAATCCATTTTCGTCGAAAACCGATCTTCGCCATGCTGCGGAATGCGGGTGCCACACCTGCAAGGCCGCAGCACCAGAGGTCGCGGACAGCATCGACCTGTCCACCTCGGAGGGGATGCTGGAACGCGCGGTCGAAAGCGCGATCGTCCGGTCTGTTTTCGGGCAAAGCGACATCGGGCGCAGGTCGTTCATGGGGATGATGGGCGGCTCGACAATGGCGGCGGCACTGGCGTCTGTCTTTCCCCTGAACGAAGCAAAGGCTGCGATCCTCGACAACCTCGGGCCGCCTGAAAAAACCGATCTGAACATCGGTTTCGTGCCGATCACCTGCGCAACCCCGATCATCATGGCGCAGCCACTGGGATTTTATGAACGCTATGGCTTGAATGCGCAGGTCATCAAGACCGCAGGCTGGGCCGTGGCGCGGGACAAGTCACTGAACGGCGAATACGACGCATCGCACATGCTGACGCCGATGCCGCTGGCGATGACGCTGGGCGCGGGATCTGTTGCAGAACCCTACATCATGCCTGCGGTGGAAAACATCAACGGACAGGCGATCGTGTTGTCGAACGAACACCTGGACAAGCGTGATCCGACCCAGTGGAAAGGTTTCACCTTTGGCGTGCCGTTTGAATATTCCATGCACAATTTCCTGCTGCGCTACTACGTGGCGGAATTCGGTCTGGACCCGGATGTGGACATCCAGATCCGCGTCGTGCCGCCGCCCGAAATGGTCGCCAACCTGCGTGCGGGCAATCTGGACGGCTATCTGTCGCCCGATCCGTTCAATCAGCGGGCCGTCTACGAAGGCATCGGTTTCATCCACCTGCTGACCAAGGAGATCTGGGAAGGTCATCCCTGCTGCGCCTTTGCAGCACCGCTGTCCTTTGCAACGGAACTGCCCAACACCTACGGTGCCCTGCTCAAGTCGATCATCGATGCGACGCAATACGCGTCAAACCCCGAAAACCGCAAGGAAATCTCTGCCGCCATCGCGCCGACCAACTATCTCAATCAACCGGTCACGGTGATCGAGCAGGTGCTGACCGGAACCTACGCCGACGGCCTGGGCAATGTGCAGCGCGTGCCGGACCGCATCGATTTCGACCCGTTCCCCTGGCATTCGATGGGGGTCTGGATCCTGACCCAGATGAAACGCTGGGGCTATATCGAAGGCGATGTAGATTACCGCGGCGTTGCTGAGCAGGTGTACCTCGCTGCCGATTGCAAGAAGGTGATGGAAGACCTCGGGTACGACGCCCCTGACGTCACCTACAAATCGCACATGATCATGGGCAAGACCTTTGATCCGGCCACACCCGAGGCCTATGTCGACAGCTTCGCCATCAAGAAGGGCTAAGGGATGTATCAACTGTCCCTCAACCTACGCGCTGCCCTGCTGTCGGTCATCATGCTTGTCGTCGGCCTCCTGATCTGGGAGGCCGCCATCCCGGCCCAGCAGGCGGCGGGCGAACTGACCGAATACGAATTGCTGACCGGAGGCGGCGCGCCCAAGGCCGGTGTGCCGCCGCCCAGCCAGGTGATCGCCAAGGCCTGGGAACAACTGAGCGATCCGTTCTATGACGCAGGCCCCAACGACAAGGGGATCGGCATCCAGATCGGCTACTCGATCTACCGCGTTCTGACGGGATATTTCCTTGCCGCACTCATCGCCATTCCCTTTGGATTCCTGATCGGGATGAGCCAGGTCGCCTACAAGGCATTCAATCCGTTCATTCAGGTGTTGCGGCCGATTTCGCCACTGGCATGGATGCCGCTTGCGCTGTTCATCATCGGTGACAGCGAAGCATCGGCCATTTTTGTGATCTTTATCTGCTCGATCTGGCCCATGTTGATCAACACCGCCTTTGGCGTGGCGGCGGTGCGCGAAGACTGGATCAACGTGGCCCGCACGCATGAACTGGGTCCGATCAGGACGGCGTTCAGCGTCATCCTGCCTGCGGCCGCACCCACCATCGTCACCGGTATGCGGATCTCGATCGGTATCGCCTGGCTGGTCATCGTCGCAGCCGAGATGCTCGTGGGTGGCACCGGGATTGGCTACTACGTCTGGAACGAATGGAACAACCTCGACCTGACCTCGGTCGTGTTTTCCATCCTCATGATCGGTGTCGTGGGCATGTTGCTGGATGCCATGTTCGGCCTGCTGCAACGCCGTGTCACCTACGCCGAATAAAGGAAATCCCAATGAAGCCGTATCTGAGCATCGAACAGCTGACCCAACGATTTCCCGACGGATCGGGAGGGCAGCTGACTGTTTTCGAAAACGCCACCTTTGGTGTCGAAAAAGGCGAGTTCGTGGTGATCCTCGGCCATTCGGGCTGTGGCAAATCCACGATCATGAACATTCTGGCGGGACTGGCAGACCCGACCAGCGGCAGCGTCATCATGGACGGCCAAGAGGTCAAGGGACCCAGTCTGGACCGGGGTGTCGTCTTTCAGAACTATTCGCTGCTGCCGTGGTTGACGACGCTGAAAAACGTCACCTTTGGCGTCAGGGCGCGCCATCCGGAATGGACCAAGGCGCAGATCGACGAACACGCGACAAAGTTTCTGGCGATGGTCGGTCTGGAAGGCGATGTGATCCACCGCAAACCCAGTCAGCTGTCGGGCGGGATGCGTCAACGGGTGTCCATCGCACGGGCCTTTGCCAATCACCCCAAGCTGTTGTTGCTGGACGAACCTTTTGGCGCGCTGGATGCGCTGACACGCGGGACGATCCAGGACGAGCTGCTCAAGATCTGGGGCCAGATGGAGCAGACCGTTTTCATGATCACCCATGATATCGACGAGGCGATCCTGTTGGCCGACCGTATTCTGTTGATGACGAACGGACCCCATGCCCGCGTTGCGGAAAGCGTCGAAATCACGATCCCGCGCCCGCGCAGTCGGACCGAAATCGTCGAACATCCGAACTATTACGCGATCCGCAACCATCTGGTGCAGTTTCTGGGCAAACGGTCCAAGGAACTGGCGGGCCAGCCTGCCACACCCGGACAGCCCAACGCGCCCGAAACCGTCCGGATCGACACTACCCAGACCAACGACGATCCCGCCGACACGCGGCCCGCCCTCAAGGCGGTCAACAGCTAACACCACAGGAGCAAAAGCATGAAAGACCTCCAAATGACCGAGATGATGACCAAGGAAGACGTCACAGCCATGATCCTGTCGGCCAAGAAACAGGCCGGCATGACCTGGGAAGGGATCGCCGAAAAAATCGGCATGTCACCAGTCTGGACCCATTCGGCCGCGATGGGGATGAACGCCTTTCCGCCGGAAAAGGCCAAGCTGATGGTCAGCGTCATGGGCCTGCCGCAAGAGGCAGAAAGCGTTCTGGCCGAAAGCCCCACGAAAATCTGGGAACAGGCCGTGCCGACCGATCCCTGCATCTATCGTTTCTATGAAATCGTGGGCGTCTACGGCCCCACGCTCAAGGCGTTGATCCAGGAAAAATTCGGCGACGGGATCATGTCGGCAATCGATTTCGACATGACCGTGACGCGCGTCGAAAACCCGAAGGGGGACCGGGTCAAGGTCGAGATGTCGGGCAAATACCTCGGCTATAACGCCTGGTAATGCGACGATGACCCGCATGCCGGTGCCACCCTTTTCCCGGGCTGACGCGATCCAAAAGGTGCGCATGGCCGAGGACGCGTGGAATACCCGCGATCCGGAAAGAGTGGCACTGGCCTATACGCCGGATACGACATGGCGCAACCGGTCCGAATTTCTGCAGGGCCGTGACGCGGTGCGCGACTTTCTGGTGCGGAAATGGTCGGTCGAAACAGAATACCGGCTGATCAAGGAAATCTGGGCGCACGGCGACAACAGGATCGCCGTGCGTTTTTGCTACGAATATCACGATGCGGACGGGCAATGGTTCCGGGCGCATGGCAATGAAAACTGGGAGTTTGACTTGGGCGGCTACATGTCGGCCCGCCACGCATCCATCAATGAAGTGGCGATCACGCAGGCGGATCGGCTATTTCATTGGCCTCAGGGACCAAGACCGCCGGATCACGGCGGCCTGTCCGAACTGGGGCTATAGGCAGGTCACGATGGGCCGGGGCAGGGTGTCCCGGCACCCCCACCGCGACCAACGCGGCGGGGGCTGGGGCTGGCCCCGTCAGGCGGATTGCATGTTCAGGGTCTGACCGTCGTGGGTCGCGGTGGTTGCGGCCTGCGCGAGGACTGCCGCCACATCGGCGCGGCTGGCCTGCGCGCGCGGATCGACGTCATCGCCCAGGATCACGTCATCGCTGCGTCCGTCATCGGTCAGCGCGACCGGCCGCAGAATGGCGTATGTCAGCCCCGATGCCTTGAGATGTTCATCAGCGTCGTGCTTGGCCTTGAGGTAATGCGCCAGATCGCCTGACGGGTCGGATTGGTCCGCACCGATGGAACTGAGCATGACAAAGCGGTCGACATTCGCCGCCTTGGCGAGATCAATCAGGCGCATTGCGCCGTCGCGGTCGACCTTGTCGGTCATGTCCGGTCCCGTGGCACCACCCGATCCGGCTGCAAAGACGACGACATCCGCACCGTCGCACACACCGGGTTGCAGGTCGGTCAGGTCGCCGTGGCGCAACGATGCGCCCTGCGGCAGGGACGAAGTGTCGGAACTTTCGCGCACCAGCGCGGTCACGTTGTGGCCCTGATCCAACAGGTCTTGCGTCAGTATCAGGCCGGTTTTGCCGGTCGCGCCGGCGATGAGAATGTTCAATGGCATGGATGTGATCCTTAGGTCTGGGTTATGCGGGCGGGGCCATGGGCCCTGCCGCGTCGACGGCTGCGATGTAGCCTGGTTGTTGTTGCAATACGTCCCAATAGGCCGCGATCCGGGGATGGTTTTTCAGCAGGCCGACCCGGTCCAGCATGGCGATGATGTAGGAAAACTGGATATCGGCCAGCATCGCACGGTCACCGAACAGCAATGGCCCGTCACCCAATGCCTGCGCGAGATAGGCAAGATGACGGTCGATGGCGTCGCTGGCGTCCTGCGGCACGGGGTCGCCACGGAATGCAGGCATGATCCCGCCCGCTGCAACCTCTGCAAAAGAGGATTCCACATAGTCGAGCAGTGCCTCCTGGCGCCAATAGGCAGCGCTGCCGGGCGGCGGGCTGTGTGTGGTGTCGTCGAATTTGGCGGCGAGATAGCGCAGGATCGTCGCAGATTCCGCGATGACCTCGCCACCGTCCTCGATCACCGGTGACTTGCCCAGGGGGTGAACCCTGGACAGACTGTCTGGCGCATGAAAATCCGCCGTCCGGTCATAGTCGACCCGGTTGCACGGCTGGCCCAGATCGGCCAGCAACCATAATACGCGCAGCGCACGCGAATATTGCAGGGCGTGCAGCGTGATCATGGCAAGAAGATCGCCTTGACGTTGACGAACTCTTTCATCCCGAATCCGCCATGTTCGCGCCCGTAGCCGGAATCCTTGACCCCGCCAAAGGGCATGTTGGGATCAGCGGCACCGAAGGAATTGATCCGGACCATGCCCGTATCAAAATGGTCGCGTGCCAGTTTCAGCGCGCGGTCTTCGTCGCGGCTAAAGATACCGCCGCCCAGCCCGTAACGGCTGTCGTTGGCGATCCGCATCGCATCCGCGTCATCCTTGGCACGGATGATCGCGGCGACCGGGCCAAAGATTTCGTCGTCATAGGCGGGCATGCCGGGCGATACATCGGCCAGCACCGTCGCGGGATAATAGGCCCCCTTGCTGTCGGGCGGGTTGCCGCCGCAGAGGACCTTGGCCCCTTTGGCGACACTCTCGTCGACCTGGGTCTTGACCGTGTCGAACTGTTCCTGACTGGACAGCGGTCCCAGTTGGCTGTCGTCATCGGTCGGATCACCCATCGTGATCCCCTCCATCTGGGCGACATAGGCCTGCACGAATGCGTCATAGACCGCATCGGTCACGACAAACCGCTTGGCCGCGACACAGGTTTCGCCGTTGTTATACAGACGTCCCATGACAGAGTATTTGACCGCCGTCTCGATATCCGCATCCTCGAGCACGAGGTAGGCGTCGTTCGATCCCAGCTCCAGCACCGTTTTCTTCAGCGCCTTGGCCGCAACGGCACCGACGTGGCGACCTGCACCGTCACTGCCTGTCAGCGTGACACCGCGCACAAGCGAGTTCTCAATCAGCGTATCGCTGGTGTCGTGATCGATTACGATGACCTGAAACAGATCCTCGGGCAGGCCGGCGGCGATGCACAATTCGCGCAGGCGCAAACCTGACCCGGTGCAGATTTCGGCATGTTTCAGGACGCAGGCATTGCCTGTCATCAGGTTGGCCGCCAGCACGCGCACGGGCTGGTACAGCGGGAAGTTCCAGGGCTGGATCGAATAGATCACGCCGACGGGCTGATAGGTAACGACGCCGCGCGCGCCGTTGGTGCCGTGGGTGCGTTCCTCGTCGGCCAACAGATCCGGGCCATGTTCGGCTGTGTAGTCAAAGATCGCGGCGCAGATTTCTACTTCGCGGTGCCCGTCCTTGAGCAGTTTGCCGGTTTCGCGGGTCATCAGGGCGGCCAGCTCGTCCGCGTTGTCGCGCAGTTCCTGCGCGATGGCGGTCAGATAGGGTGCGCGTTCTGCGTGGGAGAGGCTGCGCCAATCCAGAAACGCAGCATGGGCCGCCTCAATCTTGGCGGTGGCCTCTTGTTCGGACATCAGCGGGTAGGTCTTGATCGTCTCGCCGGTTGCGGGGTTGGTGGTGGTGATCGTGGACATGATGTCTCCTTGCGGTGTTCATGCGACCAACCGCCCGCAAGCCGGATCAGTTCCGTACGCCGCCGCGTCAGCAATCCAGCTTTAACGCCCGGTCCAGCGACAGGGCCCCCGGTCCGCGCGCGATCAGGACCACAAAGCAGACGGCCCACAGGCCATGCGTGACCCATGCACCGGGATAGACGAAAACCTGAATGACCACCGTCATGATCAGCAGCGCCGCTGCCGACAGGCGCGTCGCCAATCCCAGTGCCAGCAGCACGGCAAAGACGTGTTCGGCCACCGTGGCTAGAACGGCGGCCAGTGCAGCGGGGATCAGCGGCAAGGCGTATTCGTTCTCGAACAGCCACCATGTGCTGTCGGCAATGACAAAGCCATCGACCTTGGTCCGGGCCGAGGCCCAGAAAACCCATGCGGGGATCAACCGGGCTAGCAGCGCAGGCACGGCCCACGGCAGGCGTCCGACCAAGGCGTTGCCGGCCTGAATAGCCTTTCGCATGGGGCCGGTCGCGGGGGCGGTGGTGCTTGTGGCTGTCAGGTCTGTCATGGGATTCTCCCGTCAGGTTTGGGTCACTTGGATAATCAGCTCGTGTTGGATCAGAAGTTCGATCGCCACGCTTGCGATCTGTGGCGGGACGTCGGAGCAGGCTGTCCCCAGCCGTTCACCCGCCAAAAGCCGCGTGACGATGCGTGCGGTATCTGCCGTGATGCTGACCACAGGGATGTTTTCCCCCAGCCGGAAAATCAGGGCCGCCTGCGGTTCGGGCGTGACGGGCCGGGGGCGCGCACCGGGCTGGTTCATCGCCCAGATCGCCACGACCGGGTGGTCCGACGTGATGACACGCACCGAAGGGTGCAGCGTCAGGCCGCGTTCCTCTGGTCCCGCGGCAAAGGCGTCGCTAACAGATTGCGCGGTCATCGGCAGGGCGTCGGCTGCGTGATAGGCCTGTCCGCGCAGCACCTCGATCCGGGCAATGTCGGGCAGGTAGGGCAGTGTCGCCGCTGGCGGAAAACCGGACAGAAATTCGGGAAACGCCGCGCCATAGTCATGCAGGATGGCAGACCGGGGCGGGTTGTCGGCGACAAAGACACCGGCGGTCGCCTTGAAAAACGCATCCCCCACGAGGCGGAGCACGGTCGGAAACCGCTGGCACAGCGCGTCCGTCAGCGAATGCGCGACCGTGTTGCGATAGACCGAAAACCGGCGCGCGACATCGCCCACAGCGGTCACGCCCGGCGGCACCGCCCCCGTTTTCAACCCGTTGCGAAATGCCGCCTGCGTGTCACGATGCGCGTGCATGGCGAGCGCCCTCCAGAATTGCGTCCGCCCGGTCCGCCTCGTCCAGCAGCACCGACAGGGCAGGCACATCCGTGTCCCATTCGATCAGCGTGGCCCGTGGCCCGATCCGCATGATTGTCTCGGCATAGAGGGTCCAGACAGGGTCCGCGACGGGTGATCCATGCGCGTCGATCAGCAAGGGGCCAGAGGGCAGGTCCTCGGCGTCGTGTCCGCCCAAGTGGATTTCGCCCACCGCATGCAGTGGGAAGTCGGCCAGATAGGCACGCGGATCGGTGCGGTGATTGGTGCAACTGACAAAGACATTGTTGATGTCCAGCAACAACCCGCATCCGGTGCGGGCCGTGATCTGCGTCAGGAAATCGGTCTCGGCCAGGGTCGAGGTCTCGAAGGTCACATAGGTCGACGGATTTTCCAGCAGCATTCGGCGGCCCAGCGTGTCCTGAACCTGATCGATGTGGTCGCAAACGACAGTCAGCGTTGTTGCGTCATAGGGCAGGGGCAAGAGGTCATTCAAAAACGCGCCACCATGACTGGACCATGCCAGATGTTCGGAAAAACTGTCGGGCGCGTAGCGGTTGCACAGCTGTTTCAGGCGGTTCAGGTGTTCGCGGTCCAGCGGCTCTGCCCCGCCGATGGAAAGGCCGACACCGTGCACGGACAGCGCGTATTCTTCACGCAGCGCGGTCAGCTGCGCGTGGGGCGGGCCGCCATCACCCATGTAGTTTTCGGCATGCACCTCGATGAAACCCAACCGGTTCGGCGTCTGGCGCAGGGCGTCGAAATGGGTGCGTTTGAAACCGATGCCTGTTGTTTCTGGCAGTTGTGTCACGACGAAATCCTTCGGGGTTGGGTGCAGGTGGCAGGGCAGCGTGCGGCAGGGACCGCCGCGCGCTGCCCCATAGGGTCATGCGGGCAGGTCGCGCTCCAATGCCTCGAGCGAACCCATACGCTTTTCGCCGTCAGCGGCAGCGTCGATGACCATGTCCTCGCAGGTGCCGGCAGGCACCAGCGCCCAGGCATTGCCCTGGTAGTCGATGGTCGAGGTGCCGGCGCAGGTCGTGCCGGGACCAGCGGCGCAGCCGTTTTCACCGGCCAGCGAAATGCCAAAGCATTTTTCCATATCCTGTGCGGATGCGCCGGTCACGGAAACGCAAGCGCCGATGAGGGCAAGGGCGAGGGTCGTTGTCTTGGTCGTCATCTGGTGTTCTCCCATCAATCTGTCGGCACCGTTGTGGCGTCCGATGCAGGGCAATTCGCGGCCGGGCCCGGATGCGTTACAGCCCTCGCGTCGTCGTGACCGGATGAAACACTTGGCGACGGCGCGGCCAGTGATCGAACACTGCGGACTTTTTCGCGGACATGGGTGTAACGTCTGCCCCATGACCGACGAACTGGATGATATGGGACGCACAAGAGAAGACCGCTGGGCCAGCTTGTTGCGCGACGCCAATGCAGGCGGTCGTGCGTCCTATGTCCAGTTTCTGAACGACATCGCCCCGGTTCTGCGGGGCATCATCGCCGCACGCTGCGGCCGCCCAAAAGAGGATTGCGAGGACATTTTGCAAAACGTGCTGATCGCCATTCACGAAAAACGTCACACCTGGCGCGACGGCGAACCGGTCGGCCCCTGGGCCTATGCAATCGCACGCTACAAGACGGTGGACGCGATGCGGCTGTCGATGCGTCGTCCGACCGTATCCTATGACGGCACCGAGCTTGATATCGTCGATGAGGCCAGCCATGACCCCACGGCTGCGGCTGATCTGGATCGTCTGCTGGGTAAGCTTGACGCTACGTCGGCCTTGATCGTGCGGCAGATCAGGCTGGAGGGTCGCACCGCCGAAGAGGTGGGCCGCACGTTGGGCATGACGCCCGGCGCGGTACGGGTTGCATTGCACCGGGCCATGGCGAAACTGTCAGCCCTCGCGGTTGCCGACCAGACGGAACAATCCGGAAAGGCGCGTGAATGAATACCGATGACCTGATCAAATCGCTGGGGTCAGAACTGACACCGTTGCCGCGCGGTTATCTGACAAGGCAGATCGCGACGGGCCTTCTGGCGGGGCTGGTAGGCACATCTGCACTGTTTGTCGCGTTCTGGGGCGTGCGGTCGGACCTGATTGGGATCGTCAGCGACCTTGCGCTATTTGCGAAAACGGTCCTGCCGTTGGTGCTGGCCTGTCTGGCGTTGTTCTGGCTGCATGCCACGGCGCGCCCGGCGGGGCGCAGCGGTGCTACGCGGCTGATCTGGGGTATTCCTCTGGCGCTTATCCTGCTGGTGGCCATGACGCTGGTCACGACACCGGGCGATGCCTGGCCCATGGCGCTGCGTGGCAAATCCATCGTGACCTGCCTGATATCGATCCCGGTCTTGTCTGTGCCCATCCTCATCGGCCTGTTGGCAGCGCTGCGGCGCGGTGCGCCGGAACACCCTGCACTGTGCGGTGCCGTTGCGGGGCTGGGTGCGGGTGCCGCGGCGGCGACGGTCTATTCGGTCTATTGCATCGAGAATTCACCACTGTTCTACGCCAGTTGGTACAGTCTTGCGGTCTTGGCCGTGGCAGGCTGCGGCGGCATTCTGGGGTATTTTTTCCTGCGGTGGTGACCTGAGACAATCCACAAAAGAACGCCTGTTCCGAATGTGGCGCGTCGTTGGAACAAGGTTTCTGCTGCTGTCACAGGCCCAAACGCACGGACCGTGCAACCGCGATCGCGTCTGTGTTCTGTTTTCGGCGGACACATGTCGGGCAGTCCCGCGGCCTTGAAACCCTTGTTTTGCAGTGTATCTCGTGGGCTGAACTTTGTTGTCAGAGGACATGCCATGACACGCTTTACAGCTATCACACTTGCGGGGGCGCTGGCCTTGCCGCTGCCCGCATTCGCCCAGGCCAATGATTTCGGCCCGTTGCTGACACCGGCCGAATTTGCCGAAGTGCAGCCTGAGGTCAGTCCGCTGGTGATCGACATCCGGTCGCCCGATGCCGACGGCAACAGCGTTCACGCAGCGGGGCATATCCCCGGTGCGGTCAGCGCGCCCTACGCGTTGTTCCGTGGCAGCGCAGAAAGCCCCGGTGAGGTTGTGCCCGAGGAGCGCCTGCAAGAAGTGCTGCGCGACCTGGGCGTTACCCGCGACCGCCCCACGCTGATCGTGCATCAGGGCAGCGATGTGACCGACTTTGGCGCGGCGGCGCGTGTGTATTGGACGCTGAAATCCAGCGGCGTCAGCCAGTTGGCGATCCTGAACGGCGGCATGAACGCCTGGACCGAAGCCGGGCTGTCGCTGGATGAAGGCGAGGTCACGCCAGAGCCAAGCATGATCGAGGTATCCTATTCCGACGAGTGGCTTGCGACCCGCGAAGAGGTGCTGTCCATCGTCAATGGCGAGGCAGAGGCGACCTTGGTTGACGCACGCCCCGAATCCTTCTGGGCGGGCGAGCAGGCCCACCCGGCTGCGGCCAAGCCCGGCACGCTGCCGCAATCCGAATATTTCACCCATTCCAACTGGTTCAGCAACGGCCCCGTGATCGTCGATGCCGATGCGGCCCGCGCATTGGCAAGCGAGGGGAACCTGGACGACGGCGCGCCGATCATCAGTTTCTGCAACACGGGCCATTGGGCGGCAACGAACTGGTTCGCGATGAGCGAGCTGGCCGGTCTGGAAAACGTAAAGCTTTACCCTGAATCGATGGTCGGCTGGTCGAACGCCGGCTACGAGATGGCAAATGTGCCGGGTCCGGTCCGCCGGATGTGGAACCAGATCAAGAGCGTGTTCTGATCCGATGACCAGTGCTGCCGCAATCGCGCCCGCCCAGTCGTCGACCCTGACGCGCACGGGCCTCATCCTCGGCGCGCTGGTCGCGATCCTTGCCCTGTCTGCCACAGCGGGGGTCCGTTACGGACTGTTGCTGGCGGTGGGTCTGGGGTTCGGCCTGATCCTCGAGGGGTTCAGGTTCGGTTTCGCAGGACCGTGGCGCGCCATGATCCTGCGTCGCGAACCTGCGGGTCTGATTGCGCAATTGTTGTCGATTGCGCTGGTCGCATTGGTGGCAATCCCGCTGATCACCAATAACGGCACCGAACTGATCGGCGCACATGCGCCGGTGGGTTATGCCATGATCGGCGGCGCCTTTGTGTTCGGGGCCTGCATGCAGATCGTGCTGGGCTGCGGGTCCGGCACATTGGTCAACGCGGGCAGCGGCAACCCGGTCAGCGCGCTGGCGCTGCCGTTCTTTGCCATAGGGTCCTTTGCCGGGGCCTATCATCTGCTGTGGTGGACCAATCTGGGCACTGCTCCGGTCGTCGTGTTGTCCGGCACGTCCGGTCTGGTGCTGACGCTGGCAGGGCTGGCGGCGGTCGCAGGACTGGCGCTGTACTTGGCAGCACCGGGTGCCCGCAGCCTGCCGCGCAGATTGTGGATCGCGGCGGGTCTGCTGGCGGCACTGGCATTGGCGAACCTCGTGGTTGCCGGCCAGCCCTGGGGCGTCGTCTACGGTCTGGGGCTGTGGGCGGCCAAGGGTGCCACGGCGCTGGGCATGGATATTTCGGGGTCTGCGTTCTGGACGCTGCCCACGAACCAGGCCCGCATCGCGGAAAGCCTGCTGACCGATGTCACGTCACTGACGAATATCGGCATCATCGGTGGCGCGTTCATCATCGCCGCATGGCGGTCAGGACTGTCCGCCCGTCTGCCGCAACTGCCGCTGCGGGCCTGGATCGGCACGATCATTGCCGGGTTCCTGCTGGGCTATTCGTCGCGCCTTGCCTTTGGTTGCAACGTCGGCGCGTTCTTTTCGGGGATTTCGACGGGCAGCCTGCACGGCTGGGTCTGGTTCGTGGCAGCCTTTGCCGGGGCATTCCAGGGGATCCGCATCCGCAAGGCATTGGGATTGGACGGATGATGATGACACGCAGACTGACGGTCGTGACCGTCTTCGCGCTTTTGCTCGGGCTGCTGGGCGTGGACCTCGCCAACAGCGCGCCCCTTGATCCGTTTCAGGCACCACCTGCGCTGGCCTTGGGGTCCGGCCTCGCAGGGGCGGGTGCGCATTGCGCCGCACTGCCGACCGCGGACTAGCGGGACAGATCCCGGCAAGGTGACTTGCCCGGCGGGCGGCGTCATGGCAGGTATCCACCACCCGAGGAACACCCTGTCATGCCGTTCACACCCGCATTCGATGCCACATCCGCGCCAGCCATCGCGAGCGCGCGATGAAGGTCGAGGATTGGACAGCACGGTTTCAGGGCACCGCAGCACTGCCGCGTGATGTGCGTGACAGGCTGCAGCGCAGCGCCCAGACCGTACGCTATGCCGCCGGTAAATCCGTGTTCGGTCCCAGCAACATTCCCGACAGCCTGATGTTTCTGGTGGATGGGACGATCCGCGTATCGCAAACCTCTGAAAATGGCCGCGATATTGTGCTGTACCGGGTCGAAGCCGGCGAAAGCTGCGTTCTGACCACCGCCTGCATGCTGGCGGAAGAGGCCTATAACGCCGAAGGCATCGCCGAGACGGACGTGACGGCGATCATTCTGCCACGCGCGTCGTTCGATCAACTGGTGTCCGAGGAACCCGCGTTCCGGTCCTTCGTCTTTGCGGCATATTCGCGTCGCCTGATCGATCTGCTGCGCGTCGTGGACGACGTGGCCTTTGGCCGGATCGACGTGCGGTTGGCGGAACGTCTGTTGGGTCTGGCCCGCGACGATCAGGACATCGCCACCACGCATCAGCAGTTGGCCAGCGAGTTGGGCACCGCGCGCGAAGTCATATCGCGCGTGTTGCAGGATTTCGCCAAGCGGGGATTGATCAGTCAGACCCGTGGCCACGTCACGCTGAAGGACCGCGCAGGCCTGCGCGCCATCGCGCAGGGCTGACGCACCCGCGCCGAATGCTGTTTTTCGGGTTGGGTGACAATATCACTGAAGGATTGCCGCCGCAGGCGTAGTGAAGTCACAGACCTGATTCTGTGGAGACATCACATGACGACCAATGTTGGCAAACTGGACCGGACCCTGCGCGCGGCGCTGGGCGTGGTTTTGCTGTTCCTCGCGTTTTTCAGCGGCATGGCGTTGTTTGACGCGGCTTTGTTCAAATACGGCGCGGCGCTGATCGGCCTGATCATGCTGGCGACCGCCACCCTGAAAATGTGCCCGGTCTACACGCTGCTGGGCCTCAAGACCTGCAAGGACTGCTGAGATGGAAACGGCATTCACACCATTTACATCCTTTGGCGGCGGCCTCGCCATCGGTCTCGGCGCTGTGCTGCTGATGCTGGGCCTGGGGCGCATCTTTGGCGCGACTGGCATCATGTCCGGTGCGGTTTTCATCACCAGCCGGGCGGAACTGTCGTGGCGGCTGGCGTTGATCGCAGGCATGGTCCTGGCCCCTGTAACCCTGTTTTTCGTGACAGGTCAGATGCCTGTCTTGAACGTGCCCGTCAGCCCCACGATGATCGTGATCGGTGGTGTGATCGTTGGTCTGGGCGCAAGTCTGGGGTCGGGGTGCACATCCGGTCACGGGGTCTGCGGCCTGTCCCGCCTGTCGGTCCGGTCGCTGGTGGCGGTGCCGACCTTCATGGTGACCGCCGCGATCACCGTTTTCATCATCCGTCATGTTTTTGGAGCCTGAGCCATGAAACTATTCTATGCGTTGATCACCGGCCTGGTCTTTGGCATCGGCATTTCCCTCTCCGGGATGATGGACCCGGCCAAGGTTCTGAATTTCTTTGATCTGGCTGGCACCTGGGACCCCAGTCTTGCCTTTGTCATGGGCGGCGCGCTGATCGTGACATTCGTGGGGTACCGGCTGGTCTGGCGGCGGGACGCCCCGTTGTTCGAGGCCCGTTTCCGGATCCCGACGGGCACTGCGATCGACAGGAATCTGGTCGGCGGTTCGGCCTTGTTCGGCATTGGCTGGGGCATCGCCGGGTTCTGCCCCGGTGCTGCGATCCCCGCGCTGGGCACAGGCCGATGGGAAGTCGCGTTGTTCCTGCTGGCCGTGACGGCCGGTTTCTATCTGCGCCGCCTGTTGGCCCCGATGCAAACTGCACGGGCCGCGTCCTGACACCCAGGCCGCGCCCCGGAACCGCCCTGCCGCAACCCGAGCAAGGCAGGACCATATTGGAGAAGAAGATGACACAATATCCCGTCAACATGGACATCACCCCGGTCGTCGAGGCTTTCTTTGATCCCGCGACCAACACCATCAGCTATATCGTCAAGGATCCGACCTCGGATGCCTGTGCGATCATCGATAGCGTGATGGACATCGACTATGCCGCCGGCCGCATCACCTATGATCATGCCGACGCGATGATCGCGCGGGTGCAGCAGATGGGATGCCGTCTGGAATGGATCATCGAAACCCATGTTCATGCCGACCACCTGTCGGCCGCGCCCTACATTCAGGAACGCCTGGGTGGCAAGATCGGCATCGGATCAAAAATCATGGTCGTGCAGGATACCTTTGGCAAGGTGTTCAACGAAGGCACCGAATTCCAGCGCGATGGTAGCCAGTTCGACGCCCTGTTCGACGATGGCGATACCTACCAGATCGGCAACATGCAGGGCTTTTCCATCTACACGCCCGGCCATACGCCCGCCTGTATGGTCCATGTTATCGGTAATGCGGCCTTTGTCGGGGATACGTTGTTCATGCCCGACGGCGGATCTGCCCGCTGTGATTTTCCCGGCGGCAGTGCAGAGGACCTGTATGACAGCATCATGAAGGTGCTGGCCCTGCCTGACGCCATGCGCCTGTTCATGTGCCACGACTACGGTCCCAACGGGCGCGACATCCAGTGGGAAACGACCGTGGGCGAGGAAAAGGAACACAACATTCACGTCGGGCGTGGCCGGACCAAGGCGGATTTCATCACGTTCCGCACGGAACGCGATGCACAGCTCGACATGCCACGTCTGATCATCCCGTCGTTGCAGGTGAACATGCGCGCAGGTGCGGTCCCGACCGACAGCGACGGCAACCCCATGCTCAAGGTGCCGATCAACGGCCTTTGAACCATTCGATCTACAAGGAGTCCGACCAATGCCGACCGACATCTACAGCAAGACCTCTGCATCGCGTGGACCCGGCAGCCCGACTGTGGTCGGTTTCCACGAGCCGGACACCGGCAGTTGTCAGTATATCTGCATCGATGACGCGACGGGCAAATGCGCGCTGATCGATGTGGTGCAGCAGTTCGATCCGAAATCCTTTGGTACGCGGTTCGATCATGCCCAGTGGGCGCTGGACTATATCGCGGACCACGGGCTGACGCTGGAATGGATCCTGGACACGCATCCGCATGCCGACCATTTCATCGCGGCGGCCTGGCTCAAGGACAAGACGGGTGTGCAGACGGCCATCGGTGAAAAGGTCCGCGACATCGCGGTTCTGTGGCGGGACTACTACAACCTGCCTGACGCATTTCCGATCGATCCGCATTTCGATCACCTGTTTGCCGAGGGCGACACATTCCGGATCGGTGATCTGGAGGTCAGTGTGATGCTGTCACCGGGTCATACGCTGGGGTCGATCACCTATGTCGTGGGCGATGCGGTCTTTGCCCATGACACGCTGATGCAACCGGATGCGGGATCATCGCGGGCCGATTTCCCCGGCGGTTCGGCATCCGAACTCTATGACAGCATCATGCGCATCCTCGACCGCCCGGATGACCACCGCATCTTTGTCGGCCACGACTACGGCACCAAGACCCGTGACCTACCCAGCTGGGAAAGCACGGTCGGCGAACAAAAGACGCAGAACATCCACCTTGGCGGGGGCGTGTCCAAGGCGGATTTCGTGGCGCTGCGCGAGGGGCGCGATGCCACGCTGGCGCTGCCCAACCGGATGCTCGCCGCACTTCAGGTCAATCTGCGCGACGGGCGCATGCCCGACCCGGAACCGGACGGACACAGCTATCTGAAAATGCCTGTCAACAAGTTCTGAGTGGGAGGAGAAACCATCATGGAAATCAACATGCTAGATAGCACGGTATCGGCCAGTCCGCAAATCGTCCCCGCCGATATCGCCCAGATCAGGGCTGCGGGATTCAGGTCGATCATCTGCAACCGCCCCGATGGCGAAGGATCCGATCAACCGGGGTTTGCCGAAATCGAACAGGCCGCGCGCGACGCAGGCATCGTTGCCCGCTATGTGCCGGTCACGGCGGGCCAGATCAGCGATGCGGATGTGGCGAAATTCAATGCGGCGTTGGCGGATCTGCCGCGGCCCGTGCTGGCCTATTGCCGGTCCGGCACCCGGTCCGCGACCCTGTGGTCCTTTTACGCGGCGGGCATGCGACCCATGACCGACATTCTGGCAGCGACCAAGGCGGCGGGCTATGACATGAACGGTGTGGCCCGCCGGATCGCGAACGGTGGCAGGACGCCGACCGATACGGGCGATGCCAGCTATGACGTGGTGATCGTGGGGGCGGGTGCGGGCGGTATTTCTGTGGCGGCAAGCCTCAAGTCGCGCAAACCCGATTTGCAGATCGCCGTGATCGACCCGGCGGATGTGCATTACTACCAGCCCGGCTGGACCATGGTCGGTGCCGGCGTCTTCGACGCACAGCAGACGGCCAAGACCATGGGATCGCTGATCCCGCGAGGTGTCACCTGGATCAAATCCGCTGTCGCAGCCTTTGAGCCGGACAAAAACGCCGTCATCCTGGAGGGTTGCCGTGTCGTGAAATACGACCGCCTGGTGGTGTGCCCGGGGCTGAAACTGGATTGGGATCAGGTCGCGGGTCTGAAGGATACGCTGGGGCGCAACGGTGTCACGTCAAACTATCGCTACGATCTGGCCCCCTACACCTGGCAGTTGGTGCAGGAGCTGAAACAGGGGCGCGCCATCTTTACCCAACCGCCGATGCCGATCAAATGTGCAGGCGCCCCGCAAAAGGCGATGTATCTGTCGGGCGACGCGTGGTTCCGCAACGGCGTGCTGGGCAATATCGACATCCAGTTCATGAACGCGGGCGGCGTGCTGTTCGGGGTCAAGGATTACGTGCCGGCGCTGATGAAATACGTCGACAAATACGATGCGACGCTGAATTTCTTTCACAATCTGATCGCGATCGATGGACCGGCCAAAACCGCGACGTTCCGCGTGGCAAAGCCTGACACGGACGCCACAGAGGTGACTGTCGATTTCGACATGATCCATGTCTGTCCGCCGCAGGTGGCCCCGGATTTCATCCGCGTCTCACCTTTGGCGGATGCAGCAGGCTGGGTGGACGTGGATCAGGCCACGCTGCGACACAAGCACCACGACAACATCTGGGCGCTGGGCGATGTGATGAATGCCCCCAATGCCAAGACGGCGGCAGCAGCGCGCAAACAGGCCCCGACGGTTGCCGAAAATATCGTGGCCGATCTGGATGGGCGGTCTGCTGTCGCGCAATACGACGGCTACGGATCCTGCCCATTGACGGTCGAACGCGGCAAGATCGTGCTGGCCGAATTTGGCTATGGGGGCGTTCTCAAACCCAGCTTTCCGTCTGTCCTGCTGGACGGGACCAAACCCACACGCGCGGCCTGGTTCCTCAAGGAACGGATGCTGCCGCCGATCTACTGGCAGGCGATGCTGCGCGGCAAGGAATGGATGGCAAAGCCCGAACCACTGAAAGCTGCCGCAAAATAGCGCATCCATGCGCTGTGCGGGGCGCAACACACGCGCGCGCGCACCGCGCATTTTTCTGGTCCTGCTGGCCAAGGTGGCGGGCAGGGCCGGTTTTCGATACCCTAAGCTGATTGATTGACCGATGAACTTGCGCCGATACCTGCCCATCCTCGACTGGGGTCGCACCTATGATCGCGGGGCATTTTCCAACGATATGGTGGCCGCGGTCATCGTGACGATCATGCTGATCCCGCAATCACTGGCCTATGCCCTGCTGGCCGGACTCCCGCCGGAGGCGGGCATCTACGCGTCCATTGCGCCGATCATCCTTTATGCCATCTTTGGCACCAGCCGCGCGCTTGCCGTCGGTCCGGTCGCGGTGGTGTCGCTGCTGACCGCCAGTGCCATCGGTCAGGTGGCAGAGCAGGGGACCGCAGGCTATGCGGTTGCCGCGCTGACACTGGCGTTCCTGTCGGGCGGGTTCCTGATGTTGCTGGGTGTGCTGCGCCTGGGCTTTCTGGCCAATTTCCTCAGCCACCCGGTGATCGCGGGGTTCATCACCGCCTCTGGCATCCTGATCGCCGCCAGCCAGTTCAAGCATATCCTCGGGATCAGCGCGCAGGGCCATACCCTGCCGGAAATCCTGATGCAGCTGTGGGAAAATCTGGGCCAGACCAATTGGATCACGGTGGTCCTCGGCGTGCTGGCGACGGGTTTCCTGTTCTGGGTGCGCAAGGGGCTGAAACCTCTGTTGCGCAGGCTGGGTGCCACACCGACCGTCGCGGATTTCGCGACCAAGGCAGGGCCGGTGGCCGCGGTCGTGGTCACGACCCTGTCGGTCTGGCTGTTCGGTCTGGATGAACGCGGCGTCAAGATCGTGGGCAGTGTCCCGCAAAGCCTGCCACCGCTGACGATGCCGGGGCTGTCGCCGGATCTGATACAGGCGCTGCTGATCCCCGCGATCCTGATTTCGGTCATCGGTTTTGTGGAATCCGTTTCGGTGGCACAGACACTGGCGGCGAAAAAGCGGCAGCGCATCGACCCCGATCAGGAATTGATCGGACTGGGTGCTGCCAACATCGGTGCGGCCTTTACCGGCGGTTATCCCGTGACAGGTGGTTTTTCGCGGTCCGTGGTGAATTATGACGCCGGGGCAGCGACGCCTGCGGCCGGGGCCTATACGGCCGTTGGTCTGGCGATTGCCGCCATGGCCTTGACGCCGCTGGTCTATTTTCTGCCGAACGCCACGCTGGCCGCGACCATCATCGTGGCGGTCCTCAGCCTTGTGGATTTCTCGATTCTGAAAAAGACCTGGGATTATTCCGCGTCCGATTTCGTGGCCGTGACGGTGACGATCCTGCTGACCTTGTTGATGGGGGTCGAGATCGGTGTGGCCTCTGGCGTCGTGATCTCGGTGTTGTTGCATCTGTACAAGACCTCGCGTCCGCATGTGGCAGAGGTCGGCCTGGTGCCGGGCACCCAGCATTTCCGCAACATCCATCGCCATACGGTCGAGACAAATCCAAAGGTCGTCACCCTGCGCGTCGACGAAAGCCTGTATTTCATCAACGCGCGGTTCCTCGAGGAACTGGTGCAGTCCCGCGTGACCGAGGGATGCGAGATCGAACATGTGATCTTGATGTTCTCGGCGGTGAACGAGGTTGATTTTTCAGCACTCGAAAGTCTGGAGGCGATCAACCTGCGGCTGTCGGACATGGGGGTCGGGCTGCATCTGTCAGAGGTCAAGGGTCCGGTTCTGGACCGGCTGCGGCAGTCGCACCTGCTGGACGTGCTCAATGGCCAGGTATTCCTGTCGCAATATGACGCCTGGCGATCCGTCACCGACACCAGCGGGCAGACGGCACCGACCAGCTGAACCCACAGCCCGGGGATTATTCTGCGTTTGCCGTTTTCACGGCTGCCCAGTTTGGCTAGACGCAAGGTGAATCCAACAGGAGTGTCCCCGATGCGTCAGATCACAACCGTTTTGCTGGCGATGATGCTGGCCCCCGCAGCCACCGCCGAGACACTGTTTTTTTCCGCCATTCCCGACGATGACGAATCGCGGCTGGTGGAACGGTTCAGCGTCGTGGCCGACTATCTGTCGGACACGCTGGACGTCGATGTGCAATACGTCCCGGTCAAGAGCTATGCCGCCGCCGTGACGGCCTTTGCCAACGACCAGATCCAGCTGGGCTGGTTCGGTGGCCTTTCAGGCGTGCAGGCCCGCATTGTCGTGCCGAATTCGCGCGCGATCGCTCAGGGCGACGAGGACGAGACATTCGTCAGCTATTTCATTGCCAATACGGACACCGGCCTGACCCAGACTGATGATTTCCCGGACATCGCGGGTCGCAGTTTCACCTTTGGGGCGGAAACCTCGACCTCGGGGCGGTTGATGCCGGAATACTGGATCCGCGAGGAAACCGGTCAGGCCCCCGCCGATCTGTTCGACAGCGTGGGCTATTCCGGTGACCACGGTCAGACGCTGCGGCTGGTTGCGTCGGGTGCCTATGAGGTCGGCGCGTTGAACTATTCGGTCTACGACACGGCCGTGGCTGAAGCTGCGCCCGAGGCTGCCCAGACCACGATCATCTGGGAAACACCGCCCTATCCCGATTACAACTGGACGATCCGCGGCGATGTGGACGCCCGCTTTGGGGATGGATTTGCGGACCGGGTGCAAGCGGCATTGATCGGCATGGATGATCCCGAACTGCTGGCGTCATTCCCGCGCACCCGGTTCATCGGGGCGGACGATGCGTTGTACCAGCCTATCGCGGATACCGCGCGCGCGCTGGACCTGATCGACTGATGACCGCACCGCTGGTCGCCCTCACGGACCAGAGCCTGAGCTGGGGTGGGCGGCCGGTGCTGACCGGCGTCACGTTGCAGGTCGCAGCGGGCGAACGGATAGCCCTGCTGGGCCGCAGCGGTGTGGGCAAGAGCACCTTGCTGGCCGCCTTGCACGACCGGATCGCCGGACGTGCGGCGCTGGTGCCGCAGGACCACGGCCTCGTGGGCAGTCTAAGTGTTTTTCACAATATCTGGATGGGTGTGCTGGATGACTTCGGCACGCCCCGGAATTTGCGCACCCTGATCTGGCCTGCGCGCGCGGAACGGGCGCGGGTCGAACATGTGCTGGATATCGTGGGCCTGTCGGGTCTGGGCCGACGCCCGGTGTCGCAGTTGTCGGGCGGACAGCGGCAGCGCGTGGCGCTGGGGCGGGCGTTGCTGCGTGGCGGTGACGTGGTGCTGGGTGATGAACCTGTCACGGCGCTGGACCCCGCACAGGGGGCCGCACTGCTGGAACGGCTGACGACAGAGTTTGCCACGATGATCCTGACCTTGCATGACGTCGATCAGGCGCTGCGGGTGGCCACGCGGATCATCGGCCTGCGACAGGGGGCCGTCGTGATCGACGCCGCGGCGGCTGATCTGTCGGAAACCGAACTTCTGGCGCTTTACCGATGATCCGGCGGCGGCATGTCCTTGCGGGGTTTGCTGCCGCAACGGTCCTTGCGTTGCTGCTGGCTGATCTGGGGTCTGTGCGCACCGATCCCTGGCTGACGCTGGCCGCCATCGGGCGTGGTCTGCTGTCACCCGATTTCAGTGACCCCGCGGGACTGGCCTGGGCCACGGTGTTGACCGTGGCATTCGCATTCTGCGGTGTCGCATTGGGGGCGGTGTCGGGTCTGTTGCTTGCACCATTCTACCGGCTGCGTCCTGTCAGAGGCCTGTGCATCAGCCTGCGCGCCGTGCACGAGTTGTTCTGGGCGCTGCTGCTGTTCAGCGTCACGGGGCTATCGCCGCTGACTGGTGTGCTGGCCATCGGCATTCCTTACGCGGGCATCTTTGCCAAGGTGTTTTCGGAATACCTCGACGATGCGCCGGGCAAGGTGCCCGTGCCGCAGGTCTTGCCCGTTTTGACGCGCCTGCTGTGGGTGCGCCTGCCGCAGGTCCTGCCTCAGATGCGGACCTATACGCTCTACCGGATGGAATGCGGGCTGCGGTCCTCGGCGGTGCTGGGGTTCATCGGGTTGCCGACGCTGGGGTTCCGGCTGGAAACGGCATTCAAACAGGCCCAGTACGGCGAGGCGGTCGCCGTTCTGGCGCTGTTTCTGGCCTTGATCCTGCCGCTACGCATCTGGATGGTCTGGCGGCTGGTGCCGCTGTTTCTGATCGCCTCGGTTGCCGCGTTGATGACGGTGGACGCGCCGCCCATGGGCAGCGGGGCATTGGTGCGGTTCCTGACCGGCATCGTGCCTGCACCGCTGCGCACGGGTGCCGACTGGGGGCCTTGGCTGGATACGGTGTTCGTCGCGCAGGCGTGGCCGGGGGCTATCGCCACGCTGGTGTTGTCGCAGATCGCCCTCGCAGGGGCTGCCCTGCTGGCGGCTGCGGCCTTTCCGGTGATCGTGCCGGGGGTCGTGGGGCGGGCGGGGTCCTATGCGGGGCACGCGGTGCTGGTCGTGCTGCGGTCGATCCCGGATTACATGCTGGCCTTTGTCCTGCTGCAGATCCTGGGGCCGTCGATGCTGCCTGCCGCCTTGGCGCTGGGGCTGCACAACGGGGCCATCATCGCACATCTGCTGGGCCGCGAGGCGCAGGGCCTGCCGCAACGGGCCGACGCGCCGCGCGGGCTTGTCCTGTGGGCCTGGGACCTGCTGCCGCGTCTGTCGGCGTCATTCTGGGCGCTGTGTCTGTACCGATGGGAAATCATCCTGCGGGACAGTGCGATCATGGGGCTGCTGGGGATCTGCACGCTGGGGTTCTATATCCAGACCAACGTGCAGACCCTGCGCATGGACCGGGTGCTGGCGCTGCTGGCGGTGTCGGTCCTGCTGACCTTGCTGATCGACACGCTGTCGCGCCGCCTGCGCCGTGCAATGCGCGACGGTCCGGCCCTGCGGATCGAGGGGCGGCGCGTCTAATCGCTTTCGCCCGTGCCGCAGACGCTATAGGCGTGCCGCAACATGAACCTATGGGGTCCATCATGGCGCAGAACGCAACCATCTACAAAGTCGAGCTGTCGGTCTCCGACATGGACCGGCACTATTACGAAACCCACAAGCTGACGATTGCCAAACACCCGTCCGAGACGGACGAGAGGATGATGGTCCGGCTTCTGGCCTTTGCGCTGAACGCCCATGAACAGCTGGAAATGACCAAGGGTCTGTCGGCTGACGATGAACCCGACATCTGGCAAAAAAGCCTGAGCGGTGTGTTGGATCTGTGGGTGGCCCTCGGCCTGCCCAGCGACAAGGTCGTGCGCCAGTCTTGCGCCAAGGCGGGCAAGGTCGTGATCTATACCTATGGTGGTCGCCCGGCAGAGGTGTGGTGGGACAAGATCCAGAACAGCACCACGCGGTTCGACAACCTGACGGTCGTAAACCTGGCAGAGGCCGACACCACAGCACTGGCCGCGCTGGCCAGTCGTGCCATGCGGTTGCAGGTGAATGTGCAGGACGGGGACGTGATGGTCAGCATCGACGACGCTGTCGTCTACGTCACACCGCAAGACTGGAAGTCAGCGGCATGATCCTTTTGGGGCCGGCGGAGGAGGCCGGCCCCTGGGAGGATCAGAGCAGCTTCTTGCGCAGAGCAGAGGCGATGACCTCGCCTACGATGACCAGTGCGAGGATCGTCAGCAGCACCATCGAGACCTCTTGCCACTGAAAGGTGTCGATTGCGCCTTGCAGGATGATCCCGATGCCGCCGGCACCCACCAGTCCCAGAACGGTGGATTCGCGAAGGTTGATGTCCCAGCGCAGGATGCTGATCGCAAAGAACGCGGGCATGACCTGCGGCACGATCCCGTAGAGAACCACGCGGAACCGCGATGCGCCGCAGGCCTGAAGCGCTTCGACCGGGGCATGGTCGATTTCTTCGATCGCCTCGCCCAGCAGCTTGCCCAGAAACCCGATGGACCGGAACATGATCGCGATGATGCCGGCGATGATGCCGGGGCCAAAGATGGCGACGAACAACAGCGCCCAGATGATCGTGTTGACCGACCGGGACGACACCAGAATGAACCGTCCGATCCACAGGCACACGACATTGGGCGTGGTGTTCTGCGCTGAAATCAATGCGACAGGCAAAGACAGCACGACCGCGATCATCGTGGCGATGGTGGCGATGTTGATCGTCTCCCATGTGGCCCAGAGGATGGTTTCCAGATTGGTGGGGTCAGGCGGCACCATGCGGGTGAACAGGTCCGCCAGCTGGACCGGCGCATCCCAGACCCATTCCCAGATCACATCAATGCTGCCCAGCGCCCATGTGACCAGCAGTGCCACGCCGAAAAAGGCACCATAGCGTTTCATGCGCTGTGCGGGCGTATAGCGCGCCCAGTCCATTGTCATGTCCTGCGTCATGTCATGTTCTTTCTGATCTTGCCGCTGACGGCCTCGGAAATCAGGATCGCACCGACGATGACCATCGTGATCGCAAGGGCGAAATCGTAGTCGTAGCGTCCGAATGCATTGGCCAGCGTCGATCCGATGCCACCAGCCCCCACGATCCCAACCACGGCAGAGGCACGCAGGTTGCTGTCCAGCTGATAGATGCCCAGCCCCACGAGCCGCGGCATGATCTGCGGAACGATGGCATAGACCATGGTGACCAGATAGGGGGCGCCCACGGACCGCAACGCCTCGACCTGTCCGAAATCGATTTCCTCGATCCGTTCGGCCAGCAGTTTTGCGACAAAGCCGATGGAATAGATGGTCAGAGTCAGCGCACCCGCCAGCGGGCCAAAGCCCACCGCCTTGACAAAGATGATGGCCACGATGACCGGGTGAAAGCTGCGCGCGAGGATGAACAAGCCGCGCCCCACGAAATAGACAGGTTTGGGCGCGATGTTGCGTGCCGCCATGAACGCCAGCGGCACCGACAAGAGTAGGCCAAGCACAGTGGCCAGAATGGCGATCTTGAGGCTTTCCATGAACCCGGTGATCATCAAGTCGGACCGGGCGAAACTGGGCGGAAAGGCCCCGCTAAAGATCCGGCCCGCCCTGGTCAGACCTTCGGATGCGCGTTCCCAGTCGATCGGCAATGTGCCGATGGTTCCCACCAGATAGATCGCCACGGCGATGTAGAACGCCCAGCGCAGGACAGGTGAAGCGATGAAGGGCGGTTTGCGCCATGTGGTGGGCGTGGTCATGCGACCGCACCCATGTCCTGACGATCCTGTGACGGTGTGCCAGCATAGATTTCGTCCATCTGTGCGGCGTCCAGTGCTGCAGGTTTGTCGTCAAAGATGATCCGCCCGTAGCGCATGCCGACGATACGGTCGCTGAATTCCTTGGCCTCGGTCACGTTGTGGATGTTGATGATGACAGGCAGGTTCAATTCATTAGCCAGATCGCGCAACAGCGACATGATCTGTTCCGATGTCTTTGGGTCGAGAGAGGCCGTCGGTTCATCGGCCAGCAGGATTTCGGGGCGTTGCATCAGCGCCCGCACCACGCCGACGCGCTGGCGTTCGCCGCCCGACAATTCGTCTGCCCGCTTGTTTGCGTATTGCGCAATGCCCACGCGTTCCATCAGCTCGAACGCGCGTTCGATATCGGCGGCCGGATAGCGGCGGGTGATGGCAGCCCAGGTCGAAATATAGCCCAGCCGCCCGGACTGGACGTTTTCCATGACAGTCAGCCGGTCAACCAGATTGAAGCTCTGGAACACCATGCCGACGCGGCGGCGGGCGCGGCGCAGGTCCTTGGCCCCCAATGTCGTCATCTCGGTGCCGTTCAGCGTGATCGTCCCCGAGGTGGGTTCCACCAGCCTGTTGATACAGCGCAGCAGCGTGCTCTTGCCCGCACCTGACGATCCGATGATCGACATCAATTGTTCGCCCTGCACCGACAGGTTCAGGTCTTTCAGGACAGGCGCACCTTTCCCGTACCTTTTCACAAGGTTGTTGATTTCCAGCATATGGCCTCTCAGTCGCGGTGCTGCCCCGGCCGGCTGGCCGGGGCAGTCGGGCAGGGGGGTTATTCGGCAGCCAGACCCTGCGGCGTGTATTCCACACCGTTGGACGCCTGAATTTCACGGATCACGGCCCATTGGTCCTGATAGGTGATCGGGATGAACTTGCTCACCCCGTCGAATTCGTCGCCCAGGGCGGTGCCTTCGAATTCAAAGCTGAAAAACGCCTGCTTGATCGTTTCGGCCAGTGCCGGGTCCAGATCATGCGCCAGCGTGAACGACGTCGTGGGGAAGGGGTCGCTTTCCCAGATCATGCGGACCTCGGCGGGATCGTACAGACCGCGTTCGGCCATGCGGTCGACGACTTCGGATGCGACGGGGGCCGCGTCATAGTCGCCTGCAACCACGCCCAGCATGGATTGGTCGTGCGAGCCGGAGTAGATCACCTCGTAATCCTGATCGGGCACGACACCCAGACCGGGGAACAGTGCGCGCGGTGCCTGGTTGCCAGAGTTGGACGTGGGCGAGGTATGCGCCACGCGCTTGCCGGCCAGGTCAGCCACGGTCTGGATGTCGGAATCGGCCTGCGTGAACACCTGAAGCCGGTATCCGAACTGACCGTCCTCGGCCCCCATGATCGCAAACGGCACGGCCCCTGCGAGGTTCACGGCAAAGGGCGTGGGTCCGGTCGAAAAACCTGCGATATGCAGACGGCCCGACCGCATCGCCTCGACCTCGGCGGAATTGGACTGCACGGCAAAGAATTGCACGTCCTTGCCGGTCTCTGCCTCGAGATGCGCAATGAACGGTGCCCAGATATCGGCATAGACGGCGGGGTCCTCGACCGGGGTATAGGCGAACACCAGCGTGTTGGGGTCGTTCAGCAGCGCGGGATCGGTCGGCGTATCGGCAACCAGATCGCCGTTGGCGTCGCAATACAGCACGTCCAGCGCGCCACGCTCGGGGCAGTCCTGGGCTGCGACAGCCGAGGCTGACCCCAGCAGGGCAAGGCCAGCCGCCACGGCGGTCTGTGTCATTTTATAGGTCATGTCTCTCTCCCTTGAACAATCGCGATCCGTGGCGGGTCCTCCAACCTGATGCCACAGCGACCCGGTCAGGCTACGCGTGCCAAAGCCGGAAAGACCATGCGCGGCATGTTAACACAGCGTTACAAGAACGGCGTTTTGCGTTAACAATATTACAGCGGGCGCGCGCCGTCGCTTTGTCGTCTATACCTCGGGGCCTAATCGGGACAGGTTGCCCCCGTGCGGCGACATCAGGAGGATCGACGCAATGACGGCGATGCGACAACCGGACCCCAAACCCCCTGTGATCGCCATCGTGGATGACGACCACGAGGTGCGCGTGACCCTGTGCGCGCTCTTGGGTGAAAGCGGGTTCGAGCCGGTGCCTTGCGACGGCAGTGCCGCCTTCTTTGCCCTGGGCGATCCGCCGCCGGTCAACCTCGCGATCATCGATTTACGCCTGCGCGGCGAATCCGGCCTGAACCTGGCCGTTCAGATCGGGGCCCGCTATGACATCCCCATCGTCATGCTGACCGGGATCGGGGACGAAAGCGACAAGATCATGGGGTTGGAAAACGGCGCCGACGATTACCTGATGAAACCGTTCAACCCGCGTGAACTGGTGGCGCGGATCAGGTCGGTGCTGCGGCGCTATGGGCATGGAACCCATCACGCGACCACGCAGCCGGAACATACGATCACCTTTGGAAACAAACGGATCGATACGCAGGCGCGGGTGCTGCTGAACAGTGACGGGCATGAAATACCGCTGACCAATGGCGAATACCGACTGCTGGAATACCTCGCGCGGAATCCGTCGCGGGTCATCTCGCGGCCTGAATTGCTGTCGGAACTGGGGTCGGACATGGAACGCTATGTTGACCGGACCATCGACGTCCTGATCCTGCGCCTGCGCCGCAAAATCGAGGATACCCCGTCCAAGCCGCGGCACCTGCAGACCCGGCGTTCGCAGGGCTATTTCTTTGAATTGAACGCGGATTAGGGCGGTGCGGACGCGGTTGCGCAATCTGAGTGTCCGGTTCCGGCTGTCGGCCGCGATCCTGACGCTGTGTGCTGTGACGCTGGTCATTTCGGGGATCAGCCTGCTGATGCTGCGCAACGCGGAAAACTGGCTGGAAACCATCCACCGCGACACGCTGGCCGAGGTATCGCAGGCGCTGGACATTTCCCGCAATGCCGCAGACCTTGCGACCGCCGCACCATTTCTGCTGACGGTGCAGATGCCGTTTCAGCGCACCGCGGACGCGCAGGCGATCCTGTCGACGATCGACCGGCTCGAAGCGCTGTCGTCCGACACGACTGACCTCGCCCTGCCGCTGGCCCGGATGCGGGTGGCCATCGACCGCTTGCAGGGACTGACGGCACCGCAAAACGCGTTGCGTGCCGATATCGCGCAGGTGGACATACGGCTGACGCAATTGCAGGACCGTTTCACACGGCAGGCCAATGCGCCGGACCTCGCACCCATGGCACGGTTGGAATGGGCCGCTCTTGGTCAGTTGACCGGCACCGCGCGTGAGGTCGCCCGGTCGCAGAACATCATCGAGGTCGGTGAATTCAGTCGCCGTTACCGGCAGAGCCGGGCGGACATCCCCCGCGGCGCGATCGTGGCCCGCGGGTTGGCCGAGGTCGATGCAGCCTTGAACAGCCCGTCTGGGGACCTGTTTAAGTTGCAATACGGCTATCTGACGGCGGGTCTGGATGCGGAAAATGCCCTGTTCCGGATCAGGGAATTGTCCGACACCGTGAATGCCTATGCGGCAGGCCGGGTCGAGGCAGCACAGGACCGACTGCGACAGGCACGTGCCCAGACCGCGCGGAACCTCGATGTTGCACAGATGGCCGTGGCGATCCTTGCCCTGCTCAGTGCCGGTGTCGCGGTGGTCTCGGCGCTATTCGTGTCGCGCTATGTCACGCGAAACCTGCGGTTGATCGCGGACGGCATGCACAGGCTGGCGCAGGGAGATCACGCGGCGACCCTGCCTGATCCGGGCGGGCCGCGGGACGAAATCGGCAGGCTGTTTCAGGCCTTTGGTGTGTTTCGGGCCAATGCACGCAATCTGGAACGGCGCACGGCCCAGATAACCCGGCAGAATACCCTGTTTGCCAGTGTGTTTCGCAACATTCAGGACGGTGTCGTGATCGTTGCCCCCGACGGTGTGATCGAGGCCGAGAATGATCAGGTCTGCGCGCTACTGCATCTGCCGGACGATGTGCGCAAGGCCGCGCGGACCATGCCCGACCGGCTGGCGGCATCGGCCTTTGCCCAAGCCTGCGGCGACAACGACCGGGGCGGGTTCGAGGAATACACCAATCCCGCAGGCGACGTGCTGGAGGTGCGCAAGTCCCAGTTGCCCGATGGCCGCGCGGTCTGGCTGCTGTCCGAGACGACGGAACGCAAACGCATCGACGAACGGCTGGCCGAAATCCGGCGGGTGGAAACGCTGGGCAAGGTCACGGGTGAGGTCGCGCATGATTTCGGCAACATCCTGTCGACGATTTCGGGCAACCTGCATCTGCTGGAAACAACGACGCCAGCCAAGGCCCCGACACATCTGGGGCGGATCAGGACAGCGGTGGATCTGGGCGTGTCACTGACCGAACGACTGGTGGCATTCGCACGCAAACAGCATCTCGCCCCCGAGGTGGTCGAGATCGGGTCGCTGATCGAGGGCATGGTCGATCTGCTGGATATCGCGCTGCCCGACAGCGTGGACCTGCATTTATCACTGGGGGATGATCCGCTGCACGTCATGCTTGATCCCGGCCAACTGGAAAGCGCCGTCTTGAACGTCTGCATGAACGCGGCACAGGCCATTCCGGGGTCCGGACATATCTGGATCACCTTGCGCGCACAGAATGGTCAGGCGGTCCTCTCCGTGCGCGATGACGGTCATGGCATGTCAGAGGACACACGCAGGCGCGCGGTCGAGCCGTTCTTTTCAGCCCGGCGTGACGGTGACGGCACCGGCCTGGGTCTGCCGATGGTCGACGGGTTTGTCTCGCAATCCGGCGGAACACTGGACATCACCTCTGCGCTTGGCGAGGGGACCGAAATCACTATCCGCTTTCCGCTGGCCGATGGCATGCTGCAGCCGGCCACGGCGGTCCATACGGGGGCCGCGCTGGTGGTGGACGACACCCCCGAGACGGCACGCGGATTGCAACAGGTCCTGCATGGGCTGGGGTTCGAGGCCCTGGTGGCGACCCGGTTTGCGCATGCAGCCGATATCATCGCGGACAGACCCGATCTGGTGCTCGTGGTGTCGGATCTGAACCTTGACCACGGACAGTCCGGTCTGGACCTGATCCGGTCGGCGCTGGCCGCGGGGCCGGGCGCGCGTGCCGTGCTGATGTCATCGCGTCTGCCGACGGACCCTGCCGTTCCCCCGGTCGACAGGGACCGTCTGACGCTGCTGGCCAAACCGGTCACGGCCGATGCCCTGACCGATGCCGTTGCCCGCCTGCTGACCTGAGCGCATGAAAAAGGCCGGGCCGCATCGCTGCGGCCCGGCCCCTGTCTGTCGTCCCGGAATTTACTGCCAGGAGGCGATCAGTTCGTCATAGCTGACGGTCTGCGGTTCTTCGTCCTCGACCTCCAGTTTCGGCTTGGGTGCGCCGGCCTGTTCCAGCCAGTAGGATGCGTCCTGCGGCTCGTTCATGACCGGACCCAGATCGCCCTGGATGCCGGACCGTTCGATCCGTTCCATCACGCTTTCCATGTCGGCACAAAGTTGGTCCAGCGCCTCTTGCGAGGTTTTGGCACCGGACATGGCGTCACCGATGTTCTGCCACCACAGCTGTGCCAGCTTGGGGTAGTCGGGCACGTTGGTGCCGGTGGGCGACCATTGTGTCCGTGCGGGCGAGCGGTAGAATTCCACCAGACCGCCCAGCTTGTCGGCACGCTGCGTGAAGTGGTCAGAGTTGATCGTGGACTCGCGGATGAACGTCAGGCCAACGTCGGCCTTTTTGACGTCCACGGTCATCGAGGTCACGAACTGCGCATAGAGCCATGCCGCCTTGGCGCGGTCCACCGGTGTGGATTGCATCAGCGTCCAGCTACCCACGTCCTGATAACCGACCTTCATGCCCTCTTCCCAGTAGGCCCCGTGCGGGCTGGGGGCGAGGCGCCATTTCGGCGTGCCGTCCTCGTTCATGACCGCGTCCGATGCCACCAGCGGGGCGACAAAGGTCGTGTACATGAACATCTGCTGCGCGATGTTGCCCTGACCCGGGACCGGACCGGCCTCGGAGAAGGTCATGCCGGCAGCGGAGGGTGGCGAATAGTTCTGGAGCCAGTTGATCGCCTTGTCCACGGCGTAGACCGCAGCAGGAGAGTTCGTTGCGCCACCACGTTCGACACAGGCACCCACGGGCTGCGAGTCTTCGTTGACGCGGATACCCCATTCGTCGACCGGCAGGCCGTTGGGTTCACCCACATCGCCCATCCCGGCCATGGACATCCACGCGTCGGTGTAGCGCCAGCCAAGGCTGGGGTCCTTCTTGCCGTAGTCCATGTTGCCATAGACCTCGACACCGTCGATCTCGCGGCCGGTAAAGAATTCCGCGATATCCTCGTAGGCAGCCCAGTTCACGGGAACGCCCAGATCATAGCCGTAGGTCTCGCGGAAGTCGGCCTGGATTTCCGGATCGTTGAACCAATCGTAGCGGAACCAGTAGAGGTTCGCGAACTGCTGGTCGGGCAGCTGGTACAGTTTGCCATCGGGGGCGGTGGTGAACTGCAGTCCGATGAAATCGTCCAGGTTCAACGTGGGCGATGTGACGTCAGCGCCTTCGCCAGCCATCCAGTCGGTCAGGTTGCGCACCTGCTGGTACCGCCAGTGGGTGCCGATCAGGTCGGAATCGTTGACAAAGGCGTCATAGATGTTTTCGCCCGATTGCATCTGCGTTTGCAGTTTTTCGACAACGTCGCCTTCACCGATCAGGTCGTGGGTCACGTTGATGCCGGTGATGGCGGAAAACGCGGGTGCCAACACCTGGGATTCGTATTCATGGGTCGTGATCGTTTCGGATACGACGTTGATCGACATGCCCTGGAACGGTGCGGCGGCGTCAACGTACCACTGCATTTCCGCCTCTTGTTCGGCACGGGTCAGGGTCGAGACGTCACCGATTTCCGCATCCAGGAATTCGATGGCTGCCGCCATGTCGGCCCAGGCCGGCTGTGTCATGGCAAGTGCCAGTCCCAGTGCGGTCGAGGATTTCAATAGAACGTTCATTTTAGGTTTCCTCCCATAAGTTCGAACGTTGGTTTTCCATCCCGATCGGCTGGGATGGGGTTTGACGTGGTCTAGACCCAGCGGAATACCGCAGCGGTAAAGACCAGACAGACGATCAGCGCGTATGGCTGGGGCCCAAGCCCCAGACCCAACCACGCCAGATTGAGAAATGCAGACCCCAGAAGCGTGATGAACAGCCGGTCACCGCGCGTGGTCTCGATCCGCAAGACACCCTTGCGGGGTGTTTCGGGAAATTTGATCGCAAGTACGGTAAAGGTCACCAGCAGCGTTGCGATCACGATAAAGAACGTGGCCGTGGGCCAGGTCCATGCCATCCAGTCAAGCATGATAGGTTCCTCTCAAGTCGCGCATCACACCCGCCCCAGGGCAAAGCCTTTGGCGATGTAGTTGCGCACGAAATATATGACCAAGGCACCGGGCACGATAGTCAGGACACCGGCGGCGGCCAGCACGCCCCAGTCGACACCGGCGGCACCCACGGTACGGGTCATGGTGGCGGCGATGGGTTTTGCATCCACGGATGTCAGTGTCCGGCTCAGCAGCAGTTCCACCCAAGAGAACATAAAGCAGAAAAACGCAGCCACCCCGATGCCGCTGGCGATCAGCGGGGTGAAGATCTTGATGAAAAAAGCCGGGAACGAATAGCCGTCGATATAGGCGGTCTCGTCGATTTCCTTGGGCACGCCGCGCATGAAACCCTCAAGGATCCAGACAGCCAGCGGCACGTTGAACAGGCAATGCGCCAGCGCCACGGCGATATGCGTGTCGAACAACCCGATGGACGAATACAGTTGAAAGAACGGCAGCGCGAAAACGGCTGGCGGGGCCATGCGGTTGGTCAGCAGCCAAAAGAACAGGTGCTTGTCCCCCATGAAACTGTAGCGGCTGAAGGCATAGGCCGCGGGCAGGGCGACGGCGAGGCTGATTGCCGTATTCAGCACGACGTAGATCAGCGAATTGACGTAGCCCATGTACCAGCTGGAATCCGTCAGGATCAGCGCATAATTGGCGAATGTCAGGTCACGCGGCCACAGGCTGAACGATCCAAGGATTTCAGAGTTTGTCTTGAGGCTCATGTTCAGCAGCCAATAGATCGGCAGCATCAGGAACAGCAGATACAGACCCATCACCACCGCACTGCCCGACGGTCGGAACCGGCGCTGCGCGGTGCGGGGTTTTTCGATGGTCATCGCGTCATCGGTCTGGGCGACGCTTGGCATGGTTGTGTCGGTCATCATTTGCCATCCCGGTTATCTAGGGTCGTCATGACGGTGTAGAACACCCATGAAATCGCGAGGATCACGAGGAAATACATCAGGCTGAACGCCGCCGCCGGGCCCAGGTCGAATTGCCCCAGGGCCATTTTCACCAGGTCGATCGACAGGAATGTCGTGGCATTGCCCGGTCCGCCGCCGGTGACGACGAAAGGTTCTGTGTAGATCATGAAGCTGTCCATGAACCGCAGCAGGATCGCGATCATCAGCACACCCGCCATCTTGGGCAGTTCGATATAGCGGAACACGGCCCAGCGGCTCGCCTGATCGATCTTGGCCGCCTGATAATAGGCGTCGGGGATGGACCGCAGACCTGCATAGGCCAGTAGCGCCACCAGCGATGTCCAGTGCCAGACGTCCATGACGATCACGGTGATCCAGGCATCCAGCGTGTCCTGAGTATAGTTGTAGTCGATCCCCAGCGCGTCGAGCGTATAGCCCAGCAGGCCGATATCGACCCGGCCAAAGATCTGCCAGATCGTGCCGACGACGTTCCACGGGATCAACAGCGGCAACGACATCACCACCAGACAAAACGACGCCCAGAACCCCTTTTTCGGCATGTTGAGCGCGACAAGGATGCCTAGCGGCACTTCGATTGCCAGAATGATGCCAGAGAATAACAGCTGACGGCCCAGCGCATTCCACATCCGGTCCGAGTGCAGCATGTCGTCGAACCAGTCGAGGCCCGCCCAGAAAAACTGGTTGTTCCCGAATGTGTCCTGCACCGAGTAGTTCACCACCGTCATCAGCGGGATCACGGCGGAAAACGCCACCAGGATCAGCACCGGCAGGATCAGGAACCACGCCTTTTGATTGACGGTCTTGTTCATGCGGCAGCCCCCTGCGGTGTGACGCGCCAGTCGTCGGCGTAGACGTTGATGCCCTCGGGCGCGAATGTGATGCGGTTGGTGTTTGCGGAAACCTCGGACCCTTCGGGGGCGACGGCGTTGATGATCTGGCCGCCGACGTCCAGCCGGATAATCTTGTGCCGGCCCACGTCCTCGACCCGGCGCACGGATGCCGGGATGCCCGCATCACCTGACGACAACCGGATGAATTCCGGGCGCACGCCGATCTGGGTCCGGCCCGTCGCGGCATAGCTGGCACCCAGTGGTACTGTCACGTCACAAATGCGCGCCTGTGCGCCGTCGATCTGCGCATCGAAAAGGTTCATCCCGGGCGAGCCGATGAAATAGCCGACAAAGGTATGCGCCGGGCGTTCGAACAATTCCTGCGGGGTGCCGATCTGAACCACGCGACCGTCGTACATCACCACGACCTTGTCTGCGAATGTCAGCGCCTCTGTCTGGTCGTGGGTCACGTAGATCATCGTATGACCGAAATCCTGATGCAGCTTTTTCAGCTGCGTGCGCAACTCCCATTTCATATGGGGATCGATTACGGTCAGGGGTTCGTCGAACAGCAGCGCGTTCACATCCTCGCGGACCATCCCACGCCCGAGAGAGATCTTTTGTTTGGCATCCGCCGTCAGACCGCGCGCCTTGTGATCCAGCTGCGCTTCCATGTCGATCATGGCGGCGACCTTCTGGACGCGGCGGGCGATTTCGGCCGCATCCATCCCGCGATTTTTCAGCGGAAAGGCCAGGTTCTGGCGCACCGACATCGTGTCGTAGACCACCGGAAACTGAAAGACCTGCGCGATATTGCGATCCGCTGTCGGGGCGGTCGTCACGTCGCGCCCGTCAAACAGCACGCGCCCCTGACTGGGAATCAGCAGGCCTGAAATGATGTTCAGCAGCGTGGATTTGCCACAACCGGACGATCCCAGCAGGGCGTAGGCCTCGCCGTCGACCCAGTCGTGGTTCAGCGCCTTGAGCGCGAAATCCGCCTCGGTCTGCGGGTTTGGCAGATAGGAATGGGCGAGGTTATCAAGCGTGATCTTGGCCATGTTACGTAGCCTCCGCATAGGGGGCCGTAGCGACCAGTGCACCATCCTGCGCGAACAGATAGACGCGCGATGGATCAAGGTAGACGGGCAGGGTCTGTCCTGGTGTCAGGTCGCGGATTCCGTGGATCAGGCCGACCCAGGCCGCGCCATGATGGGACAGATGCACAAAGGTTTCGGACCCGGTGATTTCCATGACCGACAGCGTGGTGTCGAAACGGATGCTGTCCGGTCCCGGCTCCAGCGTCAGGTGATTGGGGCGGAACCCCAGCTGATAGGTGCCGTCGGCGGCAGCGATGCGGCCTGCGGGCATGGTTTCATTCTGACCGAAATGCAGCCTGTCACCGCGTTTTTCGACCGTCAGGAAATTCATCGGCGGATCGGAAAACACCCGCGCCGTCGTCGCATCCTGCGGGTTGCGGTAAACCTGCGCCGTGGGGCCGAACTGCGTCACGCGGCCTTCCCACAGGGTCGCGCAGTTGCCACCCAACAACAGCGCCTCTTCGGGTTCGGTTGTCGCATAGACAAAGATCGACCCGGATTCCGCAAAGATACGCGGGATTTCCGCGCGCAATTCCTCGCGCAGTTTGTAGTCCAGGTTGGCCAGCGGTTCGTCCAGCAGCACCAGACCCGCGTTTTTGACCAAGGCCCGCGCCAGCGCGCAGCGTTGCTGCTGTCCGCCCGACAGTTCCAGCGGCTTGCGGTCCAGCATCGGCGTCAGCTGCATCAGCTCTGCCGTGTCGCGCACGCGGCGGTCGATTTCGGATTTCGCCAACCCCATCAGTTTCATAGGCGAGGCGATGTTGTCGTAAACGCTCATCGCGGGGTAGTTGATGAACTGTTGGTAAACCATGGCGATCTGGCGATCCTGCACGCGCACGCCGGTGACATCGGTGCCGTTCCAGCGGATCCGGCCCTGGGTTGGCACGTCCAGCCCGGCCATCAGGCGCATCAGCGTGGTTTTCCCCGCCGACGTCGGCCCAAGCAGCACGTTCATCGTACCCTTTTCCAAGGTCAGATCAGTGGGGTGGATATAGGTCTGAGCGCCAACCACATGGCTGACGCTGTCAAGTTCCAGTGTCATGCGATGTCCTTTAGCTGTTGGCGGCGGTCGGTCATATAGGCGTCAAGCGCGGCGGTGTCGGTGTCGCGCAGACCCAGTTTGCTGCGGCGAAACAGGATGTCTTCGGCAGTGCGGGCGTATTCGTGGGCCATCAGCCAATCGACTTCTGCGGCTGTCAGCGTTGCACCGAACGCAGGCCCAAGGTCGGCCACGCTGGCGGCATCGCCCAAAATCAGCTTCGCATCGGTGCCATAGGCGCGGATCAGGCGTGTGGCCCAACGGTCGTCAAGAAATGAGTAGGCATCGCGCAGGTTCCCGATCTGGAGCTCCACGTCACCGACCGGAAAATCGCCACCGGGCAACGGTACGCCTGCGGTCCACGGACCCTGTGCCACGTCCAGCCGCTGGCCGATCTTTTCCAGCGCGCTTTCGGCCAAGCGGCGGTAGGTCGTGATCTTGCCGCCAAAGATGTTCAGCGCGGGCGCACCTGCGGTGTCGTCCAGTTTCAGCGTATAGTCGCGCGTCGCGGCAGTGGCGGAACTGGCACCTTCGTCGAACAGCGGGCGCACGCCGGAATAGGACCAGACAATGTCATTTGTCGAAATCGGGTCACGCAGGTAGGCGTTCACGAAATCGACCATGTATTGCTTTTCGGCGGGCGTGCAGACCGGACGCGCAGACAGGTCATCGTGTTCCTGATCGGTTGTGCCGATCAGGGTGAAATCCGTCTCGTAGGGGATTGCGAACATGATGCGTCCGTCGGTCCCCTGAAAGAAATAGCATTTGTCATGATCGAACAGGCGTCTGGTCACGATATGGCTGCCGCGCACCAGCCGCACGTCGTCCTGGCTGTTGGACCCGATCTGCTGACGCAGGATCTGACCCACCCAGGGACCGCCTGCATTGACGACCATCCGTGCGCGGATCACGCGCTGATGGCCTGTTTCGGTGTCCTGCACCGTCACCGACCAGATTCCGTCTTGCACCTTGGCCGACACCACCTTGGTCCGGGTCATCACCTGCGCACCACGCTGTTCGGCGTCGCGTGCGTTCAGCACCACCAGACGTGAATCCTCGACCCAGCAATCGCTGTATTCGTAGGCCTTGGCAAAACGCGGGTTCAGCGGCGCACCTTCTGGTCCGCGGGTCAGGTCCAGCGTTTTCGTCCCCGGCAGGATCTGGCGTCCGCCCAGGTTGTCATAGAGGAACAGGCCCAGCCGGATCAGCCAGGCAGGGCGGCGTCCGCGCATCCATGGCATGACGCGCGACAGGATTTTCGACGTCGGCGTGTCGCTGTCGAACCGCATGTCGGCGTGGTAGGGCAGCACGAACCGCATCGGCCAGCTGATGTGCGGCATCGCACGCAGCAGTGTTTCGCGTTCCAGCAGGGCTTCGCGGACCAGACGAAATTCAAAGAATTCCAGATACCGCAGTCCACCATGAAACAGCTTGGTCGACGCAGAGGAGGTTGCGGAGGCAAGGTCCGACATCTCGGCCAGGGTGACCGTCATGCCGCGACCCGCCGCATCACGCGCAATCCCGCAGCCATTGATGCCACCGCCGACGACCAGCAGGTCGCGGATTTCGCGATCGTCCGTCAAAGTGAATCCCCCCAAATTCGTGACGACACCATTGCAACGGCGTTCAGAAAAGAAAAGGTATTTTTTCGGTTATTTTCGTTTTTGTGGGAATACGCGCGGAAAATGCGAGTTTTGGGGTGGATTTCGCGCGATTCACCGAATTTTCTGCGATCAGCTGTGTGGTATGGGATGGGCGATGTTCGTTTTCACTGTCATATTGCAAGAAAAGCCATTGGATCATGTTCATGTCGCAAAGCATCAGACACCCTGAAATCCTCGAAATTGCGCGACGCGACGGCAAGGTGACGGTTGAACACCTGGCGGATCATCTGGGTGTCACATTGCAGACGATCCGGCGGGACCTCAGCGATCTGGCCGACGCGGGCAAACTGGAACGGGTCCACGGCGGCGCGGTGCTGCCATCGGGCACGATCAACATCGCCTATGAGGAACGTCGCCGCCTGAATGCCGAAGGCAAGACCGCGATGGCGCGTGCCTGTGCGGCCATGATCCCCGAGGATTGCGCGATCTTTCTCAACATTGGCACCAGCACCGAGGCGGTCGCAAACGAGTTGTTGCATCATCGCAACCTGCTGGTCGTCACCAACAACATGAACGTGGCCAACATCCTCGCACGCAATCCCGACTGCGAAGTCGTGGTGACCGGCGGTGCGTTGCGCCAGTCGGATGGCGGGCTGACAGGTGACATCACCACTGCCGCGATCCGGAAATTCAAATTCGACTTTGGCGTCATCGGGTGTTCGGCAGTCGATCATGATGGTGATATTCTGGATTTCGACCTGCGTGAGGTCGGCGTCAGTCAGACGATTCTGGGCCAGTCCCGACGCAAGATCCTGCTGGCTGACCATACCAAGTTCAAACGCAAGGCCCCCGCACAGATCGGATCGTTGTCGGGGATCGATGTATTCGTGACGGATGCACCTGTTCCGCCCGGCCTCGCGGCGCGATGCACGGACTGGGGCACGCAGGTTCAGGTCTGTCTGCCGGACACACTGGACACCACGTCGGTCTGACGCCCCGTTTTACCGTGAGCATCCGGCCGCCGCCTGTCGTGGTTGGTGGCATTTCGCGCATGTCGCAGGGCGGCACTGACGCGTGTGAATGCTGGCTTGCTCCGAATCTTAATTCCGTATAGTGGAATATCATTCTACTTATTGGAAGTTCTGGGAGGAGCGACGATGACGAGGACTTTGGCAGCGGCGGCGGTATCGCTGGGTTTGATGGCAACATCGGTAGCCGCGCAGACCACGCTGATCTTGGGTGAGGCGGGTCCGAACCGGGGTGCGCGCGCCGTCGCGACGCAGGCGTTCGCGGATGACGTGACGGCCCGCACGAACGGCGATCTGCAAATTGACATTCAATGGGGCGGTGCCTTGTTCAAGGCCGATGCGGCATTGCAGGGGGTCAGTGACGGTGTGGCTGACCTTGGCACGATCATCGGCGTCTATTTCCCGCAGGAAATGGTGGCCTATGGCATTGCAGATCTGCCGTTGCAGAACGCCGATGCCTGGGTCGGGATGCGTGCGACGGATGCGCTGATGCGCACCGATCCTTCTATTGCCGCCAATCTGGCCGATCAGGATCTGGTCTATCTGGGCACATTCACGACATCCGCCGTCAATATCGGTTGCAAGGACACGGCCATACGGACAGCTGAAGACATCGAAGGTCTGAAGGTGCGTGGGGTCGGTGCCTACGGCAAGGTTTTCAACGATCTGGGGGCCAACATGGTCGCCATGTCGATCTATGACGCCTATCAGGGGCTGGACACCGGGTTGCTGGATTGCTCTCAGGGGTATTCCTACGCCGTGGCCGCGCTGAAGCAGCAGGAGGTCATGACCAGCTACACGCTGATGGACTGGGGTCAGGTCGGTGCGCTGGGCATCTTTATGAACAAGTTCGCCTATGACGCGCTGAGCACGGAACACCAGCAAGCGTTAAATGATGCGGGTGTCGGCATGGCCGATACGCTGGGTCGGCTGATCAATGCTGACAACGACGCCGCAGTGCAGACCATGCAAGAGGCCGGTGTCGAGGTGATCACCCTGGATGCGGCGGAACGCGACAAGCTGGTGGCGCGTGGCGCGCCCTATATCGATACATGGATCGAACAGGCCAATGCCGCAGGTCTGGACGGCGCGGGCATGCTGGATCGCTATCGCACGCTGCTGGCCGAATTCACGGCAGAGCGCGACGCCCAAGGCTACCCCTGGGATCGCTGAAACCAGCCGGCCTGCGGTGCAGACAGGCATCGCGGGCCGCTTCTTTTCTGACAGTTTGAGGACAACAGATGCTGCATCGCATCGAACGGCTGCTGCTTGATCTGGCGTGCTGCGCCGTGGTGGCGCTGGGTGCGCTGATCACGATCAGCGTGGCGCTGCGCGTGACGGTCAATGGGGGTATTCCCGACACCATCGTCATGGTGCGCGAATTGATGGTCATGGCCATCGTGCTGCCGCTGGCCGCTGCTACGACGGCCCGGGCGCATATCGTCGTAGAGTTTCTGTCCAACCGGATGCCACTGCGCACCCAGGGCTGGCTGGTTGTCGTTGGTGGCGTGATGGGGCTGCTGGCCCTGTCTCCGCTGCTCTATGCGGGCTGGAACGAGGCCGCGCATGCGATCACGGGTGGATCGTATTATTTCGGACAGCTGAACCTGCCGAAATGGCCAGGGCGGGTGCTGTTCCTGATCGGCATGTCTTTTTGCTGGCTGCGCCTGTTGTTGCTGGTCATCGGGGATATCCGCACCCTGCGCAGCGGTGGTGTTCCGCAGATGTCCCAAACCACCACCGCCAGCTTTACCGAAGACGGGGACAAGTCATGATCGATGGATCCATCATCGGTATCTGTGCCTTTGCCGCAGTGATTGGCCTGCTGGCCATCCGGGTGCCGATCGCATTCGCACTGGCGGCCATCGGAACGATCGGCACGTTCGTCATCTTTGCCACGCGGACGGGGGCGTTCACGCCGGATCGTGCGGTCAGGCCAACCACCTCGCTGGTGTTTTCAAATTCGTTCGACCTCATCCATTCCTATGATCTGTCGATGATCCCGCTGTTCATCGCGTTGGGTCATATCGCCTATCGCGCCGATATCACGACGCGCATCTACGACGCAGCACGGGTCTGGCTGGCACGCGTGCCGGGGGGGGTCGCAATGGCGTCAGTCGTGGGCTGCGGCGGGTTTTCCGCGATCACGGGGTCATCGATCGCCTGTGCATCCACGATGGGCCGCATCTGTTCGCCCGAGATGCTGCGCATGGGCTATGACAAGAGCCTTGCCACCGCATCGGTGGCCGCTGGCGGTACGCTGGGGTCGCTGATCCCGCCGTCGGTGCTGTTCATCATCTACGGGATTTTTACCGAAACCTCGATCTCTTCACTGTTTTTGGCCGGTATCCTGCCGGGCATTCTGTCGTTGCTGGGCTTTCTGCTGACGATCTTTATCTGGGTAAAACGCAAGCCGGGTGCGGCACCGGCGTTCACAGGCGTGATCACCGGGCGCGACAAGTGGCTAGCGGCCGTCGGCGCATGGCCCGCACTGGCGCTGTTCGGCCTGATCGTCGGTGGGATCTACGGCTGGTTTTTCACCGCGACCGAGGCTGCGGCGATTTGCGTGGCGGCTGCCATCCTGATCGGTTTCGCACAGCGCAAGCTGACGCTGACCGACCTGTGGGAAAGCCTGCGGGAAACCTGCATCCAGACCTCTGCCATTTTCCTGATCGCCGCCTCGGCCAAGATTTTCGTGGCCTTCATCGCGCTGACCGGCGTGGCTCCGGTGATCGTCAATGGTGTCAGCGATGCACAACTGTCGCCCGTCGTGCTGCTGGCCGCAATCGCGCTGATCTACCTTGTGTTGGGGATGTTCCTTGATCCCATCGGGATCATGGTGCTGACTCTGCCCCTGATGGTGCCGCTGGTCGAAAGCTATGGTTTCAACCTGATCTGGTTCGGCGTCGTCGTGATCAAGCTGCTGGAAATCGGCCTGATCACACCGCCTGTGGGCCTGAACGTGTTCGTCATCAGCAACGTGGTCGGCAAGGCCGTGCCAATCGACCGCATCTTTTCGGGGATCACGCGGTTCCTGGCGATCGATGTGCTGGTGCTGATCCTCATCATGTCCTTTCCGATCATTTCGCTTTTGATTCCGAATTCGCTATAGCTTGTCGGGACATAACGAACAGGAGTGACCCGGATGGACGGTGATCTGGAAAAGGACCGGCGCTTTGCCACGACCCTCGCGCGGGGGCTGAGTGTTTTACGGGCCTTCCGGCCATCGGACGACGGGTTGGGCAACGCTGAAATCGCAGACCGGACCGGGCTGCCGAAATCGACGGTGTCGCGCCTGACATTCACGTTGCAGTCGCTGGGTTACCTGACCCACGCGCGGCGCCATGACCGCTACCGTCCCGGTCCCGCCTTGCTGGCGCTGGGCAACATGGCCAGCGCGTCGCTGTCCTTTGTGGACCTGTCGGGGCCACTGATGCAGCGGCTGGCGGATGACACAGGCACCTTGTCGCTGCTGCTGGTGCGGGATGCGGGGCGCATGCTGATCGTCAAAACATGGCGTCCGCGCAATGTCGCCTCGCTCTGGCTTGAGGTGGGGCACCGTCTGCCGTTCCACGGGTCGTCGTCGGGGCACGCGATGTTCGGTGCACTTGGCGATGATGCCTTTGTCGCGACCTTGCAAGAGGCCGTGGGCGACAAGGGGCTGACGGTCCAGCAGGCGCAGACCGACCGGGCCGATGCCCAGAACCAATTGATGACCCAGGGCTACGTGATCACCGATCCCGACAGCTATTTCGCGGCCAACATCCACGCCGTGGCCGTGCCGTTTCATGCGCGTGAACTGGGGGAACCGGTTGTCTTCACCTGTGGTGCCATGCCCGCCGCGCTGAGCGTGGCACGGATGCGCGACGAGGTGGGGCCCAAGCTGGCTGGCACCGTGCGCGATCTGGAACGCATGATGGGGCAAGGTGGGGCGATCGGATCAAGAGATCTGTAATTTATTCCGCATAGCGGAATAACATTTTGCATATTGAAATATTTGACCAGTGCGGTATGCCGGGTGTGAGGACCGGGAGGAGGCACGCGTGACCTACGTCAGTTATGATCTGCAGGACCGCGTGGCGGTTCTCACTGTCGACAATCCGCCGGTGAATGCGCTGGGGCAGGCGGTGCGCCAGGGTCTATGGGACGCCATCACGCGATTTGACGCCGATGACGGCGCAGATGCCGCCGTCATTATCGGTGCAGGCCGTTTGTTCATCGGTGGCGCGGATATCACCGAATTCGGCAAACCGCCTGTGGAACCCTATCTGCCTGATGTCATCAACCGGATCGCGGACAGCCCCAAACCCGTGGTGGCCGCGATTCATGGCACCGCCTTGGGCGGCGGGCTGGAGGTCGCGCTGGGCGCGCACTACCGGATCGCCACGGCGCGCGCGAAACTGGGCCTGCCAGAGGTCACGCTGGGTGTCATGCCGGGTGCCGGTGGCACGCAGCGCATGCCGCGGCTGGTGGGCGCAGAAAACGCGCTGACCTTGATGACGGTTGGTCGGCCCGTGACGGGCGCGCAGGCGCTGGACATGGGGTTTGTGGATGCTTTGGCGGGTGACGATTTGCGCGCGGATGCAATGGCTTATGCGGCAAAGCTTTTGCAGGACGGAGCCGGTCCGCGCCGTGTCAGTGACATGCCGTTTCCGCAGTTCGACGCCGATCTGGTGGATGGCTGGCGCAAGCGTCTGACCCAGTCGGCGCGCGGTCAGGTGGCACCTCTGGCGGTGCTGGATGCCGTTGTGGCTGGCGGAAGGATGCCATTTGCGCAGGCCTTGGCGGCAGAACGCAAGGCATTCCTGTCATTGCTGAAAACACCGCAGCGCGCGGGTCTGATGCACGCATTTTTCGCGGAACGTTCAGTGGCAAAGGTCCCGCAGATCAAGGGTATCGCCCCACGTCCCGTGACCCGTGCCGGTGTTGTCGGCGGCGGCACGATGGGGGCAGGGATCGCCACGGCGATGGTGTTGTCAGGGCTGCACGTCACCCTTGTGGAACGTGACGCGGCCAGTGCTGCACGCGCCCGCGACACCATCACCCGCAACCTGTCCAGCGCCGTGAAACGTGGCAAGCTGACCGAGGCAAGGCGTGATGTGATTCTGTCGGACGCGCTGGCCACAGCAACGGATTACGCCGCGTTGTCAGAGGCCGATCTGGTGGTCGAGGCCGTGTTCGAGGACATGGCCGTCAAGGCCGAGGTTTTCCGCAACCTCGACCGTGTCTGCAAACCGGGCGCGGTCCTTGCCACCAACACGTCCTATCTGGACGTGAACCTGATCGCCCAGGCCACAAATCGCCCGGCGGATGTGATCGGGCTGCATTTCTTTTCACCTGCGCATGTGATGAAGCTGCTGGAAATCGTCATGGCAGATGAAACGGCGGTCGATGTGACGGCTACGGCGTTCCAACTGGCAAAAACGTTGGGCAAGGTCGGCGTGCGCGCAGGTGTTTGCGACGGGTTCATCGGCAACCGGATCTTGTCGCACTACCGCACGGCGGTGGATCACATGGTCCTTGACGGGGCCAGCCCATATGCGATCGACCGCGCGCTGGTGGAATTCGGTTTCGCGATGGGACCGTATCAGGTCGGTGATCTGGCGGGCCTCGACATTGGCTACATGACCCGCCAGCGCAAGGCGGCGCAGGCCCATCCCCGTGACCGCGCGCCGCTATTTGCGGATGCGCTGTATCACGCAGGCTGGCTGGGGCAGAAAACCGGACGTGGATATTACATTTACGACGATGCGACGCCCAAGGGCCGGCCCAATGATGATGTGCCACCGATCATCCGTGATGTGCGTGATAGCCTGCGCCTGAAACCGCGCGAGTTTACCGCCGAACAGATCGTGCGCCGCACCATGGCGGCCATGGTGAACGAGGCTGCCCGCGTGGTGGACGAAGGCATCGCCCAACGCCCCTCTGACGTGGATGTGGTGTTTTTGTCCGGTTATGGTTTTCCCCGTTTCCGTGGTGGGCCCTTGCACCATGCCGATACCGTTGGGCTGGACGTCATCTTGTCGGATATCCGCGATTTTGCGGTTCTGGACGATCATTTCTGGAAACCCGCCCCATTGCTGGAACGTCTTGTTCAGGACGGCCAGACCTTTGCCAGCCTGAATACCTGAGGATTGCCCATGTCATTGCCCGTCATCGTTTCCGTCGCCCGCACCGCCATCGGCAAGGCCGGGCGCGGTGCGTTCAACATGACCCACGGGGCGACGCTGACCGGTCATGTCGCGCGCCACGCCGTCGACAGGGCGGGGATTGATCCTGCGCTGATCGAGGACAGCATCTGGGGGACCGGCTATCCGGAATATGTCACGGGCGGCAATATCGCCCGTCAGGCCGTGATCCGCGCGGGACTGCCCGTCAGTATTGCAGGCACCACGGTCAATCGGTTCTGTGCCAGCGGCTTGCAGGCCATCGCGATGGGCGGTCACATGATCGCCCGGGAAGGCGCGCAGGCCGTGCTGGTCGGCGGGGTCGAAAGCATTTCGATGGTGCAGCCGCCCGCGCGCCATTCGCGCGACGCCTGGATCTTGGACAACAAACCCGACCTCTATATGCCGATGGTCGAAACCGCCGATATCGTGGCGTCCCGCTATGGCATCAGCCGCGCCGATCAGGATGCGCTGGGCCTGCAAAGTCAGCAGCGCACGGCGGCCGCGCAGGATGCAGGACTGTTCGACGATGAAATCGTGCCGATCACCGTGACGATGCAGGTGACGGACAAGGCGACCGGTGAAACATCCGCACGTGAGGTGACGATCGCCAAGGACGAATGCAACCGCCCGACCACAACGCTGGAAGGACTGCAAGGCCTGTCGCCCGTGCGGGGCGACGATCAGTTCATTACCGCCGGGAACGCCTCGCAGCTGTCTGACGGGGCGGCGGCGTTGGTGATGATGGATGCGGGTGCGGCCAGCCGTGCGGGGCTTGCGCCGCTGGGTGCGTTTCGCGGTTTTGCCGTAGCGGGCTGCGAACCCGACGAGATGGGCATTGGTCCGATCTATGCGGTGCCGCGCCTGCTGGAACGCGCGGGCCTGACCGTTGCCGACATTGATCTGTGGGAGCTGAACGAGGCCTTTGCCAGTCAGCTGATCTATTGCCGCGATGTGCTGGGCATCGACAACGACCGTCTGAACGTGAACGGTGGGTCAATCGCGCTGGGTCATCCGTTCGGCATGACAGGCGCGCGCATGACCGGTCATCTGTTGATCGAGGGCCGCCGCCGGGGTGCCAAACTTGGCGTTGTCACCATGTGTATCGGCGGTGGCCAAGGGGCCGCTGGCCTGTTTGAAATCTACTAAGGGGGACCGTCATGGATCTGCATTATACCGACGCCCAGACGGCATTCCGGACTGAGGTTCGCGATTTTCTGGCCGAGCATCTGCCAACCCGTTTGTCTGACAAGGTCCGCAAGGGCCAGTCCTTGACCAAAGCCGACCACGAGGAATGGCACGCGATCCTGAACGCGCGGGGCTGGCTGGCGGGCAACTGGCCGGTTGAACACGGCGGCACCGGCTGGGACGCGGTGCAGCGCCACATCTTCGAGGATGAAATGACCAAGGCGCACGCGCCGCGCATCGTGCCGTTCGGGCTTGCGATGTTGGGGCCGGTGTTGATGGCATTCGGGTCAGAGGATCAGAAATCATACTGGCTGCCGCGTATTCTGAACGGCGACGACTGGTGGTGTCAGGGTTATTCCGAACCGGGGGCCGGGTCTGATCTGGCTGCGGTGCGGACCACTGCGGTGCGTGACGGCGATGATTACATCGTCAATGGTCAGAAAACTTGGACCACGCTGGGCCAGCACGCAAACATGATTTTCTGCCTCGTGCGCACCAGCAACGAAGGCAAGCGGCAAGAAGGCATTTCCTTTTTGCTGATCGACATGAACAGCCCCGGCATCACCGTGCGGCCCATCGTGCTGATCGACGGCGGAGCCGAGGTGAACGAGGTGTTTTTCGACAACGTTCGCGTGCCTGCCGCCAATCTGGTCGGTGCGGAAAACAAGGGCTGGACCTATGCCAAATATCTGCTGACGCATGAACGTACCAACATCGCGGGTGTCGGATTTGCCAGCGCCGGGCTGGAACAGCTGAAACGGATCGCACGGGCTGAACAATCCGGCGGTCAGCCCTTGATCAAGAACCCGCTGTTTGCTGCGCGGATTGCACAGGTGCAGATCGACCTGATGGCCATGGCGACGACCAATCTGCGCGTTGTCAGTGCCGCCGCCGCAGGCCAGGCCCCGGGTGCAGAAAGCTCGATGTTGAAAATCAAGGGCACGCAGGTGCGTCAGGAAATCAACGCGCTGACCATGCAGGCCGTCGGTCCCTATGCCATGCCCTACGTGTCAGAAGCACTTGAGGGCGACAACGACCCCGTCGGTCCCGCCTATGCGCAGGCACGCACACGGCAATATCTGAACAACCGCAAACTGTCGATCTACGGTGGCTCGAACGAGGTGCAGCGGTCGATCATCGCCAAAGCCATTCTGGAATTGTGAGACAGCCATGAACTTTGACCTGACCGAAGAACGCCAGATGTTGCAGGACGGTCTGCGCCGTTACCTGCGTGACCAATACACCCCCGCGCTGCTGTCGCAGATTGCGGACAGTGAAACCGGCTGGTCCGATGCTGTCTGGGCTGGGCTGGCCGAGATTGGCGTGATCGGGGCGCTGTTTACGGAAGACCAGGGCGGTTTCGGCGGGGCGGGTTTCGATATTGCGCTGGTGGCCGAAGAGTTGGGCCGCGTCGGGGCGACCGAACCGCTGATCGACACCGGGCTGCTGGGCGGCGGGTTGATCGCGGCGCTGGGTAATGCGGATCAGCAGGCACTGCTGGAGGAGGTCATCGCAGGCGATCGCCAGATGGCGCTGGCTCATTCTGAGCCCGGCAGCCGCTACGACCTGTCTCGGGTTGCCACCACCGTGACGGACGGCAAACTGTCGGGTCGCAAGGCGGTGGTCGTGAACGGCGGGGCAGCGGACAGTCTGATCGTCAGCGCGCGCAGCAGCGGCGATGTGGCGGATGAGGCTGGGATCAGCCTGTTCATCGTGGACGCGGATGCGCCCGGATTGACCGGGCGCAGCTATCCGTTGACCGGTGGTGGGCACGCAGCGGAAATCACGCTGGACAACACGCCGGGTACGCCACTCGGCGCTGCGGGAGAGGGGTTTCAGGCGCTTGCGCAGGCTCACGCCCGCGCCACGCTGGCGATCAGCGCCGAGGCCGTCGGCCTGATGGACGCGATCCGGACACTGACCACGGACTATCTGAAAACCCGCAAACAATTCGGCCAGCCGATTGGCAAATTTCAGGCACTGCAACACCGCATGGCAGACATGCTGATCGAGATTGAACAGGCCCGCTCCGCCGTCATCAACCTTGCCGGTCACGTCGATGCCGATGCGCTGGTGCGCGATACTCATGTGTCGGCGACCAAAACGCTGGTGGGGCAGGCGGCGCGTCTGGTGGCCGAGGAATCGATCCAGCTGCACGGCGGCATCGGCATGACACAGGAATATGCGCTGGCGCATCTCGCGCGGCGGTTGGTCATGGTCGATCACCGCTTTGGCGACACGCTTTATCATACCGAACGGTTCGTGGCGCTGGCCGTGGCCTGACGCAACCGACCACCGTGGGGAGGCGGTGTTCACATGCAACATGCAGATCGCATCGACGCGCTGATCGCACGGCAGGCGGCGGCAAGTCCGTGCGCCACGGCCATCATCGATCCCGACGGTGCCGTCAGTTTCGCGCAATACGACCGCAATATCGCGGCAGCGGGCGAGTTGCTGGCGCAATCGGGCGTTGGGACTGGCGACCGAGTGCTGATCGTGGCGGAAAATTGCCTCGCGACAGCGGTTTTCATCTATGCCGCCAGCCGGGTCGGCGCAATCGCGGTGCCGGTCAATGCACGCATGACCGCACCGGAAATAGCCCGTGTCACGGATCACGCGCAGCCACGGGTGGTGATCTATACCTCTGGCTGTTCAGCCGAGGCGCTGGCCCACGCGACATCCGCCGTGTCGCAGGACATCGGTTTTGGCCCGTTCCACATAATGCAGTGCAATGCTGGCCCAGCCGAGGCTGAGACCGCTGATGTTGCCGTCATCCTCTACACCACTGGCACGACGGGCGCGCCCAAGGGGGTGATGCTGACGCATGCCAACCTGATCTTTGCGGGTGGGCTGTCGGTGCAGCTACGCAGCATGACGGCGCTGGATCGCATCTACGGCGTGCTGCCGCTGACCCATGTCTTTGGTCTGGCGTCCGTGCTGATCGCCTGCGCGCTGTCCGGTGCGACGTTGCAACTGGAAACCCGGTTCGCCCCGGCCCGGCTGCATGCTGCCTTGACGGGTAGGGTCACAGTGTTTCCGGGCGTGCCGCAAATGCACGCGCTGCTGATGCAATACGCCGCTGATCAAGGTCTGACGCGACTAGAGAACACCGCTTTGCGCTATGTCTCGTCCGGAGCTGCCCCGCTCGATCCCGCGTGGAAGGCCAAGGCCGAAGCCTTTTATGGCCTGCCGCTGCAAAACGGCTATGGCATGACGGAAAGCACCGCTGGCGTCAGCGGCAGTCGCAACGCCATCGGTGACCCCGATACCAGCGCAGGCCGCCCCTTGCCGGGGGTTGATGTCAGAATAGATGCGCCAGCCGGTGTTAATGTGGGCGAGGTGTTGACCCGTGGCCCCCACGTGATGAAGGGCTATTACCGCGCCCCCGATCTGACCGCGCTAACCGTGCAGGATGGCTGGCTGCGCACCGGCGATCTGGGCCAATTGGACGCGGCCGGAAACCTGCATATCGTCGGCCGCGCCAAGGAATTAATCATTCGCGGCGGTTTCAACGTCTACCCGCCAGAGGTGGAGGCCGCACTGAATGACCACGCGGAGGTGATCCAGAGTGCCGTGATCGGTGCGGCCAACACAGTGGGGGACGAGGATATCCTGGCCTTTGTGCAATGTCGGAATCCTGCGACATTTGATACGGTAGCCCTCGGGCACTTTGTAGCCGGGCGATTAAGCGGCTATAAGCGGCCAACACGGATTTTTGCGGTAGATGCACTACCGGCGGCCCCGACGGGCAAGATACTGAAACACAAACTGCTGGACGCCTTTGCGGACCTGCTGATGAAAGAGGGATAAAGACATGGCAAAAGACATGATTGGCATGGGCCCCGACCTGGGCAGCTTTGACTGGAGCGACGCGCTGCTGCTGGAAACCCAGCTGACAGAGGACGAGCGCATGCTGCGCGATGCCGCCCGCGACTTTGCCCAGTCTGAATTGCAACCGCGCGTCACGCAGGCCTACCGGGACGAGGCGGCGGCACCTGAACTGTTCCCGCTGATGGGGCAGGCGGGTCTGCTGGGCTGCACGATCCCCGAAGAATACGGCGGGCTAGGTGCGTCCTATGTCACCTACGGGTTGATCGCACGCGAGGTAGAACGCGTGGACAGCGGCTATCGGTCGATGATGTCGGTGCAATCCTCGCTGGTGATGTATCCGATTCACGCCTACGGGTCCGAAGAGCAGCGCAAGAAATACCTGCCCGGTCTGGTCAGCGGTGAACTGATCGGCTGTTTTGGCCTGACGGAACCTGATGCGGGGTCCGATCCGGGCGGCATGAAAACCACCGCCAGGAAAACCGCCGATGGATATGTGCTGAACGGGTCCAAGATGTGGATTTCCAACGCACCATTTGCGGATGTCTTTGTCGTCTGGGCCAAATCCGAGGCGCATGACGGCAAGATCCGTGGCTTTGTGCTGGAAAAGGGGATGGACGGCCTGTCCGCGCCAAAGATCGGCGGCAAGCTGTCGCTGCGTGCCTCGACCACCGGCGAGATCGTGATGAAGGACGTGGCCGTCGGCGAGGATGCGCTGCTGCCGGGTGTTCAGGGCCTCAAGGGGCCGTTCGGCTGTCTGAACCGTGCGCGATATGGCATCGCCTGGGGCACGATGGGAGCCGCAGAGTTCTGTTTCCACGCCGCCCGGCAATACGGTCTGGATCGTAAGCAATTCGGCAAACCATTGGCGCAGACGCAGCTGTTCCAGAAAAAGCTGGCGGATATGCAAACCGAGATCTCGCTGGGCCTGCAGGCCGCGTTGCAGGTCGGTCGGTTGATGGACACAGGTCAGGCCGCACCCGAAATGATCAGCCTGATCAAACGCAACAACTGCGGCAAGGCGCTGGATATCGCCCGTCACAGCCGCGACATGCACGGCGGCAACGGAATTTCCGACGAATTCCACATCATGCGCCACATGATCAATCTGGAAACCGTCAACACCTACGAGGGCACGCATGACGTTCACGCGCTGATCCTTGGGCGTGCAATGACCGGCTTGCAGGCGTTTTGCTAGGACGCGAGCAGCACTGGGCCGCGCGCCCGGTGCTATTCGCCGCGCGGATATCGTGCGTTTTCCTCGACCTCGTTCAGGTCCATGTGATTGCGCATGAACCTTTCGGACGCCTTTTGCAGTGGCTGGAAATCCCACGGATAGTAGCCGCCCTGGCGCAGGGCCTCGTAGACGACCCATCGGCGGGCCTGGGATTTGCGCACGTCTGCGTCGAACTGGTCCAGGTTCCAGCGCGCATCGGCCATGGCGCGCATATGGTCCATGACGGCCTGCGCTGCGGGATCATCCGCGCGGTTTACCATTTCATGTGGGTCCGTGTTCAGATCAAACAGCTGGTCAGGGTCCAGCGCGCAACGCGTATATTTCCAGCCGTCCTGCACCAATGCGACCATCGGGGCATAGCTGGCCTCTGCTGCGTATTCCATCGCGACTGGCGTGCTGCGCGGGGTGCCATTTGCCACCGGGATCAGGCTTTCGCCTTGGGTCCAGGGCATGACCTCGGCCATGGAAATCCCCGCCAGATCACACAAGGTCGGGCAGACGTCGATATTGGACACGGCGTCAGTGACCAGACCGGCTGTCAGCCCCGGCGCATTGATCATCATCGGCACGCGGGCTGACCCCTCGCGAAAGCTCATCTTGAACCACAGACCGCGTTCGCCCAGCATGTCGCCGTGGTCAGAGACGAACAGGATCACCGCCTCTTGGCGGGTCGCCGCGAGGGCGTCCAGCATCTCTCCAATCTTGTCATCGAGATAAGAGATATTGGCAAAATAGGCCTGACGTGACCGGCGGATGTCGCGGTCCGTGATGTCGAAATCGCGCCAGTTGTTCGCATCGAAAATGCGCTGGCTGTGGGGGTCGTGATCGGCATAGTCAAGTGCTGCAACCTGCGGGTCCAGGTGCGCGCAATCGTTATACAAATCCCAATATTTCTGCCGCGCCACATAGGGGTCATGCGGGTGGGTGAAACTGGCCGTCAGGCACCAGGGCCGTGGGTCCAGTCCGCGCCCGTATTCGCGGATCTTGCGCACCGCGTGATAGGCGACCTCGTCATCGTATTCCATCTGGTTGGTGGTTTCGGCCACGCCGGCCCCGGTGACGGACCCCATGTTGTGATACCACCAGTCGATGCGTTCGCCCGGTTTGCGATAGTCCGGCGTCCAGCCGAAATCGGCGGGGTAGATGTCGGTCGTCGTCCGTTCCTCGAACCCGTGCAACTGGTCAGGACCGACGAAGTGCATCTTGCCCGACAGACACGTCTGATAGCCAGCGCGCCGCAGGTGATGGGCGTAGGTGGGCAAGTCCGACGGAAATTCGGCGGCATTGTCGTAGATGCCTGTCACCGATGGCAACTGGCCCGACATGAACCCACCACGGCCCGGCGCACATAGGGGCGAGGCCGTGTAGCAATTGGCGAACCGTACCGACTGCGCGGCCAAACGTTTCAGGTTCGGCGCGTGCAGCCAATGGGCAGGGCCATCGGGAAACAACGTCCCATTCAGCTGATCAACCATGATGATAAGGATATTGGGATGGGTCACATGCAGTCCTGTTCTGTCGGGTGACGTTACGGCGCTTTGTCCAAACAGCCCGCCGTTCATTTCATTTGTTTGAATCAGTCGTGTGTCAGGGTTGCAATAGAGGACAGGCTATTGTCTTTTACACCTATCATAAAAACGACGCCGATTGTTCTGATCGCGACCGGCGCAAAACAGGGATGTATTCATGAAAAAAGCACTACTGGCTTCTGCCGTCGCATTTGCAGCACCGACCATGGCGCTTGCCGACTGTGGCGAGGTGTCGATCACCGAGATGAACTGGGACAGCTCTGCTGTCGTGACCTATGTGTCGAAATTCCTGATGGAACAGGGCTATGGCTGCACCGTGACGACCGTGCCGTCCGCGACCGTCACATCGCTGGCGTCGGTGTCCGAAACCGGCAAGCCCGACATCGTGACCGAGTTGTGGATCAACGGCACCCCCGCCTATGGCGAGCTGTCCGAGGCCGGTCGCATCGTCACGCTGGGCGATGTGCTGTCCGACGGCGGTGTCGAGGGCTGGTGGGTGCCGACCTATCTGGTCGAGGAACACCCGGAACTGGCCACGCTGGAAGGCGTGAAGGCGAACCCCGAACTGCTGGACAACCGTTTCCACAACTGCCCCGATGGTTGGGGCTGCAAGAACACGAACACCGCGCTGACGCAGGCCGCCGGTCTGGCCGATGACGGCTACGAAATCTTTCAGCACGGGTCCGGTGAGACGATGGCAGCATCCATCGCGGCTGCTTTTGAAAATCAGGAACCTTGGCTGGGCTACTACTGGGCACCGACGTCCGTGCTGGGCAAGTATGACATGACCATGGTCGATCTGGGCGAATACAACGAAGAGATCCACACTTGTAACTCCGACCCGGAGTGTGAAGAGGTCGGCCTGAGCTCTTACCCCGTGGGTCCGGTCAAAACGGTCGTTACAACCACGTTCCAGGACGAAAACCCCGAGATCGCCGAGATGATGTCCAAGGTGTCGTTCACGAACAACCAGATGGGTGAAGTGCTGGCATGGAAAGAGGAAAACAACGCCTCTGCCGAAGAGGCCGCTGTATACTTCATCACCAACAACTCTGACGTCTGGTCGCAGTGGCTGAACGAAGAGGCAGCCACCAATCTGGCCGGCCTGATCCAGTAATCCGAAAATCGGCCCTTGCCTGACGGCAGGGGCCTTTTCATCATGAATGGCAAAGGCCGCGTTACGCTGGCCTTTGCATTTGCGCGAACGGGACGGGTGTTTCATGGCCTTTTACGACAAATTCTTTGAGGCGCTTGGCCTGCAGGACTGGTGTGGCGAAGCCACCGGCGGGCCGATGACGATGGCCGAACTGATGGCGCAGGCCACGGGGGCCGACAACAGCGCCGCCGCCACGCCGCTGATGGATACGCCGTTTCCGTCGCTCGACGTGCTGCACGGGTCCTGCAACACCATTCCGCGCACCCGCGACATGACCGAAGCGGTCGAACAAAGCTTTATCGGGATCAAGGACGAGCTGCGGTTCGTGCTGGACCCCATCACGGCACCGCTGGGTTGGCTTCTGGATCAGGCGCTGGTCTGGTTTCAGGCAACGCCGTGGTTCATCATGATCCCGCTGCTGATGCTGCTGACCTGGTTCACCGCACGGTCCGTCGGGGTGCTGGTGCTGGTGACGTTCTCGTTCCTGTTCATGGCGATGATCGATCATTACGACGCGGCGATTGCGACGCTGTCGATCGTGTTTGTCTGTACGATCTTCTCGGTCGTCCTTGGCGTGCCAATCGGCATCGCCATGTCCAAGAGCAACACAATGCAGCGCCTCACGATACCAATTCTCGACATGCTGCAAACGCTGCCGACCTTTGTCTATCTGATCCCGCTGATTTTCCTGTTCTCCGTGACCGAGAGCAAGCTCTACGGTATCGCGATCATCCTCTACGCCATCGTGCCGGTCATTCGACTGACCGACCTCGGGATCAGGCTGGTGGACAAGGACGTGATCGAGGCCGCCGACGCATTCGGCATGTCCAGCCGACAAAAGCTGACGGGCGTGCAGATTCCGCTAGCCTTGCCCAACATCATGGCCGGCATCAACCAGACCATCATGATGAGCCTCGCCATGGTCGTGATCGCGTCGCTGGTGTCCGCACCGGGGCTGGGCCGTCTGGTGCTGCGCGGCATCAACAATCTGGAACTGGGCGTCGGGCTTGTCGCGGGTTTCTGCATCGTGCTGCTGGCGATCCTGCTGGACCGCGCAACCAAGGCGGCACTGGGCCGCATCAATACGAGCGAGCAGTGAAACCATGACAGAGCAAAAAGACATCAAGGTTTCGATCCGCAACCTCTACAAGATTTTCGGCGACAATCCCAAGGCCGCGCTGGAACACGTCCGCGCGGGGCTGGGCAAACCCGAACTGCTGGAACAGCATCATCACGTGCTGGGCCTGCAGGATATCAACGTCGATATTCGTGCAGGCGAGGTGACGGTCATCATGGGATTGTCGGGATCCGGCAAATCAACGCTTATCCGGCACCTCAATCGCCTGATCGAACCCACCGCCGGCGAAATCATCGTCAACGGCGAGGACGTGCTGTCCTACAACGAGACCAAGCTGCACAGCCTGCGCCAGAACACCATGTCGATGGTATTTCAGAAATTCGCGCTGTTTCCGCATCGCACGGTGTTGGAAAATGCCGGCATGGCGCGCCGCGTGCGCGGTGAAAATGCCGCTGCCGCCGATATTGAGGGCAACAAGTGGCTGGAACGCGTGGGCCTTGACGGTTACGGCGGGCATTATCCGAACCAATTGTCGGGCGGCATGCAGCAGCGTGTCGGCATCGCCCGCGCGCTGGCCTCCGACAGTGAGATCATGCTGATGGACGAGGCATTTTCCGCCCTCGACCCGCTGATCCGCACGGATATGCAGGACCTGCTGCTGGAATTGCAGCGCGAGTTGCACAAGACCATCGTCTTTATCACGCATGATCTGGACGAGGCGCTGAAACTGGCCGATCACCTCGTGATCCTCAAGGACGGCGCAGTCATCCAGCAAGGCGAGCCGCAGGATATCCTGCTGCACCCCAATGATCCCTACATCATGGACTTTATCGCCGACATCAATCGCGCGCGCGTGCTGCGGGTCCGGTCGGTGATGAAGCCGACCACGACCGAAGTGCCGAACATCGCAGGCGAGGTGGACGCCAATTCCAACCTTGAACGCGTGATTGCGATGTCAGAGGGCGACACCAATCTGCATTACCGTGTGATGCAGGACGGCCAACAGGTCGGCCTGCTGCACATGCGCGATCTGGTCCGCGCGCTGGTCCCGGTCGAGGCATCTGATCCGGCGCGTCGCCTCAGTGCTTGAGGCGCATCATAAAAGTCTCAGCGCCTGACGCGCAATATCGCGTTGCCCGACGTTCTGCGCTGATGCATTCTACGCCCGAGGGTGGAGGACAATCAGTGAAGAAACGGATGTTGGGCGCAGGTGCGGTGACGATGCTTGCCGGTGCGGTCTGGGCTGCCGATACGGTGTTGCCGCCTGCGATCACGAATGCCGATTACGCGCCGGTGGATCCTGCGCAGGCTGAACTGGGTCAATTGCTGTTTTACGATCCGATCCTGTCGGGCAGCGATCAGGTCGCCTGCGCCACCTGCCATCATCCCAAATTCGGCACCGGCGACGGGCTGTCATTGGGGCTGGGCGACGGGGCAATGGGCCTTGGTCCGGACAGGCGCGCGGACCCTGACAATCTGCCCGAACAACGCATCCCGCGCAACGCGCCCGCGCTGTTCAATCTGGGTGCCCATGAATTCACGACCCTGTTCCATGACGGGCGCATCGCCGTGGACGACAGCCGCCCCGGCGGGCTGCGCACGCCACTGGCCGAGGACATGGCCAGCGGTTTCGCCTCCTTGCTGTCGGCACAAACGATGTTCCCGGTGCTCAGCCCGGACGAAATGGCGGGACACTATCAGGAAAACCCGATCGCCTTGGCGGTACGGCAGGGGCGGCTGACCGGTCCGGACGGGGCCTGGGATCTGATCTCGCGCAAGGTGGCGGCGGTGCCCGCCTATACGGAAATGTTTATCGCGGCCTTTGACGATATCGAAACGTCCGATGACATCGGTTTCACCGATATCTCTGATGCCGTCGCGGCCTTCATGGCGCTGGAATGGCGGTCCGACACAGCGCCATTCGACGCGGTGTTGCGTGGCGAGGCCAGACTGACGGGCGCGGCACAGCAGGGAATGGATCTGTTCTACGGGGCGGCGGGCTGCGCGGATTGCCACAGCGGCCCGTTTCTGACGGACCATGATTTCCACGCCATGGGGGTTCCGCAGATCGGACCGGGCAAGGGGGCACGGTTCGAGACGCGCTATGACGACCGGGGCCGTGCCGAGGTGACGGGCAACCCCGATGACCTCTATGCGTTCCGGACACCCAGCCTGCGCAACATTGCACTGACCGCACCTTATGGTCACGCGGGCAGCCATGCGACCCTGGCGGGTTTCATTGCCGATCACGCAGATCCGGTGGCGGCGCTGGCACGCTATGATTTGGGGCAGGCGGCCCTGCCTGACCTGCCGGTAGCGGATGCGCGCGCGCTGCAGGATACCGAACAATTGAGCGCCATCGTGGCGGCCGTCACGGTCGCGCCGGTCGCACTATCCGATACTGACATCGCGGCACTGGTCGCGTTTCTGGACACGCTGACCGATCCTGTGGCGATAGACGGGCGGTTGGGCGTACCGGACAGCGTCCCGTCGGGTCTGCCTGTTCCGAACTGACCAAGCGGTGCGCCGGTGGCGACCGTGGGTGCCTCCGGCGGGAGTATTTTTGGCAAGATGATACAGGGCTTGGCACCGAGTCGCTGACCTGCGGGGCGGGTCAGGGGCGCTGGATGCTGTGGATGCGGTCAGCGGCATAAGTTGCGCGTGACGTGGTGCCATCGGTCCAGGTGATCGTGACGTCGGCCTGCCTGGCAGGGCCAAGCCCTACGTGCAGCGGCAGGGCCTGTCCGCCGGCGTGCCCGCCGCCAATCCGCAGTTCCTTGATCTGGGTGCCCTGGTATGTCGTCACGCTGACCCGCGCGCCGATTGCATTGCGGTTGCCGCCGGGCTGGCTGAGTGACAATCCGATCCAGTGGCCCGCCTGCTGCGTCGCGTTCTGGAACAGCAGGATATTGGCCCGTCTGTTGACGACCACCAGGTCCAGCAGACCGTCACCGTCGAAATCCGCCAGCGCTGCGCCACGTGCCCGCGCGGTATCGGCGACACCTGCCGCTTCGGCTGTCTCGGCAAAGCTGCCGTCCGGTTTCTGGATCAGCATGTTGTTGGGGTCGGCCATTGCATTGGTCGGCATCTGGTCGACATTGCCCTTGGCAATGAACAGATCGGGGCGCGCATCATTGTTCACGTCGCCGAATTCCGCGTGCCAGCCCGTCGAGGGGCGGCCGTCGTCACCGATGAACGGGCGCTGCGCATAGGTGCCCAGCCCGAACGGCGCGCGCGTGTAGGTGCCATCTGGCTGCGCCAGTTGCATCAATTGGTCCCCCATGGAGGTCAGCATCACCTCGTCGCGGCCGTCGCCTGTCAGATCGGCACTGGCGATTCCCATGCCCCAGAGCGAAACATCCTCCCAGCCGTCGGCCTGGCCCAGGAACCGGCGGTCCGCGATGTCCCACATCTGTTCGTAACCGGTCCGGACGTAATAATGCCGGTCGTTGGAGATTCGCAGCGCCATGCGGCCACGCGCGTCGGTGGCGGCCAGCATCGACAGGGCGCAAAACCCGGGATCAAGGGTATCCGCCCGGTAGCCTTCGGGTGTCGGGCGCAGGATCGTGTTGGTGTCGCAGGCCTCGAACGGGCCGTCGGGATCTGCGCGATCAACATAGTGGCCCACTGCCATGACCGGGCGGTTGTCGTCCTCCCACCAGGCAGTAAAGGCGGTTGTCCATTGATCGGTCTGCGGCAGGCCCCACAGGTCCGTGGCATCGGTGAAGGCGCAATCGGGACCACCGCGCAGGGCCACGTCGGGACCCACGCGCATCACATAGAGATCCATGTGGCCATCGGCGTCGATATCCAGCGGATAGGCCCCCGTGACGCCGCTCAGCTTGGGCAGGGGCATCGGCGCAAACTGCATATCACCTGTATTGCGCCACAGGGCCGCGGGATTGTTGCCGCCTGCGGCAAAGATATCGGGCCGCGCGTCGCCGTCGCAATCCATGACCGCCACGCCACCGCCGACGAAATGTTCCCAGCCGCCGTCATAGACATGATCGCCCAGCCTGTCCGAGACGTCTGTGAAACTGACCTGCGCTGCGGCAGGCGCCGCCCAGACCATCAGGATCAACGCCCGGATCATGCCGACAACAGCCTGTCGGTCAGCGCCGACAGCGCCAGCGCCGCAGCACCGCGCGCCCAGACCAGATCATCCCAGACATGGGTCACAATCTGGCAATGCGACCGGCCTTCGGTCAGGGTCAGGGTTTCCATGTCGGTCACAACATCCTGTGAAAAAAGGTAATTATAGCGTATCCGTTCCCCCGCGAGGATCACGAGCGCGGGATCGAACAGCTGGACCACATTGGCCAGCCCAACCGCCAGATAGCGCCCCGCACGGTCAAAGATCGTGCGCGCCGCCAGATTACCCGCCTGCGCCTGCGCATAGAGCCGTTCGATCAGATGTCCGGGGTCTGTCGTGGGGTCCGTGTCGTTCAATGCGGTCGCGGCCTCGCGGGCCAGTGCATAATCCGCCAGATAGGCCTCGAGGCAGCCACGCTGACCACAGCGGCACAGCGCACCGTCCAGCGCAACCTTGGTGTGGCCCAGCTCCAGACCCATGCCGCGGCTGCCGCGGAACAGGCGGTTGTTCAGCACCAGTCCCATGCCGACACCATGTTCGATGGTGACGACCGCAAAATCGGGGCGATTGCGTCCCTGACCGAACCACAGTTCTGCCAGCGTCAGCACATTCGCATCGTTATCCAGCGTGACGGGCACGCCGAAACGGGCGCGCGCCAGCTGTGCCAGCGGTATGTCGACGCCCCATAGCAAGGGCGACCAAGGCACGATACCGGTTTCATGATCGACGATCCCGGACAGGCCCAGCCCGATCCCGGAAATGTCCGCCATGGTCAAACCCGAACGCGCGATCAGGTCCGAAATCAGATCGGCCAGTTCCGCGATCAGGTCATCGGGTGTCTTGCGGCTGCGGGCGCTGGGTCTGCTGATGTCGGCACGTGTGATCCCGGCAAAATCGGTCAGGACCGCGGACAGGCTGGCATCGGCGATCTTGACACCGACGACACAGGCAAAGCCGGGGACAACGGACAGGGCGACAGGTGGGCGTCCGCGACCCTGTTCACGGGCGGGAGCCGTGCATTCTGTCAGCAGACCCAGCTGGATCAGGTCGGCAGTGATCGCTGTCACCGACCCGGCAGAAACGTCGAGACCGCGCGCGATGTCTGCCCGAGACGTCTGCCCGACGGCGCGCACATGGGCAAAGACCTGCTGGCGCAGGGACAGGGTTTGACCGTCCTGCGTTCCGACGAGTGGTCCACACCCCGGCACCGCGCTGATGTCGGGCGCTACCGCATCCATTTCTTTACCTCCCGAAGTAAATAATCGCCGCAAGCAGCCATTATTCGTATCGCACGGCCCTCCACTGCCGTGCATGCAACGCATTACGCAGATTGGCGACGGTTATGGCAAGAATATTTCACGCGTCAGCGTAATTTATTTTGACAACTGAAATAAAGCTGGCATGCTCTTGTGCACCGGGGGAGATCCCGAATCCGCGCGTTGCGCGGCACAACCGTCTGGGAGGACACAATGAACAAGTCAATTATCGCCGCCGTCATCGCGACGGTCGGTTTCAGTTCTGCCGCGCTGGCCGAAAGCCACAGCGTCACTGTTGGCGTGAGCTGGTCCAACTTTCAGGAAGAGCGCTGGAAAACCGACGAAGCAGCCATTCAGGCCGCACTGGAAGCGGCTGGCGCAAGCTATATTTCCGCCGACGCACAGGCCTCTGCGGCCAAGCAGCTGACCGATATCGAAGCCCTGATCGCACAGGGTGCTGACGCGCTGATCATCCTTGCGATGGACAAGGACGCAATCGGGCCGGCAATCGACCAGGCCGCTGCCGAAGGCATCCCCGTTGTCGGTTACGACCGTCTGATCGAGGACGAGCGTGCGTTCTACCTGACCTTTGACAACAAGGGTGTCGGCACGATCATCGCCGAAACCGTGTCCGCCGCGGCTCCCGAAGGCAACTATGCGATTATCAAGGGCGATCCCGGTGATCCCAACGCGCTGTTCCTGCTGGAAGGCATGATGGAAGTGTTGCAGCCGATGATCGACAGCGGTGCCGTCACCATCGCGGGCGAGGCATTCACCGACGGCTGGAAGCCCGAGAATGCACAGCGCAACATGGAGCAGATCCTGACATCCAACGACAACAACATCGACGCCGTGCTGTCACAGAACGACGGTATGGCCGGTGGTGCGATTGCAGCACTTGCAGCGCAGGGTCTGGACGTGCCGGTCGGTGGCCAGGACGGCGATCTTGCTGCGCTGAACCGCGTCGCACGTGGCACGCAGACTGTGTCCGTCTGGAAAAACAGCCGGGATCTGGGTGGTCGCGCCGCTGATATCGCTGTCGCACTGGCCAGTGGCACCGCACTGGACGCCGTGCCCGAGGCACAAAAGTGGGCCGGTGGCGAAAACGGTGTGGAGATGAACGCCATCTTCCTCGCACCGACACCGATCACGGCCGACAACCTGAACCTCGCGATCGACGCAGGCCACATCTCGAAAGAGCAGGCATGTGAAGGCGCGATGGAAACCGTCGCAGCCTGCCAGTAAGGCAGACGACACTCCGGCGCGGGCATTCCCCGCGCCGGATACCCGCATGGGCGCGGTGCTGCCGCGATCATGTATGCCTGCATATACCGCTGCGCCTTTGCGCCGGTTGCAGGTCATTAATTTACAGCTCAGATTACACGCGCAGGACAGAACATGACTGACAGCACTGCCTCGACGCCCGCGTCGCCTTCGAACCCACCGCCCGGCACTGACCGATCGGGCGCCTGGTCCCGGTTTCTGACCGCGACCGAGCTGGACACGCGGCTGATCGGCATGGTGGCCGCGCTGGCTCTGATCTGGGTCGGTTTCCACATGTACGGGGCCATCGTGAACAACTTTGGCGCGTTTCTGACGCCGCGCAACCTGTGGAACCTCAGCGTGCAGACGTCGAGCATCGGGATCATGGCGACGGGCATGGTGCTGGTCATCATCACCCGCCACATCGACCTGTCGGTCGGGTCCATCCTGGGGTTCTGCGCCATCGTGATGGGCATGTTGCAGGTCTATATCCTGCCGCCGATCCTGGGGCTGGGCCATCCGCTGATCTGGATCATCGCAGTGCTGGCGGGGATTCTGAGTGGTGCGATCATCGGCGCATTCCAGGGGTCGCTGATCGCCTATGGTGCCATTCCTGCGTTCATCGTGACGCTGGGTGGTCTGCTGGTCTGGCGTGGTGCGGCATTCCTGATCGCACGCGGCGAGACGATTTCCCCAGTGGACAGCACCTTTGCCCTGCTGGGCGGCGGGCCTTATGGCGCGGTCGGTGCCACGGGCAGCTGGATCGTGGGTCTGATCGTCTGTGGCGGCATCATTTTTGGCGTGCTGAACGGCCGACGTCAGCGGACCAAGTTCCAGTTCAAGCAGCGTCCGGTCTGGGCTGACAGCTTTTTGGCGTTGCTGGGCTGCGGCGCGACGATCGGTGCGGTGATCCTGGTCAATTCGTACTACTGGCCACGTGGCATCGTGAACCAATGGGCGGCGGCCAATGATGTGGTCGTGCCGGAAACCGGCCTGCAGATCAGCTACGGTTTCGCGATCCCCGTGCTGATCCTTGCGGTCGTGGCGGTGGGCATGAATTTCCTGCTGACCCGCACGCGTTTCGGGCGCTACGTCTTTGCCATCGGTGGCAACCCCGAGGCGGCAGCCCTTGCCGGCATCGACACCAAATGGATGACGGTCAAGATTTTCGCGATCATGGGCGGTCTGGCCGGTCTGGCCTCTGTCGTGGCGTCGGCGCGTCTGAATTCCGCCACCAACGCGCTGGGCACCCTGGACGAGCTCTACGTTATCGCCGCTGCCGTGATCGGTGGCACATCGCTTGCAGGGGGCGTCGGCACGATCTTTGGCGCGATCCTGGGGGCGCTGGTGATGCAGTCGCTGCAATCGGGCATGGTGCTGATCGGCTTTGACGCCGGCATGCAGCAGGTCGTCGTGGGTTCCGTGCTGGTGCTGGCCGTGTTCCTCGACATTCTCTACCGTCGCAAGTCAAAGTAAGGGTCTGACATGGCTGAGCAAAATAACATTGATCGCAGCGGAACTCCCTTGGTCGAGATGCGCAATATCTCGATCGCATTCGGCGGGATTCAGGCTGTCGATGACGTCACTGTCGATCTCTACCCCGGCGAGGTCGTGGGCCTGCTGGGGCACAACGGCGCTGGCAAATCGACGTTGATCAAGATCCTGTCCGGCGCATATGCAGCCGACAGCGGCGAAATCTACGTCAACGGCGAAAAGGCGGAAATCAACAACCCCCGTGATGCCCGTTCCTATAACATCGAAACGATCTACCAGACGTTGGCACTGGCCGATAACCTGGATGCGGCCAGCAACCTGTTTCTGGGACGCGAGCTGATCACCCGGGCCGGGATGCTGGACGATGCCCAGATGGAGGCCGAGGCCCGCAAGATCATGCACCGCCTGAACCCGAATTTCAAAAAATTCGCGGAACCGGTCAGCGCATTGTCGGGCGGTCAGCGTCAGTCCGTCGCCATTGCGCGGGCGGTTTATTTCGATGCAAAAATCCTGATCATGGACGAGCCGACTGCAGCACTGGGGCCGCAAGAGACCCAGATGGTGGCAGAGCTGGTGCAGGAGTTGAAACGGCAGGGTCTGGGTATTTTCCTGATCAGCCACGACATCGCCGATGTCATGGAATTGTGCGACCGCGTGTCCGTGATGAAGAACGGCCAGTTGGTCGGCACCGAAAAGGTCGAGGATGTGACCGACGACGACATCCTAGGCATGATCATTCTGGGTAAAAAACCGGGGCAGGCCGCGGCCTGACCCAGTGGCGTGACGACGTGGCACAGGCCGCGCGTCACGCCAGCCTTGTGCTGACGTGTCCAAATCGGGACAGTCGGGTGCATGACAGACCTCTATTCCTATCGCCATTATCCGCAGGTGCCGGTGTTCGATGATGCGGACCCGGTCGCCGTGATGGACGCCACATGTGCCGTCTGTAGCTGGGGCGCGCGGATGATCCACAGGATGGACCGCACGGGGCGCGTGCGCATTTGCCCGATCCAGACACCGCTGGGGGCGGCCCTGCTGCGGCACTACGGCATGGATCCCGACGATCCGGTCAGCTGGCTGTACGTTGATGCAGGTGTAGCACATCGCATTATGGAGGGCGTGATACACGCCGCCCGCAGCTACGGCGGATGGGGACGGTTGGCTGGGGCGTTGCTGGTCCTGCCGCGTCCGCTGCGTGATTGGCTGTATCTGCAGTTTGCGCGCAATCGCTACGCGATCTTTGGGCGCGATGATCTGTGCGCGCTGCCTGATCCGGCGTTCCAGAACAGGCTGATTACATGACAATGCCGATCTTCAAACGGGTGCTTGGCGATGATTTCGCAAAACTCCCGTCCGAAATTCAGCGCACCCATCTGACGACAGACATGTCTCGGTGGCAGGGCCGCAGTGCGATTGACCGGGGGCCGGGGATCTGGCCGCGCCTCTTGTGCGCGTTGTTTCGGTTTCCGCCGGCGCAGGACGATATCGCCGTGACGGTGACAAAAACTGTGACGCCAAAGGGCGAAACCTGGGTCCGGCAATTCGGGCGTCACCGTTTTCAGTCGCATCTGTCGGTGCGGGACGGCGTGATGCACGAACGCTTTGGTCCGTTCACATTTGCCATCGGGCTGACGGTTGCGAATGGCGCACTGCACTACCCCGTGCAGGCGGGGCGGCTGGGGTCAATCCCGCTGCCACGGTGGTTGCTACCGATTTCGGTCGCGCGTGAATACGTCGTGGACGGGCTGTTTCATTTCGACGTGGCCCTGCGCGCACCGATCACCCGGCAGGCGATGGTGCGCTATCGCGGTCATTTGCGGCAGGCCTAGCCCATCCGTTCGCTGGTGTAGGACCCCGGCGAGGCGGGAAAGACCACCGTCTTGTTGCCGTTGATGAACACGCGGCCGTGCACATGGGCGTGGATCGCGCGGGCCAGCACCTGTGCTTCCACATCCCGGCCCAGACTGACGTAATCGTTGGCGGATTGCGCATGGGTCACGCGGATCGTGTCCTGTTCAATGATCGGACCCTCGTCCAGATCGGCGGTGACATAGTGTGACGTCGCCCCGATCAGTTTCACGCCACGCTCGAAAGCCTGCTTGTAGGGGTTGGCACCCTTGAAGCTGGGCAGGAACGAGTGGTGGATGTTGATGATCCGGCCCGACATCTGTTTGCACATCTGGTCCGACAGGATCTGCATGTACCGGGCCAGCACGATCAGGTCCGCGCCGGAGTCGTCGACCACCTGCATGATGCGCGCTTCGGCCTCGGGCTTGTTTTCCTTTGTGACCTTGATGCAGTGGAACGGGATATCGTGATTCACGACAACCTTTTGATAATCCATGTGATTCGACACCACGGCTGCGATTTCGATGGGCAGCGCACCGATGCGCCAGCGATACAGCAGATCGTTCAGGCAATGGCCGAACCGGCTGACCATGATCACGACCTTTGGCTTGATCGCCTCGTCAAAGAAATCGAACGTCATGTCGAAATCGGCCGCCAGCGGTGCAAAGGCCTGCGTCAGCGCATCCAGGGTCTTGCCCTGTTCGGACTGGAAACTGACCCGCATGAAAAACATGCCGGTGTCCGCGTCGTCGAATTGCGCGGAATCAGTGATGTTGCAGCCGTGATCTGCCAGAAACACGGCGATCGCGGCGACGATGCCACGGCGGGATAGGCAGGTGACGCGCAGTGCAAAGGTATCCATCGGGGTCTCTTTTCGGTCGTATCTACGGTTGGCGCACTTCTTGGGCGGGTGGGGCGTGGCGTCAATGGGCGCTCTGCCACAGGACGCAAATTAGGCGACAAATCCGGCGCGCGTCGCGCAAAGGCGGCGCGTGATGCACCGCCTGCGACCAATCTGCGGATCAGGCCGGGGTGGCCTGCCTGTGCGGGTACCTCTGCCAGTACCACAGGCGCCATAGTTCCAGCGCGGCCAGCGGAGCAAAATGCACGATCGCGGCACCGGGGCTGTCCCAGTCGTGGATGCTGGCCCAATGCACCAACGTCAGTACGGCAGCAGGATAGACCCAGCGTTGTAGCGTCTTCCAGCGGCGGCCCAGACGTCGCACCATCGCGTCGGTCGAGGTCAGCGCAAGTGGGATGAAGATGATAAAGGCGATCCAGCCGGTCCAGATATACAGGCGCGGCAATGCAGCGATGACTGTTGCGACGCTGGATGTGTCGATGAGGTAGAATGCCGTATGAATTGCTGCGTAAACGAATGACGCCACACCGAAATGGCGGCGGCTCTTGCGCAACCAGCGCGCGATGGGCCGCCCTTTCAGCAACATCGCCAGCGGCGTCATCATCAGGGTGATGATCAGCAGACGCGCGGCCCATTCGCCCGTGGGATGCACAAGGATATGGATCATGCGCGGATTGTCCGAGGTCAGACTGACGATGATCCACAGCACAGGTCGCAGGGCCAGCAGGGCGCAGAGCGGATAGGGGTTGAGGCGATGCAGCATGGCGCTTGTCCTGTCGTGGTCATGAAAAAGGGCGGCACCATCAGGTGCCGCCCTGTTCAGGTTCAGCCGCGGTTGCGGCGTCCTAGGTCCAGGTTGCCATCCCCGTCGCGGTCCAACCGCTGGGTCAGCGCATCGAAACGTCTATCCATTTCCTGCGCCGAAATCATGCCATCGCCGTCCGCATCCAGGTTCTGGAATGCATCGACCATCCGTTCGCGGATGAATTCGGCGTAGAGCGTGTTGAACTCTTCCAGGGTCAGTGCTCCGTCGCCCGACGTATCAGCCTCGGTCACCTTGGCCGTGCGAAAGGCGTCGATTTCCGCCACGGTCAGCGCACCGTCGCCATCGGTGTCGGCCTGCATGATGATCTTGCGGCCGCCGTCACGCCCGTTGTGGCCCCTGCGGCCTTCGCCGCGCTCGGCGCGGGGTTGGCGTGCCTTGGTCGCGGTGCCGTCGGTCGGCGCAGACTGGGTCACGGCTGCCTCGGGGGTGGCAGCCTCTTGGGCGGTTGCAACCATCGCGCCGCTTGCAGCCAGTGCCACGGCGAGGAATGTCATCGGCAGAATGTTTGCGTTTTTCATCGTATGATCCTTTCAAGATCCGGTTGTCAGCGGCGCGGCATGCGCCCCGATGACCGTGATCTAGCCGTTCATCGCCTGCGATGTGTGTCAGGGACAGCGGGGTTTTGTCGCCATGTGTCACAGGGGCGGGTCCTGATACATCTTGCGACAAAGTTCTGCGTCATGCGGGCGCTGCGCACTGGATCGGCGGGGGCTGACCCCGCTATGACAGGGACGCAACAAGTGGATTTCACCGATGACCGACGCAGAGGCCCCCCAGATCCTGATCGTGGATGATGCGCGCGACATCCGCGAACCGCTGGGCCAATACCTGCGCAAACAGGGATACCGCACGCAGCTTGCCGCGAACGCAGGCGAGGCCCGCCGCACGCTGGACGAGGCGCGGATCGCGTTGGTGATCCTCGACATCATGATGCCGGGCGAAGACGGGCTGAGCCTGTGCCGTTGGCTGGTCGAACATAGGGGACCGCCGATCATCCTGTTGACCGCCATGGCCGATGGCACCGACCAGATTGTCGGTCTGGAAATGGGGGCCGACGATTATGTGACCAAGCCGTTCAATCCGCGCGAACTGCTGGCGCGGATCCGCGCCGTGCTGCGACGCGTGCCGGAACCCGCAGCTGTGGTCACCAGTGACCGCAGGCGGTTCGGGGCCTGGGTGCATGATCCTGCCGCCCAGTCGTTGGTCCATGACGACGGCCACAGCGTCGATCTGACCACGGGCGAGAGCCGCCTGATGGGGATTTTCCTCGATCATCCGGCGACCGTGCTCAGCCGGGCGCGTCTGTTGGATCTGACCGCGGGGCGCGACAGCAAGGCCTATGACCGCGCCATCGACAATGCCGTCAGCCGCCTGCGCCGCAAGATCGAGGATGATCCGGCACGCCCCGTGTTGATCGTGACCGAATGGGGCGGCGGATACCGTCTTGCGGCGGAAGTGACCTTGGCATGAGGCGGTTGTTTCCCAGCGGTCTTGCAGGGCGGTTCATGCTGTTGCTGGCCGCAGCCCTGATCGCGGCCAATGTCGCGGCGCTGATCCTGTTGTCGGTGGACCGGGTGCAGGGCGACCGCGCCGCATTGGCCCAACGCGAAATCGAACGCGTGGTGTCGCTGGTGCCCGCGATCGAGGCCGTTGCCGCCGCCGAACGGATGCGGATCGCTGCCGAGGCATCGACCCGGTTTTCCCGCGTGTCGGTCACTGCAGATGCACTGGTCGGACCCGCCGCAGGCGGTCTGCCGCGTGTGCAGCGTCTTGTGCAATCGCTTGGTGACATGCTGCCGGGCAGAGAGGTGAGGGCGTCACTGATATCCGCACGTGGCGAGGACCGGGGCAGGGCGCAGATCGAGGCGCTGGCGATCTCGATCCAGTTGCGCGGTCCGGTGGGCCAATGGTTGAATGTCGCGACACGGCCATTGCCACAGGATGATCCGGACTTTGACGATCGGCTGTTCTTTTTGTTGTTGAGCCTGTCGCTGGCGTCCACCCTTGGGGTCAGTTGGCTGTTTCTGCGGCGGTTGACCGGGCCGCTGACCCGCCTGACGGACGCTACCCGCGCGGCCGGGCGCGGTGACCGCAGCGTCCGCGTGGTCGAGGGAGGCGCGCGCGAGCTGCGCGAGCTGGGTGCTGCATTTAACGCCATGCAGGCAAGCATCGCGCAGTTCGACGCGGAACGGATGCGCACGCTGGGGGCTGTGGGCCATGACCTGCGCACACCGATCACGTCGCTGCGGATCAGGGCCGAAATGCTGGACAGCCCAGAGGCGGCCGCAATGATCCGCACGCTGGACGAGATGACGGTCATGGCCGATGGTCTTGTGGCCTTTGCCCGTGGCGCAGCCGAGGCCGAAGAGGTCACACGCGTCGATCTGACTGCCCTGGTGACACGGTTGTGCGCCGAACGGGGCGCGGTGTTGGCCGATGCGGGTCCTGTCTGGGTGCGGGCACGGCCTGTGGCGCTGGGCCGCGCATTGGGCAATCTTATCGACAATGCGGTCCGCTATGCTGGTCAGGCGCAGGTTGCCGTCAGCACCGCAGATGACGCGGCGGTGGTGACGGTCAGCGACACGGGGCCGGGGATTGATCCCGCAAGGCTGGATGCGATGTTCGATCCCTTTGTACGCGGTGACGACAGCCGCAGCTCTGACACCGGCGGTGCCGGTCTGGGCCTGTCGATCGCCCGCAATATCGTCCTGTCGCATGGCGGCACGATCACGCTGGCCAACCGCAAAGAAGGCGGTTTGCAGGCACGCGTGACAATCCCGCAGGCCTAGCCGTCCAGCGCCGCCATCCCCTTGGCTGCGAACATCGGCACCATCTGACCGGCGCGGCGACCGGCCTCTGGGTTTGATGCATTGCCGTCCAGCGACCTGCGATAGACGCCCTGCAGGATCGCGGCCATCCGGAAAAAGCAGAATGCCACATAGAACCCAAGGTGCGCGATCCCGTCGATCCCGCGCCGCGCGCAATAGGCAGCGACAAAATCTGCATCCGTCGGCAGGCCAAGGGCTGCGCGGTCAACACCCTCCAGACCACGGGTATCTGGCCCCGTCGGCATCTGCCACTGCATCAGCACCGCCGCAAGGTCGGCATAAGGGTGGCCTGTGGTCGACAACTCCCAGTCCAGCACGGCGACGCAGTCCGTCCCGGCCTGTGCGAACATCATGTTGTCGATCCGGTAGTCGCCATGCACCAGCGTGCGCTGGCCGTCGTCGGGGGGCAGGTGGCGCGCCATCGCGGCGGTCAGCGCATCCATGTCAGGCAGGTGTGACGTTTCGGAGGCTGCATATTGCTTGGTCCAGCGCGCGATCTGCCGTTCAAAGTAATTGCCCGGTGGACCAAAGTCGCCCAGCCCGACCGCGTCGATATCCACGTTGTGCAGCGCCGCCAGAACGCGGTTCCAGTCGTCCATCAGGGCGCGCCGTTCCGATACTGTCAGCCCGTCCAGTGTGGGTTCGTTGAAATTGCGCCCTGCCACGTGGTTCATGACGTAGAAATCCGACCCGATCACCGACGGGTCCTGACACAGCAGATGCACGGGGGCGACCGGCACATCCGTGCCCGCCAGTGCCCGCTGCACCCGAAATTCACGGTCGACTGCATGCGCCGATTTCAGCAGCACCCCGGGCGGTTTGCGCCGCAGCACATATTTGCCCGCAGCCGTTGTCAGCAAAAACGTAGGGTTGGATTGGCCCACCTGAAATTTCTCTGCCGTGATCGGACCGGAAAACCCGGGCAGATGCGCTGTCAGATAGCGTTCGACCGCAGCAAGGTCCAAGGTCTGCGTCTCTTTCGGCATGTGCTGTCCTGTCAGGCTGTTGCGTCGGATCAGCAAAGCGCAAAGCCCGCGCCCGCGCAATGCCACAGCCCCGCTTGTCACGTGACGTGGCCCCGGTCATCGTGACACGGTTTGCAGAAAAGGGGGGCATCATGGATCCACGGGACAAACTGGTGGTGGTCACGGGGGCCGCTGCAGGGATCGGGCGGGCGCTGTGCATGGCATTTGCCCAAGCCGGTGCGCGGCTGGTTTGTGTGGATCGTGACGGCCCGGGTGCTGCCGCAACGGCAGCGCTGGTGAAAGGTCAGGCCGCCACGGTGGACGTGGCCCAAGAGGCGCAGGTCGCCGGCCTGATCGACAAGATCGAACGTGACACCGGACCAATCGACCTGTTCTGCTCAAACGCCGGCATTTTTGTGTCCGGCGGGGTCGAGGTGCCCGATTCCGACTGGCAGCGCATCTGGCAAGTCAACGTCATGGCACATGTCTATGCCGCGCGTCATCTGGTGCCGCGCATGATCGCGCGGGGCGGGGGGTATCTGGTGAACACCGCCTCTGCCGCCGGCCTCTTGAACCAGATCGGTGCGGCTCCTTACGGTGTGACGAAACATGCGGCTGTCGGTCTGGCCGAATGGCTGGCGCTGACCCACGGCGAAGATGGGATCAGGATATCTGTGCTGTGCCCGCAAGGGGTCGATACCGCCATGATCGCAGGTGGTGCGGGGGTCGCCGGGATCGACGGTGTCATCCCGCCGCAGGCCGTTGCAGAGGCCTGCGTGCAGGGGGTGCGGGACGAGGTGTTCCTGATCCTGCCACACCTTCAGGTCCGCGATTACATCCGGAACAAGGCGGATGACACCGACCGCTGGATCGGCGGCATGCGCAAGCTGAACCGCAGGTTTCGGAACGGTCAGTGATCCGTCGTCAACCAGCAGCGCACCAGCGCGCTGTCAGGATCGTCCAGTCCTGCGATGACGGAAAAATGGTTGTGATCGTCGTCGATATGCAACGTGGTCGGCACGTCCAGCCCATCCCAGATCGCAGCCATCAGGCGCGATTGACGCAGGAATTCGGGCCTCTCACCGCCGCCGACCCAGCAGGTCAGGGGAATGGCAAGGGCGGGGGCTAGCAAAGCGGGGCTTTCGGCCACGGCCTCTGCCTGGTCCAGGCACAGACGGTCATTCATTGCCGTGCGCAGCAGCGGGCGCAGGTCGAACAGCCCGCTGATCGCAGTGACATGCGCCACCCGGTCCAGCACGCGGCTAGAGAGCGGGCTGTCGGCGCAGATCATCCGGGTGGCCAGATGCCCACCGGCGGAATGACCCGCCAGCCGGATGGGGCCGTCAACGCGCAGCGCCGCGGCGCTGATCGCCGCCCCGACCTGTGATGTGATTTCATTGATCCGGGCCTGGGGGGCCAGCGTGTAGCCCGGCAAACAAACCGCCCAACCGGCCGCGACCGCACCCGCGGCTAGATGGGTCCAATCGGATTTTTCCGTTTGCAGCCAGTATCCGCCGTGGACAAAGACCGCCAGCCCGCGCGGCGTGCCCTTGGGCCAGACCAGATCATATCGCGCGCGTGGTGCTGCAGCGTAGGGCAGGTCGCGTTCGATCCGGACACCGCTGTCGCGAAAGGTTGCGGCCGCCATCGCCCATTGGGCCGGCAAGGTTTCGGACCCCGGAATATGGGCGCTGTTGGCAAAGGCATCGTCCCAGTCCCGGATCGGGTCCAACATGGCGGGCTCCTGTCTAATGGGAATGTGCTGACCCTAGCATTGCGCCGGACAGGCGCAATGCGGACTTTGCAGGCTGCGCGAAACCGGACATGCTGCCCCAAACCGGAGGAGGAGCCGCGATGAAACCCAAGATCATTCTTGCGCCGCACTGGCGCGGCATGACCGAACTGTTCGACGCAGACAGCCTGTCGCGGCTACAGGCCTATGACGTGGTCTGGGGCGAGGATGGGCCGATTCCGCCGGATATGTATGACGCTGCCCTGTCCGATGCTGCAGTCATCATCACGACCGATCCGCGCATCGATCAGTCGACGCTGGACCGCGCGCCCCACCTGCGGGCAGTGATCGAGGTGTCGGGCGAATTTCCCGCCACCATCGACTATGCGGCCTGTAATGCGGCCGGTATCCCAGTGCTCAGTTGCGCACCGGGGTTCAGGCAATCGGTTGCGGAAATGGGTCTGGCGATGGCCCTAAGCTCGGCACGGGGGCTGGTGGCGGAACACGAACGGTTCCGTGTCGGGACTGAAAATTGGCTGGACGACATGAATGGCCGCGACAGAACGCTGTTCGGGGCGCATATCGGGTTTGTCGGTTTTGGACAAATCGCACGGGCGCTTTGCCCGTTGCTGGCCCCCTTTGGGGTGACCATCCGGGCACATGATCCCTGGCTGCCAGAGGCCGTCGCGCAAGATCATGGGGCACAGCTGTGCGATCTTGATACAGTGATGGGCGCGTCTGACGTGGTGTTCGTCGTCGCAGTGCCGACATCGGAAAACTACAACTTGATCGGCGCGGATCAGCTGGCGTTGATGCCGAAGGGCGCACGATTGGTCGTCCTGAGCCGGGCGCATCTGGTGGATTTCGACGCGCTGATGGTGGCATTGGTAGCAGGGCGCATTCAGGCGGCCATCGACGTGTTTCCAACCGAACCGCTGGCCGCCGATCATCCGATCCGCAGCCTGCCCGGGGTGATTCTGTCACCACATCGCGCGGCGGCTGTGCCGGGCGGGCGGCAGTTGATCGGGCGGCTGATACTGGATGAGCTGGACCTGTTGTTCGCGGGCGAGGCACCGCGCCATCTGGCCCGGGCCGATCCGGCCCGCATGGCCAGTCTGACGGCAGTCAACACCGCGGCCTCGGTCGCGGATATGGCCGCCCGCAGGCAAGAATGATCACGCGCTGAAACTGTCCGCATAGGCATCGCGCAGGATGTTTTTCTGCACCTTACCCATGGTGTTGCGGGGCAGCGCGTCCAGAGTGACGATTCGTTTTGGCTGTTTGAACCGCGCCAGTTCGGGGCCAAGCTGCGCCATGATCGCATCGGGGTCGATCGTGGCCCCCGGTGCGGCGACCAGCACGGCGACAACGCCTTCTCCGAAATCGGGGTGCGGTGCGCCGATGACAGCACTTTCCATAACGCCGGGCTGTGCATCGAGCACCGCTTCGATTTCCTTGGGATAGATGTTGAACCCGCCAGAGATGATCAGGTCCTTGTTGCGCCCGACAATACTGACATAGCCGTCGGCATCGATCAGGCCGAGGTCCCCCGTGATGAAAAATCCGTCAGGGCGCAGCTCTTCGGCGGTTTTCTCGGGCATCTGCCAATAGCCCTTGAACACGTTGGGGCCGCGCACCTCGATCTGGCCGATGGTGCCGGGTGCAACCTCTGCCCCGGTTGCCGGATCGGTAATCTTGAGCGCGACCCCCGGCAGCGGCAGACCGACGGTGCCCGCCCGCCTGTCGCCGTCATAGGGGTTTGAGGTGTTCATGTTGGTTTCCGTCATCCCGTAGCGTTCAAGGATGCGGTGTCCGGTCCTGCCTGCAAAGCGTGCGTGCGTTTCTGCCAGCAGGGGCGCAGAGCCCGACACGAACAGCCGCGTGTTGGCGCACAGGTTCGCATCAAATCGGTCCTCGTCCAGCAGGCGGGTATAGAACGTCGGCACCCCCATCAGCGCGGTGGCGCGGGGCAGGTGGGCCATGATCTGGTCGGTCTCGAATTTCGGCAGGAAAATCATCGCGCCACCGGCCAGCAACGTGATGTTGGTCGCCACGAAGAGACCGTGCGTGTGGAAGATCGGCAGCGCATGCAGCAGCACATCCTGCGCCGTAAAACGCCAGTATTCGGTCAGCGTCCGCGCGTTGGACAGCAGGTTGTCCTGTGTCAGCATCGCCCCCTTGGACCGGCCCGTCGTGCCGGATGTATAGAGGAAGGCCGCCAGATCATCGCCGCTGCGCGGCACCGTGTCGAATTGATCGGGACAGCCCGCTGCAAGGTCTGCGAAACTGCCAGCCCCCCGCGCGTCCAGGGAGTGCAAAAGGGCACCATGCGATTGCGCGACAGGTGCCAGATCCGTTGACTGCTGCGGGCTGGCCAGTACCAGTTTCGCACCTGCATTGCCAATGAAATAATCCAGCTCTGCCGCCGTGTAGCCCGTGTTCAACGGCAGGAATATGACGCCTGTCTGGGCGCAGGCCGCATAGACGGCCAGTGCCTGAGGCGATTTGTCGATCTGCACGGCCAGCCGGTCGCCAGCGGCCAACCCCAGGTCACTGATCGCATGGGCAAATCGTGCGGCCATCCGCAGGAATGCGTCATGCGTGATCGTGCTACCGTCCGGCAGGTGCAGAAACGGGGTCTGCCGCCCGGCATGAGAGCCAAAGAGCGCATCATAGAGAGGGTTTGTCATGTGGGGCTGTCCTGCCTGGCTACAAAGGTCGTTCAGTGTCGCCACTTTGCGTGTCCCGTGCAAGCCATGTGCCACTGGTGGCACCGGCTCAGGACGTGGGGGCAGCGATGTCGCGCTGGTCGATCGCGCCGAACAGCGGCTGGTCGTCGCGGCTGCGGCATTCCATCCGAACCTGATTGCCATGGGACAAATGAGGTTTGCTCGGCGTGGCTTCGCCCATCAGTCCCATCCCGCGACGTTCGGTCAGACAGAACGATCCGATGTCGCGCAATTTGGCTTTGGATAGGGGCTGTCGTCGGGCGGTATCTGGATCAGCGCGGTTGCCGAGTCGACCGTGAGGTTATGGAAGCCTAAAACCACAAGCGTATCGACGATAAGGCGCAGCTCTTCCAATACCGTCGGATCAAACCCAATTTCATCTGCCAGCGTGATGATCGCATCGGCATTGGCACCGCTGAAATTGGCCAGAAGAGTTGCCACATGCGGCAGATCTCACGCCGCCAGCGCGCGCAACGAGAAAACCGAATTTTCCAGAATGGGCTTTCACGGGGCCTTCGCTGCTGAGCGCACCAAGCACCGTTATCGTTGGTCCCTCGTCATGGGGCAGGGGCACCGGATCACACACCCACCCAAACACTGCCGTTCGCCTGTCTTTGATCTGGGGGTAGACCACCGCAATTCATGTGGATTATGTGTGCAACATGGCCCCGAAAACCGGATCGCGGACCATAGGAGAGCTTAGAATGCCCAACAACGCAGCCACTTCGGGAGCGACACTATCTTGCGTTCCCATGATGGATTGGACCTTCAGTTCAAAAAGAATGTGATTTTTCAAATCTCTAAGGTCATGTTGTGACCTGTGTTGTAAATCATGTTATAAGTTCGTCCCGCTCATGCGCACAAAAAAGTAAGCAGAAAATCTGATAGGCCATCGTCGAATGGCCCGGTTTTCGAATTTAATTTCAGAGGGTTCGGGTCGGGCTGGAAAGTTTTTGCCCAGTTTTTCACCGACGAAGCTTTGGCCAGCTGGATTGGACGGATCGAGGCGGCGAAAAAACCCCTCGGCAGATCACGTTTAGAGGGTGTTTTTGGGCCACTGAACGGCCCTTACTTGAAGAGCCGCAGGCCGCTATTTGAAGGCGTCCCGTTCGTACAGCGAGACCTCGCGACGCTTGTCGAGATAGGTGGCGAGATCCGAGAGGTGGACGCCCTTCGCGCTCTTCTGGCTGCGCTCCGACCGCACCAAGGGCAGATTGATCTCACCGGAACTGACCTTCCTGAGAAACTTCGGCAAGGTCAGATGGGAAAAGTAGTCTTTGCAGACCGTATCGACTGGCACGACCGCGCGGCCATCATATTGAGCCATCAGGAGAAAAAGCGTGTTCATCGGTCAGTCTCGGTGGTCTCTCTGCTCCGCATCCTGACCTCAGCCACGTTGTCCATCAATGCGAGCGGGCGGCGGTGTTTGGTGTGATCAGGGACCTTGATCGTGAAAAGGGCGGCAATCGGCGGCAGAAGGGGGCGAACAAATAGGAGAGAATGCGATCAAATCGGCGGACTTCCTGCGGACGTTCACCGGGTTTCCGAGAGCCGGAGGGGGGCAGGTAGGGCCGTGACGGGTTGAGGGCTGGAGGAGAGGCTTCCGGCGCCCGTCGCGGAGGTTTCCCAATGAATATCGAAATCATCGATGCCGGGCGTGACATGAGTAGCGGCTACAGGGTGGATGTGTAGCGCGGCGAGAACGTCGACCGCGTGTCTTCCGAGTGGTTCTCGCGGCCGGATGACGAGCGGTATCTGTCGCTCGACGACCTCTTTGCGTCCGTCAAGGGCCGGGCGGAGCGGAGCCGGACGCGCACGGTGGAGAGCGCGGCAATCCGGGTCGAGGCGCATCGCGACAACCCGGAGAAGCTGGGCCTCGTCCTGCCGGGCACGGATGAGCCGATCGCGCCGACGCATTGGAGCTTTGGCCAGCTCTCGAGCCTCGTGGGCGCGCCCGCCGCCTATCTGCGCCAACTGCCCGCGCCGTTGGCGGGGATCAACCTGCAATACGGGCTGACCAACCACCGGGCCGAGCAGATCAAGACCATGGAGGTCGCGAATGGCCGCACGGAACTGCGCGCGGTGACCGGCCCCGACTACGGTCGCATCTACGACCACGAACTGGTCTCCGCCGTGCAGCGCATCGCGGGCAACGGCACCGGGCATCCCGGCGGCATCGGCACGATCCATGCCGGCTCGGCCCTCGGCGCCCTGCGCCGGATGGAGCAGCTCATTAGGAGGCGGTGGTCACCGTGCCGGGCCCCCTCATCGCCGAAACCATCGATCTCATCGCCGTCCTCTCCGGGCGCGGGGCCAGCCGACACCTCGCCGAGCTTGCCCGCGTCGAGGGGCTCGGACCGGACGGCGATTACCGCATCACCCCGGCGGCGCTGCCGACCGGGACGGAAACCGACACAGGAGACCTTTCATGACCCGATCCCTTCACCGGTTGCGCGCACTGGCTGCGAATGCCGTCATCTACGCCACCGTCACCCTGATGCTGGCCGGCCCCGCCCGGGCGGCAGGCTCCTCCATGCCCTGGGAGGCGCCGCTGCAGTCGATCCTCGAATCGATCGAGGGGCCGGTCGCCAAGATCATCGCGTTGATCATCATCATCGTCACCGGCCTGACGCTGGCCTTCGGCGACACTTCCGGGGGGTTCCGCCGCCTGATCCAGATCGTCTTCGGCATCTCCATCGCCTTCGCGGCGAGTTCCTTCTTCCTGAGCTTCTTCAGCTTCGGCGGCGGAGCGTTGATCTGATGGATGGGTCTTTCGAGCAGTTGATGGACGTGCCGGGCTTCACTGTCCCGGTCCACCGGGCTCTGACCGAGCCGATACTGCTGGCGGGCGCGCCGCGGGCCTTCGCGATCCTGAACGGCACGCTGGCCGGGGCCATCGGGCTCGGGCTGCAGCTCTGGGTCGCCGGGATCGTCATCGGCCTTCTGGGTCACGCCGTGGCGGTCTGGGCCGCGCGGCGCGATCCGCTCTTCGTCGAGGTCGGGCGTCGGCATCTGCGGCTTCCCGGTCATCTCGAGGTCTGAGGGCGCGCCCATGATGAACCTCGCGGAATATCGCCGGAAAGGGACGCGGCTGGCGGATTACCTGCCTTGGGCGGCGCTGGTCGCGCCCGGTGTTGTGCTGAACAAGGATGGCAGCCTGCAGCGCTCGGCCCGGTTCCGCGGCCCCGATCTCGACAGCGCGGTCGCGGCGGAACTCGTCGCCGTGGCGGGCCGCATCAACAACGCCTTCCGCCGCCTCGGCTCGGGCTGGGCGATCTTCGTCGAGGCGCAGCGCGTGGTGGCGGCCGACTATCCCGACAGCCGCTTTCCCGATCCGGCGTCGGCGCTCCTCGATGCCGAGCGCCGCGCGGGCTTCGCCGAGCAGGGGTCGCATTTCCAGTCGGAGTATGTCCTGACCTTCCTCTACCTGCCACCGGCCGAGGAGGCCGCGCGGGCCGAGACCTGGCTCTACGAAGGCCGCGACAAGACCGGCATCGACGCAGGCGAGGTGCTGCGCGGCTTCATTGACCGCACCGACTGGGTGCTGGCGCTCTTCGACGGGATCATGCCCGAATGCCGCTGGCTGGATGACAGCGAAACGCTGACCTACCTGCATTCCACGATCTCGACGCAGGCCCACCGCGTCCGCGTGCCGGAAACCCCGGCCTATCTCGACGCGCTTCTGGCCGACCAGCCGCTCACCGGCGGGCTCGAGCCGCGGCTGGGGAATACCCATCTGCGCGTGTTGACCCTCTCGGGCTTCCCGACCGCCACCACGCCGGGGATCCTCGACGAGCTCAACCGGCTGGCCTTTCCCTATCGCTGGGCGACCCGCGCGATCCTCATGGACAAGATGGAGGCCGCGCGGATGGTCGCGCGCATCCGTCGCCAATGGTTCGCCAAGCGCAAATCCATCGCCGCGATCCTGAAGGAAGTGATGACCAACGAGCCATCGGCGCTGGTCGATACCGACGCCGCCAACAAGGCCGCCGATGCCGACATGGCCTTGCAGGAGCTCGGCACCGATGTCGCGGGCGAGGCCTATGTCACGGCGACCCTCATCGTCTGGGACGCCGATCCGCGCCGCGCCGACGAGAAACTGCGCCTCGTCGAGAAGGTGGTGCAGGGTCGGGACTTCACCGCCATGGTCGAGACGGTCAATGCCATCGATGCCTGGCTCGGCTCGCTGCCGGGGCAGGCTTACGCCAATGTACGCCAGCCGCCGCTCTCCACCCTGAACCTCGCCCATATGATCCCGCTCTCCGCCGTCTGGGCGGGGGAGGAGCGGGACGCGCATTTCGACGGCCCGCCGCTGCTCTACGGCAAGACCGAGGGCGCAACGCCCTTCCGCCTCTCGCTCCACGTGGGCGATGTCGGCCACACGCTGGTCGTCGGTCCCACCGGGGCGGGCAAATCCGTGCTGCTCGCGCTCATGGGGCTGCAGTTCCGCCGCTACGCGAAAGCCCAGGTCTTCGCCTTCGATTTCGGGGGATCGTTCCGCGTCGCCACCCTCGCCATGGGCGGCGACTGGCATGATCTGGGCGGCGAGCTCACCGAAGGCGCGGAGGCGACGGTCTCTCTCCAGCCGCTCGCCCGCATTGACGATCCCGCCGAGCGGAGCTGGGCCGCGGGTTGGATCGGCGCGATCCTCGCCTACGAAGGTATCGCGATCACCCCGGAGGTGAAGGAACATCTCTGGTCTGCGCTGACCTCGCTGACCTCGGCACCGGTCGGCGAACGCACGATCACCGGTCTCGCCGTCCTGCTGCAATCCTCCGACCTGAAACAGGCCCTGTGGACTTGCCCGGCTTTGGTGGAGAGCGTTTAGCTCACTTCCCGGGCCTTTCGCTCGAACGCGATGGGGCTCTGGAAGCCGAGCGATGAATGACGCCTGACGGGGTTATAGAACCCGTCGATGTATCTGGCGACGGCGTTTTCGGCCTGCTGGCGGAATTGCCATGCGACCGGCCAGACCAGTTCGGACTTGATGGTCTTGAAGAAGGTTTCGACCATCGCGTTGTCGTAGCAGTTCCCGCGCCCGCTCATCGAGATCAGGATGCCACGTTGGCGGAGCAGCGCCTGGTAGTCGATAGAGCAGTATTGCGATCCGCGGTCGGAATGATGGACCAGCCCCGGCGCAGGGTTGCGAGCCACCAGAGCCCGGCGCAGCGCTTCGACGGCGAGGTCGCGCTTCAGGCGGTCACTCGTGGCCCAGCCGACGACCCGTCGCGAGAAGAGGTCGAGCACGAAGGCGAGGTAGAGCCAGCCCTCCGCCGTCCAGATGTAGGAGATGTCGGCCCCCCACTTCTGGTCCGGGCCGTCCGCCGCGAAGTCCTGCACCACGAGATTGGGCCGCGACAGGCCAGGCATGTTCACTGTCGGTCGTGCGTTTGAAGCGCCGCTTCTGCCGCGCGATCAACCGGTTCTCGCGCATCAGCCGCGCCGTGCGATGCCGCCCGATCTCATGGCCCTCGTCGATGAGGTCGCGGTGCATGCGCGGGCTGCCATAGGTGCCGTTCGACAGAGCGAAGGCGGTCCGGATGTGTGCGAGATAGACCATGTCCTGCTGCTGGCGGCGACAGGCCGGACGGTCCTGCCACGCGAAGAAGCCGCTCTGGCTGACGCCCAGGGCACGGCACATCCGACTGATCGGGAAGCTGGCCTTCTCCGCCTCGATGAAGCCGAAGGTCATCGACTTGTCTCTTTCGCGAAGAAGGCCGCGGCTTTTTTTAAGATATCACGCTCCTGCTTCAGGACCGCATTCTCCCGTTGCAGCCGCTTCAACTCGGCATGCATGTCGACCGGCGCTTCGCTCGGCTCGCTGGCATCGCGCTCTTGGCTCAGCCACCGCGTCAGCGTCGAAAGGCCAATGCCGAGATCCTCCGCGATCTCCCGCCGCGTCCGGCCGCTGGTCAGCGCCAGCCGCACCGCTTCACGCCGAAATTTCGGCGTCGGTCTGTTTGCGTTTCCCATAGAACACCTCCTGGTTCCTCAGTTGGTGCTCTCCACATTTTCCGGGCAAGTCCAAGGTGCGTAACCCGTGTCACCGAGGCCCGGCACCTGCGATCCGAAAGCCGCGTTGCGGGGTTCGATCTCGACACAGCTGTCGACGGCGTAGCGGTAGAAAAGCCGCAGGACCATCGCGTGCAGCGCCGCGAGGAAGGCGACCTGCGGGTCCTGGGCCAGCGCATTGCGCGATGCCAGGGTGCGATGGGCCGTCAGTTCCATGACGAGGCGGTCGGAGAGCGGTTTGAGGCCGTCGTCCTCTTCCTCGTCGTCAGGGGTGGACGTGGCGGTCTCGTCGATATCCGCGACCGGCATCGGATCGGATGCGACCTCGCCCACATCTTCCACTTCCTCGACCGGTTCATCCTCCGCTCGCACATAGCCCCGCTCGACCCGCAGCCGCCCGGAACTGTCGATGCTGACGAAGGCCCCGGCCAGCGCGAGGTCTTCGGTCTCGTACCGGATCGGACGGGCCTCGAGTGCCTCCATCGCCTCCTCGATCTCGCCCAACCGGGTATCGACATCGTCGGGCAGTTCGTCGGCCTCCGCATGCTCGGCCTCGAGCGCGTCGTATTCCGCCTTCAGCGCCTGGTAGCTGGCGGTCTCCTCGTCGCTCATCGGCACAGCCTCGCCATGGACCCGGCGCATCCCGAAGGTATGGCCATAGCGGAACTCGGTGTCGACCTCGACCCATTTCCAGCCCTCGGCGCGGATGACTTCGGCTTGCTCGGCCAGCTTCTCGCGCACCATGACGTCGATCAGGGCTGCATCCTGCAGCCAGCCACCATCGTCCTGCTGAAACAGGTCGCGCAGGATCTCGCCCCCGGCCTCGACGTAGTCGTCGAGCCCCACGAACTGCGCCCGCTTGTCCGAGGCCCGCACCGCGCCTTCGGTCAGCATGCGGCGGATCTCGTAGGGTTGCCGCGAATAGTGCCGCTGCAGCGCCTCCCAGACCTGTTCCTGCCGCGCGTGATCGGGATTGACCGTGAAGGCCATGAGCTGGTCGAGGGTCATCTCCTCCTCGGCATGGGCGTCGAGCAGCGAGGGCGCGAGGGCGGCGAGCTTCAGCCGCTGCTTGACCACGCTGGCCGAGACGAAGAAGGCCGCGGCGATCTCCTCCTCGGTCCGGCCTTTCTCGCGCATCGCCTGGAAAGCGCGGAACTGATCAAGCGGGTGCAGGGGGGCCCGCTGGACGTTCTCGGCCAGGCTGTCCTCCTCGGCGAGCCCGTCGGTGCGCACGATGCAGGGGACCAGCGCGGTCTTGTTCATGCGCTTCTGTTTCACAAGCAGTTCCAGCGCCCGGAACCGCCGCCCGCCGGCGGGGATCGTGTACATGCCGGTCTCGGCGCCGCTGTCGTCCAGCACGGGCCGCACCGTGATGGAGCTGAGCAGCGTCCGCCGCGCGATGTCCTCGGCCAGTTCCTCGATCGACACGCCCGCCTTGACGTGGCGCACGTTCGACTGGCTGAGCATCAACTTGTTGAAGGGAATGTCGCGCGAGGCGCTGAGGGTGATCTTCTGTTGCTTGGTCATCGGGATATCTCCGCAACGGGCCAGCCGGGAGCCTCTCTCCCGACCTCCAAACCCGTCACGGAAAACCCGGCACCCCTCTTACTCTAGGCGCATTGGGGAAAAACCTGTCGGCTGGACATCTCTGCTAGATTGGTCAGTACTAGTCCTCCAGTCGGCCACGCGAGCTAACGTAAACGCCATCCGAAAGATAAGCAGGCTCACCGTCTTCGCTAACTGAAAATTCGTCATATATATCTCGCATTTCTTCGTCAGCCCAAGGTGCATTGACTGGAGGAAGATCGAGTAACTCAGCGATCCTATTAGCGAGATCCCGGATCTCTCTCGGGTGATCAATTTCTTTGCAGATGAAATACGGGCGACCCCAATTGTCGGTGCAACGCTCACCTCGACCCAGCACATTTTCTGCGGCGGCAACCAATTTGTTTAGGTCAGGAAATGCAATGTAAGAGCCGTCGTCTTCCTTTGCCGTGGCCGTCATCAACGTGTAGCTGTTCGTTTCGTGGATAGTGCGAAGCAAGACATATTGCTCAGACCCCATCTTTGTCTGGTTAAACTCGCCGGTCGTTTCAAGTTTGTCTGATTTCGTAATGATTGCCATGGATAGACTCCGTCGTGTTAATGTTCTGATGTGTTGAATGTGCGCGCCAAGTGCTACCTTCCCCAGTCGTGTGCGCCTCCACCCGATGTTAGCCATACACCATCCGACAAGTAGATTGGCTCCCCTGAACCACCAAGGGCAGAATAGAGATCGTCTGCTCCTGAGCGGGTTCGAGGGGGCGGCGATGGCAGGACTTTTGTTGTCTTCAAGGGAGTTATCATCTCTTCTAGACCCGTGGCGTCGCGTAAGAAAGCTTCTGCAAATGAAGCAGTGCGCTTTAAGATGTTATGGCGGCTCCCATGAAATGGTTGTCCAATAAACGGACCGTCCGTTCGGCTGATCGATAACACGGAATTCGGCTTCACCTCTTCAGAAGGCAAACCATTAATTATCTGAACATCAATGCCATTTTTTCGCATCAAGATGAGGGCAGTTTGTGTTTGGTTTACAGCAGAATAGGCTTTTCGGTACATCTTACTGGCGGCTCTGCGGGGTAGCCATCCCATATTGAATAGCTGGACGGCTAGTTCGTATGGCCGCGCTAAACCCTTAATGCTCAGGGATTCTCCAGGTGGAAGAGCTATTCCTTCTGCAGTAAACTTGGCTTCGCTCGCGAGGCATTCGATAGTGTTTTGGCAATCCCAGTTTAGGTAGTTGATGTCATCAACTCGCGCCCATTTAAGCGGGCGATTGTTCATTTTCACGACAACCTCGTCTCCAACTTCGATGTCGGTTCTGACCTGCTCCCCAGAGAGTCCTCATTTATGAGTTAGCTCTGTTCAGGTTTTGGTCTTCGTTTGACCGGTTAGCATATTCGCGCGGTGTCAGGC
>NZ_FOEJ01000004.1 GCF_900110705.1 Loktanella sp. DSM 29012 | reverse complement strand
CCCGTCCTGCATCTCTGCGTCTCCGGTGAGGGGGCTTCTACGGTTACACGCCGACACCCGCAAGCACCTTTTTCAAGAAATATCGATTTTTTCGCAAAAAAGTTCAGACTGCCCAAAATCTAGTGGTTACGGTTCTCAAAACACCAAGTCGCGGACCGTCGTTCTGGCCAGCATCCCACAGGAGCCCAAAGATGCGCCCCTTTCTCTGCCTCATTGTCCTGACAGTCCTGTTTGCTTGCGGCGAATCCACATCGCGGATCACGCCACCACCACACGGCAGCGTCCGGATCGCGACCCACAACGTCCATTACATCGTATTGGACCAGGCAACCGGGACCTGGTCGGTCGGTGACTGGGAAGATCGCAAGGAATCGGCAGATCAGGCCTTCAAGGCGCTCGACGCCGACATCGTCGCCTTTCAGGAGATGGAAAGCTTTGGACGCGGCGATACCGACAACATCAATCTGCACCGTGATTGGCTGCTGCAAAACAACCCCGACTATGCGGCGGGTGCCAACGGTGATTCCGCGGTGTTTCCATCGACCCAGCCGATCTTCTACCGCACCGCACGATTCGAGATGCTGGACCAGGGGTGGTTCTTCTTTTCGGACACACCGGACGTGATCTATTCGCGCACCTTCAACGGCAGCTATCCGGCCTTTGCCAGCTGGGTCCAGCTACGTGACCGCAACGACGGCAAGACCCTTACAATATACAACGTCCATTTCGAGTTCAGCTCCGGGTCGAACCGGCTGTTGTCGGCAGAACTGACCGTCGACCGCATGGCCCCGCGGCTGGCAGCAGGAGAACGCGTCGTTCTGACAGGCGATCTGAACGCATTGCGCAGTTTCAGGACGGCGCAGATTTTCAAGGATGCAGGCTTCATCTTTGCCCCCGTACCGGGATCAACGTACCACCTGAACCGCGGCATCAACCTGTTCGGGGCGATTGATCATCTGGCCGCCTCTGGCCCAGTCAGCCTGATCGGGGAACCCCAGGTCCTGCGGCGCAAGTTCGACGGGCGCTGGCCATCGGACCATTATCCCGTCATCGGCGATTTCGTTTTGCGGTAGGCCTTCCGCAAGGTCCTGCGTGGACTTTGAACACTGTCGCGTTAGCTCTTTACCCAAACCTTGGCGAGAAAGGACAGATCGCATGACCACGTTTACTGTTAATGGAGAAGAGCGCACGGTCGACGTGCCAGGCGATACGCCACTGCTGTGGGTTCTGCGGGACGAGCTGAAACTGACCGGCACCAAATTCGGCTGCGGCGTGGCGCAATGCGGTGCCTGCACCGTCATGCTGGACGGCACAACGCGCCGGTCCTGTGTCACGCCCGTATCCACCCTCGAAGGTGCCAACATCACCACGATCGAGGGCCTCGACACCCCAGAGGCCGAGGCCGTTCAGGCCGCGTGGGCAAAACTGGATGTGCCGCAATGTGGCTGGTGCCAATCCGGTCAGGTCGTCAGCGCCTCTGCCCTGCTTTACGAGATTCCCAATCCCACCGACGAGGACATCGACAACGCGATGGCCGGCAACATCTGCCGCTGCGCCACCTATGTCCGCATCCGCCAAGGCATCAAAGATGCCGCCAAAGCGTTGGAGACCTGAACATGACCCATCAGAATCGCCGCCAGTTTCTGGCCTCTGCCGCCGGTCTGACCATTGCGGTCGCCCTGCCGATGAAAGGCCGCGCGCAATCAGGTGCCGCGAATGCCTTTGCCGCTGACGGCAGCGGCAGCTTTGCCCCCAATGCGTTCATCCGGGTGGCAGCCGACGACACCGTCACCGTCATGATCAAACATATCGAAATCGGTCAGGGTGCCTACACCGGCCTTGCGACCCTCGTGGCCGAGGATCTGGACGCCGACTGGGCGCAGATGCGCGCCGAGGCAGCCCCTCTGGATAACGAGAAATACAAGAACCTCTTTTTCGGCCTGCAAGGCACTGGCGGGTCCACAGGTCTGGCCAACAGCTATACCCAGATGCGCAAGGCCGGTGCCGCTGCCCGCGCAATGCTGGTGCAGGCTGCCGCTGCCGAATGGGGCGTCGATGCATCCGAGATTACCGTAACCAAGGGCGTGATCACCCACGGTGACAAAACCTCGACCTTTGGCCCAATGGCCGCCAAGGCCGCCGAGATGACCCCGCCAGAGGATCCGCCGCTCAAGCCCGCGTCGGAATTTGTCTATATCGGCACCGACCTGCCCCGCCTCGATTCGCCGTCAAAGTCCAACGGCAGTGCGATGTTCACGATGGATATCGACATCGACGGCATGGAAACCGTCGTTGTCGCCCACCCGCCGATGCTGGGTGGCACCGTCGCCAGTTATGACGACACCGACGCGGTCGCTGTGCCCGGTGTTACAGCTGTGCGCCAGATTCCGCAGGGCGTTGCCGTTTACGCCACCTCCACCGCAGCCGCGATCAAGGGGCGGTCCATGCTATCCGTCGAATGGGACACCTCTGCCGCTGAAACACGCAGCTCTGCGCAGATGATGGACGATTTCGCCGCCATGGTCGGCAGCGATACGGCCAAGACTGCAGAATCTGCGGGCGACGTTGCCACAGCCCTCGAAAACGCAGCGCAGACGGTCGAGATGGAATTCCGCTTTCCCTATCTCGCCCACGCACCCCTCGAACCGCTCGACGCGGTGGTCGAGGTCAAGGACGGCAGCGCCACCGCCTGGGGCGGCTGGCAATTCCCCGGTTTCGACAACCAGTCGGTGGCCGGTGCGCTGGGGATGGACCCCGCGAATGTGGCAATGGTCACGATGCTGGCCGGCGGGTCATTTGGCCGTCGCGCACAGCCCAGCGCCCATATCGGTGCAGAAATCGGCGCAATTGCCGCTGCAGCGGGCCGTGATGGGGCCTGGAAACTGGTCTGGACCCGCGAGGACGATCTGCACGGCGGCTACTACCGCCCGATGACCGTGCACCACCTGCGCGGTGGTCTGGATGCCGACGGCAATATAACCGCATGGCACAACACCGTCGTAAACCAATCCATCATGGCGGGCACCCCGATGGAGGCGATGATGCAGGACGGGTTGGACCCGACCTCATACGAGGGCGCGACCAAGATGCCCTATGACCTGACGGACATGCAGGTCGACTGGATCCGCGCCGAAAGCCCGGTTTCCGTGCTCTGGTGGCGGTCCGTGGGTCACACGCACACCGCCTATGCGACCGAAGTGTTCCTGGATCATCTGCTGGAACTGGGTGGCAAGGACCCCGTGCAGGGCCGCCTTGATCTGCTGCGCCCCGACATGACCCGTGACCGCGTCGTGCTGGAACGCGTTGCCGAAATGGCCGGCTGGGACGGCCAGAAGGTCAAGAACGGCAAAGGCTACGGCGTGGCGCTGCACGAGAGTTTCAGCACCTATACCGCGCAGATCGTCGAAGTCGAAGACAAGGACGGCTTTCCCAAGGTGACGAATGTCTGGTGCGCCGTGGATTGCGGCGTGGCCGTAACGCCCAACGTGATCCGCGCCCAGATCGAGGGCGGAATCGGGTTCGGCTTGTCGTCGATCCTGCATGACGAACTGTCACTGGCCGAAGGCGGCATGGTCGAGCAAAGCAATTTCGACACCTACCGCGTGCTGCGCATCAACGAGATGCCGAACGTCATGGTCGACATCATCGCATCAGAGGTCGATCCGACGGGTGTGGGCGAACCCGGCACCCCGCCCATCGGCCCGGCACTTGCGAACGCATGGCGCGCGCTCAAGGGCGAGAACGTCACCACCCTGCCCTTTTCCAAATCCGTCGGAGCGTAAGCCATGATGAAAACCCTCACCCGCCTTGGCCTGATCGCAGCTCTTGCATGGGCGGCACCGGTCAGTGCCGAAACCGTCAACGGCCTGCGGACCGTCGACGAATTTGCGGATATCGCCGACGAATCGGAACGGTCGGTCGCCCTGTTCAACGAGCTGATGGTCGTGATCGAACACCCGCGCTGCCTGAATTGTCACCCGGTCGGCGATGTGCCGTTGCAGGGCGATGACATGCAGCCGCACCAGCCCCCGGTCGTGCGCGGCGTGGGTGGCATGGGCGCGCCGGGCATGCGGTGCAGCACCTGTCACGGGGCGGAAAACGTCACCTATACCAGCGGCGATGGATCAATTCCCGGTCACGTGCCGTGGCATCTGGCCCCCATCGAAATGGGCTGGGTCGGTAAATCAGCCACCGAAATCTGCGAACAGATCAAGGACCCGGCCCGCAACGGCAACCTCGATCTGGCTGGCCTGCACGAACACAACGCTGAGGACGGCCTTGTGGGTTGGGGCTGGGAACCGGGTGTTGGCCGCGAACCGGCACCGGGCACGCAGGCGATCTTTGGTGATCTGACGCAGGCCTGGATCGACACTGGCGCTGTCTGCCCCGCCACCTGAATACGGCATAAGCCCCGGCCCAGCGCCGGGGCTTTTCATATCCGGCTGAACGCTGCCTCGAACGACAGGGCCGGGCGCGCGACCGCCTCGCCAGTCGTGACCAGTTCAATCAACTGCGCAAAGACGTTACGGGCCGCGATTGGCCATAACGCTTCGTCCACATCCCGATAGACAGCGGCGGTGATCTGCGAAATTCCAGTCGGTGTATGGGACAAGACACCCAGCACGGCCGCGCGGCGTTCCGTACGGTGCGCAATCAACCAGTCGATCCGGGCCGCAGGATCGTCCACCGGTGCCCCATGTCCGGGATACAGGACCGCACCGCCCCATGCCCGCAACCGCCGGCAGGACGCGATGAAATCGCTGACATCGCCGTCGGGCGGCGACACGAGCGACGTTGCCCATTCCATCACCAGATCACCGGAAAAAACGGCATCCCCCCACTTGAGGCAGATATGATTGCCCATATGCCCCGGCGTGTGCAGGACATGAACAGCGCCTGCCGGTGTTTCGATGACCGCGCCATCGCCAACCGTCACATCGGGCGCAAAACGCGTATCCACCCCCTCGCCACCACCTGCATAGCCCTGCGCGACCAGATCCTGCATCACGGCACTGCGCCCTGCGTCGCTGGGACCATAGGCCAGCACAGGCGCACCCGTCCGGGCGGCCAGTCGTGCGGCCAGCGGCGAATGATCCAGATGCGCGTGGGTCACAAGGATATGGCTGACCTGTGCTGCACCGATGGCATCCGTCAGTGCCGCCAGATGCGCCGCGTCATCCGGGCCGGGGTCAACCACCACGAGGTCAGCGTCGCCCAACAGATAGGTATTCGTCCCGCGATAGGTCATGGGTGACGGATTGGGGGCCAGAACACGCCGCAGGCCGGGCCCCAGGCGCACGGCCTCGCCCGGTATCGGATCGAACTCTTTCATCGCTTTCCCCCATGCTGCCGCGTCGCTAGTGTTATTGCCATGTTCCTCGCATGGCTCAAACCCTATCTGCCGCGCGGCCTTTATACCCGCGCGCTGCTGATCCTGATCCTGCCGATCCTGCTGCTTCAGCTGGGGGTGTCGATCCTGTTCATCAACCGCCATTTCGACGGTGTCACCGAACAGATGACGGACGCGGTCAGCATTGAACTGCAATTCCTGATCGAGACAGCCAATCAGGCCCCGGACGCCGATACCGCCCGATCAAGGGTCGCGGATATCGCTGACCCGTTGCAACTGGCCGTCAGCTGGCCTGCCGCAATTCCCGGCCAGACCCGCGCCCGCACATGGAGCGATTTCACCGCCGACGCAGTCGCAGCCCGCCTGCGATTTCGTATCCCGCAGATCGACGCGATTTCGATGATCGACAAGGACTTCGTCCGGATCTGGATCGACACGCGCCACGGCCCGATGCAGATCGAGGTCAACCGCAGGCGCGTGTCCGCGTCCAACCCCCATCAGCTCTTGGTGATCATGGTGGTTCTGGGGGTCATCCTGACTGCGATCTCCTTTGTTTTCCTGCGCAACCAACTGCGCCCGATCCAGCGGATGGCCGTGGCCGCCACCGACTATGGCAAGGGCCGGATCACCCACTACCACCCTTCTGGCGCGACCGAAGTCCGCGCCGCGGGCATGGCCTTTCTCGACATGCGCAATCGTCTGGAACGGCAGATCCAGTCGCGCACCATGATGTTGTCGGGCGTCAGCCACGATCTGCGCACGCCGCTGACGCGCTTGCGGCTGGGCCTATCCCTGCTGGATGAGGATGACGCCGCACCGCTGCTGCAGGATGTCGACGACATGCAGCGCCAGCTTGACGCCTTTCTCGATTTTGCCCGGTCAGATCATGGCGATGCGCTGGTCCGCGTGTCACCGCAGCAACTGGTGCGCGACATTCACGGTGATTTTCAGCGCGCGCGGGGACAGCTGTTTCTAGGCACGCTGTCGGGACCCGATGCCCCCGTCCCCCTGCGCGAGGTGGCGATTCGCCGGGCCCTGGACAATCTGTGCAACAACGCGCTGCGCTATGGTAGCCGCGCCGAAATCTCGGTTTATGTGACCGACCGCGCGGTCCGTTTTGTCGTCGATGACGATGGCCCCGGTATCCCAGTCGATCGCCGCGAAGAGGCCGTGCGCCCGTTTACCCGGCTCGACCCTGCCCGAAATCAGGATACTGGCACTGGCGTGGGCCTGGGCCTTGCCATCGTGTCGGACATCGCCCGCAGTCACGGTGGCGTCCTGCGCCTGACGGAATCGGACAGCCTGGGCGGTCTGCGCGCGGAACTGGTCCTCGCCCGCTAGGCCCCCGCGCCCTATGTTGTCGGCCAGGAGGACGCGCCATGTCGATCAATACGCAGACAATTTCAGCAGGTCAGGCACTGGACGCCCTGCGCGCGGGCTTTGCCGCGCAAACCGCAGGACAAATGACCGCAAGCTGGATGCTGCACGGTCGTCCCGGTATCGGCAAAACCGAGATCGTCACCCAGCTCGCGGCAGAGACAGGCAGCCAGTTGTTCGACCTGCGACTGACCACGATCGAACCCGCCGATCTGCGTGGCCTTCCGTTCTATGACCACGACAGCAAGCGCACCGTCTGGTATCCGCCCCAGGACCTGCCCAGCGACCCCAATCGGCCGGCGATCCTGTTTCTGGACGAACTCACTGCCGCCGCCCCCGCGCTGCAACCCACCGTCTATGGCCTGCTACAGGAACGGCGCGTTGGTCAATTCGCCCTGCCGGACAGCACGTTCATCGTGGCCGCCGGCAATGCCGTCGAGGATGGTGCCATCGCCTATGACATGGGCACGGCCCTGTCCGACCGGCTGATCCATCTGTCCTTGCGGGCCGAGGCCGGCGACTGGATCACCCGCTATGCGGTGCCGCGCGGCCTGCATCCCAGCGTCATCGCCTTTATCCGCACGCGCCCGGATCTGCTGGACACGACCGAGGATTGCCTGCGCCGCGGGGCGATGATCGCGGCGACACCGCGCAGTTGGGCGCGGGTCAGCACCCTGCTGCATGCCATTGATGACGCATCCCTGCGCGACACGCTGATCGCAGGCACGGTGGGCGACGCAGTAGCCGCCGAATTCACCCTGATCGCGCGCGACATCGCAAGCACCGTTCAGGCACAGGCCATGATCGAGGCGACACCGGCCGAACGCGCGGACCTCTACCCGCGCAGCCTGCATGGACTGACGGCACTGACCTATGCGCTCATTGCCCTGGCGGACCGTGACAACATGCCTGCCGTGATCACGGTCATGGCCGGAATCATGGACCTCGCCGCGCGGGATGAACATTTTGCCACGCTGCCGACGCGCGAACTGACGACCTACGGATTCGAGCTGCTGATCGACCGCGCGCTGGCCCAGGGCTGGCAAGAGGCATTCCGCGATTCGGCGGCCTATGCGGACTATCTCGCACGCCGCGACGCATCGTGAACCGCCATTCCAGCCGCGCAACCGCAGCCCTGACCGCATTGGCCGAGGCCGATCCGGCGCTGGCCGCCTTGTCGCTGTGGTGCGACCACCGCGACGGCGACACGACGGCAACTGCTGGCACGACCATCACCTATGGACCCGATTTTGCCGCGCTATCACGCCCCGAACAGATGGGGCTTGCCGCGCACCATATCCTGCATGTGGCCTTGCGCCACTCTGCGCGGCTGAACGATCTCAGGCGCAGGCTTGGGGACACCTTCGATTCGCAACTCTGGCAGCTCTGCGCCGATGCGCTGGTGAACGAGGCGCTGTTGCAATCAGACCATGCGCTGCCGCGTCCCGCCGTGACGCTGACCGGCCTTCTGGACAGCATCGGCCAAGAGGTAAGCGGGCCACAGGCATTGGCCGATTGGGACAGCGACCGGCTGTATTTCACGATCATGGGGGCCATCGGTGACAAACGTGCCGCAGGTGACGCCCGCGCCTATGCCAGACAACAGGCCTTTGCAGGGGACATCCGCCCCGGCGACGGCGCGGACGACCAGCAAGGCGGGGACCGCGAACAGGCCGCCGCATGGGCACAGCACATGGCACGGGCCTTGCAGGCGGGTCGCACCGCTGGCCGTGGTCTTGGACTGATCGGTCACCGCATCGCAGACATCCCCGCACCGCGTACCCCGTGGGAAATTGTCTTGCGCCGCCTGCTGACGGCGGCCATCACGGTTGCCCCCCAGACCAGCCCGATGCGTCCGACCCGGCGCTGGATCGCAGGCACCGCACAAGCGCGGGCCGATGCAACACGGCAGCCAGGGTTTCAGGCGGGCCACAGGCCATTTACCGACGTGCCGCGCATCGCGGTCGCCGTCGATGCCTCTGGCAGCATCGATGATGCACGGCTGGCGATGTTCTGGGCAGAGGTGCTGGGCATCACCCGTCGCCTGCGGGCCGAGGTAGTACTGATCATCTTTGACGAAGCGGTGCGATCTGTCAGCCGGATCGACGCCGCGGCGCAGACCGTACCCCTTCCCGATCTGCCGCGTGGCGGTGGCACTGATTTTCAGCCTGTCATCGCAGCGGCGCAAACGGATGGTGCCACAGCACTGGTGATCCTGACGGACCTCGACGGCCCGACGGGGCCTGCGCCCAAGGGTCTGAAAGTGTTCTGGGCGGTGCCGCAACCGGGCGATCTGATGCCAACCTTCGGGCAGGTCATCGATTTGTCAGCCTAACGCCGCCGCCAGTCGCGCATGCGCCGAGACGCCCTTCGCGTCAAAGGTGATGTCGCGCAGGAACTGGTTCTGGCTTTGGTTGATGCGTTGCAACCTGCGTTCGGACAGATCGCCCTGAAACAGACCGTCGCGCAGGATCTGCATTTCGGTCGGGGTCAGCGACAGCACCTCTGGCCCCTTGTCCCACTGCACCGAAACATAGGTCAGCGGAGGCGCTGTCCACAGGTCGGATTGTTCGATCACCAGATGCAATTCGCCCTGTTTCAACCCGCGATGGGCCGCGATCCGGGTCAGGACCGCACGTGCCTGGGCGCGCAACGCATCCAGCCCCCGGTCTGCCGCTGCCGGATCGATCAGCCGCGCGCGACGCGACGCCGGCACACGCAAGACGCGGGTTTCCAGCCACCAGATCAAAATCAGCATCAGCACTGGCGCCTGCGACAGCGGCAGGGCCGCACCGTTCCAGATCAAGGCCACCACGACCAGCGGGGTGAGCGTCAGAAAATATCGCAGGATCTGGAATTCCACGATGATCCGCAAAAACAATCCAGGCCCCATACCGCGCGGCCAGACCGTCGCGCGGCCAAAGAACTTGCGCGGTAATTGCCGCACCTTCAGCACAGACGGATTACGGATCGTGTCATGGGTGACGATCAACACGCCGCGTCCAACCTGTCAGAAGCCTTTGTCATCGCGACAGTTTGCCCGCCGCACGGATGCGGGGCAAGCACGGGACAGTTGACAGCTGCGCGACCAATGATCACCCATGGGCCATGACACAGACACTTCTGGCCCAGCCACTGACCGCCGCAGCCTTTGCCCCGTTCGGGGATGTGCTCGATGCCACCGGTGCACCGGACAAGCTGATCAACGCTGACCTGTGCGGCCGCTATCACGACCGTGCGGCACTGGATTTCGCGGATGGTCGCGCAGGTATCAGTATTTTTGACGCAGTACCGCGCAGCCTGCCCTATGCCTTTGATCTGGTGGAACGCCACCCAAAGGGGTCGCAGGCCTTTGTTCCGATGCACCAGAACCCCTGGCTGGTCATTGTAGCCCCGGACGCAGGTGGCCGACCGGGCGACCCGTTGGCATTTCTGGTCGGACCCGGACAGGCAATCAATTTTCACAAGGGCACGTGGCACGGCGTGCTGACACCCTTGCACGCGCCGGGCCTGTTCGCCGTGATCGACCGGATCGGCGCAGGCACCAACCTGCAAGAGGTACGATACCCTGCACCCTGGCACGTGATCGCCTGATCCCGAAACGCGATACGCCGCCGGATTGCTCCGGCGGCGTATCCTGTGCGCAATATGGTGCCGATCAGACGTCGAAACGATCCAGATCCATCACCTTGGCAAAGGCCCGGACGAATGCCTTGACGAAACGGGCGTTGTCGCAGGCATAGGTTTCGGACAATGCGCGCAACTGGCTGTTTGAGCCGAACAGCAGATCAACCTGCGTGCCAGTCCATTTCACCTGACCAGTTGCACGGTCGCGGCCTTCGAACGTGCCTTCGTATTCATCGACGGCCTTCCATTCGTTCGACATGCTCAGCAAGTTGACAAAGAAGTCATTGCTCAGCGTGCCGGGACGGTCGGTGAACACACCATGATCGGTGCTGCCGTAGTTCGCACCCAGAACGCGCAGACCACCGACCAGCACCGTCATTTCTGGCGCTGTCAACGTCAGCAACTGAGCCTTGTCGACCAGCAGCTCGCCCGGCGTCGCGGTAAAGTCCTTTTGCAGATAGTTGCGGAAACCATCCGCCTGCGGTTCCAGAACATCGACGGATTCGACATCCGTCTGATCCTGGCTTGCGTCCATCCGGCCCGGCGTAAAGGGCACCGTGATGTCCTGGCCACCTTCGTGGGCGGCCTTTTCCACAGCGGCGACACCGCCCAGCACGATGATATCGGCCAGTGACACGCGCTTGTTCCCGGTCTGGGCGTCGTTGAACGCGGTTTGAACCGCCTCCAGCTTGGCCAGCCGGTCACCCAGCGTATCGGGCTCGTTCACGTCCCAGCCGTTCATCGGGGCCAGACGGATGCGCGCACCATTGGCACCACCCCGGCAGTCGGACCCGCGGAACGTGGATGCGCTGGCCCATGCAGTCGTGACCAATTCCGAGACCGTCAGGCCGCTGTCCAGCAGCTTGGCCTTGAGGTCGGCGATATCCGCATCGTCGACCAGATCGTGATCGCGTGCCGGAATCGGGTCCTGCCACAGCAGGTCCTCTTGCGGCACCCAAGGGCCAAGGTATGTGTCCTTGGGGCCCATGTCGCGGTGGCACAATTTGAACCAGGCGCGGGCAAAGGCGTCTGCGAACTGGTCGGGGTTCTTGTGGAACCGCTCCGAGATCTCGCGGTAGATAGGATCAACCTTGAGCGCGAGGTCAGAGGTCGCCATCATCGGCGCGTGTGTCTTGGACGGGTCATGCGCATCCGGCACGGTCCCTGCCAATGCACCATCCTTGGGGGTCCACTGTTTCGCACCCGCGGGGGATGTCGTCAGTTCCCACTCATGGTTCAGCAAAGTATCGAAATAGCTGTTGTCCCAGGTGATCGGTGTCGCCGTCCATGCGCCCTCGAGCCCGGACGAAATGGTGTCGACGCCCTTGCCCGAGTTGAAACCGCTTGCCCAGCCAAAGCCCTGCGAGGCGATGCCAGCACCCTCTGGCTCTGCGCCGATCAGCGTGGGATCACCCGCGCCGTGGGTTTTGCCAAAGGTGTGACCGCCTGCGACCAGTGCCACGGTTTCTTCGTCATTCATCGCCATCCGGGCGAATGTGTCACGGATGTCGTGGGCAGAGGCCTGCGGATCGGGGTTTCCGTCCGGGCCTTCGGGGTTGACGTAGATCAGACCCATCTGCACGGCGGCCAGCGGGTTTTCCAGCTCGCGTTCGCCGGAATAACGGCTCAGCGGGTTGTCGGACGGGGCAAGCCATTCGTCCTCTTGTCCCCAGTAGATGTCCTCTTCGGGTTCCCAGATGTCCTCGCGGCCACCGGCAAAGCCAAAGGTCTTGAAACCCATGGTTTCCAGCGCGACGTTCCCGGTCAGGATCATCAGGTCGGCCCAGCTGATCGCGTCACCGTATTTCTGCTTGATCGGCCACAGCAGGCGGCGCGCCTTGTCCAGGTTCACGTTGTCGGGCCAGCTGTTCAGCGGAGCGAAACGCTGGCTGCCGGACGTCGAACCACCGCGACCGTCGGCGGTGCGGTAGGTGCCGGCGCTATGCCATGCCATGCGGATAAAGAACGGACCATAGTGGCCATAATCGGCAGGCCACCAGTCCTGACTGTCGGTCATCAGTGCCTCGAGGTCCTTCCACAGGGCGTCCTTGTCCAGCGCCTCGAATGCCTCGGCATAGTTGAAATCCGGTTCCATCGGGCTGACCTGCGGCGTATTCTGCGACAGGATTTTCAGGTTCAGCTGGTTTGGCCACCAGTCACGGTTGCCACGGGAATTGTTGCGCGCATGCGGGCGGGCGTGCCCTGCAACGGGACAGTTGCGGATATCGCCCTTGGGATTGCCGTCCATGATCAGCTCCTCTGCTATCGGAATCTGGAATTGTTCTAGACTGACAAAACGATTAGATGAAGTTGTATTTTCTAATCGCTTCGATAGGTTTTCCTGATGTCAGCTCTTACCCTGAAACAGCTTCGATATTTCGAGGCACTTGCCGCGCAAGGTCATTTCGGACGGGCCGCCGCCGTGGTGGCGATCAGTCAACCTGCCTTGTCCATGCAGATCAAGGAACTGGAAGATTCGCTGGGCACCCTCCTGTTCGAACGGTCTGCGCGGCAGGTCCGACTGACCCCTTTTGGAGAGGTCTTTGCGCCGCGCGCGCGCGAAATCCTGCGGGCGGTGGACGAGGTGACGGATCTGGCGCGATTGACCCAAGGCGGGGCGCTGACCCGGCTGCGGTTGGGAATCATTCCAACGATCGCCCCCTATCTGCTGCCGCGTGTCATCGCAGCACTGGGTCAGACGCATCCGGGGCTGGATCTGCGGTTGCGCGAATCCGTCACCCAAACCCTGCTGGACGATCTGGACGCGGGTCGTCTGGATGCCGCGATCGTGGCACTGCCGATCTCGGAACCCGCACTGACGGAAATGACGCTGCTGGAGGAGGAGTTCGTGCTCGTGCGGCCACGCGCCGATGCGGACAGCCCGATTCCGTCGCCTGCGGCGCTGCGCGAAATGCGGCTGTTGTTGCTGGAAGAAGGCCATTGTTTCCGCGATCAGGCGCTGTCCTTTTGCCAGATGCCCGATACCCAGCCCAAGGAAATGCTGGACGGGTCGACCCTGTCGACGCTGGTGCAGATGGTGGGTTCGGGGATCGGCGTGACGCTGATCCCCGACATGGCCGTTGCCGTCGAAACGGCCTCGGCGCCTGTGTCCATCGCCCGTTTCCCCGGATCGCAGCCGCGCCGCACCGTCGGCATGGTCTGGCGGCAATCATCCGCACTGGGGGCCGCCCTGACGCAGGTTGGCCAGACCTTGCGGGACGCGGCCCGGATTGATCCCGCCTAGAACGGAATCAGCACCAGCGTAATGATCGGGAACGCCGCCAGCACGATTACCCGCAGGATGTCGGACCCGACGAAAAACAGCACCGCGCGGTAGGTCTCGCTCATCGGTGTGTCGCGGTCCATCGCGTTGATGATGAACAGGTTCATGCCCACGGGCGGTGTGATCAGGCCGACCTCGACCACGATCAGGACCAGAATGCCGAACCAGATCGCAACGCGTTCGGTGTTGATGCGGTCCAGCGCGCCTTCGGTCGCGCCCCGGATACCCAGTTCGCGCAGCTGGTCGCGGGTCAGCTCGATGCCCTGCGCGAGACTGGCCTGCGCCTCGGCCAGCAGGGCCGGTGCGACCTCTGCCCCGCTGGCGATCAGTTCCGCCAGCTTGCTGCCTTGTAGCTCGATCAAGGACACGAACCCGAAATCGAGCCCCTGCATGACCGGCCAAAAGATCGGGATCGTCAGCAGGATCATCGACAGGCTGTCCATCAGACAGCCCAGCAGCAGGTAGAACACGAGGATGAACGCCAGCACGACCCATGGCGAAAACCCCTGCCCCACAACCCAACCCGCGATTTCCTGCGGTACCTGTGTCAGGGCCAGAAACCCGTTGTAGAACGCAGCCCCCAACACGATGAAAAAGATCATCGCCGTGGATTTCGCCGTTACGGTAAAGGATTCGCCCAATGTCGCCCATGACAGGCCACCATTGACCCATGCAATGATCCCGGTGCCCATCGCACCGACTGCGGCACCTTCGGTCGGGGTGAACCAGCCTGCATAAATACCCCCGACGACGAGGCCAAAGACAAGAAGGACGGGCCAGACCGCCGCGAGTGCGCGCATCCGGTCGGCGTAATTGACCCGCGGCCGCGTGCCCGCCGCCTCTGGATACAGCCGGACATAGATCGAAATGACGGCGACATAACCCAAGGCCGCGATGATGCCGGGGATAAAGGCCGCGAGAAACAGTTTAGCGATATTCTGTTCCGTCAGGATGGCATAGATTACCAGCACGACCGACGGCGGGATCAGGATGCCCAACGTGCCACCGGCTGCCAGCGTGGCCGTCGAAAACCCACCGGCATAGCCGTAGCGGCGCATTTCCGGCAGCGCGACGCGCGACATGGTGGCCGCCGTCGCCAATGACGATCCGCAGATCGCGCCAAAACCCGCGCAGGCCCCGACCGCGGCCATGGCGACACCGCCCTTGCGGTGGCCCAGCCAGCCCTCAGCGGCCTTGAACAAGGCCTGTGACATGCCGCCGAGGGTCGCGAAGTGACCCATCAGCAAGAACATCGGAATGATCGACAGCGAATAGCTGGCAAAGGTCGTGTAGGTTTCGGATTTCAACCGTGCGAGGGGGATCGTCGTGTCGCCGGTGACCAGCACAAGTCCGACCAAACCGGCCAGAAACATCGCCAAACCGATGGGAACCCGCAGGAAAATCAGCCCCAGCAGGACCGGGAACGACAGAATGCCGATCAGTGTATCGCTCAATGGTCTGCTCCCAGGTCGGCGGGCAAGATGTCACGCCCGGTGGCGACCTCTGCCACACGGGTGGCCGCGATCCAGACCGATACGATCGCTGCGATGACAGCACCGATAAGGCTCAGCGCGTAGCCCCACCATACCGGGAATTCCAATAGAAACGTGGTTTGCCCGCTGGACAGCTTGCTCAGCAGCCCGGCGTATAGCTGAACCGCAAGCAGCACCATCACGGCGGCGAACACGGTGTCGATCGCGACCCGCAAGGCGCGGTTGATGCCCGGTGACATGCGCTGCGTAAAGATGTCGACAGAGGCATGGCCGCCCGTGATCTGGCACAGCGGCAAAAACGCAAAGATCGCAAAGGCGACCAGCGCCTCCGTCAGCTCGAAATCTCCGTTCACGGGACCGACGCCTGCCGCAATCAGCCAGTCGGCAAGGGCGGGCATCACCGACTGGGCGACGTCGCCGTGCAACATGCCGTTCAAGGTGCGTCCCAGCACGGAGACGCAGATCAGGATGACGATACCTGTCAGGACCAGACCGCCGATCCACGCCATGACCAGCGAAAGTCGATAGAAAAATCCGTACAAAACCGCCCCCCCCGGATAAAAGTGGCGGCCGCTGTGTGGCGGCCGCCCGTCGCATTGTCAGCGCGCTGACTTAGTTCGCTGCCTTGTATTCGTCCATCAGTGCCCGCGCGCGGTCGATCAGGGCCTGACCGTCATAGCCGCGTTCGTTCATGTCGGCGACCCAGCTTTCATAGATCGGCTGCACCGCAGGGACCCATTCTGCCTCGACCGTGGCCGCATCGATTTCTATGAAGTTGTTGCCCAGATCCTCTGCGATGGTCATGCCGCGTGCGTCAAAGTCCAGCATGACGTCAGCACCCAGCATGGAAAAATCCAGACCGGAATTGCTGTCGATCACGGCCTTTAGTTCGTCTGACAGCCCGTCATAGACACCTTGGTTCATCGCCACGATGAACGTCAGGGTATACAGGCCCGCCCCCTCGAATGACGTGTGATTTGACACCAGCTCCGAGCTGCGCACAGCGGTCGTTACCTCCCACGGCAGGGTGGTGCCGTCGATCACACCCTTGGACAGGGCCTCTGACACGCCGGGGACGGGCATGCCGACAGGTGTGGCACCGACCAGTTCCAGCATCTGGTTCACAAGACGCGAACCACCGCGGATTTTCATGCCTTCGAGGTCAGCGGGCGTTTCGACAGGGTCCTTGGTGTGGAACAGGCCCGGTCCGTGCACGAATGTCGCCAACATCTTCATGTTGGGGAAATCGGTTTCCCGCATGCTTTCTTCGTACATGGTCCAGTAGGCATAGGTCGCAGCGCGGGCGTCATCGACAAAGAACGGCAGCTCGAACACCTCGGTGGCGGGGAACCGGCCCGGCGTATAGCCCACGACGGTCCAGATCACGTCAGCCACACCGTCCTGCACCTGATCCACCAGCTCTGGCGGAACACCCCCCAGCTGCATGGCAGGATAGCGGTCGACCTTGATCGCGCCGTTGCTCTGTTCTTCGACGTTGTTGGCCCAGACCTCCAGCATCTGCGACGGGATCGCAGCCTGCTGCGGCAGCATCTGGTGCATTTTCAGCGTGACCTCCTGCGCCACGGCGGATGTTGCGGTCAGCGCGGCAAAGGCCAGCGCACTCGCGGCAGTCATCAGTGACCTGCGTGTCGTTTTCATTTCATTCCCTCCCTTTGGTGCGACGCAGGGTCACGGGGTCCGCTGCGTCATCGCCCGGAACTATCCCGACGCGGACCAGTTTAAGCAATGCTAAACTTGCCAGCGGCACAAAAGCGGGTGTAGCGATACCTGAACCATGGCTGACATTGAACGATCCGATCGCCGTCAGACATGGATGGGCCGCGACCGCCTTGCGGCTCCCAACAGAAAGGACAGATCATGCTGTCAGGTTTCAGTGCAGAAATCCTCGCACGGGTGCAATTCGCATTCACGGTATCGTTCCACATCATCTTTCCCGCCTTTTCGATCGGTCTGGCCAGTTTCCTCGCGGTGCTGAACGCGCTTTGGCTCAGGACGGGAAACCCGACCTACCGGGCGCTGTTCGACTACTGGAAAAAGATTTTCGCCGTCGCATTCGGCATGGGCGTCGTATCGGGGATCGTCATGTCCTACCAGTTCGGCACGAACTGGGCGGTATTTTCGGACCGGACCGGCCCCGTGCTCGGGCCGTTGATGGCCTATGAGGTGCTGTCGGCATTCTTCCTCGAGGCCGGTTTCCTGGGCATCATGCTGTTCGGGCGTGAACGCGTTGGCAACGGGCTTCATATGTTTGCCACGGCGATGGTGGCGTTTGGCACGCTGATGTCGGCCACATGGATTCTGAGTGTGAACAGCTGGATGCAGACGCCCGCTGGCTACAGCATCAACGAGCTGGGCCAGTTCGTGCCGGAAAACTGGCTGGAAATCGTGTTCAACCCGTCGTTTCCTTACCGCCTGCTGCACATGGTGCTGGCCGCATATCTGACGACCGCCTTTGTGGTGGCGGGCGTGGGTGCCTGGCACCTACTCAAGGACCGCACGGACGCCGCCGCACGCAAGATGTTTTCCATGGCGATGTGGATGGCGCTGCTTGTCACGCCGCTTCAGATTGCGGCGGGTGATTTCCACGGCATCAACACGCTGGAACACCAACCGGCCAAGGTGATGGCGATGGAAGGCCATTATGACAGCCACCCCGATGGTGCGCCGCTGATCCTGTTCGGCATCCCCAACCCCGCGGAAAAGCGGATCGACTATGCCGTCGAGATCCCCAAGCTGTCGTCGCTGATCCTGAAACACGATCTGAATGCGCCCTTGGACGGTCTGGATACGATTCCGGACGCGGATGAACCGCCCGTGCCGATCGTGTTCTTCAGCTTTCGGGTGATGGTGGGCATCGGGTTCGCGATGCTGGCCGTGGGTATCTGGGGCGGTGTGCAGCGCTATCGCAAGCGGCTGTACGATTCGACCCTGCTGCACAGGACAGCCGTGTTGATGGGGCCTGCAGGTTTCATCGCCGTGCTGGCCGGCTGGATCACCACCGAGGTCGGGCGCCAGCCCTTTACCGTCTACGGCGTGATGCGCACATCCGAGAGCCTGTCGCCCATCGCGGCACCCGCCGTCGCGGCATCGTTGATCGCCTTCATCGTGGTTTACTTCTTCGTATTCGGGGCCGGCACATTCTACATCATGCGCCTGATGGGCAAGGACGTGGGCGCGCCCAAAAACCTCGAAGACAACGGCCCGACCCGCACCGCCGGGATCACGCCGGTCCAGCAGGTGGACCGCGGCAACCTCGCACCGGGAGAATGACCAATGCCTGACGTTATCTTTGAACTGTCGTTCATCTGGGCGGGGATCATCGCCTTTGCGGTTCTGGTCTATGTCATCCTTGACGGTTTTGATCTGGGGTTGGGTATTCTGTTTCCCTTTGCCCATACGGACCGCGATCGGGACGTTATGATGAATTCCGTCGCCCCCGTCTGGGACGGAAACGAAACCTGGCTGGTGCTGGGTGGTGGCGGTCTGTTTGCCGTGTTTCCGCTGGCCTATGCCATCGTCATGCCTGCGCTTTACATGCCCATCATCATCATGTTGCTGGCGCTGGTGTTTCGGGGTGTCGCCTTTGAATACCGGTGGAAAACCGTGCGCTGGCGCAGGGTATGGGACTCTGCGTTCTGCGGCGGCTCTGCTGTCGCGGCCCTGTGCCAGGGCATCGCCCTGGGTGCGCTGGTCCAGGGGATCGAGGTCGACGGCCGTGCCTATGGCGGCGGCTGGTGGGACTGGCTGACGCCATTTTCGATCGCCACCGGTGTGGCCGTGGTCTGCGGCTATGCGCTGTTGGGGGCGACCTGGCTGGTGATGAAAACCAGCGGCGGCGTCAGTCACCGCATGCGCGATCTGGCCAAACCGCTTGCGATCATCACACTGGTATTCGTGGCGGGCATCAGCGTCTGGACACCATTTCAGGACCCCGAATACTTTGGCCGCTGGTTCAACTGGCCAGGCACGCTTTATACCTCGCCGGTGCCCATCGCCTTGGTCGTCGCGATTTACCTGCTGTTTCACGGTTTGGCGACCGGGCGGGACAAGACGCCCTTCTTTGCCGCCGAAGCCATTTTCGTCCTGGCGTTCATCGGGATCGGGATCAGCTTTTATCCAAACATCATCCCCCCTGCCCTGACGATCAGAGAGGCCGCCGCCCCTGACAGCAGTCTACTGTTCGCGCTGGTGGGCACGGTCATCCTCGTGCCGATCATCCTGGGCTACACGGCTTATGCCTATTGGGTGTTTCGCGGCAAGATCGACCCCGAAGAAGGCTATCACTGATGGCAAAGAGCCCGGCCTGGAAACGTGTCGCATGGTTTGTCGCGATCTGGGTCGCCTCGGTGGCGGCCCTGACCGTCGTCGCCTATGCGATCCGACTGGCGATCGTGTAAATCCGCTTGCCAATACCATGCGCCGGGCGCAATCGTGACGCCAGACTTTGACCGTGAAAGGACGCCCGATGTTCGAGAATCACCTGCCTACCGAAGAGCTTCAGGCGCTGGATGCGGCTCATCACATGCATCCTTTCACCGATGGCAGTGCGCTGAACAAGAAAGGCGCGCGCGTCATCACGGCGGCCAAGGGCGTGTGGCTGACCGACAGCGACGGCAATCGCATTCTGGACGCGATGGCGGGGCTGTGGTGCGTCAACATCGGCTATGGTCGTCCCGAAATGGCCGAGGCCGCCAAGCGGCAGATCGAACAACTGTCGTTTTACAACACGTTCTTTCAAACCACGCACGTTCCGGCCGTCACATTGGCAGCCAAGCTGGCACAGATTGCCCCCGGCGACCTGAACCATGTGCATTTCGCCAATTCCGGGTCAGAGGCGAATGACACCAACCTGCGCCTTGTGCGGCATTATTGGGCCGCCAAGGGCAAGCCGACGAAGCGTATCGTGATTGGCCGTTGGAATGGATATCACGGGTCCACGATGGGATCAGGCAGTCTGGGCGGCATGAAATTCATGCACGCACAGGGCGGCATGCCGATCCCCGACGTCGCACATATCGAACAGCCCGACTGGTGGATGCAGGGCGGCGACAGCGATCCGGCAGATTTCGGGCTCGCACGGGCCAAGCAGCTAGAGGAAAAGATACTTGAGTTGGGTCAGGACAACGTGGCGGCGTTCATCGCGGAGCCGATCCAGGGATCTGGCGGTGTCATCGTGCCGCCCGCAACTTACTGGCCTGAAATCCAGCGCATCTGCGCGCATTACGACGTTCTGCTGATCGCGGATGAGGTCATCACAGGCTTTGGCCGCACCGGCAAATGGTTCGGCAGCCAGACGCTGGATCTGCGTCCCGACATCATGACCATCGCAAAGGGGATGTCATCGGGTTACGCGCCCATTGGCGCATCGCTGCTGTCGGACGACGTGGCGAACACGATCAACGAGGCGGGCGAATTCAACCACGGCTACACCTATGCGGCACATCCGCTGTCGGCCGCACTTGCGCTGGAAAACATCCGCATCCTCGAGGATGAAAAGATCGTCGATCACGTGGCGAATGTCGCAGCGCCCTACCTGCGCGAAAAGTGGGAAGGCCTGATCGACCACCCGCTGGTCGGTGACGCCAGCATCGTGGGTCTGATGGGATCAATCCGCATGACACCTGACAAGGCGGCACGCGCGAAATTCAAATCCGACGAGGGCACGGCAGGGTACATCTGCCGCGAACGCTGTTTCGCCAACAACCTGGTCATGCGTCACGTGGGCGACCGCATGGTGATTTCACCGCCACTGGTCATCACCAAGGCGGAAATCGACCAGTTCATCGACCGCGCCGTGCAGTCGCTGGACGAGACACATGCGAAACTCAAGGCCGATGGCTTGATGGTAGCCGCCTAACTGGCTAACCTTCATACGACTCGTGTGGGAGAACCGGTAACACCCGGTGCCGAAGGCGCAACCGCCCCGGAAACGCTCAGGCCACAGGACCACAGGGGTCTTAACACTCTGGAGAGTGGCACCTTTCGTGCCCGCCGACGGGATAGCGATCTCAGGCAAACGGACAGAGGGGGCATCAGGTCGCGTACGCGGCCCAGGATGCCCGTGCGCGCCACGGCGAAAGGACCGCTTTGGACGAAAACCGCAAGACACCGCTCTTTGATCTGCATGTTGCCCTCGGGGGCAAGATCGTCGGCTTTGCCGGGTACGACCTGCCCGTGCAATACACGGGCGTTCTGCCCGAACACCTGCACACACGAACCAAGGCGGGATTGTTCGACGTCAGCCATATGGGCCAATGCGTGGTCGCGGGACCATCGTACGCGGCGGTCGCACAGGCGCTGGAGTCGCTGATTCCCGTTGATATTGCAGGCCTTGCGGATGGGCGTCAGCGGTATGGATTTCTGACCAACGACGCAGGCGGTATCCGCGACGACCTGATGCTGGCACGGCGTGGGGACAGCGTGTTCATGGTCGTCAACGCCGCCTGCAAGGCCGCCGACATCGCCCATATCCGTGCGCATCTGCCGGACGGCGTGAAACTGACAGAGGTGACGGACCGCGCCCTGCTGGCGCTGCAAGGACCGCTGGCAGAGAATGCCCTGGCCACGCTGAACCCCGCCGCCCGCTCCATGCGGTTCATGGACGTGATCGACATGGCACTGGCCGGGGTGACCTGCTGGGTGTCACGGTCCGGTTATACCGGCGAGGACGGCTATGAAATTTCGGTGCCCGCCGCGCAGGCCGAACCGCTTGCAGTTGCGTTGCTGGACCTGCCCGATGTGGCACCCATCGGGCTGGGGGCCCGCGACAGCCTGCGGCTGGAGGCCGGACTTTGCCTGTATGGCCACGATATCGACGACACCACGACGCCCGTTGCCGCTGGCCTGACCTGGGCGATCCAAAAGGTCCGCCGCCCCGGTGGTGCGCGCGCAGGCGGCTATCCCGGCGCGGATATCATCGGTGCCGAACTGGCAGACGCCCCGCCCACGGCACGGGTCGGTCTGCTGCCTGACGGGCGTGCGCCCATGCGCGAGGGTGTGGAGATCTTTGCCGATGCAGATGCGCAAACACCAATCGGGCGCATCACCTCTGGCGGATTCGGGCCGACGGTTCAGCGGCCAGTTGCCATGGCCCTGATCGACCGGGGGTTTGCCGCCCCCGGCACGGCCCTATGTGCGGAACTGCGGGGCAAACGCCTGCCCGTCACCGTGGCCGCGATGCCGTTTACCCCCGCCAATTTCAAACGCTGAAAAGGATCAGACCCCATGTTGAAATTCACCGAAGAACACGAATGGCTGCGCGTCGAGGATGACCTTGTCGTGGTCGGCATCACCGAACATGCCGCCACGCAGCTGGGCGATATCGTGTTTGTCGAACTGCCGGACGAAGGCGCCGTGGTCGTCAAGGACGACGAGGCTGTCGTGATTGAATCGGTCAAGGCCGCGTCCGACATCCTCGCCCCGCTATCGGGCGAAATCGTCGAGGTGAATACCACGCTGAACGATAACCCCGGCCTGGTGAACGATGATCCCATCGGCGACGGCTGGTTTTTCAAGATGTCGGTCGAGGACATGTCCCAGCTGGACGAATACCTCGACGAGGCCGCCTACAAGAAACTGATCGGATAGGATGAATTCATGACCTACACGCCGACGGACTACCTGCCCTATGACTTTGCGAACCGCCGTCACATCGGCCCCTCACCCGAAGAGATGGAAGCCATGTTGCAGACCGTCGGCGCGCCCTCGCTGGATGCGCTGATCGACGAAACCCTGCCTGCGGGAATCCGGCAGGCCGAACCGCTGGAATTCGGCAAACCCAAATCGGAAAGCGAACTGCTGTGGCACATGCAGCAGGTCGCGAAACAGAATACCGTGCTGACGTCCCTGATCGGTCAAGGCTACTACGGCACGGTCACGCCGCCGGCGATCCAGCGCAATATTCTGGAAAACCCGGCCTGGTACACGGCCTATACGCCCTACCAGCCTGAAATCTCTCAGGGCCGGCTGGAGGCGCTGCTGAATTATCAGACCATGATCAGCGACCTGACGGGTCTGGAAATCGCCAACGCATCCCTGCTGGACGAGGCCACGGCCTGCGCCGAGGCGATGACGATGGCGCAGCGTGTCGCCAAGTCCAAGGCATCTGCGTTTTTCGTCGATGAAAACTGTCACCCGCAGAACATCAACGTGATCCGCACGCGGGCCGAACCGCTGGGGATCGATGTGATCGTCGGTGACCCCGATGCGCTGGATGCAACGGCGGTCTTCGGTGCGATTTTCCAGTATCCCGGAACCCACGGTCACGTGCGGGATTTCACAGCGCAAATGGCAGCCTTGCACGCGGAAAACGCGGTTGGCATCGTGACGGCCGACCCGCTGGCGCTGTGCCTGCTGAAAGAGCCCGGCGCGATGGGGGCAGATATCGCTGTCGGATCGACCCAGCGCTTTGGCGTGCCAGTCGGTTACGGCGGTCCGCATGCGGCCTACATGGCCACAAAACAGGCCTATGCACGCAGCATGCCGGGGCGGATTGTCGGCGTCAGTGTCGATGCCCATGGCAACCGCGCCTACCGTTTGTCGCTGCAAACGCGCGAACAGCACATCCGCCGGGAAAAGGCGACTTCGAATGTCTGCACGGCACAGGCGCTGCTGGCGGTGATGGCGGGCTTCTACGCCGTGTTTCACGGGCCCGAGGGACTGAAAGCCATCGCGCAGCGCATTCACCGCAAGACGGTGCGCCTTGCCCGCGGGCTCGAGGACGCTGGCTTCAAGGTCGAGCCGGACGCGTTTTTCGACACCATCACGGTCGAGGTCGGTGCCCTGCAGCGCGGGGTGATGCAAGCGGCCGTCAACGAGGGCATCAACCTGCGCCGCGTGGGCAAGACCAAGGTCGGCATTGCAATGGATGAACGCTGCCGTCCGGCCACGATCCGGCAGGTCTGGCGTGCCTTTGGCATTCAGGATCGCGACACCGATCTGACGGCGGATTACCGCATGCCAGATGCGATGATCCGCCAGACCTCCTATCTGACGCACCCCGTGTTCCACATGAACCGGGCGGAAACGGAAATGATGCGCTACATGCGCCGTCTGGCCGACCGTGATCTGGCGCTGGACCGTGCCATGATCCCGCTGGGGTCCTGCACGATGAAACTGAACGCCGCAGCCGAGATGATGCCGATTTCCTGGCCCGAATTCGCGTTGCTGCATCCCTATTGTCCCAAGGATCAGGCACAGGGTTATACCCATATGATCGAGGACCTCAGCGCAAAGCTGTGCGACATTACCGGGTATGCCGCCATTTCGATGCAGCCGAATTCCGGCGCACAGGGCGAATACGCGGGGCTGTTGACCATCGCGCGCTGGCAAAAGGCGCGTGGCGAGGGTCATCGCAACGTCTGCCTGATTCCCGTGTCCGCGCATGGCACCAACCCCGCCAGCGCTCAGATGGTCGGCTGGAAGGTCGTCGTCGTCAAATCGGCGGACAACGGCGACATTGATCTGGATGATTTCCGGGCCAAGGCCGAATTGCACGCCGAAAACCTTGCGGGCTGCATGATCACCTATCCCAGCACCCACGGCGTGTTCGAGGAAACGGTGAAAGAGGTCTGCGACATCACCCATGCGCATGGCGGTCAGGTTTATATCGACGGTGCCAACATGAACGCCATGGTCGGCTTGTCCCGCCCCGGCGATCTGGGGGGCGATGTCAGTCACCTGAACCTGCACAAGACGTTTTGCATTCCCCACGGCGGCGGAGGCCCCGGCATGGGCCCCATCGGCGTCAAGGAGCACCTGATCGACCACCTGCCCGGCGACCCCAATACGGGCGAAGGCGCTGTGGCCGCTGCCGCCTATGGGTCGCCGTCGCTGCTGCCGATTTCCTGGGCCTATTGCCTGATGATGGGCGGCGCGGGTCTGACGCAGGCCACGCGGGTCGCGATCCTGAACGCCAACTATATGGCCGAACGGCTGTCGGGGGCGTTTGACGTGCTCTACCGTGGTAAATCCGGGCGCGTGGCGCATGAGTGCATTCTGGACACCCGGCCCTTTGCCGAACACGGGATCACCGTCGACGATATCGCGAAACGTCTGGTCGACTGCGGGTTCCACGCCCCCACGATGAGCTGGCCCGTCACAGGCACGCTGATGATCGAACCCACGGAAAGCGAGACCAAGGCAGAACTGGACCGGTTCTGCGATGCGATGCTGGCGATCCGTGCCGAAATCGACATGGTCGCCAGCGGCGAGATGGACCCGGTCAACAACCCGCTGAAAAACGCGCCTCATACGGTCGAGGATCTGGTGGGCGATTGGGACCGTCCCTACACCCGCGAACAGGGGTGCTTCCCACCCGGCGCATTCCGCGTCGACAAATACTGGCCACCCGTGAACCGGGTCGACAATGTCTATGGCGACCGGAATTTGTTGTGCACCTGTCCGCCACTCGAGGCCTACGCCGAAGCGGCCGAGTGACATCAACAAAAAGGGCCGCCCGATCCGAGCGGCCCTTTTTAACGTTCGTCTATCGCTTGGATCAGGCGTGCGCCTTGCCACCGATCAACGCCTCATCGGGTTCGGCAGCACCGGTCATGTAGGCCACCGCGTCCGACATCGAATGGTTTTTGGGATCAATGACGCACAGGCGCTTGCCAAGACGGTGAACGTGAACACGGTCTGCGACCTCGAACACATGGGGCATGTTGTGGCTGATCAGGATGATCGGAATGCCACGCGACCGCACATCCTGGATCAGGTCCAGCACGCGGCGGCTTTCCTTGACGCCCAATGCCGCCGTCGGTTCGTCCAGTATGATGACGCGACTGCCAAAGGCCGCGGCCCGCGCCACAGCGACACCCTGACGTTGACCACCAGACAGTGTTTCCACCGCCTGATTGATGTTCTGGATCGTCATCAGGCCCAGTTCGGACAGTTTTTCGCGGGCGAATTTCGCCATCGCGGGTTTATCGAGCTGACGGAACACCTTGCCCATGATGCCGGGCTTGCGCAGTTCCCGCCCCATGAACAGGTTGTCGGTGATGGACAATGCGGGTGACATTGCTAACGTCTGGTAAACCGTTTCGATACCAGCCTCGCGGGCATCCAGCGGCGTCGCGAAATTCACGCGCTTGCCGTCCAGATGCACCTCACCCTCGTCCGGGACCACGGCACCGGACAGCGCCTTGATCAAGGTCGACTTGCCCGCACCGTTGTCACCGATCACGGCAAGGATTTCGCCCGGGTAGAGTTCGAAATCGCAGTGATCCAGGGCCGTGACGCGCCCGTAGCGTTTGACCAGATTGCGGCCAGTGAGAATGGGATCGGTCATGATGATACCTTTCTGATCCATTGGTCGATTGCGACAGCACCGATGATCAGCACGCCGATCAGCAGGTAGGTCCATTGGGCGTCAGCCCCCGCCATACGCAGGCCCATTTCGAACACGCCGACGATCAGCGCGCCCAGGAACATGCCCACGATGCTGCCGCGTCCGCCAAAGAGTGAGATGCCACCGATCACCACGGCCGTGATCGACTGGATGTTGCCCAGGACACCGGTCGAGGCCGAAGGCGTGATCGACCCGAACCGGCCCACCATGACCCAGGCCGCAATCGCGCAGAACAATCCGGCCAGCGCATAGACCTGAATGAGGATCATGTCGGTTTTCACACCCGCCAGACCGGCGGCATCAGCGTCGTCACCAACGGCATAGACGTGGCGGCCCCAGGCCGTCGACCGCAGCACATAGGCCATGACAGCCACCAGCACGATCAGCAGAACGACGGCAAAGGTCACCCGTGCGTCAAAAATTTCGAAGGTATTGCCCCAGAACTGCATGATCGGGGCGGTTTCCTCGATGTCACGCGACCGGATCGTTTCGTTGCGCGAAAAAATGTAGTTGGTCGCAAGGAAAATCTGCCATGTCCCCAGCGTGGTGATAAAGGGCGGGATTTTCATCTTGGCCACAAGGAAGCCGTTGATCGACCCCATGACCGTGCCGGCGATCAACGCGATCATGACCGACAACTCGCCGGGCACGCCGTAGCGGAACGTCAGCTGTCCCATCAAAACCGTGATCAGCACAGCCATCGCCCCAACGGACAGGTCGATGCCTGCGGTCAGGATGACGAGCGTTTGAGCGATGCCGAGCACACCAACGATGCCGATCTGCTGGAAGATCGTCGACAGCGTGCTGACGCGCATGAAGTTCGAATTGATGATGCCGAAAACAATGACTGCAACGATCAGCACCACCAGTGGCACGATGGCCGGCGTCTGGTGCAAGATGTGCTGAAGGTGCCCCAGCGGACTGCGCTTTGGCGCTTCGAATTGCGCCAGCGTGTCGGCCTTGCCGCCGCGGGTTTTTTGCTCATAGTCCTGTGTCTGGGTCATTCCATGCTCTCCCCGTGATGAAAAACGGGCGGCACAGGGCCGCCCGCTTCAGGATGTCGGATTAGGGATTTAGCCCCAGCAACGATCTGTGCCTTCGGCAACGTCGATGCTGTCGACGCCGTCAACCGGCGCGCCAGTGACCAGGCTGACGCCCGTGTCAAAGAAATCCTTGCCTTCGGTCGGTGTCGGCACGGTGCCGTCTGCTGCGAATGCGGCAATCGCCTCGATACCCAGCGATGCCATGTCCAGCGGATACTGCTGGGCCGTTGCGCCGATGACGCCGTCAGCGACGTTCTGCACGCCGGGGCAACCGCCGTCGACGGACACGATAAGCACGTCGTTTTCACGGCCGATGGCGCGCAGCGCCTCGTATGCACCAGCCGCGGCAGGTTCGTTGATGGTGTAGACCACGTTGATCTCCGGATCCTGCGCCAGCAGGTTTTCCATAGCGCGGCGACCGCCTTCTTCGTTGCCTTGCGTCACGTCGTTGCCGACGATGCGCGGATCGGTTTCATCGCCCCACATGTTGGGGTCCATGATGTCGATGCCAAAGCCCTGAAGGAAACCCTGGTCGCGCAGAACACCAACGGTCGGCTGGCTGACGTCGAGGTCGAGCATCGCGATCTTGGCGTTTGCAGCCTCGTCGCCCAGCGTGGCGGCAGCCCACTGGCCGATCAGTTCACCTGCAAGGAAGTTGTCGGTTGCGAATGTCGCGTGTGCGGCATCGGCGGGGTCCAGCGGCGTGTCCAGTGCGATGACCAGAATGCCGGCTTCTTTGGCCTGCTCCAGCACGGGCACGATGGCCGAAGTGTTGGACGCCGTGATCAGGATACCGGATGCGCCGTCGGCGATGCAGGTTTCGACAGCAGCGACCTGCGTTTCGTTGTCGCCGTCGACCTTGCCCGCAAAGGTCATCAGGCTGATGCCCAGTTCTTCGGCCTTGGCCGTCGCACCTTCGCGCATCTTCACAAAGAACGGGTTCGTGTCCGTCTTGGTGATCAGGCATGCGGTTGTTTCAGCATGCGCTGCTGCATAGGCGACGCTGGTGGTCGACAGCAGTGCAAGCGCAGTTCCAGTAAGCAGTTTTTTCATCTTCCCCTCCCAAGGAATGAGGCTACCTTGCCATTGATGCGGACCGGATGATCCGCACCACTGTCACCACTCAAGAGCATGGTTGACGATTCGTCAACACGGATAAATCAACTTGATTTACTAATTTTACTGCTCAATACCTTCAGGTGGGGGAATTATTATGACTCATGAAGATTCACGCGCTCAGACGACCGGACGAAACCAAAGCGCTTTGCGCGATCACAATGAGCGACTGATCCTCACCAAGCTGTCACGACAGGGGCCCATGCCAGGCAGTGAAATATCGCGCGTCACCGCCCTGTCACCACAGACGGTTTCTGTAATCCTGCGCGAACTGGAACAAGACGGCATGCTGACGCGCGGGAAACCGATGCGCGGCCGGGTTGGCAAACCGTCGATCCCGATGGAATTGTCCAAGAACGGTGCCTATTCGATCGGGGTAAAGATCGGACGCCGCAGCGCGACTGTCGTGCTGACCAACATTCTGGGCGAAGTTCTGTTGAACCGCAGCGTGCGCTATGACTACCCCATACCGGGGCCGATCATGAAATTCCTGGACGAAGCGCTGACGCAGATCCGGACACAACTGGGATCGCGCGACTGGGACCGCATTGCAGGGATCGGTATTGCGAAACCCTATGAAATATGGGCCTGGCATGACACGATCGGTGCCCCGCAACGTGATCTGGATCTCTGGCGCGATTTCGATTTCGCCGACAGTCTGGGTCAGATCTGCGACCTCGATGTCTTTGTCGAAAACGACGCGACCGCAGCCAGTCAGGCGGAACATCTGTATGGTGCTGGCCGCGCTTGGTCGCATTACGCCTATTTCTTTGTCGGCACCTTTATCGGCGGTGGCGTGGTGCTGAACGATGCGGTTTTCGAAGGCCCCTTCGTCAACGCCGGTGCGTTCGGATCGCTGCCCGTCAGGACCGCGACCGGCGAGACCCGGCAGCTGATCGATACAGCCTCACTCTATTTGCTGGAGGATCGGATTCGCGCCACGGGCAGCGACCCTTCGGCCATCTGGCAAGACCAGTCGGACTGGTCACAGTTCGGACCCATCATCGAGGACTGGATCGCACAGACCGGCACGCAGCTGGCATTCGCCGCGCTGAGCGTGTGCTCCGTCATCGATTTCGAAGCCATCGTGATCGACGGGTCCATGCCCGGTCGCGTGCGCGACGGACTGGTGGCGCGAGCGCGGCAGGAACTGGAAACGCTCGACACGCGGGGCCTGCACGTCCCGCAGGTCGTTGCAGGTGCGATCGGACCGCAAGCCCGCGAAATGGGGGCCGCCGCGATACCGATCCATGCCAAACACTTTCTGGCGTTGCATGCGGGCGATGTGGCCTGACGGTCAGGCCGTGTCTGCCTTGAGGATGGCCGCCTCGCTTTGGGTCAGCAATCGCCGGGCCGCATCGCCGTAAAGCGCGGTATCGACCGCGAGGTCCGGCAGGCGGTCGAACAGCCGGTCCCTGTCGCCATCATCCATCGCCCCCATCGGAGTGTTATCAGGATGAAAGCTCTCGGTTGCGACACCATTGGCAAAGACGATTTCATGACGGGGCAGCAGCATATGGATATATGTCACCGCACGATGCCCGTGTTCGCGCATGATCGTCCGATCGTTGATCAGGTCCCGCGCCGCGACGAGCACCTCGTCACTGTTGAACAGCGCGCGGGCCTGCGGGCCACGCAGTACCATCCGGTGATCGGGGGAAACCAGCAGCCCCTCGTCCGGGACCTCTCGGTCCAGCGACCCGGCCTTTAACCTGACGGGCGCGAGATCGGGGACCGCCCTGATCCGCGCACCGCTGACCCGCCGTGACGCCAGCCACAGGATTTCCGCAGGTCCATTATCCTGGGTCTGCACCACATCGCCTTCGGACAATGACGCGACATCGCGCGGGCCATGGGGTGTGCGGATCATGGTTCCGGGGGTAAAGCAGATGACCCCGCGCGGCACGCTCTGCACTTCGGCGCGCAGGCGCGCATCGACGCCGTGGCGCACGATCCACAGCTCGGTCTGGCGCGGCGGAATATCGTCCAGGAACATGACCAGTGGCTTGCGCCCTGCCCCGCGCGGGATCAGCGTGATTTCCCACACCTTGTAGCCGTCCGTTACCGTCATCGACGTCTTGAACAGTGGATCGCGCAAGATCGGAATGTCTGCCGCGGGCGCAACCTCTGCTGCATCCAGTAGGCGCCGCACCGTGGGTGCCGCACGCTTGCGCAAATCTGCCTGTTCCTCTGATCGTCCCAACGGCAGAACGGCACTGGGGCCGTCCACACGCACCGGCACACCGGTCCACGACCAGATCGCACCAACACGCACATGATCAACCGGCGGCGATTGCAGCCCGTCAAGTTCCATTTGCGACCAGGGAATGACAAACGTGCCACGAAAGCCCGTTTTCATACCTGTTACCTTGCCTCAATCGGCCGCATCGTTGATCGCGCGGTCCTGATACAGGTCAGGTTAGCCGCCACGCACTTGTCGATCAAGTGGGCGGTGCGGCACTGTGGCAATCCGGTATCAGAAGGAAAAGTTGAGCCTGACAGACCCCACGACCTGCCCCTCGGGCTGTTCGTCGAATTCGCGCGACAGATAGGTTGCCCCATAGAACAGCGACAGACCCGGGTGCGGCTGCCAGTTGACGCCCGCGCGGGCACGGGACCGCGTGTCACTGGCGTGGTACCCCTCGTCCTCGGGCAGGAAATTGCTGCCGGCAACGCTGGCGATGTCACCACCCAGCACAAAACCAACTCCGGACCCCGTTCCCATGGCCCCGGGATACAGCTGTCCCGTAACGACGTCCCGCACCAGCAGATCGTCCTGACCCACGCGCCCGACAATCAGATCGGCACCGATGCGGGCAATATCCTCGGTCCCCAGTTTTGCCTCGACGAAAGGCCGGATCGTCGCCTGATCGCCCAATTGGTAGGTCCGCCGCAATTCGCCAGTGACGTCCAGAAAGACATCATCGTCGAGTTGCGGATCGTTCAGCGGCACCTGAAGCCCAAAGGTGTCGTGATAGAATTCCTGAAAATCGTCCATGCCTGTCTGCGGCCCGACAAGGACCACATCGGCCCCCACACTGGCATCGGTGCCTGACAGGTCGAAATGCGTATGCGCCCCGGCGGACAGCAGACCGACGTAGGGCCTGCCGCGCGTGCCGCTGTCAGGCGCGATGATTTCAGCCCGCAACCGGTATTCCAGCACATCACCAAAGGGTTGCAGCGCCCCATCATGCGGCCGCGGCGCACGCAGATGGCTGTAGACATAGGACCCTGTGCGCCAGCGGTCACTGCCGTCGCCGATCGCGTCGTTCGAGAACAACCGCCCGTTTCCAATACCCTGCCGGTCCTGCAAAAGGTCCTGTGACAAGGCTGGCGTCGCACAAGTCAGTGCGGACAGGATCAAGGCGTGCAGGGTGTAATTCATGGTGTCGCTTCTGCAGGGAGGATCGTTACGTGATAGAAGTGTGAACCGAGTCGCACTAGCAGCGGATTCAGGTTCTGCCGCCCTATGGCGGCGCAGCAACACAGCGGCGCACCCGGAATTTTGCTTTACCATCCTCAGTTTCGGTCCACATATTTAACGAATGATGAAGACGTCGCTGTCTATCACGGCGCAGATCAGTATTGTTAGCGCTGACACTAACTTCGGAGGTTCTTCATGCCGGCCACAAAAACCCCATCCGCGACAACGCTTGTCGACTACAATGCCGCCCGTGACATTGTTTGGGGTCAATGCCGGTCTCCCTTCGATGCCCTTGGCCTGCAACAGCGTGACGGTGGCTGGCTGCTGACGGTTTTCGTGCCCGGTGCCGAATCGGTCACCTGCGTCACGGCAGACAAACGCATCGCACTGGACCGGTTGGACGACCATCCCGGCCTGTTCATCACGGCCTTTACCGAACCGCCCGAAACCTACAGCCTCGAGGCGATGGCGGACGGCTATACGTGGTCCTTTGATTATCCCTACCGCTTTGGTCCGGTGCTGACCGATGAAGATATCTATTTCTTTGGCGAAGGCAGCTACAAGCGTTTGTGGAAGGCACTGGGTGCCCACGTCATGACGCACGAAGGCACCGACGGCACGCATTTTGCTGTCTGGGCCCCGAATGCGCGGCGTGTTTCCGTTGTCGGCAATTTCAATGTCTGGGACGGGCGCCGTTTGCCGATGCGCCCCATCGGTGCATCCGGGGTCTGGGAACTGTTTGTGCCGGGGATCGGCACGGGCGAAATCTACAAATACGAAATCATCGGGCCGAACGGCGAACATCTGCCCCTCAAGGCGGATCCGTTCGGCTACGGGTCCGAACATCCACCGGCGACCGGGTCCGTGGTGCGTGATATCCGCGATCCCGCATGGTCCGACGCCGACTGGATAAAGACCCGCGCCGATCTGCAACACATCGACGCGCCCATTTCGATCTACGAGGTCAACCTCGCCAGCTGGAAACGTGCGCCGGGCAACCGCCCGCTGTCCTATCTGGAACTGGCCGAGGATCTGGTCGACTACGCCGTCTGGATGGGGTTCACCCACATCGAGCTGATGCCGATCAGCGAACATCCCTTTGACGGCAGCTGGGGCTATCAACCCGTCGGACTGTATGCGCCCACGATCCGCCACGGCACCCCCGATGAATTCCGCGCATTGGTCAACGCAGCCCACCGCAAGGGGCTGGGTGTCCTGCTGGACTGGGTGCCCGGGCATTTCCCGATTGATGCGCACGGACTGAGCGAATTCGACGGCACGCACCTGTATGAACATGCCGACCCGCGCGAGGGTTTCCATCAGGACTGGAACACACTGATCCCGAATTTCGGCCGCACCGAGGTCGCGAACCACTATCGGTCAAACGCGCTATACTGGCTGGAAGAATACCATCTGGACGGGCTGCGCGTGGATGCCGTCGCATCCATGCTCTATCGTGACTACAGCCGCAAACATGACGAATGGGTCCCGAACAAGGACGGCGGGCGCGAAAATTACGAGGCCATCGCGCTGCTGCAAACCACCAACACCCTGGCCTATGGCGAGGTGCCCGGCATCATGACCGTGGCCGAGGAAAGCACGGCCTTTCCCGGTGTGTCGCGGCCCGTCGAATACGGCGGCCTGGGTTTCGGGTTCAAATGGAACATGGGCTGGATGAACGACAGCCTGCGTTACATGGAAAAAGACCCCATTCATCGCCGCCACCACCATCACGAGATGACATTCAGCCTGCACTACGCATTCGGTGAAAACTACGTGCTGCCCATCAGCCACGACGAGGTGGTGCACGGCAAGGGTTCCATGCTGACCAAGATGCCCGGCAATGCGTGGGAAAAATTCGCGAACCTGCGGGCCTACTACGGGTTCATGTGGACCCACCCGGGCAAGAAGCTGCTGTTCATGGGGCAAGAGTTTGCGCAATCCAGGGAATGGAACCACAACCAGAGCCTTGATTGGCACGAATGCGATGATGGCCGCCACAAGGGCGTGCAGATGTGGGTGCGCGACCTGAACACGCTGTATCGCGCGACCCCTGCGCTGCACGTCAACGACGTGCGCCCGTCCGGTTTCCAATGGCTCGAGGCGAACGATACCGATGCCTCGGTATTTGCATTCGTGCGCATTGGCGGCGTGGATGATCCAAAGGTCGTAGTCGTCATGAACATGACCCCGATCGAACGCACCGGCTATCGCATCGGCCTGCCCGCCAAGGGCCGTTGGCGCGAGGCGCTGAATTCCGACGCCGAAGCTTACGGTGGCGGCGGGCGCGGCAACATGGGAGGTGTTGACGCGGAAACCCGTGCCTGGATGGGGCAGGATCATTCCGCCGAGGTCACGATCCCGCCGCTGTCCACCGTCATTTTTGTCCAGGACAACTGAATACCATCCGCCACCAGGGAGTGAGACCAATGAAACCCAAGGCCAATCCAAGACTGTCGAACAAGGCGCTGGCATTCGTGCTGGCCGGCGGGCGTGGCAGCCGCCTCAAGGAACTGACCGACAACCGCGCCAAACCGGCGGTCTATTTCGGCGGCAAGACCCGGATCGTCGACTTTGCACTGTCGAACGCGCTGAATTCCGGCATGCGCAAGATGGCGATCGCCACCCAGTACAAGGCGCACAGCCTGATCCGGCATTGCCAGCGGGGCTGGAACTTTCTGCGGGCGGAACGCAACGAATTCCTTGATATCCTGCCTGCGTCGCAGCGGATGGACGAAGCTAAATGGTACGTCGGCACGGCCGATGCCGTCACCCAGAACATCGACATCATCGACAGCTACGGCGTTGAATATATTGTCATCCTGGCAGGCGACCACATCTACAAGATGGATTACGAGGTCATGCTGCAACAGCATGTCGACACCAAGGCGGATGTGACGATCGGCTGCCTGACCGTCCCCCGGATGGAAGCGACTGCGCTGGGTGTGATGCATGTGAACGATCAGATGCAGATCACCGATTTCCTCGAAAAGCCGGCTGATCCGCCCGCCATTCCCGGCGATCCCGACCACGCGCTGGGGTCAATGGGTATCTACATCTTTGACTGGCAGTTCCTGCGGACCTTGCTGCTCGAGGATATGCACGACGACAACAGCAGCCATGACTTCGGCCACGACATCATCCCGCATATCGTCAAGAACGGCAAAGCCATGGCGCACCGTTTTCAGGACAGCTGCATCATGTCGGGTCTGGAAACCGAACCCTACTGGCGCGACGTGGGCACCGTGGATGCGTTCTGGCAGGCCAACATCGACCTGACGCTGTTCACCCCGCCGCTGGACCTCTATGACAACGAATGGCCGATCTGGACCTACGCGGAAAGCGTGCCACCTGCAAAGTTCATCCATAACGAGGATGGCCGTCGCGGGACGGCGGTGTCGTCGATGGTGTCTGGCAACTGCATCATCTCGGGGTCCGAAGTGACTGAATCGCTGCTGTTCACAGGTGTGCGAACACATTCCTATGCCTCGCTGAACCGGGTTGTGGCGCTGCCGCATGTGGACGTGGGCCGCAAGGCAGAGCTACGCAACTGCGTGATCGACCGCGGTGTGCAGATCCCCGAAGGCATGGAGATCGGCATCGATTCCGAAAAGGATCGTGAAAACGGTTTCCGCGTCACTGACAAAGGCGTCGTGCTGGTCACCAAGGCCATGATCGACGCCTATCTCGCGCGGTCCTGATCCCATGGGTGGTCGGGTCTTATCGGTCACGTCGGAATGCGTTCCCCTGATCAAGACAGGGGGCCTGGCAGACGTGGCCGGTGCCCTGCCCGCAGCACTCGCACCGCTGGGCTGGGACATGCGCACGTTGTTGCCAGCCTACCCCGGATTGATCGACAAGCTGGGTGCCGTGACCGAGGTCTGGGCTGACAGCGATCTGTTCGGCGGTCCGGCCTGCGTGTTGCTGGGCCAGATCGGCGGGGCTGCGATCATGTTGCTGGATGCGCCGCATCTGTTTGCGCGCGCTGGCGGGCCCTATGGCAACCCGCATGATTTCGGCGACAATCCGCAGCGGTTCGCCGCGCTGTCGTGGGTTGCCGCCCAGATCTCGGCGACTGGGACGACCGATGGCTGGACACCGAATATCCTGCATTGCCATGACTGGCAGGCAGGTTTTGCACCAGCCTATATGGACCTTTGCGTGGACACGCAGGCCAAATCGGTCGTCACGATCCACAACATCGCTTTTCGCGGCGAGGCACCGGCCGCGGCCCTGGGGTCGTTGCGCCTGCCGATCGAGGCGTTCCACAGCGACAGCCTGGAATACTGGGGCAACCTGTCCAGCCTCAAGGCCGGGCTGGCCCATGCCGACGCGATCACCACCGTCAGCCCCACCTACGCCGACGAACTGATGCGCCATGAATTCGGGTTCGGGCTGGAAGGTCTGCTGCAATACCGTGCCGCCGATTTCCACGGCATCCTGAACGGCGTCGACGAAACTGTCTGGGATCCCCAGACAGACCCCCACATTTCCAAGACTTACGGCAAGGCGTCGCTGGCCAGGAAACAGCACAACCGGACGGCCTTGATGGCAGAATTCGGACTGGCGAGCTGTGACGGCCCGCTGGCCGTCGTTGTCAGTCGTCTGACCGACCAAAAAGGCATGGACCTGCTGGTCGCCGCCATCCCTGATTTCATCGCCGGCGGTGGCTGTCTGGCGGTGCTGGGATCAGGCGACCCGCAGATCGAAAACGACCTCAAGTCGCTGGCCAAGGCGCATCCTGGCCGGATCGGTCTGCGCATCGGCTATGACGAAGCCCTGTCGCACCGCATGTTCGCAGGCGGCGACGCGGTTCTCGTGCCGTCGCGGTTCGAACCATGTGGCCTGACCCAGCTATATGGTTTGCGCTATGGCTGCGTACCGGTCGTCGCCCTGACGGGTGGGCTGGCCGATACTGTCATCAATGCGACCCCCATGGCCCTGCAGGACAAGGCAGCGACCGGCCTGCAATTCCATCCCATCGACGCGCTGGCCTTCGGTCAGGCCCTGATGCGCCTCATTGCCTTATACTCGGACAAGAAAACGTGGACAGGCTTGCAGAAAAAGGGCATGTCGCAGGCGCTAGGTTGGCAGACCTCTGCGTCCGCCTACGCTGACTTGTACAAAGGCGTAACCGTTTGAATGCCCAACTTAACCAGTCTGTCCCGACGAAACTGCGCGACCACCCACTGACGGCGGGCAAACCCTTTCCGCTGGGCGCGACATTCGACGGGGCAGGCGTGAATTTCGCCGTCTTTTCCGAACATGCCGAACGCATCGACCTGTGCCTGTTCAGCGATGACGGGCGCAAGGAACGCGCGCGCCTGCCGCTGTTGGAACGCGACGGCGATGTCTGGCACGTTCATGTCGCGGGCCTGACACCGGGTGCGAAATACGGGTTTCGGGTGCACGGGCCCTATGCCCCCGAAGAAGGGCACAGGTTCAATTACAACAAACTGCTGATCGATCCCTATGCCAAACGCCTGTTCGGCAAACTGAAATGGTCCGACGCGCTGATGGGCTACCGTGTCGGCAGTCCGCGTGGCGATCTCAGCTTTGACTCGCGTGACAGCGCCTTTGCAGCGCAGCGCAGCGTCGTGGTGGACCCGTCGTTCAACTGGGGACGCGACCTGCCCCCTGAAATCGCCGCAACCGATACCGTCCTCTACGAGGCCCATGTCAAAGGCATGACCGCCCGCATGCCGGGCGTCGCGTCGGCCATGCGCGGCAAGTTTCTGGGCATGGCGTCCCAGCCCGTGCTGGATCACCTCAACAAGATCGGCGTGACCACCGTCCAGCTGATGCCGTCACAGGCCTATGTCGACGACCATTTTCTCGTGCGGCAGGGACTGCGCAACTACTGGGGCTACAACAGCATCGGATTTTTCGCGCCAGAACCGCGCTACATGACCGAGGAAGGTGTCTGGGAATTTCAGACCATGGTCCGGCGGTTCCACAAGGCCGGCATCGAAGTCATCATGGACGTGGTTTACAACCACACCGCCGAAGGCAACGAAATGGGTCCGACCCTGTCGTTTCGTGGTTTCGACAACAAATCCTACTACCGGTTGACCGACGACGGTCGGGGCTACGTGAACGATACAGGCGTCGGGAACACGCTGCGGACCGAACACCCGATGGTGCTGCGCATGATCATGGATTCCATGCGCTATTGGGTCGAAACGATGCACGTGGACGGGTTCCGGTTCGATCTCGGGACAGCGCTGGCCCGCGAAAAGGACGGTTTCGACCGCGAGGGCGGGTTCCTGGATGCGTTGCGACAGGACCCGGTGCTAAGCCGCGTGAAACTGGTGACCGAACCCTGGGACCTGGGGCCCGGCGGCTATCAGTTGGGCGCGTTTCCGCACCCTTTCATGGAATTCAACGACAAGTTCCGCGACGGTGTGCGCAAATATTGGCGCGGCGATTCCGGCCTGACCGCCAATCTGGCCAAAAGGGTCGCCGGCAGTGCCCGCCAGTTCGATCATTCAGGCCGCAAAGCCACTGCCTCGATCAACTTTGTGACCGTGCATGACGGCATGGTTCTGGATGATCTGGTGTCCTACAACGTCAAGCACAACGCCGCCAACGGCGAGGACAATCGCGACGGCAAGGACGACAATTATTCCGATAACATGGGTGTCGAAGGTCCGACGGATGATCCCGCGATCCGGTCCGCCCGTGCCCAGCGCAAGCGCAACCTGCTGGCCACCGTGTTTCTGTCGCAGGGCACGCCGTTCCTGCTGGGAGGGGACGAGATCGGCAACAGCCAGTGGGGCAACAACAACACCTTTGCACAGGACAACGACACGGGCTGGCTGAACTGGGACCGTCTGGATCAAAATCTGCTGGATTATGTCGCGCGGCTGTCCCGCTTGCGTCGCGACCACCCGGTGTTGCGGCAGACGCGGTTCCTGCACTCTCGCCCACGCCGAGAGGACGGCATGCCCGATCTGTTCTGGCGCAAACCTGACGGCACCCCGCCGACACAAGAAGACTGGGACGATCCGCGCTGGCGCGCCTTGTCTGTCGAAATGCGCACGGCCTCTGACACCCCCGACTATGCGGCATCGCATGATGTGGTGTTCATCACCTTCAACGCGGGTCCGGCCATCGACATCACCCTGCCGGATTGCAGCACGGACAGCCCCTGGGAACTGATCCTGGATACAGCCAACCCAGAGGACGGCACCCAGTGCATCGCCACACAAACCTTCCGTGTTGCAGCGGATTCGGTCTGTGTCTTTGCTCGGACGACGGATTGATCTAGCTTCCTGTGTAACAGGAGGACCCCATGAACACCGTTGCAACGACACCCATCGACGGGCAAAAGCCCGGAACCTCTGGCCTGCGCAAGAAAACCCGCGTTTTCATGCAGCCGCATTACCTTGAAAACTTTGTCCAAAGCATTTTCGACGGGATCGGGGGTGCCATGGGCAAAACCTTTGTGCTGGGTGGCGACGGGCGTTTTTTCAATAAACGCGCCGCACAGGTTATCCTGCGCATGGCGGCCGCCAATGGTGCCACCCATGTGATCGTCGGGCGCGATGCGCTGCTGTCGACCCCGGCGGCCAGCCACCTGATCCGCCTGAATAAAACCGACGGTGGCATCATCATGTCCGCCAGCCACAACCCCGGCGGCGAGGACGAAGATTTCGGCGTCAAGTTCAACATGGCCAACGGCGGCCCGGCCCCTGAATCCGTTACAAACGCGATGTTCGAACGCACCCAGACCATCCAAGAATACCACATCGTCGAGGCACAGGACGTGGACCTGAGCACGGTGGGTGACACGGAACTGGCGGGGATGGAAATCACCGTCGTCGATCCCGTCGCGGATTACGCCGCGCTGATGGAAACCCTGTTCGATTTCGATGCAATCCGCGCCATGTTTGCCGGTGGGTTCCGCATCCAGTTCGACGCCATGTGCGCGATCACCGGCCCCTATGGCCAAGAGATCCTGGAGAACCGTCTGGGGGCCGCACCGGGGAGCGTCGTGCACGGCACCCCCCTGCCCGATTTCGGCGGCATGCACCCGGACCCCAACCCCACCTGGGCGCACGAATTGATGGACACGATGAACGGCCCCGACGCGCCCGATTTCGGGGCCGCCAGCGACGGCGACGGCGACCGCAACATGGTCGTTGGCCCCAACATCTACGTCAGCCCATCCGACAGCCTGGCTGTTCTGGCGGCCAACGCGCATCTGGCCAAGGGCTATGCCGCGGGCCTCAAGGGGGTCGCGCGGTCCATGCCGACCTCTGCCGCCGTGGACCGTGTCGCGGAAAAAATGGGACTGGCCTGCTTTGAAACCCCGACGGGCTGGAAATTCTTTGGCAACCTGATGGATGATGGGCGCGTGTCTCTGTGTGGCGAGGAATCGTTTGGCACCGGGTCCGACCATGTGCGCGAGAAGGATGGTCTATGGGCGATCCTGATGTGGCTCAACATACTGGCGAAACGCCAGATGAGCGTTGCCGAAATCATGCGCGACCACTGGCAGAGCTACGGGCGCAACTACTATTCCCGCCACGATTACGAGGCCGTGGACAGCGACATCGCCAACACGATGATGGACGATTTGCGCAGCAAGTTGGACGGTCTCGTCGGCCAGACCATTCAGGGTCACCGCGTCAGCGAGGCCGACGATTATGCCTATCACGATCCGGTGGATGGATCGGTCAGCGCACAGCAGGGTATCCGTGTCCTGTTCGACGGTGGCGCGCGTTTCGTGATCCGGTTGTCAGGCACCGGCACATCTGGGGCGACGATCCGGCTGTATCTGGAATCGCTGGAAACCGATCCTGCGAATTTCGATCAGGACCCGCAGGACGCATTGCGCTGGATCATTCTGGCAGCCGAGGACATCGCCGGAATCCGCGCGCGCACCGGCAAATCTGGACCAGATGTCACGACCTGACCACGGCTAGCCCTCAAACCGCTTGCGATAGGCGCGCGGGGTGCAGCCGATCCCCTTGCGGAACGCGCGGGCAAAATGTGTGGGGTCCGAAAACCCCAGATCATATGCGATGACGGTAATCGGCTGGCGCGTATAGGCCAGCCGTTTGCACGCCAGTTCCAGCCGGTAGGCCATCACCGCCCCCATGACGGACATCTGGGCGCGGGCGCGCACGACCCTGTTGAGACTGGAGGCCGACGCGCCCAAACTGCGGGCGTAATCGCCGACCTCCCACCCTTGGGTGGCATGATTGCGCAAGGCTACCTCGAAACGCGTGAACAGGTCCGCGGTGTTGCCCGCTGCTGGTGTTGCTTCGGCACATTCCCAGATCAATGCCGCGGCGAGGGCGCGCAAACTGGGATCACGGGGACCATCCGCGTCCGCGTGCCGGTCCTGCAGGATCGCAATCAGCCCCGTGATCCGCGCGGTCGCCGCACGTTGCTGGACGCGGTCCACCTGCAAGGCGCTGTCGTCCAGTAGCGTCGTAGGAATGGACACGACGACCCCGACGGTCCCGGCAGCAAAGGTAAAGCCATGCACGGCATTCGGCGGCAGCACGATCACGACCGGTGGCGTCAGCGTTTCCGATCCATGCGCCAGATGCAGTGTCGCCTCTCCCGCCTTGACGTAGAGCACCTGCAAAAGACCGGGATGCCGGTGGCTGGCAATGCGCCAACCATGCTGCGCGGCGCGGTCCACGATGGCCTCGACATGCAGAACGTCAGGAAAAATCGCACGTTCGCCAAACAATGCGTAGTCCGGCAGTTTGATTGCATTGGTCAAGTATAAGCCCCGATTCTGCCAGATATGGCCGATGTCTGAATGTATTGTGCCAGCCAGTCAGGGGAGGTGTCTATCATGCGCACGCAGGTTTGTATCATTGGTGGCGGGCCGTCCGGTCTGCTGTTGTCGCAACTGCTGGACCGGGCCGGGATCGATACGGTCGTGCTGGAACGCCGCAGCCGTGACTATGTGCTGTCACGCATCCGCGCCGGCGTGCTGGAATCCGGCACCGTCGGCATGTTGGAAAAGGCCGGGATCGCCACCCGCGCCCACGCTGAAGGGTTACCTCACACCGGCACTTACCTTGCTGTGCAGAATACCGGATTTCGCATCGATTTCGACGCGCTGATCGGCAAACAGGTGCTGGTCTATGGCCAGACCGAAGTGACCCGCGACCTCTATGATGCCCGCGAAAAGGCGGGTGGAATCGTGATACACGATCTCGACGGGGTCGAATTGCATGATCTTGATACCGACGCGCCCCACGTCACCTACGTCAAGGATGGCACGACACACCGGATCGATTGCGACTATGTTGCGGGATGCGACGGGTCTCACGGACCTTCGCGGCAGGCCATCCCAAAGGATGTTCTGACCGAATTCGAACGGGTCTATCCCTTTGGCTGGTTGGGCGTCATGGCCGATCTGCCCCCTGTCAGTCACGAACTGATCTATGCCAACCATCCGCGTGGCTTTGCGCTGGCCTCGATGCGCAGCCCGACGCGCAGCCGCTACTACATTCAGGCACCCGTCGATGATCCCTTGGACAAATGGACCGACGATGCGTTCTGGGATGAATTCCGCAGGCGACTGCCGCACGACTCAGCCGAGGCGCTTATTACTGGGCCGACCATCGAAAAATCTATCGCGCCACTGCGGTCCTACGTGGCTGACCCGATGAAATGGGGGCGTCTATTTCTGGTGGGGGACGCGGCCCATATCGTGCCGCCCACGGGGGCCAAGGGTCTGAATCTGGCCGTTTCCGACGTGCACTATCTGTTCGAGGCGCTGACCAGTCACTACCGGGATGGCGATGACCACGGGATCGAGACCTATTCCCAGACCGCGCTCAAACGGGTGTGGAACGCGATCCGGTTCAGCTGGTGGTTCACGACGACCATGCACCGTTTTCCCGGACAGGAATCCTTTGACCAGGCGATCCAGGACAGCGAATTGCGCAACCTGCAAACCTCAGTCAATGCGCAAACCGTGTTTTCCGAGAACTATGTCGGGATGCCTTATTAACCTCTGAATTGCCCGTATCGGATCACACTGTCGCCCCAGTCACCGACCAGACATATCCTCAGCCGCCGAAAGAATGAGGATTGCGTAATGACACAGACGACAGTGAACCCCGTTTACATGGGTCGGATGCAGCAACGCTTTATCCAGAACTATTATGCGCGACATGATGCCCTCGAAGTGCTGTTCGAGGCCAAGGCCTATCGTGACGCGCTGGCGATCCTGTCCGACGTTCACGGCTCTGCCCAGGCGCTGGGGCTGACGACATTGGGCCAGGCAGCCGCACTGGTGCGTGATTTCCTGACCACCGAATTGAACACGGCCGAACCCTCGGACCGGCTGATGCACACGGCGCTGAACGCCTATCTCGATGTGTCGATGGAATTCTGCAACCCGACCGAACGGTTCCTCGCGACAGCCTAAGGGTCGGACACAAGCCGCTGGTAGAGGTGCCACGACGCATGCCCCAGAATGGGCATCGTCACGAACAGGCCCAGAAAGACCGGCAGCGCCGACAGCAGGGTCACGACACCGATGAACGCGCCCCAGACCAGATAGGCCATCGGCTGTTGCAGAACGGCAGACAGCGACCGCAGCATCGCGGTTATGAAATCCACATCAAGGTCCAGCAGCATCGGCATTGCGTGAACGCTCAGCGCAAGGACAAGCCCGGAAAACATCGCCCCCACCAACGTGCCGACCGCGATCATGGTCAAACCAGAGGGCGTCAGAAAAACGGCGAGTGACGTCGAAATGTTCGTCATCGGGGCAAGTCCAAGAAACAGGGCAAAGATCATGTGCCCGATGAAAAACCAGAACAAGAAGATCACCACCACGATCGCGGCGAGCCACGGTATCTGACCGATCCGGGCCGCCCAGATCAGGCTGGCAACCTGCCGCAGTCCGGGGCGCAGGTCGCGGCTGCGCTGTCTGCTGACCTCGTAAAATCCGACGGCAGCCAATGTGCCCACCATGGGAAACCCCAGCACCGCGAGCACCAGCCAGAACGTCTGTCCGGTCATTACCGTAACGGCCGCCATGCCCAGCCCGGCCAGCACAAAGACGCAGGCCAGGCAAAGGTCGATCCACAAGGCTGCCCGAAAATCTCGGACGCCCAGCGCCAGACTGGCCGTGAAATCGGACCAGACAACCGGTCGGATGGTGGGCGGTGTCGTGGCGTTCTGCGTCATGCGGGTCTGTCCCCTGCTGGTGCGATCACGAAAGACGGGGTGTCATCGTGCCCCCGGTCAGACGGCGACGGAATGCGCGACCAGATCGGCGCGGAAACCGTCGATGTCGTGGGCGATGATACGCACAAGCATCCGTGCCTCTGGCCGCAGCGTGACGACGTTGCACCGACGCTCCAGCACATCTGGAAACCGTTTCATGAGCCCGGCAATATAGTTTTCGATCTGCGACCATCTGTCGGGGAAACTGGCGTGCAGCCTTTGCAGATCGATCCTGAACCGACACATCAGGTCCTCGATCATCGTGGCGATCAAACGGTCCCTGGGCGTCAACGCGAAACCCTTGCTGCCTGCGAACCCCGTGTCCTCGATCCGCCCGTGATAGGCCGAGGTGGCAACCGCATTCTGCACATAGCCCTGCGCAAACCGCGAAATCGCAGAGGCACCGAACCCGATCAGCGTGGGGCTGGCATCATCGGTATAGCCCTGAAAATTGCGCCGCAGCACGCCCGCCGCATCGGCCGTCGCCAGCGAATCATCTGGCCGTGCAAAGTGGTCGATACCGATGGACTGGAACCCCATTTCCTCGAACCGGGTTCTGGCCTGTTCTGACAGCGATAGGCGCATCAATGGGTCCGGCAGATCAGCCGCACGGATCATCACCTGCCGCTTGGACATCCACGGCACATGAGCATAGCCATAGATCGCAAGTCTGTCAGGCTCCAGCGACAGAACACGGGTGATCGTTTCACCAAATGTCACGGCGGTCTGGTGCGGCAAGCCGTACAGCAGGTCCAGGTTCAGGCTGGGCACACCGGCATCGCGCAACCAGTCGACCACATCGCGCGTCTGGGCAAAGGATTGCTGTCGTCCGATGGCCCCCTGCACCACCGGATCAAAATCCTGCACCCCGATGCTTGCACGGTTCAACCCATGATCTGACAACACGGCCAGCAGATCGGGTGCTGCATCGGTCGGGTCGATCTCGACCGAAAACTCGAAATCGGCGGCAGGGGTGAATTCTCCGAACACCGCCGCCAGCAGCCGTTTCATCAGGTGCGGCGACAGGATCGTCGGCGTCCCGCCCCCCAGATGCAGCCGCGACATGCGCACGCCGCCCGGCAAGGCGGCAGCAACGGTCCCGATTTCCTTGACCAGCTGCGTGATATAGCCCGCAACCGGGTCCAGCGTGCTGGTGCCCTGAGTGCGGCAGGCGCAGAACCAGCACAATCGCCTGCAAAACGGAATGTGGATATAGACCGAGATTTCGCTGCCATCGGGCACGGCGGCCAGCCAGCCCCGCTGGGCCTGCAATCCCACGTCAGTTTGAAAATGGTTTGCCGGCGGATAGCTGGTGTAGCGCGGCACCTTGGCGTCGAACAAACCGTAACGGGTGAGTAGGTCTAGATTTTCCATGGGTGAATGTCATAGGATGGTCACAGCCAAATTCTTTGATCCAGATCAACCTCATGCAAATCGCCCTGACCGCCGCGGTACGCTGCGCCGAATGCCCCATCCGTCACCGTGCCGTCTGCGCGCGTTGCGACGACGATGAGCTGTCGCTGCTGGAGGGCATGAAAACCTACAAGACGTTCAAGGCCGGGCAACCGATCCTGTGGCGTGGTGACGATCTGGTCTTTGTCGCCTCGGTTGTTCAGGGCGTCGCCGCATTGTCCAAGACGCTGGAGGACGGGCGCACACAGATGGTGGGCCTGCTCCTGCCGTCTGATTTCATCGGGCGCCCCGGCCGCGGACAGATCGATTTCGATGTAACCGCGACCACCGATGTGACCCTGTGCTGTTTTGATCGCAAGCCGTTTGAAAAACTGGTCGATGACACACCGCATGTGGCCCATCGCCTGATGGAACTCGCGCTGGACGAGCTGGATGCCGCACGGGACTGGATGTTGCTGCTGGGGCGCAAGACCGCACGTGAAAAAATTGCGACCTTTATCCAGATGTTCGTCCGGCGCACCCATACGGATGAACAGGCTGCGGGGCCCGACCAGTTCAACATGCCGATGACCCGTGACCAGATTGCCAATTACCTCGGCCTGACGCTGGAAACAGTCAGCCGCCAGTTCAACAGCCTGAAAAAAGAAGGCGTGATCTCTTTTGGTGATCGCAAGACGTTCACGGTTGTCGACATGGCGGCCCTGCACAATGCAACCGGCGACGATGCAGACGGCGGCATGATCGACTAAAGCTTTTTGCGGGTTTTGATCCAGATCAAGGAAACCCGCCACCACCTTGTCCATACCGACCTTGCGAAAACGAGCAGCTCTTGCGTGCTCGCATGATTGCAAGGGAACACAATGGACTACGTCAAACTCATCATACTTGCGTTGATCACGCTGATCGCCGCAATCGGCGCGAACTGGGCGCACGACCTGGCCTATCAGGTGCACGCCGTCCTGATCATGGTCATTGCCGCGGGCCTGTTCATCTGGATCTTGCGCCAGGCGGACGAGCCAAAACCCGCGGTCGATACCCACCGCTACGCCGATGGCGTCATCCGTGCGGGGGTCATCGCGACGGCCTTTTGGGGGATTGCCGGTTTTCTGGTCGGAACATTCATCGCGTTCCAGCTTGCCTTTCCGGCACTGAATTTTGACTGGGGCCAGCCATTTACGAACTTTGGCCGCCTGCGTCCGCTGCACACCAGTGCGGTGATTTTCGCGTTCGGCGGCAACGCCCTGATCGCCACATCGTTCTACGTCGTGCAGCGCACCAGCGGCGCACGCCTGTGGGGCGGCAAGGCGCATTGGTTCGTTTTCTGGGGCTATCAGCTGTTCATCGTTCTGGCCGCAACCGGTTATCTGCTGGGGGCCACGCAATCCAAGGAATATGCCGAACCCGAATGGTACGTGGACATCTGGCTGACCCTCGTCTGGCTGACATACCTGGCCGTGTTTCTCGGCACGATCTTTCGCCGCAAGGAACGCCACATCTACGTGGCGAACTGGTTCTTTCTCGCCTTCATCATCACGGTCGCCATGCTGCATGTGGTGAACAACCTGTCCGTCCCGGTCAGTATCTGGGGCAGCAAATCCGTGCAGATCTTCAGTGGTGTGCAGGATGCGATGACCCAGTGGTGGTATGGCCATAACGCCGTCGGGTTCTTTTTGACGGCCGGTTTCCTGGGGATGATGTACTACTTTGTGCCAAAGCAGGCGAACCGCCCCATCTATAGCTACAAGCTGTCGATCATCCACTTCTGGGCGCTGATCTTTCTCTATATCTGGGCCGGCCCGCACCACCTGCACTACACGGCCCTTCCTGACTGGGCGTCGACGCTGGGCATGGTGTTCTCGATCGTTTTGTGGATGCCCAGCTGGGGCGGCATGATCAACGGCCTGATGACCCTGCAAGGGGCCTGGGACAAGCTGCGCACAGACCCGATCCTGCGGATGTTCGTCCTGAGCCTTGGGTTTTACGGGATGTCCACCTTCGAGGGTCCGATGATGTCGATCCGCGCGGTCAACAGCCTGTCGCATTACACCGATTGGACCATCGGCCACGTGCATTCGGGTGCTTTGGGCTGGAACGGCATGATCACCTTTGCCTGCATCTATTTCCTCACGCCGCGCCTGTGGGGCCGCAAGGAAATGCATTCGATGTCCGCGATCAACTGGCACTTCTGGCTCGCGACGCTGGGAATCGTTCTCTACGCCGCATCCATGTGGATCTCTGGCATCATGGAAGGCCTGATGTGGCGCGAGGTCGACGACCAAGGGTTCCTGGTCAACAGCTTTGCCGACACGGTTTCCGCAAAATTCCCGATGTATGTGGTGCGTGGAATGGGCGGTGTGATGTTCCTCGCAGGGGCACTGATCATGTGCTGGAACATGTGGATGACCATCCGCGGGGCCGCACCGGCACGGGCTGCCCTGCCCCAAGCAACCCCAGCGGAATAAGGAAAAGAACATGGGAATCCTGGACAAACACGCCATCCTTGAACGCAGCCCGACGCTGCTGCTGGTCAGTTCGCTGCTTGTGGTCACCGTCGGCGGCATCGTGGAAATCGCACCGCTGTTCTGGCTGGAAAACACCATCGAAGAGGTCGAGGGGATGCGTCCCTATGCGCCGCTCGAACTGGCGGGGCGCGACATCTACATCCGCGAGGGCTGCTATGTCTGCCACAGCCAGATGATCCGCCCGATGCGTGACGAGGTCGAACGCTACGGTCATTATTCGCTGGCCGCGGAATCGATGTACGACCACCCGTTCCAATGGGGGTCGAAACGCACCGGACCGGACCTCGCCCGTGTCGGCGGGCGCTATTCGGATGACTGGCACGTGGCCCACCTGAAGGACCCGCAATCCGTCGTCCCCGAAAGCGTCATGCCCAAATACGCGTTCCTGTCGGAAACTGCGATCAGCGGTGAATACATCGAGGATTTGCTGCGTACCCACCGTTTCGTGGGCGTACCCTATACCGACGACCAGATCGCCCATGCCAGCGCAGATTTCCGCGTGCAGGCCGATCCTGACGGTGACTGGGACGCGCTGGTCGAACGCTATCCCGGTGCGGTCGTGTCGAACTTTGACGGACAGTCGGCCCTGACCGAAATGGATGCGCTGATCGCGTATCTGCAAATGCTGGGCACATTGGTCGATTTTTCGACCTTCACCCCCGATGCCAGCCGATAGGAGGCCGCGATGGACACTTATTCTTTCTTGCGCGAACTGGCGGACAGCTGGGTGCTGCTGGCCATGTTTGCCTTTTTCGCAGGCGCGGCCGTCTGGGCCTTTTGGCCCGGCCTCAGCCATGCCCGCGAGGACGCCAGCATGATCCCCTTTCGCAACGATACGGCGGAAAAATCCTGCACCAATGATTGCGCAGCCTGCAAATGCGGCGACGAATGGAAGGACAAATTCAATGTCTGACGAACAGATCGACCATGAAACCGGCGTCGGGACGACCGGCCACGAATGGGACGGGATCAAGGAGCTGAACAACCCGCTGCCGCGATGGTGGCTGTGGACGTTCTACGCCTGTATCGTCTGGGGGATCGGCTATACGATCGCCTATCCCGCATGGCCGATGATTTCAGGTGCGACGTCAGGTGTTCTTGGTTTTGCGACCCGCACCGAGGTGGCGCAGGACATCGCCGCCCACGAGGCTGAAAACGCCGATCTGGTCGCCGCCCTGAATGCCGCTGACCTGACCGACCTGCCCCCAACGGACGACCTGCACCGCTATGCGGTCGCACGCGGCGGGTCCGTGTTCCGCGCCCAGTGCAGTCAGTGTCACGGACAGGGTGCGGCAGGCACGACCGGATTCCCCAACCTGCTGGACAACGACTGGCTGTGGGGCGGTGATCAAGAGGCGATCGCCTATTCCATCCGTCACGGGATCCGCAACGACACCGACTGGGATGCGCGCTATTCGCAGATGCCCGCCTATGGCGAGATATTCGAGGACGGCGAAATTGCCGCGGTGGTCGAATACGTCACCAGCCTTGGCAACACCGATTTCGACGCATCGCTCGCGCAGGCAGGTGAAGGTCTGTTCATGGACAATTGCGCCGCTTGCCATGGCAACGACGCAGGCGGAAACCGCGATCTGGGTGCGCCCAACCTTGCGGATGCGATCTGGCTTTATGGTGGGGACCGCGCGGCACTGACCGAAACCGTCACCAACGCGCGTTTCGGCGTCATGCCCGCCTGGGGCCAACGCCTGAGCGAGGAAGACGTGCGCGCAGTTGCTGTCTACGTACATGCGCTGGGAGGCGGAGAGTAGGCAGAGCGCGGGCCACATCCCGGCCCGCAATCCCAAGGCGGCCCTGTTCGCAAAACATGCCGCCTTGGGGCATTTGCAGATAGTGTTTGACACAGATCAAGGCACAGCCTGCACCGACATCCTAGACAGGTCTCGCGAACAGGAGACCCACGATGTCCGAAACACAATTATACGCCCCGCGCGAACCGATCTTTCCGCGCCGCGTCTCCGGCAGGTTCCGCCAACTGAAATGGTGGATCATGGCCGTGACGCTGGGCATCTACTACCTGACCCCCTGGATCAGATGGGATCGCGGCCCGAACATGCCCGATCAGGCGGTGCTGGTGGATATGGCGAACCGCCGGTTCTATTTTTTCTGGATCGAGATCTGGCCTCACGAATTCTATTTCGTGGCAGGGCTGCTGATCATGGCCGGGCTGGGCCTGTTTTTGTTCACATCGGCGCTGGGCCGGGTCTGGTGCGGCTATACCTGCCCCCAGACCGTCTGGACCGATCTGTTCATCCTCGTGGAACGCTGGATCGAGGGCGACCGCAACGCGCGTGTCCGCCTGCACCGGGCCAGGTGGGATCTGCACAAATGGCGTCTGCGCCTGACGAAATGGACGGTCTGGCTGCTGATCGGGCTCGCGACGGGCGGGGCATGGGTGTTCTATTTCACCGATGCGCCCACACTGGCCCGCGATCTGGTGCAGTTCACGGCAAATCCCGTGGCCTATGTCACCATCGCGATCCTGACCGCGACCACCTTTGTGTTCGGTGGGTTCATGCGTGAACAGGTCTGCAACTACATGTGTCCCTGGCCCCGCATCCAGGCTGCGATGATGGACCCCGATACGATCACTGTGGCCTATCGCGACTGGCGCGGCGAACCGCGCGGCAAGAAACGTGACGCCGACACGGGCGATTGCATCGACTGCATGGCCTGCGTGAACGTCTGCCCTGCCGGGATCGACATTCGCAACGGGCAGCAGATGGAATGCATCACCTGCGCGCTGTGCATCGATGCCTGCGACGACGTGATGGACCGGATCGGCAAACCGCGCGGTCTGATCGGATATATGGCACTGACCGACGAAGCGGCCGAACGGGCGGGCCAGCCGGTCAAATCGGTCTGGCGGCATGTCCTGCGTCCGCGCACGCTGCTGTATACGGCGGTCTGGGCCAGCATGGGGATCGGACTGGTCTATGCGCTGTTCATCCGGTCCGATATCGAACTGACCGTCGCTGCCGTCCGCAATCCGACCTATGTCGTCCAGTCCGATGGCGCGATCCGCAACATCTATGACGTGCGCCTGCGCAACAAGCAGGGCGAGGATGCGCAACTTCAGCTCAGCCTGACCAGCGACGCCACATTGCAGATCGCCCTCCAAGGTCAGGACGACACCGATACCGTCACTGTTCCCGCCGACACAACGGTCCTGCAACGGGTCTATGTCACGGCCGACCCGCAGGCCCCTGCCGCCGGTCGCGCCGTCACGGACCTGCGGTTCTGGGTCGAAGACCTGAGCAGCGGCGAACGCACCAGCCAAGCCACGACATTCAACGGAAAGGAAAGCCAATGACCGAAGTCAAAGGATGGCATGTCCTCGGCATCTTTGTTCTCGCATTCGGGGTCATCATCTCGGTCAATCTGACGCTGGCGTTCAACGCGGTGCGGACGTTCCCGGGGCTGGAGGTCAAGAATTCCTATGTCGCCAGCCAGTCGTTCGACGCCGACCGCACGGCGCAACAGGCACTAAGATGGGATGTTGCCGCCCGACTGGAGGGGGACGAACTGATCCTTGCCATCCACCATGACGGACAGGCCGTGGCACCCACGATCGAATCCGCCATCTTTGGCCGTGCCACGATGGTGGCCGCCGACCAGACGCCCGTTTTCGTCTTTGACGGTGACGTGTTCCGGGCGCACGTCGATGCAGGGGCCGGCAACTGGAACCTGCGCCTGCAGGCGCGGGCCGCTGACGGGACGTTGTTCCAGCAGCGGGTCATCGTGCAGGTGCAGTCATGACCGCCGCCTGCCCCGCCTGCGCCGGCATCCCCGCGGCCAGCGCTGCCGCCACCGGACCCGCGCTGATGTTTTCGGTGCCGACGATCCATTGCGCCGCCTGTATCGGCAAGATCGAACGCGGACTGGCCACCCTGAACGGCGTCGCCGATGTCCGGGTGAACCTGTCGCTGAAACGGGTGTCGATCACGGGACCCGTCGATCCTGGCCGTGCGCTGGACGCGCTGAAATCACTCGGATTCGAGGCTTATCCGCTCGATCTTCAGGCACTGGCTGCAGCACAGGACAACGTGGGCCGCGCGCTCTTGATCCGGCTTGCAGTCTCGGGCTTTGCCATGATGAATGTCATGCTGCTGTCGGTCGCGGTCTGGTCGGGTGCACAGGATGCCACCCGCGACCTGTTCCACCTGATCTCGGCCCTGATCGCACTGCCGACTGTCGCCTATGCGGGACAACCGTTTTTCATCAATGCCATGTCCGCCTTGCGGGTTGGTCGGTTGAACATGGATGTGCCCATTTCGCTGGCCATCCTGCTGGCCGCAGGCATGTCCCTGTTCGAGGTACTTAACGGCGGCAGGCACGCCTATTTCGATGCAGCCATATCCTTGACGTTCTTTTTGCTGATCGGGCGTTATCTGGATCACCAGACCCGGACCGCCGCGCGATCCGCTGCCAAGGAACTGACCGCACTCGAGGTGCATACCGCACAGGTGCTGATCGACGGCCTGACCATGACGACCCCCGTGGCTGACATCAGGGCGGGCGATATCGTGGTCGTGCCGACCGGCGAACGTGTCCCCGTGGATGGCACATTGTCCAGCGAAACAGCCCTGCTGGACCGGTCCTTGCTGACCGGAGAAAGCGAAGCTGCGGAAACCGCAAGGGGCGATCACCTGCAAGCGGGCGAGGTGAACCTTGCCGCGCCATTTCATCTGGTCGCCACGGTCGATGGCACCGACACCAGCCTGCGCCGCATGGCGGCACTGGTTGAAACGGCTGAAAACGGACGCAACCGCTATACCAGTCTGGCCGACCGTGCGGCACGGATCTACGCGCCCGCCGTGCATTTGCTGGCGTTGTTCGCCTTTATCGGTTGGGTGGCCTACGACGGCGACCTGCGTCACGCGCTAAATGTCGCCATCGCCGTGCTGATCATCACCTGCCCCTGTGCGCTGGGCCTTGCCGTGCCCGCCGTCAGCACGAGTGCGATCAGCAGGCTCTACAGCAGGGGGTTTCTGGTCAAACACGCCACGGCCCTCGAACGTCTGGCAGAGGTGGACCATGTTGTGTTCGACAAGACCGGCACGCTGACCCTGCCTGCGCATGTCGACGTGACAGGGCTGGACGCCAATCAGCGTGCCATCGTCGCAGGACTGGCACAGGTCTCCAGCCACACCTGGTCTCGCGCCGTGCTGTCGGAACTGGACGATGTCCGGGCGGCATCCCTGGATGATGTGACCGAGGACGTGGGCAACGGCGTGCTGGCTTTCCACGACGGTGTGCCTGTCGCACTGGGACGCGGATCATGGCTGAATGCGCCGTTCCGCGGACTTGGGCTCCGGATCGGAACGGCCCCTGCCATCTGCCTGCAAACGACCGAACGGCTGCGCGACGGGGTCGCCGCTGCCATCGCGGGGATGGACCTGAACTGTGAAATGCTGACTGGCGATGGCCCTGCCCCGGCGCGTGACATGGCGGATCGGCTGGGAATCGGTTTCACGGCCGATGCCAGACCGCAGGACAAGTTGGATCGACTGCGCCAACTGGATCAGCAAGGCCGACACGTTCTGATGGTGGGTGACGGGTTGAACGACACCGCGGCACTGGCCTCGGCACATGCCTCGCTTGCGCCATCCACGGCCCTTGATGCATCGCGCAACGCGGCTGATGTCGTCATCCTCAAGGAAAGCTTTGCCGATCTGCCCCTGCTGATCCGGGTCGCCCGCATGACCCGCCACCTGTCGCAGCAGAATTTCGCGATTGCGGCGCTGTACAACTGGATCGCGGTACCTGTGGCGCTCTTGGGCTATGCCACGCCGCTGGCCGCCGCACTGGCGATGAGCGTGTCATCCATCACCGTTCTGTTGAACGCCCAGCGCATGCGGTTCGTCAAATGAATGTCCTTGTGATCCTGATCCCCGTCTCGCTGATCCTCGGGGCCTGCGGCCTGGCCGCGTTCCTGTGGACGATCCGAACCGATCAATACGACGACGCGCAGGGCAACGCCGCACGCATTCTGCTGGATGACGACTGATCCGATATCACATCTTGGTGCCCCCGGCCGGACTCGAACCGGCACGACCAAAAGGTCAGGAGATTTTAAGTCTCCGGTGTCTACCATTCCACCACGGGGGCACGCGGCGTTGGTAATCCGGCACGCCCGCGCGGACAAGCGTCAGATGTCGGTGCCGGGCGGTTCATCCAGCAACCGGCGTTCCTGCAACCAAGGATTCATCGCAACGGCCGCGCGCAACGTGGCCTGACCTTCTGCGTCGCGCCCCAGGCCGAACAGCGTCAGCGCCTTGCCGGACAGGGCTGCGACGTGGTTGGGCAAAAGGTCCAGCGCGCGATCCAGATCCACCAGCGACGCCGCAAAATCGCGTTGCAGGAAATATGACAATGCCCGCTGATTATAACCCTCTGCGTAGGCGGGGCAGTAATTGACCAGATCGTCGAAAAAACCGATCGCCCCCGCGAAATCGCCCAGATCACGCCGGGTCATTCCCGCATCCAGCAGCGCCTGTGCGTGACTGTCAGGCGCGTCCAGCCAATAGGACCACAGCGCAGACGCGGAACGCTGCGCCTCTGCCGCTGACTGCGCCCGCTGCATATGTGAAATGGCCTGCGCCATTTCCGCTGCGTGATCGGGCACCGCAGGACATGCATCCTGCGCCACGGCAGGGCCGGCGTACAGCGTCAAACAAAGACAAAGGGTTCTGATCATGCCGACAGTCTTGGGCGGATGAACGCACCCGTCAAGTCACGCAACCGTCAGCTTGATGGCGGCACGGGCGACACACCCTCTTCCTTGACAGCCTGCATCGCAACATAGGTCGACGTGCCCGACACGTTCGGCAGGGTCGAGATAAAGGACGCCAGAACCGCACGGTAATCGGTCATGCCCTGCGTCCGCACCTTCAGCAGGTAATCGTATGATCCGGCAATCATGTGACATTGTTCGATCTGCGGGATCGCCAGCACGGCATCGTTGAACGCCCGCAAGGCCGCCTCGCGCGTGTCGGACAACTTGACCTCGACAAAGGATACGTGGTCTCGTCCCAGTGCGATCGGGTCAAACAGGGCCCGGTAGCCCCGAATGACACCATCCGACTCCAGCTTGCGCAGGCGCGCCTGGGTTGGGGATTTGGACAGGCCGATACGCTCGGCGAGTGCGGTGACACTGATGCGCCCGTCGACCGCCAGCACGTCAAGAATCTTTGCGTCGAATCGGTCCAGGTCACCAGTCGAATTCGGCATAAATTCCCCAAAAATGCGGGCCATCTGACCCCACATCAATATGATAGAGGTCAGATAGACTAGCGGCAAGTTGATACAGTGATCCGTATTCAAAATCGGAGAGTGCTATGCCCCGTGATATTCACAATACCCTGCGCGAACAAATCGAGGCTGGCATCTACGCCGACGAACGTGCGGTCGTGGCTGAGCTTGTCGGTCAATCGGAACTGACCGACGCCGACCGCGCACGGATCGTCAGGAATGGTGCCGATCTCGTGCGCCAGATTCGAAACAGCTCCGAACCCGGCCTGATGGAAGTGTTCCTGGCCGAATACGGCCTGTCGACCGACGAAGGCATCGCCCTGATGTGTCTGGCCGAGGCACTGCTGCGCGTGCCCGACAGCATCACGATCGACGCCCTGATCGAGGACAAGATCGCGCCCTCCGACTGGGGCAAGCATCTGGGTCATTCCGCATCCAGCCTGGTGAACGCATCAACCTGGGCACTGATGCTGACGGGCCGTGTGCTGGACGACGAAAAGCCGGGCATCACCCGCCACCTGCGTGGTGCCGTCAAACGTCTGGGCGAACCCGTCATCCGAACGGCCGTGGGCCGCGCGATGCGCGAGATGGGCCGCCAGTTCGTGCTGGGCGAAACGATCGAAAAGGCGATGAAACGCGCCGACGGCATGCAGGAAAAGGGATTCACCTATTCCTATGACATGCTGGGCGAGGCCGCGCGCACAGACAAGGACGCGCGTGCCTATCAACTGTCCTATTCTCGTGCCATTTCCGCCATTGCAAAACATTGCACGCACGATTCCGTTGCTGAAAACCCCGGTATCTCGGTCAAGCTCTCCGCCCTGCACCCCCGCTACGAGGAGGCGCACCGCGACCGCGTCATGGCCGAACTGGTCCCCCGCGTGCGGTCCCTGGCCATTCTCGCCAAGGCGGCGGGCATGGGGTTCAATATCGACGCCGAAGAGGCCGACCGCCTGTCGCTGTCTCTGGATGTGATCGAAGAGGTTCTGTCAGAACCGTCGCTGGACGGCTGGGACGGGTTCGGCGTCGTGGTGCAGGCCTACGGTCTGCGCGCCGGCATGGTGCTGGATTACCTACACGCGATGGCCGAACGCCTGAACCGCAAGATCATGGTGCGTCTGGTCAAGGGGGCCTATTGGGACGCCGAGATCAAACGCGCCCAGGCCATGGGCATCGACGGTTTCCCGGTGTTCACCGCGAAATCGCACACTGATGTTAGCTATATGGTCAACGCGCGCAAACTGCTGGGCATGACCGACCGCATCTATCCGCAGTTCGCCACCCACAACGCGCATACCGTTGCCGCGATCCTCGACATCGCGGATACGATGGGCCGCGGCACCGATGATTTCGAATTCCAGCGCCTGCACGGTATGGGCGAAACGCTACATACCATCGTGCTCAAGGATCGCGGCACCCGTTGCCGCATCTACGCACCCGTCGGCGCACACGAGGATCTGCTGGCCTATCTGGTCCGGCGTCTGCTGGAAAACGGAGCCAACAGTTCGTTCGTGAACCAGATCGTGGACGAGGACGTCCCGCCTGAAGTTGTTGCCGCCGACCCGTTCGAAAACATCAACAAGGTGCCCGACCTGCACGCTGGTCCTGACCTGTTTCAGCCGGAACGCCTGAATTCCAAGGGGTTCGACCTGACGCATATCCCGACGCTGCGCCAGATCGCCGCCGCACGCGATACCTATCGCACGGCCGTCTGGACGGTCGAGCCGATCATCGCCGGCGAAACCGATACCACCCGCGAGGTCATCGAACGCTATAACCCCGCGATCTCGGGCGATCTTGTGGGGCAGATTGCCCACGCGACCCCGGATGATGTTGCCGTGGCCCTGGATGCGGCCACCACTTGGGATGTGCCAGTGCAGGAACGCGCGCGGGTCCTCAACGACGTGGCCGACGCGTTCGAGGACAACTACGGCGTGCTGTTTGCCGCACTGACCCGCGAGGCGGGCAAGGCCCTGCCCGATTGCGTGGCCGAACTGCGCGAAGCGGTCGATTTCCTGCGCTACTACGCCGCGCAATCACTGGACCAGACGGAGGCCACCCCGCGCGGGATCTGGACCTGCATCAGCCCGTGGAATTTCCCGCTGGCGATTTTCACGGGCCAGATCGCCGCGGCCCTTGCGGCCGGCAACGCCGTGCTGGCCAAACCTGCGGAACAGACGCCGGTTGTCGCAAAACTGGCGGTCGAACTGATGCACAAGGCCGGTGTGCCCGCCAACGCCGTGCAGCTGCTGCCGGGCGGTGGCGATGTCGGTGCCGCCGTGACATCCGATCGCAGGATCAAGGGTGTGGCCTTTACCGGGTCGACAGCCACCGCGCGCAAGATTGCGTCCGCCATGGCCGAACACTGCCTGCCCGGCACACCGCTGATCGCGGAAACCGGCGGTCTGAACGCGATGATCACCGACAGCACCGCCCTGCCTGAACACGCCGTGCGCGACATCATCAACGGGGCCTTCCGGTCAGCCGGACAGCGCTGTTCCGCACTGCGCTGCCTTTATGTGCAAGAGGATGTCGCCGACAAGTTGATCGACATGCTCAAGGGCGCGATGAACGCATTGACGCTGGGCGATCCCTGGTCGCTGTCAAACGACATCGGCCCGGTGATCGACGCCGCCGCCAAGGCCGGTATCGACGACCATATCGCCAAGGCCGCAGCCGAGGGCCGCGTGATTCACCAGTTGCCGATCCCGGCACAGGGTCATTTCGTGGCCCCGACCATCATCGCGCTGGACAGTATCGCCGATCTGGAACGCGAGGTTTTTGGCCCGGTCCTGCATGTGGTCCGGTTCAACGCCCGCGATCTGTCCAAGGTTGTCGATGCGGTGAATGCCACGGGCTACGGCCTGACATTCGGCCTGCACACGCGGATCGACGACCGTGTCGAGATGATCGTGAACAACGTCCACTGCGGCAACATCTACGTGAACCGCGACCAGATCGGCGCCATCGTCGGGTCTCAGCCTTTTGGTGGCGAGGGCCTGTCCGGCACCGGCCCCAAGGCAGGCGGCCCACTGTATCTGCCGCGTTTCAGCACCGCTGCGCCGGGTGCAGCACTGGGCGGTGGCTGGACGACAGAGGACAACGCCAAACGGCTGGAAAAGGCGTTGGCGGATGCACCCAAGGGTGCGTCGTCCGAACCGCGCGACATGCCCGGACCGACCGGCGAATCGAACCGCTGGTCAACGCATCCGCGCGGCCCGGTGCTGTGCATGGGGCCGGGACAGGACATGGCGGACGCCCAGGCCGAGGCGGTCCGTGCCCTCGGTGGTCAACCGGTCACCGCACGCGGCGAAATCACGCCCGAGACCCTGACGCTGCTGTCCGATCTGGCCTGCGTGCTGTGGTGGGGGGACGAAGATCGCGCCCGCGCCTATGCCAAGGCGTTGACGCAGCGCGACGGCCCGATCACGGCGCTGGTCACGACGATGCCGGACAAGGCGCATGTGACCCATGAACGCCATGTCTGCATCGATACGACAGCCGCAGGCGGCAACGCCGCACTGCTGGCCGAAGTCGCAGGCTGAACAGCAAATCCGCCGCCCCGCCCTTGACGCGGGGCGGCGGACCGTCACCTTGGGGCTATGTTTCCGATCCGTGACCACAATCCGTCAACGCGCACGCCGTTCGTGACCTACGCCCTGCTGGCCGCGAATATCGCGATCTGGCTCTGGACGGTTATGGCAGCACAGACCGATGCCGCACTTGGGCAGCTCTACTACGATTACGCCCTGATCCCCGCCCGCGTCACGGGGTTCGAGGGTTGGGGCGGTTTCATCACATCCATGTTCCTGCACGGCGGCATCATGCATCTGGGCGGCAACATGCTGTTTCTGTTCATCTTCGGCGACAACCTCGAGGACAGGATGGGGCATGTCCCCTTTGCGCTGTTCTACCTGGCCTGCGGAGTCGCGGCAGGCCTGGCGCAGGTCGCGTCCGAGCCGTTTTCCCCGATCCCCACGATTGGCGCATCAGGGGCGATCGCAGGCGTGATGGGCGGCTACCTGCTGCTGTTCCCCAAGGCGCGGGTGGACGTGTTTTTCTTTTTCATCGTGTTTTTCAAGATCATCCCCATCCCCGCATGGATCACGCTGGCCGTCTGGTTCGTCATGCAGCTGTGGGGCGGGTTCAGCCCCAACGACGGCGTCGCCTACTGGGCCCACAACGGCGGGTTCGTGGCTGGATTGCTGCTGGTGATCCCCCTGTGGCTCCGACTGGGTGGCCCCGGGTTCTGGCGGGCTACAGACGGTCACCCCGATCACCCGCCCGCGCAATACCGCGAATCCCGCATCCCCAAAGTGCCACGCAGGCGGTAACGTTGGGCGACGCGACCGCAAAGCAGTGAGGATTGCGCAAGCCTGTCGTCTCACGCCAGAGAGCGATTGCTTTTGACCTGTTCAGCGAAGGTCGGGTTTGAGCCTACACCGACTTATGCTGCGCTATGCTTGGACGCTCGCAAACTGCGTACGGCTGCCATCGGTCATACTTAGGGCAGCCCGCAGCTGGCCATGCGCAAACAGGCGCCTCTGAGATCCAGTGCTCCGAGCAAACGGCCGCGATAGGTTTCGGCAGACTCAGGATTTGAGATCCCGAAGCATCATGTCGTCAACAGAAACAACTGAAAGATCAACATTCCTGCTGGACAGTGCAGCGACGGCTCTTCAGTTTCCGCGAATACCATTTTGAATATCATAAAACTCTAGGCCGATGTCACAGCAGCACATACAAAGCTACATCCCCGCCATTGACGGTTACCGGGCTATTGCAGTGGTTTCGGTGTTTTTGTTTCACACCTTCCCTGAAATGTTGCCGGGGGGCTTTATCGGGGTGGACGTATTCTTCGTGATTTCGGGCTTTCTCATCACCCGATTGATATTGAAGGAGCTGAACGCTGAACGCTTCTCTCTCCTGAACTTCTACCAGCGTCGCATCGCGCGGATTTTCCCAGTCTTCTTTGCCGCGATTGCCGCGACACTCGTCGCAGCGGCGGCGCTCTATAACGACCAAGACTTTGCAAACGTTGCTGAAGCAGCGGGCTATACCTCTGTTTTTCTGGCTAATATCCATCTCCTGACTCTTGGCAGCTATTTCGGGATAGAGCACGATGCGCAGCCGCTCTTGCACTATTGGTCCCTTGCGGTAGAGGAACAGTTTTACGTGTTCTTCCCCTTGCTTTTGATGCTCGTCTGGGGATCTCGCACGTGGCTTTTACGGAGCACTATTGCGCTTTTATTGCTTAGCCTCGTTCTCTGTATTGGTGTTTCGTTAGAGAAACCACGTTGGGCCTTTTACCTGCTGCCGACGCGAGCCTGGCAATTGCTAGCAGGAGCCTTGCTGGCGATCTATTCCGACGAGATCGCAGCCGCCGCAAGACGCTATTCAAACGTATTTGCCCTGCTAGGACTATCCTTGGTCGTCGGCGGCATGGTGTTCTTGTCCGGAGAGCTGTCTTACCCCGGCGTCTACGCCATTGCCCCCACGCTTGGGGCAAGCTTGCTGATCGCGGCCTGTTTGCAATCTTCAACAGGTGTGGTTGCGGTCCTATCGGCACGCCCGCTCCGCTTTGTCGGCAAGATCTCTTATTCCCTGTATATTTGGCACTGGCCTATTTTCTGCATTGTTGACTATCGGTTGATGACCTGGTCCGCAGAGCCAAGAGTGTTGATCAAGGTTTTGCTCTCGCTCGGGCTCGCCTTGCTAAGCTACTATTTGATTGAAACCCCCGCGCGCCACTATCTGAACAAGCCGGGGAGTCGAAATCTGGCGCTGTGCGGTTCTGTCTTTGCGATAATATCTTCTGTGGTGGCCGCTTTTCAGATCACATCGACCCACTTCGTCTTTGCGCGTGACAGCGAGCTACGTGCTGAAGGCCGCTTCTATGATAATAAATCTGACCACGAGGTTGTCTTGCTGGGCGACAGCATGGCGACGATGTACGGTGCAGTCTTTCGCCGCGAACTACGTGACCTTGGCCTCGATTTCCGCCTTCTGGCATCGCCTGCAACCAATTTCCTTCCCGGTGAGGCCGGAACCAAGTGGCCGCAGGTGGTAGAGATCCTGCGAGAACACGAGCCCGAACTGATCATTATTTCCTATGCATGGCGCGGGAAGCTGCATCTCAACGACAACTTCCTTTGCGATACGTTACAGCAGCTGGAGGGGCTGTCTTCCCAAATACTTCTGCTCACAGATGTCCCCCGCTTGCCGGACGATGCCGGCCGTGCTGACGTCAGAGACAACAAACAAAACGTCTTTTTTGAACCAGATTTTTCAGCGTCGCGGCGGGCAGAGGCGCTCACGATTTTGACGTCGGTCACTGGCCAAGCCGTTTCACTTTTTGATGTCTCATCGTACCTTTTAACCGAAGACGGCGCCATTCAGTTTGTTGGGGCAAATGGGCGAGCGACCTATCATGATACGACGCATCTTTCAGAGACTGGGATCGAAACACATAAAAGCGAGTTGTTTTCGCGCGTTCAGTATTTGGTGGATGCACCATCTTTTCCGCTCAGCGTCCCAGCATCATGCACGGATATCAAACCTGTCGATGGGACGCTTGACTAGCCGTCGGAGGGTGACTTCTCGATAATGAGGCGGGCTTATTGTGCAATCAGTAGGCAACAAAACGCAGCCTCCATCAGTGTACGAATTTTGGGTGGAATCTCACACCGAACGTCCGCTTCGTGCACACACCGAACTTTCAACGTCTAACGACAAAATGTCTGTTTAGGTCAGGTCGCACACACACCTGAGCGGACTACGGCGGCGGGATGACCGGATGGCGCGCTGTCATCAGGCCTTGCGGACGACCTTGGCGAAATTGTCAAAGATATCGCTGTTCGACACGATCATGGCACCCGTTTCCAGCGGATCGGCGTCGGGGGTGATCGCCTCGACGATGGCACCTGCCTCTTTGCAGATCAGCACGCCTGCGGCGACGTCCCAGATGTTCAGGCGGCGTTCCCAGAACCCGTCGTAGCGACCGGCGGCCACATAGGCCAGGTCCAGCGAGGCGGCACCGAACCGGCGCACACCGGCGCAGGCGGGCAGCAACCTTGCCAGGTCTTGCAGCGTTTCGGGCAGATCGGTGCGTCCGGCCCAAGGCAGGCCAGTGGCAAACAGACCGTCCGACAGGCGATGACGCCCCGACACGCGGATGCGCGATTCGTTCACAAATGCACCAAAACCTTTTTCGGCGTAGAACATCTCGTCCTTGACCGGGTCATAGATCACGCCCGACACGATCTGCCCCTTATGTTCCAGCGCGATGGAAACCGCCCAATGCGGCAGGCCGTGCAAAAAATTGGTGGTGCCGTCCAACGGGTCGACGATCCAGCGGCGTGTCGGGTCTTCGCCCTCTTTCTCGCCGCCCTCTTCGCCCAGAAAACCATAGGACGGACGCGCATGCATCAGATCATCGCGGATCGTCTGTTCGGCCTGACGGTCGGCGCGGGTGACGAAATCGCCGGGGCCTTTGGTCGACACCTGAAGCTGCTCGACCTCGCCAAAGTCCTTGAGCAGGGCGCGACCGGCCTTGCGGGCGGTTTTCATCATCACATTGAGGTTTGCGCTGCCAGCCATGGGGACTCTCCGATTTACGTCAAGCGGGGCGTATAGGCCCGCAGGCGTCTGCGCACAAGCACATCAGGCGCGTTGCAGTTTGACCGCCTCCTGGCGCGCCAGCCGGACAACATGCGACATGAACGGCAGCCCGTCATCCGCCGTGCGCGTCGCCGCATACAGCCGTTTGGTGATACCGTCCGCCGTCAGGGGCCGCGTGATATAATCGGCGTTGTAGCGCACCTGCCGCACGACCCAGTCAGGAAGAACCGCAACCCCCCTGTTGGACGCCACCAGCAGCAGGATCATCGCGGTCAGTTCCACCTGACGCACCGCCAGCGGTTCGACCTTGGCCGGGGTCAACAAGGCGTTGAAGACATCCAGCCGGTGCCGGTCCACCGGATAAGTAATCAAGGTCTGATCCACGAAATCCGCCGCCTCGACATAGGGTTTTTGGGCCAAGGGATGCCCGGCAGGGGCCACGAAGATGGGTTCATAATCGAAAATCGGGGTAAATCCGACGCCAGGCAAATCCTCGGGGTCGGACGACACGACCAGATCCACCTCTTCGCGGATCAGCGCAGGCAGCGCTTCAAACGCCAGTCCGGGGCGAATATCGACATCGACCTCTGGCCAAGCCTTGCGGAACTGATCGAGCACCGGCATCAGCCATTCGAAACAGGCGTGACACTCGATCGCGATATGCAGTCGTCCTGCCTTGCCCGCGACAAGGCCATCGAATTCGGCCTCCAGTGCCGCGACCTGCGGCAGGATGCGTTCGGCAGCGGCCAGCAGTTTCATGCCCGCAGCCGACAGGCGCAGCGGTTTGGTGCGCCGCACGAACAATTCCACCCCGGCCTGATCCTCGATCCCCTTGATCTGATGGCTCAGCGCGCTTTGCGTGATGCCCAGCATATCCGCCGCACGGCCCAACCCGCCGGTATCATGAATCGCCTTGATCGTGCGCAGGTGACGGAACTCGATGTGCATTTCGCGGTTTGCCTCATGATCATCGTGAAAGTTATGAATTTGCTTCATATGCGGCGCGGTGGCATCTAGGCAAGAACTCAGATCAGGATGAACCATCATGACCCGCCCCGCCATCAGCTTTGAATTCTTTCCGCCCAAGAACATCGCGGGTTCGTTTCGCCTGTGGGATTGCGTCAATGCGCTCTCGCCGCTGGCCCCCGAATTCGTGTCGGTCACCTATGGTGCCGGCGGCACCACCCGCCAGCTGACACATGAGGCCGTCACCGCCATCGACAAAACCACCGGCCTCAAGGTTGCGGCCCACCTGACCTGTGTGGACGCCACCCGCGAGGAAACCTTGGCCATCGCCAATGAATATGCTGACGCGGGAATCACCGATCTGGTCGCCCTGCGCGGCGACGCACCCAAGGGCAGCGACGGTTTCAAACCCCACCCCGAGGGCTTCGCAAGTTCGATCGAATTGATCGAGGCGCTGGCCGATACCGGGAAATTCACGCTGCGTGTCGGTGCCTATCCCGAAAAACACCCCGAGGCCCGCAGCCAGGCCGACGACATCGCGTTCCTGAAACGCAAGATCGACGCCGGTGCCTCTGCGGCCATCACGCAGTTCTTCTTCGAGGCAGACACATTCTTTCGTTTCCGCGATGCCTGTGTGGCCGCCGGTATCACCGCCCCGATCATTCCCGGCATCCTGCCCGTCGAAAACTGGAAGGGCGCATCGAAATTTGCCGCCGCCACCGGCACAAGCATTCCGCCCGTGATCGCGCAGGCCTTTGAAAACGCGACCCGCGACGGAAGCGCCGATCTGCTTGCGACCGCATTGGCGACCGAACTGTGTGACGAGCTGTTGCAAGGCGGCGTCGACCATCTGCATTTCTATACGCTGAACAAACCGCAATTGACGCAGGACATTTGCCGCGCGCTGGGAATTGCGCCTCAGGCACGCTTGCAAAACGTCGCCTGACCAGACCATCTTGGGCGGACCTCAGGACAGGACCGCCCCATGCCACTTGCCAAGACATTCGACGAACTGCCCAGCCGCGAGACGCTGTTGTCACTGACAGGGCTGGAATTCATGCAGGCCGTATTGGCAGGAGAACTGTCTGGTCCGCCGATTTCGGGCATCATGAACTACCACTTGCACAGCGTGGACCACGGGAGCATCGTGTTCCACGGCACACCTGATTTCGCGCATACCAACCCGATGGGCGGTATCCACGGAGGCTGGTATGGCACACTGCTGGATTCCGCGATGGCCTGCGCGGTCATGACGACCGTGCCGCGCGGGTCGGTCTACACAACGTTGGAATACAAGATCAACATCACCCGCGCGATCCCGCCCGGCACCCCGATCATCGCCACAGGCCAGATCGACCATGCAGGCAGGTCAACCGGCGTGGCCACGGGCCGCATCACCGACGCGGATGGCAAGCTCTATGCCACGGGTTCAACAACCTGCCTGATCATGCAGATTGCCTGACCGTTTCATGCATCCGTTCCGACGGGTCGGTCAGCCTGCGACGCGGCACGCGCCACAAGAACAGCCTGGCCCAGCCGTGCCACTGACCGACTGACGGTGCGTCGGGGTCCGTGGGAAACCTGTCACGCCAACCATCGGGCAATGCCATGCCGGCCTGCGACAGCCGATCCAGCATCCAGACCAGCGGGATGTTCGACAGGGGGCGCACCTGTGACTTGCCATCCAGATGCCCGCCTACATCGGCATGGGTGCCGCGAAACCAGACCTGATCCACCCAGGCCGCATCATCAGCGTCCGTATTCCACAGGACCGGCACATAGGCCCTGCGACGTTCATCCAGCGCCAGCGCGTGAAATCCCCGCCCGACGTGATCGCCCAGGTGATGATCGTGAAAATCTTGGTTGTTCTCGATGAAACGCCAGATGACCGGCAGGCCCAGCGCCCGGACCGTGTCCCAGACACCGACCGCCGCGACGGGTGTCGCATCATAACAGAACCGCGCACGGAACCGTGCCAGCACTTCGGGCGCGCTTTGCCGCTGATAGTGGCGAAAGGCCTGGCGGACCGCGCGTGTCGTTGCCTGCTGCCGGCGCAACAGGCCGACACGTCCGATCATGCCGGACAATGACCGCACCGCATAGGCACCCCGCGAATAGCCCATCAGCACGATTAGGTCGCCCGGCCGATACCGCGAGGCCAACACGCCATAGGCCCGCGCGATCTGGTCATCGATGCCATGCCCCGACACGACGGCCAGCGTGTCGCGCCAGCCGCGCCACTGGATACCTGCCTCGTAATAGACGGTCAGATTGGACTTCTGCCCGGCCTCGCGCAGCAGTTTGTAGGTCAACCCGGCGTTGGTTTCATAACCCTGCGCCAGCGACGACATCGTGCCATCGAGGATGATCACATGGGTCGCCTGCCCCGGTTCGCGTGCCGCGTTGCTCTTGCGGCGCGGCAGAAACCGGAAAAGGCCGAACAGGCGTTTAAGCGGCGTCACGCGACCTAGCATCCCGGAGCCAACCCCAGACGCGATGGGGCGTCAGCGGCATTTCCACGTGGCGCACGCCCGCGTCCCACATCGCATCAAGTGCTGCATTGGTGACAGCGGCCAGCGCACCGACCGTGCCCGCCTCGCCGCAGCCTTTCATACCCATCGGATTGTATAGCGACGGCGTGGGTCTGGTCGAGAACCCGATCATGGGCATCTCAGACGCGCGCGGCATGGCGTAGTCCATGAAACTGGCTGTCAGCAGCTGGCCGTCCGCGTCGAACACGGTGCGTTCCATCAGCGCCTGCCCCAGCCCCTGTGCGACGCCGCCATGAATCTGTCCCTCGACCAGCATCGGATTCATGAGGTTACCGAAATCGTCGACCACCGTGTAACGGTCCACGTGGCTTTCGCCCGTTTCGGGATCAATCTCGATCTCGGCCACGTGGCAGCCGTTCGGGAAACTGCGGTTGTCCAGCGTGATTCGTTGGCTGTGGCGCAGCAGGTCGTCGCGGCCGTCAGCCCGCGCCATATCCGCGACCTCCAGCACAGTGGGCGACAGGTTGCTGCCCGGAATGCGAAAGCGTTCGTCGTCGAATGTCACGCCTGCGGCGTCGACACCTTCCTTGTCCGCCAGATAGGCGGCAAAGGCCGGGATCATCGCCTCGACCGTCGCCAGCGTCGCGGTGTTCTGCACGGTGACGGACCGCGATCCACCTGTGCCGCCGCCTTGCGGGATGAGATCGCTGTCGCCCTGCACCACGGTAATCCGGTCTGCAGGAATACCCGTATGGTCCGATAGGAACTGGGCAAAGACCGTTTCGTGCCCCTGCCCGTTTGACTGCGTGCCGACGTAAATATCGACCCGCCCGTCCGCGCGAAATTCCACGGCCGTCGTTTCCGACGGATCGCCGAGGATGCTTTCGATGTAATAACAAATGCCCTGCCCGCGCAGCCGACCCTTGGCCGCACTCGCGGCCTTGCGCGCGGCAAAACCGGTGGTGTCTGCGCTGTCCTTGGCGGCAGCCAGCACGGCGGCAAAATCGCCCACGTCGTAGGTCACGCCGCTGACGGTCGTATAGGGAAACTGATCAGGCCGGATGAAATTTGCGCGCCGCAGCTCCCAAGGGTCGACGCCCAGCTGGCGCGCCGCCTCGTCCATGGTGCGTTCGAGGACAAAGATCGCCTCGGGTCGACCGGCCCCGCGATAGGCATCGACGGGCGTGGTGTTGGTATAGATGCCGCGCGTCCGCATGAAGGCGGTCTGCACATCATAAGTGCCCATCAGCACCTTGGAAAACAAATCCGTCTGGATCGCCTGCGCGAACTGGCTGTTGTAGGCCCCCATGTTGGCGACCGTGTCCAGATGGTAGGCCACTATCCGGTTGTTCGCATCAAAGGCCAGCGTCGCCGTCGTCGTCAGGTCACGCCCCGCGTTGTCGGTCAGCATCGCCTCTGTGCGTTCAGACATCCAGCGCACCGGACGGCCCAGCACGCGGGCCGCATGCGCACAGGCCAGCGGCTCAGGGTAGCGCATCCCCTTCATCCCGAAACCGCCGCCCGTGTCCGGATTGGTCACGCGGATCTGGTCGTCGTCCAGACCAAAGTGTTTCTTGAAATCAGCCTTTGGTCCCCAGACCCCCTGCCCGTTGATCGCGACGTGCAACTTGCCATCTGTCCACTCCGCATAGGTGCCGCGTGGTTCCATCGCGTTGACGATCACACGGTTGTCCGGCACCGCGACCGTCACCACATGCGCCGCACCCGCGATGGCGGCGGCCACCGCATCGGCATCACCCAACCCATAGTCGAATGCGAGGTTTTCGGGCGCGCTGTCGTGCAAGGGTTCACCGCCCACCTCCAGCGTCATATGCGCGGGCCGTTCGTCGATATCGACGATTACCGCCTCTGCGGCGTCGCGGGCGTTGTTCAGCGTGTCGGCCAGCACGATGGCGATCGGTTCACCCACATGGCGCACGCGGTCCAGTGCCAGAATCGGGCGCGATGTATGCGCGCCCTTGGACCCGTCACGGTTTTTGACCTGCACGCCGGCCATGTCCATGACCACACCCGCAGCCTGCATGTCAGCCCCCGTGATGACGCCCGCAACACCCGGCATCGCCAGTGCATCCGACACGTCGATCCCGGTGATGGTCCCGTGCGCCACCTGTGCGCGCACAAAAGCCGCCCGCAGCGCATCTGCGGGGGCAATATCGTCGACATAGCGTCCCTCGCCTGTCAGGAACCGCAGATCCTCGACCCGTTTGACCGACTGGCTTTTGCCGAATTTTTCCACTGCGCCACCCCTCGTGTTTTCGCGACAAACCCTCAGACAATCGCGACCGGGTGTCCAGCCCCCGGCATTGCCCCTTTTCGCCGCAACCCGCTTTGGGGTATTGGGGCGACAACAAAGCTGAAGGACAAGACCCATGGCCCTGCCCAAATCGTTCGACCCCGCCACCCGCGAAGCGGAACTCTACCGGATGTGGGAAGAGTCCGGCGCGTTCAAGGCCGGCGCGGGCAAGCGCCGGGACGAGACATTCACCATCATGCTGCCGCCACCGAACGTCACGGGCGTGTTGCACGTGGGCCATGCGTTCAACCACACGCTGATGGACATTCTGACCCGTTGGAAACGGATGCAGGGCTACGATACGCTCTGGCAGCCCGGTCTGGACCACGCGGGCATCGCCACACAGCTGGTCGTGGAAAAGGACATGGCCGCCAAGGGCGAGACCCGCAAACGCTCGGAAATGGACCGTGAAGAGTTTCTGGCAAAGGTCTGGGACTGGAAAAAATCATCCGGGGGCACGATCGAGGATCAGGCCCGTCGGCTGGGCGACAGCATGGACTGGTCACGCTCTGCCTTTACCATGTCGGGAGCACCCAACGCGCCTGCGGGCGAAAAGGACGGCAATTTCCACGATGCCGTGCTCAAGGTGTTCGTCGAGATGTACGACAAGGGCCTGATCTACCGCGGCAAGCGGCTGGTGAACTGGGACCCGCATTTCGAAACCGCGATTTCCGACCTCGAGGTCGAGAACATCGAGGTCGACGGCCACATGTGGCATTTCAAATACCCGCTGGCCGGGGGCGAGACCTACACCTACGTGGAAAAGGACGAGGACGGGAACGTGCTCTTCGAGGAAGAGCGCGACTATATCTCGATCGCGACCACCCGGCCCGAAACCATGCTGGGCGACGGTGCCGTGGCCGTGCACAAGGACGACGCACGCTATGCGCCCATCGTCGGCAAGCTGTGCGAAATCCCGGTGGGACCCAAAGAGTCCCGCCGCCTGATCCCGATCATCACTGACCCCTACCCGGACATGAATTTCGGTTCTGGTGCGGTGAAAATCACCGGGGCGCATGACTTCAACGACTACGAGGTCGCCAAACGCGGCGGCATCCCGATGTATGCGCTGATGGACACGCGTGGCGCGATGCGGGCCGATGGCAAACCCTACGCCGAAGAGGCCGCGACCGCGCAGGCCATCGCAAACGGCGAACAGACATTTGACGAGGCGATGATCGCCGCGATGAACCTCGTGCCAGAGGACTATCGTGGTCTCGACCGGTTCGAGGCGCGCAAGCGCGTCGTGGACGACATCACCGCAGAAGGTCTGGCCGTGATGGTCGCGCCCAATGATCCGCGTCTGGGTGCTGCTGCCGAAAAACTGGTCGCACCCGAAGAAGGCGGCGAGGACCGGCTGGACCAACTGGTGCCACTGGTCGAGCCGAAAAAGATCATGCAGCCCTTTGGCGACCGGTCCAAGGTCGTGATCGAACCGATGCTCACCGACCAATGGTTCGTGGACACCGCCCAGATCGTCCAGCCCGCGCTGGACGCGGTCAAGGACGGCCGCACGACGATCATCCCGGACTCGGGCCGCAAGGTGTACGATCACTGGCTGGAAAACATCGAGCCGTGGTGCATTTCCCGCCAGCTGTGGTGGGGGCACCAAATCCCGGTGTGGTTCGATGATGATGGCAATCAATTCTGTGCTGCGAGCGAGGCCGAGGCGCGTGCGCAGGCAGGCGACGACCGCACACTCACACGCGATCCCGATGTCCTCGACACATGGTTCTCCTCGGGCCTTTGGCCCTTCGGCACCCTTGGCTGGCCGGATCAGACCGAGGAACTCGACCGCTACTTCCCCGGCGACGTGCTGATTACTGGGCAGGACATCCTGTTTTTCTGGGTCGCCCGCATGATGATGATGTCGCTGGCCGTCATGGACGACGTGCCGTTCCACACGGTCTACCTGCACCAGCTGGTCCGCGACGCCAAAGGCGAAAAGATGTCCAAGACCAAGGGCAACGTCATCGACCCGCTGACCATGGTGGACACCTACGGTGCCGACGCGCTGCGCATGTCCAATGCCGCGATGGCCTCCATCGGTGGTGTGCTGAAAATCAGCGAGGACCGCATCGGCGGCTACGCCAAGTTCGTCAACAAGCTGTGGAACGCCGCGAAGCTGGCGGAAATGAACGGCGCGTTTGACGCACCCGCCGAACGGCCCGCACCCCGCCAGACCGTCAACCGCTGGATCATGGCAGAGGTCGGACAGTTGCGCGCGGACGTGGACGCCGCATTGACCGACTACCGGTTCAACGACGCGGCCAGCGCGCTTTATGCCTTTATCTGGGGCCGGTTCTGCGACTGGTATCTGGAATTTTCCAAACCCCTGCTGATGGACGGCAGCGACGCGGACAAGGCGGAAACGCAGGCGACGCTGGCCTGGACGCTGGACCAGTGTCTGATCCTGCTGCACCCGATCATGCCGTTCGTGACCGAAGAGTTGTGGCAGCAGTCGCGCCCCCGCGACCAGATGCTGGCGCTGACCCCCTGGCCCGAATACACCGACCTGTCCGACGCCGATGCGGTGGCGGAAATGAACTGGGTGATTTCCCTGATCGAAGGCATCCGGTCCGCCCGCGCGCAACTGAACGTGCCCGCCGGTCTGAAAATCCCGGTCCTGCAGATCGAGGCGGACGATGCCGCTAAAACCGCGCAGGCCAACAACATCGCGATGATCATGCGCATGGCACGGGTCGACAGCATCGACACCGCCGACACGCCACCCAAGGGATCGCTGACCGTGGCGACCAAGGGCGCGACCTTTGCCCTGCCGCTGGCGGGTCTGATCGACGTGGCCGCCGAAAAGGCGCGTCTGGGCAAATCGCTGGTCAAGCTGGAAAAGGAAATCAAGGGTCTGGCTGGGCGCGCAAACAATCCCAAATTCGCCGAATCCGCCCCGCCAGAGGTCGTCGCCGAAACCAGGGCCAACCTTGCAGAGCGCGAGGCCGAGGCCGCACAACTGACGACGGCGCTTGATCGTTTGGCGGAACTCGACTGATGACCGACCCACGACTGACACGGCTGGCACAGGGGCTACCCGCCTCTGTGCCGTTTGTGGGGCCTGAACGGCTGGAACGGATGCGCGGTGCACCCTTTGTCGCGCGGCTGGGGGCAAACGAATCCAGCTTTGGGCCCTCGCCGCGTGTCGCAGAGGCGATCCGGGCCGCCGCCGATGAGGCGTGGATGTATCCCGATCCGGACATGCACGCGTTGCGCAACGCGATCGCCGCACACAATGAGGTCGCCCCCGAAAACGTCATGATCGGTGAAGGTATCGACGGATTGCTGGGCAATCTGGTGCGCCTGCTGGTGGCACCGGGCGACAGTGTCGTGACCTCGGCTGGGGCCTATCCGACGTTCAATTACCATGTCACAGGCTTTGGCGGTGTGCTGCACACCGTGCCCTATACCGGCAATTTCGAAGATCCAGAGCGACTGGTTGCCAAGGCCCGCGAAACCGGTGCCAAGCTGATCTACCTCGCCAACCCCGACAACCCGATGGGCAGCCATCACAGCGCGCACATGATGCGCAATCTGGTCACAAATGTACCGGCAGGCTGTCTGCTGATCGTGGACGAGGCCTATATCGAACTGGCACCACAGGGCACGGCGCTGGCCGTCGCCCCCGATGATGCGCGCGTGATCCGCATGCGCACCTTTTCCAAGGGATACGGTTTGGCAGGTCTGCGGGTCGGCTATGCACTGGGCGCGCGCGACCTGATCGCGGCCTTTGACAGGGTGCGCAACCATTTCGGGGTTGGACGCGTGGCACAGGCTGCGGCGCTGGCGGCACTCGGGGATCAGGACTGGCTGGCGCAGATCAACGCGCGTGTCGCGGACAGCCGCGACAAGCTGGCGGCGATCGCGCTCGAAAACGGGCTGGTGCCACTGGCCTCGGCCACCAATTTCGTCGCGATCGACTGCGGGGCTGACGGGACCTTTGCGCGTGCGGTGCTGGATGAACTGGCGACACGCGGTATTTTCGTGCGGATGCCCGGTGTCGCCCCGCTGGATCGCTGCATCCGCGTCACCTGCGGCCCGGATGACCAGATCGACGCCTTCGCAAAAGCGTTACCGGATGCATTGGCTGCGGCGCGTCGTCACGCTTGACCGTAGCACCATCCTGACCGCAGGTTGATACTGCGGACAGGAGAATGACGATGCAGCGCAAGGTTGGACGGGTCCAGGACTACACCAACGCGTTCCTCGGGACGCTTGGCCTGATCCTGTTCATGGCGTTCTGGTGCATCGGTGCGTTGTTCGGTTTTTTCTGGGTGGTCCTGACTGCGGCCTGCCTGGACCAGCTGCGGGTGCGCTTCATCCGCGTCCATGGCTGCGACCGCGACGATCCCCCCTCTGTAAAGTGACTTGCACATGTCCAGGCCCCGTGCTGACTGGATCACAAGGCGTGCAGTCTGCGCGTCACCTTCTGACATGATTGGAAATTGAGATGTCGACACGCATTGGTGCGCTTGCCGGGTTGGTTGTGGGGGCTGGTCTGGGGATCGGCAGCATGATGATCTTGCAGCAGGATTCCATGATGGATCACGGTGCCATGGCGGGGATGGGCGACATGCCGATGACCGGAAACCCCGACCACGATTTCATGGCCGGCATGGTTCCCCATCATCAGGCAGCCGTCGACATGGCAAACGACGTGCTGGCGAACGGCACGGACCCAGAGGTCCGCGCCCTCGCGCAGACCATCTTGCAAAGCCAACAGGCCGAGATCGACGAAATGAACGACTGGCTGGCCGCCAATCCTGTGCAGAATTAGCCGGCGGCGATCACGGCGGCGGCGGCATCCAGCGCCCCCGGCCCGTGGGCCACACCGGTGGCCATCAGGCCCGCCTGAATGGTGCCCAGCGCGCCCATCATCATCTGCGCGTTGATATGGCCCATGTGACCGACGCGGAAATAGGCGCTTTCCGGTTGGCGGCCCAGGCCGATGCCCAGCGTCAGACCGGCGGTATGTTCGCACCAATGGCGCAGCGCATCGGCCTGCCCTTCTGCCATGCACAGCGATGTCACCGCATGACTGCGGTGCGCTGCATCCGACACGTTCAGATGCAGCGGACCCTGCGCGCCCCAAGCCTCGAACGCAGCCCACAGTGCGCGCGCAAGCACCGTATGCCGGGCAAAGACCGCATCCAGCCCCTCGGCCTTGATCAGATCGAGCGCCGCGCGCAACCCGTACAGATGATGGGTCGGTGCCGTGCCGCAGAAATACTGGTAGAATTGCGCAGGCCGCGCCCGTGGCCGCCAGTTCCAATAGGTCGACATCTGTGCAGGCTGACGCGCGTCGGCACGTGCGTTGAACCAGACAAAACTGATGCCCGCAGGCGTCATCAGACCCTTTTGGCAGGCGGCGACCATCACGTCGACGCCCCAGTCGTCCATGCGGAAATCATCGCATCCCAATGAGGCGATGCAGTCGATCATCAGCAAGGCGTCATGCCCGCTGGCCGTCAGGGCCGCCCGCATCGCCGCCACATCGGATTTCACACCGGTCGAGGTATCGACATGACAGGCCAGCACGGCCTTGATCCGACCATCGGTATCCGCGCGCAACCGCGCCTCCAGCCTTGCGGCATCCACCGGGGCCTGCTGTCCGAATTCCAGGATCTCAACCTCCAGCCCCAGTCCCTTGGCCATTTCACCCCAGCCGTGCCCGAACCGGCCGGTAGCGCAGACCAGAACCAGATCGCCCGGCGCACAGATATTGACCAATGCGGCCTCCCATGCCGCGTGGCCATTGCCGATGTAGATCGCCACGTCAGCCGTGGTCCGCGCCACCATCTGCAGATCGGGGATCAGGCTGGCGGTCATGTCGTGCAGCTCGCCTTCGTAGATATTGGGCGAGGCGCGGTGCATCGCCCGCAGAACCGCATCGGGAATGACCGAAGGGCCGGGAATGGCGAGATAGGACCGACCGTGTGACAACGACATGGGAATTGACCTTTGCGGATTGAATTGCGCGAACCCTATGCCTGTCCCGCGCGGCGTCAACACCCCCTGTGCCTTGCCTGACTTGGGGCGGTCGACTAGGTGTCTGTGATGAACACAACACCCGCACCAGTCACCGACACCGCCGCAGGCCAGCCTGCCGCCGACCGGCCCGACATCACACCGATGTTCCGGTGGCTGTGGCGCACCTATCTGCGCCGCCACCGCAAGCTGCTGATCGCCGCCGTCCTGCTGATGTCGATGGAAGGCGCGATGCTGGGCCTTCTGTCCTATCTCATCAAACCGATGTTCGACGACGTGTTCATCGCGGGTCAGACCACGGCGCTGTGGGGCGTGGGCATCGCGATCATGCTGATCTTTGTCGTGCGCGCCGTCACCAGTGCGGGACAAAAGATCCTGATGATGCGCGCCAGCCAACGCGCTGCCGCCGCGATGCGCACCGACCTGCTGGACCATCTGATGACGCTGGACAGTGCCTATCATCAGGTCAACCCGCCGGGTCAGCTGATCGAACGGGTGCAATCCGACGTCACTGTGGTGAACAACAGCTGGGCCGACATCCTGGTGTCCATCGGACGCGACACCGTGACCGTGATCGTGCTGTTCGGCGTGGCCGTTTCGGTCGATCTGCAATGGACGCTTGTGACCCTCGTCGGTGTGCCGTTCCTGGTCCTGCCTGCCCTGCTGGCGCAACGCTACGTGCGCCGCCGGTCGGTTTCCGCGCGCGAGTTGGCAGGCCGCATGGCAACGCGCCTGGACGAGGTGTTCCACGGCATCAACCCGATCAAGCTGAACGCGCTCGAATCCTACCAATCCGTGCGCTACCGCAAGCTGACGGGTGATCGCGCACGCGCTGAAATCAAAGCGACCACGGGTCAGGCTACGGTCCCGGCGCTAGTCGATATCGTCACCGGCATGGGGTTTCTGGCCGTGATGATCTACGGCGGCGGCGAAATCATCGCTGGCACGAAAACCGTGGGCGAATTCATGTCGTTCTTTACTGCGATCGCACTGGTGTTCGACCCGCTGCGCCGGATCGCGAACACATCGGGCAAATGGCAGATTGCGGCGGCCAGCATCGACCGGCTGCGCAGCGTTTTTGACGAACGTCCCACCCTGCTGTCGCCGGCACACCCCAAACCTGCACCGCAGGGCGCACCCGAAATCCGGTTCCGCGATGTCGAAATGCGTTACGGCGACCTGCCCGTTCTGCGGGGGGCCACATTTACGGCCAAGGCTGGCCAGACCACGGCGCTGGTCGGCGCATCCGGCGCAGGCAAGAGTACCGTGTTCAATGTGCTGACCCGTCTGGTCGAACCGAACGGAGGCGAGGTCAGCATCGACGGCACCGCTGTGTCCGACATCGACCTGGGCCAGTTGCGCGCACTGTTTTCGGTCGTGACACAGGATGCCGCCTTGTTTGACGAAAGCCTGCGCGAAAATATCCTGCTCGGCCGCGATGACATCACCGAGGACCGCCTGCGCGAAGTCCTTGACGCAGCCCATGTCACTGATTTTCTGCCGCAGCTGTCGCACGGCCTGGACAGCGCCGCTGGCCCGCGCGGATCGAACCTGTCAGGTGGTCAGCGTCAGCGCGTGGCCATTGCCCGCGCCGTGTTGCGCGACACGCCGATCCTTCTGCTAGACGAGGCAACCAGCGCGCTGGACACCAAATCAGAAGCCGTGGTCCAGCAGGCGTTGGAACGGCTGAGCGTGGGGCGCACGACCTTGGTGATCGCGCACCGCCTGTCCACGATCCAGAATGCCGACAGCATCGTGGTGATGGACCAAGGACGCGTCGCGGATCAGGGCACGCATGACGAACTTCTGGCGCGGGGTGGCATCTATGCCGATCTCTACCGGATGCAATTCAAATCAAAGGCTGCTGAAAACAATGACTGATCGCATCGTTCTGGCGCTGACCGGCACTGACCGCGTTGAATTTCTGCAGGGTCTGGTGACCAACGACGTGACCCGCGCCGACGGCGGGATCGTCTACACGGCCCTGCTGTCGCCGCAGGGTAGGTTTCTGGCCGATTTCTTTGTTCTCGGTCAGCCTGACCGCCTGCTGATCGACGTGGCCGCCAGCCATGCGCAGGGGTTGGGTCAGCGCCTGAACATGTACCGTTTGCGGGCGGACGTGCAGATCGAAACAACGGACCTGATCGTATCGCGCGGGACAGGGGATGCGCCGGACGGGGCGCTGGCTGATCCCCGACACCCTGCCTTGGGCTGGCGCGCCTATGCCACGACAGACGGGTCGGATGCGACCGATTGGGATGCGCTGCGCGTGGCCCATCTCATCCCCGAGACAGGTATCGAACTGACGCCCGAAACCTACATCCTCGAGGCGGGATTCGAACGTCTAAACGGCGTCGATTTTCGCAAGGGTTGTTTCGTCGGACAGGAAATCGTGGCGCGCATGAAACACAAGACGACCCTGCGCAAGGGGCTGGTCCGCGTCACGTTGGACGGTGATGCCGCGGCCGGCACAGCGCTGTCCCAGGATGGCAAGGATGCGGGCGTCTTGCACACGGTGGCGGGCCATCAGGCCATCGCCTACATGCGTTTCGATCGCAGCGACACTGTGTTCGCGGATCAAACGCGGGTTTTCGTCGATTTGGACGCGCAGCCCTGACGACGGTAAGCTTCTGTTAAGACCTCTGCGTCACAACCTCCCCAGATCGGTAACCTGGGGAGGTTGAATGACACACTTGCCGAAACCGCCTTAGGCGCGTTCGACGTATTCCATCAGTTCGGTGTTCACGACGATATCCTCGTCGGTACCCACGAATGGCGGGATCATGACGCGCACGCCATTGTCCAGGATAGCAGGCTTGAAACTGTTTGCAGCGGTCTGACCTTTGACGACCGGCTCGGTCTCGACGACCTTACAGGTGACGCGCAGCGGCAGGGTCACGTTCAGCGCTTCTTCGCCGTAGTATTCGATCTTGACGATCATGCCGTCCTGTAGAAACGGGCGACGGTCGCCCAGGATATCGGCGGGCAGCGCGATCTGATCGTAGGTTTCGCTATCCATGAAGGTCAGCATATCGTCGGATTCGAACAGGAATTGCTGGTCCTTTTGTTCCAGACGCACCTGTTCGACCTTGTCGGCGGACCGGAACCGTTCGTTCAGTTTGCGACCGTCGCGCAGGTTTTTCAGCTCGACTTGCGCAAAGGCACCGCCTTTGCCGGGCTTGACGTGATCGACCTTGACCGCAGCCCACAGGCCGTTTTCGTGGTCCAGCACATTGCCGGGGCGAATTTCATTACCGTTGATTTTTGGCATGGGTCACTTCGTGTCAAAATTGTGGCGAAAACTTGATGATTTCTTAACCGGCTCTATATCTGGCAGGCAGTTGCGCCGCAAGACAACTAGATCGGCTGATTTCGACTGATAGCCATGCATTTCGCGCATGGCAGTCATTCCAAATCAGGCGCCCTCCTGAAGGGTGATTCAGAGCATATAGAGCGTCACCGTAACTGCGATGACCGAAACAAGCGAGAAGGACCACACATGAGAGATTTCGTTGACGGGACCGCATTCAACAACGAGCAAGGCAACCGCGCACGCAAACTGTTTGCAGCAGTTGTACTCGCTGCGCTGGACGATGCAATTGCCGACGACAAGAAATATGGCAACGGACCAGAGCAGATCGCACGCTGGGCCCGCTCTCGTGATGGTCGTGAAGTCTTGTCCTGCGCAGGCATCGACCCCAACGAACGTGTCGTTGCCGGCCTGATGGATTTTGTGGGCAAAGGTGTGCGCACCTCGGTCGCGCTGTCCCGCGAAGAAAGCGAACGCCGCCATGCCGCAGAGCAGGACGCCAAGGCCGCCTGATCCGATTGATTGAATGACATATTTGACGCGGTGCCCTCGGGTGCCGCGTTTTGCGTTTCAGCCCAGGCTCATCAGGCCAAACATCAACGGCGGCGTCACCTCGAGCACCAGCAGCACAGCCAGCAGCGTGCGCATCACGCATCCCGGATGCTGCCGCCACAGCCACAGCGTTGCGGCGACAACTGCCGCAACCTCAACGCCCGCGACGATCCGGCCATGATGCGCGGGATCCCAATAGCTGACAGGACTGATGAATTTCCAGTCTGTCAGGGGCCAGAAATGCGCGCGCGCATCTTCTCGGTGGAACGGGAAATCCAACACCAGATGCAACAGGGCCGCCGCGCACAGCGCCACGACCACCCGGGATTTCAGTGCGATGCCTGCGGCCAGGGCCATGCTCCACAGGATGAAGGAATTATCGATCCTGAAAACGGCCTGCCAGGCGTCCGAATAGTACAGCTCTCCAAAAACGACCTGGCCCGGAATGCGTTGCACCAGCAACGCCCAGCCGGCCAACAGGTACAGCGACAGATCGGGTAACAGCGCCCCCGTGATCGCGGCACCGGTGACACGACGATCCTTTGGGTCGGCAAAGGTAAACAGCCCGAAAACCACGTGCGCTGGCGTGTTCATGTCTTTTCCTGTCGCTGCCCGTCACCTAAGACTACGGCAAAGGAGCCGCGATGACACGTGCGATCATGATCCAGGGGGCCGGGTCCAATGTCGGCAAATCGTTGCTTGTCGCTGGAATTGCGCGGGCAGCGGTGCGCCGCGGTCTCTCTGTCGCACCGTTCAAACCGCAAAACATGTCCAACAACGCAGCCGTCACCGTTGATGGCGGTGAAATTGGGCGGGCGCAGGCGCTTCAGGCGCTGGCTTGTGGGCGCGATCCGGTGGTCGACATGAATCCGGTCCTACTCAAACCCGAAACGGATGTCGGTGCACAGGTCGTGGTGCAGGGCCAGCGCCTGACCACCGTGCGCGCCCGTGACTACGCAGCACTGAAACCGACACTCCTGCCCCGTGTTCTGGACAGCTTTTACAGGCTTGCGCAGTCCTGCGACCTGATCGTCGTCGAAGGCGCAGGCAGCCCGGCCGAGGTCAACCTGCGCGCAGGCGATATTGCCAACATGGGTTTTGCCGCGGCAGCGGATGTGCCGGTCGTTCTGATCGGTGACATCGACCGGGGCGGTGTCATCGCCCAAATGGTGGGCACCCGCGCTGTGCTGGACCCTGCGGATGCCGCCCTGATCAAGGGATTCGCCATCAACAAGTTCCGCGGCGATGTCAGCCTGTTCGATGAGGGCATGATCACCATTGCCGACAGCACAGGATGGGCACCGCTGGGGGTCCTGCCGTGGTTCGCCGATGCCTGGAAATTGCCCGCCGAAGATGTCATGGACATCGCCAGCCGGGGCGGCGGCGATATTCGCATCGTCGTGCCCCGCCTGAATCGCATCGCGAATTTCGACGATCTGGACCCGCTGTCCGCGACACCGGGCGTCAGCGTCGACATCATCCCCGAAGGCCGCCCCCTGCCCCTGGACGCCGATCTGATCATCCTGCCCGGATCGAAATCCACCATCGCGGATCTCGATCATTTCCGCGCACAGGGATGGGATATTGACCTGGCGGCCCATATCCGGCGCGGCGGCCACGTGCTGGGGATCTGCGGTGGCTACCAGATGCTGGGCACCCGTATCAGCGACCCCGATGGTCTCGAAGGGCCTGCACGCAGCGTGCCGGGGCTGGGTCACCTTGATGTGCAGACCACGCTGCACCCCAGCAAAAGGTTGGCACTGTCGCAGGCCAGTTATCTGCCCAGCGGTGACCCCGTATCGGGGTATGAAATCCATCTGGGTGCCACGACGGGGCCAGACACCGACCGGGCTTGGCTGTCACTGGATGGCAGGCCCGAAGGGGCCGCCAGCCCATCGCAACGTGTGCGCGGCTGCTACCTGCACGGATTATTTGCCAAGGACCGGTTTCGCGCGGCCTATCTGTCCGACCTTGGAAAACCCGTGGCAGCTGGTGATTACGGCGGTCAGGTACAGGCCACGCTCGACGCACTCGCCGATCATGTCGAAAATCATCTTGATGTTGATGCAGTCCTTGCGATGGCAGCAGAGGTGCAGCGACCGTCCGATTGATGCTCAGGTCAGGTCAGAACTGGACAGGACACGCTGAATTTCGCGGCGGACCAGTTTGCGCACGTTGCGCGTGATGCGCTCACCCATTGTACCCTGCAATTCCTCGCGCACGATCTGGCGCACGATTTCCTGCAACTGATCGTTCTTGACCGTCAGCCCGCCTTCCAGAAACATATGCAGCGCAGCCTCTGCCTCTGGGTCGCGCTCGTCCGGTGCCTCGATCAGGTCGTCGTTATAGTCTTGATCAACAGCCTCATGGTCTGCCGCGGCACGGTGACGATGATGGCGAAACAGGACCTGTGCTGAATCGTCTTCATCCTCGTCCTGGACACGGTACAGGCGGGCGGCCTCTGACAATGTGGCGGGCCAGGCCTCTGGCCCTTGTGGCACACCCAGCGGGCGATCGGCGCTGTCCAGCTCGATCGCATCCTCGACGGGCACATCGCCACGGAAACCGGCGCTGGACCAACTTTTGTCCAGTTCAGTGCCCGTGCCGTCGTCTTCCCAGTCCTCGGCCTGGTCACTGACGGCCGCCTCAAGTTCCGCGATGGTCGAGAGGAGTGACGCGGGGCCGGACGTGTCCTCGGCCGGTGTCACCGCATGCGATGCCTCCAGCACAAAGGGCGCGTCCGACTCTGCATCCGAGTCGCGTGCGTCTTCTTCGTGATCCACACGCAAGGCGGGGGTCAGAACAAACTTTTCGATTCTCGCGCTTGGGCGCGGTGCCTCACGTTCGGCGGCGTTGTCTTCCGCGACAAGCCTGCGAATGGACGACAGCACATCCTCAATTCTGGCGTTGCTCATCGGTTCGGCCATTCTGCATCCTCAACGTCTGTTCCTGACCCTAGACCGAAGCGTCTTGCCAAACAACAAATGTATCCAGGTTACTGACCGATTGCGCGCAAAACACGGTCCAACGCACGACCCTGCTCGGACAGTGCCGGCGGCGCGTCTTTCACCAGCTCGTAATAGGCGTTGGGATCGTATTGCTGCACCGGAAGACGCAGATGATCCGTGGTCAACAGCCCCATCGCGGACAAAACCGCATAAGAGGCATTTACCTCGGCTTGCTGTGCGGTGATCACGTTGGCACGCGCATCCAGCAGGTCCTGTTCAGCGTTCAGGACGTCCAGTGTCGTGCGGGCCCCCAGTGTCGCTTCTTCGCGGACACCGTCGAACGCCAGACGCGCGGCGCGCACCTGTTCGGCGGTAGATGACAATTGCGACCGTGCGACCTGATAGACCGCATAGGCATTTGCAACCTGCTGACGAATCCCAAGGGTCGTGATGTGCAGGCCGGCACGCGACTGGTCACGCTGCGCCATCGCCTGACGCACCACGGACGCAAGCGCCCCACCCTGATAGATCGGCCCACCAATGCTGAGGCCGACGCTGTTGCCGACGTTCAGATCGGGATCAACGCCGATCTGTGCATCCAGCGTCGCACGCGGGCCATAGGCCGCCTCGGCGCGAGCGATTCCCAGCTCTGCGGCAGACACGCCGAATTGCGCCTGAAGGATGTCGGGATGACTGCGCACTGCAACAGCGACCGCATCGGCCTCGGACTGCGCAACCGGCGCTGGCTGCGCTGTCGTGAGGTTGCCGGGCGCGCGCCCGATGGCCGCAGCGAATTCCGCTTCGGCCTGTTCGCGATCACCGCGCGCGGATTCGAGCAGGGTACGCGCCTCGGCCAGACGCGCCTGGGCCAGTGCGACGTCCGTGCGTGTGACCTCGCCGACCTCGAACCGGTCCTGGGCGGCACCCAGTTCCTGGTTCAGCAGCCGCAGATTGTTTTCACGCAACGAAATAAAGGCATTGGCGGCGATCACGCCCATATAGGCCTGAACACCGCGCAGCAGGACCTGTTGTTCGGCAGACCGCAGCGCCTGCCGCGTGCCCAGCACCAGTTCCTTTTGTGCCGCAATCGCCAGGCGGTTTGCACCACCGTCATACAGTGTCAGCTGGCCGGTCAGGGACAAAGACCCGGTAAAGCGGTCCGCACCCACGGGGCGCGGGCTTTGGGTATTCACCGACGCGGCCCAGTTGATCACGGGCAGCAGGCGAGCGGTCGCCTGTGCGACGTCCTCGTCCGCGGCACGCAAGACAGCACGGTTCTGCGCAAGCAATCCGGAATTCGCGTAGGCATCCGTCAGCGCCTGGCTCAGTGTATCCGCATGGGCCAGTTGACCGATTACCGATACGCACAGCACCGCGGCCCCACGACGCAACGTTTCCAGAATGCTCACAAGGCAAACTCCTTGGGCTTGCGAAAGCCACCCAGGATCGGGGCCCCTGCATTGAAGGCATAGCGCCAGCTGACACGACCATGCGCCTTGATGCCGATCCGCACGGTCCCCAACGCGCCGTCGGCAAAGATCGCCGCGATGCGCCCGCCATCCTTGAGCTGGTCAAGCAGGCTGTCGGGGACGACTTCCACAGCACCGTGGATCATCATCAGGTCATAGGGCGCAGATTTGGCACAGCCATCTTCCAGCGGGTTGACCATGACGGCGGCATTGTCGATCCCGTGGTCCGACAAATTTGTCTGCGCGTCATCCGCCAGATCCGCGTCGGATTCGACGGCCACGACAAAGTCGGCCAGCCGGGCAGCCACGGCAGCGGAATATCCCAGACCACAGCCCAGATCCAACATCACCTCGTGCGGTTGCACGTCGAGGGCATCAAGCATCTTTGCCAAGGTGCGCGGTTCCAGCATCACGCGCTCTGGGGACAGCACCAGGTTCTCGCCCACATAGGCAGCCTCGCGCAGCGATGACGGCACAAACGCCTCGCGCGGGATGGACAGCATTGCGTCGATGATGGGGAATTTGGTCACGTCTGAAGGCCGCACTTGCGTATCGACCATCATCGTGCGGCGTGCTTGAAAATCTGCCACGGTCTGATTTGTCCGTCTGAATTGTTTATCCATCACCAATGCCATAGCTGGCGGTCGCGGGCAACGCATTGATCTGCGTTTGTGAGATAGCGCCGGCACGCGATTGCGCAATCCCCGTTGACCCCGCCCGCGTTCCGTCCTATCCGGGCGACGGATGGCGAGTGGGCAGGTAGGTTATGCAGCGGATTGCAAATCCGTGTAGACCGGTTCGATTCCGGTACTCGCCTCCATCACCCCTTTTTCGATAGATTTCTGGCCGACGCGATGCTTGCGATCAGACCAGTCGGTGGGATGGCGGGCGGGGCGGGTTTGCCCGGAACGGGCCAAACAGCGCCGTGCCGATATCATCAGGCCACCATCTGTTCCGCTTTTTTCAGATCAACCGACACCAGTTGGCTGACGCCCTGTTCCGCCATCGTCACACCAAACAGGCGGTCCATCCGGCTCATGGTAACAGCGTGGTGCGTGATGATCAGGAACCGGGTCTGTGTCCGGCGTGTCATCTCGTCCAGCAGATCACAGAATCGGGTGACGTTTGCATCGTCCAGCGGCGCATCTACCTCGTCCAGAACACAGATCGGCGCGGGGTTCGCCAGGAACACCGCGAAAATCAGCGCCATGGCCGTCAGCGTCTGTTCACCACCCGACAACAGGCTCAGCGTCGACAACTTCTTGCCCGGTGGCTGGCACATGATTTCCAGCCCGGCATCCAGCGGATCATCGCTTTCGACCAGTTCAAGCCGTGCCTCACCACCACCGAACAGATGCGCAAACAGGGTGCCAAAGCTTTCGTTGACCTGCTCGAATGCCGTCAGCAGCCGTTCGCGTCCCTCGCGGTTCAGGCTTGCGATTCCCGACCGCAGTGCGGCAATCGCCTCTTCGAGGTCGCGCTTCTCCTCGACCAGCGACGCATGTTCGGACTGCACCGCGCGGCTGTCCTCCTCGGCCCGCAGATTGACGGACCCCAAGGCGTCGCGCTGACGTCGGTGACCTGCGACCTCGGCTTCGATCCGGTCAACGGGCGGGATCGTGTCCGGATCAATGGCCAGCACCTCGATCAATGCGGCCGGTGTCAGGTCACGTGCGTCACGGATGCTCATGACAGCCGCCGCAACGGTCTCGCCTGCGGCTTCTGCACGGGCATCCGCCGCGGCACGGGCCTCGCGCGCCTCGGATGCGGCGCGTTCGGCATCGCGTTCCGCAAGGGTCGCCGTCCGCAGATCGCCTTCCCCGACCGAAAGCGCATCACGCGCGGCGGCATGACGCCGTTCCGCCGCCTGCAAGGACCCGGCCAATGTTTCACGCTGTGTTGCCAACGTGGCAGGCGTATCGTGCGCAGCGGTCAATTCTGCCTCGGACGCGGCCTTGCGCGCTTCCAGTTCGGCCAGCCGCCCGGTGGCGGTGTCCAGCCGCGTGCGCCAGCCCGTCAGATCCTTGGCGATGGTGCGTAGTCGCGCCGCGCGCGTGTCACCGGCACTGCGCAACTCATCCGCGGCAGCGCGGCGGGCCATCAGCGTCATGCGCGCGGCCTCGACCGTGACGCGCAGATCGTCGACGGCTGCGCGGGCCGCGGTCAGGTCCTCCAGCTGTGCGACTGCGGCGGTGGCCTGCTGCAATTCAGTCCGGGCCGCCGTTGCCTCATCCGCGTGCCGCGTCTGCGCCAGCGCGGAGGCATCCAGTTTGCTTTGTGCCAGATCACGATCCGCCTCGGCGCGCGAGGCGGCGCGCCGTGCGTCCGTGACCTGTGCATCGGCCGCGCGCCGGGCCGCGCGGGCGGATGCGTCGGCCTCGGTCAACTCCTTCAGCCGTGTGGCAAGCTTGTCGTGCGCCGCCTGCGCGTCACCGGCAACCGTTTCGGCCTGCGCCAGATCGGTACGCAGACGCGCCAGCCGGTTGACCTGTTCCAGACGCAACGCCGCAGCCGAAGGCGCATCCGCCGCCCCTGCCCGCAATCCGTCCCAGCGCCACAGATCACCCTCGACCGATACCAACCGTTGCCCCGGCTGCAGATCCCGCTGCATTGCAGCCCCCCGGTCTGCCGCGACCACCCCGACCTGCGACAGGCGGCGCGTCAGGGCCGTGGCCCCCGTCACCATGTCGGCCAGCGGACGTGCGTCACCCGGCAGTGGCGGCACTGTCGGATAGGCCTCCAGCGCGACCCAGCCTGTCGCGGCATCATCCGTCACCACCGGTGCCTTGAGGTCGTCGGACAATGCGGCCCCCAACGCCCGCTCAAATCCCGGTGCCACGGTCAATGCATCCAGCAGCGCGGTTGCATCACCCCGGTCGCGGTCCACCAGCCGGGTCAGCGCCGCGACCTCTGCACGCAACGCGCTGGCCTCGCCTTCGGCTGCGGACCGCGCGGCACGCGCCTCGGATTCGCTGGCCTGCGTCCTTGCGCGTGCCGCCTCGGCCATGGCGAGCGTTTCCTCGGCACGACGCGCCGTTTCGGTTGCGGCTTCTTCGGCCTGCCGCGCCGCATCAGAGGTCTGCGCAAGTGTCGCAAGCGTGGCCACGGCAGCAGCATTGGCATCGCGTGCCTGTTGTTCCTGCTGTTCGGCCCGCGCCACCCGTTTGGCGCTGTCCTCGGCCAGTCGCTGTGCGGATTGATGCCGCGCCGCAAGGCGTGCCGCATCCTCGGTCGCCTGCCCCAGATCGGCCTCTCGGGTCCCCAGCACCTCGGCTGCGGCGACAGCCTCGCCCATCGCCGATTGCAAGGCATCTTCATGACCGGCCTGCGCGGCCTCCAGCGCGGTCTGTTCGGCCTCCAGTGCAGCGATGCTCTCGCCTGCATCGGCATTCAGCGCGACCTCGCGGCTGATGTCGCGGGACAGCTGGGCAATGCGTGCGGTCAGGGTCTCGATGGCCTTGACCGCGCGTGCCTCTGCCGATTCCAGTTGGTCGCGTTCCACGATCAGGCGCTGGATCACGGCGGCGGCGATGGCGTCCTCGTCGCGCAACGCCGGCAGTGCGTCCTCGGCCGTCTGCCGCGCCGAGGCTGCCGCGCGGGCAGCGGCCTCGGCCCGCACGGCCTGTGCGGTGCAGTCGCGCACGGCAGTCTGCGCGGTTGCGTAGGCCGCGTCCGCATCCCGCCAACGCCGGTACAACAAAACACCCTCGGCCTGACGCAGTGCAGTTCCGATCTCGCGGTAGCGTGCCGCCTGCCGCGCCTGCCGAGCCAGCGTGCCCAGCTGTGCCGCCAGTTGCGCGATCACGTCATCGACGCGGGTCAGGTTGCCTTCTGCGCCGCGCAGCTTCAGCTCTGCCTCGTGGCGGCGCTGATACAGCCCTGAAATACCAGCCGCCTCTTCCAGGATGCGACGGCGGGATTTGGGTTTGGCGTTGATCAACTCGCTGATCTGCCCCTGCCGGACCAGCGCCGGCGAATGCGCCCCGGTCGAGGCATCGGCAAACAGCATCTGCACGTCGCGGGCGCGCACATCCTTTGCACCGACCTTGTAGGCAGACCCTGCATCGCGGGTGATGCGCCGCGTGATGTCCAGCGAATCGCTGTCATTGAACGCGGCAGGTGCCAGCCGTTCGCCGTTGTCGATCTGCAGCACGACCTCGGCGAAATTGCGTGCAGGGCGCGTCGCCGTGCCCGCAAAGATCACGTCCTCCATGCCGCCGCCGCGCATCGCAGAGGCGCGGTTTTCGCCCATGACCCAGCGCAACGCCTCGAGAAGGTTGGATTTTCCGCAACCGTTTGGCCCCACGACACCGGTCAACCCGTCCGCGATCACCAGATCGGTCGGGTCGACAAAGCTCTTGAAGCCATTCAGGCGGAGCTTGGTGAACTGCATTGCGCACGCTATCCTTGGACTGGCGGGCAGGATGCGTCACGGCAAAGCCCCGAGTCAACGCGCGCAGCACCGCATCTGCGCTGATCCGCCCAGTTATCCACAAGATATTGCGCAGCTCCGGCCAGCCCCTCACGTCGGGAAAGCCTGACAGAACGCCGCAGTCCGCCCTTGACGCTGGACACCCCCGAGGCGCACAAAGGGCAGGCAAGGTTCCCCACACAGACGCAAAGCGTCGGGGATGAAACTGGGAATGCGGAACGGGCCGATCCGATCAAGGAGGCCCCCAGCCGCAGCCGCCCCCGCGACTGTAAGCGGAGAGTGCGCCGTCGATATGCCACTGGGGCCAGCCCCGGGAAGGCGACGCCGCACCTTGACCCGCAAGCCAGGAGACCGGCCCTGCACATTGAAACACCACCCGCCGGGGATGGCGGGCAAAGGAGACGACATTATGCATATCGAACCGGGCCTTGTGACAGGCGCAAAAATGGCACTGGGCGCAGTGACCGCAGCAGGCGCTGCCACCGTCAGCGCAAAACTGGTATGGGAAAGCGCCGCAGAGCGCGGGTTGGTCAGCCTCGGCGCACGCGCCGCGATGGCCACCATAGCGACAGTGATCTTCTTCGAGGTCCTGCCCCACTTTGCCGCAGGTCCGTCCGAGGTCCACCTGATCCTGGGATCGACCCTGCTGCTGATGCTTGGCACGGCCCCCGCCGCGATCGGTCTGGCCCTGGGCTTGCTTGTTCAGGCGTTGTTCCTGTCGCCCACCGATCTGCCGCAATACGCGATGAACGTGACCACGCTGCTGGTGCCCCTGCTGGGCCTGCACTTTGTCGCACGCAAGGTCATCGCATCCGACACGGCTTACGTCGATCTGACCTACACGCAGGCCCTGAAACTGTCCGCCACCTATCAGGCCGGCATCGTGGCCTGGGTTGCTTTCTGGGTGATGTGGGGTCAGGGCATGGGTGCCGAAACGATGGTGTCGCTGGCAACATTCGGTGCGGCCTACATGACCGTGTTGCTGCTGGAACCGCTGGTCGATCTGGTCGTGCTGGCGGGTGCCAAGGCACTGCGCGCGAACGGCTCTTCGCTGCTGAACAGCCGCGTCTACAACGCCGCCTGAACAACACCCCATTGACTTGAAATCAACGGGCCGAGGGGTATCCCCTTGGCCCGATCCCTATTCCGCGCAGGAGCGTTCCCATGGCTAGCAAAATTCCCGCCACCGTCGTCACAGGATTTCTGGGCGCGGGCAAAACCACACTGATCCGCCACATGCTGCAAAACGCCAACGGCAAGCGCATCGCGTTGATCATCAATGAATTCGGCGATCTGGGCGTGGACGGCGACATTCTGAAAGGCTGCGATCAGGACGCCTGCGCCAAGGACGACGTGGTCGAACTGTCGAACGGGTGCATCTGCTGCACCGTGGCCGACGATTTCATCCCCTCGATGGAGGCCCTGCTGGCCCGCGACCCTGCCCCCGATCACATCGTCATCGAAACCAGCGGTCTGGCCCTGCCGCAACCGCTGGTGCGGGCGTTCAACTGGCCGGGCCTCGCCAGCCGCGTGACGGTGGACGGCGTGGTGACCGTCGTGGACGGCGTCGCTGTCGACGAAGGCCGGTTTGCCCATAACGTCGATGCCGTGGACGCCCAGCGCCGCGCCGACGAAGGTCTTGATCACGAAACGCCACTGTCGGAACTGTTCGAGGATCAGATCGCCTGTGCCGACATGATCGTCATCAACAAGACCGACCTGATGAAACCAGAGGCCGCCGCCGCCCTCGCGGCCCGCCTCAAATCCGAATCCCGCGACGGCGTACAGGTGGTTCGTACCGCGATGGGTGCCCTGCCGGTCGATGTTCTGCTGGGTCAGGGGATCGGTGCCGAAAACGATCTGGAATCGCGGCACGAGGTGCACCACCATCATCACGATCATGACGATGACCATGATCACGACGAGGATGATGATCACGACCACCACCATGCCCACGAACACGGCCACGACGAATTTGATTCCTTTGTCGTCGAGCGGGCGGAAATCGATGATCCGGCGGCCTTTGCGACCCAGCTTGCCGACGTGATCCGCGCCCACGATATTCTGCGACTCAAGGGGTTCACGTCGGTCGCTGGCAAGCCGATGCGCCTGACGGTGCAGGCGGTCGGACCGCGCGTGGATCACTACTACGATCAGCCGCTGGGACAGACCCCGCGCGGCGCACGCCTCGTGGTGATCGGTCAGGCCGGTCTTGACCGTGCCGCGATCACGGCAGCCTTGTCCGCCTGATGCTGACCGTCGCGCCAGCCGATCCGCGCGACCCCGACGGTCGCCGCCTGCTGACGGCAAGCCACGCATTCCTGCTGTCGAAATATCCGCCAGAGTTCAGCTTTGCCCTGTCGGTCGACGAACTGGCCGCACCGCACATCCGGTTTTTCATCGCCAACCAGGACGGCGATGCCCTGGGCTGTGTCGCACTCGCGAACAAGGGAGACTACGGCGAGGTGAAGTCGATGTTCGTGGATCCCGCCGCACGCGGATCTGGGGCAGGTGCGGCTCTTATGCAGGCCCTGATCGCCGAGGCGCGCACCCAAGGCCTCGCCCTTTTGCGCCTTGAGAGTGGCGATGACCTCTACGCCGCGCACAGGCTTTATGCACGGCATGGGTTCACGCCATGCGGCCCATTCGGCGACTACGTCGAGGGACCGCATTCGGTGTTCATGGAATGCCAGCTATGACAGCGTTACTTGTCCAGCTTTTCCGGACCGCGCACGGTCTTGGGACCCATCTCGTCGATGGCGATCTTGTCGGCGCCTTCATTGGGACGGTCCAGCGGCAGGCCGCCGGTTTCCGCCAGCTTGGCAGCGCGACTGGCTTTCATCCGCTCCAAAAGGGCGGCCTTGTCGTTGCGCGCATCGCCGGTCTGCGGGTTGCGCCCCTTGCCGTCGCGGGTCTTGGGCGCGTTGCGGCCCGGCTTTGCGGCGCCGGATTTGCTGTAGTCCATGGGATTGCCTCATGTATCAATGGTTGGCATGCGACCTACGCTGACCTGTCGAAAGGTCAAGCATAATGCATCTGTTGGCCGCCAGTGCGGGCGCGATATCCGACGGGACGGAACCCATCGATCTGGGCCAGACACCCGCCGATGTGGTTGTCATCTCGGCCGCCGATACAGAACTCGCTGCATTGTCAGAGGCGCGCGCCGCGATGGACGCGCCCCCCGGCCTGCGGCTTGCCAGCCTCATGCATCTGCAACACCCGATGTCGGTCGACCTGCATCTGGACGCCTGTGCCGCGAAATCGCGGCTGGTCATCGCCCGCGTGCTGGGCGGTGCCGGATACTGGCGCTATGGCCTGACGCAATATGCAGCCCAGCTGCGGACAGCTGGCGTGCCTGTCGCGTTCCTGCCCGGCGACGACCGAGAGGACCCCGACCTGCGCGGCCTGTCCACCGTCACCGACGCCGACTACGACGCCTTGTGGAGCTACCTTGTCGAAGGCGGACCGCAGAACGCCGTCCGGTTTCTGGCCTGCGCGAAATCCATCGTGGACGATACCGACCGCCCTGCCCCCGCCAGCCCGCTGCTGCGGGCGGGTGTCTACTGGCCCGGCGCGGGTGTGGCCGACCTGGCTGCAGCGCAGGATGCCTGGACCGACGGCGCACCGGTCGTGCCAATCGTGTTCTACCGTGCGCTGGTGCAGGGCGGCGGGCTTGCCCCGATCAACCGGCTCGTCCGCGCATTGTCACGCAAGGGGCTCAACCCGCTGCCCGTCTTTGTGGCGTCGCTCAAGGACCCGCTGTCGACGGCCACCCTGACGGAACTTTTCCGACAGGCCCCGCCATCGGTGATCCTGAATGCCACCGCCTTTGCCGTCGGCAGCCCGCACGACGGCGACGACAGCCCCGACAACCCACTGGCCGGTCCGCAGGCACAGGGCGCGCCCGTGTTCCAGGTCGTGCTGTCAGGCGGCACCGAACAGGCCTGGCGCGACAGCCCCCAGGGGTTGTCTGCCCGCGACATCGCCATGAACGTCGCCCTGCCAGAGGTCGATGGGCGCATCCTGACCCGCGCTATCAGCTTCAAGGGCGAGGCCTTCTTCGACGCGGCCACCGAATGTCCCATCGCTACTTATCAGGCGCAGGGTGATCGGATCACATGGGTGGCCGATCTTGTCGCCAACTGGACACGGCTTCAGCGCACCCCCGCAGCCGACCGCAAGGTCGCCCTGATCCTTGCCAATTACCCCAACAAGGACGGCCGCCTCGCCAATGGTGTCGGCCTCGACACCCCCGCCGCCACGGTCCACGCGTTGGGGCTGCTGCAAGACGCAGGCTATGCCACGGCACCGCCCGCCAGCGCACAGGCGCTGATGGACCAGATGATGGCGGGTCCCACCAACTGGCTGACCGACCGCGCAGACACCGAAGGCGGTGAATTCCTGCCGCTCGACATCTACCAACAGCACTTCGACGCTCTCCCGTGGGAGGTCCGCGAACAGATCACCACGCGCTGGGGCGCACCTGACGACGACCCGTTCATCATCTTGCCGGAAATACTCCCGCCGGAGGCACCCGCCACCGAAACCAGCGCAGGTTTCAAATTGTCGATCCATCGTTTCGGCAATGCGGTCGTGGCCCTGCAACCCGCGCGCGGTTATAATATCGACCCGACCGAGACCTACCATTCCCCCGACCTGGTGCCGCCGCATAACTACCTGGCCTTCTATTTCTGGCTGCGCCACCATTGGGGTGCACATGCGCTCGTGCACATGGGCAAACACGGCAACCTCGAATGGCTGCCGGGCAAGGCGCTGGCCCTCTCCGGTACCTGCTGGCCAGAGGTCACGCTGGGGCCCGTGCCGCATATCTATCCCTTCATCGTCAATGACCCAGGCGAAGGCACGCAGGCCAAACGCCGCACGGCAGCCGTCATCATCGACCACCTGACCCCGCCCCTGACCCGCGCAGAAAGCTATGGCCCCATGCGCGATCTCGAGGCGCTGGTCGACGAATACTACGAGGCGGCAGGCCTCGATCCCCGCCGTCTCGACCACCTGCGCCGCGAAATCCTGTCCCTGTCAGAGGTCACGGGCCTCAGCCAGGATGCAGGCTTCAAGGGCGACGCCGACGGCGATCTGGCGAAACTCGACGCCTACCTCTGCGAGTTGAAAGAGGCACAGATCCGCGACGGATTGCATGTCTTTGGTGTCAGCCCCACGGGCCAGCAGGAAATCGACCTCAGCATCGCGCTTGCCCGCGTGCCGCGTGGTGATGGCAAGGGCGCGAATGCCTCGCTGCTGCGCGCGCTCGCGCTGGATTTCGACCTGTCCATCGACCCGCTCGACTGCAACCTGGCGGCCCCCGCGCCAGAAAAACCCGGCGCACTTGGCGACGCAAAAGGCTGGCGGACCAATGGCGATACGGTCGAGCGGCTAGAGGCGCTGTCACAAGAACTTTTGACAAGCGGCACTCTTCCCGAAACGTTGCGCGCCGCCTCAGGGGACGGTGGGCGGGGCGCATTGGGCGTCAGCCCAACAGCGTCGGCCGCCGTCATATCGGAAATCGAGGCGCGTATCCGCCCTGCCGTCGCCGCCTGTGGTCCGGACGAGGGGGCAGCCCTCCTGCGTGCCTTGGATGGCCGCGCGATCCCGCCGGGGCCATCGGGCGCGCCGACACGCGGGCGGCTGGATACCCTGCCGACAGGGCGCAACTTCTATTCCGTCGACAGCCGCGCGGTGCCGACACCGACAGCCTGGGCGCTCGGCTGGAAATCCGCCAACCTGCTGATCGACACGCATTTGCAAACCCACGGGGATTGGCCGCGCAGCCTGCTGCTGACCGCATGGGGTACCGCGAACATGCGCACGGGTGGCGACGACATCGCGCAGGCGCTGGCATTGATGGGGTGCAAACCCAAGTGGGACGCCGCCAACCGCCGGGTGACCGGTTTCGAGATCATACCGTCGTCTGCCCTCGGTCGCCCGCGCGTCGACGTCACACTGCGCATATCGGGTTTTTTCCGGGACGCCTTTCCGCAGTTGATCGCGCTTGTCGACAGTGCCGCCCGCGCGATCCAGGCGCTGGACGAACCCCAGGACATCAACCCTGCCGCAGCCCGCGCGCGCGCGGGCGAGGACGCGTCCCGTGTCTTTGGATCAAAACCCGGGGCTTACGGTGCGGGCCTGCAGGCCTTGATCGACGAACGCATCTGGTCGGACCGCAGCGATTTCGCCGAGGCCTATCTGACCTGGGGCTCTTATGCCTACGGGGCTGACGCAAAGGGCACCGCCGCGCGCCCTGCATTCGAGCAACGTCTGACCCAGACCGATGCGATCGTTCAGAACCAGGACAACCGTGAACACGATGTGCTGGACAGTGACGACTACTACCAGTTCGAGGGCGGCGCCGCCGCAGCCGTCGCCACGCTTCAGGGGCAGGATCGCCCGATCTATCACAACGACCATTCGCGTCCCGAACGCCCCCTGATCCGCACGCTCGAGGATGAAATCGGCCGCGTCGTGCGGTCCCGCGTCGTGAACCCCAAATGGATCGCGGGTGTGAAACGCCACGGCTACAAGGGTGCTTTCGAGATCGCGGCGACCGTTGACTACCTCTTTGCCTTTGCCGCCACGACCGGGGCCGTGCGCAATCACCACTTTGACCTCGTCGAAGAGGCCGTTCTGGCAGACGACGACACGCGCCAGTTCATCGTCGATACCAACGCGCCCGCGCTGGCCGAAATCGCGGCCCGCCTGCAAGAGGCTATCGACCGTGGCCTGTGGTCACCCAAATCGAATTCGGCCCGCGCGCGCATCGCGGGATTACTGTAGCGCGCAAACATGCGGCGCAATCTTGATACAGGATCGCATCAGGTCGCAGGCATGCTGCAACGGCCCGTTGCGGCAGGGGCTGTCCTGACTACAGCCCGACAGCCAGCGCCGCCGTACCCAGATAAAGCGCAAAGAGGGTCAGGACAAAAATGCGCATTTTCAGGGATTCCAAGTCGTGCTGCTCTGGCGCTTCTCTTGGCAAGCCGCGCCAAGCCGCGCCACATCTTTTTTCGCTCCCGATCGTGCAGCCGTGAAAATCGTTTCTTTCCTGCCACAACTTCTGCGCTTAGACCGGTGACATGATACAACATCTGACCATTCTCTTGGGGTTTCAGCTCTTGGGCGAGGCGATCAGCCGTGGCGCAGGCCTCCCCCTGCCCGGCCCAGTTCTTGGCATGGCGCTGCTGTTCGTGGCGTTGATGGCCGTGCCGCGGCTTGCTGCGATCACCACCACGGCACAAGGGTTGCTGGCACATCTGTCATTACTGTTCGTGCCCGCAGGCGTTGGCGTAGTGGGCCAGCTCGATCGCCTGGGCGACGACGGCCTGGGTCTGGCGCTGGCCATCCTGGGGTCGACCGCGCTGGCGATCATTGCGGCGGTCTACACCTTCATCGGCGTGGCACGGGTGCTGGGCCGATGACCGATGTGACCGATATCTGGATCTACCTTTCACAGGGGCCGCTGCTGTGGCTGACCTTGACGCTGATTGCCTACGGCATCGGTGACGCGGCCTTTCGCGCATCGGGGCGCAAACCCATCGTCAATCCCGTCCTGCTGGCCGTGGCGATCCTGTCGGTCGTCCTGACCCTGACGAACACCAGCTACGCCACCTATTTCGAAGGTGCACAGTTCGTCCACTTCATGCTCGGACCTGCGACCGTCGCCCTGGCCGTCCCGCTCTATACCAACCTCGCGTTGATCAGGCGCAGTTTTCTGCCGATGCTGGCCGCTCTGATCGTCGGCGCAGCCACAGCGATGGTGTCCGCCGTGGCGATCGCGCGTTTGGCAGGCGTCGGCCCCGACACCCTGCTCAGCCTTGTTCCGAAATCTGTCACCGCCCCCGTCGCCATCGGCATCACCGAGGCACTGGGCGGCCAGCCTGCACTGACCGCCGTGCTGGTCATCGTCACAGGCGTCACGGGCGCCATCATCGGCACACCCATTTTCAACGCACTGCGCATCACCGACTACCGCGCACGCGGTTTCGCCATGGGCGTGGCCAGCCACGGCATCGGCACCGCCCGCGCATTTCAGGTCAATGAAACCGCAGGCGCATTCGCAGGCATCGGCATGGGCTTGAACGCGCTGCTGACGGCACTGATCGCGCCCTTGCTTGCGCCCTATCTGGTCGCCGCCTACTAATACCCCAATCAAAACCGGAGTGCGCCATGACCGACGACACCGAACGCCACAACGCCAAGATGGCCAAGAAAAAGGCCGCCCGCGACAAGATCATGGCGACAAAAACCGACGAAAAGGGCCTGATCATCGTCCACACCGGCAAGGGCAAGGGCAAATCATCTGCCGCCTTTGGCATGATCTTTCGCTGCATCGCGCATGACATGCAATGCGCCGTCGTCCAGTTCATCAAGGGCGGGATGAGCACGGGCGAACGCGACCTGATCTTGTCGAAATTCTCCGACACCTGCGCATTTCACACCATGGGCGAGGGGTTCACATGGGAAACCCAAGACAAGAGCCGCGACACGGAAATGGCGCAGGCCGCCTGGGCCAAGGCCCGCGACCTGATCCGTGACCCGGCCAACAAGATGGTCCTGCTGGACGAAATCAACATCGCGATCCGCTATGACTATGTCGATGCAGCCGAGGTGGTGGCCTTTCTGCGCGCCGAAAAACCGCCCATGACCCACGTGGTCCTGACCGGCCGGAACGCCCATGCCGACCTGATCGAGGCGGCGGGCCTGGTGACAGAAATGGAGCTGGTCAAACATCCCTTCCGCGCCGGCATCAAGGCGCAGATCGGTGTCGAATACTGACCCATCATGCAGCTGACCAAGGCACATGCAGCCGCATTGCAAGACATCCTGACATGGCGCCGCGACGTGCGCCATTTCCGCACCGATCCGATTGCGCCAGACCGGATCGCGCGCCTGCGCGCGGCGATGGACCTTGCGCCATCGGTCGGCAATGCCCGCCCCTGGCGCGTGATGCAAGTGGACACACCTGCAACCCGCGCCGCGGTCGTCGCCAATTTCGAACGCGCCAACGCCGCAGCAGCAAAAGCCTATACCGACGACCGACGACGCGCTTATGACGCCCTCAAACTCGCGGGCCTGCGCGAAGCACCGGTCCACCTGGCCGTATTCACGGCCGATAATCCGGAAGAAGGACACGGTCTGGGTCGCCAGACCATGCCGGAAATGCTCAGCTTTTCCACAGTCTGTGCGATCCACAGCCTCTGGCTGGCGGCCCGTGCGGACAATATCGGCACAGGCTGGGTCTCGATCCTCGACCCCGTCGCATTGCATGCCACGCTGGCGGCCCCGCCACACTGGCAACTGACAGCCTATCTCTGCCTCGGCTTGCCTGCCCGAACGGACGACACACCGCTGTTACATCGCGCCGACTGGCAGGAAAACACCGCAACCCCCTGGCAGGTGGTCTAGCCTTCTTCTGGGCAAAAATATCCCGGGGGAGGCGCAGCCGGGGGCAGCGCCCCCACCCGAATTTTCGCGAAAATTCGGCTACCCGCCCAGTGATGCGCCGGGTGCCAGAACAGCAGGGTCCAGCACACATTCGATGATCGCGACGGTGCCGGCGGCGCGCGCCGCGGCAAAGGCCTCCGCGAACTGGTCCTGCGTCGTGACCGTCGCACCGAACCCGCCATAGGCGCGCGCCAGGGCCGCGTAGTCCGGATTGGCCAGCACGGTGCCAGACACACGCCCCGGATAATTCCGTTCCTGATGCATCCGGATCGTGCCGTAGCGCCCATTGTTCATCACGATCACGATCGGGGTGGCACCGTGCTGAACGGCCGTCGACATCTCGTTGCAGGTCATCTGGAAACACCCGTCCCCCGCAAGGCAGACCACCGGCCGGTCCGGATGTCGCAACGACGCGGCAATCGCTGCGGGAAATCCATATCCCATCGACCCCGAGGTCGGCGCCAACTGGGTTCCGTACTGCTTGTAGCTGAAATAGCGGTGCAGCCAGGCGGCATAATTGCCTGCCCCATTGGTCAGGATTGCATCGCCAGGCAGGTGATCGGACAGCCAACGGATGATCTGTTCTTGCTTGACCGCGCCCGGCGTCTCGCGCGGCTTGATCCAGTCGAGATAGTCCGCACGCGCGGCGGCGGTCCACGCAGACCAGCGCGGCGCAGGGACGGGGTCTTCTACCAATGCCGCCAGCGTGATGATCGCATGATCCGCTTGGCAGACCGCCTGCGCGTCAACGCCGTAGACGCGTCCGATTTCGTCCGCTTCGGCGTGGATATGCAGGATCGTCTGGGCCGGCGCCGCAGGATCGACCAGCGTATAGCCCTGCGTTTCGATATCGCCGAACCGTGTTCCCAGCAGCAGCAGGCAATCCGCATCCCGGACCCTTTGCGCCAGCACAGGGTTAACCCCGACATTCAGGTCACCGGCAAAACCGTCGTGCCGGTTGTCCATGTAATCCTGCCTGCGAAAACTGGTCACGACGGGCACGCCCGTGGCCGTGGCAAAGCGTTCCAGCGCCTGTTGCGCGGCCGGGGACCAATGCGGCCCACCGACCACGACCAGGGGACGCGCCGCCTGCATCAGCTGATCCAGAATATTGGGCAGCGCACCCACGTCAGCTGCAGGTTGCGCCACGAGTCCCTGAAAATCAGGCACATCCGAGGCCGCACTCAGCATATTTTCGGGCAGGGCGAGCACCACGGGACCGGGTCTGCCGGACTGTGCCAGCCGAAAGGCGCGCGCGATATATTCCGGCAAACGATCCGTATCGTCCACCTGGGCCACCCATTTCGCCAGCCCGCCGAACATCTGTTTGTAATCGACCTCCTGGAACGTTTCGCGGTCCGTGTGGCCGTTGTCGATCTGGCCTATGAACAAAACCATCGGCGTGCTGTCCTGCATCGCCACATGCACGCCCGCGCTGGCGTTGCAGGCCCCCGGCCCGCGAGTGACAAAACACACGCCCGGCCTGCCGGTCAGCTTGCCGTGCGCCTCGGCCATCATTGCGGCCCCGCCTTCGTGACGGCAGACGACGTTCTGGATACCGCTGTCGTACAAACCGTCCAATGCCGCTAGAAAGCTTTCGCCCGGCACCGAAAACACGCGGTCCACCCCCAGTTTCACCAGCTGATCGGACAGAATTTTACCGCCGTGTCTCATTGCACACCCCTTTCGCGCATTCGCACATTGGCCTTTTGCCACCGCGCCTTACCTCAGCTTCGACTAATTCAAAGGAGGCTTCCATGGCCAAACTTCTCGGCATTTCAGGATCGTTGCGCAAGGCGTCACATAACCGGCTGTTGATCGCAGAAGCAGGGCGGTTGTTCGGCGCGGACACGCTGACATTTGGCGACATTGATCTGCCCCTGTACAACGGCGACCTGGAAGAGGCGTCGGGCATCCCCGCCGCGGTGCAGACCCTCTCCGACCAGATCGCAGCGGCGGACGCCGTCATCATTTCCACGCCCGAATACAACAAGGCCCCTTCAGGCGCGTTGAAAAACGCATTGGACTGGATCAGCCGCACCGATGGTGCCGTGCTCAAAAACAAGCCCGTTGCAATCATGTCGGCCACCGCTGGCCGGTCGGGTGGCGAACGTGCCCAGTTTTCCCTGCGCCTGATGCTGACGGCATTCGATGCGCGCGTGCTGAACGGACCAGAGGTTCTGGTCGGTGCCAGCTACGAGCAATTCGACGACAACGGACGTCTGATCGCTGACAGCTATCAGGATTTCCTCAAGGCACAGATGGATGCGCTGCGCGCCCTGATCTGACAGGGCGGCGGCGGCCTGCACGATTGCCCTGCGCTGCCCGTTGCGGCACTTTGTCGACATGGACAGCCGCGAAACCCTGACCCTGACCGATACGATGGACCCCGCCCGTGCCACGGCACTGGCGGCGACGATGGGCGTGGATCGCAGCTATGGTGTTGGCGATCCATTGCCGCCGTTTGGGCACCATGTCTATTTCTGGACGCCTGAACCGCCCCAGGGATTGGCCGACAATGGCCACCCGGCTCAGGATGCAGGATTGCCCGATCTGGGGTTGCCGCGCCGCATGTGGGCCGCTGGTCGGCTGGTGTTGCACTGCGACCTGCTGGCCGGCGTGCGCGCCGAACGACACACCCGGATCGAGACGATCACGCAAAAGGAAGGGCGGTCCGGTCGGCTGGCCTTTGTCAGGCTGCGGCATGACATCCGGCAGCGCCAGACCCTCGCGCTGACCGAATGGCAGGACATCGTCTATCGCGCGACAGACGCGGACACCCTTGCACCAGCGCAGGCACCGACCGACCAGTCCGAGACACGCGTCCATCATTTCGACAGCGTGACGCTGTTTCGCTATTCCGCGCTGACCTTCAACGGACACCGAATCCACTATGACGACCCCTATGCCCGCGCGCAGGGCTACGGCGGCTTGGTCGTTCATGCCCCCTTGCTGGCACATCTGCTGATGGATTTCGCCACGGATGCACTGGGGCCATTGCGCAGTTTCGACTACCGCGCAACGGCGCCGCTGCTGGTGCACGAGGCCGCAACACTTTGCCGGCGCGGCAACGATCTGTGGGTGCGCGCCCCGGACGGACGCCTGTGCCTGACGGCGGCGGCGACATGACCGACCGCCCGTTTCATCCCCGCGCATTGGGCGAAATCGCCATCCGCTGCCGCGACTACGCCGCAATGCGTGATTTCTACGGCCGCATCCTGGGGCTGACGCCCATCACCGGCGGCGTGCGCGGCGGCCACCGCGACGGAATCACCTTTTATCAATTGGGCGAAAGCCACGCAGGCCATGTGGCGGTGCTCGCCTTGTTCGCGGATGAGGGGCCTGTGACCACCGGTGCGGGGTCAGCGTTGCACCATCTGGCGCTGGCGCTGCCTTGGGATGAGCAGGTCGCCGCCCGCGATTGGCTGCTTGCAGCGGGACATCCAGCGGAATTCACCGATTTCGACTGGGCTGGCTGGCGCGGGCTGTTTACCCGTGATCCCGATGGCAACACCGTCGAACTGGTCGCCGCATCGCCCGACTGGCATATTACCGCGGATTAGAGGTTCGCCGCGGCCCGGAAATCATCGGGGATCGCATCATGATCGTCGAGCATCAGATCGGCCATGACCTGCGCCACCTTGGGGGCCATGCCGAACCCGATCTTGAACCCGCCGTTGGCGACGAATTGGCCCGGCCTGAACGGATGCGCGCCCAGCATCGGTGCACGACTGCGGCTGCGCGGGCGCACCCCGGCCCAGCGTGCGATCACGGCTGCATCGCGCAACGCAGGCACCGCCGCGCGGGCCGCCGCGATCACCGCATCCAGCTGGTCGTCCGTGGTGCCGGGATCGTCAAACTCGCGTTCGGTGGTCGAGCCGACCGCCGTGGTGCCGTCATGGTGTGGCACGATATGCACACCACCGGCAAAGGCTTGCGCCTGTCCGCGCGCATCGACGTCCAGCAGCGCCGCCTGCCCCTTGACCCCTGTGCCCACCATCCGGCTATGGGCGGCGGTCATGTCTTGCAGACCCTGCCAGCCCGTGGCCCAGACCACCGCGCCGCTGTCCGGCCCTTCGGACAGGATCGGCACGCCCGCGCGGGTCAGCGCCTGCGCGAGGGCGCGGGTCGCGTCGCGTGGCTGGATCAGACCCGACAGGGTGTCATGCACCCACAACCCCGTGGGGCTGTCGGGGATCAGGTCGCCGGGGGGCGCATCGGTCACCTGCCAGATGGCATGGCCCTGCCACAGATCCCGCGCGCCCTGCGCCCGCGACCGGGCCAGCGCCACCGCAGCATCATCGGCGAGGGGCTGAACCCGCCCGCTGCGGGCATATCCCGTCGGCAGCCCCGAGGCCAAGGCCACGTCCGACCAGAAATCCTCCGCCATCAGCAGGCTTTCGAATTGAAACGCCTTTTTCGGGTTCCATTGTTCCGGCACATGCGGGGCAAGGGCGCCGACGATGCCGCCGCTGGCCCCAGACGCCGGCCCGTGCGGGTCGATGACCTGCACCGATGCACCGCGTTGCAGACAGGCCCAGGCGATGCCAAGTCCGAAAACACCTGCACCACGCACCGTCACATCACTTGCCATCGCGCCCTCTCCGGTTCAGACCTGACCCGACGCTTAAGGCAAACGATCATGACCGACCAGCCCGCCATCCTCAGTTGGAAAGACACGCCACACGGCCCGGTGCCGGTGTCCGACCTGTTCGATGATCCCTATTATTCGCTGAACGGTGGCGTCGATGAAACCGCCCATGTCTTTTTGGGTGGCAACGGCCTGCCGGAACGGTTTCGGGACGGGTTCCACATCGCCGAACTGGGGTTCGGGACGGGGCTGAATTTTCTGTGCGCCCTGCGCGCATTCCGCGCCTCCGGCGTGGCTGGACGCCTGATATTCACCAGTTTTGAACTGCACCCGATGACGCCGGCAGACCGCGCACGCGCGCTAGCCCCGTTCGACGGTCTGCCGGTGGGGACACTGGCCGCCGCCGATCTGTCGCATGTCGCGGGTCCCGATTTCACGTTGCGGGTGATCGCGGGCGACGCAAACGCCACCCTGCCCGCATGGGACGGCATGGCCGACGCTTGGTTCCTTGACGGGTTTTCACCGGCCAAGAACCCCGCCTTGTGGCGGCCGGAACTGCTGCAACAGGTGGCTGACCACTGCCGCACGGGCGGCACCTGCGCGACCTATTCGGCGGCAGGCCATGTGCGCGCCTCACTGGCTGCAGCCGGTTTCACCGTCACACGTCAGCCCGGCTACGGGCGCAAACGGCACATGACCACCGGGATCAAGGAATAACCCATGCAAAGTTCCAACACCCGATTGGGTATCGGCCTGATGACGGCGACCACATTCGTCTTTGCCGTGCAGGACGGGCTGTCGCGGCATCTGGCGACGGATTACAACGTGATGATGGTGGTGATGATCCGCTACTGGTTCTTTGCCGCCTTTGTCATCACACTTGCGCGGTTGCGCACTGGGTCGGTGCGCCAGGCCGCCCGCACCAACCAGCCCAAGGTGCAGATCCTGCGCGGTCTGCTGCTGGCGACAGAAATCATGGTGATGGTCGCGGGTTTCGTGGCGCTGGGATTGGTCGAAAGTCATGCCGTCTTTGCCTGCTATCCGCTGCTGATCGCGGCCCTGTCCGGTCCCGTATTGGGCGAAGGCGTGGGGCCGCGCCGCTGGATCGCCATTGGCGTGGGGTTTGTCGGCGTGCTCATCATTCTGGAACCCGGATTCACCGTCTTTGCCCCCGCGGCCATCATCCCGTTGATCGCGGCGGTGATGTTCGCGCTATATGGCTTGTTGACGCGATACGTGGCGAAACTGGACACCGCCGCCACCAGCTTTTTCTGGACGGGCGTCGCGGGGGCCGTGGCGTCCACCGCCGCTGGCATCTGGTTCTGGGAACCCATGACCGGCCCCGACTGGGCGATCATGGCCGTGCTCTGCGTCACGGGCGTCAGCGGTCACTGGCTGCTGATCAAGACCTACGAGGTCGCCGAGGCGGGATCGGTCCAACCGTTTGCCTATCTGCAACTGGTCTTTGCGACCGCGATCGGGCTGACGTTCTTTGGCGAGGTGTTGGAATGGAACGTGGCGCTGGGCACCGCGATTGTCGTCGCCGCGGGCGTATTCACACTGATCCGCAGCCGCGCACGCAGTTGAAAACCAAGATTAGTTTAATACCACAACTCTTGCGTCAATTTTTAGCAGATCCTAAAAAAAGACGCGCTGAACCTACAAAGATTGCACGTGATGCCGCCACCTGATGGATTATTCGATCTGCCCGTCGCCGGACAACCGGATGTGTCGGCTGCATTGCTGCAACTGGGCGTTCAGGTTGCAGGGCTTGGCCTTGGCACCGTGGATTATGTGAACGACACGATCACGCTGGATGCCCGTGCCGCCGAACTGTTCGATCTGCCAGCCTTGCGCCCCGTGTCCCGCGATGAATTGCACGCGCGCATTCATCCCGAAGACCAGCCTCATGTTCAGCACGAGGTCGACGCCCTGCTGGCACCCGGTCAACCTGACATCGTGGATGTGGTGCACCGCGTCCCGCGACCGGACGGGGGCCATCGGTGGCTGAGCGCGCGCAAACAGGTCACGTTCAAACAGGACGCAGATGGCAACGCGCGGCCCGTGTCCGGTCTGGTGGCGATCATGGATATTTCCGCACTCAAGAGCCACGAAGACCATGTCGTGGCCCTGATGGGAGAAATGAATCATCGCCTGAAAAACGTGCTGACCATTGTGCAAAGCATCGCACGTCTGACGGCACGCACCACCGAACCGCAGGATTTCCTGGCCAGTTTCAATGCACGGATGGCGGCACTGGGGCAGAACCAGAACCTGCTGATGCAGCAGGCCGCCGTGGGTGTGCAACTGGGCGATCTGGTGCGCGAGCAACTGAGCCCCTTTGCCAGCAGGACCGACCCGCGGATCACGGTCGACGGCCCCGCGCTGATCCTGCGGGAAAGTGCGATGCAATCCATCGGGCTGACGCTGCACGAACTGGCCACGAATGCGACCAAATACGGTGCGCTGTCAGTGTCAGAGGGTCGCTTGACCGTCAGCTGGACGGTCACGGACGAAACACTCAGCCTCTCCTGGCGCGAGGATGGAGGCCCGTCGGTCAAGGCGCCAGAGCATCGGGGTTTCGGCACATCCGTGCTACAAACCATGACCGAAGCGGCGCTGAATGCCACCGTCACCCAGGACTTCGATCCCAAGGGGCTGCGCTGGTCGATGACCTGCCCGGTTCAGGCGATCAACGACACCAACCCGCCCCGTTAGTCAGGGGCGCGGGATGGGGCGCAGGGTTTCCGGCGGGGCGCTGCCTTCGGGAATGACAATCAGCTCGACCACGTCCGGAGGTGCCGATGACGTTGCCACACGCGCCTCGGCATCCAACGCGGCAGGACGCAATTCAGGCCGCGGTGCCGCCAGCACCTCGGCGGGGACCGGTTGTTCCACCGACCCATCGGGGCGCAATCGTGGCCGCACAGATGCCATGCTGCCCGTGATCATGTTCAGAAAATCGACCTCGCCCGTCGTGCCCGTCAGACGCGCACGGTAGATGGGCAGCGATTCACTGACCCGCTGAACATAGTTCCGCGTCTCGCGGAACGGGATATGTTCGATCCAGTCGACGACATCCACCTCACCCTGGCGTGGGTCACCGCGTTCGTCCATCCAGGTTGCGGGGCGGCTGGGACCGGCGTTGTATCCCGCTGCGACCTGAATGACGGAATCACCAAATCTCTCGCGCAGGCCTGCCAGATAGGCCGCACCCAGCTGCGCGTTATAGCGCCAGTCGCGCGTCAGATTGGCCTCGGAATAGCTCAGGCCCAGTTCACGGCTGACCTCGCGCGCTGTGGCAGGCATCAGCTGCATCAGACCCTGTGCGCCCACCGGGCTGCCTGCACCGATGTAGAATTCGCTTTCGCGGCGGGCGATCGCCAGGGTCAGATCGGCCGGCACCGGCAGATCCATGTCCGCCACGGGGTGCAGCGGAAAATACGCCGAGGGCACGATGACGCCGCGTTCGGCAGCGGCCTTGCCCAGCAGGACCGTCAGATATGTTTCATCCCGCGCGGCAAAGGCCCGGCCCAGACGTGCGATATCCGCAGCCCCCAGCGTCTGGCCCAGATTGTTGACGAATGCGATGGCCTTGCCGCGCTGACCCGCCTCCAGCAAGGCGATGGCGGCCCGCACGCGGTCATCCTCGATGATCGGTGCACTTTGCCAGTCCAGCCCCTCGTCCGCGCCGATCAGCGCAGGATCCAGTGGCAGGTCCAGCCGGTCGGCGGCCAGCAGACCGTAGAAACTGGTCTGGTGCACCGCCGCACGGGCAAAGGCCGCTTCGGCCTCGGCCGTCCGGCCCAAGGCAGACAGGGCGCGTCCCTGCCAGTATCCCGCACGTCCCTCGCTGATTGGCGTATCGACCGTGGCGGCAAAGGTGTCGAAATGCGTCAGCGCCAGTTCCACATCGTCCAGATAGGTCAGCGCCAGATAACCCGACAGCCATTCCAGATCGGCATAGTTGTACCCGTCACCGGGGGTCATGAAATGCTGTGATGCCATGCGGTAGGCCCGTTCAGGGTCGCCGTTACGCATCTCGTACCGCGCGAGGATACGCCGCCAGCCGGACCAGCGAAAGGGTTCGCCCAGTGCAGCGGCACTTGTGGATTGCGCCAGCAGCAGGTCCATCGCATCACTGCGACGCCCCCGGTCAGCTGCCCAGTTATACCGATCATAGAGCAACCCCGCCGTGTCGCGCAGATCCTCGGGGACCGCGGCCAGTGCTGCATCGACGCCGGAGGCATCGCGGATCAGCCGCGACCGGGCGGTCAGCAACGCCTGCTGGCCCTCGTCCAGCAGGGGGCGCATTTTCTCGGCCGCGTCAGTGCGCCAGGCCCATAGCAGCTGATCGGTTCTCTCTTCGTGCAGATCGGCCAGATCGTCACCGAAACTGTCCAGCAACAACTGCTGGCTGAAATCCGACAGTTCCAGATCGATCCATGCCGTGCGCACGACGTTGCGCGCACGATCAATCTGGCCCGTAGCCACCAGCGCCTGCGCCAGTCGCACGGCCCCCAGACCCGTCTGCGGGGGCAAACCGTCGAACCATAGTATGACTTGCGCCGCACTTGCGTCCTCGGGGATCACCTGCTCTCCGGCGGCGCGCACGACGTTTTCGCCGGGCCAGTTCGGGCGCCGCGCCTCGAAATCGATGTAATCCGCGAATGGCGCATCGCCGAACCGCAGGCGTTGCCATGTCACCAGATCGGTCATCACCGGGTCGTCGCGCCCGGCTGCGGCATAGGCTGCATCATAGTCACGGTCATTGGACAAACGGACCGCCCTGATGTCGTCATCGGTCACGGTCTGCGCTGTCGCCAAGGCAGGCCAGAAAAGGACACTGGCAACACGCATGAAACCGGGGATCGAAAATCGCATAGGGGCACCTGTGGCGCGGAACAGAACTGTCACTCGAATATGGTCTATCATGCTGACGGGGCAACGCACATTCTTGGCATTCGGGGGAAACCCCGCTAGGGTCCGCGCGATTTCGCCGATGGCCCGCAGCCCGGCCCCAACATCAGGACAACACCCCATGTTCAAAGGTTCATTCGTCGCCCTCGTCACGCCGTTCAGCGGCGGCAAGGTGGACCTCGCAACGCTGAAAAACCTTGTCGACTGGCATGTCGCGCAAGGCACGCACGGGCTGGTTCCGGTCGGCACAACGGGCGAGAGCCCGACACTGACCCACGACGAACACGATCTGGTCGTCCAGACCGTCGTTGATCATGCAGCAGGCCGCATCCCGGTCATTGCAGGCGCCGGGTCGAACAACACCATGGAAACCGTTCGGCTGGTCAAGGCCGCCAAGGCCGCAGGCGCCGATGCCGCACTGGTCGTGACCCCCTATTACAACAAACCCACACAGGCCGGTCTGATCGCGCATTTCACCGCCGCTGCCGATTGCGGCCTGCCCATCGTGATCTACAACATACCCGGCCGGTCCGCCGTCGACATGACCGTCGCCACCATGGCAGAACTGGCCAAGCTGCCGATGATCGTCGGTGTCAAGGATGCCACCGGCGATTTGTCCCGCGTACCTAAGCAGCGCATGACCTGTGGTGTGGATTTCGTGCAGATGTCGGGCGAGGACGCGACAGCACTCGGGTTCAACGCCCACGGCGGCACGGGCTGCATCTCGGTCACGGCGAATGTGGCACCCGCGCTGTGCGCACAGATGCAGGACGCCACGCTGGCCGGCGATTTCGCGACCGCATTGTCGATCACCGACCGCCTGATGCCCCTGCACGAGGCGATCTTTCTCGAACCGGGGCTGGTCGGCGCGAAATACGGCTTGTCGTTGCTGGGCCTCGGCAACGAAGAGGTACGCGCGCCGCTGGTCGGCCTGACCGACGGCGTCAAGGACCGCATCCGCGCCGGTATGGTTCACGCGGGCCTTCTGAACTGACGGGACGGCGGGCGGGGCGCATTTGCGGGCAGCGCCCGCAAACAGCGGCGTCAGGCGTCCCGCATCCAATCCGGGTCATAATCAATCCGACCACAACCGCCAAAAACGGCCGCGCGCGCCAGCTCTGATTGCAGGCGCGACAACCGCCCCTTGCCCATCGTGACGCCCGGTTCGGGCCAAAAGGCGCGCACCGCCAGCACATCACCCTGCCGTGCCATGTCGATACGCCCGATCGCCCGGTCCCCTTCCCACACCGGAAAGACATAGTAGCCATAGCGCCGCTGCGGCGCTGGTACGAAAATCTCGATCCGGTAGTGAAAACCGAACAGCCATTCCGCCCGCTTGCGGTCGCGCAGCGCGGGATCGAACGGTGACAGGATGCGCACCCGTCCCGGCAGGTCCGGCACCCTCGCATCCAGCAGATCAGGACGCGCAAGGCAGCGACGTATCCGGCCATCGGCCCCTGATACGTCCACCGGCACGGCATGGCCTGCGGCCAGCTCCGCGTCGCACCAGACCCGTGCCTCTGCCGGGGTGACATGCGCCCAGAACGCCGCGATCTCGCCGCTTGTGGCGAACCCCAGCTTGTCCAGCGCCAGTGCGCACAGCCGGTCGATGGCGTCTGCATCGCTGATCTCTGTCTCGCGCACCGCCTGCGGGATCACCCGTTCGGTCAGGTCATAGACCTTGCGGAACCCCTCGCGCCGCACGACCGACAGCGCACCGCTGCGCCACAGGTATTCAAGCGCCGTCTTGCTGGGGTGCCAGTCCCACCAACCGCCCTTGCCACGCGCCTCGCCCTGCCCCACGTCGCCAGAGGTGCAGGGCCCATGATCGGCGATCTGGCGCATGACCCCGTCAACCTGCGCGGCGAATCCGGCAGGCCGGTGACGCACCCAGCGGCGTTCCAGCATCATGCGGTCGCGTGCGAACCGCATCCGCCACAATGGCCACAGGTCCATGGGAATCGCGGCTGCGTCATGGGTCCAGTGTTCGAACACCGCGCGTTCGCGCGCCAGCAGACGGTTCAGGACGGGCGGACGATAGGACCGATGCCGTGACCACAGGATCATATCGTGCGCCCGCGCGAATGTGTTCACACTGTCCAATTGCACGAACCCCAGCGCATCGATCGCGGCCATGGCACTGCCCAGGCCTGCGGCGCCCAGCTCGTGCCGGTCCAGAAACAACGCCCGCGCGCGGGCATTTTCCAGTCGCTCTACCTGCATCATACCCCCTGTCGCGACCAGTCTGGCGCATCAAGTCCGCCCGGGCCAGCCTTGCCCTGCCCCGCACTGTCGCCTATCTGCTGTGCATGGCCAAGAAACCGGACAACAAGAATTACAAGGTGATCGCCGAAAACCGGCGTGCACGCTATGATTACGAAATCCAGGAGGACCTGGAGGTCGGGATCATCCTGCACGGGTCAGAGGTGAAATCCCTGCGCATCGGCCAATCCAGCATCGCCGACAGCTATGCCTCGGTTGACGACGGCGAGCTGTGGCTGACCAACGGCTATATCGCCCCCTATGAACAGGCGATGTTTGGCCACGAGGCCCGGCGCAAACGCAAACTGCTGGTCAGCCGCCGCGAATTGGCGCGCCTGTGGAACGCGACCAAGCGTGAAGGCATGACCCTCGTGCCGCTGGTGATGTATTTCAACGACCGCGGGCTGGTGAAACTGAAAATCGCCACGGCCAAGGGCAAGAAAAACCACGACAAGCGTCAGACCGACGCGAAACGTGACTGGGCAAGGCAAAAACAGCGATTACTGCGTCACGACACCTGACGTAGCCTCGCGCCAGTATTGCCGATTGCACTGGCCGCGCCAGTTATGCGACAGCCGCTCGCGATATCGTTCAAAACCGGCACCACGCCGCGATCCTTTCGATGCACCACGGTGCAATCCAACAGAAAGCCTCTGCCGTGCAAACTCCCTATTACCTGATCGACAAATCCCGCCTGTTGCCCAACATGGAAAAAATCGCATGGCTGCGTGCGGAATCCGGGGCGAAATGCCTGTTGGCGCTGAAATGCTTTGCCACATGGTCGGTGTTCGATTTCATGTCAGACTACATGGACGGTTCCACGTCGTCCTCGCTCTATGAGGTGCGTCTCGGCCGTGAGAAGTTTCCGGGCGAAACGCACGCCTATTCCGTGGCCTACGCCGACCACGAAATCGTCGAGGTCCTGGCCCATTCAGACAAGATCATTTTCAACTCCATCGGTCAGCTGACGAAATTTGCGGCCCAGTCTGCCGGTCACATCCGTGGTCTGCGAGTCAATCCCGGTGTCTCGACCTCGGAATTCGACCTGGCCGATCCCGCCCGTCCCTTCAGCCGGTTGGGCGAACACGACCCCGACGAAATTGACGCGATCGCTGACCAGATCACCGGGCTGATGTTCCACAACAACTGCGAAAACGACAGTTTTGACCGCTTTGACGAGATGCTGACCCTGATCGAGGATCGGTTCGGCAAGGTCATTCACAAGATGGACTGGATCAGCCTGGGCGGCGGCATCCATTTCACGGGTGCGGATTACCCGCTGGACCGCTTTGCCGCCCGGCTCAAGGGCTTTGCCGAACGCTATGGCGTGCAGATCTACCTCGAACCCGGCGAGGCCGCGATCAGCGGTGCCGCCACGCTCGAGGTGACGGTGCTGGACACGATGCACAACGGCAAAAACCTGGCCATCGTCGACAGTTCCATCGAAGCCCATCTGCTGGATCTGCTGATCTACCGCGAACCTGCCAAAATCGCGCCCAACACCGGCGATCACGCCTGGATGGTCTGCGGCAAATCCTGTCTGGCCGGGGATATTTTCGGTGAATTCCGGTTCGATGCCCCGCTCAAGGCGGGTGACCGGCTTTCGTTTCAGGACACGGCAGGCTACACAATGGTCAAGAAAAACTGGTTCAACGGCGTCAAGATGCCCAGCATCGCGATCCGTGAACTTGATGGCAGCACCCGGTTGGTGCGCGATTTCGACTACGACGATTTCGCAGCCGCACTTTCGTAATTCATGACAAAGGGGTTTTTTGGATAAATGAAACGCAATGTTCTGATCATCGGTGCTGGCGGCGTCGCACAGGTCGTCGCGCATAAATGCGCGCAAAACAACGACGTTCTGGGTGACCTCCATCTGGCCAGCCGCACCATCGCGAAATGTGACGCCATCATTGCCAGCGTCCACGACAAAGGCGCGATGAAACAGGACGGCGTTTTTCAGTCCCATGCCATCGACGCGATGGACAGCGACGCGGTCGCAGCCCTGATCAATGCGACCGGTGCGCAGATCGTGATCAACGTCGGCTCGCCCTTTGTGAACATGACCGTGCTCGAGGCCTGCATCCAGACCGGTGCCGCATATATCGACACGGCCATTCACGAAGATCCGACCAAGATCTGCGAGACCCCGCCGTGGTACGCCAACTATGAATGGAAACGCCGCGACGCCTGTGCCGCCGCAGGGGTGACCGCCATTCTGGGCGCGGGTTTCGATCCGGGCATGGTCAATGCCTTTGCCCGCCATGCCGCCGATGCCTACATGGACAAGGTGACGTCCATCGATATCGTCGACATCAATGCCGGCAACCACGGACGTTATTTTTCGACCAACTTCGATCCCGAAATCAACTTTCGCGAATTCACCGGCACGGTCTACAGCTGGCAGGACGGCGCATGGCGGACGAACAAGATGTTCGAGGTCGGGCGCGAATGGGACCTGCCCGTCGTGGGCAAGCAAAAGGCCTATCTGTCCGGCCATGACGAGGTGCATTCGCTGTCCGCCAACTATCCCGATGCCGACGTGCGGTTCTGGATGGGCTTTGGCGATCACTACATCAATGTCTTTACGGTGCTGCAAAACCTCGGGCTGTTGTCCGAACAGCCCGTCACCACCGCCGAAGGGCTGGAGGTCGTCCCGCTCAAGGTGGTCAAGGCAGTGCTGCCCGATCCGTCCAGCCTGGCACCTGACTATACCGGCAAGACCTGCATCGGCGATCTGGTCAAGGGGACCAAGGACGGCGAGGAGGTCGAGGTGTTCGTCTACAACGTGGCTGACCACAAGGACGCCTATAACGAGGTCGGCAGCCAGGGCATTTCGTACACGGCTGGCGTGCCGCCCGTGGCCTTTGCCATGCTGATCGCGGATGGCACCTACGACAGGGGCACCATGATGAACGTCGAAGAGCTGGACCCGAAACCGCTGTTCACCCTGCTGGACACCATCGGCCTGCCGACACGGGTGCGCGACGCAGACGGCGACCGCGCCTGGAACGCCAACTGAAATGGCCGGGGGGCACTGCGGCGCGGTGCCCCCTGCCGATGTCGTCCCGGTCCCGCTTGCCTTGACGCCCCCCGTGGTTTAGCACTCGCCGCGACCCTCGCCCCTACAGGAGAGCGCCATGGCGACCCCGGACGATCCGCGCACGCTCGTCAGTGCTGACTGGCTCAAGGCGCATCTGCGCGACCCCGACATGCGTATTCTCGACGCCAGCTGGCACATGCCGGATTCGGGCCGCGACGCGCGTGCGGAATACGCAGCCAGCCACATCCCGGGTGCGCGGTTTTTCGACATCGACGATATTTCGGACAGCCGGTCCGAACTGCCCCACATGGTACCAGAGGTCGAAAAATTCATGTCGCGCCTGCGCGCGATGGGTGTGGGCGACGGCCACCAGGTCGTGGTCTATGACAGCACGGGGCTGTTTTCCGCCGCCCGCGTCTGGTGGATGTTCCGGCTGATGGGCAAACGCGACGTGGCCGTTCTGGACGGTGGCCTGCCCGCATGGATCGCCGCCGGAGGTGCGACCGAAGATATGCCGCCCGTGATCCGCGACCGCCACATGACGGTCAGCCGCCAGAACCAGATGATCAAGGACGTGACCCAGGTTGCCCGTGCCGCGAAACTCGGTGACCACACCACGCTGGATGCCCGCGCCCCCGCCCGTTTCAACGGCGAGGTGCCGGAACCGCGCGCAGGTCTGCGCAGCGGCCATATCCCCGGATCGCGCAACCTTCCTTACACCGCGTTGCTGAACGCCGATGGCACGATGAAGGACGCCCCCGCCCTGCAACAGGCCTTTGCCGACGCCGGTGCGGATCTGACGAAACCCGTGATCACGACCTGCGGGTCGGGTGTGACCGCCGCCATCATCAACCTTGCGCTGGAACGCATCGGCAAGACCGACCACGCGCTCTATGACGGGTCATGGTCCGAATGGGGCATGTATCCCGACCTGCCCATCGCCACCGGCCCCGCCACCTCTTAAGGACCTACAGATGTTCGAGACGCTCAAGGCGCAACCCGCCGACAAGATCCTGTCACTCATGGCCGCCTACCGCGCCGATCCCCGCGACACCAAGGTCGATCTGGGCGTCGGCGTCTACAAGGACGCCAGCGGCAACACGCCCGTCATGCGCGCCGTCAAAGAGGCCGAGCGCCGAATCGTCGCGGACCAGACGACCAAGGCCTACACGGGTCTGGCAGGTGATCCGGCCTTTGCCGACGCGATGATTGATCTGGTGCTGGCCGACACTGTGCAGCGCGACCGCATTGCGGCCATCGCGACACCGGGCGGCACCGGTGCCATCCGGCAGGCGCTGGAACTGATCCGCATCGCATCCCCCGACGCAACCGTCTGGCTGTCGAACCCCACATGGCCGAACCACCCGTCGATCATCAAATTCCTCGGCATGAAAATGCAGGAATACCGTTATTTCGACGACACCACCCGTGGCGTTGATTTCGACGGTCTGATTGCTGATCTGGGTACGGTCGCACCCGGCGACGTGGTGCTGCTGCACGGCTGCTGCCACAATCCCACGGGGGCCAACCCCACGGCGGACCAATGGGACCAGATCATCGCGGTGATCAAGGACAGGGGTGCCGTGCCGCTGGTGGACATCGCCTATCAGGGTTTTGGCAACGGTTTGCAGGACGACGCCGCAGCCACCCGCAAGGTGGCCGCCGCATTCGACAACGTGCTGATCGCCGCCAGCTGTTCAAAGAACTTTGGCATCTACCGTGAACGCACCGGGATTTTGATGGGCCTCGCCCGTGACACCGAAGAGGCTGCACTCACGCAGGCCAACCTCAACTTTCTGAACCGCCAGAACTATTCCTTTCCGCCGGATCACGGCGCGCGGGTCGTCAGCACGATCCTGACGGACCCCGCTTTGCGCGCCGACTGGGAGGCAGAGCTGGAGGAAACCCGCAACACCATGCTGGCCCTGCGTCAGCAGCTGGCCGATGAGTTGCGCCAGCGGGCGAACGACGACCGGTTTGACTTTGTGGCACAGCACCGCGGCATGTTCAGCCGGATCGGTGCTTCGCCGGAAGAGGTCGAAACGATGCGGGATAAAAACGGCATCTACATGGTGGGCGACAGCCGCATGAACATTGCCGGTCTGAACGCGGATACCGTGCCGCTGCTGGCGCAAGCCATCGTCGATGCCGGCGTCTAGGGCGCCCGCCGACTGCGCAAACATGGCGGAACTGCGCGTGCAGATCGACGCGCTGGATACCGCACTGATCGACTTGCTGGCGCAGCGCGTGGGCTATATCGACCGCGCCGTCGACCTCAAAAAGGTCGAAGGCCTGCCTGCGCGCACCGTCGACCACGTGGCCGAGGTCAAGGCGCACGTGCGCGCCCTGGCCGAAGCGCGCAACCTCGACCCCGATCTGGCAGAGGCGCTGGGCATACCCTGATCGAATGGTCGATCGCGCGTGAGGCGGTGCATTTAGGCTGATTGCGGGACGGCGGGCGGGGCGGCTTCGCGGGGCTTGCCCCGTCGAACAGCGCTGCGCGCCGTGCTGCATGTGCGAAAGAAACTTGCGCGGCGCAGCGTAACATTATACGCGGGACACCTATTCAAACGAAATAAAGTGTCTCGCCCATGTCATTCCGCTTGCAACCGACCCCACCTGCCCGCCCGAACCGCTGCCAGTTGTTCGGGCCAGGTTCAAACACCAAATTGTTTGCGAAAATGGCGGCCTCTGCGGCGGACGTCATCAACCTCGACCTCGAGGACAGCGTATCGCCAACGGACAAGGATGCAGCCCGCGCCAATGTAATCGCGGCGATCGGTGCGCACGACTGGGGCACCAAAACGTTGTCTGTGCGGATCAATTCGCTCGACACACCCTTCTGGTATCGTGACGTGGTGGATCTGCTGGAACAGGCGGGTGACCGGCTGGACCAGATCATGATCCCCAAGGTCGGCTGTGCGGCCGACGTCTATGCCGTCGATGCGCTGGTGACGGCGATTGAAACTGCCAAAGGCCGGACCAAACCCATCGCGTTCGAGGTCATCATCGAATCTGCCGCTGGTCTGGTGAATGTGAACGAAATCGCGGCGTCCTCCCCCCGGATGCAGGCGATGAGCCTCGGTGCCGCCGACTACGCGGCCTCGATGGGGATGCAGACGACGGGGATCGGTGGCACGCAGGACAATTACTACATGCTGCACGGTGAGACGCGGCATTATTCCGACCCGTGGCACTGGGCGCAGACCGCCATCGTCGCCGCCTGCCGCACCCACGGCATTCTGCCGGTCGATGGTCCCTTTGGCGATTTTTCCGATGACGAAGGTTACCGCGCGCAGGCCCGGCGGTCCGCCACGTTGGGCATGGTCGGCAAATGGGCCATCCACCCCAAGCAGATCGCGCTGGCCAACGAGGTGTTTACCCCGTCAGAGGCAGCCGTTGCCGAGGCGCGCGAAATCCTTGCCGCGATGGAAACCGCCAAGGCAAATGGCGAGGGTGCAACCGTCTACAAGGGACGTCTGGTCGACATCGCATCCATCAAACAGGCCGAAGTCATCGTCAAACAGTCCGAAATGATCGCGGGCACCTGACGCCTCGCGGCATTGCAATTCCCGGTCTCACGCGCCTATATCGGCACCAGTTCCAGTAAAGGTGCGTGATGACCCAATATCTCGAATTCGAAAAACCCCTCGCCGAAATCGAAGGCAAGGCCGAAGAGCTGCGCGCGATGGCCCGCGAAAACGAGGAAATGGACATCGAAAAAGAGGCCGCCGCATTGGATCGCAAGGCGGCCGACCTGCTGAAACAACTGTATTCCGGGCTGACTCCGTGGCGCAAATGTCTGGTTGCCCGCCACCCCGAACGCCCCCATTGCAAGGACTACATCGAGGCGCTGTTCGACGAATTCACGCCGCTGGCCGGTGACCGGAACTTTGCCGACGATCATGCCGTCATGGGCGGCCTCGCGCGTCTGGACGGTCGCCCCGTCATGGTGATCGGCCATGAAAAGGGCAACGACACCAAATCCCGCATCGCGCGTAATTTCGGCATGGCCCGCCCCGAAGGGTATCGCAAGGCGATCCGTCTGATGCGCATGGCCGACCGGTTCGGCCTGCCCGTCATCACGCTGGTCGACACCCCCGGTGCCTACCCCGGCAAGGGGGCCGAGGAACGTGGCCAATCCGAGGCGATTGCCCGTTCGACCGAAGCCTGTCTGGACCTGAAGGTGCCGATCATTTCCGTGGTCATCGGTGAAGGCGGGTCCGGCGGCGCTGTGGCATTTGCCACCGCCGACCGCGTGGCGATGCTGGAACATTCGATCTATTCCGTCATCAGCCCCGAAGGCTGCGCATCCATTCTGTGGAAGGACGCAGGCAAAACCCAAGAGGCCGCCGCCGCCCTGCGCCTGACGGCACAGAACCTCAAGGAGTTGGGCGTCTGCGACCGGATCATTCCGGAACCTGCAGGCGGGGCCCACCGCGACGCTGCCGCCGCAATCAAGTCCGTGGGTGCAGCGATCAGCGAGCTGCTGACATCCTTTGACGGCATGAAACCCGCCAAGATCATGGCAGGTCGCCGCAAGAAATACCTCGATCTGGGGAAAAAGGGCCTCGCGGCCTAAACCTCACGCTGCAGGGTGACATAGCTGTCACCGCCCTGCACGTGGCGCAGACACGCCCACAGGGCTGCATGATCGTCATCTACCTCGCAGGTGGCCTGCGTCCAGCCGCTGGCCACGGCGCGGCGCAGGACGGCCCCCAGAACGGCAGGCACATGGCCTGGGCCGGCACGTATTGCGTCCAGCCAGCCCAATTCCATATCAGCGCGCAGACTGCCGAACGCCACTAAGGCGCCCTGCGCATCCGTGACGAACAGCGCATCGGTCAGGTCATCCCCACCGAATATCAGCGCCCGCCCCTCTGGTCCCGGATCGCGTGGCGGATTGCTGCGATGGGTGCGCGCGTAATGATCCCAATGGGCCGCGAACCAGCCGGTCCAATCGGCTGGATCGCCCGGCGATACCCATTGCGCCGTCCAATCCGCGGGCAAGTCAGGCAAGGTCAGCGGCAGCGTGCCCAGTTCGATTGCGACCAGTCGCGTGCGCCGCACGCTGCGAAACCCGCAGGCGAAAAATGCGGTCAGGTCCATGTCAGCGGGGGCCACGACGCGCAAGCGATGGATGAAATCCGGCAGATTCAGACCCGCAATCGCCAGTGTCAACGCGGCGGGGTCACAGGCGGCATCCAGGCTGTCGTCGTCCAGCGTCAACGCGTTGGGATGCAGCGCCGATTTGAACCAGCGGATCGCTGCTACCACATCTTGGCCTCGGCCGCTGCGGCATAGCCCGCATCATAGGCGGCACCATCGAAATCCGGCTCGACCTCTTGCAGCAAGTCCCCCGCCTTGGGCAGGGCTGCGCCGTGATCCTCACCCGACCACAATGCAGACCGCATGATCGCCTTGGCGCATTGGAAATATACCTCGGTCACGGTGATGACGACGACGCTGCGGGGGTGTTTGCCGCGCTGTTCGAATTGCTGCGTCACATCCGAATCGACCGTCACGATGGCATGGCCGTTCACGCGCACGACATTGTTGCTGCCGGGCACCATGAACATCAGGCTGACGCGCGGGTCACGCACGATGTTGCGCAGCGTGTCGATGCGGTTGTTACCCATCCAGTCCGGCAACAACAGCCTGCGATCATCCGCGATGCGCACCACTGGCCCGACATCGCCGCGAGGCGATCCGTCCGTGCCTTCTGGCCCGACGGTGGACACCACGACGAACCGGGCCGCGTTGATCCACGTCCGGTAGGCCGGGGTCAGACGGTCGCGCACCTTGGTCAGGGACCGAGGCACAGCAGGGCCGTAGATCGCGGCCAGTTCGTCGACGGATGATACGGGGGTCATACGGGGGCTCCGGGTTCGACGGGCGGAATGGTCTTGCGCTGCGGCACGTCCAGTCCAGCCTCGCGCGCCAGCGCATCGGACCGCTCCTCGATCGCGTTTTCCAGCGCGACCATGAATTCCCGCAAGGGCAGGCCCGCCGGAATCGGATCGAGGAACTCGAACACCGCCACACCCGGCTTGCGATAAATCCCGCGTTTCGGCCAGAACACGCCAACATTGGTGGCCACCGGCACGCAGGGCTGTTGCAATTGCCCATAGAGGGCTGCCGTGCCTTTTTTGTAGGGTGCCACAACGCCCGCCGCGACCCGGGTGCCCTGCGGATAGATGCACAGTTGCCCCGGTTTCTGGTCGCCGGCCTTGACCCGCGCCAGCATGTCCTTGATCGCCTGACCCTTTTTGCCCCGATCAACGGGGATGCAGCCCGCACGATAGGCATACAGGCCCAGGATCGGTGCCCAAAGCAGCAATCGCTTCATGATGAAACGCGGGCGCGGCATGGTCTGGTAGATCGCCATCACGTCCATGAAACTCTGGTGTTTGGCCGCGACCATGCAACCATAGGTCGGCGCCGTGCCCCGAAATTCGAACCGCAGGCCAATCATCCAACCGGCCAGCCACATCACTGTCCGGGAGTAGGACATGCAGGCGGTGCGCCCGCCCATTGGCGACACCAGCACATAGGGCAGAAAGACGATGCCGTAGATTGCCATCAGAATGTACATCGTGACGGTGAACAGCAGCGACCGCAGCCATTGGATTGCGTAACTCATGCTTGGGTCCTCAGGGTGCGCAACGCCGCGGCACGGGTTGCCAGAAACGCGACGACCGCCGCAAGGGGCGGGATGAAGAGGGGCAGGAACCAGCCAGCGCCGGAAAATCCGAGACCTGTCAGAAATCCACCGTCGTCACCGTTTGGCAGGGCGGCAACCGCCAGCAGTCCCAGGATCGTGCCGACCAGCGCTCCCAACCCGGCCCGCAGCGTAAAACGGCGGACGAACGCGCGCGCGATATAGGCGTCGCGCGCACCCACCAGCCGCATCACGCGAATGACCTGCGCATTGGCCGACAGCGCCGATTGCGCCGCCAGCGTGATCATCGCAGCCACCGCACCGCCGATCAGCAACAAGGCGATCCATCCCAGTGTGCGCAGCCTGTTGGCCGCATCGACAAGCGGCGCGCGCCAGCGCGTATGATCGTCCAGCACGGCGGCCGGGACCTCGGCCTGTAGCCGCGCGCGCAGTCCGGTCGCGTCATAGCCATCGGCATCCGCCGTCACTTCAATCAGCCGGGGGATGGGCAGCGTTTCCAGCGGCAGATCGGGGCCGAACCAGGGTTCCAGCAAAACGGCCTGTTCCTCGGGGGTCAGTGCACGGGCCGATGCCACGCCGGGGGTTGTTTCCAACACCTGCAAGGCCGCCCGCACCTGCGCCTCGCCCTCGCCTGCGGGGGCCGATATGCGCAAGGTCGCCGTACGCGCCAGCTCTGCCGACCAGCGGTCCGCCAGCCGCCCCGTCGCCACCGACAGCGCCAGCGCAAAGACCGCAAGAAACGCCATCGCCGCTGCGGTGAAAACCGTCAGCCGCGCCGTGAAACCGGTGGGAGGAACGGCGCGGTCAGCCTCGCGGTCACCCTGCAGCAGACCCAGGATTTGCGTGACCCGCGGATTCACAGCGTCACCCCGGTTTCCAGTTGTCCGCCCCGGATGCGCAGCACATTGGCCACCACCTGCGATTTGGCAAAACGGATCAGGTTCAGGTCATGGGTCGCGATCAGCACCGTCTTGCCCATCCGGTTCAGCTCGATCAGCAAGGTCAACAGGCGTTGCGACATGTCCCAGTCGACGTTGCCCGTCGGTTCATCCGCCACGATCACATCCGGCGAGGTGATGACCGCACGGGCCAGCGCCGCGCGCTGGCGTTCGCCGCCCGACAACTGCGGGGGCGTCTGGGCTGCCTGCCGGGACAGGCCGACCCAGCCCAGCAGATCGCCCAGGTTGTCCTGCGCCTCCTTGCTGCGGCCGGATACCTGCAACGGCAGCGCCACGTTTTCAGACAACGGCAGATGGTCCAGAAACTGGCAATCCTGATGCACGACCCCGATGCGGCGGCGCACCAGCGCCACATCATCGCGTGTCAGCCCTGCGGCATCCTTGCCGAACAGCGTCACACGCCCGGATGTCGCCAGCAGATCGCCGTAGCACAGTTTCAGCAGCGTGGTCTTGCCCGCGCCCGACGGTCCCGTCAGGAACTGGAACGATCCCGGTGCCAGCTGCAATGACAGCCCCGCGAACAGGGAATCCCCGCCATAGCTGTAGGCCACATTCTCCAGCTCGATCACGCGGATTTCTCCTCCAGCAGCGTTGCAAGTGTTTTGCCCAAATTTGCAACAGGTTACAATGCAAAGCCTCTGACCCGTGCCGGACGTCTTGGCTTTATCTGTGGGGACGTTAACTATCCCGTGAAACTTCTGTGTCGTAACTTCGGCAAGCCGACGAAGGACTTGGTATGGCGACGATCCGACTGATCTGCCCGAATTGTGGCGCGACCTACGAGGTCGACGCCGACGTGATCCCCGCAGGCGGGCGCGATGTGCAGTGTTCGAACTGCGCGCATACCTGGTTCGAATCGGCCGATGCCCCCTCTGATGCCGCCGAAAGCATGGGTGCGGTCGAACCCCCGCGCGCGCCAGAACCGCGCGAGGCGGACCCTGATCCGATGGATGATCCATTCGCAGCGGACGACGACGGCAATGCGCCCGATGATGACGCCGACATGCAGGACGACCCCGCTGACGCTGTAACCGACGACAACAGCGTCGTGGTCGATGATGCACCGGCCGTCCCGCCACAAGCGCAGGATGTGCCCGCAGCCGCAGCCGCGCCCGCCCAGCGTCGCCCGCTGGAGGCGTCGATTGCGGAAATCCTGCGCGAAGAGGCCGCCCACGAAGAAGCCGCGCGCAAGGCCGAAGCCGGCGATCCCTTTGCCGGGCAGGCCGATATGGCGCTGCGTGATCCCGAGCCGCAGCCCGCCGCGGTCAAACCGCGCCGCCCCCTCCCGCCCGAGGACGAAGGCCGCGAACGTCTGGCCCGGCTCAAGGGTGAAACGCCAAGCCCGGTATCCAAGTCTGCCATTCGCCGCGAACAATTCCCCGACATCGAGGAAATCAATTCGACCCTGCGGTCAGACGCCGAACGCGACCCGCTGGGCCCCATCCCGACCGAACAGGCTGAAAATGATCGCAAGAGCGGGCGTGCCGGTTTCCTGACCGTCATCGGTCTGATCCTGATTGCCGTTGCCATCTACACGCTGGCCGACACGATCGCGGCAATGGTGCCCGCGCTGGGCGATCCACTGGCCGCATATGTGGCCGCCGTCGACGCGGGCCGCCTGTGGCTGGACAATCAGGTTCAGGCCCTCGTCCGCGCGATGGGTGGCGACATCTGATCACACCGGCCCACCGGCCGAAGACCCCCGGTCCGCCGGATCAGAACCGGTCGAGAAGCCGGTTCAGATAATCGCGTTCGACCTGAGGTCTGTTCTGTTCGCCTGACCGGCGGCGCAATTCGTCCAGCAATTCCTCGGCGCGGCGGTAGGTGTCTTCGCCCTGCAACATGTTTTCGTCACTGCCGAACTGACCCGAATTGCCCAGCTGACGGCCAAGCGGATCACGGCGCGAAGGTTGCACCTGACCATTCGTCTCTCCTTGCGCCTGACCTTGACCGGGTTCTTGCTGTTCGTTCTGCGCCAGCGCCTCGCCCAGCGCCTGCATGCCGCCGCGCAGTGCGTCCAGCGCCTCGGCCTGCTGGTCGATGGCCCGGCCCAGATCGCCGTCGCGCAGGGCCTGTTCGGCCCCGTCCATCGCACCTTCGGCACGGTCCAGCTGCTGTGCGGCACGGTCGCCCGCATCGCCGGGCAGGCCCGGCAACTGACCACGCTGGCGGTTCAATTCGTCGCGCAGCGCCTGCTGCCGTTGTGCAAGGCTCTCGCTGCCCTGACCACCCTGGCCTTGGTCGTTCTGCGCCTGACCCTGGCCTTGCTGGTTGCCGGGTTCGTTGCCCTGTCCCTGTTGCTGACCCTGCCCCTGTTGCTGACCTTGGCCCTGTTGCTGACCTTGGCCTTGTTGCTGGCCTTCTTGCCCTTGCTGGCCTTGCTGACCCTGCTCTTGCAAATCACGGAACGCGTCGTCGGACAGCTCTTGCTGTTCGCGCAAGGTATCCGCCAGATCCTGCATCGACTGCTGACCGGGCGTGCGCGGACCATCGCCCTGCCCCTCGCCTTGGGTAATGCGCATGTTTTCCAGCATCTGGTTCAGCTGTTCCATCAGCGCCTGCGCCTCGGCCATCCGGCCTTCCTGCATCAGCTCTTCGATACGATCCATCATCGCCTGTAGCTGATCCTGGCTCATTTCCTGTGAATTCTGCGCCATATCAGGCTGATCCGTGCCGCTTTCGCCCGGTTCCATCTGGTCGGCCAGCATCTGCATGTAGTCGCGCGTGGCCTCGCGTAATTCGTTCATCAGTTCGGCGATTTCCTCGTCAGAGGCACCGTTGCGCATCGCCTCTTCTAGTCGTTCCTGCGCGCGGCGCAGACGCTCGCGAGCGTCGGCCAGCGTGCCTTCTTCCAGCTGGATCGCAAGTTCCCACAGCGCCGTGGTCAGTTCCAGCTCCTGATCCTCGGTCAGACCCTCGGTGTTGTAACTCTCCAGATTGCGGACGATCTGGCGCAGACGCAGGTAGGTGGTCTGATTGGTGAACAGATCCTCGGGCGTATAGCTGATCGCACGCAGCACCTGCGCGATGCGCCGCCCGTTGTCATGGCTCCACATCAGGTCGCGGCGCTGTTCGATTACGGCCCGCGCCACCGGCTGGAAAAACCGCCGCCCCGGCAGCGTCATCGGCACCGTTTCGCTACTGCCGTCCTGTCCTGCGGCATCCGTCACCGTCAGCGTCATGGTGACCGGCAGATTGGCCAGCGGATGTTCCGACAGGTTTTCGATCAGCACCTCTTCAAAATCAGCGCGATCGCCGCTGAATGGCATCGGCAGGTCAATGACCAGCGGATCAATCGGATCAGGGTCCACCGCCAGCCCGTAACGGCGGTCCACTGCGTCCAAATCCAGCGCGATGGTCACGAACCCGGTCTCGACACCGTAGTCGTCCATCGCGGCAAAGGGTTGCTGCAACTCGCCCATCGCGTCGGAATCGATTTCGCCATTGAACGATACGCTAGGGGCCGCATCCGCCTGTGCGGTCACATCCCAGGCCGCGCCTCGTTCACCGCTGATCGCAAGCCGGCCCGATTGCGTCACGACAAAGCGTTGTTCGGGATCAGAGGCGGGCGCGATATCAGTCGTGCGCCCGGACACGGTTTCATCCACCGTCAATGCGCCGACCTCGCCGTAGAGGCGCAGGGTGATTTCGGACCCCGCCGGAACACGCAACGGGCCCGGCGGAATATCATTCAGATACAATGTCGGACGCCCGGTATAGGCGGGGGGCGTGACCCAGCCTTCCCAGACGGGACCGGTGGCAAGGGTCTGTGTGCCGCCTTGCGCGATTTCGGACACCGACCCGACCCGCAGGACCGACCCGAACATCAGGGCGCAGACGAAAAACAGCAGCGCGGTGAATCGCAGACCATAGGGGTCGCGGTCGCTGACCCGCAGGTCCGGTTGTACGGCACGGGCATTTTCCGATGCGCGGCGCATCCGCGCGACATGGGCCTGCCAGACGGCTTCTGATGCGGCATCGCCGGTGCCGATGGCCTGTGTGTCACGCACTGCGGCAATGGGTCGCCCCGGCAGGCTGGCATCCAGACGGGCCACGGCGTCGGATTCGGACGGCCATGTGAACCGGCGAACACCCCAGACAAGGGCGCTGCAAATCCCCAGCACGGCCAGCACCGACAGCCCCCAGAATGCCTCCAGCGTCAGGCGGTCCTGCCATCCGAACATCAGGGGCGCGAGGATGACGAAACACATGCTCCACAAGGGCCAAAAGGCCCGCGTCGCCCGTTCGGCGAGCAACCCCAGACGCGTCAGCAAGACGGGTCGTTTCAGATGCGGCAGGTCGTTGTGCGTGCGGCTCAGCTGCCCTCTCCTCGGACGGGGTGACGGGCTGCTGTCGCTACAGCCACGCAGGGATGGTATCGCGCGCAATCATTTCGTCAAAGGTGGGACGTGCGCGAATAACCGCAAATTGATCGCGCTGAACCAGAACCTCGGGGATCATGGGGCGCGAATTGTATTCGCTGCTCATGACTGCACCGTAGGCACCGGCAGACCGGAACGCGACCAGATCACCTGGACCAACCTGCGCCATCTGACGTCCCTTGGCAAAGGTGTCGCCGCTTTCGCAGATCGGACCAACCACGTCATAGGTAGCGCGATCAGCCGCCACCGCAGGTTCGATCACCGGGACAATGTCGTGGTGCGCGTCGTACATCGCAGGGCGGATCAGATCGTTCATCGCCGCGTCGATGATCAGGAACTGACGATCGGCCCCCTCTTTGACATAGATGACCTCGCTGACCAGCAGGCCTGCGTTCCCGGAAATGAGGCGGCCTGGCTCGATCTCGATCTCGCAGCCCAGATGGCCGACGCTGTCCTTGATCAGCTGACCATAGTCACTCGGCAGCGGCGGGTTCGCGTTGCCTGTGGAATAGGGGATGCCCAGACCGCCACCCAGATCCAGCCTGCGGATGTCATGACCGTCCGCGCGCAGCACCCCGGTCAGTTCGGCGACCTTGGCATAGGCGGCGCGGAACGGTTCCAGATCCGTCAGTTGGCTGCCGATATGGACGTCGATGCCGATCACCTCGATCCCCGGCAAAGATGCCGCAAGCGCATAGACCTCGCGCGCACGCGCAATCGGAATACCGAACTTGTTTTCGGATTTGCCGGTCGCGATCTTGGCATGGGTCTTGGCGTCCACATCCGGATTCACCCGGATCGTGATCGGTGCAACCACGCCCAGTGCCGTGGCGACCTCGCTCAGCGTTTCCATCTCGGGTTCGCTCTCGACGTTAAACTGGCGGATGCCGCCTTCCAGCGCGGTGCGCATCTCGGTGCGTGTCTTGCCCACGCCCGAAAACACGATGCGGTCGCCGGGAATACCCGCCGCACGGGCGCGCCGATATTCGCCTTCGGACACGACATCCATGCCGGCCCCGGCCTCGCCCAGCAGATGGATCACCGCCTGATTTGACAGCGATTTCATGGCAAAGCAGACGAGGTGGTCCATGTCCGCCAGCGCATCATCGAACAACTGGAAATGCCGCAGCAACGTGGCGCTGGAATAGACGTAGAACGGCGTGCCGACAGCCGCCGCGATATCGCGCAGCGGCACATCCTCGGCAAAGAGTTCGCCATTCTTGTAATTGAAATGATCCACCACAGACTCCCGCGCCAAAAGACGCGGCCCTCATACCACGGCGGACGGGCTGCGCAATGGGACGGCGGGCGGGGCGCCTTTGCGCCGCAGGCGCAAACAGCGCCGGACGGCGTCAGCGGATCGGTTTGGCGCGCAAGAACAGATAGAGCGGCAAACCGCAGCTGACACCAATGCAGAACGTGGCCGGGATCGCCAGCAGCGCCACCCAGTTGCGCCGCACAGCGACCTCGGCCAGCACCCAGATCGTCAGCGTCACGGCCGCAATCGTCAGATCCCAGGTCAGGCCCGTCGTGGCATCGTTCACATACCAGGCGTCGATCATCGCTCCCAGCGACCAGCCCTCGGCCCGGAACCAGGACACGAACCAATACATCGGATGCACGGCCCCCCACACGGCGAGTGCGGCCCAGACCCAGCGCAGCGGTGACATGTCCTTCATGATGCAGACCCTCTTAGTGTGACAAGGTGGCGGGAATCCCCGCTGCACCCAGACGTAGACCGCCCGGCCCCAAGGTCACGCGCCCCACGCCATCCGCCAATACCACCGGCGGTGCTGCAACCACAGGCCCGTCGCCTGAGGTCTGCGCCGCCTGCGGCGCGACCGGGTCGCCTTGCACACCGCAGCCCATCAGGGCCAGCGCGGCAATCAGCCCAAATGCTTTTGCCATTGCGCAATCGCCTCTCTGACACGCACGGGTGAGGTGCCCCCAAAACTTGTACGCGACGCGACAGAGTTTTCGACCCCCAGCACGTCGAACACATCCTGACGTATACCGTCGTGCACGGATTGCATCTGCGCAAGCGTCAGGTCAGGCAGATCGCAGCCCGCGTCCTCTGCCATGGCGACCAGCGATCCGGTGACGTGGTGCGCCTCGCGGAACGGCAGGCCCAACTCGCGCACCAACCAGTCGGCCAGGTCCGTCGCCGTGCTGAATCCTGTCGCTGCAGCCGCGCGCAGGGATTCGCGATTGGCCGTCATGTCAGCGACCATCCCCGCCATCGCCGCGAGTGCCAGCATCAGGTTATCGGCGGCGTCGAATACCTGCTCCTTGTCCTCTTGCATGTCCTTGGAATACGTCAGCGGCAGGCCCTTCATCACCGTCATCAGCGCGACATTCGCCCCGAAAATCCGACCGATCTTGGCCCGGATCAGCTCTGCGGCATCGGGGTTACGCTTTTGCGGCATGATGCTGGACCCGGTGGACCACTTGTCCGACATCTTGACGAAGCGGAACTGCGCAGACGACCAGATCACCAATTCCTCTGCCAGACGGCTGAGGTGCATCGCGCAGATGCTGGCCGCCGACAGGAATTCCAGCGCGAAATCGCGGTCCGACACGGCATCCAGACTGTTCGCCATCGGCCCGTCAAACCCAAGCGCCGCGGCGGTCATCTCACGATCGATCGGGAAGGACGTGCCTGCCAGTGCGGCCGCACCCAGCGGCGACAGGTTCATCCGCTTGCGCGCATCCGCAAACCGGGAACGGTCACGGCCCAGCATTTCCACATAGGCCAGCATATGGTGGCCCCAGGTCACGGGCTGTGCGACCTGCAGGTGGGTAAACCCCGGCATGACCCAATCGGCCCCGGCCTCGGCCTGACCCAACAACGCCTTTTGCACGGCGGCCAGCGCCGCATCTGCGGCGTCGCATTGGTCACGCACCCACAGGCGGAAATCGACAGCCACCTGATCGTTGCGCGACCGTGCCGTGTGCAGACGGCCCGCCGCCTCGCCCACGATCTCTTTCAGCCGCGCCTCCACATTCATGTGGATATCCTCAAGGGCTGCGGAAAACGGAAACGTCCCGCCCTCGATTTCTGACAAGACCGTCAGCAGCCCTTTGCGAATTTCCTCCGCATCGCTATCTGTGATGATGCCGGTCGCGGCCAGCATCGCCGCATGCGCGCGGCTGCCCGCGATATCCTGTTGCGCCAAGCGACGGTCAAAGCCGATAGAGGCATTGATCGCCTCCATGATCGCATCGGGTCCGGCGGCAAAGCGGCCGCCCCACATGGTGTTCGCGTGATCGGTCATAACAAAAAGGAGCCGCCCTTTGGCTTTGAAAACATCAACGCTGATCTATACGGGCGCTGCCTGCCTTGCAATCGCAGTGCTGACCGTCGGCTCCGGCGTTCTGACACCCGCCCCCACACCCTCGCCGGTGAATACCATCGCACTTCAGGACCTCGCAGACGGCGACATGCGCAAGCTGACGTGGTCCGGCCCCGTCCCGCTGCCCGATGTCACCTTCGTGTCCGAGGACGGCACACAGGCCAGCCTGACGGATTATGCAGGCAAACCGGTCGTGTTGAATTTCTGGGCCACATGGTGCGCGCCCTGCCGGGTGGAAATGCCGCATTTGTCCGCCCTGCAGACGGCGCTGGGTGAAGAGGCCGCGGTTCTGACAGTCGCGACCGGGCGCAACGACCCCGCAGGCATCGACCGGTTTTTCACTGAAATCGGCGTGACCAATCTGCCAAAGGCGACGGACGCCAATCAATCCATGGCACGCGCCTTTGGCGTGCTGGGCCTCCCGGCCACGATCATCGTGGACGCGCAGGGGCAGGAAATCGCCCGCCTGCTGGGCGAGGCCGACTGGTCCAGCGACAGCGCGCAAAACATCATCCGCGCCCTCGCTGACGACTGAGCACCGCGCGCCCGCATCATCTTGCCGGAAATACTCCCGCCGGAGGCTCCCGCACTGATCAGCCTGTGCTGCGTTTATTCGTCGCGCGGTTGCAGCGCCATGCCGGTGGTGCGCACGATCTCGTCCACATCGTCACCCCGCGCCGCCATGCGTGATTTCAACTGGCCGAAACTCGCCCCGCCCTCGGCAAAGATCTGATCCTGCAACGCGCGCAATGCGCGGGTCTTTTCCACATATTCCGTTGCCATCGGGTTGCCCGCGACCTGCTGGAATACCGGGGCCATCGCGATCAACAGCGCGCGGTCGTCGTCGACATAGCCGCTGGTCATGCGATCAGCGGTTTCAGGCGCTGTTCCCATCGCAACCAGCGCCGACCGCCCGGTGCGCACGGCACTGTCGAACGTTTCGCGGATGATGTCACGGCATCCGGCAGCATATAATTCATAGACATGATGCCGGTCTCGCGCCCGCGCAACGATATGCACATGGGGATAGTTTTCGTGGACATGCGCCACGATCCGGGTGGCACTGTCGCGGTCGTCGATAGCCACCACCAGCATCCTTGCGTCACGGATGCCGGCGGCCTCCAGCATCTCGGGGCGGCTGGCATCACCGAAATAGGCCCGCATCCCGAAGACGCGCAGCATGTCCAGTTGCCGCGCGCTGTAGTCGATCACAACCGGATGGATGCCGCCGCCCTCGAGGATGCGTTTGACCACACCACCGAACCGCCCGTGGCCTGCAATGATGACCTGCGGGGCCTCGTCCACGGTATCCGCCGCGCGCAGGTCCTGATCCGCGCGCGGCAGGATCACCCGTTCGTACAGGATGAACAGCGCGGGCGTCAGCAGCATCGACAGGGTGACTACCAACAAGAGCGTATCCGCGATGTCCTGCGGCAGAATCCGGCCAGCGGTGACGAATGACAGCAGCACGAACCCGAATTCGCCCGCCTGCGCCAATCCCAGCGCAAACAGCCAGCGGTCCGTGCGTTCCAGACGGAACGCCAGCGCCAGCACCCAAAGCACGGCACCTTTCAACAGCAGCAACCCCAGCGTCAGTGCAATCACCACCACCGCCTGATCCGCCAGCAAGGCAAAGTTGATGCCAGCGCCCACGGTCATGAAAAACAACCCCAGCAACAGACCCCGAAACGGGTCGATATCGGCTTCCAGCTCGTGACGCCAATCGCTGCCCGCCAGCACCACACCAGCGATGAAGGTGCCCAGCGCAGGCGACAGCCCGACCAGCGTCATCAGCAGCGCGATCCCCACGACCATCATCAGCGCTGCGGCGACGAATAACTCGCGCAGGTCCGCCTTGGCGATGAACCGGAATACCGGGCCTGTCAGCGTATAGCCCACCACGATCACCGCGATCACCGCCAGCGCGTTGACTAATGCCGTCTGCCAGCCCGACAGCCCCGCGACGAGGCTCAGGTCATGGGTCGCATCGGCTGCCTGCTCTGCCCCGATCCCCGTGGCCAGCAAGGGCAGCAGCGCCAGCATCGGGATCACCGCAATGTCCTGCATCAGCAGCACCGAAAACATCGACTGACCGCCGTCGCTGCGCATCAGACCCTTTTCGTTCAGCGTTTGCAGCACGATGGCGGTGGATGACAACGCCAGCACCGCACCGATGGCCAGACCAACCTGCCAGGTTTGTCCCAATGCCATCGCGGCCCCGGTCACGGCCAGCATGGTCAGCACCACCTGCCCGCCGCCCAGCCCCAGCAGACGCGCGCGCATGTCCCACAGCTTGGCCGGGTCAAGTTCGAGCCCGACCAAAAACAGCATCATCACGATCCCGAATTCGGCAAAATGCTGGATCGATTCCACATCCACGGCCATCAACCCAAGCAACGGGCTGATCAGCACCCCGGCAATCAGATAGCCCAGCACGGACCCCAGCCCGAACCGCGTCGCGATCGGAACCGAGGCAACCCCCGCCACAAGAAACACAAAGGCGAGCATCAGCACATCGGTCATCGGTGATTCCTTGGGCTTGGGGTCTCAGGCATGACCGCCCGCAGCCGACAGCAGCAGTGGGTCGATGCCAATCGCCCTGAGCGCACCCGTCCATTTGTGTTCATGCGCCCGACCGAACAGCAGTTGCGGCGTGGCCTCACCGGTCAACCAGGCGTTCTGCGTGATTTCGGATTCCAGCTGCCCCGGCGACCAACCCGCGTAACCCAGCGCCATCAGACAAGAGGTCGGACCCTGACCCTGGGCAAGTGCTTCCAGCACGTCGCGGGTGCCTGTCATGCAGACGTCATCGGTCACTGGCACCGTGTTGTCACCGCTGCGGTATGCCCCGTCATGCAGGACGAATCCGCGCTGTTTTTCCACCGGCCCGCCGAAATGCACCGCCATGTCCCGCGCATCGGCGCTTGTTGGAATCGACATCTGTTCCAGCAGGGCCTTGAGGCGCAGTTGCGGAATGGGCTTGTTCACGATCAACCCCATGGCCCCCTCGTCAGAGTGGTCGCAGATATAGATCACGGACCCCGAAAACCGGGGGTCACCCATGTCGGGCATCGCGATCAGCAACTTGCCGCACAGATTGTCAAAGACGTCCATTGGCCGATGATGCGCCCCCGCCCGCAACTGTGCAAGACGGTCACGGTTGAGAGAGGTCTTCTTTCATGCCTTTTCCATGACACATGGTCCGGGGCATTGATGTGGCATGAAAACATTGTCCGCCCTCGCGCTGTCCGCCTGCCTGTCCGCATTGTCCGCACAGGCGCAACCCGTCGATGTCGAACTGTCGGTCCTGCCGGGCCACGCCACCGCACAGGGTACCCGCATGACGGCCCTGCGCGTGAAGCTGCCTGCGGGATGGAAAACCTATTGGCGGGCACCCGGCGACGCGGGCATTCCGCCGCTTTTGTCGCTCGAAGGCACAGCGGATGCGCAACTGCACTGGCCGACGCCGATCGTGTTTCACCAGAACGGGATGCGGTCGGTCGGTTATTCAGAAAACCTCGTCCTACCGATCGAAGTGCCTGCCGGAACCGACCATCTGACCGGATCGCTGGATATCGGCGTATGTCTCGATATCTGCGTGCCGATCAGCCTGCGTTTTGATGCACCACTTGGCCCTGCCGGTGCGCCGACACCCGCGATCATCGCGGCCCTGCTGGACCAGCCGCAACCCGGTGGCCACGCCACCTGCCGACTGACCCAGGCCGACGACGGGCTGATCCTGACCGCGACATTGCATCTGCCGCCCACCGGCACCCAAGAGGCCGTCGTGATCGAAACGGCCGATCCACAGGTCTGGGTGTCGGAACCACAAGTGATGCGTGCAGGCGACAGTCTGACGGCAACGGCACGGCTGGTGCGCGACGGTCAGGCCTTTGCACTGGATCGCAGCAAACTGCGGTTCACCGTTCTGGGGTCGGACCGTGCCGTTGACGTGACAGGTTGCACGGCAGGCTAGACCCTGCGCCGCAGCCCCGCGGCAATCAGCCCGACCGCATAGACCGCCAGCAGTGCGACAGCCAGCAGCACGAGGTATGCGCCCAGCGCCGCACCAAGGTTGCCCAAGGCAGGCAGAAATGCCGTCACCGCGGCCCATCCCTGACCAAACAGCAGCAACGGGGCGACCAATGCCGCAAACAGCCCCAGCGCCGGCAGTGCGCCCAGCCCCACGGGCAACCACATCGCCATACGCCGCCCGCGCAACGCACGGCGTGCGGCCATGATCTGTCGGTTGAAATCGGCCTGCATCGCCATCAGCGACGGCACCACGATCAGCACCAGCACCATGCCGAACCCCAGACCATAGACCAGCGTGACCACGGTGGGTTTCAGGAATTCGGCCTGAACCGATCCCTCGTACAGCAGCGGCGACAGACCCAGCACCGTCGTCAGGGTGGTCAGCAATACGGGACGCAGCCGGTTGACCGTACCATCGATGATCGCAGGCACCAGCCCGCGGTCCTGTGCGTATTCGTCAATCGTCGTCACCAGCACGATGGAATCGTTGATGATGATGCCCACCATCCCGATCATCCCGATCACGGTGAACAGGCTCATCGGGATGCCCCAGGCATTGTGCCCGTAGATCGTCCCGATCAGACCGAATGGAATGATCGCCATCACGACCAGCGGCCGCGTCCAGCTACCGAAAATCCACGCAAGGCTCAGGAAAATCCCGGCCAGCACGAGGATCAGCGCGTTGCGCGCATCATTGAGGAAATCCGCCTCTTGCTGGGACAGGCCCGACAACTGCGTTTCGATGCCGAAACGTTCCTCGATATCGGGCAGGATCGTGTCGTTGATGATCTGGTTGATCTCGGCCGCGCGGTCGGGGTTGTCGTCAGACAGGTCGCCGACGACAGACAACAGCGGGATGCCGTTTTCGCGCTGTACGGTCGAAAATCCCGTGCGACTGGTCACGCTGACCACATCCGCCAGCGGCACGTAGTCGCCGGTGTCGGTCCGCACCAGCGTCCGTTCCAGGAAATCGGCCTCCAACTCACCCTCTGGCAGTTCCACGCGAATGGTGGCTGACCGGGTTCCGTCGGGAAAGCTGGCCGCCTCGATCCCGCCCAGCCGGTCGCGCAGCGTGCGACCAAGGGCGTCGATGTTCAGACCCAGCGCCTGCCCCTGCGCGGTCAGTTCCAGCGACAGTTCTTCCTTGTCATAAGGCAACGTATCCTCAAGCCCGCTGATTTCGGCGAATTGCGCCAGTTCCGATTTCAGCGCCTCTGCCGCCTGTTTCAGCGTGATCGCATCGGCACCGAACATCTGCACATCCAGACTGTCACCGCCCGGCCCCCCGCCCCAGCGGCGGAAACTGACGGTTTCGGCCAGCGGATGCTGCACGACCTCATCCTGCAGGCGCGTCACGAAATCCGAAGAGCTGTAGGGCCGCAGGTCCGCGTCAATCAGGGTGACGCTGACCGCACCCAGCTGATCGGGGTCCTTTTCGTCGGCCCCCGAAATGCCTCGGCCGGCGTTGCCACCGATTTCGGACACCACATAGGTCGTGGCATAGACGCCGGTTTCTTGTTCGAACGCCTGCGAGGTCGCATCCACGGCGCGCTGCATCTCGCGCATCATTTCCAGCGTGTCGGACCGGGTCGCACCGGGCAACATCGCAAAATTGCCCGTCACCTCACCCTGTTCGGGCGACGAAAAGAACTGCCAGCGCACATCGCCCTGAATGAACAGGGTCACCTGCGTCGCAAGGATCAGGACGACCCCGGCGAACACGGGATAACGCGCCCGGATCACCAGCGCCATGAACGGCCGGAACAGACGCTCGCTGAACCAACGGAATCCGCGGTTCACGAAACGCGACGGCGCATCATACCAGGCCTGGCCGTTGTTCGGGCCGATCGAATGGCTCAGGTGATGCGGCAGGATCAGAAAACATTCGACCAAGGACGCCAGCAGAACCACGATCACCGTGAACGGAATATCCGCGATCAGGTCACCGAAACGCCCCCCGACCACAACAAGCCCGAAAAACGCAATCACCGTCGTCAGGGTGGCGGAAAACACCGGGCTGAACATGCGCCGGGCGGCGTTTTCGGCCGCAACCTTGGGCGATTCTCCCAGCTCACGCGCGCGATAATCAGCGTGTTCACCCACCACGATGGCGTCGTCCACGACAATGCCCAGCGTCAGGATCAGCGCAAACAGGCTGATCATGTTGATGGTGACCCCGGTCAGATACATCAAACCGATGGCTGCCAGCATGGCCGCAGGAATGCCCATCGCCACCCAAAAGGCGGTGCGCGCATTCAAGAACAGGAACAAGAGGATAACGACCAGCGCCAGCCCCATCAGACCGTTTTCGAACAACAGGTTCAGACGTCCCGTGATCTGTTCGGCGCGGCCGTTCACCAGATCGATCGTTGTGCCCGCGGGCAAGGTCGCCGCCAGTTCCGCTGCAACCTCTTCGACACTTTCCTGCAATCCGATGGCGTCCCCGGCGGCGGAACGGACCACACTGATCAGCACCGCCGGGTTTTCACCGACGAAATAGGCGCGGCTGCGGTCGGCACCTTCGACCCTGACGGTCGCCACGTCGCCCACCGTCAGGGTCGATCCGTCAGGGTTCGACCGCAGCGCAATGTCCGAGATTTCATCGGCGGTCCGTTTTGCGACACCCGTGCGCACGCGGGCAGACCCCGACACATCGCCCGCGGGACTGCCGGTCGCCTCTTCGTTGATGCGTGCGGCGATGTCCGCCAGGCCGATGTCGTATTCGATCAGGCTGATCTGCGGCACCTCGACAATCGTCGAGGGTGCAGCGATCCCGCGCACGGTGGCCTGCGTCACGCCCTCTTCGAACAGGCGGATGACCATTTCATCGGCAAAACGCCCCAATTGATCGACGCTGACCGGCCCGGTGATGACAACGTCGGTCACGCGGTCCGACCAGCCGCCGCGGCGGATCTCGGGGTCGTCGGCATCCTCCGGCAGGTTGGTCGCCGAATCGATGGCCGCCTGCACATCCTCGGCCGCGCGGTCGATATCCGTGCCGGGCATGAATTCAAGTTCGATACGGGCGCGCCCCTCGCTGGAAGAGGATTCAGAGGCCTCGACCCCCTCGACCGCCAGCAACGCGGGGCCGAGCACTTGCACGATCCCCTCGTCCACGGCCTCGGCACCCGCACCGTCCCATGTCACCGTCACATCGATCCCGCCGGCCACGACATCGGGAAAATACTGGGCCCGCATGTTCGGCCAAGCCAGCAGGCCCGCCCCGATCATCACGAACAGCAGCAGGTTGGCGATGGTCCGATGCCGCACGAAATAGGACAGGATACCGCCTGCCCCGGCCGTCAGCCTGTCGCCCCCCGCAGCCATCAGCTGCCCATCCGGCGTTCAAGGTTGGCGACCGTTTCGGCGTCAACCTCTGGCGCGTCCAGCTGGGCCAGGATCCGTGTTTTCACCGCGTCGGGCATCTGGCTGGTTTCGACATAATCCTTGAGGCGCGCGCGACGGTCGTCATCCAGTGCGATCGGCGGATCGGCCTCGGGCATCGTGCCATCGGGCGACAACGGCCGCACACCGATCCCCGCCCCCAGCAAGGGCGAGCGTTCAGAGACGATCCGCGCACCGTCCAGCCCTGCGGCGGCAATGATCACATCATCCCCCTGACGACGCAGGATTTCGGTCTGTGCGCTGTCCAACCGGTCTTCGGCATTGACCACCAGAACGGTGCCGTCGGCGGCCACGGCCGTCGCCGGGACCAGCGCCACATCCGTCAGTTCCGGCTCGGTCACGGTGACGGTGACGAAATCGCCGGGACGAAACGCCCGGCCTGCGTCCAGTGCTGCAAACAGCAGACGGCCTGTCTGACCTTCGCCGACCGCGCCGCCAACACGGTCCACCTGTCCGCGTGCGGTGACGGGCATGCCCTGCGCATCCAGCGTCACCTGCACGGGCAAACCCGTCACGCGACCGGTTTCGTCCAGCAGGCGCGCGTATTGATCGGTCGACACGCGAAAGGACACATCCAGCAAATCAGGATCCAGCAACGTCGCCACCTGTTCGTTCGCCGTCGCCCGCGCGCCCGGCGTGATCGTCACATCCGCCAGAACACCAGCAAAGGGTGCAGTCACCGTCGTATCCACCAGCGTCCGTTCGGCCTCGGCAAGGTCGATCTCGGCCCGATCCAGCGCGGTCCGAGAGGCATCGATGCGCGCTTCGGCATTGGCCAGCGCCTGCCTGCGGGTCAAAACCGTGCTTTGTGCGCTGGATAATGCGAGGTCGCCCTCTTCGACAGCTTGCTGTGTGCCGATCCCCCGCGTGGCCAGATCGCGCGCGCGGTCCAGCGCCGTCTGGCGCAAAGCAGCCTGACGCTCGGCTGCGACCAATTCATCCTGTGCCAATGTCAGGCCCCGATCCGCGTCGCGCACCTCGGCCTCGGCGTCGCGCAATCCGGCGGCAACCCGGTCGCGGGCCGCCTGTGCCGTCGCCGGGTCGATCCGCAGCAAAACGTCGCCGGCGGCAACCCGGCCCCCATCGACCAGAGCATCGGAAACCTCCAGCACGGTTCCGCCGGCGGCGGCCCGCACCTGCAGGCTGCGCCGGCTGCGCAATTCGCCAAAGGTCCGCAGTTCCGGCGCGATGGTGCCTGCGGTCACCTGCGTGACGTTCACGGCAAAGACACGTTCGCGCTGAGGGAAACTGCGCGGCTCTTCGTTCATGCGTGCAACGATGGCGCCCCGCACCGTGTTGCCGGCCACCACGAGCAGGGCGAGGGTTGCCGCCAGCAGGAACAGACCCGTCAGACTCCGCCTCAGAAAACGCATGCACTATCCCTTTGCTTCAGTGTCCAAACTTAGACCAGTTTGGCCCCAAGGCCAGCGACATGACGTCACAAGGCCGTGCTGATCACTTGCGCCGTTGATGTTCGTCCAACCGAGGCATGATTTCCACGAAATTGCAGGGCCGGTGACGGTAATCCAGCTGTTTGCACAGAATTTCATCCCAGGCATCGCGGCACGCACCGGGCGAGCCGGGCAAGGCGAACAGATAGGTGCCCTGCGCCACGCCCCCAGTGGCGCGCGACTGCACGGCCGATGTTCCGATCTTGGCCATGCTGACATGGGTGAACACCGTGCCAAAGGCGTCGATTTCCTTTTCATAGACGTCGCGATGTGCCTCGACCGTGACATCGCGCCCGGTCAGTCCGGTCCCCCCGGTGGAAATGATGACATCAATACCCGCATCGGCGCACCAGTCGCGCAACTGATCTGCAATCGCGGCCCGGTCATCCCGCAGAATGGTTCGTGCAACCAACATGTGCCCCGCTTGGGTCAGTCTCTCCACCAATGTATCCCCGGACCGATCATCCTGCGGTCGGCGCGTGTCGCTGACGGTCAGCACGGCAATCCGAACGGGAATGAAATCGCGGGTTTCGTCGATGCGGCTCATGCAGGGTCCTTCAGTCTGGATTTCAGCGCAAGCAGATCGGCCCATGCCTCACGCTTGGCGATCGTGTTGCGCAACAGATAGGCGGGGTGGAACATGGGCAAGGCCGGACGACCCAGCACCTCGGCCCAGGCCCCACGCAAACGTGTGATCCCCTGCCGCCCCAGCAAGGCACCGCAGGGCGTATTGCCCATCAGCACAATCAGGTCAGGGTTCGCCAGCGCGATATGCCGTTCCAGGAACGGCACCATCATCGCGACATCTTCAGCCCCCGGCGTGGCATTGCCCGGCGGCCGCCACGGCAGCACGTTGGTGATATAGACAGCGCGGTCTGCATCCGTGGCCCCGCGATCCAGTCCAATCGCCGCCAGCATCCGGTCCAACAGCTGGCCCGCCTCACCGACAAAGGGCCGCCCCTCGCGGTCCTCGTGCCGTCCCGGTGCCTCGCCGACAATCATCACCCGTGCACCCGCATGTCCGTCCGCAAAGACAAAATTGCGCGCGCCCCGCTTCAGCTCGCACAACTCGAACGCCTGTTGCGCTGCGGCCAGTGCCGGCAGATCCGCCGCGGCCTCTGCCGCATCTCGCGCCAGCGCGACGGGGTCCAGATCCGCGACCCTTGCCACCGGTGGTGGCCCCTTGGGTGCCGGTGCGGGCTGGCGCTTGGGTGGTTTCACCTCCAGCGCATAGCGGTCGACCGGCACGTCGCCGACGGCATCCACAGCCCCCAGCTCGACCTGCCAATCCAGCAGCGCCAGATCCGACCAATATGTATCCACCGATTCCATCTGCGCGATCATAGGCCGCCTGCCGACGAATGGGCAGACCCCCAGCCGCGCAATCGCTGTTTTCGAAATATCCCGGGGGAGTCCGGCACGGACGGGGGCTGGCCCCCCTGCCCGGCCCGCACTATAACGCCGCCATCACACCCGGAGGATCCCGATGACATTCCGCGCCCGTCACCTGCTTGGCATCGAACACCTTCACCCGACCGAGATCACGACGCTACTCGACCTTGCCGACACCTACGCCGAGGCGAACCGCGCCGGCACCGCGCCGCGCGACAGACTGGCGGGTCTGACCCAGATCAACATGTTCTTTGAAAACTCGACCCGCACGCAGGCCAGTTTCGAGATGGCCGGGAAAAAGCTGGGCGCCGACGTGATGAACATGTCGATGCAGACCTCCAGCGTCAAAAAGGGTGAAACCCTGATCGACACGGCCCTGACCCTGAACGCCATGCATCCCGACCTGCTGGTGGTGCGCCACCCGTCTTCGGGGGCGGTGGACCTGCTGGCGCAAAAGGTGAACTGCGCCGTTCTGAACGCAGGTGACGGACGGCACGAACATCCCACCCAGGCGCTGCTGGACGCGTTGACGATCCGCAGGGCCAAGGGACGGCTGCACCGTTTGTCCATCGCGATTTGCGGCGATATCGCGCACAGCCGCGTCGCCCGGTCCAACATCATGCTGCTGGGCAAGATGGAAAACCGAATCCGCCTGATTGCCCCGCCCACGCTGATGCCCACGGGCATAGCTGATTTCGGGGCCGAGGTGTTCACCGACATGCGCAAGGGCCTGGAGGGGGTCGACGTGGTGATGATGCTCCGCCTGCAAAAGGAACGGATGGACGGTGGCTTTATTCCGTCCGAACGCGAATATTTCCACCGCTACGGGCTGGATGCGGAAAAACTGAGCCACGCCAAGCCCGATGCCATCGTCATGCACCCCGGCCCGATGAACCGTGGTGTGGAAATCGACGGCACGATTGCCGACGACATCAACCGCAGCGTGATCCAGACGCAGGTGGAAATGGGCGTCGCCGTGCGCATGGCCGCGATGGACCTGCTGGCGCAGAACCTGCGCGCCGCACGGGCTGCCTGACGCACAGGGCTGGCCACCGGGGGCCCAAGCGTCTAGCCTACCCCCATGAAACATGTGCCAAAACAAACCACCGATGATGCTTTGATCCAGGAATTCTTGAACAAGGGCGGCAAGGTCAGCAAGGGTAAAACCAAACCGCTGCCAGCCGAACTGGGCCTGAGCAACAACACCTGGAACAACAAACCCACGCGCGAGGAACGCGCGGCCCGCGACAAAAAATAATGTCGCGCCACGCCAAAGGCGGAACCGGGGCCGCCCCCTGCGGTTAGCCCTCGACCACCGCAACACGCAGGCAGCCATGACACTGACAATTCCCGACGACGACCACGGCCAGATTCGCATTTTCGCGGTCACTCCGCCTGCCGACCCCGCCCTGCTCGAGGCGGACCCCGCCGCCATTGCAAAGGCACTTGGAACGGATGCGCTGAACCTCGATTTCGTGGACGTCGTCGATACCCGCAACCTGGCCGGGCTGTCGCTGCTGGACTACCTGCATCAGGGCTATGACGTGCCGTCCGATCTGGCCGATGACGCGGCGCTGCGCGATATATCGGGTCCGGTCATTCTGGTGATGTCACGCGCATCATGGGGACAAAAGGTCACACTCGTTCCTGCACCCGGCGTCCGCCATGTCACGACCTTGGGTGAACCCGCGCGCTTGCGCCCGCCCGTATCGCCGATTGCCAGCGCCGGTGCCACGGGTGCGATCCCACCGGGCAAGGGTCCGCCGTCCAACGCCGCGATGTCAGGCCGTGTTGCGACGCTGGCGCTGCTGGTGCTGTTCGCGCTGGTGGCGGTGATGATCTGGGTCGCCAGCTGACGGACGGACCTATCTGCGGACACCAGCAAAGATTGACCCTATCCATCCCGGTCCCTAAACCTGCGGCGAACAGACAGGACCGGCCCGCATGACCCTGACCCATTTCACCAACGCAACGCTGATCGATCCTGTCGCCCTGACAGAGGAAACCGGCAGCCTGACAATTCGTGACGGGCTGATCATCGCCATCGACGGTGCCGCCCCCAAGGACGCGCAGGTCATCGACGCAGGCGGTGCCTGCCTTGCCCCCGGCATCATCGACATCGGGGTCAAGGTTTCGGAACCGGGCGAACGTCACAAGGAATCCTTTCGCTCTGCCGGACGGGCGGCTGCGGCTGGTGGTGTCACCACGATCGTCACCCGCCCCGACACCCTGCCCGCCATCGACACGCCGGAAACACTGGAATTCGTCGCACGTCGTGCTGCCGCTGACGCGCAGGTCCACGTCCTGCCCATGGCCGCCCTCACCAAGGGCCGCATGGGCCAGGAAATGACCGAAATCGGCCTGCTGCTGGACGGTGGTGCGGTCGCGTTTTCCGACTGCGACCGTGTCGTCACGAATACCAAGGTCTATGCCCGTGCCCTGACCTATGCGGCCAGCCTCGATGCGCTTGTCGTCGGTCACGTGCAGGATCCGGTGCTGTCGGACGGGGCCTCTGTTACCGCGGGCAAATTCGCCTCGCTGCGGGGATTGTCAGGCGTGTCGCCCATGGCCGAACGCATGGCGCTGGACCGCGATATCGCATTGCTGGAAATGACCGGCGCGAAATACCACGCCGACCAGATCACCACCGCCCGCGCCCTGCCCGCGCTGGAACGGGCCAAACGCAACGGTCTGGACATCACGGCAGGCGTCAGCATCCACCACCTGACGCTGAACGAACTCGACGTGGCCGACTATCGGACGTTCTTCAAACTCAAACCACCCCTACGGTCCGAGGACGATCGCCGCGCCGTGATCGCCGCAGTGGCCGAGGGGCTGATCGACATCATCAGTTCCATGCACACCCCGCAGGACGAGGAATCCAAACGCCTGCCGTTCGAGGACGCCGCATCCGGTGCCGTTGGTCTGGAAACCCTGCTGCCCGCAGCCCTACGCCTGGTGCACGAGGATCAGATCAGCCTGCCGCGCCTGTTCCGCGCCATGTCGTTGAACCCTGCGCGCCGTCTGGGACTGGCCGCAGGCCGTCTGCGCATCGGCGCACCCGCTGACCTGATCCTGTTCGACCCACATATGCCGTTCCAGCTGGACCGCAGCACGCTGCTGTCGAAATCGAAAAACACACCTTTTGACGGCGCGCGCCTGCAGGGCCGCGTGCTGGGCACATGGGTCGACGGCACCCGCATATTCGGAGGCATCGATGCCTGAATTCGTCAGCCCAACCGGCGTTCTGATCCTCTGGGCCGTGATCGGCTATCTGCTGGGGTCGATCCCCACTGGCGTGATCGCCGCCCGCCTGATGGGTCTGGGCAATCTGCGCGACATCGGGTCCGGCAATATCGGGGCCACCAACGTGTTGCGCACCGGCAATAAAAAGGCCGCCGCGATCACCCTGATCGGTGACGCACTCAAAGGCGTCGTCGCCGTGATTCTCGCGCGCGCGTTCGCAGGTCCCGACGCCGTGCAGCTGGCTGCGCTGATGGCCTTTGTCGGGCATTGCTATCCCGTCTGGCTGAGGTTCAAGGGCGGAAAGGGTGTGGCAACATTCCTCGGCCTGATCCTCATCCTTGCGCCCATCGCGGGTGTCATCGCCTGCGCCGTTTGGGCTGGCACCGCCAAATTGGCCAAGATTTCGTCCCTCGCAGCACTTGTGGCCGCTGCCGTCACGCCGCTGGTTTTGCTGGCTCTGGGTGCTGGACAGTTCCTTGTCCTCGCCTTTGTGCTCGCTGCACTGATTTTCTGGCGGCACCGCGCGAACATCGCGCGCCTGCGCGACGGTACCGAACCGCGCATCGGGTCAAAGGGCTAGATCGCGCCCAGCCCTGCCTGAATACCCTGCGCCACACGCGTGCCCCTATCGCCGCAAGACGACGCGCAACAGCATCAACGGCCAGCCAAAGAGGCTGCGCAACGGCAAAACCCGCAGCGCGATCGCCAGCGGCAACACCAGCGCAAGTCCGACCAACGCACCGCCCGCCGCCGCGATCCCGGCCCCCGGCGGCAAGCCGATGAACACCGGCCCCGCGAGGATGACCGGAAACGCCGCGCGTCTGATGAATGAGCCAAAGATCATGCACCGACCCTGACATAAAAAACGGCGCCGAACATCTGCCCGACGCCGCTGACTTTGGTTTTCAGACGTGCTGTGTCAGCCGCGCCATGCGCGAAATTGCGTCAATATGCGTAGGCGCTGTAAATCGGGTCCAGCTTTTCGTTCCACGGCCCGTGGTATTGCGCCAACAGTTCGTCAGCAGGAACCATGCCTGTTTCCACGCTGTCCTTGAGCGCGTTGAGGAAATGGGTCTCGTCCGGGATCAAGCCGCCGCTGCCGGGGCGCGCGCGTGCCTTCAGGCCCGCCTCTGCAATCGCCACACATTCGCGCGCAAGGCTGTGCATGTCGATCCCGTCGACTTTTGCCTGCAACCCGTCGACAGATGCGGCAACCCGCAGCGCCTCGCGCTGTTCAGCGGTCCAGTCCTTGCACAGGTCCCACGCGGCATCGAGTGCCGTCTGGTCATACATCAGGCCAACCCAAAACGCGGGCAGCGCACACAGGCGTCGCCAAGGGCCGCCGTCCGCACCGCGCATCTCGATGAATTGCTTGACCCGCGCCTCGGGGAACACAGTTGTCAAATGGTCTGCCCAGTCGGACAACAACGGCTTTTCCCCCGGCAACGCAGGCAGTTCGCCGCGCAGAAAATCGCGGAACGACTGGCCCAGCGCGTCGATATATTTGCCGTCGCGGTAGACGAAATACATCGGTACATCCAGCACCCACTGCACCCAGGCCTCGAACCCGAAACCGTCGTCAAAGATGAATGGCAGGGTGCCCGTGCGGCTGTCGTCCAGCCCACGCCAGACCCGGCTGCGCCAGGATTTGTGACCGTTCGGCTGCCCCTCGAAGAACGGCGAATTGGCAAACAGTGCCGTCGCAACCGGCTGAAGCGCCACAGCCGTGCGCATCTTTTGCACCATGTCGGCCTCGGTGCTGAAATCCAGGTTCACCTGCACAGTGCAGGTCCGCCGCATCATCTGTTTGCCGTGGGTGCCGACCTTGTCCATGTAGGCGTCCATCAGCTTGTAGCGGCCCTTGGGCATCAGCGGCATCTGGGCGTGCGTCCATTCCGGTGCCGCGCCAAGCCCGATGAATCCCGCTCCGATCTCGTCCGCGATTTCCTTGACCTGCGCAAGGTGGTCGTTCACCTCGTCACAGGTCTGGTGGATCGTCTCCAGCGGTGCGCCCGACAGTTCCAGCTGCCCGCCGGGTTCAAGCGAGATGTTCGCGCCATCCTTGGTCAGGCCGATGATGTGACCGCCCTCTTCGACACGGTCCCAGCCAAAGCGCCCCTCAAGGCCCTCCAGCATCGCCTTGATCCCGCAGTCCCCGTCGTAGGGCAGCGGCATATGCGTCGCCGTGTCATAGCCGAATTTCTCGTGCTCGGTCCCGATGCGCCAGGCGTCCTTGGGCTTGCAGCCCTTTTCCAGCATCTCGGCGAGTTGATTGTGGTTTTCGATGGGCCCGCTACCGGATTGAGGAATAGACATGTCGGGCGCCTTCGCTTGGAACAATTTGGTCACTAATTGGAGTGACCCACACCCTTCGTCAATGCAAGAGAGGACGGCGCGCCTGCCAAACGACAACACGCGCATCCGGTGTGCGTGCCAGCACATCCAGCATCGCCTGCGTTTTGATCCCCGGCAGGGCGGCAAAGACGTCGAACAACTGCTCTGACCCATCCGCATTCACGGGGATTTCAAGCCGCTGTCCACCTGCGCCCGTCAGGATCCAGTGCGGGGCCGGCAATGCCTGCGGCTCAAGTTCCAGCCGGATCAGGTCAGCCACATCCATGGCCCCACCGGTCAGTGGCCCCATGTAGACCAAACGCCCCTCGTCCAGTGCGACAATGCCGGGCCCCTGCCCGTCTTGACGAAACCGCGCACGCTGCACGCCCGCCACGGCCAGCGCCGCCCCGATCAGAACCAATGCCCAACCCAACCAGCGGACCACACCGAAACTCTGCGCCCACCACAGCCCCAAAAGAGAGAGCCCCAGTGCCAGAAACACTTCACGCCAGCGCCAGAGCGCAGCACGGGCCTGCGGCCTAATGAACTGTGCCATGGCCCGGCCCTCCACGTTGCGGCCCGTCAAACAAAAACAGGGTCCAATCCCCGACGACTGTAAATCCGATGCTCCGGTAGGCCCGCACGGCGGCAGGACCAGAGGCAAACAGCGTCGCCCGTCGCACGCCGCCGTCGCGCAGGCGGGCAAGGTCCATCGCCACGGCGCGCCGCGCATGGCCCCGGCCGCGCAGCGCTGGCGGCACGTAGACGCCACCGACCTGCACCATGTCCGCGACTTTGGCGTTTACGCCGGTCAACGCGACAGGTGAATCATCCACACACAGCACATGGTGCGACCGTGCCGCGATATACCTGTTGATGCTGATCTCGGCCTGTGCCTGCGCACGGACCGGGTCAACGTTCAGGGCCTCGACGGTGTAGGCCGCGATCCAACCCGTCAGTCGCGTCTGATCCACTTCCGCTAACGGCACAATCTGACCCGGCCCCGGCGGCACGACCAGCGACGCGAGATCCAGCAAGAACTGTGGCACATCCCGGTCAAGCGTCGCAGCAACGCCCGATAGACCTGCCGCCGCCAGCAGCGCGCGCGCCACCCGTCGTTCGCCGATCACACCGACCAGATCACGATCCACGATGGCTGCCGCCGCCGGATCGCCAAAGGGCAACACCATGCCTGACCGCGTCACACCGACCACGGATGCCCCGTCCCACCACAGCGACATCGCCAGATCATCCACCCCGTCCAGTCCGAACCGGGCGAGGTTGGACAACGGAAACATCGCCAGATGCGCGCGCGCAGCCATGACGCCAGTGATCGCCCCCACCGCATCGGGCGTCACGCGGCGCAAGGTGCCACCTCGCCATTCTTCTGGTCAAAAATATCCCCGGGGGAGGTGCACCGCACCGGGGGCAGCGCCCCCACCCGAATTTTCGTGAAAATTCGGACACCCCTCATGTCCAGTCGCCCAGCGTAGATTGCCACAGCGTCAGGGCCGCGACTGCCGCGGTATCGGCCCGCAGGATGCGCGGGCCGAGGCTTATGGCATGGGCCTGTGACATCGCCCGCAGCAGGTCCCGTTCACGCGCGGAAAAACCACCCTCAGGTCCGATAAAGATCGCCCAGGCCCCAGCGGTCAGCGACGTCAGGTCCAGCGCCTCACCGACGAGCTCTTCGTCACAGAACAAAATCTGCCTGTCATCCCAGCCGCCCAGAAGCGTGTCCAGTTTCACCTGATCATCGACGGGCGGCACAAACAGACCGCCGCATTGCTCTGCGGCCTCGACCGCATGGGACTGCAATTTGTCCGCGCGCATGCGTTCGTTCGTGAAATCGGTCTGTACCGGCACCAGCCGCGCCACCCCCAGTTCGACCGCTTTCTCGACCATGAAATCGGTGCGCGCCTTCTTGATCGGGGCGAAAACCAGCCACAGGTCCGGCGGCAGTCGCATCGCCTGTGTCTGCTCCAGACAGGTCAGCACGCCGCCGCGCTTGTTGCCCTGGGACACCTGCGCATCCCATTCCCCGTCGCGCCCGTTGATCAGGCTCAGCACGGCACCCGGCTCCAATCGCATGACCGCGAACAGGTAATTGGCCTGCGCGCGGTCCAGCGGGACCGGTTGCCCTTTGGACAGGGGGTGATCTACATACAGTCGAACTTTGGACGCCATAGGTGGATACATATGACCCAGCCGTCGACAACGCCAGAGGCTGAAGCCGTCGCCGATTCTGCTGGCAACTGGGTCGATACCCGCGCACCACAGGCGTGGCGTCCCTACCTGCGGCTGTCCCGTTTCGACCGGCCCATCGGGACATGGCTGCTGCTGTTGCCCTGCTGGTGGGCCATTCTTCTCGCCAGCCTCTACACTGACAGTTTCACGCGGTTCGATGTCTGGCTGTTCACCGCCAGCGCCATCGGTGCGGCGCTGATGCGCGGTGCGGGCTGCACCTGGAACGACATCACCGACCGCCATATCGACGGCAGCGTGGCGCGCACGCGGTCACGGCCGATCCCGTCGGGGCAGGTATCGGTCAAGGGCGCGCTGGCCTGGATGATCGCACAGGCCCTGGTGTCATTCGCCATCCTGCTGACGTTTCCACCGATCGCCATTCTCGTGGGGCTGGCGTCATTGGTGCCGGTCGCCATCTACCCCTTTGCCAAGCGTTTCACCTGGTGGCCGCAGGTGTTTCTGGGCCTTGCGTTCAACTGGGGCGCGCTGCTGCTTTGGACGGCGCATGCGGGCGCACTGCATTGGCCGGCCGTGGTGCTCTATGTCGCGGGGATCGCATGGACCCTGTTCTACGACACGATCTATGCCCACCAGGACGCCGAGGACGACGCCCTGATCGGGGTGAAATCCACCGCCCGCCTGTTCGGCGACCGCACCCCCGCGTGGTTACGCGGTTTTCTGGTCGCAACCGTGATCGGCGTGCTGTTCGCAACCCTGGGCGCTGTGGCGCAGCAATCGTTCCTCGTTCTGGTCGTGGCCATCGGCGGCCCCTGGGCCATGGGCTGGCATCTGGCCTGGCAACTGGCCCGGTTCGATGCGTCAGATGACGCGGGCCTGCTGCGTCTGTTCCGATCGAACCGGGACGCTGGCCTGCTGCCCTTGCCGTTTTTCGCCGTCGCCCTGCTGCTTTGATTGCGCCCATGACAGTCAGCGCCTAAACCCGTCGATACGACAACAGACAGGATTCTGGCCACATGCGGCTATCCCACATCTTTCTGCGCGCCGGTGTCTTCGTTCTTGCCGCGGGGGTCTGCGTTCTGGCAGCCCGCGCCACGGTCGCCGTGGTCGAGGACGTCTCGGTGATGTCGGTCCAAGAAAATCTGGTCGACGCGGAAATGCCCTGGGCGTCGGTCATCGGTGACGGACTTCAGGTCATCATCGAGGGCAACGCCCCGTCAGAGGCAGCACGGTTTCGCGCAATGTCATCCGCCGGACGTGTCGTGGATGCCAGCCGTGTCATCGACAACATGACGGTGACCGATTCCGACGCGATGGCCGCACCAGACTTTGCGGTGGAAATCCTGCGCAACGATCAGGGCGTGTCGCTGATCGGCCTGATCCCCACAGCCTCGGACCGCGAGGCCCTGACCGCACGGATCGAACGGATCGCCGATGGCGCGGATGTCACCGATTTTCTGGAAACGGCAAATTATCCGGTCCCGCCCGAGTGGCGTGCCGCGATGAACTATGCCCTGCTGGCCCTGGACCTGCTGCCGCGTTCAAAAATCTCGGTCACTGCGGAACGAGTCGAGATCAAGGCCATCGCCGACAGCGCGACCGAAAAGGCGCGACTGGAATCCGCACTGGCGCGAAATGCGCCGCAGACTGTCGCCCGTACCGTGACCATCACTGCACCGCGCCCGGTCATTTCACCCTATACCGTGCGGTTCACCAAGGATGCGGACGGCACCCGATTTGATGCCTGTGCTGCCGACAGCGTCGAATCCGAGGACCGGATCATCGCTGCGGCCAGCGCCTTGGGCTTTGACGCCAACTCGCCTTGCGTGCAGGCACTGGGCGCGCCGACCTCGCAATGGGGCGATGCGGTGGTCACGGCCATTGCCGCACTGACCGATCTTGACGGCGGCACCGTCACCCTGTCCGACACGGCCGTCACGCTGCAAGGGCTCGAGACCACGGACCAGGCCGCATTTGAACGCGCTGCAGGAGAGCTGGAAAACGCCCTGCCCGACGTGTTCGAGCTGACCACCGATTTGCCACGCCCGGCCGAGGTCACCGTCGAAGGTCCGCCGACATTCAGCGCGACACGCAGCCCGGAGGGTGCCGTGCAACTGCGTGGCCGGATCGAGAACGATCTGGCGAACGTGACCGCTGAAAACTACGCCGCTGCCAAATTCGGTGCCGCGAATGTCACGATGGGCACCCGCATCACCGAAGGTTTGCCAGCGGATTGGTCCGTGCGCGTTCTGGCAGGTCTGGAATCTCTGGCACAGCTGACCAATGGCGCGGTGACCGTCACGCCCGAAACAGTGCGTGTGTCGGGCAACACCGGCAACGCAAACGCGGCTGCAACCATCACGACGCTGCTGATCGACAAACTGGGCCCCACCGCAGAGGCCGATCTGGACATCACCTACGTCGAGGCGCTGGACCCCGTTGCGGGCCTGCCCACGCCGGACGAATGCATCGCCCAGATCGCCGTGGTGACCGAGAACCGCAAGATCCTGTTCGACCCCGGTTCCGCATCGCTGACCGGGCCATCGCAGGACATCATGGATGACATCGCCGAAATCCTGCAAAACTGTCTGGATATCGAATTGCGGATCACAGGCTATACCGACAGCCAGGGCGGCGAAGAGATGAACCAGCAGTTGTCACAACAGCGCGCCGAGGCCGTGTTGGACGCACTGCGGCTGCGGCGCGTGCCGATCGGATCTTTCGTCGCCGAGGGTCTTGGCGAAGCCAACCCGATTGCCGATAACGACACCGCCGATGGCCGCGAGGCGAATCGACGGATCGAATTTTCGCTGATCCAACCCGAATCCACCGTCGAAGAACCCTCGACGCTCGAACAGATGGAACAGGACGCCGACGCCACCGACGCCGACCAGTAATCGCAGGAAGCCCACTTGAACCGCATTGAATTCATCGTCGCAACCGCCATCATTCTGTTCATCGCATTTGCGCTTGGGTGGTTTGCCAACTGGCTGGTCACCCGTGCCACCCGCGTGACCAAGGCCGAAATCGGTGAACTGGACCGCATGGCCCAGGCCCTGCACGAGGCCGAGGAAACCCGCGATCAGGCGATCACCTACCTGCAACAGCGCGAAGCTGAAATCACCAACCAGCTGTCCCAGACCGAGGCCGAACTGCGCGCCGCCATGGACGGCCTGCGCGACGCCCGCCGCGAGGCCGAAGAACTGCGCAGCCAGCTGCGCGGCTAGGCGCAGCCCCCGCAACCACACCCGGCTTTGCGTCATTTGGGCCGATGCAGCGGTGCTGACTGCGGCCAGGTGCCGCAGCATTGCAAAACCCCTGAAAAACAAGCGCTTTGACTGCCTGAATTTATGCGTTTCAAATGAAACCCTGCGGCCTGTTTTCCCGTGTGTCCAAGCGACCAGAACGTGGTCGACAACAACAGGGAGAATGACATGAACCTCAAACCACTTCTGATCGGTGCAATGATTGCCGGATTGCCTGCCGCCGTTACGGCACAGGACGTAACGGGGGCCTATTTCGGCATCGCCGCCGGTGGGTCCGACATCGACGTCAATTCAGGCGCTCTTGATGGAGACGGCCCCTCTGTGGGTATCTACGCAGGCTATAACTTTGCCGCGAACGGGGTCATCTACGGCGGTGAATTCGACTTTGATTCCAACCAGTACGAAGTCCCCGCAGCCGGTGCGACCGTCGACTACGCGACCCGCCTCAAGGCACGTGTCGGTGTGCCCGTGGGACCGGGTGTCGCCTATGGTGTCGGCGGTTTCATCCTCGCCACATCCGATCAGCTCGATGATGGCCGTGGTTACCTCTACGGTGTGGCCTACGACATGCCCTTTGGCGATTCCTACCATGTGGGTGCTGAAATCCTGCAGCATGAATTCGACGATGACGTCCTCGAAGTAGGTGTGACCACTTTCAAGGTCCGCGTCGGCTTCAACTTCTGATTGACGCCTGCCGGGAACGAGACGTTCCGGCAGACCCCTGCTCGACAAAAGACCGCGGCCCCTCGGGGCTGCGGTCATCATTTCATCGGGGCTCACCCGGCACGGTCACCGTGCCGGGCTATTTGTGTCGTCAGCCGACCAGCGCGCCGTCATCACGCTTGACCACAACGATGGCAGACCGGGGCAGCGATCCTTCGCCGTCCGGGAAATTGCCGCCCGGATGCTGGACACCGACGAACATCGACCGCTTGTCTGCCGACCATGTCAGGCCCGTGACCTCGGACCCCTTGGGGCCGGTCAGGAACCGGCGGATCTCGCCCGTCACCGGATCACCCACCAGCATCTGGTTGTTACCCATGCCGGCAAAGTCGCCCTCGTTGTCGTCGTCGCCGTCGGTCTGGATCCACATCATGCCCGTCGTGTCGAACATCATCCCGTCGGGCGAATTGAACATGTTCCCGGCGTTGATGTTGGCCGTTCCGGCATAGGGGCCTTCGGTGTGAACCGACGGGTTGCCCGCCATCACGTACAGATCCCAGTCAAAGGTGGATGCGGCATGGTCGTCGCCATGCGGACGCCAGCGCACGATCTGACCATAGTTGTTGACCTCGCGCGGGTTGGGCGCGTTCACGGTCATCGGTTCCCCGGCGGCATTGATGTGGATCGCACCCGCGTCGTCGGTGGCACCGCGGCGCGAATTGTTGGTCAGGCAGCAATAGCCTTCGATCGCGGTGGGGTTGACGGCGATCCACTCGGGCCGGTCCATCGTGGTGGCACTGACCGCAGTGCCCGCCATACGGGTAAAAATTGCGATCTTGGCCTCGGACATGCCGGTGTCCTCTGTCGTCAGCGCCAGCCAGATACCGGTGCCGTCGTTATTGAACTTGGCCACATGCAGCTGACCCTCGCTCAGCAGGGTCGAGGTATCGCCACCGGGAACATAGACGTCGCGGCTGACCCATTTGTACATGTATTCGCCACGCTCGTCGTCACCCATGTACACGACGACCCGACCATCGGGTGCCAGCGCATAGGCGGCGTTTTCGTGTTTGAAACGGCCCAGTGCGGTATGTTTCACCGGCGTCGCATTTGGGTTCCAGGGGTCGATTTCCACGACATAGCCCGCGCGATGCGGCTCGTTCGGATTCTGCGACAGATCGAAACGCGCGTCGAAACCGTGATAGTTGTAGCGACCGGGATCGACCTCGGTCGACACGCCGTAGCGTTCGAACCCGTTGGCATGGACCTCGTCCAGCGACAGCTCTGCGGTGGTGCCAAAGTAGCCGTTGAAGTTTTCTTCGCAGGTCAGATAGGTGCCCCAGGGGGTGCGACCCGAACCACAGTTGTTGAACGTGCCCAGCGATTGCGTGCCGGTCGGATCGGCCGCCGTCTTGAGCAGGTCATGACCTGCGGCGGGTCCGTCGATCGCCATCGGGGTGCGGTGGTGGATGCGGCGGTTGTAGGGGCTGTCGACCACGACCTGCCAGCCGTCATCGCCTTCGGTCACTTCCATCACGGTCACGCCCTGGAAATTCTGAAGTCGGATCACGTCATCGGCAGAGGCAGGCTGACCCTCTTGTTCGGCAGGCAGGTTGATGCCGCCGTTCACATATTCGGAATTCACGACCAGCAGTTCGGTGCCACCCTTGTGGAACAACTCCATGCCGTCGGTATTTTCGCCGAACACGCGGTCAGACCCTTCGGTTGGAATACCGGTTGCGGGGTCGAATGCGGGCGCGTCGCTGAACAGGGCATCACCCCAGCGCACCAGAACGTCCCATGTGTAGCCGGCGGGCACATGCACCGTGCCATCGGTCTGCGGGGCCAGCTGATCAAAGGCAAAGCGCGACGCCTGCTGCGCCATCGCAGAAGTGCCGTTCAGTAGCCCGGTGCCCATCACGGCTGCACCGGATCCGAACGCCAGCACGCCACCCAGAAAACCGCGACGTGAAATTGCACGTTCGACCACGCGGTCAAAATCCTGAACTTCGTCGCGCGGAAATTTCAGCTCGTCTTCGTCGTCGAATGACAGCTCGTCGTAATTGATCTGATCCATGTCCCGTCCTGTCTTTGCTGAAAACCATCTCCCTCGCCTGAACGCGAGGTGTGATTCTGACGCTAGGGAATGCACGTAACAGATGAATGTCATGGCACGGGTGAGTGCCACGGATGCGACCAGTGCCTGCGATACCGCAACGTTATCGCCCATTGGTGGAACATTCGCCAATGGCTGCGCATTGGGACAGTGAATGCCGCGGCAACCGTCCGCGGCTTTGTGCATTTGTTTCCTAGAAAGGATACTCCATGAAAATTCTGATGGTTCTGACCTCGCACGATCAACTGGGCGACACCGGCAAGAAAACCGGCTTCTGGCTCGAGGAATTTGCAGCACCCTACTACGTGTTCAAGGACGCCGGTGCCGACATCACGCTGGCATCGCCCAAGGGTGGCCAGCCGCCGCTGGACCCCGGTTCGGATACCGAGGATGCGCAGACCCCCGCGACCGACCGGTTCAAAAAGGACGACGACGCGCAAAAGGTTCTGGCCAACACGCATGTGCTGTCCACGATCGACGCCAGCGGATACGACGCCGTCTTCTACCCGGGCGGCCACGGGCCGTTGTGGGATCTGAGCCAGGATGCCGACAGCATCAAGCTGATCGAAACCGTTGTTGCGTCAGACCGCCCGCTGGGTGCCGTCTGCCACGCCCCCGCCGTGTTCCAGAACACCAAGGGCGCCGACGGCAAGCCGCTGGTCTCGGGTCGCAAGGTGACGGGTTTCACCAACACCGAAGAAGAGGCCGTGGGCCTGACCGATGTGGTGCCGTTTCTGGTCGAGGACATGCTCAAGGCGAACGGCGGTCACTATGAAAAGGCTGACGATTGGGCGTCCTTTGTTGTGACCGACGGCAAACTGGTCACGGGTCAGAACCCGGCTTCGTCTGAAGAAGCCGCCAAGGAACTGCTCAAACTGGTCTGAATGAAAAAGCCGGGGCGCATTCGCGCCCTGGCTCTCGGATATGCGGCTGGCGGCCTGCGGGCCGCCAGCCGTTTCATGGATCAGAACGTATAGGTGACGGACGCCTGCACCCGGTCCACATCATAGGACTGGCCACCAAAGGTCTCGCGCGAGCCGTAGAAATACTCGATCCCGACGCTGGTATTTTCCACGATGTCATAGTTCGCATTCACGTGGATCGTTTCCAGCTTTTCGGTGCTGTCAGCCGTCGCACCCGTATCGTTTTCACGCACACCATACATCGCCCGCAGCGTCAGCTTGTCTCCGACGGCCTGCGTGAGTGAAATGTAGGCGGCCTGCATTTCGATGGCATCACCGTTGGAATCCAGATCCTCGCCCAGGAAAACCATATAAGAATTGATACCCTCGCCGATGGTATAGGCGGCATCAATCGTCGTGTTCCCAAAGGTCGCCGTCCCGGACAGGTTGACGCCGTAGGTATCGACCTCGCCGCCCGCGCCGTCATTGATTTCGCCGGTCAGGACAGAGGCACGCAACAGCAGCGGGTCCGTGTCATAGGCCAGTGCCGCGATGAATACCGGGCTGTCGCTGTCACCGTTCGATTCTTCGATCGCGGCCTCTGCCACGAAATTTCCACCAAACTCCGCCGTATAGCGCAACTGGGTCTGACGGGCGAAGGGGATCGCGGCGAGGCCCTGGAAGTCCAGTGTCGCCGGATAGGACGAGAGCGGCATGAAGGTCGTCCAGTACTTGCCGACCCGAATACCGCCCAGCGTTGCTGTCGCATGGCGCAAACGAAAGGTTTCACCCTCGCCGTAGAAATCACCTTCGACCTGTGTGCCCAGCTCGCCCATCGGGGTCTGGGTCGTGGTGCGGAAACCCAACCGGGTCTGACGTGCCGTCGCGTTAAAGAAATCGCCTTCTTCGCTGGCCGCGCCGATGGCGTTCAGCCCAAAGGTGGTGTTCCCCAACTCGTACCCAAAATCATAGATGAAGTCGGCCTTGATGTAGCCATAGAGGTCAAGTTCCATCCCGCTTCCGAAACTCAGGGGGGCCGTACGCGGTGCTGCCTCCAGTTCGGCGACTCGTGCCTCGAGTGCGGCAACGCGGTCAGTATGGGCCTCTGCGTGGGCGGCGGTCGCACCGACCGACGCAAGTGCAATGATCAGTCTGGTCTTCATAGCCGTCGTCTCCATCTCTTATTTGCAATTTTGGGTGTGCAGTAACACCTAGACCACGATCATGTGAGGTCGAGGAACCAAGATCTAAGATATTGATATCAAACACACATGAATGGTGGTCAGCCCCAAACCGCAGGCCAGAGCGTCTGCGGCCAGCCCTGCCCGGTTCAGTCGCGCGGGGCCGCCGCGCGCTTGAGCCGATCATTGATTGCGCGACCCAGCCCGTGGTCCGGCACCGGTGCCACGGCGATCGCGCTGGCCTCCATCGCGTCCAGACGGTGCAGGCAGTCGAACAATCGCGCAGCGGCCTCTTGCAAATCGCCGCTTGCGGATAGGGTCAGATCGCCCGCGATCGCCCCGAACCCCAACAGGGTCTCCCCCGGCAAGGCCTGCACCGCGTTCAGCCGCACCCGGCCACGCGGCGCATAATGGCTGGCTAATTGCCCGGGTGCTGTCGGTGCTGCTGCGTCATCTTCCCCAGCAGCCAGCGCACGGCCCAGCGCCGCCTCGATCGCCTCTGTCGGCACACCACCGGCGCGCAACAAGCGCGGTGTTTCCGCCACGCTGACAATCGTTGACTCCAGCCCCACGCCGCAGGCCCCACCGTCCACGACCGCCGCGATCCGCCCGGCGAGTCCTGCCAGCACATGCGCTGCCGTCGTCGGTGAAATCCGGCCCGATGGATTGGCAGACGGTGCCGCCACCGGCCCGCCAAAGGCACGCAATACCCCCTGCGCCACGGGATGATCGGGCACCCGCACCGCCAGCGTATCCAGTCCGGCCGTCACCAGTGACGAAATACCGGCATCCGCCCGCATCCGCCCGACCAGCGTCAACGCCCCCGGCCAGAACGCCTGCGCCAGAACCTGCCCATCTGCACCGAGGTCAATCAAGCCGGCGGCATCGGCCAGACTGGCGACATGGACGATCAACGGATTGAAACTGGGCCGCCCCTTGGCGGCATAGATCCCCGCAACAGCATCGGCATTGCGTGCATCCGCGCCCAGCCCGTAGACGGTCTCGGTCGGAAAGGCGACGCAGGCCCCTTGGGTCAGCAGCGCAGCCGCCCGCGACAGACCTGCTGCATCCGGTCGCAGGTGTTCTGACGTGGCGTTTGCGTTGCGCGGTTGCATGCTTTGGCTACCTTCGGGCAAAGTTCGCACCGACATACCGATCACGTTGGCCGCTGCCAAGCGTGACCGATTAGCAAAGAGGCCGTAATCTGATGCCATATCGCGCACCCGCCGCCGACTACCAGTTCATCCTCGATCACGTTGCGGGCTTTGCCGAGGTCACCGCGACCGACCGCTTTGCCGAGGCGACACCCGATGTCACCAGTGCAATCCTGTCAGAGGCCGCCAAGATGTGCGACGACATCCTTGCCCCGCTGCAACGCGCCGGTGATCTGCACCCCGCGCGTCTGGAAAACGGTGTGGTGCGCACCTCGCCGGGCTATGCCGACGGCTACAAGGCCATCGCCGAGGGCGGCTGGATCGGCATGAGCGCCTCCGAAGCCTACGGCGGCATGGGCCTGCCCTTTGCCCTGTCGATCGCCGTCAACGACCTGATGTCGGGCGCGTGCCTGTCCTTGCAGCTCAAGCCGCTGATGGCCCAAGGCCAGATCGAGGCGCTGGAACACCACGCATCCGACGCGATCAAGGATCTGTACCTGCCCAAACTCATCAGTGGCGAATGGTCCGGCACCATGAACCTGACCGAACCGCAGGCCGGGTCCGACGTCGGTGCCCTGTCAACCAAGGCCGAACCCAACGGCGACGGCACCTACGCGATCACGGGACAGAAAATTTACATCAGCTGGGGGGACAATGATTTCACCCAGAATGTCTGCCACCTTGTGCTGGCCCGCCTGCCCGACAGCGTGCCGGGCACCAAGGGGATCAGCCTGTTCCTTGTCCCGAAATACATCCCCGATGCCGACGGCAACCCCGGTAAACAGAACGACCTACGCGTCGTGTCGTTGGAACATAAAATGGGCCTGCATGGCTCGCCCACTGCCGTGATGGAATATTCCGGTGCGACCGGCTGGATGGTCGGCCCCGAAAACGGCGGCATGGCCGCGATGTTCACCATGATGAACAACGCCCGCGTCGGCGTCAGCACCCAGGGCATCGGTGCGGCCGAGGGTGCCTATCAGCACGCGCTGGCCTATGCGCTGGACCGCAAACAGGGCCGCGTCGGTGGCACCGGCACCATCGTCGAACATGCCGACGTGCGCCGGATGCTGGCCGAAATGAAGTCCGAGGTCTTTGCCGCGCGGTCGATTTCCGCGATGTGCGCTGTGGCCCTCGACATGACGACCGCAACGGGTGACGCCACCCACCGCGCCCGCGCGGCCCTGCTGACGCCGATTGCAAAATCGTTCGGGTCGGATACGGGCATCAAGGTCGCCTCGATGGGGATTCAGGTCCACGGCGGCATGGGCGTGATCGAGGAAACGGGTGCCGCGCAATACGTCCGCGACGTGCGCGTCACCGCCATCTACGAAGGCACCAACGGCATTCAGGCGATGGACCTCGTGGGGCGCAAGATGATGGACGGCGGCGAGGCCGCACAGGCCCTGCTGGACGAAATCCAGTCCGGTGCCGATGCGGCCAAGGGCACCTTTCCCGATCTGGCAGAGGCCGTCTGGCAGGCCGCCGCCGATATGTCAGAGGCGACGGATTGGCTGGTCTCGCGGACCGATATGCAGGACCGTTTTGCGGGGGCCGTGCCGTATCAATCCGCCTTTGCCCGCGTGCTGGGGGCCCATGCCCACCTGCGGGCCGCAATGCAGGACGACCCCGCGCGTCAGCGTCTGGCAAGGTTCTACATCACCCGCCTGCTGCCAGAGGTAACGGGACTGCTGGCCCATGTGCGCACCGGTGCCTCGGACCTGATGGCCGTCACACCCGAGGATCTGGCCGTCGCTTGACCCGCATGACGGCGGGTTGCCTTTGCGACCCGCCGCAAAGCCTGCCACAAGGTCAGGCATGAAGATTGCAACACCCTTTCCCGACCCACCCGCACCCGGCACCGCCATCACGGTGGCCCCCGGCATCCTGTGGATGCGACTGCCGCTGCCGATGGCGCTGGATCACGTCAATGTCTATGCGCTGGACGACGGGGATGGCTGGACGATCGTCGATACCGGGTTCGACACGCGCAAGACCCGCGCGATCTGGCAGGATCTTCTGGATGGACCGCTGGCAGGCAAACCCGTCACCCGTGTTCTGGTCACCCACCACCACCCCGATCACATCGGGCTGGCTGGTTGGTTCATGGCCCAGGGCGCGGAACTGCTGACCACGCGCACGGCCTATCTTCAGGCGCGGATGCTGATTTTGGACGAACAATCCGAACCCCTGCCGGAACAGATCGCATTCTGGACGCGCGCCGGGATGGATGGCCCCACGCTGGCCAGGCGCAGCGCTGAACGTCCCTTCAATTTTGCCGATTGCGTACATGCCCTGCCGCTGGGTTTTACCCGCCTGATCGAAGGCGGCACCCTGACCGCAGCAGGCCGCACCTGGGACATCCGCATGGGTGACGGCCATGCGCCGGAACACGCGACCCTGTGGTCGCGCGACGGCGACGTCGTGCTGGGTGGCGATCAACTGCTGTTGTCGATCAGCCCGAACCTTGGCGTTTATCCCACAGAACCCGACGCGGACCCCGTTGCCGACTGGATCGAATCCTGTAACCGGTTCCTGCCGCATGCCCTCCCGGATCAACTGATCCTCGGCGGACACAAACTGCCCTATACGGGCCTGCCGTTGCGTCTGCGGCAGATGATCGACAATCACCACAACGCTCTGGCGCGGTTGGCCGCCTACCTCGACGCCCCCCGCACGGCGGCCCAATGCTTTCCCGTTCTGTTCAAACGCACCATCGACGCAGGCACCTACGGGCTCGCGTTGGTGGAATCGGTTGCCCATCTGAATCATCTGCATCAGGCCGGGCGCGCGACACGTGAACTGGCCGATGACGGCGCGTGGTATTTCACGGCAGCACCTGACGGCATTGCGACCGAATAGACCATCCGCAGGGCGTGACAGCCCCGCCCGAATGGGCTATTTCAGCGCCAAAGCACACCCAGGGGACACAGACATGTCAGACCACAAGCACGGCGAAATGGACACCACCGAACACGAAAAGACCTTTGATTGGTTCATGTGGTTCATTTCGCGCGGAGCCGTCGCGATCATCGTCCTGCTGATCTTCCTCGCGCTCGTCAACGGCTGATGCTGACCCGGCGTCTTGTCCTGCTTGGCGGGGCTGCCGCGCTTGCAAGCTGTTCCGCACCGCAGACATCATCACCGCCCGACCTGATCGCCCAGCGCCAGTTCGCAGGCCCCGGTCCGCGCGTGCTGACGCTGTACACGATGCGCAGCATTTCCAACGACAGCGGCGCGCATACCGCGCTGCTGATCGACGCACCAAGCCAGCGGATCATGTTCGACCCCGCCGGATCGTTCCGCCACAGTTTTGTCGCGGAACGCAACGACGTGCTCTTTGGCATGACTCCCGAGGTCGAGGCCTATTACGTCTCGTACCACGCGCGACAGACGTTCTATGTCATCGCCCAGACGATCCCCGTCAGTGATGCCGTGGCCGAACGGGCCGCGACCCTCGCGCTGACGAACGGCCCCGTGCCGCAGGCCTTCTGTGCGCGTGCCACATCCGGCATCCTGCGCGCCTTGCCAGGGTTTGAGCGGCTGCCAAGCACGTTCTCGCCCAACCGGCTGTCGGATGCGTTCGGCGCACTGCCGGGTGTCACGACACGCGAATGGCGCGAAAACGATCCCGACAACAAGGCGCTGGCGCTGGCCGAAATCGAAATGCAGATGCGCTAGAACGCGCCCGTCAGCCACAGCCCCAGATACAGTGTCGCAAACCCTGCCAACACGGCGGGTATCACGCTGCGCGTCCACAACCCCACCGCCAGCGCCACCGCAGCGGCGCACAGACGCGCGGGTTCCGGTGCGCCCTCCGTTGCCGCAGGCCACACCACCAAGGGTGCCACCAGCCCCGGCAGCACCGCAACAGGCGTATACCGCAGCAGGCGCAACACCAGCGGCGGCATCGGCCGCGTTCCGATCAGCCCCAGAAACGAGAACCGGATCAGAAACGTCCCCACGCCCAGCGCCAGGATCACCGTCCAGATCACTGCATCAGTCATGCCCGCCTCCCCTCGACAATCACACCTGCCGCCATCGCACAGGCAGCCGCGATCAACAGCCCCGTGCCCGACGGCAACCCGACCAGCGCCAACCCCACGACAACCGACACCAGTGCCGCCGCCACATGCGCCAGCGTCCGCAGCATCGGCCCCACCATCGCGATAAATGTGATCGGCAGCGCGAAATCCAGCGCCGCCGCATCCGGGATGCGCGCCCCCAAGAGCGCACCCGCCAGCGTCGCCAGCACCCAGGTCGGCGCGATCGGCGTCGCCACACCAAAGAAAAACGCGACCCGGTCACGCAGGCGCATCATACCATCGGCCTCGTAGCGCGCGACAGCAGCGACATAGCTCTGATCGAACAGCAGATAGGACACGCAGGCGCGTTTCCACAGCGGGGCCTCACCCAGATAGGGCACCAGCGACGCGCTGTACATCGCCATGCGCAGGTTGACCGCCAGCGCCGCCAGCAAGGTCAGCGCAACGCCCGCATTGTCCACGATCATCTGCAACGCGGCAAATTGCGACGCACCGGCGATCACCAGCACGCTGAACCCCATGGCCTGCCCGATGCTCAACCCCGCCTCGACGGCCGACACGCCGAACAGGGCAGCAAAAGGCACGGCAACCAGCAAAAACGGCATCCCGTCGCGGACACCTTGCAGATAGGCTGATTTCCCGGTGGCAAGGGCCATGGTTTCCCCCTAAGTTTCAGTCCTCACCCGGTTACGCCTGACCCACAGGAACTGCAATTGACCAATCTCATCCCCCCCGGCATCCGGATCGCTCCCGCGCCGGATGACCCGCGCCTGACCCGCAGCGTCACAGGCACCGATCACACGGGTGCGCCCGTCGACCTCGCCGTGGTCGAGGAACGCCCCCTCACGATCTACCTCAACGCACGTGAAATCGTCACCGCGATGACGATCGGCGATCATCCCGAATATCTCGCCTTGGGGTTTCTGCTCAATCAGGGCATGCTGAAACGCAGCGATCAGGTGACCCGCGTGGACTACGACGAAGAGGTCGAAACCGTCGTCGTCCGCACCGCGCAGCAAACCAACCACGAGGACAAACTCGCCCGCAAGACCCGGACATCCGGTTGCGCCGTCGGCACCGTATTCGGCGACATGATGGAAGGTCTGGACGGCCTGACCCTGCCGGATACGCCTGTCCGGACATCGCACCTCTACGCGCTGTCGCACCAGATCAACCGCACGCCCAGCCTGTATCTTGCGGCAGGTGCAATCCACGGCACCGTCCTGTGCCGTGATGCCCAGCCGCTGATCTACATGGAGGACGTGGGCCGCCACAATGCCGTCGACAAGATCGCTGGCTGGATGTTTTCCGAAACCGAAACACCGGGCGACAAGATCCTCTACACGACAGGCCGCCTGACCTCCGAAATGGTGATCAAGACCGCGCTGATGGGCATCCCGACACTGGTGTCCCGGTCGGGCTTTACCGCCTGGGGTGTGGAAATTGCCCGACAGGTCGGCCTGACCCTGATCGGTCGCATGAAAGGGCAGCGCTTCGTCTGTCTGTCAGGCGAACATCGCCTGATCCGCGACGCCGACCCCGCAGCGCAGGCTGACGAGCCGCGCAAATCGGCCCGCAAGGGCAGTGCCTGACATGTGTGACATATTCGACAGACCTGGCCGCATGGCGGTCTTCTTCTGGTCGCAAATATCCCGGGGTCCGGGGCAGCGCCCCGGGAACACACACCCTGTTCAGGCGCAAACCGAACAGCAATGCGATACGGGTCGGCGGGCGGTGCGCCTTTCGCGTCAGCGAAACAGCGGCGCGGGCCGACCATGAGGGCACCACTTGGCATCATCCTTGCAGGCGGTCAGGCCACCCGCATGGGCGGCGGGGACAAGGGGCTCTTGCGCCTCCACACCAGCCGCATCATCGACCACGTCATCGCACGACTGGACCCGCAATGCGACGGGCTGGCGCTGAACGCCAACGGCGATCCGGCACGCTTTGCACCTCTTGGTCTGACCGTGATCGCGGATAGCATCGCAGATCACCCCGGACCGCTGGCAGGCGTGCTGGCGGGCCTCGACCATGCGGCTACGACCGGCCACAGCCACATCGTCACCGCCGCCGCCGACACGCCGTTCCTGCCCTGCGATCTGGTCCCGCAACTCCAGCTGGCGGGCGGCGCGGCAGGCCTGGCGCTGGCCGCGTCACCGGGCGGGCGGCAGCCGACTTTTGGCCTCTGGCCCGTCAGCTTGCGCAACGCGCTGCGACAGGCCCTGCACGACGGCACCCGCAAGGTCGTCCAGTTCACCCGCGCCCATGATGCCGGCACGGCGGAATTTCCCGACGATGCTGCGTTTTTCAACGTGAACACCCCTGACGATCTTGCCACTGCACAGGCCATGTTATGAAAATCTACGGCATCACCGGCTGGAAAAACGCAGGCAAGACCGGACTGATGGAACGCCTCGTCGCCGAAATCACCGCGCGCGGTTTTACCGTGTCCACGATCAAACACGCCCACCACAGCGTCGATGTCGATCAACCCGGCAAGGACAGCTACCGCCACCGTCAGGCGGGCGCGCAGCAGGTGGTGCTCGCCTCCGCCAACCGCTGGGCGCTCATGACCGAGTTGCGTGGCGCGGATGAACCGCCTCTCGCGGATCTGCTGGCGCAACTCGCCCCCGTCGATCTGGTCCTGATCGAAGGCTACAAACGCGACACGCACCCCAAGGTCGAGGCCTTTCGCGCTGTCACCGAAAATCAACTGATTGCCACCACCGACCCCACCATCCGCGCAGTCGCTACCGACAGCCCGCTCAATATCGACCGCCCGTTGCTGGACCTGAACGATACGGCCGCCATCGCCGATTTTATCCTGACAGAGGTGGGACTGGCATGACCCATGATCCCCGCTTTGACACGGTCATCGCCGTGGATTGGTCCAGCGGCAACGACCGCGGCCCGCGTCCGACCGCCGATGCCATCTGGACCTGTATCGCCCGCGCCGGTCAGGCACAGACCCCAGTCTATCACCGCAACCGCGCCTTGGCAGAGGCTTATCTGATCGACACGCTCGCCGATGAACTGGCCGCTGGCCGGCGCACGCTCGCGGCCTTTGATCTGTGTTTCGCCTATCCCAGCGGCTTTGCGCAGGCACTGACGGGCCACGCTGACCCCCTCGCCCTGTGGGACTGGTTCGCAGCGCGCGTGCAGGACGCACCCAAATCCAACAACCGATTTGCCCTCGCAGGCCAGATCAACGCGCGATTCCCCGGCACTGGCCCGTTCTGGTTCAATGGTCTGAAATCCGACATCCCGGATCTGCCCCGGACCAAGGCGGACTACGGCGACCATGGCCTGCCCGAATTTCGCGGTGCCGACATGGCGGCAAAAGGTGCGCAATCCCCGTTCAAACTGGGCGGTGTCGGCGCCGTGGGTGGTCAGGTCATCATGGGCCTGCCGACCCTGTCACGCCTCCGGGCGCGCTTTGGTGCGGATATCGCCGTCTGGCCGTTCCAACCCGCCGACCGCGCGATCACACTGGCCGAAACCTACTTTTCGCTCCTGCCCGCAGCCCTCGCGGCAGAGGCACACGACATCAAGGACGCCGCCCAGACCGCCCTTTTCGCGCGCAGCTTTTCGGCCCTGCCGCCCGCGCAGATGGCCCGCTGCCTCGACGTGCCGGCAAGTGACGAAGGCTGGGTGCTGGGCGTCGGATCAGAGGACATCCTCGCCGCTGCGCAACTGACCCCGCCGCCCCTGCGCAACGATTGTTTCGCCATGCCACAAGGCGCGCATTGGACGCCGGTGGACACAGCCCTGGCCCACCTGCGCGGCCGGCTCAGCCCGGTCACGGCAACACAGACGATCCCGCTGGCAAAGGCCGCCGGACGCATCCTTGCCGCCCCCGTGGCAGCCACCCGCAGCCATCCTCCTCATGCCAATGCCGCCGTAGACGGCTACGCCTTTGCCGGACCGCTGCCCGCTGGCCCCCACACCTTGCCGCTGCACCCGGGTCGCGCCGCCGCTGGCGTACCATTCGACGGCACGGTGCCGCCCGGTCACGCACTGCGCATCCTGACCGGCGCGAATATCCCGGACGGCACCGATACCGTGGTGCTGCAAGAGGACGTCAATACCAATGCCACCCACATTGCCCTGCATGGCCCGCTGAAACAGCGCGCCAATGCCCGCCGCGCGGGCGAGGACATGTTGGCCGGCGACGCCGTCCTGCCTGCGGGCCGCCGCCTGACCGCCGCCGATCTTGCCACCCTCGCCGCCTGCGGTACGGGTCAGGTCAGCGTCCGCGCGGCCCTGCGCGTGGGCGTCCTGTCCACAGGTGACGAATTGCGCGACCCCGGCACGCCCGCGACCGACGGGCAGATCTATGACGCCAACCGCGCCATGCTGCTGGCCGATGTTGCGGGGTGGGGTCACACGCCCGTCGATCTTGACCGCGCGCCCGATGACCGCGACAAACTCCGCACCATCCTGACCGGGGCCGCCACCCGTTGCGACGCGATCCTGACATCCGGCGGGGCATCGGCGGGCGACGAGGATCACGTGTCTGCACTTCTTGCGACCACCGGCAGCTTTGCCCTGTGGCGCATCGCCGTGAAACCGGGCCGGCCGCTGGCGATGGGGCTCTGGGACGACACGCCCGTGTTTGGACTGCCTGGCAACCCCGTCGCCGCCCAGGTCTGCGCGCTGATCTTTGCCCACCCTGCACTTGCCGTGCTCGCCGGGGCCGACTGGCCCGCGCGCCAATCCTTCACCGTGCCCGCAGCCTTTGCGAAATCCAAGAAGCCCGGCCGCCGCGAATACCTGCGCGCCCGCATCACGGACGGTGCGGCAGAGGTTTTCCCGTCCGAAGGGTCAGGCCGTGTTTCGGGTCTATCATGGGCGACCGGGCTCGTTGAACTGCCGGACGATGCCGCCGACATCACGCCGGGCACGCCCGTGACCTACCTGCCCTTCACGGGCTTCGCATGATCATCCGCGCAGGCCTTCCCGCATCCGACCGCGACGCGGCGGCGACCCTCTACTGGCAGGCCTTCGGCCAGAAACTGGCCCGCGTCATGGGCCCCGACGCCAAAGCTCTGCGCTACATCATCCGCGTGATGCGCACCGACCACGTCATCGCCGCCCATGCAAACGACGGCACACTCCTGGGCGTCGTCGGGTTCAAATCACACGATGGCGCATTCGTCGACGGCACGTTCCACGACCTGCGCGCCATCTATGGCCGGGCCGGTGCCCTCTGGCGCGCAGCACTGCTGTCACTGCTGGAACGCGACATCGACAACGCCCGCTTTTTGCTGGACGGCCTCTGCGTCGCTCCCACCGCGCGGGGGCAAGGCATCGGCACCGCCCTGCTGGACGCCATCTGCACAGAGGCCCGCACACGCGGCTATGCCAAGGTGCGCCTGGATGTCATCGACACGAACCCCCGCGCCCGCGCACTCTATACGCGCTACGGTTTCAGGGCCACGAACACCCAGACCATCGGCCCGCTCAGCTACATCTTTGGTTTCACCAGCAGCACCACGATGGTCAAAACCCTCTGACCGCACCCATCGCTGTTTTCAAAATATCCCGGGGGAGGTGCGACAGCACCGGGGGCAGCGCCCCCCTGACCACACCATCCGCCCTTTCCCTTTGCAGCGTTTCAGCGTAACAGCCCAACGTCATTCAAGGAGCAGACCATGGGCTACAGAATCGCCATCGTCGGGGCCACGGGCAACGTGGGCCACGAAATGCTGAACATCCTCGCCGAACGGGCGTTCCCCGTTGACGAGATCGTCGCACTTGCCAGCCGCCGTTCGCTCGGCACCGAAGTCAGCTTTGGTGAGAAAACTCTGAAAACCAAGGACCTCGATGCCTTCGATTTCACCGGCTGGGACATGGCCCTGTTTGCCGTGGGGTCCGAGGCGACCGCGAAATATGCACCCATTGCCGCCAAGGCCGGCTGCGTCGTCATCGATAACTCCTCGCTCTACCGTTACGACAGCCAGATCCCGCTGATCGTTCCCGAGGTGAACCCCGAGGCGATCCACGACTACAAGAACAAGATGATCATCGCGAACCCCAACTGCTCGACCGCGCAGATGGTTGTCGCGCTCAAGCCGCTGCACGATCGCGCCCGGATCAAACGCGTCGTCGTCAGCACCTACCAGTCCGTGTCCGGCGCGGGCAAGGAAGGCATGGATGCGCTGTGGGACCAGACCAAGGCGGTCTACAACCCCACCGACAACACCGGCGTGACCAAGTTCACCAAACAGATCGCGTTCAACGTCATCCCCCATATCGACGTGTTCATGGAAGACGGGTCCACCAAGGAAGAGTGGAAAATGGTCGTCGAAACCAAAAAGATCGTCGACCCCAAGATCAAGGTCACGGCAACCTGCGTGCGCGTGCCCGTGTTCGTCGGCCATTCGGAATCGATCAACATCGAATTCGAGGATTTCCTTGACGAAGAAGAGGCCCGCGACATCCTGCGCGAGGCACCCGGCGTCATGGTGATCGACAAGCGCGAGGACGGTGGCTACGTCACGCCAATCGAATGTGTCGGCGATTTCGCAACCTTCATCAGCCGCATCCGTCAGGACAGCACGATCGACAACGGCATCAACCTGTGGTGCGTGTCCGATAACCTGCGCAAGGGTGCGGCCCTGAATGCGGTGCAGATCGCAGAACTTCTGGGCCGCGAGTGCCTGAAGAAAGGCTGATCAGACCCGTTATCTGACCGTTTCACGGGCGGGCCGAAAGGTCCGCCCGTTTGCTTTTGCAGGGGGGATCACGCGATTTGACGCAGATCAACGATCGGTCCCGCCGGCTCTGAAAACCGCCAGCAATCCCGCCCAGCACGCTTGGCCTGATAGAGCGCGGCATCCGCATCCGACATCAGCACCGCGCGGTCGAACGGGTCAGCGGCGGATGACACGGCCAACCCGATACTGATCGTGACCCGGTTCACGCCGTCCAGCCGGCCCGGATGCGGGTCGGCCATGCCGCGGATTTCGCGGATGATTTCGGTGGCAAGTGCCTTGGACCCGCTGGATGTCGCGCCCCGCATCACCACGGCAAATTCCTCGCCGCCGATACGGGCGATCTGCACATCGGGTCCCAATGCAACCGCTGACAGGGTTGCCGCGACCCGGCGCAGGCAACCGTCGCCTGCCGGATGTCCCATCGTGTCGTTGTACAGCTTGAAATGATCGATATCGATCATCATCAAGCCGACAGCATCGTGGCCAGCCACCCAGTCGGACATCATCCATTCGAAACTGCGGCGGTTGGGAATCCCTGTCAGCGCATCGGTCAGCGACAGCATGGTCATGCGGCGTTCGGAATTTTCAGCGGCTCGCGCCCGATCCGCAGCCCTGTAGGCACGCATGTAATCCTCGCAACGTCGCCGTTCGCTGTGATGGTTTGCATGCAGGCAGAACACCGCGGCAAGGATCATCTGCAACGTCAGCGGCCAGATCAGCGTGGTCGCGATGGCCGGGTTGGTCCAGATCACGGCCAGCGTCAGACCCAGCACGACCGCCGTATAGATGATCGCATGCCGAAAACGCAGGGTAATCAGGGTCGTGGCGAAAACGATCATCAGGATCATCTCGTTTGTCAGCAACAACGCCCATTGCGACCGGGACCACCACAACACAAAGACCGGCACCAGATAGGCATTGATCATGCCGACCAGCAGGATGCGTTCCCGCCAGATCGCATTCACCCGCTGCAGGACCATCATCATGGCAAAGGACAACGGTGTCACCACAGCAAGCCGCATGACCAGCCCATGCCAGAAGACGTCGCCGGCCAGCACATATGCGGTCAGGTTGTAGGCATTGTACATGACCAGACCAAACACGACCATCCGGTTGACGAGCCGCAGTCGGACCGCCTCATGCTCTGCCTCATAGGCGGCATCAATATCCTGGGCGAACCGCAGCAGGATGTCATATCCTGCATCAGTTCCGTTCCAACCGCGCAACAAGGTGGGCCACCGCATCATCCGTGCAGCGTGCCGCCAAGAGATTAACAAATGCTTTAGATCGACGCCCCAACCGTACGACGTCGTGCCTGTCTGACCGCTAGATCGGATGGAATGCGCCACTGGGGGGGTCGTAAACCTCGAGCGAGCCATTGCCGATGTGGTTCCAGACGCCGTGCAAGGTCAGCTCACCCGACTCGACGGCTGCCCGCACGAATGGAAAGCTCATCAGGTTTTCAAGGCTGATCAGCACGCCTTCCTTTTCCAGCGCGCGTTTGCGCGTCGCATCATCCCCCTGCGGCAAGCGGTCGTATCCGGGCCGCAGAATATCCATCCACCGCCCGACGAAACTGGTTTTCTCCTCCAGCGCGGGGGCATGGCCCTCGCACATCTCGTAACAGCCTTCGACACCGCCACAACCTGAATGACCCATCACGACCAGATGCGACACATGCAGTGACGTAACCGCGTATTCCACGGCCGCAGAGGTGCCGTGATGTTCACCATCCGAAACAAAGGCCGGCACCAGATTGGCGATATTGCGGTGAATAAAGAATTCGCCCTGATCCGCCCCGAACATCGCGGTGACATGCACCCGGCTGTCGCAGCAGGAGATGATCATCGCGCGCGGGCGCTGCCCTTCGTCGGCCAGACGCCGATACCAGCCCTTGTTCTGTGAATATGTGGTCGCCTGCCAGCCGTGAAACCGTGTGATCAGGTATTCGGGAAGAGGTCTTGCGAAGTCCATGATCGCGCTTTCCGTAATTTTTATCCCTGAAACCTATCGCGCATTTTAGGGGAATTCGAGGCATTAAAATCAGCTTGTTCAACGAATTGGGAACCCTGTTGCGCGCAGGTTGGGCCAAACCCCAGCCCTGAGAAACACCTAAAATGACCCAAGTGACCGTTCTCGAATGCCTTCTGGATTGCGCCATCGACCATGGCCTTTTGCAGGACCTCTATGCCCGGCAGGGGGCTGCCCGCGCAGACCGCACCATCGCCACCTCGCTCGAGGATCTGGCCACCCGCCTGGGAATCATGCGCGACGGGCGTGACCATGGGGGTTTTGACGACCTGCCCGGTCAGGCCAGACGCATGTCGACAATCGCCGCCCGGATCGGCCTGATCGAGGTCGCGACAGCCGCAGGCCATGTGGCGGACAGCGCCAGACAGCGCGACGGCATCGCGGTCGAGGCGACGATGGCTCGCCTTGAACGCAGTTTCGATTTGGCCATCGGCCAAGTCTGGATGCTGCGCGGGGGTTAGGCACTGGGCCTTGTCGCGGCTGACCAGACGGTTAGGTTGGATTTGATCCCAAACCATAGGCCCCCCATGTCCGCGACCTTTGCCAGCCCCGACAGCTCTGCCGTGCCTCTCCACATCATCGAACAGGACGCCCAGGACACCATCCCGGACAGCGCCCGCACCTGGGCCGATGCGGCGGGTTTCACCGGCGCTGCCGGTGCCACACTGGCTGTGCCGGGGCCCGAGGGGGGCATCGCCATGGCCCTCGTCGGTGCCGGGTCCGAGGCCAGCCGCAAGCGCAGCCGTTTTGATGTCGGATCGGCGGCCCGCAGTTTGCCCGCCGGCACCTATGCGATCCAGACCGATCTGCCCCCCGCCCGGATGCAAGAGGCCGCATTGGGCTGGTTGCTCGCCTCTTATGACTTTGACCGCTACCGCAAACCGGCCAAGCCACCCGCCCAACTGATCGCGCCCGCCGGCATCGACGCCGCCCGGATCGAGGCGATTGCCGCGGGCGAGTTCCTGACACGCGACCTGATCAACACCCCCGCATCCGAGATGGGCCCGGACGAGCTTGAACAACAGGCGCGCGACCTCGCGCGTCAGCACGGCGCCGATATCACCGTCACCACAGGCGATGACTTGCTGGCGGCGAATTTCCCGATGATCCATACCGTCGGCCGCGCCAGCACCCGCGCACCGCGCCTGATTGACCTGCGTTGGGGAAACACGGGTCCGACCCTGACACTGGTTGGCAAGGGCGTGTGTTTCGACACCGGCGGCCTGAACATCAAACCCGCAGGGTCCATGGGCCTGATGAAAAAGGACATGGGCGGGGCCGCCACCACCCTGGGCGTTGCGCATATGATCATGGCACTGGGGCTGAACATTCGTCTGCGCCTGCTGATCCCGGCCGTGGAAAACAGTATTTCTGGCAATGCCTTTCGCCCGCAGGACATCCTGACCAGCCGCAAGGGGCTGACGGTGGAAATCAACAATACCGACGCAGAGGGACGGCTGGTGCTGGCCGACGCGCTGGCGCTCGCATCCGAGGAATCCCCCGATCTGATCGTATCGATGGCCACTCTGACCGGGGCCGCGCGGGTCGCCGTCGGGCCAGACCTGTCACCGTTTTTCACGGATGACGACGCGCATGCCGATGCGCTGACCGTTTCCGCCCGTGCCGTGGCAGACCCCGTCTGGCGTCTGCCGTTCCACGACCCCTACGAGACGATGATCGAACCCGGTATTGCCGATCTGGACAACGCGCCCGCAGGCGGCATGGCCGGGGCCACCACCGCAGCCCTGTTCCTGCGCCGTTTCGTCGACGCGCCTTACATTCATTTCGACATCTACGGCTGGAATCCGAGCGCGAAACCCGCCCGCCCCAAGGGCGGTGTCGGGATGGGTGCGCGCGCGCTGCTGGACGCCCTGCCGAAACTGTTGAACCTGTGACCGATCGCAGGCTTTGGCCCGCCAACGACCGGGTTGCCCTGCGCAGCCTCGGTCTGACCGACCGCGTTGCGGTTGACGGCACGCCAGCACGTTTATCGCGTTCGGTGACGGACCTGTGCCGCAGTCCCGGCGGCGCACGGGAACGGCAGCTGCTACTGGGTGAAAACGTCACGACGCTGGAATTTCAGAATGGTTGGGCCTTCGTCCAGACGGAAAACGGCTATTGCGGATATGTCGCCGCCGACCGGCTGGACAATATCCATTGGCCGACCCACCGGGTCAGCACATTCGGAACCCATGCCTACACGTCAGAGACCATGAAATCCGAACCCACCATGGCCCTGCCGTTCGGCGCACGCCTGCGCGTGATCGACGAACGGCCCAAATTCTTTGAGACTCCACAGGGGTTTGTCCCGAAAAAGCACCTGCGCCCGCTGGATCGTCCCTTTGCCGATCCGGTCAACGTGGCACAGCTGCATTTCAACGTCCCCTACCTGTGGGGCGGCAATTCCACGCGCGGCATCGACTGTTCCGGGTTGATCCATGCAGCCTTGACCGCCTGCGACATCCCCTGCCCCGGTGACGCCGACCTGCAAGAGGCAGCCCTTGGCGATGCGCTGTCCCCCGACGCCCCGTTGCAGCGCGGCGACCTGATATTCTGGCCGGGCCACGTGGGCATGATGGTCGATGAACAGGTGATGATCCATGCCAACGCCCACGCCATGGCCTGCGTCTATGAACCCATCGACAACGCGATCCTGCGCATCAAAACCCAGGGCGACGGTGACGTCTCCTCTCGCCGCCGCCTGACCGAACGGGCCGGTTAACATACTGTTAAATATGACATAATATGTTTCGCATGCGAAACATGTCGAAACCGTGATATAATATCAGTCGACAATGCGGATCAGCTTGCGTTCCAGCACGCTCAATACCTGGCGCAGGTCGTGACCGCGTTTCAGGACCTGCCCATCCATGCCAACGACGGCATATTGGCCTTGCTTCAACCGCAGTTTGGGACGCTTTTCGATCCGGTAAACGGGGTTTTCAGCGGTTCTGCGAAACACCGAAAACACGGCAACGTCACGCAAGGCGCTGATCCCGTAATCGCGCCATTCGCCCGCCGCGACGAACCGGCCATAGACCGTCAGGATCGGGGCCATTTCAGTGCGATGAAACGACACGCGATCATCGCGGTAGGGTTTGAACGGGATCGGGCTTTGATCTGTCATTCACCCAAGATCATGGCAATGCTGCAATAAATCAACCCTGCCTTGATGCTGACACGAAATCACGCGGGATTCATCACGGTCTGTCCGTCTTTGCGCCCAGCTTTGATGTCAACGAACTGGTATCGAAGGACTGCCCCGGCACCGCGCCATGAGCCCCCACCCAGTGCGTGGTGTCGGTGGCAGGCTTCGATACGGATCAGCCGCAGGTGATCTGCGTAATCGTCCCGTCACCACCCACGATGAAATTGATCCGGTCCGGCTGATAGTCCTGTGCCGTGATCCCGCCGGGGCGGATGACCTGCACGGGCCCCAGGATCAGAACCGTTTCCAGCACCGTGGCGTCCTTGCCCACCAGGCTGCCGTAACGCCGCCCGCCGCAGGAATTGTCGACGCCCATCGGTACGGGGTTGTCGACGGCTGTCTGCGCCTGGGGTGCCACGCCGCGCGGTGATCCTCCGCAGGCCATCAAAGCCAGCAACGGCAGCGTCCAGATTATCCGCATGTCACCCTCATGATCGTACCGACGATGTCGGTTTCAAAATTGACCCGGCTTTCGACATAATCCATCGTCACCATCTGGTTGGGACCGATGACACGGTGGTTCAGATCCGCCGGCAGGGTCACTGCCGCGATGTTCTGGCCCAGCAGGCCCGCGTAACCCGCGGCACCGCATCCATCGTCCGAAGGGACCGGCGCAGGTCCGGTGACGCAGGCCGCGAGCAGCGGCAAAAGAAGCAATATTTTCATGAGCCCCACCCTGACAAGCTAAGTCGGTCTTTGACAAGTGGGCGCGGGTTGAATTCCGGCCGCAATTCGCAGACCATTGCCGCAAATCAACAAAGGACCGATCATATGCGTACCCGTGCCGCCGTCGCCCTCAAGGCAGGTCAGCCTCTCGAAATCATGGAGGTCAACCTCGAAGGCCCCAAGGCCGGTGAGGTTCTGGTCGAGATCAAGGCCACTGGCCTGTGCCACACCGATGAATTCACCCGGTCGGGTGACGACCCCGAAGGCGCGTTTCCCGCGATCCTCGGGCACGAAGGTGCAGGCGTCGTGGTCGAGGTCGGCCCCGGCGTCACCAGCCTGGAGGTCGGCGATCACGTGATCCCCCTCTACACGCCGGAATGTCGCGAGTGTGATTACTGCCTGAACCCGAAAACCAACCTTTGCCAGTCGATCCGCAGCACGCAGGGCCAGGGGTTGATGCCCGACGGGACCAGCCGTTTCTCGATGCTGGATGGGACGCCGATCCTGCATTACATGGGCTGCTCGACCTTTGCCAATCACACGGTCCTCCCGGAAATCGCGCTGGCCAAGGTGCGCAAGGACGCGCCCTTCGACAAGATCTGCTACATCGGCTGCGGTGTGACCACGGGCATCGGTGCGGTGATCAACACGGCCAAGGTGGAAATCGGATCGACTGCCGTTGTCTTTGGCCTGGGCGGGATCGGGTTGAACGTCATTCAGGGCCTGCGTCTGGCGGGGGCCAGTCAGATCGTCGGCGTCGACCTGAACCCCGAGAAAAAGAAGATGGCCGACCATTTCGGCATGACGCATTTCGTGAACCCCAAAGAGGTCAAGGGCGATCTGGTCGGGCACCTGGTCGAACTGACGTGCGGCGGCGCGGATTACACCTTTGACGCGACGGGCAACGTGGGCGTGATGCGCACCGCACTGGAATGCGCGCACAAGGGCTGGGGCGAGAGCATCATCATCGGCGTGGCCCCCGCAGGTGCCGAGATCAGCACGCGCCCGTTCCAACTGGTCACGGGCCGCAGTTGGCGCGGGACGGCGTTCGGCGGGGCGCGGGGCCGCACGGATGTGCCCAAGATCGTGGATTGGTACATGGACGGCAAGATCGAGATCGACCCGATGATCACCCACACGATGCCGCTGGACGACATCAACAAGGGGTTTGATCTGATGCACAGCGGCGAAAGCATCCGCGGCGTCGTCATCTACTGACGACAGCTTTGGGTTAAGAAGATGTGAAAAGCCCGGTCGGTGTGACCGGGCTTTTTTTGTGGGCGGTGGTTGGACGGATTGCGGTACTTCGCTCCAGAGACAGCTGTAATTTCACCAATGACCCCAAGTTAACCTACGCGGCTCCAAAAATTAACCAACAAGGTTGAAACCGCAAGCAGCACACCACATATTGTGTAGTGAACCCTCAGGAGACCAACAATGACCACAGAAATCGGGAAGGAGCTGCGGAAGCTGAGAATTGATCAAGATGAACGCCTCTACGACATGTCTCATCGGCTTGAGAAGTCGTCGGCATTTATCTCCGCAGTCGAGCGCGGCTCCAAAAGTCCGCCCTTGGGCTTTGAAGAGCTTGTCATCGCCGCATACCAGCTTGCTAGCGATGCAGCCGATGCCATGCGCCGGGCCGCAGACCGGTCGCGGAAGGCATTCACAATTGAGGCCCAGACGCCGCTGGAGCGCGATGCCGCCGGGCTGATGGCCCGGCGAATGAGTTCCAAGATGGATGCGCTGTCCCCTGACGAGTTGGAGAAGATACTCGCCATCCTCCGCAAGGGAGAATGTGACTAATGGGTGACATGTACGATTTCAGGGCTCCGGCTATGAGCTGGGCGCAGGTGGACGCTGCCGCTGACAGCGTTAGAAATAGCTTCCGGCTTGAGGAAGTGGCCTATTTTCCAGTTGTTGATGTTGTCGAAAAACTGCTGGCCAATCGGTTTGAGGAGATCAGCTTTGAAATCTGCACTCACGCAGAGATGGACGGCGCTGAGGGGCTGACCTGCCCCAGGGGGCAGTTCATTCGCATTCGCGAGGATGTGTATGAGGAGGCCTGCACGGGTGGGGTGCGCGCCCGGTTCACAGTCTCCCACGAGTTGGGCCACCTCCTCCTTCACACCGATGCCGACAAGCCGCTCGCGCGCGCGATGTCGCACGAGCAGCTCAAGCCTTATCGGTCAGCCGAGAAGCAGGCAAACCGCTTTGCAAGCACGCTCTTGATGCCTAGCCGCCACATCTCGTTCCTCGACAGCGCAGAGGACCTAATAGAGCGTTTCGGCGTGTCTCGACCCGCCGCTAGCTATCGCCTCGATGACCTTGCGAAGAGGGGGTGGCGCTAACGAAAGAAGGCTCAGGTTGGCACCCGAGCCTCCTCGCAGATTTCTTCATCGTGCACCAGGGGCTTGACGATGCAGAGCCTCCCAGTAGCGCAAATCAGTCTCCTAAGCAGGACTGCACTTAGCGCATTATGGGTCAAAAGGCAAGATACGCCCCGAAGTGGAGAGTGCAATGACCAAGCGTCACACACCCCCTCCGCCCGGATACAGGTACGTATTTCGCCCTTGGCGGACGTGCCCGAAGACCGGCACCCGGCTCTACGCGAAAGCGTTTGGGCTGCGGGCGTGGCCTATTCTGATCCCAGAATAGACACCCCACCAAGATCAACGGGAGGCGCGATGAACGCGCTTCCCACCCTAAATGCACTAATGAAAGCAGGACAAATGAAATCGAAATCGTTCAAAGTTGGCCGCAGTGCTAAGACTGGCCGCTTCACCACAATCAAGAAGGCAACGCAGCGTAAGTCGACCCACGTGGTAGAGACCATCAAGAAGAAATAATCCTTTTCGGTTGGGAGCGTCGTGCCCTGTGGCAGCGTTTGCTGGGCACGACAATTCTCAACAGTGCAACTCTATAGAACCCGTAGACTTGTCGCCACAGGCTGATGTGTTGATTTAGTGTAAGCATTACTTGAGCCGAGCCGACGCTGTGGCAAAAGCCGGAGTCTCCAGATTGCGCTATCGAAGCGTTGAAGTTGAAAAGCACCCGGTCACGCCGCAAAGGTCGGTTATGGGCCGTTGGCGACTGATACACCTTTTCGCCTCACCCCCAAACCAAAATCGCCCCCGGCCAGTCTGGCCGAGGGCGTCTTTGCATCCGATGGACGGTCCGGGAAAGTCCGTCTGTCGGAGGTTACATGCCTTTGGAGGCCGCAAACCCGGTGAACCCGCCCATGCCGAGGTCGGCGAGGTTGGTCAGGGCACCCGAGGTCAGGTCCACGAGGTAGAGGCCTGCGGTCTCGGACCCTTCGGTTTGCAGCACGGCATAAGCCATGTCGTCGCCCTCGGTCGCGGACACGATGTCAAAGCCGCCCATGGCGGTGACGTCAACGGCCTCTCCGTCCAGGGTCAGTGCGCCGACGGTTGCCAGCTCACCCGCGTTGTTGGCCAGTGTGACCAGCGCGTCGGTGCCTGCGTCGATGGCGTATTGTGCTGTCGACTCTGCCGTCGCGCCGGGGATCGCGTTTGTGTAGGCGTTCGCAAAGATGGCGGGCGTCGTGCCGGCGTTTGCGTCACTGTCCAGGTAGAACGCATCGGTAAAGCGCAGGACGGAATTCGCACGCTCGTCCGCGTCACCGAAACCTTCGGGGAAATAGACGAGGTTCGCACCGTCCTCACCCACCAGGCGCACGGCGTCGATCTGGTTGTTGAAGTCGAATGCAACCGCACCTTCGCCGATCATGGCGTCGTCCGCGAATGTGGCACCCAGATCGGTCAGCGCGCCGGTGGTGGCGTCGATGTCATAGATCGTGCCGTCTGCGAAACCCAGCAGCTGGCCCGTAACCGGGCGGTAGGCGATGGCGCGCAGCGGTGTGTCCAGCGCAAAGGTCTGCACCTCTCCGGGGGCTGCGATATCGGCCATGGTGACGAGCGTCGCGCCGTCCTCGGCCAGGGCATAGCCCATTGTGCCGGCGTGGGCCGCGGCAAAGGCCGGACCTGCGAGTGTTGCGGCTGCGATTGTGGCGATGGCTGTCGTTTTCATTGTCATGGTGTTCTTCCCAAAGTTTATGCCGACGGTTGTGCCGGCGATTGGAGAAACCACGTCAGGGTGCCGGAAAGAGTTTCAGAGAGTGCGGGAATTTTTCTGTTTCAATGCGTTTTGCGGATGGCTGGCGGGTTTTGCGCGCCTGCGCTAAGTCTGGGGTGAAACACGAGGATGACCCAATGCCCGACAAACGCCCGCTGCTGGCCGTGCTGATCGATGCCGACAACACCAGCCCCAAACATGCCGCCGCGATATTCGAGGAGGTGGCGCGCTTTGGCGAGGCATCGGTGCGGCGGATCTACGGGGATTTTGCCAGTAACCAGCTGGCCGGATGGAACCGGGTGTTGCTGGAACACGGGCTGAACCCGCAGCAGTCGCCGGCCTATACCACCGGCAAGAATTCCAGCGATATCGCACTGGTGATCGATGCCATGGATCTGTTGCACACCGACCGGTTCCAGGGATTCGTTCTGGTCAGTTCCGACAGTGATTTCACGTCGCTGGCCGCGCGGATCCGCGAACAGGGGGTGGATGTTTACGGGATCGGGCAAAAGAAGACGCCGGATGCGTTCCGGCGCGCGTGCAAGCGGTTCATCTTTGTCGAGAACCTGGGCGATACGGCAGAGACCACCCCGACCCCCAGCGACGGCCCAAAGGGGGAAACAAAAGAGGCCCCGCAGGACGTGATCCCGCTGGTGTTGGCTGCGATGCGGTCGATCGATCCGGATGCGGATTGGTACACGCTGGGGCAGCTGGGCCAATATCTGGTCAGCGCGACACCCGAATTCGATCCCCGCACTTATGGCAGCGCAAAGCTGTCCGACCTGTTGCGCAAATCGGGCCGGTTCGAGGTGGCACAGCGACAGGGCAACCACCTGGAGGTGCGCCGGCTGGACTGAGGGCTTGTGCAGGCGCGGATTTCGGCTATTTTAGAATTATTCTAAACAAGGAGCCGTCATGATACCCGGTTTCAACCAGCGCCGCCGTTTTGCCGATCTGACCGAACAGGAAGTGCTGGCGCTTGCCATCTCCTCTGAGGAGGATGACGGGCGGATCTACCGCAGCTACGCCGAGATGCTGCGCGCCGATTATCCGGCCAGCGCGGCCGTGTTCGACGGAATGGCAGCCGAAGAGGATGGACATCGCAGGCGGCTGATTGATCTGCACCGCGACCGGTTCGGCGAGGTGATCCCCCTGATCCGGCGCGAACATGTATCCGGGTTCTACGCGCGCCGCCCGGTGTGGCTGACGGCCAATCTGCCACTGGAAACGATCCGTGCGCAGGCCAGCCAGATGGAACGGGATGCCGCACGGTTTTACACGCACGCGGCGCAGGCAACGACGGATGCGGCGACGCGGCGGCTGCTGGGAGATCTGGCCGCCGCAGAGAGTGGCCATATCGAAACCGCCGACCAACTGACACGCGACAATCTGGGTGCCACGGCACTGAGCGAGGAAGACGCCGCAGCCCACCGGCAATTCGTGCTGACATGGGTGCAGCCGGGACTTGCCGGCCTGATGGACGGATCGGTCAGCACGCTGGCCCCGATCTTTGCCACCGCCTTTGCGACGCAGGATACGCATACGACATTCCTGGTTGGACTTGCCGCGAGTATCGGTGCCGGTATTTCCATGGGCTTTACCGAGGCTGCGTCTGACGATGGCCAGATTTCGGGGCGGGGATCACCGCTGAAGCGTGGAATCGCGGCGGGCGTCATGACGACTGTGGGCGGACTGGGTCACGCCCTGCCCTATCTGATCCCGGATTTCTGGACGGCCACGATCATCGCGATGATCGTTGTGTTTGTCGAACTCTGGGCGATAGCCTGGATCCAGAACCGCTATATGCAGACGCCGTTCCTGCGCGCGGCGTTCCAGGTGGTTCTGGGCGGCGCGCTGGTGTTCGGTGCGGGTGCGTTGATCGGGGCGGGATAGCCGATTTTTCGCGAAAAATCGGGCGGTTCCGCATTTTCGCGAAAATGCGGGGGCGCTGTGCGCCCTGTGAGTATTTTCGGCAAGATGATGCTGAGCGGCTTTCAACTTGGCCCGGCGCGGGGCAAGGTTTGCGGATGGACATGACACCCGACACCCTGCGCGATGCCGCGCCCCGCAGCCTTTGCACCGATTGCGGGGTCAGTCGGATGGCCGATCCCGGCGCCTGCGGGGCAGCCTGCCAGTTCATCGCACCCGATTATCCACGCCTGGAACGGCAGGTTCACGGGCGTGATGCGGCACATTCGGGGGACGAGGCGTTTTTTGGGGTGACGCAGGCGATGTATCGTGCCGCAATGGTGCATCCGCGAGATGGGGCGCAATGGACCGGGATTACCACCTCACTGGCGGCTGATCTGTTGCGGCGCGGCATAGTGGACGCGGTGCTGGCCTGTGTCCCGGACGCAGAGGATCGCTGGGCACCGGTGCCCGCAATCCTGACCGAACCGGACGACTTGATACGCGCGCGCGGCATGCGCATGGGCTATGCGCCGCTGCTGGCCGCACTGGAGCCCGCGATTGCGGCAGGTCACAGGCGAATCGCGGTCGTCGGCATACCCTGTCAGGTCTATGCCCTGCGAGCGATCGAGGCGCGGCTGGGGCTGGGGCTGGAGAGGCTGTATGTCATCGGCACGCCCTGTTCGGACAACACGACAACCGCCAATTTCCATGATTTCCTGGGCAGGCTGACGGACCGGCCGGACGAGGTGACCTATCTGGAATTTCGCGCGGATTTCCATGTAGAGCTGCGGTTTCGTGACCACAGCCGTCGCTTGATCCCGTTTCTGAAGCTGCCGATTTCGGATCTGCCGGATGATTTTTTCCCGCTGACCTGCCGGACCTGCGTCGACTACACGAACCGTTTGGCGGATATCACCGTCGGCTACATGGCGGGTGAAGGCGAACAATGGCTGATCGTGCGCAACGCGCGTGGGGCAGAGATGCTGGCAGGTCTGGGGGATGCCGTGCAATTGGCGGCACCGGGGTCGCGGGGCAAGCGGCGCAGTTCCGTGGCGGGGTTCATCGCGAATACGCGGCTGGCTGCGGGCGGTTTGCCGCTGCGCCGGATGCCGGACTGGCTGCGCCCCGTCATGGGCTGGCTGATGCCACGCATCGGACCCAAGGGGCTAGAATTCGCCCGCGCGCGGCTCGAGATGAAGGCCGCAGAATCGATCCTGCATCTGCGACGGGCCGCACCGGCCAAGATGAAGAACATGATCCCCGGTCACGTCTGGCGGATCGCCGCCCCCTACGACCTGACACCCCAGGCGGGGGAACAAAAGGATGACGGCACGCCTTGATCCCGCAACACAGGAGAATGGCATGTCATCAAAATCCAAGGAAACGATCTGGGACGAGTGGTGCGATCTGGTCAATATGGCACCGCAAGAGCTGGAAGACTGGCTGAAGACAGACGAGAGCAAATCAGTCGGTGACAGCGATAGCGGCGAGAGCACCGGCCACGCATCCGGTCGTCGCATCGTCGAGATCAAACGTACCAACAAGGACGCGCTGACGGACGACCAGTGGGACCACATGGCCAAGGTCGTGGGCTACGTCAAACGTCACCTCTCACTGGGGGGGCCGGACAATAATGTCGCACATTCCGATTGGCGCTATAGCCTGATGAATTGGGGGCACGATCCGCTGGAAGACTAAGGCTCTGACAGCATGGCCGAAAGGACGCGTGGCAGCGCATCTGGCAAGTCCTCTGACACGAGGCCTGGACCCACGATGGCGGCACACTGCAAGTGAAGGTGCGCGCCGAGAGCCGCAGCACAGGCTGGCGCAAACCCACGTGCGAGCAAACCCGTGATGAACCCGGCCAGCACATCGCCAGCGCCAGCGGTCGCCAGCCATGCGGCATGCGGGATCCCGTCAGAGCTGACGACGACACAGGTGCCGTCCGGCTGTGCAACCAGCGTGTCCGGACCTTTGAACAGGACGACACAGCCAAGGTCACGCGCAGCGGTCCGGGCCAGCGTCACCCGGCAATCGGTCCGGTCAAACGCGCCGGGGATCAGTCGGCGCAGTTCCCCGGCGTGGGGTGTGAGAACGACCCGATCCGAGGTGCGCGCCGAAAACGCCTGACGATCCTGGGCGATCATGGTGATCGCATCCGCATCAAGGCAAAGCGGAACGCTCTGCGACAGGACCACGTTGAGTTTCTCGCGCGCCGTGACCGACGTCCCGAAATTGGGACCAACGCAGATTGCATCAGGCGAAAGGACCGCCAATTGCCCTGCGAAACGTGGCGTTTGATCGTAGGTCTGCAGCATGATCGCGTTCAGTTGCGCGGCATGCGCATCGGCAGCATCCCGGTGTGCCAGCACAGTCACCAGCCCTGAACCGATCCGCAGCGCGGCGCGCGCTGCCAGCCGCGCGGCCCCACCCCGCAACGCAGGGCCAGCGCCGACGACCACGTGACCATAATCGAACTTGTGGCGATGGCCCGACTTTGCCAGCCGGTCGCGATGATCCGCCGTGATCCGGAATGTCTCAAGGTCAGGCAACCCTGCCGTCATCAATGGCCGCCGGTCATGCGTTGCAGCGTGTGATCCTTTTGGATGATCCCGTGCCAGACGATCGCCATGGCGATGTGCCCTGCGATGAGGGCAAGCAGCAGCCAACCCATTTCACCGTGCCAATTGGCCGGGATTTGCATCCAGGCGATTTCAGTTTCGCGCGCCGGGAAAATCGGAATGCCGAAATAGCTGAAGCCACGTTCGCTGCCGGCCGATGCCAGCAGGCGCGTAAACGGCACCAGAAACATCAGCACATAGATCGCGACGTGACCAGCCACCGCAGCGGTGCCGACCGCACCGCTGTGCGGCGGACGGTTGGGTATGTTCAGCAGACCCCATATGCCGCGCAGCGCGACCAAGACAAAAAGCGTCGCACCAAGGTTGGTGTGATAGCTCCAGAGGGTTTCGCGCAGTGCATTTTCGCGTTCCAGCAGGGCGCGGGCCGCAGCCGAAGCGAATTGCGCCGCAAAGAGCAGGGCCATGCCCCAGTGCAGAACGCGGGAAATGACGCCGTAGCGGGTCGGTGTATCCTTGATCGTCGCCATCTTGGCCTCCTTGCTCTGGATCAAGGATAGTGGGCAAGGACCATTCGACAATGCACGATTTGGAACCGTCCGTCGTGTCGGCAAAAATCAGACGGCGGCCTTGCGGCTTTCTTCCAGATAGATTTCGCGCAGACGGGTCGCGACAGGCCCCGGGGTGCCGGTGCCGATCGCCGTGCCGTCCAGTTCCACCACGGGCATGACGAATGTACTGGCCGATGTGATGAATGCCTCGTCGGCCTCCAGCGCCTCTTGAATCGTGAAACTGCGTTCCTCGACCTTCATCTGGGCCTCGCGGGCGAAACGCAGGACAGCGGCACGGGTGATGCCATGCAGGATCTCGTTGCCCAGGTGGCGCGTGATGATCGTGTTACCCTTGACGATATAGGCGTTGTTGGACGTGCCTTCGGTGACGTGACCGTCCTCGACCATCCAGGCGTCATCCGCGCCCGCCGCCTTGGCCATCATCTTGCCCATGGACGGATACAGCAGTTGCACCGTCTTGATGTCGCGGCGCCCCCAGCGCTGGTCGGCAATGCTGATCACCTTCATGCCCGTTTGCGCCATCGGGCTGTCGGCCATGCCGGGTTTCGCCTGCGTGAACAGCACCAGTGTGGGCGGCGTATCGGCGGGCGGATAGGCAAAGTCGCGGTCGCCGGGATTGCCGCGCGTGATCTGCAGATAGATCATCCCGTCGGTGATCTCGTTGCGGCGCACCAGTTCGCGGTGCACCTCGAGCAGGTCATCCTTGGACGACGGATGGGCCATGTCCAGTTCATCCAGCGAGCGTTGCAGCCGCACCGCGTGACCGTCAAAATCGATCAGCTTGCCATCCAGCACGCTGGTCACCTCGTAAATCCCGTCGGACATCAGGAACCCGCGGTCAAAGATCGAAACCTTGGCCTCGTGTTCGGGCAGGTAATCGCCATTCAGATAAACGGTGCGGGTCATGGGCGGGCCTTTCGCTGGTGCCCGGTGGTTATCCAAAGAGTGAAGGGTCTTGTCCAGAGGGGGCGGTTGTCGCAGCCCGTTTCCTGCGGTTAACATCACCGTGTCAGGGGGAAAGATGAGCCGCACTTTACTTGCCCAGCACGGGACCGAATTTTGCCTTGCCGCAGCGGGGATTGCCGCCGCCGGCGTCGGGGCTGCGACGGTGCCCGCCGCCGTGTTGCTGACAATGGGCGCCGAAAAATGGTCACTGTCCGACAGGCGTACCCTGCACAAGGCCCGTGACCGGACAACAGCCGCGCTGTTTGCCGAAGGCGCGATTACCGATGCCGATGCAGAGGTGGTGTCTGAGTATCTGCGCGGCGGGCGCGGTGCGGTCGCGCTGGACGCGCACACCATGGTGACAGCTTTTGCCACCGATGATCCTGGCGCGGTGCTGGCACAGGCCGCGTTCGGCAGTGCATTGGCGGCGGAAACGGACGGCGTGCGCCTAGCCCTGCGGCTAACGTTGGTGTCAGCAGCACGGGTGCTGCGCGACGGCAATTCTGCGCAGGCCTTTACGGCAGAGGGAGTCAGCGCGCTGCTGCGCAGTCAGGGTGTTTTGCTGGCGCAAGGCGCTGCAATCAAATCCGACACGGCGGCCCTGCGCGAAGAGACCGCCGGGATGAAGGCGATGATCGCGCAACTGACGGCAGAGGTGCGCGGCGACGCAGGCCTGTCTTACGACATCAAACGCATGGCGCAGAATGAAAAACTGCTGATCGCAATGGCGAAACGCTATGCCGAAGGCTCACCACAGGATTTCGACGGTGCCCTGCGCGGCCTAGAACGCGCGTTGGAGGTGGCGGCAAACAGCCCTGCCCCGTCGAACCTGCCGTCAGAGGTCGACGCCATCGTGGCAGAGGCGGACCGCCTGTCAGACGCGGGCGAACTGGACGCGGCCCTTGCCCATATGCAAAACGCCCTCGCCGACAGCGCCGACCGCATCTTGCGCGAGGAACAGGCCCGCGCGCAACTGGTTAACAACGCGATTGCCAAGGCGACGCTGGCCCGCAACGCCGGTGTTCTCGCCGACCTACTGGTCGCGCGGATCACGGCAGAGGGCGGCGCGCAGGTCGAGCAGTTTAACGCGATGTGGACAGAGTGGATCGTCTGGTACGAACGCGGCCGCGACCGGGGGCTGTCATTCGACCTCGAAGTCGGGATTGCCCTCGCACAGCGCCGCCTCACTCTCGCACAGAATGCAGACCAGCGTGGTGCCGCGGGCAATGAGCTCGGCATTGCGCTCGCAATACTCGGCGAACGCGCCAGCGACAACGACCTGTTGGAACAGGCCGTCACCGCCTTCCGCGCTGCGCTGACAGAGTACACCCAAGACCGTGTGCCGCTGGACTGGGCCATGACGCAAAACAACCTTGGCAATGCGCTGCGAAACCTTGGCACCCGCGCTATGGACACCGACCTGCTGGAACGGGCCGTCACCGCCTACCGCGCCGCCCTGACGGAACAGACCCAAGACCGCGTGCCGCTGGACTGGGCCGGAACGCAAAACAACCTTGGCAATGCGTTGCTTATTCTCGGCAGCCGCGCCAGCGACACCGACCTGCCGGAACAGGCCGTCACCGCCTACCGCGCCGCACTAACGGAATACACCCAAGACCGCGTGCCGCTGGACTGGGCCATGACGCAAAACAACTTTGGCAATGCGCTCGCAACCCTCGGCAGCCGCGCCAGCGACGCCGACCTGCTGAAACAGGCCGTCACCGCCTACCGCGCCGCACTGACGGAGCGGACCCAAAACCGCATGCCACTGGACTGGGCTATTACGCAGCAAAATCTGGCGAATGCATTAAAAGCTTGGGCCGGGCTGACCGACGGCAGCGCGGCGATAGACCATCTGAAAACGGCATTGTCCCACGTTGACGAGGCCTTGACCGTCTTTTCAGCAGAACACACGCCCTACAACCACAACAAAGCCACCCGCCTGCGCGACCACATCCTCGCCAAGCTGCACCCCTAGCCCCACAGCCCCGCGTCCGGCGCATGCACGCCGTCGGCGTCGAATACCAGCGGCACCGGGCGGTCCTCGGCCAGCAGCAGCGGACCGTCGAGGTCGACGAACGCCGCACCCGGCGTCAGCAGCGTCGCGGGGGCCATGGCCAGCGACGACCCGACCATGCAGCCGACCATCACGCTGAACCCCTGCGCCAGTGCCGCATCCTTCAGCGCCAGCGCCTCGGTCAGCCCGCCGGTCTTGTCCAGCTTGATGTTCACCATGTCGTATTTGCCTGCCAGCCCCGCCAGCGACGCGCGGTCGTGGCAGCTCTCATCGGCGCAAACGGGCAAGGGGCGCGCGATTTCGCCCAGCATGTCGTCGGCCCCGGCGGGCAGCGGCTGTTCCACCATTGCCACGCCAAGGCGCAGCAGATGCGGTGCGAGGTCGGCATAGACCTCTGCCGTCCACCCCTCGTTCGCGTCGATGATGATCCGCGCGTCGGGCGCGCCACGGCGTACCGCCTCCAGCCGTGGCATGTCGTCGGGGGTGCCCAGCTTGATCTTCAGCAGCGGGCGGTGTGCATTCTTGGCGGCCTGCGCCTGCATCGCATCGGGCGTATCCAGCGACAGCGTATAGGCGGTGACGGCAGGCGCGGGTGCGGCCTGCCCGATCAGGTCCCAGACCCGCACGCCCGCCTGTTTCGCCGCCTGATCCCACAGCGCACAATCCACCGCGTTCCGCGCGGCCCCGGCGGGCAAGGCGTCCTGCAGGTCCGCGCGGCTGATCCCCTCGGGCAATCCCGCAATCTGCGCGGTGACACTGTCCAGCTTCTCGTCATACCGCGCGTAGGGCACGCATTCACCCCAGCCGTCGCCCGCGCGCACGGTCAGCACCTGTGCCTCGGTCCGTGACCCGCGCGAGATCGTAAAGACCTGCGCCAACCGGAAGGTATCCCGCGAGACCTCAAGCATCATCTTGCCCCAAATACTCCTGCCGGAGGCATGGGATTTGCGCAGCAAATTCCATCACAGCGCCAGCAACGCGTCGACCAGACGATCGGCACCCTGACGGAACGGATCGACAGTCGGCAGGCCCAATTCACGTTCGACACCGGCCAGATAATCCTCGAACACATCGTCGCCCAGCCCGGAGGTATTCACCGAAATACCCACCACCTGACAGGCAGGATTCGCCATGCGCGCAATCTGCAACGCCAGATCGCGCAGGTCCGACAGTTGCGGCACTGCATAGTCCGGCAGCCCGCGCATGTGGGGTCGGGTGGGTTCGTGGCACAGCACCAGCGCGTCGGGCTGGCCACCGTGGACCAGCGCCATCGTCACACCGGAATAGCTGATATGGAACAGGCTGCCCTGCCCTTCGATATGGTCCCAGTGATCGGGGTCGTTATCTGGCGTCAGCCATTCGACCGCACCGGCCATGAAATCGGCGACCACGGCATCCAGCGGCACACCTTCGCCCGTGATCAGGATTCCGGTCTGACCGGTGGCGCGGAACGACGATTTCAGGCCGCGCGCCTTCATCTCGGCATCCATGGCGAGGCCGGTGTACATCTTGCCCACCGAACAATCCGTGCCTACGGCAAGGCAGCGCTTGCCGCTACGTTTTACGCCGTTGGCGATCGGGTAGGCGACGGTTGGCACGCGCACATCATGCAAGGTGCGGCCGTGCGCTGTTGCAGCGGCGACCAGATCGGCGTCGTCGCGCAGCAGGTTATGCAGGCCGGACGCCAGATCATAGCCAGCGGCAAGCGCGTCGAGCAGGACCGATTTCCACAATGGAGAAATCTTGCCGCCCCGGTTGGCCACGCCGATCACCAGCGTCTGCGCGCCGGCGGCGCGACCCTCGGTCAGTGTCATGTCGGGCAGTTTCATGTCGGCCTGACAGCCGTCCAGGCGCAACTGACCCAACGCGTATTGCGGGCGCCAGTCACGGATACCCTGTGCGACCTTGGCCGCCAGCGGGTCGGGCGCATCGCCCAGAAACAAGAGGTATGGCGTGTTGATCATGATGATATCCTGTGGAGGTTGGTCTCTGTCTGACACAGTGCTTGCGGCTTGAAAAACAAAAAACCCGGGCGCGAACGCCCGGGTCAGGAATGCAAGGGTTAGAGGGGAGGATTAACCCTTTGCGAAATCCGGGTAGGCTTCCATGCCCAGCTCGGAGGTGTCGAGACCGTTGATCTCTGCCTCTTCGCTGACGCGGATGCCGGTCACGGCCTTGAGGATGAACCAGACGATGCCGGCGACCACGAATGTGAACACACCGTAGGCAATGATGCCCGTGATCTGTGCGCCCCAGTTGCCGGTGTAGAAGGCAACTGCCAGCGTACCCCAGATACCTGCGAACAGGTGAACGGGGATGGCACCGACGACGTCGTCGATCTTCAGCTTGTCCAGCAGCGGCACGGTGAACACGACGATTGCGCCACCCACAGCACCCGTCAGCAGCGAGCCGAACAGGGACGGTGCAAGGGGTTCGGCCGTGATCGACACCAGACCGGCAAGACAGCCGTTCAGGACCATGGTCAGGTCGACCTTCTTGTACAGGACCTGCGTCAGGATCAGCGCGGTGACGGCACCAGCCGATGCGGCCATGTTGGTGTTGGCAAAGATACGACCCACGTCGGTGATGTCGCCCACGGTGCCAGCAGCCAGCTGCGAACCACCGTTAAAGCCGAACCAACCCAGCCACAGGATGAACGTACCCAGTGTTGCGAGTGCGAGGTTGGAACCGGGCATCGGAACAGTGCGGCCGTCCTTGTACTTGCCGATACGCGGACCCAGGATCAGCGCGCCAGCCAATGCAGCCCAACCACCGACAGAGTGCACGATCGTGGAACCTGCAAAGTCGGAGAAGCCCATTTCGGACAGCCAGCCGCCACCCCACTGCCAGGAACCCGAGATCGGGTACATGAAGCCGGTCAGCACGATCACGAAAATCAGGAAGGGCCACAGTTTGATCCGTTCGGCCAGGGCACCGGACACGATGGATGCGGTGGCGGCAACGAACATCAGCTGAAAGAAGAAGTCGGATGCGACAGATGCGTAATCCAGCGATGCGTCGGCAGCGGCCAGACCAACGGGTTCCAGAACCGTCGGCACAAAGTTGAACGCAAAGTAGCCGTTGAATTCACCCGGATACATCAGGTTGAAACCGACCAGCCAGTACATGATGGCCGCGATGGAAAACAGCGCGATATTCTTGGTCAGCTGCATCGTCACGTTCTTGGACCGCACGAGGCCAGCCTCGAGCATGGCAAAACCTGCTGCCATCCAGAATACCAGAAAGCCGCCCACGAGGAACAGCAATGTGGTCATGATATAGGGGCCGATTTCGTCGAACGACGGCGCGGCGGCGGCTTCTTCGGCGACCTCTTGAGCGAAGGCAACCGCGGGCAGGAATGCCAGTGCGGCCCCGCCCCAAAGTGCTTTGTGAAGTGTGGTTTTCATTTCGGAAAATGTCCCTTTACTGAAGGCCGCTTTACAGCGCGTCGTCGTTCAACTCGCCGGTCCGGACGCGCAGCGCGCCTTCGACGTCGAGGGTGAAAATCTTGCCGTCACCGATCTTGTCGGTCTTGGCGGTGGTTGCGATGGTGCTGACCACCTGTTCGGCCATGTTGTCAGGCACGACGATCTCGAGCTTGACCTTGGGCACGAAGTTCACGGCGTATTCCGCGCCGCGGTAGATTTCGGTGTGACCCGACTGCGAGCCGAAGCCCTTGATCTCGGAGACCATCATGCCGCGCACGCCGATGGTGGTCAGCGCCTCGCGGACCTCCTCCAGCTTGAACGGTTTGATCGTTGCAATGATGAGTTTCACTTAATCGCCCTCATGTAATGGGGCAGGCCACGCAGGGGCCCGCGGTTAGGATGGGACGATCAAGGACTCGCGGTTGCGTGATAGCCAAGTTTTCAAAGGGTAAATAAAACGGCGCTACAGAGCATGCGTTATAGTTTTTGCACAAATTTGTATCTTTGCCCGTTTTTTGTGCACCTCAAAAATATGCGATGCTGGCGGGACAACCGGGTTGCGGACCGCTATGGTAAGCAAAACCAAGAAATGCTGATCGCAGGCCCATGAGCAAGAATCGCAAGACATCGCGCCCTTTGGTGGCGGAACGCCGGGCGGCAAAGCCCAAGCCCGCAAAGCGCAATGCAACCCCGCGCCCCCGCAAGAAACGCGGTCTGGTGGGCTGGTTGCTATTTCCATTAACCTGGACGCTGCGCCTGATCTGGCGGCTGACGATGCGACTGGGCGTTGTCACTGCCATCGGTATCGCACTCGCCGTCCTGTTCTTTGCGGCACAAATGCCCCCGATCGAGGACATGGTGGATGGCCGCACGCGCGGGTCGGTGACCCTGCTGGACCGCAATGGCGACGTGTTCGCCTGGCGCGGCGATCAATACGGCGGGATGGTCACCGCAGAAGAAGTGTCGCCCTACCTGCACGATGCCGTGGTCGCGACCGAGGACCGCCGGTTCTATCGTCATTTCGGGATCAGCCCGCGCGGCGTGGCCAGTGCCGTGCGCATCAACCTGCGCGAGGGACGCGGGCCGCTGTCGGGCAACGGCGGGTCCACGATCACGCAGCAGACCGCAAAGCTGTTATGTCTGGGCGTGCCGTTCGACCCCGACACTTGGGACAGCGAGCGCGCGTACGAGGCAGACTGCCGCCGCACGACGATCTGGCGCAAGGTCAAGGAGGCGATCTATGCCATGGGCATGGAGGTCCGCTATTCCAAAGAGGAAATCCTGTCGATCTACATCAACCGCGCCTATCTGGGCGAAGGCGCGCGCGGGTTCGAGGCCGCAGCACAGCGCTATTTCGGCAAATCCGCACGCAGCGTCGATCCGGCAGAGGCCGCGATGTTGGCCGGACTGCTCAAGGCACCGTCATCCTATGCGCCGACCAACAACATGGGCCGCGCCGTGGACCGCGCGGCGGTCGTCGTCGGCCTGATGGAGGATCAAGGCTATATCACATCCGCGCAGGCGGATGAGGCGCTGGCCAATCCAGCGCAGCTGTCGCAGGCGGCACAGGCCCGTGCGGGCGGATATTTCGCCGATTGGGTCATGGGACAGGGGCCGGATTTCTTCACTCGCAACACGACTGAGGACGTGGTGATCCGCACCACGCTGGACCAGGACATCCAGACGGCTGCGGAAACCGCACTGCTGTCGGTGTTCGACACCAAACTGTCAGAAGGGTCAGAAGTCGAGGCAGCCGTGGTCGTCATGTCGGCGGATGGTGCCGTGCGCGCTATGGTCGGTGGACGCGATGTGCGCGCGCAAAGTGCGTTCAACCGCGCGACACAGGCCCGCCGTCAGACCGGATCGGCGTTCAAACCGTTCATCTATGCAACGGCGCTGGACCTTGGGTTTTCGCCCAATGACCTGATCGACGACGTGCCGTTGACCATCACGATCCCCGGATCGGGGCCGTGGCAGCCCGAAAACTATGACCGCCAGTTCAAGGGTCCGGTGACACTGTCACAGGCCCTGTACGAAAGCCGGAACATCCCCGCCGTCGTCCTGTCCGAAGAGGTCGGCCGCGAGCTGGTCAGCCAGGTTGCCGAAGGATTCGGGATCGACAGCGAATTGGCCGCGGGGCCTGCGCTGGCGCTGGGTGTATCCGAAAGCACCCTGATCGAGATGTCGGGGGCCTATGCGGGCATCCTGAACGGCGGGTCGGCGGTGGAACCCTACGGGTTGCTGGACCTGCGGTTGCAGGGGGACGATGCCCCGTTGATGGACAACGTGGGCACGGGCATGCAGGAACGGGTGATCCAAGAACGCGCGGCGCGACAGCTGACCTACATGATGAATCAGGTCGTCGTGCGCGGCACGGGCACGCGCGCGCAGATCGACGGCTGGGAACTGGCCGGCAAATCCGGCACGACGAACAGCCAGCGCGACGCCTGGTTCATCGGGTTCAACGCGGATTACGTCGTGGGCGTCTGGATGGGGTTCGATGACAACAGCCCCATGCGGGGCGTCACGGGCGGCGGCATTCCCGCGGACATTTTCCGCGACACGATGCGGCGTGTGGTCGCCGGGCAGCAGCCAAAGCCGCTGCCCATGGACATCCCCGGCCCGGCCCGCAATGGCACCCTGTCCAATTCGGGGATCGCGGCGGATAGCCAGATCCTGAACGTGTTGGACAATATCCTGGGCGGGCTGGGCGGCAATTAACCCAGCGGCTGCAAATGCTGTTCCAGCTGCGCGCGCAAATGCTCGTGCTGGCTGGGCAGCTTGAGCGCCTCGCCAAGGTTTGCCGTGTCCTCGTCGCGGTCAAAGCCGGGTTCATTCGTGGCGATTTCGAACAGGACGCCGCCGGGGGTGCGGAAATAGATCGCCCAGAAATAGTCCCGGTCGATCACAGGCGTGACGGCATAGCCCGTGTCGATCAGTTTCTGACGGACCGCGACCTGTGCTGCGCGATCCTCGACCGCGAATGCGATGTGGTGGACCGATCCGGCCCCGGCCCGCGCCTCTTGCACACCCGAGGCCTGCACCAGATCAATGGTATCGGCGGGATTGTCGCCCGCGATGACATAGCGGGTCACACCGTCGCGGGTGTCCAGTTTTTCATAGCCCATGTAGGTCAGCAGTTCGACCATGGCACCCGTGTCGGCCAACCGCATGGACGCACCCCGGAATCCGCGGATCGCATGGTCGGATCCGACGCCGTTCCCGGTCCAGGGGGTCCGGGGATCATCCGCCGCCTCTGACAGGGCGAATGCCTCGCCGTCGTCACTGCGAAAGGTCAAGCGGTTTTCGCCAAACTGCGTGTCACGCGCCAGGTTTTCGGCACGCCCCGCCAACCGATCGGCCCAGAAATCGAGCGATCCCGCGGGCACGGCGAACACGGTTTCACCGACCTCGCCCACGCCCGGGGTGCCGCGCGCGGCGCGCTGAAACGGGAAATGGGTCATGACCGTGCCGGGGGTGCCGACCTCGTCGCCATAATACAGATGATAGACATCCGGCGCGTCGAAATTGACCGTCTTTTTCACGCGGCGCAGGCCCAGCGCGTCCGTAAAGAACGCGTTGTTGCGCGCGGCGTCAGACGCGATGGACGTGACGTGGTGCAGGCCTTTGATCTGGGTCAGCATGGTCGTGCTCCTGTGCTAGGTTGCAAGATAGGTAGCCTGCGATTGCGCATCCGCACAGGTCGATGGGCCCTCAGAAATTGTGCAGGGATGCACAGACGGATCAGGCCCGCGCGGCCGAGAGGCGGTCCATCGTATCAAGGTAGCTGCGCGTCCAATGGGCGACGTCCTTGCGGAACACACCCCGCGCCAGCGCCTGATGCCGGTCGATCCGTTCCTCCAGCGGCATGGCCAGTGCCTGCCGCAGCGCCCGTGCCATTTCCCCGATGTCATAGGGGTTCACGATCAGCGCAGAGGCCATCTGTTCCACGGCCCCCGCAAACTGCGACAGGATCAGCACGCCGGGGTCATCCGGGTCCTGTGCGGCGACGAATTCCTTGGCCACAAGGTTCATGCCGTCGCAGAACGGCGTGACGAACCCCACATCTGCGGCACGGTAAACGGCGGCCAGCGTGTCACGCGGCACGCCGCTGTGGATATAGCGGATGGGCGTCCATCCCAGATCGGAATGCAGGCCGTTGACCTTGCCGGCGGTGCGTTCCAGATCCTCGCGGATCTGCTGGTAGGCATCGACCTCTTCGCGCGTGGGTGGCGCAATCTGTAGCAGCGACGCCTTGGGCGCATCCTCGGCGCGGTCACGCAGGTAACGGCCAAAGGCGCGCAAGCGGTTATCCAGCCCCTTGGAATAATCCAGCCGGTCGACCCCGATTACCAGCCGTTCGTCGGGGGCAAAGTTCAGCAGTGCGCGACCGTCGATCCGGGCGGCCTCTTCGGCAAAGGCCGCGGCGTCGATCCCGATGGGAAAGCTGCGCACCTCGAACCGGCGCTCGCGATAGGAAATCGTGCCGTCGCGCAGCAGCTCGGCCCCCGGCAGGCCACGCAGCATTTCCAGTGCCGCGGCCACGTCGCGCTGCGTTTGCAGGCCGAACAGGTCGAACCCCGCCATCCAGCGCGGAAACAGGTCATGCTGCGGCAGGGCCATCATGTCGTGTGTCGCGGGGAACGGGATGTGATGAAAATAGCCGATGGTCGCGGTGACGCCTTCGGCGCGCAGGCAATCGGCCAGCGGCAGGAAGTGATAGTCGTGAATCCAGATGCGGTCATCGGGGCGCAGTTCTGCCGCCATCATCCGCGCCAGTCGCCGGTTCACCTGCATGTAGGTGTCGTAGTCGCCCGCGTTCAGCGCCATCAGGTCCGCCCTGCGGTGACAGAGCGGCCAGAGCACCGAATTGGCATAGCCCAGATAATAGCCCTGCTGTTCGGCCGGGCTGAGGTCAAAGGTCCGCATGGTGTAGCCGTCACCCTGCACCTGGGCAAAGCTGTCGTCGGGATCATCGGTGATCCGACCCGAGGTGCCGAACCACAGCCCGCCCGTTGCCCGCAGACAATCATGCAGCGCAACAACCAATCCCCCGGACGGCGGCCCGTCAGACGGGACGCGGTTCGAGACGACGACCAGCCGCCCGGTCATGGCTGCACAGCCCAGCGCCGCAACAGCGCGTGAACATCCGACGGTGCATCCAATCGGTGCGGGGCGATGGTGTCACCCTCGCCTACCCTGATACAAATTCCGTTCATGGTCTGGGCGACCTCCATCGCTTCTTCGTCTGTTGTGTCATCACCGATCACCACGGGTCGGACGTCATCGGGCTGCCCGTCCATCAAGGCCTGCACGGCACCGGCCTTGGACGCGTCGGCAGGCCGGATTTCCCAAGCCATTTTCGACGCGTGCAGGACCAGATCAGGATGGCCTGCGATCATGTCCGACAGTGCAGCCCGGACCGCCGACCCCTTGGTCGGGGCCGCGCGGTAGTGCACGACAGCGCCCGTTTTCTTGCGTTCCAGCAGCAGTGCCGGATCGGTCGCGACCAGATCGGCGGCGGCGGCCTGCACGGCGGCCACCGTCGCGCTGCCCGCCAAAGGATGGGGCCGGTCGACGCCCTCCACCCGGGATTCCGCCCCGTGCGCGCCATAGATTGCACCGGGAAACGTCGGCAGAAAATGCGCGATCTGCGCCACCTCGCGGCCTGACACGATTGCAAGCCGTCCCTGCGTCCGGTCATGCAGACCCGCCAAGAGCGTCGGCAAATCGTCGGGGACATGGATTGCATCAGGTGTCGGCGCAAGGTCGACCAACGTGCCGTCGAAATCAAGAAACAGATAGAGCCTGCGCAGGTCGAGCGTGGCGAGTTCGGTCATGGAATCGGTCGCAGTCGCTGGGGATTTGACCACACCATGCCCCCCTTGATCCCAGATGACCAGATGCCGCACCCGATCACCAGGGCGTTAACTGCCGCAACGTCAACCATCGATCCTGCAAAAAAGCTAGACCAGTTTAATCTAGTTAATACCGTGACACTTTTGCCCTGCCTACAACACGCTTAAGAGATTGCCCCCGCCAGTCGCCGTTTTCGCGGTGGCCAGCCGATATACTGGATTCGAAAATCATGAAAACTTCTGGACAAAGCGCGTTCCTGACGCGGATGACCCATCTTGCAGAGCTGTCGTTGTCCGACCGTGCGGCACTCGCGGCGCTGGAACAGAACCCGACCCAACTGGCCAAACGCCAGACCGTTTTCGCGCCCGGATCACCCGACGACCGCATTGCGATCATCCGGTCGGGTCTTGCAATCACACGCATCATGTCGGGTTCCCAGACGACCATCGCGCAGCTGTTCATGGCGGGCGAAGTGGTCGGATTGTCGGAACTGGGTTTCAGCAGCGCGCTGTACCAGACCACGATGCAGACCGATGGCACCGTCAGTCTGATCAGTCGCAAACGACTGGGCGACCTTGCGCGCACAAACCCGCGAATCTTTGCAATGCTGCTGTCGATGGCGAGCCTTGATTCCGTGACGCTGCTGGACCGGCTGCATGCGGTGACCCGCTATTCCGCCGAAGATCGTCTGATGCATTTCCTGCTGACCGTGCAGGCCAAGACCGATCAGGTCAGCGAGCAGGGATCGGACCGATTCCCCATGCCGCTGTCACAAAAAGAGATTGGCGACGTTCTGGGCCTGACGGATATCTATGTGAACCGGCTGTTGCGAAACCTGCAAAAACGCGGCGCGTTGGAAATTGCGCGGCCCTATTTCAGGATCATCGACAAGGCGGCATGGGTTGCGCAACTGGACTACAAGGATCGTTTCTCGGCGGTCGATTTCAGCTGGGCTGGATAAAGAAAAGGGGCACTGCGGTCATCCGCAGCGCCCCTTTTTTCGCGGCTTAGTGTTTGGCCGCAGATTTTGTCTTGGCCTTGACCTCTTTGGCCGAAGATCGCGCCTTGGTTTCGACCTCGTGTGCGGCATCCTTGGCCGCCTCTGCCGCGTCATCGACGGCGGATCGTGCCGCACGGGCTGCCGTGTCTGTCACATCGCGTGCCGCTGATGTCATTTCGGTCTGCGCCGTGTCCAGCGCGGCGCGGGCGCGGCTGCTTTCCTCCTGAAAAATGCGCTCGGCCTCGTCCATCAGGGCATCGCGCTGCGCGCCCAGATAGGAATTTTCGGTGCGCGTCTTGGGCAAGAGTGCCGCAACGGCGGCACCCAGCGCAAAGGCCAATGCGCCGATCACCAGCGGTTGCCGGTCGAACAGATCGGTCGCCGCATCCGACCCGTCGTGCATCGCACGGCGTGCGCTGCGTTGGGCGCTGATGGCGCGTTCGCGGGCCGCGACCACACGGGCGCGGGCCGCCTCGGACAGATGTTCGGTGCCTTCGGCCAGACGGTGCCGCAGATCGTCGATGCGGCTGTTGGTGTCAGATGCGGTGTCGCCGGGGGTGCCGGGCACCATTGCGGGGGTGGGACGTGTATCGGTCATGTCAGTTCCTTTCTGTCGCGCCAGCGTTGCTGCGCGTCGTCAGTTCATCATCGGCACGCGCCCAGGACGGGCGCGGATCCTGTATCGGTGTCGGTGCGACCCCCAGGGCCGCTGTATCGCGGGCCCAGCGGTCCGCATCGCGCTCCAGTTCAGCCGCCGCCATATCCGCAGGCGACAGGTCATAATCCGTCACGCCGCGCACTGGCGCGGATTTGGTCGGCGCATAGCCGACGCGGCGTTTGGGTTCGGGTTTCAACGCGCTGTAGGCGAGCCAGGCAAGGCCAAGTCCCGTCACCGCAAGCGGCCAAGGGTTCTTGCGCGTGGTTCTGGAAATGGTCGTTCCGGCCCGCGTCAACTGCGTGCGCAGTTCGGCACCGACCACGCCCGTCACCTCGACCACCTGACCGCGCAGGCTGCGTTGCAGCTCGTCGATCTGGCTGCGGACCTGCTGGCGCACCTCGTCCATCAGGCCATCGACGGTCAGCCGATCCTGCAAGGCGTCCAGATCGCGGGTCAGGCGCGCGCGCTCTGCCTCGATTTCCTTTTCGATTTCGGCCGGGGTGCGATTGTCAGCGGTCATTGTAGGCCTCCTTCATCATCGCGGCATCACGTTTGATGTTCCGTGCCGCACGCGAAGGTGCGAGGCTGGCCAGCTTCAGACGCTTGACCCCGATTACGGCAAAGATGACCGCAGCCACCAGCGTGATGACACCGATGATCAGCGTCGCCAGTATTTCGGCCACGCCCGCCAGCACCAGGGCACTGACGGCAGTGGTGACCAGAACGGTCAAGGCGATGAACAAAAGTACCAGCCCGACGACAATCAGCGCGAGCGCGCGGGCTGCGCGTTTGAGGTTTTCGTCAACCTCGGCGCGGGCCAGGTCGACCTCTTGGCGCAACAGGTTGCCGATGCTGTTCAATACGTCGGACAGCAGCGAACCTGTACTGCGCGGGTCCTTGGATGTCTGCATGGGTTACCCCCGACCGACGATATCGTCGGGATCAGTGTCGCGCCCATAGTCCGTGCCGTAGTCGTCGTGACGTTCGGACGCCTTGGCAAAGCGGCTGATGGCGAAACCAGCCAGTGCGGCACCGGCGAGGAATGTCAGTGGATGACGCCGTGCAAAATTGCCGGCGTCGCTGACAACCGTTCCCAGATCCTTGTTGCCGATGGTTTCGGACACATCTGCCAGCGAATTGGCAATTTGTCCAAAGGTGCGTTCCTGCGGGCTGCCGTCGCGGCTTTCGTCAGCGGCGCGGCGCAGGGCTGCGGCGACGTTGTTCACCTCGCCTGCGGCCGCACTGCGGGCGGCCTTGGCGCGGGCAGTAACTTCGGACTTGACCGTTTCGCGCGCATCTTCTGCGACGGATTTGGCATGTTCCTTGACGTCCTCTACCACGCTCTTGGCCTGGGCCTTGGCGTCGTTCACGGCGTCATCGATCTCTGTTTTGGCGTCTGCCATCGTACTATCCTTTCGGCTGCGCGAGCGCATGACCGCCGGGCGGTCACGTCGTCCTCACGAAACATTCATTGTGGATACAATGCGCGGGGCGCAGGAATGTTCCTGCGTCCTGCGACCGAATGTCACGATGGTAAGACTATGGCAGGTTCAGTCGCCGTAGCCGTCAGGGTTCGCGCTTTGCCAGGCCCAGGTGCTGGCGGCCATGTCGTCCAGCGTATGCGTGGCCTGCCATCCCAGTTCGGCCTGCGCACGCGACGCATCCGCCTGCATTTTCGCGATATCGCCCAGACGACGCGGGGCGATGGACGTGGGGATCGCCTGCCCAGAGGCGCGGCGAAAGGCGGTCACCATCTGCATCACGCTGTAGGGCTGACCGGTGCCGATGTTGAACGCGCGTGCACCCGTGTGCCCGGCCGCATAGTCGAGTGCCGCGACATGAGCGCGGGCCAGATCGACCACATGGATATAATCGCGTTCCCCCGTGCCGTCGGCCGTGTCGTAATCATCGCCAAAGATCTGCAACTGATCGCGCTTGCCCACGGCAACCTGTGCGATGAACGGCATCAGGTTGTTGGGATAATCGGCCGGGTCCTCGCCCATCCGGGCCGAAGCATGGGCCCCCACGGGGTTGAAATATCGCAGCAACACGGCGCTGGCCTGACTGTTGGCCGCTGCCCAGTCGGTCAGCACGTGTTCCGCCATCAGTTTTGTGCGGCCATAGACCGACATCGGGTTGGTTGGGTGCGCCTCGTCGTAGGGCAGGTATTCGGGTTCGCCATAGACTGTGGCAGAACTGGAAAAGATGATGCGCCGCACACCGTGCCGGTCCATCGCATGCAGCAGGGCCAATGTGCCCGCCACGTTCACGTCGTAGTAGTCGACGGGTTTGCGCCCGCTTTCGCCCACGGCCTTGAGACCCGCGAAATGAATCACCGCCTCGGGCGCGAAATCAGTCATCACAGCATCAAGTGCGGATGCATCACGGATATCGCCGGTGACGCAGGACACCTTACCGTTGGTCAGGCTGCGCACCCGGTCAAGGACAACGGGTTTCGCGTTCGTGAAATTGTCCAGCACGCAGACCTCGTGCGTCTGCCCCAGCAGTTCGATCAATGTATGGCTACCGATGTAGCCTGCCCCGCCGGTGACCAATACGCGCATCATGACCCCTCGTGTCGTATGAAGCGTGGTTTAGGCGGTCACAGGCCGCAGTTCAATCGCGCGGTTCGGGGTGTGCCACCGGGCCGCCGGCGGCGGTCCAGCCGCCGAACCCTTCGGTGATGTGGGACGCAACGAACCCCATGTCCTGCAAGGTCGCAACCGTCAGCGCCGACCGCCAACCCGAGGCGCAGTAGAAAACGAACCGTTTGTCCTGCCCAAAGATATCCTTGTGATACGGGCTGGCCGGATCGACCCAGAATTCAGCCATGCCACGCGGACAGTGGAAACTACCGGGGACATAGCCGTTCCTGCGTTCGCGCACATCGCGCAAGTCGACGAACACCACGTCAGGGTCGTCGGTCAGGGTCAGGGCCTCGGTCGCCGGGATCTGCGTGATCCGCGCGCGGGCGGCGGCAACCATGTCTGCGACGGGCGTAATGGCCATGTCAGCCCCCTATGGAATGATGTCGTGGCGACGGGCGTAGGCGGCACAGCCCAGCAGGATCAGCGCCACCATCAGCGTGAACAGCATCGTGGCCAGCCGTTCCGGCCCCATGACGGCGAACAGGCCGTAGGCGGCATTGCCCGCGATCATCACGCACAGCGCCACGACGGACAGCGCAAACCGGACCACCCCGCCCTGCGCGCGTTGCAGCACGCGGATGCAGCCGATCACACCGAACAGGACACCCAGCGCAAAGGCCGCCTCGACCCAGCGTGGCTGGTTCGCCATCAGCGCAGCCTGTGCAGCGGTCATGCCCTGCGACACATAATCATCGGCGGTGCGACCCATGCCGCCCAGAAACTGGATCACGCCAAACACGTTCCACAGCAATCCCAGCATGATCGTCACGCTGAACCACAGCGGTGCCTTTTTCCGTTCCGTCATCATCATCCCTCGTTTTGCAACGTTGTGCTTTCTCGCGCGGTGCCATGCAAGGCAAAGCGTGCGGCGGGCCTTGCGTGGATTTGTGATTGCGCTACCACCGCCCTGACACCACGTTTCATCGGAGGCCTACATGAGCACGCGAGAATGGTGGCGCGACGCCGTCATCTACCAGATCTATCCCCGGTCCTATCAGGACAGCACAGGTGACGGCGTGGGCGACCTGCCCGGCATCACCCGCCGCCTGCCGCATATCGCCTTGCTCGGCGTGGATTGCATCTGGCTATCGCCGATCTTTACCTCGCCGATGGCCGACATGGGCTATGACGTGTCGAACTATACCGACATCGATCCGCTGTTCGGCACGCTGGACGATTTTGACGAGATGCTGAAAACCGCCCATGATCTGGGGCTGAAGGTGATCGTGGATCAGGTGCTGTCGCATACCTCTGACCAGCACCCGTGGTTCATCGAATCGCGCAAGGATCGCGACAACCCAAAGGCCGACTGGTACGTCTGGGCCGACCCGCTGGAGGACGGTAGCCCGCCCACCAACTGGCACAGCCATTTTGGCGGACCCGCGTGGGAATACGACGCAACCCGGCGGCAATATTACCAGCACAATTTCCTGACCAGCCAACCGGACCTGAATTTCAACAACCCCGATGTGCAGGATGCCATTCTGGACACCTGCAAATTCTGGCTGGATCGCGGGTTGGACGGGTTCCGTCTGGATACCGTCAACTACTACGTTCACGACGCGCAACTGAGATCCAATCCCCCTGCCCCGCGCCCCGAGGGGATGATCGTCATGTCATCCGACCTGTTTGGCATGCAGGACAACATCTATAACAAGAACCGCCCCGAAAACGTGTTGTTCATCGAACGGCTGCGGGCGCTGACCGATCAGTATGACGAGATCATGATGGTGGGCGAAGTGGGCGACCACGGCCAGCGCAGCATCGACCTGATGGCCGATTACACCAAGGGCAACGGCCGGCTGCACATGGCCTACAGCTTTGCCATGCTGTCGGATGAATTCACGCCTGCGCATTTCCGCAACTGCATCGAAAGCTTTCAGGCGGGCGCGCCGGATGGTCATCCCGAATGGTCATTCTCGAACCACGACGTCGTGCGCCATGTGTCGCGCTGGTCGAAATACGCGGTGTCAGAGGATGCGATGGCCCGTCTGTCGGCCGCGATGCTGTTCAGCTTTGAAGGGACCATCGGTATCTATCAGGGCGAAGAACTCGGCCAGTTGGAAACCGTCATGGAATACCATGAACTGACCGACGCGCAGGCGATCCGCTATTGGCCGGGGATCAAGGGTCGCGACGGCTGCCGCACGCCCATGGTCTGGGAGTCGGATGCCCCCAACGCCGGGTTTACCGATGGCACACCCTGGTTGCCGATCAAGGCACCACAGGCGGCGCATGCGGTCGACCTGCAAGAGGCCGCAAACGACAGTGTGCTGCATTTCTACCGTGACATCATCGCGTTCCGCCGGGAACATCCCTGCATGACGCGCGGCAAGACGACGTTCCTCGACCTGCCCGATCCCGTGTTGGGCCTGCGGCGCAGCGTGGACGGTCGGCATCTGACCTGCCTGTTCAACCTCCGCGCCGATGCGGTGACATTGCAGGTCGCGGGTGCTGCCGGCATCACAGGCCCGCATCATGCAACGCTGGCAGACGGCACGCTGACGCTGCCTGGCAGCGGCTTGGTCTACCTCGATCACACGGACGACGTGACGATCAGCGCATAGCGGGTCGGCGGGCGGGGCGTCTTTCGCGTCAGCGAAACAGCGGCGTCCCGCCGTCAGCCTGCGGCGGCGCGAATGGCCTGCATGTTCGCGCCGTAAACCTCCGGCTTGTCGACCGATCCGCCCTTGAACACGGCAGAGCCTGCGACCAGCACATCGGCGCCAGCCGCCCGCACCAACGGAGCGGTCACGGGATCAACACCACCGTCAATCTCGATGTGCACCGCGCGGTCGCCGATCATGGCGCGCAGCTTGGCCACCTTGGCCGTCATGTCGATAAACTTCTGCCCACCGAAACCGGGGTTCACCGTCATCACGCAGATCAGATCGGCCATATCCAGCAGATCGGCCACGGCCTCGGCCGGGGTGCCGGGGTTCAGGGCCACGCCCGCCTTCATCCCCGCCGCGTGGATCGCCTGAAGCGTGCGGTGAATATGCGGTCCGGCCTCGATATGCGCCGTCAGGATATCGGCCCCCGCATCGGCGTAGGCGTCGATGTAGGCATCCACCGGCGAGATCATCAGATGCACGTCCATCACCGTTTTCACATGCGGACGGAACGCCTTGACCGCAGGCGGGCCAAAAGTGAGATTCGGCACGAAATGGCCATCCATGACGTCGACATGCACCCAATCGGCGCCCTGCGCCTCGATCGCGCGGATTTCCGCACCGAAATTGGCAAAATCCGCCGACAGGATCGAAGGGGCGATTTTCAGGCTGCGATCAAAACTCATGGGGCGCTCCGGCGTTGTTTGGCCTGCTGTATCGGCAAATGCCCGCCTCGTCACCTCCCTGACGCTGCGTCGACGCCTTTTGACCATTCGGTCAAACCTTGCGCCGCAGGCCCGCCCGTGCCACGGTTTCGCAAACATTTGACGAGGCCGCCCGTGACCCTGCAAGACACCACCACAGCGCACCTGCCGCAGGTGCATCTGCCCCGCAATCCCGGAATGCCGCTGGACATGGACTGGGTGATGCGCGCTCAGGCGAATACCTCCGCAATCGAGCGGCGCGCCGCCAGCCTGCCGGGCCGTCGCAGCGTGAAAAAGGATTATCAAGCCGCTTGGCTGTGCAAGGCTGTCAGCCTGATCGACCTCACGACACTCGCGGGTGACGATACAGACGCCCGCGTGCGCCGCCTGTGCGCCAAGGCCCGCCAGCCGGTGTCCGCCCCGCTGCTGGATGCGCTGGGGATGACCGGCCTGACTACGGGGGCGGTTTGCGTCTATCACGACATGGTGCCGGTGGCTGTCAATGCTTTGGCCGGGTCCGGTATCCCGGTTGCCGCCGTGTCCACCGGATTTCCGGCGGGTCTGTCGCCGTTCCACCTGCGGCTGGCCGAAATCGGCGAAAGCGTCGCCGCCGGTGCGCAGGAAATCGACATCGTCATCAGCCGCCGCCATGTGCTGACCGGAAACTGGCAGGCGCTTTACGATGAAATGGCGCAGATGCGCGCCGCCTGCGGCGCGGCCCACGTCAAGGCGATCTTGGCCACGGGCGAGCTGGGCACACTGCGCAACGTCGCCCGCGCCTCGCTGGTGTGCATGATGGCAGGTGCCGATTTCATCAAGACCTCCACCGGCAAGGAAGGCGTCAACGCCACCCTGCCCGTGACCCTCACCATGATCCGCGCGATCCGCGACTATCATGCGGCGACAGGGATTTGCGTCGGCTACAAACCCGCCGGCGGCATTTCCAAGGCCAAGGACGCGCTGGTCTATCTGTCCATGATCAAGGACGAGCTGGGCGACCGCTGGCTGCAACCCGATCTGTTCCGCTTTGGCGCATCGTCCCTGCTGGGCGATATCGAACGGCAATTGGAACATCACGTCAGCGGCAGCTACTCTGCCGGATGGCGTCACGCGATGGCATGACCGTCGTATTTTGAGTATTTTTGGCAAGATGATGACAGGGGTTCAGCGATGACCGTCAAGGAGATCTTTGAGACGATGGAGTACGGCCCTGCCCCCGAGAGCGCCAAGGAAGCCTACGCCTGGCTGGCTGAAAAGGGTGATTTCGGTCACTTTATCGGCGGGGCCTGGACGGCACCGGGCGATCTGTTCGCGACGGTGAACCCTGCAACCGGTCAGACGCTGGCACAGGTCTCGCAGGCCACACAGGCGGATGTCGATGCCGCCGTCAAGGCCGCGCGCAAGGCGCAAACCGCATGGGCCAAGGATGGTGCGGCCCGCGCGCGGGTGCTCTATGCGCTGGCGCGGCTGTTGCAGAAACATGCGCGGCTCTTTGCGGTGCTGGAAACGCTGGACAACGGCAAGCCGATCCGCGAGGCGCGCGATATCGACGTCACATTGGCACAACGCCATTTCTATCACCACGCGGGCTACGCCCAGTTGATGGGGACCGAGATGCCGGACCGCGCAGCCCTGGGCGTTTGCGGTCAGGTGATCCCGTGGAATTTCCCGCTGCTGATGCTGGCCTGGAAAATCGCGCCGGCGCTGGCGATGGGCAACACGGTTGTCCTGAAACCAGCCGAATGGACGCCGCTGACGGCCCTGCTGTTTGCGGATATCTGCGGTCAGGCCGGCGTGCCGGCAGGCGTCGTGAACATCGTGACGGGCGACGGTGCCGTGGGCGAGATGATCGTGACGGCCGACGTGGACAAGGTCGCGTTCACCGGGTCCACCGCCGTGGGTCGCCGCATCCGCGAGGCCACCGCCGGTACCGGCAAGGCGCTGTCGCTCGAGCTGGGTGGCAAGGGCCCCTACATCGTGTGCGACGACGCCGACATCGACAGCGCGGTGGAAGGTCTGGTCGATGCCATCTGGTTCAATCAGGGCCAGGTCTGCTGTGCTGGGTCGCGCCTGTTGGTCCAGGAGGGCATCGCGGATGTGTTCCACGCCAAGCTGCGCGCCCGCATGGACAGCCTGCGCATCGGCGATCCGCTGGATAAATGCATCGACATCGGTGCCATGGTGCATCCTGACCAACTGGCCCGCGTGCGCGACATGGTTGCGGCGAATACCGATGGCGAGGTCTACCAGACTGCCGTACCAGCCGGCTGCTATTACCCGCCGACACTTATCAGCGGCCTGGCCCCGGCATCACCGCTGATGCAACAGGAAATCTTTGGCCCCGTACTGGTGTCGACCACGTTCCGGACACCGGCTGAGGCGGTCGAGATCGCGAACAACACCGCCTACGGTCTTGCCGCGTCGGTCTGGTCGGAGAACGTGAACCTCGCGCTCGACCTCGCACCAAAACTGGTCGCGGGGATCGTCTGGATCAACGGCACCAACATGATGGATGCCGCAGCCCCTTTTGGCGGGGTCCGCGAAAGCGGTTTTGGCCGCGAAGGCGGCTGGGAGGGGCTGGGCGGCTATACCAGACCCGCTAATGCGACCAAATCGCCAGCGGCTGTCGCAGCCTACACCGGTGACGGCACAGCAGAGGGTCTGGACCGCACGGCCAAGCTGTACATCGGTGGCAAACAGGCGCGACCTGACGGCGGCTATTCCCGTGCGGTCTACGGCCCCAAGGGCAAGCTGCTGGGACATGCGAGCCTGTCGAACCGCAAGGACCTGCGCAATGCGGTCGAGGCGATGAATGCTGCCAGCGGCTGGTCGCGGACCACGGGCCATCTGCGCGCGCAGATTCTGTATTACATCGGCGAAAACCTGTCAGCCCGCGCGGATGAATTCGCCAACCGCATCAAGGATATGACCGGCAAGGACGGCAAGGCAGAGGTCGCGGCCTCTATCGACCGATTGTTCAGCGCTGCCGCCTGGGCCGACAAATACGATGGCCAGGTCAAAGGCGTCCCGCTACGCGGCGTGGCACTGGCGATGAAGGAACCTGTAGGCAAGATCGGCATCCTGTGCCCGGATGCGCAGCCTTTGCTTGGCTTGGTCAGCCTGATGGCCCCGGCGATTGCGATGGGGAACCGCGTGGCACTGGCTGCGTCAGAGGCGTTTCCTCTGATTGCCACCGATTTCTACCAGGTGCTGGATACTTCAGACGTGCCAGCCGGCGTGGTGAATATCCTGACCGGTGCCCATGCCGATCTGGCAGAACCCATGGCGCGGCACCTTGATCTGGACGCGGTCTGGGGCCTGTCCGGCCACGCGCAGATGATCGAGGCGGCCAGCGCGGGTAATCTCAAACGCACCTGGACCGGGCCGTTCGATCCGTTGCAGGATCACACGCGCGACATCCTGAACCATGCAACAGAGGTCAAAACGATCTGGGTGCCCTACGGGGCCTGAGGCCCAGACTTCTTCTGGTCGTAAATATCCCGGGGTCTGGGGCAGCGCCCCAGTCCTGCCCTCACTGACGGTCCTTGGATTTCCAGCTGTCCAGCCAGCGGCGCAATCCGCTGCGGCGTTGAGCCAACCCTGCGCGGGCCTCGTCGAACTGGTGTTCTGCCGCATCGATTGACGGATCGATCATCCTTTCGCGGAATTGCCGCCACATGCCGCGCACAACAAAAAAGGCGACAAAGAGAAAGCTGAAGAAAAAGATATTGAACCACGGCACGATGCCGGGGTTCGGGCCATCAACCGGCGTGATCCGCACCGCGTTGGGATAGATCGACAGCCAACGGTTACGCCAACCATAATGCGTGATGCTGTACCAGCCATCTGCACGGGCGGCCGCCGATGCCTCGGCCTGCAGATCGGCGCTGTCGAACTTGAAATAGGGTGGCCAGATCCAGCCGGTGTCCTCGTTGCGGTAGACCATGACCTCGGTCCGGTCGGTCGGAATGAACCCCAGCAGATAGGTGCGCACCTTGGTCGTGTTGATCAGACGCAGGTCGCGGGTGGCCTGTTCGACACCGCCATTGTCAGCCTGGGCATAGAATATCCGGTTCAGATTGCTGAAATCCGTGCGGATCACCTCGGTCGAGGTGATCTGGACGGTGTCATGCTGCGGCAGCACGTAATGCAGGAAACCGCCCAATATCAGAATGGGCAACAGACGCAGAAAGAAGAATATCGCGCGCATGACGCCCCCTTAGTTGTTGTTCACCACATAGATGATCACCGACACGACAACAATCGGCACGACATAGACGCCCAGCAGCAGCTTGGGCCGCAGGCCCTTGCGATAGGTTGCCATTCCTGCGGCGACATAGGCCTCGCGGGTCTGACCCGGCACCGGGTTGGCGTCATAGTCGTCTTCCAGCCGTTCGCGTCGCAGCGACGCGGAATACAGCGACAGTGACCAATACACGACCGTCAGGCCGACAAGTGCAAAAACAAGCAGTCTGACAAAGGCCATTTGGTCCTCACTATCCCCATGGGCCACGGCGGGCGGGCAGCGGCGGCGGCCCCGACCGGCGTGACGTGTCACCGAACAACTGGTCGCGCACCTGCGCCTTGTTCCCCAGATAATCACGTTCGAGCATGTTTGCCACGTAGTCGCGCATCGGGTCCGGCCAGCCCGCGTAGGCTGCGTAAAACGCACGTTTATGACAGATGAACAACTGGCGGGCATCCAGCGGCGACAGTTCGGCCAGCATCATGTTCACCAGATCCGCCTGCGGGCCGGGACGGGCGCGCATCACATAGAAATAAGCCGGATCGTCGGAAGTGATGCGCGGCCAGGGCCCGCCATCGGCCGCCCAGCGCAAGAGTGCGGCCAGCCCGTACCACGCCTGCGGCAAGGCCTGTGCGTGACGCCGCGCCAGGGCATGCATGTCGCGGCTGGTCACCACATCCAGCGCCTCGCCCGCCATGGCCGCGGTATGGGCCGTGATCTGGTCCATCTTGTGCCGCAGGATCGCAACGGTCCGCGCGCTGCGGTCCTGCGCCACAGGCACCGCCAGATCGTTTTCGGACAGGAACTGTGCAATCGCCGCCCGGTCGTTGAAATCCAGCTGACTGAGGATCGGCAGATCGCCCAGCGCCTGATCGGGGTCAACGGCGATCGCGGCAGGATGGGTCACGTCCCGAAACACATAAAGCCCGCCGAAATGTGCAGTCCAGAAATCAGAAGCAACGTATTCGTTCTGGGTCAGGCGCAGCGGATGCCGCGACACGTCCCCGGTCTTTTGCGCCAGATCGATCATCTGCGCGATCAATACGTCATCATACCAGCCGTCGGGACGCGTCGTGAACGCGTCGATCAGCGCCCCCAGCGCCTGTGCGTTGGCGATCGTTCCAGCGGTGGTGTCGGCGGTGATCCGTATGCGACGGATATCGAACAGCTGTGCCGCGGCCTCGGCCTTATAGACGGAATTCAGCAATTCACCCGCCACAGCGTCCTGAGCGGTCAGCGTGTACAGCGTCGCGTGATTGTCGGTGATGAACTGCCGCAAAATCTGCCTGCTGATCGAAAAGGTCGCATCCAGCAGCGGCGCGCGCGCCTGATCGGTGGTCAACAGGATGAACTGACGGTTCAGCCCCCGCGGATTGAGGTAGCGTGGGTCGCCCAGCTCTTCGCCGATTTCGGGACTGAACCCGGATATATCGATATGGAACCGATCCAGCGCAGTTGTCCGCCCTGTCAGTGCCGCCAGCGCGCGGTTGTAGCGCGCCACCAGCACCGGACTGTCAACCGCGACGAGGTTGCCGAACATCAACCCCCGCGCAATCAAGCGATGCATGCCGACACCCCTACCAAACCACATCCACCCAGGTCCGCGGCAAACCCGCCAATGACAGCACCATGATCGGCCCCCAGATCAATGCGGTCGACATGGCCAGCTTGCCAAAAAAGACGACATTGCCCAAGATGCCAAGGTCGAGGATACGGTCGAACGGTATCCCGCTGATCACATAGAGCGCCATGAAATAGCCCCCCGTGATCACGCACAGGATCACCGACGACAGCGCGCCGTTCAGGACCAGTGGCCTGATGCCCTCGGGCAAGAGCATCGACAACAGTTTCGGTACCAGCCATGCCAGCAGCGCCAGCACCATCGCAGGCAGCAGCAGGCTGTCGATCATGCGGCACCGCCTGCCGCGAATCGGCGGCGTGCCTCGGCCATGCGTTCCATCTCGCGCACGGCGGTGTCGATGGCCACGGCGTCGGATTTGTCGGCATATCGGAATTCGCTGTCGGCGTAGCGGTTGATTTCCTGCAACACCGTTTCCGGCGTGATCGGTTTGCGCAACTCCGAGATCATCCCCATTTTCGTGTCATAGTCCTGAAACAGGAACAGCTCGGGGTCCTCCATCCAGTCGTCGGGCAGCTCAAAATCCATCGCGCGCACCTTGACCGCATCGGTGATGTTCTTGATCGCGCGACCGGTGAAACGGGCGTCGGCCTCCTGGATCGCCTTGAGGTAGGTGCCGAGTTTCGCAATCGTGTCCAGCGGACCGATCCGGTCCTGTACGCGGTCGAACACGTTTTCCAAGGTCGCGTCCTTGGGCCGCGCATGGCTGGCATAGCTGGCGGCGACGGCGCGCTGTATCGCCTGCGCGGCATATAGGTCATGGTCGCCCAGGGGAATATCATGTTTTTTCCCCAGCAGCAGATGCAGGATGTCGATGTAATCGTGCTGCGTTTGCGGCCCATCTACCAGAAACCGCGCACCCGCCCGCTGGCGTAGCGCGTCGTCGACGTTTTCAGGAAAATTCGAAAACAGCCCGAACGTGCAGTTGCCGCGCACCACGGTGCCCGCACCGGCAAAGGCATCCATCAGCACGGCGGTGATTTCCAGCTGCCCCGCGCTGGACTGGCGGTCACCGCGTTTGCCCGCCAGTTGGTCGATATCGTCGATGGTGCCGAACCCGATGACATTGGGGTCGAGGATGTTGTCCACGAAGGCCTTGGCATTCTGGCCCGATTTGCCCTGATAGCTGTCGATATTCTCGGTCGACAGGTTCTGGTAGCGGAACGCATAACCTGCCGTTTCGCAATAGCCTGCAATCAGTCCCGCCATCATCTGGATCAGCGTGGTTTTCCCCGTGCCCGGCGCACCGTCCCCCATAAAGGTAAAGATGAAACCGCCCAATTCGGCAAAGGGATTGAGCCGCCGGTCAAAGTCATAGGCCATCAGCATCTTGGCCAGCCGCATGGCCTGCGCCTTAGCGATGTGATTGCCGATGACCTCGTGGGGTTTCTTGAACGCCATCGTCAGCGGGGTGCTGCGCCGTGCACGGGCGGGGGTGAAACCGCGCAGGGCGAAATCATCGGCCGCCACGTGCCACGATGCCTGACGAAACGCCTCCAGCCCGGCGGCGCTGCCCGCACGGGCGGTTACCTGATCCTGCAGCGCATCGGCAAAGGCCAGAACCGTCGCCACCAGCGTCGCGTCTGACGTGGCTAGCGACGCGATATCGCGGTCCAGCTCCCACAGCACCCCGTTCACGGCGAGGGGCGCGTTGTCGGTCAAAATCTCGTCGATCTGCGACAGATCCACCGTTTCGCCGCCTGCGCGATCGGCCAGCAGGTGTGCGGTGGCTGACCCAAATACGAAAAGCACGGCCAGCGCCTCTGCCTCCAGCGCTTGGGCGAATGAGACGCGGCGGTCGGCGGACAGGGTTCCGTTCAGATTTGCGGCCTTGAGTGCGGTTAGCCCGGTGCGGTCGGCCAGTTGGTCGCCCACAGCCATGGCAATCGCCAGCGCGCGCCGCAGCGCCTGCAGCACCTGCGCCTGCACCGGCGTGGTCAGTGCGTCGTCACCGACCGCCCCGATCCGGTCCTGCAAAGACACCGCCCCCGCAGGTGCGGTACGGCGCGTGACCAGACCTGGCGTCGTGGACCGGAACGCCCGCCGCGTGCCAATGCCCGCCGACCGTTCCGGTGCAGTCGCAGGACCCGCCTGCGCCAGACGCGGCGCGTGATCGAACCCGTCCAGCAACGCAAGTGCTGCGCCGTATTGCGCGCGGATATCGCTTTCGCGCAACTCCACCTGATCGCTGGTCTGGCTCATGTCATGTCCATCATCTTGCCAAAAATACTCCCGCCGGAGGCATCCGCACTCACCGTCTGCGCACCACCCGGCCATCGTCAGAGACCACGTATTTCACCACGTCCGCGAACCCCACAGGTCGTGCGTCGGCCAGGGCCTGGTAGGGTCGCGCGGGCAGGATCAGGCTGCGTTCCATCCGGCTTGCACCCCGGTCCAGCGCCGCGCCGGCAAAGGGGTCCTGGGCAAATATCTGTCGCTCCACCGTGCCGAACCAGCCGGATTTCACGCTCTCTACCCGGTCGGTCACCAGTTCCTCTTCGGTCCAGACCAGCGCCCAGTCGTCACCTTCGGGGCTGTTGGCCACCGCCAGCACATCGCGCAGGGGCCCCGATTGACGGGTAAAGGCGTGCGAATACATCGGCCCGATATGGAACCGGCGCAGGCGGACGGGATGCAGGTCATCGAAATCCTGATCGAATCCGGTCGCAATGGTCAGCAGTTTCAAACCCGTCAGGGATTGCGCCATCAGATGCGCGCGGGCCTGCGGCCAGCGGCGGTCGTCCTTGGGCAGGGCTGTGCGGCCACTGTCCTCTACATCCATCAGATAGATGACGGGCAGATTGACCTCGCTGTCATAGACGGCCCAATGGACCAGAAATCGGCGCCGCCCATTGCTGGCGGTGGCGACATAGACGGATTGCGGATCGTTGCGCGGCAAAAACAGCCGCCCCTTGGCGAGTTCTTCCAGATAAAGCCGCCGCGCGAGGGTGAATTGCAGGTCCGTCGGGATGGCCAGATCGCCGGTAATCTGGCGCACCATCGCGCCCTTGAGGTCTGCCACGGATGGCATGTCCGCAAGGTCGGCTGCCGCGCGTGCCGCATCGGCGGCCATGTCCATCAGTTCCGCATGGACGGGAAAACCGCTCTCGATACGGTCGATGGTCAGCTGACCTGCGTGGGGCACACGGCCTGCCATGTGATAACGGTGCGACAACGCCGTAAAGCTGTAGTTCAGCCCCGCAAGGTAGCTGACGATGGCGCAGATCTCTGCGCGATCCAGCCCGCCTTCGGCCTGCAAGGTTGCGGCGACACGGGTCAGATGCCGCGTGATGCGGTGAAACTTGGCGAAATAGCGCCGGGTGACGCGCGTGTCCTCCAGCTTGAAATGGTCCAGTGGTGCCGTGATCGCCGACATGCCGCCCTAGACGTCCTGCGGCCCGTAACGGTTGGAATCGTGTTTTTCCGCAATCCGGGCAAAGCGGCGCATGAACCGCTCATCGGCCTTGGCCTTTTGTTCCAGAATGTCGCGGGCAAAGACCATGTGATCGCCGTGTGCCTCCAGCATGTCGGCCATCCGGTTGTTGGTTGCGGCCCCGATGGCGGCCATGGCGGTCTGCGCCTCTTGGTCGGTTTTCACGCCGATCTCGTTGATTCGGTGCGCCACGTCCTGTTGCTGCGCGGTTTTCAGCGATTTGGACAAAGCGTCATACAGCACGACCCGCTGGCGGGTGTCGGTTTCCAGTTTGTTGATCAGCACCATCTGGGTCGCCGCCTGGTTTTGCAGGCTGTCGATCCAGGTTTTGCCCTTTTCGATGTAGCGTTCCAGCGTCTGCGATTTGGCCAGCTGGACCTGCTCGGCCTGCACGAGTTCGTTATAGCGGGTGTTCAGCTGGGCCAGTTCGCTTTCCAGTTTGGTGCGGGCCTGCGTGTCCTGTTCGACCGCAATCTTGTTTTCAAGCGTGATGATCGCGGGATCCATGCCTGCGATTTCCGCGCGGACCGATTCCAGTTCGGCCACGGTCGCCTCGCGCTCTGTCAGCGTACCTTGCAGGTTCCCGTCCACCTTGGTTTTCTGGTCCTCCAACATGGTCAGCTGCCCCTTGAGCAGCCGCGTGATGACGTCGGATTTGGAAATCAAGTCCTGCAGCTTGTCATCGATAGACGCCTGACGGATGCGTTCCTCGCGCATCGAATCAGCCTTGCCGCGCGAGAAAATGCCGATCAGTTTTTCCGTGGTGGTTTTCGTACGCATCTCGTCGAAATCGCGACTGAACCCGGCGGTCACATCGTCCAGCCCCATGATCAGTTCCGCGATATTGGCGTTCATCAGGTCGGTCTGGGCGTGAACGTCGTCCAGCGTGGCGTTTTCCAGATCAATCGCCACGTCACTGCCCAGATCGGCACGCGCGCGTTCGATGCGTGCGGTCATTTCGGCAATCTGCGATTGCGCGGCCGCGACTTGCGCCTGACTGTCCTGGATTTGCTGATCGAAACTCGCCATGCCCTTGTCCCCTGCCTGTGTGCGCCGAAGGGACACCAAGCCCCACCAGTCGGGCATAAGTTAGGCAAAGCATGGGCGCGGACCAAGTGTGCCGCACGGGTCACGCCGTCTTTGTCAGGCGGCGTGACCGAAGGGTCGCAATCAGAAGTTGCTGGCGAGTTCATCCCGCATCGGTTCGCGGTCAGAGGACACGGCCTCTGGTCCCAGCAGTTCGTCCGCACTGATGATCTTGGGCGGCAGTTCCACGCCCCGGTTGAAATACTCGGGGTCGACACGCAAGGATTCCGCCTCGGACCGGATATTGATGGTCATCGGTGTCGTCACGTTGTTGTACAGGTGGATGATGTCCTGGTTGAACATGCGGATACAGCCGGCGGAACCGGAATTGCCGATGCTTTCCAGATCGTTGGTGCCGTGCACACGGTAAAAGGTGTCGCGCCCGTTCCGGTAGATATACAGGGCGCGCGCGCCCAGCGGGCTGCGCAGGCCGCCGGGGATGCCACCGCGGAAATCGCTGTACACCTCGGGTTCGGTGCGGATCATGTTTGCGGTGGGTGTCCAGCCCGGCCAGGCCTTTTTCAGCTGAATCGTGGCCAGCCCGGACAGGGTGCGGCCCTGACGGCCGACGCCCACGGGGTAACGCGTGGCGGTGCCGTCCATTTTCACATGATACAGGAATTTTGCGTAGGGATCGACGTCGATGGACCCGCGCGGTGCCTCGCCGGTATAGACGCCTTCCATCCGGCGGTTGATGCCTTGGGTGTATTCGATGGGAATCGCCGGCAGGTCGTAACCCGCATCGCGCAGGGGGGGGTATTCCGGCAGGAATTGCGGTGCGGTAGGCACCGGCATTTCGGGAACGCGCGGGGCACAGGCCGCCGCGGTCGATGCCAGCAGCATGGACCCAAAGGCACGACGAGACAGGGACGAATATGCGCTCATTTTCCAAATCACCAATTTTTAGCTTCTGATCTCTTTAACATCACAATCGGGATAGGCAAATCGCCAAGCCGCCGGGTTTCAATTCCTCACACGTCGTTTACCCGGTGGCTTGCCTTGGATGCGCCTGCGCGGCACTGTCAGGCCATGCAACGCGATTTTTGCCCAAAAAACATGCAACGGTGGATCAGATGACGCTGTCCGGCCTGTTCAATCGACTGCTGCGATACCTGGCCCGCCGCGGGTTGCGGGACGCAACCAGGCTGATCCCGTCAGAGAGCACGCGGATCGCGCAACCGACCCGCCCTGCCCCTCCACCGCAAGGTCAGATGCGTTTGCATCTGTTCGGAGCGAATTTCGACAGTCAGGCAGCGGCAGAGGCGTTTTGCCTGTCGCCGCCGGGCACGGAACTGCCCAGCGCCCTGACCCAGCAACTGTCGGGTGCCTTTGTCGACGACGCACAGGTCGAGGCGGTGCACGACGACATCCCCAACCGATTGGCGGAATTTCTGGACCCCGAAGGCGTGGACGACGTACTGTTGCGGCTGGCGGGGGACAATACGCTGATCATCCTGACCGAACTGGCGTTCGGCGGACTGCCATACACCCTGGATGACACGACCGACCTCACCTACCTCGGCGATATCACGGTGGCGGTCTGACGGTGCGCAACCTGCTGACCGATGTGCCCGGGCTGCGGGTCGGACATGCACAGGACGACCGGATCATGTCGGGTGTAACGGTCGTGACCGCCGCCGCACCCTTTGTCTGCGGCGTGCATGTCATGGGCGGTGCCCCCGGCACCCGCGAGACTGATTTGCTGGCCCCTGACAAACTGGTCGAACGCGTTGACGCGCTGGTGCTGTCGGGTGGGTCGGCGCTGGGGCTGGATGCGGCATCGGGGGTTGCCAATGCATTGCGCGCGGCGGGGCGCGGGTTCGACGTGGGCGGCCAGCGGGTGCCCATCGTGCCGGCAGCGATCCTGTTCGATCTGTTGAACGGCGGGGACAAGGGGTGGGAGGTCAACCCCTATGCAGCACTGGGCTTGCGGGCGTTGGAATCCGCAGGCGATGGTGCCGGGCTGGGCAGCGTCGGCGCGGGGGCCGGTGCGACCACGGCCACGCTGAAAGGCGGGCTGGGTCAGGCGTCTGTCCGGCTGGATGACGGCACGACCGTAGCGGCGCTGGTCGCGGTCAACGCCCTGGGATCAGCCACGGTGGGCGAGACCGCGCATTTCTGGGCCGCCCCGTGGGAAGTCAACGCAGAATTCGGAGGCCACGGACCTGCCTTGACCTATCCGCAGGGCTACCCCGCGGTAAAAGGGGCCAGCCGCAACACCACGCTTGGGATCATCGCAACCGACGCGGCCCTGACGCAGGCGCAATGCACCCGGCTGGCAACGGCCGCGCATGACGGGTTCGCCCGTGCATTGGTCCCCAGCCATACGCCGATGGACGGCGACCTGATCTTTGCGCTGTCGCAGGGTGACAGGCCCGCAACCGATGCGGCTCTATTGGGTCATGCGGCCGCGACGGTGATGGCACGCGCCATTGCGCGCGGCATCTATCATGCCACACCTGACCCCCGCGACAGCCTGCCGACCTACGGCCAGCGCCACGGAACATAACCGCCCGATGGGGCGCACCGGATCAGCGCGACGTGCAGAGTTCCGGTTTCCCCCGCCGACCGCGCGCTCTATATGCATGACAACCGAAACGCGCGTCCGAAAGGAACGACCATGCTTGACCAGACCACCGACCTTGCGTCCCAGCTGAAACGCCCCGACCTGTTGTGCCAAAAGGCCTATGTGGCGGGTGAATGGGTCGATGCCGCATCCGGCAAGACCATCGACGTGGTAAACCCCGCCCGCGGCGACGTGATCGCGACCGTCCCGGACCTGAGCCGGGCCGAAGTTGCGACCGCCATCGCGGCGGCCGACAGCGCACGGCACGCCTGGGCGAGACGCACCGGCAAGGACCGCGCAGGCGTGATGCGCAAATGGTATGACCTGATGATGGCCAACCAAGAGGACCTGGCGATCATCATGACCGCCGAACAGGGCAAACCCCTGACCGAATCCCGTGGCGAGGTCGCCTATGGCGCCGGTTTCGTGGAATGGTTTGGCGAAGAGGCAAAGCGCGTCTATGGCGAAACCATCCCTGCACATCAGGAAAACGCGCGCATCACAGTGATCAAACAGCCGATCGGTGTGGCGGCAGCGATCACGCCCTGGAATTTCCCCAACGCGATGATCGCGCGCAAGGTTGCCCCGGCGCTGGCCGTCGGTTGCGGCTTTGTCGTGCGCCCCGCGTCGCTGACACCGCTGTCGGCGCTGGCGATGGGCAAACTGGCCGAAGAGGCAGGCATCCCCAAGGGGCTGTTCAGCGTCGTGACATCCGACGACAGCTCTGGCGTGGGCAAGGAATTCTGCGAAAACCACGCGGTGCGCAAACTGACCTTTACCGGATCGACCGAGGTGGGTCGCATCCTGCTGAAACAGGCCGCCGATCAGGTCATGAAATGCTCGATGGAACTGGGCGGCAACGCGCCGTTCATCGTGTTTGACGACGCCGATATCGACGAAGCGGTCAAAGGGGCCATCGCCTGCAAGTTCCGCAACAATGGTCAGACCTGCGTCTGTGCGAACCGCATCTACGTGCAAAAGGGCGTCTATGATGAATTTGCCAGCAAACTGCGGGACGCGGTCGCGGCAATGAAGGTCGGCGACGGCCTGAAGGACGGGACCGATCTGGGCCCGCTGATCGAACCCAAGGCCATCGACAAGGTCCGCGAGCACATGAAGGACGCGGTCGAAAAGGGCGGCAAGGTGATCCTGGGCGGTGAGCCGCACGCATTGGGTGGCCAGTTTTTCCAACCCACCATCGTCACCGGGGCCACGCAGGACATGAAGGTCGCCACCGAGGAAACCTTCGGTCCCTTTGCACCGCTGTTCGCCTTCGAGGACGAGGACGAGGTCATCGCCATGGCGAACGACACGATCTTTGGTCTGGCCAGCTATTTCTACGCCAAGGATCTGAGCCGCGTGATCAAGGTCCAGGAGGCGCTGGAATACGGCATCGTCGGCGTGAATACGGGCATCATCAGCACCGAAGTCGCGCCCTTTGGCGGGGTCAAGCAATCGGGTCTGGGCCGCGAAGGCAGCCATCACGGCATCGAGGACTACCTCGAGATGAAATACATCTGCACGGCCATCTGACGCATGGGTCGAAAGCGGCGCATCGCCGCTTTCGACCTTGCCGGATTGCATGCGACCTTGGGGTCAAATAAAGCTGCCGGGATGGGTACGCTGACCCGGTGGACAGGAATTCAGACAATGCAGGCACCGCTGCACCCGGACGAAGATCAACGCCTGAGCGCGCTTGACGCCTACGACATGATCGAGACGCCGACGGAATCCGATTTCGACGATATCGTCGATCTCGCGTCGCGTATCTGTGAAACACCGGTTTCCCTGATGTCCCTGCTGGACAAGGACCGTCAGTGGTTCAAGGCCAGCGTCGGCACCGACACCGACAGTACCCCCCGTCAAAACGCGATTTGTGGCCACACGATCCTGCAGGACGACCTGCTGGAGATCGAGGACACGCTGAACGATCCGCGCACGTGGGACAATCAGCTGATCGTCGAAGAGCACGGGATGCGGTTTTACGCAGGCGTGCAGTTGCGCACACCGCAGGGCCTGCCGATCGGCACGCTGTGCGTTCTGGATGACAAGCCGCGCAAGCTGACAGAATTCCAACGCACCGCCCTGCGCACCCTTGCCAATCAGGTCATGTCGCAGCTGGAATTGCGCCGCACCCTGCGCAATCAGGAAATCCTGCGCGGAGAGATGGACCACAGGGTCAAGAATTCGTTGCAGACCGTGCAGTCGCTTATCCGGATCTACGCCAGCAAGGTGTCTGACCCCGTCGCAACCGAAGCCTTTGCCGCCGTGGACCGGCGTCTGACCGCCGTGGTGGCCCTGCACCGCGAGTTGCACCAGTCCAGCGCCGTGACACGTGTCCGGATGCAGCCGTTCCTGTCCGGAATCCTTGCACATCTGTCGCAGACCTGCCCGGAAAACGTGCGCGTCTCATCAAAGATCGCCGATTTCGAGTTGTCCTCGGCCGAGGCGACGGCGGTCGCCGTGGTGCTGTCCGAATGTGTCGCCAATGCGATCAAACACGCCTTTCCGGACAATCGCGCGGGCGAAATCAGCATTTCGTTCCAGTACGAACCGGATGGGTCTGTCCGGCTGTCCTGTGCCGACAATGGCGTGGGCAAGACCGACACCCCGTCCGAGGTTGCGGCGATGACCAGCCTGGGTCAGCGGATCATGGATGCATCGGCCCAGCAGATCGCGGCCACGCTGGACCGCGAAGCGCAGAATGACGGTTACCGCGTGACGATGACGTTTACCCCGGTCGCGACAGGCCGTCCGGCCTGAAAACCAGCCGAGGTCCGGGAACGCAGGACCTGTGCAGATCAATCCAGACCCACAAGCTCCGCCGCCGGCATGAAGCCAAAGAAGACCCCGCCGGAGCGGACACCGAACCAGTCCGCGCCGTCATGCAAGCTGACCTCGCCCATATCCACAAGGCGGTAGAAACTCTTGCGGTCGATGAGCGCCTCGAGGTTGCGACGGATCAGCACATAGGGTGACGGCTCGCCAGTCTGCGGGTCGCGCGCCATGCGGATCGGATGGTCGGGGCCGGCCACCGCACGGTCACCGACGTTTGTGGTAAACACCAGATCGTCGCCCTGCCGGTCCACATCGATCGCGACGAATGGCGCATCCTCGACCGTGATCCCGACCTTTTCCACCGGAGTCACAAGGAAATAGGCGTCACCCTCGCGTTTCAGGATCGTTGAAAACAGGCGCACCAGCCGGGTTCTGCCGATCGGCGTGCCCTCGTAGAACCAGGTCCCGTCACGGGCGATCCGCATGTCGATATCACCGCAGAAATCAGGATTCCATTTATCGACCGGCGGCAAACCGCCTGCTTTTTGCGCCTTGTTCGCGGCCTCTGCCAGACCTTCGGGGCTGGGGGTCACGTTCTTTTGTGGACCGGACTCGTTTGTCATTGGGGTCTTCCGCGATAAGTGCTGTTATGCAGGGATATAGCGGTAAGGGATGAATTGTCATGGCGGATACGGACGACCTGGTGGCGCGGATCGAGGATTTGGGCGACAAGCTGGCGCAGGCCCGCAGTTCGATTGCAGCGCGTTTTCTGGGGCAGGACAGGGTTGTCGACCTGACATTGACCGCGTTGATCTGCGGCGGCCATGCCGTGCTGATCGGCCTGCCCGGACTGGGCAAGACGCGGCTGGTCGACACGCTGTCGACCGTCATGGGGCTTGACGGCAACCGCATCCAGTTCACCCCGGACCTGATGCCGGCCGACATTCTGGGGTCCGAGGTTCTGGAAACCTGCGAAGGCGGTGCCCGCGCGTTCCGCTTCATCGAAGGACCGATTTTCTGCCAACTGCTGATGGCCGACGAAATCAACCGTGCCAGCCCGCGCACGCAATCCGCGCTCTTGCAGGCCATGCAGGAAAAAGAGGTCACGATCGCCGGTGCCCATCGTAAACTCGGTGTGCCGTTCCATGTTCTGGCCACGCAAAACCCCATCGAACAAGAAGGCACCTATCCCCTGCCAGAGGCGCAGCTGGACCGGTTCCTTGTGCAGATCGATGTGCCCTACCCCGACCGCCAGACGGAACGCGATATCCTGATCGCCACCACCGGGGCCCAAGATTCAAAATCCACCGCCGTGTTCACCGCCGCAGAACTGATTGATGCGCAGGACCTGCTGCGCCGGATGCCTGTGGGCGACGGGATCGTGGAAATGATACTCGATCTTGTGCGCGGTTGCCGTCCCGGACCTGATGCCGCTGCCGCCGTGAACGACGCGGTCAGCTGGGGCCCCGGCCCGCGCGCGTCCCAGGCGCTGATGCTGTGTGTTCGCGCGCAAGCTCTGCTCTCAGGCCGACTCGCGCCCACACCAGAGGATGTGCGCGCGATGGCAGGACCTGTCCTGAAACACCGCATGGCACTCTCCTTTGCGGCCCGCGCGCGCGGGGTCGATCTGGATGCGCTGATCGACGATGTCACAGCCGGTATCACCCGGACTGCCGCCGCCGCATGAGTGATCCCGTCGTCCTTCGCGCCCGGGCAGAGGCCAGCGCCAGTGCGCTGCCGCCACTGCTGGCCGCGGCAGAGCATCTGGCCAGCACCGTGATCCTGGGCGATCACGGCCGACGCCGCGCAGGCACGGGCGACACCTTCTGGCAATACCGCCCGGCGCAAAGCCACGACAGCGCGCGCAGCATCGACTGGCGCAGGTCCGCCCGGTCCGACGGGGCCTTCGTGCAGGACAAGGAATGGCAGATCGCGCAATCGGTCGTGTTCTGGGTCGATCAGGGCGCGTCGATGCGGTTTTCATCTGCCCCGGCAGTTGCGCAGAAATCAACCGTGGCCCGTACATTGGCGCTGGCCTGCGCGATCCTGCTGACCCGCGGCGGTGAACGGGTTGGCTTGACCGGGGCCAGCCTGCCACCCCGCCGCGGCACGGCCCAGATCTCGCAAATGGCGGCGCTGCTGTCGCAGGACGACCCCAGTGACTACGCCATGCCAGAGGCGCGCGGCATGGTTCCGCACAGCCGCGCGGTGTTCGTGTCGGATTTCCTGTCCGATCTGGCCCCGATCGAGGCCGCATTGACCCGCGCCGCCGACCGCGGCGTGCGCGGTGCTCTGGTGCAGATTCTCGACCCCCAGGAAGAAGCCTTTCCATTCGACGGGCGCACGGTCTTTGAATCCATGACCGGTGGCTTGCGACACGAAACGCTCAAGGCAGGCGATCTGCGCGACCGCTATCTGGACCGCCTGGCCGAACGCAAGAACCGCCTGACCGCTCTCGCACGCACGACCGGTTGGCAGTTTACAACCCAGCATACGGACGCGCCCGCGACACAGGCACTCCTGTGGCTCTACGCTGCCATGGAGCAGCCCGTATGACACTTCTTCTGGTCGAAAATATCCCGGGGGTCCGGGGGCAGCGCCCCCGGGATTTCACTTATGTTTAGCATTGGCCCCCTCGCCTTCACTGCGCCCTGGCTGCTGCTGGGGTTGATCGCATTGCCGATCCTTTGGGTGTTGCTCCGCGCCGTCCCACCAGCGCCCGTGCGGCGCAGGTTTCCCGGTGTCGCTCTTCTGCTGGGACTGACCGACAAGGATGCACAGTCCGACCGTACGCCCTGGTGGCTGCTGCTGCTGCGATTGCTGGCCGTTGCCGCGATCATCCTGGGCTTTGCGGGCCCCGTTCTGAACCCCCAGGACGATCAGGGCGGCGACGGTCCGCTGCTGGTGGTTCTGGACGGCACATGGGCCGACGCACGCGACTGGCCCGCGCGGATCGACCGTGCACGGATCGCATTGGACGACGCAGCCCGGTCAGGCAGGCCTGCCGCCGTGATGACGCTGACCGCACCGCCCGCACAAATGCCCGATTTCCAACCGGCGCAAGCCGTGGCGCAGACCTTGCCCAACCTGCAACCCGCGCCATGGGAACCTGATGCAGAGGCTCTTGCAGAGCTTGCGCAGACGCTGGACGGCAGCTTTGACACCCTTTGGCTGTCCGACAGTCTGGCACGTGACACACGCAGCGACATGCTGGCCGCGTTCGAGGCGCGCGGCACGGTGCGCGTGGTGCAGACGCCGCGCACCACCATAGCACTGCGGCCTGCCACATTTGCCGACGGCAATATCGCGCTGTCTGCCGCACGCACGCCGGTCGGCCTGCCGCTGAGCGTGCCGGTGCAGGCCATCGGGCTGGACCCCGCCGGCACCGAACGCGTCCTTGCCACCGTGAACATGGAGATTGCTCCAGGCGAAGGCGTGGGCGAAACACTTTTGTCCCTGCCGGCAGAGCTGCGCAATCGCGTCACGCGGTTTGCGGTGACAGGCGTGCGGTCTGCCGGTGCCGTGACGCTGACCGACGACGCCCTGCGCCGCCGCGAGGTCGCGCTGATTGCCGGCGGCGGCGAGGCCGAAGGCCTCGACCTGCTGTCGCCGCTGTACTACCTGCGCGAAGCGCTGGAACCGACAGCGGACCTGATCGACGGCACGCTGGAGGATGTCCTGCTGGCCAACCCGGACGTGATCGTGTTGGCCGATGTGGCGAACCTGTCTGCATCAGAGGCAGACGACATCGCGACATGGGTGGAAAACGGCGGATTGCTGCTGCGCTTTGCCGGACCACGGCTGGCCGCATCCGACGTGGGCCGCATGACCGAGGACCCGCTGCTGCCCGTGCGGCTGCGGGCCGGTGGACGCAGCATCGGCGGGGCCATGAGCTGGGGCGAACCAAAGGCGCTAGCCCCCTTTCCCGAGGGATCACCCTTTTTCGGCCTCGCCATCCCGCAAGACGTGAGCGTGACGGCGCAGGTCGTGGCACAACCCGACCCGACACTGGCCGACCGCGTGATCGCAGGGCTGGCGGATGGCACCCCACTGGTCACGCGCAAGGCGCTGGGACAAGGTCAGGTCGTCTTGATGCATGTCACGGCAAATGCCGAATGGTCGTCATTGCCGTTGTCGGGTCTTTTCGTACAGATGCTGGAACGTCTGGCGGTTTCTACGCGTCCCGCCACACCCGAGGCTGCGGCGCTGGAGGGCACTGTGTGGCTGCCGCAGGCACGGCTTGACGCCTTTGGCCAGTTGACGGATGCCACGACCGAGGCCGGTGTGCCCGGAGAGGCACTCGCCGCAGGCACCGTCGGGCCTGATCTGGCGCCGGGGTTATACGCATTTGACGAAACGCAGATCGCGGTGAATGTGGCAGATGCGGATACAACGCTGGCCACGGCGCAGTGGCCCCCCCGTATCCCCGTCGAAGGGTTGGATATCTCGCAGGAATTGCCTCTGAAGGGCTGGCTGATCGCCGCGGCACTCGCGCTCTTGGCGATTGACGTGATCGCCTCGCTGGCTGTGGGCAGCCGTTTGCGCGGACCGCGCGCCGATGTGGCCGCCGCCGTGTTGCTGGCACTGATGATCGCCACCCCGCAGAATTCGCGCGCACAGGATGCCGATGAATTTGCCATCGCGGCGACGCAGGCCGTGTCCCTGGCCTATGTCACGACGGGCGATCCGCGGATCGACGAGGTATCGGAGGCCGGATTGCGGGGATTGTCCGACGTCCTGTTCCGCCGCACCTCGATCGAGCCTGTCGCACCGACAGCCCTGAACATCGAGACGGACGAGCTTGCATTCTTTCCGTTCCTCTATTGGCCGATGACACCCGGCCAGGCGCTCCCCTCGCTCGAGGCCTACGCCAAGTTGAACCGCTATCTGCGGTCCGGCGGGATGATCCTGTTCGACACCCGCGACGCGGATACGGCACGTTTCGGGTCATCCAGCCCCGAGGGGCGGCAATTGCAGTCCATCGCCATGTCGCTGGATATTCCCGCGCTGGAACCGATCCCGGACGATCACGTGCTGACGCGGACATTCTACCTGATCCAGGATTTTCCCGGTCGCACCGCCAGTCGCGATGTCTGGGTCGAGGCTGCCCCCCCGGACGCCGAACAGGCCGAGGGCATGCCGTTTCGCAACCTCAACGACGGTGTGACGCCCGTCGTGATCGGTGGCAACGACTGGGCACGGGCCTGGGCCGTGGACCAGTTCGGTGATACGATGTTCCCCGTGGGCCGTGGCAGCGCGGGCGACACACAGCGCGAATATGCCTATCGGTTTGGCGTGAACCTGATCATGCATGTGCTGACCGGCAACTATAAATCCGACCAGGTTCATGTGCCCAACCTGTTGGAAAGGTTGGGACAATGAACAACTGGCGCATGTGTTGTGAGGGCAGGATGCCTCCGGCGGGGATATTTTTGACCAGAAGAAGCAGGGTGGATTAATGCAGAGCGTTGTCCTTGATCCACTGTTGCCGATTGTGGCGATTTATGGTGTCGGCGCGCTGGTACTGGCGGCCGTGCTGTTGGCAGTCTGGCGGCGCCTGCCCGGTTGGTGGTTGCGCGGTCTGGCGGGGCTTGCCCTGCTGGGCGCATTGCTGAACCCCGCACTTAGCCAAGAGGACCGGGTGCCGCTGGCCGATATCGTGATGTTGGTCGTGGACGAGAGTGCGAGCCAGCGGATCAGCGACAGACCGGACCAGACGGCTGCGGCCATCGCGAATGTGCAGGCCGAGATTGCCGGTATGGAAAACACCGAACTGCGGATCGTGACCGTCGGCGACGGTGAGGGCGACGCGGGCACGCAGGCCATGACCGCACTGGCCGAAGCACTGGCCGAAGAGCCCCAGGGCCGCATTGCCGGCATCTTGATGATTACGGACGGGCGTGTGCACGACCTGGACCGCACCCCGCCGCTGCCTGCGCCGCTGCACGCGCTGGTGACGGGCCAGCCCGACGACTGGGACCGGCGTCTGGTCGTGGCCAATGCACCGGCCTTTGCCATTCTGGGCGAACCCGTGACGCTGACCGTGCGGATCGAAGATCAGGGGGCCGCCCCCCAGGGTGTCGTGTCGGTGCCGCTGAACATCAGCATTGATGGTGGCGCGCCCTTGCCCTTTGAAGTGCCGATCGGGCGCGACATCGAATTGCCCGTCAACCTGCCGCATGGCGGGATGAATGTTCTCCAGTTCCAGACGCCAACGGTGGATGGCGAATTGACGGATCGCAACAACGCCGCTGTTGTCCAGATCAACGGTGTCCGCGACCGGTTGCGCGTCCTGCTTGTCAGCGGCGAACCGCATGCGGGTGAACGCACCTGGCGCAACCTGCTCAAGGCGGATGCCAGCGTCGATCTGGTACATTTCACCATTCTGCGCCCGCCGGAAAAGCAGGACGGCGTGCCGGTAGATGAGTTGTCGTTGATCGCCTTTCCCACGCGCGAATTGTTCATGGAGAAGATCGCGGATTTCGACCTAATCGTTTTTGACCGCTATCGCCGGCGGGGCATCCTGCCGTCCCTGTATCTGGAAAACATAGCCAATTACGTGCGCGAGGGCGGTGCCGTGCTGGTGTCCTCTGGTCCGGAATACGGCAGCGTCGACAGTATCTTTCGTTCGCCCTTGCAGACGGTCTTGCCCGGTGCGCCGACGGCGCGGGTCTTTGAGGAAGGCTATGTGCCGCAGGTCACCGACCTGGGCGACCGGCACCCGGTGACCGCCGGGCTGGAAGCGATGTCACCCGGCACCGACGGCGACGGTCCCGGTTGGGGGCGTTGGTTCCGGCTGGTGGATACCACCGTGCCCGAGGGCGCCGAGGTGCTGATGACCGGGCTGGACGACCGCCCGCTGCTGACGCTGGACCGGATCGGCGAGGGGCGCGTGGCGCTGCTGGCAAGCGATCAGAGCTGGCTGTGGGATCGTGGCTACGAAGGCGGCGGTCCGCAGGCCGAACTGTTGCGCCGCCTTGCCCACTGGATGATGAAAGAGCCCGAGCTGGAAGAAGAATCCCTCTGGGTCGAACCCTCCGGCCAGACCATGCGCATCATCCGGCGCACGCTCGAAGATGCACCCGGCGACGTCGTTGTGACTGGACCGGATGGGTCAGAGGTGACGCTGACGCTGGACCAGGTCAGCCCCGGACGGTTCGAGACCCTGTGGGACGCACCGGAAACCGGGCTTTATCGTTTGACGGACGGCACGCTGGACACCGTGATCGCGCTGGGGCCGGCGGCACCGCGTGAATTCGAGCAGACCATCGCCACCGGCGACGTGCTGGACGAGACCATCAGCGCCACCAACGGCGGCACGGTGCTGGTTTCTGACGGCGATATCGACATTCGCAGTGTGCGGGCAAGTCGCCCGGCTGCGGGACGCGGCTGGCTGGGCATCACCCCGCGCGAGGCCTACCGCACGGCCGATATTTCCATCGCGCCGATCCTGCCCGCCTGGGCATTCCTGATCCTGGCGGCGCTGTTGGTGATCGGAGCCTGGCTGCTGGAAGGACGCGGCACCAAACGGCGCAAGACCTAGTCCGGCAGGGCGACTGAAACCGTATCCTTGGACCAGCCGTCGACCGCGCATTTCGTGCGGATAAAGACCACTGACAAATTCGTCGGAACGGCGACATTGCCAAGTGACCGGGTAAAGGGCTGTTCGTTGACGTGAGGGTGCAGCAACGCTCGGGTGCCAAGGATTGTGCCATCCGCATCCTCGACTCGCCAGCCGTCGGCATAGTGATCCCAACCCGTATCGGGATGGGACAGGGTCACATCGAAACGCCAGGCGGGTCCGTCACGTGCGACCTGCGCTGCGGTGACGACTGGGGCGTCGGCCAGCGCGGGAGTCGCGATGCCAAGGATCAAAAGCGTGGTCATGCGCAAAGGGGCGGTCCTGTGTCGGGGCGGTTGGCCGCAGGTTAGATGATGCAGGCGCGCTTGTCAGGGACGTGCGTCGTGCCTTAGGGTTTGTCCAAGAGGAGATCATCATGCACATGCCTACACCCGACGCCAGGATCATGGCGCTGAAGGCTGCGCTTGCCGCGCGCCTGCGCGCCGTTTTGCCTGCCGACGCCGTGATCGACGATCTGGCGGAAACCCGCGCCTATGAATGCGACGGGCTGTCAGCCTACAAATGCCCGCCGATGCTTGCGGTGTTGCCGGCCACCACGGCAGAGGTCTCGGACGTGCTGCGCATCTGTCACGAGATGAACGTGCCCGTGGTGCCGCGCGGGTCCGGCACATCGCTGGCCGGTGGGGCCATGCCGACGGCGGATTCGGTTGTGCTGGGCGTGGCGCGGCTGAACGCAGTGCTGGAAACCGATTATGCCGACCGGATCATTCGCGTGCAGTCGGGCCGCACGAACCTGAGCGTCACCGGCGCTGTCGCGGAAGACGGATTTTTCTACGCGCCAGACCCCAGCAGCCAGCTGGCCTGCGCGATTGCGGGCAACGTGGCGATGAATTCCGGCGGGGCGCATTGCCTGAAATACGGGGTGACGACCAACAACCTGCTGGGCGTGACGCTGGTGTTGATGGACGGCACCGTCGTGGAACTGGGCGGCGGGCATCTGGATGCGGGCGAACTGGATCTGCTGGGGGTCATCTGCGGATCCGAGGGCCAGCTGGGTGTCGTGACCGAGGCAACCCTCCGCATTCTGGCCAAGCCGGAGGGCGCCCGCCCCGTGCTGATCGGATTTGACAGCAACGCCGTCGCGGGGGCCTGCGTGTCCGACATCATCAAGGCGGGCGTGCTGCCCGTCGCGATCGAATTCATGGACCGCCCCTGCATCGTCGCCTGCGAGGCCTTTGCCAAAGCAGGCTATCCCGATTGCGAGGCATTGCTGATCGTCGAGGTCGAAGGGTCGGACGCCGAGATCGACCATCAGCTGGGGCTGATCAGTGCGATCGCCCAGCGCCATGACCCGGTAGAGGTGCGCGAGGCCCGCGATGCGGACGAGGCCGCCCGCATCTGGCTGGGGCGCAAATCCGCGTTCGGCGCGATGGGGCAGATCAACGACTACATGTGCCTGGACGGGACGATTCCGGTCACGGAACTGCCGCGCGTGCTGGACCGGATCGGCGCACTGTCGCAAGAATACGGGCTGGACGTCGCCAACGTGTTCCACGCCGGCGATGGCAACATGCATCCGTTGATCCTGTATGACGCCAATACCCCCGGCCAGCTGGAACTGTGCGAGGCACTGGGTGCCGCGATCCTGAAACTCTGTGTCGAGGTCGGCGGCTGTCTGACGGGCGAACATGGCGTCGGCATCGAGAAACGCGACCTGATGGCGGTGCAGTTCGATCCTGCGGATCTGACAGCGCAGATGGCTGTGAAGGATGTGTTTGACCCCAAGTGGCTGTTGAACGCGGCCAAGGTTTTTCCCCTTGATGCGAGTGCCACGCACCGGGCGGCCTGAGGGCCGCCTTGGAGGCGCTGCCTCCAAACCTCCGGCATATTTCTGACCAGAAGAAGACCTATGACCCTGCAAACCGAAGATGATGTTGCTGATTTTGTGCGGGCAGCGAAAGGGCCGGTGGCCGTGCGCGGTGGTGGAACGCGCGCGCAGGGCGGGGTCGATGAGACACTGCCTGTCGCGGGACTGTCGGGGATAACGCTGTATGAACCCGGTGCGCTGACGCTGGTGGCCAAGGCCGGCACACCGATGACCGAGATCGAGACAGCCCTTGCGGCAGAGCGGCAACAACTGGCGTTCGAGCCGATGGATCATCGTGCGTTGCTGGGGACGGCGGGCGTGCCAACCATTGGCGGTGTGGTGGCGACCAATGCGTCGGGTCCACGCCGGATACAGGTGGGCGCGTGCCGCGATCATCTGCTGGGCGTGCGGTTTGTCGATGGGTCCGGCACCGTGGTGAAAAACGGCGGTCGCGTGATGAAGAACGTCACGGGCTATGATCTGGTCAAGCTGCTGGCGGGCAGCTACGGCACGTTGGGCGTGCTGACCGAAGTGTCGCTGAAGGTGTTGCCACTGCCTGAACGGGTCGCGACGCTGACCACGGTGGTGCCTGATGCGGCGGCGGCTGTCAGGATCCTGTCGGACGCGCTGGGATCGCCCTATGATGTCACGGGTGCCGCCGCTGCGCAGGACGGTGACGGGTTTCGCGTCCATGTAAGGGTCGAAGGATTTGATGACAGCGTCGGTTATCGCGCGGCACAGTTGCGCGATTTGCTGCATCTTGATGACGGTGCCGATCCCTGGGCGGATTTACGCGACGTGACCGCCTTGGGCGATTGTCCCTTTGTCGTGCGCGTGTCGGTGCGACCATCGCAGGCGGCTGCGCTGTTGTCGCGGATGGACGGCATGGACAGGGTGCAACTGGATTGGAGCGGTGGTCTGATCTGGCTGGGCGGCGCGGAGGCGGCGCTGTTGGCACAGGCGCAGGCGATCTGCGCCGACATCGGCGGCCATGCAACGGGGATCAAGGGCGACTTTGGCCCGCTGCCCCGGTTCCAGCCGCAACCTGCACCGCTGGCGGCGATCAGCGCGGGCCTGCGGGCCAAATTCGATCCACGCGGAATCCTCAACCCCGGAGTGATGGGCTGATGCAGACGACCTTTACCCCCACGCAGCTGCGTGATCCGGCCACGGCGCGGTCCAACCAGATCCTGCGCGCCTGCGTGCACTGCGGGTTTTGCACTGCGACCTGTCCGACCTATCAGGTGCTGGGGGATGAACTGGACAGCCCGCGCGGGCGTATCTACCTGATCAAGGACATGCTGGAAAACGAACGTGTCCCCGATGCCACGACTGTCAAGCACATCGACCGCTGCCTGTCGTGCCTTGCCTGCATGACCACCTGTCCATCGGGCGTGCACTACATGCATCTGGTCGATCATGCGCGTGCCTATATCAATGCCAACTACAAACGCCCATTGTCGGACCGCGCGTTGCGCTGGGTCCTTGCGCGGGTGCTGCCCTATCCGGGGCGTTTCCGACTGGCGCTGCTGGGGGCCAAGATCGCGCGGCCCTTTGCGCGGTTCATGCCTGATCCGCGTCTGCGCGCGATGTTGCGGATGGCCCCTGACGTGATCCCGCCTGTCAGCCGCAACGACGATCCGCAGACCTTTGCCGTGGCGGAACCCAGAATGCGGGTCGCCTTGATGACAGGCTGTGCCCAGCGGGCGCTGAATACCGACATCAATGACGCGACGATCCGGCTGCTGACGCGGCTGGGGGCCGAGGTGGTGATCGCCGACGGTCAGGGCTGTTGCGGGGCGCTGACGCATCACATGGGCAAAGAGGATGAATCCCACGCCTCTGCTGCGCGCAATATCCGTGCCTGGACCGCATTGGGTGATCTGGATGCAATCATCGTGAACACCTCTGGCTGTGGGACCACGGTCAAGGATTACGGGCATATGTTCCGCAATGATGCGCTGGCAGAGGATGCGGCGCGCGTCTCGGCGCTGGCGCGCGACGTAAGCGAGGTATTGCTGGACCTGCTGCCCGCCGACAGCCCGCATCTGGACCTGAACGTGGCCAAGGGCGCGATCGCGGGAACCGATGCAGCACGTCTGCCTGCACAGTCCACCGCCGCCGGGACCGGGCTGCGCGTCGCCTATCACGCGGCCTGTTCCCTGCAACACGGCCAGCAGATCAAGGCGGCACCCAAGACACTGCTGAAACGTGCAGGCTTCACCGTGCTGGAACCCGCCGACAGTCACCTGTGCTGTGGATCGGCGGGGACCTATAACCTGATGCAGCCCGAGATCGCGGGGCAGCTCAAGCAGCGCAAGGTCGCCACCCTGTCGGCATTGCAGCCCGATATCGTGGCGGCAGGCAACATCGGCTGCATGATGCAGATCGGGACGGCGGCTGGAGCGCCCATCGTGCACACGGTCGAATTACTGGACTGGGCGACCGGCGGGCCACAGCCGCCCGCGCTTTTGCGGGACCCGGCCACGCCGGTGGTGCCAAAGCTGCGCTGATCTGGTCATAGTGTCGCCATGCGCGGGTGCCACGATTCCCGGCAACCGAAAGGACCGACCGTTGCGCCTGACCCTGCCCCTGATCCTGTTCCTGCTGGCATCACCGCTGTCTGCGCAGGATACCAGCCTGATGGCGCTGGAAACATCCGACACCGGACGCGGTTGGGAGGCGGTCGGCCGGCTGGACGTGGATCGCGGCGGTTTCTGCACGGCCTCGTTGATCGAGGAAAAGCTGATCCTGACAGCGGCGCATTGTCTGTATGACAGCGACGGCAGCCCGATTGCCGCAGAGCGTTTCACCTTTTTGGCAGGCTTGCGCGATGGACGGGCCGAAGCGACGCGCGGCGTTTTGCGCGTCACCCCTCACCCCGACTACGTTCACCGATCCGAACGGCCGCAGAATGATGCGGTCGCGGTCGATATTGCGGTGCTGGAACTGGACCGTCCGATCCGGCAGGGGCGTGTGACGCCGTTCACGCTGGCCACCGAACCGCAAGCGGGCGCGCAGGTCGGCGTGGTGTCCTATGCCAACGGTCGCGCCAATGTGCCCAGCCTGCAAGAGGTCTGCGAGGTTCTGGACCGGCAAGGCGGGATCGTGGTGATGACCTGTTCCGCCGATTTCGGGGCCAGCGGATCGCCTGTGTTCTGGATGAACGGCGGCACGCCCCGCATCGTATCCGTCATCTCGGCCAAGGGGCGTTCCGGCGCGCGCGACGTTTCACTGGGCACATCGCTGGCGGACCCGCTGGCGCGTTTGCTGGACGTGCATGCGCGTGGGGTCGGCGCGCTGCCCGTGCCTGTCGCACGCACCATCGGTGTCGGCACCCGCGACGGCACGGGTGCGAAATTCGTCCGTCCCTGAGGACCGTTTCGACAGCCCGCACTCTTGAACGCGGGGCATCTGTTTCCCAAATATGATGCACCACGATGCCTATCAGGGTCGTGGCACAAACCAATGGCCGGGCCCGAACGGGGCGGCCAGACATCGTTATCGCTTGCACAAAAGGATGACCTGACATGCGAAATTTCGACCTTACCCCCCTTTATCGCGCGACCGTCGGCTTTGACCAGCTCGCGGAACTGATGGATCGGGCGCTTGCCTCTGACGTGGGCAGTCAGACCTATCCCCCCTACAATATCGAAAAGACCGACGACGACGCGTGGCGCATTTCCATCGCGGTTGCCGGATTTTCGGACCGCGACCTGTCGATCGAGGTCAACGATCGCAATCTGGTCGTGACCGGCCGCAAGGCTGATGACGACAAGTCGCGCAAATATCTGCACCGGGGCATTGCAACCCGCGCTTTTGATCGCCGCTTTCACCTGGCCGACCATGTCCGTGTGACGGGTGCCAGCCATGTGGATGGCATGCTGCACATCGATCTGGTGCGTGAAGTGCCAGAGGCGCTGAAGCCGCGCCGCATTGCAATTGAGACAACCGCCCCGCGCGATGCTGACGTGCTGGATGCAAAATCGGTCAATTAATCACTGACCGTGGATGAGGAAAGGCGGGCCATTGCGGCCCGCCTTTTTTGTGTCTCGACTTGCCCGTCTTAGAACGTCAGATCGGCCTGATAGCCTTGGTCGGGTTCTGCGCCCGTGACGTTCGCCTTGCCGATCTCGTAAAAGAATTTGAGCGGATTTGTTGTGCTGAACCAGCAACCTGCGATCGTTGGGGTCAGGCAGAGCAGACGCACATCGTCGTCTTGCTTGCCGTCTTCGAACCATGCGGCGGCTACGAATGACCAGAGTTCGTCCAGAATGGCGGCGTCCTGAACCTGCTCCAGCTTGCCCTCGATATTGGCATACAGGCCGGATTTCGCATCGGCGATCACGAAACGGGCGGACTGGTTCGCACTGGTCGTATTTTTCACCAACTCTTCGCCAGCGGCAGCGATGAACCAGATCTTGCCGTCGCGATCCTTGCGCAGTGTCGGGGACATGGGCACCAGTTTACCGTTTTCTGTCAGGCCCAGCATGCCGGCCTGCACATCATCGACCCGGTCCCAAAAGTCTGCTTTTGCGTCACTCATCACGATCTCCTTGCGTATGAAATTCAGTGACGAAACGCGTGGGCGGCAACGGTAGTTCCGCCGCCGCCCACATATCGATCAGGACGTCAGCGCGTGGCCGCTCATGTCCTTGACGTCTTCGTTCTGTTCCTTCCACGTCTGGCGTTCCTCATCCGTCGCCTTGGGTGAGAACAGCCCCGTCAGCGCGTAGAAGATGCCGATAATGGGTGCCATCCAGCAGGCAAAGGCGAGCGGGATATACAGCAGGTTTTGCATATTGCCGTCCATGATACCCAGACCAAGCGCCGTGATGACAAATGCACCACCCGCATTCCACGGGATCAGCGGCGACATCATCGTGCCACCCTCTTCGACCGCGCGCGACAGGTTCAGCGTCGAATAGCCGATCCCGCGATAGAGCGGCGCATACATCCGACCCGGCAGCGCGATGCTGATGTATGGGTCGCCCGCGACCACGTTCGTGGCAAAGCTGGTGGCGATGGCGCTGGTCTGCACGGCACCAAAGTTGCTGACGCGTTTAACGATGGAATTGATGATCGATTCCAGACAGCCGGTGCGTTCCAGCGCACCGCCAAAGCCCAGCGCGATCAGGATCAGTGAAATCGTCCACATCATCGATTGAATCCCGCCAGAGTTCAGCAGGCTATCGATGTCCGACACGCCGGTATCGATAGAGAAACCTGACTGTGCGTAGGTAAAGACGTCATGAAGACCCTCACCCTGCCAGAAAATGGCGACAAGACCGCCGGCCAGCACACCCGAAAACAGCGACGGCAGGGGCGGTTGTTTGGTCAGCGCCAGTCCGATGACGATCAGCGCAGGCAGCAGCGGCACGATGCCGATGCTGAATTCATTCTGGAGACCGCCGGTAATGGCATCGATCGCGTCAAAAGACGTCTGGCCATCGCCCATCAGCAGAAATCCCGCCCCGATATAGATTACGAGTGCGATCAGCATCGCAGGCACGGTCGTGGGCAGCATGTTTTGGATATGATCAAAAACCGTGACCCCTGTCACGGCAGGTGCCAGGTTCGTCGTATCAGAGAGCGGGGAAATTTTGTCCCCGAAAAACGCGCCCGACACTACCGCCCCGGCCGTCCAATAGACAGGCACCTCGAACCCGGCACCGATGCCCATCAGTGCCAGACCGATGGTGCCGACAGTGCCCCAACTGGTGCCCAGCGATACAGAGACCACCGCGCACAGGATCATCGCCGCCGCGAGGAAGATCGACGGGTTGAGGAGTGTCAGACCATAATAAATCAACGTCGGCACCGTGCCCGACGCGATCCAGACACCAATGATCATGCCGACGATGATCAAGACGGCCACCGACGGCATAGAGACGTGAATGACGTGAAAAACGCCCTCGCGGATGTCCGGCCAGCCCTGTCCGCGCAACTTGCCCAAAAGGGCCGTGATCGCGAGACCCAAAATGAGCGGAATATGCGGTGTAAAGTCGCCATAGTAGAACAGTTGCAAGGCCAGAAGGCCCAGTGTCAGGACAACGGGTAATAGCGCAAGCCCGAGGCTTGGCAGGTTTTTTTCGTCGCTTGCAGTCTCGCTCATCGCGGCCTCCGGCATTTGTGATCTTATTTGACCTAGTGCGCTGGCAAATTAGTCCAGTTAATGCGCTTCGGACCAGGTCAGGCCCTTGCCGCCGTCGACTGACAGTTTGACGTCCAGATGCACGGCAGGGTGGGCCGCATTTTCCATGACCTCGCGCGCCGTTTCGATCAGCGCGTCAGCGGCATTTTCATCCACCTCGAACAGCAATTCGTCGTGGACCTGCAACAGCATTTTGGCAGGCAAGTCCTTGATCGCATCGGGCATACGGATCATGGCGCGACGGATGACGTCGGCGGCGGTGCCCTGAATCGGGGCGTTGATCGCGGCGCGTTTTGCAAAGCCGGCCTGCGGCCCCTTTGCATTAATTTCGGGCGTGTTTATGCGCCGCCCGAACAGTGTCCGGACGTAGCCGTGCTCTTTGGCGAATGCGACAGTGTCGTCCATATAGGCGCGGATGCCCGGGAAACGTTCAAAATAGCGGTCGATGAAACCCTGCGCCTCGGCCCGCGGGATGCGCAGATTACGCGCCAAGCCAAATCCGCTGATGCCGTAAATCACGCCAAAGTTGATCGCCTTGGCCTGACGGCGCACCTCTGGTGTCATCTCGTCCAGGGGCACGTTGAACATTTCGGACGCGGTCAGCGCGTGGATGTCGACGCCGTCGCGAAAGGCCTGTTTCAGCTCTTCGATGCCAGCGACATGGGCGAGGATTCGCAGCTCGATCTGGGAATAGTCGAGGCTGACCAGCACCTTGCCGTCCTCTGCAATGAAGGCCTCGCGGATGCGGCGGCCTTCTTCGCTGCGGACCGGTATGTTTTGCAGGTTCGGATCCGTGGATGCCAGACGCCCGGTGTTGGCGCCCGCGATGGAATAGGATGTATGCACCCGGCCCGTATCGGGGTGGATGTGGTCCTGTAGCGCGTCGGTATAGGTCGATTTCAGTTTTGACAGTTGCCGCCAGTCCAGGATCAGGCGCGGCAGGTCGTGCAGCGTCGCCAGATCCTCGAGCACGTCAGCCCCGGTGGAATAGGCCCCCGTCTTGCCCTTGGCCGGGGTTTTCCCGTCGGGCAGCGACAGGCCCATCTCATCGAACATCACCTCGCCCAATTGTTTGGGTGAGCCGACATTGAACTTGCGCCCTGCAAGAGTCTGGATCTCGTCCTCCAGCCCCGCCATTTTCTGGCTGAATGCGTTGGACATGCGCGACAGCGTATCGCGGTCGACCTTGACGCCTGCCATTTCCATCTGCGCCAGCACCGGCACCAGCGGGCGCTCCAGCGTCTCATAGACCGTGGTGACCTTGTTCACATGCAACTGCGGTTTGAGGTGCTGCCACAGGCGCAGGGTGATGTCCGCATCCTCTGCCGCGTATTTCACCGCCTCGTCGATGCCGACGCGGTCGAATGTGATCGCGGATTTGCCACTGCCCAGCAGTGGTTTGATCGGGATGGGGATGTGCCCCAGATAGCGTTCGGACAGCACGTCCATCCCGTGATTATGCAGTCCCGCGTGCATGGCATAGGACAGCAGCATCGTGTCGTCGATCGGGGCCACGTCGACCCCCAACAGGGCAAAGACCTTGGCGTCGTATTTCATGTTCTGACCGATCTTGAGGATGCTATCATCCTCGAGCATCGGTTTCAGGGCCGCCAGACAGGCATCCATGTCCATCTGACCTTCGGCCCGCGCGTCGGACCCGAACAGGTCGTCCTGCGTCGCGGCCTTGTGCGCCAATGGAATATAGCAGGCCTGACCTGGCGTCACGCAAAGGCTGATGCCGACGAGGTCGGCGCGCATTTCATTCAGCCCGGTGGTTTCGGTGTCCACCGCGACATGACCGTGTTCATAGATCCGGTCGATCCAGACCTGCAGCGCATCCATGTCGCGCACACATTCATAGGCGTCCGCATCAAACAGCTGATCGTCAGGCTGGGCCACGTTCTTCGGGGTATCGACCTCGATCGCGGGGGCCTCTTGTCCCAATGAGGCAGCGATGCGTTTCGTGACAGTGCGGAATTCCATCTGTGCGAGGAACCCCAGGAGTGTGTCGGGATCAGGATCACGGATTTCGAGACTGTCCAGCGTGAACGGCAGATCCATGTCGCAATCGAGCTGCACAAGGCGTTTGGACAGCTCGATCTGGGCCCGGTGGTCGATCAGCGTCTGGCGGCGCTTTGGTTGCTTGATCTCTTCTGCGCGGTCCAGAAGGCTTTCCAGATCGCCGTATTCATTGATCAGCAAGGCAGCGGTCTTGATGCCGATGCCCGGTGCGCCCGGCACGTTGTCGACCGAATCGCCGGCCAGCGCCTGCACATCGACCACGCGGTTCGGACCGACGCCGAATTTTTCCACCACGCCGTCGCTGTCGATGCGTTTGTTTTTCATCGGGTCCAGCATTTCGACACCGTCACCGACCAGCTGCATCAGGTCCTTGTCCGACGACAGGATGGTCACCCGCCCGCCCGCATCGCGGGCCTGATGTGCAAGGGTCGCGATGATGTCGTCGGCCTCGAACCCTTCGATTTCCTCGCAGGCGATGTTGAACGCGCGGGTGGCATCACGGGTCAGCGGGATCTGCGGGCGCAGATCCTCTGGCATGGCCTCACGGTTCGCCTTGTATTGATCATACATGTCGTTGCGGAACGTGTGGCTGCCCTTGTCGAAAATCACCGCCACATGGGTCGCCGCATCCGGGCCGGTGTTCCCCTCGATGTAGCGTTGCAGCATGTTCACGAAACCGGACACGGCGCCGACAGGCAACCCATCAGAGGCGCGCGTCAGCGGTGGCAGTGCGTGATAGGCGCGAAAGATGAACGCAGAGCCGTCGATCAGGTGCAGGTGGCAGCCTTTGCCAAAGGCCATCAGACCTTGTCCTTGAACTCTTCGTGGATGAACCGCGCGTCACAGTAGCCGCATTCGACCCAGCCTTTGTCATGCGGAATCGCCAGCCAGACCCGCGGATGACCCAGGCCCGGGCCGCTGCCATCGCATGCAATGCGCCATTGGTCGACGATCTTGGTTTCCGGTGCGGGACGTGTCATGGACTGGCCTGTGCGTTGTCGCGGGACCTGCCCGCCTTATATCGCCCCGAACCTATCCCAGCCCAGCAAAGGGTGAAAGACCCATGTCAGACAATGCCATCGAAATTTCCGGACTCAGGAAAACCTATGCCGCCACAGGGCGCAGTGCGGCCAAGGACGCGCTGAAAGGCATCGACCTGACCATTCCGCGGGGGTCAATCTTTGGCCTGCTGGGTCCGAACGGTGCCGGCAAATCCACACTGATCAACATTCTGGCCGGTCTGGTCCTGAAAACCGAAGGCACGGTGAAAATCTGGGGATTCGATCAGGACGTGAACGCGCGCCAGTCGCGGGCGTCGATCGGGATCATGCCGCAGGAACCCAACCTTGACCCGTTTTTCACCCCGCGCGGGTCGCTGGATGTGCAAGCGGGCCTGTACGGTGTGCCCAGATCGCAGCGCCGCACGGACGAAATTCTGGATCTGATCGGTCTGTCGGACAAGGCCGACGCCTATGCCCGGTCCCTGTCGGGTGGTATGCGGCGGCGGCTGTTGCTGGGCAAGGCGCTGGTGCATTCGCCGCAGATCCTTGTGCTGGACGAACCCACCGCCGGCGTCGATATCGAGCTGCGCAACCTGTTGTGGCAGAACGTGCGGCAGTTGAACGAACAGGGCATGACGATCATCCTGACGACACATTACCTCGAAGAAGCCGAAGCGATGTGTGACGAAATCGCCATCATCAACCACGGTGAGATGATCGTGCGCGACACCACAGCGAACCTGCTGGGCACGCTGGACCAGAAAACGCTGGTGATCACCCCCGACGCGGATCATCCGGACCTGCCCGCACTGCCCGATGGCGTGACGGGGGAAAAGCGTGCGAACGGTACGCTGGCCTTTACCTACCAATCCAGCAAAACGCCTGCCGGTCAGATCATCGACACGGTGCGCAATGCAGGCGTCACGATCCGCGATGTGACGTCCGAACAACCCGACCTCGAGGACGTGTTCCTGTCGCTGACGTCCAGCCGCTGACGGGACGGTGGGCGGGGCGCCTTTGCGGGCGTAGCCCGTCAAACAGCGCCGCCGACCGTCATTTGGGCAGCATACGGCCCAGTTGTTTGCCACCAATGATGTGCAGATGAAAATGCGGCACGTCCTGCACGCCGTGGGTGCGGGCATTGGCGATGGCACGGAACCCGTCGTCGACGCCCGTGATCCGGCAGACCTCTGCGACCGCCCGCATGAAACCCGCCTGTTCCTCTGGCGTGGCCGCACCCGCGAAATGATCCAGCGACACATAGGGCCCCTTGGGGATCACCAGCACATGCACCGGGGCCTGCGGCTCGATATCTTGAAATGCCAGCGCGTGATCATTCTCGAACACGGTCTTGTTGGGGATTTCACCGCGCAGAATGCGGGCAAAGATGTTCTGGTCGTCGTAGCTGAATTCCATGTCTGTCCTCAATCAACGAATAGGTAGGGCGTTTCCGCCAGCGTCTTGGCCACTTCATCCGACACGCTCAGGAAACTGGCAAGCGCCGGCGCATTCTCGATCGGTGTCGCCCGTTCTCTGATCCGGTAGAGATGACTGAAATTGGCGTCCCGGATCCGGTCGCTTTCGAATGTCACATCCTGCTTGATCGTGGGCAGGATCTGGTTGATCGCGTCCAGCGGGGTCTGATCCCCCGCAAGGCCCACCCGCTTGGCATGGCCGATCAGATAGTCCTCGGTGAATTCGCACTGGATTTCCAGCAGGCGGGTGGTGGACCGGTCGGAAAAGAAATCCTGCATCAGGTCGATGTTGGATGTGTCCAGACAGATGATCATCCGGTCGCTTTCGTAATAGTCGAACAGCATCCGCATCAGGGCCCGCCTGTGACGTGTGCGTTTTTCGAGGCTGGCCTGAATGCCGCCCAGATCCGGCATCACGGTGTTTTCCTCGTTGAACAGATAGGCCACGGCAGGAATGTTGGTGTTGTGTTCTATCGCGGCCAGCAGGCGTTTGGCGACGTGCCATTTCTTGCAGGCGATGATCAGCAATTCGCGTTCGCGGCCCAGCGTGCTCTCTGTTTCCCAGAAACGGTCTGCGAACCGGCGGCCAATCCGTCCGCGCCCCGTCAGGAATCGAAACAGGTTGCGTCCTTCGTTCGATATCTGGAAATCGGACCTGTCCGACGCATATAGCCGCCCCAACCGGGCCTTCAGGTCGGTCGCCTCGGGACTGATCTTGCGGGCGAACAGCGCGTCCTGATTGAGCAGCAGATCAAAGTGATCGTTGTAGAATGTCACCGGCATCCCGTAGTCGGTGAACATCAGGAATGTCAGCGTGCGCGCCTCGATTTCCTTGCCCGGCACCAGATGCCGCACGAGTGTCTGAAAAAACGTCTCGTCCGGAATCCAGGTGGTCCGAAAGAACCGCATCACGTCGCGCCGCTGGCGTGCGAAATCCAGAATCATCTCGATGGTCTGGCGCCGCAGGCACCACCATTGGCTGCCGATCATGATTTGCAGGTCGTCAGGCACCTTTCGGGTCAGGCCCAGGCGGCGCTGTGTCCAGAAACTCCAGTAGAACCGCCGCTTCTGCGTGCGTTCATTGAACCAGTGGCGATAGATCAGTCGTTCTTGCTTGAAACCCGTCTTGATCCAGTCGCTGTCAAAGAAATCAAAGCTTTCGATATAGTCGCGGTCGTTGCGGTCCAGAAAGGCGTGGGCATAGGCCGCCGATTTGATCGCAAGGCAATCGCCGGACACCATGTAGAAATGCGTCGCACGTGGAAAGGCATCGACCGCCGCCTCGACCGCGGACAGGGTCGCGTCAACCAGGCTCCACTCGCCCCAGCCGCATTTCAGTCGCCGCTTGGCGAATGTCACGTTGGGATTCCCCGCCAGGGCCGCGCGGATGCGGTCGTAGCTTGCGCGCGGGGCACGGGCGTCGAAATGAATAGCGATGCAATCGCCCACGGCCGTCAGTTGCCGGGCCTGCTGGATGATGGCGTCCGGGTCCTTGTGACAGAGCAGGATAAAGGCGATGGTAGCCATCGGTCAGAGAATGTCCTGTTTACGACTGTTGTAAGGTGTCCTCATATCAACAACACTCGGCCATAAGACAGGGTTTCTTTGTCATGATACCTCCAATAAGACATTATTGGATCATATACTGGCCCAGACTTAAACCGACGAGGTAGTGACCCATGGGGTTTCCCGGAACATGGATGACCGAAAGCGAGAGCATGGTCTACCGCGTGGTGCCCAAATGCGCCTGTTCGACCATCGGGCAGATCATGTTCTATTCGGATCATGGCACGTTCTTTGACGGCGATATCCATGACGCGCAGGCCGGTCTGCACAAATGGGCGATGGATGACAGCCAGCCGCTGATCACGGACAACGTCAAATCGCACCGTTCCTATGCCTTTACCTGCGTGCGCAATCCCTACACCCGAATCCTGTCATCATTTTTCGACAAGATTTGCGGCATCCAGCGCAATGGCAAACGCTATCGCGGCAACCTGGTGCCGCTTTTGATCCAGAAATACGGGATCGAGGTCGGCGACCCCGAGACAGGGTTCGAATTCGACCAGATCAAATCGTTCCGCCGGTTCTTGCTGTTCGCACGTGACACCATCCGCTGGCGGCGCCCGATGGAACCGGACATTCATTGGTCAGCCATGTCGGGCCATATCAGTACCTTCATTCACAACGGCGGAACCTACGACCAGATTTTCTGGACCGAACAGTTCAACGACGGCATGGCCGAAGTGCTGTCGCAGATCGAGACACGGCACCCCGTCGATCTGGCAGCGATCCCCCGTTTCAACGAAAGCGAAGGCCACGGCCCCAAGCGGCTGCACAAGGTGTCCGACTATTTTGACGACCTGTCGATGCATCTGATGTGGGAAATCTACAAAAAGGATTTCCAGCTGTTCCGTTACGATTTCGACAATCCCGACAACAAGATGCCTTTGTCCGACATTGATTTGCGTGAGGTCCACGCCAAGTTGGGCGACTAGAGGGGGCGTTGCCCCCGTGCCGCAAGCGGCACCCCCCAGGATATTTTTGACCAGAAGAAGACAGGACCGCCCGACATGACCCGTGTGTTGATCCTGGGGTCCGGCCCTGATGTGGCCGAAGCAGCTGATTGGGCGCGCGCGCCGTTCGATGTGATCGTGGCGATCAACAACGCATGGCGCGTGCGTGACGATTGGGACGTTCATATCTTTCCCACCGATTTCCCCGTAGATCGGCGTCCGCGCGACATGCAGCACGATCAGCAGAGTGTTCAGGCTGACGATTATGTCCCGGTCCAGAACACCTATGGCGGTTTCGTTTATGCTGGAGGGACCATGGCGTTTACCGCCGGGTACTGGGCGTTGGGGGCCTTGCGTCCCAGCTTGATGGCATTCGCCGGTTGCAACATGGTCTATCCGGCCAGCGGGGCCACGCATTTCTATGGGACCGGCACCGCCGATCCGCTGCGGCCGGACGTGACGCTGCGGTCCTTGCCTGCGAAATCGGCGCGGTTGCATGTGCACGCAGCGCGGCAAGGTTGCACCTGTGTGACCGTTACGGGGGAGGACAGCGTGCTGATATTTCCCCGCGCCACACCAGATGCATTGCCCGCAGCCCCTGCCCCATTTGATGCCAGTGTGGCCGCACAAGCCGATGCGATGGAGGCCCGTCTGGACTACGTGGTGCCCAGCGGCAAATACTGGAAACAAGAATACCGGTTCGATCCCGCGCAGATCGACGCGCTGGACGCGCTGTGGCTGCGCGCCGTCAGCTAGAGGGTCTTGTCCTCGAACAGGCACAGATCATGAATGATGCAGGTCGCGCATTTGGGTTTGCGCGCGACACAGACGTAGCGTCCGTGCAGGATCATCCAGTGATGGGCATGCAGCTGGTAGTCGGCGGGTATGTGATCCTCGATCCGGCGTTCGACGGCGTCCACATCCTTGCCCGGTGCGATGCCCGTGCGGTTTCCGATGCGAAAGATATGCGTGTCGACGGCCTGGGCGGGATAGCTCCACCACATGTTCAGCACGACATTCGCGGTTTTGCGCCCCACACCCGGCAGTGATTGCAGGGCCGCGCGTGAATTGGGAACCTCTCCGCCATATTCGTCGACGAGTATCTGGCTGAGCTTGATGACGTTCTTGGCCTTTTGCCGGAACAGACCGATGGTCTTGATGTGTTCCATCACGCCGTCCAGCCCCAGATCCAGCATCTTTTGAGGGGTATCGGCGACGGCGAACAACCCGCGGGTCGCCTTGTTCACGCCCTTGTCGGTTGCCTGTGCAGACAGCGCCACGGCCACCACCAGCGTATAGGCATTGGTGTGGTCCAGTTCGCCCTTGGGTTCGGGATCCACTGCATGAAACCGGCGAAAAATCTCGCGGATCGTGTTGTAGTCGAGTTGCTTTGCCATGGCCCTTGATGCCCCGGCGGCGGGGGCTGCGCAAGTTGCGCAAGTTCCGGGTCGCGCGACATGTTGCAGCGCCGTAGATTGGGATCATGGAACAGAAAGACAGCTATCATTATCACGTCATGGCCCGCGCGATCACAGAGATCGACGCACGGCAGGGCGAGGCCGCATCGCTGGCCGATATCGCCACTGCGCTGGACATGAGCCCCGCCCATTTCCAACGGCTGTTTTCCGCGTGGGTCGGGGTGTCGCCCAAGCGGTACCACCAATACCTGACGCTGGATCATGCGCGGCACCTGCTGCGCGACAGATTCACCACGTTGGAAACAGCGGCAGAGGTCGGCCTGTCCGGCACCAGCCGTCTGCACGACCTGTTCGTGCGCTGGGAGGCGATGACCCCCGGGAATTTCGCCCGTGGCGGTGCGGGGCTGACGATCCGCTGGGGGTGGTTCGACAGTACGTTCGGGCCCGTCCTGTCGATGGCGACGGACCGGGGATTGTGCGGTCTGGCGTTTGCCGCAGAAAGTGGTCGAGAGGCCGCCATGGATGACCTGACCTCGCGCTGGCCCACGGCACACTATGTCGAGGACGCAGCCACCATCGCGGCGTGGACGACCGCTGCGCTGACCACACGCGGGGACGCGCGTTTGCACATGATCGGCGCACCGTTTCAGATCAAGGTCTGGGAGGCATTGCTGCGGATCCCCTCGGGTCATGTCACGACGTATTCCGAAATCGCCAGCAGCATTGGCCATCCCAAGGCTGTGCGGGCCGTCGGCACGGCTGTCGGCCGCAACCCGGTCAGCCTGCTGATTCCCTGCCACCGGGCGCTGCGCAAATCGGGTGGCTTGGGCGGCTATCACTGGGGGCTGCCGGTCAAACGTGCCTTGCTGGCCGTCGAAGGCGCGCGGGCTGACGCGATATCCGCCTGAAAAACGCAATTTCGCCCCCGCTATTTGATAGCGGCGACGGTTGCGCCATATAGCGAGGTATCTTGAATGCCCGAACGTCGGGGATTCGCATGAAGGAAACACGCTATGACTTTTTCACGTTTGAACATGACCGCCGCGTCCGCAGCCTTGCTGCTGGCAGCTGGCTGTGCCGGCACTGGCGGCCCGAACGACAACCAGAATGCCCGCAACGCCGCAATGATCGGCGCGGGTGCTGGTGCCGTCGCCGGCCTTTTGGCAGGGGATGATGCAACCGAGCGGCGTCAGAATGCCCTCGCAGGTGCTGCACTTGGCGCCGCCGCTGGCGCTGGTATCGGCACGCTGCTGGACCGCCAGGAAGAAGAACTGCGCCGCGAGTTGGGCAACAACGTCGGCATCGTCAACAATGGCAACAACCTGACCGTGACCCTGCCGCAGGACATCCTGTTCGCAACCAACTCGATCGCGGTTTCCGGTGCGGCACAGGGCGACCTGACAGCGCTGGCCCGGAACCTGCAGTCCTATCCGAATTCGACCGTGAACGTGATCGGTCACACCGACAACGTCGGCGAGGCCGCATTCAACTTTGACCTGTCGCAGCGCCGCGCGCAGGCCGTCAGCAGTGTGCTGATCAACGCAGGTGTTGCACCGTCGCGGATCCGTTCGATCGGCCGTGGCGAGGATCAGCCGATTGCGACGAACAATTCGCCCGAGGGGCGTCAGCAGAACCGCCGGGTCGAGATCGTCATCACTCCGAACTAAGCGGCATATGTCAGAAAACCGCCAACCGTTTCGGTTGGCGGTCACTGGCCAGACGGAAAATCGACAAACAAAAAACCCGGCGCACAGCGCCGGGTTTTTTCATTCTGCGATATTGATCGCGTCAGTGCATCTTGGCTTTGACGGTGTCGATGCTCTCGTCGATCAGGGCGTTGGTGCGCTTGGCGTCCATGTTCTTGGCAATCACGTCCTTGGACGCTGCGACAGCGACCATGATCGCCTGATCGCGCACATCGCGGATCGCGGCCGCACGGGCTGCGGCAAGCTGCTCTTCCGCACCGGCCAAACGGCGGTCAATGTTGGATGCGATTTCGGCTTTTGCGGCTTCGGCAGAGCGTTCTGCCTCTTGGCGCGCATTCGCAACGATCCGGTCAGCCTGTTCCTGCACTTCTTTTTGCTTGCGCTCGTAGGATGCAAGCAGCGTCTGCGCTTCTTCACGCAGGGCGCGGGCCTCGTCGAGGTCAGACTGGATGCCTACAGCGCGGCTGTCCAGCATCTCGGTCACTTTGCCCGGTACCTTGAAGTACAGAAGGATCGCGATGAACAGCAAGAAGCCGAGCGTCACGACGAAGTCGGTGTTCGCCAGCGAAAAGAACACATCGCCCGCAGCGAGTGCCGGAGTTGCGGACAGGGCGAGGACGGCGATCAGGATATGACGCATGACTTAACCTTTCATCCGCGCGGTGACGGCTTCGTTGATGGCATCCGCGTTGACGTCCACGCCCATGGTGGACACCAGTGCCTGCGCCACGTCGCGCGCGACCTCGCCTACGTTTTGCGTGGCGTTTGCCCGGATCTCGGCGATGGCAGCTTCGGCCTCGGCGGTCTGGGCGGAAATCTTGGCGTCGGCTTCGGCCAGTGCAGCATCAAGGTCCTTCTGGGCCTCGGCACGGGCTTCGTCCGCGATACGGTTGCTTTCGCTGCGTGCGTCGGCAAGCGCCTTTTCGTATGATTTTTCTGCGGCGGCGGCCTGATTTTTCAGGTCTTCGGCTGCGGCCAGATCATTCGAGATCGTGCCGGACCGTTCAGCCAGAATAGCCGAGATGCGCGGCAAGGCCACGCGCGACAGCATCAGATAGATCACGACAAGCGCGACCAACAGCCAGAAAATCTGGTTGGGGAATGTTTCAAAGTTAAGCTGGGGCATGCCAGCGTTCACTTCGGTTGCGACTGTTTCAGTTGCCATCAGGCCCCCCGGATACCTTAGGTTCTACCGGCCGGGCCGCGAATGCGCCCCGGCCAGCCGTAAGGATGATTTGCGGTCGTCTTAGACTGCGAACATCAGCAGAAGTGCGATCAGGAACGAAAAGATCCCGAGAGCTTCTGCAAATGCCAGGCCGATGAAGAGTGTCGCGGTCTGCGACGCAGCGGCGGAGGGGTTGCGCAGTGCGCCGGCCAGGTAGTTACCTGCCACGTTGCCAACACCCAGAGCAGCCAGACCTGTACCGACGCCAGCCAAGCCAGCACCCAGGAATTGGCCCATGTTTGCGATATCGCCTTCCATAATCTTTTCTCCTTACGATGGAATTGCGTTGATGGTTCGTAGACTTACCCGTGGACCTGCCCGTTAGTGGGCCGGATGCAGCGCATCCTTGAGGTAGACACAAGTCAGAATGGTAAAGACGTAGGCCTGGATGCCGCAGACGAGGATTTCCAGACCGTAGATCGCCGTGATGGCCAGAACGGACAGCGGGCTGACGGCCGCCAGTGCGGCAAAGGCTGCGAACACCTTGATCACGGCGTGACCGGCGGTGATGTTGCCTGCCAGACGGACCGAGTGGCTGACCGGACGGACGAAGTACGAAATGATTTCGATCACGGCGATGATGGGACGCAGGAATAGCGGTGCCTCTGACATCCAGAACAATTTCAGGAACGACGGACCGTTCAGCACGAAACCAAGGATGGTAACTGCGAAAAACACGCCGAAACCCAGCACCGCGGTCGCCGCGATATGGCTGGTCGTCGAGAACGACATCGGGATCAGGCCGAGGTAGTTGGCGAACAGGATGAACATGAACAGCGTCATGATATAGGGGAAATACTTCAGCCCCTCCTTGCCGGTGATGTCCTCGACCATCTTGTGGGTAAAGCCATACATCAGTTCGGCGATGGACTGGCCGCGACCGGGGATCGTCGACCGGCTGCGCGTACCCCAGATGAACAGCGCCGCGATGCAAAGCACCGCAATAGCAAGCCACAGGGTCACGTTCGTTGGCGTGTACCAATGCACGGGACCGTCACCGAACAGCGGCTTGACAATGAACTGGTCCAGCGGGTGAAAAACCAGACCGCCAGTTTCTTCGGCACCGTCGTAAGCAGTTTCAGTCGCCACGTGTTTCACCCTCGTCATCGGCGGATTGTTCCGCCTGCTGTTTCGCCTGCATTTCCTTGGCTGACCGCATCATGGTGTTCACACCAGCTGCGAAGCCAAAAAAAATGAACAGCACCAGAAATATCGGCATGGTCTCAAAGAAGAGATCCAGGCTGTATCCGATGCCGAAACCGATCCCAAGACCGGCCACAAGTTCGATCACCATCCGCCACGCAAGCTGCGCCTGACCGTGATGGCTTTCACTATGGGATTTAATCGGTTGTATCACCTTGCGGGCCGCCAGTTTGCGTTCCAGCGCCTTCAGACGCTCGGACGGATCTGGCTGGTCCGGGTTCGGTGTCACGTGGATCTATCCCGTTCGTTCCCGTGAGGGTCTATGGCGCGAACGAAAAGGAGTCAAGCGAGGCAAATTTTACGCCAACAAATTGATTTGTATGGATATATTCAATACACACAGACAGCAATTCGCCGAAATCCAATGCATCGCGCCCCCGTTTGTCATTCAACCATTCGGTTGACGATAGCGCTGGCATCGGCGTATCGGATTTGCATGACCGCAAATCTGGACACAACCTTTGCAGCACTTGCCGACCCGACCCGCCGGGCGATCCTGTCCATGTTGCTGGAGGATGATATGGCCGTCACGGACGTGGCAGAGCCGTTCGAGATGTCATTGGCGGCAGTGTCAAAGCACCTTGGCGTGCTGACAGCCGCCGGTCTGGTGTCACAGGAAAAACGCGGCCGCGTGAAATGGTGCAAACTGGAACCCGATGCGCTGCATGCTGCGGCGGTCTGGATGCAGGCCTTTGGCATGTTGGGCCCGCTGGACATGGATGCGTTCGAAGGGTTTCTATTGGGCCAGTTGGAACAGAAAAAAACCGCCAACCCGTGATCCGGGCGGCGGCTGATAACTGGTTAACCTGTCGTGTGCGTTACAGTACGAACTGCACGATCGCGACGACGATGACCACGAGACCCACGAGATAGATGATATTACGCATTTTTTTTATCCTTGCTGAACTATTCGTGAGCGAACGCCCCGGTGCGACATTTTGTTCCGATCAGCCCCCGTGTTTTTTCGGGCCGTCATCGCGCAGCAGCAGGAACAGTGCCAGAATGGTCAGCGCTATTCCGACCAGGATCAACGGTCGCGGCGGCACGGCCCCCAGCGCCAGCTGCCAGCAGATCACCCAGCTGGGCGTCAGATAGGTGTAGGCCATGACCTTGGCGCTTGGCAGGCGGGTTGCGGCGAACTGCAACAGCGCAAAGGTCGCGGCAGACGCAGCGATGGCCACATAGGCCAGCGTGATCCAGACGATACCCGGCAGACTGGTCCAGGGCGTCGCCACGATTGCGTCCCAGGCATAGACCGTCAGCAGCAGCGCTCCGGCCAGCAAGGTGCCACAGGCAAATACCAGCGTGCCCTCACCCCGTTTCAGCAGCGCCACGCAGGGCGTGTAGAACGCATGCGCAATACATCCGACAAAGAATATCGCCTCGCCCCGTCCCACATCCAGCGCACGCAGAGCGGCCAGATCAGCGCGAAAGATGACCCACAGCGCCCCGATCCCGCCGATGGCCAGCGCCAGCGCCATCCGCACCGTCAGACGTTGCCGCAACAACAGCCAGCCGAAACCGGCCGCCATGATCGGTGTCAGGGTAAAGACCGCCGAGGTGCTGACCGGCGGCGCGGTTTTCAGCCCTTCGAACATTGTGGCGAAATAGATGCCCATCAGGGCTGCCAACGCGAAATAGCGCCATGGTGCCTGAAATGCCCTGCGGTTCACCTGCCCGGTCGCCACCGCGGCCACGGCCAGCAATACGGCCGCCAGCCAGAACCGGGCAGCCGTCATGACCACGGGGTCGATTTCGTTTGCAGCACGGCTGCCAAGCGCAAAGCTGCCCGCAACCAGCGCCGAGAAGGTCAGCATCGCCAGATGACCCGCCCTGTCGGCGGACCGGGGTTTGAACATCACAGTTCGGCCTTTTTGACCCAATCCTTGAGAAAGGCGACAAAGGTCTGCACCTTCTTGCTGCGGTGCAGATCGACGTGGGTGACGATCCAGACATCCACGGACCACTCTTCCGGGCTTTCGATCACGGGGACCAGTTTCGGATAGCTCAGCAGATCCAGTCGCGACATGAAACCGATACCGGCCCCGGCCAGAATGGCCTCGCGCAGCACACGGGCGTCCGTCGTCTGAATGCGCCGCCTTTCGTCGGGCACACGTTCGGACAGCCAGCGGTAGAAGGGCGCGCGATTGACCCCGTCCATATGCGTGACGAATTCGTGCCGCGCCAGGTCCGCTTCGGATTCGACCGGGCCCATCCGGGCGAGGTAATCCTCTGATGCGACCAGCACGGGCCGGAGCTGCATCAAGGGTTGGACCACGTTGTCGGGTTCTGCCGGTCGCGCGCCTGCCCGCACGGCGACATGGGCCTCGCCGTATTCCAGCCGAAAGATGCGTTCGTCGGTCAGGATCTGGCTGCGGATTTCAGGGTAAGCCGTGTTGAATTCGTGAATGACACCCGCAAGGATGATCGACAACTCGCCGATCGAGGTAATGATCAGCTCGCCGCTGACGCCATCGCCCTGCCCCTTGATGCGTCCGACCAGCTGGGTGAATTGTTCATCCGTCGTCTGCGCCACGCGCAGCAGATCCACACCTGCATCGGTCGGCGTGTAGCCGCGTGCATGGCGCTGGAACAGCTTGACGCCCAGCCGGCCCTCAAGCGAGTCGATATGTCGGATGACCGTCGCATGATGCACGCCCAGTTGTTCGGCGGCCCCGCTGACCGTCCCCGCCCGCGCCACCTGAAAGGCCGTGCGGATTTCGTCCCAGCTGTCCATGTCTTGCGCTCTCTCTGGTTCAGGCCGTTCTGTGCCAAGGTCGGTTATTTTACCCCATAGCGCAATCGTCAATGACCTGCATCGCTTGACCGGGACTGACGGAACATCCCACTGTAGGACATGACTTCGTTGACCCACCGCCTGATGCGGCTGCACGCATGGACCGTGCAAAAGCCGATCCTCGCCCTTGTGCGACACACAGGCGTGCTGCGCGTCCTGTTCACCGTGAATGCCGTGATCGGCAACAAGACACCGCCGGGTCTGCGCCTGAAGGCAATCGACCTGAACGGCAGACCCGGAATGATCTGCGGCACGGATGCACCGACACCGAACGGCACGACGCTGTATCTGCACGGCGGCGCCTTCGTGATCGGCAATCTGCGGGGCTACAGGCATCTGGTCGCGCGGCTGGCGCAGGCGGCGGGCACGCGGGGTGTATTCCTCGATTACCGGTTGGCGCCGGAACATCCGTTTCCGGCCGCACTTGACGATGCAGAGGCGGCCTGGCGCGCGTTGTCTGATGATCCGGACGCGGGACCGCTGACATTGGCGGGGGACAGCGCGGGCGGCAATCTGGCGCTGGCACTGTTGCAGCGGATCATCGCCAAGGGGCTGGTGTTGCCGCATGGCGTGGCTGTGCTGTGTCCCGTCACGGACCTGCGACTGGAAAACCCGTCGCTGGCGAAAAACCGCAGTACGGATCCGCTGGTTTCGACCCGTTGGGGCGCGCGGGGCGTTGCGGCCTATCTGGCCGGTGCAGATCCCGCCCAGCCCGATGCCTCGCCCATACTGGGGGATTTCACCGGCGCACCACCCGTTCTGATCCACACCGACCGGGGCGAGGTGCTGCACGACGATGCCTGCCTGATGGCCGACCGGCTGCGCCATCAGGGCGTGGATGTCACATTGACCAAGGAGGCGGGTCTGTATCATGTCTGGCATCTGAATGTCGGGCGCACCGTCGAAGCAGGTCGCAGCGTGGCCCAGATCGGCGCATTTCTGTCCGACGCCGTCACAAGGGGCCGTTCATGACGATACTGATCCTGATCCTGCGGATCGCGCTGACCGTCGCGTTTCTCTATTTCGGTTTGCGCAAGATTTTTGGCGGCAAGGAAGACGTCAAAGTCTACGACGCACTTGGGTTCGGACAATGGCCGCGTCCCATCACCGGCAGCGTGGAAACGATCTGCGCCATCGGGCTATGGGTGCCGGGGTTTCAGGGGATCGCGGCACTGGGCCTGCTGGCAACGGTCATCGTCGGCACCACGGCGCTGACCCTGTTCACCAGACTGCCGCGCGCGCACATGTTCGCGCTGATCGCAGGCTGCGCCGTGCTGGTCTGGTTCGATGCCGCCGATATCCTGCGTTTTCTGCCGCCGGCTTGACTCTGTGACTGTCCCCGCATAATCCGCAAGCAATTCCCCGGAAGCTGTGCCTTCCGGTCCCCGGTTTACGGGGATCGCCCTCCGTCAGCGCGTTGCGCCCACGGGGGCGCTACCGCATTGAGCGTTCGTCCCCATATGGGTGGCAACGCAACCGACGACAGGACGAGCCATGTTCGAGAACCTCTCTGACCGCCTATCAAGCGTCTTTGACCGCCTGACGAAACAGGGTGCCCTGTCCGCGGACGACGTCAAGACCGCCATGCGCGAGGTGCGTGTTGCCCTGCTCGAGGCTGACGTGTCGCTGCCTGTCGTGCGCGATTTCGTCAAGGCAGTCGAGGCCAAGGCGACCGGTCAGGCCGTGACTAAGTCGATCACACCGGGCCAGCAGGTCATCAAGATCGTCCACGACGAATTGCAGCACGTCCTGACCGGCGACGAAGATCCCGGCAAGCTCAAGATCGATAACCCGCCAGCACCCATTCTGATGGTCGGCCTGCAAGGTTCCGGCAAGACGACGACGACGGCGAAACTGGCAAAACGGCTCAAGGATCGTGAGGGCAAGAAGGTCCTGATGGCCTCGCTTGACACCAACCGCCCTGCGGCCATGGAACAGCTTGCGATCCTCGGCACGCAGATCGGCGTGGATACCCTGCCCATCGTCAAGGGCGAGACACCCGTGCAGATCGCCAAGCGCGCGAAAACGCAGGCAAGCCTTGGCGGGTATGACGTGTTCATGCTGGATACCGCGGGTCGTCTGCACATCGACGCAGAACTGATCGCGCAAGCCGCCGAGGTGCGTGACGTCGCCAACCCACGCGAAACGCTGCTGGTGGTTGACGGCCTGACAGGTCAGGACGCAGTCAACGTCGCCCAGGAATTCGACGACAAGATCGGCGTGACCGGCGTGGTCCTGACCCGGATGGACGGCGACGGGCGCGGCGGTGCGGCCCTGTCGATGCGAGCGATCACCGGCAAGCCCATCCGCTTTGTCGGTCTGGGCGAAAAGATGGACGCGATCGAAACCTTCGAGCCACAGCGCATCGCGGGCCGTATCCTGGGCATGGGCGACATCGTGGCCCTGGTCGAAAAGGCGCAGGAAACGCTGGAGGCCGAACAGGCCGAACGCATGATGAAGCGGTTCCAGAAGGGCCGTTTCAACATGAACGACCTGAAAATGCAGCTCGACCAGATGCTGAAAATGGGCGGCATGGAAGGCATGATGGGCATGATGCCCGGCATGAACAAGATGAAGGGCCAGATGGACAAGGCCGGGATCGACGACAGCATCCTGCGCCGCCAGATCGCCCTGATCAATTCCATGACCAAGGCCGAGCGCGCCAACCCTGACCTGCTGGCTGCCAGCCGTAAAAAGCGGATCGCCAAGGGTGCCGGCCTCGAGGTTTCGGAACTGAACAAGCTGGTCAAACAGCACCGCCAGATGGCCGACATGATGAAGAAAATGGGCAAGGGCGGGATGCTCAAACAAGCGATGAAGCAGATGATGGGCAAGGGTGGCATGCCGGACATGAACGACCCCGCCGCCATGCAAGAGGCCGCAAAGGCCATGCAGGGCCGCATGCCCGGTGGTGGCCTGCCCGGTCTGGGCGGTGGTGCCGCCCTGCCTCCCGGTCTGTCCGGCTTCGGCAAAAAGAAATAAGCGATGATGTCGGATCGTTCCCTGCACAGCCGCATGCTGACCTCTGCCCCGGTGTTGACCACCGGGCGGTTGTTGCTGCGCGGCCCGCAGGACAGCGATCTGGACGCCTTGACGGACATGGTGACGCAATCGGACCGCATGGCGCATGTCGGCGGCAAGGGCACCACCACCGAAGCCTGGCGCGCATTCATCGCTGGGATCGGCCACTGGCAGATGCGGGATTTCGGGTTCTTTACGATCACCGACCGCAACACCGGCGAAACCTTTGGCCGTTGCGGCCTGCTACGCCATGTCGGCTGGCCTGAAACCGAACTGGCCTACCACCTGTTCGACGGCGCAGAGGGACGCGGCATCGCCTATGAGGCATGTATTGCCGTGCGCCGCTGGGCGGGCGAGAGCCTTGGCCTTGGGCCGCTGGCGTCGTTCATCGCCCCAGCCAATGCGCGCAGCCGTGCGCTGGCCAAACGCCTGGGCGCGGTCGAAGAAGGCCTGCACGTCATCGACGGCGACGAGGCATTGGTGCACCGGCACTTGGCGCATGATGCGCCGCTGGCCCGCGCGCAATGGCTGGAGGTGTCGCAATGAACCACAGCCTGCAAACCGCCCGCCTGATCCTGCGTCAGCCCAATGCATCGGACTGGCCCGCATTCCGCGATTTCATGGCGTCCGACCGTGGCGCGCTGTTCGGCCACACGACCGAAGGCGCCGCCTGGCGCAGCTTTGCCGCCGAACTGGGGCACTGGCAGATATTCGGTTACGGCATGTGGGCCGTCACGCAGCGCGGATCGGATGCCATCGTGGCGTTGATCGGCCCGTGGTGCCCGCCAGACTGGCCAGAACGCGAAATCGGCTGGATGGTGCTGGACCCCGCAATCGAAGGCACGGGCATCGCCCATGAGGCGGCCAAGGCATCGCTGATGCACGCCTTTACGGCCCTGGGCTGGACCACCGCCGTCAGCTACATCGCACCCGGCAACACCCGGTCTGCCGCATTGGCCGCCCGGTTGGGCGCCGCACCCGACCATGCCGCGACCCCGCCCGCCAGCTATGCAGGCCAGGTGGTGTGGCGTCATCCCCTGCCAAAGGACCTGTCATGACGATACATCCCTGGGAACAGCCCCCTGCCGGACAGGCCGCCGTCGCGGTCGACCGCATCGTGCAGGCGCTACCGCGCATTGCAACGGACCGCACCATCATGCGCGGCCCCTACATGGAAGATTTCGACGTCTTTGCCGATCTGGTGACGTCGGACCGGGGGCGCTATGTGTCCGGCCCACTGACGCGCGAGGGTGCGTGGGACGATTTCATTCAGCTGACCGCCAGTTGGATCTTGCGCGGTGCCGGTCTGTGGACGGTCGAACATCAGGACGACAAGCGCGTGCTGGGGTTCGTGCTGCTGGGCCACGAAACCGGCGATCCCGAACCCGAACTGGGGTTCCTGTTCACCCAAGAGGCCGAGGGCCACGGATACGCTTTCGAGGCTGCTGAAAAGGCACGCAACAATGCGTGGAACGCGCTCAGCTTTGAAACGCTCGTCAGCTATATCGACCCCGAAAACGACCGCGCGATCGCGCTGGCGAAACGTCTGGGTGCGATCAAGGACGACGGCATGCACGACGGCTGCGAAATCTGGCGTCACCCCCGACCGGAGTATGACCTGTGACAGATGATCCCGTCATCCGCGCCGCAGAAGTGCTCAAGGAGCACCGCGCCAGCATAGACCGGCTGGATGCGATCCTTGTCTATACCTTGGGCGAACGGTTCAAGCACACGCAGGCTGTCGGCGCGCTCAAGGCCGCGCACGATCTGCCGCCGTCAGACCCCACGCGCGAGGCGACACAGATCGCCCGCCTCACCGATCTTGCGAAACGGGCCGATCTGGACCCGGAATTCGCCAAGAAATTCCTGAATTTCATCATTCAGGAAGTCATCCACCACCACGAACAACACAAATCCTGACGGGCCTCCCCCGTCATCAATACCCAAGAAGGAAAAACATCATGGCTATGAAAATTCGTCTCGCCCGCGGCGGTTCCAAAAAGCGCCCCTATTATTCCATCGTTGCTGCCGACAGCCGCATGCCGCGCGACGGCCGCTTCAAGGAAAAGCTGGGCACCTACCAGCCGATGCTGTCCAAGGACGATGAAAACCGCGTCAAGATGGACATGGAGCGCGTGACCTACTGGCTGGGCCAGGGCGCAGAGCCCACCGACCGCGTCGCCCGCATGCTGGAGGCCGCAGGCCACCTGCCCAAGAAAGACCGCCAGAACCTGAAAAAGGGTGAGCCGGGCAAAGCTGCCAAGGCACGCGCCGAAGAAAAGGCCGCCAAGCAGGCCGCCATCGACGAGGCCGCTAACGCCCCCGCCGAGGCCCCCGCAGAAGAGGTCGCAGCAGAGGAGTAAATCCTGCGCCGCGTGACCGATTGGCCCGCCTGTGCACCCGCACGGGCGGGCCTTTTTCGTATCGCGCCCCTATTCCGCCCGCGCCGTGGTCGCGCTACACTGGATCCCGAACAAAATTCAGGGGCGTTGCATGACCGAGACCGTAATCGTGGGCCGTATCGGCGGATCATTCGGCGTTAAGGGCGAGGTCCGGATCAAATCCTTCTGCGCCGATCCACAGGCCATCGCGGATTATACGCCGTTGACGACCGCGGACGGGCGCAGCTTTGCCCAGATGGTGCTGACGGGGCAGACCAATGGCGGTTTCACCGCGCGGCTGGATGGCGTCATCACCAAGGAAGACGCCGATGCGCTGCGTAACGTCGATCTCTATGCGCCGCGCGATGTGCTGCCGGCCCTGCCCGACGACGAGTATTATTACACTGATCTGATCGGGTTGACCGTGGTCGATACCGGCGGCGTGACTTTGGGCACGGTCGCGCGGGTGGTCGATCACGGCGCGGGTGATCTGCTGGATGTGACGGTGGCCGGGCAATCCGACACGGTCCTGATCCCCTTCACCCGCGCGGCGGTTCCCACGGTCGATCTGACCAGCCGTCGCATCGTGGCCGATCCCCCCGAGGGTCTGTTCCCCACATGAGGCAGATTTTCATCCATCCGGGGTTCCACAAGACCGGGACCAGCTCGATCCAGCATTTCCTGTGGTACAACCGCGAAACACTGGACCCGTTTGGCGCACCGGTGATGCTGCGGCACATGAAACCGCTGTTGCAGATCATCGGGCGGTTTTCGCGCACGCTGAACCCGCTGGATCTGATGGATTACGTGGCCCGCATGGACGATGCATTCGCCGTGGCGGCCCCCCGCAGCGACCAGAACATCATCATGTCCTGCGAGGGATTGCTGGGCAACCTTCCCGGCGGGCCGGGGGTCGCCTCTTACGCGCCGTCGGTCACGCTGGCCGCCTATCTGACCGGCTACCTCGCGGAACGGTTCCCCGATGTGCGGCAACGCATGATCCTGACCACGCGCGATGCCGACGGCTGGCTGTTCAGCACCTACCGGCATCATCTGCGCGGACACCGGCTGAAACTGGATTTCAATGAATTCGCGGCCCTGCACGCAGGCACCGCCGATCTGGATAAAACCGTGGCAGAGGTGGCAGAGGTGATCGCCCCCGTGCCCGTCGACACGCTGCCGATGACCGACCTGCTGGCGCATGATTTGGGGCCCGGTGGCGCGTTGTGCGAACACATGGGTGTGTCGCCCAAGATCATGGTGCAGCTGGCACCCGTGGGGACCGGCAATGCGGGACCGGATACCGCGTTGTGGCAGAAATTCCTGGACCTGAACCGCAGCCCGCTGGCCGATCGCGCAGTCGCCGCCGAAAAGGAACGCCTTGCGGCAGAGGCCAACCTGGGCGGCTGGCGGTTCGCCTGATATGGCCCGCGTCGTCGTCCACCCCGGTTTTCACAAGACCGGGACATCCAGCCTGCAAACCTACCTGACGAAACACCGTGCAGCGCTTTGCCCGTATATGGCGTTCTATGGCAAGGACGACTTCTTGCAGGCCGGAGCCGCAGCGCGCCTCTATGCGCAACGCCCGTTTCGGTGGCGACTCTGGCTCTTTCGGCGGCGCCTCGACCGGTTCCTGGCCACGATCTCGGACGCCCCTGTGGTCGTCCTGAGCCGCGAGACATTCAGCGGGTCCATGCCCGGCCACCGCCGTATGTCAGGCAGGCTCATCACAAGATACCACGACGTAGCCGTGCCGTTGGGCCACCAGATCAATGCGGCACTGCGTGCCCGGTTCGGCCCGGACGTGCAGATCACTTATTTCTACACCCTGCGTGAACGGGAGGACTGGATCAGGTCCGTCTATGGCCATCTGCTGCGATCCATTCACCTGACCTGCGATTTCAACGCGTTCCGCGCGCAATTTCCCGATCTGATCGACCCCGCGACCGAGGCCATGCGGATTACGCAGAATTTGGGCATCGCCGACGTGCATTGCGCCGACCTTCACGATATCGGCCACCGCCGCGCCGGACCCGCCAGCGCGTTGCTGGACCTCATAGGCGTTCCGGCAGCGGTTCAGGATGCCCTGCCACCCGCCGCCCGTGCGAATGCAGGGCAGGATCTTGAATTGCAAAATACTTTTCTGGCACTGAACCGCGCAGGCCTGAGCAAGGCAGCGTTGAAACGACGCAAGGAGGAACTGCGCCGACTGGCCGATTGACGTGCATGGAACAAAATGTCGCAGCCCCGGGTTGGATCAATAGTCAAACCAGAAAGGATCTATCATGATCGGTTGGATTATCACTCTACTCGTTATTGCCGCCATCGCGGCGCTGCTCGGCTTTGGCCGGATCAGCGGCCTTGCCCTCACAGGTGCAAAAGTACTGATCGGCATCGTGCTGATACTGTTCCTGCTCGTGATCTTTGGCATCGTCGCGATCGCCTAGTGCAAGGCGGCCCGCGCCGCGCTATGACGCGGGCCATGACTGACACGCCCCGTTCCGCTGGTCGCAAGACCATCCGCCCCACGCTGAAACCGCGCGACCTGATGACCGACCAGCCAGAGCTGGCGGGCGTCTGGACCGCGCAGGTGCTGACCCTGCTGCCCGAAGCTTTCCCCGGTATTCTGGGTGAAAGCCTGCTCGGTCGCGCGCTCAAGGACGATCTGTGGCAGTTGAACGTGACCGACCTGCGCCACTACGGTGAGGGTAAACATCGCAACGTCGATGACACCCCGGCGGGTGGCGGTGCCGGCATGGTATTGCGCGCCGATATCCTGGACCGGGCGCTGCACGATGTGCGTGCCGGGTCGCGCGGGCGCAATCCATTGATCTACCTGACCCCACGCGGTCGCCCCATGACGCAAGGGTTGATGCAGAAACTGGCCGCCAGTGACGGTGTCACGCTGCTGTGCGGGCGTTTCGAGGGGGTGGACGAGCGCGTGATCGAGGCGCATGACATGATCGAGGTCAGCCTCGGCGACTTTGTCATGACCGGCGGAGAGATCGCCGCAATGGCCTTGATTGACGCAACGGTCCGTCTTATACCCCGCGTGCTTGGGAATCAGGCATCCGTGGAAGAAGAATCCTTCTCGCATGGATTGCTCGAACATCCTCAGTACACGAAACCCGCCGTCTGGAACGGTCGCGCGATACCCGAAGTTCTTCTCTCGGGGCACCACGCGAAGATCACCGACTGGCGACGGGCGCAGGCCGAAAGGCTGACAAAGGAACGCAGACCTGAACTCTGGCGGGCTTACTGTGCGGTGCATGGTAGGGACCCGGACGAAGACACAGAGCTCTGAGGTGGCATAAACGTCGCGGGAAAACCCGTGCTATCATAGGAGCGCATGATATGGATATCATCGCACAGATCGAAGCGGAGCAGGTTGCTGCGCTGGGGAAAACCATCCCCGATTTCAAGGCGGGTGACACCATCCGCGTCGGTTACAAAGTGACCGAAGGCACCCGGACCCGGGTTCAGAATTACGAAGGCGTCTGCATCGCCCGCAAGAACGGCCGCGGCATCGCCGGTTCGTTCACGGTCCGCAAGATTTCCTTTGGCGAGGGTGTGGAACGCGTGTTCCCGCTGCATTCGACAAACATCGACGAGATCACCGTGGTGCGCCGCGGCAAGGTCCGCCGGTCCAAGCTGTACTATCTGCGCGCCCGTCGCGGTAAGTCCGCGCGTATCGCCGAGATGTCGAACTACAAGCCCCGCAACGACGCATAAGGACGGACACGATGAAAAAAGACATCCATCCCGATTACCACACCATCGACGTCAAGATGACCGATGGCACCGTGGTCCAGATGAAATCCACCTGGGGCAAGGAAGGCGACCAGATGTCGCTGGATATCGACCCCTCCGTGCACCCCGCATGGAACGGCGGCAGCACCCGCCTGATGGATTCGGGCGGCCGCGTGTCCAAGTTCAAGAGCAAATACGCTGGCCTCGGCTTCTAAGCCTGACGCCTGTGACAGACGAGAAACGCCGCCCCTCGGGGCGGCGTTTTACGTTTAATGGATGAGTTGATCTTCAAGGTCAGATTGGACCGACTTTGGAAACTGTGTTTCGCTATTTCACGCTTTGAGAACGAATTGACTCGCAGCTTTACGATTGCGAGGTTTAGGCAAGTGGACGCTGCAAATTGCGGTGCCGATCGGGACATAACGTCTGGTCGGACCAGACAAAAAGATGTCTGCTTCTGCGTACGGAACGCGATATCACGAAAACTCGGACTTCGCGCGAGCAATAGCTTCCTGCCGAGGAGCGTCCTTCAGGACGTCGCGCATTCGCTTCAATCGAAGTAGAATAGGAGTTCGAGCCAATGAAAAAACTCGTTCGCATACGACACAAAAAGATGAAGCAGCAAAAGGGACGTTGCTACTATTGCGATTTGCCGATGTGGGAGCCCGCCGCCGCCGCGGATAGGCATGCACCTCATAGAAACCGGACCGGACCGAAGCCGTTGCGATGTACCGCCGAACATCTCCGACCGAGATCGGAGGGCGGCGGGAATACCGAGAACAATATTGTCGCCGCATGCCTCTTTTGCAACAGTAACCGGCATCGCGCAAAGATCGCCCTTACTCCCATAGTCTATCGTCAGCACGTTCAGGAAAGAATGGCGTCAGGCCGGTGGTTGTCTGTCCTGAGAAAGCAGACGCTGAAAACCGGATGAGCGAAGCCACGTATCGCCACGCTTTAAAGAGCGAGGCGATACGTGGCAGACCAAATGTTGAGCAAGGAGCGACCTAAAGGCCGCGCTCCAACTACTCTTTACAACGTCTCCAAAGCCTTCTTGCAGTCCTCGACCGTCTCGCGACACATCTTGGCGCAGCGCTTGCAGTGGGCGTCGTCGTGGGTTTCGCACATCGCGGCGCAGGCTTCACAGGCCTGGATGCACAGCGCCAGCGTGGCCTTGATGATCGCGACGTTTTCGCCGGTGCGGCGCGTGGCGACGCGGTAGGTCGCGGTGCAGATGTCGGAACAGTCCATGCACAGGCGGATGCATTGCGCGCGGTCCTCATCCTCTGCCGAGCAGGCGTCGGCGCAGGAATTGCAGATGGCGGCGCAGTACATGGCATAGCGGACGGCCTGCGTCAGCGGCTCGTTATCGTGGCCGGCAACGTCGGGATGCTCGGCGATCATTTCCTTGATGGACATAGCGTGTCTCCTGTCTGGGTTCGGGGACCAACCCGGCTCACGCGACAGATGTTCCGCATAGAAAAAAGGCGCACCCGTCGGGGTGCGCCTTGATCGTTCAGGCGGCAGAGGACCGCCCGCCGCCACTGCGACGGCGACGCTGACCGCCACCGGGTTTGGCGTTGGTGTGTCCGGGCTTGTTATTCGCCTTGGGCTTGCCGCGACCTGCGCCGCCAGCGTTGCCACCGCGACCACGACCGCCGCCGCCACCGCCACCGTTGGGGCGTTTTTTCTGGCCCGGCTGGATTTCCCAACGCGTGCCTGTTGCCGTCGGGATCGTCGATTTCATCGCTTTTTCGATGTCCTGCAGTTCGATCATCTCATCGGGTGCAACCAATGCGACGGCGCTGCCGTCAGCACCCGCACGCGCCGTCCGACCGATACGGTGGACATAGTTTTCGGCCACGTTCGGCAGGTCGTAGTTATAGACAAAGGCCACATCGGGGATGTCCAGACCACGGGCGGCCACATCGGTGGCGACCAGAACCCGGACCTTTCCCTGTTTGAACGCCTCCAGCGCGCGATCACGCTGGCCCTGGGATTTGTTGCCGTGGATGGATGCGGCGGCGAAACCCTTGTTCTCGAGCTGCTTGTAGATCTTTTCGCAACCGTGCTTGGTCCGGCCGAAAACGATGGCCAGCTCGTCGCGATGCGCGTCCAGCAGTTCGACCAGCAGGTCGAACTTGGCCGCCTGCGCCACGAAATGCACCGATTGTTCGATCTTTTTCACGGCCTGACCCGGCGGGTTGACCTGCACGCGCACGGCATCCTTGAGGTAGGTATCGGCCAGCTCGCTCATCAGCTTGGGCATTGTGGCGCTGAACATCATGGTCTGACGATCGGCGGCCAGCAGCGGTGCGATCCGGCGCAGCGCATGGATGAAACCCATGTCCAGCATCTGGTCGGCCTCGTCCAGCACCAGATAGATGGTTTCATCCAGCCGCACGGCGCGGCGGTCCAGCAGGTCGATCAGGCGACCGGGCGTCGCGACCAGCAGGTCGACACCGTTTTGCAGACGTTTCTGCTGGGCCACGATCCCCGCGCCCCCTACGACCAGCGCGACCTTCAGGTGGCTGCCCATGGTGTAGTTGGTCAGGTTGTCGGCAATCTGTTTTGCCAGTTCGCGCGTCGGGGCCAGGATCAGGCCACGGACGGTTTTCGGGGCCGGTTTCGTGCCGGCCTTCATCAGTGCGTCGATCATCGGCAGGCCAAAGGCTGCCGTCTTGCCGGTACCGGTCTGGGCCAGACCCATGACGTCGCGGCCCTGCATCGCGTAGGGGATCGCCTGTTTCTGAATGGGGGTGGGTTCGGTGATGCCTTGCTCTGCAAGTTTTTCCACCAGGCGGGGCGCAAGGCCCAACATGTCGAAATCCATAAATAACTCTTTCCGGGACCAGACGGCCCCTTGCGGCACACGGCAATCGTGTGCGGCGCAGATGGGTCGCTGCAAAAAGTCGTCCACGCCGAATTGCCCGGACGCCGCTTGCGGCGCTGGACCCCCTGCGTGACCGTGGGAACCTGAAAATTTGACGGTGATTTGCGGGGCGTTCTGGCCCGGCCCTGCTCACGCGGCAGGATCATGCGTCTGTGGGGCACATGAGGCTTTGTTCGTCGCATGTCAACCACCCAGACAAAAGCGGAGGCAGAAGGCCGCTTGCGCTTTTCACGCCGCACCACACAAGATAAGGTGTGCCAAACGAATAAGAGGACTTTCGCGTGGCGCATATCATCGTGGTCGGCAACGAAAAAGGCGGTGCTGGCAAATCGACCGTCGCCATGCACGTGGCAACGGCGCTGGCGCGGATGGGGCACCGGGTCGGGACGCTGGACCTGGACATGCGGCAGAAATCGCTGGGCCGCTACATGCTGAACCGGCAGACATTCCTGCGCGACGAAGGCCTTGATCTGCCCTCGCCCACCTATGCGGAATTGCCCGAAATCGACCAGGCCAGCCTTGGACCGAACGAAAACATCTACGACCACCGCCTGTCCAAGGCCGTCGCCGGGCTCGAACCCACATCGGATTTCATCCTGATCGACTGCCCCGGCAGTCACACCCGGCTCAGCCAGGTTGCCCACTCACTGGCCGATACGTTGCTGACGCCGTTGAACGACAGTTTCGTGGATTTCGACCTACTGGCGCATGTCGATACCGCTGGCGAACAGATCACCGGGCCGTCGGTCTATTCGGAAATGGTATGGAACGCGCGGCAGTTGCGCGCGCAGGCGGGTCTATCGCCCATCGACTGGATCGTGGCGCGCAACCGTGTCGGCGCCCAGCAGATGGTCAACAAGGACAAGATGGAACGCGTGATCGAAAAACTGGCCAAGCGGATCGGTTTCCGTATCGCGCCCGGTTTCAACGAGCGCGTCATTTTCCGCGAATTGTTCCCCCGTGGCCTGACCCTGCTGGATCTGCGCGACATCGGGGTCAAGAACCTGAACATCTCGAACGTGGCCGCCCGCCAGGAACTGCGCGAGCTGATCAAGGCGCTGAACCTGCCCGGTGTCACGGCGGATTTCTAGGCGTTCAGAAACGCGGCCACGTCTGACAGCAGGATGCGCGCCTCTGGCAAGGTATCCGGCCAGATATGCCACATGTGAAACAGGTCCGGCACGGTGCGCAATGTCACCTCGGCCCCGGCAAGTGCCGCCGCGTGCGCAAGCAACAGGCTGTCGTCCAGCAGGACCTCTGACAGACTGACGGATATCAACGTGGGCGGCAGGGCAGACAAATCCCCAAGAAGTGGGGATACCTCTGGGTCCCGCGGATCACGGTCGCCAAAGGCCAGATGGGCCAGTGCTGCATCCTGTGCGTCGTCATTCATCAGATCGCTGTCACCGTTGCGCGCCCGCGTGGTGCTGGCACCGCTGCGGTCAGTGTTGGGCGACAACAGCGCCATGCGCGGAATGTCGGCACCCGACTGGGCTGACACCAGTGCCAGATGACCACCCGCGCTGTCACCCACCACCCGCGCCCCCGGCAGTGCATCCAGCACCTGCCGGGCGGCCTCGCGGATAGCGGGCCAACCGAACTGTGGGGCCAGCGGGTAATCGGGCACGAACACCCGCGCGCCGGTCAGACCCGCCAGATAGGTGGCACAGCCCGCATGAGTGTCGGACCCGCCAAAGACATAGCCACCACCATGAAACCAGACGATCGGGTCCGGCCCCTGCCCGAACCACCGGCCACGGCACCCCCCGACCGTCGCGGTCGGGGGCAGGTCCTGCGGATCGGGCCAGCGGCACAGCCGCACAAAGGCCGCCCGCATTTCGTCAGGTGACCCCGTGACCGGTGTGCGACCGATGTGCCTGACAACGGCGCTGAGTGACATCAGACGTTGATGGAGCCGACAGCCCCACCGTCCACACGGTAGTTCGAACCCGTCACGAACGACGCCAGTTCAGAGCAGAGGAACGCGATAACCGGGGCCACTTCCTGAGGTTTGCCGCGACGTTCGAGGACCAGATAGGGGCGTTCCTCGCGCAGGAAGCTGTGCACGGCCTCGTCAAAGCTGACGCCTTTTTCCTCGGACCGTTTTTCCATCATGCCATCGGTCATGGGCGTCTCGATGAAGGCGGGGGCTACGCAGTTGACCATCAGACCCTTGCCGGAATGCTGCATGGCGACGGATTTGGCAAAGCTGAGCAGTGCCGATTTCGATGCGTTATAGACCGTTTCGTCCGGATAGGGCTGGGCCACGTTTTCGGAGGTGATGAAAACGACACGGCCCCAGCCACGGTCGATCATCGGCGGGCACAGGTGCCGCGCGAGACGCACGCCCGACAGAAAATCAATGTTCAGCGCGTCAGACCATTCTTCCTCGCTCATGGTCAGCGGATCGCCCTTGCCACCGGTCACACCGGCCGCATGAACGACGATATCGAACGCTGTGCCCGCCTTTTCAACAAAGGCCGCGACACCTTCCACGCTGGACAGATCGCCCGCGATACCGGTGACATCCAGCTCTTCGGCCGTTTGGGCCACCTGATCGGCGTCCAGATCGGACAGCGTGATGACGGCCCCCGCATCCTTGAGAAGTTTGATCGTTTCGACACCGATGCCGCCGGTGCCACCGGTGACGAGTGCGATTTTGCCTTTGATACCCAGATCCATGGGATGCTCCTGTGTCTATGTGTCGTCATCCAACAGAGGCCGTGGGCATTGTGTTCCTTGCAATCATGTCGCGTGCCGGCTGCGGAACCATCGGTCGGGACCAAAGGTTGGTCAGACGAATGAATGAAAGCTGCACATGACAGACACCTTTGGGCATCGCCCGACCGCCCCCGCGATCTATCAGATTTATCCACGGTCATTTCAGGACACGACAGGCAGTGGGGTGGGCGATCTGGCGGGCATCACGCAGCGGCTGGACTACGTGGCGAGCCTGGGTGTGGACGCGATCTGGCTGTCGCCGATCTATGTCTCACCCATGGTGGATGGCGGCTATGACATCATTGACCACAGCGCGATTGACCCGCGTTTCGGGACACTGGACGACTTCGATGCGCTGGTGGCCAGGGCGCATAATCTGGGCCTTGCGGTCTATATGGATCAGGTTCTGAACCATACCTCGGATCAATGTCCGTGGTTTCAGGATGCCATCGCCGGTGACGCGGCCAAGGCGGACTGGTATCTGTGGCGCGACCCCAAGCCCGATGGCAGCCCGCCCAATAATTGGCTGTCGCAGTTCGGCCTGCCCGGCTGGCATTGGAACCACAAGCGGCGTCAGTACTACTACGCACAGTTCACCGCATCCCAACCCAGTCTGAACCTGCGCAATCCCGACGTGCAGGCAACGATTGCCCGGCAAATGAAGGGCTGGCGCGACCGGGGGGTCGATGGTTTCAGGTTCGATGTCGTGACATCGTTTCTGTGGGACGAAAGCCTCAAGGACAACCCGCCGGCAACTCCGGAGGTTCAGGACAAGGTGTCGGGCGAGAATTTCAATCCCTATACCTATCAGGATCATACCTACGACATGTTGCCCGGCGATGGGGCCGCCTATGCGCAGAACCTGCGTAAATGGGCCGGCGACGACGCCTATCTGTTTGGCGAAAACACATCCGGCAACCAGTCCGTCGCACTGGCCATGGCGTTTTCCGAACCGGGCCGCCTGAACGCGACCTATATCACCGACATGCCCGAGGGGCGCGGCAGTCCTGCGACCTTTGCCGATCTGATCGCGCGCGGGGCCGATTTTCAGCGCCTGCCCGGCTGGCTGTCCAGTCATGACCAACCCCGCCACGGGGCCGGGGATGCGTCCGATGCCGTGCTTGCCTTGCAAATGGCATTCCTGCCCGGACCGTGGATCATCTATCAGGGTGAGGAACTGGGTCTGCCGCAACCCGACCTGTCAAAGCACGAGGTCACGGACCCGCTGGACCTGCGCTATTGGCCGGATGGACCCGGACGCGAAGGCGCGCGGGTCCCGGTACCGTGGAACGCCGACGACGACTGGTTCGGATTTACCGACGACTGCCCCTGGCTGCCGATGCGCTGGGACCGTGATGCGCTGCGCCGTGCCTGGGCAGATGGCGGCATGGTCGATTTCTATCGCCGGATCATCGCCCTGCGACGGGACCTGAACTGGGCAGAGGCAGACATCACCGATGTCAGGCTGAACGGTGACGTTTTTGACATGACGATCACCACTGGGGACGATGTCCGCTATCGCGGGATATTCACCCATGGTGCCCACGCCCCCGCGGACATGCCGCGGGGCGATGCCTTGATCAGCGCAGACGGCGTGGCACCCGATGCGGCAGGCTGGTCTGGCGGCGTCTGGCGGCTGTCGTAGCCACCAGAGCCCCCAACCCAAAGGCTGCGGCAACAATACCGCCCGCGATGACCTTGCGCGCACGGTCGGCGTCGACCGTCAGCGCCGTGGGGGCGACATCGCCGTCGAAATCACCCGTGGCAGACCCGGGTCGCGCCACAGGCGCATGCAGGTTGTCGGCATCAGCTGCAGCCCAAGTGGGTTGATCGGATTTCTGCATCTCGATCCCGTTGCGGGACAAGCGACGGTCGATATAGCCCGGCAGCAGCATGTCACCGAAAACCAGTTTCAGCACCGATGTGCCGACCAGAACCTCGCGCAGGTTGCCGTCGATCGCCTTGAGCACGGCGCGGGCCGCGACATCGGGATGATAGACGGGCGGTGCAGGCTGCGGTTTCATGTCCAGATCGTTTCGGGCCCACTCAAACTGGGGCGTATCCATCGCAGGAAGCTGGACAAGCGACAGATGCAGATCCGGTCGGTCCTGCATCAATTCGGACCGGACCGCGCCGGCAAAACCGTTGATCGCATGTTTCGCCGCCACATAGGCCGCCTGACCCGGGACCGGGCGGTAGGCCAGCCCAGATCCGACGTGGACGATATTGCCATGCTGCATATGGGCCAGCGCCAGCCGCGTACCATTCACCTGACCCAGAAACGTGGTGCGGATGATCTTGTCGAAATCGGCCACAGGAAGGTCGGCGAATTTGCAAAATGCCGTGCTCATCGCGCAATTGACCCAGACGACGGGCGCACGATCCGCGACCAGCGTCGCGACCGCGTCCGTCAGGGCCTCTGCATCACCGACATCGGCGCTGGCGGTCTTGATCCGACCTTGCGGATGCGCACGACGCAGCCCGTCCAGCCGGTCGCCACCCCTTGCGATGACACCGACGGTCATCCCCCGCGCCACCAGCGCATCAACGACAGCCCGCCCGACCCCGGCGGTTCCGCCCAAAACGATTGCGTCTGTCATCAAACTCTCCTGATCCGTGCGCGGGATGCGCGTTCAAGGATAGAAGTCCCGCCACCCGCCGCAGGTTCCGCGACCATTGCCCCCTTCGAACCTGCCGCGCCGTCAGCGCATAAAAAAGCGCGACCCCGAAGGGCCGCGCCTCTCTGCCGCGATGTGTATTGGGGTTACATCGCGGGCAGAACGGTGACGTCGCGGATTTCGCCGTCAACACCTTCGATCATGCCGACGCTCGTCGCGGCACCCGTGGCCAGATCAACGGTAAACAACGTGTTGCCGTTCACCAGGAACGCGGTGTTTTCCAGCTCTGCCGTGGTCTGGACGTCAAATGCATAGGCCTGCGCAGGCGCATCAAGGCCAAGCTTGCCGATGGCCGACAATGTGCCGTCGTTGGGCGAGGTCTGCTGGATCAGGCCCGCAATCGTCGCGTCGATGTCATACATGGCGGTGGATTCCGGCTGACCGTAGCTGTTGATATAGGCGGCGGCCACGATGTCAGGGGTTTCGCCCATGTGCATGTCGCCTTCGACCCAATCCAGGCTGCCGTCGACCGTGACCTCACCGGTGTCGACATTGACACGGTGGTTCGTTGTATCGGTCATGAAACGCAGACGGTCGGCGGCCGGGTTGAAATCGACGATGACCTGCGAATCTGCGACGGGCAGCGGCGTGTCCATCGTGGAAATCTCGGTTGCCTCGCCGGTGGCGGTGTCGATGCTGACGATGGTCATGTCTGGGGTCACGCCGACGACGGTGTTGTTGGACGGACGCAGGTCGATGCCCAGCAGGCTGTCGACGCCGGTCACATCCATCGTGCCGGACACAGCCAGTGTTTCGGTGTCGAACATCACCAGCGTCTTGTCACCGACCAGACCCAGGGCCGGGGCGGCCATCGCGGCGGTTGCAGACAGAGCAATGGCAGAGGTGGAAAGTGCGAGAATACGGAACATGGAAATCTCCTGTTGATCGTTTCACAGACAGCGTGCTTGCCGTCCTTCCCCTGAAGACACGGCAGATCGCCAAACGGATGCAAAGAAGCAGGAGAAAATTCATATTTTTTATAAGATACTGTTTATAAACAAATTTATATGCCGTTCTTTCTGATCGTGTGTGATTATTCGCCGTTGCCTGCATCCAAAGCAAAGTTTCGCGTGTCATCCTCTCGACAGGAGAGACGATGTTGCAACTGGCCCCGAACACACCGACATTCGGCATGACCACGACATACAGACAGCGCCCGCCAGCGGGCAGGACGCGCGATAGGATGACACACGTGACCGACCGGACAGCGCGACTGCGCGATGCTCTCAAACAATGCGCGGCCGAAAATGATGACGGCCTCGTGCAGATCCTGAACATAGAGGGGCCGCAACTGCTGGGTTTAGCCACCCGCATTCTGGGTCGCCGCGATCTGGCCGAGGATGCCCTACAGGATGCGATGGTCCAGATCTGGCGCAAGGCGCAGCAGTTTTCCGACACCAGTGGTTCTGCACGCGGCTGGATCTACGCAATCGTGCGCAACCGGTGCCTGAACATCCTGCGTGACGGCAAACGACTTAGCCTGATGTCACCAGAGGACCTTGCCACCGTGCAAGAGGCCCGGCAAAGCATCGAACCCACACAGGATTGGGAAATCCTTGCCAGCGGGTCCAAGTTGCAGAACTGTTTGAGAGGCCTCGATGACAAGAACAGAGAGGCCATTCTGCTGGCCTATGTCGGCGGCTACAGCCACGGCGAAATCGCAGCGAAACAGGATGTCCCGCTGGGCACGACGAAATCGTGGATCCGCCGTGGCCTGACATCCCTGAAGGAGTGCCTTGCATGACCACTTTGTCCAATGACCTGACACTTCTGGCGGACGATCATGTTCTGGGCCTGCTCAGCGAAACCGAGGCAACGCTGATCGAGGAAATCATCCAGCGCGATCCAGAACTGGCCGCCCGCGTGGGACGGCTGCGTGACCAGTTGCTGCCGCTGGACCTGTCTGCCGTGCCGCAACCGGTATCGCCGGACCTGATCGACGCGGTGCGCGCGCAGCTGGCGGCGGCGACGCCTGCCCCCGCCCCCCTGTCGTCGCCGCACCCCGCCAACGATCCACATCCGCCCCGCAGGTTCTGGCCTGCCGTCGCGGCGGCCAGCGTCGTGGGGCTGGCTCTGGGGTTCGGCGCAGGCTGGCAAACACCGGGACCGGACCCGGTGGTGGTTGCCGTTTTGCTGGACGACGCAGGCAATCCGCAGGCGGTGATCGAGGATTACGGCAACGACACGGCTCAGGTCCGCTTTGTGGCTGATATCACCGTGCCCGATGGTCAAAGCCTTCAGGCCTGGACGTTGCCGTCACCGGAAATCGGCGCAACATCGCTGGGTGTTCTGGACGGCGCGCGCCCGGCGTTTCTGGATTTCGACGACCTGCCCAACCCCAGTGGTCAGCAGTTGTACGAGGTCACGCTGGAACCGCTGGGCGGATCACCGACCGGTCGCCCCACCGGGCCGATCATCGGCAAAGGCTTTGCCGCGCTGCAAGGCTGACATCACACCAGACGGAAAAAGGGGCGCAACCCGACCGGATGCGCCCCCTTTTTATTGTCGCGCAGCTGCGCCTACATGCGGTCTGCGATCACCTTGATCAGCTTTTGGTGGTCGGCATCGAAATTGCGGATGCCTTCTGCCAGTTTCTCGGTGGCCATCGCGTCGGCATTCATCTGCCAGCGGAACGTCGCCTCGTCCATCGCGATGGGGGCCACGCCGCTGGCGTTGTCAGGCGACAGCACGCGCGGCAGATCGGCAGGGTCATTGGCCATCTCGTCCAGCAGGGCTGGCGCGATCGTCAGGTTGTCACAACCCGCCAGCGCCTTGATCTGATCGGTGTTGCGGAACGACGCGCCCATCACCACCGTGTCGATGCCGTTGGATTTGTAATAGTCATAGATGCCGCGCACGGATTTCACGCCCGGATCTTCGTCCGGGGCATAGCTGTCGCGGCCTTCGGCCTTTTTGTACCAATCGGTGATGCGCCCCACAAAGGGCGAAATCAGAAAGGCCTTGGCATCCGCACAGGCCACGGCCTGCGCCATGGAAAACAGCAGCGTCAGGTTGCAGTCGATCCCTTCGGATTGCAGGATCTCGGCGGCCCGGATGCCTTCCCAGGTCGAGGCCAGTTTGATCAGCACCTTGTCCTTTGACACATCGCGGCGGTCGTATTCTGCGATGATATCGCGCGCACGGGCGACGGATTTTTCGGTGTCGAATGACAGGCAGGCGTCGACTTCGGTCGACACACGGCCCGGCACCAATGCGGCCAGTTCCGCACCCATCGCCACGGTCAGCACCTCGACCGCCTGTTCTGCTGTCAGGCCAGCCTTGCGGGCCGCGTCAAGTTCACGGGCAACCAGATCCTCTGATGCGGGATCGGTCAGCGCCTTGAGCACCAGTGACGGGTTGGTCGTGCAGTCGACAGGTTCGTATTTCTTGACCGCTGCGACCTCGCCGGTGTCGGCAACGACGGTGGTCATCTCGCGGAGCTGGTCCAACACATTCGTCATGATTTGCATCCTTTATCCAATGGATCACTGTTGTGCGCAGTATTCCCCGAACCGCGGCGGCATGCCACCCGATAGTCGGGCGCGTGAACCGTCAGTCCTGAATATTGTGCACCATCGGCGGTGTGTCGCAGACCGCCCGCGCGATGTCGACCACATGCGCATGATGCGTCAGATAGATCGCCTGCCCCGACCGGCCGATCTGTTCCATCATCCGGCAGGCGGCACTGGTGCGCGTTTCGTCAAATGTTTCAAAGATATCATCACAAAAGAACGGCAACCGTGTGCCTTGCGCGACCATCTGGGCATGCGCCGCCGCCCGCAGCGCAAGATAGAGCTGGAACCGCGTGCCCTTGGACATGTCCGCCACACCCTTGGCCACACCGCTGGAGTCGATCGCCATCAGGGTTTCCGCAGCACCGTCCGATTGCGTAACAAGACCGCTGTAGGCCCCGCCGGTCAGCGTGGCGAAACAGTGTTCCGTCGCCGTCATCATCGCCCCGCGATGACTGTCGCGATAGCGACGGATCGCCTGATCGGCAAGCCTGTGGCCCAGCGTCAATTCCAGATGGTCGATGATCGCGGATTCCAGTTCCAGTTCCAGCGTGGCGCGCTGTTCCGACAGTTGCGCGATATCGGCATCCCCCGTCACCTGGGTCAAGGCCGCCGCGGCAGCGACACGCGCCTCGACCGCGGCCGTCAGCGCGCGTTCGGCCTCCGCCAGGGCCGATTGCGCCCGGTCTGTCCGGGTGTCCAGCCCGGCGCGGGTCACATCCGCCAGAACCGCGCGGGCCTGTTCAATGTTGCGCACGCCTAGTTCGGTCAGTAGCGCGGTCTGGCTCTCGGCCAGTTGCGCACGGTCGCTGATGACGCGGACCGCATCACGGGTCACCTGCCGCAGGCCGTCCAGCGTGGTCACGGCCAGCCTGTCGGGGAAAATGGCCGCCATCGCCACCAATCGCGCCGCAAGCTCTGCCTGCGCCTCTTGCTGTCGGGCCAGTTGCGTGCGGGCCTGCGCCTGCTGCGCCGTCAAGGACGCCAGTCGTTCAGCCGCCCTGGCTTGTGCCTGCGACGCCTCGCGCAGGCGCACGTAGGTCTCTGTTGTGGTCGCGCCTTCGGGCACATCATGGTCACTTGCCAGTGCGGATACGGCCTGCGCGAATTGCGCCTGATCGGCCAGCATCGTCGCAACCCGGCTTTCGGCCGCACGACGGCGGTCGTCCTCGTGGCGCAGGGTGCGCAGTGGCGTCAGCGATGGTTCCAGCCGGTCGGGATCAACCGTATCGCCCAGCAGGTCCGCCACACGGGCGCGCCACGCGCGCTGTGCCGCGTCCCGGTTCGCGACAGCCGCATCGGCCTGTTGCCGCCGTTGATCCAGATCGGTCTGCAGCGCATCCAGCCGGGCCCTCGCCAGGTCCACGGCACTGCGTGTTGCCTGTTCGGCCTTGACCAATGGCTGCGCGGCATCCAGCGCGGCCGCCAGATCGATCACGCCGCGATCCAGAACGGGCCGCAGCGCATCCAAGAGCGCATCCGCCCGGTCCAAGGTCGCCTGATGCTGCTGTGCCGTGCGACGCGCGGCATCCCGTGCCGCGACAGCTTCACCGTGGCGTGTCACCCAGTCACGCCAATCCGCAGGCGCCAGACCCGCTGGCAGCCCGACCGATTGCGCCGCTGTGTCAATATGTTCCTGAACGTCCGCTATCTGGTCAGACAGCCGCTTTGCCTCTGCCGTGGCGGTCTGCCCACGGGCGCGATCCTCGGCGGCAGATTGCTGGATCTGCCGCAACTGCCCCAGATCGACGGCACGCGCTGCCCGCGCGCCCAGCGCCGTGTCCACCTGCATCATGGCTGCGGCAAAGGCATCCGCCGTTTCATCGTCGAACGCGGCCCGGTGCGCGGCCCAGCGCTGGTCACGCGCGGCCAACAGATCCCGAAGGGCCACTTCGCTGACCAATGCGGCATCATCCAGCAGGACAGCTGCCCGTGCGTCACCGGCGGTTGCATCGGCCTGATGTTGTGCGACCAACCGTTCGGCCTGCGCCAGTTCCTGCGACAATCGTGCGGCCCGATCCACCAGATCCTGTGCCTGTCCTGCCGTCGTCGGACAGGCGGGCAGATCATCCACCTGCACGCCCAGTGCATCGCAGGCAATCTGGGCTTCTTGCTGCGCGCGGGACACGGCGGCGATCGCGGTGGCATGCGCCGGCGCCAGCCGGGCCGCGTCGTGCTGGTCAAGGATTGCCGTAATGCCGGTGCCAGCGGAGGATTTTGCACAGATCGCGTCAAAGGCCGCCTGCGCATCGTCCCGCGCCTGCGTCAGCGCACCCAGCTCGCGCAGCTGATCCTCGGCCACACGCATCGCCTCGCGTTGGGTCAACCGCGCGGCGTCCAGCGCATCAATCGCCTCTGGGGACAGCACCAGCGCGAGCGGATCAAGACCATCACCAAGCGGCGCGACGGCGACGGCCATCGCCCGCGCCGCATCATCAGCCGTGGCCCGCCTGCGATCCACATCCATGCGCGCTGTCACATCCCGTGCCTGCAAATCGGCAAGGGCATCCAGCGCATCCGGCAGGCTGACGTCTGCGAGGTCATCCGGCAAGGCATCCCGTTGTGCGGCAAGGTCCGACAGTTCATCCGTCAGACGCTGCATATCCGCGCGTATCCGCTGATCCTGCGCGACCATATCGACGATGCTGTCCGGGTCATAATCCAACGCGATCGGATAATCCGCGAAATCCGCTACCGCCGCTGTCAGGGCGTCCACCTGCGCCAGCAGTGGCAAGGCCCGCCGCCACGTCGCAAGCATGGTCAGTTCGTCGTGATGCGCATCGCGGGCCGCGCGCATCGCAGCCTCGGATTGCTGCGCATCCGACAGCGCCTTTTTCAGACTACGCCAAGCGGAGGCACTGGTATCGCGGTCGCGGATCAGGCGGTCGATGTCAGTCAGCGCCCGTTTGAGTTCGCTTACACGCGTCTTGCGCCTGGTCTTGTGATAGAGGTCGTCCGCACTGGCCTGAACCCGGTCCAGCACGGTGGTCAGGTCGGCCACGCCGGCCGCGGCGGAAAACAGCAGCCGCCCGATATCCCCCTTGGCCTGCGCAATTTCTTCACCGCCCTTTTCGATGGTTTCGTCATCCAGACACAGCAGGCTGCGGTAATCCGCCAGCGACAGCCCGGCCAGATGCTGCGCCATGGCGCTTTCCGGCAGGGGCTGGCCTGCGGCATCCAGCAGGTTTGCGGTCTTGGTCGGCAACCGGGTCAGCCGGGTCAGCTGACCGTCCACATCCAGCAGCGCACCGACGCACAGATTCTTGCGCTGGTGCTTGAACCCATAACCATCACGCGCCGGAAAACCGTAGAACAGGCGCAGCACCGCTTCCATCGTGGTGGTCTTGCCGGCCTCGTTGGGGCCATAGATGATGTGGAAATCGGGACGACCCGCTGCATTTGCGAAATCGTAAGTCTGGTCGGTGAAATGCCCGAACCGTTCCAGTGTCAGACTGCGCAGGCGCATCAGTCGACCGCCCCCTTCATCATGGCCGTGACCCGGCGGGCACCACGCTCTGACAATCGGGCTGTCAAGTCGGGGATCGCCGTCTCGTCGGGCATCAGACGCGCGCGCAGGGATGCGGGCAGATCCCCCAGCGTGTCAGCGACCAAGGCACGCGCGGCGGCAGCAAAGGCCGGGTCACCGGTCAGATCGGCCATGGTCTGCGTCAGCTCTGCGGTCGCGCTGGTCTGATCCGCCTCGGACGACGGGGCCTGCACATCCAGCACAAGCCGGTCCAGCCAGAGCACACCGGTATCAAGCAGCATCTGGGTCAGCTGTTCAGTCCACAGATCCGCATCCCGCAGGATCTGCCAGTAGCGGGCCGGCGTCCCGGTCAGAGTCAGGCGCATCACGCTTGTGTCACTGTGCAACCCCCGCGCATTGTCCTGAACATGGTTTCTGAGCATCGTGCGCAGACCGTCGCCATCGCCTGCGTCGGTAATGTCGATCGTGCTGCGGATAAATTCCACCACCGAGGTGGCGACCGTCTCGACCGTGATTCGTCCCTGATCAATGGTCAGCAGGCTGGCGGTCTTGGGCCCTGCCTCGCCGATGTCGCGGCCCTGTGGCATGCCGGGCATGACGACCCAGGGGTCAGTGGCATGCACCTGTCGTCCGTGCACATGGCCCAACGCCCAATAATCGAACCCGGCGCCAGTCAGGTCCGACAGCGCGCAGGGGGCATAGGGATCATGCCCCGCAGCCCCTGCCAGCGAGGTGTGCAGCATTGCGATGTTCACGGCCCCCCGGACGGGTGCCGAAAAGCGCGGCAGCAGGCTGTCGGGTGCCGTGCGCCCGGCAAAGCTGACGCCGTGGATCCACAGATCGTCAGCCAAGGCGACCTTGCCTCCACGGGCATCGAACACATGGACGTTGCCGGGCAGGTCGATCTGACCCGTAACGGGATTGTCCGCGTCGTGGTTGCCCTTGATATAGAAAACACGGATACCTGCATCTGACAGACGATCCAGCTGGCTCGTCAGAAACGCCCCGGTCCGCGCGCTGCGTGCCTGTCCATCGAACAGGTCGCCCGCGATCAAAACGGCGCTGACGCGCTGGTCCAGCGCCACGTCAACGATCCGGGCAAAGGCCGTCCGCGTCGCCGCAATCACCCGGTCGCGCAGGTCCGGATCGCGCAGCGCCAACGATTTCAACGGGCTGTCGAGATGGACATCGGCGGTATGCAGGATCTTGATCAACGGTGACCTCCGGGCCGCAGCATGTCAGGCGGTCTGGTGGAACTCAAGATTCAGCGCGGGCGGCACGCACCCAGGACACAAGGGCGCGGCGGGCCTCTGGGTCCATCTGAATGGCATTGGGCGGCGGCATCGCATGGCTGATCCCGGCTTGGATGTAAATCTGGCCTGCGTGACGGGCCACGTCTGCGGGGGTTTCAAGATAGACCCCCTTGGGTGCCCATTGCATGTTGCCCCAGACCGGTTCGCGGGCATGGCACATCGAACAATTCCCGATCACCGCGTTATAGGCCGCATCGAACCCGGCGGCAGAGGCATATTGCTGTTCATGCGCGGTCAGGGGCCGGGCCGCCGCGTCCTCATAGGTGTCGGTGGGCCGGACCGACGACAGCCATGCGATCACCAGCATCAGCACCACGGTGACGCCCCAGGTCCAGTGCGGACCACTGCCCGTGGCATGCATGGTGTTGAAATAATGCCGGATGGTCACGCCGGTCAGGAAAATCAGGCTGGCGATGATCCAGGCATAGGGCGTGGCAAAGGCCAGCGGATAGTGGTTCGACAGCATCAGGAAAACGACCGGCAACGTCAGATAGTTGTTGTGGGTCGACCGCAGCTTGGCGATCTTGCCGTATTTGGCGTCGGGTGTGCGCCCGGCCTTCAGGTCTGCCACGACGATCCGCTGGTTCGGCATGATCTGAAAAAACACGTTGGCCGTCATGATCGTGGCCGTGAACGCGCCCAGATGCAGCAGCGCCGCGCGGCCCGTGAATATCTGGTTATAGCCCCAGGACATCACCACGAGGATCAGGAACAACAGCAGCATCAGCAGCGTGGGCCGTTCACCTAGGCTGGATTTGCACATCGCGTCATAGGCCAGCCAGCCGATGGTCAAAGAACCGCCCGAAATGATGATCCCCTGCCACAGCGTCAGCTCTGCCTTGGTCGGGTCCAGAAGATACAGTTCGCCGCCAACCCAGTAGACGATCATCAGCAATGCCGCCCCGGACACCCAGGTGATGTAGCTTTGCCATTTGTGCCAGATCAGATGCGCCGGCATGTTGTCGGGGGCGACCAGATATTTCTGGATGTGGTAGAACCCGCCGCCGTGGACCTGCCATTCCTCGCCGTGGACGCCGTGCGGCATGTCGGGCACCTTTTTCAGCCCCAGATCCAGCGCGATGAAAAAGAATGACGCCCCGATCCAGGCCATGGCCGTAATGACATGCAGCCAGCGGACCGAAAAGGCGATCCAGTCCCAGAGAACGGCAAAGTCATACATGGCGGGCTCCTCTCATGATCACCGGATCACACTAGGGATTGCCGGACCGTTGCGCCATGAGGAACAGATCGGACGAATGCACGAAAAATAACCACGATCACAGACGGATCAGGACCCGCGATAGGTGGAATAGCCGAACGGCGACAGCAGCAGCGGCACATGGTAGTGCGTCTGCTCGGCCATGCCAAAGCGGATCGGAATTTCGTCCAGAAAACGCGGGTTGCCCGACGGCACGCCCAGCGCATCCAGATAGGCACCGGCGTGGAACACCAACTCGTAATTGCCGCAGGCGAAATCAGCCGCAGGCAGGATCTGGCTGTCGGTGCGCCCGTCGGCATTGGTGGTCAGTGTCGTGATATGCTGCCGCCCCTCGCCCGTCAGACGATAGAGATCGATGCGCAGCCCTGCTGCTGGCTGTCCGCGGGCTGTATCCAGCACATGTGTCGTCAAAAATCCGGTCATCGCGTCCTCATTTGTTGTTGCCTGTTCATCGTCCAAACGCGCTGCCCCGGTCAGTCCCGCGACTGCATCAGCCGCGCCATGTCGATCATCCGTGCGGAAAAACCCCATTCGTTGTCATACCAGCCGAACAGCCGCAGCTGCGCGGGGGCCACGGCGGTCGTCTGTGGCAGCGCCAGTATCAACGATTCCGGCCGTGCGCGCATATCGGTCGATACACAGGGATCGTCGGTCAGCCCGATGATCGGATCATCCGCGAACAGCCCGCGCAGTGCCGACAGCGCATCAGCCGGCATGTTGCGCAGCTGAAAAACGGCGTCGATGGCTGACACCGAATGCACCGGCACGCGCACGGCAGATACGCTCAGACGACCGGCAAAGTCCGGCAGGACCTCTGTCACCTGATGGGCCGCACTCGTGGTGGTCGGCACCATCGACACGGCCGCGGCACGGCTGCGTTCCGGGCTGGGGCCCGGCAGATCGATCGTGGGCTGGCTGCCCGTATAGCAATGGATCGTCGTCACATGCGCCGCAGCAATGCCAAAGGCTGCATCCATGGCCCGCAGCAAGGGTGCGATCCCGTTGGTCGTGCAGGATGCGTTGGATACAATCCGCGCGCGGCCGAGCGTCCGGGCATTGGCACCCAGCACGACGGTCTGATCCGCCACGGGTGACGGGCCGGAAATCAGCACCGCCTGCGCCCCGGCGTGCAGGCCCGCCTCGGCCACGGGGCGGGTGGTGGCGCGGCCCGTGCATTCCAGCACGACGTCAACGCCCGTGAGATCGACCTGCGCCAGATCGCTGTGCCGGGTCAGCGCAAATGCGCGGTCACCCACATGCAGCAGACCCGCGTCAGCGCGTACGCGCTGGGGAAACGGGCCAAAGGCGCTGTCGTATTGAAACAGATAGGCGCAGCTGTCGGCGGCTGCGATATCGTTGATCCCGACCACCACGATATCCGCGTGGGCGGGATCGGTCAGCAACTGGCGCAGCACCGTCCGCCCGATCCGGCCAAAGCCGTTGATAAAGACCTGCATGGGCCGGGTCATGGTCTTGCCCTTTGTTTGGGTGGTTGCGTCAGGCGGCAAGCTGGACCAGCCCGCCGCCCGTCGCAAGATGCCTTAGCGTATCGCGGTCAGGGGACGCAGGGGCATGTGCCGGTTCACATCCTTGTACAAAAGGTAACGGAACGGCCCCGGACCACCCGCATAGCAGGCCTGCGGGCAAAAGGCGCGCAGCCACATGTAATCGCCTGCCTCGACCTCGACCCAGTCGGTGTTCAGACGATACGCCGCCTTGCCCTGCAACACATAAAGCCCGTGTTCCATCACATGCGTTTCCAGAAAAGGGATCACACCACCGGGCTCGAACGTCACGATGGTGACGTGCATGTCATGGCGCAGGTCGGACGGATCGACGAAACGTGTGGTCGCCCACCTGCCGTCCGTATCCGGCATGACGGTGGGGGCCACATCGTCGTCATGACTGATGATCACGTCCGGCGCATCCAGACCCGGCACCGCGTCATAGGCCTTGCGAATCCAGTGAAACCGCAGCGCCGCGTCGCCTGCGTTGCGCAACGCCCAATCGCTGCCGGGCGGCAGATAGGCATAGCCGCCGGGGGCCAGGGTGTGCGTGGCACCACCCACCGTCAGCGTCGCATTGCCATCCACCACGAACAAAACGCCCTGCGCCTGCGGGTCCAGTTCGGGGCGGTCAGACCCGCCACCGGGGCCTATCTCCATGATGTAGTGCGAGAAGGTTTCGGCAAAACCGGTCATGGGCCGCGCAATCACCCAAAGCCGCGTGGCGTCCCAGAACGGCAGATAGCTGGTCGTGATGTCGCGCATCGTCCCGCGCGGGATGACGGCATAGGCGTCAGTGAACACGGCGCGGTCCGTCAGCAGTTGATCCTGCCCCGGATGCCCGCCGGTGGGCGCGTAATAACTGGCTGGCATTGTGTCCCCTCGCGTTGATGTTTGCCGCAGTATCGGATGCGTCGTGTCCCGTTACCATTGGAAAACGGCCGATATCACCTTGCCGGGATATCTGAGACATGTTGGCCAACAGCGCAGGCGGTGCCACAACAGCGTTTCGTCCACAGCAGCATCGGCAAAGGGCATTGTTAGTTTCTTGCCGAACGGCTGTTTTAAGCGCAACCTGTTCGCTCGTCAGAGTGTGCGAATGTCTGGTTAATCCATGACGTTCGCCTAGTCGCTATGGATTGTAGTCAGGTTTGTTGGTGCTTCATGCGCTCCGATGCACAAACGGTGATCGCCGAGCACTTGTATAATGCGGCAATCCGCAGCTTGCCCGTTATCGTCCGCATTCGTCATTCGCGCCAGTTCTTTGCGAAGCTGCCCAAGAATGGTCATGCGTCGGTCCACTGCCGCGAGCTGCCTTCGAGCGATCTCATGGGCGGGGGCACAATCTTCGGCTGGCTCTTTGGCCAGAGCCATCAGATCCGCGATGTCATCGAGCCCGAACCCCAATTCCCGCGCATGGCGCAGGAATGCCAGCCGTTCGAGTGCGGCCTCGTCGTATCGCCGCTGCCCGCCTGCCGTGCGCGCAGGTGACGGGATCAGACCACGGCTTTCGTAATAGCGGATCGTCGTCACTTTCACGCCTGTCTGGCGCGACATCTGCCCGATTGAATACTCTTTCACATTTGCCCCTTGAAGCTACAGTCGCTGTAGATCGTATATACATGAAAAGGACGCGAATCGAAAGGAGCCACCGATATGGGGCACGGCCATCATCATCACGTCGATCCCGAAGCGGGCGACCGCCGCGTCTTTGCCGCCATTGCGGTCAATATGAGCCTCACTGTCGCGCAGGTCGTTGGCGGTATCATGTCCGGGTCGCTGGCTTTGATCGCGGACGCGCTGCATAATTTCTCTGACGCGATCTCGCTCATCATCGCTTTCGGCGCGCGCAAGATAGCGCGACGGCCACGGGACGCGGAGATGACTTTCGGCTATGGCCGGGTCGAGGTTGTGGCGGCACTCATCAACTATACGACGCTTATCGTGATCGGCCTCTACCTTCTCTATGAAGCCGCAATGCGCTTTGCCGATCCGCAGGATGTCGAGGGTTGGATTATCGTTGTCATCGCGGGCATCGCTCTCGTTGTTGACGTGGTGACTGCGATGCTGACTTATGCCATATCCAAGTCCAGCGTAAACATCCGCGCGGCGTTCCTGCACAATGTGGCCGACGCACTCGGTTCGGTCGCCGTGATCTTCGCAGGCACACTGATCCTGCTTTACGACTGGCGGCTGATCGACCCCATCGTGACGGTTCTGATTGCGGGCTACATCCTGTGGCAATCGTTCCGCGAGATCGGCCCGGTCATTCGCATCCTGATGCTGGGCTCGCCGCCGGAGATTGCGACGGAAGCTGTCCTCGATATGGTGCGTGCCATCGACGGCGTGAACGGCATCCATCACGCCCATTTCTGGCAGATGGACGAACATCGCGCTTCGCTTGACGCCCATATCGTCATTGCGGAAGGGCGCTGGAGTGACGCAGACGCTGTGAAGTACCAGATAAAGTCGGCACTGTCCGACCAATTCGATATCGAGCACACTACTCTGGAGCTGGAATGTGCGCGCCACGCTTGCGATGACCCATCCGATTTCGGCGGGCGAGGACACGGCGACGAGCAGCGCGGATGAGCAATATTGTTGCCCTCACGCTGATCATCGGCCTTTTCTGCGAAGCTGCATTGATCGCGATTCTGGTCTGGTCGATCTTTGTCCCGGATCGCCGCCTCTGGCCCCCTCGGCAGGTGAGTTGGCTTAGTCAGATCATTGTTTGGATGCCCACCATCGCGGTTTTCGGCAGCGCCATTATCATCGGCCTCTCTCAATGGAACGCCTTAGGCTGGCCTCTTTGGCTTCGTTGGACTATCGGACTGCCTTGGGTCCTTGCAGGTAACGTAGTGGTCTGGAGTGCGGCCTTGGGGATCGGCATGGACGCAACGAGCGGAGCTGAAGCGGAGCTGAAGACTGACGGCATCTACCGCTGGTCGCGAAACCCGCAATACGTCGCCGACATGGGCATACTGCTCGGATGGGCGATCCTGTCCGCTGCTCCGTCTGCATGGATCATCGCAATAGGCGGCGTAGTTGCCTTCGCACTCGCCCCCTTCGCGGAGGAACCTTGGCTCGAAGATGTCTACGGTGCGCTTTACCGTAAATACCGCACCCGAGTTCCACGTTTCTTTGGCATACCGAGATAACTATGGCTTCATCAACAGCGGACATACGGCCAATGTCGGCTTCGTCCGCATACCGGACTTCCCCGGCCTCACCGCGCATGCATCCTGACTGACCACTCTTTGGTCGCTGGCCCGTCGTGCCGGCACAACAACGGTCAAAGCTGGCCACCCTCATCGCAAAAGGGCGACCCGATGGCCGCCCCTTTGAAACTTCACCGCGCCTTGTATTCCAGACGGCGGGCATGCAGCACGGGTTCGGTATAGCCCGATGGTTGCGTGCGGCCCTCAAACACCAGATCACACGCAGCCTTGAACGCGATGCCGTCGAATGACGGGGCCATCGGCGTATACAGCGGATCGCCCGCGTTCTGGCCGTCCACGACCTGCGCCATGCGTTTCATCGTGTCCATGACCTGATCGCGGCTGACCACATCATGCCGCAGCCAGTTCGCGATATGCTGGGCCGAGATACGGCAGGTGGCGCGGTCCTCCATCAGGGCGACGTCGTTGATGTCAGGCACCTTGGAACAGCCGATGCCCTGATCGATCCAGCGCACCACGTAGCCAAGGATACCCTGCGCGTTGTTCTCAACCTCGCGCTGGATCTGGTCGTCGGTCCAGCGACGATAGCTTGCGGTCGGAATGTCCAGCAGCGCCTCGACGTAGGCGCGTCTGCCACCCTTGCGCAGACGGTACTGTACGGCGGCCACGTTCACCTTGTGGTAATGCAGCGCGTGCAGCGTCGCGGCGGTCGGGCTGGGCACCCATGCACAGTTCGCACCGGCCAGTGGGTGTTCGACCTTGACATCCAGCATCGCGGCCATGTTGTCGGGGGCGGCCCACATGCCCTTGCCGATCTGTGCCTTGCCCGACAATCCGCATTCCAGACCGATATCGACGTTCTGGTTTTCGTAGGCGGTAATCCAGCCCTTGCGCTTGATGAAATCCTTGCGGCTGAATGGTCCTGCCTCCATCGAGGTGTGGATTTCGTCGCCGGTCCGGTCGAGGAACCCGGTATTGATGAAACAGACCCGGTGCCGGGCAGCACGAATACATTCCTTGAGGTTCACAGAGGTACGGCGTTCCTCATCCATGATGCCCAGCTTGACCGTGTGTTCGGGCAGGCCCAGCACCCGTTCGACATGGGCAAAGATATCGTTGGTGAATGCGACCTCTACGGGGCCGTGCATTTTCGGCTTCACGACATAGACCGACCCGGTGGTCGAATTGCGGATGCCAGCGTCCTTTTTCAGATCATGCATCGCGATCAGGGTGGTGATCATCGCGTCCATCAGACCCTCGAACACCTCTGCGCCCTGCGCATCCAGGATCGCGGGGTTGGTCATCAGATGGCCCACGTTGCGCACCAACAGCAGCGCGCGGCCCTTGAGCGTCAGATCGCCGCCGTCTGCTGCGGTGAACATCTGATCGGCGTGCAACGCGCGGGTGATCGTCCGCCCGCCCTTTTCGAATGTTTCGGACAGATCGCCCTGCATCAGGCCCAGCCAGTTGCCATAGGCCAGCACCTTGTCCTCGGCATCGACACAGGCAACCGAATCCTCGCAATCGACAATCGCAGACAGGGCCGATTCCAGCGCAACATCAGCCAGCCCGGAGGCCGCCGTCTTGCCGATCGGATGGCTGCGATCAAAGACCAGTTTCACGTGCAGGCCGTTGTTGCGCAAAACGATCGCATCGGGGCTGTCGGGGTCACCCTGATAGCCTGCGAATTTTTCGGGCTGCATCAGCGGCGTGCCGTCGACCAGCAACGCGCCATCCGCGATCCGGTAGCTGGCGGCCCCCGCATGGCTGCCACCCTCGACCGGGAATACATCATCAAGGAACACGGCAGAACGTGACACAACACGCGCACCACGGCCTGCATTATAGCCGCCGCCGACCGGGGCCGCGCCCATCGCATCGGTGCCGTAGAACGCATCATAGAGGCTGCCCCAGCGCGCGTTCGCCGCGTTCAGCACGAAACGCGCATTGGTGACGGGCACCACCAGCTGCGGGCCCGCGACGGTCGCGATTTCAGGGTCGGTATTGGTCGTCTGGATTTCGAAATCGTCCCCTTCGGGCACGAGATAGCCGATCTCTTGCAGAAACGCCTTATAGGCGACTGAGTCATGCGGCTGGCCTGCACGGGCCTGATGCCAATCGTCGATCTGGGTTTGCAGCGCGTCGCGCGTGGCAAGCAGTTCGCGGTTGCGCGGACCGAAATCATTGATCAGCGCTGCAAAACCATCCCAGAACGCGGATGCGTCGACGCCTGTGCCCGGCAGGGCGCGGTCCTCGACAAAGGCGGCAAAGACCTCTGATACCTGTAGGCCCGCGCGTTCCACCCGGCTCTCTGAACGATCTTTCATCTGCTGTCCCCCCGTTGATATGCATGGCGCGCCTGCGCGCGCGTCTGGCGCAACTTAGGCCAAACCGCGCGGGGGCAAACCCCCAAAACGACAGTGCCGTGTGCTACTCGGCGGGCAGACCCTGCGGCACACGCCGCTGGGCGCGGCGTTCGCCCAGCATCAGCATCGCAGGGGTTACGACCAGCGTCAGGACGGTCGCGACCACCAGACCGCCCACGATGGCGGACGACAATTCGGTCCACCACTGCGTTGACGGCGCGCCCAGCACGATTTCGCGGGTGAAAAAGTTAATGTTCATCCCGATCACCATGGGCATCAGGCCCAGCGCAGTGGTGATCGAGGTCAGGAACACCGGCCGCAGACGCTGTGCGCCGGTGCGCAACGCGGCCTCCAGTGGGGACTGGCCCGCCTTTTTCAGATCGTTGTAGGTATCGATCAGAACGATGTTGTTGTTCACCACGATTCCCGCCAGAGCGATGACACCAATGCCGCCCATGACGATCCCGAAGGGCCGCCCGGTGATCAGCAGCCCCAGCAACACACCCGCGATGGAAAAGATGATCGCGCTCATCACCACAAAGGCCTGATAGAAATTGTTGAACTGGATGAGCAGGATCACGAACATCAGCAGAATGGCCGTGGCGAATGCGCTCATCAGGAAGATCATGCTCTCGGCCTGATCCTCGGCCTCGCCGCCGAAACTGAATTCGACGCCTTCGGGCAGATCGGCGCTGTTCAGGCGGGCGGTCAATGCGGTGACCTGATCGTTGACCAGCACGCCGGGGGCCACGTTGGCCTCGATGGTCATCACACGTTTTTCGTCGATCCGGCGGATGACTCCGGTGCGGTCCGTTGGGGCAAAGGTCACAAAGTTCGAGATCGGCACGAGACCGGAAGTGGTCGGCACCCGCAGGCCCGCCAATTCCGCAAGTGACCGTTCTTCGCGCGGGAAACGCACGCGGATATCCAGCGACCCGTCCACGTCATCGGGGCGGTAATCCGCAACCGTGATGCCTTGGGTCAGCAGCTGCACCGCCTGCCCCAGCAGACTGACATCGGCCCCGAAACGTGCGGCCTCGGCCCGGTCCACGAGGATCGAAACCTCGACCCCCGGCACGGCACGGGTGTCGGTGACATCGGTGAAACCGCCCATTTCGTCCATGATATCGCGGATCTGCTGCACGGCTGCCGGTTGCAGGTCAGGGTTGCGCGACGTGATTTCGATATTCACGGGCTTGCCTGCGGCGGGGCCTTCGCTTTCGGTCTGGACCTGCACGTCGATGCCCGCGATATCGGCCACGCTGGCGCGGATATCTTCGCCGATCTGGGCCGCAGGACGGCGGGTGTCCCAAGGGGTCAGGTCCAGCTGGATCACGCCAATCGTTTCTTCGTCACCCTGCCCCGCGCTCATCATCGAACGGGCGTAGATGCTGGCGATTTCGTCGTAATCCACCAGACGGTCCTCGACCGCGTGCACCAGTGCGTCGCGCTCAAAGATAGAGAAATTGTCGCGCGCACGGATCTGAACCTGCATGAAATCAGGTTCTACTGAGGGAAAGAACGTCACCCCGCGCCCGAACTGACCGTACAGCCCGAAACCGCCCAGCAGCAGCGCGACCGCCAGCAACAGAGTCGCACCGGGCCGCAGGATCGCCCATTCCAGCACGCGCACATACAGACCCGTCAGACCGCCGATATCGCGCGGATCACCCAGTTCGGCTGCGTGCAATGCCGCCTTGGCCTTGGCCGTCTGCGGCTGGCGTTTGCCGATCAGCCCGCCAACCACGGGGATGAACACCAGCGCCATGAACAATGACGCCGAGAGCGTCAGGATTACGGTGATCGGCATGAATTTCATGAACTCACCGACCATCCCCGACCAGAACAGCAAGGGAAAGAAAACGCATAGCGTCGTCGCCGTGGACGCAAGGATCGGCCAGGCCATCCGTTTCGCGGCAAAGGCATAGGCCTCTTTGGCGGGTGCGCCCTCTTGCAGTTTGCGGTCGGCCAGTTCGGTCGTGACGATCGCGCCGTCCACGAGCATGCCCACCACCAGGATCAGCGAGAACAGCACCACGATGTTCATGGTGAACCCGAACGCCCACAGCGCGATCACACCCACCAGAAATGCGCCGGGGATCGACAGGCCAACCAGCACGGATGACCGGAACCCAAGCGCCAGCACGATGACGATCATCACTAGGATCACGGCGGCGATCACGTTCGCCTCGAGGTCGCTAAGCAGGTCCTTGACCTGTTTGGACTGATCCTGAAGGTAGGTGACATTGACGCTGTCGGGCCAGTCGACGCGCATTTCCTCGACCGTGGCTTTGACCTCATCGACGGTCTCGATGATGTTGGCCCCCGAACGTTTGGTGATTTCCAGCGCCAGCGCGGGCTGCCCGTTGATGCGGGCGAATGAATCGGGGTCCTCGAACGTGCGGCGGATGGTGGCCACGTCGCCAAAGGTAACGACCGCGTCGCCGCGCACCTTGACCGGCATCGCCATCACGTCCTCGAGGTCCTCGATCAGGCCCGGCACCTTGAGGACGATGCGTCCCGAACCGGTTTCGATCGCGCCTGCCGCGACCAGCCGATTGTTGCGCTGAATCTGCCCGATCAGTTCATCGAACGAAAGGTTGTAGGTCTGGAACACCGTGGGGTCGATCAGGACCTCCAGGAATTCGAAACGCTGGCCACCGATATCGGCCTCTAGCACACCAGACAGACCTTCCAGTTCGGTTTGCAGGTCCTCTGCGATGCTGTTCAGCGTGCGTTCCGGCACCGGACCGGACAACACTGCCGTGATGATCGGGAACAGGGCCGTGTTGATCTCGGTGATGATGATGTCATTCGCGTCATCGGGCAATTCGCCCTGCGCGCGGTCGGCGGCCTCGCGGACCTTGTCCAGCGCCTCCTGGTTGTCGCCACCGGCGGTGAATTCCAGCTGGATGCTGGCAAAGCCTTCGGTTGCGTCCGACTTCATGCTGTCGAGTCCGGTGATCGAGGCGAATTCCGTTTCCATCGGCTCCAGCAGCAGGCGTTCGGCGTCGCCCGGACTGATGCCGTCCAGCCCCGTGGACACGTAAAACAGCGGCAGCGGAATTTCCGGGTTGGCCTCCTTTGGGATCGCCGTATAGGCGTAGGCCCCGATCCCCATGATCATCAACAGCGCCAGGACGATGACCCGCGACCGCGAAAATGCTGCGTCAATGATGGCGTTCATTTGGTGATGTCCTGTTCACTGGGGATCACTGTTTCACCTGCGTTGACGAACCCCTGACCGACAGTGATGACGGCGGCATCATCCGGCAGACCTGTCACCCAGATTCCGTCGATCTGCGCACTGACCACCTCGATGGGATAGAACGCGACAGTATCATCTTTGGCCACGGTTTTCACCCCCAAGGTACCATCGGTATCCAGCGACACGACCGAGGCCGACAGGAAATGCGCCGTGACATCGCCTGTGGGAATGCTGACTTCGGCGGAAATACCCGCGGGAATGGCACCGTCATCATTCGCGATTTCGACTTCGGCCAGAAAGGTACGTGTTTCAGCCGCAGCCGAGGTGCCGACAAAGGTCAATGTGCCTTCGCGTTCTTCACCGGTGATGAAACGCACGGTGGCCGATTGCCCGACGGTCAGGCGGGTCAGGGACTGTTGCGGCACCTGAATGGCAACGGTCAGCGGCCTGATATCAACCAGGCGGCCAACGGCCGTTCCGGCCGTGACGAATTCACCGGCATCCAGATCCAGCGTTTCGATTCGCCCGTCAAAGGGAGCGGTGATCGCCAGCGCATTCGCGGCCTGTTCGGCGGCGGTGACCTGCGCCTGTGCTGCCGCAAGTGCGGCACGCGCATCCGTGACCCGGTCGGTCGTCGCCACACCGCGATCCAGCAACTGCTGTGCGTTGTCGAATTCGCGCTGCGCACTGGCCAGCTGTTCGGCGGCGCGGTTGGTGTCGGCGTCACTGTTGGACGGGTCGAACCGGGCGATCACGTCACCGGCGGATACATCCTGACCCTTGCGGACCAGCACCTCGGCGATATCGCCAGAGGTTTCGGCGACCAGCATCGTGTCACGGTCGGGCAATGCCTGACCTTCGGCCTGAAAGAACTGGGTCACCGTTTCCGCCACGGATGGCGTGACGGCAACGGCGACGGGTTCAGGGGTCGTACGCCTGACCACCGGCTCTGGATCTTCGGAGGGGACCACGAAACCGCTGCCCATCCAGCCCACGATCAGCACGACGAACAGGCCCGCAATCCATGTGGATTTCGAGGCTCCCTTGTCGTCGGAAAAACGCAGACTGCGACGGGGCTCTGCCGCGCTGTCTGGCTGTGGTGCTGCGGATTGTGCCTGTGGCTTGGTCATCGAATGGGTCTCCGCTGCGCCAAACGCGCAGATTTGGGCCTATTTGGGGTGCAAGGCAGGGGTGAAGCAAGCCCAGAGCCCCAAATTACCCTGCTACGCCGCGCACATAGAGATGTCAGTCGCGCACAGATCACGATTTGCACAACTTTGCGGCCAATTGAATTGCGCGACGGCCACGCCTAGGGTGACACGACGCATCGCGGGGGGAAGTACGATGAAACGGTCCAGAATCAACGACATCATGGCCGCTGCGGATGACATGATCCGGCAGTATGGTTTTGTCCTGCCCCCCTTTGCCTATTGGACGCCGGACACATTCAAGGCACGGGCACAGGACGCCGCCCATGTGATCGATGCGCGTTGCGGATGGGACATTACCGACTACGGACGTGGCCGATTTGACGACATGGGACTGTTTCTGTTCACCCTGCGCAACGGTCTGCTGTCAGACCTGCAAGGCGGTGGCGGCATGTGCTATGCCGAAAAACTGCTGATCTCGCGGCAGGATCAGCTGTCACCGATGCACACCCACATCATCAAGGCCGAGGACATCATCAACCGTGGCGGGGCCACGCTGGTGGTGAAACTCTACGGGTCCGACGATCAGGGCGGCTTTGCCGAGGATCGCGGCGGTGTGGTCATGTGCGACGGGATCGCGCGGCCCTTTGCACCGGGTGAAAAACTGCGGCTCGCCCCGGGCGAAAGCGTGACATTGCGCCCCGGAGACTGGCACGCGTTCTGGGGCGAAGGCGGCGACGTCCTGATCGGCGAGGTCAGCACCGTCAACGACGATGAGACCGACAACGTGTTTCAGGCACCACTGGGCCGGTTCGCCCAGATCGAAGAAGACACCGACCCCACCCATCTGCTGGTCAGCGACTACCCGGTCTGGCTGTCCTGACCCAGGCACCGCGCGCATGGCCAGGCTGTCGGTGCGACATCGCCCGCGACGACAGACCAAACTCCCGTCGGCGCTAGATCGATTCACCAAGTTGACGTGAATTTCGCCACGGCACGCAGTTCACATCGGCGTTATGCTTCGGGAACTGCGTGAAAATGCGGCATGCGACGTCTGCCTTGCGCGGAAAAAAGGCACCCCCGACCACCTGACGGCCAAGCTGTGAAAAAATCTGGCGCCGATGCTGCAGCTGCGAACAGGTTACACAGTGCCATCTCGGCACCATCGCCGCGCGGCGGGCTAACCCTGGCAGATCAAGCCCCACCACGCGACGACCACAACATCACTGCTGCGCGTCCTGCATAATCGGCACCGCGTTTTCACGAAAGCATTTTTCGTCCGGGACAAGCAGCGGAACATGGGGACTGAACATGAAAAAAACACTTAGAACAACTGCAGTATCTGTTGCTGCCCTGCTGTCGACCGCGTCGGTTGCATGGGCACAGGATTGCGCTGATCCGATCAAGGTCGGCGTGCTGCATTCGCTGTCAGGTTCAATGGCGATTTCGGAAACGACGCTCAAGGACGTGATGCTGATGCTGGTCGAAGGCCAGAACGCCAAGGGCGGCCTGCTGGGTTGCGAACTGGAGGCCGTCGTAGTCGATCCGGCATCCGACTGGCCGCTGTTCGCCGAAAAGGCCCGCGAACTGCTGACCGTGAACGAGGTCGACGTGATCTTTGGCAACTGGACGTCGGTGTCGCGCAAATCCGTGCTGCCGGTGATCGAAGAGTTGAACGGCCTCTTGTTCTACCCGGTTCAGTACGAGGGCGAGGAATCCTCGAAAAACGTCTTTTACACCGGGGCCGCGCCAAACCAGCAGGCAATCCCTGCCGTCGACTATTTCCTCGAAGAGCTGGGCGTGGAAAAGTTCGCGCTGCTGGGCACCGACTATGTCTATCCGCGCACGACCAACAACATCCTTCAAGCCTATCTGATGGACAAGGGGATCGCCGAGGAGGACATCTTTGTGAACTACACCCCCTTTGGCCAGTCCGACTGGGCAACCATCGTGGGTGACGTCGTGGCCTTGGGCGAGGACGGCAAACAGGTCGGCGTGATTTCCACGATCAACGGTGACGCCAACATCGGTTTCTACAAGGAACTGGCCGCCGCCGATGTCAGCGCCGATGACATCCCCGTCGTCGCCTTTTCCGTGGGCGAGGAAGAACTGTCCGGCCTGGACACCTCGAACCTGGTCGGTCACCTGGCGGCCTGGAACTACTTCATGTCCGCCGAAACGCCGGAAAACGCCGAATTCATCGCCGCTTGGCATGACTTCATCGGCGACGAGGCCCGCGTGACCAACGACCCGATGGAGGCGCATTACATCGGTTTCAACATGTGGGTGCAAGCGGTCGAACAGGCCGGCACCACGGATGTGGACGCCGTGTCAGAGGCGATGATCGGCCAGACCTTTCCGAACCTGACCGGCACGATGGCCGAAATGCTGCCGAACCACCACCTGACGAAACCCGTGCTGATCGGTGAAATCCGCGCAGACGGCCAGTTCGACATCATCAGCCAGACCGAACCGGTTCCCGGCGACGCCTGGACCGATTTTCTGCCCGAAAGCGCGGTCCTGATCTCTGATTGGAAAGAGCTGGGGTGCGGCATGTACAATACCGAAACCGAAACCTGCGTTCAGTTGACTTCGAACTACTGAACCCTTTGCCGGGGCGCGCAACCACCTGCGCCCCGGCACCTCCTCCCCATGCCCCAGGAAAAACCAGCCATGCTTCGCACATTGGCGTGCCTCTTGATCATCTGTGCCGTGGCTAAGGGTGCCGCGGCCCAGACGCTGCAACCCATCCTGCAGACCCATGCCGCAGAGGTCGCCGACCCATCGCGCGGCAGCGTCTCGGTTGTGCTTGATGATCTTGTGGCCTCCGGTCTGCCGCAGGTGCCGACCTTTCTGGAACGCTGGTCGGACAAGGGCGTCTGGCAGAACACGGCTGACGGGCAGTTCTACTATGGCCGCACCGACGGCGATGACCTGGCCCTGACGGATATCGACACAGGCACACAGACCACGGTGGACCGCGCCGGATACACCGAATTGCGCCCCAACGGCGGTGTGCGCCGTGTCATCGGCACGGCCCTGGTGCAATTCCAGCTCAGTGATCCGGACCTGGGCCGCCGTCAAAGCGCCATCGATTCCATCGCACGCCGCCCCGACGCCGACCAACTTGCCCCGCTGCTGGCTTCGATCGACGGCGAACCCGACTCGTTACTCCGGGCGCGCAAGATCCAGCTTGCCAATTTTCTCTCGGCCAGTTTTGCAGGTGACCCCGCCGACCGCATTGCCGCGATCGACAGCCTGTCGCGCGACACCTCGATCGAGGCACGCGCCGTTCTGAACCAGATACTGACCACCCGTGACGTGGTGGCCACCGATGCGCCGGATGGAAATATCGCCCGGATCCTGACGGTCGGCACCGATATCACGGCGGACCAGGCCTACGACCGGCTGGTCGCCGCAGACCTGGCCCCCGCGGCGATCCCCTCTGCCGCCGTGCGCGATGCGCTGGCCGCCAATATCACAGATGGCCGCGTGGGCGGCATTCCCACCGCACAACTGAACACCGAGGCCACCCGCGCGCAGGCCTATGCGGCGCTGGCCGACCGCGGCCTCGTCCCGCCCCGCCTGACCGAAGAGGGACGCGCCGCCGCCATCGCGGCCCATGTCTTTGCCGAAGTTTACACCGAAGATGACCCGGCCATCACCGATGCGGCGCGCGCCGCGCTTTCGTCGGTGGAAACCCGTGTGGCCGCCGCCAGTTTCGCGGATCTGACGCTGGACGCCATGTCGCTGGCGTCAATCTACTTCCTCGCCGCCATCGGCCTCGCCATTACCTTCGGTGTCATGGGCGTGATCAACATGGCCCACGGCGAATTCATCATGATGGGGGCCTATACCGGCTACGTGGTGCAGCAATTCGTGCCGGATTACACGGTGTCGCTCATCCTGGCCCTGCCACTGGCATTCGCCGTGACCTTTGCCGCAGGGGTCGCGATGGAACGGCTTGTCATCCGGCACCTGTATCACCGCCCGCTGGAAACACTGCTGGCGACATTCGGCATCTCCATCGCATTGCAGCAACTGGCCAAGAACATCTTTGGCACGCAGGCACGTCCGCTGACCTCGCCCAGCTGGCTGGACGGTGCCTGGGTGATGTCAGACGTGATCCAAATCAGCTACATCCGTATCGCGATCTTCGTGCTGGCCCTGCTGTTTCTCGGCCTGATCCTCTACATCCTCAAACGCACCCGCCTCGGGCTCGAGGTCCGCGCCGTCACTCAGAACCCCGGCATGGCGGCTTCCATGGGGATCGACCCCGACCGCATCAACATGCTGACCTTCGGCCTTGGCTCCGGCATCGCGGGTATCGCGGGGGTGGCGATCGGCCTTTATGCGCAGGTCACATCCGAAATGGGCGCAAACTACATCGTGCAGTCGTTCATGACCGTGGTCGTGGGCGGGGTCGGCAACGTATGGGGCACGCTCGCAGGTGCCTCACTCATCGGCAGCCTGCAAAAGGGAATCGAGTTCCTGAATCCCTCCAACACCCTAGCTGCCCAAACTTACATGGTCCTGTTCATCATCCTGTTCATCCAGTTCAGACCCAAGGGAATCGTCGCCCAAAAGGGTCGGGCGGCAGCAGACTGATGCGCCGTCATCCGCAACATCCGCCCCCCCTTCTTCTGGTTGAAAATATCCCGGGGGGTGCGGGGGGCTGGCCCCCCGCCCAGGTGCCGCGCCCCGCGCGGCGAAAAACGATCAAAGGCGCCACCGCATGACCCAGGGCTTCATCATCCACAACCGTTCCATGATGCGGTTCATCGGGCTTCTCGGACTGTTCACCCTCCTCGTGACCCTGGGGTCAGAGGCGATGGGCACGGGCGTCATCTCGACCTCATTGGTCAAAACATTGGGCAAGACGCTGTGCCTGTGCCTGATCGCCATCGCGATGGATGTGGTCTGGGGCTATTGCGGCATCCTCAGCCTGGGACATTTCGCATTCTTCGGCATCGGCGGCTATGCCATCGGCATGTGGCTGATGTATGCCCGCACCGAAACCATCGTGACCGAAAGCCTCGCACGTCAGGTCATCCCCCCTACCCCGGCAGAGGTTACGGACGCCATCGGCGCGCAGATTTTCGGTGTGGTCGGCAGCTCTGATTTTCCGGTGATCTGGTCCTTTGCCGACAGTCTGATCCTGCAATTGCTGATGGTCGTGCTGGTGCCCGGACTGCTGGCACTGGTGTTCGGCTGGCTGGCATTCCGCAGCCGGGTCACGGGCGTCTATCTGTCGATCCTGACGCAGGCCATGACACTGGCGCTGTCGCTTTATCTGTTCCAGAACGATTCCGGTCTGCGTGGCAACAACGGCCTGTCGGGCCTGCAGAACATTCCGGGGTTCGAGTCTACGCCCCAGGCCACGATCAGCCTGGTCTTTTTCTGGGGCTCGGCGCTGGCGCTTGGTCTGGGTTATATGTTGTTTGCCTTTGTCGTCGGGGGCAAGATGGGCAGCATCGTGCAGGGGATCCGCGACAACGAGGCCCGTGTTCGGTTCCTGGGCTACCGGGTCGAGGGCTACAAACTATTCGTCTTTACACTGACCGCCGTTGTGTCCGGTATCGCGGGCGCGCTGTATTATCCGCAGGCAGGCATCATCAACCCGGCGGAAATCGCACCCATCGCATCGATCTATCTGGCGGTCTGGGTCGCCATCGGCGGGCGCGGGCGGCTTTATGGCGCGGTCATCGGGGCAGCGCTGGTGTCGCTGTTGTCCAGCTGGTTCACGGGCGGCGGTGCGCCTGACGTGAACCTGGGGTTCTACACGGTGCAATGGACCGACTGGTGGCTGGTGCTCTTGGGTGTGTCATTCGTCTGTGTCACGCTCTTTGCACCCAAGGGGATCGGTGGGCTGTTCGACTATCTGATAAGGAAACCGCGATGATCAGCCTGCTCGAAGTCTCTGGCGTCAGCAAAACGTTCGACGGGTTCCGCGCGATCAACAACCTGTCGATCCAGATCAACGAACCCGAACTGCGCGCCATCATCGGCCCCAATGGTGCGGGCAAGACGACGTTCATGGATATCGTCACCGGCAAGACGCAGCCCGACTCCGGTCAGGTCCTTTGGGGTGAGCGCAACGAAAGCCTGACCGGCCTGTCAGAGGCCGAAATTGCCAATCGCGGAATCGGGCGCAAGTTCCAGAAGCCAACGGTTTTTGAAAACCAGACCGTCCGCCAGAACCTCGCAATGGCGCTGAAAAATCCACGCGGCCCGCTGGCCGCATTGTTTTTCAAGGAACCGCGGACCGATGCAGTCCGGATCAACGAAATCGCTGGCGAAATCGGGCTGGCCGATCAACTGCCCCGGCCCGCCGGCGAATTGAGCCACGGGCAAAAACAATGGCTGGAGATCGGGATGCTGCTGGCGCAGGACCCGCGTCTATTGCTGGTCGATGAACCTGCCGCCGGCATGACCGCCGAGGAACGCGAAAAAACCACCGACATTCTGAAACGCGCGGCACGGACCCGTTCGGTCGTGGTGGTGGAACACGACATGGAATTCGTGCGCCGCCTGAATTGCAAGGTCACGGTGCTGCACGAAGGGCATGTGCTGGCCGAAGGGTCGCTGGATCACGTGACCGCCGATCCCACCGTGATTGATGTCTATCTGGGGCGTTCCGATGCTTGATGTTGCCGACCTGTCGCTGAAATACGGGCAAAGCCAGATCCTGTATGACATCTCGCTGACAGCCCCCGCAGGTCAGGTCACGACCGTGATGGGCACCAATGGCGTGGGCAAGACCAGCCTGCTGCGCGCCCTGTCCGGGCGGCACCCCTACAGTGCGGGCACGATCCGGCTGGACGGCGATCCGCTGGTGCATCCCAGTGCGGCACAGGCCGCGCGCGCAGGTATCGCCTATGTCCCGCAAGGGCGCGAAGTGTTTTCGATGCTGACCGTGGCGGAAAATCTGGAAACCGGGTTTGCCTGTCTGCCGCGCAGCGATCATCACGTACCTGACTGGATCTATGACCTGTTCCCGGTTCTGCGCGACATGCGGCACCGTCGCGGCGGCGACCTGTCGGGGGGACAGCAACAGCAGCTGGCGATCGCGCGGGCGTTGATCACCAAACCCCGTGTCCTGCTGCTGGACGAACCGACCGAAGGCATCCAGCCCAACGTCATCCAGCAGATCGGCCGGGCCATCGTGCAGTTGCGCGATCGTGGCGACCTGGCAATCATCCTGGTGGAACAAAACGTCGATTTTGCGTGGTCGGTCGCGGACAGCTTTGTGATGATCAAACGCGGGGCCGTGTTCCGCAAGCTGTCAAAGTCAGACAGCACCCGCACTGATATCGTCGACTGTCTGTCCCTGTCGTAACGCTCACTGATCCTCGGGCACGAAAAAGGCGGCACCTGATCAGATGCCGCCCAATCCCGTTGTCTGCGATCAGAACCGGATCGTCAGACCGACACCGGCCCGCAGGGCATTGACGTCGTCACCCACGCTGCCGCCAAGATTCACGAAACCTTCGACGGCGTCCTCGATCTCGTAGGTCATGTTCATGTCAAGCGACAGCAAATCGTCGGCACCGGATTTCACCGACGTGTCGAACGCGCCCTCGACACCCGTGATCGTACCGATCGCATTCGTGTCCTCGCCGGAAATCATGGTGTCGTAGACCATCGTCACGCTGGGGCGCAGGGTCGTGCCCAGCGCATCATAGACGGCCCCGTAGCGCAGACCGATACCGGCATAGACCGCGTCAGAGTCCAGTTCCGCCACGTTGAGGTTCTGCAAGCCCGCACCGGTTTCGCTATAGCCGTCGACAGTCGCCTGATAGCCGCGCAGACGCACCAGCGGTGCAAGACGCGCGCCGCTGGTCAGGCCCATTTGCGGTGCCACATCATACGAGGCCTCGACCAGCCCGGACACCGTTTTCACATCCGTTGTGGCCGTCGCGACTGCGGCACCAACGCGGCGCGACAGATCGAACTCAGACGCCGAATAGCCCAGCGCACCCGACAGGCGCAGCGCACCCTGCGCATAGGACCCCGACAGACCAAAGTGCAGATCATCGGAGTCAGCCGCACCCTCTGCGGTGTCCACATTCGTCTGGCTATACCCCAGCCCCAGGTTCACCTGATAGGACGCGGCATCACCGAGGCTGTTGTAGAAACTGACACCCGCCGCGATACCGGTCGACTGCACATCATAGCCAGACAGACCGCCGGCATCCTCGACATCGGATTTCTCGGCAAAGGTCGAAAAGAACGTGCTCATGTCGATATCGGTCAGACCGGACATGCCTGCGGGTTCGGATTTCGTGCTGATGAATTCCGACGTGGCAACGTTCCGGGTCGATGGCGTGCCTTCCACAGCGCCGGAACCGACCGTCGGCAGATTTGCCATGGCATCCGAGAATTTCAGACCGGAAAATCCGGCCGATGCACCAGAGGCCGGGCCGTTGGTCTTGTCGGACGCGCCGGGGGCCGCAGGCGCGGGGCCGGCACCGCCGCCCGGCGCTGCCTCTGCGACCGTTGCCGTCAGAACGACACTGCTGCCGTCGTAGACATCCTTGAAATCGACATCGACCAGATTGTCGGTCACGGTGCCAAAGGTGCCGTCGACCCCCTCGTCCGCGACAAGGACCGTCCACGCCAGATCGTCGCCGTTGTAGTCGCCAGCCGCTGCCGTCACAGCCAGGGTCGCCGCGTTGCTGATGCGCGCGGCATCGCCCACATCGATCAGGTCGCTGGTGCCATCCGCACGCAGGTTCACCGCAAAGGTGCTGCCAGCCTCGAACGTCACATTGCTGGTGGACGTCAGGGTACCGATCCCGGTGCCTGACCCGGGCGAGACGACCGTGCCGCTGCGGGCGATCAGACTGCCAAAGCCGCCAGCGCCTGTCAGGCGTCCACCGATCAGGTCGATGGCCATTCTGTTGGCAAGCGTCTTGTCCAACTTCACGGTACCTTCGCGAACGGTCAGATTATCGATTAATTTGCTACTTCCGGTCAGTGTCGCCGTACCGCTGCCAATCTTTTCAAATGCGTCAAAACCAAAGAACTGCTCCGACGTCCCTTCTTCGGGTGTGATCATCACCATGTCGTTCAAGGCAAGCGGTTCCGCTGGGACGGTCTGCAGATTGATTTCATTACTGAAATCTTCGCCCACCGGTTTCGGCGAAACCAGCAGGCCCTCGTAGTCGCCACCGATCTTGCCGATGTCAAAGCTCAGATCGCCGTCACCACCCAAGGCCAATACATCGTCCGTGCGCGGACCCGAAACATAGACATTGCCCGTGATGTCATAACCGGACTGAAGTTCGACACGGTTCGCCGGCAGCGTCAAATCTCTCCGGTCGTCGATGATGGCGATGGCAGCACCTGCTTCGATGTCACTTCCGACGACCCGTCCTGCCACTGTGATATCGGATGCATTCTGAAGGGATACGATGGCGGCAATGCCTTGGCTCGCGTCGACCGAACCGCTTTGCGTGATGCGGATCGTGTTGGTGCCATCGGCCGTCGGCAATTCGGCGACTTTTGCCTCAGAGCCGGAATTGGAAAAAGCGGGAATATTCTTGCCGACCAGAATGCCATACGGCCCGGAATATGTTGGCGCTCTGCTGCCAGGCCGCGCAACGATATCCCCGGAAATCTCGATATCATGGGACGCGCCGTTACTGCGAATACCGGTGGCAGCCGTGATGTTGCTGCCTTCGACGACAGTGATCGTGACGGTTTCAGCACCGTAATTGTCCCGGCTTGATCCCTGACCGGGCCTGTTCAAGATACCATATTTCATCGTCCCCTCGGGCACGGCGATTTCGACGTCTTCCGGCTCCGCTGAACGGGCAACCGTCGGCACCTGGTCCCCGCCTTGGTATCCAATCCCGCCGGTGCCAACCGTGATGTCCACGGACCCACCGGTCGTATAGGTCTGAATGCCGTACTTGCTTGCGGCCAATTGACCTGATCCGGTTTCGATGGCGATGCGGCCACCACGGCTTGTTTTGGTCTGGTACCCACGATTGTCGACGTTGATGGCATGATCGCCACCGATCACGTTGCCGCTGCCCGTCGTGATGCTGACGTCCCCCGTGCGTGTGATCGCGACGGGTTTCTCGATAGACAAATCCAGCGTGTTGGGTTGGAGTATCTCGACGTCGGCCCTACGTGTCACCGCAATCGCAGATGCTCCGGGAGAGTTCGACCGGATTTCGCCATCGCCTGTCACAATCCGTATATCGCCGGCCGCTGCCGCTGCCCTGATCGCGCTGTTGAGGACTTCGCCGCCAAGGATCGCGCCGTCGACATTGATATCAATAACCGGATCCGAACCCGGTGTATCGGTCACTGCGGTGGCATTTATCGTGCCGTTCAGTTTCGATCCCGGCAAGGCGTCGATCTTGACCGTCGATCCCGTCACCCTGATGGCAGTTCCGTTCCCCGGGAAATTGGCACTCGGTTCGACGATGACGTTTACATCTGCCCCTGACTTATCAAGGACCAACGGCTCACCAAGGTCACCCGCACATGTGTAGGTGCCCGTTGCCGTATCGAAATCGCAGCCGGCTACCTGCGCCTCGGCCTGTCGCCCGTAGGACACCAGCCCCATTGCCACAACCGACACGGACAGCAGCAGCTGTCCTCGGGTCATTGACGTTCGCGTCTTGAATTCTGACATATGAAATCCTTTTGAAAACACGTCTGAGGGGCCTCACCAGCTGGCTTTTCGAACCGCAGTGCGGCTGGCCCCCGAACAATTCAAAGAGACGCTAGCCGCCAGTGCGGACGAAATGGGATGTATCTGTCGGTTTACAGAGGAAATTTTTTCCACGTTGCCCAAGTGACACGTTCAGCGCATCCTCAAGCTGTGCAAGCGATGTGGTCCGATGACCGGGTTACGAGCGGCCAAACGCGCGCTAGGCTGCAGGCGAAAAGGATAAAACCAGTTTATGGCAGACTTTCGCGCCTTGGCACGCCAGCAACCAGTGGTGCGCCAATACATCAAGCATCGCAAATGGGTCGATCGGTCGGGCGTCATCGCCTATGCGCCCATGCTGCGGACGCCGGTTTTCACGACCGATGTCGCCGGGTTCCGACGTGGGATGCTGAATGGTGCACCTTATGATCTGAACGCGGCGTTTTCCGGAAATCCCTATGCCCTGGTCATGGGATCCAGCCATGTTTTCGGGTTCGGGCTGGACGGTGATGCCCTGACCATTCCGTCACAGGTGGCGGCGCACAGGGGGTTGCCCTGCCTGAATATTTCCTTCCCCGAGGCGCAGCTGCACACGCTGTATGCCGTGGCACTGCGGATCTGCGCGCAGGCCCCCCGCCCGCCTGCGTTCATCGCCCTGATGCCGGGTGGGGCGCTGACACGGTTCGAATTTGTCCGCAGTTGCGACCCCCTGTTCGGGGTGCCTGATTTCCAGACCGTCAAGGCAGACGGTCCCCCGCCCGGCAGCGATCAAGAGACAGCGGCCTATAACGCGCTCAGGGCCTATTCGGCGTTCTGGATCGGCGAATTCGAAATGCTGGCAGCAAGGCACGGTTTCACATTTGTCCTGCACCCCGAATTCACGGCCTTTGAAAAACCGGACCTGTCGAAACATGAAAGCGCCTGCGGTGTGACTGTCGCCCAATCGGATGCCGACCATCTGCGGTTTCAGACCCACCGCCTGCGTTGCGCGGATTACAGGGCATTCGTGATCGGTTTGTTGCGCCCTGCTACACGAGTTGCGCTGTGCGGGGCCGCTGAACTGACCTATCTGGATGAATATCACTATACCGCCGACGGGGCCGCCGTCATCGCGGCAGCGATCGCCCGAGCCTAGGACAGCGCCCTGTCCACCGTGATCAGATGAACGATGTCGGGTGCCGTGAACCCCAGCGACATTGCGCATGACGTCCCCCCGACCACGGCGGTGTCATAAAGCTCGGTCACGGCCCCGTCGATCCGGAACCAGTGGTCAACCTTGCCGGTGCGCAGATCCACGACCTGTACGCCGCACCATGCGTCGCTGTCGGCCTCTTGCAATCGACGATCCAACGCCAGTCCCTCGAACCTTTCGTGGCGGGGTTTCGACAGGCCGATCACCGCATGATGGCCATGAAAGGACAGACCGCGTGCAAACCCGGGCAGGAACTTGATCGGCTGAAATGCCTGATCGGCGGGTGCATCAATATCGACCCAGCCCAATTCACCCGTGCCGGAGTTCAGCACATACAGACGCCCGTCATGCAGACGCGGCGAATGGGGCATGGACAGTCCCGAACAGACCACGGCACCGCTGTCCACGTCGATCACGACACCGCCATCCTGCCGCCTGTCGCGCCAGCCGTCGATCGTATCCGATCGGGAACAGGCCGTGACATAGCGCACGCGCCCCGCCTCTGGCGTGCCTGCCTCGCCCATCGCGAGGCCGTTCAGGTGACAGCGGTCCTCTTGCACCAGATCGGACACGAACCGTGGCCGCCAATAAGGGGCGAACGAATGACGATCCGACACCGTTGCCAGACAATTGTAGGACGTATTTGCAAAGACGATGCGCCCGTCGTCCAGCATGCCCACGTCATGCACATCCAGTTCGCCCGTCGTATGCAGCACCCGCGGCACGAACAGACCATCGAACACGGTATCGGCGACCTCGCCCGGGTGCAGGACATTTTCAAACCGGGTGATCTGAAACAACGTGGCAAGCAGGATCGTACCGGGTCGCGGCGTCGCCAGCCCCATCGCCTTTTGATAGACACGCTCGTTCACCATCAGGCCACCCGTTTCGGAATTCCGCCCGAGCAGGTAAAATCGGCCCGACTGATAGGATGTGATTGCAACGCAGATGTGCTGGTCTGCACACCAATCCGCAAATCCCGGCGACACCGAATATTGCGTTTCCGGCTGGGTCCCGGGTTCGGTGGCTTGGGCCTGATCCATCGTGCTGCATCCTGTTGCGTCCGGGGAACAGCCTGCGGCAAGCGTCCGGGTTCAACAACCCGATTTACGACGACAGCGCAGCATTGCGTCAGGGCCAATCGGCGTAGCTGCGCATCTGGACCGCCGACTTTGTGCCAGCCTGCTGCATCAGCGCCTTGCGAAACGCCCCCGGCGGCATGCCGACCTCACCTTTGAAAAAGGTGCTGAACTGTGGCGTGCTGCGAAATCCCAGGTGATCCGCGATCTGATCCAGCGTCAGGTGCGACCGTTGCAGCAGGGCCTGCGCCTCGAATGTCAGACGGTCCCGGATCAACCGCTGCGGTGACTTGCCCAGCTTGCGTTTGCAGATATCGTGCAACCGGTCCGTCGAAATCCCAAGTTCCGTGGCAAAACGCGCGACCGGCCACCGTTCGCGCAGGTGCGCCTCGACCAGATGGCGGAACCGTTCCAGCGTCAGGTTCGTGGTTCTGTAGGGGTGAGCCTCGATTATCTCGTTCACGCCGGCACGCCATAGCGACACCAGCAAAATACGGATCTGCGCCTCGATGACGGTCTCCATGCCGGTCTGGGCGGCGTCCAGCTCGCGAAAGATCGCGTCGAAACAGGTGGACAAGGTTTGCAGGATGTCAGGCTTGGCCCCGAGATCCAGTGTAAAGGCCCGCGCCGACATCAGGCGCAGGGCCGCGGCCTCTGGCTTGTGACCGATGGCATTGCTCAGCATGGAGTCACCCAGCGTCATGATGACGCCGCTGCTGCCCGCCCGTGCCTTGATCCGCGTCTCGGGCTGTTTGGGGGTCCAGTTGATTGCGGGCCCTGTAATGACCTCTTCCTGATCGGGCGTCATGCGGACCGCCGACCCGGACAATACCATGATGCATTGCACCGGGCGGCCCGGAAAATCCACCAAACCGCCCAGGAATCGGTCGGCCAAGCCGCCGCGAAAAACATCGGCATGAACCGTGGCGTGACGCGCCGACAGTGGGGTGCCGCCCCTGAATCCGGAAATCATGACCAGATCATGACATGAAAAGACCGGATATCAATATTTTTTAGCTGCCCCGTTCCAGTAAGCTGTTCGAGCCGCCTTGGGTGGGGCGTGCGCGCAAACCGATGGAGGTCCGTTTGCGCGTCAGGGCAGATTGGGAGGGATACGTGCGGCATCAGGCGTCACAATTCAGTCTGATCACAGGGTCGGATGCCATCGCTGTCGCGGTGGACGGGGCCGTGAACGCAGCTGCCGCCGCCTTTCCGCTGTGGTCGCGCAGATCACCCGCCGACCGTGCAAAGGTGCTGCTGGACATGCGTGCCGCACTCGATGCCAATCGCGACACATTCTACGCGCTGGCCGCCGAAGAGGTGGGGGCCGCACACCCCTGGACCGCCTTCAATATTGACCTGGCCATTGCGCAGTTGACCCATGTGGCAGGACTGGCCCCCGCATTGGCCGACCAGCGCATAGACGATCCGGTGACGGGCAAGCAGTCGATCATCCGCAGGCAGGCCGCTGGCGTCGTGCTGGGCATGGTGCCGTGGAATGCGCCGATCACGCTGGGCGTGCGCGCGGTCGCCGGTGCGCTGATGTGCGGCAACACCGTCGTGATGAAAGGGTCGGAACGCTGTCCGAAAACGCATCGGCACCTTGTCGATGTCCTCAACAGCGTCGATCTGCCCGCAGGTGCGCTGACCTGTGTTGTCGGAGAGGCGGAACAAGCCCACGACACCATGGCGCAACTGATCGCGCATCCTTGCATCCGCCGCATCAATTTTACCGGATCGACCCGCGTCGGCCGTGATGTGGCCCTCGCCGCCGCGCGCGACATGAAACCCGTCCTGCTGGAACTGTCCGGCAAGGCCCCGCTGATCGTGCTCGAGGACGCGGATCTGGATGCCGCTGTCGAAGCAGCCTGTTTCGGGGCCTATTTCAACCAAGGCCAGATCTGCATGTCGACGGACTGGATCATTGTCGTCAAAGCCATCGCAGATGAATTCGTCGCGAAACTGTGCACCCGCGCCGCAGACATCCGCGCCGCCGACCCGGTCAAGGAAACAGCCACGCTGGGCCGCATGATTTCCGCCGATGCCGCCCAGCGCATCCACGGCCTGATCGAGGACGCGGTGTCCAAGGGCGCGCGTCTGCTGGTGGGCGGTCAAATCGACGGTTGCGTGATGCAGCCTGCACTGCTGGACGGGATCGCGGCCAACATGCGCATTTTCCACGAGGAAACATTCGGCCCCTTGGCCAGCATCATGCGGGTCCAAGACGCCGAAGAGGCCATCTCGATCGCCAATGATTCCGATTTCGGGCTGAATGCCGCAGTTTTTTCCCGGGATCAGGACCGCGCAAGCCGCATGGCCGACCGGCTGGAATACGGGGTGGTCCAGATCAATGGGCCAACCGTGCACGATGATCCGGCCATGCCGTTCGGGGGCATGAAACACAGCGGCTACGGCCGGTTCGGTGGCCTGGAGGCCATCCACGAATTTACCGAATTGCGCTGGATCGCGACACACAGCGCGGGTCAGACGCCGACACTTTGAAACGACGACGGGCATCCGCCCACACGATCAATTGCAAATGGAGGATACGCAATGAACCGCAGACCATTTCTGAAACTCGTCAGTGCGCTGACCATCGCAAGTGCGCTGGCCGCATCTGCCGCCACGGCCGAAACCATCCGCATCGGTGCCGTGGCCCCCAAAACCGGACCGCTGGCCGGTGGTGCGACCGTCACACAGTGGCCTTCGATCTATCTGTGGGTGGAACAGGTGAACGCTGCTGGCGGCCTGACCGTCGACGGCGAACAGATGATGATCGAACTGATCGAATACGACGACCAGACCAACCCCGGCGAGACGATCAAGGCCGTGCAACGTCTGGCCACGCAGGACGACGCGCATTTCATCATCGCCCCCTATGGCACGGGTCTGAACCTGGCCGCTGCACCGCTGTTCGACCGCTACGGCTATCCGCAGATCGCGGTTTCTGCGATTACCGACCAGCAACCGGAATTGTCCGCGCAGTTCCCCAACATGTTCTTTACCCTTGGCACCACCACCGCGCTGGCCGCCGACGTGGTCAAGGTGCTGACCGACATGCGTGACGCAGGCCAGATGGGCGACCGCGTTGCCATGGTCAACGTGGCCGACGCCTTTGGGATCGAACTGGCCACTGCAGCCAAGCCGCTGTTCGAAGAGGCCGGGTTTGAGCTGGTGTACGAGACATCCTACCCGCTGGGCACGCAGGACCTGTCGCCGGTGATCAAGGGGGCCGCAGCCGCAGAACCCGATGCCTTTGTCGCATGGTCCTACCCGCCGGACACATTCGGTCTGACCGAACAGGCGATGATCGAAAACCTGGACGTCAAGGCGTTCTACACCGCAGTCGCCACCCCGTTCCCTGGCTATGGCGCACGTTTCGGGGCCGCCGCAGAGGGCGTTCTGGGGGCCGGTGGTGTGAACCCCGACAGCCCGGCCTTCATGGAATATGCCGCAGCGCACGAAGAGGTCACCGGCGAAAAGCCCGATTACTGGGCTTCGGCCACGACTTATGCCTCGCTGGAAATCCTGGCCCAAGCGATCGAGGCTGTCGGTCTGGACCGCGCTGCCGTCACCGCACATCTGCGCGAAAGCACCTACGAGACCATCCTTGGCCCCATCAGCTTTGACGAAAACAACTCCAACCCCGACTTCTGGACTGTTGGCCAGTGGCAGGGCGGCGTGTTCAAGGGCGTTGCATCGCGTGGCCGCGACGGCACCGTGCCCGTCATCCTGAAGGAAGGCTGGGAATAATCCTGCACACCAAATGGGGCGGCGTCCGCGCCGCCCCGCACCGATCAACTGGGGAACACCACTTTGGACATTCTGATCACAGGTATTCTGCTGGGCGGCACCTATGCGCTGATCGCGATGGGCCTGAACCTGCAATACGGCGTTGCCCGGATCATGAATCTGGCCAACGGTGAAATCCTTGTTGCCGGGGGATATTTCGCGTTCATCGCATACACGGCCACGCAACTCAGCCCGATCCTGACGATCTTTCTGGTGGCACCGCTCGCCTTTGCGCTGAACTGGCTGATCTACCGCCTGATGCTGCAACCGCTGGTCAACCGCGCGAAAAACCGCGGCCAACTGGAAACCGACAGCATTCTTGCGACCTTTGGCCTGTCGTTCATCGGCGTGGGCCTGATGCTCAGCTTTTTTGGCGGCGATTATTTTTCCTACAGCTTCATGGCTTTCCCGGTCGAGCTGTTGGGCAATACCTACGGGGCCAACCGCGTGCTGTCGTTCGTGATGGCGGTGCTGATCTGTGGCGCACTGTATCTGTGGCTGAACCGGTCCCGCGCCGGTCTGTCGATCCGCGCGATTGCGACGGCCCCAGCCTCTGCCCGGCTGGTGGGCATTGATGTCAAACACCTGTCGGCGCTGGCCTTTGCGCTGGGCGGCGCTGTCACGGCGGTGGGTGGCGCGCTGATTTCAACCTACCTCACGCTCGATGCATCGACCGGGGTCGTCTTCACCCTCAAGGCGCTGATCATCGTGATCATGGGCGGCGTGGGTGACGTGCGCGGCACCATCGTCGCGGCCCTGCTGCTGGGCATCCTGGAAACGCTCGTGGCCAGCCTGCTGGACCCCGGCCTGACGCTCGCCGCCGCATACGTGATGTTCCTGGGCATCCTGTTGTTCCGGCCTCAGGGCCTATTCGGAAAGAAACCGACATGAGCCTGACCGCGACCGATATCCGCAATCTGTGCCTTGCAAGCCTCGTCTTTGCCATCTGCGCGCTGCTGCCGCTGGGCGATCAGGGCTACTGGCTGGGGCTGGGCGTCACCATCGCGATGTTCACTGCCCTCGCAACTTCTTGGGCGCTGTTTTCAGGGCCGACGCATTACATCAGCCTTGCGACAGCCGCGTTTTTCGGCGTCGGCACCTATGTCACGGGCCTTGGCATCGACACGCTTCCGTTCTGGTCACTGGTAGGGCTGGCCGGGGTCATCGGTGCAGTACTCGCCGCACTCGTAGGCCTTGCGACGCTGCGCCTGTCGGGCGTCTATTTCGTGATCTTCACCCTCGGGCTGGCCGAACTGGTGCGGCAGGTCATCACTTGGGTGCAGAACAATTCGGGGCAAAAGGGCCTGTACGTGTTGACCGACCTCGACGAGGCGGGAATTTACTGGTGGCTGCTGGGTCTGTCGGCGGCGGTGTTCCTCACGGGCTGGCTGATCGGGCGGTCGCGGCTGGGGTTCGCGCTGCGGATCATCGGCGATGATGAAACCGTCGCGGCCCATTCCGGAATCAACACGGCACGGGCCAAGGTGCTGCTGTTCATGGTGCCCGGTGCCGTGGCCGCCATGACCGGTGCGATCCTGGCCCCGCGTTACGTCTATATCGAACCGTCGCTGGCATTCGCGCCGATCCTGTCGTTTCAGGTGGTCATCATGGCGCTGCTGGGCGGTGCATCCCGCCTGTGGGGGCCAGTGCTGGGCGTCATTCCGTTCACATTCCTGCTTGAGGCCGTGTCGTCCAATTTCCCCAACCAGACCACGCTGGTCATCGGTGTGGCGTTCCTGGTGATCGTCTATCTGCTGCCCGGCGGTTTCGTCGGCCTGATGGGCCGCATCAATCGCCACCTGAACACGCGGGAGGGCGCATGACATGAGCACACCCGTCCTGTCCCTGCGCGGCGTGACCAAACGCTTTGGCGGGCTGGTCGCCGTGAACGCGATGGATTTCGATGTGGCAGAGCGTGAGGTCGTGGGCCTGCTTGGCCCCAACGGGTCCGGCAAATCCACGACCCTGAACCTGATTTCGGGCGCGCTGCCGCTGACGTCGGGCCATGTCTCGCTGTGGGGGAGTCGCATATCCGGCCTGCCCGCGCAGACCATCACCCGCAAGGGGGTCAGCCGCACGTTCCAGCTTGTGCGCCTGCTGCCATCCATGAACGTGCGCGAAAACGTGGTCGCCGGAGCCGTCTTTGGCCATCGCAGGCGCTGGGGACAAGATGCCTGGGACCACGCCGATCAACTTCTGGACAAGGTGGGCCTTGGCGGCAAGGGCGACATGGCGCTGGGGCAGCTGACCTATATCGACACCAAGCGGGTGGAACTGGCGCGCACGCTGGCCAGCGACCCCAAGGTGCTGTTGCTGGATGAATGGCTGGCGGGCCTGAACCCGACCGAACTGCAAATCGGGATCACGCTGATCAAATCGCTGCGCGACGAGGGCCGCACGATCATCCTCGTGGAACACGTCATGGATGCGATCCGGTCGCTGTGTGACCGCTGCGTCGTCATGGCATCGGGCACCAAGATTGCAGAGGGCACACCGACGCAGGTCTTGTCTGACAAGGAAGTCATTCGCGCCTATCTGGGGGACGACGATGCTTGAGATGTCAAACGTCACGGTGCGCTATGGCCAGCATCGGGCGCTGGAAAACGCGCATATCACTGTGGGCAAGGGGGAAATCGTCGTCATCCTCGGGGCAAATGGTGCGGGCAAATCGACCCTGCTCAAGGCTGCAAGCGGGATCTGCGAAGGTGCCGTGACCGGCGATATTCGCCTTGATGGCACGGCGCTGAACGGGCTGAGCGCGAACCGGATCGTGGATGCAGGGCTCGCACTTGTGCCAGAGGGGCGCGGCGTGTTCCCCGACCTGACGGTGCGCGAAAACCTGACGCTGGGGGCCTATGCGCCACGCGCACGCGACGACGAGAAAATGACGCTGGACCGCGTGTACAGCCTGTTTCCGAAACTGGCTGAACGCGGCAGGCAGATCGTCGGCACCATGTCGGGTGGCGAACAGCAGATGGTCGCGATTGGCCGCGCCATGATGTCGAACCCCAACATTCTGACGCTGGACGAACCATCGCTGGGCCTGTCGCCGCTGCTGTCCAAGGAGCTGTTCCAGAACCTCGCCCGGGTGCGCGAACTGGGGATCGGCGTGCTGATGGTGGAACAGAACGCCAAACAATCGCTGGCCATCGCGGATCGCGGGTATCTGATCGAAAACGCCCATGTGGTGCATCAGGACAGCGCCGCCAACCTGATAAATGATCCTGCCGTGCAGGCGGCCTACCTGGGCGTCGGCAGCGGGGACGAAAGCGCCGCGACACCGCCCGCGACAGAGGTGCCGGAAACCGTGGCAGAGGCCTTTGCCCTGCGCCCACGCAGCCAGAAAACCATCTCCGCGGACAGTGTTCTTGGCCGTTCGGTCGATGATCTGGTCGCGGCGGCGGGACGTCAAAGCGTGGCCGCCACAATACAAAAGCGGCCTGACCAAAAGCAGGCGCAAAGAGCAACGGTGCCGACGGATCGACTGGCCGCAACGCTGGCCGACATCGAACGCAGCGCACGGGCCGCCCGCAACCGTCCCAAGCCGCAGCCACGACCTGACCGCTATGCGCCGTCGCCGCCCCCTGCCCCACCGACCGAGGCGAAGCCACGCCCCGTGATCGAAGTGTACCGCGCCCCGCGCGTCGAAGTGTACCGCCGCCAACCCGACGGCAGCGGATTTGAAAGGAAATAGGATGCGCGATTCACAGACCCAGATCAAAGGCATGTTCATCGGCGGCAACTGGGTGTCCTCGAACACCACGTTCGATGACATCAACCCGTCCACGGGCGCTGTCTGGGCGCAGATCCCCGACGGCGGGCGCGCCGAGGCACGCGATGCGATCAATGCAGCACAAGCAGCCTTTCCAGCTTGGGCAGGCCTGCATTTTCAGGACCGCGCACGCATCCTGCTGCGCGCCGCCGACGTCTGGGAGGCACGCAAGGCCGATTTCGTTGCCGCCGCACAGGCAGAAGGCGGCGGCTGGTTCGGCAAGGGCATGTTCGAGGCGGGCTATGTCCCAGAAGTGTTCCGCGCCGCAGCCGCCATGTGCTATAACGCGGTGGGTGAAATGCTGCCGTCGCAACACGGCAAGGTGTCGATGGTCGAACGGACCCCGATGGGCGTGATCAGCGTCATCAGCCCGTGGAACATGCCCGGCATCCTGACATCGCGCGGATTTGCCTTTCCTCTCGCAGCTGGCAACACGATCGTGCTGAAACCGTCAGAGGACACGCCCTATGCGGGCGGTCTGTTCTTTGCCGAAGTCATGCAAGAGGCGGGCATCCCCAAGGGCGTGTTCAACGTCGTGACCTGTTCGCGCGAACGCGTGGGGGAAATGGGCGACGAGTTGGTGGAAAACCCTTTGGTCAAGGGAATCTCTTTCACCGGTTCCACCCCGGTGGGTCGCCAGATCGCGGCCAAGGCAGGCGCGCACTTGAAAAAGGCCTGTGTCGAACTGGGTGGCAAGGACAGCCTGATCGTGCTGGAAGACGCCGACATGGACCGTGCGACCTCTGCCGCGAGCTTTGGCAGCTTCATGCATCAGGGCCAGATCTGCATGTCAGTCGAAAAGGTGCTGGTCCATGAAAGCATCTACGCCGATTTCCTGCGCCAGTTCGTCGCCCGCGCGGCCAAGCTGAAAACCGGCGACACGGCGGACAAGGCCAATGTGATCGGTCCCCTGATAAACGACCGCCAGGTCGAACGGGTGAAATTCCAGATCGAGGATGCGCTGGCCAAGGGGGCCAAGGCGGTTCTGGGCGGTCGCGTCTGGGACAGGTTCGTGGAACCCACGATCCTGACCAACGTGACCCCGGATATGGCGGTCTGGCAGGACGAAACCTTTGGTCCCGTGGCGGTCGTAGTCCCGTTCAGCACGGACGCAGAGGCCATCGCCCTGAACAATGACACCGAATACGGGCTGAGTTCCGGCATCATCACTGCGGACGAAAACCGCGCGCTGCATATGTCGCGCAAGCTGGAAACCGGGATGTGCCATGTGAACTGTTCGTCGGTGAACGACGAACCGCACGTGCCGTTCGGCGGCAGCAAGGCGTCGGGTGTGGGCAAACACGGGGGGAAATGGTCGATGGAAACCTTTACCGAAACGCGCTGGATCACGCTTGATCGCGGCGGCCGTCCGTTCCCGCCGGTGTTCTGATGGGCTGGGAACGCGCACCCCTGCTGCGGGGCAAAACGATTGTCGTCACCGGATCGGCCTCCGGTATCGGGCTGGAAACCGCACGGGTCTGCACGGCGATGGGGGCCCGCGTGCTGGGGATCGACGTGACAAAACGGTTCGACCATGTCGAGGAATTCTACCGGGCCGATCTGTCTGACGGGGCCACCATCGACGCGCTGATCGACGCCCTGCCGGACGGCATCGACGGGCTGGCCAATATCGCGGGCCTGCCGCCCACCGCCCCGGCGGACAAGGTGCTGGCGGTCAACCTTTTCGGCCTGAAACACCTGACACAGGGTCTGATCGCAAAAATGAACGACGGGGCCAGTATCGTGAACCTCGCCTCGCTCGCGGGCTTCGGATGGGCTGACGCGATCCCCGCGATCCGCGCCAGCGAGGGCGTGCATGTGGACGATGCCGCCCGCTTTGCCGAGGCGCATCAGATCAGCAACGCAGGCGGGCGCAGCTACTTTTTCTCCAAGGAAGCGCTGATCGCCTGGACGTTGCAGAACCGCTGGGCCTGGCGCGAGCGCGGCATCCGCATGAACACGGTCAGCCCCGGCCCGGTCGATACCCCGATCCTGGGGGATTTTCTGGAAACCCTGGGCGCCCGCGCCGAGGAAGACGCCCGCATCATGGACCGGCCAGGCACACCGGCCGACCTCGCGCCCATCATAGCATTTCTGCTGTCGGACATGACCACCTGGATCCGCGGCACCAACATCCCCGCCGACGGCGGCATGTCATCAAACATCCTGTGCGACATGCACGGGCTGTCATCATAAGGGAGGCCACATCATGTCTGCACTGGCTTGGATCATCATCATCCTCATCGTGGCGGCGATCATCATTGCGCTGGCCGCGTCATTCTACCAGCGTGCCACAAACGAGGTCGCACTGGTGCGCACCGGTCTGGGTGGCCGCCGCGTCGTGATCGACGGCGGCACATTGGCGATCCCCTATTTTCATGAAATAAACCGCGTCAACATGCAGACCCTGCGGATGGACGTGGCCAGATCCGGTGAATCGTCGCTGATCACCAAGGACCGCCTGCGCGTCGACGTCGGCGCTGAATTCTACGCCAGCGTTACGCCCAACGACGATGCGGTCACGCGGGCGGCCCAGACGCTGGGCAAACGCGTTTTCCAGCCAGACCAGCTCAAGGGTCTTATCGACGGCATGATGATCGACGCGCTGCGGTCGGTGGCCGCACAGATGACGATGGACGAACTGCACGAAAACCGCGCCAGTTTCGTCAAACAGGTGCGCGAGGCGCTGACCGATACGCTGGCGAACTACGGTTTGCAGCTGGATTCCGTTTCGTTGACCGCGCTCGACCAGACCCCGTTTGCAGCGCTGGATGAAAACAACGCCTTCAATGCGGTCGGCATGCGAAAGCTGGCCGAGGTCATCGCCAAGTCAAAGAAGGAACGCGCCGAGATCGAAGGCGACAGCCAGGTCAGCGTCGCCCGCGCCGCAATGGAATCCGAACGGCGCAAACTGGAAATCAATCTTGACCAGCGCCGGGCCGAAATCGCGCAGACGCAGGAAATCGAAACCCTGATCGCGGCGCAACTGTCCGAAATCGCTGCGCGCAAGGCCGACAGCGAACGCAGCGCAGCACAGGCCCGGATTCAGATGGAACAGGACATCGCCGCCGCCGATATCGCTAAGGAACAGGCCCTGCGCCAGGCGGAAATTGCCCAAGCGCTCGCGCTCGACATGGCCGAGCAGGACAGCCACATTTCGCGCGCCGCCAAATCCCAGGAAGAAAGCCGCGCCCAGACCGAGGCAGACACGGCGCGAATCGCAGCCGTCGAGGCGGCAGAGGCGCTGTTGACCGCCCGGCAGATGGCCGAGGCCGAACGCCGCAAGGCCTTGGCCCTGATTGCAGCACAGGAACAGGCCGAGGCGACAGCCGCCCGCGCCCGGATCATGGCCGCAAGTGACAAGGCCACCGCCGCCGACAAGACGGCTGCCAAACGCGAAGAGGCCGAAGCGATCAAGGCCGTCAGACTGGCTGAGACAGAGGCGCATCTGGCCCAGATCAATGCCGAAAATGCGCGTTCAGAGGCGCAGGTCGCCATGGAACTGGAACTGGCCAGACTGGGTGCCTTGCCAAAGATCCTGTCCGAAATGGTCAAACCGGCAGAAAAGATCACCGGTATTTCGATCAACCAGATGACCGGTCTTGATCGCAGCACCGGCAATTCAGCGTCGTCGCCAATCAATCAGACGGTCGACGCGATCATGGATATGGCCGTGTCTCTGCCCGCGCTGCAAAAACTGGGGGAATCCATCGGCGTCAACGTCGATGCGACCCTGACAAGGCCGCAGTCATCTACGGCCAAAAGATCGCCAGAGACGGGCGCGACCTGATGCACAAGTGGACTGCACGCGCGGGAATGGCCCGATCATGACACCTCTAGCGCACTGTCGTTGAATGCAGTGGGCAAAAACAACGCGGCTTTATGCGGTTGAATTGCCGTATTCCCCCAGAAATATCGTGTCAGGGCAGATGTCGTCATAGCTTTGCCCCTGCTGTCTCAGCCAGTCAGCCAAAGGGGACATCATATCCGCCGCACGGTACAGAACCGGGCGATGCCGAGGGTTCCATGTGTTGCCAGCCCAGGCGTCCCAAGGTGAGGCGGCGTCGATATGACCCGCGATCCTGGAATGCAGGATCACGCATTTTCCGACGGCATTGAGGGTCGCCAGACTGATCGTCCCGACGGGTGCATGGTAGGCAGAGGTCGGACCGATCGTGACCCTGTACCCCGAAATATCGGGCAAGCCGAAAGGTGTGGCGCGGACGCCCTCGAACCATTGCCGTCCCAGGTGGAACTGGCCCGGTCGGGCATGTCCGTCATGCGTGAAATGGCAGTCGTGGAACACGAACCCAAACCGCGTTCGGATGTCGGTGCTGGGTGCCGTGGCCCATGATTTTGCAGCACGGCTGGTCAGCGTTCGGATCGTGCAACGCGCGAACCATGCCGTCGACTGGCCAAAGATGAAATCGACGTCGCCTTCGATATCGCAGTCGGTGAAACACGATCGAACGGTCTCGCCCCGGGTGGGCGATTGCAGATACAGCGTGTCCTGAAAACTTTTGAGCGCGACATTCTGCACCTGCACCCGATCCGCGCCCGCGACGAGCAAGGCCACCGCCTGATGCTGGCCGGTGGTGAATTGCCCGGCCGCGTTCCTGTCATCGGACCCGCCTTGTGCGCGGTCGCAGTTGTAGGTGTTGCGCACTGTCAGATTGACCAGTTGCGTGCCATCCGCCTCGACCCTGATGACCGACGCGTTGGCGGTGGTGATCGTGTCCCGCGCCGCGATCCGATCGTGGATCGAACGCACCGAGGCGTGCGCCTGCGCGAAGGACTGGCCGAACTTTGCGCTGTATTCCGTGCCGGACATTTCCGCGTCGATGTTTTCGGACAGTACGACATCGGAGGGATGATCGCCCAGCCCAACCAGTGTAAAGCGGGCAGAACCCCGTGGCAGATAAACCAGCCCCGTGTATGTGCCGGCGGCAATCCCGATCACGACGCGACCTGTGCGGCCCTCGGCGATGGCCAGATTGACGGCAGTCTGCACGCCGTTGGCGTCACAGCCAGAACCCACGATATAATCCGGCACCAATCTTGCGGGGTCCAGCGGTTCTGGCGTCCACGGGTCATCGCGCTCTGCACCGGCGGGGCCGACGTAGCGCAGCACCTGTGATTGGGTATACCCGGCAGCTTGCGCAGGTGTCAGTTGCGGGCGCATCAACGCTGCATCAGCGCAGTTGCCATCATCAGCGGACCGACGCCTTTGATATCGTCCGCGACGCGCGCTTCGGTCAGGTAGTACGCGGCGCTGCCGTCCCGGAACCGGTTTTCGTACCAGCCAAGGCCCGCGACCTCGCAGATGTCGACCATCTCTTGCCCCCCGCCCGCCTTAGGACGCAAGCACCGGGTCACGAGCGTTGAGACCAACCCGTCGGGCACGACGTTCAGACCTAGATCGGCACCGCGCAGCAGCGCGTAAGCGAACATCGCCGATGCAGATGTTTCCGGATAATTGCCATCCAGATCAGGCTGATCCATGACCTGCCACCAGATACCGTCCGCCGTGCGCAAGGCAGCGATCCGGTCCAGCAAGGCGATCGTGCGATCTCTAAGCGGCGCGAAATCATCGCCAACGAGGTCGGCCACATCGACCAGCGCCATAGCAAGCCAGCCAATCGCCCTAGCCCAGACTGCCTGATTGAATCCCGTTACGGGGTCCGCCCAGGGCTGTTCGCGTGCTTCGTCGTAGGCGTGCCAGTACAGACCGCTTGCAGGGTCGCGCAGGGTTTCCAGTGCGGTATCCAATTGCGCCAGACTATCGGCGACACCACCTGCATCGCCTCTTGCCTGTGCGTGGGCGATCCGGAACGGCTGCCCCATATACAGACCATCCAGCCATATCTGCCAGGGGTAGCGCAGCTTGTGCCAGTAAACGCCGCTTTGGGTGCGCGGCTGGGTCTGTAACTGCCGCGCCAGCAGGTCGGCCGCTGTCATGTAATGCGGGTCCCCGGTCAGCCCATGCAGATACAACAATGTCCGGCCCGGCAGGATGTTGTCGATGTTGTAATCGGACAAACCATAGCCCTTCAGGCTTCCATCCTGGCCAATCTGCGGATTCGCGAGGCGTCGCAGATGGTTCAGCCAACGCGCCTCGCCCGTCTGGTGATGCCAGGCCTCCAGACCGCGATAGAGCAAGCCATCCTCATAGCACCAGCTTCCGCCCTTGTAGGGTTGGTAGCGCCGTGCGTAGTCGTCGAAATAATCAGCCAACATCGTTCAAGTCCTCGAGTATCTCAGTCAACGCGGCCTCTGCCTGGATCATGGCAAAGCGGTGCAACAGCCCAGCGTGTCGTGCAGGGGGCAAATGACAGGCCATCAGCGTATCGCCCGCCTCGGCTGCCGCATCATAGTCAATCGTGATCCCTGACAACCGCAGGCCGCGCACTGGTGCCTCGGGCAAGCCCAGAAACGCACCCGCCGCGTGGCGCACGCCGCGCAGTCGCAGGTTGGAGATGGTGATGTCAGACACCTGCGGTGTCGTGTCATCCACGGGTGCAGGATCACGCGACTGCACCGCCGCAGACTTTCCATCTGCATCACAAAAGTAAAAGGCATTTATGGCCAGTGCCGTTCCCACGCCGTCCATGACCACATCGTCCAGGGTGATGCGGGTCACCTGCCCACCACGGCCACGGCGGGTCTTGATCCGCAGGCCACGGTCCGTGCCCTTGAACGCGCAACGGGTGATATCGACGTCGGTGATATCGCCACTCATCTCGGACCCCATGACGACCGCGCCGTGGCCGTCCTCCATCAGGCAATTTGCAATCGTCAGGTGTCGCGTGGGGGCGATGTGATCCACGCGGGTATCGTCACCCGTGCCACGTTTGCCTGCCTTGACGGCGATGCAGTCGTCACCAACGCTGATGTGCAGCCCGCGTAGCTGAACCTGAGTGCAGCTTTCGGGATCGAACCCGTCGGTGTTGGGACTGTCGGCAGGATTCCGGATATGCAGCGCGGCCGCCGTCAGCCGGTCGCAGCGGAACGGATGGACCGTCCATGACGGTGAATTGCACACTGTAATGCCGGACAGCACCGTGTCCGTGCAATGGGCCAGAAACAGCGTGCGGGGTCGGCGCGCGCCGTCGCGGGTTTCCTTGGGCCAGTGCCACCAGTCGCCACGGTCGCCACCACCATCCAGCGTGCCGCGGCCCGTGATCGCCAGATTGGCGCATCCGATCGCCGTGATCGGTGAGGCAAAACTGGCAGCGGGAAGCCCTTCCCACGTGCCGATCACGCGCCCAGTGTCGTCGTGCTCCGGCAGGATCGGCCAGCCGCTGCGGTCTGCGACAGCCTCGAATATGGCCCCGTCGGCCAGCCAGAATGTCATGTCGGATTTCAGGAACAACGGGCCACTCGCAAATCGCCCTGCGGGCACACGCAGCGTGCCACCCGTGGGCACTGCATCAATGGCCCGTGCAAATGCATCGGCGTTGTTCGCCGCACCAGCCGAGACGCCGAAATCGGTGGCATCAATCAGACCGGCGCAGGGTTTGGTCGTAAAACGGACCGCCTCTTCGGCGGTGGCAAATGTATAGGAAGTATCGGGTGCCAGCCCTTCGATGAACACGGGAACGGTATGTGAGACGCCGCCTTGGTCAGCGCCCTCCAACCGCCAGCTGACCGGCGCATCCAGATGGTAGCGGGCCTTGTCTGCGTGAATGAGAATGGTGGCGGTGTAAGGTGTGATTGCGAGGACGTTGAGCACGAAACGGCGCTTTCCAAGGGAGTTGTTCTGCTGGCGCCGGTGCAGACCGACGCCAGCATGCAGTTACTTGTCTTCGAGTGCTTCGCTCACGAGCATCAGGATTTCTTCGGATGCATCGGCGCTGTCCAACTCGCCATAGGCGAACAGTTCCAGCGTGTCCTCGATACCCGCACGCACGTCGGGATCCTCGTTGTAGGGGCTGATCGCGGGTGCGACCGCTTGCATCACCATGTCCTGCGCATCGACCTGGATTTGTTCGATCCCGCCGTTTTCCAGCAGCTGGGCCGCGGCCACGTCGGAGGACGGCACGCCACGGGCGGACCCCATGGCCGCGATCCCGTCGGGCTGCGTCAACAGGCAGTTCAGCACCTCTGCCGCGGCCTGCTGGTTGGGCGAATTGGCCGAGATCGAAAACACCATGGACGGCTTGCGGTAGACACCGTCGTTCTGCGCGCCTTCTACGCGCAGCAGTCCAGCCGGCACCAGTTCCTGACCCTCGGCCAAGGGATCAGAAATCTTGAAGAACGTCGTGTCCCACTGATAGCTGCCCGCGATCTGACCAGAGGTCCAATCCGCGTTTTCATGCAACGCGATGTTGCCCTGTGCCGCGCGGTCCTGCCAGCCCTTGATGACATGGTTGTCGACCATCGCCTGATACATGTCGATGCCCGCTTGCAGTTCGGCGGCGGACCACTGAACCGCGTTGGTTTCGGGATTGATAAAGGATTTGCCAGTCTGCTGGGTCACGATCATCTGGATCAGCAGGGACGCGTCCAGACCGATGCCTTCAAGCGGGTAATAATTGTCGCCCAGCTTTTCGGCGAACACCGGACCGGCAGCCATCAACTCGTCGAACGTGGTCGGCAGAGGCAGACCGGCCTTGTCAAAGGTGGTCTTGTTGAAAAAGAAGATGCGACCTGACACCGACGCCGGAAGGCCGTTCAACGCGCCATTGCGGGTGGATGCCTCAAGTTCTTCGTCGGACCATTGGGACAGGTCGATCGTATCCGCGAACTGACGCAGATCGGCAAAACCGTCGCCGTTTTCGGAAAAGATCGGCAGCCACGGCCAGTTGATCTGCATGATGTCGGCTTCTGTGCCGCCTGCGAGTTGGGTGGCGACCTTTTCAAAATGGCCGGACCAGCCCGTGAACTCTGGCTTGATCGTATGGCCAAGCGCCTCGCCACAGACCTCAAGCGCGGCTTGCGTCGCCTCGTGACGGCTGTCGCCGCCCCACCAGCTCATCCTTAGGTCTTCGGCCTTGGCTGTCCCGGCCAGGGTCGTGGTGGCCAACGCAGCCCCCAAAATCGTTTTGAAATATGTCATGTTTTCCTCCCTATGACAGTGATTTGGTTTGGTCCGCGAGCGAGATGTTCGCCCCGCTTTCCCGGTCGAACAGATGGATGCGCGCGCCGTGAGGGCGCATCGAAACTGCGTCACCGCGCCGGATGCCGGTGTCGAATTTGTCGTTCGGGATCACGGCGATAAAGGTGCTGTCCCCGATGTTCATGTGCAGATTGACCTCGTGGCCCATGAACTCGATGTTGTGGACCGTGCCGGCAAAGGCATCGGGCGTGCCTGCCGGCACGATGTCCATGTTTTGCGGCCGGATGCCGAATGTGACCGGCCCCTCCTGCGCGCTCAGCCGCGCGGCCAATTCCGGTGGCACAGCAATGGACTGGCCAGCCAGCGTGATTTTCAGACCGCCGTCATCGGCCAGCACCGCCGGGGCCAGGTTCATTTCGGGCATCCCGATGAACCCGGCCACGAACGCATTGGCAGGCCGTTCATACAGCGTCACCGGATCGGCCACCTGCATGATGTGGCCTTCTTTCATGACGCAGATGCGGTCGCCCATGGTCATCGCCTCGACCTGATCGTGGGTCACGTAAACCACGGTCGCGGGCCGCCCTTCGTCGCGCAGACGCTTGTGCAGATCGGTGATACGAATGCGCATCGACGCGCGCAGCTTGGCGTCCAGGTTCGACAATGGCTCGTCGAACAGAAAGACTTCGGGCGATTTGATCAGCGCGCGGCCCACGGCAACCCGTTGGGCCTGACCGCCCGAGAGTTGCTTTGGCAGACGGTCGAGCAGTTCCTCGATCTCGAGAATGCCCGACACCTCTTGCGTCGCACTTTCGATCTTGGCCGCAGGTTCACGCTTGAGCTTTAGCCCGAACGACAGGTTCCGCCGCACTTTCATATGCGGATAAAGCGCGTAATTCTGGAACACCATCGCGATGCCCCGCTTGCCCGGAACCAGGTCGTTCACGACGTTTTCCCCGATGCGGATTTCGCCGCCGGTGATGGTTTCCAGTCCCGCGATCATCCGCAGGGTGGTGGATTTCGCACAGCCCGACGGCCCCACAAGCACCATGAATTCGCCGTCCGCGACATGCAGATCAATGCCATGCACCGCCTTGAAGCCGCCGCCATAGACCTTTTCGACGGATGTAAGTTGCAGATCAGCCATCAGCCTTTGACCCCTCCGGTTGAGATACCTTCGATGAAGTATTTTTGAGCGATGAAGAACACGATCAGCGACGGGGCCAGCGCAAGCACGGTCATCGCGAGGATCTGGTTCCAGTTGAACGCCTCGGTCGTGTCGATGCTGAGTTTCAGCGCAAGCGACACCGGATAGTTTTCGACCGAAGAGATGTAGATCAGCGGCCCGAGGAAATCGTTCATGGTCCACATGAACTGAAACAGACAGACCGAGATGATGGCCGGCATCAGCATCGGCACGACCACATACCAAAGCACCTGGAACGTGTTCGCCCCGTCGACCCTTGCTGCCTCTTCCATGTCACGCGGGATCGACCGCATGAACTGGATCAGCATGAAAACGAAAAACGCCTCGAGTGCGAACCACTGCGGCACGAACAGCGGCAGGTAGGTATCCAGCCAGCCCAATTCGCGAAACAGCAGGTACTGCGGGATGCGCGTGACCACGTCGGGCAGCAGCAATGTTGCGATCAGGATGCCGAACAGGATCTTCTTGCCCGGAAAATCGAACCGCGCGAACCCGTAGGCCACGATCACCGATGAAAACGCCGTGCCCAGCATTTTCGGGATCACGATATAAAGCGAGTTCATGAAGAACCGCGCAAAGGTATAGGGCGTCGAAGTTTGCCAGCCATCGATATAGCCTTGGATCGTAGGGTCCTTGGGCCAGAACGCAGCAGAGCTGAATATCTCTTCGTTGGTTTTGAACGATGCGCCCACCAGCCAGATCAGCGGATAGAGCATCAACAGGCCAAATGCAGTCAGCACCACATAGCGGATGATCGCGCCGCGCCTTTGTTCGCGCTGAATCTTGAGTTCCTGCGGCGACCGCGTGCGTTCGGACTGCGGCATCGGTTTGAGATCGGGGATCGTGGTCATGGCCTCAGCTCCTCTTGTCGCCGGCGTAGTAGACCCACTTTTTCGACGACCAGAAGGCAATCAGGGTCAGCACCATGATGATGACGAAAAGGACCCAGGCGATGGCAGAGGCATAGCCCATGTCAAAGCTCTTGAAGGCCTTGTCGTAGATATAAAGCGGCAGCAGATAGGTGGATTTCAGCGGACCACCATTGGTGATGATGTAGGGGCCGTTGAATTCCTGAAACGCCTGCACCGTCTGCATGATCAGGTTGAAAAAGATCACCGGCGTGATCAGTGGCACGGTGATATAGCGGAACTGCTGCCATTTGCCCGCGCCGTCGATGCTGGACGCCTCGTACAGCGATTTGTCCACGGATTGCAGTGCCGCGAGAAAGATCACCATCGCCGATCCGAACTGCCAGCAGCGCAGCAGCGTCAGCGTGAACAGCGCATTCTGCGGGTCGCCGAACCAGTTGACCGGTTCCATCCCGATGGCCGTCAGGCCCATGTTCACCAGGCCTGCTTCGGCAAAAATGTAGCGCCACAGCACGGCAATCGCGATCGACCCGCCCAGAACCGACGGCACATAATAGGCCGTGCGGAAAAACCCGATCGCCTTGAGCTTGTAGTTCAGCACCACCGCCACCAGCAGCGCAAAGGCCAGCTTCAGCGGGACGGTCATGAACACGTACAGCAGCGTGACGTTCAATGATTTGGAAAACGTCCGGTCACGGGTAAACAGCCGTTCATAGTTGTCGAGGCCCACCCATTCCGGCGTCGACAGCAGATCGTAATCCGTGAACGACAGATAGAGCGAGGCCAGGAACGGAAAGGCCGTGAACAGACACAACCCGATGATGTAGGGGGACACATAAGCGATCCCCAGAAACTTGCTGTCACCACCCATTACGAGGCCTCCCTCAATAGATCACGGGGCAAATGGTGCGATGTGGCCTGCACCATTTCATGAAACATCAGCCGCGCCGTATCCGTAGGCAGCGGCGCAACCAGAGGATCGGTGCGGAACAGGCCGAACAGATCGTCCCAGCGGTTTTCGACCACTGCAGCCAGCAGGTCTGTCTGCCGTGCCGCATGGTCCCGTACGATGTCGTGCAGCGCATCGGGCAGACGCCCGGCTACCAGTGGTGTCACGCCCAGCGATGAAAACAGCGCGTTCGTTTCCACAATCGTGCCCATGGGCAGGCCGTCCATCTGGCCGCGATTGGGCAGGTTCACGTTGCTGACAAAATCACCTAGCCCCATCAGCCCCTTGATCTGATCGACCAAGGCCTCGTCCGAACGGTCAGCATGCGGCGCGCCCTCCCCTGCGGCGAGCGCACTTGCCCGCGCGCGTTTTTCGGTGCGGTCCCGGATCCGGTAGGACACCGGCGTCAGCGCGAAATCCCAGTCCTGCGCGGTATCGAGGTATTCGTCCTGCGGGACGAACTCGGCCAGGTGGCGATCCCCGGCAGCGGCGGGAATGCCAAAGCGGCGATACATGTCGAACTTCACACGACTGCGGTCCATGAAATACAGATCGTGCTCGTCGCCCGGATCGACCGCGCGCGGGGACCAACCGCTGTTGCCGTGCTGATCGGCAAAGGCGCGATAGGCGGGCAACATGTCGCGCCCGTCCAGCCCGATGGCATCGACAAAGGTAAAGTGATTGATGCCCAGCACGTTGACCTGGACGTCGCGGTGGCTGTGGTGCTGGGCACCCGCCTGCTGATTGGCGATCCAGGCAACCTGATGGCGCAGCTTTGTCACCTCGTGGCACTCTCCCCACAGGCGGATGCCCGGAAACGCATGATACATGGCACCCGTCAACACGCTCATCGGGTTGGTCAGATTGCAAACCCAGGCCTTTGGCGCATGATCGCGGATGGCCTCGGCAATCGGCAACATCATCGGGATCGACCGCAGCGCCCGCACGAAGCCGCCTGGACCGACGGTATCACCCACCGCCTGCTTGATCCCATATCGCGCGGGAATATCCACGTCGTGGGCCATGTCATCGAATTCACCGGGCAGGATCGACACGACCACCACGTCAGCACCGGTCAGCGCGTCCTGCAACGAAGGCACCGCCCGATAGACCGCTGGCGTCCCGTTGGACACCTCGGCGAACCGTGTGCCGATCCTGGCGTTCCGCTCTGCCGCGGCATGGTCGATGTCATAGAGCCGGACATGGGCTGCCAGCGCCGTGTCATGGGCCAGATCAGCCATCAGCTTGGTCGCCCAATTCAACGATCCACCGCCGATATATGCGATTGTTACAGGTCTCCGGATCACATCACCGCTCCGATTTGCCAGGGTACGAATTCGTTGTCGCCCAGGCCCAGCGCCTCGGACTTGGTCGTCTGCCCCGATGCGGTGGCGCGGATCAGGTCAAAGATTTCGCGCCCCTTGTCGGACATCGTGATCCCACCGGACAGGATATCGCCGGTGTTCAGGTCCATGTCGTCGGGCATCTGGTTGAACAGACGGTCCGACGTGGCCAGCTTGATCGTGGGGGCCGGTTTCGATCCAAAGGCCGAACCGCGTCCCGTCGTGAACACCACGATCTGCGCACCACCCGCGATCTGCCCCGTGGCAGACACCGGATCGTAGCCCGGCGTGTCCATGAAGACGAAACCGGGCTGCACGATCTGTTCGGCATAATCATAGACCGCCATCAACGGGGTCGCCCCGGCCTTGGCCGCAGCGCCCAACGACTTTTCAAGGATCGTGGTAATGCCACCCTGCTTGTTGCCGGGGCTTGGGTTGTTGTCCATCGAACCGCCGTTCTGCGCGGCGTAACCTTCCCACCACTTGATCTGTGCGATCAGCTTGTCAGCCACGGCCAGGCTGTTCGCACGGCGCAACAGCAGTTGTTCGGCACCGTAGATTTCCGGCGTCTCTGACAGGATCGCGGTGCCGCCCTGGGCCACGATCAGATCGCTGGCGATGCCAAGCGCGGGGTTTGCAGTTATGCTGGAAAATCCGTCGGACCCGCCGCACTGCAATGCGACACGCAGCGCGCTCATAGGCTGGGGGGTGCGGGTGATGTCGTTCACCGCAGGCAGGATCAGCGCCACATGCGCCTTGATCGCGTCCACGGTGGCGCGGGTGCCGCCAGTGTCCTGAATGGTCAGCGCATGGAATCGGTCGGTGCCCGCGTCGCCGAAATGCGATTGCATCCGCGCGATCTGCATGACCTCGCATCCAAGACCGACAAAGACCGTGGCACCCACGTTCGGGTGGGTTGCGTGACCCCACAGAACCCGGTCCAGAATGTCATAGCCACGCCCGCTGTTAGCCATGCCGCAACCGGTACCGTGGGCCAGTGCGACGATGCCGTCGACATTACCGTAGTCATCAAGCAGGCCACTGGCCTCGATCTCGGCGGCGGCACGCCGGATCACCGTGGCCGAGCAGTTCACCGTCGCCACAAGGGCGATGTAATTGCGCGTGCCCACGCAGCCATCGGCGCGGGCATATCCGTCAAAGGTCAGGGCATCGGTTTGCGGGATTGCCGCTTGCGCCGACGCCAGATCGGCCCCGATGGCGTAATCCTGTTCGGGATTGGCAAAGGTGCAATTGTGCGTATGGACATGCGCACCCGCCGCAATCGCCGCGGTCGCCTGGCCGATGAACTGTCCGAACTTGATGACCGACGCACCCGCAGGCATCGCAACGCGTGCAACCTTGTGACCCGACGGGACCGGTGCCACCAGCGGCGCACCAAGGCGCAGCGGATCGGCACCCGCCCCGGCACGTTCCGTAAGGACGGCGACCGTATCACCGGGGTGGAGGATCAGCGGATCAGTCATGGGCCAACGCCTTGATCACGCCGCGCAGCTCTGCCAATCCGCGCAGCCGACCGATCAGCGGATAGCCGGGGATCAGGTCGCGGGTCAGGTCCGACAGCATGTGGTGGCCGTGGTCGGGCCGGAACGGGATCGCATGGTCGGCACGGCCCGCATCGCGGCGGCGCGCCTGTTCCGTCAAGAGCACGCGGATCAGCGCGACCATATCCGTGTCGCCCTCCAGGTGATCCGATTCCTCGAACGATCCATCGGGGTCCTTACGGACGTTGCGCAGGTGCGCGAAATGAATCCGGTCGGCCACTTGGGCCGCAATCGCGGGCACGTCGTTTGCGGGATTCGCCCCGAGAGAGCCGGAACACAGCGTGATTCCGTTGGCAGGGCTGCCGTGCGCCTTCAGCACCCAATCAAGATCAGCACCATCCGACACGATGCGCGGCAGACCCAGAATGTCACGGGGCGGATCGTCGGGATGCACGCACAGCCGCAGCCCCAGATCTTCTGCGGTCGGCACCACCTCGTCCAAGAACCGCTTGTAGTTGCTGCGTAAGGCGTCGCGGTCGATGCCATCGTATCCCGCGAGGGCCGTTTTCAGACCAGCTATATCGTAACGGTCGAACGCCCCCGGCAATCCCGCCATGATCGCAGACAGCAAACCAGCGCGATCGTCCTCTGTCGCCGCCTGAAACCAGGCCGCCGCCTTGGCCAGCACTTCAGGGCTGTAGTCGTCTTCTGCAGCACGACGCCCCAGCATGTGGATTTCAAAAGCGGCCATGCGTACGGCCTCGAACCGCAGACAGGTGGCACCACCGGCGACAGGGGCCGCCAGATCGGTCCGCGTCCAATCCAGCAGCGGCATGAAGTTGTAGCAGATCGTGGTGACGCCCTCGGCCGCGAGATTGGCCATGGACTGACGGTAGTTGGCAAAGAAGGTGGTCAGATCGCCCTCGCCCTTTTTGATCCGCTCGTGGACCGGCAGGCTTTCGACCACGACCCAATTGAAACCCGCATCCACGATCTGACGCTTGCGCGCGGCAATCGCGTCTTGCGGCCAGACCTCGCCGTAGGGGATACCGTGCAGCGCGGTGACGATGCCCCGCGCGCCGGTCTGCGCCACGTCACCCAAGGAGATGCTGTCGAATTCTCCGTACCAGCGCCAACTTTCGATCATCAAACGGCCCTCTTGATGGCGGCACGGACACCGTCCTGCCAGATGACCGTGGCGGCCTGTGACACAGGCCCCTGCAAGCGGTAAGCCAGATCGCGGGGAAAGATTTCCGCCACCGACAACAAGGATGCGACGATGCCGGCAGGGTCGTCCTGTGATTGTGCCAGTGCATGCAGACGGTCGGCCATAGGATCGCGCACGTCGATGGGCTGTCCGGCCGCATCCGTGCCGGTGACATAGCGCATCCATGCGGCAATGGCCGTGCAAAGTCCCTCGATGGGTCGTCCCGCATCGAGGTTGTCGCGCACCGTACCCAGAATGCGTTGCGGCAGTTTCTGGCTGCCGTCCATCGCGATCTGCCAGGTCCGGTGGCGGATCGCGGGGTTGGCATAGCGGTCCATCAGCGCATCGGCATATTCGGTCAGGCTGACCCCCTGCGGCGCAGTCACGGCGGGCGAGATTTCGGACCAAAGGGCACGGACGTAAGCGGCGAAATCGGGGTCCGCGACGGTGTCCGCGATGGTCTCGTGCCCGGCCAGATAGCCGGTATAGGCCAGCGCGGAATGGGTGCCGTTCAGCATCCGCAGTTTCATGTCCTCGTGCGCGGTGACGTCCGCAACAAGTTCGACACCCGCAGCCCTCAGGTCGGGGCGGGTGCCGCCGACGAAATCATCCTCGACGGCCCATTGGGAAAACGGCTCGTGCAGCACCGGTGCTGCATCGGGGATGCCGGTCAGGGCAGTCACCCGCGCGATGTCGGCCTGGGTGGTTGCGGGGGTGATCCGGTCCACCATCGTTGACGGAAACCGGCCCTCGGTTGCAATCCAGTCCGCAAGCTGCGGATCAATCTGCCGCGCAAGTTGCAACACCATTTCACGCACAAGCCTGCCGTTGTTTGGCAGATTGTCACAGGTCAGCACCGTAAAGGGGGGCGTTCCCGCAGCCCGGCGTCGCGCCAGCGCCCGCACCAGAAAACCTGGTGCCGACATGGGCAGGTCGCGCGACAGATCGTGCCGGATATCAGGATGATCGAGGTTCAGTTTCCCGGTCGCGGGATTGTGGCAATAGCCCTTTTCCGTGACGGTCAACGTGACGATCCGGACGCCGGGATCGGTCATTGTCGCCAGTACCGCTTCAGGGTTTTCTGGCGCGACGAGCACGTCATTGAGCAGCGTGATATCGCGCGTCTGCTCGCCTTCGGGGGCCAGCGTGACAGAGGTGTAGTGCCAGTCACGCAGGCGCAGCGCGTCGCGTGTGTCAGGGCTGCGCAGGGACACGCCCACTATGCCCCAATCGCCGCCCGACGCGGCCATTGCGTCGGCGATATAGACGCAACCGAATGCGCGAAAGAACGCGCCAAGTCCCAGATGGACGATGCCGGTTGCGGGACGCGCCACCGCGTCATTCATTTGACCGTCAGCGGGCAAGCCAGCCTCCATCCACATTGAGGACCGCGCCATGGACATATCCGGCCGCAGGCGTGCACAGGTAAACAGCAGCCCCGGCGATGTCCGACGCTGCGCCCCAGCGGCCCGCCGGAATCCGTTCCAAGATCGCCCTGTTGCGGTCGGGATCGGCGCGCAGGGCCTCGGTGTTATTGGTCTCGATGTACCCGGGGGCCACGGCGTTCACGTTGATGCCCTTGGCCGCCCATTCATTGGCCAAGAGCTTGGTCAGGCCGGCGACGCCGTGCTTGGACGCGGTATAGCTTGGCACGCGGATGCCACCCTGAAACGACAACAGCGACGCGATGTTGACGACGCGGCCAGTGCCCCCCCGCGCCAGTACGGCCTTGGCAAAGGCCTGTGTCGTAAAGAACAGCGCCTTGAGGTTCACATCCATCACCGCGTCCCAGTCGGCCTCGGTGAAATTGACCGCGTCGTTGCGCCGGATGATGCCGGCGTTGTTGACCAGAGTGTCGATAGGCTGGTCGTCAAACAGACCCTGCCCTGCCATCGGATCGGTGAAATCCACCAGCATGGATGATGCCGTCCCGCCCACATCCGCGATCATCGCAACTGTCTCGTCGCAGGCGCGGCGGCCCGCGCAGATCACCTCTGCACCGGCCTGCGCCAGACCAACCGCTATGGCTTGTCCGATGCCGGTGTTGGCCCCGGTGACCAGCGCACGGCGGCCCGTCAGATCGAACGCCGTGCTCACCGCAAATCCCCCATGGCGACCATGTCCATATCCGTGAAATCGACGTTGTCGCCCGCCATCGCCCAGCAGAACGTATAGGACGACGTGCCCGCGCCTGCGTGGATCGACCACGGCGGAGAGATCACAGCCTCTTCATTGGCCATGACGATGTGACGGGTCTGGTCCGGCTCGCCCATCAGGTGAAAGACGCGCTGGTCTTCGGGCATCTTGAAGTAAAGATAGGCTTCCATACGGCGGTCGTGCAGGTGCGCGGGCATCGTGTTCCAGACCGACCCTTCGGCGAACTGCGTGTAGCCCATCAGGAGCTGGCAGGATTTGCAGACCTCGGGGTGCAGGAACTGGATGATGACGCGCTCGTTCGCGGTCTCGCGCGCGCCCATCTCGACGCGGCGCGCATCCTTGAGCTTGATCAGGGTGGTGGGATAGGTCTGGTGCGCCGGTGCCGACAGGACGTAAAACCGACCCGCGCCGCTGAACTCGACCGGCCCGGCACCCATGCCGATATAGAGAACCTCGCCGTTCTCCAGCTCATAGCTCTCGCCGCCTACCGACACCGTGCCGGTGTCACCGATGTTGAGCACGCCCATCTCGCGGCGTTCCAGGATCGTCGCGGTGCCGGTGGCCTCGACCTTGTCCAGCGTCAGGGTGCCGCCCGCGGGCACAGCAGAGCCGAGGATCAGGCGATCATAATGGCTGTAGACCAGATTGATCTCGCCGTCCGCGAACAACCCACCGACGTGAAAATGGTCGCGCAACTGATCTGTGTCCAGCGTCCGGGACGTGGCGGGATCGATCGCGTGGCGTGTTTGGGTTTTCAGCATGGTCATGTCTTTCTGGTTCAAAGGAAATCGTCGCGACGAGGTGTAAAGGTGTCGATCAGCGTACCCGCCTCGTGGCAGGTGCAGCCGTGCCGGGCACCAGACGGGATCATCAGACTGTCGCCCGGCCCCAGATCATGTGCCGTGCCATCGACGGTAAAGGTGAAACGCCCGCTTTCGACATAGGTGGCCTGCACGTGCGGATGATCGTGCAGCGCGCCTTTTGCGTCCGTGTCGAACCTGAAGGCGACGAGCATCATTGCGGGATTTTCGGCTAGAACCTGACGGGTCACGCCGGGGTCTGTCGGAACGACGGGATAGGACATGGCGGACCTCATCTGAACAGTGCCGGCAGCCACAGGGACAGCGCGGGGATATAGGTGACAAGCATCAGGGTCAGAAACGCGGCCCCGTAGAATGGCCAGATCGTGCGCACCGCGTCCCAGACGGGAATCCGGCCAACAGCGCAGCCCACGAACAGCACGGCCCCTACCGGCGGGGTACACAGCCCGATGCCAAGGTTCAGGATCAGGATCACGCCAAAGTGGACAGGATCGACACCAAAGGCCACGGCCACCGGCAGAAAGATCGGTGTCGTGATGACGATCAGCGGCGACATGTCCATGAACGTGCCCAGGATCAGCAGGATCACGTTCAGCAGCAGCAGGATGACGATCGGGTTGTCAGACACGTTCTGCAGCAGGGCGACCATGGACGCGGGCACCTTGGTATAGGCCAGCAGCCAGCCAAAGGAGGCCGCGCACCCGATCACCAGCAGCACCATGGCCGTTGTGCGCACGGCGGCGAATGTCGCTTCCTTGAAATCGTGCCAGCTGAGGCTGCGATAGACGAAAAGCGTCACGACCAGCGCATAGACAACGGCGATGTTCGACGATTCCGATGCGGTAAAGATGCCCGAACGCACGCCACCGAAGATGATCGCCACAAGGATCAAGCCCGGTGCGGCAGAGGCAAAGAGGGTTCCGATCACGCGAAATCCTTGGAATGGCTGGACGGGATAGCCCTTGCGCTTGGCGACCCACCAGGCGGCCAGCATCAGCAACAGCGCCAGCGTGAAACCGGGGATGATTCCTGCGGTGAACAGATCGGCGATGGAAATGCGCCCGCCCGCCGCGATGGAATAGATGATCATGTTGTGCGACGGGGGCAGCATCAGGGCGATGATCGAACTGACGACCGTGATGTTCACCGCATAGTCGACATCGTAGCCGCGTTCCTTCATCTGGGGGACCATCAGACCGCCCACCGCGCTGGCGTCGGCCGCGGCAGAGCCGGAGACACCGCCGAACATGACCGACGACAGCACGTTGACCTGTCCCAGACCGCCGCGAAAATGCCCGACAAAACCGCTGGCCAGCGCCACCAGACGCCGCGCGATATCGCCACGCACCATCAGATCGCCTGCATAGATAAAGAAGGGGATCGCCATCAGCGCAAAGACGGACACGCCGGAATTCAGGCGTTGAAAAACCACGACCGGGGGCAGGCCCAGATAGGCGATGGTCGCAAAACTGGACAGACCCAGGCAGAACGCCACCGGCGTCCCGATCAGCAGCAAAAAGACGAATGTCCCGAACAGAACGTAAAGTTCCATGCTACGCGACCTCCGGGTCTTCGCCGAACCGCGCCGTGGGCAGGCCCGCAGCACGGCGCAACACGCGTTCGATGGAAAACAGGACGATCAGGATGCCGCCGGCGACAAGAGGCGCGAAATCGAATGCGCCAGAGATACCAAGGCTGGGCAGGACATTGCCCGCTGTGCGCGCAGCCAGCTGCCAGCCGAACCAGATCATGCCGATCCCAAAGGCCGTGACTGCGATGTCTGAAATTGAATAAAGCACCAGTTTCGCCCGCAACGGCAGCATGTACAGCAGCACGTCAAAGGACAGGTGGTAGCCTTCGCGGATACCCACGGCGGCCCCCAGAAAGATGAACCAGCCCATGATCATGACCGATGCGGGTTCGGTCCAGATGATGCTGTCATTGAGGATGTAGCGCCAGACCACCTGGGCTGCGATCAGTACGGTCATCAGGACCAACCCGGTTCCGGCCGCCCACAGGGCCAGCCGGGCCAGATGCCCCGTCCAGATCGCCGCTTTTTCCATCGTCTGCCGCATATGTCCCCCGCAAAAATCGACCCGCCGCATCAGCGCGGCGGGCCGAAGGCGTTTTTATTCAGTGGCCTGAATGTCGGCGACCATCTGCTGCAACACCGCAGAGGTGACGTATTTGTCGTACACGGGCCCCATCGCTTCGATGAACGGAGTCTTGTCGATGTCGCTGATGACCTCGACACCTGCCGCGCGCACATGCGCTTCGGATTCGGCTTCGCGGGCGGCCCAAAGTTCACGCATGACCGGTACCGAATCCCGGGCGGCCTGACGCACGATCTCCTGATCCTCGGCGCTGAGGCCATCAAAGGTCGATTTCGCCATCACCAGCACCTCGGGCACGATCAGATGCTGATCGAGGGTATAGTATTTCGCCACTTCGAAGTGGCCAGAGCTGTCGTAGGACGGCCAGTTATTTTCTGCCCCGTCGATGACGCCGGTCTGGATCGAGGAATAGACCTCGCCATAGGGCATCGGGGTCGCGTTCGCGCCCAGCGCATCGACCATGTCCACGAACATATCCGACTGCATGACGCGGAATTTCATGCCGGCCAGATCGTCTATTGATGCGATCGGCTTTTCAGAGTTGTAGAAACTGCGCGATCCGCCGTCGTAGAACGCCAGGCCAACCAGATCGTGATCGCTGAACGCATCCAGAATCTGCTGTCCGACAGGACCGTCCATAACTTTGTGCATGTGGTCGGTCGAGCGGAAGATATAGGGCAGCGACGGGACCTGCGTTTCCTCGATGATGTTGTTGAACGGCCCGAGCGAGACACGGTTCATGTCGATCACGCCGAACTGCGTTTGTTCGATCGTGTCCTTTTCCTCACCCAATTGGGCTGAATGAAAGACCTCGATGCACAAACGACCGTCCGTGCGTTCCTCCAGAAGGCGGCCCATTTCCTCGACTGCCGCCACCGTCGGATACCCTTCGGGATGCGTGTCGGACGACCGGAACGTCGTTTCGCAGGCGGATGCGGCAGTGACGGTTGCGACGCTCGCCAACAGGGCCGCACCAAGTGTTTTCGTGTAAATCATTTTTCCCTCCCAGAAAATGCTCGTCAGAGCTTGTAGGCCTGTTTTGCAAGCCGGTAGCTGAGGTCATGCGCGACCTCGGGTGCCTCGTCCCGGTCCAGCCGGCCAGTCGCGACCAGCGTGGCAAGAAACGTGCAATCGACCCGGCGCGCCACGTCGTGGCGGGCGGGAATGGAACAGAATGCGCGGGTGTCGTCGTTGAAACCGACGGTGTTGTAGAAACCAGCAGTTTCCGTCGCCATTTCGCGGAAACGGATCATGCCTTCGTAGCTGTCATGGAACCACCATGGCGGGCCAAGCCGCAGCGCAGGATAGACCCCGGCCAGGGGGGCCAGTTCGCGCGCGTAGGACGACTCGTCCAGGGTGAACAGGATGATCGTCAGTCCGGCGTCACCGCCGACCGCGTTCAGCAAGGGACGCAATGCGGTCACATAGTCGGTGCGCATGGGGATATCGTACCCCTTGTCGCGGCCAAACCGGGCCATGATGTCCGCTGAATGATTGCGCGCAGATCCCGGATGAATCTGCATCACCAAACCGTCGTCGCGTGACATCCGCGCCATTTCGGTCAGCATGTGCCCGCGAAAACGGTCTGCCTCCTCGCTACTGCACTTGCCCTGAAGTGCGCGGTCAAACAGTGCCGCTGCCTCGTCTTCCGGCAGGTCCTCTGTCCGGGCGGTCAGGTGGCCGTGGTCCGAGGACGTGGCACCGAAAGATTTGAAAAATGCACGGCGGTTGCGATGGGCAGCCAGATACCCGCCCCATGTGGTGGCATCCTCGCCGGCCAATTCACCCATTTTTGCCACGTTATCCGCGAACCCGTCGCATTCCGGATCGATGACCGTATCAGGACGATAGGCAGTGATGACGCGGCCGTCCCAGCCGCTGTCGCGGATCATCTTGTGCCATTTGAGGTCATCAATCGCGCTCTCGGTCGTCGAAATCGCCTCGATGTTGAAACGCTTGAACAGAGAACGGGGACGAAACGCATCGGTTTTCAGGCTGGCGTCGATATGATCGTATATCGCGTCCGCCGAGGCCGCGGACAGACGTTCGTCCACGCCGAACACCTCTTGCAGGGCGTGATCCACCCAGATGCGCGACGGCGTGCCGCGAAACAGATGATAGTTTGACGCAAACAGGTTCCAGATTTTGCGACTGTCGGTTTCCGTGGCACCGCCATCGACACGCGGCACGCCCAGATCCTCTAGCGCGATCCCCTGACTGTGCAGCATCCGGAAAACATAGTGATCCGGCGTGACGAAAAGCGTCGCAGGGTCCGGAAATGCCCCGTTTTCGGCAAACCAGCGCGGATCGGTATGGCCGTGAGGGCTGATGATCGGCAGGTCCTTGACGCCATCATAGAGATCCCGCGCCAGTGTCCGAACGGCCGGATCTGTGGCGAACAGGCGATCCTCATCAAGTAACGGCATTCATCCCCCTTCACTGTCGGCAACCTGCCCGACTCTCCCTACTGATATCCTAGTTATTCAGAAGCTCCTGTCAACTAATATCCTAGTTGCAAGGAGACGCTTTCTGCGGGATAACTGAAGCAACGTGCGATAACTGGGGAAATAGCCATGAAGATAAGCGGCACACTGTCGTCGGGGGGATCGGACATAACGCTGCCCCTGCTGCGACAGACTCCCCAACCGACAGTCGCAGATCAGGTGTTCGACACTCTTCAGCAGCGCATTCTCAAGCTGGAGCTTCCGCCGCAGACCAAGATTTCCGAAGCCGAAGTGTCAAAGCTGATGGGCGTTTCCCGGCAACCCGTCCGAGAGGCGTTCAAGCGTCTGGCCAAGCTGGGGTTTCTGCATATCCGTCCGCAAAGCAGCACGACCGTCAGCCTGATTTCAGAAGAAGCCGTGTTGCGCGCCCAGTTCATCCGAACAGCGCTCGAGGTCAAAACCTGCCGGACAGCCTGCGAGACATCCACACCCCAGACGCTGGCCCCCCTGCATGCGCTGATCGCACGTCAGAAAGAGGCGATCGAGGCACAGGACAGAGACCTGTTTCACGCCCTGGACGAAGAATTTCATATCGCGATCTGCGTCTTGGCCGACGTCCGGTTCGTCTGGGACCTGATACAGGACAGCAAGGCGCATATGGACCGCATCCGCATGCTGTCTTTGAATACGACGTCACAGAAACTGGCGTTGCAGGAACATGTCGCAATTTTGGATGCCATTTCGGCGCGCGACCCGGATACGGCCGAGGCCGCGATGACCGCACATCTGTCGCGCATTGTCGTTCTGATCGACGAGGTCAAGAAACAGCAGCACAGCTTTTTTCAGGAAACGGACACGTGACACGGACTGTTTGCATCGGCGAGTGCATGATCGAAATGGCACCGACAGACACCGAGGGCGCGTTCCGGATGGGCTTTGCCGGCGACACCATGAATACCGCCTGGTATCTGCGCAGACTACTCGGGGCGGATCATCAGGTCGATTACCTTACAGCCATCGGGACCGATTCCGCCTCGCAACAGATGTCTGCATTCCTGCAACAGGCCGGACTTGGCGTTGACAGCATCTTGCGCCGCAGCGACCGCACTGTGGGCCTTTACGTCATTCGGCTGGACAACGGCGAACGCAGTTTCAGCTATTGGCGCGGGCAAAGTGCGGCGCGGACACTGGCGCAGGACAAGGCAGCGCTGACCGCAGCCCTGAGTGACGCGGATTACGCCTATTTTTCCGGGATTACGATTGCGATCCTGCCGCCTGAGGATCGGGCGCGGTTGCGCGATGCCCTTGCGGTGTTTCGTGCAAACGGGGGTCAGGTCGTGTTCGATCCCAATTTGCGCCCTGCCTTGTGGTCTGATCCACAAGAGATGCGGGATGAAATCATGGCAGGTGCTGCGGTCAGCACGATCGTTCTGCCATCACACGAGGACGAAGCCACCTGGTTCGACGATCGCGATCCCGCAGCGACGGCGTCGCGCTATGCCGCCTGCGGCGCGCAAACCGTTGTCGTCAAAAACGGCTCTGGACCGATGTTGACCTGCGTGGACAGGGTCCTGAAATCGCACGACCCCGTCACGGTGCAACAGGTGATCGACACGACAGCCGCAGGTGACAGTTTCAACGCAGGCTTTCTGGCATCCATCATCCGGGGTGCTGCACTTTCCGGGGCCGTGCAAAACGGTGCGCAGGTCGCCGCACAGGTCATTCAATCGCGCGGTGCATTGGTGGACCTGACCTGACGCACTGATCCCGTCACACCATGGACCCAGGCACGCGGGCACGCGGGCACGCGGGCACCGGTCCCGTAAGCAACCCGCTAAAGCCGCGACAATACCTCTTCCAAGAGGCGCTGCGCGATCGGGGACAAATGGCGATCAGCGCGGTAGAGGACCAAAAAGGGTGAAACAGCAATCTCTTCCGCGATGTCGATGACGCTCAGTTCCGAGTTGCCGTGGGACAGGACCTCTGCAACCTCTTGGGTTTGCGGGGAAATCGCGTCCGAACTGGTGATGACACTCAAGGCTATCAGCAAGGAAGAGCTGTTGATTACATGCTTGGGCGTGGCCAGACCGCTTTGCAGGAATTGCCGTTCGACAGCCGTCCTGATCGGCGACCCGGTCTCTTGGATGACGAATGCATAGTCCAGCGTTTCCGCAAGTCCGACCTGCCGCCGCCCGGCAAGAGGATGATCGGCGCCCACCAGCAGCCTGACCAGTTCGCTACGTCCGGGGTGTGCGCGCAGGTTGGCCACGTCGCTCTTGACCCCGACCCGCGCGAGGACGAAATCAAAATGCCCCTCTTCGAGCCCCTTCAACAGATCGACCGAGGGGGCGACCTCGATTGTTGGCTGCATGTCGGGCGCGGTATCGCGGACCGCGAGGAGCGCCGGCACCAGCGCGCTGACGGCAGGCCCGGTGACCGAACCGACCCGCACTGCCCCGGCCTGACCGTTCTGCAACCTTGCGATGTTGTCCGACAGGGCATCGACCTCTGACAGGATGACGCGCGCATGACGCAAGAACGCCTCACCCAAGGCGGTCGCTGCCATGCCACGCGGCAGCCGGTCGAACAATGCGCCGCCGATTTCGGTTTCGATTTCCGCCAGCAGTCGGGATGCGGCTGGTTGTGACATGGCCACGGAATCGGCAGCCAACTGCAGTTTTCCGCTTTCCTCTATGGCGCGTATGAGGCGCAGGTGGGCGGGCTTCAGGCGGTTTGCAAAGGGAAATGACATGCATCATCATACCAATTTTGATATGTTAGTCCATTTAAATTGCATTAGATTGGTATGACAGGATCAGCTAGGCAACACGAGGAAGGCTGCCGCGGAGGACGCGCAGACCTCGGGAGGAGAAAATCATGACCCTTAAGTCCATACTTGTCAGCACTGCACTCGTCACGACCCTCGCCACCGGCGCATTCGCCGAAGGCCTTGTCGGTATCGCTATGCCGACCAAATCATCCGCACGCTGGATTTCGGATGGCGAATCCATGGTTCAGCAATTTGAAGAAGCCGGCTACGACACCATCCTGCAATACGCCGAGGATGATATCCCCAACCAGCTGGCACAGATCGAAAACATGATCACCAATGGCGTCGACGTTCTGGTCATCGCCGCGATCGACGGCACGACACTGTCGAACGCGCTGGAAAACGCGAGCTTTGCCGGGATCGAGGTCATCGCCTACGACCGCCTGATCCGCGACAGCGAGCATGTCAGCTACTATGCGACCTTCGACAACTTTCAGGTCGGCGTGCAGCAGGCAGAAACGCTTGTTGCCGGCCTCGAAGAACGGTTCCCAGACGCCGAGACATGGAACGTGGAATTGTTCGGCGGCTCGCCCGACGACAACAACGCCTATTTCTTCTATGATGGCGCGATGTCGGTCCTGCAACCGATGATCGACGATGGCCGCGTCACGATCGTATCCGGCCAGATGGGCATGGACACTGTCGGTACCCTGCGCTGGGACGGTGCTGTCGCGCAATCCCGCATGGATAACCTGCTGTCCGCCCATTACACCGACGCACAGGTCCACGGCGTTCTGTCGCCCTATGACGGCCTGTCCATCGGCATCCTGTCGTCGCTCAAGGGCGTGGGATATGGGTCCGGCGATACACCGATGCCGATCGTCACCGGTCAGGACGCAGAAGTCCCGTCGGTCAAGTCGATCATCGCCGGTGAGCAATATTCGACGATCTTCAAGGACACCCGCGAACTGGCCCGTGTGACCGTGGGCATGGTCGAGGCTGTGCTGGAAGGCGGCGAGCCGGAAATCAATGACACCGAAACCTACGACAACGGCGTCAAGGTGGTGCCCTCCTATCTGCTGGAACCGCTGAAGGTGACTGCCGACAACTGGGAAGAGCGTGTGATCGAGTCCGGCTACTACACCATGGACCAGATCCAATAAGACACGGCCACGGCGTCAGCTGACGCCAGCCAAACAGGCGGGCCGGTCCGGATGACGGACACTGGCCCGCCGTACCACGGCGGCAGCGCCGCCCAATCATTTAACTGACAGGATGTTGCCGTGCAGGACACTCTGCTGGAAATGCGTTCGATCACCAAAACCTTTCCGGGCGTCAAGGCGCTGGACGAGGTGTCGCTCAAGGTGAAGCGCGGCGAAATTCATGCCATCTGCGGCGAAAACGGCGCTGGCAAATCCACGCTGATGAAGGTGCTGTCCGGCGTCTATCCGGCGGGCACCTATGACGGCGAAATCCACTATGACGGCGCGCTTGCGACCTTTCGCGACATCTCGGATAGCGAAAAGCGTGGAATCATCATCATTCACCAGGAACTCGCGCTGATCCCGCTGCTGTCGATCGCCGAGAACCTGTTCCTGGGCAACGAAAACGCCAACCGTGGCGTGATCGACTGGCACGGCACTAACCAGCGGACAGAAACCCTGCTGCGCAAGGTAGGACTGAGCGATGCACCCAGCACGTTGGTCGACAAACTGGGTGTCGGTAAACAGCAGCTGGTCGAAATCGCCAAGGCCTTGGCCAAGGATGTGCGCCTGCTGATCCTGGACGAACCCACCGCCGCCCTGTCGGAAAGCGACAGCCAGACCCTGCTGGACCTGATGCTGGAGCTCAAGGCGCAGGGCATGACCCAGATCATCATCAGCCACAAGCTGAACGAAATTCGCAAGATCGCGGATACCGTGACCGTCATCCGCGACGGCCAGTCGGTGTCCAGCTTTGACACCAAGGGCGACGGCATTACCGAGGACCGGATCGTGCGCGACATGGTCGGGCGATCGATGGAAAACCGCTATCCCGCCCGCACGCCGCAGATCGGCGACCGGATCATGAAGGTATCGAACTGGTCCGTCCATCATCCCGAACATGCCAATCGCAAGGTGATCCACGATGTGGATTTCGACGTGCGCGCAGGCGAGGTGGTCGGCATCGCCGGGCTGATGGGTGCAGGCCGGACCGAACTGGCCATGTCCATTTTCGGCAGATCGTGGGGACAGGGCATCAGCGGCCAAGTCGAAATGCGTGGCCAGCCTGTCGACGTCTCGACGGTCAGCCGCGCCATCGCCAATGGCCTTGCCTATGTGACCGAGGACCGCAAGAGCCTTGGTTTGATCCTCGACGACACGATCCAGCGCAACATCACCCTCGCGAACCTGCGACAAGTGTCCAACGGCGTCGTGCTGAACAAGCATCGCGAAACCGAAGTTGCCGAAAAATATCGCGACGATCTGGCGATCCGCACGCCCGGCGTGTTCCAGAAGGTCGGCAATCTGTCGGGGGGCAACCAGCAAAAGGTTGTCCTGTCGAAATGGCTGTTCACCGCGCCCGAGGTGCTGATTCTGGACGAGCCGACGCGCGGCATCGACGTCGGCGCGAAATACGAAATCTACGGTCTGATCAACGATCTGGCTGCAGCCGGCAAAGGCGTCGTTATGATTTCATCGGAAATGCCGGAACTGCTGGGCATGTGCGACAGGATTTTCGTCATGAACGAAGGGGCCTTTGTCGGTGAAATGCCGGCGGCAGAGGCCAGCCAGGAGCGGATCATGTCGCTCATTGTCAATCACTAGGGAGAGGCCACAGGCATGACCATCGCCGAAGAAAAACTGGAAAAACCGCAGGGTCGTGGCAGCGTCGGGGCCTATCTGGCCGCAAACCTGCGGGAATACGGCCTGCTGTTCGCCCTGATCGCCATCATGGCGTTCTTTCAGATCGTGACGGGCGGCACGCTGCTGCGTCCGATCAACGTGACCAACCTGCTGCTGCAGAACAGTTATATCGTCATCATGGCGCTGGGGATGCTGATCGTCATCGTGGCGGGTCACATCGACCTGTCCGTTGGATCGGTCATGGGTTTCGTCGGTGCCTTGGCCGCCGTCATGATCGTGAACATGGATGTCTCCATCGGGGTCACGATGATCAGCTGCATCATTGTCGGCGCGATCATCGGCGGTGCCCAGGGGTATTGGATCGCATATTGGAAAATCCCGTCCTTCATCGTGACGCTGGCGGGGATGCTGGTGTTCCGTGGCCTGTCGCTGTGGCTTCTCGAAGGCCAGTCCGTCGGCCCGTTTCCACGTGAATTTCAGGTCATCGCCACCGGTTTTGTCCCCGATGTGCTGCCCGGCGGAGAGGTGCTGGCCGGACTGCTGGACGTACGAAACGTCAACGTCCTCGCCCTGTGCACGGGTGTGATCGCCGCCGCCTGGGTCGTCTGGTCAGGCATGAAACAGCGCGCGACCAATAAATCCTACGGGATCGAGGACGAACCGCGCGCGTTTTTCGTCGCACGCATCGCGATCATTTCGCTGACGCTGGTGTTCATTCTATACAAACTGTCGACCTTTCGCGGCCTGCCGAACGTGCTGATCACGATGGGCGTGCTGACCGTCATCTACGCCTTTTTGACGGAACGCACCGTGCTGGGCCGCCGCATCTATGCGCTGGGTGGCAATGAAAAGGCCGCAAAACTATCGGGCATCAAAACCGAACGCCTGACGTTCCTCGCCTTTGTCAACATGGGCATCCTTGCGGCCATCGCGGGTCTGGTCTTTGCCGCACGTCTGAACACCGCCACACCCAAGGCCGGTTTCGCACTGGAACTGGACGTGATCGCGGCCGTGTTCATCGGCGGGGCATCCATGTCCGGCGGGGTCGGCAAAATCGTCGGGGCCGTCGTCGGTGCCTTTTTGATGGGGGTGCTGAACAACGGCATGTCGATCATGGGGATCGGCATCGACTATCAGCAAATGATCAAGGGCCTCGTGCTTCTCGCTGCCGTGATCTTCGACGTTTACAACAAGCAAAAGGGCTGATCGCATGACCTTTGAACCCGCTGCATGGCCGCGTCGCCTGCGGTCTCAGGACTGGTATTCGGGATCCAGCCGCGACGTGATCTACCATCGTGGCTGGATGAAAAATCAGGGCTATCCGCACGACATGTTCGACGGACGTCCCATCATTGGCATCCTGAACACCTGGTCTGATTTCACCCCCTGCAACGGGCACCTGCGCGAACTGGCCGAAAAGGTAAAGACAGGCATCCTCGAGGCCGGTGGCTTTCCGGTCGAGGTACCAGTGTTTTCGGCATCCGAAAATACGTTCCGCCCCACCGCGATGATGTTCCGCAACCTCGCTGCCATGGCGACCGAAGAGGCAATCCGCGGCCAGCCGATGGATGGCTGCGTGCTGCTGGTCGGCTGCGACAAGACCACGCCGTCGCTGATGATGGCCGCCGCATCCTGCGACCTGCCCTCCATTGTCGTGACCGGTGGTCCGATGCTGAACGGTTATTTCCGGGGTGAACGCGTCGGGTCCGGCACGCACCTGTGGAAGTTCTCCGAAGCCGTGAAGGCCGGCGAGATGAGCCAGGAGGATTTTCTGGAGGCCGAGGCGTCCATGTCCCGGTCCACGGGCACCTGCAACACGATGGGCACAGCCAGCACGATGGCCAGCATGGCCGAGGCGCTGGGCATGTCCCTGTCAGGCAATGCCGCGATCCCCGCCGTCGACAGCCGCCGCCGTGTCATGGCGCAGATGTCAGGCCGCCGTATCGTGCAGATGGTCAAGGACGACCTGAAGCCTTCTGACGTGATGACCAGACAGGCATTTGAAAACGCGATCCGGACCAATGCCGCGATTGGCGGGTCCACGAACGCGGTGATCCACATGCTCGCCATGGCGGGCCGTGTCGGTGTCGATATCACGCTGGACGACTGGGACCGCTGCGGGCGTGATGTGCCGACCATCGTGAACCTGATGCCATCGGGCAAATACCTGATGGAGGAATTCTTTTACGCGGGCGGCCTGCCTGTCGTCCTGAAACGGCTGGGCGATGCGGACCTGCTGCACAAGGATGCGCTGACCGTGTCGGGCGGCCCGATCTGGGACGAAGTCAAACACGTCCAGAACCACAACGAGGACGTGATCCTGCCCGCCGACAAGGCGTTGACCCAATCGGGGGGCATCGTCGTCGTGCGTGGCAATCTGGCCCCGAACGGTGCCGTGCTGAAGCCCTCTGCCGCGACGCCTGCGCTGATGCAGCACAGGGGCCGCGCCGTCGTGTTCGAGGATATCGACGACTACAAGGCACGCATCAACGATGACGCGCTGGATATTGACGAGACCTGCATCATGGTTCTGAAAAACTGCGGACCACGTGGATATCCCGGCATGGCAGAGGTCGGCAACATGGGGCTGCCGCCCAAGGTGCTGAAAAAAGGGATCACCGACATGATCCGCATCTCGGACGCCCGCATGTCAGGCACAGCCTACGGCACCGTCGTGCTGCACACCTCTCCCGAGGCGGCAGCCGGTGGCCCGCTGGCTGTCGTCAGGTCCGGCGACATGATCGAACTGGACGTGCAAAACCGCCGTTTGCATCTGGACATCCCCGACGCGGAACTGGCCGACCGGCTGGCCGCATGGACCCCCGCCCACGAAGTCGCGACCTCGGGTTACCTGATGCTGCATCAGACCCACGTCGAAGGCGCCGACACCGGTGCCGATCTGGATTTCCTCAAGGGATGCCGGGGCGCGCCGGTCGGAAAGGACAGTCATTGATGAAGATTGCATTAGTCGGCATCGGCAAGATCGCGGTTGATCAACATATCCCTGCGATCAACGATAGCCCCGATTGGGAATTGGCCGCGACCGTCAGCCGGCACGGGTCCGTGGACGGGGTCGATGCCTTTACCGATCTGGGCGACATGCTGGACGCGCGCCCCGACATCCGCGTGGTGTCGCTGTGCCTGCCCCCTGTCCCGCGATTTGCCTACGCCATGCAGGCGCTGGCAGCGGGCCGTCACGTCATGCTGGAAAAACCGCCGGGTGCGACACTGGCCGAATGCCACGCGCTGACGGCCAAGGCGCAGGCCGACGGCCTGTCTCTCTATGCAACGTGGCATTCGCGTCAGGCGGATATGGTCGCAGCAGCCAAGGACTGGCTGACGGACAAGCGGCTGACGCGGTTGCATGTGACCTGGAAAGAGGACGTGCGCCGTTGGCATCCGGGTCAGGACTGGATCTGGGAACCGGGCGGGCTGGGAGTCTTTGATCCCGGCATCAACGCGTTGTCCATCGTGACGGACATCCTGCCCCATCCGATCCACGTGACCGATGCCACGCTGAAGGTGCCCGAAAACCGCCAGACCCCCATCGCGGTCGATTTGGAATTTCATCACCCGCATGGTGCACAGGTCACAGCCGATTTCGACTGGCGCCAGGAGGGCGACCAGATCTGGATGATCGAAGCTGAAACCGAAGCAGGCACACTGACCCTGACCGACGGTGGTGCGACCCTGAAGATCAACGGCGAACGTTCCGGCACGGCGGCACCGCTGGGCGGCGAATATCCCCGCCTCTATGCACAAATGGCGCAACTGATCGCAGGCGGCGGCATCGACATGGACCTGCGCCCAATGACGCTGGTCGCCGACGCCTACACGCTGGGACGCCGCGAAACCGTCGCACCATTCCACGACTGACAGACCGGCGCCATCGCGCCGCAAGGAGAGATGATGAAAACCCCTTTGACCGGAATCCTGCCCGTCGCACCCACCCCGTTTCATGATAACGGCGCGGTCGACGAGGACGGCATGCGCCGCGTGCTGGATTGCATGATCGACCAAGGCGTGGACGCGATCTGCATCCTCGCCAATTATTCCGAACAATTCGTGCTGTCGGATGCGGAACGCGAGACACTGACGCGGCTGTCGCTGGAACATGTCGCGGGCCGCGTGCCTGTCATCGTGACCACCAGCCATTTCAGCACGCAGATTGCGGTGGACCGTGGTCGCATGGCGCAGGACATGGGCGCGTCGATGCTAATGATGATGCCACCCTACCACGGCGTCGGCCTTGCCCCGCCGGAGCAGGGCATCTTTGAACATTTCGCCGCCGTGTCGGACGCGATCGACATCCCGATCATGGTGCAGGACGCCCCGCTGTCGGGCGTCACGCTATCGGTGCCGTTGCTCGCGCGGATGGCGAAAGAAATCGAGAACGTCAGCTATTTCAAGATGGAATCCCCCTTTGCCGCCGACAAGCTGGCGCTGCTGATCGCGGCGGCAGGCGATCACATCGCCGGCCCCTTCGACGGCGAAGAAGCAGCGACACTGCTGGCCGACCTGGACGCAGGCTGCACCGGGACCATGACCTCGGCGTTGCAACCGGAACTGATCCGGCCCATCGTCGTTGACTACCTGGCAGGTAACATCGAGGCGGCACAGACAGGCTGGCGCGATGCGCTGCCGCTGATCAACCACGAAAACCGCCAGTGCGGCCTGCGGGCCGCCAAGGTGGTGATGAAGGAAGGCGGCGTGATCGGGTCCGATCATGTGCGCCATCCGTTGAAACCCATGACACAACGCACCCGCGAACGGCTGCTGCAACTGGCGACCGAGCGTGATGTGATCGCGCTGCGCTGGGGCAAATAAAGGAAATCCGATGACATACGAACCACACGGCAAGCACCTGATCGCAGGCGAATGGGTGGCCAGCGACGCGACCTTTACCTCGCAACCCGTGACGGGGGATGGGCAGGCCTATGCCTCTGGCGGCAAGACCGAAGTTGATCGCGCGGTGCAGGCAGCGGAAGACGCATTCGTGACCTACGGCTGGACCACACGCGAGGACCGCGCCACGTTTCTGGAAACCATCGCCGACGAAATCGAGGCACGCGGCGCGGACATCACCCGTCTGGGCGTGTCCGAGACCGGCCTGCCAGAGGGCCGTTTGCAAGGTGAAAGGGGCCGCACCACGGGCCAGTTGCGCCTGTTTGCAGACCATATCCGCAAGGGTGCCTACCTTGACCGTCGCCATGATGCAGCATTGCCGGACCGCGCGCCCCTGCCCCGGCCTGACCTGAAAATGGTGCAGCGTCCCATCGGGCCTGTCGCCGTCTTTGGCGCATCGAACTTTCCGCTCGCGTTTTCGACCGCTGGCGGTGACACCGCGTCGGCACTGGCAGCTGGTTGCCCGGTCGTGGTCAAGGGCCACCCGGCGCACCCCGCAACCGGTGAAATCGTGGCCGATGCGATCAAGGCAGCGATTGAAAAATGCGGCATGCCCGCAGGCACGTTTTCACTGATCCAGGGCACCAGCCACGAATTGGGCGGCGCATTGGTGCAGCATCCGCTGATCCAGGCCGTCGGATTCACCGGGTCGCTGGGTGCCGGTCGCGCGCTTTATGATCTGTGTGCCGCACGTCTCACGCCGATCCCGTTTTTCGGTGAGCTCGGTTCGATCAACCCGGTGTTCATAATGCCTGCGGCACTGTCTGCGCGTGCGTCTGATCTGGGCACAGCCTGGGCCGGATCGCTGACCATGGGCGTGGGGCAGTTCTGCACCAACCCTGGCATCGTCGTGGCCCCTGCCGGCGCAGACCTCGACGCATTTTGCGCCGCTGCGACCGACGCGCTGACCGGGGCCGACGCCGCAGTCATGCTGACGGCAGGCATCACCAGCGCCTACCGTAGCGGGGTGTCCAAGGTTGCTGCGGCCAGCGGTGTCGCGGAACTGGTATCCGGCACGGGCGAAGGTCGCACCGCAACCCCTGCCGTCTACCGCGTCAGCGCAGAGGACTGGCTGGGCAACGAAGATCTGGCCGAAGAAGTCTTTGGTCCGCTGGGCATCGTCGTCACGACGACCGGACCCGAACAAATGCTGGAAGTCGCGCGCAGCCTGCAAGGGCAGTTGACAGTGACGCTACAGATGGACGACGGCGACACCGACATGGCGAAACCCTTTGTCCCCGTGCTGGAACGCAAGGCGGGTCGTTTGCTGGTCAATGGCTTCCCCACGGGGGTCGAGGTCGCGGACGCCATGGTGCACGGCGGCCCCTACCCTGCGTCCACCAACTTTGGCGCAACATCAGTTGGCACGCTGGCAATCCGCCGGTTCACGCGTCCGGTCAGCTATCAGAACATGCCCGACGCGCTGCTGCCCGCCGATTTCCAAGGTCAGGATTCATAGCAAGTCAGTCACTTCAGCGGCGATCGCTACGCGGGTCGCAGCGATCTTGCGCTGAAACAGCACGACGCCCTGCTGGTCCGCGACGCCCTGCGCGCGGTCCAGAATGGCCCGCACCTGTTCAGGATCGCGGTTTTCGTGGTGGGCAATCAGACCGTCAATGCGACCGAATTCCGCCGATAGCCAGGTTTTCTGTTGCAGCAGCGTGGGGCCGGTCGCCTGAAAGCGTTTTCTGGCCTGTGGGATCAGCCCGGCCCTGACGCAGGCCTCGGCGTGCAAGGCCATGCAGAAATCGAGGAATACGCCGATGTGGCCGATGCGTGAGATACTCGTATCGGCCAGGGCACACCCTTTATCCAGTTGGCCCTGCGACATCAGCGCGGTGCCCTGAAACAGATCCGCGTAGATTTCCCAAGTTTCCAACTGATGCGCCCGCGCGATGCGACGCAACTGGTCGGCGTGGACCTGCACCACCTCGTATTCATCAAGCAATAGCGGCAGAACGCAGCCCAAAAAGAACGTGCAGTGGCACAGATCATGGGCCTGCCCGCTCAGGTCTGACAGGTTTCTTGCCATGTCCGACCAGTGCTGCGATTCCGCTCCGTCGCATGCCAAAACAGCCAGTTCGGCCAGACCGACCGCCGACATCGCCCCGTGATGCGAACTGCCGAACCTATCCAGCCAAACGTCATGGGTGCCGGCGTCGTAGGTTTCAAAGAACGCGCGCAGGTGTCTGTCAGCCTCCTTGAGATTGCCGCAAAACAGATGCGAGGTGCCAAGACAGCGGTTGGCCAGCAGGTCGCCTGCCTCGCCGTTGTCACGGGTCAGTTGCTCGATCTGGCGGGCCACCTCGAGCGATGCGGAAAACTGACTGCTGGCACCGGCAAAGACCCATTTCGAAATCAGCAGCGGCAGCATCTGTCCGGTGCTCTTGAGTGCAGCACCCAGCGCCTCGACCCGTGGCATTTCCGTGTGGACCGCAGCCGAGTTAAAACCGTAAGCCGACACCAGTGCGGCAACCAGATGGATACGCACTGCCAGTTCCGCCTCCTCGAGGTCCGTACCGGCGGGGGCCTTGCCGCAGTCTTCGATGGCGCGGCGGAAATGAACGATCGCTTCGGAATAGGCGGATCGTCCGGCGGCAAGCGAACCAGCGCGGTCCCAGAATGTGACGGCACCTTCCAGATCGCCACCGCAGGACAGATGGTGTGCCACGATCTGCGGCACCGTCGCCGCAAGTTCCGGAAAACGCCGTGTCATCGTGCGGGCGATCCGGGCATGCAGGTTGATCCGGTCGCGGCGCAGCAATGTCAGATAGGCCGCATCCTTGAGAAGCATGTGACGAAATCCGACTGCCGGACCGAACGGGCTGTGACCGCGGCGCAGGACACCCGCCTCGATCAGGCTGGACACACCGCGCAACACCTCTGATTTTGGCAGGTCGGACACGTCAATCAGCAGATCGACGGGAAATTCGCTGCCGATCACCGCCGACAGCTGTGCCAGTTCGCGCCCGGTCTTCAACCGGTCCAGGCGTGACAGGAGTGAGTCTGCCAGCGTCGCCGGAAGCGGATGGTCGGCGGCACCCGGATGATCTGCCGCACGATCCAGGGCAAAGCGCGTCAGTTCTTCGGCAAAAACCGGGCTGCCGTCACAGCGGATTGCAATTTCCGCGATCTGATCGTCGCTCAGTGACACATGTGGTGCATTGGCGCGTGCGATGGCGCGCACCAGTTCATTGAAATCCGCGGGTGGCAGCCGGTCCAAAACCAGCACCTGCGCGCGGGCCTGTTCGCACCATTGCAGCACCTCGCCCGTGCGCATGGTCGCCAGCAGATGGGCCGACAGGCCGTCGAGCCTGGTTGCGACCCGCGACAGCACTTCGATGGTAGATGCGTCGATCCATTGCATGTCTTCGAGGATGATCGTGCCTGCCTGTTGGGCCATTGCACAAAACAGATCGGTCAACATCGTGATCTGCGCATTGCGCTGTTCCAGCGCACGGCGTGCATTGACCTGGTCATGCGCGGGAGAGCCCAACACATCCGACAGCAAGGCGACCTGTTCGGGATCCGTCATTCCAAATTGGGCAAGAAAATCAGCGACTGGCAGGTGCGGCCTGTCCGAAGTCGGTTCAGTCAGGCGAATGATGGATCGCCGGATCGGATGAAACGGCGTGCCGCGATGGTAGGGCGTGCATTGCATGAACAGGCGCAGGGCCGATGGTCTGCGCATCTTGCCCAGCAGTTCGCGGGCCAGCCGGGATTTCCCCATGCCCGCGTCCCCCATGATCAGTGACACCTGTCCCTGTCCAGCGGCTGCGCGCCCGGCTGTTTCCATCAGTTGCGCCATTTCCGACGCGCGACCGACGAAACCGGTCGCCGGGGCCTTTGATCGCAGGGCGTCGAACCGGCTGTCCGCCTCGGCGTGATCGATCGCACGCCATGCCTGAACGCCACCCGCAATGCCCTTGAGCGTCAGCAGGCCGAAATCCTCGAAACGAAAGAGGTCACCCAACCGGTCGCGGGTTGCCTGCGACACCAACACCGTATCCGGAGCCGCCGCCGCCTGCAGCCGGGCCGCAAGGTTCGGAATTTCACCGACGATCGTATCGTCGATCTGGATCTGATCGCCGTCGGGATTCTGACCGTTCACGATGGTCAGCCCGGTCGCGATGCCGATGCGCACCCGCGCCCTGCGATCATCTGCCCGGTCGTTGCGCGCAATTCGCTGGATGATGTCCAGTGCCGCAGCAACGGCGTTTTCGGCGGAATGGTCCTGCGCCCGGGCCAGCCCAAAGAACACCACGATTCCATCACCCAGAAACCGGGCCACATGGCCGTCATAGGGCACCAGCGCATCCGAAATGATCTGCCTGAATCGTGCAATCAGATCGCGATATTCCTCGGGGTCGACCAGCGTCGAAAGCCGCGTGGACCCGACCAGATCACAGAACATCGCAGTGATGATGCGCTGCTCGGCGCCGTCGCCAAGCTCGACTGCCTTCGCCATATCGGGCAAGGGGTTGTTGCTGGCCCCGGTCGCGCGTGTGGGGGCGTCGCACATCGCCTTGGCCGCGGACAGCAATCTGCGACGGTGACCGATTGACCTGACGCCGATTTCGGTCAGGTCCTCGGCCGTCAGTTCAGGCACAATGTCCAGCGTGACATCCTGATCCGCAAAAGCCTGTGCATATTGCCCCAGACCCAGTTGATCGAGCCAGTGAACCAGTGGATCTGCGGTTTCGGAGGTCATGGAATCCTAATGAAGCGTTGCGGTCACGGGGCGTTGCAGGGCGGCGATCACACTGGGGGGCACGCCGGGATCCTTGACCGGGGCATTGGTCGGGTCGGCCCAGATCTGCTGCGGAAAGGCAAAGGCGTTGTCGGGGTCGTATTTCGCCTTGACCGCCTGCAGCACGGGATAAGCCGCGCCCCAGAACCGTTCGAGAAACGCAGGGTCAGCGGCACTGGGATAGTTCTGATAGGATTCCCCGTTCGACAGCGGCGCGACCGCCGCATTCCAGTCCGCCAGAAAGGTTTCGCATGTCTCTCGGTCGGCGTTCAGCAGCCAATAGACATCCATGACCATGTTCAGCGACACGTCACGGTGGATGAACGCGGTGTCGTAGGTGCCGACGCTGGTGATCGCACCACTGTAAAGTTCGCCATATCCGTAGGCCATGTTGTTGGGCGCACTGGCAAAGAGCGCAAAGAGGTTCTCCCATTCCTGCGCGGACAGATTGCGTGCGATGTAGCTGCTCGATTTGTCCTCGAATGGCATCTGATCCAGCACCGGCATCCCTTGGGGATAGTTCAGCAGCTTATCGTTGAGGCTGCGGAAAGATCCCTGTGCGATCCACTGCGTGATGCACCCCGGCATGGCGGCAATGGCGGCGAATGTCTGTGTCACGGCACCTGGGTCCTGATCCGACATGCCCCGGATCATGAAATAGGGGCTTAGCGGCGTGCCGGCTGGTGGCGGGGGCTGCATGGGGTCGATGTGGTTCTGAAAACACAAGGAGGTCTGCACCGTCATGTGCGTGTCAGTGACCCCGGGCCCGGAAAACCCCGCTTGCAGCACCGCCATCGCCGCCGCAGCGTTGCTGATGCCCGCGGCACTGGTCAGGGGCCAAGCATAGGCAAAGCCGGTCATCTGACCCACAGGTCGCACCTTCAGGTCGACAGACAACAAGATGCCGAAATTGCCGCCAGTGCCGCCACGCAGTGCCCAGAACAGGTCCGCATTGGTCTGCGCGTCGGCGCGGATGATCGTGCCGTCGGCCAGCATCACCCGAAACCCCACGGCGTTGTCGCAGTTCAAACCATACATGCCAGAGGTGAACCCGTAGCCGCCGCCCTGCACGAAACCACCGACGCAGACATCGGGGCATTCGCCGCCCGGCACATTCAACCCCTTTGAATCAAGGTCCTGAAACAGTTGACCAAAGTTCACCCCGGTTCCGACGGTAATCTGCGTGCCCGATGGATCATAGACGATCTGGTTCAGGGCCGAGACATCGATCAACATGCCGTTGGTCGTGGAATATCCCGCGGTCGAATGCCCGCCGGACCGCAGGCAGAAACCCAGCGGCATTTGCCGTGCCAGCGCGAGAGCGATGCCGACATCCGCCTCTGTCTGGCATTTGACGATGACGCCGGGATAGGCATTGAACATCGGATTGAAGATCTGCCGCGCCTGATCGTAGGTCGGATCGCCCTTGAAGATGATATTGCCCGACAGACTGGCCTGCGCCTGTTTCAGTTGGTCGCGCGTCAGGCCAAGGCCCTTGAACTCTGCATCGGGGACTGCGTGCCATGCGGCGAAAGTCTCTGCATCTGCGATACGTTTGGATGAAAAATTTGCAGGCATGAAAAATCCTTTGGTGAAATAAGGCGTCCTTTAAATTGCGACTCGCGCAAGCGTGATGACATGTTAACCTATTGATCATCATTTTGAAAAAATTCGGCACCGATGATGTGCGTCCCCTGCCTGAAAGCGTTGAGACCATGACCGCAAGTTCAAGGATTGAAACGCAAGAGGCGCTCGATCTGGCGGCCAGCGACCTGTTTTCCGGCATCGCTGACGATGATTTGCACGGTATCGCGGACAGGATGACGGTGATGACCGTGCCAAAGGGTCGCCTGATCATGCAGCACGGGGATCTGGCAACCGACGTTTTCTTTGTCCTGTCGGGCACGGTGATCGGGCAGCTTGTCGCGCAAAGCGGACGGCAGATATTATTCACGGAATTCGACGCCGGCGCGCATTTCGGCGAAATGGCCGCGCTGGACGGTGCCGCCCGGTCGATCACGATTTCGGCCAGTTCCGATTGCCGGATCGCGCGTTTGACAAAGGCCGATTTCACCGAGCTGATGATGACCTTTCCCCGGATCGCGATCAATTTGGCGCGCGAACTGGGCAAACGCCTGCGCAGCATGAATGACCGTCTGTTCGGTTTGGTGATGCATGACGTGGAAACGCGGGTGGTCATCCGCATCATGCAACTGGCGCAGGATCAGGAACAATTGGTGCAGGGCGGCACCATCACCGATGTGCCGACCCACGAGGCGCTGGCCAGCTTTGTCGGATCCAACCGTGAGGCCGTCAGCCGGTCCGTTGCGCGACTGGCAAAATCGGGGGTCATCGCGACGGACCGCGGGCGTATCAGCATCCGTGACCTCGACCGGCTGATGGATGCCGCCGATCCCTAGATCCTGTGCCGCAGCGCACATCACGCGATCCCTTGACCTGTCAGGGTCTCGACATCTCCTGATACCTCTGGCGGTGGGGGCCTGACCGGCCTTCACCGCATTTTTTGCCCCGCATGAATAATTGCCGCCGCGCGGGCGATCCCGGCGGCGACAATCAAAGTACTGAAATAATTTGGTCATTGAATGCGATCTTGGTACATGGCCCGCCGCAACGGTTCTGTGTCCCAAGACACAGGATGTCATTTTCGTTGCCAGTCTGGGCGCAAGATCGTCAATCCGATCAAGTCAAAGCAGTTTTATTTTGATGCATGGCGCGATGCGGTTCTATACCGACAGGGTTACGTCCAGAACGGGTGGCGCGGTGGATATCTCTTACCTCTTTACGGCCGGCATTTTCGTGCAGATTGCGCTATTGTTCTACGTGTTGGGCCTGCTGGTGCGGAACGAACTGCTGCTGCGCGGTCTGCTGCTGATCGGCACGATGTTCTACATTTTATATTACTTCTTTGTTTCGGATGTCCCGCTGTGGGATGCCATATTCGCCAGCGCGATGATCGGCCTTGCGAATGTCATCATGATACTGGTCATCCTGCGCGAAAAATCCACGCTGGGCATGTCGGACGACATGCTGGCCCTGTACGACACGTTCACGACCCTCAACCCGGGCCAATTTCGCAAGATCATGCGGCACGCGGATTGGATTACGGCCCCCGAGGACCTGCCGATCTGCACCAGGGGTGTTCGGTCGGACTATCTGTATCTGGTGTCAAAGGGGCAGGTAATCCTGCGCGACGACGGGCGGAACGTGGCGGTCGGCAGCGGCAATTTCATCGGGGAAATTTCGTTTCTGCTGGATTGTCCGGCGACCGCCGACGTCATCGCAGTGCAGGGAACAGAGCTGGTCCGGTGGGATCGCCAGGAACTGATGTCGTTGATGCATAAATCAGTACGGCTGTCGAATGCGATCGGCGCGTTGTTCAACGCGGACATCGCGCGCAAACTCTCGGTGAGTTGGCCCAAGGACCACCCACACCGAGAGTGATGCGCGCATGACAGGCGGGCGCGCGGCCCGGCCTAGTTCTGGATGATGAGTGCGCGGTTGCGCGAACCGAATTGACTGATCCCCGCGGTCGCGTTGGAACTGGCCTGAATGACGGCCGCGCGGTTCATGGTGCCGCCGGTCTGCGTGATCGTGGCCATGTGCCCCATGCCTGTTTGCTGGATCATCGCCGCATGCAGCCCGCCTTGTGTGATGGATGCACTGTGGTTGGTGCCGGTCTGTGCAACGTTTGCATAGGGCCGGGCATCGGCAACGGCAGGCAACAGGCTGTCGTCAAAGCCTGCGGCGATGCCTGCGCGGTCGGGCATCACTGTCGGAACGGACGCCTGAATGCTGGCCACGGTGATCTGCTGGGAAACGGGTGCGGTGGTGCTGACGCGCAGGTCACCGACCTGCGCCACGAATGCGTCCTGTGCGGCCAGAAATTGCGGAAACAACGACATGCCGACAGCGAAAATAACTGCTTTTTTCATGAATATAGCCTCGTCCTGAAAATGGGACAGAGGCCGCGCGGTCCGGCTGCGCGACATGGCCCAAAGGTGAAAAACCTGCGCAGCATGGGCTGCACAGGTCAGGGCTAGTCATGAAAGACAGTTATATTGTGGCGCGCATTGGGTCATTGCGGGGCGCGCGCCACCCTGTTTTAGCGCAGCGCGAAACGCTGTTCTTCGAGCCGCTTGAAAGAATTCAGGATCTCCTGACCTTGCTGCGGATTGGCAAACACCCATTCGCCCGACTCGACGCCGTCCAGGATCAACGACAGAACACCCAGTTCCAGCGCCTCCTTCACAGCAAAGATTTCGGGTTCGTTGCGGGAATAACCGCTCTCGATTTCCAGAAACTTGTCGACAGAGGTGAACTGGAACAATCCGTTGCGCACCAGCGCGGAATACACCGTTTTTGTCGTTGTGGTCGACGCCAGCACCCGTCCGTTCGAAACGCTGACAGCGCGCATCGACACCGTGACGACATCGCGCCGGTATTCGACCGATGACCCGATCCCGAGAAAGCTGGCCCCGACGCCACCGGTGATGTCGTTGCTGTCGTATCCGACGATGGCCCCTTCGATCAGGGTGCCGGCGAACCGCAGCGGCGGCAATGTCGAAACACCCTGGTACGCATTCTGGGTCTGTTCGATGATCTGGCGTTCACGCAGCAGGTTGTCGACGCCCGTGCGTTCCGAGATCGCGAACCAGCGTCCGTTCCCGACATCCGACAGGACGTCGACCAGCAGATGTGCGCCACCCTGTGTCACGGCCCGTGACAGGCTGGCAAAATCCTCGACCGGTTCGTTCGCGCCCGACAGATCCGGGAATGCGTAAACCGCCACGTCGATCGGGCGACGGGGGGGCGGCAGGTTTTCGACGGTAAAGCCGGTTCTGGTCATGGGTGCCAGCTCGGCCGGTTGGGTCATCACGTCTGCAACAGGCGGAAGCGTATTACATCCAGCCAGCACGAGGCAGACTGCAATCATTGGTGCGATGCGCATCTTGATACTCTTTTTCTGCTCGGTTCTTACTGGCCGGGGATCGTGTTGGTCACATCACCGGGCGAAGGCACGCTGTTGCTGATCGGAATGATGATCGTCGGCCCGCCGATGTTGCCGCCCGTGACGGCTGGCCCCCCACCGATCCCGCCGGTTGGCGCGCCTTCGAGCGAGTCGCGATTGGTCGCCGATTGCTGCGCCTGCGCGACGCCGAACAGAAAAACACCGTTGTTCGGATTTCCACCAAAGCTGGGGCTAAGGAAATTGAAATTCCGATCCTCGGAAAAAGAAACGCTTGGTATGGCGGCCGCAATTACTGCGGCAAAGGCCGTTTTTAATGCCATGTTCATAATAAATCTCTTCTTGAAAATCAAAAATATAACCCAGTTGAAACCAACTAATAGAATTAAGATAGAGCCTTATTTCACAAAAAATTAAGAAGTGTCGTTATCGCAACGAAATTTTACCTTCAATCATTATAGTACATTTACAAAAATCCGGCTCTCGCCGGAATTTCGACGGAAATGGCTGCACTATTGCATTTTCAGCGGCGCTGTTGCCGATGAAATTGGGTTAGCCCGACAGCCGTAAAACGGTTGTTGCCGTGCCCGGCTGGATCATCAACGTGCCGGCTGCGTCACGCATGATGCGAACGTTGACCGGATCTTGTCCCATGGACTGATTGACACGCACCGCCAGGGGATCCGCAGCGGCAGAACGTGCGGTCATGCCGTCGATCAATGCGACGTTGCTGTTCAGTCCGGCACCGTTCTGGGTGACGTAGGTCTCGGTGTGATTGCCGTCGACCTGAACGCGCGAGGCATTCGCGAAACCGAATTGCAATGTCGCAACCCTGTTGAAATTCCCTAGCACGATGGCCTGCGCCACATGGTTGCGCCCTGACTGGAACGTGCCGGTGATATTCTTGCGTCCTTGGGTCATTGACAGGTTCTGGTTGGATTGCCCGACCTGAACCGACGCCAACTGGTTGTCGCGACCGCCCAGAGTCATCTGGACTGACGTATTCCGGTTTCCGATCTGCGCGATGACCGATGACGATTGACCCGTCAGATCAAGGTTGGCCCCTCGGTTCGCATCACCGACCTGTGCGACGAAGGCATCCTGAGCAAGAGAAGGCGCAGCACTCAGAAGCAGAAAGACACAGATCGCGGCGGGGTGGTTAAAGGTTTTGGTGATGGAAAACATGTCCAATCCCAATGCGTTATAAATATAATAAAAACGTGAAAATGGTATCGGTGGCCCGTCTGGCCCACCGATCTCTTGAAGTTTTCGGCGCAGGGTCGAAAAGCGACCGAGGCTATCGAAAACGTATCAGTTCGAGTTCACGGAGACCGAACCGAAACCGCTGACAGTCGCCATTCCGCCCGGAACCGGGTTCGGAATGGAGGTCAGGGCCAGCACCGGCATCGCGAGAGTCGGCGACCCCGTTGCGACGGCGTTGCCGCCTTCTTCGATCCAGTTGATCGCGACGTTGTCGTCACCATACTGAAGCGTCTGCGCGGTAAAGTCGTCGTCGCTGCCGTTCGCCATCACGTTGATCGCCATGTTGTTGCTGGCGACGTTGTTGCCTGTTTCCTCGGTCTGCAGGATTAGCGACGCGTTCGACGAACGGGTCGTTTCCTGGTAGGTGAAGGCATTGTTGTCAGCGCCACGCTGCAACTGGACAGCCGTGTTGTCACCCTGCGGGCCCAAGAACCCAAAGAATCCACCAGGCACATTGTTGACCTGTTGCACGACAGCCAGATTGCCGCCGCCCAGGGAAGTCTGGATGTTCGCGGCAGCGTTGTCATCGCCAAGCTGTGTGATGAAAGCATCCTGTGCAAAAGCGCCGGACGCAATGATCGTGGCTGCGGTAGCCAAGAATAGAGTTTTCATGTCAAAGTCCTATCAAAAAGTTTTCGCAAGATAAGGCTCCTCGAAAAAAATGAGGATCGCCATTGGTTAAAGAAGCAGTTCTTTTCCCGACTTGCACAAACATGTTAACACGACGGCCTTTTTGTTGACACATTTTTCAAAAATTTTGTAAGTATTTGAAAGATATAGGTATTTAATTCTGTTACACACGCTTAACGTGTCTTTTAGCCTCACTACTACACCTTTGGGGTTATTCAATTTGGTAGAGGAACCCGTATTCGACAGATGATTCTCTCGTAGCTTGGAAACAAAGACAGTTTTCCACATTTGACCGCAGACGCATCCCGCGAAAACCCCATTATCTTGTTCAGATATTGTTTGAAAGCTGTACGCGCCCGACGCACGAATTGATCCTGGCGGCCACTGAAATCAGTAATTTCACAAATCGCATGAAACAGCGCCCACTCATTCAAATGGGTGCTGTCGATGTGGTGGGATAGATCCATGCGCCGTCGATGCATCGCGCCAGACGTTGGCTTCTACGCATCACAGGTGCCGCCTGACATACTGTGCCTGCGGCACAGGTCAGCACACTTCGCGTCAGCGCGATGCGCGGTCAAAATGCCGCCGGTCTCATCTTCGCCGTACCGCATCCGCTTCAAGGTCTATCACCTCCTTGGGTCGGAAGCTCATTCCAAACGGGGAAACCACCTTGGCAGGTCAGGCAAGATTGGATGACATCCCACGTCTCTGACTCCCACTGATAGCGGCACATGCCGGAAATCGGTCACAGATCACCAACAGCAAGACAACCGGACGGTAGCCTGAGCCACTGACATCAGACGACTTATGCTTCAAAATACTGGGTGAAAATGGCGGACTGGGGAGGATTCGAACCCCCGACCCCTTGATTCGTAGTCAAGTACTCTATCCAACTGAGCTACCAATCCGCGTAGGGCTGCATTTAGACTCAGCATCGGACCGATGCAAGCCCCCAAACCGGAAAATTCAGTCGTTCGTTGGGGAAAGTGCAAAATCCGCCTTGGGCAGTTTGATCTCGAACACGGTGCCGTTTTCGTTGGTCTGCGCCAGTGTCAGGCGGCCGCCGTGGCCACGCACCAGATCGCCGGCGATCACCAGCCCCAGCCCGATCCCCCCCTTGCGCGCGCCGCCCTGAAACGGCTGGAACAGGTGTTCGCGCGCCTTGGTGGGAAGGCCCGGCCCTGTGTCGGCCACGCGAATGCACCATGATGTGTCATCCTCGGCAGCCGTCACTGCGATTTCGCCAGCGCGGTGCGTCGCGGCGATGGCCTGCCGCGCGTTACGCACAAGGTTGGTCAGCACCCGGTGCATCTGTTCCTCGTCGGCGCGCAGCATCATCGTGGCCGGGATGTCTTCGGCAAAGGACACGGGATCATCGCCAGCAGCCAGACGTTCGCCCTCGATTACATCCGCCACGATCCGCGACAGGTTCACATGATCAAGGCGCGGTGCAGGCTCGTCCGCGCGACCGAATGCCAGGGTGCTTTCGCACAGGTGGACGGCACGGCTGATCGATCCGACCAGCTTGGGCGCCATCCGCTTGACCAGCGGGTCGTCGGATCCCTCAATCCGGTCGGTGAACAGCTGCGCAGCCGTCAGGATGTTGCGCAGGTCGTGGCTGACCTTGGCCACAGCGCCCCCCAGTTGCGCAAGCCGGTCCTTTTGCTTGAGCGCGCCGGTCAACTGGGTCTGCATCGCCTGAAGCGCCACCTCGGCGTCACGCAATTCGCGTACCCCCGCGCTGGGTGCGATGATGCGGCGCGCGTCCTCTGGTGCGGCGGCATAGGCGGTCATGTGATCGACGACACCCTTGATCGGGCGCACCAGCAGCACGCGCACCGCCAAAAACAGCAAAAACGCGGTGATGACAGAAATCACCGCCGACAGCAGCAGCACGTTCAACCCGTATTCCAGCATCGCCGTGCGCAGCGGTACCTGCATCATCGTCACCTCGATCAGGCGCCCTGCCCCCTGGACCGGGTCACCGATCACGCGGATGATCCGCGGCTGGGTATCCAGCAAGGTCGCCATCGCATCGCGGATCAGCGTCGAGGCCGAGGGATCGCGCATGTCATAGGTGGCCGAGATCGGTGACGGAATCGGTGATGACAGCGCCAACTGCCGTGCATCATCACGCCGCAGCACGACGTTGAAGACGCCCGCGTTCTTCAGCAGTTCCGATTCCAGATCGGGCGAGATCATCGGCCCCGCCTCCACGGCGAGTGACGCGATCTGCGCCCGTTCCAGCCGGTCCAGCAGGTAATCCTCGCGGAACCGCGCGACAGAGGGCACGAATATGAACACTTCGGCCAGCATCACAAAGATGACGGTCAGGATCAGGAAACGTCCTGAGAGTGTGTTCAGCATCGCCCCTCCTGAAAGGTCAGGGTAGCCAGCGCTGGACCAGACCGACCACCATTTTCACCGTATCGCTTTCGAACAGCTTGGGTGTGAAATAGGCGCCCGCCGCCCGTTTGTTAATCTCGTTATAGGTGGGATAGGGCAAAACGGTATTGGAAATCGCCGTCATCTTGAGTCCGTTGGCGATGGCCATGGACCACATGGCGATCAGCTCTCCGGCCATATGTCCCGCGATGGATGCGCCGACCGGTTTGCCCTTGACCACCATGACCTTAATCAGGCCCTTGGTTTTCAGTTCCGTATTGGCGCGGTCGTTGTGTTCGAATTCGCTGCGCACCACGGTCAGCGCGGCCCCGTGTTTCTTGCGCGCCTGCGCCTCGGTCAGGCCGACCTGGGCCAGTTCGGGGTCGGTATAGGTGACCCAGGGGATATGATCGGTCCGCGCCTTGGCGGGCAGGCCGAACATCAGCGAACGGACCAACTGGCCGCCGTGATAACCCGCAACATGGGTGAATTGCAGACCACCCGCCACGTCACCGGCGGCATAGACCCGCTTGTTCGTAACACTGCGCAGGTTGGCATCCACCTTGAGCCCGCCACGGTCGTATTTCACCCGCCCTTTTTCCAGGTCTAGCCGGTCGACGTTGACCTTGCGACCAACCGCCATCAACAGATGCGAGCCGGTGAAATCACCCTGCGAGGTATGCACGGTGATCTGGCCCTCATCGCCGCTGACACGTTCGGCCTTGGCGTCCTCGATGATCTCGACACCCTCGGCACGCAGATTGTCCAGCACCACGGCCGCCAGTTCGGGGTCATCCTTGCCCATGGCCTTGGCGCCTTCGATCACGGTTACCTTGCATCCCAGCCGCCGATGCGCCTGCGCCATTTCCATGCCGATGGGACCACCGCCGATGACCAGCAGGTGATCGGGCCGTTCGCGCAGATCGAAAATCGTCTCGTTGGTGTGGACCGTCACGCCGTCCAGCCCGTCGATTGGCGGGACAAGCGGCCCCGACCCCGTCGCCACGACAAAGCGCCGGGCCGTGATGATCGTGTCACCCGCCTGCACCTCTGTGTCCGAGATGAAACGGGCATTTTCGCGGATCACGGTGCAGCCCAGCCCCTCGAACCGCTCCTGACTGTCCACGGGCGCGATGGTGTCCACGACGCGTTGGACGTGGTCCTTGGCGGCGGCATAGTCCACCGCAGGCCAGACATCGGCCACGCCGTAGGGCTGGTTGTTGATGCCCGCATGGGCGTGCTTTGCGCTGGCGATCAGCGCCTTGGACGGGATGCAGCCGTAATTCAGGCAATCACCGCCCATCTTGTGCCCCTCGATCAGGACGACATCGGCCCCCATCTGTGCGGCCCCGGCCGCAACCGACAGCCCGGCAGAACCAGCACCGATCACACAAAGATCCGTCTTGATGCGTTTGGTCATGTCAGACCCCTTTCTTGCCGCGCACGGCCTTGAGTACGATGGGCAGGGCGGCCAGCAGACACAGACCCAGGATCGGCAACAGGATCGCCGGTTCGAAGATAATGCCCAGGTCGGGTGTCTCACCCCTGTCAAAGACTTGGCTCAGCCCAGCACCAACCGAGGTATAGACAACCGCCCCCGGCATGATCCCGAAAAACGTGGACACCGCGAACCGGAACAGCGGCACGCCGACCAGCGCCGGCACAAGGTTCGCCACGAAAAACGGCACCGCGGGCACCAGGCGAATCAGGAACAGCATCGACCACTGGTTTTCGTCTATCCCGTCCTTGATCCGTTTCACCACACCTTCGCCGGTGTCCATCTTGCGGGCCAGCGTGTCGCCCAACCCCCAGCGCGCTGCCAGAAACAGCGCAACCGCGCCCAGCGTCGCCCCGGTGACGTTGTAAATGGCCCCCGGCAGCACGGGAAAGGCCTGCGGAAAACTGGCGAACAGGAACCCGCCCGTCAGGGTGGCAATCGTCGCCCCCGGCAGACTGAACGCCACGATCGCCGCATAGGCCGCGATGAACCCCAGCACGCACAGCAGGTAATTCGCGTCCCGAAACGCGATCAGCGTCTCGCGATTCTGGCGCAACGCATCAAAACTGAGGTAGTCGCGCAGCAGCCAAAAGCCCAGCAGAGCTGCAATTGCGATACCGATCAGCGGCAATCGCCGCAGGATGGGGTTGGCCGAATCTCGGGAACTGGGCGACATGGGCACTCTTTCTATTTTGGCGCAGGTGACGGTTGTGACCCACAGTTGGCAGAATGTCGCACCGGTGACAGGCTTCTCACAAGGGGTTGACCGATTTGACGCGATACCGTGCAGCTGCGGCCGAATTGTAACATTTGTCACGCGTCGCATTTCGAAAATGTTTCAGCGCATTCCGGGCTTGTTTGCGTTGACAGCATGTATGGCACCGCCTAAAGGACGGGTCTGAATTGATACGGGCCTTGCATCCATCCGTGGATCGGCCCCCGAACCGGAGTTTTGCCATGAAGCGCACATTCCAGCCCAGCAACCGGGTCCGCAAGAACCGTCACGGTTTTCGCGCACGGATGGCGACCAAGGCAGGTCGCAACATCATCAACGCACGCCGCGCCAAGGGCCGGTCGAAGCTGAGCGCGTAAGCGCACAGGTTTTGAGCGACGTCAACAACAGGCCGCCGGAGGCACCCGACAGGGTTGCTCCGGCGGCCTTGTCGCGTTTGCCGGTCCTGAAAAAGCGGCGTGATTTCATTGCCGCGAGCCACGCACGCCGTCAGGGCACACCGGGCATCCATCTGCAGGGGCGCAACCGCGACGACGGCGATGACACCGTGCGCGTCGGTTTCACCTGTTCGAAAAAGGTCGGCAATGCCGTGGCGCGCAATCGAGCCAAGCGCCGCCTGCGCGAGGTGGCCCGCCTGACCTTGCCGGAACACGCCCGCCCCGGCTGGGACTACGTTCTGGTCGGCCGCGCAGAACAGACAGCGGCTCTGCCCTTCACCCAGTTGCAATCCGACCTGATCCGCGCCCTGCGCAAGGTCCACGGATGACGCCTGGCGCGCGATTGCTGGCGCTGCCGGTGCGCGCCTACCGCTTGTTGCTGTCACCCTGGGTCGGCCACGGCTGTCGCTATCACCCCACCTGTTCGGCCTATGCGCTCGAGGCGCTTGAACGACATGGTGCCATCAAGGGCGGTTGGCTGACCATCCGCCGTATCGCGCGCTGCCACCCCTGGGGCGGCAGCGGTATCGACAACGTGCCGGATTAATCCGGTTTCTCGAACGAAATGCTGACATCACCGATATCGAACCCGTAGCGTTTGACATAGGCGCGGTTGAACAGCCGCTTGTCCGTCAGCAACCACATCCAGTCGTCAAAGGTCACGCGCAACGTCTCTGATGTGCCATCCGCCGCAGGGATCGGGAGGTCAATCTCGTAGCGCCAGTTGAACCGGTTGTCCTGTTCCTGCCCCACGGCCTGCCCGATCACGCCGGGCGCGGTGCCGACCCAGCTGTCCGGCCCGGTTTTCGTCAGCGACCAGATCCGCTGTTCGGTACTGCCGTCCTCATAGACGAAATCCTCGGTCAGGGTCAGCACCTCACCGTCCCATTCACCTGTGATATCCACCACAAAGCTGCGGCGTACCGTACCCAGCACGTCCTGAAACTGACCGTAGGCCACCAGTTCGCCGTCGAAAAATTCCTCGAGGTTCAATTTCGGCCCGCCAAGGGTTTCGTCATCGAACGACGGCTTGCCCGTGCAGGCCGCCAAGACCGCAAAAATCGCTACCGTGAAAAATCGCATGGGATGCCCTCCTGTTATGTAACGCAGGTAGCGCCACAGCATCGCGTGCCCAGCGCAATTTCACTTGGTCTTGTGCGCTGATCGCAGTAGATGCAGCCCATGCTAGATGATCCAGAAATCCACCCGCTGTTTTACGGCGCACCCGACACGACCGAGTTTCGCAAGCTGCGCAAGCGGCTGGTGCGCGACACCCGCGAGGCGATCGACCGCTACGGCATGATCGAACCCGGCGCACGCTGGCTGGTGTGCCTGTCGGGCGGCAAGGACAGCTATACCCTGCTTGCCGTGCTGCACGAACTCAAATGGCGCGGCCTGCTGCCGGTGGATCTGCTGGCCTGCAATCTGGATCAGGGGCAACCGGGTTTTCCCGCGACAGTCCTGCCTGAGTTTCTGGAAAAAATGGGCGTCCCGCACCGTATCGAATACCGCGACACCTATTCCATCGTGATGGAAAAAACACCGCAGGGCCGCACCCTGTGCACCATGTGTTCGCGCCTGCGTCGCGCCAACCTCTACCGTGTCGCGCGCGAAGAAGGCTGCAGCGCCATCGTGCTGGGCCATCACCGCGACGACATTCTGGAAACGTTCTTCATGAACCTGTTTCACGGCGGCAAGCTGGCGACCATGCCGCCCAAGCTGCTGAATGACGAAGGCGATCTGTTCGTCTATCGCCCCCTCGCCCATGTGGCCGAAGCGGATTGCGACAAATTCGCCCGCGCCATGAACTATCCGATCATTCCCTGCGATCTGTGCGGGTCGCAGGACGGTTTGCAGCGCCAGCAGGTCAAACAGCTGCTGGACGGTTGGGAGGCAAACGCCCCCGGCCGGCGCGGCAAAATGTTCAGCGCGCTGATGAATACTCGTCCCAGTCACCTGCTGGACCCTGCTCTTTTCGACTTCACGGGACTGGCGCGCGATCACAAAGACCCTGAAACCCCTTGACCTTTGGGGCCTTGGGGGGTTGAACCAACCGGATTCTAAATCAGCGATGGATAGGCCCGGTTCATGGACGACCAAAACAAGAATCTGATCTTGGCGACAGCCCTCAGCTTTGGGGTTATCCTCGTCTGGTTCCTGCTGTTCCCGCCACCCGCGCAATCGCCCGCCGCGCTCGAGGATGTGACCGCCCAGATGGAAGAGGCGACGGTGCCCAACGCCGCGCTGACCGACAGCGGTGTGACGGCCCCCACCGACGCCAGCGCCGACGCGCCGCGCGTGCCGATCGCAACACCTGAAATGGATGGCTCCATCTCCTTGCTGGGTGGTCGCATCGACGACATCAAACTGGTCCGCTACCGCGAAGAGGTTGATCCTGAATCGCCCGAGGTCACGCTGCTGTCCCCCGCAGGCACGCCCGACGCCTATTTCGCCAGCTTTGGCTGGGCGGCTGTGACCGGTGTTGACGCCGCCAACGTACCCGGCCCCGACACGCTGTGGTCGTTGGAAAGCGGCGAGACATTGACCCCCGACAGCCCCGTCACACTGGCCTGGGACAACGGTGCAGGACAGATTTTCCGCACCGAAATCGCGGTCGATGACAAGTTCATGTTCGACGTGACCCAATCCGTCGAAAACACCGGCACTGCCGAAATCGCGATCCGTCCCTATGGCCTGATCCGCCAGTACGGTATTCCGTCCGACGTCGAAAATTTCTTTATCCTGCACGAAGGTCTGGTCCGCATGACCGACGGCGAGCTGGAAGAAACGAAATACGGCAATATCGAGGATTACAACGTCGACCCCGCCGAAGGCACCAACGCCGAACGGCTGGACGTCACGGGCAGCGGCTGGATCGGCTACACCGGCCACTACTGGATGACGACGCTGATCCCACAGGACGGCACGCCGTTCCGGTCCACGTCTAAATACTTCCCTAGCCGCGACATCTATCAGGCCGAGGCGGTGCAGATGCCCGTCAACGTGGCCGCAGGCGCGTCGGCCACCGTCACCACCCAATTGTTCGCGGGGGCCAAGGAATGGGAGGCCATCCGCGACTATGAACGTGCTGGCGTGCTGAACTTTGTCGACAGCATCGACTGGGGCTGGTTCTTTTTCCTGACCAAGCCGATTTTCTGGGTTCTGCACCACATCAACATCGTGATCGGCAACATGGGTTGGTCGATCATCGGCCTGACCTTTGTGCTGAAACTGATCGTGCTGCCGCTGGCCTACAAATCCTACGTCAGCATGGCCAAGATGAAAGAACTGCAGCCCGAAATGGAAAAGCTGAAGGAAAAGGCCGGCGACGACCGCCAGCAGCTTCAGCAGGGCATGATGAAACTGTACAAGGACAACAAGGTGAACCCCGCCGCGGGTTGTTTGCCGATCCTGTTGCAGATCCCGATCTTCTTTTCGCTGTACAAGGTGATCTTTGTCACCATCGAACTGCGCCACGCCCCTTGGGTCGGCTGGATCAACGACCTGTCCGCGCCTGACCCATCGTCGATCCTGAACCTGTTCGGCCTGCTGCCCTGGGGCGTGCCGGATCCGGCTTCGATCTTTGCACTGCTCAGCCTCGGTATCCTGCCGATCCTGCTGGGTATCTCAATGTGGTTGCAGCAGAAACTGAACCCGACCCCCACCGACCCCACGCAAAAGATGATCTTTGCCTGGATGCCCTGGGTGTTCATGTTCATGCTCGGCAACTTTGCATCGGGTCTGGTGCTGTACTGGATCACCAACAACACGATCACATTCGTGCAGCAGTACATCATCATGCGCAGCCACGGGGCCAAGCCTGACGTGTTCGGCAACATCAAGGAATCGTTCCAGCGTCGCAAAGACGCCAAGGCAGCGGTGCCCGCCAACACGAACAAGGCCCCCAAGGCCAAATCCAACAAGGACAAGGCCAAGTAGATGGCACCGCAACGGATGGGGAGCGTCGCCGCCCTGTGGCGTCACCCCATCAAAAGCCATGGCCGCGAGGCGCTGGACGGCGTGACATTGACCAAGGGGCAGACGATGCCCTGGGACCGCCGCTGGGCCGTGACCCACGACCGCAGCCGCGACCGTGACGGCTGGGACGTTTGCCGCAACTTCATGATCGGGGCGATCACGCCGGGGCTTGCCGGACTGTGTGCGCGTCTCGACACGGCGACAGCGACCGTGACCCTGTCGCACGTCGATCTGGGCGACCTGACGTTCCGCCCCGACGCTTCCGACGATATCGCGCGGTTCCTCGAATGGGTCGCGCCGTTGACCGGTGACGGCCCGCAGCCGCAGAGCATCGTCAGCGCAGGCGACCGCGGCATGACCGACAGCGATTTCCCCAGCCTCTCGCTGATGTCGACCGCCAGCCATGCCGCCGTCGCTGACGCATGCGGCGGTGCGCTGGAACAGACCCGCTGGCGTGGCAACGTCTGGCTGGACGGTTTTGCCGCATGGGACGAATTCAACTGGTATGGCCGCAGCCTGCGGATCGGTGACGTCGTCCTCGACATCGGCGACCCGATCGAACGTTGCGCGCATACCCGTGCAAACCCCGTGACGGGCCAGCGTGATCTGGATACTGTCGCAGTATTGCGCGATAGGTTCGGTCATACGGATTTTGGCGTTTACGCCACCGTCGCCCAAGGCGGCACAATCGCACTTGGCGACACGGCAGAGGTGATCTGATGCAACTACCCTTCCCCGAGGCAGAACGCCCCGACGACGCAGCCCTGGAAAAGGGCCGTCTGCTGTTCGCCGGCGAAACCGAATTCGTCAAAGGCGTCGTCGCCATGGACGGCCTGCCAGAGGCCGACCGGCTCGAGGTTTGCTTTGCCGGGCGGTCGAACGTGGGCAAATCGTCCCTCATCAACGCGCTGACGGGCCGCAAGGGGCTTGCCCGTGCATCCAATACGCCGGGCCGCACGCAGGAAATCAACTTTTTCACGGCTGGTGACCTCTATGTGGTCGACCTCCCCGGCTACGGTTTCGCCAATGCGCCTGTCGCCGTCGTCGCAAAATGGCAGGCCCTGCTGAAACAATACCTCTCGGGCCGTCCGACCCTGCGCCGGGTCTTTGTGCTGATCGACGCACGGCACGGGGCCAAGGCCGTGGACGAGGAAATCATGACGCTGTTGGACCGATCCGCGGTGACATTCCAGGTCGTGATGACCAAGATCGACAAGGTCCGAGGTGCGGCACTGGAAGAATCATTGGCCAAGACCCGCGCGGCGCTCGCCAAACACCCTGCCGCCTACCCGGAACTGATTTTGACCAGTTCTGACAAGGGTGATGGAATCGACGTGCTGCGCGCCATCATCGCGACCATCTGAAATAAAATCCGGTTTTTACGCGACACGGTGCGATCGTGGCCTAACTCAGACGTGTTGGGTCAGGAGCCTTTGTCATGTTTGATCAGTTTACGCGCGCTTTTTGGAAAAAGTTCTTTGCCGTGGTTGCCGCCGCAGGCGTCGTGGTGGGGATTTTGGGGGTCGCGGCCATCAGCCTCGGCTTGATGCCCATATCTGCCCGCACCCCGCACATGCAGGTGACGACGCAGCTTCTGCACTTTGTGTTCAAACGGTCCACCGCACGCACTGCCGAACAGTTCACCGCCCCCGATGACCTGATGTCCCCGGAACGCATCGCCCTTGGCATGCAGCACTACAACAACGTCTGTTCCAGCTGCCACGGTGGCCCGGAACTGGGACAATCGCCAATCGCCCTGTCACAACGCCCGCGCCCGCAGCACCTGCCCGCCGTCGTCGACCAGTTCTCTGACGAACAGCTCTATGTGATCCTGCGTAACGGGGTGAAATTCTCGGCCATGCCGTCCTGGCCTGCCGACAGCAATTTTGACGAAATCTGGTCTGTCGTGGCGTTCATCCGCAATCTGCCCAACATGACTGCAGAGGAATATATCGCCGGCACCACCCGCACCATGCCCGAAGGTGCGCCCGCGTTGCCGTTCGAGGCACCGGTCGCACTTGGCCCGATGGATCGCGGTCCCCAAGCCTACCCGATCGACGAATACCTCTACGCGGCCCCGGGCACAGGCTGGCACGAATACGCCAGCAACAACGATATCATCGCAACCTGCACGTCCTGCCACGGTGCCGACGGCAGCGGCAGCCCGACGCTGGGCCTTGCCCCGAACCTGACCGTTCAATCGGCCGACTATCTGGCCAAGGCGCTGCGCGAATACGCATCCGGTGCCCGGCCCTCTGGCATCATGATGACCGTCGCCGCCAGCCTGACGAACGACCAGATCGACGGCCTCGCCGCCTATTATGACAGCCTGCCCGATGTGCCGTCGCCGCAGGATCAGGCCTCTGCCGCCGATCTCGCCGCCGGTGAACAGATCGCGCTGATGGGCAAGCCGGACGTCGTCATCCCGGCCTGCTATACGTGCCACCAGAACATCGCAGCACAGGCCAACATGGTCGTCCCCGGCATTTCCGGCCAATCAGAGGCCTACCTGCGCAACAAGCTGGACCAATTCGCCACAGGCACCTGGTATGGTGACGGCGCGTGGCAGCCGATGGGCCACATCAGCCAGGCGCTGACGCCCGAGGACCGCGCCAACCTCGCCGCCTACTTCGCAGCACAGCCGGCGGGTGAAACGGCACCAGCCCTGACCATGGCCACCGCCGATCTGGCGAATGCCGAAACGATCGTGGGACAGGTCTGCGCCGAATGTCACACCGAATCCGGCGTGGGCGTGGATTCGGGCGAATTTCCGAACCTGACGATCCAGACCGCCACGTACCTTGCCCAGCAACTGCGCGCCTTTCATGCGCGCGAACGCGACAACGAAACGATGTCGATGGTGGCCGGGCGCTTGTCGGATCAGGACAAGACCGACCTTGCCCAATACTTTGGCAACGCCGTCGCGCAGCCATCACCTGCACCGTCCGACCCCTTCGCGACCGCTGCCGAAATCACCAACGGCCAATTGATCGCGCAGAACGGCATCGCGGACAAAAATATCCCCGCCTGCCTGTCCTGCCACGGTGCCGAACCCACGGAAGATCTGCCGATCGTGGGGCGCCTGCACGGACAAGCCGGTCGATATATCGAAAACCGCCTGCAGGCTCTCGGGTCCGACGCGAATACGGGTCTTTACAGTCTCAGCCCCATGCACGGCATCGCCCGCGACATGAACGTGCAGGAACGCCATGACGTTGCTGCCTGGTTTGCCGCGCAGGACCCGCTGCCCAAGTGATCCCCGCTTGAGGCCGCACGCGCCCTCGTCTACCGTCTGCCAAGTTTCGAACGGGAGCACAGGCGATGAGGGCGCAGAATATGGACCGGGACTGGATCAGCACGGCACGGACACTGTCTGAGGCAGTGCCATTCCTGCAGCGCTACGCAGGTGCTGTGGTCGTCGTCAAATTCGGCGGCAACGCCATGGGCGATGCGGATGCAATGGCCAGCTTTGCCCGCGATATCGTTTTGATGAAACAGGTGGGCATGAACCCGGTCGTGGTTCACGGCGGCGGCCCGATGATCAACCAGATGCTGGACAAGCTGGGCATCAAATCCGAATTTATCCGCGGCAAACGCGTCACCGATCAGGCCACGGTCGAAGTGGTCGAAATGGTGCTGACCGGCCTTGTCAACAAACGCATCGTGCAGGCGATCATGGACGAAGGAGGCCGCGCTGTCGGCCTCTCGGGCAAGGACGACGACCTCATGGTCGCAGAGGCCGACGATCCCGAACTGGGGTTTGTGGGCCGCCCTGTCGAAATGAACGTGCAGGTGCTGCGCGACCTTTATGGTGCGGGCATAATCCCCGTCGTGGCCCCCGTCGCCACCGGCATGAACAGCTTGGAAACCTTCAACGTGAACGGCGACACGGCCGCTGGCGCGATTGCCGGGGCACTTCAGGCGGACCGCCTGCTGTTGCTGACCGATGTGTCAGGGGTCAAGGATGCGGATGGCAAGGTTGTCACCCAACTGTCGCCCGAACAGGTCCGCCAGATGACGCAGGACGGCGTGATCGCGGGCGGCATGATCCCGAAAACCGAAACCGCGCTCAAGGCGATCGAGGATGGCGTGCGCGCCGTCGTGATCCTGGACGGACGCCTCCCCAATGCATCACTCTTGGAACTGTTCACCGAACATGGCGCGGGTTCGATCATCCGCAGCTCTGAATCGCGTGTCAAAACCCGCGGCAACGCCACGTGACGCACAAGCTGATCCTGATCCGGCACGGGAAATCTGGCTGGGACGACGACGCGCTGGACGACTACGACCGTACCCTGACGGACCGCGGGCGCACCGACGCCGCCGCGATGGGCGCATGGCTGCGCGCTCAGGGGCACGCCCCCGACGTCATCCTGTGCTCATCGGCACAGCGCACACGTGAAACGGCAACAGCGCTCGATTTGCCCGGCACACTGAAGCTGGTGGATGCGCTTTATCTTGCGTCCAGCGACGTGCTGCTGCGGCACATTGCGAAACAGACGGCCGCGAGCATAGCCGTCATCGCCCATAACCCCGGGATTGGTGATCTAGCCACAAGACTCGCCCGCCAGCCCCCGACTGACCCGCGTTTTGACAGCTATCCGACATCCGCAACCACAGTTCTGACCTTTGATGTGCCGGATTGGTCCAGCATCACCACGGGCATCTGCACCGCCTTCGTGACCCCACGTTCCCTGAACGCATAAGGGCCGCACCCCTAGTGCGACCCTCACTTCTTCTGGTCGAAAATATCCCCGCCGGAGGCATCGGTTTTGCCAACGGCAAAACCGACCCTAGTGGCCCAGGATCTGGCTCAGGAACAGCTTAGTCCGGTCCGACTGCGGGTTGTTAAAGAATTCCTTAGGCTCGTTCTGTTCGACGATCTGACCTTGGTCCATGAAAATGACCCGGTTGGCGACGGCCTGCGCAAATCCCATTTCGTGCGTCACGCACAGCATGGTCATGCCCTCTTCCGCCAGCTCGATCATGGTATCAAGCACTTCCTTGATCATCTCGGGGTCCAGCGCCGAGGTCGGTTCGTCGAACAACATGATCCGCGGTTTCATGCACAGCGACCGCGCGATGGCGACGCGCTGCTGCTGACCACCGGACAGCTGGCCGGGATATTTGTGCGCCTGATCCGGAATCTTGACCTTTTCCAAGAAATGCATCGCCGTGGCTTCGGCCTCTTTCTTGGGCGTCTTGCGCACCCAGATCGGGGCAAGCGTGCAGTTCTCCAGGATCGTCAGATGCGGGAACAGGTTGAAGTGCTGAAAGCACATGCCGACCTCTGACCGGATCTTGTCGATATTTTTCAGGTCGGAAGACAGTTCCGTGCCGTCGACGATGATGCTGCCCTTCTGGTGTTCTTCCAGACGGTTGATGCAGCGGATCAGCGTCGATTTGCCGGACCCCGACGGGCCGCAGATGACGATACGCTCGCCACGTTGCACGGTCAGGTTGATGTCGCGCAGCACGTGAAACGTGCCGTACCACTTGTTCATGTTGCTGATTTCGATCGCAACCTCGTCGCTGACCTTCATCTGGCTGCGGTTGATGGTGCGGTCCTGAACGGCTTCAGACATGTCTGGCCTCCCTTAGCGGTTTTCACGCTGAAGCTTGCGCTCCAGGTACATGGAATATCGGCCCATCGCGTAGCAGGCGACAAAGAACAGCAGACCGATAAAGACATAGAGTTCCCAATAGATCCCGTTCCAGTCGGTGCTGGCGCGGATCGAATTGGTCAGACCCAGCGGGTCCAGCAGGCCGATGAACACGACCAGCGTGGTATCCTTGAACAACCCGATAAAGGTGTTCACGATTCCAGGGATCGAGATTTTCAGCGCTTGCGGCAGCACGATCAGACGCATCGACTGCCAGTAATCCAGACCAAGGCTGTCCGCGCCTTCGTACTGGCCCTTGGGCACGGCGGCCAGACCACCGCGCACGACCTCGGCGATATAGGCCGCCGAAAACAGTGTCACCATGATGATGACGCGCAGTGTCAGGTCAAACGTGGTGCCCGGCGGCAGGAAATAGTTCAGCAGCAGCGATGCGGTGAACAGCCAGACGATCAGCGGCACACCGCGGATGACCTCGATGAAACCGACCGACAGCTTGTTCACGATGAACAGATCGGACGCGCGGCCCAGTGCGAGGATGATCCCCAAAGGCAGCGACAGCACGATGGCAGCCACACCTATGACGATGGACAACATGAAGCCGCCGAATTGCTTGGATTCGATGGCCATGATGCCGATGGGCAGAATACCTTGCAGGATGTTCACCAGCGGCATCATCACGACGAACCAATAGAGGATCGGCACGATGATCGCTCCCAGAACAGCGACGATCTGATTTACCGATGCCAGCGCCCGCGCGACATAGAACCCGATGACGAAACCGACCGCAGCCATGATCGGCAGCCAGATGGACCCGCCCCACAGCAGGAAAAAGATGATGAACGGCGACGCCAGCGAAAATGCCATGAACCGGCGCGGGATCGACCCGAACAGCACCGGTGCCAGACCGGCCAGCAGGATCACCAGCGCCACAACGGGCCGCCAATAGGCCTCGGACGGATAGAATCCGAACAACAGCTGCTGCCAGCGGTCGCTGATCACGGCGAAACAGGCAGCAGAGGCATCCGGCCCCAGCGTTGCGTCGCGGATTTCGCGGCATTCCGACAACGACGACGCGTTCCAGATCCCGTTCAGGAACCAGGGCGCAACATGGCTGAGGATGAAATAGATCACATACAGCGAAACCACGGTCCCGATGGCGTTCAGCCACGTGGGAAACAGGTTTTCGCGCAACCACTTGATCGCCCCGGTTTCCGTCGCGGGTGGCGGTTGCTGAGCGATCATGGTTTCGCGGAAATAGGCGTTCGTGACGTGTGCGTCGGTATCGCTCATCTTAACGCTCCTCCAGCTTCATGGAATTGTTGATGATGTTCATCACGAAAGAGATGATCAGCGACAGCGCGAGGTAGAACAGGCCCAGCAGCAACATGCATTCCAGCGCGCGGCCCGTCTGGTTCAGCGTGATGCCACCCAGCGTGGCCCGCACATCCGGGTAACCCACGGCAATCGCCAGCGAAGAGTTCTTGGTCAGGTTCAGATATTGCGACGTCAGCGGCGGGATGATGACCCGCATCGCCTGAGGCAGTATCACCAGGCTCATGGTGCGGTTGGCACGCATGCCCAGCGCCTCGGATGCCTCGGACTGCCCCTTGGACACGGCCAGGATACCGGCCCGGACGATTTCGGTGATGAACGCGCCCGTATACAGCGCCAACGCCAGCCACAGTGCGACCAGCGGCGTGCTGATCTGCAATCCGCCACTGAAATTGAAGCCACCCAGCGCGGGGTAATCCAGCGTCACCGGACGGCCCAGGATGAAATAAAACAGGATGGAAGGCACGATCGCGATCAGGATCGCGGGCCAGACCAGTGGCAACAGGCGCCCTGTGTCGAACAACAGTTTCTTGGCCCAGCGGCGATAGACAAAGGCACCAACCAGGGACGCGGCAAAGATGGCCACCAGAATACCGGAATTCGCCCCCCAGACCGGCCCGGGAACATAGACGCCGCGATTGGTGATCGCGATAGCGTCCCAGATCATCGAAGCGCCGCCACCTTCGCGGAAATCGCGCGGCTGCGGGGTTGATTCGCTCATCACCGCGTAGATCAGCACGATCCACAGCAGCAGCGGTACGTTGCGGAATGCCTCGACGTAGACAGCCATCAGACGGCTGACCAGCCAGTTTTTCGACAGGCGCAGGACCCCTGCGATCACGCCAAGCACGGTCGCGAGCACAATCCCGAGCGCGGCCACAAGCAATGTGTTCAGAATACCGACATAGGCCGCATCCAGATGCGAACTGGCCGAGGAATAGGGAATCAGCGTCATCCCGATGTCGTATCCGGCACGGCTGCTCAAAAAGCTGAAACTCGGCTCGATGCCCAGATCCGTGAGGTTGGCCAGCAGGTTGTCCACCAGCCACCAGATTCCGACGCACACCAGACCCAGTGTCACGACCTGAATCGTCATGGACCTGTAACGTGTGTCGTAGATAAGTTGGCTCAGGTGGAAACTGTTGCGCGGCGGGTTTTCCGACATCGATGACATAGGGTGTCTCCCGGTTGCAGTGCTAACGATCAAATAGGTGCACGGGTTTAGACCAGCGCACCACGGTCAGTTCTGCATTTTTTTGTTTTTGGGTCGCTGTGGCGAAAGGCCCGGCAATTTGCCGGGCCTTTGCCTAACGTTTTAGCGGAACGGAGGTGCGTACAGCAGGCCGCCGTCGGTCCACTGTGCGTTCAGACCACGCGCCAGACCGATCGGGGTGTTCTCACCGATGTTGCGCTCAAAGATCTCGCCGTAGTTGCCGCCGGCCATGATCGCGTTCTTGGCCCAGTCAGCTTCGAGGCCGATCATCGTGCCCAGCTCGCCTTCGGTGCCCAGGATACGGTTCACTTCAGGGTTGTTGGTCGGTGCAGCAGACATGTCAGCGATGTTTGCAGAGGTGATGCCCAGCTCTTCGGCCGCGATCAGTGCGTTCAGCACCCACATCGTCAGATCGCCCCACTCGTTGTCACCGTGACGGACCAGCGGGCCCAGCGGTTCCTTGGAGATGATTTCGGGCAGCAGCACGTGGTCTGCGGGTGCCTCGAACGTCGCACGGGTTGCGGCAAGGCCGGATGCGTCCGTCGTATAGACGTCACATGCACCAGCCAGATACTGCTGCTGTGCTTCGGCGTTGGTCTGGATCGGAACCGGCTCATAGCTGATGTTGTTGGCGCGGAAGTAGTCGGCCAGGTTCAGCTCGGTCGTGGTGCCGGTCTGGATGCACACGGTGGCACCGTCCAGTTCCTTGGCAGAGGTCACACCCAGCTCGCGCGGGACCATGAAGCCCTGACCGTCGTAGTAGTTCACGCCGATGAAATCGAACTTCAGGTCGGTGTCACGGGACATGGTCCACGTGGTGTTACGCGCCAACAGGTCGATTTCGCCGGACGACAGTGCGGTGAAACGGGTTTCGCCGGTTGTCGGGACGAATTCGACAGCGTTCTCATCGCCAAAGATCGCGGCAGCGACGGCACGGCACACGTCGACGTCGAAACCTTCCCAGACGCCGTTTGCGTCGGGTGCTGCGAAACCGGTCAGACCAGTCGTCACACCACAGTTCAGATTGCCGCGTGCCTTGACGTCGTCAAGTGTTGCCGCACTTGCAGCGGCAGCACACAGACCGGCAACGGTCAGCGTTCCGAGAAAAATCGTCTTTTTCATGTATACCTCTTCCTGAGTTCCCGCCCCACATCGGGGGCAGCCAATTATTTCGTCCAGACGGACGTTAGCGGTAAGAAGGTTGATCCTTCACCTGCATACAAACTGGGCGATAAGCCGCCGAAAGGTCAAGGGCATGTTGCACAAGACAGCGTGTCAAATGCCCATTCATTCGACATCTGCTGCCCAAATGGGCGGGATTGACTGCTAAACGGACCGGGCCATGACCATGAATCGGGCACCGTCGGAAAACGCCTGCGCTTTGATCTCGGCCACATGGGTGGCCTCTTCGTCATCGCCCCACTGGCTGATCTGGAAATCCTCGTCAATCCGGCTCAGGGTCCAGGCCTCATCAGGGGTCAACTTGCCCGCAGCCACCGCCAGCGCCAGAACAAGCGATCCCGACAGCTGCACCAGGTCATGGAATCCTGTCAGCTCCCAGGCATCAAATGCGGCGACCCGGTCGTGCAGGCGCTGCAACGATTCAGCGGGCTGCTCGATCGGCATGATCCCCGCCGTCACATGCAGGGGGGCATCCAATGCCTGCGCCGCCCAGGAAAGCCAGGGGTTCCACGCCGCATCCTGCTGCGCGATCAGCGCCTCTGGGGCGGTCGCGCGGTAGCATAGCAGATCGGTTTCGGCATAGACCGCCAGCATCGCGGCGACCTCGGCACGTTGCGGCATCACCTTGTCTATCGCGGAATTTGCGGCACGGGTCACGGGCATGGTCTGGGGGTCGATCAGCTCGACCTGGGCCTGCCATTCGGACGCCACCGCCTCTGCCAGGGCGCGGGTCGGCATCACCAGAGGTGTCTTGTAAGGCGTCTTGACGGGGCGACCGTCCAGATCGACGGCGAATCCGCCGTCACGGGTCACGACCTCGGCCATGGTCCAGAATCGTTTCGGTGCCCAGTCACTCATGGGTGTCCTCCTGTCAGCGCATCGACAGCCGCGTCGAGCTGCGCGAAATCGGTGATGATCCGGTCGGCGTCCAGTGCCTCTGGCGGATGATAGCCCCAGCTGACACCGATGGTCGCGACGCCTGCCGCCCGTCCCATCTGCATGTCGAAACTGGTATCGCCCACCATGACCGCGCGTGCAGGCTCGACACCGGTATCCGACAGCACCTGATGGATCATGGACGGATGCGGCTTGGACGGATGATGGTCAGCAGTCTGCACGCTTTGGAAATAGCCCACCAGCCCGTGATCCGCGATCATCGCCTGCATGCCGCGCAGCGATTTCCCTGTCGCCGCCGCCATCAAGAGCGTGTCCTGCGCGCGGAACCGGTCCAACGCGTCGCGGGCACCGTCGTAGAATGGTGCCATCGCCTCACTCCCGAGTGAGGCGCGGTGATCGTAATAGGCCTGCTGATAGGCACTGCGCAGTGCGACCAGTTCTGTGTCCGGTGCATCGGGCACGAGTGCGCGAAACATCACGTCGACCGACAGGCCGACGCCGCGCAGGCAGGCGGCGTCTCCCGGATAATCGCGCCCCACGGCAGCAAAGCCTGCCCGCATGGCATGAACGATGGCGGCGCGGCTGTTCACCAGCGTGCCGTCCACGTCGAATATGACCAGCCGCAGGTCCATCAGTCAGGCATGTTGAACGGATCGACGGGCGCATGCGCCTCGACCCAGCCCACAAAGTCCCAGGTGCGTTTCATGTGGTCGGGCATGGGTGCTGTCAGATGCAGAATGGCACCGGTTTCGGGATGTTCGATCGTCAGCGACCGGGCGTGCAGGTGCATCTTGCGGCTGATGTCGCCGCCCATGCCAGCGCCCCAACCATCGCCCAGGTTTTCTTGGCTCGACCCGCCGTATTTGCCGTCACCGATGATCGGATGCCCCATCTCGGCCATATGGGCGCGCAGCTGGTGCGTGCGCCCCGTGATCGGGACCAGCGCCACCCAGGACGCGCGACCACCCAAGGTATCCAGCACGGCGTAATCCGTCGTCGCGCGTTTTGCACCTTCGGTCGTGTCGACCTCGCGCGGGTGGATGCAGTGCATCTTTTCACCCTCGCCGTGATGGCCGTGACCGCCCGCCTTGACCAGACCGTATTTGATCGTGCCCGCGCGCGGATGCGGTGTGCCGGCAACAGCGGCCCAGTAGATCTTGCGCGTCGCGTGATGCTTGAGGTTCTCTGTCAGCGCCTTGGCCATCATGCGCGTGCGCGCCAGCAGCAGCACGCCGCTGGTGTCGCGGTCCAGCCGGTGCACCAGACGCGGCTTTTCATCGTAACCAAAGGTCAGCGCCTCGGCCATACCGTCCACGTGCCGCGTGGTTTTCGATCCGCCCTGCGTCGCCAGCCCCGCCGGTTTGTTGATCGCGATGATATGATCGTCGCGGTAGATCACGCAGGACTGGATCAGCGCGGCATCCGCCTTGGTCACACCCTGTTTCAGCAAGGATCGTTCGGCGGCGACCTGTTCCTCGGTCGGCAGCGGCGGGATGCGGATCGTTTGCCCCACCTCCAGCCGGGTATTGGATTTCACCCGGCCGCCGTCGACGCGCACGTCGCCCTTACGGCACATCTTTTCGATGCGCCCCTGCGTCAGGTGCGGGAACAGCCGCCGCAGATAGCGGTCCACCCGCTGATCGCCATCGTCGTCACCGATTGTGCGTGTTTGTACACCACTCATATCATCATCCTTGTCACGATCAGGCCCGCGAACAGCGCCAACAGGGCCACGCCCACGCTGGCCCCCACATATAATCCCGCCAGCCCCAGCTGGCCCGTCTCGATCAGGCGGATCGCGTCCAGTGAAAACGCGGAAAACGTGGTGAACCCACCCAGCACCCCGGTCATCAGCAACGGTGCGAACCGATTGCCGGACCGTTCCGCCAGCACCACGACCAGCACCCCCATCAGGAACGACCCGACCACGTTGACGCACAACGTGGCCCACGGGAATCCCGGCCCCATGACGCGCAGCGCCCACAGCCCGGTCAGCCACCGCAGGGTCGCGCCAATCGCGCCGCCCAATGCCACAGAGATGCCTGTCAAAATCATCCGCGCTCTCTGGCCCCTGACGCGGTAGAAGTCAATTCTGACGGGCCTTGCGCTTGGCCCGCAACCCGGCAAAGAAATCCAGCCGCTTTTTCAGATCACGCTCGAACCCGCGATCGACGGGCAGATAGTAGATGCCGCGCTTCATGCCTTCGGGGAAATAGTCCTGACCGGAAAACCCGTCCTCTGCGTCGTGGTCATAAGCATAGCCCGCGCCGAACCCCTGCTCTTTCATCAGCGTGGTCGGTGCGTTCAGGATATGGGCCGGCGGCGGTTCGGATCCGGTCTTTTTCGCGGCCACCATGGCGGCCTTGAACGCGACGTAGCCCGCGTTGGATTTCGGCGCGAGCGCCAGATAGGTCACCGCCTGCCCCAGCGCCAATTCGCCCTCTGGACTGCCCAGCCGTTCATAGGTTTCCCAGGCTTGCAGGCAGATGTGTTGTGCCTGCGGATCGGCCAGTCCGATATCCTCGACCGCCATCCGCACGATACGCCGCGCCAGGTATCGCGGGTCCTCGCCGCCGGTCAGCATCCGGGCCAGCCAGTACAGTGCTGCATCAGGGTCCGATCCCCGCACGGATTTGTGCAAGGCCGAAATCAGGTTGTAATGCTCGTCGCCGGATTTGTCGTATTTCGCCGCCCGCTTCATCAAGCGGCTGGTCAGGGTATCGACGCCCAGCGGTTTGTCCGTTTTCCAGCCCGCGATCTGTTCGATCAGGTTCAGCAGCGACCGCCCGTCACCGTCTGCCATGTTGATAAGCGCCGCACGCGCCGGCGCATCCAGCGGCAGCCCACGACCCAGTTCCGCCTCGGCCCGCTGGGCCAGCAGTTCGAGGTCATCCTCGTTCAGCCGCGTCAGGATCAGCACCTGCGACCGCGACAAAAGCGCGGCGTTCAGTTCGAAACTGGGATTTTCCGTCGTGGCACCGACCAACAGGATAGTGCCATCCTCCATATACGGCAGAAATCCGTCCTGCTGCGCCTTGTTGAACCGGTGGATCTCGTCCACGAACAACAGCGTGCCCTGCCCGTTCGCGCGCCTGATCTTGGCCGCCTCGAACACCTTGCGCAGGTCTGGCACGCCGGTGAAAATTGCACTAATCTGAACAAAATGCAGGTCGGATTCATTCGCCAGCAGCCGCGCAATCGTCGTCTTGCCGACGCCCGGCGGCCCCCAGAACACCAGTGACGACAAACTGCCAGACGCCAGCATCGCGCCCAGCGGTGCATCCGGTCCCAGCACCTGCTGCTGCCCGATCACCTGCGACAAGGCGCGCGGCCGCAGCCGATCCGCAAGGGGGCGCGGACCGGCAGGTTTCGCGGGAGGAGGGTCAGAGTCGAACAAATCAGCCATCTGCGACAGATAGGCCTTGCCCGGCAACTTGGCAAAGCGTCAGTGCATCTGGCGGGCAAATCCGATCCAGACGGCCTGATAGTCGATCCCGCCCATGTTCATGTTGCGCCCTGCGGGTTCCATCGTCAGATGGCAGCGCCCGGCCCAACGACCCCAGTTCGACGGCAACAGCGCGATCATGCGGCCGATCCCTTCGGTGCGGGCGGTGCGCAGCATCTGGTTCACCAGCCGGATGCGGACCCGCTGACGCTGGGCTGCGGGCAGGTCATGAACGATGAAGCCGCGCGTGACCTCCCACGTACCGCTGTCGACAGGTGCCGCGCCAAACAACAGGTCATCGGGGATCGACGACAACAGCCCGTTTTGCGCATCGCGGATCATGTAGGAATAGACACCGCATTGCGCGGTTGTCGGTGTCAGACGCACGCCCGCCAGCACCCGCCCATCGACATCATGAACCGCGAGCCAACGTGACGCAGGTGTATCATACTGGTCGAATTCCATGCCCATGCTCTCGGGCAGTTTCCAGTTGTTTCGCACGATGAATGATTCGCGCCGTGCGCGCAGGATGTTGGCGAAAAGCTCGCCATGATTGTGCAGATTCGCAAAGGATAGCGTGGTTGCTTGCATGATTGTTTCTCCGATGAATGAAATGGCGACGACGGCTGGTCATCGTTTCGGAGTCATGCTTAAAAAAGTGTTTAGAGCAACTTGTAGTTGCGGGCCCTCTGGATCGCCTCAACCGTTGTTCTTGCTTTCAGATTGGTACGTGCGGCAGCAAGTCGCGCCTTGAGAGCGCTTTCTGAAATGCCCAGCTTTGCAGCAGCGGCGGCATGGCGATCCCCACCCGCGATCAGCGCCAGCGCCTCGATCTGTGCGGCGGACAGCGAACCGGGTGGTTCAACCAGACGATGCATCGTCTCGATCGTCTTGGCGAACTGGGTGATTTCGCTCTGCGTGAATTCGCGATCTGCGCGGGCGGCGGACGCAATGGTCCTAGACTTGATTGACCCCGTTGCCACGACAAATCCGTAGTTCATGCCGAATTCGCGAGCCTGCCCTATGATGTTCTCCGGATCAGGTAGCTGGATATCCGACCACCGGGCGGTACCGGAATTCCCAAACCCCCATAGAATGACCGGATCGCGCAGCGCATAGGCCCGTTCGGTATAGCGGTCGGTCCAGTCGCGCGGATAGCTGTGATAGTGCATCAGGGGCAGCGCGAACCGAAAATGCAGCGCATAGAACAGCCCCGACGGGGCCATTTTTACCAGTTCGCGCGTGTGGCGTTCGATTTCGGATTGGACGGTCATGGCCTGATCTATATTGGGTCACCGACAGTATGCTGCGGTTTTATAAAATTGTTTCTAATAGATATTTTCGCCGCGTGGCGAATTTTTGACCCTTAAACACAAAAAAGGCCCGATCTTGCGACCGGGCCTCTTTGACGAACTGCCGTCAGCTTAGCTTTCGGCGGAATCTTCTTCGGCCAGACGTGCCTTGTCCGATGCGCCCTTGGCATCACGGTCGCGGTCGACCAGTTCGATGATCGCCATCGGGGCCATGTCGCCATAACGGAAACCGGCCTTCAGAACGCGGCAGTAGCCGCCCTGACGGTCCTGGTAGCGTGGCCCCAGGATTTCGAACAGTTTCGCTGTGTGCATTTCCTGCTTCAGTTGCGCATTGGCCATGCGGCGGGCGTGCAGGTCGCCGCGCTTGCCCAGCGTGATCAGCTTGTCGATGACGCGCTTGAGTTCTTTGGCCTTGGGCAGGGTTGTCTTGATCTGCTCATGTTCGATGAGCGAGCCAGCCATGTTCGCGAACAGCGCCTTGCGGTGTTCATGGGTGCGGTTCAGGCGGCGGTATCCACGTGCGTGACGCATGTTAAGTCTCCATTACGTTTTATGATGGGCCCGCGATGCGATGACGCGTAGCTCCGTTATTGGGGCACCATGCCCGGATCTTCCCCGCCATTGCGGGCATTGTCGCGCCCCGATCGTGACCAGGGCGCGTAGCTCTTAGAACTGGTCTTCGAACTTCTTGGCCAGGTCTTCGATGTTGTCTGGCGGCCAGTCCTCGACGTCCATGCCAAGGTGCAGACCCATGCCGGACAGCACTTCCTTGATCTCGTTCAGGGACTTGCGGCCAAAGTTCGGCGTGCGCAGCATTTCGGCTTCGGTTTTCTGGATCAGATCGCCGATATAGACGATGTTGTCGTTCTTGAGGCAATTTGCCGAACGGACAGACAGTTCCAGTTCGTCGACCTTCTTCAGCAGCAGCGGGTTGAATTCCAGACCATCGTCATCGCCACCGGCGGATGCGGATTCCGGCTCATCAAAGTTGACGAAGACCTGCAACTGATCCTGAAGGATACGCGCGGCATAGGCCACTGCATCGTCGGGGGTCAGCGAACCATCTGTTTCGATTTTCATCGTCAGTTTGTCATAGTCCAGCACTTGGCCCTCACGGGTGGGCTGCACGTCATAACTGACCTTTTTGACCGGGGAATAGATCGCATCGATGGCGATCATGCCGATTGGCGCATCCTCGGGCTTGTTCTTGTCGGCGGCGACATAGCCCTTACCGGTGTTGACGGTCAGTTCCATGTACAGATCGGCGCCGTCATCCAGGTGACAGATCACGTGATCCTTGTTCAGGATCTCGATCCCGGCCGTTTCCGAGATATCGCCGGCCGTCACGATGCCCGGACCCTTGGCCTGAACGCTCAGACGCTTGGGGCCTTCGACGTCCATGCGGATCGCGACGCCCTTGAGGTTCAGAACGATGTCGGTCACGTCTTCACGCACACCGGCCACGGACGAAAATTCGTGCAGGACGTTGTCGATCTGGACGGCGGTGATGGCAGCGCCTTGCAGCGACGACATCAGAACGCGGCGCAGCGCGTTGCCCAACGTCAGACCAAAGCCGCGTTCCAGCGGTTCGGCGGTCACGGTCGCCTGGCGTGCGGGGTCGTTGCCCGGCTTGACGTCCAGTTGCGACGGTTTAATCAATTCGGCCCAGTTCTTGTGGATCATATGTCCCTCCATCCTTGCCCGACCCTATGTCCAAAAGGTCCGACGCTCGAGGTTTCAAAACGGCGCAACGGGGCCGTGCGGATGCACGGCCCCATCACCATAAATAGGCTTAGACGCGGCGACGCTTTGGGGGGCGGCAGCCGTTGTGGGCCATCGGGGTCACATCACGAATCGAGGTGATGTTGAAACCGACGGCGGCCAGAGCGCGCAGCGCGCTTTCGCGGCCGGAACCGGGGCCCTGCACTTCGACTTCCAGCGTTTTCACGCCGTGGTCCTGTGCTTTCTTACCGGCGTCTTCTGCGGCCATCTGGGCGGCATAGGGTGTCGATTTACGCGACCCCTTGAAACCCATGGTACCGGCAGAGGACCACGCAATTGCATTGCCCTGAACGTCGGAAATCAGGATTTTCGTGTTGTTGAACGAAGAGTTCACATGCGCCACACCAGCGGCGATGTTCTTGGAGACCTTCTTCTTGCCCCCACGACGAGTATCACGTGCCATGATGGAGGCTCCTTATTTCTTCTTGCCGGCGATGGCCTTTGCGGGGCCCTTGCGCGTGCGTGCGTTGGTGTGGGTCCGCTGACCGCGAACCGGCAGGTTCCGGCGGTGACGCAGGCCACGGTACGAACCGAGGTCCATCAGGCGCTTGATGTTCATCTGGGTCTCACGACGCAGGTCACCCTCGACTGTCAGATGCTCGTCGATATACTCGCGCACCTTGAGGATTTCGGCGTCGGACAGGTCGTTCACGCGGCGCGCGCGGTCGATGCCAACGGCTTCACAGATGGTTTCAGCGGTCGTGTTGCCGATACCGGTGATATAGGTCAGTGCGATGGGAACGCGCTTACCAGACGGGATGTTAACCCCAGCGATACGTGCCAAAATAGCAATCCTTTTCGTTGCGGGTCCGTCATGCCAGACCCTTTTTTCACAACGCAGGCCTACCGATTTTCGCGGCAGGCCGGTGTCATATGAGGTAATCTTGGCGGCGTGGGTGCGACCCGGACACCAAGAATGATTCCCTCGCGGGATGCGGGTGTTTAGGAGTAAGGCAACAGGGGGTCAACCCCCTGTTCACCATTGGCGCATCAGGTCAGTGCAGCGCGGATCGCAGCCGATACATCGTCCATCGACTGCAAGCCGTCGACCGTGCTCAGGTCGCCGTTCGCATAGTAGTAACCGACCAGCGGACTGGTCTGTTTGTAATAGGCGAGCAAACGGGTTTTCAGGCTGTCCTCGTTGTCGTCCGAACGGCGCGTGAACTCTGCCTTTTCGCCGCAGCTGACGCAGACGCCGTCGTCGGGGACAGGTTTGGTGTTGTCGTTGTAGACCTCACCACAGTTGGCACAGGTCGAACGTGCCGTGATCCGGGCGACCAGTGCCTCGTCGTCGACTTCCATCAGGACAACGCGGTCCAGATCCTCACCCAGTTCCTTCAGCAGATCACCCAGCGCATCGGCCTGGGCCAGGGTGCGGGGAAATCCGTCAAAGATATAGCCGTCAGCGCCGTCGTCGTTGGTCAGTTGCTCGCGGATCAGACCAATCACGATCTCATCGGTGACCAACTCGCCCCGGTCCATGACCCCGGCAACCATCTGGCCCATCTCGGTGCCCGATGTCCGGGCGGCGCGCAGCATGTCACCTGTGGACAGCTGCACCAGATTGCGTTCTTCGACCAGGCGACGCGCTTGCGTGCCCTTACCCGCCCCCGGCGGTCCCAACAGGATAATGTTCATCGGCGCGCTGGCCCCCTCCGCTTCGTGCCGCCGCGCTTGCCGCGCAACTGTGATTTCTCGATCAGTCCCTCATACTGATGCGCCAGCAGATGTGACTGTATCTGCTGGATCGTGTCCATCCCCACCGACACGATAATCAGCACGGATGTTCCGCCGAAATAGAACGGGATCGCGAACTGGCTGCGGATGATTTCCGGCAACAGCGCGACCAGCGCCAGATAGCCGGACCCCAGCACCAGAACACGGGTCACAACATAGTCGAGGTATTCCTTGGTTTTCTGACCCGGACGAATACCGGGTACGAAACCGTTCTGGTTCTTCAGGTTTTCGGCAACCTCGTCCGTCTTGAACGCGACCTCACGGGTGTAAAAGTAGGTGAAGAACACAATCATCACCGTAAAGAACAACAGATACAACGGCTGCCCCGGACCGAAATAGGCCAGCAGCGCCGACATGATCGGACTGTTGGACCCGCCAGAGAAGGTGCTGATCGTGGTCGGCAACAGCAGCAATGCGCTTGCGAAAATCGCAGGGATCACGCCAGCCGGGTTCACCTTGATCGGCAGGTGGCTGGACGATCCGTCATAGACCTTCATGCCGCGTTGCTGGCGTGGATACTGGATGTGGATCTTGCGCAGCGACCGTTCCATGAACACCACGAATGTCAGCACCGCAATTACCATCACGATCACGCCAACGATGACAAAGGGGCTGATTGCGCCGGACCGGCCTTGGCTCAGGAATTGCGCCAGAGCGGCGGGAACCTCGGCGATAATGCCGACGAAAATGATCAAGGAAATACCGTTGCCGATACCGCGTGCGGTGATCTGCTCACCCAGCCACATCAGGAACATCGTGCCACCCACGATGGTGATCACACAGCTCGCGGTAAAGAACAGGCCCGGATCGGCGGCGAGACCGCCCGCTTCCAGCGACTTGGCCAAACCGTAAGCCTGCGCCGTCGCCAGTGCCACGGTGCCGTAACGGGTGTACTGGTTCATCTTGCGACGCCCCTGCTCACCCTCTTTTTTCAGGTTTTTCAGCGGCTCCCACATCGCGCCCAGCAGCTGCACGATGATCGAGGCCGAAATATAAGGCATGATGCCCAGGGCAAAGATACCCATCCGCGACAGCGCACCACCTGTGAACATCGACAGGATGCCACCGATTCCGGCGGCCGCGTCGTCCATGAAGGCGCGCAACTGCACGCCGTCGATCCCCGGCACCGGGATATAGGTGCCCAGACGGTAGACACACAAAAGTCCGATGGTGAAAAGGATTCGGCTGCGAAGTTCCTTCGCCTTGCCGAAAGCGCCCCAACTCATGTTGGATGCCATTTGTTCTGCTGCGGATGCCATGCAAAGGCCTCTTCGATAATAAAAACGCCGCCCAACGGTTTCCCGGTCGGCGGCGTTTGGAAAACGTTGATCCTATCTAGGGCAGGTTTCCCTGACCCACAAGCGATCAGGCGTCTGCGGCCGCTTTCGGGGCTGCGACGGTGACGGAACCACCTGCCTTCTCGACCGCTTCGATGGCACCCTTGGATGCGCCAGTCACGTTCAGCGTGATCTTGGACGTCAGATCGCCCTTGGCCAGAACGCGGATACCGTCCTTGCGGCGGCGGATCAGACCGGATGCGATCAGTGCGTCCTCGGTCAGCTCGTTGCTGGCATCGATCTTGCCGGCGTCGATGAATTTCTGGATCAGGCCCAGGTTCACGACGGAATAGGTCTTGGCGTTGATGTTGTTGAAACCACGCTTGGGCAGGCGCTGGTACAGCGGCATCTGGCCGCCCTCATAGCCCTTGATCGCCACACCAGAGCGCGACTTTTGACCTTTGATACCACGGCCACCGGTCTTACCTTTGCCGGAACCTGCACCGCGGCCAACGCGCTTCTTGCGGTGGGTTGCGCCTTCGTTGTCGGACAGTTCGTTCAGTTTAAACATTGTCGCTATCTCCTTGGCCGGAGGACCTCACCCAGCGACGGGAACGAGGCACACGGCATTACAGTGAGTCGCACCCGACGGGTGCAGACAGGCGGCGTATAGCGGCGCACCTGCAGCGCGTCAAGAATGGCCGGCGACCGGCAGTTTGGGTCGCGACCTGAAACGCAAAACGCCCCGCCAAAACTGGCAGGGCGTCCTGAATCTTGCGTCGGTGGCGGCTTAGCCAGCCAGTGCAGCGGCCTCGCGCGCGACGGCGGGGATCATGCTGCGGTTGATGCCGATGTCGGCCAGTTCGCGGCTGGACATGGCGTGCAGCTCGTCACGGGTGCGCACATAGGCCTTGTGGCGGGCGCGTGCGGTGCGCAGTGTCGTTGCCAGGCGGCCCATCAGGCTGTCGGCGTTGGCGGTGTTGAATGTGCTTGCAAAAGTCATCTGTACGTCCTTCGGGTTTAGGTGCCCGCGGTTCTGTGCAGGCCGGTTATCTCTCTCGTGACCGTTAGATAGAACCGTCCAGACATTCCCACAACGCACAGAACTTCAGACCCGCCATGCAAATGCTGCAACGCAGAACGCCCGCAGCGTGCTGCTGCGGGCGTTCCAAAATCTTGTCGTTGAAAGAGGCCTTAGCCCTTTTCTTCGATGATCTGCACCAGGTGCGGGATCGAATTCACCATGCCGCGGACGGAAGGTGTGTCTTCCAGTTCGCGGGTGCGATGCATCTTGTTCAGGCCCAGGCCGATCAGCGTTTTGCGCTGCTTTTCGGGGCGACGGATGGGCGAACCCACCTGCTTGACGACGATTGTTTTAGCCATTGTCATCTACTCCTTACGCGTCAGCGGTTGCTTCGGCTTCGGTGGCGTTGTGTGCCACGTCAGACTGCTGATCGACGTTGTTCTGCTTTGGCAGAATGTCGGCGACCTTCTTGCCACGACGCTGTGCCACATTGCGGGGCGACTGCTCCTTGCGGAGGCCGTCCAGCGTGGCGCGGATCATGTTGTACGGGTTCTGCGAACCCAGCGACTTGGACACGACGTCCTGCACACCCAGCATCTCGAACACGGCACGCATTGGACCACCGGCGATGATACCGGTACCTGCGGGAGCCTGACGCATCACGACGCGGCCAGCGCCGTGGCGGCCTTCCATGTCGTGGTGCAGCGTCCGGCCATCCTTGAGGGCGACGCGGATCATGTTGCGCTTGGCGGATTCGGTTGCCTTGCGGATCGCCTCGGGGACCTCTTTGGCCTTGCCCTTGCCGAAACCGACGCGACCCTTCTGGTCGCCGACGACGACGAGTGCGGCAAAGCCGAAGCGCTTACCACCCTTGACGGTCTTGGACACGCGGTTGATCGCGACCAGACGGTCGGCAAATTCCGGTGTTTGCTCTTCGCGGCGGCCGCGGCCACCCCGGTTATCACGTTCTGCCATGTCTGGCTGTCCTTTCTGTTTCAGGCTCGCGCCTTGTGGATACGATCGCAGTGCCCCACCGGGCCCCGATCATCGAGACGGCCCCACCGGGGGGCCGCCTACGTGTCGTTTAGATCTTCAGGCCAGCTTCACGGGCAGCGTCGGCAACAGCCTTCACCTTGCCGTGGAACAGGAAACCACCGCGGTCGAAATATGCTTCTTCCACGCCGGCTTTCTTGGCGCGCTCGGCAATCGCCGCGCCCACCTTCTTGGCGGCCTCGATGTTGTTTGTGCCGACGACGCCCAGATCTTTCTCCAGCGTGGAGGCAGAGGCGACGGTCACGCCGTTCACATCGTCGATCAGCTGGACGCTGATGTTCTTGTTGCTGCGGTGGACGCTCAGACGCATCCGACCAGCATTGACGCTGCGCAGCTTGTTCCGGACGCGCAGACGGCGCTTGAGGAACAGGGTTCTTTTGCTGTTGGCCATGTTACTTCTTCTTCCCTTCTTTGCGGAAGATGTACTCATCTTTGTACTTGATACCCTTGCCCTTGTAGGGCTCGGGCTTGCGCCAAGCACGGATGTTCGCGGCAACCTGACCAACCTGCTGCTGGTCGATGCCTTCGACGATGATCTCGGTCTGCTTGGGGGCCGTCACGGTGACGCCCTCGGGCACATCGAAATTCACGTCGTGGCTGTAACCCAGCGCCAGCTTCAGGACGTTGCCCTGCATCTGTGCCCGGTAACCCACGCCGTTGATCTCAAGCTCTTTCTTGAAGCCGGTGGTCACACCGGTCACAAGGTTTGACACCTGCGTGCGCGTCATGCCCCACTGCTGCCGTGCGCGCTTGGACTTGCCGCGCGGCGTCACGCTGACTGCGCCGTCTTCGACCGTCAGTGTCACATCGTCGGTCGCCTTGAAGCTGCGGGTCCCCTTGGGGCCTTTCACTTCGATGGTCTGGCCGGAGACTTTCGCCTCAACCCCGGAGGGCAGCTCGACCGGTTTTTTACCAATACGAGACATCAGTCCCTCCTTAGAATACGGTGCAAAGCACTTCGCCGCCAACATTGGCTGCGCGTGCATTTGCATCAGACATCACACCCTTGGGGGTGGAGACAATCGACACACCCAGGCCCTGACGGACGCTCGGCAGGTCATTGACGGCCATGTAAACACGACGACCGGGCTTGGACACGCGCTTCACCTCTTGGATGACGGGCGTACCTTCGTAGTACTTCAGCTCGATCGAAAAGGCCGGGTGACCGTCCTTGCCGTCTTTTTTCTCGTAACCGCGGATGTAGCCTTCGTCAGCCAGCACATCCAGCACCCAGCCACGCAGCTTGGATGCAGGTGTCTCGACCGAGGCTTTGCCGCGCATCTGACCGTTACGAATGCGGGTCAGCATATCACCGATAGGATCGTTCATATTAAATTCTCCTTACCAGCTCGACTTGACCATGCCGGGGATCTCGCCGTTGGAACCAAGGTCCCGCAGCGCGATCCGGCTGATCTTCAGTTTACGATAATACGCGTGCGGACGACCCGTCAGCTGGCAGCGGTTGTGCAGACGCACCTTGCTGGAGTTGCGGGGCAGTTCGGCCAGCTTCAGGGACGCCTTGAAGCGCTCCTCGACGGGCTTTTCACGGTCGTTGATGATTGCCTTCAGGGCCGCGCGCTTTTCAGCGTACTGCGCCACCAGGCGTTCGCGCTTTTTCTCGCGCTCGATCATGGATTTCTTAGCCATATCTTTGTTCTCCTGACGCGATCAGCTGTTGAAGGGCATGTTGAAGGCTTTCAACAGGCTCTTGGCTTCAGCGTCGGTTGCGGCGGTGGTGCAGATCACGATGTCCATGCCCCAGTTCTCGTCGATCTTGTCGAAATTGATCTCGGGGAAGATGAGGTGTTCCTTGATGCCCGTGGCATAGTTGCCGCGGCCGTCGAAGGATTTGCCAGAGACACCACGGAAGTCGCGGATGCGCGGCATTGCGACGGTGATCAGGCGGTCCAGGAATTCGTACATGCGGTCACCGCGCAGGGTCACCTTTGCACCCAGGGGCATGTCCTCACGGACGCGGAAGCCAGCGATGGACTTCTTGGCACGTGTGGTCATGGCCTTCTGGCCGGCGATGGTCGTCAGGTCTTCCTGAGCGGTCTTCGCCTTCTTGGAATCGCGCACGGCCTCTGCACCGCAGCCGATGTTCAGGACGATCTTGTCCAGCTTCGGAATCTGCATGTCGTTCTTGTAGCCGAATTCTTCCTTCAGCGCAGCGCGGATCGTGTCCATGTACTGCTGCTTCAGGCGCGGGGTGTAGTTCGCTTGGTCAAGCATCAGATCGCATCCCCTGTCGTCTTGGCGTAACGCACCTTGTTGTCGCCATCCATGCGGAAACCGACGCGGGTGGCTTTGCCGTTCGCATCAACAACAGCCAGGTTGCTCAGCTGGATCGGCATCGCCTTGGGCGTGCGGCCACCTTCGCTGGACTGGCTCTGCTTCACGTGGCGGATCGCCATGTTCACACCTTCGACCACGGCCTTGCCGGCCTTGGGGTCGACGCTCTTGATCTCGCCGGTCAGACCTTTGTCCTTGCCAGCCAGAACGATGACCTTGTCACCTTTGCGGAGTTTTGCAGCCATGGTTACAGCACCTCCGGAGCGAGAGAGATGATCTTCATGAAGTTCTTTGCACGAAGCTCACGCACGACCGGCCCAAAGATACGGGTGCCGACCGGCTCGTTGTTGTTGTTGAGGATGACAGCCGCGTTGCGATCGAAACGGATCGCGGTTCCGTCTTCACGGAACACTTCCTTGGCGGTGCGCACGACGACAGCTTTACGCACGTCGCCCTTTTTCACGCGGCCGCGGGGAATGGCCTCTTTCACCGATACGACGATGATATCGCCGACCGATGCGTAACGACGGTGCGAACCGCCGAGAACCTTGATGCACTGCACACGGCGTGCGCCGCTGTTGTCAGCAACATCCAGGTTGGTCTGCATCTGGATCATGTGATGTCCTTTTTCGACCTATGGGGTATGCCCGATTTCCGACCGGGGCCCCAGGGTTTCGTTGAATTGGGGGTGGGCGCCGATTAGGACGCGATCACTTCCCAGCGTTTGGTTTTCGACTTCGGCGCGCATTCCTGAATGCGGACCTGGTCGCCGACGTTGAACGTGTTGTTCTCGTCGTGGGCGCGGTACTTCTTGGACTTACGCACTGTCTTGTGCAGCAGCGGGTGCTTGAAGCGACGCTCGACCGACACGGTGACGGTCTGTTCGTTCTGGTTGGAGGTGACGACCCCGGACAAAATACGCTTTGGCATGGGCTCAGGCCTCCGAATTGGCCGCGTCAGCGGCTTTCTGGTTGAGAATCGTTTTGACGCGGGCCGCGTTGCGACGTGCAGCGCGGATCGCAGCGGTGTTTTCCATCTGGCCGGTGGCCTGCTGGAACCGCAGATTGAACGATTCTTTCTTAAGATTTACAAGCTCTTCCCGCAGTTGGTCGGGCGTCTTGTCACGCAGTTCGTTGGCTTTCATGCCGTATCCTTTCAACATCACTGGAGGGCCCTTTCGGGTCACCCTGCATCCAGTGGAGTTCGTGATGAAGTGGCCTCATAGAAGGGATGCGGTCAGTTGGCAAGGGGCTATCCCGGACCGACATGCAAATCCGAAATTAGGCCAACAGTATTTTAACGATTGCTATTTTTTTGTGTGTATTAAAATTTTAATACACACAAATTTACAGGAAAACATCTTATGAACAAGCGTCACGAGAACATCATTGCCGGTAGAATGGACGAGTTAGTAGCCCGGGGATCTACGAAGCTATACTGGTGGGAGTTATATCTTTGGTATAAATCAGAGCGCCTAAGCAAATCTGTGTATAGAGATATACAAACCCGCTACGAAAGCGCAGACGGCGCGGATGAACTAAGGTTTCAGGATCTATCGGAAGCACTACACTTGATCGAAGCGTCAAAGTTCAAACCCCTAACCGACCTTACCTAGTCTCAAAGATAAGGAGTGGCGTCGCCGTTGTGCTTTACATCCGAACTTTAGTCCCAGCGGTAGTTGAAACTTACCGAGATCCGGTCCTCTTCGGCCATGTTCATCGGCACCTCGTGGCGCAGCCAGCTTTCCCATAGCAGCACGTCACCGACCTCGGGGGCGACGTAGATGAACTGGCGCAGCGCCTCGTCCGCATCCTTGGTACGGCCGGGGGCGGCCATCATCATGGCCAAGCGCGGGTCCTCGAACTTGATCGCGGATGTGCCGGAAGGCATCGCCACATAGGTCGTGCCGGAAATGACAGAATGTGGGTGGATGTGGGCGGTGTGAATGCCGCCCTCTGGCAGGATGTTGATCCAGAGGTCTTCGAGCTTCAGCTTCTTGTCACCCAGGTCGAATGACAGGTCCTTGGCGAATGCCTTCACGTGCTTGTCCAACGCCTTTTTCAGCGTCTTGAAGATCGGCATGCGCCACGGCAGGTCCGTCAGCGAGGCATAGGACGTATAGCCGGGAAAGCTGTTTTCCTCGCACCAGTCCTGTCCCGCCTCGTCATCCTCTGCGATAGACAGGCATGTCGCCTCCAATTCTTCGGGGTCGATGGGTTTGCCATGCGCGGACAGGGGCGCTTGGTACAGGCGGGTCACAAAGAGGGATCTGATCTGGGTCATGTGCCACATCTAGCCCCATTGCCGGACCTGCGCCACGGGGCGTCAGAATTTTCGCGAAAATTCTGGCACCTCTGGCGGGCCGGGTGGACTCGTTTTCGGCGAAAACGTGTCTGGACCGCACGCAGGGGTGAACGCTTTATGCCATCCAGGACAAGCCGTTGATCACCCGTGCACATCGCCCCGATTGCCAATTGGCAATCCAAACGCAAAAGGCCCCCACCTTTCGGCAGGGGCCTTCTATCATTAACGAACGACCGGGTTTACCAGTCTTCGCGGACCACGGTGCGGGTCTTGATCGGCAGCTTCATCGCGGCCAGGCGCAGGGCCTCGCGTGCGGTGACTTCGTCGACGCCGTCGATCTCGAACATAACGCGGCCCGGCTTGACCTTGGCTGCCCAGAAATCGACGGACCCCTTACCTTTACCCATCCGGACTTCGACCGGCTTGGAGGTCACGGGCAGATCCGGGAAAATCCGGATCCAGACGCGGCCCTGACGCTTCATGTGACGCGTCATGGCACGACGTGCCGCTTCGATCTGACGTGCGGTGATCCGCTCGGGCTCCAGTGCCTTCAGGCCAAAGGTGCCAAAGTTCAGGTCAAACCCGCCCTTTGCTTCACCCTTGATGCGGCCTTTGTGCATCTTGCGGAATTTTGTGCGTTTCGGTTGTAGCATTGGTTCTACTCCTTACCGGTCGCGACGCGGGCCACCAGGACCGCGCGGAACAGCGCCTTCCTGAAGCTCGGCATGTTTGCGATCGTGCGCCTGCGGATCATGTTCCATGATCTCGCCTTTGAAGATCCAGACCTTGATCCCGATGATACCATAGGGGGTCATTGCCTCGTACAGCGCGTAATCGATGTCGGCCCGCAGGGTGTGCAGGGGCACGCGGCCCTCGCGGTACCATTCGGTCCGTGCGATTTCGGCACCACCCAGACGACCAGCGAGGTTCACCCGGATGCCCAGGCCACCCATGCGCATGGTGTTCTGCACCGCACGCTTCATCGCGCGACGGAAGGACACACGGCGTTCCAGCTGCTGACCGATGTTTTCGGCAACCAGGGCTGCGTCCAATTCGGGCTTGCGGACTTCGACGATGTTCAGGTGCAGTTCGGACGCCGTCAGTTTCGCCAGCTTCTGACGCAGACCTTCGATGTCTGCACCTTTCTTGCCGATGATGACGCCGGGACGGGCTGCGTGGATCGTGACGCGGCACTTGCGGTGCGGACGCTCGATGATCACGCGGCTGACGCCGGATTGTGCACATTCCTTGCGGATGAACGCCTTGATGGCCAGGTCTTCTAGCAGCAGATCACCATAGTCCTTGGTGTTTGCAAACCAGCGGCTGTCCCACGTGCGGTTCACCTGAAGACGCATGCCGATAGGATTAACTTTGTTACCCATTACGCTTGCTCCTCAACTTGGCGCACCAGAATGGTGATTTCAGAGAACGGCTTGACGATCTTGCCGAAACGGCCACGGGCCCGGGGGCGTCCGCGCTTCATCAACAGGTTCTTGCCCACATAGGCCTCGGCGACGATCAGTTCATCGACGTCCAGGTTGTGGTTGTTCTCTGCGTTGGCGATGGCCGACTGCAGGCACTTCTTCACGTCAGCTGCGATGCGCTTCTTGCTGAAAGTCAGGTCGGTCAATGCCCGCTCGACTTTCTTGCCACGGATCAGCTCTGCGACGAGGTTCAGTTTCTGCGGCGAGGTACGCAGCATGCGCAGTTTTGCGCGGGCTTCGTTGTCGGCCACGCGGCGGGGATTCTTATCCTTGCTCATGACTTACTTCCGCTTCGCTTTTTTGTCGGCGGCGTGACCGTAATAGGTCCGCGTCGGGGAATATTCACCGAACTTCTGACCGATCATGTCTTCGCTGACGTTGACGGGGATATGCTTCTTGCCGTTGTACACACCAAAGGTGAGGCCAACGAACTGAGGCAGGATGGTGGAGCGACGCGACCAGATCTTGATCACTTCGTTACGACCGCTTTCGCGCGCAGCTTCGGCTTTTTTCAGCACATAAGCGTCGACGAACGGGCCTTTCCAGACGGAACGAGCCATATTAGCGGCCTTTCTTCTTTTGGTGACGCGTACGGATGATCAGGCTGCTGGAAGCCTTCTTCCGGTTACGGGTCTTGGCGCCTTTGGTGGGCTTGCCCCAGGGTGTCACGGGGTGACGACCACCGGAGGTCCGACCTTCACCACCGCCGTGCGGGTGATCGATCGGGTTCATCGCGACACCGCGGACCGAAGGACGCTTGCCCTTGTGGCGGGTGCGACCGGCCTTACCAAAGTTCTGGTTGGAGTTGTCGGGGTTCGACACGGCACCGATGGTGGCCATGCATTCCTGACGCACCAGACGCAGTTCGCCCGAGGACAAACGGATCTGAGCGTAACCACCGTCACGACCGACGAACTGGGCGTAGGTGCCGGCGGAACGTGCGATCTGACCGCCCTTGCCTGCCTTCAGCTCGATGTTGTGAACGATCGTACCGATCGGCATGCCCGAGAACGGCATGGCGTTGCCCGGCTTGATGTCGGCCTTTGCGGACGCGATCACCTTGTCGCCGATGGACACACGCTGCGGTGCGAGGATGTAATTCTGAGTGCCGTCTTCGTACTGGATCAGCGCGATGAATGCGGTGCGGTTCGGGTCATATTCGATCCGCACGATAACAGCGGACATGTCCAGCTTGCTACGCTTGAAATCGACGATGCGGTACAGACGCTTTGCGCCCCCACCAATACGACGCGACGTGATCCGTCCGGTGTTGTTCCGGCCGCCCGATTTCGTCAGACCCTCGGTGAGGGATTTGACGGGACGTCCTTTCCAAAGCTCCGAACGGTCGATCAGCACCAGCCCACGCTGGCCCGGCGTCGTCGGCTTATACGACTTGAGTGCCATGTTAGCTTCTTCCGTTTGCTTGGCGGGTCCACTGACGCGGACCCTGATGTGAAGGCCCCCGTAGGTGCCAAAGAATAAACCAAACGGCCCCGGAACGAATCCGAGGCCGGTCAGTTGGCGGCTGATAGCAGGGGGGCGCCGGGGTGGCAAGTCCATTGCTCAATGCCGACAGCGTTTCCACAAGGCCGTGCTTGGCCAGAGTCGAACTGCCGCTGCCTACCCCACACCCCGTGGCCAAAGCAAAGGGCACCCCGATTGCGCGGGATGCCCCTGTTTCAATGCTGCCGGATCAGACCGGCCCGAGATCAGAAGTGGAAACGCACCTCTGCGGTGATGCCGTAGCTGTCCACATTGTCGCCAAACCGGCCGTCGATGCGGATCTGCTGGTCGATCTGATCGACCGGACCATCGGTGAACAGCTGCGAGAACGTGTAGCCAAAGCTGGCCTCGGTAAAGCTGCCCAAGTTGCCGGTCGACAGTGTTTCCGTGCCGCCACCGTTTGCGAGGGTAAAGGTGCCCACCTGATCGTCGGACAGGTCGTCGAACAAGGAGACCGTACCACGGAACCGCTGCTGCGAGTCACCCGAAGGGGAGTTGATGGTTTTCTGCACTGTCCCGCCAACATAGGCCAGCGTGCGGGTGTGATCGTCCAGCGACAGCGTGCTGCCATCACCAAAGCCGAGGTTCGAGAACTGCATGCGCTCGACCGACACACCGGCGCTGGGAATGATCGCCCAGCCTTCCTGCGGCAGTGCGTAGAAATAACGCGCCGCAAGCGAAACACCCAGGCCGCTGACGCTGAACTCACTGTCGTTCAGGCTGACGGACGAGTTCGAGATTTCGCTGTTGGTCCGTGTCCCGGTCAATTGGCCGTCGATCAGCAGCGACCCCTTGGTCGCGGCGACATAGGCACCGAACGACAACTGGTCGAAATCGGTCGCGGTTGTCGACGCGGCGACGGTGCCGATCGCATCCACCGGCACGCTGGACTGACCGGTCACGGCAGACACCTGACCACCCATGACCAGATCAAATCCGCCAGGGCCGCCCTGCACGCAGGCCACGTCACGTCCCAAGGTCACACCACCATAGGTGATGTTCACGTCGTTATCGGTCTGGCCCAGCGAATCTGTGGTGGTGACATTTCCATCTGCCTCGCCCGAAATCGCACGTGCCCAAAGCCCGCGACCGCAGGTGTCAGCGGCCTGTGTCGCGCTTTGCGTCACAAAGGCCGACGCCGGGCGGTTCACGATCGAACCGATCAGGGCATTTGTTGCTGCAACGCCACCGATCACACCGCCAACAGCAGGTGTCACCGAGACCGTATAGGCCAGGTTGTCGCCGTTCTGCGTCAGCGCGGTCACGGTCGTCCCACCCGGCAGCGCCTGGAGCCCAACCTCGAAATCGTCGGGATCAACCGTGCCGCCGTCGCCGATGACGACATCGACAGGATCAGTCTGAAGCCCGGTGCCTGCGTTGACGAAATTCAACGTCTGCACCGCCGATACGTCGCCCGGGCTTTCGAGCGTGATGGTGTCGACGTTGGGTGCAGCCGCCGATGTGTTCACGTCCAGATTGAACGTGTTGCTGCCCGTGATCGCGCCACCGATGGAGATGTTGTCCGTTGTGCCACGGCCGCGCATGTCAATGATGCCCGCACCGTTCACGTCGCCGCCGATCCGGGTCTGACCGCGTGCCGCCAGAACGGCTGAATTGCTGGACCCCAGATTGGCGGATGTGTAGTCCCCGCCGATCGTGCCACCGTCCAGCTGCACGGTCCGCGCGTTCATCACGTCACCGTTGTAGGTGCCTGCGATCGACAGGTTACCGTACACGTTGTTGATCGAACCACCTGCGACAACAGCACCGTCACGGATATCAATCCGACCAGGGCCACGGTTGTCGATATCACCCAACAAGCCGGCCGACCCATCTTCAACAGAAATTCTTCCGGTATTGAAAATATCGCCATCAATCAAGCCGGACAAACGTATCAAACCAGTGTTTTGCACATCACCGTCGAGCGTTCCGGTCACGTTCAGCTCACCAAGATTTCGAACATCAGAAACCATCGTGCCTTCAATGATCCCGCGACCACCGTCAGAAACGCGGGCACCATTAACTGTCGTCAAAGACGCGCCATCCGCGACGGTCATCGTTCTCTTAAAGACGCGCACGCCCCCGACCGTGGAATCACCGTCAAACACCGTTTGACCGCCACGCACGTTCACGGCGCCATCCACATCGCCCGCAATGAACGTACGGCCAAAGGACGTCACCGTTCCGATGATGTCACCACTGGCGACAAACAGCGCGTTGTTGGAAACGTTGACGCCGCGCGTCGTGAGCGTTGCCCCACCGTCGATTAGGTAGTCACCCCTGATCTGCGTCACCCCAGACACATCGACATCACCGAACTGAAACACATCCTGACCCGCGGATGCCAGATTGCCAGTCACAAAGACATCACCCAAGTCGATCAGACCGCTGCCAGACAGGTTCAGCGTACCGGCAATTTCGATACCGTCGAGAACAACAAACGCACCCGGAGCGACCCGCAGCGCCTCAAGCGCGAGTTGGCTTGGCCCCGTGATCGTCACGTCCGCTGCCCGCACGAAAACGTCGCCCGCGCGCACGATACCATCTCCGCCCTGATCATCGACCGTGATCGTAAAACCCGGGGCCGCATTGGAATCACGGATGACAACGTCATCGAAGGGGCGGAACCCGACACTGCCCGTGCCGTCGTTCCAGTTTTCGACCGTCCGCTCATCATCCCAAGTGCCGTCACCCGAGGTGACCGTAGCGCCGTCACCGGACACGATATCCCATGTCAGCGTCTGCGCGTCGGCGTGGGATACACCCAGCGTCACCACCGCGCCTGTCGCAAACGTCAGTACGAGGGCAGTCGCGCGGCCCAGACGGCAATGGCCAGCCAAGGATTTTTGACGGATACCGGTTTGGCGGAGGTTGGAGTTGTCAGTCATGATGCCCTCAATGCAGCGAATGCGTCTAAAAATTTTGTTCAGCGTCGACCTGTGGCCGATCGGGTGTGTCCCGTGTTGCGAACCTGCGGGGGCGAAAATTTGCCGATTACGCAAGGTCACGATCACTTTCTATTGTATTTAGGAGTTTACGTAAGGACCGGAGTCAAGGGCAACGGCCACAATATTGCCGTAAATCCCTTAGCAGGTGCGCAATTGCACCGATTTGAAACGATTGTTCGCAATGGCCTATGTTTTAGGCAGATGCCAGATAACGCAACGCGCCAACTAGCAAAACGCCAGCCAACGGCACGCCCAAGGGATATTGTCGTACGTTCTGCCAGGATTTGCGGATTGATTTCAGCGCGATTCCGCTGACGATCAAACTGATGACCACGTGCAACACCAGCAGCCCGTAGAACACCCAGACCGCGTTCCAGAATTGTGCAGACGGCACCAGCGCCAGCGTGGCGCACAAGAGCTTGATATCGCCACCGCCGATCCGCGCCTTTTGATAGATCAGCACCCCGACCACAAAGACGGCGATCGCCAGACCGAGGCCACGCAGCACCTCGAACCAAGGCAACAGGAACAGCGCTGCAATCAACCAGACCGCCGCCAGCGCCGCGACAGCCGCATTGCTGATCCTGCGGGCCGAAATATCCGTCCAGATGATCCATGTGGAAATCAGGGCCACCGCCAAGGCGAGGCCAAGCGACAACAACGTCGGGTCCGGCAGGCCGATCATTCCAGCGGCACCAGCAAATCAATGCGGACATAGCCCTGCCCGCCAGCCAGTCGCGCCCAATCGTATCCCGGCTCACGGCCCGGCACGATCGCCACCACATCCAGCACCGCCCCCTCGGGTGCGCGGCCCACACGCGCCGAATCCTGTGCAGAGGACGGCAGCGCGCGTACAGAGGCCACCACGACGCGGACCCGGTAGCGTGCGATCATTGGCGCATCTGCAACGCCTGGCAGGCGCGCCGCAATCGCCCGCCGCTGCGGCGCAGTCAGGGCACTGTCAGGCATTGCCATCTGGATCAGGATTTCATTCACCAGTGCTGCGACAGCCGCACCCTGTGGCCCGTTGTCCGCGACCAGGCGGTCCAGCTGCATCAGCTGTGCCGCAATCAGGCCCCGCTGGGCCGCGTCCAACAGATCGGCCCCCAGATCCTGCGTGCGCATCAGGTTGGTGTAACCTCGTTGTGCTGTGACACTATCGCCTTGCGACAGCGCGGCAAAGGCCTGCTGAAACTGGTCACGCACCGATAGATCGGTCGCGGATTGCGCAACCGCAGGACATGCGGTCACCCAGATGACGCATGTCGCAGCAACCGCACGCCACCGGCGTGTCATGCACGCCCGGCCGGTCATTCCCCCGCGCAAATCGCGCCAAAGGCGAGACGAAAGCCGACCTCTGACAGGCGGCTTTGACCATCCAGACAGGTCGGTGCCTCGAGTGGGGCAGCGGTATCGACGCCCGCGTAGAACGGCCGCGCAACCGAGGATTCGCCACAGGCTGTTCCGGTCATTTCGACACCTGCGGATGCGGGATCAGCCTGACTGATCAGCGCGACCAGTGGCGCAGGCACCAGGCAGACAGCCTCGCCGCTTTGTTCTGACAAATGCCGGGCGTAGGACAACGCAAGAAATCCGCTGATGTTGGTCGCGGTTTCCGATGTCTCGGCCTGGGTGGTTGCCGCGATTTCGGTCAGAACCGCTGCCTGGTTCGGTTGCAAACCGTCGCCCCAGGCCTGCACCTCGGCCAGGGTAACAGGGGCCATGCCGACGCAGTGCTGTCCGGCAAGCGCATCAAGACTGCCCTCTTGCGGCGCATATGCCGCCGGCAGCGCGGCCAGGTCTTCGGACCGGACGACAAGTGCCGCCATGTCGTACCCCTCGAAGGTGCAGTTGAGCAGCGCACCGGCGTCAAAGTCGGACACCAGTTTGCGCAGGGTCGCGTTCTGTTCGGCCAACATGCTGTTGCCGGACAGGATATCCACGGCGTCGGGGTCACCGAACCCCGCGACGGCCTCGACATAGGCCGGGTGCGTGCCCAGCCCGGTTTCCGCAATGCCGGCGGTCAGCACCTCGTATTCTGACGCAAGCCTCTGGCGCTGCGCCTGCGCACGTTCCAGTGCCGTGGTCCGGGCCGCGATTTCGGCCGTCAGGTCGGCGGCGCGGTCACGCAGGTCAGCCAGTGCATCGGCGGTTTCCGGCACGGCGGTCGCGGCCAGTTCGGCTGCACGTTCGGCCAGATCGAAATTGCCGGGGATCTCGGTCAGCCCGGCGACCTCTTCGGCAGCGGCATAGGCCTCGGCTGCGTCATTCAGGACGGATTTCCCTTGGGCCCGGATCGTGGCAGCCGTCAGTTGCGGCAGCCCTGCGGCACAGGCGGCAAAGGCCTCTCGGTCGGCCTCTCCGTCCGTTACCTGCGCGGCAGCGGTGCGCGCGGTGTCCAGCGCCTGCGCCTCGTCCCAGGTGGTCAGCAGCGCGGCCTGTTCGGCATATTCGGCGGCAAAGCTGTCGCATTGCGCGCGCCCCGCCTGCCATTCCGCCGCCAGTTCGGCATCCAGCGTCGACAATTGGGTGGTCAGGTCTGCCCAGCGCGGCAAGGCGTCGGGGTTGACCGGCAGTTCGGACATCGCAGCCGCCGCGGTCTGCCATTCGTCCACATCATCATAACCCGCCTGCCCTGCCCCATCGGCAAGCGTGGCAATCGTGTCGCGCAGTTCCGCGATTTCCGACAACGCCTGCGCACCCTGACCGCCGGCCTCACCCACGGCGCCCTGCAATTGCGCCACGGCAGCATAGACGGCCTGAACAGCCTCGGACGTCAGGGCCCGCGGCTGGTTCGGCAGGTCGGCGATGTCAGCCTCGAGTGCGGACCACTGCGCGCTTTCGCCCAGGCTGGCCCGCAGATCGGCGATTTCATCAAGCAGATCCTGCCGCTGTGCTCCCAGATCGCGGGTCAGCCCCGACATCAGGGCGGATTCACCGGCGGCTTGCGCCTCGGACAGGGTGCGCAGCGCCGGGGCGGATGTGTCCTGTGCTGCGGCCGCGCCCAGCGCATCGAACGCAGGACCCGTGTCATTTGCATCTGCGGGCAGTGACCAGATGCCTGCGACCTCGTCGCGCAAGGCAGCGAGGGCGGTCGCCCGATCCTGAAGGGCGGCCATATGGGCCGCGACCAATGCGTCCGTCGCCGTGATGATGCCTGCCTCGCGTTCGGCGATGGGCAGGTCTGCGGCGTCACCCCGTTCGGCAACGGCGCGGGCGTCGTTCAACGCAGGGGCACCCGCCATCGCCGGATTTTCGGCGGCAAACGCGATTTCATCCTCAAGCGCTGTCTGCAGTCCGGCCAGGTAGTCACCTGCCAGCGCCGTCGCACGCGCGTTGATCTGGGGACAGTCCCGCACGGCGGCCCTGATGTTGTCGGTGGTGTCGGGCGGCGGCAAGGCCGCGCGGTCCGCGACCAATGCATCCCAATCCGCCGTGGTGGCAAAACCCGTTTCGCCCAATGTCTCGAACGTCGCGGCCATCTGACCGCAGACCTCGGCGGCCTCGTTCATGGCCGCGGCGCGTTCGGCCGCAATGCGGTCCTTTTCAAGCTTGTCCACGTACCAAAGTCCGCCGGTTCCGACCAACAGGACGGACCCGATCGCAGCGGCTGTCAGCATCCCGAATTTCGATTTCTTGGGTGGCATCCCGGTGCCCATACCCGCCACGCCAAGGCCAGTACCCACCACCGGCGCGGTCGACACGTTCAGCGTGTTGCGCAGCGCCGAGATGAACAGATCGACGGTGCCAAATCGGTCATCGGGCACCGGCGACGTGGCGCGCGCGAACAGCGCCGCAAGGTCGAGCGACATTTCGTTGTCGGTCGCCGCGCGCAGGGCGGTGTCGTCGATCCCGACCTTGCGCTCGGCCCGGTTGACCCAGAAATCGATGTTCTGGAGCATCGGCAGCACATCGTCCTTGGTCGTGACCTCTGGCGCGCTGAACACCTTGGCGAAACCGACCGGACCGGCCAGGAAATAGATCAACAGAGCCGCCAGCGAATAGACGCGGTCCGGCCCCGAGGCAGGCTGCGCGCTGCCGTTTGCCACCCGTTCAGGCGCCGTAAAGGCCGGCTCGTGCGGGGTGTTGCGTCCCAGCGGCGATGTGCCGGGAAAATAAACCAGATCAATCAGCAGTTTGACACCGTTCCCGTCGGGAACCACCTGCGTGGTCGACACGCCGAATTCGGGCAGGCGCAGGTCCATGTTTTCCAGCGCGTTCACACCGTCGAGAAACGCAACTGCAGCCCCCTGTCGCTGGGCGTAGGGGATATTGGTTCCCTCGAACCACGACCGCCCGCCGCCGTCGCGTTCGATCCCGAAAAAGCCGCCGACGGTCGCGCGTTTCAGCACCAGCGCCATGCCGTCCTTGCCCTTCTTCGGGGCGATCTCGACGATATCGTAGGGCACGGGCAGGGTCGCGGGGTGATGCGAGCTATTGTAGCGCTGGAACTGTTCGAACAGTTCGGACCGCGCCTTGGCGTCCTTCATCACCTCGGGTTCGGGGACGTAGATCGTGACCTCGTGACGTTCGTTGTTCTTGTCCACACCGCGGTGCACGTTGCTGGAACCATAGGTTTCAAAGGTGTTCCGGTCGAAACGGTAGTGCTGTTCGATCCGATCCAAGAGCGCGTGGTGGGTCATATCTATCGTCCTAGTTGAGGCGGTTCAGCGCCTGAAGGGCAGTTTGCGAGACACGGGCGTCCAGATCGCCCACACGCGTGACAACCTGCGAATAGGCCGCCCGCGCCTCGTCATAGAGGCGCATCCGTTCCAGACGGCGCGCCTCGCTCATCAGTACGATCACCTCGCTGGCATAATCGGCAGCGATACGGTCGCGGGTTTCGGCATCGGGTGCGCCGCGCAGGGCCAGTCGCGCCTCTTGCAAGGTGCGCGGCTGGCCACCCGGCAGATCGCGCGCGACCTCTCCGGTTTCGTCGCGCAGCAGGGCGATCACCTCTTCTTCGATGATGGCGGGTGTCAGCCCCTCGCCCCCGGTGCCAGGTTGATCCTGAATCGCCATGAATAGCAGGCCCGCGATCATCATGCAGACGAGTGCCAGACCGTAAAAATAGGGACCGTCCATGAATTCACGCGCGGTCGGCATGGTGAAACCGGCGCGTTCCGACTTGAACCGCACGCTCAGCTGCACAGCGCCCGCCTGATCGCTGCGCGGAAGGGTCAGTACGTTGCCCGCCGCCAGCTTGTTCGTGCGGCGCAGCGGGCCGTCGTTCAACCGCGCGGCACCGTTGGTCACCTCTTCGACGAACCAGTCATCCTCGCTGCGTTCGAATTGCAGATAAACCAGACCGGCAGGCACATCGACCAGTTCGTGCGTGGCACCGGACCCACGGCCACCGATACTGGGGCGACCATCAGACAAGGTCAGCTTGCGCCCCGTACTGGCGGTCCCGTGTTCGACGGTCAAAATCAGGTTTCTTGGCATAAGTGACCTATACAGTTCCGGCTGGCGGCGGTGTGTCGCATCAGAATGTCCCGACTCCGGCCCCGGGGCAATTGAAACCGACGCAGGGCTGTGCAGGTGCAGGTGCCGGGGCGGGTTGACGGGCAACTGGGGCAGGTGCGGGTGCGGGTTGGGCCCGCGGGGCGGCGGCGGCAGGGCGTGGTGCAGAAGGTGTCGGCGCAGCCGGACGCGGTGCGGGCGGCGGGGCCGCGACCTGCACGGGCGCACAGGTATCGCCGCTGATCTCGAAACCGGCAGGGCAGGTCAATGTGCAAGCCCCTGCGTCGCTGTCGAAATCCTGCAATGCAAATAGCGTGGTGCAGCCGGGTCTGCCGTCGCCGGCCCAGCCCGCCAGCGTCGCACCGCCCAGCGCCTCGGTCACGAATTGATCCAGCGCCGTCGCCGTGCGTTGGCCCCACAGACCATCGATCACGCCCGGCCAGCAGGCGTTTTCAAGCAGAGCATCCTGTAGCGCCCGTGTCCCGTCCCGTGTCAGGGTCAGCTCGTCGTCGCCCGACACCGTGCACAGGTCGGATGCCGCACGGGCGCGCGCCAGCAGGCAGGCCCGATCACGGCGCGCCACTGCGTCACCCTGTTCGGCAAGGTCGGGATAGGCCAGCAAAAATCCATCCCAACCCGCACAGGTGTCCGCCCCCTCGGCCGCGGCATAGGCGATGTCGCGCGGTGACAGAACGGACTCCGGGTCGGTGGGGGGCGCGGGTGGTGCCGTCTCGGGGCGCGGCGCGGACAGTGCCGCGAGGATCGGTGATGTGACCGGCTGCCCCTCGAAATCGACACAGGTCACGGTGTCGCCATCGGCCACCGGGCGCAGGCAGCTGTCCAGCACGCCGGTTGCATCGCGGGCTACGGCCAGCAAGTCGAGATCATCCGCGACCGCACGGTTGCCGATATCGGGAAGTGCCACCATCACCCTGTCCCGCACAAAGCGCAACGACAGATCCGGTGCGTCCTGAACGATCCCGGTCAGAACGTCGAGCATCGCGCCTGTCTCGGTATCAGGCTGGCTGTGATCCTGACCGTTGAACACGATGACATTCGCAGCACCCGACACCCGCGCACAGCCGCTGTCATCAGCAATATAGGGCCACAGGTCGATGTTCCCGGGAACGTCGGGTTTGGCAGGCGGGCGGCAATCCTCGATCATGGCCAGAACCCGTGCGCCGGTCGCCTCGGACAGGTCCGAAAGGGCCGCTGTCACGTCAAAGGCGGTGTCGCGGAAATCCCCCGGCGGCAGCGCACGGCGCTGCGGCGTATCGAAATCGAAATCCGCAGGCAGCATCCACAGCCGGTTGTCGCCGGCGGTCACGGCCATCTGTCCTGCGAGATAGACCAGCACCTCGGTCACCGGTGCGGCATCCGGATCGGTCTGCAGGACCTGCGCAAAATCGGCAGCATCCACAGCAGTGGTAATGGCTGCTGGATCGCCCCCCATTTGCGCGACGAAACGATCAAAAGCCCTGCGACCCGCGTCAAAGCTGCGGTCAGGCAGGGATGGCGCGTCGAAACTGTCAATGATCAGACTGATGGCACGCAGATCATCACGCAGATCGGTGACCGTGGGTGCAGCCGTATCATCAGCGGCATCCGTTGCCTCGGGCTCTGGCGGCAGCAGCACCACCGCAGAGTCTTCGGCGGGCGGCGCGTCGGGCAGGGCGGAACGCGGCGGCAGCGGGATCGCCAGATCCTCGTCCGTGCAGTAGCGCGCGATTGCACCCGGTGCGCCAAGCAAGGCCATCAGGCTGTCGGCATGGTCGCGCATGAACACGCGGTAGCCGGTGCAGTCGGTCGTCCCCTGAAGCGCGTCCCAGGCAACCTGCCAGGCTTCTGCGGCACGTTCCGCGACGGGCAACACGTCGCTGGGGGCGGGTTCATCGGTGGCGACAACGGTGTCTGCGGTCACCGTGGCCGGGTCGTCCGAGGCTGGTTCTGGTTCTGGGGCCGTTTGCGGGGCAGCGGTCAATCCCGGCGTCGGCGGCACAGGACCATCCGGACAATGCTGGGTGATCATGCCGGGCAGGAACATCAGGCTGACAGGCGTCTGCGGAAACTGCACCTGAAAATCGACGAGCCCCTGACAATCCGGCGCATCCTGAAGCCCGGCCCAGACCACGCGCCACGCATCGCCGTCGGTTTCACGTACGCCGGCAATCACTGGCAACGGTGCCGGTTCAGCGGTCTCTGGCTCCGGGGCAGGTTCAGGCGTTGCCTCCGGCGCGGGTTCAGGCGCTGCCTCTGGCGCAAGTTCCGCTGCCGCGACCGGTGCGGGATCCGTCTGGGCGGGGGCGTCATCGGCAGCTAGTGCCTCCTCTGGCGCGGGCGACGTGACTGTGTCTGGTTCATCCGCGATGTCGGCGGTTGCGGGGGGATCCTCTGCCGTAGGCGCTGGCGGGGTCTCGGGCGACGGGTCACCGGCTTGACGAAACAGGGCGGGCAGCGTGTCCGCATCATCGAACAGATCAGCCGGGTCGCGCGCGGCAAGGGTTTCCCAGATGCCGAAATCCATCATAGCCGGATCGGCAAAGACGATGCCATCATGGGTAATGGTATCCGGACAGGACACCTCTGCGATCTGGTCATCGAGGGCCGCGCGCAAATCCGCGTCAACGGGGTCAGTGGCGCAGGCCGCGACGATGACCTGTGCCTGACCAAAGCCAAAGGCCAACAGATCCTCTTTCATCCGGGAGACTGGCAGGCTGCCGCGTTCAAGACGTCGCAGCGCCAGCCGCGCGGCAAACTGACCGTCGAACCGCGTGCCCGCCGTCAGGATGCGAACATCATCGGCACCCACCAGGCTGAAGGCCGCACCGTGGATATAGACCAGCACACGTTCGTCGGGGGCTGCGGTTTCGGCCAGTGCGATCAGCGCATCCTCGACCGTCGTCTGGGCCGGGTTCAACAGGAACCGACGGCGGTCGCGCGGAATGCCCCATTCGATCGCGGTGGACACGAACCCGTCAATGGCCACATCGGCATTGGGTATCGCGTCAGATGTCATGCCGTTTTCGTCAAAGACCAGCGCAAGCGCCGACAGCGGAACGTCCGACTGTTGCGCCACGGCGAGCGCGGGCAGCGACAGGCCGACGCAAAACGCCCCTATGGTTGCCAGGCGGATCAAAAGACCACGTTGCTGCCCATCAGGGTCGCAACCGGCAGGGACAGGATAATCAGGAACACGGAGGCCGCCGCCAGCACAACGCAGATCATGAACTTGGCATTCAGCGCCTCGGCAATCTTGGCGGCGTGTTCCTCGCGCATGGCGCGCAGGTCGTTGCGCTGCGCTTCGAGCGTGGCGGCCATTTCGACACCGCTGCGCAGCTTCTGCGCCAGTTCGCCAATCGCCTTTTTCAGCTCGGGGTCGCCGACGCGGGCGGACAGTCGCAAAAAGCTTTCTTCTTCGTTTGAGGCGCGGAATGTCTCAGCCAGAATATTCAGTTCGCGGCCCAGCGGATCACGGCCAAACACCTTGAGATACATGGCGATGGCGTCGTCCAGACCGCCGCCCGACTGCACCGTCAGCAAGAAGATATCCAGAAAGAACGGGAATTGGCGGGCCTGTTTCACATGCGCCTGTTTCAGGCTGTCGACCAGGGTCCATTGCAACAGGACCGACCCCAGCACGCTAAAACAGATCCCCGCGATCAGCGCACCGATCAGGCCCAGTGTCGGCCATGACAGCACGGCCACGATCGCGCCCAGAATGACGCCGTTCACCAGCATGGATGATTTGTAGGATTGTTCCGTCACCCCCAGCAGGCGATGCGGTTCGCTGCTGAGACTGGCGTCAAGCGAGGCGTCCATGTCGGCCCGCATCTGGCCCCCTGCCCCGGCAATCACCATGGCCTGCACCGGGCCATAGGACGGGGCGACGTCGCGGTAGATCGTCAGATACTTGCGCGCGGGATTCCAGACCTGGCCCACGACGCCGATACCGACGAGCATCAGGCCAAGGGCCGAAATCAGCGGGATCATCACGGCAGGGGTCATATGTCTTGCGCCTTGAAATACCAGGCCAGCCCGATTGCGGTAAACGCAAGCAGGATGCCGAATGTCACGACGGTCCAGAGGATGCCCATATCGGCGGTGTCCCATGTCGCCTCTGGCAGGGCAAAGGGGGCGATGGCCACCACCAGAAAGGGCACCACCAGCATGATCCGCATCGATGTCTCACCTTGGCGGGTCGCGGTGTCGATCCGGTCACGCATGGCACGCTGCTGCGCAAAGACGCGGCTGAGGTTCTGCAACACCTCGGATTCGGAACTGGCGCGTTCGTTGGTGGTTTTCAGCACCGCTGCCGTCACGGCGAACCAGTCCGATTTGACCCGTTCCGCCGCGTCGTCCAGCGCCATCGGCAGGGACCCCAGATCGCGTTCCTTTTGCGCCAGCAGGCGCAGTTCATAGTCCAGCGGCGGCGGTGCCGTGCGCGACACCTCTTCGAGGGCGAGGCCCACATTCTTGTTGTTGGCGAGGTTCGCAGACAGCTGTTGCAGCAGACCGGGCAGGCCATTGTCAATGTCCCTGCCCCGCTTGCGACGGGACAACTCGAACGCCGGGGTGGCCACGGCAAGCGGCACCAGCACCATGATGAACCCGGTGACGATGGCCGCGACGATGCCAAAGGGCCAGCCGCTGGACCGGCCGAACAGCAACCCCATCAAGAGTGAGACAATGCAGATGAACGCCAGAATGACCCACAGCATGTTCACCGTCAGCGGGCGCCATTGCAGTACAAACACAAAGCGGTTGTCATAGGATGTGATGATCTGCGCGAACATGCCCTCGAGCCAGGGGCGCAGCAACAGGAACAGGCCGATCACGGCCATTGCGATGCCGACGGCAAGCCCGAGGGCAAGGATCACTGGGGCGTTTTGTTCAAACATTCCGGTTTCCGAATTTCAGGCGGCGGGGGTTGAACCCGCCGTCGATGATTTCGCGGATTGCCACGGGCGTGCGCCCGGCAAAGGTAAACCGCGTCCCAAGATCGGGGCGCACGGGATTGTAATAGGTTTCAAAGATCGGGTTGACCTCGATCCGGCCCGTGACGGGATCGACCGCGCCAACCTCGGCGATGGCGGAGATTTTTTTGCGACCGTCGGCGTAGCGGTGCAATTGCACGATGAAATCAATGGCGGCGGCCACCTGATAGCGGATCGCCTCGAGGGGCAGACCCTCACCCGCGCTAAGCACGAGGTTTTCCAGACGTGCCACGGTTTCGGTCGGATCATTGGCGTGAAGCGTCGTCATCGATCCTTCGTGACCCGTGTTCATGGCCTGCAACATATCGAACGCCTCGCCACCACGGCATTCCCCGACGATAATGCGGTCGGGCCGCATCCGCAGCGCGTTGTGCACCAGATCGCGGATCGAATGCCCCTTGCTGTCGCCGGTCGGGGCGACGCCCTGCATGGTGACGACATGGGGCAGACGGCCACCGTCCTTTTCCGAAATCTTGAGTTCGGCGGTATCCTCGACCGTGACGATGCGTTCGTCAGGCGGGATCATGGATGCGAGGTAGTTCACGATCGTCGTCTTGCCGGTGCCGGTGCCGCCCGCGACGAGGATGTTCTTTTTCGAGACCACGCACCCCTTGAGAAAGCTTGCCATGGCGCTGGACAGGCTTTCCTTGCGACGCAGGAACAACAGATTCGGCGCCTTGGGGCGGAATTTGCGGATCGTGATGGTGGTGCCCGACAGCGCGATCGGGTCGATGACGATATTGACGCGGCTGCCGTCCGGCAGACGGGCGTCACGATAGGGGTGCTGTTTTTCAACGCTGGTATTTGACCGGGTCGCGATTTTCTGGGCCGTGGTCAGCGCCTCGCCTGGCGAGCGAAAGGCCAGACCGGACAGCACGAGTTTGCCGTCAATTTCGACGAACACCTTGTCATAGCCCACGACCATGACCTCGTTGATGTCCTCGATCGCCATCAGCGCCTCGAGAGGCCCAACACCGTCCATCGCCGCCACGACCGAAAAACGCACGCTTTCGGCAACGATCTTGTCCAGCAGCGCGCGGCTGAAGGTCATCATGCGGCGCGAAAAGACCTTGGCGAATTGTTTCGACAGGATGTCCAGTTTCTGCGGGCGGCGGTTCGGGGCGGTATCGATCCCCATATCATCCAGCAGTTCCTTGGCCAGCCGGTCGACGCCCGTGCGGTCGCCTTCGGTGATTTCAGCGCCCAGCGCCTTGCGCAGCAACCCCGGATGCCCCAGCAGGCGCAGCACCAACTCGCGGCGCAGAGTTTCGTGCGCGTAATTTTCGAACAGATCCTGAGACACTTGCGACAGGGCGGTGCGCAGGTGTCCTTCGATGAAGGGCAGGATTTTCTGACGATAGAACGGATCGTCGCGTTCCATTTCGCCGGTCGAGGCGCGGCGTTCGGTGTCGCGGCTTGTGCGCTGCTGGATATCCGACACCAGTTCGTCAAACACGGCCTTTGGCGTGGTGACTGCGGCATCGTCCTGCCGATTGGCACCGGTGGGCGACACCAGCTGAAAACTGACGTCGGCAATGGCGAATGCCGCATCGCTGCTGATCTTGCGGCGTTCGTTGACCGGCAGGATGTTGACGGTATCAAGCCGCACGCCCGTCTGGCGGGGCGTCAGATACCACCCCAGCGAGGTGTATTCGAGAACGGCGTGGTTGGGTTTCACCCGGTCGGAATGGATCGTGATCGGCGCGCCAAGTTCGCTATTTTCACCAGAGCCCAGAACATAAGTGGCACGGCCCAGAGGGTGACGCACGAGTGGTTTCTTGCCGTGCCGAACCTCAAGGACCAGTTCCATGTCTAGACCACCTTCACAGGCATCCCGGGTCCGTCGCGGCGTCAGTGTCACACTGGCTGCGCAGGACCACGGACACGGGACCGTCAAGGGCGGGTGTCGCCTGTGACAGGGCCAGCGCGTCCTGTGGCGTCATTTCAAGGGTCAGGGTCGAATAATTGTCGCGTCCCGACGCCAGCCATTCGTCGTAGCTGAACATGTCGCCCACCGCGATGACCTTGACGTCTTCCATCAGGATTTCGGCCTCTGACCCGGCGAGGTTGGACCGCACGCCGATCAGGTCGACGCGGTTGCCGGGGGCCACCTGATAGTTCAGCGCGCTCTTGGTATCGACGGAAATGGTCAGGGCACGCATGCCCGGTGTGATCACCTGGTCCAGACGGGTTTCGGCAACATCCTCGAACAGGTCGCGGGTCAGAATGCGACCGCGCGGCAGACGCATGTTGATCGGCTGCAGTGTCACGAACTGACGTGTAGCGGCACTGTCCGGAAAGGCATAATCGCCAAGATTGCCACCGGTTTCCGGTATCTGGACCGATGTCAGGTGTTCGGGGCGCAACTGACTGCCGGCCTCTAGAAAGGCATCAGGCAAGTCGGCCCGCAACACCAGATAGGCGGGTGCATCATTCACGGCCTCGATTTCGGCCATGCGCTGCCACGACATGTATCCGGCGACCCCGCCCAGCAAAAGCCCAACGACGATCATTGCCACGTATTTCATGAAGTGACCAACCCGACTTAGAAGGTGAAAGTTTCGGCCTCATCGAAGATGTTGGGTGCCTGCGACCGCATCCATACGATGAATTTGGTTCCCGCCAATGCGAGGAACGTCACCAAAGGCACGGACACGACACCAAGTATCAGGACTGCCTCAAGCGAGGTGACGCCGCGGTCATCGCGCAAAATACGCGCCGCGACGTCTATGAATTTACGCAACGGATTGCCTTACCAAGAAGAACCGGCCGTGCTGGACAGGCCATCAGCGGCCGAGTCCATGCTGGTGCCAGCTGTCTTGGTGTTGTCCACCACAGCCGTGCCAACATAAGCAAGAAACATGACCAGCGGCAAAACAATGACGCCGATTTTCAGAATATCTCCAGGACCCATCTCGTACTCCTTCGAAGAATCAATTAAAGATTGTCTTATTATAAGCGGAAGTCTGCTTGTTAAAAGCATTTTTTCTTATTTTTGCCACAATCGCGTAAGTTCGCTGATCTCCTCGGGCAGCAATTCGGGAAAGGTCGGCATTTCTCCTGTCCACATCAATGACTTGCCGTTGGGGCCGTCCTTATCGGGCTGCAAGTTAAAGATCAGGGCCATCTGGTAATAGTTCGTTTCGGGGTCCAATCCGCGGACCTCGGAAATCTCGACCACCCGTCGAAAACCCCGCACACGCGAAATCTGAACGACAACCTCGACCGCCGCCGCGATCTGGCGTTGCAGCGCGACCAGCGGCATGTCCACCCCCGACATCAGGCACAGCGTTTCGACGCGGGCAAGGCAATCGACCGGGCTGTTGGCGTGCACGGTCGACATCGATCCTGCGTGGCCGGTATTCATTGCCTGCACCATGTCCAGCGCCTCGCCCGCGCGGCATTCGCCGACGATGACCCGGTCAGGGCGCATCCGCAGCGACCCCTTGAGCAGGTCGCGGATCGAAATGCCACCGTCGCCGTGTTCGGTCGGTTTCTGCGCCTCGAGCTGGAGGACGTGACGATCATCCTCGAACCGGATTTCGGTGGTATCCTCGATGATCAGAACGCGATCATCTGGGGCGATCATTTCGGACAGGGCGTTCAGAATCGTCGTCTTGCCCGAACCGGTGCCGCCCGACACCAGCAGGTTCCGACGCTGTTCCATCGCCACGCGCAGATAATCCTGTGCTGCCGCACTGAATGACCCCTTTTCGCGCAGCATATCAAGGCTGATGCGGTCCTTTGGAAACTTGCGGATCGCCATCGACAGACCGGGCCGCGCGGCCGGGGCCTGCAAGATATGAACCCGGTGCTTTTCGGGGGTGCGCGCCTCGATCGACAGGTCGTTGGGATCAAGGCGTTTGCCTGCATATTGCAGGATCGCACGGGCCAGCGCGGTCAGGTTCTCAGGCTCTCCGAAACTGGCACCCGGCAGGCGGGTCAGTTTGCCCGACAATTCGACATAGATCTCATCCGGGCCATTGATCATGATTTCCTGAACGGAATCAGCCATTTTCCGGCGTTCCGGGTCTTTTTCCTCGGGGTCGCCATAATAGGGGGCGATTGGGCCCAACAGTCCCTGGATGACCTGCGCATGGTATCTTGCGAAAACCTCGTCGTCGCTTTCGCTTGCGCCAATGACTACAAAATCATCCAGCATGCCGTTCATAGCGGCAGCATCCACACGCCTTCGGCGATGCGCCAATAGAGCATGAGCGAAATGGTCAGCCGGATCATCAGGACCATGATCGGCACACCGAACACCGCAAGGATAATTACGTATTCCAGGCTCATTTCCGCCCTCCTATTCCATCAAGCGGTCGATCACGCCGCCGCGGGACACACCCTTGGATCGCAATTGCAGATAGGTCAGCGCCCACCCGATCAATAACATGAAACCGAGGAACGCGAGGAGTCCTAATGCAGGGACCGGCAAAACATCCAGCATTTCGCCCAGCGCAATCCGGTCATATTCCGTCGACAGCGCGCGGATCGCGCCAAAGAGCGTCGCCCGAATGGCAACAAACAGGCCAAACGCCACGGCCAGCCCCAGCACAACGCACATCGCCACCTGCGTGCAGACCAGCACGACGATCTGCAGCGGCGACAAGCCACCCACGATCAGCGTCGCATATTGCCCGCGCCGGTGACCCAGCACGGTTCCCAACTGCACCCACAGGATTGCGACGCCCAGACCGACCAGCGACCAGCCGACCGGCCCGGACACCGCATCGATCAGGCGTGACAAGAAGCCAAAGCGCATAAGGCTGTCGCGGTAGATATTGTGTATGGCGATCCGGCTCTCGGTCGCCTGATCTCCACTCTCATCAGATGCACTGGCAAGGGGCATGCACAGCGTATCATCCAGCGCACCCGACGTGACGCCATCACAGGAAATGACGGACACCAGGCCATCCAGGCCGATCCGGTCTTCGGCAAAGACAAGCATTTCGTCATAGCCCGAGGATGCGTTCGCCGTTTCGATCGTGATCGGATCATCGCCGCAGGACGATTGCGCGGAATCGGTCGCGCCAAGGGCAAAGGCCCGCTCGCGTGGATTGATCGCAGAACAGGGGGCCGTGTAGAGGCTGACGTCGACGCCCACATCCGGAACAGGCTGGGGTGACAGGCCGTCCCAGTCCGACAGCGCCAGATCGCCCCCGGTGGCAAAGAGCGCGGCCACAACCCAAGGCACGGTCGCAGCACAGGTCCCGCCGCTATTGTCGGGCGCTGACCAAGATACGCGACTGGGATTGGCGACAGACAATGACCCGCCCATGGCCGCGTGCAGGTCCGTCAGTGCGGCCCCCATGGGCGCGCTGCGGGCGGCGCGATCCTCGGCCGACATCAGCAATAGCGACGGGCTTTGAACGCCGGCTACAGGGGCAATGGGCGCAGGCCCCGCGCTGAAATCAAGGCACAGACCCGGACTGGCAGAGGCTGCTGCTTCCAGCGTGTGCAGCGCGGCGGGCAGGACAAAGTCGGGCGCGATATGGCCCGCGCCAAGGTAATTGGCCCAAGTCACGCGAAACGGCACGAGATGTGCGCGGTCGTTGACCCGCATTTCCAGCCAAAGCAGCGACATGTCGTCCAGCGATGCGGTGTCTTGTGGAATATCATCCAGCGCTGCGGGCGGCACCCGCCCGGCCAGCGCCGCGCGATAGGCGTCCAGATCCAGGAATTGCGCAAAATTCTCGCGGTCCAGCACGATGGACCACATGTGCGCCACCACGTCCTGCGACAGACGGGTTGCTGTTGCCGTGGACCGTTGCTGACCGGCCAGTACGCTGTCTGTGTCGGCAAATATCCCCTCGAACGCGGGTTCCGCATTCAAGCGCGGTTCGGTCCAGACGTCCTGCGCGGGCAACCGGATCAGGTCGCCGTCAAACGTGCGCCGGAATGTCTGGACGGGAAAGCCACGCGCCTCCAGATCGTCCACCATGTCTTGGGTCATTGCACCGGCGTCGTTTTCCGCCAGATAGTTCTGCCGCACCCAGACCGGCACGCCGTAGCCCGGCACCTTGCCCAGAAACGCATCGACAGAGCGTTCCAGCACCCCCAGCTTGGCGCTGAAAATCACGATACCCAGCAGTTGCAGCAAGGCGATGAGGGCCAGCAGATATGCAAAATCGCGCCCCCCCGGCGGGCGCGGCAGAAAACTGCGGAACAATTCGTTCCAAGCCATGCGCAGGATCAACATCAGGCCATCACACCCGCTGTGTTATCCCACCGCACGGACCCGTCGGCCACGACCAGCCGGCGCGGTGCACCCGTATCCGCGGGATCGCTGTCATGGTGCGTAACCCAGATCAACATGCGTTCCGGCGTCAGCCAGTCGGTCAGCATCGCCATGATCGTGCGCCGTGTCTCGCCGTCCAGACTGCCCGTGGGTTCATCTGCGAACAAGACGACCGGATCCTGCACCAGCGCCATAAGTAGGGACGTCCGCTGGCGTTCCCCGCCCGACAGCTGCCCCGGAAAGCTGGCGGCGATGCGCGCGACCTTTTGCGCATCACCGTCAAAGGCGGAATGCAGACTGCGCTGTGCCGCATCCCGCGCCTGAGCGCGGCTGTGACCTCGGTTTTCCAGCGCAAATGTCAGCGCCTCGGTGATGGTCATGAATTCGGGCACATGCGGCGTCTGAAAGGCGAAACCGAAATACCGACGCCGCAACCGGCCCAGCATGTCCGGGGATGGGCCACGATGCCCCCAGTCCAGTTGCGCCCCATCGGGAAAGGTCCATGCGATCCGCGCCTTGGGGCTTTGCGGAAGTGTGGTCGCGGAAATCAGGTGCATCAGCGTGCTCTTGCCCGCGCCTGATGGTCCCATCACCGGCACGCGATTGGTGTTCCCACCGGCATAGCGGATGTCCAGCCGTCCGTCGCAGCGGATGCGGAACTGGGTGCCTGACCCCGCACGCCCACGTGCGAAATCGAGGTCTGTCACCGTGCAGCCCCAATCCGTCATGCAGCCTGCCATGCGTCCGACAGCCGGATCATGGCAGGAACTGGTTGGGTATCCAGAACCAGCGCGCGTTCAGATCGACATAGCTGTATTGCATCGTGTCTTCGGGAAAGCTCTTGAAGTCGTCGAAGGTCAGGTCCGTCACGCCGTCATACCGCATGTCGCACCGATCGGTCGGGATTTCGGCGCTGGTAAAGGTCGGCACGTTGCCACGGTCGATTTCGCGAAAGAAATCGCGTCTGACGGCCAGCCAGCGGATCACGAAATAGATCTCGCAGGAATCGATCGCCTCGTCAGCCGAACCGCCGCCTTCTGCCGCAAAGATGAAGTCACGCAGGCTGTAGTTCATCAGGGGGGTTTCGCTGCCTGCGGGCAAGGCGGCCTTGAGGTTGAGGAAATCCGACAACGGCATATCCAGTTCGGCGGGTGACAATTCACCCAGCGACCGTTCCAGCCCCTTGACCAGCGAGGTCAGGATCATCTGGGACTGCTGCGGAACCGACATGTCGGTGACATCGCGCAGCGGGCGCAGCATCAGGCCCCAGTCGTCGAATTCCTCGGCCGACACCAGCACGTCAACCTGCGTATCCTCGCCCGCGCGGACATAGCCGCGCGTGGTGTCTGACACGATCTTTTGGGTGCAGGCATCACCCAGCGTGTCGCAGACCCGCCGTTCGATCTGGGCCAGACGCAGCGCAGGCACCCCGTTGGCGCTGGATTGCAGGGCAGTGATGATTTCAACCAGCGCCTCGCCGGTCTGAAGGCCCGCGATGATTTCCGTCACCGGCCCCTGATCGCCAAACCGGGCGACCTGATCGGTGATGATGCGGATCAGCTCGCGCTGGGCTGCGTCGCTGTCCTGGCCGTTCATCGAGAAATAGTTCTGTTCCAGATCCAGCGATACCGGGATCTGCTGGCTGTCCTGATAGATCGACCCGATGGTGCCGATCATCAGTTTGGCCTGCACCTCGTATTTCTGATAGGCGCTAAGGTAGCGTTCCAGCCGGTCGCCCGTTGCCTGAAGCGCCTCAGCCGCCTCTGGCACATGGATGAAAAACGGGATGATCGGGTCCACGGTCTTGGACGATACACCGTTGACCAGCATGTCCACGACGGCCAGTTCATCCGTCAGCATGTCCGGCACGCCGCGCGAAATCAGGCTTTCGCTGTCATAGCCCGTGTCACCGATGACAAAGAGCATTTTGACGTTGTCCTCGCAGGCGGTGATGTCGTCGGACGCTTGTGCAAGCGCCACGATCAGCGCCTCTTCGTGGTCGGGATCGGGTTCATTGCCGCTGCCGAAACCGGTGTCGATCTCTTGCAGCATCGTGTTGAAAGTCTCGCGGTTCTGGGTCAGCGCGGCCTCGTCCGGGGTGCAGTTGCGATCCAGTGGCAGGCCTTCACCGATGCCGAAATTCCCGGCATAGGTGTCGCGGTAGACCCGGAAACCGTACCGGACGGTCACATTGGAAAAGCGTGGATCGCCCTCGAATGAATCCTGAATGGCCGGGATCACGCCCTTGACGGTATCGCTGCCGATCAGCGCCTCGATATGCGGTTCCATCGACTGGGTGCCGTCGATGAGAAAGAAAACATCGAGGTTTTTCAGCTGCTGCAATTCACGGATCGCGTTGTCCAGACCGGCGACCTGTTCCAGCAGGGCATCGCGCCCGTCCTCGCCCACGGTGGCGACGGGCACGGCGATTTCGTAGAAATCTTCTCCGTCGATTTCCAGATCGCCGATGATTGGCAGGCGCACGTTGGACGTGAACCAGCGCGGACCGCCCAGAACCTGCACGTCGCAGGCATTGCCGGTTTCGGCCTCAGCCGTTGAGAGCGAGGCGCGCGCGGCGTCTTCGGTCTCGTAGACGCACATGATCGTTTCTTTTTCGACCTCGAGGCTGCCCGTATCGGCGTTTACGACCATGTTGTCGGACGGGCGCAGGCCCAGTCGCGTGTTCCAGCGATATCCGTCGTCGGCGGAGACCCAGCCATTCAGTGGCTCCAGTGCCTCTGACAGGTTCGAGCTCATGAGCAGGACGCTGTTCGTCTCGGGGTCCTCGGCAAAGATGAAGAACCGCTGGAAACGTGTCATGCTCTGACAGATGCCGTTCAGTTCCGCGCAATCATCGCCGCCGGGGTCGGTGACCGGCACGACACCGACCTGCGCATCCTCGGCCGCGTTGGCAGCCGTGCGGATGTAGAATTTGCGCGAGATGTTTTCTTCGGTCATCAGCGGCGTGGCGCGACAGGACACGTCATCGGCAGCCACCCAGCCCAGCATCGGCGAGTCCGGTCGCGTGTCGCGCCGCACGTGGATATAGTCGCCGTCCTGCGCAATCGGGTTGATACGTTCGTTGAACACCAGTTCGCCGATCACGGTGGCGTCGGCACCGGGACCGTCCCGTAGGGGGGTCGCCCCAACCATCACCGGAATGATCCCGTTGCGGATGATTTCGCCGGTTTCGGCGTTGAAGCTCCCCAGCGCATCGGGTCGGTCATAATAGCCTAGGCAGCTGCCTTCGATCTGGGCCGCGACAAAGGTAGGCGCGGCAGACAGAGCAAAAACCAGGGCAAGGCGTGCATAGGGTTTCAAAAGCAACGTATTCGTCCTCGTTTTACTATTTTGTCAGATCGGACAGCAGCGACTGCAAGTCGGCGCTGACCGAACCTGCGGTCACTGACGTACAACTGTCGAACAAAAGGCGCTGTGTGAACATGTCACAATCAACAGCACCGGAGGTATCGAGCAAATGCACGGGAATGCCCAGTACTTCCCAGGCGAGCGCCTCTGGCGAAGATGTCAGGTCATCGACATAGACATCATCGCCCTGCGCGATGATGACCAAGCCTGACATGTCACGTCCCGCCTGACGCCAGATCCAGATGAAATCGCGCAACAGTTCGGAGCGGGGTGTCAAAAAATCTAGCGATGCGAAATTCGCGTCCTGCACCGCGTTCGCATTGAGATAGAGCGACTGACCGGACACCAGCGTTTCGCGCAATTCATTACGAGACATCGTATAGCTGACGTTGGCGCAGACTTCGGCCTCGCTTTGGGACGTGGCGGCGTCCAGCAGGGCATCGACGATGGCAAAACCCAGATCGCCGTTCATGCTGTCGTGTTGGGCCAGATGCACCAGAACAGGCGGTTGCGTGCAGGTCGACAGCGGTGTGTCGGGTGCGACGCTCAGTCGATCCTCTGACACCTGCAATGCGGCACAGCGCGACAGAGCGGTGCCTGTATCGGACTGAAGTTGCAGCGATCCGCAGGCCAGCACGGGTGCTGCATCATCCAGCGCGTCCAATGCGATACTGTCCGACCGGGTCTGACAGGCGTTGTCACCAAACAACTGCACGACAGTACCAGCAGTCGCGGTCACGCCATCCGACAGCGCCAGCGGCAACCGCAGATCGGGCAGTTGCCTGACCATATCCGCAGCCACATCCGTCAGCGACGGACCCAGCGGTGCCACCTGTGTCAACAGATCCTCGCCGGGGCGCTGCACCGCTAGGCGGACAGCATCGGGAAACACCGCCTGTGTCCAGCCAGCCTCGGACAGGGTCGCGCCCTGCCCAGTGATGTCGAACGGTGCTACATCATTGCATGCGTCCGCCGCGCAGTATCCGGTCACCTGCAACTGTGCGTCCGCCAAGCCGCAAGTCGCAGCGCCATCCACCATGTTCATGTCGATCGTGATCGCCGGCCGCAGTTCGGGGGCCGGGGCGAGCACCACCTCTGCGGCATCGCCAAGAGCCACGTCGAAATCGCCCCAGATCGCAGATGTCACGCGCAGACGGTCTACGCCGTCGGCCAGCACGCAAGTCAACTCAGCGCCTTCTCCGCTGCAATCCTGGGCGCGCAGCGTATCGCCTGCGGGGCCCGTCACGGCGACAGCCCGGCAAGCAGGCGCGAAATCATGCACGACCATACCGGCGTCTGCGTCGGCAAATCGCGCGCCCGCGAGCAATTCGGCACAGAATGGGTAGTCCTGCGATTGCAGCATGACCGTCGAACGCAACGGCAGGTCAATGTCATAGAATTGACGGCCCGCGTCATCCAGGCCGACCTCGACGATGTTGAGGGCGCGATCGTCAAGCGGCGCCTGCCAATCCGCAACAGCGATGCGGACGCGCTGCGATGTGCGATCCTGTGCCGGCTGGGCCTGTGCCAGTGTGGGCACCTCCTCTTGCGAGGCGGCACCGGGGTCATTTGACAACAGTTGGCCCGCGTATTGCATCACGCCGTCCATCAGCGGAAATGCAAGACTTTCAGCATCATAGGACAGATCGGTCAGATCGATCTCGACAGCTGCGCGATCGCCTGAATTGTACCGCAATAGGCGAGTGGATCGGTCTGGACATTCGAATGCCGCACTCTGCGCATCAATGCTGACATTTACAAAGCGACAGCCCACCAATTCGAGATCACGCGCCTGCAATCCAGATGGAATCGGTAGGGAAAAGACGACGTTGGCATCAGCATCGCTTGCTGCGGAATCAGTCTGCGCCCCTGCCGGAGACGTGGCGTGTGCGGCAAGGCCAATGATGAGAAAATACCTGCAAAACCAATGGATTGAAGATCGTTTTTTCAGGCTCATGTTACGCAAATCAGCATTGAAAAATCCGCAAACTAAAGTCTGTTAAAAGGTTGATCGCTACCTTACTCTAGGTCAATGATTGGTCAACAGATTTATCTCGTGGTTTTGTGATGCAAGGACTTTTCCGAAGTGTGATGCGGCTTGCGAAATGCCAGCGCGGTGCATTGCCTTCGATTGAGTTCATCCTGCTACTGTTTCCCGTGTTTATCGTGACCATGTCGCTGATCCAGCAGATCCTGATCGCGCAGGCTGTGGTGACGACGGAATACGCGGCCTATGCGGCGGGGCGATCTGCGCTAGTGCATTCGTGCCGCCCCGTGCCGATCATGGCGCCCGGAGAAAGCCCCATCGGCACCGCCAAGGCGATCTGGGGCGCGCTGAATTGCGACGAACCCACCACAGAGGACGGGTCGGTCCCGTGGGAAACTGCCGCCCGCATGGCATTGCTGCCGATTGCACCGTCCAGCCTGTTCAGCCAGGAACGACAGGGCAATTGCCGCTACCCCGAGGCGGCGGTTGAATTCATCGTGCGGGGGCCCGTGGGTGAAACACTGCGCGACGCCGTCGAGCAGAAGGCCTGCTATGTGTTTGAGGGGGCAAACGTGTCCGTCGATCTGGATTGGGTCTGGACCGAGGCACAGGTGACGCTGGTGCAGACCCTGCCCCCGATCCGCGCCGAGGTCACATATCACATGTCGATCTACGGGCCGGTTGCTGGCCTGTTTTCCCAAGGGCGGCGCGATGACGGGACGCATTTCCGCATCATCAAGGCCGAGGCGACACTGCTATGATCGCGCTGCGCGCCACCCTCGCCGATCTGCGGCGCGACGAACGTGGCGCATTTGCCTTGATCGCGCTGACGGCCGTGTTGCCGCTGATGCTGATCCTGTTCCTGATCGTGAATTCCGGCAAATCGACCTTTGACAACACCCGCACGCAGGACGCAGCCGACATGATCGCGATGGCCCATGCGACCGAGGCCGCGCGCGCCATGAATACGCTGGGCATGAACCACGTCAGCCTTGCGCAGAATTACACGACAGCGGTGAACGCCAGTTCGCTGCACAATACCATCAACATGCATGCGGCGGTTCTGGGCATGGCGTCGGTCGAGGCCGGTTACTACGCCTATCAGACCTGCAAGAAATACAAGAATATCCCCAAGATCGGCGCCATTCTGATGGCCGCCTGCATGATCCCCGCGACGACCTATGCGGCGGAACTGGCCGCGGATGCGGCACTAACGCTGGCGCTTCACGTGACCATCAACCCCAAAGGCGCATTGGACAACGCCAATGACGCGCTTCTGGCGCTGACCGCCCAGAACACCGAAATCGTGGACCGTTTCCCGGACGTGATCCGCCAGCAGGGCCGCCTGATCGCGGCAGAGCACAAGATCAGCGATTTCTACATTGATGCGTCCTGCGAAAAAGGCATGGCGGAAAGCTGCGACAACGGCACCCAACGGCAGGGCATGGAACTGCCGGTGACGCGCAACGAACCGCGTGCGGTCTATCCCCGGTTCTGCGCCGCGCTGTATTTCGGAACCGGCGGTGTGGACCTGGGCAAGATACCATTCCTCAGCAACATCGCCCCGCAGATGGGCAGTCTGGCACAGATACCCGCGATCCATGGGTCATTCCACAGGCGCGGTTTCGACATCAACAGCGGCCCGATGTACGGCGGCAGCGAGAATGACCCATATCTGCCGACGCATATCTCGCGCGATTCAACGATGGGCGACAAGCTGAAGCATTATCACAAGGTCAGCCAGGAAAAGCGGCTGTATGACGGGCTGATCAATGCGTTCCAGATCCCCGGCATCACGACCGAGTTGATCGCCGGCATGGCATGGCGTGCCGCGTGGGGCCTGAGCACCCGCCGCCAGGAAAACAGACTGCGCGAGGCGATCGAAAGCCTTAACCCGCTGGAATTTCTGATCATTGGCGGCAAATCGACCAAGACCTACCGCAGCTTCAATCCGCTGGCGACCAGCTACCCGTTCGATCAGCGTATCGATTCCAACATGTTCACGCGCATGGTCGAACTGCGCACGCTGGCGCAATGCAGCAGCGTCCAGTTCAGCGCCGTCCCCGGTATCGACGCGATGGGCGGGTTCCTCGATGCAATAGGGCTGGTCACACAGGTCGAGGATTTCGACCTCTACAATGCGATCCCCCTCGAAGAAGAAGGCTTTGTCCCCTCGGTCAGCATCCTGCCGGACATCGATGATTTCCACGATGACTATAACGCGCTGGTTTTTGCGCTCCGTGCGCCGAACGAACGCTGGGCCGGGCGGTATTTCCGCACGCACGAGGCGGGGTATCTGCGGTACGCGCAGGGGCTGGTGTTCAACCCTGATGAGATCTCGATCTATTCGCAAAACTGGCGTGCCAGACTGGTACCCGCCGACAAGATGACGCGCCTGAGCGGTGTATTGAACCGGATGGACGGCGAAGTACCCGAAAGCTTTGGCCCGTATCGCACGTATCTGGAACGCCTCAATGGCACAGCATCCGCGGGGTGGGCCGATGCCGTTACACGCTGATTTCCTTCGTTTTTTCCGGCGCGAACACGGATCTGTCACGATCGAGGCGATCTGCTTTCTCGTGTTCCTGATGTCGGTCGCCGTGTCGTGTTTCGCCCTGTTCCCCATCGTCAAGAACGGGGCATCCGGCGCGATCGACAATCGCACGGTCATCCGCAATGCGTCCCTGAACGAAAGTTGCAGCCACACGGGGCTGTTTCCGGGGCAGCCGATCACGGTCGGTTTCCGCGAGAAAAGCCAGGTCACGATCCACTGCAACATGAACATCAACGGCGAAACCGCGGTCGAGGATGATCAGCGGTTCTGGACAATGTTGCAGGCCGCAGGCGATGCCGTCTATCCCAACCTGAACCGCGCGCAGGAACCTGTCATGGCGTTCAGCGCCGTGCAGTCCGAACAATTCTCGACATTCTTTGGGTCGCCCACCAGCACGTCGATGATCTGGTTCAACAACGAAACCTTTGCACCCAGCAATGAAACATGGCTGTTCAACGTCCCCCGCTGGGCCGAAGGCCATGACAAGGTGATCTGGGAACATTTCACCAACCGTCAAAAGGACCTGTTCCCGCGCGTCTATCCCAGCGCCAAGACCCCATCGACGGGCACCGCATCCGCCAGCAACCTCGAAGAGCTCGAGATTGATTATGCCAGCGCCGTGCGCCCCGATTTCAACATCACCGAAGAGCTGGAACGCATCACGGCGGTGGCCGCGACTGTCGATACGGGGGCCGTGACAACGGCCACGGAAACGACGGTGCCGACGCAGGTGACGGCCAGCGGCACGGGAAACCAGCCAAACGCACCCCCCACGTCCGAAGGCGGCGACACCGGCGGCGCACCCGCGTCATATGCGACGCCCCCGCTGGACAACCTGTCGAACTACATGCGCGAAACGCTCGCATCGCGGATCGGGACCGCACAAGGTGTGGCAGAGGGTGCGATCGGCTGGGTGGGCGACATGGTCGGTGGTGCCGCCACGGCCGTCGAAACGGTCTACGAGGCGGGCGTGGTCGGTCTCGAAGAAGCCACGGGCTGGATCCCCGACGACTACGCCGCCTCGCAGCAACAGGACCTGGTGGACCGCGGCACCGGCATTCTGGAGGCCGCACAAGAGCTGATGGATGACCCGGCTGCCGTGGCCGAGGCCTTTGCCGAATATTACGCCGCCCAATACGAACACGCCGACGCGCTGGAGGCCGCATATCGCGCAGGCGAAGGCGACATCTCCCTCTACCAAGAAGCAGAGCGTATCCGCGCCCGCACAACCACCGAACTGGGCATCATGGGCGTCGAGACGGCGGCCACCGTTGTCGGCGTCGGCGCGATTGCCAAGGGTCTGCGCGCGGCACGGATCGCCGACAAACTGGACGGTGCAACCCCGCTTGCCATCGCTCTGAACGGCGTGCGCCAAACCCGGCTCGCCACCGAGGCGGTCGGCGACCTCAGCCGTCAACCCGGTCGCACGACACCGTTCGACATGGGCGAGGTGCGCACCAGGACGGATGAGCTGGTTGAGGCTCGAAATCGCGATCTTGATGAAGATCTGGCAGAGACTCCAAGCAATGCACCCTACGATGCTAGAGCATGGCGTGATTATTATGACGAGTTTTACGAAGGCAACGTTACCTCTACGACAGTGCCACCATACAACGCAAAGAATGTCCCGCTTGCCGGCCAGCGACACCCAAATACTGGGGTCGTATTTGATCAACGTGGATTTCCAGTGTTTGATGACTTTACAGTGTATGACACGCGCTTCACTGGCCCAGAGTTCAGGAATGCCAGCTATCAAACTCAGATGAGAATGGGGACGCGCGACCTGCGAACACAGATCGAGAACAATCCGCAGCTCAGATCGCAGTTTAACGAGGCCCAACTACAGGCTATCCAGTCAGGCAATGCAAAAATTCCAGGCTACACATGGCATCATCACCAAGATTCTGGGCGGATGCAGTTGGTCGATGAGGATATTCACCGGAACACCGGTCATATCGGTGGCGAAGCTATGAGTGAGGGACAATAGATTAATGGCGCTCCGGCTAACCAAAGACGACGGCGAAGACATCGGCTTTGTCAAAAGCTGTTTTTTCATGGGCGTTATCGACTTTAACGAGCTCCAGAGATGGCTCCATCACGTTGTGGAGACACAAGATGATCTGCCGGACTACATCTGGTCGATGCTCGATATGAAAGATAAATTCGATTTCAAACCGTTGAAGATATTGGGATTTACGCCATACTGGGATCACTCGCGTGAGGAAGAGCAGGCATTGGCCGGAATAGGGTATTTGCGGAGCAGCACCTTCACGAGTGACCTCGCATCAAAAACAGATGCCATCAAATTACTGGATGATAATCCGCATATCCATGAGCGCTTCCAACACACTTTTCCATTTCTCACGATTCAGTAGATCCCTGGCCGTTTTATGTCAGGGGATGTCCCTGAGGCGTTTATGATGCGGGTCCACGGTATGACACTGGCCCAAATTGGTGCTGCAAATGTCCGGCTTCATCATCTGAACGAAACAGTGATTGAGGGTATCAACAGTGACTTTGGAACTGAAATTTCCTACTAGGGACGTAAGCTTCACCCTCGGCCAATCGCATTCATCTGCCCTTGAGATGCTAGGCGAATTCGAGACGGCCACGCAGATTGACGCCGAAATTCAACGTAGCGCGATCCAGGTCTTGCACGAAGGTACCGAGCTATTGTTCGAACGGGATGCATTGATCGCTGTTTTTCTTGACCTGCTCCCCAGAGAGTCCTCATTTATGAGTTAGCTCTGTTCAGGTTTTGGTCTTCGTTTGACCGGTTAGCATATTCGCGCGGTGTCAGGCC
>NZ_FOEJ01000014.1 GCF_900110705.1 Loktanella sp. DSM 29012 | reverse complement strand
CGATGATCTTGGCACCGGAGGACTATGCGCAGTGGCTGGAGGGCACACCGGATGAGGCATTCGACTTAATCAAGCCGTATCCTGCCGATCGCATGGTTATCCACCAGAGCGGCGAAGGACTGAAGTCTGATCGCAGTGGGCTGGGGGATGTTGGGTGAGAGATGTCGTTTCTGCTGTCGAACGCATGAGCGCAGAAACCGGACGTTCGCTGCAATCTGCAACAAGGTCAGCTATGCGGACTTTGCTGCCGAACGACGATTTGTCTCGATTGTCGGCTTCCCGACTCGAAGCCGCCGCTCGAAACCGCCAAACACCTGCATTGCAGTATATTCAGCCGCGGCCGGCGATACTGTCTTGGTATCGGTTGAGGTCCGACACAAGAGATTGGCCTGACGGGACATCCATCCGGTCGCAGAACTCGGCCCAGACGGTTGCATAAGGCAGGTCTTTGATCTCCTCGGTCACAACCAGACGAGATGTGTAGTCGAGGTTGTTTTCCGCTGACTTCAACCCATCCCACGGGGCCAGTAGCGCGCGCAAAAGTGCTTTTTGCATGTTGCGCGTTCCGATGACCCAAGCTGCGGTCCGGCTGATCGTTGCGTCAAAGAAATCAAGCCCGATATGGGTGCGCCCCAGGAGGTCTGCGCTCACCAGCTCTTGCGCCATCTGCAGGATTGCATCGTCCAACAGGATCACATGGTCGCTGTCCCAACGCATGGGGCGGCTGACGTGGAGGAGGATTTCGTCAACCGATAAGGCCACTGAGCTGAGTTTGTCGGCGACGTTTTCGGTCGGGTGGAAATGCCCCATGTCGAGGCACAGCAAGGTGCCTTTGCGGATCGCATAGCCCATGTAGAATTCGTGGCTGCCGACAGTGCAGGCCTCCACGCCGATGCCGAACAGTTTGCTTTCGACAGCATCAAGCATTTGCGCCTTATCCTGCGGCGCGGCCATCATCGCGTTGAGCGAGGATTCCAAACGCTGGCGCGGGGCCATGCGATCGACGGGCGTGTCTTTATAACCATCTGGCACCCAGATATTGTTGACACATGGGGTGCCAAGCGCGGCGCCCATCTGGGCCGCGATATCACGTGACCGTTTACCATGTTCGATCCAGAAATCGCGAATACCCTGATCCGGGTGGCTGAGGGTCAGGTAGTCATCTGCCTTTTCGTGGGCGAAGAACGTCGGGTTGAAATCAAGGCCAAGGCCCTGATCCTTGGCCCAATCGACCCAAGGTGCAAAGTGGCTGAATTCGATCTCGTCGCGGTCAGGGGTCTGGTCGGTGTCAAGGTAAAAAGCATGCAGGTTCAACCGGTGCTTGCCGGGGATCATCGAGTAGGAGAACTCAAGATCAGCGCGCAACTCGTCCGGTGTGCGGGCGCGGCCGGGGTGGTTACCCGTGGCTTGAATGCCCCCGCCAGAGCTGCCGGTTTTGGCCTCGAACCCAACGACGTCATCGCCCTGCCAGCAGTGCATGGAAATCGGGATGCCAGCCAACCGGCTCAGGGCCGCTTCCGTGTCCACGCCCCAGTCGGCAAAGGCGGCTTTTGCGCTCTCATAGCTCATGTTTTGTCCTCCCTTGGACGCCTTAGCGCGTGAACGCTTCTTTGTTGCCCGCATCGACGTTGATGATGTTACCTGTCGATTTGGCCGACAGATCGGATGCGAGGAAATAGGCAGCCTCTGCGATATCTTCGGGCAGCACGGAGCGCTTCAGCATGGAGCGATCGCGATACATCTCTTCCAATCCGTCCTTGTCGGTGCCGTAGGTGCCCGCACGCTGGTCGAGCCATTCGCCCTGCCAGATTTTGGACCCCTTCAGCACGGCATCAGGGTTTACGACATTCACCCGCACCCCCATCGGCGCACCCTCAAGAGCCAGACAGCGGGCAAGGTGGATCTCAGACGCTTTGGCGGTGCAATAGGCCGATGCATTGGGCGAGGCCGCAAGACCGTTCTTGGACGCCACAAACACAACCGCGCCGCCCATGTCTTGGACCTTGAACAGCTTGAAGGCCTCGCGGCTGACAAGGAAATAGCCGGTGGACAAGATCGACATGTTCTTGTTCCACAGATCGAGGCTGGTGTCCTCAATTGGGGCAGAACTCGCGATGCCTGCGTTGGAGACGAGAATATCGACACCACCAAACTCTGCCGCGATATCACTGTAGGCGGATGCGACGGCAGCTTCATCGGTGACGTTCATGTTTACGGTGCGCAAAACGTCAGCGGAGTATTTGGTGCTAAGGCCCTCAAAGGTTTCGGCAAGGGCAGCGTCATCGATATCGGCCAACATCACACAGGCGCCTTCGCGCAAGTATCGTTCAGCCGTGGCCGACCCGATCCCGCCAGCCCCACCAGTGACCAAAGCCACGCGGCCCGCCATGGATTTCGGCGCGGGCATGCGCTGCAACTTGGCCTCCTCAAGCAGCCAGTATTCGATGTCAAATGCCTCTTGTTCGGGCAGGCCTTGGTATTCAGAAACGGCGTCCGCGCCGCGCATCACGTTGATGGCGTTGACGTAGAATTCACCGGAAATGCGGGCTGTTGCTTTATCTTTGGCGAAGGTGATCATGCCGACGCCGGGGATCAGATAGACAACCGCGTTGGGGTCACGAATGGCAGGGCTGTCATCGCGTTTACAGCGGTCATAATAGGCCTGATAGCCGACACGATATTCGGCGATGGCTTTGTCGAGGCCAGCAATCGTGGCGTCTACGTCCGGCTTCGCAGGGTCGAAATCGACCACGAGCGGACAGATTTTGGTGCGCAAGAAGTGGTCAGGGCACGACGTGCCGAGTGCGGCCAGACGCTCCATATCCTTGGCGTTGACGAATTCCAGCACGGCCTCGCTGTCGGTGAAATGGCCGACCATGTGCTGCTGGCCGGACACATATCCGCGAATGGCTGGCATCAGGCGTGCGGCGGTGGCGCGGCGGTCCTCGGCGCTCAGGCTGGTGTGAACCGCCCCGCCGAACGCATCCTTGCCGGCGGTTTCCGTGGCGAACCAGTCCATCGCCGTTTGGATAACATCCAGCGTCAGCTCATAGCAGTCTTTCGCGTCATCTGCCCAAGTGAACAACCCGTGGCTTTCAAGAACGACGCCCTTGGCATCCGGGTTCTTTTCGCAAAAATCCGACAGCCAGAGGCCCAATTCATAGCCGGGTTTCTTCCACGGCAACCAGCCAATGCTGTCGCCGAAAATCTGTTGCGTCAGGGCCTTGCTGTCCTTGGCTGCAGCAATCGCGATGATCGCATCCGGGTGCATGTGATCGACGTGCTTGGCAGGCACATAGGCATGAAGTGGCGTGTCGATCGACGCGGCGCGCGGGTTAAGGTTGAACGTGCAATGGGGGAGGTAGGCGACCATCTCGTCCTCGAAGTCGACCCCCCGATAAAGCCCGCGCAGCGCGTCCAGCTTGTCCATGTAGAGCGTTGAGAACCCGTCCATCTTGATCGAGCCAACGTCCCCGCCCGATCCTTTGACCCACAGCACTTCTGTAGCATTTCCGGTCAACGGATCGTCTTGCATCACTTTGGCCGAAGTGTTGCCGCCGCCGTAGTTCGTGATTCTCTTGTCCGACCCAAGCAGGTTGGAGCGATACAGCAACTTCTCCGGCTCGCTCATCTTGCTGGCGCGGGCGTCATCCCATTTGTTTTCAAGACGTTGGCTAATTTTGGAAGAGGTCATGTGAGTCTCCGTGGACGACGGGTTAAGACAAATTATTCGAAATCAACGTGACGTTAGATTGTAGGCAAGTCAATCATTTTCAATCACAAGCAATCATGCTGCGGCGCAGAATGACTGAATGTGACAAATAATGATTGACAAACTGTCGCGATTCGCCTCACGTTCAGTGCAATCAAAGGGACATCCCATGCACGAAAACGACCGCCACAGAGTCATCCTATCCGCCGTTCAAGACCGGTCGCTCGTGACCGTTATTGACCTGTGTGCATTGACTGGCGCCTCGGAGGCGACGGTGCGCCGAGACATCAATACGTTGGACGAACACAAGAAGTTGCGCCGCGTCCGTGGCGGTGCCGAGGCCCTGACGACGACGCCGTTCGTCGGCCTTGCGGGTCGTCCGTTTTCCGTCAACGAGACGATGAACACCGCCGAAAAGCAGGCCATTGCTGCAGCTGCAGTAGACCTTTGCGCGGACGGTGAGCCAATCATCATCAACGGCGGCACGACAACATTCCAGATGGTTCACCCGCTGGCCTCGCGTCGGATGCAGGTTTTCACCAACTCCTTCCCGATCGCCGAACATCTGCTGAAGAACACCCAGAACACGGTGATGCTGTCCGGCGGGATCATCTACCGCGAACAAAACATCATCCTGTCGCCCTTCGACAATGACGTGACCCGCAATTTCTATGCCAAACGCATGTTCATGGGTGCGCAAGGCATCGGCCCACTGGGCCTGATGGAGGGCGATCCATTGCTGATCCAGGCCGAACAAAAGCTGATCGGCCAAGCCGAGGAACTGATCGTTCTGGTGGACAGCTCCAAATTTGAAAATCGCTCCAGCCTTGTGCTGTGCCCGCTTGAGCGGATCGACACAATCATCACCGACGACCAGATCGATGACCGCACGGCGGCCATGCTGGAATCGGCGGATGTAACACTGATCGTGGTGCCGTCAGGCACTGCGCAGAAAGAGGGGGTGGCGTCTCTGCCAGCCTGACCGCAACCACTCCAGGGAGGAAACCATGAGTGTACTGAAGAAACTGGCAGCATCTGCTGCAATGGCTGCCGCGATGATCGCCACGCCAGCATTCGCGCAAGACGACGTTCGTATCGCCATTGTCGTCAAGGCGCTTGGCATCGGGTTCTTTGAGGCCGCTGCAGAAGGTGCAGAAGAAGCCGCAGAAGAACTTGGCAATGTGGAGATCATCTATACCGGCCCAACCGACACGACGGCTGAAGGCCAAATCGAAGTCATCAACGCACTGATCGCCCAGCAGGTTGACGCAATTGCGATTTCCGCAAACGACACCGACGCATTGGTTCCCGCCCTGCAGCGCGCCATGCAGCGTGGCATCACGGTTATCAGCTGGGATTCCGGCGTGGCCCCCGAAGGGCGCCAATTGCACCTGAACCCGTCCTCTAACCCGCTGATCGGTAACATGATTATCAAGCTGGCGGCCGATCACCTGCCAGACGGCGGCGAAGTGGCCCTGCTTTCGGCCACCACCACCTCCACAAACCAGAACATCTGGATCGAAGAGATGATGGCCGTTATGGGCGACTATCCTGGCATCGACGTGGTTGCGACTGTGTATGGCGACGACCTCGCCGACAAATCCTACCGTGAAGCCACAGGCTTGATGCAGTCCTACCCCGATCTTGATGCGATCATCGCGCCGACATCTGTTGGTATCGTGGCCGCCGCACAGGCCGTCGTGGATGCCGACAAAGTCGGTCAGGTGAACGTCACAGGTCTTGGCCTTCCGTCCGAAATGGCCGGTGCCATCGAATCCGGTGCGTCTCAGTCCTTCGCGATCTGGAACCCCATTGATCTGGGCTACTCCGCAACGATGCTGGCCTATGAACTGAGCCAGAACGGTGCCGAAGCAGCACCCGGTGCGGAAATCCCAATGGGCCGCATGGGCACGCTGACGCTGGATGAAAACAACGAAGGCGCCATGGCCGATCCGTTTGTTTACGACGCCAGCAACATCGACGATTTCAAGTCGATCTTCTAAAACGTCCCTCCGCTTCGGTCCGGCGTATCACCTGCGCCGGGCCAATTTACCCCCCCCCATCCTGAGAGAGTATCGGCATGTCGACTCGCCCCGCGCCCGCCATATCGCCTGACGTGTCCCCGATGGTCTCGATGGACATGATCACCAAAACATTTCCCGGCGTGAAAGCGCTGGATCAGGTCAAGCTGGACCTTTACGCTGGCCAAGTGACCGCCCTTGTCGGTGAGAACGGCGCTGGTAAATCCACGACCGTGAAGATCCTGACAGGCATCTACCAACCCAACGGTGGCACGATCCGGATCGACGGTGACCCGATTGCCTTTGCGTCCCCGAATGATGCGGCAAAAGCCGGCATCACGGCCATCCACCAAGAGACTGTGCTGTTTGATGAGCTGTCCGTGGCCGAAAATATCTTCATCGGGCATGCGCCCCGCACGCGGTTCGGCCTGATTGATACCGCGCAAATGCACCGCAACGCGGCCAAGCTTCTGGCTGACATCGGCGCGCCCTTCAGTTCCCACACCCAATTGCGCGATCTCGGCATTGCCAACAAACACCTCGTGGCGATTGCCCGCGCCTTGTCCGTTGATGCCCGTGTGGTCATCATGGACGAACCCACCGCGGCCCTGTCCCACAAAGAAATCGAAGAGCTGTATGAGCTGGTCGAAACCCTGAAATCACAGGGCAAGGCGATCCTGTTTATCAGCCACAAGTTTGACGAAATCTTCCGCATCGCTGACCGCTACACCGTGTTTCGCGATGGTGCCTTTGTTGGCGATGGCAAGATCGATGATATCTCCGAAGGCGATCTTGTGACGATGATGGTCGGACGATCCGTCGATCAGATTTTTCCGCAAAGCGACCATGCCATTGGCGACGAGGTCCTGAAAGTCGTGGGATATGAACACCCGACCGAATTTGCCGACATCAATTTCACCCTCAACAAGGGCGAAATCCTTGGCTTCTACGGCCTCGTTGGCGCCGGTCGGTCCGAGCTCATGCAAGCCCTGTTCGGGATCACCAAACCCTCCAAAGGCGTGTGTCGGGTCAATGGCGACATCAAGGTAATCCGCTCGCCCGCCGATGCGGTCTCCAACGGGATCGTCTATGTCCCCGAGGATCGCGGCAAGCAGGGCGCGATTATCGGCCTGCCGATTTTCCAGAATATCACCCTGCCGTCTTTGGGCAAGACATCCAAAAGCGGGTTCCTGAAGCTCGCCGAAGAATTCAAACTGGCGCGAGAGTATTCACAACGGCTGGACCTTCGCGCGGCGGCACTTGATCAAGACGTGGGCAATCTGTCGGGCGGCAACCAGCAAAAGGTTGTCATCGCCAAATGGCTGGCGACCCAGCCGCAGGTGATTATTCTGGATGAACCCACCAAGGGCATCGATATCGGATCCAAGGCGGCGGTGCATGAATTCATGTCCGAACTGGCCGCGCAGGGGTTGTCTGTCATCATGGTCAGCTCTGAAATTCCTGAAATAATCGGCATGTCGGACCGCGTGATCGTTATGCGGGACGGTCGTATTGCCGCGGAATTGTCAAAAGACGAATTAACCCCCGAGACCCTCGTGCGCCACGCAGCGGGCATAACAACTGACGGAGCGGCAGCATGACCCGTTTTATACCCGTGCGCGAAACAATTTTGGCAGGTGCCATTCTGGTGCTCCTGCTTTTGATTGCGTCCCGCTTCGCAGGCTTCGTTGCGCCGTCTAATCTGGCCAATGTGTTCAATGACACGGCCCCGCTGATTATCCTCGCGCTTGGGCAGATGGTCGTGATCCTGACCCGCTGTATTGATCTGTCGGTCGCCGCGAACCTTGCGCTTACGGGTATGGCGGTCGCGATGATCAACGTCACAATGCCGGGTCTGCCGATCCCCGTGATCATCGCGATTGCGATCCTGCTGGGCGCGATCATGGGTGCGATCAACGGCGTTCTGGTCTGGAAACTGGCGATCCCGCCGATTGTCGTGACCCTTGGCACCATGACCATCTTTCGCGGCATTATCTTTCTGATTTCTGACGGCAAATGGGTGAATTCCCACGAGATGTCGCCCGCCTTCACCGCGTTCCCCCGCATGGAGCTGCTTGGGCTGCCGGTGTTGTCATGGACCGCGATCATCACGATTGCCCTGTTCGGAATCATGATGGCGCGCACGCAGTTCGGGCGGTCCATTTTCGCCGTGGGCGGCAACCCCCACGCCGCTGTCTACACGGGCATCAATGTGGGCAAGACACAATTCTGGGCTTTTGTGGTCTCGGGTGCGTTGGCGGGTCTGACGGGATACCTTTGGGTGTCGCGCTTTGCTGTCGCTTACGTGGATATCGCCGGTGGTTTCGAACTCGAAGTCGTCGCGGCCTGTGTCATCGGTGGCATCTCCATCGCGGGGGGGGTCGGTTCTGTCGGCGGTGCGGTGCTCGGTGCGATCTTCCTTGGGGTCGTCAAGAACGCGCTTCCGGTCGTGAACATCTCGCCCTTCTGGCAGCTCGCCATTTCCGGCAGCGCGATCCTGATCGCCGTGGCCTTCAACGCCCGTGCGGGCCGCACCAAAGGCCGCATTATCCTTAAATCGGCGGAGGCCACACAATGACCGACGCAACCCAAACCCGCCCCGCTCCAGATCGCCACGTCCCCGACCGCCTCAACAGCCGCGCCGCACGCATCTTCAAAAGCTGGGAAGCCCTGCTGCTGGCCGTCGCCATCGCGATCTTCGTGATCAACAGCTTCGCCTCGCCCTATTTCCTGAGCGCCTGGAACCTCAGCGACGCGACCTTCAACTTCACCGAAAAGGCGATGATTGCTTTCGCAATGGCGCTGCTGATCATCTCGGGTGAAATCGACCTCTCCGTCGCCTCCATCATCGCGCTTGCCAGCACGGCGATGGGGCTGGCGCTGCAATACGGTGCAGGCACCCCCGAACTGGTGATCATTGGCCTGACAGTCGGCTTGCTGTGCGGGGCGTTCAACGGGTTCTTCGTCACGGTGCTCGGTCTGCCCTCCATCGTGGTGACCATCGGCACCATGAGCCTGTTTCGCGGCATCAGCTTCATCATCCTTGGGGATGACGCATTCCGCGGCTATCCCGCCAGCTTTTCGTGGTTCGGGCAGGGCTATATCTACTGGGTCTTCACCGTTGAGATGCTGTTGTTCGTCATCATCGCCGTCATCTACGGCATCCTGCTGCACAAAACCAACTTCGGCCGCGCCGTCTATGCCATCGGCAACAACCCCACGGGCGCATTGTTCAGTGGTATCCGCGTGGCCCGCGTCAAGTTCATCCTGTTCCTGCTGACCGGTCTGATGTCGGGCATCGCGGCCGTCTGTTTGACCTCCCGCCTTGGCTCAACGCGGCCCAGTATCGCGACGGGGATGGAACTTGAGGTGGTGACGATGGTCGTCCTCGGTGGCGTCAACATCCTTGGCGGGTCCGGCACGATCCCCGGTGTCGTGATCGCAGCCTTCGTCATGGGGCTCGTGACCTTCGGCCTTGGCCTGTTGAACGTGCCCGGCATCGTCATGTCGATCTTCATCGGCCTGCTTCTTATCGGGGTGATTGCCCTGCCGCGCCTTTGGGCGATGGCTGCCGAGCGGCGCAAACCATGAGCGAGCGTTACGTCTTTCGCATGCGGCTGAACGTTGGGATGGCCCAAGAATACAAACGTCGCCACGATGCCATCTGGCCCGAATTGGTCGACTTGCTGCACGACGCTGGCGTCAGCGACTATTCGATCCATCTGGAAGAGGAAACGGGCCATCTGATTGGCGTCCTGACCCGCACAACAGATCACGGCATGGACGCCATGCCAAACCATCCCGTGATGCAAAAATGGTGGTCCTATATGGGGGACATTATGGAAACGAACGCGGACAACTCGCCCGTCGCCGTGCCCCTCACGCCGCTGTTTCATATGCCATGACCACACCGCGCCACATCGCTGTCATCGACATCGGCAAGACCAACGCAAAACTCGCGCTGGTCAATTTAGCGGACCTGACAGAAATGGCCGTGGTCACGCGCCCGAACATTGTGCAATCTGGCCCCCCCTATCCGCATTATGATGTAGAAGGGCACTGGGCATTCCTTCTGGATGCTCTGGCGCAGTTCCACCGCGATCACCGCGTTGACGCCATTTCCGTAACCACCCACGGCGCTTGTGCCGCGTTACTCGGGTCTACAGGAGCGCTGGCCACCCCCATTCTGGACTACGAACACACCTATCCCGCTGACAGTGTGGCGGCCTACGATGCGATCAAACCCGATTTCGCTCAAACCGGATCGCCAAAACTTGCAGGTGGCCTGAACATCGGCGCGCAGCTGCATTGGCTTTTTGCCAGTGATTCTACGCTTAAGGATCGCACCGCCCAAGTCGTGACTTACCCGCAATATTGGGGGCATCGCCTGACGGGCGTAACCGCAACCGATGTGACATCCATCGGCTGCCACACGGACCTTTGGAATCCCAATGAGGGGGCGTTTTCCGATCTACCGGCAAAGCTCGGCATTCGTGACAAAATCGCACCCGTGCGCCGACCCAGCGACATCTTGGGGCCGATTTTGTCAGAAATTGCAAAAGCCACTGGCCTTGCGCCTGAAACCCCCGTTTGCGTCGGCATCCACGACTCCAACGCCTCGCTCTATCCGCATGTCGTGTCGCAGGACGGGCCTGTCTCAGTCGTCTCCACCGGGACCTGGGTTATTGTCATGTCGATGAAAACGGACGGCCCTCCAACGCTTGATCCTGCTCGCGATACCCTCGTCAACGTCAACGCGCGCGAACAGGCTGTCGCCAGTGCGCGCTTCATGGGGGGACGTGAATTCGAAGTGATCCAACAGGGCGGGCGGGTCGAACCAACGAAGCAAGACGTGTCGGCGGTGCTGGACAGACATTGCGTGTTATTGCCATCAGTCGAACCCGGGTCTGGCCCGTTCCAGGGCCGACAGATGCACTGGCACGGCGATGAACCAGATGTTGGTTCGGGCCAACGCTCGGCCGTGCTCTCGTTCTATCTGGCCTTGATGACAGGCACCTGTCTGAACCTTGTTGGCGGTGCCGGCCCCACGATCGTGGAAGGCCCCTTTGCCAGAAATCCCGAATACCTCGCTATGCTGCTTGCCGTCACAGATCGCCCGGTCCTGACAAACGCAGCCGTCACGGGAACAAGCATCGGCGCGGCCATGTTGTTCGGCGATGGTGCATTTCCACCTGAGCTTGAGAAATTTGAAACCGCTTTGCCCTTGGACGCGCTAAGGGCTTATGGCGATCTGTGGTTTGAGTTGGCCAGCGCGGGGTATCCGCCCGACTGACTGCGTGACAGTGCGAAGTTGGATGCACGTTAATCTGTCCGCAGCAGCCAACGACAGCCGCCCCACCGAAGCAGCCATTTGGGCGCTACGCAGCATCCGACACATTGGGCTCGTTCCAGACCTTCGCCGCGCGTTGTCTGAAAGTCTGCTAAGGTCCGGCAGCAATGTAGACCTGACGCCATGTCGCCGTCAGAACGAGGCAAAATGCGTGTCTTCATCGGCCACGGGCCGCCCGTTGAAGTCCGCATCGTCCGGGATCCGGCCGAAGGCGATTTTGGCGCCAACGTAACCGCCCGGGATTTCGGTTTGCGGTCCGATGGAGAGGGCCTGGGGGCCCAGCTTGGCACGCAAGCCGTCCATCATATCGCTGATTTGTTCCCACCTTTTCTGGTCCGCAGTATGGCACGGGCCACCGGACTCGCTGGGCGACTCCGCAAACAGATCTGACATCACCTCGTTTTTGCCGATTAGGCCGTGGATCATCACGCTGACTGACCGCGGCTGAAACGGCATCCTGCACTCTGCCTCTGAAAGACCACCGGCAAGGGCGACCAAGAACGTATGGTCATCACGGGCGGGCAGAAACGATGTCTCCCAGTCCCAGCGCTGACCGGCGGAACGTTGGGCTGACGCCGTCCTTGCGCCCCCTCTAAAGCTCAGCGTCAGTCGCGTTGCACGCACGTCGGCCCGACGCACCCGGCGACCAGCGCTTTCCGTCAGCATCCGCGCGCAGATCTTGACTTTCTCCGGATTGCGCCAGTCCTGCGGCAGGATGCGACTATGCCCGAACATGCTCTTCTGTGTCGGAGGACGCTCCGAATGATACCCATGCAGCCCGCTCCAGAATCTCTCGCCTTCGACGCTACCCCAGATCGCGCGCGCCTGTTTCGGTGCCAATGCCCAAAGACCGTCAAAGTCGCGCACATGTGCTGCGTCCAGCCGGGCGCGCATGCCTTTGGAGATACCGGGCAGATCTCCAAGGTCAACGCATGAGAGGGCTTGCGGCAAGTCGCACGCCTGGATCAGCTTAAAACCATCCGGCTTGTGCATCTCCGCCGCGATCTTGGCCAGCAATTCCGTCGGTGCCATTCCGATCGAGCAGGTGAGGACATCGCTGAAGGCGACCGCCAACGCAGACTTTAACCGGCGCGCAAGCCTTTCGCCGTTATCGCCTTCAGATGGCAGTAGATTGCAGACGACCTCGTCAATCGACCTGACATGGGCCACGTGCACGACACTTTCGATCACAGAAAGGATGCGCTTGTGCAGGCGCACGTAGACATCATGCCGTGCCACGACAAAGATCATGTCGGGAATTATCTCGCGGGCCTTGGCGATGGTCGCGCCTGATTTGACACCACACGACTTGGCTTCACGGCTGACCGCGACGCAGGCGGTATAAGGCGAATCCAGCGGGACCACACCGACCGGTCGTCCGCGTAGATCAGGATTGAAATGCTGTTCTGCCGAGGCAAAGAAGCTGTCGAAATCGAGATAGAGGCGCTCGACGCCACGCGCCCGTCCGCGAAAATGTTGCATGCGAGCCCTCTCTCATCAGCGCGTGTTTCGATGTCCTCTGGCCGCGCGGTCAACGCTTGACAGCTGGCTTGCCCATCGCAGATACACGAGAACAATACAGGAACATAACTGGAGTCGCGGATGCCTGTCCATCCCGTAGGAGCCCCCGTAACTGCGGCGGGTCATCACATTTCTTTGGTCGCCGTGCCGGTCAGCGCGGGCTTTCCGTCCCCGGCCGGGGACGATCTCGAGGACGAGATTGACCCCATTGCCTGGGTCGTGCGCCATCCCGGTTCGACGTTCTGGTGGCGCGTGGAAGGCGACTGTCTGTGGGACGTCGGGATTCGTGATGGCGACATCATCGCCGTTGATCGTGCAGGTAAACGGCGCCTTGGCCGGGCCGTTCTGGCGGTTGTTGATGGTGCCGTGACGGCCAAGATCCTACGCAAGCGTGATGACAAATACTTCCTTGCTCCTGCCAATAGCCGCGAGGCTTTCCCGGATATTGAACTGACCGAAGACAGCGAGATCTGGGGCGTTATCGCCGGTGTCGTGCGGCGGTATGATTTGGCGTGACGCGGCCCATCGCGATCAGCGACAGCGCGAACTTCTATGTCAGTGCCGAGCGTATCTTTGACCCCACCCTGAAGAACGTCCCGGTGATCGTTCTGTCGAACAACGATGGCTGTGCGATCGCCCGCAGCGACGAGGCCAAGGCGCTTGGCATCAAGATGGGTCAGCCGCTGCACCTGATCCGCGACAAGGTGGAGGCGCACGGGATCCGCGTGTTCTCATCGAACTACACGCTTTACGGGGACATCAGCCGCCGGGTGGTCGAAGTCTACGAGGATTACACGCCAAACGTCGAGATCTACTCCATCGACGAGTGCTTTCTGGACTTCAGCGGGTTCCGGGACCGGACCGCGCATGCGCGCGCGCTGCGCCGCGATGTGCTGCGGCGAGTGGGCGTCCCGGTCCGGATCGGCATTGCACCGACGAAAACGCTGGCAAAGTGCGCCAATGACATTGCGAAGAAAAACCCGATCTTCGCCGGTGTGTTGGACATGATGGACCCGACCCTGCCGGATTGGCTTTTGCCGATGGTGCCGGTCGGTGACATTTGGGGCATCGGTCGCAAGACGGAAGCCAAGCTGCGCGGCATCGGAATTAACACCGCAGCGGACCTGAGGGACATGCCGTTACGCCAAGCCCGCGCGCTTGGGACCGTCGTGCTGGAGCGGACGGTTCTCGAACTGCAAGGCGAGGCCTGCATCGCGTTCGACGAGGTCGAGCCGCAGCGCAAGGGCATGGCCGTCATCAGGTCAGCTGGCACGCCGATGACCGATTTTGACACTCTGTTCCAGGCGATCACCGCCCACGCGACGCGCGCTGCCGAAAAGCTACGTCAGCACGGTCTGGTCGCGGGCACGCTTACGGTGTTCTATCATACCAACCGGCACCGGCCCGACCGTCCACAGTATGCCGGATCGCGTTCGACGCGGCTGAAGCCGATGTCGTCTGATACCATCGAGCTCGTGGCCGCAGCGAAGCGCTGCGCGTTAGCGGCCTGACCAAGGATCGACAGCCAGACGTTCGGATTTACGAAGGCCGGGGTCATGCTTGATGATTTGCTGCCGCTGGAGGACCGGCCGCGCACATTATTCGACAGCATCAAACCAACGTCACCTGCGCTGATGTCGGCGCTTGATGATGTAAACGGAAGGTTTGGAAAAAAGACGATGGTCCTCGCCAGCGAGGGGATGGCGCGGTCATGGCAGCTGCGCGCAGATCATCGCAGTCCGCGCTATACGACACGCCTCACGGATCTGCCGGTGGTGCGGTGACAAGCTACGGCACAGCGGCCATAGATCTATTGCCAGGTATCAGCTTTGAAAACGCAGCATGATGGCAACGCTGGCCCATGCACAGAAACCTGTGAGGACGGCACCCCAGATCGTATCGGTGATGACCATCTGCCAAGACCACGCTTTCATGATCGACATCGAAGTGAACTCGTAAGTGCCATAGGCCATCGCCCCGATGATCGCACCGTGCAGCGCCGCACGTCCGGGTGCGGCATCGCGCAAGGCCGGTAGAGATACAAGAAAGATGAGGCCGGCCACATAAGCCAAATAGAACAAGCCGGCAGGTGCGAGCATCGGGCTGTCCCGCATGGCGTCACCCAAATCACGCGAAAAGATCGGCTTCATCACGACGCTGAGCACGACAGCATCGATGGCGAGGAACATGGCGGCGGTAATGGCGTATAACATCATGCTGGGGTCCTCGCTTCATCACTGACCTGCTCCCCTAAAAAGTCCGCGATTTGGGGTTAGTCTGTTCCTTGTAAAGGAGACGGACGATGAAGCGATCAAGGTTCACGGAAGAACAGA
>NZ_FOEJ01000001.1:7500-935706 GCF_900110705.1 Loktanella sp. DSM 29012 | reverse complement strand
TCTGTTCTTCCGTGAACCTTGATCGCTTCATCGTCCGTCTCCTTTACAAGGAACAGACTAACCCCAAATCGCGGACTTTTTAGGGGAGCAGGTCACAATTTGAAGCCATCAGCGATTTTCGCCGTGACGGAAAAATTGCTCTTTGGACGGCAAGCTGCATTGCTGCCTGCGTCCTTGTAGTTGGTTGGGGGATTGGGAGCGACGCTTTCGTCCGCGTATACACTGGATTTCCGGCGATGGTTCCGACAACGGCTGCCTGTATCATCGTTTCCGCTGTCGGTTCTTTGCCATCGCGGTGGTCTCGCGGGCAGCGATGGCCTTTGGTCTGCGGATTGCTGATTGGTGTCCTTGTCTTCCTCGAGATGTTTACGGATTTCGGTTTGTGGCTCTACGGCGACAGCGAAGACATGGCTTGAGGTCAGCTGCACGGACTTTCCGACGGGAGATCGATGCCGCTTGAATTAAGGAGGTGGCAATCCTTAAAGGAACCTAATAACTCCGTGGTCGTTCGCTCGCATACACCTTTGCAGATGAGGTCACCCACCAGCTTTTTAAGGAAGCTAAATGCGTTGCATCGCTCGATACATTCTCATCACGAGTCTTTGGATCTCGACAGGGCTATTCAATGCCGCTGCTGCTCAGGACGCAGTTTTCGAGAGCAATGTGCTCAATGTTGGGCTGGGCGAGGTGCCAGATACAGTAGATCGGAGTTCTCCGCAGTCGACGCTGGAAGCTCTCTTGGATCTTGCCGAACTGCAGGATTTCAAATCCGCCGCTCACCTGCTGAACCTTTCACCAGTTCCAGTCTCGGAACAAGCTGAGAAGGGCCCGGAACTCGCCGAGAAGCTTTATGAGATCATCACCAGGAAGGTCGTGATCGACTGGACCGATTTAATTGATCGACCTGACGGTATGGATGCCAACGCCACCACGGATGGTGCGGTTGCCGGCCAAGCAAGACGGTCAATTCTTCTTTGGGTTCTAATCATCGACGATCGGCCATATCCTATCAGACTGGACCGAATTCAGGTTGGTGACACCCCGCCAGTCTGGGTGTTTTCCCAGAGGTCGGTCGCCAATATCGAGAAACTGCACGCGAAATTCCGCCCGTCCCGGCTGGAGGAGGCTCTACCGGGGTGGACACGCGAAATCGCATTCTGGCACCTCATGTGGTGGGAGGTGTTTGGAATCCCTCTTATGCTCGTGCTGGCAGGGTTGTCAGGCGTATTGACACACAAGGCGCTTTCTCGCGTGGCTGACAACGCACGGCGTAGTTTCAGAACAGAGATTGTTCAGTCAACCAGGATGCCCGCGATGATCTTCGTTATGACGACGATCATCGCGGGCATCAGCGCGATGTTCGTATTCTCTGGCGGGGTCTCGACATTCATCTCGCCGTTTCTAGCGCTAGGGTATGTCCTGACCACCCTGATCTTGGTCATCAACGTTATCGACAGGATCATCGACCGGCTGGTTGATTTCGATGACGTGTCCTTAAAGAGTGCCCAACACGACGGGCGACGTTCGATGGCAACAAAAATATCGCTGGCGCGTCGTATCCTGATCGTCGCCATCTTTGTTATGGGTGCCGGTATTGTCATGACCGAAGCCAACCTTTTTCGGACTTTCGGGTTCTCCCTTCTGGCTTCGGCCGGCGCTCTGACTCTCATCCTCGGTTTCGCGGCGCGCGAGGTGCTCTCAAATATCATGTCGTCCATGCAGATCGCTCTCAATCAGTCGGCGCGCATCGGGGACAAAGTGCTCTTCAAAGATCACGTTTGTCACGTTGAACGGATCAATTTCACTTTCGTCCAGTTGCGTGTTTGGACAGGTGTGCGGCTCGTTGTCCCCGTGACGGAGTTCGTGGCAGAGACTTTCGAGAATTGGACGCTTCAGGAAACAAACATGAAGCGCCTTATTGAGGTGAAGGTCGCACATACCGCGGATGTCGAAAATCTCCGTCAGATTTTTTATGATGTGATCGAAACCGTGGATGCCGAGGAGCTAGGCGACAAGGATGAGCATTTGGTTATGGTCACAGATCATGACGTATTTGGCCAAGAAGTCACGTTTGCGCTTTCTTGTGCCGATCCCAACACGTCGTTCGTCGTATCCTGCGATGTCCGCGAGAAACTTATCAGTCGCATGCAAGGTCTAGAACGAACGGGTGTTGAAGTTTTCCCCGAGGCCGAACCCGTCGAAGCCGTGTGAGATCATCCGCAAATCGAAAGCGCCTGAGATACCACATGAGAAAGAGGATGGGAGATCGTAAGGCATCGAGACCGTTTCAGTTGGCTGCGGTCAAGGTGCGATCACCCACTTCGTCGAGGAGGTGGACCTGTCGCGGATTAATGCCGCTCCTTTCATTGCATTTACTGCAACAAAGAAGATTGACTATCAAACAGAGGCGGACGGACGAATTCCAGCAAGTTCCGGTGCGGAACATTTACATCACTCGACTAAAGCGCAAGCCCAGTCCCAAAGTGGTCGGGCCGCAACCTTGGCCTTTAGGAGGATAGCGACGCTAGCCTCCGGCTAACTGCGATTGGCGAAAAGTCAGAGGCCAGTGCAGATGTATCTGCCGGTTTCGGACATTCGTCATCGTATCCTTGAAATGATAATACAGGGATACAGCGCGCTGACCCTAACATGACGGATGGTCATTCGTCGCCTGCCTCGTAGAGGTGTAGAACCGCATTTTCCATCACTCCGCCGATATGCGTGAACGGCGTGCCGCCAGCAACAAAGGTATCGATACTCAAATTCGGAAATGCGAAATACTTTGTCGCTACATTTTCTTGTCGTGCGCAAAAAATAACGCGCTTGATTCCGGCAAACCGCATCGCAGACAGACACATCTCACATGGTTGCAGCGACGAGATCAGCGTGCATTCCGATAGCTGTTTGCGGTCAAGTGACTGGGTCACACGTGCGATCAAAACCATCTCGGCGTGCTTGGTAGGGTCGCCCTGCAGGTTTACCTCATTCTCGGCAACTTCGATCACGGCATTTCCGCTGACAATCGCTGCAGCGATCCCGTTCCGATATGAGTCGCGCGATGCATTTAAGGCCCGATTGACCACACCGCTTACGGCTTCCTTTTCTGCTGGTGTCAGAGGAAACGCGTTCGAATTGTCTGCCATTTGTAATCTCCTTTAAAGCGCTACTTATCGTTCACTTAGTCGGAAAACTCATGTGAGGCCTGAACGGTGCCAAAGCTTGTTAAAATTCTTGAGACGGCGATTTATGTCGCGGATCTGGAGCGCGCACAGACCTTCTACTCCGAAATTATGGGGTTGGAGCCGTTGAAAACCTCAGACCGGTTGTGTGCAATGAATGTAAACGGGCAGAGCATTCTGCTATTATTTCACAAAGGTGGGACCGCTGATGGGGCGGTTGCGGATGGCGAAAATGACATTCCTCCGCATGATGCGGATGGGCGCATCCATTTTGCGTTCGAGACATCACATGACGAACTGAACGACTGGATCACGCATCTGGACCAACACGATGTTGAAATTCTGAGCCGCACGAGTTGGTTGCGGGGCGGCAAGAGCATTTATTTCCGTGACCCCGACGGGCATCTGCTTGAATTGGCGGCATCGCCAGGTCTGTGGCCCGATCACTAAGCGATCATCGAGGCGCAAAGGGGGATTACCGAAGCATTGAGCTTACGCAGCCGCTTTCGGGTATTAGCCAGACACCGCGTGCTCCACGCACGAGAAAAATTACCCCAGCTCAATTTCGAGACGCTTGATCCGCTGGGAGACTGCGCCCCGAGATAGGATCGGCTCCTTAATTAAATGCAGGTTGACGCTCTGGACGCGAAACGAGATGGGTCTCGGAGAATCTTTTCCGCCTCCCCGAAGGACGCGCTGACATCGCGAGTTATAATCTGACGCTAAAGATGGCCGGACTGTGCGAAAGGCTGCTTTCGCGACGGACTGGAGACCATTTGCAGGCGCGGCGAATGGCAGCTCTCCGCCCATTCTGTGGAAAAACTCCCGTTTGCGCGCGCAGAAATAACTGTTCTGAATTTGGCGCAAGCGCCTTTCCTATCACGCTTTGCGCGTTTGCTGCGGTGCGGGAAAGATCTTCGCCAGTTTGCGGAGGTTCTGGACGGTTGCTGCGAGTAGGAATTCGTCATTTGCGCCACATGGACCGCTGAGGTGCCCCCCGAAAACTGGACACTGACGTAAGCTTTGAATTGCTGTCTGCTGATCTTCACCAAGAAGGAGATCGAAGATGTCGAAACGAAAACAGCATGCCCCTGAGTTCAAGGCGAGACGGAGCAGAACCTTGCGCTGATGCGGCTGATCGATGTGCAGTTCCTCGAGACACCGTTCTTTGGCGTCCGCCAGATGACCTGGCACCTGCGCAACGAAGGCCATGCGGTGAACGAGAAGCGCGTCCGTCGGCTCATGCGCCTGATGGGATTGATGCCGATCTATCAGAAACCCAACACCAGCAGGCCGGCGAAGGGGCACAAGACCTACCCCTATCTGCTGCGGGGTCTGCGGGTAGACAGGCCAAACCAGGTCTGGTGCGTGGACATCACCTACCTGCCCATGCGCCGCGGGTTCCTCTATCTGGTGGCGATCATGGATTGGCATACCCGGATGGTTCTGTCGTGGCGAATCTCGAACACGCTGGACGCGGACTTCTGCGTGGAGGCGCTGAACGAGGCCATCTATCGGTTTGGACCGCCGGACATTATGAACAGCGATCAAGGGTCGCAGTTCACATCCTTTGCCTGGACAGACCGCCTGCGCCGCTCGGGCGTCCGCATCTCGATGGATGGCAAGGGTCGCTATCTGGACAACATCTTCATTGAGCGGCTGTGGCGAACCCTGTCCGCAAGCTGTGTTGGCGTGCATAGTTCCATACAGGAGCAGGCGACGTGAATTCGTGGGGTCACATTCTTGACTGCTCTCGTTCCTGTCCGTCCGGAGGCTTCATGCGCACCACACTTCTCCTGATCGCACTTGCCGTCTTTCCGCACGCTGCCCTCTCTCAGGCTGCTCTCGAGCGCCATGTCTGGCAGGATGCTCGGTCCTTTGCGCCCTACAGTCGGACAGCCGAGGCGATCACCGGCGCGATCACGCTGTCGGGCAATGACCACTTCGCCACCAAAGGCAGCACCATGAGTATCACCTTCGGGAATGGGACAAGCGTCGGCTTGGTTTCCGAGGGCGCCACTTGGCGCCCGTGGAGCTTGGATGGTGAGCAGAAGCAAACAGCCGAGATATTCCGGCTGTCGAATGACCACGGACCCCTGCAAAACGGCAATACTCTGTGCGGCGAGCCCAATCCGGCTCAGGACCTCTACGCAGTCTTTTTCGAGGATCTGTCTTTCGACGAGGATTTCCTGCTGCATCTCGCAATGTTTCAGTCGTCCGATCCTCCCTTCGATATCCACAGCCCTGGGCTCTGTGGCACCTACACCTACAGTGTCGACGCCGAGCTCGAAAGCGCCCCTGCGCCGGGTAGCTCCACCGGCGGCGACTGGCGCATCCAGTCCGACATCAATCCGCTCGATGATACCAGGACCGTCACACTGCTACTGACGGCTGAGGAGGGCAAATCGCAATCGGGAGATCCCGTGGTGCTCGTTGCCCGATGCCAATCGAACAAAACCGAGGTCTATGCCATCTGGGACGACTATCTTGGCGACGACTCCTCCGACGCTTACGCGGAGTGGAAGCGCGTCATTGTTCGGGTCGGCCAGGGAGAGGCCAGAGAGGAGCGGTGGAGCCTGTCCACTGACAAGGAGGCGACCTTCGCCCCCGAATGGCCCGGCGCCTTCCTCAAGGAGCTTCTCGACGAGGAGCGACTGGTCCTGCAAACGACGCCTTACTCGGAGAATCCGATCACGGCTGTGTTCGGGATCGCCGGCCTCCGCGACGTTCTGGGCGAGCTCGCACAGACCTGTAACTGGAGCTTTTGACCGAGGCGAAGCAAACCGTGTTGGCTCGGTTTGATGTGTTAGCGGTTTCGGAGTTTTTCGACGATTTCATCGACTATTGCATATCCCGCCCGAGAAAGATGAGGACAAGCTATCAGTTCTCCATCGGTCCAGCCTGCAAGATGGTTCGCTGAGGCCACGCCATGAGCTATGATGACACGAGGACTGAACGTGGTCATAAGCAAATCAAAAGCTTCTGTGCTGCTGGCGGGCATATTCGCCATTCTGGTTGATGGCGTAGCGAAAATATTGGTTTCCAAAACGTTGTGAACAGACGCCTTGAACCGGTCGATACGAAGGCGAGTAGCTGATGCCCCCTTGCCGCGCGCTGCCCGTTCCGCATCGTAGTCTTTGCGCCATGAAGCGTAATCGAATCCGCGCTCAGAGGACCAAAACCGCCACCAGTCTCCGCCCGTTGTAGCCGCGTTATACCCCACGACCCATACTGGACAGGCAGACGGGTGACCAGTGCAGACAAATGGTCTTTGCGTCGAAGGCTTGCCGATAATTGCCGCAAGGGCTGTTTCGAAATCGGTCATTATAAATCCGTAGATGGCTTTATGCATGCGTTCAAGCAATGTCTCTGTCGCGATAGGGCTACTCGGTCCGAACAACCGACCAACACGGTTTGCGGACACCCCCGACAAACCCGTTAAGACTGCATACATGCGGCGGGATATCGAACGCCGTGCGCGGCGGTATGGACTGTCGCCGCGCATCCCTGCTTCCTATCCTCTCTCAGGTCTTGTGCCGGCCAACAAGGTCGCCATCTTGGGTGTCGAAGAGGGCTGGATCCAGGACTACACTTGCGCCACCTATCGACGCTGGTTCGAAGATGGGGATATGGCCGGCGAGGAGCCGAACCTGAGCGCGTGCATAGAGGAGATCGGCCACGACCCCGCCCGAGTATTGGCAGACGCTCAGTCCGAACGCATTGAGCAGGTGCTGACGCGAGCTACGGATGAAGCAACCGAACTGGGAATTTTCGGTTCGCCTACATTCGCGGTAGATCGAGATATTCTGGGGTGACGATCTTCTGGAAGATGCTGTTCAATGGGCCAATGAGCTGAGCGTGGACTGAGCAGTAACTTGTCACCTCCTGGCATTCGCCGGGTCGAACGGGCTCCCGAAGATTTTGTCAGGGTCGGTCGCTGCCGGCGACATTTACAGCCCGAGGACCCGTCGCCGCTTCACGAACGGGATGAGCACCACAAAAGGCAAAAGACTGGACTCAGACAAGCTTTGTCGCATTGCTGATCCAATTAAAGAAACACAGGCTTTCTCGCAGTGACCTCCTTCAATTTTGTCCAGTCGATGCCCTCAAACATCGCGTCAAACTGGACCTTGCTGAGCACGACCGGTCCAGACTGCAGCTTTGGCCAAGTGAAGCGCCGTCCAACCAGCCGCTTCGTGATCAAGACAAGGCCAGATCCATCCCAGATCAAGAGCTTCAATCTGTCAGCCCTCCGAGATCGGAAGACATAGATCGCGCCGGAAAACGGATCCAGATTGAAGTTTCCGTGAATGCATGCGGCCAGCCCGTCCATACCCTTCCTGAAATCCACAGGTTCGGTCGCGATAAAAATTTTGAAATTTCCGCTCGGTGAAATCACGCTGCCCCCCTGACGGCCCGCAGAACCTCAGAGAGTTGACCAACCGGATATCCAGTCGGGACATCAACCGTGATGTCACCGATCGTGATACGGCAGGAAAGTCCGTTGATGCCGTTTTCTGCGGCAGTAGTTTGGGCAAAGGTTCCAAGATCAGAGGAGGCGCGCACTGCTTCCACAAAATTGGGACCCGGCGACACCTCTGCCTTTTTGACCCAAAGTGCCACCAGAGACTTATTCGCACCGATCTCCTCAGCCGTTTCGCGGATCCCAGCTCCTTCCTGAATTTTTTTGACCGCAAGCAGCCTCAGCCCATCAGGCCATGTCCGCCGGCCAGACGTGGAAACTGGGATAGTGAAACCCCATATCTTCACCTCTCGCGTCGCGCCGTTATCCATTGTGATGTTCTCCATACCTTCAATGGAGACACCATCGCAAAACCCTTATTTTATTGAAACATGGGGTCTTTGCACCGCTTACTATACAAAGACCAACGATCCGTAGTTTCATTTTGTCAGACATTGACCAGATCCTTCGTATTCATAGCGATTTCTGTGCTGACTTTTGGCATGACGGCAACGACCACGTTGCCCATTTTCCGCCCAGTATCGACATGAGCATGGGCCGCTCGCATATCGTCAAATGCGTAACGTCTGTCGATGACGGGACGAAGGATGCCTTGCGCTGCGAGATCTACGACCGCCTCCACTATTTCACGGCTCTCTGTTGCGACCCCGCCGACCATTTTCTTTCCTTTGATGGTCGCTTTGAGGCCCCCAAAGAACATGTCCGATGTCTTGCCCGCAATAAGAACCATCTTTCCACCAGGACGGATGGCGTGTTGGGCTTGTGACCATGGCAGGGTTCCAACAGCATCGATCACCATATCATATTGAACACCATCTTCGACAATGCTCTCAGTCCTGTAGTCGATGACGCGGTCTGCCCCCAGCTTCTGCACCAAGTCGGTATTCTTGCCGCTGCAAACAGCAGTGACCTTTGCCCCGAGATGCTTTGCGATTTGCACGCTGGCTGAGCCTACGGAACCGGACGCACCATTGATCAGTACTCTATCACCGGACTTCAGCTTGGCCTTGTTGACAAGAAAGTCATAGGCCGTTGTTCCACCAAACGGTATGGCGGCGGCTTCTGCGAAGCTGACGGTGTCAGGCTTCTTGGTCAGCTTTCCATCCGCCGGCATTGTGATGAACTCGGCATGTGCGCCGAAGCTTGCTCCGGGGAACCCGATGACTGCATCGCCTGCTTGGAATGTAGAGACCTCTGATCCGACCTTATCGATGATGCCGGAGAACTCTGTCCCAAGGATCGGTTTGCGGGGACCCGTGATGCCGAAGACCAACCGCCCCAACAGCCCAAGACCTTTTGGCATCGTGAGGCTGCGTGCGCGCCAGTCACCGGCGCTGACCGTCGTCGCGACAACCCGGATCAGAACCTCATCTGGCTTTGCGATCGGTGTGGGGACCTCGATGCGTGAAACGACGTCGGCAGATCCGTATTGGGAATAGGAATAAGCAAGCATGAGATGTCTCCTCTAGGCCGCAACAGATGCGGATTGATGGGTTTTGGGGGTAAGGCGGCCTCCGCGGATCAGCAGCCAAAGGCCAAAGCTGATCTCGGAGATCGAGACGATGACGAGCAACGCGATGAAGGTGTAGTTGATGGCTGCCACATCGACGAAGGTCAGTTTCGCGATGCCTTGGATCAGATAGCCAAAGGCTCCTACGAACAGCCCCTTTCCTAAAAGATGTGGAACAACGTCAGACTTCAGGATCAGCCAACCAAGGGCGAGAAGATGGACACCAAAGAAGAGCTGCCAGATGAAGACGCCCATGGCCTGCGCCTCGAAGCAGAATTGAGCCATTGCATGAAGTTGCGCGGTGTCCCGTTCGGTCGGTTGCGTCAGCAGAACATATGGCATCACCCAGAGCAGCAGGTTGATCCCCATGACCGTGATCATGCCCGCCCGGGAAATCAGGGCAGCCATCGCCATCTTTGGTCCGACGTGTCGGAACATCTGATAAAGGATCGCCGTGATAGCTAGTTCAAATAGGATCACGGCGCTGTCAGCCAGAACGCCAAGCTGAAAGAGACCTCGATTAGCCAAGAGATTGGCACTTGAAATGGCGCCATCGGCAGCCATGATTTGCATCGGCACATATCCAATGCTGAAACCACCGCAGATCGCAATGGCCAGATAAAGGCCTCCTGCGGCGCGGGCCGCTTGTGGGTCCCAGTGTTGCGTTGCGTTATTCATGGCGTTTCCTTTCACGGTTGCGCCGGACTGGGTCAGCCTCGCTGTCAGTGACCGGCAGAGCGTTAGCTTGTTCTTGGGATGGGTGTACGTCTGACCGTGAACCATGCGAATTGACCAATTCTCTAATTTTGATATGCAGATTTGCATGGATTGGCGGTCGGTAAAGTTTGACTGGAATAAAGCCCGCGCTTTTTTGGTGACGGCGGAAGAAGGATCACTCTCTGCTGCCGCGCGCGCATTGGGCATGGCGCAGCCGACCCTTGGGCGGCAGGTTGATGGTTTAGAGCAGGAACTTGGGGTCGTGTTGTTCGAACGTGTCGGTCGGGGGCTGACCCTGACGCCAAGCGGCATGGAGTTGTTGGAGCACGTGCGCGGCATGGGTGAGGCTGCTGGCCGGGTCTCTTTGGTCGCGCTGGGTCAGTCGCAGGCGCTGGAGGGGCCAATCAGCATTTCGGCAAGCGAGACTTATGCGGCTGTGCTGCTACCGCCGATCGTGACGAAGCTACGCAAACTAGAACCCGGCATCCACGTTGAGATTGTTGTCTCTAACCACGCCAGCGACCTGTTGCGCCGGGAAGCCGATATCGCGATCCGCAATTTCCGACCGACCGAACCTGACTTGATCGCCAAGAAGATCGGTATGGCCGATGCTATTCTTTATGCCACGCCTGACTATGTTGCAAAACTGGGCAATCCAAAGACGCCTTACGATCTCCGGCACGCTGACTTCATTAATCTGGATCGCAGCGGCGGCATGTTGAAAGGCCTCAATAGTCTGGGCCTTGGTCTGACCGAAGCAAACTTTCCGCTGCTAACCGAGAGCTATCTGGTGATGTGGGAATTGGTAAAGCAAGGGGCGGCCATTGGTGTTCTGGATGCGCAGATTGGCGATGCAGAACCTACCGTTGTGCGTGTCCTGCCAGATTTAGAGCCGCTGCAATTTCCGATCTGGCTTGTGGCGCACCGCGAACTGACAACAAGCCGCCGTATTCGGCGCGTCTATGATTTTCTGATTGAAGAACTGAAAAGATAAGCAAACTGCGGCTTCTGATGTGGGTTGCAGCCAAGGCTATGCATAGCGCACCCGGTGAACACCATCACCGAACATGACGTGTCGCTTACGAAACGTTGACCCTGCGACCACTTTCGGCGTCGTGATCCGATCCATTCTGAAATGGCGAAAATCTTGTCGCTCTGGGTCCCAAGCAACAAGGTACCAAAGTGGCGGAAGAACGAGCATTGCCTGCGGCTCAACCTCGCGTTCCGAGCGGACCCCACGAGCATCAGAATAATGAAAGCGTAAGTAATTTCTGTTCAGAAACGCGTCCTCGAATGCCGAAAGCAACGCAGGATCGGACACTGTAATATCAGAAACATCAACCTCTGGGGCCAACGGACCAACATAGAGACACTCTAGCAGACGCCGCAAATCGCGCAGCTTATCAGGCGGCAGCGTTTTCTCGATCTTGGCCAGTCCCGCATCGGCCAGCCGCGAAAACGGAAGCTGCCCTGCCGCCTGCATACTTGCCACGCTGATCACCAATGCGAACACTTCGGTCACGGTCAGACGCGCGGCGGTTTGCACGGAGCGTGTATCCATCGATACCCCACCGCCCCGGCCTTGTTCGGTATCAATAACGAACCCTTCATCCCGCAGCGCTGCGATATCGCGCAGGATAGTGCTGCGCGATGCCCCAACCTCTTCGGCCAGACCCTTGATCGTCGCCGACCCCGAGCGTCGCAGGGAGCGGACAATCGCGTCCTGTCGTGCTCTGCCATTCATGAGGACGACCATAGCATAAAAGGTGTCAGTTTATGATACCTTTATAATCTACGATGTTGCTTGACCCAAATTAACGGAGACAAAGCAATGTTAGACACCACCAAGTTCCCTGCGCCCACATTCGTGGACGTCAACGGTGTGACCCTCGAGGTTTTCGAAGCCGGTCAGGAAAATAAAGACAATCCGATTGTCCTGTGCCACGGCTGGCCAGAGCACGCCTTTTCCTGGCGTCATCAGATGCCGGCCTTGGCGGCGGCTGGCTATCACGTCATCGTGCCCAACCAGCGCGGCTACGGCAATTCTTCGTGCCCTTCGGAGGTAACGGACTACGACATCTCGCATTTGACCGGAGATCTTGCCGCTCTTCTTGATCACTTCGGCTACGACGACGCGATCTTTGTCGGCCATGACTGGGGCGCAAATGTCGTCTGGAGCATGGCGCTTCTGCACCCAGCACGGGTCAAGAAGATCATCAATCTCGCACTGCCCTATCAGACGCGCGGCGAGACGCCGTGGATTGAAATGATGGAGGCATTCCTTGGTCCTGATAACTACTTCGTTCACTTTAATCGGCAGCCTGGCGTCGCGGATGCCATTTTGGACGCAAGCGCTGATCGGTTCCTCCGCAATCTGTTTCGAAAGAATGTTCCACTAGCCCCGCCAGAACCGGGCATGATGATGATCAATCTTGCTCAGACCGCAGACGCGGCTGGCGAGCCCGTGATGAGCGATGTGGACCGCGCGGTCTTTGTCGCGGCTTTCGAACAGAATGGATTTACAGGCAGTATCAACTGGTACCGAAATATGGATCGCAACTGGCACATCCTTGCAGATGTCCAGCCGATCATCCGCAAGCCCGCACTAATGGTTTACGGCGAACAGGATATGATCCCAAAGTCTGAGACCCTTGCGGAGGTCGTACCGGGTGTCGACGTCGTTAGCCTCAATTGCGGGCATTGGATCCAGCAGGAATTGCCGGAAGAGACAACAAAGGCGATTTTGGACTGGCTTGCAGGTCAATGATGCAGGTAGGCGCAGACTTGACCGGCCTTCTTGATTAAGGCCGGTTCAAGGGCCTAGTGTTAGACGGCCTCTTGATATGAGTCCAAGCGATGACAGAACAAACAATGGCGGCGGGATTTGCGCGTAGCTTTTTGGACTACGCTTGCGAGAAGGGCGCAAAACGCGCCATCTTGCTCGCCTCCAGTGGCCTGACCAGGGATGATCTATCAGATCAGGACAGCCGCATACCCGAGGCCGCGTATAGGGCGATGATTGCTGCAGCAATGAAGCAGACTGGTGATACGTCGCTCTTATTGCGCCACACCTTTGAATCGCGCCTCGAAACCATCTCTGTCGTTGGGCAGATCGTGCACACTTCTTCATCGTTTCGGCATTCGATTGAGCAGCTCAATCGCTATCTGCACCTAATGGCCAGCGGGAAGCTGACATCCGGAACCGACCGATTTGAAGTTCTGCATGAGGGCGGCAGCCTTTGGATCGTCGATCATCTGGAAGTTTCACCTGAAGCATATCTGCCGACCGAAGCATCATTTGCCCGCTTCATCAGCGAGTTTCGCCGGTCATTTCCGGATGCAATATTCGAGATCGGGTTGGAGGTTACTTATCCGTCGCCGCCTCACGTGGGCCAGTATCCAGAATTGTTCCGTATCCCCGTGCAGTTCAATGCGCCCCGCAATGCACTTCAGATTGATCCAGTTTGGGACAGCCCCGCGACCCAGTTCGATCCAGGAAACACCTATGCCTTCGGCATTTTCACGCAACACGCAGACGCTTTGTTGAAAAAGCTGCGGGCCGATACGTCGATCCGCGCGCAGATCGAGGCCCAGATCCTGCCCAAGATGCATGAAGGGGCGATTTCGATGGACAGGGTGGCCAGTGACATCGCGATGAGCCGCCAGACATTGTACCGTCGCTTAAAGGATGAAGGTGTCACCTTCGCCGAAGTCCACGACGACCTTCGCCAGCGGATGGCGATGGAGTATTTGGAAGGCCAGAAGGTGACAGTAAACGAAACAGCCTATCTTTTGGGATTCTCTGAAGCATCTTCGTTTGTTCGTGCTTTCAAACGATGGACCGGCCTGAGCCCAACCGCCTACATCAATCAGGCGGCCTGACAGCACTCTGTTACCAAGTGTCAATTCGTTGATGCCTGCGGTCATGCCGCGACTCCTATAGGTTCGTTATCTGATCTCTCGACATTTCAACGAGAAAGATCAGACAATGAGAACGAAAATAACCATTTCCACTGCCATGCTAGCCTTGGTGGCGGCGTGCGCAGACAGCGGCGCGAACTACCAACCAATTCTCGATGGCGCACCGACACCAGCTTATCAGGCAGACTTGGATGCCTGTCAGGCATTGGCCCGCAATCAGACCCAATTCGATGAAGACACGATTGCTGCATCTGTTCTGGGCGCTGGTGTGGGTGCTGTTCTCGGTGAAGTTGACAGTGGCGACCCATTGGAGGGCGCAATTGCAGGTGCGCTTGCGGGTGGCGTTTCGGGTGCCGTTGACGCGAGTGAAAAGCGCGAGAGCATCGTCATTGAATGCCTGCGTGGCCGTGGCCATCGGGTTGTTGGGTAAGACCGGCGCAGGAGGTTCATCATGAAACGCATCCTCATCATCGGAGCCAGCAGTCCTCTCGGACGTTCCTTATGTGCGGAGTTCCAGCGACAGGGGTGGTACGTGATCGCCCTTGTTCGCAAGACCTGCCGCGCGAAGTTGCTCGCGGCGGACCAACTTGTTGAGGCGCGTTTTACCGACCCCGATGCCTTAAATGGGGTTATGACCGGTGTGACACTGGTCGTCTCCTGCCTTGGCATCAAGCATGAAGCCGACGCCGTAGATGGATGGCTCATCGACTATACAACGAAACTCAGCCTCCTAAGGGAGGCAAAGCGAGCAGCTGTCGAACAGTTTATATGCGTCGACCAATTGCATGGTCTTAGTAAAACGCAGGTCATGTATGCCCTCGGCCTAGACGCAGCTGAAGAGCCGCAGAAACAACAAGACCAATTCGAAAACACGAGCGCTATAATACCAACGGCGCGGATTCATAAATTTAAACCCGAAAGGACAAAATCATGACGATGCAACGTATTGGGGGCCTTGCCGCCCTGATCTGTGCCGCCACCTACATCTTTGGTTTCACCCTGCTTGTGACTGTATTCGCAGAGTCCGGCTTTGGCACAAACGACATCGATGCCGCCGGCGTGGTGCGTTTTACTGTCGATAATCAAGCACTCATGATTACATGGTTCACTGTGATCTACGTGCTCAACGCGCTGGCGCTTGCTGTGCTGGTTGTTGCATTGGCAAGCCGCTTGCGGGCCAAGTCGGCAGATTGGGCAACCATGACACTGGCCTTTGGCCTGATCTGGACGACGCTCGTCTTGGGCGCAGGCATGATCGGCAATGTCACAACCGAAACGATGGCTGCGATGGCTCCGAACGATTTTGAGAGTGCCGTTCAGACGTGGGAAGCACTGCACGCTGTTGAACTCGGTCTTGGTGGCGGAAACGAAATTGCTGGCGGGGTCTGGATCTTGTGCGTCAGTCTTGCTGGCATAATGCATCGCGCCTTTGGCAAGATCGTCGTTGGTCTGGGACTGCTTACAGGCATTGGTGGATTGCTGACCGTCTTTCCGCCGTTCGGTGAAATCGCGGGTGCTGTGTTTGGACTGGGGGCAATTGCATGGTTCATCGCCGTCGGTTTGGCGCTTTTGTTCAAGCGGAATGTCGTCTTGTCAGAACCCATGCAGAGCTAACGAACCGACCAGAACACTGAAAAACATGTAAGTTCATCGAGTGCGAAGGAGCGGGCACATGACAAAATCTTCGAGATTGGCACTTCGAGGCCCCTTGGGAATCGCACTCTTGGGTGCGGTGCCTGCATTACCGGGCGCGTTTGTCTTGGCTGGCATTTTGCAAGGCCCATACTGACCTGCCACTGAACTTTCATCCAGCCGCGACCGGAGCCCGGTTGGTGTTTACGCCATTTGGCGCAGGTTGAGCAATCGCCCGGCGCGCGGAGTTTTCATCTCGCGCAGCGGGGCGGGCGATTGCGGTGGCCAGGGTCCGCGCGTAGTCGGCCGGGGTCTCGTAACCTAAAGCAGAATGCGGGCGTTCGGTGTTGTAGTCGGTGGCCCACGCCGAGATCACGATGCGGGCATGGGCCAGGTTTCGGAACATGGTCTCGTTGAGCAGCTCGTCGCGCATTCGCCCGTTGAAACTCTCCACGAAACCGTTCTGCATTGGCCTTCCCGGCGCAATGTAGTGCCAATCGACCTTGGTCTCGGAACACCATCGCAGGATCGCGTTACTGGTCAGTTCGGTCCCGTTGTCGCTGACAATCATGCCGGGCTTTCCGCGGCGCTCGATCAGGGCCGTCAGTTCACGCGCGACACGGCGCCCCGAGATCGAGGTGTCCGGGATGGCGGCCAAACATTCACGCGTGACGTCGTCGACCACGTTGAGAACCCGGAAGCGCTGGCCGCCCGCGAACTGGTCATGGACGAAATCCAGCGACCAGCGTGCATTGGGCCGCGCCTCGACGAGAATCGGGGCTCGCGTCCCGATAGCCTCGCGCCGGGCCTTCCGTTTGCGCACCGTCAGCCCCTCTTCGCGGTAGAGCCGATAGATACGATTGATCCCCGAGGGCTCGCCCTCGCGGCGCAGCAGCACGAACAGGCGCCGGTAGCCGAACCGCCGGCGCTCGTTGGCCAGGTCCCGCAACCGACCGCGCAGAACCGTGTCCGACGCACGCTGAGATCGATAACGGATCATCGTGCGATCCGCACCGATGATATGGCAGGCCCGCCGCTCCGACAGGCCATGCTCGGCCTGAAGATATGCGACGGCTTCTCGCTTCACGGCGGGCCCTACCACTTTTTTGAGACCAGATCCTTCATAGCAGCCAGATCCAGCATCTGTTCGGCCAGCAGCTTCTTGAGCCTGGCGTTCTCATCCTCGAGCGCCTTCAGCCGCTTCGCCTCCGACACCGTCATACCGCCAAACTTGGCTTTCCAATTGTAGAAGGTGCCTTCCGACATGCCATGCTTGCGGCACAGGTCCGCGCACTTTGCGCCTGCCTCATGCTCGGCCAGGATGCCGATGATCTGCTCGTCCGTGAATCTCGTTCGCTTCATTGTCCGTCCTCAGGTTGGGTCGGACTCTAATCGACGGTGGAGGAAAAATCCCGTGGCAGGTCACACGTTGCGGAAACAACCTTCAGGAACTCATTCCTGAGCCTATCGCTAATTTGCAGACTAAACGACATGCTTGCGGTCGCTCTGTAGTGTCAAGCAGCGTGCTCTCTAAATGTCGGCAGTGACGATTCTGGGTAGCGCGCCCAAAAACGCTTCAACGGCGGATTCCCGCATCTGGCATCGATCACAGACACCTCGGCAGCCTCCAGCCGTACTTTGATTTACCCATTCTCCTGACCGATGAGAGATGTCCGAGTGCAGCCCAAAAGCGACCAACACGAAACGTGGACGGCCCAAGAATCTATCTGACGAGTTTTGCATGAGCTGTTGTCCATACGATTTTTTCAAGGGCCTCACTCTTGGCGCGGAGGTTCAGGTATGTGTGCCAACGCATCCACTTAGGTTTTGGTGGAAACCGGCCAACCATCCCGTTCTTAGTTTGACCGAGCCTTCTGCGCACACGGATAGCTTTGGTTATTTGGCGGTGCGCGGGGGTGAGAAGTTCAACTTGATAGCGACCGTCAATGCACTTGCGGCAGGCGTGCGGATACAGGATGGCGCAGCGGCGATCACAGCTGGGGCAAATGAACCAATAGCGCACACCGCCGAAATGACACGGTGTCGTTGTGATCCGCACCCATTGCGAAATAATCCACTTCCGCGCCGGCAAATCTCTGCCCAAGAGGCGGACATCAACCTGCTCTTGCCACTCACAAATCATTAGGCAAACCTTTCTGCTCGGCTTCGGTCAGCTCCGCAATGCGGGCGGCAATTGGGGGCCAGGTGGCAAGGTCATTTGCGGCGCGGTCCACATCGTACTTACCGGTTTTCAGACGATATTTGGCTACAAACGCTGCAGGCAGTTCCTTAACATGGCGGATGACCCGCAGATCAAAGCCAATGTGGTCGAGGTAGGACAAAAGATCGCCTTCTTCATCGTGATCCGCAAAATCTATTAAGAAACTGAGGATTACGTCTTTTTGCTCTCGAGGTGTTAAATCCGAGATTTGCTTTGGCACTTCAGAAGTCCTTCTATTGTCAGAGATTTAAAAAGCTATGCCTGCTAGATTACGGATGCGCAGCTGTGCTTCGAAGATCCAGAACCGCATTCGATACCGTCATCACGTTTGCAAATCGGAGACATCGGATACGGTGTGCCTCGGCCACAGCCATCTGTATTTCGTCGGCCACTCCTTCAACGACTCGCTGATTGTGAGTGCCAAATTGCCTTTCCACCTTACGGCCAAGGTGTGCCGCCCCACTACCACCCACCGCCCCCATAGGGGGTGGTGGTGGTGTGGCACCTTTCTCAACTCGCGCTTGCCTCACTTTGCCCCACCATGTTTGTAGGGTGGTGTGGCAGATCGTTCGGCGGCCCAATCGCCCACCTTAAGGCATGGTCTCTTCATGCGTTTTTTGTCATCGCACATAACCTTCACGAGCGCCCCAGTTTGGATCCAAGTTTCAATGATTTTCTTTATCCGCTTGCGGTCAGTTATAGCATGCAGACCCAGCACGTCCGCCACAATCACGCCTACCCAGTCGCCGCCAGCTTGGTGAGAGTAGCGCGGCAGTTTTCCATCGATTGCGTTCTGAACTGACAATAAGTCCTTCACCGTGAGACCGTCGAAGGTGTCGGGCCATTTCCATGCCTCAGCCACGCCGACGTCGTCGCCATTAGCAAGGTGGACAGATGCCATATGCCGCCATTGCCGCAGCCCAGCGGGTGCCAAGTTGGCCTTGTCGCGGGTAACTGCAAAGTAGGTGGACAGGTCATCCACAGGGATGCCTGCAGATTCGCGTTCGTAGCTTGTCATGCGGTTGAGGACACGACCGGACCTTGCAACTGACAAAAGTGCCGATGCCCCCCTAGCGGCCTCGGTCGTTGCCTCTTCGCCGTTCGTCTTGCGAGTGTGGTGGATAAGTTCGATTGCGCAGTTGCATTCGTCCGCCAGTTTGGCCCACTTTTTCGCCACAAGGTCGATTGCGCCGTTGTCGTTTTCGCTGACTCGGTGCGACGATACGAAAGGATCGACCACCAGCACGTCAATCTTGCGACCCCGGATTTGCCGCGCCAGATCTTCAAAGACTGGTTCGATGATCTGTGCGCCGTTCCGGGTTTGGATCGCCGTGCAAAGCGGCCTATCGCGACCGCTATCGATGTGCAGACGTGTGCCCAGTTCGCTCCCTAAGATGCCGTGAAGCTGCATCGCCGCGGCGATCCGGCGCTCGAGTTCGTCAAGCGGATCTTCGAGGTTAAACAGCCAGACCGACTTAGGTCCGTCGTGGACGTTATCGCCCAGCAGGTCTCGGCCTGTGACCATAGCCAACCCCTCGACAATCGAAAGGGACGACTTGCCAAGCCCGCCGGGTGCGACCGTGACAGACGCTTGTCTCCGCAGCAGGTGACTGCCGTAAATCCACGGTCGCGGCGGGATCAGCGCCGGATCGCGCCAAACGTAGTTGGTCGGTAGTAGCAAAGGGTCTGAATTTGGAGCGCGCAGAAATGCAGATTGAAACGCGCTGTCCAGTTGTGCCATCCGCTTGAAGCTATCCCTACCTTGCTGTGTGTTATTGAAGTCCGAAGGGTCACGCTGCGGGACTTTCGATTTAACCATTGCCAGAGGCTTATTATCGCTGACACGAACGTCGTTGAATCCTGAGGTCACGCCGCGGCCCCCCTTTGGATGAAGTTGAGGAACGCAGCCTGACGGTCAGGCGCCATGCGCCGGAACGTGGCGAAGCAATAAGCCTCAAGCTCCAAGGTGGTCGCCATATCGGCCCAAAAAGAGGCCTCCTCCATCTTGCTCACCATCGGCATGGCAGGCATTCCCGCGCTGTCGGTGAAGAGGTCCGCGACGAACGCCGCGTTGCTGCCGTCCATTGCTCGTAATGCGACGCAGGCCAACGCCCCGCGTTCACGTTCATTCAGCCGCGCCCGCAGGATGACCGGCAATGCATGCCAACCGTCGGCGTGTTCGAGGGTCAGCGCATAGCATATCGACTTGGCGACGGTCTGGTGCGCCGGGCGGGCGTGTGCAAAAATGCCTGACACGCCACAGGACCCTAGACAATTACGAGCTTCTAGCGAACTTTTCTGGCATTTTTTCAGGTGGGAAACACAGGTTGCCCCTGCTTGCTGATTGAGGCAGTTCATTGAGTGGAGGTTAGCCGCTTTCGAGTCGTTAGACGCCGTTCCCTTTGCCGAAAGGGCGACGCCTTTTATGCGTTCAGCCATGATCAGGTTGCCGACACTTGCTGATCGAGCCAGACAATCATATCTGCCTCGCGCCAGTAGTTCCGTCTTCCAATTTTGATTGGCTTTGGAAAGTTCATGTCTGGATCTTGCAGCCAGCGCCAGATTGTCATGTTGGAAACGCCGCCGCAAAGCTCTCGAACTGCGAACGACGATATTAACTTTCGTTGCATTTTTAGACCTCTCGTTATTAAACGTTAGGCCTCTTTCTAATGAAGTTAAAACCTCAAAGTCGTCCCATGGTGGCACAGTTATTCTGGAGGATCTAGGGACCAGTCGCCTCGCTCACGCGCCCAGGCTCGAAAGGTCGATCTAGGATCAGTAGTCTCCCCTATTGCTGCAAAAACGTCAGCCAAAAACTCTCCGAATTTAGATGCGGGATTCAAGTCTTTTGACGGCGCTTCTTTATCCGTCGCAAGGCACCATATGAAACGCGCCGCATCAACAAGCGAAATACCCCGCTCATTAATTTTCGACGCAGAGACCCTTTCTAACGGTGACTCTTCAATGAAAGAAATTGTTCTTTTAATTCCAGTTCTAATTGAATTAGCTCGCTCCTCCAGAAGATAAAGCAGTCTCATGTCGTGCGTGAAGTCACCCCCTGCATTTGAGAGAGAATCTTCATCGCCATCATGAACGGTCTCAATGTGACGGTGCTTTAATATTTCTTCTTCATAGATTATTCCTAGCTCTGACAAGAGCTGTTTAAAAGCAAGACTTGTCATTGCATCATCATCAAGTACCTTTTGAATATCTCTAACCGCTCGATCTAGAGTCACGAGAGCATTTATATCCTTCGATCGGCTATAAACCTCGTAGCCGAACATGAACGCGTGAGAGTGGATTCGACTGGCCCACCAACCAGCTTCGGCACCTTCGGCTTGGGTGTGCTTTGAAATAACTTGCACAAGCGGGTCATCCTTCACACCATGCCTATCCCAGCGCCGAACAAACTCGTCGTAGTTCATCCTCGCACCTTTTGAATGACCAAGCTATCTTCAGCGCTACCGACGAGAGCCAATACAAATTGGCTCCAAGCATCGAGCGCATTTCGCTTCTCGTTGGCGTAGTCGTGCCTCTGATAGACAGCCACGATCCCCCCGCCAGTGCCGCTTGCGTGGTTCAGCACCGCCTCCGTAACCCGGACAGGGATGCCTAGACGGGCCATTCCAGTGGCAGCCGTTCGCCGGAGGTCGTGAAATGTCCAGTGCGGGATCTCCGTCGGCTCTCCGGCATCTTCACGCGCTATGGCCCTCATGCCATCGGCCAAACGGTTGCGGCCCTTGTGAAACCCACTCAGTGGCGTTTCTCCGTTTGTGGTATGATAAAGCCCTGCTTGCCCTTCAATCTGCACCATGCTCGACAGGACATCCATTGCTGCCTTCGAAAGCGGGACGTCATGCGCACGGCCGTTTTTTGTTCGTAAAGCCCCAAGATGCAGGGTGGCATCATAGATCTCGGAATCTGTCATTCCGGCGATCTCGGAGAGACGCTGACCTGTCAGCAGGAGCAGTTTTCCCAGCGGTCCCCAAGGCTGACCTGCATTCTCGCAGGCTTCCCAAAACCAGCGGATCTCGGTGTCGCTTAGGACACGGTCGCGGCTGATCTCTTTGGCAACCGGCTTCACGCCCGTCGCCGGACTACCAGCAAGAATGTCCCGTTCAACGCACCAGGCGAAAAACGTATTTAGATAGGCTCGGACCCTATTGGCGGTAACAATCCGCCCAGAGTCTGCGATGCCGTCCAATAGGTCGATCACGTCGCGGCGCTGGATCTCGTGAATGTCACGGTCGCCCCAGACAGCAAGGACATGACGATCCAACTCGCGCCGCACCGTTCGACCGCTCTTTAGACCAATCAAGTGGCGCTGGTCATATTGGTCGACCAGCGTTTTCACCTTGTCGCGCTCCGACAGCTGGGCGTCTAGGCGCGCTGCCTTGGTGGCCTTCTTGTCCGCAGACGGATCTCGGCCGTGATCTACCTTATCGATCGCCTCCGATGCCGCAGCCCGCGCGTCTGCCACCCCCAAGAGGGGCCACTTACCCAAGGTTAGCTTTGCCGACTTACCAGCCCATCTATAGCGCAGCGCCCAGCTCTTCGCCCCGCTCGGCTGAATCACAAGATAGAGCCCTGAAAGTGCAGGGTCTGCGATCTCCAGCCGGCGGGTTGGATCGGATTTCATAGCCTCCACGGCCTTGGATGTCAGAGCTCTTGCCATGATCAATTTGTCTCCCGGGGTAACACAGGGGTAACGGATGAGCCCGTTAGAAACTGTTACCCCGCGTTATGGAGCGTTAGCAAGAAGTGAGTTTTTAGCTTTAAAATTTAGGCCATAATGACCGATGATAGTTTTACAAAGTTAGGGACTGTTTGGGACTGAATTTTGACTGTTAATCAATTGGTCGTAGGTTCGATCCCTACCGTCGGAGCCAACTCTTCCACATTCCCCCCCCCGAGCCGCGTTCAATGCGGTTTAGCAAAACATTCTGGGCAGCTGGGAATTATGGCGCGCTCAGCTGAACGCAACGGGCTCGTCAGGATTTTGGCATCGCATCAGGGGATCGGCACTGGCCGCCCCGCGACATGCCTCTGGGGCAGCACTGATCCAGTCACGTTATGATATTTTAGCGCACGCATGGGTGCGTGAGGATCGTCTGCCGATCCGATCAATTTCCGCTATTGGCCATCCCATCCGACCTATCAGGTCAAAGCCCTTTGAATGCCTCGGACAATGTCGTGAGTGACGCCTGCATGACGGACAAGAAATCGCCCTCGGCGGGTCGATTGGCAAGCGGTGGGAACACCACATCCGTCAGACCGATCTCTGCCATGCGCGCACGCGATCCAGGGGCCGGTTCTGCTTCCCAGATGAACACCTGTGCGCCCGTCTGCGCCACCAGCGCCGCAAGTGCCGCCCATTGATCTGCGGTCGGGTCTGCATTCGCATCCCATTCCACGGCCGAGATATCCAGCCCATAGGCCGCGCCAAGATATTGATAGCGGGGATGCGACGCGACGACGGGCGGCAGATCCACCATGTCGCCGATTGCACGCCCTTGTGCGTCGAGCGCCGCCAAGTCAGACATCAGGTCGTCACGACTGGACGCGATCGCATCGGCCAGGTCCGGCACCTGTCGCGTTATCGCCTCGGCAATGGCCGCTGCCTGCTGTTGCGCCAGTTCGAAATCGAGCCAGACATAGTTCGCCGTCGCCTCGTGCGAATGTTCGCCATCGTCCCCGTGCGAATGCGTTACCGTATCGGTCTGGATCAAGCGATCCGACAGTCCCGCCGTGGTATCGAATGTGCGTGATCGCGGCAGCGAGGCCTTGGTCGGCCAGGTGGAAAAACCCGCTCCGTTCAGCGCAATGACATCAGCTGCCTGAATGGCGGTGATATCCGCGATTCCCGGCCGCCAGAATGACGGATCGACATCGCCGGGCACCGTGAACAGCACGTCCACGCCCCCCCCGCCAAGGCGTTCCGCGAAATAGGCCAGCGGATAGTTATCGGTTGCGACGACCGGACGATCCTGCGCCGCGACAGGCAGGGCGGCGGTCGACATGATCAGGGCTAGCACGGCGCGGCGGGTCAAAGTCATAAAGTCAGCTTCCGGATCCGTTTGCGATGTCTTCTGGCGTCAGTATCCAGTAATCGTCGTGGCCTTCGCCGGTCATGACTTCGATGGTCAGGCCACCCGACGCGGCATCGGGATCCAGCGGAAACCGGACCGTTCCGTCCTCTTGCAACGGCAATGTCAGGACCACCTCTGATGCCGCGTTCAAAACGCGCACCTCGCCGGATACCGGGATCTTGCCGGTCGAAAACTTGGTTTCGACAACGACCGTTCCGTCCTCGACGAATGCGAATACATTCAGATTATGGGCCTGTGCGGCGGTTGCAAAAGCAACCACCGCCAGTGCTGCGAACAAACGGCGCATCAGTCGTCCCATTCTTCGAATTCGACCCAGATCACGGCACCCAGTTCGACGGCCTTCTCTTCGCCCTCAAACGCCATCGTTTCAGGTGCGGTGTTCAGCGCGGCGAATCCCCACCATCCATCGGTCGGCGCCGCATAGGTGAACACACCGTTGGCATCGGCCTTGACCGTCTGCGTGATCATCAACTCGCTGGGTACGGATGCTTCACCGTCTTCGTTGTAATACTCGACCTCGACCTCGGCGTATGGGACGGGCTCACCTTCCAGCATGACGGTGCCTTGGAACACGTTGCCTTCCCACAGGCCAAAGGGTTTGCTCAGCGGCACGATTTCGGTGCGCAGACCCAGTTCGGTGTCCCAGCCTTCGTCATCATCGAACGCGCTGACGTAGGTTTTCGTGTAATGGACGATATAGCTGTCCTCGGCCGGTTCCCAATAGGGCTGCGGTTCCATCGCGAAAACATAGGTACCGGGACGTTCCAGCGGATAATCAAGGGTGTAGCCGGGTTGGTCCATGATCTGTGCTGCCGTCAGATCACCTAGCAGATCGGTCGTTTCACCGGCATGGGTCACGGTAAAGGAGACGGGTTCGACCAGTTCCATGCCCAACAATTCGAACGGGTGCGAAAACGACATTTCCAGCTGCACGGACCGGCCGTCCTCTTGGCTGATCATCGGATCGTTCGGGATAATCATCCCATAGTGCGCCAGTGCCGTCGTCCCGCTCAGTGCGGTCAGCGCGACTGTCGCTGCGAATGTCTTTTTCATTACTCAAAACTCCCGTTTTCTTGTTCGGTTTCAGGTCGCCAACAACCAGGCGACGATGGTGCTGCCGTTTGTCTGAACGGCGAACGTCAGTGCGATGGCGATAACGCCCGCGATGCACAGAATTAGAATGGTTTCGGCCCCGATCAATTGCAGGATCATGCTTTTGCGGGCACCGATCTTGAACGCGGTCTGCATTTCGCGCGCGCGCAATCGATAGCTGAGGAAAATCGCCAGACCCACGGCCGCCAGGGCCGCGCCGCCGACAATCAGTGTCACCGCATCCAGCAGCGATTTGATCCGAAAGATCCGCCCGACGAGTTCGCCGATCACATCCCGCGGGACGATGATCTGAACGGGGTTATCCGCATCCAGATAGCGCCCCCGCAGCATGGTCGCTGCGCGGGCGTCATTGGGAACCAGCACGACCGCCGATACCGGATAATCCGCTGGATCGCCGTGAAAATGAAAACTGTCGATATTATCGTCGGTGATGCGGTTGAATTCGACGATCGCGGCATTGGCGACGATATCGTCGGATGTCGCCCCCTCGGCCAGCACGCCGTCGTGGCCGTGGCCGATACCGGCGATCACCCAGGACGTCTTGATATCGACGAAAACGGCTTCGTCATCGGGTGTGCCGGTCGGTGCGAGAACTCCCACGATGTTCAGCTCCAGCGGGTAGACACCATCCAGATCGAACAGGTTCTGCGGAGCCGACACAACCGTATCGCCAGGGACCAGCCCCAGACGTTCGGCCACGGATGCACCCAGAACAGCCTCACCCAGCAGGGCGATCTGGCGGCCTTGCGCGACATTCAGGCCCCTGAACTCGAAATACTCGACCGAGGTGCCGATGATCCGCGCACCATTGGTTTCAAATGCCGTGTTCAACGGGATGGGCAGGCCCAGCCCCGAATCCCAGATTGCATCGGCATCCGCCATGGTCACCGGGTTCGCGCGATCGTCGGAAAAATACAGCGCATTCATCGCCAGATCCAGTTGGCTGCCCCGACTGCCCAGAACCAGCGGCGTCGCTTCTGCCCTCTCGGTCAATGCGGTCTGCGACCCGTTCAGCAACACCTGACTGATGATCGGCACTGACAGGATCAGCGCGGTCACCACGATCAAGACAAGCGACCGCGCCCAATGAAATCGCAGGTAGGAAATCGCCAGAAAAAACGCGTTCATGCGGCATGTTCCCCGGCATCGCGGAATATCGCAAAGTCGATGACGCGGTCGAACCGCGGCAGCAATTCGTGATCATGGGTCACAGCCAGCAATGTGGCTCCCTGTTCGGACGTGCGCGCAAACAGCAGATCAAGGATGGCAACCTTGTTCGCGGGATCCAGATTACCTGTCGCCTCGTCCGCCAGCACCAGGTCCGGCTTCATGATCAGCGACCGGCACAGGGCGACGCGCTGCTGTTCGCCCTGGCTCAATGCGCCGGGGCGGCGGTCCAGCTTGCCTTCCAGCCCGCAGGACTGCGCCAATTGAACGGCACGGGTCCGTGCGGCATCGTCGATTTTTGCACCCGCCGCGATACGGTAGGGAAACAGGATGTTTTCCCGTGCGGTCAGATATTCCAGCAGCGCAAAATCCTGAAACACGAAACCGATGCGGCCGGCCCGCAGGCTCCGGCGGTCGGCATCCCCCATGTTCGACACGGTGACGTCGCCCAGTCGCACCGTGCCAGATTGCGGCACGGCAATGCCGGCGATCAGGTTCAGCAGCGTCGTCTTGCCGGTCCCGCTGGGGCCGACGACGGCGACCTTTTCGCCCGGCTCCAGCACCAGGCTGGGGATATTCAACCGGAAATCACTGTCCGGATAGGCAAACGTCAGATCGTTGATTGCAATCATTCCGCAGCCACCATTTCACCGGCATCGGTGCGATCCACGTCGGTCAGCTCAAAACTGGTCATGCGCCAGGCGCCGTCCACCGGCTCGATCATCAGATTGGCGGAATAGGTGTTGCCACGCACATGCAGGTGGGTGGCATGTCCGACCGTGCCGACGACCCGCCATGTGACGTTCATGTCGAATGCCTCGCCGTCCTGACGCGATGTCAGACCTTCGAGTTCCATCGCGTGCAATTCCTGGTCCGCGGCCTCCAGACCGCCGCCGGCCATCGCACCCACCCGTTCAAGGTAAAGCGTTTCAAGCGCGTCACGCGCGGATACCTCTGACAGGCTGTCGTAGATCTGCGATTCATCCGTTTCCGCAAAGGCGCGGTAAACGACCGCGAGGATTTCCGGGACAATCTGAAATGAAACCTGGCGGAATTCATCCGCCGATACCGCGCCGGTCCCCGGTGCCGCATAGGCCTGCCCGCTTGTGCCGTCGGGTCGCGCGACGAACACGACGGCCAGTAGCGCGACCATGGCGATGCAGCCCGAAACGACGATCTTCAACGTCTTACTCAATTCCTGTCCTCGTCCTGTCGCGCGCCCGGGGCTGTTCTGCCGGTATTCGGGGGACTATCGGATGCATGCGGGGCCAGCACAAGTCAGCCGAACCGGTTTGGCGGATCACAGATGCGACAGGCTGCTTGCAATGAATGCAGTGCGCGACATTCACGCGGCCCCGCATGTGTCGTTCCAGCGGGCGGATCAGACAAACACACCGCTAGCCACGAACCAGCATCAGACCGGCCCCGCCAAGTGCTGCAACGATCACGACACCCCAGGGCGGTACTTTCCAGGCTGTCAGCAACACAAAACAAACGAGCGCCAGCGCAAAATCTGACAGATCGCTGATCGCGTTGGTAAAGACCGGGGAATAAAGCGCCGCACCCAGAATACCGACGACAGCAGCATTCGCGCCCTGCATCAGCGACTGGACCCGGGCCATGGACCGAAAGCGGTCCCAGAACGGCAGAACACCGATCAGAACCAGAAATCCCGGTAGGAATATTGCAAAGATCGCGATGACAGCCCCTGCCAACCCATGTGCAGCCCCTCCCAGGTAGGTTGCGACCGTGAACAGCGGCCCTGGCACCGCCTGCGCCGCACCATAGCCCGCAAGAAAAGCGTCAGGCGTCACCCATCCCGGTTGCACCACCTCAGCTTCCAACAACGGGAGCACCACATGCCCACCGCCAAAGACCAGCGCCCCAGCGCGATAAAAACTGTCCAGGATCGCCAGCCCCTGCCCCAGCCCCGCAACCAGCGGCAAGCAAACCAGCAGCGCCACGAAGGTGAACAACGCGAGGCCCGCGACACCGCGCGACACCGGCCCGATCACGTCACTGCCAATAGACGCGCCGATGCCCCGCCCCAACGCAAGGCCAAGTAGCGCCCCCACGGTGATCGCGCTCATCATCCCCGGCGTGCCCGGCAAAATGTTCAGAATCACAACCGCCAAGACCGCAATCCCCGCGCGTTCGCGGTCAGGGCAGAGGTTCCGCGCCATCCCCCAGACCGCCTGTGCCACGATGGCCACCGCGACGATCTTCAGCCCATGCAGGACCCCTGTTCCGATCGGACCCGAAATCCGCGTTGCGGTCATGGCAAAACCGAACAGGACCACCGCCGAAGGCAAGGTAAACGCGGCAAAAGCGGCCAGCGCGCCCAGCCATCCCGCGCGCAGCAAACCGATAGCAAACCCCACCTGCGACGAGGCCGGACCGGGCAAAAACTGACACAAGGCGACCAGTTCAGCATAGGCACTGTCCGACAACCACTTTCGCCGGATCACCAGTTCTTCGCGAAAATAGCCAAGATGCGCGATTGGCCCGCCAAACGACGTCAGGCCCAGCTTCAGAAATGTGGCAAAGACCTCTCTGGGGTTTCCCTGCAGGTGCCCCGGCCCACCCTGATCTGCCCCGAATTTTCTACGCACAAGGACTCCTTTGCCAGCGCCTGCCGACCTAGGCGGTCCATGTATCATCGGCGTGACCGCAGTCCGACGTGCCGCATGGATGCACAAATAACGTGGCTGCATCTATCGGAAACACGTGCACCAGAGGTGCAATACTTCTGGCCCGGACGAAAAAGCCGTCCTGGCGGCCCCAAACGGGGTGTCTCAAACGCGCTGCGACGCGCGGATCATCCGGTCAATCGTCGTCGTCTTCACCTGACAGGACGCTCTCGGCACCACCCAATGCGCCATAGCGGCGGTCCGCCAACCATTGCAGCCGTTTCGCCTGCGTCAGCAGAACACGACGCAGACCGCCCTGCACCTTGCGTTCGGAAATGACCTGCGCCAACCGCGACAGGATCAGGGCGCGGCGCGCGATACGAAAATCAGGGTGCGACCGGATGCGGTGCACGGCATCAGAGACAAGCACGCCGCGGAATGACGCAGGTTTGGTCACGGCGACACTGGGCTGCGGCGGGTCCTTTTCATTGAGAACCGCGCCAAAGACGCTCTCTGTGATGGCCTGCTGGTAGACAAGGTTTTCAAGTGCATCCAGATGCGCCCGCGCCGCACTGTCCCCTGCCCCGGTTTTCTGGAACTGCGGTAATGGCCAGACCTCGACTGAATAAACCTCGAACGGGTCCAGCACCGACATCGCAACCGCATCGGTGCGCTGATTGGTCAGATGACGGCGGATGCGGGTGCTGACCTTTTCCTTGGTCTGACCCACATAGATCGGTTCACCGTCATAGTCGTAAAATGCATAAACCCCCCACTTGAAGCTGCCGATCGACCGCAACCGATCGGTCACCGGGTCCTGAAATCCCTGCGACAGAAAAGTGGCAAGGTTCTTGCGCAGATCTTCTGTTTCAAAAGGGGGATAGTTGGTGTCATCGGGGTTGCGCCCCATCATGACGCCGTCGAACAGGCTCACGCCACCAGCGCCAACCGGTTCGCCCGCAGGACCGGTGTGAACAGCGACTGCGCCAGATGACGGACCACGGGCACGGCCACGCCGTCACCCGCTAGCCGATAGGCATCGTTGTAACGTACGGGCAGGATGTAATCCGCAGGCAACCCCATCAGTGCCGCAGCCTCGCGGCTGGACAACAGGCGCGACCAGACGTGCGCACCCTGCACCAGCATGATGGTCTGACGGCTGGACCCCCCTGCGGGGGTGCGCAGACACCCTGCAATCTGGTCGAACCGCACCTCTGCCCGCTGACGTTTCACGCCATCTGCATCAGCACGCGTGCGCCGGTAGATCGTGCCGACGATCCGTTCGCCCGTCGCCTGCGCCGCCGTGACCTTGGCCCGGTTGTGGTCGGTCATCATGCCCAACAGTTTCTGCGTTTCGGCAGCACTGTGCCAATCCACGCCGGTCGGCTGGTCATCGATCAGGTCCGACAGGGCGATGGTGCGCGCGGGCGGCGTCGGCAGGTTCCACCATTGCCAGCGCCCGGCGGCCGTCTGCGACAGCAGACGACACCCCTCGACCAACGCGGGCGGGTGCCACAGCGTGCTTGGCCCGTCAGCGACCAATGCATCGGGGATCGTCAGATCACCGCGCACACCCACCATGAAAAACCGGGGCCGGGACTGCGGTAAAAAATGCACCGCATCCACGACGACCGCGCCAAATCTGTAACCCAGCTCCGAAAACGCCGCCGCCAGCGTTGCGAAATCACGCCCGCCGTTGCTGGTAATCGCACCATAAACGTTTTCCAGCGCGATCATCTTTGGCGCGCGTCCGTCCGCGTGCAGATCGCGCATCAACTGCCAGAACGGCCGGAACATCCCGCTGCGTTTCCCCGCCAGTCCCGCACCATTGCCAGCCAGCGACAGATCCTGACAGGGAAAGGACGCCCAGACCAAATCCGCAGACCCCGGCAAATCGTCCAGCGTCACCTGTGCCACATCACGCAGCAACAGCGCGTCCTCCGCTTGGTTGGCACGATAGCTCGCAGCCTTTTTCGCGTCGATGTCATTGGCGAACAGGCAGCGCCAGTCTGACCCCAACCCGAATCCCGCCATGCCGCCACCGGCAAAGAAATCGTAATAGCTGTGCTGCATCGTTCCTCCGGGCTCTTGTACCCAATATGGCAGCGGTCCCGGCCATATCCAACATCAACCGCATACATCAGGAACGAAAGCGGAACAACAGGGCTCTGCCACGATTGGCCCGCGTGTTTGGGTGGACCGGCCTGCCCGCGTTGGATAAAGCAATCTCAACGCAGAACAGCAAGGAAGATCCCGATGGACAACCCCGATATCGTTTACACCAAGGTCGACGAAGCCCCAGAGCTGGCCTCGGCATCCTTTTTGCCGATCATCCAGCGGTTCGCGGCAGAGGCAGGCGTCACCGTCGGCACGCGCGATATCTCGCTGGCCGGGCGCATCATCGCGACATTCCCCGAACACCTGACCGAGGCCCAGCGTCAGTCCGACGATCTGGCCTTTCTGGGCGAGCTGGTGAAAACGCCGGGTGCCAATGTCATCAAACTGCCCAACGTGTCGGCCTCTGTCCCGCAGTTGGTCGCCGCCGTCAAAGAATTGCAGGCGCAAGGTTATGCGCTGCCCGACTACCCGGAATCCCCCGCCAACGACGCCGAAAAGGCGATCCGCGCAAAATACGACACGATCAAGGGTTCTGCCGTGAACCCGGTCCTGCGCGAAGGCAACTCTGACCGCCGCGCTGCTGTCGCCGTGAAGAACTATGCGCAGGCCAACCCGCACCGCATGGGCGCATGGTCCGCCGACAGCAAAACCACCGTGTCCACGATGGACGCCAACGATTTCCGGTCCAACGAAAAATCCGCGACGCTGGCGCAGGCCGCCACCGCCCGGATCGAACACGTCGCCTTGGACGGCACAGTGACGGTCCTCAAGGACGCAGTCAGCTACCCCGCTGGCACCGTCGTCGACGCGACATTCATGTCGGCGAAGGCGCTGGGCGCATTCCTGCTGGACCAGATCGCCGCGACCAAGGACGCCGGCACGCTGTTCTCCATCCACCTCAAGGCCACCATGATGAAGGTGTCCGACCCGATCATTTTCGGCCACGCGGTCAAGGCGTTCCTGAAACCTGTCTTCGACACATACGCGGATGACCTTGCGGCAATGGGTGTAAACCCGAATTCCGGTCTGGGCGGTGTTCTGTCCACGATCGCAGCCTCGCCCAAGGGCGCTGAAATCCAGGCCGCCATCGACGCGGTCATGGCCGACCAGCCGCCGATGTACATGGTGAATTCCGACAAGGGCATCACCAACCTGCATGTGCCGTCCGACGTCATCATCGACGCCTCCATGCCCGCGCTGATCCGTGCGGGCGGCAAGGGCTGGGGCCCCGACGGCCAAGAGGCCGACACCAACTGCGTGATCCCCGACAGCTCTTATGCCGCGGTCTATGACGAGGCCGTGAAAAACTGCATCGCCAATGGCGCGCTGGACCCTGCTACCGCAGGCACCGTGCAGAACGTCGGCCTGATGGCGCAAAAGGCCGAGGAATACGGCAGCCACCCCACAACGTTCGAAATCCCCGCCGACGGCACCGTCCGCATGGTGCTGGACAACGGCGATATCCTGCACGAACACGAGGTCGAAGCAGGGGACATCTGGCGGTCCGCCTCGACCCGGCAGGCCCCGATCGAGGACTGGGTCCAGCTGGCCATCGACCGTCAGGCGCTGGAAAACTGTCAGGCCGTGTTCTGGCTGGACGAGGACCGTGCCCACGACGCCGAACTGCTGAAATACGTCCGTCCCCTGCTGGACAAGGCCGGTGTCGCCGACAAATTCCAGATCCTCGCCCCGCGCGAGGCGACGGCGCTATCCTTCGACACCATCCGCAAGGGTGAAAACTCCATCGCCATCACCGGCAACGTGCTGCGCGACTACCTGACCGACCTGTTCCCAATCCTGGAGCTGGGCACCTCGGCCAAGATGCTGTCCATCGTCAAACTGATGCAGGGCGGCGGCCTGTTTGAAACTGGCGCCGGTGGTTCCGCACCCAAACACGTCCAGCAACTGGTCGAGGAAAACCACCTGCGCTGGGACAGCCTGGGTGAATTCTGCGCCCTTGGCGAAAGCCTGAAATTCCTGGCACAGGTCAAGAACAACCCCAAGGCCATGGTGCTGGGCCGTGCCGTCGATGCCGCAACCCAGGGCATTCTGGACCACGACAAATCGCCGGGCCGCAAGGTCGGTCAGCCCGACAACCGCGACAGCCACTATTACTTTGCGCTGTATTGGGCGCAGGCGCTTGCAGCACAGACCGACGACGTGGAACTGGCAGCCACCTTCGCCCCTATCGCGCAGGCACTGTCTGATGCCGAGGCACAGATCACCGCAGATCTGGCCGCAGCCCAAGGTCAGCCCGCCGACATCGGCGGCTATTACCACACAGATCCGGCCAAGACGGCGGCCGTCATGCGTCCCTCTGCGGCGCTGAACGCGATCATCGGCTGATACTACAGGCCCCGCCGGCATCATCCGGCGGGGCAATTCACGTGCGTCTCGGGAACCATTGCCTCACGCGACCGTTATCCCCGCAAGGGGGATACAGCGATGATGGACCGGACTGACGGCGACCACGACGCCAGCGGGCAGATCGTCGCCCGTGAACGCCCCGAACTGCTGATGGTCTGCGGATTTGTCGGCCTCATCGGCAGCATCGTCCCACTCTTCACCATCGTCTGGGCGGACATCGCGGCTGGTAATCACGATTTCATCGCCGATTCCATTTCCGATCTCGCGCGCGGGCCAGACCGCTTCATCATGGATTTCGGGTTCTATGCTGCCGCAGCGGGCCTGATGGCGCTGGCTATCGGTGCGGCCCACGCCCACCTGGGGCGGACCGGTTGGTCACTGGGCATCCTGGCCCTGTCACTGGCAGCACTGGTCGTGGTCATGCTGGGGTTGTGGGATGCCTTTGGCCGCACCGCCGAGGGTGACGGCATGGCCGTGCACACCCAGCTCAGCTTCATACTGGCCCCCCTCTTTCTGGTGGGGCCGCTGTTCATGGCGACAGCCATAGGTGAGCTGCATCGCGGCCTGCGGTGGTCTTTCGTCGCGGCCGGGGTCGTCTGGTTCGTCTTTGCAGCGCTGTTCAAACTGACCCCCGACAGTATCGACGGGATCTTTGAAAAAATCGCATTCGGCGGCACGTATCTCTGGACCCTGCCACTGGCCGCGGTTCTGTTTCGACGCGGCTACGACCGCAGTCACCGCTTGGCCGAGACCTGACCACGCAACGCCTTTGGCAACCGGGTCGGTTTGCCGTCCAGCGTCATGCAGACCGCCGTGACCTCGGCGCGAAACAACAGATCGTCGCCGCGCCGCACCTCTTGATCGAACACCCAGCGGACCGGGCTTTGCGCATGATGCGTCGTCACCACCGTCAGACGATCATCAAGCCGCGCCGGGCTGACGTAATCCGCCACCACGCGGGTGACCACGAACACGATCCCCGCATCGCGCATCGCGATCTGGTTCATGCCCAAATCCTCGACCATCTCGGACCGCGCACGCTCGATGTATTTGAGGTAATTGGCGTAATAGACGATGCCGCCCATATCGGTGTCTTCGTAATAGACGCGGACAGGTAACTGATGGGTCATTGCATCTTTCCCACGCGTGCCGCCAACCGCAGCGCATGGGCCGGATCATGGGCCACCACGGGCATCACCGGATCATAGGCCGCCCGGATCACCTGCGCCACCTCGGGTCGGACCACCGCCGCACCGTCCAGAATGGCCAAGGGCGACGCATCCATGAATGCGGTGTCCGACCACAACAGGATCGTCTGCACCGCCTGGCTCAGCGCCAGCGTATCCGCTGGCACCGCCTCCAGATGCTGGTCCATCCGCAGGAAAACAAAGGCCGCCTTGACCGCGCCGTCGGGATCAAACCGGAAAATCCGGTATTGATTGGCCTGAGCTGCCTGCAACCGCGCAACCAGCGCGTCCAGCTCCGGCACCAGACGGTCCAGATGCGGGACGTCCGACAGTTCGTGCCAGTCGCGGCAGAAAAACACCATCAGGTTCGCGCCCAGCTCGCCGTCCGTCTCCGCCATCTTGTGACCGGCCAATGCCACGATCGCCTCGATCGCTCCCTTGAACACCGACAGCGTGGCGTCATCGACACCGAACACAACCGGCACGATGGGTCGCCCCCAGCGCGCGCACAGATAGGTCCCGTCGCTGCGCGTAAAATAACCAGCCAGATCGTTCATCGCACGCCTCGTATCATCTTGCCCAAAATACTCCCGCCGGAGGCGCCCACCTTTTCAACCGAACAAATCCACCTGCCCCCTGGGCACGTCCAGACCAAGGTGCCGCCATGCCGCCTGCGCCAGCATCCGCCCGCGCGGGGTGCGCTGGATCAGTCCCTGCTGCAACAGGTAGGGTTCGATCACATCCTCCAGGCTGTCGCGGCTTTCCGACAGGGCCGCCGATAGTGTCTCTACACCCACCGGCCCGCCGCCATAGCTTTCCGCGATCAACCGCAGGTAACGACGGTCGGCGTTGTCCAGTCCCAGATCATCGACCCCCATGCGGGTCAGCGCACGATCCGCGATCCCCTTTTCCACGGTCCCATCGCCTTCGACCAGCGCAAAATCCACAACCCGGCGCAGCAGCCGTCCCGCGATCCGGGGCGTGCCACGCGCACGGCGCGCAATCTCGCGTGCGCCATCCGGCGTGGCAGGCGCGCCCATCAGGCGCGCGCCGCGGGTCACGATCTCGTCCAACTCCGCCACTGAATAGAATTCCAACCGCACCGGAATGCCGAACCGGTCGCGCAGCGGGGTCGTCAGCAAGCCCATCCGGGTCGTGGCCCCCACCAGCGTGAAGGGTTGCAGATCGATCCGCACCGTCCGCGCGGCAGGCCCCTCGCCGATCACCAGATCCAGCGCGAAATCCTCCAGCGCAGGATAAAGCACCTCTTCTACCGCCGGGTTCAGTCGGTGAATTTCATCGATGAACAGCACGTCCTTGGGTTCGAGGTTCGTCAGGATCGCCGCCAGATCACCGGCCTTGGCCAGCACCGGGCCAGAGGTCATGCGAAACCCCACGCCCAGTTCGCGTGCCATGATCTGCGCCAGCGTTGTCTTGCCCAGCCCCGGCGGGCCGTGAAACAGCACATGGTCCATCGCCTCGCCACGCATCCGCGCGCTTTCGATGAATACCTTCAGGTTCGACCGCGCCTCGGCCTGACCGATAAAGGCATCCAGCGTCTGCGGGCGCAGCGCGCGGTCGCCGTCTTCGGGCAGCGGCTCTGGCCGGACGAGTGGGTCGGGGTTTTCCATGGTTTACCCCTATCCCTTTGGGGCCAACAGCTTCAAGGCGGCGCGGATCACATCGCCGGTCGCCATCTCTGGTGTGATTACCTCCATCACCGCACCGGCGGCATCGCCGGGCGCATAGCCCAGGTTCACCAGTGCGGACAGCGCCTCGGCCTGCGCCGGGTTCTGGCGCGGCGTCACTTTGCGTGGTGCACGCGCTGAGGTGTCCGGCTCGATCACTGCATCGTCGTCGGGCACGGCCACGTCACCGCCGCCCATCGCCATCACGGCGGGGGCCTTGTCCTTTAGCTCGTTTGCGACGCGCTGCGCGGTTTTGGGACCCACGCCCTTGGCCTTGGCCAGCGCGTTCCAGTCGCCCAGTGCAATGGCCTTGCTGACCCCCTCTGCGCCCAGCGCACCCAGGATCGACAGCGACGCCTTGGCCCCGATCCCCTGCACTGACGTCAACAGCCGGTGCCATTCCTTTTCCACCAGCGTGGTGAATCCAAAGAGCTGCAGGATATCCTCACGCACCAGCAGGTCGGTATACAGCGCCACCGCCTCGCCGTTGCCGGGCAGGCTCGCCATGACGCGGTCGCTGACATAGACCACATAGCCCACGCCACGCACGTCGATCAGCACGTGATCCGCCCCACGATAATCGATCCGACCCGAGATTTTTCCAATCATGACGCCGCCTTTGCGATGGCGCGGGACAGATGCCCCGCCGATTGCAGATGGTGGGCATGGGTGATCGCGATGGCCAGCGCGTCTGCCGCGTCGGGGCCTGCCAGTTGCACGCCGGGCAGTTGCAGCCGGACCATGTGGTCGATCTGCGCCTTTGCCGCGTGACCGACACCGACAACAGCCTTTTTCACGGCATTGGGCGCGTATTCCCCCGCCTTGATCCCGGCCTGTGCGACGACCAGCAACGCGATCCCCCGCGCCTGCCCCAGTTTCAGGGTGCCGACCGCGTCCTTGTTCACGAATGTCTGTTCGATGGCGGCCTGATCGGGGGCGTAATCCACGATCACCTGCGTCAGCGCCAGATGCAGTGCCAGCAGACGGTCTGCCAGATCGGTACCGGTGCCGTGACAGACCCCGTTGGCCACATGCGTGATGCGACTGCCGGCGACATCGACGATGCCCCAGCCCATGTTTCGCAACCCCGGATCGACGCCCAAAACCCGCATGCCCACGCCCCTTTTGTTTTCTTTGGCCACAGGGCTAGCACAAAGCGGGAACAAACACCAAGCAAGATCAGCGCCGCACCTGTGTGTCCACGCATGTGCTGCGCCGTGAACCACGCGTTTTTTGCATATGGGCCATGCGAAAATCGGGGGTTCTGATTCATAGACCGCCCAACTACGTGGCAATCATGATATTCACCGCTGCCCATGTGTGCAGCGCAAAAACCTCACAGGACGATCCAATGGCCGTAATTTCAAACTCCCGCACCTTCAACCTGCCCCGATCACTACGCTTTGCCGGCACGTTATTTTCCGCAATCGTTGCGTGGAATGACGCCCGCGTCACCCGCAAGGCCCTGTCCGGCCTGACCGCAAGAGAGCTGGACGACCTGGGCCTGACCCGCGCCGACATCGACGCTGTTGCCCGTGGCACCTACCGCTAAGCCGAAATAAAAACGACGTGACCATGTCCCGACACGGTCGCGTCACATCTTGCCGCCTGACAGGCCCTCGCCCCTCAGTGCCGGGACGGTGCCCACAATCCGGCAATCGCGCTGGACACCGGATCAGGTTGCATCATCCACGCCGCAACCCGTTCGATCTGAACACCCTCGTTCAACTGTTCCAGCCGCGCGGCATAGTCGGCATCGCTCATGATCCCCATGACAAATGCCTTCATGCTGAAACAGCAGACAAGGATCAGCATCACACCACGCCACGGGAACGCCGGCCTGTACCCAACGGGTTGCGCGACGATCAGATTGTTGCCGTCGATGGTAAACGTCTTGCCGTGGCTCAACCGGCGACGGTTGGTGTATAAAACACTTTGGCTGCGGCCAAGGCCGCCTTTTGACAGACTCATTGCACTATTCCCCAGATCCCCACCCGTTCGCAGGCACATTAGCCCCCGTGCCATAATACGGGCAAGAGAAACGCCCAAATAAGCCGTTTTTCCGCCTTATTTGCAGAGCGTTATCGTCGTCCAGTCACCAATGCTGTCCCTTTGCTCCTCATTGTATCCAGCGCCGACATAAACAGCCGCGACACTGTCGGCCTGTTCATTCAGAATGCCCGACAATATGGCATAGCCACCCGGCGCTGTGGCGCGGAACATCGCAGGGGCCATTGCCACCAGCGGTCCCTTCAGAATGTTGGCAAAGACCAGATCAAACGGGGCAGCCTCATCCAGCGCGGCCGCATCGAAACCAGCGGCGACGATGCTGTCGATCCGCCCTTCCAGACCATTGGCGACCGTGTTGGCGATGCTTACTTCGACGGCTGTCGGGTCAATATCCGTGGCGATCACCCGGTTGGGGCTGATGTGGGCCGCAGCCATCGCCAGCACGGCCGTGCCCGCACCGATATCCACCGCATTCTGCGGCACAAAACCTTGGTCGACCAATCTGTCAAAGGCCAGCAAACACCCCAGTGTCGTGCCGTGATGCCCTGTGCCGAACGCCATCGCCGCCTCGATCAGCAGCGCGATCTTGTCATCGGGCACCTTGTCGGCATCGTGACTACCGTAGACGAAAAACCGGCCCGCAGCGACGGGCGGCAGATCGCGGCGCACCTTGGCCACCCAATCTTCGTCCGGCACTTCAGAGATGTTGAAATCCGCAGCCCCTGCGATTTTCGCCAGCACGGCCAGTTGCACCGCGTCCGGAGGGTCCGTGAAATAGGCGGCCACCTCGAACAGGCCCGATCCATCCTCGACCTCGAACACACCGATGCCTGTGGCTTCGGGGTCAAGGTGTTCCAGCCGTTCGGCCAGGTCTTCGGCCGGTGCACGGCCGTTTGTGGTGGTCAATGCGGTCCAGGTTGTCATCGCGGGTCTCCTTTGCGCCACCGCTAGCGCGGTTCACGAAAAATCGCCAGTGGCAGCGCATTGGATCAAGTAAAGCGCTCCGCGCCCACCGACCAAACAAAAACACCGGACCCAAGGGCCCGGTGTCAAAGCGACCGTCAGAATTTGCCAGTGTCAGGCAGCAGTGCCGATCGGACAGGTCACCCCTGTACCGCCAATCCCGCAATAGCCATTGGGGTTCTTGGACAGATACTGCTGGTGGTAACCTTCGGCAAAATAGAACTCCGGCATGTCCACGATTTCGGTCGTGATCTCACCGTAACCCGCCTGCGTCAGACGCGGCTGGAAATCCGCCTTGGTCCGTTCAGCCGCGGCACGCTGATCGGCATTCGCAACATAAATGCCCGACCGGTATTGCGTGCCAGCATCATTCCCCTGGCGCATGCCCTGGGTCGGATCATGGCCTTCCCAGAACACCTGCAACAAGTCGTCATAGCTGATCCTGCTGGGGTCGTAGACCACGCGCACGACCTCGTTGTGGCCGGTCTTGCCACTGCAGACTTCTTCGTAGGTGGCATTCGGCGTGTACCCCCCGGCATAGCCGACGGAGGTGGAATAGACGCCGTCCAGTTTCCAGAACATGCGTTCCACACCCCAGAAACACCCCATGCCGAACACGGCGATGTCCATGCCTGCGGGCACATCCTTGATGTCGGTACCCAGCACGTGATGGGTCGTGTCGGTCGGGATCGGCTGATCGCGCCCCGGCAGGGCATTTTCGGGGCTGACCATCTCGGACTTGGCGCGGGACATGAAAAACATGGGGGAACTCTCCTGTTCTGGATGGCCTCAATATAGGTGGGATCGGCTGCTTTTCCAGATGTCTCAGCTGGCTTGCGGCGCGGCATATCCCACCAGCCGCGTCTCGTGGCCCGGCACGGGATGGCGCGGGATCAGCAGGGCCAGACAGACCGACACACCCGCCATGCCCGCCGCCAGACCGAACACCGCACCCGGTGACACCAGCCACAACAGCCCCAGCAGCACCGGCAGGAATACGGCCGCGATATGATTGATCGTGAACGCCACGGCGGCCGTCGGCGCGATATCCGCCGGGTCCGCGATTTTCTGAAAATAGGTCTTCAACGCCAGCGCCAACCCGAAAAAGATGTGGTCGATGACATAGAGCGACGCCGCGACAGCCACGCCCCAGCCAAAGAAATAGACCCCGCCATAGGCCAGGAACACGCAAACAAGGCCAATGTATTCGAACAATAACGCGCGCTGTTCACCGAACACCGCCACGATCCGCCCCAACAGCGGTGCGATCAGCATGTTGACCACCAGCGTGATCAGAAACAGCGACGTGACCTGATGCACGTCGAACCCGAAACGTTCGACCATCATGAAACCCGCAAAAACGACAAAGATCTGTCGCCGCGCACCGGCCATGAACTGCAACGCGTAATACAGCCAGTAGCGTTTGCGCAGGACAAAGGTTTTCAACTGCGGGTGCGGGGCCTCGAACTGTGGATAGGCAAACAGCGCGAAAACCGCGACCGCCGCACAGAACCCACCCGACACCAGATAGACGAAATTGTAGGACAGCCCCAACGTCTGCCAGGTCATCACGATCGCCACATAGGCCACCAGCGTCGCCCCCGACCCCGCCGCCATGATCCAGCCCAGCATCTGCGGCGCACGCGCCTTGTCGATCCATTGAAGTTGCAGCGACTGGTTCACCGTTTCAAAGTAATGGAACCCGATGCTGGACAGCATCGTGATCGTCAGGATCCCACCCATCTGCGGGAACCACGCCGTGACCGCCGTCGACACCCCCAGCAACAACAATGCGACCAGCCCCAGCACCTGTTCGCGCATGACCATGATCAGCGCAATCACACCAATGGCGAAAAATCCCGGTATTTCACGTACCGTATGCAGCAGCCCGATATCCGCGCCATCGAACCCCGCGACCTCGACCACGAAATTGTTCAGCAGCGCCGACCACGTCGAAAACGCGACAGGCATGGCCATGGCCATCAGAAACAAGAGGAAAAAGGGCCTGCGCCAGAACGGCAACGTGCGGGCATCGGTCAGTTTGACAATACGCATGCCGCAGATTTAACTCCGCCTGCACGGATTGGCGAGAGGTATCAACCCGCGTGATGCCGCGCCAACAAATCCGCCAGATCGGGATGCGGAAACTTGCGCGGCAGCGTCACCGCGAAAAACGGCTCGATGATGCCGAGGTCAAAGGGCGCAGTCATCAGCGTGCCACCCGCGATTTCGTCCGCCACGACGACCGATGGGGCAACGGCGACACCCACGCCTTCGCGCGCCAGCAGGCGCACCATGGCCATGTCGTCCACCAGTGCGGCGATCTGCGGCGTGACCCCCAGACGCGCGCACAGATTTTCGAACCCCGCGCGGATCACGCTTTCGGTGGGCAGGATCATGGGGGCATGTTCCAGCAGGGCGGCCAACGACCGATGATCCATCCACGCAGGCTGGCCATGCAGCAAGACGGGTTGTTCGGCGATGCGCTGCGCTGCGAATCCCGACTCACCCGGTACCTGGGTGGTCAACACCACGTCCAGCGCCAATCCCGCAAGGTCGCCCAGCAAGGTGCCATGACTGCCCGATTTCAGGGTAAACGATCGTCCGGCATCCCCCAGCAACGGGGCCAGGAATTGCAGCTGGAAATTGCGCGACAACGTGGATTGCGCCCCCACCCGCAGCGGTGGCCGCGCGTCACTGGTCTGCCGCAGTACCGCCAGCAATTCATCCCCCGCGCCAAAGATCCGGTCAGCATGGTCCAACGCGATGCGCCCTGCCTCGGTCAACACAAGCGTGCGCCCCACCCTGTCGAACAGGGCCAGTCCCAGACGGTCCTCCAGCTGCCTGATCTGCGATGACAGCGCCGATTGCGCCACATTCAGACGGTCCGCGGCCCGTCCTAGATGCCCCGTGACAGCGACCTCGTGGAAATATCGCAGGTGATGATAATTCAAACGCTCCATCGTTCTTCTTTACAGAATGAATGGATCGAAAATCTATATTTTTATTTATCGTTTCAGCGCCGTAATTCCCCTGCAGCCAAACAAGGAGAGCGCCATGGACACCATCATCATGATCGGCACGACGATCCTCGACCAATTTCAACAACCGACACTCTCGTTTCTGATCGCGGGCATGATGCTCGCGGCTCTTGGCAGCCGCTTTGAAATCCCCGAACCAGTGTACAAGTTCATCGTGATCCTGCTGCTGCTCAAGGTCGGGATGGGTGCGGGCATTTCGGTCCGCAGCGCGAACCTGATCGACCTGATCGTGCCTGCCCTCGGGGCCACGGCGGTCGGCATCGTCATCGTGCTGATCGGCAGCGTCACGCTGGCGCGTCACCGGGGGGTATCGCAGGTCGACGGGTTGGCAACAGCGGGCCTGTTCGGCGCAGTCTCTGCCTCGACGCTCGCGGCGGGGATGGCGATCCTCGACGACAACGGGATGGCCTACGAAGGCTTCATCGGGGCGCTCTATCCGTTCATGGATATCGCAGCACTCGTGACCGCGATCACCATGGCGAAACTCGCGGCCGCGCGGCGGGCTGTCACCGTCAGCGGCGGCGCAGGTGTGATCGCGGGCGGACCAACCGCCAAGCCGGGCAACGCGGGCACCAACGGCGGCATGGTCCGCGACATCCTCGTTGATACCTTTCAAAGCCCTGCCATCTCGGCCTTGATCGCGGGCCTTGTGCTGGGGGCATTTGCACAGCCTGAAACCGTCTATCACAGCTTCTACGAGCCTCTGTTCAAAGGCCTGTTGTCGATTCTGATGCTCATCATGGGGATGGAGGCCTGGTCACGGCTGTCGGAACTGCGCAAGGTTGCCCATACCTATATCCTCTACGGCGTGACCGCCCCCTTCATCCACGGCCTCATCGGGTTCGGGGTTGGCCTTGTGGCGCACGAACTCACGGGTTTCAGCGCAGGCGGCGTGGTGCTTTTGTCCGTGATGGCAGCATCCAGTTCGGACATTTCGGGCCCGCCCACAATCCGGGCCGCCCTGCCAGAGGCGAACGCATCGGCCTACCTCGGCACGTCAACAGGACTGGGAACACCCGTCGCAATCCTCAGCATCCCGCTGTTTGTCGCCCTGGCCGAGGCGCTGATCTGATCCGGGCCGGCGGGCGGGGCGCCTTTGCCCCGCCCGCGGGGCAAACAGCGGCGACCGGCGGCGGGTCAGTAGAAACTTTGCGGGTCGATATCGATGGCCATGCGCAGCTCGCCACGCAGTTTGAACTGCGCCGCCCAGTCGGCCAGCGCCTGTTGCAGCGGCGCGCCCTTTTCCGCCTTGACCAGCAGGCGCACCCGGTGTCGCCCTCTGATCCGGGCAATCGGCGCAGGCGCGGGGCCAAAGACCTGCGCCCCGATCCGGCGCAATGGTGCATCCTGCCGCGCCATCGCCGTGCCAAGATCAAACACCTCTTGCACGTTGGTGGACGACAGCACGATGCCCGCCATGCGACCGTAGGGCGGCACCCCCGCCGCCTTGCGCTCTGCCGCCTCGGCGGACCAGAACGCCTCTTCGTCGCCCGCAATCGTGGCCTGAATGACCGCATGTTCCGGCTGATAGGTCTGCAACAGCGCCTCACCGGGTTTTTCGGCGCGGCCCGCCCGGCCCGCCACCTGCCGCATCAGCTGGAACGTGCGTTCCGCCGCGCGCAAATCGGACCCCTGCAGTCCCAGATCCGCGTCGATCACACCCACCAGCGTGAGGTTGGGAAAATTATGCCCCTTGGCCACCAGCTGCGTGCCGATGATGATGTCGGCCCCACCCGCCGCGATTTCCGCGATATGCGCCTTCATCGCGCGCGCCGACCCATAAAGGTCGGAAGACAGCACCACCACACGCGCGTCCGGAAACAGTTCTGTCACCTCTTCGCCCATGCGTTCGACACCGGGCCCGACGGCGGACAGACGATCCTCGGCCTCGCAATGGGGGCAAACGGTCGGCATCGGTTTCGTCTCACCGCATTGGTGGCACATCAGGCGTTTCAAAAACCGATGTTCGACCATGCGCGCATCGCAGTGGTCACAGCCGATCTGATGCCCGCAGGCCCGGCACAGCGTCACCGGCGCATAGCCGCGCCGGTTGAGGAAAATCAGCGATTGTTCGCCCTTGTCGATGCGGTCCTGAATGGCCACCCGCAGGCTGGGCGAGACCCATTTGCCGCCCGGCAGATCCTCGGCCCGCATGTCGATGGCGCGCATGGTCGGCATCACCGCATCACCGAATCGCGACGTCAGGTTCAGCCGCCGGTATTTGCCCGCCTCGACATTGGCCCAGCTCTCGAGGCTTGGCGTGGCAGAAGCCAGCACAACCTGCGCGCCCACCCCAGCGGCCCGCAACACCGCCATGTCGCGGGCGTTGTACAGCACGCCGTCCTCTTGTTTGTAGGACGTGTCGTGTTCCTCATCGACGACGATCAGCCCCAGGTTCTGATACGGCAAAAACAGCGCCGATCGCGCACCGACAACCATCTGCGCGTCGCCCTGCCCGATCATCCGCCAGACGCGGCGACGTTCCGTCTGCGTCACACCCGAATGCCATTCCGCCGGACGCGCACCGAACCGCGCCTCGACCCGGTCCAGAAATTCACCCGTCAGCGCGATTTCCGGCAACAGCACCAGCGCCTGTCGCCCCTGCCGCAGACATTCGGCGACGGCCTCCAGATAGACTTCGGTCTTGCCCGATCCGGTGACACCCTTCAGCAGGGTCGTGCCATAGGTCTGCGCCTTGATCCCTTCACGCAGGACGGCGGCACCCGCCTCTTGATCCTCGGTCAGCGTCTTGCCGCCATAATCGGCATCCAGCAGCGGATAGGGCACATCACGCGGCGCGTCCTCTTCACGCACCACTCCCTGCTTTGCCAACCCCTTGACGACCGACGTGCCGACGCCCGCCATATCGGCCAGTTCCTTGCCGGTGAACGACAACCCGCCATAGTCACGCAGCACCTCGATCACGCGGGTGCGGGCATCGGTCAGTCGCGTGGGTTCCGCGTCGCCCAGGCGGTAGACCTTGCGCATGCCCGGTGCATCGCCCAGGCCCGGCGCACGGGTTGCCAGCCGCAGCATCTGGTTCAGCGGCGTCAGCGTGTAATCCGCCGCCCGTGTCAGGAAACTGCGCATCTCGTCGCGCATCGGGGCCACGTCCAGCACGCGGATCACCGACCGCACCTTGGCATAGTCGTAATCACCCGCGCCCGCCTGCCACACCACGCCCAGCACCTTGCGCGGGCCCAGGGGAACCTCGACGAAAGCGCCTAAAAAACAGCCGCCCTCGGGTGCCTTGTAATCAAGCACGCGGCCCAATGGCTGTGCTGTCAGCACGCCGATCAACTGGCCTTCGTGGAAATGAGAGGGTGTCATGGTGACCTTTGCCGTCAGAGTGACCTAGCTAATGCCTAAACCGTGCCGCGCCAACCTGCATCAGAGGTGACCGACCCGTGATTCGAAACCAAAAAACACGCAATGACTTGCCCAAGGGACCGCAAAACAACTGACTTTATGGGTTTTGCGATCGGGGGGTGCCGATGAAGTGGGCGGCGCGCCCTGATTACAGGACGCGCCATGAGGGTTGATCATCCACTCTCCTTTTCCATGAAACGTGACGGCCTCCAACGCAATCCCAGTCTTGCTTTGATCGGCGATATTTGCCGACCGTGGCAAAACGCCTTCACTTTATGCAGCACGGATCGCGGCCTTGACTAAAAACGAGGCGGGCCTGTCACCCGGGCGCATCATCTGCCGACGTGGCCGCATTTTTCCTGTCCGTCGCAGCGCATGATCTGCTAGGGTCGTAAAAAATAACACCGTCAAAAAGAAGGTGACATGAGCAGTCAGCCCCAGATTTCCGGTCCCATCCGGGACCGAATCCTGTCTGATCCACAGCTTGTGCTGGAGGATCACGACATCATGCGCGCCCTGGTGGCCGCGAACGAAAAAACCATGGGCAGCAATATCGTCGATCTGCGCGGTATCGCGATGGAACGGCTCGAGGCGCGTCTTGACCGGTTGGAGGACACCCACCGGTCCGTCATTGCTGCGGCCTACGACAACCTTGCCGGGACAAATCAGGTACACCGTGCCGTGCTGCGCCTGATGGAAGCGTCAAAGTTCGAGACCTTTCTTGCGGACCTTGCAGGTGATGTCGCCGATACGATGCGTGTGGACGCCATGCGATTGGTGCTGGAAACGCAGGCCAGCCCGGATGATCCCGCGATCAAGACCCTCTCGGGCATTCTGTCGGTCGGCGAACAGGGCTATTGCGACGCCTATATCACCCGTGGCCGCGATATTCCCGTGCGCACGGTCACCTTGCGGCAGGTGCAGGACCACGGGGCCGACGTCTATGGCGAAGCCGCTGAATACATCCGGTCAGAGGCCTGCCTGAAACTGGACCTTGGCACCGGGCGCCTGCCCGGCATGCTGGTCATGGGATCAGAGGACCCGCATCTGTTCACGCCGCAACAAGGGCCGGACCTGCTGACGTTCTTTGGCGGGGTGTTCGAGAGGACACTGAAACGCTGGCTGGAACAGGGGGCGGCATGATCGCCCCCCAGCTGACCCACGCACTTGCGGGATGGCTGGACCACTGCCGGGCGCTGAACGGCGCCTCCGAGAATACGATCACCGCCTACCGCGGTGATGTCATGGGATTTCTGGCCTTCATGCAGACCCATCACGGCGACCAAGTTGGTCTGGGCCCCATCGCCCGGATCACGACGGGCGACATGCGCGCCTGGATGGCCCACGAGCGCGGGCGCGGTGTTGGGGCGCGCAGCCTCGCCCGCAGCCTGTCGGCGGTGAAAACATTCTACCGCTGGCTCTCCGACCGCGAAGGGTTTGAACCCACGGCCGTCCTGTCCATCCGCGCCCCGAAATTCACGAAAAAGCTGCCACGTCCGCTGGAAATCGACGCCGCCCGCGCGATGATCGACAGGGTCGAATGTCAGGCGACAGAACCTTGGGTCGCCGCCCGCGACGTGGCCGTCGTGACCGTCCTGTATGGATGCGGGTTGCGCATATCAGAGGCGCTGGGCCTCACCGCGCGCGCCCTGCCGCTGCCCGACATCCTGCGGATCAAGGGTAAGGGCGGCAAGGAACGGATCGTGCCCGTGATTCCCGCCGCCCGCACAGCCGTCGATGCCTATGCCCGCCTGTGCCCGCATGACCTGACCGGCAATGCGCCGCTGTTTCGTGGCATCCGTGGCGGTCCACTGAACCCGCGCGCCGTGCAAAAGGTGATGGAGCTCTCGCGCCTGCAACTGGGCCTGCCCGCCAGCGCCACGCCGCATGCGCTGCGCCACAGCTTTGCCACCCACCTGCTGACCGCAGGTGGCGATCTGCGCACGATTCAGGAACTCTTGGGTCATGCCAGCCTGTCAACAACACAGGCCTATACGTCAGTTGATTCCGTGCGCCTGATGGAAGTCTACGACGCAGCCCATCCGCGCGCCTGATGCGTCAGTAGATCGCAAGCGCGGACCAGCCCAAAACCTCGTGAAATCCGCCAATGGCTTCGGCCAGCGGGATGAAGGCCAGGAAAACCAGCGCATCCGCCATGTTGGTGCGCATGTTGGACACGAAAAACGTCACCTCTTCGGGTGTGGAAAACAACGACAGATCAGGCACGATCAGCGGCACCCGTTCAGCGTAGGTCGCGTAGGTGTCCGGGAATGCCGCGCGCAGAAACTCTTCTTCCTTTTGGGCGGTCTGCATCAACACAACGTAGGTCAGTCCGCCGATCACGACGGCCAGCACGATGGACCCCAGCATGATGCCCAGACCGGTCGCCGCGATGGTCGAAAACAGATACAGCGGATGGCGGCACATCGAATAGGGGCCGTCCTGCATCACCATCCCGTTCTTGCGGCCGCCGATATACAGCATGGCCCAGAAACGGCCCAGCACGCCCGCGATCACCACCAACGCGCCAAGCGGTTCCAGCACTTCGGCCATAATGCTTTCGTCACCCCAGGCCGAGGTCGTAAACAGCACCAGCGGCACAAGTAGCAATGCCAGACCACGCAGCAGCCGGATGCGCTTGCGTTGGTTGGCAGGCTTTGTAATTCCGTTCACGATCTTGTCCTTCCGCAGGCTGGCCCACGCACTTGATAAGCTTTTTCAGGCGTCCAACAAGTCGTCTTGCGACCTGATTGGCGATGGCCGACACGACCGTATCAGCACAGCCCGGATGGATCATTCTGCGCAGCAGGGCTAGAAACAGCACCATGAAAACCGATACGCAAACCCCTCCGAAATCGATCCTCGCACTGTTTTTTCAACTCGGCGGGATGGTGGTCCCGATTTTGCTGATCTGGGCGTGGCTTGTCTATTCATTTGCGGCACAACACATCGATTCTGCCCGCCAATTCACCGAACGTGGTGAAACGACTCTCGCGACAGTAGTCAGCAAAGAATATGAGAGGAAACGGACCGTGGATGGCGAAATGTTCACGCTCTACCTTCTTGACCTGAGATACGAGACCCAAGCCGGAGAGGCCATTTCCATCACGCAGTCCGTTACCGTTTTTGAGTACAACCGGATCGAGACCGGCGACACGATCGACATCATCTACCTGCGCGACGCCCCCGAAATCATCGAGGTCACGCCCGGCATCAATGCGCAGCGCGCGATGCTTTTGTGCGTTGCCCTCGCAATCGTCCTCGCCCTCGCGATTTGCATGACCTGGGTCGCCGCGAGACGCGCAATGGATGCGATCCAAGCCAGAAAACTCGGTACAAGAGAAGAGGTCGCGCTGATTGAGGTGCGCAGAAAGGGCCTTCCGATATTAAGCAGGCGTGTCCAATTAATCTGGTCCGAAAGCACGGGTCGTGCCGGACAGAGCATGAGCCGCGCGAAAGCAAAGTTCGGCGATTTCAAGCCGGGTGATCCGCTGATCGTATTTCACGGTGACAGACGCAGTTGGTGGGCTGGCGACATTGGCGATCGTGCGCCGTGACACGACCAAACGTGCGTCCACCGCGGCCGCGCCATCAATCGCGCCAGCCTGAATATCACGGGCCATCAGCATCATGGGCTTTGCAGCGCTGCATACTGGCCTTCCCCGACCGAAGGGGACATGATAGGGCACAACCCGATCCGAAAGGCCATCCATGTCTGCTGCCAACAAAGCGCTGAGCGTCCATCTCTTGACCGCGACCGGGGCCGTTCTGGCCATGCTGGCCATGCTCGAGGCCGTGCAGCAGGAATGGTCGATGATGTTCGTCTGGCTGGTGGTGGCCTTTGGCGTGGACGGGATCGACGGCCCACTGGCGCGGCGCTACGATGTGCACACCCATGCACCGCAGTTCGACGGCGTGTTGCTGGATCTGATCATCGACTATCTGACCTATGTCTTTATCCCGGCCTATGCGTTGTACGGGTCGGGCCTGATGGACGGCTGGTCGGGTTGGGTGGCGATCATCGTCATCACCTATACTTCGGCGCTGTATTTCGCGGATACGCGCATGAAAACAACAGACTACAGTTTTCGCGGGTTTCCGGGATGCTGGAACATGCTGGTGCTGGTGCTGTTCGCGCTGACGCCGCCGTGGTGGGCCTGCCTTGCAATCGTGTTCCTGCTTGCCGTCACAATGTTCGTGCCAGTGAAATTCGTGCATCCCACCCGGACCATGCGCTGGCGCAGCATCACGCTGCCGATGTCGCTGGCCTGGGTCGTATTCGCCGGTTGGGCCGCCTGGGTCGCATTCGACGATCCATTCTTCGTCGACGTGGGCCTCGTGATCACCAGCGTCTACCTGACGCTGGCCGGGGCCGTGCAGCAGATCATCTACGGCCCCGAAGGCTGACGCGCCGGCGTTCAGATCAGCAGGCCCGCCGCCCCCTCGTGCCGCAGCAACGCGACCTTGTCCTCGATCCCGCGTGGGCCTGAAAATCCGCCCAATCCGCCGGCCCCCAGCACCCGGTGGCAGGGAATCAGGATCGGCACCGGGTTCGCACCGCACGCCTGCCCCACGGCCTGCGCACTCACGCCAAGGTCACGCGCCAGTTCCCCGTAGGTGCGGGTCTGTCCGAACGGAATAGCCAGCAAAGCGGCCCGGAAAGCCTGCTGAAATCCTGTACCCGCAGGTGAGAGCGGCACGCTGAAACACTGCAAACGTCCCGCGAAATAGGCCCCCAATTCCGCGCGCAACTGATCTGCCAGCGCACCGACCGCCAGCGCACCGTCGCCCCAGACCAAATGGGTAATCCCCCCATTGGCAGCACAGGCACCAATCGGCCCCAAGGGACTGTGATACAAAACGGCAGTCACGCGCCCTGTCGCAGTGCCGGGTTGCGCACCGCCATCATGGTCGCCGTCAGGGTGGCAATGAGGACTTCACCCTCGACTGTCACCGCATAGGCGCGCGCCTCGGCAAAGCTAAGCGTTCGTCCTGATTTCACGACCTCGCCAACCATGCGGAAGTGGTCCCCGCGTGCAGGGTTGAGAAAACTCGCCTTGAATTCCGCTGTCAGCACCTCTGCCGCATCATCCATCAGGGTAAAGGCAGCAAAGCCCGCAGCACTGTCCATGACCGTCGTGACCACACCCGCGTGCAGAAATCCGTGATGCTGGGTCAGATCGGTCCGGAACGGCAGGGTCAGCGTCACCCGTCCGGCCGTCACCTCGGCGATCGTGACGCCGAGGGTCTGCATGATACCTTGTCTGGCGAATGCGGCAGTCATGCGCGCGATGGTGTCAGGGTGAATGTGGTCCGGCATGACTGTCCCTTTGATGCGTCGGGACCATCCTATCGCGACATGCGCAAAGAAAAACCCGGAACAGATCGACTGGCTGCGCCAGCCGATCCGCCGGGGGCTTTGCCCCCGGACCCCCAGGGATATTTTCGACCAGAAGAAGGGTCAGGACAGCGCGTCTTCGCAGCGACCGCAGACATCCGCATGGCTGTGCTGGCCAACGTCCGGTTCGATCTTCCAGCAGCGCTGGCATTTCGATCCTTCTGCCCGCAGGACCCGCACGGCAACGCCTGCTACATCCTCTGAGCGGAATGCATCATCCGGTGCCGGGTCGGTCGTCAGCTGCACATGCGACGTGATGCAGAGTGTCGCGAAGGCCTGCGCATCATGGATGACGTCAGCATGATCAGGCGACAGATAGACAATCGGCGCGGCCTCGAGTGACGATCCGATCTCCTTGTCGATCCGCTTCTGTTCCAGTGCACCCGTCACCACACGGCGCACGGCGCGGATCTGGTCGAAACGCGCGGCCAGCGCATCGTCACGCCACCCCTGCGGCGTTGCAGGGAAATCCTGCAGGTGCACCGAACTGTCGTCGCCCGGATGCGCCTCGAGCCAGACTTCTTCCATGGTGAAGCACAGGATGGGTGCCAGCCATGTCGTCAACCGTGCATGCAGCAGCCCCAGCACCGTGCGAGCCGCGCGCCGTTCCAGCGTGTCGCCGTCGCAATAGAGCGCGTCCTTGCGCACGTCGAAGTAGAACGCCGACAGGTCCAATGTCGTGAAGTCAAAGATCGCGCGCAGCACGCCCTGAAAGTCATAGGCGGCGTAGCCTGCCCGCACGTTCTGGTCCAGCACGGCGAGCTTGTGCAGGATCAACCGCTCCAGTTCCGGCATGTCGGCCGCATCCACATGATCAGCCGCCGTTACATCGGCCAGCGACCCCAGCATGAACCGCAGCGTGTTGCGCAAACGACGATAGCTGTCGGCGACCCCCTTGAGGATCTGGTCACCGATCCGCAGGTCGTTGGTATAGTCAGAGGACGCCACCCACAGGCGCAGGATATCCGCGCCGTACTGCTGGATGATCTGTTCGGGGGCCACGGTATTGCCTACCGATTTGGACATCTTCATGCCCTTTTCGTCCAGCGTGAACCCATGCGTCAGCACACCGCGATAGGGGGCATGCCCCTTGGTGCCACAGCTTTGCAGCAGGGACGACTGGAACCAGCCACGGTGCTGATCGGTCCCTTCGAGGTAGAGATCCGCCATGCCATCATCCGACCCATCCGCGCGGTCGCGCAGCACGAATGCGTGGGTTGAGCCGGAGTCGAACCAGACGTCCAGCACATCAAACACCTGGTCGTAGTCATCGGGGTTTACATCATCGCCCAGGAACCGGGCCTTGGCCCCGTCAGCGTACCAGGCGTCAGCGCCCTCAGCCTCGAACGCATCCAGGATGCGCGCGTTGACTGCATCGTTGCGCAGCAGGAAATCAGGGTCCGTGGGCAGCGCACCACGTTTGACGAAACAAGTCAGCGGCACGCCCCAGGCACGCTGGCGCGACAGCACCCAGTCGGGGCGCTGCGTGACCATCGCATGCAGGCGGTTACGTCCGCGCTGCGGAGTCCATGTCACCAATTCGTCGATGGACCGCAACGCGCGTTCACGGATCGTGGTGCCCATGTCGTCCTGACCATCGCCCACGGCGCGGTCGATGGCGGCGAACCACTGCGGCGTGTTGCGATAGATGATCGGTGCCTTGGACCGCCAGGAATGCGGATAGCTGTGCTTGATCACACCGCGCGCGAACAAACCGCCAACCTCGGCCAGCTTGGCCATGACGGCGGTATTGGCATCACCTTCCCAAGGGTTCGCCTTGTTCTTCTTGTTGGCCTTGGTCCGCAGGATCGCCTTGCCGCCAAAGAACGGCAGATCGGCGCGATAGGTGCCGTCTTCGGTCACGTTGTAGGTGATGACCTGTTCCAGCATCCCCAGATCACGATACAGCTCGAATTCCTCCATCCCGTGGGATGGGGCGCAGTGCACGAACCCGGTGCCTTCGTCATCGGTGACGAAATCGGCGGCGCGGAAATCGCGCGGCTGGTCCCATTCGCCATCGCCACCCTCGGCCCCATTCAGCGGATGCGACAACGACGTGCCCGACAGATCGCCAGCGTCCGAAACACGAGTGAATTCCGTGATCCGCGCCTTGGCGAAAACACCCTCCGCCAGCTTGTCTGCCAGCACGAAACGCTCGCCCTTGGTGACCCAATTGTCCTCTGGCGCGTCCGTGACCTCGTAGACGCCATAAGAAATATCCGAGGAATAGACGACCGCCTTGTTCGACGGCATGGTCCAGGGCGTTGTCGTCCAGATCACGACAGACGTTCCACGCAGCGCATCATTGTCCGTGTCGCGCACGGGGAATTTCACCCAGACGGTAAAGCTTTCCTTGTCCTGATATTCGACCTCGGCCTCGGCCAGCGCGGTCTTTTCCACGGGCGACCACATCACTGGCTTGGACCCCTGATACAATGTGCCGTTCATCAAGAAGGTCTGGAATTCGGCGGCGATCACACGCTCGGCATGGAAATCCATCGTCAGGTAAGGGTCGGCCCAGTTGCCGGTGATACCCAACCGCTTGAACTCCTCGCGCTGGATATCGACCCAGTTGGCGGCGAAATCACGGCATTCCTTGCGGAATTCGTTGATCGGGACGTCGTCCTTGTCGCGGCCTTTCTGGCGATACTGCTCCTCGATCTTCCATTCGATCGGCAGGCCGTGGCAGTCCCAGCCGGGGATATACCGCGCATCGCGGCCCATCATCTGCTGGCTGCGCACCACCATATCCTTGAGCGTCTTGTTCAGCGCGTGACCGATATGCAGGTTGCCGTTCGCATATGGCGGGCCGTCATGCAGGGTAAAGGGCGTGCGGCCCTGCTTTTCGCGCAGGCGGTCATAGACGCCGATCCGCGCCCAGCGCGCAAGCCAGTCAGGCTCGCGCTGTGGCAGGCCCGCGCGCATCGGAAAATCCGTGCGGGGCAGGTTCAGCGTGCTCTTGTAGTCAGGGGTCTGGGGCGTGTCGGCGCACATGATGGGCGTCCTTTCGGTCAGTCGGTATGGAAAATAGCATGACCCGGCAGCGCCAAGGGTTCAGCGCGCCGGGAGGCTAATTCGTATGATCCGAAATCCCGTCATCGATCGCGCTTATAGAACCCCGACCCTACGGCGGCAAGCGGCCCATGCTTCTTCTGGTCTCAAATATTCCCGGGGGGGCGCGGCACGCGCGGGGGCAGCGCCCCCAGTGACATATCGGGCAGCAGACATTCAGCGGTATTGTGCACGACGCCGCGTCCCTACGTCAAAATATGCCGTGCGCCCGGAACGGGCGCTCCATTGCCTTACCTGCAATAGCTGCCCGACCGGTATCGTGCGGTGTCGACATGGAAATGGTCACGGTGCGCCGCATTGGCATCAGGACCCAAAACTGTGCCGAACGGCCCGCAGGCGCTGCGCCAGACCTCTCGCAAGATCGCACCCTCGGCAGGCTTGTTCCAATCGGTCAGAAGCGTGATCTCGCGCCCCGATGCCAGCCCGATCCCTGCCACGTCCACAGCCCGACCATAGCTGTGTTCCGACAAGCGACTGCTGCCAGAGCTGCCGCCGACGCGGTTGCGGCAGGAATAATGCCCGATGACGCGTAGACGGGTCACACCCCCGCCGGTCGTGCCCACCGCAGGCTTGATCCCTTGGGCGACCCAGTCCTTCATCGCGGTGGCTGTTGTGCAATCAACCGTCGGTGCCGGTTGCAGCGTGACCCCGGAAACCGACCGGACACGCACGGCATCGGTCACCCCGCAGGCACCGGGTCCGCCGATATTGCCGATCGCCTCGCCCTGAATGGCCGGATCGCCGCAAATCTGGCCGCGCAGCCGCTCCTGCCGTCGCTCGGCTGCGGCGGACACGATACTGGCGGGGCGTGCTGCGGGACGGTCAACCGCACGCGGCGCAAAGGGGCTGAAGGCAAACAGTTCCCGTTCGGCCCGGCGCAGCGGCGTCGTCTCGTATCCGATCGCCAGACTGGGTTCCACGCGCGGGCGCAGCACGGGGCGCACAAGCGGTGCGCTGCGGGCCACATCCTCGGCCAGGCCCGTGATCTGCGGCCGCGGCACGGGCCGCGGCAGCGGCTCCTCCGCCAGACTGCGCGCGACGGGCCGCGATGGATCGCTCGCGCCCTGCGCGGCCGCGGATCCCGCCAGCGCCAGACACAGCGCCAACAGGCCCGCCAGATCAGCGCGGCTTGACGGCACGGCCAAAATTGGGCGCATCGGTATCCTGCCCGGCCTCGATGATGCCGCGCCGGATCGCCCGTGTCCGGGTGAAATAATCGTGCAGGTGGTCGCCGTCCTCGGTGCGGATCGCGCGTTGCAAGGCGAAGAGCTCTTCGGTGAACCGCCCCAGGATTTCCAGCGTCGCCTCCTTGTTCGACAGGAACACGTCCCGCCACATGGTGGGGTCAGAGGCCGCGATACGCGTGAAATCCCGGAAACCCGCGGCGGAATACTTGATGACCTCGCTGTCGGTCACCCGGCTCAGATCGTCCGCCACGCCGACCATGGTATAGGCGATCAGGTGCGGTGTGTGGCTGGTGACGGCCAGCACCAGATCGTGATGTTCGGCGTCCATCTCGTCGACGTTCGCCCCCATGCCGCGCCACAGGTCGGCCAGACGCGCAACGGCGGCGGGATCGCTGCCCTCGGCGGGCACGATGATGCACCAGCGGTTGTCATAGAGTTCGGCAAACCCCGCACGCGGGCCGGAATGTTCGGTCCCGGCCAGCGGATGGGCGGGAACGAAATGCACGCCTGCGGGCACATGCGGACCGACCGCATCGATCACGGCCTTCTTGACGGACCCCACGTCGGACAGGGTCGCACCCGGTTTCAGTGCGGGCGCGATGTCAGCCATCACCGCGGCCATTGCCCCCACCGGCACGCAGAGCACGACAAGGTCCGCATCGCGCACCGCATCAGCGGCCGTATCGCAGACCGTGCACAGGTCGATCTCGCGGGCGATGTCGCGGGTCTGCTGCGACCGGGCGTAGCCGGTGATCTCGCGTGCGAGGCCCGCACGCTTGATCGCCAGCGCCATGGACGATGCGATCAGACCCAGCCCGATCAGCGCGATCTTGTCGTAGATCACGCTCACACGTTGCCCGCCTTGAATTGCGCGATCGCGTGGACAGTGCGACGACAGGCGGATTCGTCACCCACCGTGATGCGCAGGCAATTGGGCAGGTTGTAGCCCGCGACGCGCCGCACCAGGATGCCTTCGGACCGCAGGTGATCGTCGCAGGCATTGGCCTCTGCCTCGGAGGCGAAACGCGCCAGCACGAAATTCGCGGTCGAGGTGTCCGACGGGATACCCAGTTCGGCCAGCGCATTGGCCATCCAGTCGCGGCAGCGGGCGTTTTCCGCACGACAACGCGCCACGAAATCCACATCCCGCACGGCGGCCTCGGCCGCGGCCAGCGCAGGCGAAGACAGGTTGAACGGACCACGCACCCGGTTCAGCACATCGATGATGGCCGTGGGCGCATAGCCCCAGCCCACGCGCAACCCGCCCAGCCCGTAGATCTTGGAAAAGGTGCGGGTCATGACCACGTTTTCGCGCGCCTCGACCATGGCGGCACCGGCATCGAACCCCTCGACATATTCGGCATAGGCCCCGTCCAGCACCAGAATGGCCTGCGGCGGGATACCCTCGGCCAGACGCGTGATCTCGGCCTGACCGATCATGGTGCCGGTGGGATTGTTGGGATTGGCAATGAACACCAGCCGGGTCTTGTCCGTGCAGGCCGCAAGAATCGCATCGACATCCGTGACGCGCTCGCGCTCCTTGACCTCGACCGGGGTGCCGCCATTGGCCAGCGTGCTGATCCGGTACATGGCGAACCCGTGCTCGGTGTGGATGACCTCGCCACCTTCCTCGATATAGGCTTGGCACAGGAAATGGATGATCTCGTCGGAACCCACGCCGCAGATGATCCGCGCAGCATCCAGGCCGTGCACCTCGGCAATCGCCTGGCGCAGGGACGCATGATCGGTCGAAGGATAGCGGTGCAACTCGTGCACCGCGCGGGCGACGGCGTCCTTGGCCGCGTCGGGCGGGCCAAAGGGATTCTCGTTGGACGACAGTTTCACGATGTTGGACTGACCCGCGACGGTGCTGTCACCGCCCTTGTACAGCGAGATGTCCATGATCGAACGGCGGGGAGAAATGGCAGTGGTCATCGAATACGTCCTCTAGTCTGCGCTGTTCTAGCCCCCGGCGGGCAGACTGACCAGTGACAAGCGCGCGCAGGTCACGACAGGCGCACCCCATTTTCGCGAAAATGGGTGGCCGTCCTGTTTTTCGCGAAAAACAGGGCCCGTCATCAACCAGGATGATAGTCGGGATCGGCCTGAAGACTGCGCATCTTGTACAACAGCAGCGTTTCTTCACGCGGCCATTCGGGCGAGGAAAACACGATCCCGTCCTCCCAGAATGCGGCCGGCTTCCACATGGACCGTGCAGCACGGCGTGCCTCCAGATGCGCGATGATCCGGTCGCGCATCACGTGCTGGCGGTCGATGGTGGCGGGATCGTTTACCCGATTGTCGATCTCGAACGGATCGGCGGTCAGATCGTACAGCTCGTCCCCGTCGCCCCAGCAGCAGACGTATTTCCAACCATTCAGATACAGGATTTTCTGAAATGCGATGTCGCCAGAATGGCCAAAGTGATCGCAGATCAGCGCCTCGCGCCGCGACGTCCCCCGCGCCATCGGCAGCAGGCTGTCACCATCCAGCCCCAGCGGATGCAGATCATCCTGCGCGCCAGCCGCGTCGATCATGGTGGCGGTCACGTCCAGCAACGTCACCGGATCGCTGATCGTGGCGCCGGCGGGCAGCCCGTCAGGCCAGCGCATGACCAGCGGAATACGCGCGACCTCTTCGCTGAAACTGCTGTATTTGTCCCAGCCTGCACCATGGGCGGCCAGCCCATCGCCGTGATCGGCGGTGACGATGAACAGCGTGTTGTCGGCAATCCCTTCGGCCTCCAGCACATCTGCGATCCGTCCGATGGCGGCATCGGTCTGCAACCCGGCCGCATAGGCCCGCGCCAGCACGGTCTGCCAAATGCCCCAGTCCGGCCAGCGTTCACCCGCCCTGTGCTGACACCGCAGATCACGCTGCACGCGATAGCGCCAGGGCTTGTCCGACAGATCCTCGGCAAAGCTGGGATAGGGCGGAATGTCGGCGGGGTTGATCAGGGCCGCGAAATCCTCGGACGGGTAATAGGGGTGATGCGGTCCCCACAGGCTGATCACCATGCTGAACGGGTCGTTCCCCCGCGCCAGATCGCGGATCGCATCAGCGGCGGTATTGGCGACGAAATTCTGTTCCTGCGCCGCGGGATCGCCCAGCAGCACACCGGCCCCGTCCATGAAATCCCACGGCTCTTCGGGGTCCATCAGAACGGTCGTGCCGTCGAGCTCCGGGCGCAGCAGGTGATGGTCGATCCGGCAGCGCGGCTGATCCAGCCCCCGGTCGGCCAGATAGGACTTATACCGGTCAGAGGCATAGAGGTTGCCGTATTCCGGCAGGCTCCACCCGGTCAGGCCGTAGTCGGCGGCGGTCTTGTTCACGCCGCAGTGCCATTTGCCGTAGTAATGGTTCTGATACCCAGCCTGCGCGAGGTAGGCGGGATACAGCACCTCGTCGTCGCGGAAATCACGGCGATTGTGCGGAATGGGGTATTCGCTGTTCCAGCGCAGCCCGTGTTTGTCAGGCCGTTTGCCCGTCAGGAAACTGGCGCGCGACGGCGTGCAGACGGGCGTGATGCAGCGCGCCTGATCGCACCACACCCCCTGCCCTGCGATTCGGTCGAGGTGCGGCCAGCGATAGGGATAACGGTCAGACCCGTAGTGGCCGTGAAACGCCACGTGGTCGGTAAGGATCATCACGATATTCGGTTTGTTCATGCAGCATTGCTAGCCCGCCTGCGATCCGGACGAAAGGTGGCAGACGAACGGCTGCTCTCAACCGCGCTGGAACTGATGTGCGTACAGATCGTTGGTCCACGATTGCAAACAAACAGAAAATTTGGACCCGATGCTTAGAACCCTTCTGATGACCACCGCCACCGCCGCGCTTGCTGCACCCGTGTTCGCACAGGAAACGACGGACGAACCGATCCCGTCCAGTCAGGCGACCCCCGAACAGGAACGCACCGTCGGGCTGTCATTCCGCTACACGATGGATCAGGCACCCGAACCCTACACGGGGCCGAACGTCAACAATACCGCCCTGCGGCTGGCCGACACCCCCCCGCAACTGAACGTGCCCGAGGGCTTTACCGCGACGCTGTTCGCGCAATTGCAAGATGCCCCGCGCCAAGTCGAGGTGCTGCCCAATGGCGATGTTCTAGTGGCCCACCAGTCGGCAGGCTATATCGCCCTGCTGCGCGACGGTGACGGCGACGGATCGGCGGAAACGATCTCGCGCTACGCCGAACCGTTCACCGCACCCTACGGTGTCAGTTACCGCGACGGAGCGGAGGGTCCGCAAATCCTTGTCGCCGATCTGATGGGCATCTGGGCCATGCCCTATACCGAGGGCCGCATCCGCATCGTCGGATCGCAAAACCAGACCGTCGATGAAGTGCCGCAGGACGAACGCGTGCCGCAGCATGATTTTTCCGGCCAGACCATGATCACGCCAGAGGGCGCGTTCGGTGACGGCCCCTTTGGTCACGTCAACCGCGACATCGCCATCGGAGACGACGGCACCCTTTATGTCGGGATCGGATCGAACGGGAATATCTCGGTCGAACCGGGCGTGCCTGCGTCCATTCAGGCCTTCAACCCCGATGGATCACTGATCGGCACCGTGGCCACCGGTGTGCGTAACCCCGCAGGTCTGGCGATCCATCCCGACAGCGGCGATCTGTTCGCGGTCGTGCAGGAACGCGACGGCACGGGCGATGACCTCGTGCCCGATTTCCTGATCAACGTGCAGCAGGACGGGTTCTATGGCTGGCCCTATTCCTACATCGGTCAGAACCCGCAGCCCGGTTTCGCCGATCAGGCCCCGGACAAGGTCGCAGCCGCGCTCGCGCCCGACATGCTGTTCCAGCCGCATTCCGCCGCGATGGACCTCGAATTCCCCGAGGACGGCGCGCAACTGCCAGAGGCGTATCAGAACGGTGCCTTTGTCGCGTTCAAGGGATCGTGGAACCGCACCCAGCCCACCGGCTACAAGGTCGTGTTCGCGCCGTTCGAGAATGGTATGCCAACCGGGACATATGAAAACTTTGCCACCGGTTTCTGGGTTGAAAACGACCAGCGGGCAGAGGTCTGGGGCCGTCCCGTCGATGTCGAATTCGCCCCCGATGGCGCGATGTTCATCGCCGATGACACCGGCAACACCGTCTGGCGCGTGACATATGACGCCCCGGCCGACGCGCCGCAGTCAGAGGCCGAGGAAACGGATACCGAAACCGAAAACACGAACTAAATCGAACGACTCTCGGGCCGCCCTACGGGGCGGTCCTAGACGTTGTCGTCATCAGACACTGGCGTAAGTCGCCAGCAAAGATTTGCAACGCAGCCATCAGTACATCGTCTGCCGATACTCTGCCTCAAGGTCTTCATCGAGCTTGGCCAGTTGCTCTGGATCCTTTGGTGCCCCCGTAGTCTGGTCGAGGATAATATTCATCAACGATGGAACATCCCCTCGATCCTGCTGCGCATCGGGACTCCACAGTTTTGACCGCCGAAACGCCTTGGCACAATGAATGAAAACCTCATCGACGCTGATAGCGATCGCCACTGTTGGCGTCCGATCATTCACGGCCATATGCACCAAAAGGTCGGGGTCCCGCGTGATGACTGCCGTGCCATTGACGCGAAGCGTGTCATCAAAACCGGGCACGATAAAAAGCAGGCCAACATGACCGTTGGTCATGATGTTCGTCAAAGTATCAAGACGGTTATTGCCGGGACGATCAGGGATCAGCAACGTTCGGTCATCATGCACCTTGACGAAACCGGGCGGGTCGCCGCGCGGACTAACATCCGCCGCACCGTCACTGGACTGTGTGCCGATGCAGATGAACGGCGACCGTTCAATGAAAGCGCGGGCGTGTTTGTCCAGATAATTCAGACACTTCTTGATCGCGGTATCATGCGTTGGGGCGAATAACTGCCGCAGCTCCGCCTCATCGCGCAAGATAAAGTCCGTATTCAATACGTCCGGCTTCGTCACTTCACACCGATCCCTTTTGTCTTTGAACGGGGAGACCTTACGGGCGCTGACGGTGGCCGTCCAATGTAAAGGCTGATGGCGCACCGCGAAAGGACGTACCGATAAACGCAAAAGGCCGCCCCAAGGGGCGGCCTTTCGTATCGCGGGCCAGAACCGATTAGTTCTTGGCGTAGAATTCGACGACCAGGTTCGGTTCCATCGTCACCGGATAAGGGACATCACCCAGCGTCGGGGTCCGCACAAAGGTGGCGGTCATCTTGGAATGGTCGACTTCCATGTAGTCGGGCACGTCACGCTCTGGCAGTTGGGCGGCGACCAGCACCATTTCCAGCTGCTTGGACTTGTCACGAACGGCGATGATGTCGCCTTCCTTGACGCGGTAGGACGGGATGTTGACGCGCTTGCCGTTCACGGTGACGTGGCCGTGGTTCACGAACTGGCGTGCGGCAAAAACGGTTGCCACGAACTTGGCGCGGTAAACGACGGCGTCCAGACGACGCTCCAGCAGGCCGATCAGGTTTTCACCGGTGTCGCCCTTGACGCGCTCGGCTTCGCCGTAGATGCGGCGGAACTGCTTTTCGGTCAGGTCGCCGTAGTAGCCTTTCAGCTTCTGCTTGGCGCGCAACTGCAGACCAAAGTCGGAAACCTTGCCCTTGCGGCGCTGGCCATGCTGGCCAGGGCCATATTCACGACGGTTGACCGGGGACTTGGGACGGCCCCAGATGTTTTCGCCCATGCGGCGGTCGATCTTGTACTTGGCAGACGTGCGTTTGGTCACGGCTGATCTCCTTCATTTGCGTTACGAAGGGCGTTGTCCTTTGGGTTACCCCCGACAGGCATCCCCTTGCGAGGGCCACCAACACCAGTGTCCGGGGCGCTTAGGTCATGTGCGCGACGCTGTCAACACCATGCGGGCTTGTGCCTGCAGGGCATCGGAGTCACATCTGCGCCCATGACAGACCCAACACAATCCCCGACCCATCCGCTTGCCTTTCTCGCAGCCTTCGGCGCGGGCGGGCTGTTGTCACTGATGGTGCTGTTCAACGGCACGCTGGCGCAGTACGGGTCATTGCTGTTTTCCAGTTGGGTGCCACACGCCACGGGCACGGTGGCGGCCCTGATCGCGCTGGCGATCCTGCGTCCCGGCCGCACAAGCAGGGTGCGCCCGCCGCTGTGGTCCTATGCGGGTGGTTTGTCGGGGGCCGTCACCGTGATGGCCACGTCCTATGCCTTGAACACGCCGCTGGCGCTGTCCGGGACGTTGGCGATCGGGCTCGCGGGACAGATGGTGTTCAGTCTGATCGCAGACGCACGCGGGTTATTCGGTCTGCGGCAACGGATGCCAAGCGCGCGGGACATGGCCGCACTCGCGCTGATCGTGACCGGATCGCTGGTTCTGATATTTCTCGGGGGTGCCGCATGATCCTGCCCGTCCTCGTGGCCTTTGCCGCCGGTGTTCTGGTGATCCTCAGCCGCCAGATCAACGGGCGTCTCAGCCTCAATACCTCGGCGCTGGAATCGTCGTTCTGGAATCACATCGTGGGTGCTGTCGCCCTGACCATTGCCGCGTTGATCTTTGGCGGGTTGCGCGATGCCCAGGTGACCCAGGTCCCGTGGTGGGCCTGGCTGGGCGGCACGGGCGGCGTCGTGTTCATCGCGGCCTCTAGCTGGCTGGTCACGCGGATCGGGGCGGCGCAGACCGCCCTGCTGATCATCGCAGGCCAGATGGTGTCGGGCGTGGTGATCGACCTGATCACGGGCGCGCCGGGGTCACCGCTGGCGCGCACGATCGGGGTGGCGCTGATCCTCGCCGGGATGTGGGTGAGCCGCGCACCCAAGGTGAAGGCCGCTCAGTCGCCGGTATAGGTCAGCGTCGCCTGCACGGCCCGCTGCCAACGGCCATATTTCTCCGCCCGCTTGTCCGGGTCCATCTGCGGATCGAACGTCCGGTCCAGCGCCCATGTCGCGGCAAAGCCGTCCTGATCGGGATACAGCCCCGCGCGGTAGCCTGCCAGCCAGGCCGCCCCCATCGCGGTCGTTTCCAACACCTTCGGACGGTCAACACGCGCACCGATGATGTCCGACAGGAACTGCATGGCGTAGTCGGACGCGCTCATGCCGCCGTCGACGCGCAGCGCGGCATCACCCGCCTGCCCCTGCCAGTCGGCGCGCATCGCGTCCAGCAGGTCACGCGTCTGGTAGCCCACGGATTCCAGCGCGGCACGCGCAAATTCCTCGGGTCCGGTGTTGCGCGACATACCGAAAATCGCACCCCGGCAATCGGCGTTCCAATAGGGTGCGCCAAGCCCCGTAAAGGCCGGGACCAGGACCACGTCCTGCGCGGGGTCCGATGCTTCGGCGAGGGGCTGTGTTTCCTTTGCCTCGCGGATCAGCTTCAGCCCGTCGCGCAGCCATTGCACCACGGCCCCCGCGATGAAAATAGACCCCTCCAGCGCGTAGGTGGGTTTGCCGTCCAGTTGGTACGCGATGGTCGTCAACAGCCGCGAGGTGCTGGCGACGGGCGTATCGCCCGTGTTCAGCAGCGCGAAACACCCGGTGCCGTAGGTGGATTTCAACATACCGGGCTGGAAACAGGCCTGCCCCAGCGTCGCCGCCTGCTGGTCCCCCGCCACACCCAGAATCGGAATTTCAGCACCGAACAGATCGGGGCGCGTGACACCGAAATCAGCGGCGCAATCCATCACCTGCGGCAGCATCTGCTGCGGGATGTCCAGCAGATCGCAAATGGTCGAGGACCAGCGTCCGTTGTGAATGTCATAGAGCATCGTGCGGCAGGCGTTCGTGGCGTCGGTCACATGCGACGCACCACCCGTCAGTTTCCAGATCAGCCAGCTATCGACGGTACCGAACAGCAACTCTCCGTTGCGGGCGCGTTCGCGGGCCCCTTCGACGTTGTCCAGGATCCACTTCAGCTTGGTCCCTGAAAAATACGGGTCAAGCAACAGGCCTGTCTTGGCCGTCACCGTGTCGGCGTGACCCGCCAGATCGCGGCAGATCGCGGTGGTGCGGCGGTCCTGCCAGACGATCGCATTGTGGATCGCCTCGCCCGTGGTCTTGTCCCAGACCACGGTCGTTTCGCGCTGGTTTGTGATGCCGATGGCGGCAATGTCGCCGACGCGCAGACCTGCGCGTTCGATCACGGACCGACAGGTCGCGGCCGTCGAGGTCCACAGATCCGCCGGATCGTGTTCGACCCAACCCGACTGCGGAAAATGCTGGGGAAATTCCTCTTGGGCCGTCGCCACGGGTACCATCTCTGCGTCGAACAGGATCGCCCGCGATGACGTAGTGCCCTGATCAATGGCCAGAATATGTTTGCTCATGTCGGTTCCTCCCTGACGCCGGATGTGCATCATCGCCTATTTGGCGAGGGTGGAAAAGTCCGCATCTGACATCCAGCGATCCAAGGCCGCAATCTGATCTGCATCCAGACGCAGACCCAGTTTCGTGCGTCGCCAAACCACGTCCTCTGCCGTGCGCGCGAATTCGCGGGTCATCAGCCAACGCACCTCTGCCCCGGTCAGGGTCGCGCCAAAATCGGGGCCAAGGTCCCTGACCGTTTTCGCATCGCCCAGAATATCGCGCGCCTCGGTGCCATAGGCGCGGATCAGACGGCCTGCCCAATAGGGTGTCAGGAACGGATAGTCGGACTGCAAGCCTGTGATCATACCGGCCACGTCCTCGACCGGGAAATCGCCACCGGGCATGGCCACACCCGCCGACCATTTCGGCGGCAGATCGTCAAAGTATGGGGCCAGCTTGTCCATCGCATTCTCGGCCAGTTTGCGATAGGTCGTGATCTTGCCGCCAAAAATGTTCAGGATCGGCGCGCCGCCGTCAGCCTCGACCTTGAGCACGTAATCGCGGGTCGCGGCCGTCGCGGATTTGACCCCGTCGTCATAGAGGGGCCGCACACCGGAATAGGTCCAGACGATATCGTCGGTGCTGATGTCGTCCTTGAAATAACCATTGGCGAAATCGACCAGATACTGCGCCTCTTCGGGGGTGCAGACCGGTTTTTCGTCGGGGTTTTCGTGGGCCGCGTCCGTCGTTCCGATCAGCGTGAAATCGGTCTCGTAGGGGATGGCGAAAATGATGCGCCCGTCCTCACCCTGAAAGAAATACGCCTTGTCGTGATCAAACAGGCGGCGGGTCACGATATGGCTGCCGCGCACCAGACGCACGCCCTCGGTGCTGTCGACGTGGACGGTATCGTGGATGATGTTGCCGACCCAAGGGCCGCCTGCGTTGACCAGCGCCCCCGCGGTGACGCTGCGCGCGCCATCCGGGCCGTCCAGATCAATGGTCCAGTGATCGCCCGTCCGGTGGGCGGCCAGCACACGGGTGCGCGTCATGATATCCGCGCCACGCGCCTCGGCGTCACGGGCGTTCAACACAACCAACCGGCTGTCCTCGATCCAGCAATCCGAATACTCGTAGGCGACCTTGAACCGATCCTCCAGCGGGGCACCCTCTGGTCCGGTGGTCAGGTCCAGCGTTTTTGTCCCCGGCAGAATCGTGCGACCGCCAAGGTTGTCGTACAAGAACAGGCCCAGCCGGATCAGCCACATCGGGCGACGGCCCTTCATCCAGGGCATCACGACGTTCAGTATTTTCGACGTCGGCGTCTCACCCTCGAACCGCATTTCGGGCGCGTAGGGCAGCACGAACCGCATCGGCCAGGAAATATGCGGCATCGCGCGCAGCAGCGTTTCGCGTTCCGCCAGCGCATGACGCACCAGATTGATCTCGAAATACTCCAGATAGCGGAGGCCGCCGTGAAACAGCTTGGTCGAGGCGCTGGACGTAGCAGAGGCCAGATCGTTCATTTCCGCCAGCCCCGTGCGCAACCCGCGCCCGGACGCATCCCGCGCAATGCCCGCACCGTTGATGCCGCCGCCGATAACAAAAATATCGTAGTCCATGATCCATTCCTTCGCGTCTGCCCCTCACCTAAGGCATCGGCGGTGGAATGAAACTGTCAGGACAAAAGTTGCATCAAACGCCGCAGCGCTGCGGCGTATCCCTCAACCCCCAGTCCAGCGATGACCGCATCGGCGCGACCAGAGACATAGGAATGATGACGAAACGCCTCGCGCTTGTGGATGTTCGAGATATGCACCTCGATCACTGCGCCGTCATAGGCGTTCAGCGCATCCAGGATCGCGACCGAGGTATGCGAATAGGCCCCCGGATTGATGACGATGGCATCCGTGGTGCCACGTGCCTCCTGGATCAGATCGACCAGCGCGCCTTCGTGGTTGGACTGTGCGAACCGCAGCTCTGCGGCGTCACCCACGACCGCGCGGCACTGGTCGGCCACGTCATCCAGCGTATCGGCCCCATAGATTTCGGGCTGGCGCTGGCCCAACAGGTTCAGGTTCGGGCCGTTCAGGATCAGAATGGTTGGCATGGTGTTTCCTTGGGTCTTTGGCCGGACCATGCCCCAAATCGCGCCCCATGTAACGCAAAAGGCGCGCCGATGTGGCGCGCCGATGCAAAGTGTGGCCGCTGGATCAGCGGTAGTGCAGCGAATGACCGTTGTGGAAAATCTGCACCTTTTCGGGCTTGGCCGTCATCTTGACCGGCTTGCCGCGCAGATCGCCGTGAATGCCCGGCAGCTTGCCGATCAGCGCATCCTGATCGCCCTGCGGTTCGAAATACAGCAGCGTCACCTCGCCCAGGGCTTCGGTGATATTCACCTTGGCGTCGAAGATATAATCGCCGCCTTGCGCCTCATACAGGTCCTCTGGCCGGACGCCCACATTGACTTTCAGGCCCTTGTCGGCGGCCTGCGTCGGCACGGCGGCCAGTACGGTGCCACCGCCGTCCAGTTTCACGCGGGTCTGTTCGCCAGTCTCGACGATCTCACCCGACAACAGGTTCATCGCCGGCGAGCCGATGAATTGCGCGACAAACTCGTTTTCGGGCCGTTCATACAGTTCCAGCGGCGTGCCGACCTGCGCGATCCCCTTGTTCGCCAGAACCACGATGCGGCTGGCCAGCGTCATCGCCTCCACCTGATCGTGCGTCACATAGATCATCGTGCTGTCAGGCATCGATTCCTTGAGCTGCGCAATTTCGATCCGGGTAGCGACCCGCAAGGCTGCATCGAGGTTCGACAGTGGCTCGTCGAACAGATAGACCTTGGGGTCGCGCACGATGGACCGCCCGATGGCGACGCGCTGGCGCTGACCACCCGACAAGGCCTTGGGCAGACGATCAAGATAGGGCTCCAGCTGCAGGATCTTGGCGGCCTTGGACACGGCCGCATCGATTTCGGCCTTGGACTTTTTCGCGAGTTTCAGCGCAAAGGTCATGTTGTCGCGCACCGTCATATGCGGGTACAGCGCGTAGGATTGGAACACCATCGCGATGCCACGCTGGGCGGGTGGCACGTCGTTCACCACCTGCCCGTCGATCTGCAATTCACCACCCGTAATCTTTTCCAGACCGGCGATCATCCGCAGCAGCGTGGATTTCCCGCAGCCAGAGGGTCCGACGAAAACGATCAACTCGCCCTTTTTGATGTCGAGATTGATGTTTTTCAGAACGTCGACGGTTCCACCATAGGTCTTGGCGACGTCGGTCAGTTTGAGAGTTGCCATGACAGGTCTCCTTATTTCACGGAACCGGCCAACAGGCCGCGGACGAGGTAGCGTTGCAGGGTGAAGAACACCAAGAGCGGGATCGAGATCGAAACAAAGGCCGCAGCGGCAAGGATGCCCCAGTCACCGCCGCGCGATCCCAGCAGGTCGTCGGCGATCTTGACGGTCATCACCTTGGCTTCTTCGGAACTGGGCAGGAACACCTTGGCGATCAGCAGGTCATTCCATGTCCACAGGAACTGGAAAATCGCGAATGCCGCCAGTGCCGGGAACGACAAGGGCAGGATGATCTTCATGAAGATCTGGAAATCCGTGCCGCCGTCCACACGCGCACTCTCGATGATGTCGCGCGGCAGACCGATCATGTAGTTGCGCAGCAGATACACCGCCAACGGTTGACCAAAGGCCGAGTGGGCCAGCCAGATTCCCAGGAACGATTGCCCGATCCCCAGATTGTAATGCAGCTGCAACATCGGCACGAGTGCCAGCTGCAACGGCACGACCAGCAGGCCGATGATCGCCGCGATCAGGAACGCCCGACCCCTGAAATCCATCCAGGCCAGGGCATAGGCCGCAAAGGCCGCCATCAGGATCGGAATGATCGTGGTGGGGATGGTCACGGTCAGCGTGTTGATGAACGCCTGTCCCATGCCGCCCGCGCTCAACACCGTGCGGTAATTGTCGAGGGTAAAGTTGGGCGGCGTCGAGGCCACCACATAGTAGCGCGGCCCCCGGTTTCCGGGGTCCTCGGGGACGGTGTAGAGATAGTCGCCGTTGGCCTCGACGATCAGTGTTTCGCCGTCGCCCAGATCAGCAACCTCGCCTGCGGGGTACTCACCCGGCGCGCGGCCTGAATCACCGAACGCCACGATGTCGCCTTCACCGTTGGGAAATGCGGGCGCGATTTCGGGGTCCTGAAACACATTGCCCGACAAAACGAACAGCGCGCCATCCTGCGATACGGATTCCACGTCACCCCGCCCGCGGAACGTCTGTTCCGTGGAAAACGGCGCCAGCCACCAGCCCGACGATGAAATCGCATCGCGATCACGAAAGGACGAAACGAACAGACCGACGGTCGGGATCAGCCAGATCAGGACCAGCAGGAACACCGTGATGTTCACCGCGATGGTCAGACCTGATTTTTTACCTGCAATATTATCCATGGTATCCCCCTCAGCGCATTTCGGCGCGTGCTTGCCGGATGTTCTGGATCATCACGGGCGTCACGATCAGCATGATGACGATGGCCACGGCCGTGGCGCGCCCGTCATCGCGGAACATGAATTGCATCATGTAGCTGGGCAGAATCTGCGTGTTAAAGTTGCCGCCCGTCATGGCGTAGACGATGTCGAACACCTTGAGCACGAGGATCGTCGTCGTCGTGAACACGACGATGATCGTGTTGGTGATCTGCGGCACCTGAATCTTGAAAAAGATCTGGAACGGGTTCGCACCGTCGATGATCGCGGCCTCGATGGTTTCCTCGGGGATGCCACGCAGGGCGGCCGACAGGATCACCATGGCGAAACCGGTCTGCACCCAGATCAGGATGACCATCAGGAAAAGGTTGTTCCAGAATGCGACCTGCAGAACGTCCAGCGGGTCCAGCCCGAACATGTTCACGCGGATCGCGTTGATGATGCCCAGTTCGGGGTCGATGGCGTAGACGAATTTCCAGATCAGCGACGCGCCGACGAAAGAAATCGCCATCGGCATGAAAATCAGCGACTTGGCGATATTGCCCCAGCGCAGCTTGTCGGTCAGCTGCGCGATCAACAAACCCAAAAAGGTCGATACCGACGGGACGACCAGTGCCCACAGGACGTTGTTCCAGAATGCCGTGCGGAATTCGGACGACGCGAACATGGTGGTATAGTTGCTGAACGCGACGAATTCGTCCCCGGACCGGTTGAACAACGACCGATAGAACGAGCCGATCACCGGATAGACCAGATACAGGCTCAGCGCGATGATGGTGGGTGCCAGAAACAGCCAGGGTCTGACCGTGTTCGCGCGATTGATATTCCGAGAAGCGTTCTTGCCTTTGGCCGGGAACAGCACCTTGTCCAGCAAGGCATTGGACGCGACGAAGTACAGGAATATGCCCCCGACGCCGATACCAATTGTGATCAGACCCTGAAAAACCGGGTTCATGCGCGTCCCCTCCCAAAGCGGCATTTCGCCGGATGACCGGCATTAGTGCCGGGCCCCGATGCGGGACCCGGCCATGTCAGATCAAGCGTTTACTTGATTTCGTCCCAACGGCTCTGGATCGCATCCGCAACCGACTGTGCATCCGCACCGGTGGTGTAATCCACCATGCCGGTCCAGAACGCGTTCGTGCCGATCTCGCCCGGCATCAGGTCGGAACCGTCGAAACGGAACGACGTGGCCGTGGTCAGGATCTCACCCAGTGCGCGCTGCACGTCGGATGTGTAGATGTCCAGGTTCGCATCGACGTGGGGCGACAGGAACTGGCCCTGCGTCATCATCAGCTCGTGTGCGATGGGCGTGCCCAGGAATTCCATGAACGCCGTGGTGACAGGACGATCGTTGGTCACGGACGCCAGACCACCGGACCCCAGGACCGGGCGACCCAGATCGGAATTCGCCTCGAACGGCGGGAAGTAGAAGAACTCTACGTCCGTACCAGCCTCGACGCCTTCGGGGAAGAAGATCGGGATGAACGATGCCTGTTTGTGCATGTAGCACTTGGGCGGGAAGTCAAACAGACCATCGGGACTGTCGCGGAAGTCGGTCGTCGCTGCGGCCTCTGGGCCGCCGTCTGCGAAACCTTCGGTCAGGGCATACATGCCATACTGCTCGATGGCGTTCACGACGATCGGGTCGTTGAACGGCATGTCGTTGCTGACCCAGCGGTCATAATCTTCGAGAGACGCAGTGCGCAGCATCATGTCCTCGACCCAGTCCGTCGCGGGCCAGCCGGTGGCTGCACCGGAACCCAGACCGATGCACCAGGGGGTGCCACCGTCTTCGACGATCTGCTGGCTCAGCGCCATCAGCTCTTCCTGGGTTTCAGGAATGTCATAACCGGCTTCTTCGAACTGCTCGGGCACGTACCAGACGAGCGATTTGACGTCCGTACCAAAGAACAGACCGAACACGTCCTCGTTGCCATCGGCCCCCGGGAAGGTCGCCAGCTGCTTCCAGCTTTCGCCGGCCGCATAGTTGTCGACCATGAAATCGGTCATGCCTTCGGCGACGGGAACCAGCGTGCCTTGTGCGGCTAGATCCTTGGCCAGACCGGGCTGCGGGAACAGCGCCACGTCGGGCAGACCACCGGCCTGTGCTGCGATCACGATGTCCTGCTCAAAGGATTCCGAACCCGAATATTCGACAGTCGCACCGGTCGCCTGTTCGAAATAGGCGTACAGGTTGCGGTAACGCTGTGCGTCGTCACCCGTGGTGGCGCCTGTCACGTTCAGCGTTTCACCCGTGAAATCATTGTTTGCTGCGAACTCTTCCAGCGCGGCCCAGGCGAAATCGCCCTCGCCCTGCGGAACGATCAGGTCCTGCGCAAAGGCAGAGCCCGCAACGGTGATCAGCGCGATAGCGCTAACGCCGGTGATTGTACGTGTCATTGATATCCTCCCAGATAACAGTTTGTCTTTTCCGAAACGTTTCGGATTTAGGGCAAATTCTGCGTATGCCGTCAATCTAAAACTGACTGAATCGAACCGCCTTCCCTAAACCCTAACGGTAATATGCATTCCATCAACCCATCATTTTGTGCAGCAATCATGTTTTGCAAAGTCCGCGCGACACTGACCCAGGCATCTGACAAAGGTGAAATCGTTCCGCCCAGGGGCGGATCAAATGTATCGGTGCCGAACAGGTCCAGCCCGTCGTCATGGGTGATCACGGACAATCGGTCAGGGATCGCGACGTTGCACTCAGCCGCAGCGGCATAGACCCCGCGTGCCAGCATTGTGTTGCCCGCAATGATGGCCGTCGGTGATTGTGTTTGCGACAACAGGTCCCGCGTTGCGCGATATCCTTCAGGCGCGATCATCGGCATGCCGATCACCTGTGCCGCTGCACAATCAAGCCCCCTGTCAGCATAGGCCTGCCGCAATCCACGCACCCGTTCCTGCGAGAAAAACGTATGGTCCCCAGCGGTCAGGAACGCGATTCGCCGGTGTCCGCGCGCCAGCAGATGATCCGCCAGCCGGTAGCCTACGCCGTAATTGTCGATGTCCACGTGCACATGGCGCTGGTCCGGATCACGCCCATGCACCACGAATGCCGCCCCCAACCGTCGCAGGGCCTTGATGCGGGGATCCTGGCGCTGCGGGCTGATGACGATGAACCCGTCGATACCACCTGCCAGAAACAGATCCTCATGCAGTTGCGCGGTGTCCTCGTCCGGCTGCGCCACATGCAGTACGAACCGCAAACCGATTCGCGAAAACTCGGCCGACAACCCCATCACGATTTCCAGCAAATGGGCGCTGACCTCGGGGCTGCGTGTGCCGGACACCACCATCGCGACAATCCCGGACCGACCCGTCTTGAGCCCACGAGCAACGGCATTGGGTCGATAACCCAGCCGGTCCGCCGCCGCGCGCACGCGCTGCTTTGTCTGGGGGTTCACATCCGTGTGATCGCCCAGGGCGCGACTGACCTGTGTTACCGACAGCCCCAGATCACGCGAAATGTCTTTTAACGTTACCATGCCGTATCATCCCCACCCCGCCCCACAGTTGCAAGCGGCGCGATCAGTCGCAGGGAATGCCCCTTGCCCGACCAGCAATGAGAACGTATCAAGAACACATGGCAATGACACTGGATCAGAAACTGGCGATTCTCTCGGACGCGGCGCGTTATGACGCGTCATGCGCATCCTCCGGCACGACCCGCCGCGACAGCCGCGACGGCAAGGGGCTGGGCAGCACCGAAGGGTCGGGCATCTGCCATGCCTATGCCCCGGACGGCCGCTGCATCAGCCTGCTGAAAATCCTGATGACGAATTTCTGCATCTACGATTGCGCCTATTGCGTGAACCGCGTGTCGTCCAACGTCCCGCGCGCGCGGTTCTCGGTGGACGAGGTGGTGCAGTTGACCCTCGAATTCTACCGTCGCAACTATATCGAGGGGCTGTTTTTGTCATCCGGCGTGGTGCGCAACCCCGACGACACCATGGGCGAGATGGTCCGCATCGCGCAGCGCCTGCGCGAGGTCGAAAACTTTCGCGGCTATATCCACCTGAAAACCATTCCCGACGCCGACCCCAAACTGATCGAGGAGGCGGGCCGCCACGCCGACCGCTTGTCGATCAACGTCGAACTGCCGACCGACCGTGCCGTGCAGGCCTTTGCCCCCGAGAAGAACCCGGTCACGATCCGTGCCGCGATGGGCGGCGTGCGCCAGCACCGCGCCGCCAGCAAGGACCGCAGCCACACCGGCAAACGACCGCCGAAATTCGCCCCCGCCGGGCAAAGCACGCAGATGATCGTTGGCGCGGACGGGGCCACGGACGCAACGATCCTGACGCGGTCCACCGGGCTCTATGCCGATTACAAGCTACGCCGCGTCTACTACTCCGCCTTTTCCCCGATCCCCGATGCCACGGCAAAGCTGCCACTGATCAAACCGCCCCTGATGCGCGAACACCGCCTCTATCAGGCGGATTGGCTGATGCGGTTCTACGGTTTTGGCGTGAACGAAATCACCTCCACCGCCAAGGACGGCAACCTCGACCTCGAGGTCGATCCAAAACTCGCCTGGGCCCTGCGCAACCGCGATCATTTCCCGCTGGATGTGAACACGGCCCCGCGTGAGATGCTGCTGCGCGTGCCGGGTTTTGGCACCAAAACCGTGCACCGCATCCTGACCACCCGCCGCCACCGCACATTGCGCTATGACGACCTGCTGCGGCTGGGTGCCTCGCTGAAAAAGGCGCAGGCCTTCATCACCTGCGCCGACTGGACCCCCGGCGGGCTGACCGACAGCGACACGCTGCGCGCCCGCTTTGCCCCGCCACCGGAACAGCTGTCACTCTTTTGATGCTGACGATTCCCCTGCCCCGCATCGGCACCTGGGACGCCTGGCGCGATGCGGCCCGCGCCTGCCTGGCCGCCCGCACCCCGCCCGAGGATATCCTGTGGAACTACGACAACGGCGAGGGTGAATTGTTCGCCACAGACCTGCCCGCACCCGTCGTGCGCGGCACCGTCAAGGTGCCTGCCGATTTCGTCGAAATGGCCAAATGGGTTGTCTGGCACAATGATCCGCAACGTTTTGCGCGGCTCTACGCCATGCTCTGGCGGCTACGCCTCGACAAGGGGCTGATGACCGACCGCGCCGACGCCGATCTGGCGAAATTGCGCCAGATGGAAAAGGCCGTGCACCGCTGCAAACACAAGATGCGCGCGTTTGTCCGGTTCCGCGACCTGCGCACCGGCGGGCCGCGCCGCAGCTTTGCCGCATGGTTCGAACCCACACACAATACGCTCGAACCCAACGCGCCCTTCTTCGCCCGCCGCTTTGCCGACATGGACTGGATGATCGTGACCCCAGACGTCACCGCGGACTTCAACAACGGCAAACTCACCTTTCATCCCGGTCGGGAAAAACCCGACCTGCCCGACGACGCGGCAGAGGAGCTGTGGGGCACCTATTTCAAGAACATATTCAACCCGGCCCGGTTGAAGGTCAAAGCCATGACGTCAGAGATGCCGCGGAAATACTGGAAAAACATGCCAGAGGCACAGCACATCCCCGACATGATCGCCAATGCCGAGGCCCGCGTCCGCGAAATGGCCGATGCGGCGCCGACCCTCGCCCCCGCCCGCGTTGCCCGTATCCGCGAACAGCTAAACGAAACGCCGCAGCCCGCGTCCTGGAACCTGCTCGACGCCGGCTTGCAGACATGCACCCGCTGCCCACTGCATGGCCCCGCAACCCAGGTTGTCCCCGGAACCGGACCGCGCGATGCCGCATTGATGATCGTCGGCGAACAGCCCGGCGACGCCGAGGACAGCCTGGGCCAGCCCTTTGTCGGCCCGGCAGGCCAATTGTTCGACCGCCTCGCAGTTCAGGCAGGTCTCGACCGCGACGCGGCCTTCGTGACCAACGCAGTCAAACACTTCAAATTCAAACACGGCACCAAACGCCGCATCCACCAGAACCCGAACAGGTCAGAGGTACAGCATTGCAAATTCTGGCTCGATACCGAACGGGCCTTGGTCAAACCGAAACTCATCCTCGCGCTGGGTGCGACCGCGCTTGCCAGCCTGACAGGCGACGGAAACGGCCTGCTGAAACGACGTGGCCAGATCGAGGTGTCCCCGGACGGCACACCGATCTTCGTGACCGTCCATCCATCCTACCTGCTCCGCCTGCCCGACCACGAAAGCGCGGCCGCTGAAACGGCGTTTACACAAGACCTGCGCGCGGCCACAAACCACCTCGCCGCACTGTCTTCTTCTGGTTGAAAATATCCAGGGGGCATGGGGGCAGCGCCCCCACCCGATTTTTCGCGAAAAATCGGCTCCGTCAGGATTTTCGCGAAAATCCTGACATCACCAACATCAGGTGTTGAACAGAAAATGCAGCACGTCGCCGTCCTTGACGACATATGACTTGCCTTCAGCGCGCATCTTGCCTGCCTCCTTGGCGGGTTGTTCGCCCCCAAGTGCCACGAAATCGTCATAGGCAATGGTCTCGGCCCGAATGAAACCTCGCTCGAAATCGCCATGGATGACACCAGCGGCCTTCGGCGCAGAGGTGCCTTCCGGAATCGTCCAGGCGCGCGCCTCCTTGGGGCCAACCGTGAAATAGGTCTGAAGGTGCAGCAGCGCATATCCCGCCCGGATCAACCGGTCCAGACCCGCTTCGTCCAGCCCCATCTCGGACAGGAACATCTCGGCTTCCTCAGCCTCCAGCTGGCTGATCTCTTCCTCGATCCGGGCCGAAATCACAACGTGACTGTTGCCCTGGGCCGCCGCCATCTCGGCCACACGCGCGGACTGGCTGTTGCCGGCCCCGGCACTCTCTTCTTCGACATTGCAGACATACAAAACAGGCTTCGTCGTCAGCAACTGTAGCATCCGCCACGCCTTGGCATCATCGGCATCAACCGCGACCACCCGTGCGGGCCGTCCGTCTTCCAGCACCGCCTGCGCGGCCTTCAGCAGGCGTTCCTGCTGAACCGCCTCCTTGTCGCCACCGCGCACCTTGCGCACAAGGCCGGCCAGACGCTTTTCGATGCTCTCCAGATCGGCCAGCATCAGCTCGGTCTCGATCACGGCCGCATCTTCGACGGGATCGACACGTCCCTCGACATGGGTGATGTCGTCATCCTCAAAGCACCGCAGCACGTGCGCAATGGCATCGCATTCACGGATGTTTGCCAGAAACTGGTTGCCCAGCCCCTCTCCCTTGGACGCGCCCTTCACCAGACCCGCGATATCGACAAAGGTCATGCGCGTCGGGATGATCTGCTTGGACCCTGCGATCCCGGCCAGCGTGTCCAGCCGCGCGTCAGGCACCGCCACATCACCGACATTCGGCTCGATCGTGCAGAACGGAAAATTTGCGGCCTGCGCGGCCGCCGTGCGCGTCAGCGCATTGAACAGGGTCGATTTACCGACGTTCGGCAGACCGACAATTCCCATCTTGAAGCCCATGACGCATCTCCTGTGACAGTGCACCCGCGCGTCTAGTCGTCCCCGGTGGCAGACTCAAGAGGTCAGGCCGCGCGATTGCGTCCCTCGTAGATCAGCAACCAGGCAAGGATGATGAACATCGGGTGGGTCAGGCCGCCAGAAAACAGCAATGCCGGGATCCAGATGAAAAACACGATGATCCCGATGAATGGCCGACCGGCCAGCAGGATCGAGAGGGGCGGGAGCAACAAGGCGAGCAAATAATTCATGGATCACACATAGGCCCCTCCCGCGTCATTTCACCCCCTGCCCCATTGCAAACCGCGCCCCACGCTGGCAGAAATCCGCGACCCCGCTACAGGAGCCCGCCACATGTCCCGGATCGACGCCAAATTCGCCCAGCTCCGCGCTCAGAACCGCAAGGCCTTTGTCGCCTATGTGATGGCCGGTGATCCGACTTTCGAAACCTCTCTCGAAATCGTGCAGGGCCTGCCCGGTGCTGGCGTCGACATCATCGAACTGGGGCTGCCGTTCACCGACCCGATGGCCGACGGCACCACGATCCAGCTGGCCGGTCAGCGCGCACTGGCCCAGCACATGACCTTGGACAAGACACTGGAAATCGCCCGCACCCTGCGGCAGACCGACGACACAACCCCGATCGTGATGATGGGCTACTACAACCCGATCTACTCGCGCGGCGTGGATACATTTCTCGCCCAGGCACGTGAGGCGGGGATCGACGGCCTCATCATCGTCGATCTGCCACCGGAAGAAGACGACGAACTCTGCATTCCTGCGCAAAAGGCCGGGCTGAATTTCATCCGGCTCGCCACCCCCACCACAGACGACAAGCGCCTGCCAAAGGTGCTGACCAACACCTCCGGTTTTGTCTACTATGTGTCGGTCACCGGCATCACCGGCACCGCCGAGGCCCAGTCCGCCGATGTCGCCCCCGAGGTCGCACGCATCAAATCGCACACTGACCTGCCCGTGATCGTGGGCTTTGGCATCAAGACGCCCGAGGCTGCGGAATCCATCGCCAGCATCGCCGACGGTGCTGTCGTAGGCTCTGCCATCGTTGAAAAAATCGGTGCCGGAGAAAGCGTCGCCGACGTGCTCGCCTTCGTCAAATCCCTGGCCGACGGCTGTCACCGCGGCTAGTCCGCATCATCTTGCCAAAAATACTCCGGGGGAGGCGCAGCCGGGGGCAGCGCCCCCACCGCTAGCGTCCCAGCTTGGCCACACGTTTCAGCAGCATGTCCCGTTTGACCCGACCCAGCCGGTCAAAATACATGCGCCCCGCCAGGTGATCGATCTGGTGCTGCACGCTCGTGGCCCAGAGACTGACGAAATCGCGCTCTTCCACCGCGCCATCCGCGTTCAGGAACCGCACCGTCACCGCACGCGGACGTTTGACCACGGCACTCACACCGGGCAGGCAGGGCGAAGCCTCCTCATGGTCCCGCAGTTCCACGCTAGCGTGCAGGATCTCGGGGTTGGCCATGCGCACGGCCTGCCCGCGCGCGGTGCTGGCGTCCACGACCGCCAGCCGCAGCGGGATACCCAGCTGCACGGCGGCCAGCCCGACGCCGGGCATCGCCTCCATCACGCCGATCATGTCGTCCCAGATGCTGCGAATGTCATCGGTGATGTCAGGCACATCAGCCGCGGGTGTCCGCAGCGCCTTGTGCGGCCAGCGCACGACCGACCGGGTCACGCCTGCACCGCGTAGTCGGTGATCAAGATGCCGTCCAGATGATCGCGTTCGTGCTGCACGATGACCGCCTCCACTCCCTCGAATGTGTCTGTCTGTTCCACACCGTCCAGCCCTTGCCAGCGCAGCGTCACCCAGGCCGGGCGCGGCACTGAAACCGGCTGATCGGGGATCGACAGACAACTCTCGCTGATCGCGACCTTGTCAGAGGACCGATCCACGATCTGCGGGTTCAAGAACACCATCGGGCGTGGCTGTGCATCTTTCCACGTGGAGTCCATCACGAATACCCGCGACAGCACACCGACCTGCGGTGCCGCAAGCCCGCGCCCAGGCGCATCGTACATCGCGGCAAACATCGCATCGGTCAGGGCCCGCAGGCCGTCATCGAAATCCGCAACCGGCGTGCAAACCGCCCGCAGACCCGGATGCGGGGCCTGCAAGATCGGCATCATGCCCGCGCCCGTTCGCGTTTCAGCTTCTGCATCTTGCGCGTGATCATCTGGCGTTTCATCGACCCCAGGTAGTCGATGAACAGCTTGCCATCCAGATGGTCGATCTCGTGCTGTACACAGGTGGCCCACAGGCCGCCGAACCGTTCGGACTGCGTGGCACCCTCAAGGTCCATCCATGTGACCTCGACCTCTGCCGGGCGTTCGACATCGGCGTATTGCTCGGGGATCGACAGACAGCCTTCCTCATAGCTGCTCGTCTCATCGCTCGCCCATGTCACGCGCGGATTGATCAGGACCATGGGGCGTGGATCCTCGCCCTCTTCCTTGACGCAATCCATGGTGATGACGCGCTGCATCACGCCGACCTGCGGCGCCGCAAGGCCGATGCCGGGCGCATCATACATGGTTTCCAGCATGTCTGCGGCCAATGTGCGCAAGGTATCGTCGACCTCGGCTACGGCGTCGGCCACCTTTTTCAGGCGCGGATCGGGATGGATCAGAATGGGGCGTATTGTCATGCGCCCCAATTAGGCCGGGCCTGCGCAATTTGCAACATCGCCGCCCACCCGCCCATCCGTTGACCTGCACCATTTTCGTCTTGCACCCGGCGCGCCCTGCACCGAACCTGTCAACACCACAGCAAGAGGCAGTCCCATGGATTTCGACACACCGATCAACCGCCGCAACACCCACTGCGCCAAGTGGGACGCGATGGAGGACATCTACGGCGTCTCGCGCGAGGACGGGATCGCGATGTGGGTTGCCGACATGGAATTTCAGGCCCCCGATTGCATTCGCAAGGCCGTCACCGACATGGCCGATCATGGTGTATTCGGCTATTTCGGGGATGAATCCGACTACCGCGCCGCAATCTGCTGGTGGATGGCCGAACGCCATGGCTGGACCGTCGACCCCGCCCATATCTTTACCACCCATGGCCTCGTGAACGGCACGGCCATGTGCCTTGACGCATTTACGAAACCGGGCGACGGCGTGGTGCTGATGACGCCCGTCTACCATGCCTTCGCCCGCGTGATTAACGCATCCGGGCGCCGTGTCGTGGAATGCGAACTGGCCAATATCGACGGCCGATACGAGATGGACTTCGACACTTGGGATGCCCAGATGGACGGGTCCGAACGGATGCTGATCCTCTGCTCACCGCATAACCCCGGCGGCCGCGTCTGGACCCGCGCCGAACTGCAGGCGGTCGCCGCATTCGCCAAACGGCACGAGCTGATCCTGCTGTCGGACGAAATCCACCACGACCTGACGTTTCCGGGTCAAACCCATATCCCGATGACGCAGATCGACGGGATCGCGGACCGGCTGGTGATGATGACCTCTGCGACCAAGACGTTCAACATCGCGGGCAGTCACGGCGGGAACGTCATCATTGCCGATCCCGACCTGCGCGGTCGGTTTGCCGCGCGCATGGCAGCGCTTGGCATGTCGCCCAACAGTTTCGGACTGTTCATGACCACCGCCGCCTATTCGCCCGAAGGGGCGGCATGGGTCGATGCGCTCCGCCTCTATCTCGACGAAAATCGCCGGATCTTCGATGCAGGCGTCAACACGATCCCCGGTGTGCACAGCATGCAGCTGGAATCCACCTACCTCGCCTGGGTCGATTTTTCGGGGACAGGCATGTCCGCCGCTGACTTCACGGACCGCGTTCAGAACGACGCACAGATCGCGGCCAATCACGGCCCCACCTTCGGCAAGGGCGGCGGTCAGTTCCTGCGCTTCAACATCGGCGCACCCCGCGCCCAGATCGAGGACGCGGTCAGCCGCCTGCAAAAGGCCTTCGCCGACCTACAATAGGGCGGCAGATCAGGCGCGGGTCAGCAGACCCGCAGGGGCGCGCACATCGCTTTCGAAATCCAGCGGCGCGGTCTGGCGGACCGGATGCAGCCATTTGAACCGGAAATGGCATTCGCCGTCGGTCACATCCGCTCCAAGGATCAGCGCCTGATATAGATGCCGTGCACCATCGTAGATATCGACCCGGCCGCGCAGCTTGTCACAGGCACCGGCATCCAGTGCCATGCCATCCTGCCAGAACCGCAGGATGCGATAGACATCATCACCGTCGTGGACACACAGCCGTTCCCCGCGGTCCAGTGAAACGCGGCGAGCCTCCTGCAAACCTTTGCGGATCGCGTCTTGTAGGATGTCGTTCATGGCGCACTCCCTTGCTTGCAAAACAAGATTATGCGCTGCCGGTAAATTTCAAGTGACAAAAACCGCCGCAATGCGGCACTGCACCTGCGGCACGATTACACCGTCTTGCGCGCTCTGGGCCGCAGGACATGGGGCTTGGCCGCATCATAAAGCGCCGAATCCGGAAATCCGTGTTGCGCGCCCAACACAGGGCCGACCATGATCAGCGCCGTGCGGGTGATCTTGGCCGCGCGGACCTGTGCATGGATATCCGACAGCGTGCCGCGTAGAATCAGCTGATCGGGCCATGACGCGCGGTAAACAACCGCCACCGGACAATCGGCACCGTAATGCGGGGTCAGCACCCGCTCGATGTCGCGCAACGCCCTGATGCCGAGGTGGATCGCAAGCGTGGTCCCGGTCCGTGCAAAATTTTCCAAGGTCTCGCCCGCGGGCATGCCGGTCGATTTCATGCTCATACGGGTCAGGACGATGGATTGGCCAACCTCCGGCACGGTCAGTTCCGTGCCCATCGCCGCTGCTGCGGCCGCGTAGGCCGGCACGCCCGGCACGATGGCATAGTCGATCCCATCCGCCTTCAGCCGCCGGATCTGTTCCGCGATGGCACCGTATAGCGACGGATCCCCCGAATGCACCCGCGCCACGTCCGCGCCGCGCGCATGGGCCGCGACGATTTCTGCATGGGTTTCTTCCAGCGTCATCGGTGCGGTGTCCAGGACCCGCGCCCCCTCCGGCGCAATCGCCACGACTTCTTCAGGCACCAGCGATCCCGCGTACAGACACACCGGACATGCCCCGATCAACCGCGCCGCCTTCAGCGTCAGCAACTCGGGATCGCCCGGCCCTGCCCCGATGAAATAAACCGTCATGCCGCACGTCCCCGCATCATCTTGCCCAATATACTCCCGCCGGAGGCCCGGATTTTCTGCGAAAATCCTGTCACGCCAGATCACCATCGATCTTGCGCGCATAGCCGCGCGGCGTGTACATCCGCGGCCCCTCACCCAGTTGCGCCAGTCGCGAATTGCTTGACCCGACCAGCACGACCGTCAGCATGTCCACCTCGTCGACCTCCAGCGCGTCCAACCGCCGATAGCGCACATGCTCCTCGGGCCGGCCCAATGAGGTCGCCAGCATCACAGGCGTATCCGCCGGACGGTGCTGCAACAGGATGTCCCGCGCCTCGGCCAGCAGGGTTCGCCGCGTCCGCGACACCGGATTGTAGAACGCGATCACGAAATCGCCCTCCGCCGCCGCACGCAGCCGCCGCAGGATATCGTCACGCGGCGTCAGCAAATCCGACAAGGAAATCGCGCAGAAATCATGCCCCAATGGCGCACCCGCACGCGCTGCGGCCCCCTGCAATGCCGACACACCGGGCGAGGATATCACCTCGACCCGCCGCGCCGCATCTGACACGCCCATCTGGTCCGGCCCGCGGTCCAGCAGTTCGAACACCAGCGCACCCATCGCATAGATGCCCGCATCGCCCGAACAGACCAGCGCGACGTTCTTGCCCTTGGCCGCCTGTTCCAGCGCATGGCGGCAACGGTCCTCTTCACCGCCCAGCGGGAAATCCGACCGCGCCTTGCCGACAGCTAGCGGCCCCAGCAAGTCGATATACAGACCGTATCCCACCAGTTCCTCGGCCTCCGCCACCAGCCGCGATACCTCTGGCGTGCGCCAGGTCGCCTGTCCGGGACCGATACCAACGATGGACAATCGCCCCCGCGCAGCCCCCTGCAACACGACCAGCGGCACATCCGCCTGCGCCACCGCACAGGTTGCCATCGCCGTCTTGCGCTTTTCCACGACCAGCGCGCCTGCATCACCGACCTGCGCCAGTGCCGCAGCCTCGCTGACCCCATGCGTGCCGACCTCGGCAAAGACCACGTCAGACGGATTGGCCAGGCGCGGGGTCTGCGCCTCCAGTTCATCAGCGCCGAACAACCGCAGCGGCACGCCCAGATCCCGCGCCAGCGCGAGGATCGCAGGCTCGTCCGCCTTCAACCCGATGGTGTTGACACAGGCCACCGCCTCTGGCGCGATATCGGCGTCCGCCAGGATACCGCGGACCAGATCACCCAGTTCCGACACTGCACAATCGCGCGCGCAGCCCACGCCCAGCGCAAACCGCTGGGGGACAAAATGCAGATGATGACCGCCAAGGTCTTTCGCCGGGGCTGTCCCGCAGGTGATCGTCACGCCGTCACCCACTGGCAAATCGGCAAGCCAGGTCGCCGTTGCCGCATCCGGCCCCTTGATCCGCGCCCCACCACCCGACAGCAACGCCGCCATCGCGTCCTTGGCATCACCTGGATTGACCAGACGCCACCCCGCAGGCGGCGCATCCAGTGCCACACCCAATGCCACATCGCCCGCCGTCGTGACCGCCGACACGGCCCCCAAAGCATCCGCAATCCGCGCAGCCAGCCGGTTCGCCCCGCGATGACCACCCAGCAGCGGCACGACCACCGCGCCATCATCACTGACCGACACCACCGGCGGTTCTGCGGTCTTGTCCGCCAGCAAAGGTGCCACCGCGCGGATCAGGATGCCGCTGGCACAGACACCGACCACCGGCACGCCGGCGGCAAAAAGATCACGCGCATGATCCAGCGCATTGTCGAAAAATGCATCCGCCACATCGACACGGTCCACACGCCCATGCACCTGCGCGCCTAGGACGGCGGCCACCCTGTGCGCCACCGCCTCACCAGAGCGCGACAGCGCCATCACGACAGGTTCTATAGCCACGGATCGGCCCCTTTGGTCAGCAAAATCATGGAAAAATACGGTGCCTTTTCCGGCGCATCGGCCAGCGGGCAAACCACCTCTTCGGGCAAGGATGCGCGCTCCACATAGACCGCCGCGTCCAACAGCCCCAGTTCGGCAATCACGTTGCGGATCTTGGCCAGATGCCGCCCGACTTTCATGATCGCGACACTTTCCGCACCCGCAATCCTGTCGCGCAATTCGTCCTCGGGCAGCGGGCCGGGCAACACCGTCAGACGCTCGTTGCGCGCCACCAGCGGCCGGCCCGCGCGCGCAGCACAGGCCGCGATGGATGTCACACCCGGCACCACCTCACACCGAAACCGGTCCGACAACCGCGCGAACAAATACATGAAGGACCCGTAGAAAAACGGATCACCCTCACACAGACACACCACGTCATCACCGGCCTCCAGCGCCGCCGCGATGCGTGCGGCCCCCGCATCATAGGCCGTCTGCGCGGGGGCACGCTCCACACTCATCAGCACGTCCATGACGATCTCGACCGCCGCCGGTGCAATCAGGTCCGCCGCAATCGACCGCGCAAAACTCTGGCCGCCCGCCAGTGTCGGATAGGCCACAACCCGCGCGCCCTCGATCAACCGCGCTGCACGCAGCGTGATCAGATCCGGTGCCCCAGGCCCCAGTCCCACACCATATAGGACACCGCTCATGCGACGCCCCCTGTATCATCTTGCCGAAAATACTCCCACCGGAGGCACCCGCCCCCACAACACAGCCCGATCATCGCTTCACCAGGCTCCACTGTGTCACAGGCATCGCGGGGCGCCATCCGGTCAGCCGGCCCACGGGCTCTGCCCTGCAAACCGACAACCGCACCAGATCGCCGCCATGCCGCGCGTGCAACGCCATCAAAACCGCCTCTGATTCCAGCGTCACCGCATTTGCGACCAATCGGCCAAGCGGCCGCAAAGCATCCCAGGCAGCGGCAAAGACGTCCTCGGACAAACCACCACCGATGAAAATCGCATCGGGTGGCGCCAATCCGTCCAATGCAGCAGGCGCAGTGCCTTCAATCAATTCCAAACGGGGCGCGCCCAGGGCAAGGGCGTTCGCGCCGGCCATCGCACGCCGGTCGTCGCGCGGCTCGATCCCGATGGCGCGGGCGTAACGGGCCGCGCGCATCCATTCGATCGCGACCGATCCCGACCCGCAGCCGATATCCCACAGCAGCGCACCGCGCATCGGCATCAACTTGGCCAGCGTCGCGGCACGTACCTCTTGTTTCGTCATCGTGCCGTCGGATTGGAACAGTGCATCGTCCAGCCCCGGCACACGCGGCAAGAGGGCCGCATCAGGGGCCGCGATGCATTCCACGGCCAGCGTGTTGAACGCCGGGACCACGTGATCCCAACGTGCTGCGAGACCGTCGAACCGTGCCTCGTCCTTGCCACCCATGGCCGCCAGCACGGTCATCCGCGACTGCCCGAAACCACGCGCCGTCAGAAATTCCGCAATCTGCCCAGGCGTCTCAGCGCCCGTTGTCAGGATCAGCAGCCTTACGTCAGGCTGGATGAACGCCACCATCTGGCTCACGGGCCGCCCGTGCACGGTCAGCGTCTCGACATCAGCCAGGCTCCATCCCATGCGGGCGGCGGCCAACTGAAAGGCCGACAGCTGCGGATGATACACGATCTCGGACGGGTCGATCGCGCGCCCGATCCGCGCCCCCACCGAAAACCATAGCGGATCACCGGTCACCAGCACGACCGCCCGCCGTCCGCGCAGCCCCCGGATCGTGTCGATCATCGCATCGAACGGGGACGGCCAGCCCAGTCGTTCCGCGGTAATCCCGTCAGATAACGCGTGGTGACGCTCTCCGCCCAGGATCACCTCTGCGGCCTCGACGACCGCACGGGTCGCAGGCACCAGCCCATCGAGACCGTCCTCGCCGATCCCCACGATATGCAGCCAAGGCGTATTCATCGGGGGCCCCGGATTTTCTGCGAAAATCCGGTCCAAATTTTCGCAGAAAATTTGGCGTCGCTCATGTTGCGTCCTCCGGCAAACCAGCGGCCAAGGCATTCACCGCAGCTGATGCCATCGCAGATCCGCCCCGTCGCCCGCGCAGCGCGATATACGCGCAACCCCGTGAATTTGCGACCAGCTCTGCCTTTGATTCCGCGGCACCGACGAACCCGACTGGAAACCCGAGGATCACAGCCGGTTTCGGCCCACCTGCGTCGATCCGTTCCAGCAGGTGAAACAGCGCCGTGGGCGCATTGCCGATGGCGACCACAGCGCCCGCCAGATCCGCATCCCACAGATCAACGGCCGCCGCCGAGCGTGTATTGCCGATTTCTTGTGCCAGCGCAGGCACGCGATCGTCGTTCAATGTCACGATAACCCGGTTTCGGGCTGGCAGATAACGGCGAATAATACCCGCGCCGACCATTTCGCAATCGCACAGGATCGGTGCACCTGCCGCCAGCGCCGCAGCACCCACCTCTGCCGCACCGGCTGAAAACGCCAGCCTGTCCGCGATCTCGACCATGCCGCAGGCATGGATCAGCCGCGTCATCACCGGTCGCATGCCGGGCGGGAATCGATCCAGACGTGCCTCGGCACGCACGGTGGCAAAGCTTTGCGCGTAAATCGCCTTGGGGTCTTTTTCGTAGGGTCTCACGGGCAGACGCCTTTGCGGGAACGAGAGGGCGGACCCTCCGGGGGGAGTATTTTCGGCAAGATGATGCGCGGATCAGGATTTACGGGTCTTGCGCGCGCTTTCGGGGCCGTGGGGATGATGGGCATGCGGATAGACCGGATGGGCGTGATCGTGGTCGTGATGGTGATGATGCCCGTGTCCGTGCTTGTGGTCGTGATCATGATCGTGGCTGTGGTCATGCTGTGCCTCCAGCCTGCACAGGCCAGTGCAGAACGTGTCGCACAGGCTGCAATCGGCGACGTTCGATCCCGGTGCGGATGCGCCTTGTCCCTCGACGTGGTGGTGGTGGCTTTCCTGGACGGCACCGACCTCGCTCTCGAAGCCAAGCACCTGTGTGCGGTACTTGCACAGCACGCACAGCGCAGGCGGCACGTCGCCAAAGGCCGGATGGGTGCGGTCGGCCGCACTGATACGGCGGGTTTCACCCTTGGCCATGGCCAGCACCTGGTTGCGGTAGCCGCAGACGCCGCAATTGGGCGGCGGATTTGCACCCGCCTGTTCCCTGATGCGTTCCGCAAAGGTTTCGAGAACCTTGGGATGATCGCCCAGATAACCCGCCTTGACGAATTGCACGTCCGGGTGTTCCGCAGCGACGCGGTCGGTAAAGCCATAGATCCGGTCGATCAGGATGCCCGAGAACAGGAAATACGGGAATACGATGACCCGTTTGTAGGGCAGCCGCACCACGTGTTGCAGGCAGGGTTCCACCAGCGGAAAGGTCACGCCGGAATAACCGACCTCGTGCCAGCCGAAACCCATGCCCTCGGCCAGCATCCGGGCGATTTTCGCCACGTTGCCGTTGGCATCGGGGTCGGATGCGCCGCGACCGATCACCACGAGGCAGGTGTCATGCAGCGACAGCGCACCGTGTTTGGCATTGGCGCGATCCACCGCCTCCTGGACGCGCCCTGCCGCGGCGGCGATCATCTTGGGGTCGACGCCCAATTCGCGGCCGTAATTCACCGTCACACCGTGCTGGGCGGCATAGGTATTCAGCACCGTCGGAATATCGTTTTTCGCATGCATCGCGGCGAACAGCATGCCCGGCACGGCCAGAATGCGATCACACCCGGCAGCGCGCAGACGGTCCAGACCGTCACGGATCACGGGGTTCGCGAATTCCAGATAGCCATAGTCACACAGCCAGTCGTCAGGCAGATAGGCCGGCAGCTTTTGCGCCAGAGTCGCGAATTCATCCACCGCCGACTGACTGCGCGAGCCATGCCCGCAGATCATCACACCAGTTTTCATGCGGGCTGTTCCTCGGACTTTGGCGTGGCCTTCTTTTCACGGGTCTTGCGCCCCTTGAGCGCGCCCAGAAGGGCGGCCAGACCGGCAGCGCCCAGCGCAATCCCGGCGACCCAGTGATTATGCCCCGCCGCATCCACAATATGTCCGGGATGTGCGGCAGCCGTCGTGCCGGTGAGGATCAATGTGACGGTCAAAAGGCGCATGGCGGTCTCCGGGCGTGTGTCATGGACCAGAGCTTTTGCATGACGATGCAGCGTCACAGTCCCCGTCAGGGTCGACCGCTTGGCCACCAACCGCTCTGGCCCCGTTTGGGGCTTCGTCGGGAATGCGTATAGGGTGCCACGCGCAGCGCTGCAATGCGTCGTCCGACATCTTGCGTCACTCTGCGACAGGCTGACCGGATGAACCACTGCCGCAATTCATGCACAGGTCCTGCGCGTGAGGCAGGGTTTGGCAGTCAGGAAGACTGCCCTAGGTGTATTACCAACACAAAAGGGAGAGACATCATGGGCCTGCTGGTCGATGGAGAATGGCAAGACAAATGGTACGACACGTCAGAGACGGGCGGCAAGTTCGAGCGTAAGGAATCCACGTTCCGCAACTGGGTAACCGCCGATGGCAGCCCCGGTCCGACCGGCAAGGGCGGGTTCAAGGCGGAAAGCGGACGCTATCATCTCTACGTGTCCTATGCCTGCCCATGGGCGCACCGCACATTGGTGTTCCGGCAGCTGAAATCGCTCAGTGCACATATCGACGTGTCGGTGGTGCACCCGCACATGCTGGGTGACGGCTGGACGCTGGATGGCAGCTATCCGGGGGCAACCGGGGACGCATTGTTCGGCCTGGATTATATGCGCGAGGTCTATTTGCGCGACACCCCCGACATGACCGGCCGCGTGACCGTGCCTGTCCTCTGGGACAAGGCGCAAGGGATGATCGTCAGCAACGAATCGTCGGAAATCATCCGGATGTTCAACAGCGCCTTTGACGGGATCACCGGCAATACCGACGACTATTGGCCAGCCGATCTGCGCGACGCCATCGCCCCCGTGAACGACCGCATCTACGACACGGTCAACAACGGTGTTTACAAATCCGGCTTTGCCACGACGCAATCTGCCTATGACGATGCGATTACCCCCCTGTTCGACAGCCTCGACTGGCTCGAAGATCGGCTGTCGCAGCAGCGCTACCTGATGGGCGAGCGCATCACCGAGGCCGACTGGCGGCTGTGGACGACGCTTGTGCGGTTCGACAACGTCTATGCGACTCATTTCAAATGCAACAGGCGCAGGATCGTCGATTACCCGAACCTCTGGGCCTATACCCGCGAATTATACCAGTGGGATACACCGGACGGGCCCGTGTCCGACACGGTCAACATGGATCACATCACGCAGCATTACTACTACAGTCACGACACGATCAATCCGCACCGGATCGTGCCGATCAACCCTTGGCCGGACTTTGCGACACCGCATCAGCGGGGCTGACACCGCTTCCGTAATGCCGGACGATCTGGGCCAGATCGTCCGGCGGGGTTGTTGACTGGACCATCATCCGGGCATTGCCGCTAAAGGCAAAGATCGACCCATCCGAAAAGAACCGGCCACTGGTGACGAACACGACATTGGCACGCGGATGGCGCAACGACGCGACATCCGCGACCGCCAGTGCCGACCCGTTGTCCTGTTCGAGGTTGATCACGATGACGTCGAAGCCGCCCGCCTCCAGTGCGGTGACCGCTGCGGGGGCCGTGGCTGTCAGCACGACATCGATGTCCAGATGTTCCAGATGACGCGCCCACAGCTGCCCCAGATCGGCATCCGGTTCGACAATCAACGCCCGCGTGTTCCGTCCCGCATGTCCCATGCGACAAAGCTAGAGCTTTTGCCTGTGCCCGACGAGGCGATGCATCAAACTTGCGCTATTTCCCGCCTTGGAATCGGGGAAACCCGCCGGTCAGCAAGCCCGAGGCAATAGGCGGGCACCGGTATAACCCTGCCGCTTTCGCGCAACGGGATGGCCGTCAATGACCGGATGTGCCCGGTTGCGACCCTTGTATCCATGCCTGAAATTCGGTTGATAGACGCCAACCCAACGAGGCACGCGACCATGACAACCTGGATTACCGTCTGCGACACCTGCAAGCGCGACGACTGGAACGCTGCAAGCGGCGCACCGACCGACGGCGAGACACTGGCCGCACTGGTCGAGGCCGCCGCCGCGGACACCGCGGTGCGCACCCGCCGCGTGTCCTGCCTGATGGGCTGCGCGCATGGCTGCAATGTCGCGGTGCAGGCACGGGGCAAGCTGAATTACACCCTCGGCCGGTTCGAGGCCACACCCGAGGCTGCCGAAGGCATCGTCGCCTATGCCGCCAAACACGCGGACAGCAGCAACGGCCAGGTGCCCTACCGCGAATGGCCCACAGCGATCAAAGGTCACTTTGTCACCCGCCACCCGCCACTGCCGGACGACCAATGACGACACCGCGCGATCACGGCGGTGGGCTGGATGCGGCCATCGCCCGCTTTGGAGGCAAACGCGCCGACTGGCTGGACCTGTCCACAGGCATCAATCCCGTGCCCTATCCGGTGCCGGCCCTGCCCGCCGCCGACTGGGCCGACCTGCCCGACAGTGCCGCCCGGCAACGGCTCGAGGACAGCGCACGCGCGTTCTGGCGCATTCCCGATGCGGCCGCCGTTCTGGCGACGCCGGGTGCATCCGCCCCGATTGCGCAACTGCCGCGTCTGCGGCCCCCCGGTCAGGTCGCGATCCCCGGCCCCACCTACAATGAACACGGTGCCGCCTTTCGCGCGGCGGGCTGGACTCTGGCCGATGACGCAGCCGACGCGCTGGTCGCCGTGCACCCCAACAACCCCGACGGGCTGACCTGGACACCCGTCGAGGCCAACGCCCCCTTTTGCATCATCGACGAAAGCTTTTGCGACACCATGCCGGATGAATCGCTGATTGCACTCACCACCCGGCCCGGCACCATCGTGCTCAAGAGCTTTGGAAAATTCTGGGGCCTCGCCGGTTTGCGGCTGGGCTTTGCCATCGGCGATCCTGCGATCATCGCGGACCTGCGCGACGCCATCGGTCCCTGGCCTGTCTCTGGCCCGGCCCTGCGCATCGGCGCAGAAGCGCTGTCCGACCCGCAGTGGGCAGATGAAACCAATGCCCGCCTGACCGCCGACGCCGCCCGCCTGGACGCATTGATGACCAAACAGGGAACCGAGGTGATCGGCGGCACCAGCCTGTTTCGCCTCTACCGCGTGGCTGACGCGCAGGCAGCCCAGGACCATCTGGCCCAGCACAAGATCTGGTCGCGCGTCTTTCCCTATGCGGACGACTGGCTGCGCCTTGGCCTGCCGGCACCCGACCGTTGGGACCAGATCGAGGGCGCCTTTTGACCCTACTTCTGGGGATGTTGCTGGATGCGCTGCTGGGCGAACCGCGCTGGTTGTGGTCCCGACTGCCACATCCCGCCGTCCTGATGGGCCGCGCCGTGGGCTGGATCGACACCCGTTTCAACACAGGCGACAGGCGCAAACGAAACGGCACGCTTGGCCTTGCCGCGCTGTGCCTTGGCGCGGCCCTGCTCGGTCTGGCCCTGATGGCCGTCCCCGGTTCTTGGGTCGATGTCATCGTGCTGGCGATCCTGCTCGCGCAGCGCAGCCTTGTTGATCACGTGCGCGCCGTCGCAACCGGCCTGCGCGCGGGACTGGCGCAGGGCCGCACGGCCGTCGCCATGATCGTGGGCCGTGAAACGGCGACCCTGTCCGAACCCGCCACGGCCCGCGCGGCGATTGAATCCGCCGCAGAAAACCTGTCCGACGGCGTCGTAGCCCCCGCATTCTGGTTCGCGGTCGCGGGCCTGCCCGGCCTGCTGGTCTACAAGATCACCAATACCGCCGATTCCATGATCGGCTACCGCACGCCCAAATACGCGGATTTCGGCTGGGCCGCCGCCCGTTTTGACGATCTGCTAAACTGGGTGCCCGCCCGCCTGACTGCAGCCCTCATCTGGGCCACGACCCCCAGCCGCCGCAGCATCGCACCCATCATCGCCGAGGCCCCGCTGCACCGGTCCCCCAACGCAGGCTGGCCAGAGGCCGCGATGGCCCACGTGCTGGGCATCGCGCTGTCAGGACCGCGCAGCTATGACGGTGCGCTGCGCGACTATCCCTTCGTGAACCCCGATGGCCGCCACCTGATCGGCCCGCCCGATATCGACCGCGCCTGCCGGACGCTGTGGCTGACATGGGGATTGGCGGTTTTCGCCACTGTGATCGTGGCGCTGTTTTAAGCGGCCCCACGCTTTGCTAATCAGGGTCCAACAACCAAAGGACCGAACCCATGCGCCACGCCCTGCTTGCCCTGACTTGCCTTGCCACCCCGCTCACAGCCCAGGAATGCGGCGGGTCCATCGACAGTTTCCGTCAGGGCGTTCTGGCAGAGGCTACAGCCGCTGGCCTCGACCCGCAGGCGGCGCGTGATTTCCTGAACACCGCCAGCATCGACCAGTCGGTGCTGAACGCCGACCGCGCACAAGGCGTGTTTCAACTGGATTTCGTCACATTCTCGCGCCGCCTGATCAGCGCCAGCCGCCTGCAAAACGCGCAGGTTTACGGCGACCGCTATGACGGAATCTTTGACGATATCGAGGCGCGTTTCGGCATCCCGCGCGGCGTGCTGCTGGCCTTTTGGGCGTTCGAGACGGATTTCGGCCAGATCCAGGGTGATTTCAACACCCGCGACGCGCTGTTCACCCTCGCCCACGACTGCCGCCGGCCAGAGCTTTTCCGCCCCGAACTGATCGCCGCGATCGAACTCTATCAGCGTGGTGACTTTCCGCTGAACACCACGGGCGCCTGGGCCGGTGAAATCGGTCAGGTCCAGATGCTGCCGCGCGACATCATCGAAAACGGTGTCGACGGTGACGGCGACGGTCACGTCACGCTGAAAACATCCGCCCCTGACGCGCTGATGTCGGCGGCAACCCTTCTGGCCGATCTGGGCTGGGTGCCGAACCAGCCCGCCTTGCAGGAAATCACCGTGCCCGCCGGGCTGGACTGGACCCTGACAGGTCTGGACAAGGAAATGACCGTCGATCAATGGCGTGCCTTGGGCGTCGACATCCGCAACGGTGCCGCCCCCGCTGGCAGCCTGCCTGCCTCGGTCCTGTTGCCGATGGGGCGCAACGGGCCTGCGTTCTTTGCCTATCCGAACTTCCGCGTCTATTTCGAATGGAACCAGTCGCTGACCTACGTGCTGACGGCCGCCTATTTCGCGACCCGAATCAATGGCGCGCCGGTCTATGACGCCGGCAACGCGGACCCCGGCCTGTCAGGCGACCAGATGGTGCAGTTGCAACAACGGCTTCAGGCGCTGGGCTACGACGTGGGCGGTGCCGATGGCATCCTGGGCGAAAAGACCCGAGAGGCGGTTCAGCAGGAACAGGCGCGTCGCGGCCTGCCTGCCGACGCCTGGCCCACGCTGGATTTGTTGAACGCGCTCTAGCGTCCGGACACAACATCTGCGGCGTTAACCCGGCGCGCGCCACATAAACCCATGTTTTCGTTACATAATATGTTTCGCATGCGAAACATCACGGAATCGACATATATCCCGCCCGCCGCTTTGCCCTATGCGGGGCGGCGCGGGCGGGTTAGGGCCTGTGCATGACAGATCACCGCTTTGAAATATTCCTCTCTGCCCCGCCCGGGCTTGAACACGCCGTCCGGGCCGAGGCCCGCGCCGCAGGCTTTGCCGATGCCGTCACCGTGCCGGGTGGCGTGACGTTTCAGGGCGATTGGACCGACGTCTGGCGCGCGAACCTTGACTTGCGCGGCACGGGTCGCGTGCTGGTGCGGATCGGGTCGTTTCTGGCGTTTCACCTCGCGCAGTTGGACAAGCGCGCGCGCAAATTTCCCTGGTCTGACTATCTGCGCCCCGACGTTCCTGTCCGGGTCGAAGTTGCAACCGACAAACGGTCCAAGATCTACCACGGCCGCGCCGCGACCCAACGCATCGAAACCGCCCTGAAAGAAGAGCTGGGCACCACCATTTCCGCCGATGCGCCGGTTACGCTCAAGGTGCGGATTGCCGACAACACCGTCACCTTCAGCATCGATACCAGCGGCGAGAGCCTGCACAAACGCGGGCACAAGGAATGGGTCGGCAAGGCCCCGATGCGCGAAACGCTGGCGGCGCTGTTCCTGGCGGAATGCGGCTACACGGGAACAGAGTCGGTCGTGGACCCGATGTGCGGCTCAGGGACATTCGTGATCGAGGCGGCGGAAATCGCCGCTGGCCTGCAACCGGGCCGCAGCAGGGAATTCGCGTTTCAGCACTTGGCAACCTACGACCCCGGAGCATTCGCCGCGCTGAAACGTGATCCGGTCACAGCGCATGGTCTGCAATTCTACGGCTCTGACCGCGATACGGGTGCTGTCGCAATGGCGGCCAAAAACGCCGCCCGCGCTGGTGTCGGGGATCAGACCGCATTCACCCACCATGCTGTCAGCGACCTGCAACGCCCCGACGGGCCGCCGGGGCTGGTCATCGTGAATCCGCCTTACGGTGCGCGGATCGGGAACAAGAAACTGCTCTACCCGCTTTACGGGGCCTTGGGCAAAACGCTGCTGGACCGGTTCAGCGGCTGGCGCGTCGGTATCGTCACCAGCGAGGCGTCACTGGCCAGCGCGACCGGCCTGCCGTTCACCCCGACGCGGATTATCGTGCCGCATGGCGGCCTGCGCATCACGCTGCATCGCACAGACCCGTTGCCATGATCGCGGCCAAGACCTGATCGGGTGTCGCGTCGATATCCACCGTCACGGCGTGTTCGTCGCTGCCGGGTGGTTCCAGCGCCTCGCACTGGCTGTCCAACAAATCCGCTGGCATGAAATGATCGGGCCGCGATGACACACGGTCCAGCAGCACCGCCCTATCGCCTGCCAGATGGACAAAACAAACCGTACCTGCGGCAGCCCTGATCCGGTCGCGATAGATGCGTTTCAGCGCCGAACAGGCGATGACCCGATCACAGGCGGCTAGCGCCTCTCCCACCGCATCCAGCCAGGGTGCGCGGTCGGCATCGTTCAATGGCTTGCCATCCGACATCTTGGCAATGTTTGCGGGGGGATGCAGGTCGTCGCCGTCCAGAAACGGCAGGCCGATTTCATCGGCCAGCATCTCGCCGATCAGGCTCTTGCCGCAGCCGGATACCCCCATGACGATGATCTTCATGGCGCGTCCCCTGTTCCCACGTCTGCCGCCGCGATGGCCGTCGCCTTGAGGATGGCATGCACCTCTTGTCCGACGCGCAGTCCCATTGCGCGGGCGGACCGGCGGGTGATCCGCGCGAGCAAGCGGTCGGTGCCACAGGTCAGCGACACGGCAACGCCCGGTCCCTGCCCCTCGATCAGCGTGGCGATCCGACAGGTCAACACGTTCAGCGCACTGATTCCGATGGGGGCCTGCGTCGACAGGATCACATCCTGCGCCGGAACTCGCAGACGGACCTGCGCGCCCAAGGCCCCCAACCGTCCCGGCAAGGTCAGCGTGGCAGAGGACAGCGCGACCTGCGTCAGGTCATCGTCCGCGTCAAAGGCCTGCACGCGCCCGGTCAGCACCGCACCCGCGTCGCGCACACCGACCAGTGGAACGGCCTGTGGATCCGACAGCACCTCTGCCACCGGGCCCGCGCGGACCACGCGGCCTGCGTCCATGATGACAAGGGTGCGGGACAGACGGGCGACCTCTGACATGTCGTGACTGACATAGAGGATCGGAACCTGCGACCGATCCCGCAGACGTTCGAGATAGCCCATCACCTCTGCCTTGCGCGGGGTGTCGAGGGCTGCGAGCGGTTCATCCATCAACAGCAGTTGCGGGTTGCTCATCAGCGCACGGCCGAGGGCCACGCGGGATGTTTCACCACCCGACAGTTTTGCAGGGCGGCGGTCCAGCAACGCACCCAGCCCCAGCATGTCGATCACGGCGTCCCGGTCATGGGTACCGCCATAGGCAAGGTTTTGGGCCACACTCAGATGCGGGAAAAGCCGCGCATCCTGAAAGACATAGCCGATCCGCCGCCGCCGGACCGGCACCTGTGTCAGGTCCGTCCCGTCGATGCGCACATGGCCCGCGTCGGGTCGCAGCAATCCGGCGACGACGTTGATCAGACTGGTTTTGCCGGATCCGGACCGACCAAAGATCGCGGTGATTCCGCCGGGTGCCGCAAACTGAGCATCCAGCGAGAAATCGCCCAACCGTTTTTGAACCGCGACGTCAATCATCCTCTGATCCGCCGTTGCATCCGGCGCGACAGCGCCTCGGCCAACGCCAATGTGCCCAGCGCCAAAACGATGGAGATGGTCACCAGAACCGCAACCGCCCCATCGCTGCCCGGCACCTGCAATAGCCCGTAGATCGCCGTCGGGATTGTTTGCGTCTGGCCGGGGATCGCGGCGACGAATGTGATGGTGGCACCGAATTCGCCCAGCGCCTTGGCAAAGCCCAGCACCGCCCCTGCCAGCACGGCCGGACCGATCAGCGGCAGGGTTACGGTTGCGAAAATGCGGGTGCGGCTGGCGCCGAGGGTCGCAGCGGCATCCTCGAGCCCGGGATCGACGGCCTCAAACCCTAAACGGATCGCGCGGACCACCAAGGGAAACGCCATGATTGCAGCGGCGAGTGCGGCCCCCGTCCAGCGGAACGCCAGCGTGACGCCCAGCGTGTCGCGCAACCAGCCGCCGATGGGACCCTGGGTGCCGAACAGGATCAGCAGCAGATAGCCCGTGACGACGGGCGGCAGCACCAGCGGCAGATGCACCAATCCATTCAGCAGGCCCCGCCCCCAGAATTGTTTGCGCGCCAGCAACCATGCGACGGCAATGGCCAGCGGCAGGCTGCACAGTGTGGCGACTGCGGCGATGCGCAGTGACAGCAGGACAGCCCCCCAGGTGGCTGGATCAAGGCCCAGCGTCAAGGCTGGCCCGCGGGCAGGAACCCGGCCCCGATAAAGGCGGTCAGACCCTGGGGTGACTGCAACGCAAGCAAGAGAGCCTGTGCTGCATCCTCGTGTTCACCCCGGACAACCGCGGCCTGATACAGGATCGGTGCGTGGCTACCTTGCGGGAAACGGGCAACCACCTTGAGCGTCGGTTCAACCCGCGCATCCGTGGCATAGACGAGGCCGAGTGGTGCCTCGCCGCGTGCGACGAGGGCCAGCGCGCTGCGCACGGAATCGGTTTCGGCAAGGCGGTTTGAAACGGCGTCCCAGAGGTCGAGCGATATGAGTGCCTGACGTCCGTAGATCCCTGCCGGAACCGATGCCGTGAGGCCAATGGCAAGGCGTCCATCGGGGCCGAGGGCATCGGTCAACGCGCCGGGGGTCAGGTCCAGTGCAGGCGTTTCTTGCGGCGCGACAAGGACGATTTCGTTCGACAGCAGGTCCACGCGGCTGCCGGGCACCAGCGCGTCGTCCTGTTCCAGCGCGTCCATCCAGTCGGGATGGGCAAGGACCACCAGATCGGCTGGCGCGCCTGCCATGACCTGCCGCGCCAGCGTGCCGCTGCCTGCGTAGGTCACTGTCACATCCGGCTGGGTCAGGGCGATCTGGTCCAGCGGCTCTTTGAGGCTGGCGGCGGCAAAGACGGTGACGCCCTGCGCCGCGGTCAGACCGGGCAGAAGCGACAGGAGCAAGGCAAAGAGGTATTTCATGCGGCGACTATCCTGTCTGTCCGGCACGGGGGCAAGGTGGCATCACGCCCAAGCCCGTAGCCGCCCGGTCAACAGCGCTGCGGCATCGCGGGTTTGGGCGTGAACCGGCGCATGACGCGGTGCGTCGCGCAGCGTGGTGATCCAGTGGTCCGGCGGCATTTTGACCCTGCGCTGCCCTTCCCACCGCAAGGCGGACAGGACGTTTTGCGCCGCGATTGGCAGGGTGTCGGGGATGGCGTGACCATTCAGGATCGCCCAATTCCCTGTCCATAGCCGGCCAACCGACCACGGGTTGTACCCACCGCCGCCCAACACCATAAGACGCGGCGCAAGTGATTTGATCGCCCGCAACACGTCCCAATGCGCGTTGTTCGACAGCGACAGGCGCGATTGCGGGTCCTCATCCACCGCGTCGGCCCCGCATTGCAGGACGATGGCGTCGGGGCGAAAGGCGGTCAACGCGGGGAGAATGACGGCGTCGCGCACCAATGCCATGTCGTCGTCGCGCGCGCCGCGCGGCAGGGGGACGTTGAACAGATTGCCCGCGCCTGTGTCGTCCAGCGCGCCGGTGCGCGGCCAGCGACCATCCTCATGCGTGGAAATCAGCAGCGTGTCGGGGTCATCGCGGAATGCATGGTCGACCCCGTCGCAGTGATGTGCGTCGATGTCGATATAGGCGACCCGGCGCGCGCCGCTGCGCCGGACCGACTGGATGCCCAGCACCGGATCGTTGAGATAGCAGAACCCGCCCGCCCGGTCGGGAAACCCGTGGTGCGTGCCGCCTGCGGGCGTGAACACGGTGCCGCCGTCGCGCAACAGCTCTCCGGCCAGCATGGCGGCCCCGGCAGAGGTGGCGGGCCTGCGCCACATTTCGGGGAATACCGGGTTGTTGGATGTGCCCAGCGCATGACGGGCGCGGACAGCATCGGTGACGGATTGGTCACGCTCTGCCTGTTGCAGGGCTGCGATGTATTCGGGCGTATGAAAGGACAGCAAGGCGGCGGGTTTGGCGCGCGGAGAGTTCAGGTATTGATCGGCGGGCAACCACCCCATTGCGCGGCACATGTCCATCACCGTGGACACGCGTGGCACCCGCAGCGGGTGGAACGGTCCGTAGGACGAATGGCGGTAGATCTCGGACCCGATGAAAACTGGCGGCTGCATGTGGCCTAACCTAGTGGCGCAAGGTCAGATCGCCACCATCGCACGACAGGCATTTGCATGCGACGCCGGACGGCTTAGATGAATGTCATCACACAAGGGACCGCGCCGGTGATCCGTTACAGTCTGATATGCGACAATGACCACAGCTTTGACAGTTGGTTTGCCAATGCGCAGGCCTATGACAGCCTGTCCCGTTCCGGGCATCTGTCCTGTGCGACCTGTGGATCGACCCGCGTCAAAAAGGCGCTGATGGCACCCAAGGTGCAAGCCAAGATCAGTGACCCTGCCCCGCTGGAAAAGCTGCGCAAACATGTCGAGAGCACGGCGACCTATGTCGGTGGATCATTCGCCAAGGAAGCCCGTGCGCAACACGACGGCAGCGCCCCCGAACGCCCTATCTACGGCGAGGCGACGGGTGAAGAGGTCCGCGCATTGATCGCAGACGAGGTGCCGGTCCTGCCGCTGCCGTTCCGGTCGCGCAAATCAACCAACTGAAGGAACGACGCCATGACCACATTGATCACGGGGGCCAATCGCGGCATCGGACGTGCCTTGCTGGATGCCATGCTGGCGGACGGGCGGGATGTTCTGGGCACGCATCGCGACGCAGCAGACGGACCGTTCCTGCAGCTGGATGTGACCGACCCGGACAGCCAGTGCGATCTGGCGGGCACGCTGGGTGACCGTGGGCTGGATCTGCTGGTGTGCAACGCGGGCGTGCTGCTGGACGGCGATGAGGCGCTGGATCACGGATATAGGCCTGACATCTGGGCGCAGTCCTTTGCGGTGAATGTCATGGGTGTCTTTCTGACGGTGCAGGCCGTGCTGCCGCACCTGCGCCGGGTGGGCGGCAAGATCGCGATCATTTCGTCGCAACTGGGGTCGAACACGCTGGCCACCGGGGACCGCTATGCCTACCGCGCGTCCAAGGCGGCGGCGCTGAACCTGGGGCGCAATCTGGCGCATGACCTGGCCCCCGAGGGGATCGCCGTCGGCGTCTATCACCCCGGTTGGGTGCAGACAGACATGGGCGGGGCCACGGCGGCAATCACGCCAGAGGAATCCGCTACCGGGTTGATCAGACGCTTTGCCGCGCTGTCGCTGGACACAACGGGCGAATTTCTGACCTGGGACGGGCAAACCCACCCGCTTTGACGGCGATACGCATTGCCCTTGGGCCGGTGCTGGCTTAAAGCGCCTGTCGGAACAGAATGGGGACCAATCATGCCCACCCTCGTGATGAAATTCGGCGGCACTTCGGTCGCGAACCTCGACCGCATCGCGCGGGCGTCCAAACGCGTGGCACTCGAGGTGGCCAATGGCTATAACGTGATCGTCGTTGTCTCGGCGATGTCTGGCAAGACGAACGAGCTGGTGGGCTGGGTCAACGAAACCTCGCCACTATATGACGCACGCGAATACGATGCGGTCGTGTCGTCGGGCGAAAACGTTACCGCCGGTCTGATGGCGCTGCGGTTGCAGGAAATGGATATTCCTGCACGGTCGTGGCAAGGCTGGCAGGTGCCGGTGCAGACCACATCCGCGCATGCCAACGCCCGGATCGAGGCGATCCCGACCGACAACATCGAGGCGAAATTCGCCGACGGCATGAAGGTCGCGGTCGTCGCCGGGTTCCAGGGCATAAGCCCCGAAGGCCGGATCACCACACTGGGGCGTGGCGGGTCGGACACCACTGCTGTCGCATTTGCCGCCGCATTCGGTGCCGAACGCTGCGATATCTACACGGACGTGGACGGCGTCTATACCACCGACCCGCGCATCACGAGCAAGGCGCGCAAACTGGACCGCATCGCGTTCGAGGAGATGCTGGAACTGGCCTCCCTGGGGGCCAAGGTGTTGCAGACCCGTTCGGTCGAACTGGCGATGCGCTACCGCGTGAAACTGCGGGTGCTGTCCAGTTTCGAGGAACCATCAGATCAAGCGGGCACGCTGGTGTGCGCCGAGGAGGACATCATGGAAAACAACGTCGTGGCCGGTGTGGCCTATTCCCGTGACGAGGCAAAGATGACCCTGATTTCGGTCGCTGACCGCCCCGGCATCGCCGCCGCCATCTTTGGCCCGCTGGCCGACGCCGGTGTGAACGTCGACATGATCGTGCAGAACATCTCGGAGGAAGGGCGCACGGACATGACGTTCTCTTGTCCCTTTGACCAGGTGAAACGCGCACAAAAGGCGATGGAAGACGCCAAGGCATCAGGGTCGATCAATTTCCACGATCTGGTCGCAGACGAAGGCGTCGCCAAGGTCAGCATCGTGGGCATCGGCATGCGGTCCCACGCTGGTGTCGCGGCCAAGATGTTCGAGACGCTGCGCGACGAAGGCATCAACATCAAGGTCATCACGACCTCGGAAATCAAGGTCAGCGTGCTGATCGACCGCAAATACATGGAACTGGCCGTGCAGGCGCTGCACGATGCGTTCGAGCTGGAAAAAGCCGCCTGATCCATCAGCGCCGGATTTGCAGATGACGCGTCGCGATCGGGGGATCGCGGCGCGTTTTTCTTTGCCTTGCGCCGTGTGATCGGCGACGCTGCCGCAAAACGGATCAGTAACAGGCGGGGGGCGGCATGCCGAACGGCCGATCGGAAAAACCCAGCGCGCTGACGCAGGTGGTCACCCGTGACGTGCTGGCGTTGCTGGAGGGGGTGCCTGACGCTGGACGGCTGGAGCAGGCACTGCGGCATCTGGCGAAATGGCGCGCAAGGTTGATCCAGAACACGCTGACCGCCCGTGAGGGATGCAACGTGCTGTCCGGTCCCTTCGAGGGTCTGATCTATGACACCCAAGCAACCGAAGGCGCAGGCGTGGCGCGGTTGATCGGGTGCTACGAGGCATCGCTTGCACCGGTTTTCGAGCAGATCATCGCACAGTCCTATCCGCTGGTCGTCGACGTGGGCTGTGCAGAGGGTTATTACGCCATAGGCCTTGCGCGGCGGATGCCCGATACGCGAGTCATGGCCTGCGACAGCAATCCAGGTGCACGGGCCGCCTGCGCGGCGCTGGCCCGTCGCAACGGGGTCGACGGGCGGGTCACGGTTCATGGCACGCTGGACCATGCCGACCTTGCGGTCTGTGCAGACCAGCGCACGCTGATCCTGTGCGATATCGAAGGGGCCGAGGCGGTGCTGCTGGACCCCGCACGGGCCCCGGCGCTGACCCATGCCGATATCCTGGTCGAGGTGCACGATTGTTTCACCCCCGGCCTGTCAGACGAGATGACGCAGCGTTTCGCCCCGACCCACAGCGTGGAGCGGATCGGGCGCAGCGCTGACACGGCCGCCCTGCCCGACTGGATGGAACAGCTGTCAGACCTTGATCGTCTGTTGTGCCTGTGGGAATGGCGCATGGGTCCGACGCCCTGGCTGTGGATGCAGTCGCGCGATCCGCGATGATACAACTGCCCGTTCACCGTTCCCCGACGGACGGATTCGCCCAAAGCGCTGGCACAGACTGGATGCACCGGACCTTTGACCTTCCCCCGCCCCCACGCAATCGCCTATAGGTGGTCCGAATTTGTTTGGGGGCTGCATGCCGGAGCGCGTTGAATCAGAGAGCCGCAAGCTGCTGGAACGGTTGCGTCATGCGCTGGCCGAGGGTGGCGAGGGACAGGAACGGCTGGACAAGATCGTTGGTCTGATCGCCAGTTCGATGCAGACCGAGGTCTGTTCGATCTATCTGTTCCGGGACAACGAGACACTGGAACTGTGCGCCACACAGGGTCTGGCCGAGGAATCCGTGCACAAGACCCGGCTGCGGCTGGGCGAGGGTCTGGTCGGTCGGGTCGCCCGAACGCGGCGGGTCATCAATGCCGCCGACGCCCCCAGCGCGCGCGGTTTCCGCTATATGCCCGAAACCGGCGAAGAACGGTATTCGTCGTTCTGCGGCGTGCCTATTCAGCGGCTGGGCGATGCGCTGGGCGTGCTGGTCGTGCAGTCCAAGGACGCCCGCGAATTCAGTGCCGACGAGGTTTACGCGCTGGAAGTCGTGGCCATGGTGCTGGCCGAGATGACCGAACTGGGCGCATTCATCGGTGAAGGTGCGGCCCTGTCCGCACGGCACCAGAACCCGGTGCTGTTCCGCGGGTCGATCGCACAAGAGGGCGCGTCGTCGGGCAATGTGTTCCTGCACGAGGCACGGGTCGTGGTCACCAACCCGATCTCGGACGATCCCGATCTGGAATTGCAGCGTCTGCGCGACGCGGTCGAGGAACTGCGATCCTCGGTCGATGCGCTGTTGTCGGGCAGTCGGCAAATGACCACTGACCAGCTGGAGATTTTCGAGGCCTACCGCATGTTCGCCAATTCGCGCAGCTGGATGCGCCGGATGGAGGCCGACATCAGCAACGGCCTGACCGCCGAGGCCGCGGTGGAAAAGGAACAATCGCTGGCCCGCACGCGGCTGAACCAGGCCGGCGACGCCTATATGCGCGAACGGCTGAACGATCTGGACGACCTGTCGAACCGCCTGCTGCGCATCCTGACGGGACAGGGCAAGGACACGGGTGCTGACATGCCCGACAATCCGATCCTGGTGGCGCGCAACATCGGCCCCGGAGAGCTGCTGGACTACGGCAAGAAACTGCGCGGCATCGTGCTGGAAGAAGGCTCTGTCGGCAGCCACGCCACGGTTGTCGCCCGCGCCTGGGCGATCCCGCTGGTCATCAATGCCAAGGGCATCACCACCGAGGCGCTGAACGGCGACCCAATTCTGGTGGACGGCGATCAGGGCGTCGTGCACCTGCGCCCTGACGAAGCCGTGCACGCCGCGTTCCGCGACAAGCTGGCGATGCAGACGCGCGCCCAAGAGCGCTATGCGTCGATCCGGGACGAACCAGCGCTGACGCAATGCGGCACGAAACTGGGACTCTACATGAACGCGGGCCTGCTCGCGGACCTGCCGTCACTCGAAGGGTCGGGTGCCCTGGGTGTGGGTCTGTTCCGCACGGAGCTGCAATTCCTGATCCGCAGCCACATGCCCAAGCGGTCAGAGCTGTCGGCACTGTATGCGCGGGTGATGAAGGCCTCGGGTGGCAAACCGATTGCATTCCGGACGCTGGATATCGGGTCGGACAAGGTCCTGCCCTACATGAAACCCAACGACGAGCCCAACCCCGCGATGGGCTGGCGTGCGATCAGGGTCGGTCTGGACAAGCCGGGCATCCTGCGGATGCAGCTACAGGCGCTGGTGCGGGCCGCAAACGGCGGGCCGCTGACGGTCATGTTCCCGTTCATCACGCTGCTGTCGGAATACCGCGCAGCACGCGCCGAACTGGACAAGGTGCTGGCCCGCGAAAAGATCCTGGGCAACCCCCTGCCCGCGCCGCTGAACGTCGGTGCCATGCTGGAAACGCCGTCGCTGGGGTTCGCCCCGGATGCATTTTTCCAGGAGGTCGATTTCATCTCGGTCGGTGGCAACGACCTGAAACAGTTTTTCTATGCCGCTGATCGCGAAAACGAACGGGTGCGGCGTCGTTATGACACGCTGAACCACAGTTTCCTGACGTTCCTGCAAATGGTCGTCAAACGCTGCGCCGATGCGGGCACCCACCTGTCGTTCTGCGGCGAGGATGCGGGCCGCCCGCTGGAGGCGATCTGCCTCGCGGCTTGCGGGTTCCGGTCCCTGTCGATGCGGCCTGCATCGGTCGGCCCCGTGAAACACCTGCTGCGCCGTGTCGATCTGAACGAGGTGCGGGCCGTCATGGATGACGCTTGGGCCAAGGGCGATCTGTCCGCACGCGACGCCGTCAGCGGCTATCTGAAAAGCCGGCTTTAGGCGGTTTTGGCGGGTGGGCGCGCGTCGCTGAGTGTGGCGTGGAACAGGGTCAGCACCGCGTCTTCGCCGTGGCGGCGCGACAGTTGGCGCAGGCCGAAATGCACATGGGCCATTTCGACGAAATACTGGGTAAAGGCGTAATTGGTCCCGGCCCCGGCAGCAGCCCCCAGGATCGGGACGGCCTGTGTCGCCAGTTTCTGCGTCAGCAGGGTCGCGAAACGCGGGGCGACGCGCCCGATCAGGCTATGCACCGCGGCCCCCGTCAGCCCCAGCCGCGCCCCGATAAAGGCGGTGTCGATGCTTTCGCCCTGGGCGCTGCCGGCACCAAAGACAGCCAGACAATCCATGCGGGTCTGCATGCTGGTCGGGTCCTCACCGTACTGCGCCGCGACGCCCTGCACCGCACGAAAGATCATCGTGGTGGCCACGGGCAATTCCGCCAGCGCCGTGGGCAACCCGCCAAAGCCGCCGATGGCCCCGGACAGGGTCGCCATCGCCTTGTGGGCGGCATCGGATTGGACGGCCTGACCGGCGGCCCCTTCGCGTGATCTGGCGGCAATGTCGAAACTGCGTTCCAGTGCCGCGCGCACGGCGGTGTCGATCTGGCCGCGCGCGCCGGCAGGCAACAGTTTGAGCGTATCATCCACCTGCCCGCCCACGAAATTGATCGCCCGCATCATCAGGCCATTGGCCCGGCGCTGGCGGTGCGCCAAGGCGCGAATACGGTCCTCGACCTCGGCGGTGAGGGGCAGGTGATCGTCTGTCGTGGGATCGGGGTTGGTCATGTCAGCCTCCGCAGCGCTGTCACAAAGATATGCGTGCCGTGTTCATTTGCAATCTGTGGCCGGTGTCACGGACCCTGTCACGCCGTCCCAGCCACCGCGCCGCAATGCGATCCCCAAGACCCGGTCAGGGTTGGTGGGGGGCGGCATGGTCACATCGGTCAGGCGACGAAATCCGAAACGGCCGTAGTAGGGTTCGTCACCGACCAGCATCATGCGCGGATGACCCGCCTTGGCCGCGATTTCCAGACAGCGCCAGATCAGCAGGGCCGCGATGCCTTCGCCTTGGTGAGTGGGGTGCACGGCCACGGGGCCAAGCAGAACCGCAGGCTTGCCCCCCACGCAGACGGGCCAGTGACGGATCGCGCCCGCAACCTGACCATAGCCATCGCGGGCGACAAGGCACAATTGCGCCACGGGATCGACGCCATCCCGCAGGCGATAGGACGAAAGGGCTGTCCGACCGGGCGCAAAACAGAGGTCATAGAGGGCCTCGACCTCCCAGTGGTCGTCGGGCCGCTCTTGTGCGGTGGTGATATCCATGCTGTTCGTCTTCTGCTCTGGTCGTGCCTTGTGGGTAGGCTAAACTTGTATCGACCCATAGGAAAGAGACCGCCATGTTCTATCGCCCCAAAGACGGCCACGACCTGCCGCACAACCCGTTCAACGCGCTGGTGACACCGCGCCCCATCGGATGGATTTCGACACGCGGCGCGGACGGGCGGGACAATCTGGCCCCCTATTCGTTTTTCAACGCCGTCGCCTATACGCCGCCGCAGGTGATGTTCGCGTCACTGGGCGCAAAACCCGACCGTCCGGGGACCAAGGATTCGCTGGCCAATATCAACGACACCGGCGTGTTTGCCTGCAACGTGGTGTCCTTCGACCTCAAGGAGCAGATGAATCACAGTTCCGGCGGCTGGCGCGCGGATGTCGACGAATTTGAACTGACGGGTCTGGAAAAGGGCCAGTGCACCACAATCGACTGTCCCTTTGTCGCCGCAGCCCCCGCCGTGCTGGAATGCGAACTGCGCCAGATCATCAAACTGGAAGGTGCCGCCAACTATGCCGTGTTCGGCGAGGTGGTGGGCATCCACATCGATGATCGGTTCATCAAGGACGGCATGTTCGACGTCACCGCCGTGAAGCCGGTCAGCCGATTGGGTTATCGCGATTTTTCGGTGGTGGAAAACGTGTTCGAGATGGGCCGTCCCGGCGAATGACCGGCACGGCGGGCGCGGGTCAGTGGCCCGCGCCGAAAATGCCCGTGCGCACCGAATAATCGACGGCAAGCGCGTAATCGGGGTCATCGTCACTATCGACCATCAGGTGACCCGCCTTTGACAGCAGGCGATGGCAGTCGCGGCTGAGGTGGCGCAGCTGGATATGCTTGCCTGCCGCGTTGTATTTCGCGGCGACAGCCTCGATCGCTTGCAAGGCCGACTGGTCCACCACGCGGCTGTTTTCGAAATCGACAATCACCAAGCCGGGGTCCTCTTCTGGTTTAAAGAGTTCGGAGAATCCTTCGGCAGAGCCAAAGAACAGCGGCCCCTGGATCTGGTAGACCTTGGCCCCTTCGGGTGTGGTGTAGGTGCTGGCGTAGATGCGGCTGGCGTTGCCCCAGGCATAGACCAAGGCCGACACGACCACACCGACCAGAACGGCGGTGGCGAGGTCGGTCATGACCGTCACGACGGTCACCAGCACGATGACGAAGGCGTCGGATTTGGGCACCTTGCGCATGATGGTAAAGCTGTTCCAGGCAAAGGTTCCGATCACCACCATGAACATCACGCCCACGAGTGCCGCCAGCGGGATCTGCGCGATCAGACCGGATGCGAACAGGATGAACGCCAGCAAAAACAGGGCTGCGGCGATCCCGGCGACGCGGGTCCGACCGCCCGATTTCACGTTGATCATTGACTGACCGATCATTGCGCAGCCGCCCATGCCACCAAAGAACCCGGTGATCGTGTTGGCCGCACCCTGCGCGATGCATTCCTGTGAGGCACCACCACGCTGGTTGGTCATTTCACCGACCAGATTCAGTGTCAGCAGGCTCTCGATCAGGCCGATGGCGGCGAGGATCAGCGCGTACGGCAGGATGATCTGAAGCGTCTCGAGTGTCAGCGGAACCTGCGGAATATGGAACGGCGGCAGGCCGCCCTCGATGGATGCAAGGTCGCCGACCACGGGTGTATCCACACCGAACAGGATCACGATGGCCGCGACGATCCCGATCCCGGCCAGCGGGGCGGGGACAAAACTGGTGATCTTGGGCATGAGCCAGATGATCGCCATGGTCAGGAACGTCAGGACCAGCATGATGATCAACGGCAAGCCAGACAGCCATTCGCCACCCGACATGCCATGTCCGGTCGCGACGGCGGTGCCGGGCACCTGAAATTGCGACAGCTGCGCCATGAAAATCACTATGGCCAGCCCGTTCACAAAGCCCAGCATGACCGGGTGTGGCACAAGCCGGATGAATTTGCCCCAGCGCATGATACCGACGACCAACTGGATCAGCCCCATCAAAACCACAGTGGCAAAGAGGTATTCGATGCCGTGCACCGCAACTAGGCTGACCATGACCACGGCCAGCGCACCCGTCGCCCCGGAAATCATCCCCGGACGCCCACCGATCAGTGCGGTCACGAGGCCGACGATGAACGCGGCATAAAGGCCCACCAGCGGCGGCACGCCCGCGACAAAGGCAAAAGCGACCGCCTCTGGCACGAGGGCGAGGGCCACCGTGAGGCCTGACAGAACCTCGATCCGCAGCCGACCGGCAGTCAGCGGGGCGCTGGGATCGGTCAGGGCGATGGAATCGGCGAAATTCGCCAAGAGCGCGCGGCGGGCCATAGGAAAACCTGTCTTTGAAATCTGTTGTGCCGCCCCTACGACACGGGGCCGCGATTGTCACCCCCGACGGGCTTAGTGGTTGCGCGGCACGGGCGCAGTGGTCACAACGGGACGGGCACAACGCAGGGGACGACATGCGCGGCAGGTTAGGTATTATCGGCGGATCGGGGTTGTATGACATCCCCGGCCTTGCGGACGCCGCGTGGCAGGACGTCGATAGCCCCTTTGGTGTGCCCTCGGACGCAATCCTGACCGGCACGCTGGGCGATCAGCCGCTGGCGTTCCTGCCGCGTCATGGGCGTGGGCATGTGCATACGCCGACGTCCGTCCCTTACCGCGCGAACATCGACGCGCTGAAACGGCTGGGCTGCACCCACGTGGTCAGCCTGTCGGCCTGCGGATCGTTCCGGGCGGACATGCCGCCGGGTGATTTCGTGGTGGTCGATCAGTTCATCGATCGGACGTTTGCGCGGGACAAGTCATTCTTTGGCCCCGGCTGTGTGGGGCACGTCAGCGTGGCCCACCCGGTATGCGACGCACTGTCGGCGGCCTGTGTGACGGCGGCCCGCAGTGTGGGCATCAATGTCCACGCGGGTGGCACATACCTCGCGATGGAAGGTCCGCAGTTTTCCACCCGTGCGGAAAGTGTGATGTACCGTGACGTCTGGGGGGCCGACGTGATCGGCATGACCAACATGCCAGAGGCCAAGCTCGCCCGCGAGGCAGAGCTGCATTATGCCTCGGTTGCGATGATCACCGATTTCGACAGCTGGCACCCCGACCACGGGTCGGTGGACGTATCGGATGTGATCGCAACCCTGCAGGGCAACGGCACCAAGGCCCGTGATCTGGTCGTGGCGCTGGCCGCGGATCTGCCAACAGGCTGCGCCGCGGGCTGTGATACTGCGTTGACCCATGCCATCATGACCGCGCCCGACCGGCGCGACCCCGATCTGATTGCAAAACTGGATGCGGTCGCTGGCCGTGTGCTGACCCCAAAGGACAAGACATGAAAACCGTCGAAGACTATATCCGCACGATCCCCGATTTCCCGCACGAAGGCATCATGTTCCGCGACGTGACGACCCTGTTTGCGGACCCGCGCGGGTTCCGCATCGCGATCGACCAGTTGCTGCACCCCTATGCGGGCATGCAGATCGACAAGGTCGTGGGACTGGAGGCGCGCGGTTTCATTCTGGGCGGGGCCATCGCGCACCAGCTGTCCAAGGGGTTCGTGCCGATCCGCAAAAAGGGCAAGCTGCCCGCGCGGACCATCGAACAGGCCTATACGCTGGAATACGGCGAGGCGGTCGTCGAAATTCACGATGACGCGTTGCAGCCGGGTGAACGCGTGTTGATCGTGGACGATCTGTTGGCGACAGGCGGCACCGCCGAGGCCGGGATCAAGCTGTGCGAAAAGCTGGGTGCAGAGGTCGTTGGCTGTGCGTTCATCATCGACCTGCCCGACCTGGGCGGACGGGCCAAGTTGGAAGGCATGAACATGGATGTCCATGCGCTGTGTGCCTACGCAGGCGAATAGGCCAAAAAGCAAGACGCCCCCGCTGCGCTGACTTTGCCAGTTTGGCCCGTTCGAGGCCCGCAGCGGGGTCATTGCACCCACACGTGCAGCGGATTTACCGCTGTGACGTGTTTGAACGATTCGGGTGAACGAATGGTTAAGCCGAAAGGCTAGGCCTGCCGCAGCACGGCTCCGGGGTTCATGATGCCATGCGGGTCCAGCGCATCCTTGATCGCGCGCATCATCGCCAGCTTGGCAGGATCGCTGTAGGTTTCCAGATCACCCACCTTGAGCCTGCCGACACCGTGTTCGGCGCTGACTGACCCGCCAAAGGCATGGGCCAGATCGTGCACCGCCTTTTTCACGGCGGGGCGTTCGGCCTCGTAATCGGCGCGGTTGCGGCCGGGCATGGGAAAGACGTTGTAGTGCAGGTTGCCGTCGCCAAGGTGCCCAAAACAATTGATCCGGAAATGCCCGATTTCGGCCAGCACCGGTGCGCCCCGTGCGATGAATTCAGGCACCGCGCTGAGCGGGACAGAGATGTCATGCGAACTGATCGACCCGATGCGGCGGTTCGCCTCGGGGATGCTTTCGCGGATTTTCCAGAACGCGGCGCGGTCGGCCATGGATTGCGCGATGACGCCGTCGATGACCAGATCGGCGGCGACGGCCTCGGTGAACAGATCCTCCAGCGCCGTGTCCGGCGACAGGCCCGCGGGCAAGCCCACGTCGATCAGCACCATCCAGTCGGGCGTTTCGGCAAAGGGCGGTTTCACATCCGGCCCGACCTCGGCCAGGAAATCGAGGCCCTGACGGTGGATGATTTCAAACGCAGAGATACCATCGCCCAACCGCCCCTGCGCGATGCCAAGCAGATCGAGGGCGGCCTGCGGCGAAGGCACGGCCATCATTGCCGCACCGATGCGCACGGGCTGCGGCACCAGCCGCAAAGCCGCGGCAGTGATGATGCCCAGCGTGCCTTCGGCACCGATGAACAGATCGCGCAGGTCGTATCCGGTGTTGTCCTTGCGCAGGCGCGTCAGTCCGTGCCAGATCGTGCCGTCGGGGCGCACCACCTCGAGCCCCAGACATTGTGCGCGGGCGTTGCCATAGCGCAGGACATTCACACCGCCTGCATTCGTGGACAGCAAACCGCCGATGCGCGCCGATCCTTCGGAGGCCAGCGACAGCGGGAAATGGCGGCCCAGGCGTTCCGCCTCGGCCTGCACGTCGGCAAGGATGGCACCCGCCTCGACCACCAGTACGTTCTCGGACGGGAACCGGTCACGGATGGCGGTCATGCGTTCAAGCGACAGCACCAGCGGCACGGCCCCCTTGCCCATCAACTGTCCGCCGACCAGACCCGTCCCGCCGCCGTAGGGCACGACCGCGATGCGGTGGTCATTGCAATAGGCAAGGATGCTGGACACCGCGTCGGTGGTGCCGGGGGCAACGACGGTGCCAGCCCCCTGCCAGCGGCCGCGCGGTTCGGTCAGGTAGCTGTCTGTCGCATCCTTGAACGTGCCGTCCGGCAGGGCCGCGCGCAGGTCCGCGAGGTTGGCATCAGTGGCTGGTGTAAACATGTCTTGCCCCATTTATCGGGCCGGACCGCCTAGCCGGCGTCCGTCTTGCCCCGTCGGTCGTGTCGCAGGTTGGCGTAGAGCACATGGTTGCGCCAACGCCCGTCGATCTGCAGATAGCTTTGCGCCACCCCTTCGTATTTGTAGCCCGTTTGTTCCAGAAGGCGACGCGACGCGGTGTTTTCGGGCAGGCAACCTGCCTCGATCCGGCTGAGGTCGAGTTTCGTAAAGGCGTAGTGCACCACGGCCTCGATCGCCTCGCGCATGTAGCCCTGACGCGCGAAAGGCGCGCCGATCCAGTAGCCTGTGGTCCCTGCCTGCGCAGGGCCGCGCCGGATGTTGTCCAGCGTGATCGCACCCAGCAGTGTGTTGTCGTCACGGCGGATCAGGAACAGCGGAACAGCGGTGCCCTGCGTGATCGACCGCTGGGACCAATAGACGCGGTTGGTGAAACTCTTGCGGCTGAAATGGTCAGCCGCCCACGTCGGTTCCCATTTCTGCAGGAAATCTGCGCTGTCACGCCGCAGGGCAGCCCAGGCGCGAAAATCGGCGTGGACGGGCGCGCGCAGCGTCAGCCGTTCCGTTTCCAGACGCACCTTGCGCGCGCGCAGCACCGTCAGGCCGCAATCTGCGCCCGCAGCGCATCCAGCGTGGGGGCGTCGTTGGACGGACCATAAAGGGTCAGCGCGGCCCCGGACTGCAGCGTGCGTTCGGCGAATTTGCGCACGTCACCCGTGGTCACGGCGTCGATGCGTTCGATGGTTTCCGACAGGGGCGGGATACGGTCCCAGATTGCCAGTACACGGGCCAGACGTTCGACACGGTTCGACGGGCTTTCAAGCCCCATCAACAGCCCTGCCTTCATCTGGGCGCGGGCGCGGGCGACCTCGGCTGCGGACAGATCCTCCACGGCGCGTTTCATCTCGTCAATCGTCACGGTGGCCAGCTGGGCGATCTCGGCGGCACTGGTGCCTGCGTAGATCGTGGTCATGCCGGTATCCTCGTAGGCACCGGCCTGGGCAAAGATGGTGTAGCACAGCCCGCGGTTTTCGCGGATTTCCTGAAACAGGCGGGACGACATGCCGCCGCCCATCGCGCTGGCGTAGATCTGCGCGGTATAAATTTCCGGGTCGCGGTAGTCCGGCCCCTCGAATCCAAGTGCGAAATGAACCTGTTCCAGCGATTTGGTTTCGCGGCGTTCGCCCCCGGCAAAGCGGGCGGGCTCGATCAGTCCGGCGCGGGGTGCGGGCGGCAGGTGGCCGAACAGGCGTTCAGCCTCGGCCACGATGGCGTCGTGGTCCACCGCACCGGCGGCCGCGAGGATCATCTGGTTCGGACCGTAGTGCTGACCGACAAAGCCCGTCAGATCGTCACGCGTGAACTGCGCAACACGTTCCTCTGGTCCCAGAATGGTGCGACCAAGGGCCTGGCCGGGATACGCCGTTTCCTGCAACCAGTCGAAAATGATGTCGTCCGGCGTGTCCAGCGCCTGCCCGATCTCTTGCAGGATCACACCGCGCTCGACCTCGATCTCGCGGTCCTCGAACAGGGGATTCAGCAGGATGTCGGAAATCACGTCAATGCCGAGACCCACGTCAGCCTCGAGCACGCGGGCGTAATAGGCCGTCGTCTCGCGGCTGGTGTAGGCGTTGATATAGCCGCCCACGTCCTCGATCGCCTCGGCAATTTGCAGGCTGCTGCGCCGTTTCGTGCCCTTGAACGCCATGTGTTCCAGAAAATGCGCAATGCCGTTCTGGGATGCCGTTTCGTGCCGTCCGCCCGCGTTCACCCAGATCCCGACAGAGGCCGAGGCCAGTCCGGGCATGTGTTCGGTGACGACGCGAAGGCCGTTGGACAGCGTGTGCAGCTCGATGGTCAAGTGGCGATCCGATCCTTGATGATTTTCTGGATGGCGGGCAAATCGTGTGCGGCCCGTGTGATCCGTTCGTCGCGGTCATACAGGTCGGCCATGCGCGGGGGCAAGGGGGGGTGGATGCCTGTGGCGCGTTCCACCGCTGCCGGGAATTTCGCCGGGTGCGCCGTCGCCAGCGTCACCATGGGCGTGGTGCCCAGATGCGCCTCGGCCACCTGGGTGCCCACTGCGGTATGCGGGCACAGCAATTCACCGTGGTCGCGCACATAGGCGGTGATGGCGTCCGATGTTTCCTGTTCGGAGGCCCGGCCGGATTTGTAGGTTTCACGCAGCGCGTCGATGGCCCCCTGGGACACAGTAAACCCGCCCCGTTTCAGGTCATCCATCTGGCCTGCGACGGCTGCGCCATCCTGCCCGTAGGCGTAGAACAGCGCGCGCTCAAAGTTGGACGAGACCTGAATGTCCATCGAAGGGCTGATCGTCGGGGTGACCGTCCCCTTGGTATAGGCACCGGTTTCCAGCGTACGGTGCAGGATGTCGTTGGTGTTGGTGGCGACGACCAGATCACGGATCGGCAGGCCCATCTGTTTGGCGATAAAGCCCGCAAAGACATCGCCGAAATTGCCCGTCGGTACGGTAAAGCTGACCTCGCGCAGGGGTGCGCCCAAGGAGACAGCAGAGGAGAAGTAATAGACCACCTGCGCCAGAACACGGCCCCAGTTGATGCTGTTCACACCGGCAAGGCGCACGTCTTCGCGGAACTGAAAGTCGTTGAACATGTCCTTGACCATGGCCTGACAGTCATCGAAATCGCCGTCCACCGCGATGGCGTGGACGTTGGATTCGGTGGGGGTCGTCATCTGGCGGCGCTGCACCTCTGACACCCGGCCATGCGGATAGAGGATGAACACGTCGACGGCATCCAAGCCGCGAAACGCCTCGATCGCAGCGGACCCGGTGTCGCCTGACGTCGCCCCCACGATGGTCACGCGGTCGCCGGACCGGGTCAGGGCGGCCTCGAACATCTGGCCGATCAGCTGCATGGCGAAATCCTTGAACGCCAGAGTCGGGCCGTGGAACAGTTCCAGCAGGAAATGATTGGGGGCCAGTTGCACCAGTGGCGCGCGGGCCGCGTGGCCGAAACCGGCGTAGGCCTGCCCGATCAAGTCGCGGAACTGGTCGTCGCTGAAGGTATCACCGATGAACGGACGCATCACGGTATAGGCGATTTCTTCGTAGCTCTGACCCGCCATGGCGGCGATCTGATCGGTCGACAGCGTCGGGATGGATTCGGGCACATACAGACCGCCGTCGCGGGCCAACCCGGTCAGCATCGCCTGTTCAAACGTCAGGACAGGAGCCTGCCCACGGGTGGAAATATAGCGCATGTCAGTGCTCCTTGGGTCGCAGCGTGCGGAAAATGAAAAGGCCCGACATGGCCAGCCAGCCGAGGGCCAGCAAAAACCACGTCACCGCATAGGACAGGTGGTCGTTCGGGATGCCACTGGTGCCGACGGGCATGGGGACGGTCGGGCTGCCCGGCTGGATGTCGCGGGCCACGATGAAAAACGGTTCTGTCCCGAGGGTGGCGGACATGGCGTCCGCATCGCGGGCAAACCACAGGCCAGTGGGTTCGGGATCCGGGGTAAAACCGTCAACCTCGTCCGGCCACAACAGGTTGCCGGTGACGGTGATTTCGCCCGCGGGCAGCGCGATGTCCCGGTCGCCAAAACCAACGAAACCAAGGTCCAGCAGCACGCGCCGCCCGTCCGTTTCGAAGGCACTGACGGTGCGGTAGCCTGCGCCGTTTTCCTCGGTGCTGACGAGGACGTGCAGAACGTCGCCGGTCAGGGTGCCGGTCGCTGTCACGGGCAGATAGCGGTCGGCGGCCGGATCAGGGGTGGCAGGGATAGCAACAGGCGGCGCCGCGATTTCCGTTTCGATCTGCGCGAGGATTGCGGTTTTCCATTGCAGACGCTGGATCTGCCAGACGCCAAGGCTGATCAGGATGGCCGTCCCGGACAGGGCCAGCAGGATCGGAAAGATCAGTTTGCGCACGCGGATCACCAGTTGTTGCAGTCGCGCAGCCTTAGCCTGTTTGACCGGAGGGGTGAAGGGTCTGACGCAAAAGGGCGACCCGAGGGCCGCCCTTGCGTCGTCAAGATACAGAGTGTCAGCCGCCCCAGACGTAGACGGCGGCAAAGAGGAACAGCCAGACCACGTCGACAAAGTGCCAGTACCAGGCAGCAGCCTCGAAGCCTACGTGCTTTTCGGCGGTAAAGTGGCCCTTGTAGACGCGGATCAGGCAGACAGCTAGGAAGATCGTGCCGATGATGACGTGCGCACCGTGGAAACCCGTCGCCATGAAGAAGTTCGCGCCATAGACGTTGCCGGCGAGGCCGAATGCGGCGTGGCTGTACTCGTAGGCTTGGAAGAAGGTAAAGATCACACCCAGCACGACGGCGAGGATCAGACCGTATTTCACGTCCTCGCGGTTGTCCTCGTGGACCAGCGCGTGGTGCGCCCATGTCGCGGCAGCGCCCGAACACAGCAGGATCAGCGTGTTGATCAGCGGCAGATGCCAGGGATCGAATGTTTCAATTCCCACCGGCGGCCAGACACCGTCAACGGCGGGGCTGTCAGGGCCCATCGGGTACATGGCGTTCTTGAAGAACGACCAGAACCACGCGGCAAAGAACATGACTTCGGACATGATGAACATGATGAAGCCGTAGCGCAGACCGATGCGGACAACAGGGGTGTGATCGCCAACAAGGCTTTCCTTGATGACGTCGCCCCACCAGCCCCACATGACGTAGAGCACGATCGCCAGACCGACGAGGAACATCCAGGGGCCACCGCCCTGTTTCGGCATCCAAAGGACAGCGCCGAACAGCATGATGAACGCGCCGACCGCACCGAGGAACGGCCAGACGGAGGGCGGAAGAATGTGATAGTCGTGGTCTTTTTCGTGGGCCATTTGAGCGTTCCCTGCGGCTGTCGTTAGTCGTTGTCTATGGCGGTGACCGACGGTGTGGTCAAGCTTTGAGGATCAATCGCGGCCTGTTCGATCGGCTCGAAATCCTCGATTTCATAAAAGGTATAGCCCAGCGTGATGGTGTGCACGAATTTCGCGTCGCGATCGTTCACGATGGCCGGGTCCACAAAGAAGCTGACGGGCATCAGGACCGTTTCACCCGGTTGCAGCACTTGTTCGGTGAAACAAAAGCATTCGATCTTGTCGAAAAAGCCGCCTGCCTCGTAGGGGGTGACGTTATAGGCGGCCTGCCCGGCCACGGGCCGGTCGGTCGGGTTGTGCGCCTCGTAAAAGGCCAGACCGGTTTCGCCGATGCGCAGGGTCATTTCGCGTTCGACAGGTTTGAACGTCCAAGGCATGTCGCGGTCAAGGCTGGAATCGAACCGCACGGTGATCGTCTGGTCGAGAATCATGTCGGACCCGGCCTCGGCGACGTTGGTGGCCCCGCCAAAGCCCGTGACCCGACAGAACCAGTCGTAGAACGGCACCGATGCCCATGCCAGACCGCCCATCAGCACCACGACGCTGACCAGTTGTGCAACGGTCCGGTTCGGTCCCTGAAGTTTCGGAAATAGCATCAGTTGGTCCCTCCTGTTTCGACCTCATCTTGAGGGATAATCTGGGGACGCGCCACGTGGTCAAATGTCTCAAACTTGCGGGCGTCGCCCAGTTGCAGGACCTTGGTGATGGTCAGACCAAAGACAATGGCCAGAAACCCGATCAAAAGCAGGCCCACGCCAGTGTTGCGACCGCGGCGGCGGTTATGCAGTTCATGTTCGACACGTAAAGCCATTACAGCCCTCCTGACCGCAGCGCGGCCTCAATCAAAAGCGCACCAAAATGCGCAAACAGGTAGTAGAGCGAGACCTTGAAGGTCTGGATCTCGACCTTGTACTTGTCGGCCTCGGCCTGCGCCTCGTCTCGGTGCCAGATGTCGTAGCAGCCCTTGAGGAACCAGGCGTTGAAGAAGACGGCGACCGTCAGGTAGACCCAGCCGCCGATGGACGTGAAGCCAAGCCCGATGGCCACGGCGACCAGCGGCAGGCAATAGGCCAGCACATGGTTGCGTGTGCTGCGGCGACCGTGGGTTTCGGTCAGCATGGGCACGCCCGCATCCCCGTAGTCGGTTTTCACGAACAGGGCGAGCGCCCAGAAATGCGGCGGCGTCCACATAAAGATCAGCGCGAACATCAGAATTGACTCGATCCCGACACCGCCTGTCGCCACAGCCCAGCCGATCATCGGAGGAAAGGACCCCGCGGCCCCGCCGATCACGATGTTCTGCGGCGTCGCGCGTTTCAGCCACATCGAATAGACGACCGCGTAGAAAAAGATCGTGAACGCAAGCAGCCCTGCCGCTACGAAATTGGTCGCGAGTGCCAGAAGCACGATGGAAAATCCCGACAGCGCCATGCCGATGCCCAGCGCCTCGCCCGGCTTTACCCGGCCATCGGGGATGGGACGCTTGGCCGTGCGGCGCATGCGTGCGTCGATATCGGCATCCCACCACATGTTCAGCGCGCCGGACGCCCCTGCCCCGACAGCAATGCACAGGATCGCGACGAAACCGATGAACGGATGCACGCCGACGGGTGCCACGATCAGACCGACCAGCGCGGTAAAGACTACCAGCGACATGACACGCGGTTTGAGCAGGGCGAAATAATCGCCCATCTGCGCCTCGTACTCGGTTTCTGCGACTGTTTCGTGCAGGCTCATGTCGGACATGGTCGTGCCTTCCAATCATTCATCAAAGAGCGGCCCTGCCAGCGGGGGCAAGGCCGTTCAGATCTTGCGGTATGTGCCGTCGCGGGGCTGGCCCGCGCGTCGGATCAGGCGGGGTTCTGGACCTTGGCCTCTTCCAGCCAGTCGGCGTAGGCCTCTTCACTCACGACCTTGACGGTAATGGGCATGAAGGCGTGGTCCTTGCCGCAAAGCTCGGAACACTGGCCGAAATACACGCCTTCTTCTTCGGCGGCGAACCACAGTTGCGCGAGGCGACCCGGCACGGTGTCCTGCTTGACCCCGAATGCGGGGATGGTCCACGAGTGGATCACGTCAGCACCCGTCAGCTGCATCACGATGGTTGCACCCACGGGAATCACGACCGGCTGGTCGGTGGCGAGGCGATACAGGCTTTCGTCATAGCCGTAGTCGGCCAGTTCGTCCTCGGCCAGCATGAAGGATTCAAAGGACACGCCGTCATCGACGTATTCGTAGCCCCAGTACCACTGGTAGCCCGTCACCTTGATCGTGATGTCGCCCTCGGGGATTTCCTGCTGGTTGAACAGGACCGGCAGGCTGAATGCACCGATAAAGACCAGAATCACGATCGGCACGACAGTCCATGCGATTTCCAGCGGGCTGTTGTGGGTGAACCGTGCGGGTGTCGGGTTGGACTTGTGATTGTACTTGATCGCGACCCAGGCAAGCAGACCCGTGACGAACAGGGTGATGACGGTAATGATGACCAACAGCAGGTTGTCCAGCCAGTGCACGTCACGCGCGATGGATGTCGCAGCCGCCTGAAAGCCCATACCCCCTTGTTCGGGTGCGCCGATCACCGGCAGATCCTGGCTGACATCCTGTGCCGTAGCCATGCTGCCGGCCATCATCAGACCCAGTGTGGCCCATCCGGTTTTGGCGACGTTGCTCAAACCCATTTTCGCTTCCCTTCGTTGTCCGCGCCCTGCGCGATCCGATCCGTGGCGAGACGGAATCCCGTTGTAACTTTGGCACCGTGTCCCATATCTTGACGGACAACTCAAGAACCCAGCTTGCGGCAATCGGACGCCCATCCGACCGCGCCCCTACCGGAGAGCCCGATGTCAGACGCCCCATTCCGCCCGTTCGAGACACATCTGGACCGGGACACGGCGCTTTCTCATCTGCAAGAGGCGGTCCGGGGGGCCGATGACGGAGAACTGTTCATCGAACGCCGCCGGTCCGAGAGTCTGGTGCTGGATGATGGTCATGTGAAAACCGCCAGCTTTGATGCTGCCGAAGGGTTCGGACTGCGCGCCGTGCGCGGCGAAACCGCAGGTTACGCGCATTCCACGACCATCGACGAACACGCGCTGGGGCGTGCCGTGTCAACGGCGCGGCTGGCCGTGGGTGACGGTGGCGGCACGCTTGCCGCCGGACCAAAGGGCACGAACGAGCGGTTGTACAGTGATGTCGATCCGGTCAGCGAGGCGACGTTTCCCGCGAAAATCGACCTGCTGCGCGAAATCGACGCCTTTTGTCGCGATCTGGACCCGCGCGTCGTTCAGGCGACCGTCTCTCTCGGGGCGTCGTTGCAAGAGGTCGCGATCCTGCGCCCCGACGGCGTGCTGGTCACCGACACCCGCCCGATGAGCCGGATCAACATCGGCGTCATCGTCGAACAGGACGGACGACGGGAATCGGGTGGCATGGGCGGCGGCGGTCGCGCATCGCTGCTGGGCCTGATCGACCGGGACCATTGGCAGGGCATTGCCCGCGAGGCGCTGCGCATCGCGTTGATCAACCTTCAGGCGGAACCGGCCCCCGCTGGCGTGTTGGACGTGGTCTTGGGACCGGGTTGGCCCGGCATCCTGCTGCACGAGGCGATCGGTCACGGGCTGGAGGGTGACTTCAACCGCAAGGGGTCTAGTGCCTTTGCCGGATTGATGGGCCAGCAGATCGCGGCCAAGGGCGTGACCGTGCTGGACGACGGCACGATACCCGACCGCCGCGGGTCGATCACCGTCGATGACGAAGGCACGCCCAGCGCCAAGAATGTGCTGATCGAGGACGGTGTGCTGGTCGGCTACATGCAGGACCGCCAGAACGCGCGCCTGATGGGTGTGGAACCGACCGGCAACGGTCGCCGCGAAAGCTATGCCCACGCGCCAATGCCGCGCATGACGAATACCTATATGCTTGCGGGTAATGCCGACCCTCAAGACATGGTGCGCGACCTCAAGGACGGGATTTATGCCGTGGGTTTCGGTGGCGGGCAGGTCGATATCACCAACGGCAAGTTCGTGTTTTCCTGCACCGAGGCCTACCGAGTCAGAGACGGGCGGATCGGCGCGCCGGTCAAAGGTGCCACGCTGATCGGTGACGGCGCGACAGCGCTGAAACAGATCCGCGCGATCGGCAATGATCTGGCACTGGACCCCGGAATCGGGAATTGCGGCAAGGCCGGACAGTGGGTCCCCGTGGGCGTGGGCCAGCCCAGCCTGATGATCGGCGGCTTGACCGTCGGCGGGTCCGCCTAAAATCCGTCAGCCGTTCATCTGCGGTTAAGAGTTCGATTCTAGCCTGTGTCTTGCAGCAGACGAGGCACGCATGACTTTGGCCGACACCCCGCAGACACCTTGCATCCCCCCGTCGGATGGCGACCTGTTTGACCGGCTTCGTCTGTTGCGATCCCGCAGGGTGGGACCCGCGACCTATCACCGACTGATGGCGGAACACGGCACCGCCGCTGACGCGCTGCTGGCGCTGCCTGATCTGGCGCAGGCCGCAGGCGTGTCTGATTACCGGATCTGCCCTGCTGCCGTCATCAGCGCAGAATTGCGCGCGGCCCGGGCGGCAGGTGCGCGGTTGATTGCGACGGACGATCCCGACTATCCGGCGGCGCTCGCCGATATGGCGGATGCACCGCCGCTGCTGTGGACGCTGGGAAATCCGGCCCTGCTGGCGCGCCCGATGATCGCCTTGGTGGGTGCCCGGAATGCGTCGTCACTGGGCACGCGCATGGCCCGCAAACTGGCTGCCGACCTGACCGAGGCAGGCTATGTGGTGGTGTCGGGCCTGGCTCGCGGGGTCGATGCGGCAGCGCATCTGGCCGCGCTGGATGGCGGAACCGTTGCGGTGCAGGCGGGCGGTGTCGATGTGATCTATCCGTCAGAAAACGCGGAACTGGCGCATGCCATTGCCGACCGTGGGCTGCGACTGTCCGAAATGCCGATGGGTCTGCAACCGCAGGCACGGCATTTTCCAGCCCGTAACCGGATCATCGCCGGGCTGTCCCGCGCGGTTGTCGTGGTCGAAGCCGCGGCAAAATCGGGCAGCCTGATCACGGCACGCAATGCGCTGGACCAGCACCGCGACGTGCTGGCGGTGCCAGGGCATCCCCTTGATGCGCGGGCAGCGGGCTGTAACATGCTGATCCGCGACGGTGCCACTCTGGTGCGTTCAGTTCACGATATCCTGGAGGCGCTGGGTCCAGTTGCGGCACCTGCGCCATTGCGCGCCCTGGCGGACAACGCGAACGGACCGTCCGCAATCCCGACAGACAGCCGTTGCGAAGTGATGACGCATGTCCCCACCGCACCGCCGGCCCGCGATCTGGCCAGTGCTGCACGGCTGCACGAACAGATCCTCGCGCGGCTGGGCCCGTCGCCCATGGCCGAGGATCAACTGATCCGCGATCTGTCAGCCAAACCGATGCAGGTTGCACCCGCGTTGGTCGATCTGGAACTGGACGGCAAGATCATGCGTCAACCCGGCGGTCTGCTGTCGCGTATCGCCTGACCGAACGCCTGCCGCAGCCCGTTCGCCATGACCAACCGCCGGGGTGCGCGATGACGAATCGCGGCACGGCGTGCACCACCGATCATGGATCAAACGTCAAAAACATCGTGATCACGCGCCCCGTGCGATATCGACAAGCTGCATTGACATCCTTTGATCAACCGCCACATGTTGCGCGGTCATAGCCATATCGTCCGAATATTAAGGATTCCCATGCCCGTCGTCGTTGTCGAATCCCCCGCCAAAGCCAAGACAATCAACAAGTATCTGGGCAGTGACTACACTGTGCTGGCGTCCTACGGACACATCCGCGACTTGCCGCCCAAGAACGGTTCAGTCGACCCTGACAACGATTTCGACATGATCTGGGAAGTCGCGAGCGACTCGAAAAAACACATCAAGGCGATCGTCGACGCGCTGAAAAATGACCCCAACCTGATCCTTGCCACCGACCCCGACCGCGAGGGCGAGGCGATCAGCTGGCACCTTGAACAGGAATTGAACAACAAACGCGGCCTGAAAATCCAGAGCGCGTCGCGCGTGGTTTTCAACGCGATCACGAAAACAGCCGTCACCGAGGCGATGAAGAATCCGCGCCGTGTGGATGCGCCACTGGTCGAGGCCTATCTGGCGCGGCGTGCGCTGGACTATCTGGTGGGATTCAACCTGTCGCCCGTCCTGTGGCGCAAGCTGCCCGGTGCGAAATCAGCGGGTCGTGTGCAGTCGGTCACGCTGCGCCTGATCGTCGAGCGCGAGATGGAGATCGAGGCGTTCAAGAACCGCGAGTTCTGGACGGTCAAGGCCGTGCTGACGAACGCGCGCGGCCAATCCTTTGAGGCGCGATTGACGACCCTGGCAGGCAAGAAGCTGGACAAGTTCGATCTGGCCGATGCAACGCAGGCCGAAATGGCCGTCCAGGCGGTCAACAGCCGCGACCTGACCGTGCAATCGGTCGAGGCAAAACCCGCGACCCGCAATCCCAGCCCGCCCTTCATGACCTCGACCCTGCAACAAGAGGCCAGCCGCAAGTTCGGCATGGGCGCGAAACATTGCATGAGCGTGGCGCAGCGGTTGTATGAGGCCGGTCTGATCACCTACATGCGGACCGATGGCATCGACATGGCCCCCGAGGCCGTGACCGGCGCGCGTGAGGCCATCAGCGCGAAATTCGGCAAGGAATACGTGCCCGCCGAGGCCCGCATCTACAAGAACAAGGCCAAGAACGCGCAAGAAGCGCATGAATGTGTCCGCCCGACCGACATGATGGTCAGTGTCGATGACGCCAAGATCGCGGATGCCGACCAGCGCAAGCTGTACGATCTGATCTGGAAACGGACGCTGGCCAGCCAGATGGCGGCTGCACGTCTGGAACGCACGGTCGTGGAAATCGGCAGCGCGGACGGTCAGGTCGGGTTGCGCGCCAACGGTCAGGTCATGATGTTTGACGGTTTTCTGCGCGTCTACGAAGAAGGCCGCGACGACACCCCGGACGAAGACGACAAACGTCTGCCGCAGATCGATCAGGGCGAGAAAACCGCCAAGCAGTCGGTCGACAGCGAGCAGCATTTCACCCAGCCGCCGCCCCGCTATACCGAGGCGACGCTGGTCAAGCGCATGGAAGAGTTGGGCATTGGCCGTCCGTCAACCTATGCCAGCATCGTGACCACCATTCAGGATCGCGGCTATGTCGAAAAAGACCGCAATCGCCTGATCCCGCAGGACAAGGGGCGGCTGGTAACGGCGTTCCTGTCGAACTACTTTCACCGCTATGTCGAATACGACTTTACCGCCGATCTGGAAAACCAGCTGGATGCGGTCAGCGCGGGCGATGCCGACTATAAAAAGGTATTGGAACGGTTCTGGCGCGATTTTTCGGCCGCCATCGCGGAAACCGCCGATCTGCGCATCGGCGAGGTGCTGGACAAGATCAACGAGGTGCTGGAACCGCATCTGTTCCCCCCGACCGAGGACGGCAGCGATCCGCGTCTGTGCCCCAACTGCGGCGAAGGGCGGCTGTCCATGCGTACCGCGCGGTCTGGCGGCGCATTCATCGGCTGTTCGCAATATCCCGAATGCCGATACACGCGCCCCTTTGGTCCGCCCGACCCCGAGGCAGAGGCCAGTGCCATTCCCCCCGACGGCAAGCTGCTGGGCGAGGATCAGGGCGACGAGATCCGCATCTTCAAGGGGCGTTTCGGCCCCTATGTGCAGCGTGGTGCTGCAACCGAGGAGACGCCGAAACCACCGCGCCAGTCCGTACCGGCCGCATGGGAACCAGAGGCGCTGACGCTGGAAGAAGGCGTGCGCCTGCTTGCCCTGCCGCGCCTGATAGGCACGCACCCCGAGGATGGTGTGAACGTCTGGGCAAACATCGGGCGATATGGCCCCTATATCAAACATGCCGACACGACGTCGCACAAGGGCGGCACGAATGCCAACCTGGAAGACCTGGAGGACGTCTGGACCGTCGGCATGAACCGTGCGGTGCAGCTGTTGGCCGAAAAGGTCGCCAGCCGTGGCGGGCGCGGCAAGGCTGCCGTGCCGATCCGCGAGCTGGGCGAACACCCGGAGGCAGGCGGCGCGGTCAATATCTACGACGGCAAATATGGCCCCTATGTCAAATGGGAAAAGATCAACGCCACGATCCCCGATACGGTTGAACCGGCCGATCTGACCATGGCGCAGGCGGTCGACCTGATCGACGAACGCGCGGCCAAATCCGGCAAGAAGGTCACCAAGAAAAAGGCCGTGCCGAAAAAGGCACCGGCCAAGAAGGCCGCCGCCAAGAAGCCTGCCGCGAAAAAGAAAACACCCGCCAAGAAATCCGCCGACTAGGCTGGATCATAACGCACCCGCCCTGCGATGCCGGGGCGGGGATGCGGGCATTATTTGTTTGCGCGGAGACCACGCGTCAACAGCATCACGTTGACACTTGGGCGCCCCCGCGCCAGTTTCTTGCAAACTGGTTTGCCGGAGGGATCCATGAAGAAAGTCTATAGCTCTGCGCGCGAGGCCCTTGATGGGCTCTTGTTCGATGACATGCTCATCGCCGCTGGTGGATTTGGCCTGTGCGGGATTCCCGAACTGCTGCTGGCCGCGATCCGCGACGCCGGCACAAAGGGTCTGACATTTGCGTCCAACAACGCGGGCGTCGATGATTTCGGGATCGGCATCCTGTTGCAGACCAAACAGGTGCGCAAAATGATGTCGTCCTATGTCGGTGAAAATGCCGAATTCATGCGCCAGTACCTCGAGGGGGAACTGGAGGTCGAATTCAATCCGCAAGGCACGCTGGCCGAACGGATGCGCGCCGGTGGCGCGGGTATCCCCGGTTTCTATACGAAAACCGGTGTCGGCACCCAGATTGCCGAAGGCAAGGACCACAAGGATTTCGACGGCGAAACCTATATCATGGAGCGCGGGATCGTCGCCGATCTGGCCATCGTCAAGGCGTGGAAGGCCGATGACACAGGCAACCTGATTTTCCGCAAGACGGCACGCAATTTCAACGTCCCCGCCGCGATGTGCGGCAAGGTCTGCGTCGCAGAGGTCGAGGAAATCGTGCCGCGCGGATCGCTGGACCCTGATCACATCCATCTGCCCGGCGTCTATGTGCACCGTATTGTGCAAGGCACGCACGAAAAGCGTATCGAACAGCGCACTACGCGCAAAAAGGAGTCCGCATAATGCCCTGGGATCGCAATCAGATGGCCGCGCGTGCGGCAGAGGAACTGGAAGACGGGATGTATGTGAACCTTGGCATCGGGATTCCGACGCTGGTGGCAAACTATACCGGCGACAAGGATATCACCCTGCAATCCGAAAACGGAATGCTGGGGATGGGGGCGTTTCCGTTCGAAGGTGAAGAGGACGCAGACGTCATCAACGCGGGCAAGCAGACGATCACCGAACTGGACCGCACGTCCTATTTCGACAGCGCCACCAGTTTCGGCATGATCCGGGGCGGCAAGATCGCCTGTGCGATCCTGGGAGCCATGGAGGTGGCCGAAAACGGCGATCTGGCGAACTGGATGATCCCGGGCAAGCTGGTCAAGGGCATGGGCGGCGCGATGGACCTGGTTGCGGGTGTCAAACGTGTCGTCGTCGTCATGGATCACCAGAACAAGAAGGGTGAGTCCAAACTGCTGAAGGCCTGCACCCTGCCCCTGACGGGTGCGGGTGTCGTGGACCGGGTGATCACCAACCTGGGCGTGTTCGACGTGGTCGACGGCGGTCTGAAGATCATCGAATGTGCCGATGGCGTGACCGAGCAAGAGTTGCGCGCCGCAACCGAGGCCACGATCATCAACTGATCAGCTAGAGGTGTTCACCGCGAACACGCAACCGTCGCTGACCAGCTCTGGCGGGGTCAGGCACAGGTTGCGGGCAACGTTGAACGCGGCCAGCACCTTTGGCACGTAGCCACGGGTTTCAGGAAAGGGCGGGACGCCATTGGCGTCCCGGACCGACCCCTCGCCGGCGTTGTAGCCTGCGAGGACCAGAATGGGGTCACTGTCGAAATGGCCCATCAACCAATCCAGATAGGCCACACCGCCCCGGATATTGTCCGCCGGTGACAGGCTGTTGGAGACCTTGAACCGGGCGGCAGTGTCCGGCATGAGCTGCATCAGACCTTGGGCCCCTGCCCGGCTGACGGCATCCGGGCGGCCACCACTCTCGACCGAGATGAGGGCCAGCACCAGAGCGGGCGACACCTTTGTGCCGACCGTGGCACGGATGATGTCGATCCCGTGCACGCGGGCAATATCGTTGAGCGTTTCCAGCCGCGGTTCGGGCACTGCGGCACCCTGGGGTGGATCCGCCATCACGCGTAGGGCTTCTTGCAGACGGCCGGGCCCTGTATCCGCACGATCAGGCGACACCGTTGACCAGAACCAGTCAAGCCCGGACGGCCGCGGCAGCGCGACCCCGGCCACGATATCCTCTGGCTGGGCCTGCGATTTTGGGAATGTTGTCGCAGAGGGTGCGCTGGGATCGATCTGAATGGTCAGACGCCGTGCACCTGCCTCGGGCAGGCCCACACGTTTGAAGGTAAAGTCCGGTTGCAGTCGATCCTGCGCGCACACGGGTGCCGACAGAACTGCCGCAAAGGCCGCCGCCCCGCAAAGTCGCGTCACGTTCATCATAACATTGTCCTGCCCGCCGATGCGTTTGGTGCATCTGTTTTGTCGAACTGAACCATTTTTTGCGGCTGATTGATACCGGTGGCGAAACAGTCCGCCACGAGCGCGGCAAATTGGTCGCAATATGTCACGTAAAGTCGGAGTTTATAAAGGTATTATACATTTTTATTTTCAACATTATCAGTAGCTTAGATAATTTTCGTGCGGTTTTTTTAGGCGGCCTGAAAAAGCACCAGACAGGTCCAAATGATGACGCATTCCGACGGCTATAAGTGTTCATCCAAGACGGGGAGCGGGCCAAGAAGAGGCCGGCGCGCTAAGATCCGGCAAGGGATGCAAACCAGCTAAACCCCTGAGGAGGGACTACAAAATGATGAACTTTATCAAAGCTTTCTACAACGACGAAGACGGTGCAGTGACGGTTGACTGGGTCGTTCTGACCGCAGGTATCGTTGTTCTGGGTGTGGCAGTCGGCGCAAAGGTCGCTGGCGGTGCAAACGCAATGGCCGACAACATCGCAACCGAGCTGTCCACCACCACCGTTCCCGACATCACGTTCGGCGCTGGCGGCGAAGAAGGCTAAGCGACGCCTGAACGGGTCATTCCACGACCTGGTTCCCTGGGGCCGCGCCGTTTCGGCGCGGCCCTTTGTCTACTTGGAGGTCTGCGTTTCACCACAATCCCATCGGTTTGAAACAACAATACCCCCGCGAGGACATGCTCATGCCACTTTGTCGCATCATGCAGGTTCAATATAAGCGAGAGTAGGCAACATGAATTTTTTGAATGACGAAGACGGTGCGGTGACAGTCGACTGGGTCGTATTGACCGCCGCGATTGTATTGCTGCCGATCGCTGCCGCGTTGGCAGTGGCAGGCGGCGCAGGTGACCTGACGACGGAAATCTCAAGTTCCCTGACGGTCGCCGAATAACGGCAAGAACGATCGAACTGTTTTCGATCACCAATAAACGAGAGGCAAGGCAATGCGTGTAGTTTTCGGATTGGTTCTGATCCTGGGCATGGGACTGGCAGGCTTTGCCGTCTTTATGGTCCGCGGATACATGAGCGACCAGCAGGTCGCACTGCAAGAAGAGCGAGCGCGCGCCGCACAGGTCATCGAGACCGTCAATGTGCTGGCCGCAAACAAGTCGCTTTCGTTCGGTGATCCCCTGACTGCGGATGACGTGGTCTATGTGAAATATGCGACCGAATATCTGCCAGAAGGCACATTCACCGAAATCACGGACCTGTTCCCCGAAGGCCCGGAGGTCGTGCGCAGTCTGATCCGCCCGATCGAGGCCAACGAAGTCATTTTGATGACCGACACCACCGAGCCCGGTCAGATTGCCAGCATCACGCAGGAATTGAACCCGCTGATGCGTGCATTCACGATCCGCGTTGACGCATCGACCGCAGTATCCGGTTTCCTGCGCCCCAACGACCGCGTTGATGTCTATTGGACAGGACGCGTGGCAGGCCGCAACAGTGCGGAGGAAACCCACCTGATCGGCAGCTCGATCCGTCTGATCGCCGTGGACCAAAGCACTGACAGAAACCGGTCCCGGACATCAATCCCAAGCACGGTGACAGTCGAAGTCATCCCCTCGGACGTGGCCCGCCTAGCGCAGGCACAATCCGAAGGCCGATTGAGCCTGGCATTGGTTGGCAAGGGCAACGAGGAATCGTCAGTCCCCATCGGCGATCAGGCCATTTTCCTGCCTGAACCGCCAGAGGAAGAGGTCCAGGTCGTCGAGGCACCTGTCGCAGCCCCGGCACCCGTTGCAGCCCCGGAACGGTGTTTCACGACCGTGCGCCGCGGCACCGAAGCCGTCCAGACCGAAATCGCCTGCTCGAACTGATCCTTGTCGTCTGGCCGTCCCTCACGGGGCGGCCAGACGCCTTTTTACGCAGGACAGTTTGTCCCGCTGTTGCCCACAGCCCACATCAGGTTCGCAAGGCAAGTCATTGATTCTTGCAATATTAGCGACCGTCCGTCATAGATGGTCGTAATGACGGAAAATAATTTCCGCTGGTCGTGATCCGAGAGGCAGGTCACAATGAGCTACAAAACGACGATCAAGGCCGTTTTTGCGTGCCTTTCCCTATCTTTGGTACACGTTCCGGACGTGGCTGATGCGCAAAACCTGCGTGTCTTGCGTGGTGCGCCGTCCAGCGCGCTGGCCGTCCCCATGAACCGCGCCATCGTGGTCGAAAGCGACGAGCCCTTTACCGAACTCTCTATTGCGAACCCAGGCATCGCCGACATCCTGTCGCTGTCGGACCGCACGATCTATTTGCTGGGCAAAGAGCCCGGCCGCACGACGATGACGATTCTGGGTGTCGATGGACGCCTGATCAGCAACGTCGAGGTGCAGGTCACCCCTGATATTGCAGAATTCAAAGAACGGCTGGAACAGATCCTGCCGGGCGAGCCAATCGAAGTGCGCACCGCCAACAACGGCATCGTGCTGTCCGGCACGGTCAGCTCGATCGCGCGTCTGGATCGCGCACTGGAACTGGCCGAACGTTACGCGCCAGAGCGGGTGTCCAACCTGATGAGCGTCGGCGGCACCCAGCAAGTCATGCTGAAAGTCCGTTTCGCCGAGATGCAGCGGTCGGTTTCCAAGTCGCTGTCGTCCTCTATCGCAGCACAGGGCACATCGCTGGGCGGTGATCTGGGTCTGTCCGGCGGAACCGGTTCACTGGTCGGCAATGCAGCGGTCCAGAACACGTTCACCGGGTCCACTCCTGCCAGCAATGCCAACAACGGTGCGTTTCTGTTCGGGTTCAACGCTGGCGGAGTCGAAGTCGGCATCCTGCTCGAAGCACTCGAGAGTCGCGGCGTCGTGCGCACGCTGGCCGAACCCAACCTGACCGCATTGTCCGGCCAAGAGGCAAAGTTCCTCGCTGGTGGCGAATACCCCGTTCCCGTGGCGCAGGAAGGCGGCCAGATCGCCGTCGAATTCAAACCCTTTGGTGTGGAACTGAACTTTACCCCACGGGTGGTTGATGGCGACATCATCAATCTAGAACTGATCGCGGCCGTCTCCTCGATCGATCCATCCAATGGGTTTACGTCCAACGGTTTCACCGTCGACGCATTCCGCCGGCGTGAAACATCCACCACGGTGGAAATGCGTGACGGCGAAAGCTTTGCCATCGCGGGTCTGTTGTCGGACGATTTCACCGATCTGAACGGTCAGGTGCCGTGGCTGGGTGACATCCCGGTTCTGGGCGCATTGTTCCGGTCTGCCGAATATTCCCGCCAGCAAACGGAGCTGGTCATCATCGTCACACCGCATCTGGTCACACCGACCCGCGGCGAGGCGTTGGCGCTGCCCACGGATCGCATTCAGCCGCCGTCGGAAAAGGACTTGTTCCTGTTCGGCCGTGTTTCTGCCGCCAACGCCCCGCGGAGCGGCGGTGCAGGCGAGGTCGCCCGTCAGGACTTTTCCGGGTCCTACGGATACGTGATGGATTGATGGGAGCCGTGGCCATGAAAACGACGTTGATCCTGGGCCTGGCGGCGTTGACCGTCGCGGGCTGTTCCAACAGACCCGCCGGCATGTTCCCCGATGAAATTGCAGCGGCCCAAGCGGTCGACGCGCAATTCGGTGCCGCAACGGCGGCGAATATTCAGGCCATGACGAACCCGCAGCAGGCGACTGATGCACTGGCCGTTCGTTTCGCGACCGAAGTCGAAAGCACCGTTACCTTTCCGTTCAATTCCAGTGTGTTGACACCGCAGGCGCAGGCCGTGCTGCAACAGCAGGCCAACTGGATCCGGCAATTCCCCGAAATCCGGTTCCGTGTCTATGGCCACACCGATCTGGTCGGCTCGGCCGCCTATAACGAACGTCTGGGACGCGACCGCGCCAATGCCGTGGTGGCCTATCTGGCGACCCAAGGGATCAGCCGTAACCGGCTGGAGGCCCTGGTGTCATTCGGCGAAACACGACCCGTCGTCGCCACCCAGCAGCCAGAGATGCGCAACCGGCGCACCGTGACCGAGGTGTCCGGCTTTGTTGCCGGGTCACCGATGCTGCTGAACGGCAAATACGCGCAGGTCGTGTTCCGTGAATACGTGCTGAGCGCCGTGCCAACGACCGAAATATCGGCCACCGAAGGTGGTGCCGGGGGCGAATAACCCCCCTACCGGGCGGAACAGTGTTCCGCCCCGTCTGCCATCGTCGCCAAATACCGCACAATGACGATGAATTTGACCCAATCTTGCCCAGATTGCCCGTCATATCCTGATCATTAGGATCGTTCCCCCCTTTGGGCGGGGACATGCGATCCGGGTCGGATGTGCGGGATCAACACCGCTTCATGCTTGCCCGGACCGCGTCGCAGTAATGAGGACGGCAGGCAATGAATAACGCAGCAGCAGCGGCACTGATTGACAGCACCGAATTGATCGCATGCACCGTAAGCCGGGATGTGCAGGTCTTTGACCTGCTGATCGAGGACATGGAAACTGCGCTGGGCGAACGTTGGGGCGACCTGCGTTTTGACGAGGCGCTGGCCTTTCTGAGCCAACCGGAAGCGGCGGAGCTGCAATTCCTCGCCGTTGCGATGGACGCCGAGGACGAAGAGGATCTGGACCAGATTTCCGACGTCGTGCGCGCCGCCCGCGATCAGGGGATCAAGGTGATCCTGATTACCGAGGATGTGTCTCCGACCACGTTGCACCGGCTGTTGCGCGACGGTGGCGATGAATTCGTCCCCTACCCTCTGCCCGAAAACGAATTGTCACAGGCCATCGACCGGGTTCTGGCCCCGCCGCCCGAAACGCCTGCTGCACCCCCCGCGCTGGTGGATGAGCCCAAGGCCCTGAAACCGACCGGCACCCACGAGGCTGTGCTGATCGCCGTGCACGGCATGGCCGGCGGAACGGGTGCGACCACATTTGGCCTGAACCTGGCGTGGGAACTGGCCAACGTGAACAAAAAGGGCGAACAGCCGCGTGTCTGCGTGCTGGACCTGGATCTGCAATACGGCAGCATGTCCACCTACCTGGACCTGCCGCGCCGCGAGGCCGTGCTGGAACTGCTGTCTGCCACCGACATGATGGACAGCACAGCGTTCATGCAGGCGCTGGTTTCCTTTGATGAAAAACTGCACGTGCTGACAGCGCCCAGCGACATGGTCCCGCTGGAACTGATCGACACGGACGACGTGGGCCGCCTGCTGGAAATGGCCCGAACGAATTTCGACTACGTCATCATCGACATGCCCACGGCGATGGTGGAATGGTCGCAGACCGTGCTCGAGGCATCGCATGTCTATTTCGCGATGCTGGAACTGGACATGCGGTCGGCGCAAAACACGCTGCGCCTGAAACGGACGCTGCAATCCGAGGATCTGCCATTCGAAAAGCTGCGGTTCGTCATGAACCGGGCCCCCGGATTTACCGATCTGTCAGGCAAGGCACGGGTCAAGCGCATGGCCGATTCACTGGGCATCCCCATCGAGGTCATGATGCCCGACGGCGGCCGCCAGGTCGCACAAAGCTGCGATCACGGCACACCGCTGGCCGTCGCGGCCCCCAAGAACGCCCTGCGCAAGGAACTCGCGAAACTCGCGGCATCCGTCCATGCGGTCAATAAATCCGAAGCAGCGGACGCTGCCTGAAAGGTGAACTGATGTTTTCCAAATATAAGAAACCAGGCGACGCAGGTGCACGGACCGAAAAGCCGGTCCTTGGCAAAGCGGCCCCCAAGCCCGCACCCGCGCCTGTCCCCGTCGCAACACCGGCTGCGGTCGAAAAGGTCAGCCTGATGAAACCGCGCGCGGCGCGTCCGGCAGAGGTGCCCGCCGCCGACCGCGAGAAAAAGCGCAAGGAGCGTCTGGGCGAGATCAAGCTGGAACTGCACAAGGCGCTGCTGGACAACCTGAACCTGGCCGCGCTGGAAAATGCATCCGAAACCGATCTGCGCAACGAAATCAACGCGATCGCGACCGAATCCCTCGAAGAAATGGGAATCGTCCTGACCCGCGACGAACGGGTGACCCTGTCACAGGATCTGTTTTTCGAGGTGACGGGTCTGGGACCGCTGGAAACCCTGCTCAAGGATGACACCGTCAACGATATCCTGGTCAACGGTCCGCAACAGATTTTCGTGGAACGCGCGGGCAAGCTGGAACTGACCGACATCACGTTCAAGGACGAAAAGCACCTGCTGCGGATCATCGACAAGATCGTGTCCGCCGTGGGCCGGCGTGTTGACGAATCCAACCCCTATGTCGACGCGCGCCTGGCCGATGGGTCGCGTTTCAACGCGATGGTGCCGCCCGTGGCCGTGGATGGCAGCCTGGTGTCCATCCGTAAATTCAAGAAGGACAAGCTGGGGATCGACGATCTGGTCGCCTTTGGCGCGTTCTCCGAGGAAATGGCCGCCTACCTGCAGGCCGCTGTCGCGACCCGTCTGAACGTCATCGTGTCGGGCGGTACGGGTTCGGGTAAGACCACGACGCTGAACGCGCTGTCGTCCTTTATCGACAACAGCGAACGTATTCTGACGATCGAGGATACGGCCGAACTTCAGCTGCAACAGACCCATGTGGGCCGTATGGAAAGCCGCCCGCCCAACGTCGAGGGCAAGGGTGGTGTCAGCCAGCGGGACTGTCTGAAAAACGCGCTGCGGATGCGCCCTGACCGGATCATCGTGGGTGAAACCCGCGGCGAGGAAGTCATCGACATGTTGCAGGCCATGAACACCGGCCACGACGGGTCGATGACCACGATCCACGCCAACAGCGCCCGCGACGGTGTCAGCCGTCTGGAAAACATGATCGCGATGGCGGGTATCGAGATGCCGATCAAGGCGATGCGCAGCCAGATTTCATCGGCTGTGAACCTGATCGTGCAGGCATCCCGTCTGCAGGACGGTTCGCGTCGCATGACATCTATCACCGAAATCACCGGGATGGAGGGCGACGTCATCTCGATGCAGGAAATTTTCAAGTATCAGCGCGTCGGCCTGACACCGGAAAACAAGATCATCGGTCATTTCACGGCGACTGGCGTGCGCAGTCACTTTTCCGATCGTTTCAAACTGTGGGGCTACGACCTGCCGCCGCAGATCTTTGAACCCATGGCCGCGGAGTAATCATCATGATTTCAATGGAACCCATCATCTATGCCGTGATCTTTGCCGCCGTTCTGGCGACGGTTCAGGGCGTGTATCTGGTCATTTTCGGCAAATCCATTTCGATGGACGGCAAGGTCAACCGCCGTCTGGACATGCTGGAAAAAGGTGGCAACCGCGAAAAGGTGCTGGAACAACTCCGCAAGGAGATGACCCAGCACATGCGATCACAGCGCATTCCGCTGTACTCGATCCTCGCGACCAAGGCGCAAAAGGCCAATATCGCATTCACACCGTCGCAGATCATCATGCTGATGGCTGGCGTCAGCGTCATGGCCTTCATCGGTCTGTCGGTGGCCACCAGTGTCGAGGCCCCCACCCGCGCGGTCGTCGCGGTCGCGATGGGGATTGGCGCGGTCTATACCTGGATCAACGGCAAGGCGACCAAGCGCACGGCCATGCTGGAAGAACAGCTGCCCGAGGCAGTCGAACTGATGGTGCGATCGCTGCGCGTCGGCCACCCCTTTGCGTCTGCCGTGGCGATCGTCGCGCGCGAGGTGCCCGACCCGCTGGGCACTGAAATGGGGATCGTGTCGGACGAGGCCGCCTATGGCCGGGACATGGGCGAATGTCTGAAAACGCTCGCCGAACGGCTGGACATGCAGGACATGCGGTTTCTGGCCGTGGCCGTGACCATTCAGGCCACATCGGGCGGCAACCTGGCCGAGGTACTTGACGGTCTGGGCAAGGTGATCCGTGCGCGGTTCCGCCTGTTTCGCCGGGTCAAGGCGATCACGGCAGAAGCCAAATGGTCCGGCAAACTGCTGTCGGGTTTCCCGATCCTGGCACTGGTGGGCATCAACCTTGTGCAACCGGGCTATTATGACGAGGTCATGGATAAACCGATCTTTATCCCGGCCTGTCTGGTTGTTGCCGCGTTTCTCATCGTGAACCTGTTCGTGATGAAAGCCCTTGTGAACATTAAAGTTTGAGGTCTGACATGAGTTTTCTGGAATACGCGAATACCACGATCACCGATATGCTGGGCCCCTTTGGTCTGGTGATGCTGCTCGGGGCCATTGGTTTCACAATGGTCGTCGCAACGTTGCCGGTCCTGCTGAAAAAGGAAGAGGACCCGCTGGATCGCCTGAAGGCAGCGAACCAGCCACCCAAGCCCGACAAGTCAGACAACAAACGACAGCGTCTGCGCGAGGAAAAGAAAAAGGATCAGCTGGAAAAATACGCGACCTTCCTCGAGCCGCAGGACGAGGAAGCCTATTCCGCGATGAAGCTGAAGCTGCTTCAGGCGGGCTACAAGAGCCGCAACGCGGTGCGCAATTTTCATTTTGCAAAGTTCGCCCTGGGGATCATCGGCCTGATCCTGGGATGTATCTATGCCTATCTCGACTCGCTCACCAACGAAGAGCTGACTGGTCAGGCGGTGGCATTCATGATCGTGATCCCCGGTTTTGCCGGCTACATGTTCCCGATGTACTGGATCACCCGCCGTCAGGCGACGCGGCAGCAGAATATCGAGGACGGGTTTCCCGACAGCCTCGACCTGATGCTGGTCTGCGTCGAGGCCGGTCAATCGCTGGATCAGTCGATCATGCGCGTCGCCCGCGAAATGAAATCGGGTTTCCCCGATCTGGCGGGCGAATACGAAATGGTGTCGCAGGAACTGAAGGCCGGCAAGGACAAGGAATCCGTCATGCGCGACATGGCAGAACGCTGCGGCACGCCGGACATCACCAGTTTCGTGACCGTCCTGATCCAAAGCCAGCAATTCGGTACATCCATTGCTGACGCACTGCGCGTCTATGCCGGCGAAATGCGCGATAAACGCGTGATGCGAGCCGAGGAAAAGGCAAACAAGCTGCCGACCAAGATGACGCTGGCCACGATGATGTTGACGGTGCCGCCGCTACTGCTCATCTTGATCGGACCCTCGGTTTACGCCATGGGTGACATTCTGGGATCTGCTGGCGGCTAAGAGGAACAGGACACATGATCGGTTGGCGCAGTTTGGCACTGGCGGGTCTGTGTTTCCTGATGACCGGCTGCGGATTTTTCGATGAACCCGAACAGCCGGTTTTCGCGCCCGGTATTGCCGGCGAGGCGGAAACCGACGGGCTGGTGGTCGGCCACCGCCTGATGGCCGCCGGGGAATACGAACTGGCCCTGCGCGCCTACACCCGCGCCGCCGCACGCGATGGCCTGAACGTCGATACATTGTCGGCACTGGGGTCCGCCAACCTGCGATTGGGCCGCCTGGGTCAGGCCGAAGACCTGTTGCGCCGCGCCGCAGAAGATGCCCCAGATTTCCCGCCGGCCTGGAACAATCTGGGCGTTCTGCTGATGGAACAGGGCAAATTCGCCGAAGCCGCCGAGGTTTTCCGTCGCGCTTTTGCCACGGATAACGGGAATTCGGACGCTATTCGCCAGAACTTGGCCTTGGCGCTCGCCAAACGCGATGGCGCGATTTACGCTGACAGCCAACAGAACCAGTTTCAACTGGTCGTCAGGGACGATGGTGTGACCGTCGAACCGCTCTGAGGCAGTAGCAGCAAAGGACGCAAAAAATGCGCCACCCTATTCTGATCGCCCTGGCCGGGACCCTTGTCCTGTCGGCTTGCGCCAAGAACGGCGATGCCGAAGTGCAACGCGCCCTCCAGGATCTGAACGTCGTCGACGAAACCAATCTGAATGACGTGATGCTGACCGTCGGTGATCCCGACGAGGCCGTCCGTTATTTTGCCGGGGCCAATGCCAATGATCCGGGCCGGGTCGACCTGATGCGGGGACTGGCGAAATCGCTGGTCCGGGCTGGTCGCGCCACCGAGGCGATCACCGCATGGAACAACGTGATTGCCCATCCCCAATCCAACAGCGACGACCGCGTGAACCTCGCAGATGCGCAGATCCGCGCCAACCAGTGGGACGCCGCCGCTGCCACGCTGAATGCGATCCCGCCCACCCACGAAACATTCGACCGCTACAAGCTGGAGGCCATGGTCGCCGACAGCAAGAAACAGTGGGACAAGGCCGATTCATTCTATCAGACCGCTGCCGGCCTGACGACGACACCCGCCGGCGTGATCAACAACTGGGGCTTTTCCAAGCTGACGCGCGGCGATTACGCGGGTGCCGAACGCCTGTTCACCGACGCGCTGCGCCAGGACAGCACGATGTTCACCGCGAAAAACAATCTGGTGCTGGCTCGCGGGGCGCAGCGCCGCTACGACCTGCCCGTCATTCCGATGACGCAGGTGGAACGCGCGCAATTGCTGTACACGATGGCCCTGACGGCGATCAAACAGAACGATCTGACCATCGGCAAGGGTCTGTTGACCGAAGCGATCGACACACATCCCCAGCACTTTGAGGAAGCCGCCCGTTCGCTGCGCGCGCTTGAGGCGTGATCATGTTGGCTCTGCCTACGACCGCCGCGCTGCTGTTCCTGATACCCGCCATCCCGATTTCGATCTGGGTCGCGTTCAGGGACGTCTCGACCATGAAAATCCCGAACAAGGCCGTGCTGGCCCTGTTCGCGGCCTATGCCGTGCTGGGATTGGTCGCATTGCCGCTGGACGTCTATCTGTGGAACTACCTGCATCTGGTCGTGATGCTGGTCATCGGCATCTTGCTGAACATGACAGGCTGGCTGGGGGCGGGTGACGCGAAATTCATGGCCGCCGGTGCGCCGATGGTCGCGGCCGGCGATATCAGCGCGATGATGCTGATGTTGTCCGCCTGCATGATCATCGGGATCATCCTGCACCGTCTGCTGCGTCTGACACCCTTGCGCGCCCGCTATCCCCATTGGGAAAGCTGGACATCTGGCAATCGTTTCCCGATGGGCCTGCCGTTGGCGATGGCGCTGACGCTGTATCTGGGACTGGCGGCCTTTGGCGGCTGATCTGCCCCAGCCTGACACGAATTTGTCCATCATTCGGCCATAAAGCCCCGCCATGCATTGACCCATAGGCGGGGGTGCGACCCTGCCAGCAGCCAGGGTCATCCAATGAACATGCAAGTTTCCGGCGTCGTCGCGCCGCCCCGCCCTAAAACGCTGAGCGAGATGAAGCTGGCGCTGCCGATGATGCGCGACATCCTGATCAAGTCGATGTTCCGCACCAACCTGACCGAGGCGGCCGCCATCGCCAAGGTCATCTGCCTGCCGATCAACGTCACGCAGGAACTGATCGACATCGCCCGCAGTCAGCTCTTGCTCGAGGCGACCGGCACGCTGTCGGCGTCGTCGGGGTCCGAGATGGGCTACCAATTGACCGACGCAGGCCGAAATCGCGCGAACGAGGCGCTGTCCCAGTCAGAATACTACGGTGCGATGCCGGTGCCGCTGTCGGTCTATCACGAACAGATCAAACGCCAGTCGATCCGCAATATCCAGGTCACCCGCGACCAGTTGACCGGCGCGATGGGCCACCTGATCCTGCCGCCCGCGCTGATCGGAAACCTGGGCCCTGCCGTCAGTTCCGGCCGGTCGATCCTGATGTATGGCCCGCCGGGCAACGGGAAATCGTCCATCTCGAACGGGATTCGCGACGCCATGGGGGACAAGATCTATGTCCCGCGTGCCGTGGAATATTCGGGCCAGATCATTTCGGTCTATGACCCCATCGTGCATTCGCAGGCCGAGGCCGATGAACAGGACCCCAATTCGCTGCGCCGCACGACGGGCATGTTCGACACGCGCTACGTGCGCTGCGAACGCCCCACGGTCATCACGGGGGGTGAATTGTCGCTGGACATGCTGGATCTGGTCTACAACCCCGTGGCGCGGACCTATCAGGCACCGCTGCAGATGAAATCGACGGGCGGCATCTTCATCGTCGACGACCTTGGCCGTCAGGCCGAACCGCCGCAAGCGCTGGTGAACCGCTGGATCGTCCCGCTGGAGGAAAACAAGGATATCCTGGCACTGCAATCGGGCGAAAAATTCGAGGTGCCGTTCGATACGCTGGTGATCTTTTCCACCAACTTTCACCCCAATGCAATTTTCGACCAGGCCGCGTTGCGCCGGATTTTCTACAAGATCAAGATCGACGGCCCCAGCCAGTCCGATTTCCTGAAAATCTTCTCGCTTGTCGCGCGCAAGAAAAAGATGCCGCTGGATGAGGGCACGCTGCTGCATCTGCTGAACAACCTCTACCCGACGATCGACAACGTCTATGCGAACTATCAGCCCGTATTCCTGATCGACCAGATGATCGCGATCTGCGAATTCGAGGGCATCCCCTATCAGATGACGCCTGAACTGATGGACCGCGCCTGGGCCAATATGTTCGTCAAGGACGAGGATATCGTCCGCTGACTTGACGACGGGCACCCTGAGCTACACCTAGGGGGGATGAACCTCCCCCCTGTCTTTCATGATTGGTTTGCCGCGCGCGGCTGGTCCGTGCATCCGCACCAGCAGGACATGCTGGACCGCGCCGATGCCGCGTCGCTGCTGCTGATCGCGCCGACCGGCGGCGGCAAGACATTGGCGGGGTTTCTGCCCACACTGGCGGAACTGGCGGACGGCGGACACGACGGGTTGCATACGCTCTATGTGTCGCCGTTAAAGGCACTGGCCGCGGATATCAAACGCAACCTGCGCACCCCGATCGACGAGATGGGCCTGCCGATCCGGGTCGAGGACCGGACGGGCGACACGACCGCCACCGCCAAGAAACGCCAGCGCGCCGACCCGCCGCACATCCTGCTGACCACGCCGGAAAGCCTGGCTCTGCTGACATCCTACGAGGACGCGCCGCGCATGTTCGCAGGACTGCAACGTATCGTCGTGGACGAAATTCATGCACTGGCGGAATCCAAAAGGGGCGATCAGCTGATGCTGGCACTGTCGCGCTTGCAGGCCATGTGCCCGAACCTGCGCCGCGTCGGCCTGTCCGCCACGGTCGAGGACCCTGCCGCCATCGCCCACGGCCTCGCCTGTCATCCTGATCCTTGCGAAATCCTCTATGCCGATCCCGGCCCCGACCCCGATATCGCGATGCTGGTGACCCGGGAACGTCCGCCCTGGTCCGGCGGCAATGCCCGCCATGCGATCCCGGCGGTGCTGGAACAGGTCAAACAGCACAAGACGACACTGATTTTTCACAATACCCGCGCACAGGCAGAGCTGTTTTTCCACAACCTCTGGCTGGCCAACGACACCGATCTGCCCATCGGCATCCACCACGGCAGTCTGGACCGTGCCCAGCGGGAAAAGGTCGAATCCGCGATGGTGCGCGGCGATTTGCGGGCGATTGTCTGTACGGGCAGTCTGGATTTGGGCATCGATTGGGGCGACGTGGATCTGGTGATCCAGATTGGCGCGCCGAAAAACGTCAAACGCCTGATCCAGCGGATCGGACGCGCAAACCACCGCTACAACGCCCCATCAAAGGCGCTGCTGGTGCCCGCGAACCGGTTCGAGGTCGTGGAATGCGTGGCCGCACTCGAGGCCGCGCGGGCGCATGATCTGGACGGCGACCCCAAAGGGGCGGGTCCGCGCGACGTTCTGTGTCAGCACATTCTGATCCGGGCCTGCGCCGGACCGTTCGACGCGGACGACCTGTTTACCGAGGTGCAAACGGTCGGCGCATTCTCCAGTCTGACACGGGCGGAATTCGATGATTGCCTCGATTTCTGCGCCACTGGCGGCTACGCCCTGCGCGCCTACGACCGCTGGAAACGGCTGCTGCTGCGCGATGGGTTATGGTATCTGCGCGACCCGCGTGCCGCCCGCGATATCCGCATGAACATCGGCACCATTCAGGACGCCGACCGGCTCAAGGTGCGGCTGAAGGGTGGGTTCAAGCCATTGGGCGAAGTCGAAGAGGCCTTTGCCGCGCAGCTGACCAAAGGCGACACATTCCTGATCGGCGGCGAAATCGTCCGTTACGAGGGCCTACGCGAGGTCAGTGTCGAGGTGACGCGCCGCGCCGACAAGCCGCCCAAGATCGCGACATTCATGGGCACCAAATTCGCCACATCCACGCAATTGTCACAGCGCGTGCTGCGCATGTTCCAGCAGGACGACTGGCCGCAACTGCCCGGCCACACGTCCGATTGGCTGCACATGCAGCGTCGGGTGTCCAAACTGCCCGAGGCCGATCGCATTCTTGTCGAATCCTTTCCACACAACGATCGCGCACATACCTGTTTCTACGGCTTTGCCGGGCGCAACGCGCAACAAACGCTGGGTCTGCTGCTGACCAAACGGATGGAAGAAGAAGATCTCGATCCGCTGGGGTTTGTCGCGACCGACTATGCCACGCTGGTTTGGGGCCTGAATCCTGTGACCGATCCTGCGCCGCTGTTCGTCCGCGATGCGATGCTGGACGGGTTCAATGACTGGCTGGGCGGCAATGCGGTGATGAAACGCACCTTTCGCGCCTCGGCCACCATTGCGGGGCTGATCCAGCGCAATCTGCCACAGGCCCGCAAATCCGGGCGGCAGGCGACATTTTCGTCCGACATCCTGTATGACACGCTGGCGAAATACGATCCCGACCACCTGATGTTGCAGATCACCCGCGAAGAGGCGCTGCGCGGCCTCGTGGATTTTGGCCGGATCGAGGAAATGCTGACGCGCACCGCAGGCCGTGTCGATCACGTAACGCTGAACCGCCCGACCCCGCTGGCAGCGCCGATGTTGCTGGAAATGGGCCGCATCCCGATCAAGGGTGCGGGTGCCGAACGCCTGATGGAAGACACCGCGGCACAACTGATGCGGGACGCCGGGCTGGCCGATCTCTAGCGCTTGCATCGCCCGACAAAGCGCGGCAGGAACGGACCATGAACGCCTACACCTTGACCTTTTGCGACACCACGCTGCGCGCCCTGGCATCGGGTGCGCTGTGGTGGCCGGATCAGCGTCTGTTGTGCGTGTCGGACCTGCATCTGTGCAAATCCGACCGCGTGGCACGCCGGTCTGGCCAGATGCTGCCCCCCTACGAGACGCGCGAGACGCTTGCGCGTCTGGCCGCTGACATAACAGCCTGTGATCCGACGACGGTCATCTGCCTGGGCGACAGTTTCGATGACTTGCTGGCGGCAGAAACCCTGTCAGCCGAGGATGCGGGCAGTCTGACAGCGATGCAGGCGGGCCGCCAGTGGATCTGGATCGAAGGCAATCACGACCCCGGCCCGGTGGAATTCGGTGGCACACATCTGGCCGCCTATCACTGCGGCCCGCTGGTCTTTCGCCACATCGCCACGGCACAGCCGGGCGAGGTATCAGGCCACTACCACCCGAAATACGCGATCCCCGGCGCGGGGTCCGCGCGGCCCTGTTTTCTGTTCGACCGCAGGCGGCTGATCCTGCCGGCCTTTGGGGCCTACACGGGCGGTCTGCGTGCGACCGATCCCGTGTTGGCAGCGTTGTTCGATCGGCCCTGCGCGGTGCTGACCGGCAGGCGTGCGATTGCCGTGCCGGTTACGCCGTCAACCCGTCCGGTTCCGCCAGGTCGTTTGCGCGGCAGCAGGCCGTAACCGTGTTGGCAAGCAGGCAGGCGATGGTCATCGGGCCGACACCACCGGGCACGGGCGTGATGGCCCCTGCGACCTCTGCCACGGGCGCATAATCCACGTCCCCGACCAGACCATCGTCCGTGCGGTTGATGCCCACGTCGATGACCGTGGCCCCCGGTTTGATCCAACCGGCCCCAACCATCCTCGGCCGTCCGACGGCGGCCACGACGATATCGGCACGGCGGACCACCTCGGCCAGATCACGGGTCCGCGAATGGGCGATGGTCACGGTGCAGCTGTCGCCCAGCAGCAGTTGCGCCATCGGCTTGCCCACGATGTTGGACCGGCCAATAACCACGGCATTCATGCCCGACAGATCACCGTGATGGTCACGCAGCATCATAAGGCACCCCAGCGGCGTGCAGGGGATCATCGCCTTTTGCCCGGTGGCCAGCAGACCGACGTTCGAGATGTGAAAGCCGTCGACATCCTTGGCGGGGTCGATCGCGGCCAGAACCTTGGCCTCTTCCATGTGTTTTGGCAGTGGCAGCTGCACGAGGATGCCGTGCACCTCTGGATTGGCGTTCAGGTCCGCGACCAGTCGCAACACGTCATCCTCGTCTGCATCCGCATTGAGGCGGTATTCCAGCGACAGCATGCCGACCTCTTTGGTCATCTTGCCCTTCATCTTGACGTAAACCTGACTGGCAGGGTCTTCACCGACCAGCACCACCGCGAGGCCGGGGGTGATCCCGTGTTCGTCCTTCAGTCGCGCCACATGGGTGCCGACCTTTGCGCGCACCTTTGCGGCAAATGCCTTTCCATCAATCACGGTCGCCGTCATGTCATCACCTCTGCTTGGGACGGTGGGCGGGGTGCCTTGCCCCCATTACGGGGGCAATAGCGCCGGACGGCGTCAGAACAAACCCTCGATTTCACCTCTGGCGTTCAATCCGATGGATTCAGCCGCGGGAACGCGCGGCAGGCCGGGCATTGTCATGATATCACCGCAGATCGCAACGATGAAACCGGCCCCGGCGGACAGGCGCACCTCGCGGATGGGGACGGTATGTCCCCGTGGTGCGCCGCGCAGGTCGGGATCCGTGCTGAACGAATATTGTGTTTTTGCCATGCAGATCGGCAGGTGTCCGAACCCCTGCGCCTCCCATTGTGTCAGCTGCGCGCGGATTTTGGCGCCCGCTGCGATGCCATCGGCGTGGTAGATGCGGGTCGCAATTGTCTCGATCTTGTCCAGCAAGGGCATATCGTCGGGATAGAGCGTCTGGAACCGGGCCGTCCCGGCATCCGCGATGGCGGCCACGCGGGTGGCCAGATCGCGGGTTCCATCTGATCCCTCGGCCCAGTGGCGACACAGGATCGCCTCTGATCCCTGACCCGCAACATAGGCCGTGACCGCGTCGATTTCGGCCTGCGTGTCGCCGCTGAAATGGTTGATCGCCACCACGACCGGCACCCCGAAACCCTGCACATTGGCGATATGCTGGCCAAGGTTCGCACACCCTGCCTGCACGGCGGCGACGTTTTCGGTGGCCAGATCAGTCTTGGCTATGCCACCGTTCATTTTCATGGCGCGCACCGTGGCGACCAGGACGACGACTGCGGGCGACAACCCGGCCTTGCGGCATTTGATGTTTAGAAACTTTTCCGCCCCCAGATCAGCCCCGAAACCGGCCTCTGTCACGACATAATCCGCAAGCTTGAGCGCGGTCGTGGTCGCGGTCACAGAATTGCAGCCATGTGCGATGTTGGCAAAGGGGCCACCGTGAACAAAGGCCGGGTTATTTTCGAGGGTCTGCACCAGGTTTGGCTGCATCGCGTCGCGCAGCAGCACCGTCATTGCCCCATCCGCCTTGATCTGGCGACAGGTGATGGGGGTGCGGTCGCGGGTATAGGCCACGATGATGTCGCCCAGACGTTGTTGCAGATCGTCCAGATTGCGCGCCAGACAGAGGATCGCCATGACCTCGGACGCAACCGTGATGTCGAACCCGGTTTCGCGCGGAAACCCGTTCGACACACCGCCCAGCGACACGTTGACCTGCCGCAGCGCTCGGTCGTTCATGTCCAGCACCCTGCGCCAGACGATACGGCGGATGTCGATATCCAGCGCATTGCCCCAGTAGATGTGGTTGTCGATCATTGCCGCCAACAGGTTGTGGGCGCTTGTGATCGCGTGGAAGTCCCCCGTGAAATGCAGGTTCATGTCCTCCATCGGGATGACCTGCGCATATCCGCCACCTGCGGCACCGCCCTTCATCCCGAAACACGGGCCCAATGACGCCTCGCGGATGCAGATCGCGGCCCGTTTGCCGATGGCACACAGGCCGTCACCCAGCCCCACGGTCGTCGTCGTCTTGCCCTCGCCTGCGGGGGTCGGGTTGATCGCGGTGACAAGGATCAGTTTGCCATCGGGTCTGTCCTGAACACTATCGATAAAGGTTTGGCCGACCTTTGCCTTGTCATGGCCGTAGGGCACCAGATCGTCCGGGCTGATTCCCAACTTTGCGCCAATCTGCTGGATCGGCAATTTCCGAGCGGCGCGGGCGATGGCAATGTCGGACATATCGGTCATGGCGGGCCTTTCACTGAACTGCGTTCCTCGCAGCCTAAGCAGGGTGCGCAGCAAAAGCGTCTGTTTTTCGACAGATCCGCCTGAAAAAGCGTCGGTTCAGGGTCGCCATGCCCGCTGGTTCGGGACATGCAGCGTGATGACATCGCCCATGGCCAGACGGCCGGGGCGTTCGACCCATGCGGTCACGCCGCGCCGTCCTTTTGCGGCGGCCTTGAACCCCTTGCCGTGGCCGGGGCGCGTCTCTTCGATGGTTTTGGCCACCAGCGTACACGGCGCATTCTGCATATCGACGGTCAGCGTTGTCCCGCCTTGTGACTGAAGGCGGGCAGAAGGCGGGATATGGCTGAAATCGGCGATCCCCTCGATGACAAGCGATGCGCCCAGCCAGGCCGGATCGACCTGTTCCAGCCCCAGATCATCCGCAATCATCGCAAGTTCTTCGGCACTGACGATGGAAACCTGCCGCACATTGCGGATTTCGGTGCCCTTGGGATACTGCGTCGTCACGCGCACGCAGCTTGGCCGGGTCAGACCGGCGTGTACCTCGCCTACGGCACCCGAAAAATCCAGATCCATCGTCGTGACGGGCTGGCCTGCGATTTCCGCCCGTTCACGGTGCGGCACCCGCCCCATCCAGACGATGCGCCCCGTGTGTTCTGTTTTGACCAGTTGCGGCATTTCATCCCCCTGCCCCATAGAAAAAGGCCCCGCACGATCCGCGCGGGGCCTTCAGCTTTGTCCGGATCACGCGGTGGGTTCTGGTTCCATACCGCTGTCACCGCTTGGCTTTTTCTTGATCTTTGGCACCGACGGGATCGCATTGCCACCCGACGGGGGCGTATCATCCATGTCCTCGCCACGGTTCAGCGTTTCACCCGCGATGACGCGCGTGATCTCGTTGCCGGTCAGGGTTTCGTATTCCAACAGCCCCTGCGCCAGACGTTCCAGATCGTCACGTTTTTCGGTCAGGATACGCTTGGCTGTTTCATAGCCCGTCTGCACCAGTTCCTTGACCTTGTCATCGATGATCTTTTGCGTATCGGCAGAGTGGTTTGTGCCACCGCCGTAGTTACCCAGATAGCTGGACTGTTCGTTGGCGTAATCCACGAAACCCAACTCTTCAGCGTAGCCGAACTGCGTGACCATGGCGCGCGCGATTTTCGACACCTGCTGGATGTCCGACGCGGCGCCAGAGGTTACGTTTTCCTTGCCAAAGACCAGCTCTTCGGCAACGCGGCCACCCATCGCCATCGCGATTTTCGAGGTGTATTTCGTCCAGCTGACGCTCAGCTGGTCGCGTTCCGGCAGGGACAGCACCAGACCCAGCGCACGACCGCGGGGAATGATCGTCGCCTTGTGGATGGGATCATGCTGCGGCACGTTCAACCCGACGACGGCGTGGCCGGCCTCGTGGTAGGCTGTCAGCTTTTTCTCGTCCTCGGTCATGACCATGGACCGACGTTCCGCCCCCATCATCACCTTGTCCTTGGCGGATTCGAAATCCGTCATGGTGACAAAGCGGCGACCGACGCGCGCGGCCATCAGCGCGCTTTCGTTCACCAGGTTTGCAAGGTCCGCGCCAGAGAAACCCGGCGTACCGCGCGCAATGATGCGCAGATCGACATCGGGGCCAAGCGGCACCTTGCGGGCATGTACGCCAAGGATCTTCTCGCGGCCCTTGATGTCGGGGTTCGGCACCTGCACCTGCCGGTCAAAGCGACCGGGACGCAGCAGCGCGGGGTCCAGCACGTCGGGACGGTTGGTGGCGGCGATGATGATGATACCTTCGTTCGCCTCGAAACCATCCATTTCGACCAGCAGCTGGTTCAGCGTCTGTTCGCGTTCGTCGTTCCCGCCGCCGTATCCTGCGCCACGGGACCGGCCCACGGCGTCGATTTCGTCGATAAACACGATGCAGGGCGCGTTCTTTTTCGCCTGTTCGAACATGTCGCGGACGCGGGATGCACCCACACCGACGAACATTTCGACGAAATCAGAGCCCGAGATCGTGAAGAAGGGCACGCCAGCCTCGCCTGCGATGGCACGCGCCAGCAGCGTTTTACCAGTGCCCGGAGGTCCGACAAGCAGCGCACCCTTGGGAATCTTGCCGCCCAGACGGCTGAATTTCTGCGGATTGCGCAGGAATTCGACAATCTCTTCCAGCTCGTCCTTGGCCTCGTCGATGCCTGCAACCTCGTCAAAGGTGACGCGGCCATGCTTTTCGGTCAGCAGCTTGGCCTTGGATTTGCCAAAGCCCATCGCACCACCTTTGCCGCCGCCCTGCATCCGGTTCATGAAATAGATCCAGACACCGATCAGCAGCACAAAGGGCAGCAGACCGATCAGAAAGGATTGCAGACCGGACTGTTCTTGGCTTTGCGCCGTCACAGGAATGTCCTGCGCGATCAGCAGGTTGGTCACTTCGGCGTCGCCGGGACGGATCGTGACGTAGTCGCGCCCGTCGGTTCCGCGATAGCGAACCTGTTCGCCATCCAGCGTGACGCTGGCGACCGCGTCGTTTTCAACGGCGCTGACGAATTCGGAATAGCTCTTGGTGTTGCTGGCGCTGGTTGCCGGGTTGCTGAACAGGTTGAACAGCGTCAGGACCAGCAGGAACAGAACGACCCAAAATACGATATTACGTGCGTTGCCCAAAACGAGGCTCCTCCGACGGCGAATGGTGCGACGCGCGGGACGGCGTCACGATGTACTTAAAATAGAGGTTCTACGCTTATCTTCAATGCACAAGGAGGGATTGCGGAAAACTTCCGCGTATCTGGTCTTTGACCCCGGCATCCGTGCCGAAATCCAAGGCAGAACAAGCGATAAGGCGATCACCTGCCCAGATCGACGGCAGGCCCAGCAGGCAGGCACGGGGTGCCGCGTCCTCAGGCCGCACCGTGATTTGCTGCAAACCGTCCGCCCCCAGCGCACGCAGCACAGCACCTGTCAGGCCCTGCCCGACCGGCATCCAGCGCCCGTCCCACAGATCACCGCTGTGTGCACGGACCTGATGATCCGCGACGGCCTGATACTCTCGCGCGATGAACAGATGGGCACCTTTGGGCACGAGGATCGCGCCCTGAAGTGTAGTCGTGCCGCCAGCCAGCACCCTGTCCAGTGTCTGTGTCAGGGCAGAGAGCCTTGGCCGATAGACGGCCCCCGCAACCGCACCAATTGCACCGGCCAGGATCCGCAACTGCGTTTCAGCCTCGATCCGGGTCAGCGCGTCGCGGTTCAGTGCAATGCAACCCTGCGTCGTTGGCCGCATCATTGCGGTTGCGGCGTCATGTGCCCGCGCGGCCAATGCCACGCGCGCACGGGCCATGGCCTGCGCCGTATTGGCCAAGCGCACCGTGTCCAGCCCCTCTTGCCCGATGAGGTGTCGCATGCGAACCCGCGCGTAGGTCGCATCGTCGTTGGTCGGATCATCGACAAAGGGAATGTTCAAAACCTTGAGATAGTGGCGCAGTTCGTCACGCCCCAAGTGAAGCATCGGACGCACGATCTGCCAGCCCCCGGCGCCGCGCAAACCCGCCATCGCCGCAAGACCGTCGACGCCTGATCCACGTGCGAGCCGCATCAGCAGCGTTTCGGCCTGATCGTCGCGGGTATGCCCCAACAGGACCGGGCGACCCTGCGCCCAAGCGCCGATCAGCGCCCGGCGGCCATTGCGCGCCGCATCCTGAAGGTTGCCGTTCCCATCCCATTTCCACTGCAAGGTGTCGTGCGCAACGCCAAGCGTCGCGCATTCATCGGCAACCATCGCGGCCTCTGATGCGCTGGCGTCGCGCAGGCCGTGATCGACCGTGACGACCGACATCGACACGCCGAAAATCCGCGCCCAACCAGCGGCCAGGTGCAACAGCGCCATGCTGTCGCCACCGCCTGACACGGCAACGCCGATGGCATCCGGGAATTCAGGTCCCAGCAAATGCCCCATTTCACCGGCAAAGCGGTCAGGCAGACCTGTCAGGTGCATCCCAGCAGGCCGCGCGCGCTGTTCGCTTCGGCGACATAGGTGCTGTTGGGGAACCGCACACCGACCTCTGCAAGCGTGACGCAGGCATCGGGGATCTGTCCCACGTCACCAAGCGCGCGCCCCAGCCGGAACAGCGCCTCGGGTGCAAAGGGACCCTCTGGTTCGGCAGAAAACGCGGCCAGATAGGCGCGTGCCGCCTCGCCATTCTGACCCAGACCTGCCTGCGCCTGACCCAGTGCGATGTTGGCCTGCACCTCGAGCGGTGAACCGGGATAGGTGTTGCCAAAGGCCGCCAGCCGATCAACAGCAATCTGGAAATCACCCGCGGCCAGCGCCTGTTGTGCGGCCTCGAAATCCTGCTGTTCGCCCAGGGCAAGGTCGGGGGCCTGCGCCACAGGTGCGGCAGGCACCGGGATATTAGCCGCCGAATCCACGCCGCCCAGTGACGGTGTATCGCCCAGCAGCGCGATATCGCAGGTCGGTTCGAGTTCGCACAGGCGGAATTCCAGATCACCGACACGGTTGGTGCCGTCCACGGTGATCCGGTTGACCCGGAACTCCAGCTCTTCGGTCTTGGAGGTGAGGCGCTGCAACTCGGCCTCGATCGCGTTCAGACGATCAAGCGGGGTGCTGCCGGCCACGCCGGTCGACAGCGCACCACTGGCCGACAATTCACCGCGCAGCGCCTCAATGTCACCGTAAAGCACGGTCAACTGCTGCCGGATGTCGGCAAGGGTCGCGTCCTGCGCCAGCGCCGGACCCGCGGCGAGTGCGAGGACAACCGCCAGCACCCGCATCAGCTGAGCTGTCCGATCGAGATGACCGTCACCGCACGGCGGTTCTGGGCATAGCATGCCTCGTTCGAGCAGACCTCGACCGGGCGTTCCTTGCCATAGCTGACGGTCCGCAGGCGGTTGGCCGAAATCCCGCGCGAGATCAGGTATTCCCGCACGGCGTTGGCGCGGCGCGCGCCTAGTGCCAGGTTGTATTCGCGTGTGCCCTGTTCGTCGGCGTGGCCTTCGATGATGGCGAGGTAGTCGGCGTTGGTCTGCAACCAGCCGGCCTGCCCGTCCAGCGTGGCAATGCCCTGCGGGGTCAATGTGCTGGAATCGACGACGAACAGCACGCGGTCCCCGATGGTCTGCTGAAAGAATTCGGGGCTGCGCGGGTCAGAGGCCCCAGTCGCGACGCCTGCGGCATTGGCGTCCACGCCGCTGCCGGTCAGCGGGTCCATCCCGCCAAAACGGTCCGGGCGCGTGCAGGCAGATGTCGCCAGCGCAAGGCCGATCAGGGCCACTTTTGTTAAGATGTGCATTGTTTCAATGTCCTTGTTGAACCGCTCTTTGGTCGCAGACTATCACGCGACAGCGTATTTGGGAATCACGGTTGCAGCGGGCCCCAGGCTGGGTCTGACGCCCCGCCCTGCAACGGTACGGGTTTCAGGTTTCGCCCGGAAATATCTACCGAATACAGCTGGCTGGTGCCTGATGCGCCCTGTGTTTCGCGGGTGAACATCAACACGCGACCATTGGGGGACCATGTCGGCCCCTCGTCCAGGAAACTGGAGGTCAGCAGTCGTTCCTCTGATCCGTCGGTGCGCATCACGCCAATGTGGAACCGGCCCGCGTTCTGCTTGGTAAAGGCCACCAGGTCACCACGCGGCGACCAGACCGGTGTGCCATAGCGCCCGTCGCCAAAGCTGATGCGGCGCGGCTCGCCACCGTTTGCGGACATGATGTACAGTTGGCTGCCACCGGACCGGTCGCTCTCGAACACGATCTGGCTGCCGTCGGGGCTGAAGCTGGGGGCGGTTTCGATCGACGGTGCGCTGGTCAGACGGGTCGAGGCCCCGCTGCCGATGTCACCGATGTACAGATCGGTGTTGCCGCCATTCGCAAGGCTGTAGATCACCCGGCTGCCGTCACGCGAAAACCGGGGGCTGAATGCCATTTCGCCGGGGGCCGTCGGCAACTGTCGCTGCGAAACAGAGCCCACGTCGAGAATGTTGATCCGGGGAAAGCCCGATTCGTAGCTGGTATAAAGCACACGGTCGCCGTTGGGCGAAAACCGGGGGGCCAGCACCAGCGACGAACTGTCGGTCAGAAACTGCACGTTCGCCCCGTCGTAATCCATGATCGCCAGACGTTTCAGGCGGTTGTCCTTGGGGCCTGCCTCGCTCACGAAAACGACGCGGCTGTCGAAATAGCCGGACTCGCCCGTGATGCGGGAATAGGCAGCATCGGCGACCTTGTGCGCCATGCGGCGCCAGCCCTGGGTCGTGCCGGCGAATTGCAGGCCCTGCCCCAGTTCGGCCCCGGTAAAGATGTCATAGAGACGGAATTTCACTGTCAGCTGTGATCCGTTCACCGCAACAGCACCTGAGATGACGGCCTGTGCATTGATCGCGCGCCAGTCCGGATAGGCGGGTGGCGTCCCAAACGGGCCCAGCTGGCTGATATAGGCGCTAGCGGGGATTTCGCGAAACAGCCCCGTGCCCGTCAGATCCTGCGCGACCAGGCCGCTGATATCGGCGGCAAGCGCCTCTGCGCCCGGTGTTTCGGCGGTGAATGTCGGCACCGCAAAGGGCAGCGGTTCGATCACGCCGTCGGTAATGGTCAACCGCAGCGGGCCGGACTGCGCCAGCGCCGGCAAGGTCTGCCCGATTGATGCAATGGCCATCAGCCCCGCGATCACAACTGCCTTCAATGTCATACCCAATCCCTCAACCACGGGCGTTTTCCGCCCTTTTGCGTCATTCTGCGCAGGTTAACAGCGCAACCGTGTCACCGCCATCACGACTTGGCGATTTCCCGCCTACCGCAACCGCATTCCGGACGGGTCAAAGGTGATTTCCACCTCCCGCCACTGGTCGTATTTTTCCGCAGGCAGATCATAGCCGTCCTGCCCCTGACAACGCAGGATCGCGCGGCGGGCCGCCTGATATGCGATTTCCGTGGCGGCGGCGTCGCCACCCATCGCGCCGACCTGCCGCACGTCGCCCGTCACGCGGCCAGATTGGTCGAGATCAAATGCCACCGTCGTCGTCACCATCGCCGCCTGAGAGCCCGGATCGACGTTCCAGCACGCGTTCACCGCCACGCGGAACCCCTCTTGTTCTGAGGGCGTCATCGGCGGGCCGGGTGCCAGATCCGGTTCCGGGGCCGTTACCGCGGCCGCCGCCGCAAGGGCCGCGGCAATCGCGTCCTCGTCCGTCTGCGGGGCCGGATCGGGTTCGAGTTCCGGCGCGGGGGCCGGGGTTTCCTCGGCGACCTCAACCTCGGGCTCGGGCGCGGGCGTCGGGCGATTTGGGCGTTGCGGCGGGCGCGGTGCCTCGGTCACGCGGCCTGTGGGTGTTTCCGCCTCGGTCACGATTTCGGTCACCGCTTCTTCGGGTGCGGTTTCTTCCTGTGCTTCTTCGACCACGGGGGCATCGGGGGCGGCATCGGGGGCGGCCTGCTGGCGCACGACCTCATCCGGGGTCGCATCAGGCGGCGGCGGGGCAACGGGCTGGGCCATGACACGGGTAGACGGGCGCGGGATCGCGCGTGGTGCGTCGTTCAGGTTCGGTGCGGCGACCACCTCGTCCTGGACCGGGCTGGGTGCGACGGGTGCCTGCGTTTCGGGTGGCACTGGCAGCGCATCGGTTGCAGGTGGCGGCGGGGCCTCGGCCACGGGTGGTTCGGGCGGCGGCGGCGGCGGCGGCGGCGGCGGCACCTCATCCGGGGTCGGCGCATCCGGAGTCTGTTCGACAGGCGGTGCCACGGGCGCGTCCGGGGCCACGTCACTGGGGTTCGGCGTGGTGGCGCTGACGATGGCCGCATATTCCTCGGAGGTCACGATGGACACGTCCGACACCTCGAACGGCATGGGGTCAGCCTGAAACCCCCAGCCCCCGACCAACCAGATCAAGAGAGCCGTGTGTCCCACCGCCGAAACCGTGCTGCCGGGCGTCCATTGCATGGGATCAGCCGTCCGTGCCCATCAGGTCCGGCCCGCCGATATCCGTCACCAGACCGATGTTGTTGAACCCAGCCGCATTCAGCGCACCCATGATCTGTGCGACACGGTTCCAGTCGTTGGCCCCATCGGCCCGCAGAAAGATCCGGTCGCTGGCCCGTTCGGACGCAATCCCCTGCAGGCGCGCGATCAGATCAGCCTGATCCACAGGCGTATTCTGGATCGACAACGCACCGGATGCGTCGATGGTGACGGTCAGCGGTTCCTCGTCGTCGCTGGGCAGTGCATTGGCCGCCGTTTCAGGCAAGTCCACCGGCACGCCCACGGTCATCAGCGGTGCGGCCACCATGAAGATGATGAGCAAGACGAGCATCACGTCCACGAATGGAGTGATGTTGATTTCCGCCATCGGCTGGGCGCGGCTGCGGCGACGCCCGCGTCGCCCGCCGCCCCCTCCGTCGGATTTCTGAACACCGGCCCCCATGTCAGCTGTCCAGCTGGCGGCTGAGGATGGTGGAAAATTCGTCGGCAAAGGCCTCGAACCCGGCGATGATGCGGTCGGCATCAGCGCTGAGCTTGTTGTAGTAGATCACGGCGGGGATGGCCGCGAGCAGGCCAAGACCCGTGGCCAAGAGCGCCTCTGCGATACCGGGGGCCACGACCGCAAGGTTGGTGTTCTGGGATTCCGCGATCTGGATGAATGAATTCATGATTCCGAACACTGTGCCGAACAGGCCCACGAACGGGGCCGTCGATCCGGTTGTCGCCAGCACGGGCAGGCCCTTTTGCAGTTTGGCCGCTTCCTTGGCGATGGCGACATCCATGCTGCGGTCGATCCGCGCCTGCGCGCCCGCGATCAGATCGCCGTCCTGTTTGTGGCTGCGCCGCCATTCGGTCATGCCCGCGGCAAAGATGGTTTCAGCCGACCCCTGAGGTGCTGCACCAATGTCGTCGAACAATTGATCCAGCGGTTCGCCCGACCAGAACATCGCGTCAAAGGCATCGGATTCGCGCCGGGCACGGCGATATTGCAACGTCTTGTCCACGATGATCGCCCAGCACCAGACCGAGGCTGCGACCAACGCCAGCATGACGAGTTGTACGAGGATGGTCGCGTCCGCGAACATGCTCCACATCGTGAAATCGTGTGTCTGTTCCATGTGCCTGCTCTGTGTTCGGCCCCTGCGGGGCTCTGTGTTGGGCGCGTGTATACGGCAGATTCTGCGCCGGGTCTAATCAAACAAGCGCCATCGGCGCCCTGCCGCGCGCGGCGATTCCACCTGTCCGGTATCGCTTGGGCGCTGAATTTCGATGCGCCAGCCCGCGAACACCGCCCAATTTTCGGGCAACGCGGGCGCACCACGCATTTCTGACCCGGCCTGCGTTGCACAGCGCCATCCCCTGCCCGCTACTGGGATGGCAGAGCACTTAGGGTTCCGTTGTCGCCCGCGACAAGCCTGGTCCAAGAAGAGCTACCGCGCCGGCAAATTCCGGGGCGGCACACGGCGGGGCAAAATCCCGGGAGGCTACTGCGCAGGTTTTGGCCGCGCTCATTGTCTCTTGTTCCGCCAGCGCGGCGAAATCCATCTGGACAACAGGCGGGACGCACAACGGGGAAAGTCATGAAATTCAAGAACATTCTATCCGCTGCGGCGCTCTCGGCCGGACTGGCGACTGCGATGGCGCAGCCTGCACTGGCTCAGGAAAAAACAGATTTCAAACTGGCATGGTCGATCTACGCGGGCTGGATGCCCTGGGGCTATCTGTCCGACAGCGGGATCATGGACAAGTGGGCCGAAAAATACGGCATCACGGTCGAGATCGTGCAGATCAACGACTACGTCGAATCCATCAACCAATATACCGCCGGTGCCTTTGATGGTGTCAGCGCCACCAACATGGACACGCTGTCGATCCCAGCAGGCGGTGGCGTCGATACAACGGCCCTGATCATCGGTGACTATTCCAACGGCAACGACGCGGTCATCCTGAAGGGCGAAGGCACGCTGCAGGATCTGGCAGGCAAGCCGGTCAATCTGGTGGAACTGTCGGTTTCGCATTACCTGCTGGCGCGGGGGCTGGACACGGTCGGCCTGTCGGAATCCGATCTGGACGGTGTCATCAACACATCTGACGCGGATATGATCGCGGCCTATGCGACCGACGACGTCAGCGCCGTGGTCACATGGAACCCGCTGGTGTCCGAAATCACGGCGTCGAACCCGGATGCGAATGTGCTGTTCGACAGTTCGCAAATCCCCGGTGAAATCCTGGACCTGATGGTGGTGAACACGCAGACGCTGGCCGACAACCCTGATTTCGGCAAGGCCGTGGTCGGTGCCTGGTACGAGGTCATGGGCCTGATGGCCGCTGGTGACGAAGAGGCGTTGACCGCCATGGCAGAGGCAGCGGGCACCGATCTGGCCGGGTATCAGGCGCAGCTGGCCGTGACAGAGATGTTCTATGATCCTGCCGATGCCGTCGCACAGGCCGCGTCGCCCGATCTGCCGACCACGATGACGACGGTTGCGGAATTCCTGTTCGACAAGGGCATTCTGGGTGTGAACGCGCCCAGCGCCGATTTCGTGGGCATCGCCTATCCGGGTGACGTGGTGACGGGCGACGCGGATAACGTCATGTTCCGGTTCGACACCACCTACATGCAGATGGCCGCCGACGGCGCGCTGTAAGCCTCTGGCGCGCGGCGACCGCGTCGCGCGCCCCCAATTCCCGTCATTCATGCGACCCCTGACCGGAGGCTTGTCATGCGACTGATCAACCGTATTCCATCACGCCGCAGCGGTATCATGCTCGCCGCGCTGCCGTTCATCGCGGTGATGATTGCCTATGCGATCAGTTCGGACATCCGGCTGACGGCCAACCCGAATGACAAACTGTTGCCCGCACCCGCCACGATCCTGGACACCGCGATCCGGCTATTCACAGAGGCCGACCGCCGCAGTGGTGACATCCTGTTGTGGCAGGATACATGGGCCTCATTGCAGCGCCTGCTGCTGGGTGTCGGCATTTCGGCCGCTATCTCCCTGCTTGCGGGCATGGCCATCGGACTGCTGCCGCTGGTCCGGTCCGGCTTTTCCAGCTTTGTCTCCGTGGTGTCGATGGTGCCGCCGCTGGCGCTGCTGCCGATCCTGTTCATCGTGTTCGGACTGGGCGAGCTGTCAAAGGTCGTGCTGATCATCGTGGGCATCACCCCGTTCATGATCCGCGACCTGTCGCAGCGCGTGCTGGACATCCCCACCGAACAACTGATCAAGGCGCAGACCATCGGTGCATCGTCACTGGTCATCGCCCTGCGCGTGACACTGCCGCAAATCCTGCCGCGCCTGATTGCAAATGTGCGCCTGTCGCTGGGGTCAGCCTGGCTGTTCCTGATCGCGGCCGAGGCTGTGGCGTCGGATGTGGGACTTGGCTACCGGATTTTCCTGGTGCGCCGCTACCTCGCGATGGACATCATCCTGACCTACGTCATCTGGATCACGCTGCTGGCGTTTCTCATCGACTGGGCGCTGAAAACGCTGTCCCGCCGGGCGTTCCCGTGGCTGGAGGCCGGGCTATGAGTTTCGTCAGCGTCCGCAACATTTGGCAGGCCTACGGCGACCGGTCGATCATCGAACGGGTCAACGTCGAGGTCGATCAGGGCGAATTCATTTCGATCGTGGGTGCCTCTGGCTGTGGCAAATCCACCTTTCTGCGGCTCTTGTTGGCGCAGGAACGCCCCACACGCGGCGAGATCAGCATTGATGGCGGCCCGCCTGCGGTCGAGCCGAACGTAGAGCGCGGCGTGGTGTTCCAGCGCTATTCCGTGTTCCCGCACCTGACCGTGCGCGACAACCTGATGGCCGGCACGGCGTTCAAGACGCGGTTTGGTTTCCTGCGCGGTGCGGCACGACGTCAGGCGATGCAGGACGCGGACGAGATGCTGGTGCGGATCGGGTTGAACCACGTGGCCGACCAATATCCCGCATCGTTGTCGGGCGGAATGCAGCAGCGACTGGCCATCGGACAGGCGATGACAGCGAAACCGCGCGTGTTGCTGCTGGACGAACCATTCGGCGCACTGGACCCCGGCACGCGCCTGCAAATGCATGCGTTTCTGATGGAACTGCGCGCGCTGACCAACATGACCGTGTTCATGGTGACCCACGACCTCGAAGAGGGGTTCAAGCTGGGCGACCGTGTGCTGGTCTTTGATAAGCCCCGCTGGGACCCGCATGATCCGGGTCTGTTCGGGGCCACGATCACCTACGACTTTGACGCCCGCAACGGCGGCATTCCCCACCAAATCCAAACGGAGGACACCCATGTTTCCTGATACAGGCCCCCAGAACAGGCGCAGCAGGTCGCACCACCCGCGCGATCTGGCCCAGCGGATCAACGCGCAGGGCAAACGCCAGCACCATCCGGACCTGACCCAGCTACAGGGCTGGAAGGCCATGCAGAAAGAGGGCGACATTCCCACCGGCCGCGCCGACGAGGAACGCCGCTGGGCGCTGCGCATGGGTCTGACCGGGGCCGACGCGATCGAGGACAAATCCATCCCGACATTTGCCCGCGGAGAACTGCCGCATTTCGCCGGGATCAACACCTTTCTCAAGGCCCCCTATGCAGAGGATGTGCTGGAGGTGGCCAATTACGACGCCACGATCCTGGGCATCCCGTTCGACGGCGGCACAACCTACCGTCCCGGCACGCGGTTCGGCCCGCAGGCGCTGCGCAAGATCTCGGCGCTGTATACGCCGTATAATTACGAGATGGGCGTTGATCTGCGCGAACAGATGACGCTGTGCGATGCCGGCGACGTATTCACGATCCCCGCTAATATCGAAAAATCCTTTGACCAGATCAGCCGTGGCGTCAGCCATGTGTTCAGCTCCGGCTCGCTGCCCATCATGATCGGCGGTGACCATTCCATCGGCTACCCTTGTCTGCGCGGCATCGCGGAATGCACGTCCAAGAAGATCGGCATCGTGCATTTCGACCGCCACGCCGACATTCAGGAAAAGGACCTGGACGAACGGATGCATACCACGCCGTGGTTCCACGCGACCAACATGCCCAATGTATCGGCCAAGAACCTTGTGCAGATCGGCATCGGTGGTTGGCAGGTCCCGCGCGAGGCGGTCAAGGTCGCGCGTGAACGCGAGACCAACATCATCACCATGGGCGACGTCGAAAAGATGGGGATCGACAAGACCCTTGAGATGGCGCTGGACATGGCCTGGGACGGGGTCGACATGGTCTATCTGTCGTTCGACATCGACAGCATCGACTGCGGTTTCGTCCCCGGCACCGGCTGGCCCGAACCGGGCGGTTTCCTGCCGCGCGAGGCGCTGGCGCTGGTATCCGGCATCGCCGCAGAGGGCATCTGCGGAATGGAACTGGTCGAGGTGTCGCCCCCCTATGACACCTCGGACATCACGGCCCTGCTGGGCACACGCGTGATCGTGGATGTGCTGGGGTCCATGGTCGCCAGCGGCAAGATGGGCGCGCACAAACAGCATATCGACAAGCCCGTTTCCATCCCGCACGGCGAATTCAGCGGCAAGAGGTGGTCCAATGCCACATGATCACGGCCCGGACGGGCATCATCACCACCATGATCATGCGCCTCATGGCCATGGTCACAACCACGCGGACGGCGATCACCTGCACAGCCACATGCATGAACATGACGCGGCGGCAGATCTGCAGGTCCTGACCGCGCAGTTCATCGACGGCTACGTGCAGGCGCGTGACAAGTCGGCCTACCTCAAGCTGGCCGGCGTGCCGTTTGAACGCCCCGCCGCCGCAGGACCCAAGGCGCTGAAACTGATCGACGTGGAGTTGAAAACCGAATGGCAGGTCGGGACAGCATCACCGTCATTCGGATCACGCGAGCTGAGCTATCTGCCCTTTCCCGGCCAGATGGTGACAGAACGCACCAACATGTCCTTGATCTATGTCTCGATGGATGAAAAATCCGTCTTGGACATCCGCGATTTTCTATCCCAACGCAAAAAGGAAATAGACGCATGAAATACCTGTCACTGACGATCGCAGCGATTTTGGCGGCCTCGCCCGCGCTGGCCCATGGCGGCGCACACATCCATCCGCATGGGATGGAAATTCCACTGTCGCTGATGGGCGGTATCATCGCGCTGGCGGCCTATCTGGCCTGGCGCCGCATGTGATCCTTGGGGCCGCTGCACCGCAATTGCGGCAGCGGCCCTAACCGTGCGCCCGCAACAAGGTGGTGACCGCGCGGTTCACCTTGCTGGGCACATCCGGATATGGCAGGCCCGACAGGCCCAACTGCGCCCGCTTGAACCCGTGCCCTTCGAGCAAGGCAATGAAATCCTCGGCAATCTCTTGTGGTGCGAATTCCGTCTTAAGTGCACCGCAATCCTTGGCCTGACCGAACATCCGCGCCAGATCATCGAGCGTCTGCTGGAACGCAGCATCGTAAAATGTCAGGCCCATGTCTGGGGCATGACGCGCCTCTTCGTGGATCAGGCAGGCGAATGCCACGGTCTCGGGGTCGTTGAGAAAGGTCAGCAGACGCGTTCCGAATGCCGTCAGTCCGTCTTGCAATTCCGCCCGCGACGTGACCGCCGGCGGGTTGGCGTCGCGAAACCGGCAGACCTCTGCCGTTGCGACGCAGCCCAACAGATCGGTCATGTTCTGAAAGTAGCGATAGATCGTCGCTTTGGACACGGCGGCCTCGCGGGCCAGCATGTCGGTGGATACTTTTTCGAAGCCATGTTTGAAAAACAGACTTCGAGCAGCGGCCAGGATACGGGTTTGTGACGGATTTTGGGTCATTAACGAACGGTAGGGCGCACCTGCCCGAATTGAAAGTGGGAACCTCACGGCAAAACAGACGGAACTTCCCCCCTTGCCACTGCCGGATGATGGGTTAAGTACTGCGCCGTACTCTACGATGGAGATTATTTATGCTTCGCATTGCCACGGTCCTTTTTGCTCTTGCTGCCGCTGCACCACTGTCCGCCCAAGAGGCCGAGGCGCTGACACCGTCGGGTGATCCCGCCCCGATGAGGGCTGTGAAACTGATCCGTGCCGCTGGCGAAAGCGTGCTGACCGACAGGACATTCTTTGGTCAGGTCGTTGCGTTGGAAACGGTCGATCTGTCATTCGAGGTCGGCGGCCAGATGACGATGTTCGACGCCCAAGAGGGCCAGTTCCTGCAAAAGGACGTGCAGATTGCAGCATTGGACGTGGGGCCATTTGAACGGGCGGTGGAACGGGCACAGATCAACCTGACGCAGGCCGAACGCGCCCTGTCCCGCGCTGAAACCCTGGCCGCGACGAACGCCGTGTCGGCCACACAGGCCGAGGACGCACAAACGGCCCGTGATCTGGCTGCCGTCGCCCTGCGCGAGGCCGAGGATGCGCTGGCGGACGCCAGCCTTCACGCCCCGTTCGAGGCATTGGTCGCGTCGCGTCTGACGCCGAATTTCGCCATCGTCAGCCCCGGTCAGCCCATAGTCCGCCTGCATGACATGTCAGAAGTCCGCGTCGAAATCGACGTGCCGGAACGCCTGTTTCAGAATGTCGACGAGGGCAGCGATCTGAAATTTACCGGGTCGTCTCCGCTGTTTGCCGCCCCCGTCCCGCTGGAGTTGCGCGAATTCAACGCCGAAACCCAGAACATCGGGCAAAGCTACCGGGTCACATTGGCCCTGACGCAGGACGACGTGCCTCCGGCGATCATTCCCGGCGCATCCATCACCGTGACAGCGACCCTGCCATTGGGTGACGAAAGTCTGGTGATGCTGCCGCCATCCGCGGTGTCCTATGACAATGGATCACCCCGCGTTCTGGTCTATACGCCCAACCCCGGTGGCACCGACGGAACCGTGGCATGGCAACCGGTCGAGGTCGGTTCTCCGAACGGGACGGACCTGCTGGTCAGCGGCATCGCAGGCGACACGCAGATCGTGGCCGCCGGCCTGCAAATGCTGACCGAAGGCGAAACCGTGCGTCCGTTCATTGGCCTGACGGTGGAATAGACCCATGAAAATCGCCCGCTTTTCGATCGAATCTCCCCTCTACACCTGGATGTTCATCCTGTTCGCCATTTTTGGCGGATTGTTCGGCTATATGTCCGTCGGCAAGCTGGAAGACCCGACCTTTACGCTTAAGAACGCGCTTGTCATCACGCCCTACCCAGGTGCGACCTCGGCCGAGGTGGCCACCGAAGTATCAGAGGTGCTAGAGGCCGCGATCCAGCAGATGGACGAGGTCAAGAACGTCACATCGCGCAACACCCAGGGCATGTCGGTCATCGAGGTCGAGGTCGAGGATCAATACGATGGCGATACACTGCCGCAGGTCTGGGACGACCTGCGTGACCGTGTGTCAGATGCACGTGCATCCCTGCCAGCGGATGCGCTGCCATCAACCGTGAACGACGATTTCGGTGATGTTTATGGCATCCTGTATGCCGTAGCGGCCCCCGGCTATAGCGATTCGGAAATCTGGGACATCGCCAGTTTCATGCGCCGCGAACTGCTGACCGTGGACGGCGTGGCCAATGTCCAGCTGCAGGGCCTGCCACAAGAGGCGATTTTCGTCGAACCGTCATCGCAGACACTGTCGCAGCTGGGGGTCGATCCGGCGGTCATCATCGGCGCGATCAGCGATTCCACCGCCATCAACCCGACCGGTTTCGTCAACAATGGCAGTGCGAATCTGCAAATCCAGGGACCATCGGCAGAGGACAGCGTGCGCGAAATCAGCGGTCTGACCTTTGGTTTCGGCGGCGAGGTCCTGAACCTGCTGGACATCGCGGACGTCAAACGCGCGCGCATTGAAAATCCCGATCACATCCTGCGTCACAATGGTCAGGAGGTGTTCACATTGGGCGTGTCGGGCCTGGTATCTGAAAATATCGTCGATGTCGGTCGCCGGGTCGAGGCAGAGCTGGCCGTGCTGGAAACGCTGCTGCCTGTCGGCGTCGAAGTCAGCCCGATCTACGAACAACACCGGGTTGTGGACGAGGCCAACAGCAACTTTCTGGTGTCGCTTGCCATGTCGGTCGCGGTCGTGATCGTGGTGCTGGCTGTTTTCATGGGCCCCCGCGCGGCGGTCGTCGTCGGTGCCTCGCTGCTGCTGACCGTGCTGTCGACGTTCTTTTTCATGTATCTGTTCGACGTCAAGGTCGAACGCATCAGCCTGGGTGCTCTGATCATCGCGATGGGGATGCTGGTCGACAACGCCATCGTGGTGGCCGAAGGCATGCAGCAGGAAATGCGCAAGGGCAAGAATTCGCGTGATGCAGCGGATATTGCCACGCAGAAAACCCAGATCCCGCTGCTGGGGGCCACGATCATCGGGATCATGGCCTTTGCCGGGATCGGCCTGTCGCCCGATGCGTCCGGCGAATTCATGTTCTCGCTGTTTGCGGTGATCGGCATTTCGCTGCTGCTGTCGTGGATCGTCGGCGTGACGATCACCCCGCTGCTGGGTCACTACCTGTTCAAGGTCGGCGGGCTGGATGCAGACGATTCCGGTTACAACGGCCCGGTGTTCCGCACCTATGGCAAACTGGTCCGCTGGGCACTGAAATTGCGCTGGCTGGTGATCGCAGGCCTGCTGGGCACGACTGTCGCCTGCATCATGGCCTTTGGCCAAGTCAAACAGCAGTTCTTTCCTGCGGCGACGACACCCATCTTTTACCTTGAATACAAAGCCGCACAGGGCACCGCCATCGAGGAATCGTCCGCCGATATCGCCGTGGTCGAGGACTGGCTGCTGGCCCGAGACGACGTCGAAGCTGTGACCGCAACAGTCGGGCAAGGCCTGTCGCGCTACGTGCTGACCTACAGCCCTGCCCGCGCCGACAGTTCCTATGCCCAGCTGGTGATCCGTGCCACATCCCCCGAGGCGATCCCCGCCCTGCGCACAGAGCTGGATCAATTCGTGATCGAAGCGCTGCCCTGGGCAGAGCTTCAGTCGAAACGCATCATCTTTGGTCCCGCGACCGGTTCGGATATCGAGGCACGCTTTTCTGGTCCCGACCCTGCCGTACTGCGTGAACTGGCCGCGGAGGCAGAGGCGATCCTGCGCAACAGCACCGACTTGCTGCACACCGAACACAACGACTGGCGCGAGGTCGAAATCACAACCCGCCCGATCTATGCAGAGGATCGTGCACAGGCGGCAGGCATCACCCGCAGCGACGTGGCGACTGCAATTGCCCTTGCGACCAACGGCATTCCTGCCGGCACCTACCGCGAACGCGACCGGCTGATCGACATTATCGTGCGCAAACCCCGCGACGAGGCCGAACGCGACAGCCAGCTGCTGGACCAGATTGTCTACAGTCAGGCCATCGGAGGCTATCTGCCACTAAGCCAGGTGGTGGACGGTTTCACCGTCGTGCCGGAAAACCCCGTGATCGAACGGCGAAACCGCGTCCAGACCATTTCGGTGCAAGGCAACGTCATCGAAGGTCTGACGCCGCCCACCGTGTTCGCCGAGGTGCGTCCGCTGATCGAGGCAATCGAGGTTCCGGCTGGCTATGAAATGGAATGGGGCGGCGAATTCGAGAGCGCAGGCCAGGCACAGGAATCGCTGGGTCGGCAGATGCCGCTTTCCTTTGGGACGATGTTGCTGATCACCATCCTGTTGTTCGGCAAGTTACGCCAGACGGCGGTCATCTGGACCATCGTGCCCATGGCGATCAACGGTGTGGCGATCGGCCTGCTGTTGTCGAACATTCCCTTCAGCTTTACCGCGTTGCTGGGCCTGCTGTCGCTGTCGGGCATGTTGATCAAGAACGCCATCGTTCTGGTCGAGGAGATCGATGCGCAAAAGGCCGAAGGCCTGCCGCAACATGAGGCCATCGTCACGGCCAGTGTCAGCCGTCTGCGGCCCGTGGTTCTGGCCGCGGCAACCACGATCCTGGGTATGGTGCCGCTGCTGTCCGACAGCTTCTTTGCGGCGATGTCCGTGACGATCATGGGCGGTCTCGGCTTTGCCTCGGTCCTGACGCTGGTGGGTGTCCCGGTCCTGTATCACACCTACCTGCGCAAGGAGCGGATCGCCGACAAGAAGGCCGCCGACGGGGCCGTGCCGGCCCCCGCCTGATGCCTACGGGGGCGCGGCCACGGTATCACGTGGACGCGCCTGCCGGGTCATGACCCGGATGCAGCAGGCCGCGGCCCCGCATCGCCAGCCGAGCGGCGCGCCACGGACCAATTCAGCCCCAGCAAGAGCGCGATCAACAGCGATCCGACGATTTCGACGGTCAGGTTGGGCCAGAACAATGCGACGACACCGGGCACCAGCAATATACGCATCCAGACCGACATCGGCCCCCACAAATAACCTTCGAGCGCGGCGGCAAAGGCGACCAGACCCAATATGGCAATGGCCCCTGACCACAGCACCAGCGGCAATGGCCCGCCCAGAATGATTTCCGGATTGAACACCATGAACAGCGGGATCAGGTACAGGCCCTTGGCATATTTCCACGCTTGCACACTGGTTTCCATCGGTTTTGATCCCGCGATCGCAGCACCGGCAAAGCCTGCCAAGGCGACTGGCGGCGTCACGTTACTGTCCTGCGAATACCAGAACACGACCAGATGCGCGATCAGGATTGGCATGCCGAACTGTTCGGTCAGAGCCGGGCCCACGAGGATGATCAGGACGATATAGGCTGCCGTCACTGGCAGCCCCATGCCCAGAACCAAGCTGGCCAGCAGCACGAGGATCAGCGCCAGAACGATGTTGCCACCCGAAAATGCGATCATCATCGCCGAGAATTTCAGGCCCAGACCCGTCAGGCCCACGACACCCACGATGATGCCTGCAACAGCGCAGGCCACGGACACCGCGACGGCGTTGCGCGCGCCCAGATCCAGTGCCTCGAGTGTCAGCGCCACACCGCGACGGCACATCGCGACGAACCGGTCTGCCGTTGGCCCGTTACGTTGGAAATCCCACAGCGCGCGTGCCGATGCCGCCGCCATGATCGCAAGGATCGCATAGAAACCGACACGCATGGGCGAATAGCCCGCAACCAGCAGAATGACCAAGGCGACGAGTGGCAGCAGGAAATGCCACCCTTCGGCCAGCACCTTGCGCACGCTGGGCAATTCCTCTGCGGACAGGCCCTGCATTCCCTGTTTCACGGCGGCGATATGGACCAGCAGGTAGACGGTCCCGAAATACAGGATCGCCGGGAAAATCGAGACCAAAACGATGTCGACATATGGCATCCGGGTGAATTCGCTCATCAGGAATGCGCCCGCGCCCATCAGCGGTGGCATGATCTGCCCACCGGTCGAGGCAGCAGCTTCGATCCCGCCAGCCTGCGCCGGGCGGTAGCCCAGCCGCTTCATCAGGGGGATCGTAAATGCGCCGGTCGTCACCACGTTCGCAATCGCCGATCCTGAAATCGATCCCATGCCGGCGCTGGCGATCACCGCGGCCTTGGCCGGTCCGCCGCGCTGCTTGCCCGCAGCGGCATAGGCCAGGTCGATAAAGAATTTGCCCGCGCCCGTAACTTCGAGAAAGGCACCGAACAACACAAAGATGAAAACAAAGGTCGCAGCCACGCCCAGCGGAATCCCGAAAATCCCCTCGGCACCCAGCGTCATCTGGCTGGCCAGCCGGTCCAGCGAATAGCCCCGGTGATTGAGGATGCCGGGCATCCAGTCCGCCAGAAACGGCAGCTCGCCGCGGTTGCCGGCAAAGGCATAAACGATAAAGAACGCGCCGATCAGCGTCATGCCAAGGCCCACGGCCCGGCGCGCGGCCTCGAGCACGACGATGATCGTGACGATGCCCATCCAGACGTCGATGGGACGCGGGAAAATCTGGTTCGCAATGGTGTCGATATTCAACGGCACCCAGGCCCCCGCGGCAATCCCTGCGAGGATCAGCACACCATCGATGGCCCAGCCCAAGGGACCCCGCGCCTTGCCACGGCCAAAGGCGGGATACAGCAGGAAACACAGGACCAGAACGAAACCCAGATGGATGGGACGCTGGAAAAACAGACCAAGCGGCTGCACACCGGCGGCATAGAGCTGGAACAGCGACAGCGCGATCCCGATCACGGTGATTGCGCGGATGACGAACCGCGGTTGCGGCACCTCGGGTGCGGGAATGTCAGGTATCGTCGTCATTATTCGTATTTCCTAAAAGGGCAATCCGTACCCGTTCACGCGGGGCAACCGCCGACAGCGACACGACCGTGTCACCGACCTGCAAACGATGATCGACAGGGCCGAGTCCGGGCCGCAGAATATAAGCGTTCCCCGGCACAGGCTCGTTGATATCTAGGATAAAATAGCCGCCTTGTCCGTCCGTGACCTGCCGTCCGCGACCCGGGATGTGGTCCAGTCCGGCGGCGAAATCGGGCAGATGGGCATGCACCAGAACCATGCGCCCCGCCCTGTTTTCATAGCAGTCCGACACCGGGAACCCCTTAACGGAATGGTTCCAGAGCACGCACCACTCTGTGCCGTCGGCCACAACAAAGCGCGCGATTTCGGTGCCATCCGCGCGGGTCGCGACAAGCGCGTCCGCCAATGCCACGCATGGCAGCAGCCAAATGAAAAGGGAGAGGACAATGCCCCTCCCCCCTCGTTGGTCTGCAATCATGGACGCAGATCGTCAGGAATCGTCACGCCGATTTCTTCGTAGTACCGGATCGCACCGGGATGCAGCGGGACTGGTGTGGCGGACATTGTGAACTCGACCGTTGTTTCGTTCGCCGCCGGGTGGATCGCCTGCATGTCCGCGATATTCTCGAACATGGCCTTGGTGATCGCATAGGCCACGTCGTCGGTCATTTCCGACGACACCGCCAGGACGTTCGGAATGCCCAGAACGGTGATGTCTTCGTCCACACCGTTGTAGCTGCCACCGGCAAGGGTCGTCGTCGCAAAGGTGGAATCCGCATCCATCGCCGCCTGCAATTCAGCCTCTGACAGGGCGATGATCGTGATGTCCTGCGTGGTCGCAAGGTTCAGGATCGACGAGGTCGGCGCACCCACGGACCAGAAACCCGCGTCGATGTCGCCGTTGGCCAGCGCATCGGCTGTTTCGTTGAAGTTCAGGCGCTGTTCGTCGATATCGTCATAGCTGATGCCATTGGCCTCGAGGATGGCATTGGTGTTGACCTCGGTGCCGGAACCGGGCGCACCAATCGACACGCGCTTGCCGTTCAGATCAGCCAGGGATGTGATGCCGGACCCCTCGAGTGCGACGATGTGCACCATGTTTGCATAAAGCGACGCCAGACCACGGATCATCGGCAGCTGCTGGCCCTCAAACCGGCCGGTGCCGGAATAGGCCTGTGCCACGGTGTCAGCCAGACCGATGGCCAGATCGGCGTCACCGGTGGCAATCAGACCCATGTTCTCGACCGATGCACCCGTGACCTCTGCAGTCGCGGAATAGCCTTCGATGTGGTTGTTGATGACTTCGGCAAGGCCACCGCCCATCGGATAATAGACCCCGCCTGTACCACCAGTGGCGATGGACAGCTGCTGCTGTGCCACTGCCGGCGCAGCAAGGCCCATCGTCACAATCGCCGCGGTTCCGATCAGGCCCAACGGCCCACGCAAGACTTCTTTGAACATATCGTCCTCCCAAATCGGGTGTGTCACCCAAGGTTTGACCCGGCTCCTCCCGGGTTCGTGGGAACGATACAGATTTCTGAACGGAACTGGACCCCTTTTTTCACGCCCTATCAGAGACCGTCCGCCGCAGGCCTGCGACAGGACAATTTGAGTCATGGCTGAGAGACTGGTGCGTCCGCGTTTTACGATGTTGTACGCGAGCCCGCGCAGACACCACGCACGGCATCCTTGGCGCGAATCATCGAGCCTGGGCAGATGTCAGCGCACGAGGACCGCACGGAAATCATTGACGTTCGTCAGGGTCGGTCCTGTCCGGATCAGATCGCCCGTCGCATCGAAAAACGCGTAGCTGTCATGGCTTGCAAGACAGGCCTTGGCATCGGCACCGACGCGACTGGCGCGCATCAGCACATCTGGTCCGATCATGGCACCGGCTGCGTCTTCGGTCCCATCAATACCATCCGTATCTGCCGCCAGCGCATGTATCCCACGGTGGCCGTTCAGTGCGATGGCAAGGCTCAGGAGGAATTCGGTATTGCGCCCTCCGCGACCGGGGATGGTGCCACTGGTCGAAACAGTCGTTTCACCACCTGACAACAACACGGTGGGCCCAGATGCAGGCGTGGCCTGCCGTGCCACCCATTTGGCCATGCCCGACATGGCAATTCCCAATTCCCGCGCTTCCCCTTCGAGGGCATCGCCCAAGATCTTCGGCGTGACACCTGCGTCGCGGGCAACCTGTGCTGCGGCCTCCAGCGACAAGGCGGGGGTGGCAATCAGGCGGTAATCGCATGCAAATGCAGGCACGTCCCGGACAGGCTGCAAAAGAATATCGCGCGCGGCAGTGGGCAGGTCCGGGTCGAGCCGATCGACGAGATAGCCCAGATTTTCACCCGCCGTCGGGTCAGGCACCGTCGGACCGGATGCGATGGCCGCCGGATCATCGCCCGGGACATCGGATATGGCCAAGGTCACCAGTCGGGCCGGATGCACGGCACGCGCAAGACCGCCGCCCTTGATCGCGGACAGCCTGCGCCTGACCTTGTTCATGTCGTCGATCGTCAGGCCCGACGCCAACAGCAGTTTGTTGACGGTGATCTTGTCCTGCAATGTCAGCGGATCGACCGGCATCGGCAACAGCGAAGAGCCGCCGCCGGACATCAGCGCGATCACAAGATCATCCGCACCGGCAGCAGCAGCCGTTTGCATGATCTCGCGCGATGCGGCCAGCCCTGCGGCGTCCGGGACGGGATGCGATGCCTCGCGCACCTGTATCCGGGTCGTGGGCACTGCGTGACCATAGCGTGTGACGACGACGCCTGACAGATCCACATCCGGCCAGGCCCGTTCAAGTGCCAGCGCCATCGCAGCGGCGGATTTGCCGGCCCCGATGACGATGCAGCGGCCCGCTGGCTTCGCGGGGAGGTGCGAGGCCAGAACGGTCGCCGGATCTGCTGCGGCGATCGCTGCATCCATCATCCGGCGGAGCAGCGCCACTGCATCGTCATCGGTCATTTGCAAACTCTCAGATATTTTCGCCGCGGATCGCTGCACAGACGGCGTCGGTCGCGCCCTGCGTCGTGGCTGTATCACCAATATCTGGCGACATGATACCATCTGCGCAAACCTTTTCGACGGCACGCATCAATAGTCCGGCTGCCGCGGTTATCTGGACCCGCGAGGGCTGGCTGTATCTGGCGGTCATCTTGGACCTGCACTCTCGCCGCGTCATCGGCTGGGCTGTCGGCAACCGATTGAAGCGCGACCTGGCGATCCGGGCGCTGACGATGGCGATCGCACTCAGGTCGCCGCCCAGAGACTGTATCTTCCACAGCGACCGCAGCAGCCAATATTGTTCGCCCGATTATCAGTCGATCCTGCGTCAGCATGGCCTACGATACCATGGACGACCCCAAAAACGATGAATTTCGGCGGATGGTGTGCGCTTTCTTGACAGCGTTTTCCTCGGAGCCTCTCCACTCCGCCAAGCGTAGCACGGGTGGGAACACGTCTCGAAATCGGCTACGCGTCTGATGGTGGGCCCGGACGTCATCATCCGGGCGATCCAGGAGCGGCGCATCGTCAGGATCGGAAACCATGCCGACTTCGATGGTTATGAGGCACTGGACGTCTACCACGATGAGGTCTGCTCGGACCTTTCGCCTGAGACATCTTCCAACCAGGGCATCGAGCTGTTTTCGAAATCGGTCGGCATCGGCCAGCCGATCCGCATGAAACGCCTTGTCATCAACGGCCATACGCCCGCGACCGAGATGGCCCATCCGAAGTTGAAGACGAAGCAGTTCTTCATCACCCGGGACGATGCAGTCGCCTTCCACCGGCGCTTTTACACGCCACGGACGATGGCGCAGGCCCACGGCAAGAGTTGGCAGTCCATGACGGCAACCTTGAAAGCGACCGGTGTCGAGGCCTTCTCGCCCGACGGCGAAGATTATGGCTCGCTGTACTTGCGCCACGACGTCGATCGCGCTTTTGCGTAACTACTTGATGCAATGCGTAAAAGACGAAGGCCGCGCTGTCGCGCGGCCTCGGGCGTGCAATCATTCGGCGATCCTGAGGCTCCCGATCCGGAAATCAGATGAGGTGATTCACACCGTGGGATCAAACACCTAGCCGCACTTGGAAAACCCACAGCTGGCGCATGTCATGCAACCCTCCACCATGCGCAGCTCATAGCTGCCGCAGCTGGAACAGGCCTTACCGCGGGGGGCGTCGGACAGGTTGACCACATCTGCTTGCGGGTCGCTTTTCAGACCCTCGCCTTCCCCGGTCAGGAATCCGGTCGCGATCATGTGACGCTCGATCACGCCGCCGATGGCGGCGAGGATGCTGGGGACATATTTGCCTTTGACCCAGGCGCCGCCACGCGGATCGAACACGGCCTTCAGCTCTTCGACCACGAAAGTCACGTCGCCGCCACGGCGGAACACGGCAGATATCATACGCGTCAGCGCAACCGTCCAGGCAAAGTGTTCCATGTTCTTGGAATTGATGAACACCTCGAACGGGCGGCGGTGACCTGCAATGACCAGATCGTTCACGGTGATATAGATTGCGTGCTCGCTATCGGGCCATTTCAGCTTGTAGGTGGCACCCTCCAGCTCTGTCGGGCGGTCCAGCGGTTCGGTCATATAGACGACCTCTGCAGTTTCGCCGTCGGTCTGGACCTGCACCGGCTTGTCCTCTGACACGCTTAGCACCGAACCGGTGACCGCGTTGGGGCGGTAGGTGGTGCAACCTTTGCACCCCTGATCCCAGGCCGCCATATAGACGTCCTTGAAATCGTCAAAGCTGATGTCTTCGGGGCAGTTGATCGTCTTGGAAATCGAGCTGTCGATCCACTTTTGTGCGGCGGCCTGCATGCGGACGTGGTCCAGCGGGGCGAGCGTCTGTGCGTTGACGAAATAATCGGGCAGCTCTGCATCGCCTTTCAGCTCGCGCCACATTTGCACGGCGTAATCGACGACCTCTTCTTCGGTCTTGGTGCCGTCCTTTTGCAGAACCTTGCGGGTGTAGGCATAGGCAAACACCGGCTCGATCCCAGAGCTGACGTTCCCCGCGTACAGGCTGATCGTGCCCGTGGGCGCGATGGATGTCAGCAGTGCGTTGCGGATACCGTGGGTGCGGATCGCGTCGCGCACGTCGTCATCCATGTCCTGCATGGCCCCCGACGCAAGAAAGGCTTCGGCGTCGAACAGCGGGAACGCGCCTTTTTCCTTGGCCAATTCCACCGACGCCAGATACGCGGCGCGGGCAATCGCGTGCATCCAGCGGTCGGTCTGACGCGCCGCCTCTTCGGATCCATAGCGCAGGCCGACCATCAGCAGCGCATCGGCCAGACCCGTGACACCCAGACCGATGCGGCGTTTCGCCTGCGCCTCCTGGCGCTGTGCCTCCAGCGGGAATTGGCTGGCATCCACGACGTTGTCCATCATCCGCACGGCGGTGGCGACCAGGTCGGTCAGTGCCGCCTCGTCGAGCGCTGCCGCATCGCCAAAGGGGTCGGCGACCATGCGCGCCATGTTGATCGACCCCAGCAGGCACGCGCCGTAGGGCGGCAGCGGCTGTTCACCGCAGGGGTTCGTGGCGGCAATGGTTTCGCAATAATTCAGGTTATTGGCCGCATTGATGCGGTCGATGAAAATGACACCCGGTTCCGCCACCTCGTAGGTGGATTTCATGATTGCGTTCCACAGGTCGCGCGCCTTGATCGTGCGGTAGACCTCGCCTTTGAAAACCAGATCCCAGTCGGTGTCCGCCTTGACCGCATCCATGAACGGATCGGTGATCAGCACGGACATGTTGAACATCCGCAGGCGGGCGGCGTCGTGTTTTGCGGTGATGAAATCCTCGACGTCGGGATGGTCGCAACGCATGGTGGCCATCATCGCGCCACGGCGTGACCCTGCTGACATGATCGTGCGGCACATGGCGTCCCAGACATCCATGAACGACAACGGCCCGGACGCGTCTGCGGCCACGCCATGCACGGTCGCCCCTTTGGGTCGGATGGTCGAGAAATCATAGCCGATCCCGCCACCCTGCTGCATGGTCAGCGCGGCCTCTTTCAGCATGTCGAAAATGCCGCCCATGCTGTCGGGCACGGTACCCATGACGAAACAGTTGAACAGCGTCACCGCGCGCGCGGTGCCCGCACCGGCGGTGATACGTCCTGCGGGCAGATATCTGAAATCCGCCAGCGCATCATAGAACCGGTCCTCCCAGACCTTTGGTTCCTTTTCCACGACGGCCAGCGCGCCCGCGATACGCCGCCAGGTATCCTCGACGGTTTCATCGATGGGGGTGCCGTCTGCTTCTTTGAAACGATACTTCATGTCCCAGATCTGCTCTGCAATCGGGGCGGTGAAACGGGTCATGACGAATCCTTTGGGGTGTGGTGAAGGTGTGCAGGAATAGGTCCAGCGGCGGGCATGGTCAATTGAAACACCGGTGATCAACTCTACCTGTTCGCCAGGTAAAGAATCGGTTAAACCGGACCTGCATACTACATCTGGGGTGACACATTGGGCAACCACGTAAATCTGGTAAAGCTGTCGGTTGGCACTGAATCAATCGAGAACATGCTCGATTGGCAACGCGTGCGGTCTCAACAGGTCCGCGACGGGCAGTATTACCACGTGACCCGCATGTGGCCCAAGCGCGAGGACGAACTGCTGAACGGCGGGTCGATCTACTGGGTCATCAAGGGTGTGATCCTGTGCCGACAACCGATCATGGCCTTGCGCGAAATCATCGGTCAGGACGGCGTGCGCCGCTGTGGGCTGGTGCTGGCCCCCGATGTGATCCACGTCGCCGCCACGCCCAAGAAGGCGTTCCAAGGCTGGCGATACCTGTCCCCGGCCGACGCGCCGCCCGATCTGGCAGAAGGCCGCCAGGCCGAAGAACCGCTGCCTCCTGAACTTTCCAAGGCGTTGGCCGATATCGGCGTCAGATAACCTTGCGTCAGCACAGGTGACAGGCGGCCCGACCCGTGCGACGATTTGCGCGAATTGGGAGGTTCACCATGCATATCTATCCGAACAAATTCGATGACGTGCCGCTGCGGGACGTGTCTATCACGCAGGCGATCTTTGCCGGGCTGGAAAACCGCAGGTCAGAGGTCGTTTTGACCGATGGACCGACAGGGCGCAGCCTGACGGCGGGCGATGTGATCGACCAGATTCGCGCGCTGGCGGGTGGCCTGCGTGCGCATGGTTTCGGCCCCGGCAAGACGCTGGCGCTGATGGCCCCGAACATGCCCGAATACTGCGTGGTATTTCATGCCGCGGCCTTTGCCGGTGGCACCGTCACGACGATTAATCCCACCTACACCGCGTCAGAGGTGCGCCACCAGTTGAATGACAGTCAGGCCGATCTGCTGGTCACGGTCGCGATGTTCGCGGAAACAGCCAAGGAGGCGGCGGTCGATACAAGCGTCACCGAAATCTACAGCATCGGTGACGCCGTGGGCCTGACGCCGATCACGGAAATGATGGGCGAACCTCTTTTCGAACAGGTCGCCGTCGACCTGGACGACCATACGGTCGTCCTGCCCTATTCGTCCGGCACCACCGGCCAGCCAAAAGGCGTGATGCTGTCCCATCGCAATCTGGTCGTGAACTTGGATCAAATCATCCACGGCGCGGGATTTCGACCGGGAGAGGTCGCCGCCGGTTTTCTGCCGTTTTTCCACATCTACGGCATGACCGTTTTGATGAACGTACATCTTTCTGGTGGTGGCGCGCTTGTCACCATGCCCCGCTTTGATCTGGAAATGTTTCTGCGGATCAGCCAGGACCACAGGGCGCGGCGCATGTGGGTCGTTCCGCCGGTCGCACTCGCGCTGGCAAAGCACCCGATGGTGGCGGATTTCGACCTGTCCAGTGTCGAACAGACATTTTGCGGGGCGGCCCCCCTGGGGGCTGATCTGTCAAATACCGTCGGCAAACGCCTGAACTGCGTCAGTTTACAAGGGTATGGCATGACCGAACTGTCGCCCGTCAGCCACCTGTGTCCGCTGGATGATGCAAAACCCGGATCATCGGGCATCGCGGCCCCCAACGTCCAGTGCCGCATCGTGGATTCCGAAACCGGACAGGACGCCGAACCGGGGGCCGAGGGCGAATTGTGGATCAAAGGCCCCAACGTGATGCAGGGCTATCTGAACAACGCAAAGGCCACGGCGGACACCATCGTCGCGGATGGCTGGCTGCGCACCGGAGACATCAGTCGGATCGACGCGGACGGTCATATGTTCGTCGTGGATCGCCTCAAGGAGTTGATCAAATACAAGGGGTTTCAGGTCGCCCCGGCAGAACTGGAGGCGACGATCGTCGCGCTGGACGGGATCACCGATGTCGCCGTCATCGGCATACCTGATCCAGAGGCAGGTGAATTGCCGATGGCCTTTGTGGTCGGCGGCGACAATGCCCCTGACGATGACACGATCCGCGCGCATCTGGCCGCCAACCTGTCGTCCTACAAGCAGGTGCACCGCATTGATCGCGTCAATGAAATTCCGAAAAGCGCGTCAGGCAAAATTCTGCGCCGCTTCCTGCGTGACCGGGTGCAGGCGGCAGGCTAACCCGAAGACACGTCAACGCCTCAGGGTAATTTATCAACCAAAACAGCGTTCAGGGAGGACCCTGAACGCCGCAACTCTGCGAGATCCCGAAACGCATTGGAATCCCAGAATGCACGCGCGTGCGCGCGGTCCGGGAACTGAAGAATGAACACAGCGTCTGGCAGGCGGGCGTCGCCCTCCATCCTTTCCGGGTCGCCGCCGCGCACCAAAAAGTCCCCGCCATGTTCTGCGACGACCTGCGGAATTTTCGCGAAATACGCGTCCATCCAGCCCCTACTGTGAATTTCCATCTGACCGATAATAAATGCAGACATGGTCCAATTCTCTTTTGGATCGATGATTGTAGGATAGCGGCTCTACTGGATTAAGGGAAAAATATGCCGCGACGATGCTAGCCGCACGTTTGCCCGCGGCAGAGAGGGCCTCTCGGTTCGCCAGACTTCGGTTTCGCGCTAGCTCTCAGGTGGCACAAGCGCACCGCAGGACGGGGGACGACGACGTGACACAGAACAAAGACACAGCCGACGACATTGACATCGCCCACACCGGTGCAGGCCCTTCTCAACCAGGGTTGTCACTCAAGGTTCTGCACCTGATCGAAAGGTTTCTGTTGTCCGTTGTCGTGCTGCTGACGGTCGGCGGGGCCGTATCGGAAATCTTCACTGTCGTTCAGGCGATGTCGATCACGTTGGCCGACATCCTGCTGATGTTCCTCTACGCAGAGGTGATCGGCATGGTCATCGTGTTCTTTGCCGACCGCAATGCGGTGTTCGTTTATCCGATCTTTATCGCGATCACGGCTCTCGCGCGTCTGATCATTCTTCAAGGCAAGGACATGGCACCCGAAAACATCCTCTACGAGGCCGTATCCATTCTGTTCCTGACGATCGCCGCACTCATCATCATCCGCGTGCGCAAGCGCTGAGTTTATTCAATCCAACGTTCCCATTCCGCCAGTGATCCCGCAAAGGCGTTGATATCCACCGGGCGTGCCACCCCCGGCACAATCCCGGTGGATGTGTACTGCCAGAATGACCAGCCCTCGCCCGAATAGGTGATGGCAGGATGGGCTGCCACCGACCGCAACCAGAACTGGGTGCGGGGCAAGGCCCCCAGCCCCGCGTCGCGGTAGATGTCAGGTGTGGTGTAAACCAGTGGACGCCGACCGTAGTGCCGTTCGATGATATCCATAAAGACCTGCGCCTCGGCCCGGACGGTGGCACCGTCAGGCCTGCGGCGACAGGTCTGCGACCCGTGGTTCCATTCCAGATCCAGCACATGCGGCAGCGCGTTCCGGTCACGCGGCACGTTGGCGATAAACCATGCGGCCTGTTCCTGCGGTGACCGGCAAAAATAGTAGAAATGATAGGCCCCGTATCGCACGCCTGCCGCCTTGGCCCCGTTGCGGTGGGCCGCGAACATCGGATCGCTCAGATCGCCGCCCTCGGTCGCCTTGATATAGACGAAGCGGATGCCCGCCGCCCGCGCGGTCCGCCAGTCGATGTCCGTCTGGTAGCGCGACACATCCAGCCCGTGCACCGGATAAAACGCAGGCTGCGTGCCGATGGCGGGGTGCGGATCGGCATCGGCAAATCGCGGATTGCCGGGCGCATCGTCCAGGACTGCGCCACCGGTGCCGCCGCAAGCGATCAAACCGGAACATATCAACGAGAGAGACAAAACGCGCAAAGCTGCCATGACACCGCCCCAACAGGTATCAGGCGACTGTGACCTGTCTGGTGGTCTGACGCCATGACCTGCCGGTCAAACAACCGTGTTGACCCGACGCCTAGAGCCCCAGCTTATGTTCGAGTACGCGGAACGTGTCGCGCTGCGCCATGGTCCACCCGGACCGTGACGACCGGAACAACGTCGCCTGACTGGCGTGGATCATCCCGTCGCTGAGCACTTTCAGGCCGTTGGCCCGCAGGGTTTCCCCGGTCGATGTGATATCGGCAATCGCCTCGGCGGTTTCGTTCTTGATCGTGCCTTCGGTCGCACCCTGGCTGTCGACCAGCGCATAATCCGCGACGCCTTCGCGGGCGAGGAATTCCCGCACGAGGCGATGATACTTGGTCGCGATACGCAGGCGATGCCCGTGGGTTGCACGAAACGCAGCGGCGACCGCGTCAAGGTCATCCACCGTATCGACATCGACCCAGCCTGTCGGCACGGCGATGATCAGATCGGCACCACCGAACCCCATCGGGGTAACCTGGCGCACGGTGCTTTCCCAGTTGGCAAGTTTTTCCCGGACCAGATCGGACCCGGTGACGCCCAGCTGGATGCGGCCAGCGGCCAGCTCGCGCGGGATTTCACCCGCGGACAGCAGTACCAGATCGACACCGTCGATCCCGTCAACGGCCCCGGCGTATTCCCGGTCAGACCCGGATTTGCGCAGCGTCACGCCTCGTTTGCCAAACCATTGAAACGTCTTTTCCATCAGCCGCCCCTTGGACGGCACACCCAGTTTCAGCATCACACATGTCCCCTAACGGCCAGCACCAGATCGGGGCGGATCACGCCGCCGACCGCAGGCACATCGGTATCACCCAGCCGGGCGGTCAGCGCGTCATAGCGTCCGCCCGTGGCGACCGGGGGCTGGTGCCCCTCTGCCGCGTAAAATCCGAACACGAAACCATCGTAATATTCCAACGCGGTGCGGCCATAGCTGCCCTCGAATTCCAGCGCGTCCACGTCGATACCGCGCAGATGCAGCGCGTTCAGCCGCGCATGCATCCGGGTCACCGCCGGTTCGATCGCGGGCATGTCGATGGCGATATCGCGCAGACGGCCCAGCGCCTGCGGCGCGGATGCGCGCAGATCGAGGATCACATCCAGCAGTGCGATTTCACTGGCCGAGATGGGGGCCGCAGCCGCGTCTTCGCGCAGAGATGCGATCCTTGCCGCGATTTCGGCACGGGTGCGGACACCTGCCAGCGCGGGTGCGCCGTCCAGCGGATCGGTCAGGGCCAGCAGCGCCGTGCGTGACGCTGGCGGCGGCGTGCGCCCGCCGAACCGGTCCAGCAACGCGCGAAACCGCCGGGGCCGCCAGATATGACGCATCAACGCATCCTTGCGCGCCTGCGTGGTCCGCAACCCGCGCACGGCAGCCATCAGCACGCCGATATCGCCGGTCGCAGCCCGCAGCGGCAAATCGCCAAGGGCCGCGCGGATCGTGGCAAAAACCTCGGCCTCGGCGGCGGCAGGATCGTCGCCGCCCATGACCTCGAACCCGACCTGCACGAATTCGGTCGCACGGCCGGGATTGACGTCCTGCTTGCGAAACACGCGCCCCGCGTAGGTATAGCGTGCAGGATTGGCGTGGGACTGCATGTGCATCTGCACAACAGGCACCGTGAAATCGGGCCGCAGCACCATTTCGCCCAAGGCCGGGTCGGACGTCAGGTAGGACCGTCCGCGAATGTCCTCGCCATAAAGGTCCAGCAGCGTATCCGCCGGTTGCAGCACGTCCGTATAGACCGTCTGCGCGCCAGCTTTGGCAAAGCAGGCAGACAGGCGGTCGGTTTCAGCCTGTATCGCGCGACCGTTCACGACTGGTCGTCCAGCATCTGACGGATCCGCGCCAGCATCTCGGTGCGCGGCACCTCGACCTGCTGGGGGCGGTCCTTCCATTCCTCGGCGGTGGCGTCCTTGGCGAGTTCAGCGCCCAGGATCAGGTCCTTGATCTGCACGACGTCGCGGTCGAATTCATCGCCGCCCGCGATCACTGCAATCGGGCTTTCGCGCTTGTCCGCGTATTTCAGCTGGTTGCCGAAATTCTTGGGGTTGCCCAGGTACACCTCTGCCCGGATACCCGCCTGCCGCAACTCTGCGACCATGGTCTGATAATCCGCCATCCGCGCCTTATCCATCACCGTGACAATGACCGGACCGCGTGCCTTGGTGTCCAGCCGCCCCTTGGCGTGCAGCGCGGCCAGCAGGCGGTCCACACCGATGGACACACCCGTCGCAGGCACCTCTTGGCCGGTAAAGCGTTTGACCAGATCGTCATACCGCCCGCCCCCCGCGACAGAGCCAAAGTTGCGCGGACGCCCCTTTTCGTCAGTCACCTCAAAGGTCAGTTCCGCCTCGAACACCGGCCCGGTGTAATAGCCGAGGCCACGGACGACCGAAGGGTCGATGACGATGCGGTCGGCTTCATAGTTTTGAGCAGCAAGTAGGTCAGCGATCTGCTTCAGCTCCTCGACACCTTCCTTGCCAACAGGTGAATTCCCAACGAGTGCGCCCAAGACATTGAGTGACTCGACATTCCAAGCATCACCGGACTTTTCTCTAATGGCTTGCTGGTATGCAGGGTCCATCAGATCGTGACCGTGCCATGCGGTTGCATTTTGCTTCAAGCGCTCCGCGATGCTGGCACCGGCTGTCGCAAAGCCCATGATCACCTCGGCCGACGCATCATCCAGCCCCGCACCCTTCGTAAAATCACCGCTTTCATCCTTGCGGCCTTCACCCAGCAGCGCGCGCACGCCTTCGACGCCCAGACGGTCCAGCTTGTCGATCGCGCGCAGGACGATCCCGCGCTCGGCTTCCTTGTCGTCGCCGGACAGGCCCGCGACCTCCAGCACACCGTTCAGGACCTTGCGGTTATTCACCCGGATCACATAGTCGCCGCGCGGGATGCCGACGGCTTCCAGCGTATCCGACAGCATCGCGCAGATTTCAGCATCCGCTGCGACCGAGGGGGCGCCCACGGTATCCGCATCGCATTGATAAAACTGGCGAAACCGCCCCGGTCCCGGCTTTTCGTTACGCCAGACCGGACCCATCGCATAGCGGCGATAGGGCGACGGCAGTGTATCGCGGTATTGCGCGGCAACCCGCGCCAGCGGCGCCGTCAGGTCATAGCGCAGCGCCAGCCAGTCGCTGTCCTCTTCCCAGGCGAACACACCCTCGTTCGGGCGGTCCACGTCGGGCAGAAACTTGCCCAGCGCCTCGACCGTTTCGACCCCGGATGTTTCCAGCGGGTCAAAGCCATAGCGGTGATAGACCTCTGCGATCCTGGCGAGCATCTCGTTGCGATGCGTGACCTCTGCCCCGAAATAATCGCGAAAGCCCTTGGGCGTCACGGCCTTGGGGCGCGGGGTCTTTTTCGGCTTTGCCATCGGATCACCTGTGGGTCTGTCAGTCGCGCGCGACATACCCCGCACGGGGCTGCGGGGCAATGGCTTGGCATGGCAGGCGCGATGACCTAACTCTGGCGCATGGATAACACTGACCTTGAAATACAGATCGCCCACCTGACCCGCTTGGTCGAGGACCTGTCAGATGTCGTCGCACGGCAGGACAAGGATCTGACCATCGCCCTGCGCCGCATCGAAATGCTGATGCAGCGCGAGGCAACCCGCGAGGCCGAAAGCAGCGGTACGGTGCCGCTGGGCGACGAACGTCCGCCGCACTGGTAGGCTGGCAATCAGGGCGTTTCGGTGCCGCTGGCCGCGACCGTCCCCTCGTGCAGCAGAAATTCCTTCCATGAATTGCTGCCCGAAAACTGCGGATAGGCGGTGACGAATACGGTCCGACGTGACAGCGCGTCGATCCTGCTGCCGCAAGGCTCGCCCGTGCCGACCCCGCAGAATGCACGTTTGATCGCCTCATAGGCCGTGTCGGTTTCGGAATAGCGCTGCTGCGCAGGCGTCCGGGCATAGCGCACACCTTCGTGGGTGCTGACATCGCCGGTCAGCACGAGGGCGGCCGTGAACTGTCTGGCGCAACCGTCACTGAACCCGTCGATGTAATGCGTGCGCACTGCAGTGCTGGTCGGCGCGGTGTCATAGACGGTATAGCCAGAGGCGGCGGCAACCGGCATCCCCATATCCGCAGTAGCGATGCCGCAGGTAGTAGCGATTTCGCCAAAGGGCAGCGCGGCCCCCGGCCCGACCGCCAAGGCATCCACGTCTGACGTGACCAAGGGCGTGCCAGTACCCAGACCTGCGCCCGCACAGCCAACCAATGCACAGCACCCCAGTGCTGCCAGAAAACTTTTCATCATGCCCACCATCCTCACCTCAACACCGCCGCACGCCTCTGGCACACAGCTACGCATCTTCGACCTCAACCACGCCGCTCAGCGACCGCAAGGCTCCTCTGATCTGCGGATTGACTGGGAAATCCTGTCCCAGATCGACTTCGACCTCGCCCGGCAGGCCCTCACCCATCAGGCAGAAAAACACCGGACCACGTGCACCCTTGACCCGGTCCCTTGCGGCATTTGCCAGGATCGAGGCAACGGATGGGATGGCCTCTGGACCATCGAGAAACACGCGCAAACCGCCACTGACCGCATCGACCACCGCCGTGTCGATCGGGCTGACCGAGCGGCCCAGCAGTTTCAACTGGTCGGATTCCATCGTCGCCTCGCATTGGATCACGACCTGATTGCCGGTTTCCAGATGTTCGCGCGCGACCTCCAGCGTGTCGCTGAACATCGTGACCTCATACTGGCCGGTGGGGTCCGACAGTTGGACAAAGGCGAACCGGTTTCCGCGTGCCGATTTGCGTTCCTGACGCCCCGACACGGTGCCCGCCATTTTCACGATGCAAGCGCCGCGTTCGGCCTTGGCCGTCACCTCGTCCAGCGTCAGCACCTGTTTGCGTTTCAGCGCACCCATGTAATCGTCCAGCGGGTGACCGGACAGATAGAACCCGATGGCCTTGAATTCCTCTGCCAGCCGTTCGGCAGGCAACCAGTCGTCGCCCCCCGCCAGACGCGGTTCGGGCAGGTCCTCACCCGCGTCACCAAACAGGCTGACCTGATTGGAATTCTTCTGATCGTGGATCGCCGCCGAATAGCCCACCAAGGCATCCAGTGACGCCATCACGCGCCTGCGGTTCGGGTCCAACACATCGAACGCACCGGCCCGCGCCAGCATTTCCATCGGGCGTTTGCCAACACGTTTGAGGTCAACACGGCGGGCAAAATCGAACAGCGTGACGAATTCCCCATCCGCACGGGCGGCAACGATCAGCTTCATCGCCTCGACGCCTACGTTTTTCAACGCGCCCAGCGCGTAAACCAGCTTTCCCTCGTGGACATCGAACATTGCCTGCGACCGGTTCACACAAGGCGGGGTGTAACCGATGCCAAGCCCTTTTTTCACCTCTTGGAAATAGACGCCGAGCTTATCCGTCAGATGGATATCGCAGTTCATCACACCGGCCATGAATTCGACCGGGTGGTTCGCCTTGAGCCACGCCGTCTGATAGCTGACAACCGCATAGGCGGCGGCGTGGGACTTGTTGAATCCGTAGTTGGCAAATTTTTCCAGAAGGTCAAAAACCTCGCGGGCCTTTTTCTTGTCGACACCGTTGGCGACGGCACCCGCCTCGAACTTCGGGCGCTCCTTGGCCATCTCTTCGGCGATCTTCTTGCCCATCGCACGGCGCAACAGGTCGGCCCCGCCAAGGCTGTAGCCCGCCATGACCTGCGCGATCTGCATCACCTGTTCCTGATAGACGATGATGCCTTGGGTTTCTTCGAGGATGTAGTCGATGCTGGGGTGGATCGACTCCAGCTCTTTCTGCCCGTTCTTCACCTCGCAATAGGTCGGGATGTTTTCCATCGGTCCCGGACGATACAGTGCCACGAGGGCCACGATATCCTCGATGCAGGTCGGTTTCATCCGTTTCAGCGCGTCCATCATGCCGCTGGATTCCACCTGGAACACGGCAACAGTTTTGGCCGCCGCATAGAGCGCGTAGGATTTCGGATCGTCCAGCGGGATGGTGCCGATGTCGTTTTCCGCACCCGCTGGCGGCTGATACAGCGTGTTGCCTTCTGCATCGACGTGCAGCGGACGACCCGATTTCAGGATCAGATCGACGGCGTTCTGGATGACAGTCAGGGTTTTCAGACCCAGAAAGTCGAATTTCACCAGCCCGGCCTGTTCGACCCATTTCATGTTGAACTGCGTGGCAGGCATGTCGGACCGGGGGTCCTGATACAGCGGCACCAGCTCGTCCAGCGGGCGATCCCCGATCACGACACCAGCCGCGTGGGTCGATGCGTTGCGCAACAGCCCTTCGACCTGTTGGGCATAGGTCAGCAGCCGGTCCACGACCTCTTCGTTCTTGGCCTCTTCGCGCAAGCGCGGCTCGTCCGCCAGCGCCTTTTCGATGCTGACGGGCTTCACACCTTCGACCGGGATCATCTTGGAAAGGCGGTCCACCTGGCCATACGGCATCTGCAACACGCGGCCCACGTCACGCACGGCCGCCTTGGACAGCAGCGCACCGAACGTGATGATCTGCCCGACCTTGTCGCGCCCGTATTTGTCCTGCACGTAGCGGATCACCTCTTCGCGGCGGTCCATGCAAAAATCGATATCGAAATCGGGCATCGAGACCCGTTCGGGATTCAGGAACCGTTCGAACAGCAGGCTGTAGCGCAGCGGATCAAGGTCGGTAATCAGCAGCGCATAGGCCACCAGCGACCCCGCACCGGACCCACGGCCCGGGCCCACGGGGATGTCCTGACCCTTGGCCCATTTGATAAAATCCGCCACGATCAGGAAATAGCCGGGGAACCCCATGCCCTCGATGATGCCCAGTTCGAATTCCAGCCGCTTTTCGTAGTCCTCGACGGGGGCCGCATGCGGAATGATGGCCAGACGCGCACGCAGACCTTCCTGCGCCTGACGCCGCAATTCCGCCACCTCGTCATCAGCGAATTTCGGCAGGATCGGATCGCGCTTGTAGACCTTGAAAGCGCACCGCTTTGCGATCTCGATGGTGTTGTCCAGCGCCTCTGGCAGATCGGCAAAAAGCGTCGCCATTTCCCGTTCCGATTTGAAATAATGCTGCGGCGTCAGCCGCCTGCGGTCCTCTTGCTGATCGACATAGGCCCCGTCCGCGATGCACAGCAGCGCATCATGCGCCTCGTACAGGTCGGATTTCGGGAAATAAACATCGTTGGTCGCGACCAGCGGCAAGCCCTTTGCATAGGCGATCTCGATATGGCCACGCTCGGACAGGCGTTCCGCCTCGGGCAGGCCACCGCCGTCAGGGTGGCGCTGCAATTCGACATAAAGCCGGTCGCCGAACAGTGCATGCAGCGTATCGGTCAATGCTTCGGCCTTGGCGCGCTGGCCCTGGCGCAACAACCGACCGATGGGTCCGTCAGGCCCGCCGGTCAGGCAGATCAGGCCCGCGTAATGATGGCACAGATCATCGACGGTGATCTGCGGTGTCAGCCCGTCGCCCGACAGATACAGCGCCGAATTCAGCTTCATCAGGTTCATGTAACCCGCCTCGGACTGCGCCAGCAGCACGATGGGCGCAGGCGCATCCGGCCGCTTGCCGGGTTCCGGCGTGGTATAGCCCAGGCTGATCTGACAACCGACGATGGGCTGCACCCCAGCCTTGGCCGCGTATTCGCTGAACTCGAGGGCCGCGAACATGTTGTTGGTGTCGGTCATGGCGACCGCGGGCATACCCGCCGCCTCAACCATGCCTGCCAGTTTCTTGACCGGCACGGCACCTTCCAGCAACGAATATTCGGTGTGGACGCGCAGATGAATGAATCGGGGTGCTTTGCTCATGACCGCAGGTTACGGCGGCGGGCCACCGCGCGAAAGCCCACAAGCGACGTTGACGTGGCATCCCGCCGATGCAATCTAATGATGTATGACCCTGCCATTGAACGCCTTTTTCTCGGCCCTTGCCGATCCCACCCGCCGCGCGGTCCTCGAACAGCTGGCGGGCGGGCCGAAAACGGTCACGGCTCTGGCGGCACCTCACCCCATCGCCCTGCCCACCTTCATGAAACATCTGGGCAAGCTCGAGGCCGCAGGCCTTGTCCGTTCGGTCAAGAAAGGCCGTGTGCGCACCTGCCATCTGAACACCGACCCCCTGATGGAGGCGCAGGGCTGGCTGGCATGGCAACGGGCAATATGGGAACGGCGGCTGGGCGAACAAGGCCAGATGGCCCTGATGCTGGACGACACCGACGATCTGGAAAATTCATAAGGGATTACGACCATGGCTGCACCGCATGCCCTGTCATTCACCCGCAGCCTGTCTGCGACGCCCGCACAGGTCTGGCGCTGCTGGACCGAACCGGACCTGATCCGTCAGTGGTTCGCCCCGCAGCCGGTTCAGGTCACCCATGCCGACATCGATCCCCGTCCTGGCGGCGGGTTTCGCACTGTCATGGTCATCCCGGATCACGGCGAAATGGCAACCGCACCCGGCTGCATCCTGATCGCAGAGCCAGGCAAGCGCCTGGTCTGGACCAATGCGCTGGGGCCGGGTTTCCGGCCCAACATGCTGGGCCGTGATGCGACTGATTTCGCATTCACCGCCGAGATCCTGATAGCCCCCGCCCCGGGCGGCTGCACCTACACCGCCACCTGCACCCACGCCACCGCCGCGGTCGCACAGGCGCACGCGGACATGGGATTTCATGACGGCTGGGGGACTGCCACGACACAACTCGACACATTGGCCAGGACACTCTAACCCTGCCCTCATTCCGAAAACAGGAGAACGCGATGCGCATCACATTTTGCGCCGCTGCGGCGGCAATGGCCTTGACCGGTTGCGGGCGCGACGGCGACGTCAACCTGCTGCCCGGCCTCGGCCAGTTCGAGGTCATCGGCGTCGAGGAAGACGACATGCTGAAAATGCGCGCCGGCCCCGGCACAGGTTTCGTCACGGTGCTGGGCCTGCCCAACGGGACGATTCTGAACGTGGATTCCTGCCAACCGATGGGCAACACCCGCTGGTGCGCCGTGTCACTGGGCGGGATCAAGGGCCACGTCTCGGCAGCTTACCTGCAGGAACGCTGAAAGGTCACGCCACAGGCTGCACGATTTCGATCCGGTTGCCAAAGGGATCGTCGACATAAAACCGCCGCAACCCCGGCAGTGCCGTGATCTGCGACCCACCCAAGGCAGCCTGCGCCGCCTCGAGATCATCGACAATCAACGCGGGATGCGCCTTGCGCGCGGGGATGAACGGGTCCTCGACCCCCAGATGCAGCGACAGAGTGCCACCCGCGAACCAGACGCCTCCCCGCACGGCCAGGGCCGCAGGCTTTGCCACCTCGGTCAGCCCCAGCCGCCCGGCGTAAAAGGCACGCGCCATGTCTTCTGCCCCTTCTGGCATGGCCAGTTGGACGTGATGCAGCGCCGAAATCCTGAAACCAGTCATCGCGAACCCCTCTGCCGCGCATATTCGCATGGTGCTGCTTCCTTCGCCATGGTGCTGTATCATCTTGCCAAAAATACTCCGGGGGAGGCGCAGCCGGGGGCCGCGCCCCCTCCGCACTTGCCAAATGCAGCCCGATCCGGTTTTCTACTCACCGGGCCGCGTCTACGCCGCATCGACGCGCCCGTTCCTGCACATCCGGTATCGCGGCGGACATAATTCATGGACATCACCTTTCGCCTCAACGGCGAGGTCGTCACCGCCGACACCACAGCCACGCGCACCCTGCTGGATTGGCTCCGCGAAAACCGCGGCCTGACCGGCACAAAGGAAGGCTGCAACGAAGGCGACTGCGGGGCCTGCACCGTCATGGTCACCGACGATCAAGGGGCCCGCGCGCTGAACGCCTGCATCCTGTTCATGCCGCAACTGGCGGGCAAATCGATCCGCACGGTCGAAGGGATCGCAGGTCCAGACGGCACAATGCATCCCGCGCAGCAGGCGATGATCGACCATCACGGTAGCCAGTGCGGGTTCTGCACGCCGGGATTCATCGTCAGCATGGCGACCGCACATCTGAACGGTCGCACCGATCACGACGACCAACTGTCCGGCAACCTGTGCCGCTGCACCGGCTATGCGCCAATCATTCGCGCAGCCGAGGCGACCGCAGCCGCAGAGGTCCCCGCATGGATGCACGACGCACCCGTTGACGTTGACGCGCCATTTGCACCGGACAGTGCCGATGCGCTGGCCGCCTGGTATCAGGCGCACCCTGACGGCACGCTGATTGCGGGGGCCACGGATGTGGGCCTGTGGGTCACCAAACAGTTCCGCGACCTGGGCGAGGTGGCGTTTCTGAACCGCTGCGCCGACTTGCAACAGATCACCCAGACCGATGATGCGATCCATCTTGGTGCGGGCGTCACGATGACCCGCGTGCTGGACGCCATCGCACCGCATTACCCGTCCTATGCCGCGATGATCCGGCGCTATGGCTCGGTCCAGGTGCGCAATGCCGCGACCATCGGCGGCAATATCGCCAATGGCTCTCCCATCGGGGACAATCCGCCTGCGCTGATCGCCCTGGGTACGACGTTGCACCTGCGCTGCGGGGACGCGACGCGCGACATGCCGCTGCAGGACTTCTTTCTCAGCTACGGCAAGCAGGACCGCGCGCCGGGCGAATTCGTCACCGGCGTCACGATCCCCAAGGGCCGCGCGAACCACCGCGTCTACAAGATCTCCAAACGCTTTGATCAGGATATTTCGGCGGTCTGCGGGGCGTTTGATCTGGAAATCGCGGATGGAGTCGTGACGACCGCGCGGATCGCGTTCGGCGGTATGGCGGGCACACCGATGCGCGCCGGGGCAGTAGAGGCTGTCTTGATCGGCCAGCCCTGGACCATCGCAACCGTGAATGCTGCCCTGCCCGCCTTTGCCGATGATTTCCAGCCGTTGTCGGACATGCGCGCCAGTGCGGCGTACCGTTTGCAAACGGCCCAGAACCTGCTGCGCCGCTACCACGCCGACCTCACGGGACAGGCCATCAACCTGCATGCGGTGACAGCATGAGTGTCGCGAAACCCCTGCCCCATGACGCCGCGGCCCTGCATGTGACGGGGACCGCCCGCTATGTGGATGATATCCCGACACCCGCGAACACGCTGTCGCTGGCCTTTGGCCTGTCGACTTGCGCGCGCGGCACGATCACGGCGATGGACCTTGACGCCGTGCGCGCGGCACCGGGCGTGGTCATGGTAATGACTGCGGACGATCTGCCACGCGACTGCGACGTCAGTCCGTCAAACCATGACGAGCCGCTTTTGTCTGACGGCACCGTGCATTATGCGGGCCAGCCGGTGTTTCTGGTGATCGCAGAAAGCCATGGTCAGGCCCGCCGTGCAGCGGCGCTGGCGCAGATCACCTACGACGCACAGGACCCGATCCTGACGGTGGAACAGGCCCTTGCCGCCGACAGCCGGTTCGAGGACGGACCCCGCGTCTGGACCAAGGGCGACCCCGACGCCGCCCTGTCCAGAGCACCCCACCGCCTGCAGGGCCGGATCACCATGGGCGGGCAGGAACATTTCTACCTCGAAGGGCAATCCGCCCTCGCCATCCCGCAAGAGGCGGGCGACATGCTGGTGCATTCCAGCACCCAGCATCCCACCGAAATCCAGCACAAGGTTGCAGAGGCACTGGGCGTGCCCATGCACGCGGTCCGCGTGGCCGTGCGCCGGATGGGCGGCGGTTTCGGCGGCAAGGAAAGCCAGGGCAATGCGCTGGCTGTGGCTTGCGCTGTGGCCGCCGCTGCCACGAGGCGTCCGTGCAAGATGCGTTATGACCGCGACGATGACATGGTCATCACCGGAAAACGGCATGATTTCACCGTCGACTACGACGTGGGATTTGACGCAGATGGTCGGCTGCAGGCTGTGGATTTCACGCATTATACGCGCTGTGGCTGGGCAATGGACCTGTCGCTGCCCGTGGCAGATCGCGCGATGCTGCATGCCGACAACGCCTATCTGCTGGACGCCTGCCGGATCACGTCACACCGGCTGAAAACCAACACCCAAAGTGCCACCGCCTTTCGCGGGTTCGGCGGGCCGCAGGGCGTCGTGGGGATCGAGCGGGTGATGGACCATGTCGCACAGACGCTTGGGCTGGACCCTGTCGCAGTGCGCCGGGTCAACTACTACCGCGCGATGGGCGATGTCGCGGGGGGGCTGTCTGCCCCCCGGCCTGCGGCCCCCCCCGAGAGTATTTCCGGCAAGATGATGCATGCGGACCTAGCATCGCGCGGATCGCAGACTGTGGCGGACGATCGGCACGCGGTCGTGGCTGACGATGTGAATACCACACCCTACGGCATGGCGGTCGAAGACTTTATTCTGCATGAGATGACCGACCGGCTGCTGGATACGGCGGACTATGCCGCCCGGCGTGCGGCGATTGCGGATTGGAACGCAGGATCGCCCGTGTTGAAACGCGGCATCGGATTTGCCCCGGTCAAGTTCGGGATTTCGTTCACGCTGACGCACCTCAATCAGGCTGGCGCGCTGGTGCATGTGTATCAGGACGGGTCGATCCATTTGAACCATGGCGGCACCGAGATGGGACAGGGGTTGTTCCAGAAGGTCGCACAGGTTGCGGCGTCTCGTTTTGGCGTGGATGTGGGTGCCGTCAAGATCACCGCGACCGATACCGACAAGGTGCCCAACACGAGCGCGACCGCAGCCTCGTCCGGGGCTGATCTGAACGGCATGGCGGTGGCGATTGCCTGTGACACGATCCGGGACCGGATTGCGGATTGTCTGGCCGCGCTGCATCAGGTCGCACCACAGACGGTGGTGTTCGAGGAGAATGCCGTGACGGTCGCAGGCGAGACCATGACCTTTGCGCAGGCTGCCCTGACCGCCTATCAGAACCGGGTCAGCCTGTCGGCGACCGGATTTTACAAGACACCGGACCTGGCCTGGGACCGGATCGCCGGACAGGGACGTCCGTTTTTCTATTTTGCCCAGGGCTGTGCCGTCACCGAAGTGGTGGTCGATACCCTGACCGGCGAAAACCGCATCTTGCGCACGGATGTGCTGCATGACGCCGGTGCCTCGCTGAACCCTGCCCTTGATATCGGGCAGGTCGAGGGCGGCTATGTGCAGGGTGCGGGCTGGCTGACCATGGAGGAACTGGTCTGGGACAAGGCGGGCACCCTCAAGACCCATGCGCCCAGCACCTACAAGATCCCGGCCTGTTCGGACCGTCCGCCGGTGTTCAACGTGGACCTTTGGGATCAGCCGAACCCGGCCGCGACAATCTACCGGTCCAAGGCCGTGGGCGAGCCGCCGTTCATGCTGGGCGTGTCGAACTTTGCCGCACTCGCGGATGCGGTGGCATCCTGCGGGCCGCATTGGCCGGACCTGCAAGCCCCCGCGACCGCCGAACAGGTTCTGGCCGCTATCGGGCGCGCCAAAGGTCGGCGATGACGGCGATCCGCATCACCGTGAGCCAGACCGCGGGATCTGTCCCCCGTGAAACAGGCACGGCCATGCTGGTCTGGCCGGACCGCACCGAAGGTACCATCGGTGGTGGTGCGCTGGAATGGGAGGCCATCGCCCGCGCCCGTGCGATGCTGCGTGAGGGCCGGGCGGAGAGCCGCCAGACCGTGCCGCTGGGGCCTGCGCTGGGGCAATGCTGCGGCGGGTCTGTGACGCTTGACTATGATCTGGCGGACCGGCTGGAGCCCCCACAAGGCGCACCCTTGTGGATCTGGGGTGCAGGTCATGTCGGTCGCGCCATCGCAGCCACGATGGCCCCGCTGCCAGAGTGGTCGGTGACACTGATCGACGACGCGGCCGACCGGATGCCGTCATTGCTGCCGCCGGATGTGACCCCGCTGGTGGCCGCCGACATGGTGCGGGCCGTGGCCCACGCACCCGATGACACCCATCATCTGATCGTGACCTATTCGCACAGGATCGATCTGGATTTGTGCCACGCCATCCTGTCGCGGCGCTTTGCGACGGTGGGGCTGATCGGATCGGCGACGAAATGGGCACGGTTTCGGGGGCGGTTGCAATCTCTGGGTCATGCGTCTGCACAAATTGCACGCATCGCCTGTCCAATCGGCGATCCGGGCCTGGGAAAACACCCGCAGGCCATTGCCATTGGTGTCGCATACGCGATGATGCGACAGACCGCTGCTAGACAGGACCGCCGCGCATGAGGGACACGCTGCTGAACATCACGGGCCTGACCAAGGCCTATGGCAGCGTGATCGCAAACAGGGAGGTATCGTTTTCCGTGGGCGTGGGTGAAATCCATGCCTTGCTGGGCGAGAATGGCGCAGGCAAGTCAACGCTCGTGAAGACCATATACGGGTTGGTCAAACCCGACAGCGGGACGATGGACATGCGGGGGGCACCCTTTGCGCCGACGGACCCGGCCGCCGCACGCAAGGCCGGTGTGGGCATGGTGTTCCAGCACTTTTCATTGTTCGACGCGTTGACGGTCGCGGAAAACATCGTCCTGGGCATGGACAATCCACCCAGCCCCCGCGCCATCGCAGCCGAGGTGCGGCGCGTGTCGGATCAGTACGGTCTGCCGCTGGACCCCGATCAGATCGTAGGCGATCTGTCCGCTGGCGAACGCCAGCGGGTCGAGATCATCCGCTGCCTTCTTCAGAACCCCAAGCTGCTGATCATGGATGAACCAACCTCGGTGCTGACGCCGCAGGAGGTGGAGATCCTGTTCAAGACCCTGCGCAAACTGGCGGCCGAGGGGACATCGATCCTGTATATCAGCCACAAGCTGTCGGAAATCGCGGCCCTGTGCGAGGCCGCGACGATCCTGCGGATGGGACAGGTCGTGGCGACCTGCGACCCCCGCACTACCGCGCCGCGCGAGATGGCAGAACTTATGGTGGGTCAGGTCCTGCAATCACCCGTGCGCGCCGCCCGACCGGAAGGAGCCATGGCGCTGGAACTGACAGGATTGTCAGCCCCCGCATCGCATCGGTTCGGCACGGCGCTGCGCGACATCCGCATCGCCGTACGCGCGGGCGAGGTGCTGGGCATCGGTGGCGTGGCCGGGAACGGCCAAGATGAACTGGTGGCCGTGCTGTCCGGCGAGACGATGAGCGACAACGACGCCGTATTGCTGGATGGCAAACCGGTGGGGCGTAGCCCGGTGAATGCACGCCGCGCACTGGGATTGCTCTGCGCGCCCGAGGAGCGGTTGGGCCATGCGGCGGCACCGGACATGAGCCTGACAGAAAACGCGGCCGTCACGGCGATCACCCGCAAATCACTGACACGGCGCGGATTTGTGGACTGGCCGCAGGCGCGGGCCTTTGCCAGCGCGGTCATCGCGCAATTCGATGTCCGAACGCCCGGACCGCAGCATACGGCGGCCTCCCTGTCGGGTGGCAACCTGCAGAAATTCGTGATCGGCCGCGAGATCATGCAGGCCCCCCGCGTTCTGGTCGTCAACCAGCCGACATGGGGCGTTGATGCGGCGGCTGCGGCAGCAATCCGGCAGGCGCTGCTGACGCTGGCGGATGAAGGGGCTGCCGTTGTCGTGATCTCTCAGGATCTGGACGAGCTGATGGAGATCTCGGACCGGTTCTGTGCCCTGACCGAAGGCCGGCTGAGCGCGCCACGCGCGGCCCGCGGGCTGACGGTCGACCAGATCGGGATGATGCTGGGCGGTGCCCACGACATGGAGGTCGCGCATGTGGCAGAGTGAGGGACGCCTGCGGCGGGCGAGTATTTTTGGCAAGATGATACAAAAGGCTGCGCTGTGATCGTTCTGGAAAAACGCGAGGCGCCGTCGCGGCTGTGGGCCTGGGGCAGTCCGGTCATGGCGGTTTTGCTGACCATGGTGCTGGGCGGCCTGCTGTTCGCGGCCCTTGGCCAGAATTCAATCACCGTGATCCGTACGATTTTTCTTGATCCGCTGTTTTCGGAATTTGCGTGGTTCTACCGCCCGCAAATCCTGATCAAGGGCGCGCCGCTTGTGTTGATCGCCATCGGGTTGAGCTTTGGCTTTCGTGCGGGGGTGTGGAACATTGGAGCCGAGGGGCAGTACATCGTCGGTGCCATTTGCGGGGCGGGCGTGGCGCTGGCACTTTATCCGATGGACGCACGCTGGCTGATCTTTCCGTCGATGGTGCTGGCGGGTGCGTTGGGCGGCTGGGCCTGGGCAATGATCCCCGGCCTGCTGCGCGTGCGGTTCGGCACCAATGAAATTCTGGTCAGCCTAATGCTGGTCTATGTGGCGGAACAACTGCTGGCCGCCATGGCGCTGGGTGCCATGCGCAACCCCGAAGGCATGGGGTTCCCCGGAAGCCGCAACCTGTCGCAATATCCATCTGCCGCGAACCTTGAACTGATATCGGGCAGCGGGATGCACTGGGGCGTGGTCGCGGCCCTGATCACTGTCATCTTTGCCTACGTGACGCTGTCGCGTCATGTCTTCGGATTTCACGTGCGGCTGGCCGGACAGGCCCCGCGCGCGGCGAAATTCGCGGGCGTGAATCCGGCACGCATGGTGCTGATCTGCATGGGACTGTCCGGTGCCCTGGCCGGGGCCGCTGGCCTGTTCGAGGTCGCAGGCCCGGCCGGCCAGATCAGCATCGATTTCAACGTAGGCTACGGGTTCACCGCGATCATCGTGGCATTCCTTGGTCGCCTGCACCCCATCGGCATCATGGCCGCAGGCGCGCTGATGGCATTGACCTACATCGGGGGCGGCATCGCGCAATCCAGCCTCGGGCTACCTGCCGCAGCGATCAACCTGTTGCAGGGGATGCTGCTGTTCAACCTGCTGGCCGTGGACGTGTTCACCACCTATCGCATCCGGATGCTGCGCAAGGAGGTGTCGTGATGTTCGGCACCAAGACCTGCGTGGTTCGCCTGACCCTGCACGGAGGCATCATCTGATGGACCTGTCGTCGATCAATCCGATCCTGTTCTTTGCGTCACTGATGGTGGCGGCCACACCGATCCTGCTGGCCGCAATCGGCGAACTGGTCGTCGAACGTGCGGGCGTTCTGAACCTGGGCGTCGAGGGCATGATGATCACCGGCGCAGTGACAGGATTTATCGTCGCCGTGGCAACCGGCAGCCCCTGGCTGGGGTTCGCAGGGGCGGCCCTGGGTGGCGCATTGCTGAGCCAGGTGTTCGGATTCCTGACGCAATATCTGCTATCCAATCAGGTGGCGACGGGGCTTGCGTTGACGCTGTTTGGGCTGGGCCTGTCAGCACTGATGGGACAGGGCTATATCGGGATCAAGGCACCGTCCTTTCCGGATATCCATGTCCCGATACTGGGCGATATCCCGGTTATCGGTCCCATCGTGTTCCAGCATGATCCGATGGTGTATATCGGGCTGCTGATCGCACTGGCCGTCTGGTTTTTCCTGTTCCGTAGCCGCGCCGGGCTGGTGCTGCGCGCCGTGGGGGAAAACCACGATGCCGCCCATGCGCTGGGTTACAACGTGCGTCGCACGCGGATGCTGGCGATTGCATTCGGCGGGGCCTGCGCGGGTCTGGGCGGTGCCTATCTGTCGCTGGTGCGCGTCCCGCAATGGACCGAGGGCATGACCGCGGGTGCTGGATGGATCGCACTGGCCATCGTCGTATTCGCCAGCTGGCGGCCGGGACGGCTGGTGCTGGGTGCCTATCTTTTCGGCGGCGTCACTGTCCTGCAGCTGAATTTGCAGGCGGCAGGAGTTGCGATCCCGGTCGAGTACCTGTCGATGTCGCCCTATCTTGCCACCATCGCCGTTCTGGTCATCATGTCCGCCGGACGGAGCCCAGGATCACTGGGACGGATATTCCACGCCGCCCGCTAGGGCCGCACCAACAGGAGAGAGTGAAATGAAACGCAGAACACTAATTGCCAGCACGGCTGCCGTCATCGCCATGGGCACGGGCGCATTTGCCGCCGCTCATGCAGAAAAAACCAAGGTCGGTTTCGTCTACGTGGGCCCCGTCGGCGACGGCGGCTGGACCTACGAGCACGATCAGGGGCGTCTGGCCGTCGAGGCAGAGTTCGGTGACGCGGTCGAGACCGTCTTCGTCGAGAGCGTCCCCGAAGGCCCCGATGCAGAACGTGTGATCACCCAGATGGCGCTGGACGGCGCTGACCTGATTTTCACCACCTCGTTCGGTTTCATGGACCCGACCGTGAACGTCGCGGCCAAATTTCCGGACGTGAAATTCGAACACGCGACCGGCTACAAGCAGGCGGACAACGTCAGCGTCTACAGCGCGCGTTTCTACGAAGGTCGCGCCATTCAGGGCCACATTGCAGGCCAGATCACCGAATCCAACATCATCGGCTACATCGCGTCCTTTCCGATCCCCGAGGTCATTCGCGGCATCAACAGCGCCTACCTGCACGCCAAGGAAGTGAACCCCGACGTCGAGTTCAAGATTGTCTGGGCCTACACATGGTTCGACCCCGCGAAAGAGGCCGAAGCCGCAACCGTCCTGATCGAACAGGGTGCCGACGTGGTGTTGCAGCACACCGACTCCACGGCACCGCAGGCGGCCGCTCAGGCGGCTGGCAACGTCTATACATTCGGTCAGGCATCGGACATGGCGGAATACGCCCCCATGCCGCGCGTGTCCTCGATCATCGACGATTGGGCCCCCTATTACATCGCGCGCACGCAGGCCGTGATGGATGGCACATGGGAATCGACTAGCACCTGGGACGGCATCGGTCCAGGCATGGTCGGCATCGGTGAAATCACCGACGCTGTTCCCGCCGAGGTTAAGGCGTCCGCCGAGGCCATGCGCGACGCGATTGCAGATGGCAGCTACCATCCCTTTACCGGGCCGATCAACCGGCAGGACGGGTCCGTCTGGCTGGCAGAGGGCGAGATTGCGGATGACGGCACGCTGGCGGGGATGAATTTCTACGTCGAAGGCATCGAAGGCGAAATTCCGCAATAAGCGGGACCAACCGAAAAAGACGAAGGGCGGCCTGCGGGTCGCCCTTTGCACTTTTGGGGCACGCAAAGTTTGCTGCCTTGCCGAACTTTCCAAATCTTGATGACTGGATCACAGCGTAAATTTTACGCGCGACAAAATCACTTTCCCAATGTTAAACTCTATGGAAAGCCAGAACCGACGAGGACTGCAGGTGTCGCCACGCGAAATTCGCAACATGGATCAATTTGCTGCCGTCAGCGGCATATCCCGCCCGACCGTATCCAAATATTTCCACAACCCCGACAGCGTGCGCCAGACCACCCGTGCCCGGATCGAAGCCGCGATCGAACAATACGATTACCGGCCGAACATCTTTGCCATGAACCAGAATCGCAAGCTGACCAAGAATGTCGGCATCGTGGTACCCCTGCTGGCTGATCCCTATTTCGCGGAAATCGCACGGAACCTGGAGCAGCGCTGCATTGTCGCCGGATATTCCCCGACATTGTTCAGTGCGCATGGCGACCCCGAACAAGAGGTTGCTGTCCTTAACAACTTGCGGGCGCTCAAACCTGCGGGTGTCTTGCTGGCACCGCTGGGCCGTGCCAGCGACACCGAAGTCCTGGCCAAGTTCTGCGATGATGTGCCGACGCTGATCTTTGACAGCAGCGTTGCCGAACTGGGCATTGCCTTTGTCGGGTCTGACAACCAGCAGTTCACCGCGCATATCACCGATTATCTGTGCCGCACCGGTGAACCACCCTGCTTTTTCGAGATGAAAAACCCCGCAAACCCGAATGCGCATCGGCGCAGGCACGCCTATCTGGCCGCAATGGAAACGTTCGGCCACAGCCCGCACGTCATATCCGTCGCGGGCGAAGGTTGGGGTTTCGAAGAAATCGGGCGGGTCGGTGGTCACGACGCCTTTGCCAGGAACCTGTTTCCGACCAACACGATCCTGTGCAGCAACGATCGCCTGGCCATCGGTCTGCTGACCGCGTGCTACGAGCGGGGAATCACCGTTGGTCGTGGCGACGGCAGCACGGTGCGAATCGCCGGTCAGGACGGACACCCCCATTCGCGCTACACCTGCCCGCCACTGACGACGATTTCCCACGACTATGACGCCGTATCCAAACACGCTGCCGACACACTGTTCGCCGCGATCGATGGCAGCGTAGAGCGTTGGCAAAGCACGCGAATCGAGGGCCGTCTGATCCTGCGCGACTCGGCCTGATACCGCTAATTTACGCGCGTAAATTTTTTATTGACGCCGCGTAGCCCTCATCCCTATGCTCACCCACAGAACATCGATCTAGGGAGGATACCTGATGTCATTGAAGAGCACTCTGAGTGCTGCGACGGCGCTCGCGCTGGTCACAGCCGGCGGCGCCTACGCCGAAGCACACTCGCCCACCATCACGATCGCGACCGTCAACAACGGCGACATGATCCGGATGCAGGGCTATACCGATCAGTTCACCGAACAGACCGGCATCAACGTCGAATGGGTCACGCTGGAGGAGAACGTCCTGCGTCAGCGCGTCACCACCGACATCACCACCAGCGGCGGTCAGTTCGACATCATGACCATCGGCATGTACGAGACCCCGATCTGGGGCAGCAACGGCTGGCTGGTCCCGCTGGACAACCTGTCCGACGATTATGACGCTGGCGACATCCTGCCCGCGATGGCCGGTGGCCTGAGCCATGACGGCACGCTCTATGCGGCACCGTTCTACGGCGAATCGTCGATGATCATGTATCGCACCGACCTGATGGAAGCCGCCGGTCTGGAAATGCCAGAGGCCCCCACCTGGGAATTCATCCGTGATGCAGCCGCTGCAATGACGGACCGCGACAACGACATCAACGGCATCTGTCTGCGCGGCAAGGCCGGCTGGGGCGAGGGTGGCGCGTTCATCACCGCCATGTCCAACTCTTTTGGCGCGCGCTGGTTCGACGAAGAGTGGAACGCCCAGTTCGACACCGAAGCATGGGCAAACACCGTCAACTTCTTCAAGGACATGATGGATGCATCCGGCCCCGCCGGTTATGCCACCAACGGGTTCAACGAAAACCTGAGCCTGTTCCAGCAGGGCAACTGCGGCATGTGGATCGATGCCACCGTGGCGGCGTCCTTTGTCACCAACCCCAACGACAGCACCGTGGCTGACAGCGTTGGTTTTGCATTGGCACCCGATACCGGTCTGGGCAAGCGGTCCAACTGGCTCTGGGCCTGGGCACTGGCGATCCCCGCCGGCACGCAGCAGCAGGCAGAAGCCCTGCAATTCATCGAGTGGGCCACGTCCAAAGACTATATCGAGCTGGTTGCGGCCAACGAAGGCTGGGCCAACGTCCCGCCGGGTGCACGGACCTCGCTGTACGAAAACCCCAACTACCAGGACGTGCCGTTCGCACAGATGACGTTGGATTCGATCCTGTCGGCCGATCCGCAGAACCCAACGGTTGATCCGGTTCCCTATGTCGGCGTGCAGTTCGCGGCGATCCCGGAATTTGCGGGCATCGCATCCGAGGTAAGCCAGGAATTCTCGGCCGCCTATGCAGGTCAGCAGACCGTCGAAGAGGCCCTCGCCAAGGCGCAGGACATCACCACCGAAGCCATGGAAGCCGCAGGCTACTAAGGCACCCCTCCCCGTCAGGGGGCAGCATCCGCCGCCCCCTGACCACCCTTTCCCATTTATTTTTCTGGCCTCACCGGTGATGGTTTATGACCACCGCCAAAGGAGACGTGTTCATGGCGACCAAGGCTTCCCGCTCTGCCGCGCGGATGATGATGGCACCCGCAGTGATCCTGCTACTGGGCTGGATGCTGATTCCTCTCGTCCTGACCCTGTTCTTTTCGTTCAAGAAATTCCTGCCGCTGCGCGGCGACCGCTGGGAAAACGGCCTCGAATGGGTCGGTTTCGAAAACTACGTGCGGTTCGTGTCATCCAGCGCGTTCTGGCCATCGGTCATCACCACGCTGATCATCGTGGGCGGCGTTCTGGTCATCACCGTCTGCCTCGGCATCCTGCTTGCGATGCTGCTGGACCAGCCGATGTGGGGCCAGGGCATTGTCCGCATCCTTGTCATCGCGCCCTTTTTCGTCATGCCGACCGTGTCCGCACTGGTCTGGAAAAACATGTTCATGGACGCCAACAACGGATTGTTTTCGCACCTGTGGCGACTGTTTGGCGCTGAACCCGTGTCATGGCTCAGCGAGGCATCCCTGCCCTCGATCATCCTGATCGTCAGCTGGCAGTGGTTGCCCTTTGCCACCCTCATTCTGCTGACCGCCATTCAATCGCTGGACAGTGAACAGCTGGAGGCAGCCGAAATGGACGGCGCATCACCGCTGGCTCGCTTTGGCCATATCGTTCTGCCGCACCTCAGCCGTGCCGTGACCATCGTGATCCTGATCCAGACGATTTTCCTGCTGTCCGTCTTTGCGGAAATCTTTGTCACAACCGGCGGTGCCTTTGGGTCCCGGACACTGACCTACCTCATCTTTCAGCGCGTGCTGGAAAGCCAGAACGTGGGCCTGGGGTCCGCAGGCGGTGTCTATGCCATCATCCTTGCCAATATCGTTGCGATCTTTCTGATGCGCATCGTCGGCAAGAACCTCGATACATAAGGGAGGATCAGAACATGGCACGCTCGACCACAACCCGCCGCAAGATCATCACCACAGCCGCGGCCTGGGCCATCGGTTTCACGATCTTCTTTCCGATCCTCTGGACCATCCTGACCAGCTTCAAGACAGAGGCGCAGGCGATCAGCGATCCACCGGTGTTCCTGTTCTTTGACTGGACGCTGGAAAACTATGCGGTCGTGCAGGAACGGTCCAACTACATGCGTTTCCTGTGGAATTCGGTCATCATCGCAGGCGGGTCCACTGTTCTGGGTGTGCTGATCGCGGTGCCGGCCGCCTGGTCGATGGCATTCGTGCCCAGTCGCCGGACCAAGGACATCCTGCTCTGGATGCTCTCGACCAAGATGTTGCCGGCCGTGGGGGTTCTGTATCCGATCTATCTGATCTGCATCGAACTGGGATTGCTGGACAGCCGCATCGCGCTGGTGGTCATCCTGATGTTGATCAACCTGCCGATCATCGTCTGGATGCTTTACACCTACTTCAAGGAGATCCCGGGCGAGATCCTGGAGGCGGCCCGCATGGACGGCGCCAGCCTCAAGGAAGAAATCCTGTATGTGCTGACACCAATGGCGATCCCCGGCATTGCATCGACCCTGTTGCTGAACTTCATCCTTGCTTGGAACGAGGCGTTTTGGACCCTCAACCTGACGGCGGCCAAGGCGGCACCGCTGACGGCCTTTATCGCCAGCTATTCCAGCCCCGAGGGTCTGTTCTACGCGAAACTCAGCGCGGCCTCGACAATGGCCATCGCGCCGATCCTCATCCTTGGCTGGTTCAGCCAGAAACAACTTGTACGCGGCCTGACATTCGGCGCAGTGAAATAAGGACCCGGACTCATGGGAAAAATCGAACTCAAGCAAGTGACGAAACGCTTTGGCGACGCCGAGGTCATTCCGCCACTCGACCTGACGATCCACGACGGGGAATTCACGGTCTTCGTCGGACCGTCAGGTTGCGGCAAATCCACCCTGCTGCGCCTGATTGCCGGGTTGGAGGACATCACCTCTGGTCACATCGAAATCGACGGCAAGGATGCGACGACACTGGTTCCGGCCAAGCGCGGCCTTGCGATGGTGTTCCAGTCCTACGCCCTTTACCCGCATATGTCGGTGCGCAAGAACATCGCGTTTCCGCTGAAAATGGCCAAGATGGACCTGGCGGAAATCGATCGCCGCGTCGAAGGGGCGGCATCCGTGCTGAACCTGACCGCCTATCTGGACCGCCGTCCGGGGCAGTTGTCAGGTGGCCAGCGCCAACGTGTCGCCATTGGTCGCGCCATCGTCCGCGAACCCTCGGCATTCCTGTTCGACGAACCACTGTCCAACCTTGACGCCGCCCTACGTGTGGGCATGCGGATGGAAATTTCCGAACTGCACAAGAAGCTCGACACCACGATGATCTATGTGACCCACGATCAGGTCGAGGCGATGACCATGGCGGACAAGATCGTCGTGCTTCAGGCCGGTGTGATCGAACAGGTCGGATCGCCGCTGGAACTGTATCGCGCGCCGCGCAACACCTTTGTCGCAGGGTTCATCGGGTCGCCGAAAATGAACCTGCTGACAGGACCAGAAGCGGACAAGCACAACGCCCATACCATCGGTATCCGTCCCGAACACATCGACGTCGTGCAATCGGACGGCGTCTGGCAGGGCACCGTCGGCGTGGCAGAACACCTTGGGTCGGATACGTTTTTCCACATCCACAACACGGGGCTGGCCGAAACCCTGACCGTGCGCGCCATCGGCGACATCAGCCTGCGGCACGGCGACACCATCCACCTGTCGCCTCGCATGGACGAATTCCATCGCTTTGACAAAGCGGGGCTGCGGATCGCATGAAACGACTAGAGGGAAAAACAGCATTAATCACCGGTGCCGCGCGCGGCATCGGGCTGGCCTTTGCACGGGCCTACGTCGCCGAAGGCGCGCGTGTCGCCATTGCCGACATCGACCTTGCCCGTGCGCAGGCCGCGGCGGACCAGATCGGTGATGCCGCCATAGCCGTCAAACTGGACGTATCCGATCAGGCCAGCATCGACGCCGGTGTGGCGGAAACCGTCGATCGCTTGGGCCAGATCGACATTCTGATCAACAACGCCGCCATTTTTACCGCAGCACCGATCGCCGAAATCACCCGTGCCGATTATGACCGCGCCTTTGCGATCAACGTCAGCGGCTGTTTGTTCACCATGCAGGCTGTCGCCCAGCACATGATCGACCGTGGCATTCGCGGCAATATCATCAACATGGCATCCCAGGCCGGGCGGCGCGGCGAATCCCTAGTCGCCGTCTATTGCGCGACCAAGGCCGCCGTCATCAGCCTGACGCAATCGGCAGGCCTGAACCTGATCCAGCACGGCATCAATGTGAACGCCATCGCGCCCGGTGTCGTCGATGGCGAACACTGGGACGGCGTCGATGCGTTCTTTGCCAAACACGAAAACAAGGCCCCCGGACAAAAGAAAAAAGAGGTCGGCAATGCCGTTCCCTTTGGCCGCATGGGCACCGCCGACGACCTGACCGGCATGGCGATCTTTCTCGCCAGTGCCGAGGCGGAATACATCGTCGCCCAGACGTATAACGTCGACGGCGGCAACTGGATGAGCTGATGAAAGACGCACAAGGACACCGCGCCATGAAACTGAGCAATGCGACGCTGGCCGACCTGCCGCAAGCAATCGTAAGGCCGACCTACGACCGGTCCGCGCTGACGCCGGGCATCGTGCATATCGGTCTGGGCAATTTCCACCGTGCGCATCAGGCTTGGTATCTGCACCGTCTGATGCAACAGGGTCAGGCCCATGACTGGGCGATCATTGGCGCAGGTGTGCGTCCGGGTGATGCGGCGATGCGCGACCGCCTGCTGGCGCAGGACTGCCTGAATACGCTGATCGAGCTGGACCCCGCCGGTATTTCGGCCGAGGTGACTGGCGCGATGATCGATTTTTTGCCGATCGAGGAGGACAACGCGCAACTGATTGCCACCATGTCCGATCCCGCGATCCGGATCGTGTCCCTGACCGTGACCGAGGGCGGATATTACCGCCGCGCGGACGGCGGACTGGACACCGGACATGCCGACCTGAAACACGATGCTGCCCATCCTGCAACGCCCCGCACCGCCTTTGGCGCGATGGTGGCAGCACTACGGGCGCGCCGCACGGCGGGGCACCCACCCTTTACCGCGATGTGCTGCGACAACCTGCAAGGCAATGGCGCAATCCTGCGGCAGACCGTGGTCGGTCTTGCCCGGTTGTCGGACCCGGATCTAGCCGATTGGATCGACACGCAGGGCGCGTTTCCGGATGCGATGGTCGACTGCATCGTTCCCGCAACGGGCGACGCCGAACGCAGCATCGTGCAGGATCTCGGCATCGACGACGCGGCCCCCGTTACCCACGAAAATTTCCGCCAATGGGTGATCGAGGATCATTTTTGTGCGGGCCGCCCGGACTGGGCCGCCGCCGGTGCCACGATGACCGACAACGTGCATCCGTACGAAAGCATGAAAATCCGGATTCTGAACGCGGGCCATCAGGTGCTGGCGAACGTGGGCGAAATCATCGGTCACCAGACCATCGCGGACTGCATGGACGATCCGCGGATCGCCGCCTTCTTTCGCAAGGTGCAGACCACGGGGATCATCCCCTATGTCGATGCGGTCGACGGCATGCCCGCTGCGAAATACCTCGCGCTTATTGAAACGCGGTTCGCGAACCCCAAGATTCGCGACACGACGCGGCGTGTCGCATTCGACGGCTCGTCGCGTCACCCCGGTTTCGTCCTGCCGACCCTGCGCGACGCGCTGGCAGCAGGTGGAGACATCCAGGGTCTGGCCCTGACCGAGGCATTGTGGGCACGTATGTGTGCCGGCACCCGTGAGGACGGCAGCCAGATCGCGCCCAATGATCCGCTATGGGACAGCTTGGTCGATGCAGCGCAGGCCACCCGCCACGATCCCCAGGTCTGGCTGGCACAAGACGGTTTTTATGGCGAACTGGGCGACAATCCACTGTTCGCGAATGCCTTTGGAAACTGGCTCAATCAGCTTTGGGCCGACGGGGCGGCTGCGACGATCGACGCCTATCTGTCCCGCTAGACGATACCCTGCAGGGCCAGCCACTGGTCCGCGAATGCACCAAGGTCAGGGGCCACATAGGTCGGTTGCGCGATGCCGTCCGACGGCAGCATCGCGTTGCCCGTCCGCGTGATGAATGCACCGCTGGCCCCGGCCCCCTGCGCGCCCATGGTGTCCCACAGATGTGCGGCAACCAGACACAAGGAGGCGATGTGCACATCCAGGGATTCGGACACAAGCCGGTAACAATCGGGATGCGGTTTGAATTTTCCGACGCTGTGCACGCTGTAATGCGCCTCGAAAAAATGGGCGATGCCGGCCTTTTCCATGGGGGTCGGACTGTCGGTGGGGGGCGAATTCGTCAGCGTCACCATGCGCACGCCTGCCTCTTGCAACCGGGTCAGCGCCGGAATCACGTCGTCGCAGGCCGGCATGTTGGTCAGCAGATGCACCAGTTCCGCGGCATCGGCATCGCCGACAGACACGCCCTGCGTTTCGCCCATCATGCGCAAGGTGCCTTGGGCCAATGTGCCAAAGGGCGCATATTCACCCGACAGGGTCATTGCCTCTGAATACAGGATGAGATGGGCGAACCATTGCCGCATCATCGCCGGATCACCGAACAGCCCCGCGAACAGCGGCTCCAGCGTCGTCAGATCCAGCAAGGTCTCATTCACGTCGAAAACAAGAATATGGTCAGCCATGTGATCCTCCAGTCGGGAAAACGATGGCATGGCATCGGACAAATAAAAAGGCCCGCCCCGAAGGGCGAGCCTTGTGTTCACAATCCGGACAGGCCGGTTGCGGCTTAGTACAGGCCGTTCGACTGGATGACGGCCTCGTCGTCGGCATAGAGTGCGCGGATCAGCTGGGTCTTGGTCTCGTCGTAGATGCCCGAGTTCATGATGCGGACGGCATCGTCACGCTCTTCGCCGGTCAGGACCTCGCCGGGGCGCAGCGCAATGCCCAGCGTAGCCAGGTTCGCGTCAAAGTTTGCGCGGTTCTCGTTGGACACAACGAAACGCTCGACCGGCAGCAACTGCGTGGATGCGGCGGATGCGGCGGTTGCGGCGGTTGCGGACAGTGCAACGGTTGCAACGATGAGGGCGGATTTGATTACGTTTTTCATGGTCTTCTCCAAAGTTCTATTCAGTGGCGACATCAGCGTCGTCCTTGTGGAATAGAGATAGGGTACCGTGCAAAAATTTGATACCCATCAGTACTGCCTATTTTTTTGTGCATTTATGCACGGAACTACTTTTACACCGTCGCACCTGCTGATCCCTGCTTGCGCGCGCCCGGACAGCAAAAAGGCCTGTCCATCATGGACAGGCCTTTCGCAGACAAACCACCGTGGAGGAACGGGGTTTGTAGCTGGCCTAGTACAGACCGTTCGACTGGATCACGGCCTCGTCGTCGGCATAGAGCGCGCGGATCAGCTGGATCTTGGTCTCGTCGTAGATGCCCGAATTCATGATGCGAACGGCGTCGTCACGCTCTTCGCCAGTCAGCACCTGGCCGGGGCGCAGTTCGATACCCAGCGTGGACAGGTTGGCGTCAAAGTTCGCGCGGTTCTCGTTGGACACGACGAAACGCTCGACCGGCAGCAGCGGTGTGGATGCAGCGGATGCAGCAGTTGCGGACAGTGCAACGGTTGCGACGATCAGGGCGGATTTGATTACGTTTTTCATGGTCTTCTCCTAATTTGAATTGGTCGGCGGCGGGTAGGCCGTCGTTGTGAATGGCAATTAGGGTGCCTATCGAAAATACGATACCCATCAGTACTAGACAGCCTTGTGTGCAAAAATGAACGGAACAAAGCCCCTGTTTTTTGTGACACAGGCATGTCACACAAAACCCATGACAGCCTTACAAACACGTGATGGAACGCTACTTTCCGCACTGACGTTCGGAACAATGCAATTTGGTGGCCGGGCCGATCCGCCCGCCAGCCGCGGCATGTATGATGCCGCGCGCGACGCAGGTGTGAACCACTTTGACACCGCCGTCCGCTACACCGACGGGGCCTCGGAAACGCTGCTGGGACCTATGGCCAGCGCTGAACGAGACGCAATTTTCCTAGCAACCAAAGTAGGTTACACAGGCGGATGTGGCCGGTCCAACATCCTGCGTCAGATGGACATTAGCCGCAGCCAACTGAAACTCGACAGTGTCGACCTGTTGTATCTGCATCGCTGGGACCCCGACACCGATCTGGCCGAAACCTTTGCCACCTTGGCCGAGCTGCAACAAAACGGCGTGATCCGTCACATCGGCGTTTCCAATTACGCCGCCTGGCAAGTGATGAAGGCACAGGCCGTTTGTGCACAGCTGGGCACCCGGATTGATGTGCTTCAACCCATGTACAACATTGTGAAGCGTCAGGCAGAGGTCGAAATCCTGCCCATGGCAGCCGATCAGGGGATGTTGGCCTGCACCTATTCCCCCCTTGGCGGTGGTTTGCTGACGGGAAAATACGCCCGCGGGGAAACCGGACGGCTGAGCACCGACCAGATGTATGCCGCACGCTACGGACAAGACTGGATGCATGCCGCCGCCGCGGGTCTGGCGGACATCGCACGCGACATCGGCACCGACCCCGCCACACTGGCTGTGGCATGGGTCGCACGCCGGACCGGCATTTCACCCATCATTTCGGCGAAATCGACAGAACAACTGGCTCCCTCGCTGGCGGCACAGCATTTTGTCATGGATGACGTGCTGTATGACCGCATTACCGCATTATCACCGACACCGCCGCCCGCAACTGACCGACTGGAGGAAGTGCCATGACCGATGTGATCGTGATTGGCGGAGGAGTCGCTGGCCTGTCCGCTGCCGCTGCCCTGTCTGAAACGGTCAAAGTGACGTTGCTGGAACGGGAAAAGCAGACGGGCTATCACAGCTCTGGCCGTTCTGCCGCGCTGTTCGAGGAGAACTACGGCAAACCCACGACCCGCGCGCTGAACCGCGCCAGCCGTGAGGCCCATGCAGCGCTTGGCGTGTTATCCCCGCGCGGTCTGATGATCGTGGCACAGGACCACGAGGCCGATCAATTTTCCGCCGATATCCTCGACATGAACCTGTCGGAAATCTCGATGGACGACGCCCGTGCCCTTGTGCCGATCCTGTCGTCAGCCATCACCCGCGCCGCACATTTTGACGGGGCGCAGGACATCGACACCGATCTGCTGATGCAGACATGGATCAAGCAAATTCGCGCCAACGGCGGCACGGTCCAAACCGGCGCAGAGGTGTCACAGATCACAAAGACCTCCGCTGGCTGGCGCATGGAGATCGGCGGTGACGTGCTGACAGCCCCCGTCATCGTGAACGCAGCCGGTGCCTGGGCCGACCAGATCGCGCAGATTGCCGGGATTGCACCGCTGGGCCTGACGCCGCTACGCCGGTCCATGGCGCGGCTGGCCGCACCCGGCGGCCACGACCTGCGCCATTGGCCGATGATCTTTGGCCCCGGCGAAAGCTGGTACGCCAAACCCGACGCAGGCGCGTTGCTAGTGTCCCCGGCAGAAGAGGACCCGGTCGCGCCGATGGACGCCTGGCCCGATGACATGGTTCTGGCAGAAGGCCTCGCACGATATCAGGACGCCGTCACGGTCGAGGTCACACGCCCGATCGCGACATGGGCCGGACTGCGGACCTTTGCCCCCGACCGGTCACTGGTGCTGGGGCGCGATACGGCGGACCCATCATTCATCTGGTGCGCGGGTCAGGGCGGTTATGGCGTGCAATCGTCACCTGCCGCGGGACAGCACATCGCGGATGTCGTAGCCGAACGCACGCCCGCCATCGGGGCAGAGGTCGCAGCACAGTTGTCGCCCGCGCGGTTCAGCCGATAAGTGCAAATGGCTTTGCTCAGGCCACGCAGGCCATCAGTTCCCAACTGCGCAACGTGGTGAAATCAGCATCCTGATTGCCCCCGCCGATCCGCAATTCGGGAAAGACGGCGAACAATTCTTGCCGCGCATCGGGCGACAGTGTCGCAACACTCTCTGATCCGGGATGAAAGCTTTCTGTCGCCGACCCTTCGGCAAAAATGACCTCGTGGCGATCGAAAATCAGGTTGAAATACGTGACTTCGGTCAGTCCGCTGTCAACGTAGATCTGCTCGAACGTGGCCGCCATGGATTTGGCCCGGACAAAAACCGCATCCTCGCCGAACATCAGTGACACCTTGATGTTCTGAAACAGCATCCGGTGCTGCGGACTGACCCACAGATTGCGATGCGGTAAACCGAACCCCAACGCGCCGGCCTGAATGCAGACAGGCCAGAATGTCCGGCGGTTGCGCAGATCGTCACCGGCGATGCGGCGCTTTTGGATCAACCGAATGGGCTGTGCCGTCCCGTCCCAGGTCAACACAAGGTCACCGACGGCCAGATCGTCGATCAGTCTTGGGCCCTCGGGGGTGTCGATCATCGTGCCGCTGGTCAGGGAAACTGGTGCGCTGGCATCATCATGCGGGACATCCAGACGGTTGCCGTACCCGTCAAAGGTGATTTTTTCATCTGTCGCTGGCAAGAGCACCATCGCATCGGTGCCTGCAGCAGGACCATCGACGGCTGTCACGGGACCATGGGGCGCATAAAAGCATAACACCGGGTTCGCATTGCCTGCGTCGATCAGCGCAACAGCCCGTGCCGCATCACCGGGCACCTGAAGTGGTGCTGCGATGTTCCATGCGGTCCAACCTGTATCGGGGTCGATCACGCCGTCCTGTTCGGACAGCGACAGTCCGGCTGCCAGCGTCCCATCGTCGCGGTAAATCGCCAGTGACAATGCGTCCAGACGCGCAAGGTCGGCGGGTGCGGCGGTGATCTGCACCTGGCCCACGGCGGGTGTCGCCATTGGCACGGTCTTGGGATATGTGATCGCCGAAATGAATGCCATGATGCCACTCCCCAGATTTGGTTCGATCTGCATCATCTATGCCCGGCATGGCTCATCATTGTTCCGTATTGGGAAAGAATAAGGCAGCGTGTCCGACCGTCCCCCATCGCAAAAGCCACCCAGACAGATCCGATTCCTGTCACCGGTGAAAAGAGAGCGCGCGCGTCTCGAACGGCAGTTCGCCTGGCTGCGCCGCTATAGCCCCGTCCTTGGCCGTATCGTGCAGACCCTCAGCCGACCGGGCTGGACGCTGGTGCGCGTGCCGGTCGGCATCCTGTTCATTCTGGGCGGATTCCTCGCCATCCTGCCGATTTTCGGGCTGTGGATGATCCCGGTCGGCCTGCTGTTGCTGTCGGTCGATGTGCCACGGCTGCGCAGGCCCGTGGCGGGATTCCTGATCGCCATGCGCAGGCGGGCCGAGCGCTGGAAAAACCGCAAAAAACCCTGATTGCCAACTGGCAATCAGGGCTAAAATGAGGCGATTCCAAAGGGTCGGGGTCGATTTAACCCCTCATGAACCTTTGCGGATCAATCCGCGATATTCTTGCGGATCGTCTTGTTCTCGGGGTCGTAGGGGCTGTCCTCGACGATTTCGCAGGGCCACAGCCGGTCGAACATCTTGACCTGCAAACGCGTGCCCACGGTTGCATGGTCAGGGTGGACGTAGCCCATGCCGATGCTCTTGTTGAAATGCACCGAATAGCCGCCCGACGTTAGACGCCCCACGCGAGTGTCACCAGCATAGAGCACCTCGCGGCCCCAAGGGTCGGCATCGTCGGGGCCGTCGATCAGCAGCGTGACGCATTTGGACCGGATGCCCTTGTCCAGCATCGCCTGCTTGCCGTTGAAATCCTTGTTCAGATCGACAAAGCGCGGCAAGTCAGCCTCCAGCGGGGTGGCGTCGCGACCCAACTCGTTGCCGAATGCGCGATAGGATTTTTCCTGCCGCAGCCAGTTCTGCGCCCGCGCGCCGACCAGTTTCATGCCGTGTTCCGCGCCTGCCTTTTCCAGCAGATCAAACAGATAGTTCTGCATTTCGATCGGGTGGTGCAATTCCCAGCCCAACTCGCCCGTATAGGCGACGCGGATGGCGCGCACTGGACACATGCCCAATTCGATGTCGCGCACGGACAGCCACGGAAAACGCTTGTTTGACAGAACGGTCGCGGGGTCCGCGTCCTTGATGATGGATTGCAGCACGTCGCGGGATTTCGGGCCAGCGATGGCAAAGACACCCCACTGCGTCGTCACCTCTTGTTCATTGATCCGGCCAAACCGGTCCTCGTTCGCCATGATCGCCTTGTACAGGTAATCCTGATCATAGGCGGTCCACGCCCCGGCAGAGATCAGGTAATAATCATCCTCTGCAATCCGGGCGATGGTGTATTCGGTGCGCGTGGTGCCGTGGTCGGTCAGCGCATAGGTCAGGTTGATACGGCCCACGCTGGGCAGTTTGTTGGTGGTGAACCAATCCAGAAACGCAGTCGCACCCGGCCCGCTGATGCGGTGCTTGGTAAAGGCGGAGGCGTCGATCAGGCCGACGCCCTCGCGGATCGCGCGGGCCTCATCCACGGCGTATTGCCACCAGCCACCACGGCGGAACGACCGCGCGTCGTGGTCGAAATTTTCAGGCGCATCGAGGGGGCCGAAATAGTTCGGGCGTTCCCAGCCGTTGACCCAGCCGAATTGCGCGCCGCGCGCCTTTTGCCGGTCATAGGCAGGCGTGGTGCGCAGCGGACGGCAGGCGGGCCGTTCCTCGTCCGGGTGGTGCAGGATATAGACGTGTTCGTAGGCTTCCTCGTTCTTGCGGGCGGCCCATTCGGTCGTCATCCAGTCGCCGTAGCGTTTGGGATCTAGCGACGCCATGTCGATCTCTGCCTCGCCCTGCACCATCATCTGCGCAAGGTAGTAGCCCGTGCCACCCGCCGCCGTGATGCCAAAGCTGAAGCCTTCGGCCAGCCACATGTTGTGCAGTCCGGGGGCCGGGCCGACCAGTGGATTGCCGTCAGGGGTATAGCAGATGGGACCGTTGAAATCGTTCTTCAGGCCCGATTCCTCGCAGGATGGAATCCGGTGGATCATCGCCATGTATTGTTCCTCGATCCGTTCGAGGTCGAGTTCGAACAGGTCCGCGCGGAAACTGTCGGGGACGCCGTATTCGAAACGTGCAGGCGCATTGGGTTCATACACGCCCAAGATCCAGCCGCCGCGTTCCTCGCGCACATAGGATTGGGCGTCGGCGTCGCGGATGACGGGGTGTTCGGGGTTGTCCTTGCGGAAATCAACCAGCGCGGGGTCCGTATCCATCACGATGAATTGGTGTTCGACGGGGATCGCGGGAATCTTGATGCCCAGCATTTTCGCCGTGCGCTGCGCGTGGTTGCCTGATGCGGTGACCACATGTTCGGCGGTGATGACGATCTGTTCGTCTGACGGAATCAGGTTGCCGCCCTTTTCCACCATCTTGGTGCAGGTGACCTCCCACGCGGTGCCGTTCCAGTTGAACCCATCGGCCTGCCACTTGCGCACGATCTCGACCCCACGCTGGCGCGCGCCCTTGGCCATCGCCATCGTCACATCGGCAGGATTAATGTAGCCGTCCTGGGTGTGATACAGCGCACCCTTGAGGTCGGAAGTTTCGATCAACGGCCATTTCGCCTTGATCTCGTCGGGGGTCATGAAAACATATGGCACGCCCACCGTTTCGGCGGTCGAGGCATAAAGCTGGAATTCCTCCATCCGCTCTTGGGTCTGGGCCATGCGCAGGTTGCCCACGACGGCAAAACCGGCGTTCAGGCCGGTCTCTTCCTCCAGCGTCTTGTAGAACTTGATCGAATAGTCGTGAATGTGGGTCGTCGCATAGCTCATGTTGAAATAGGGCAGCAGACCGGCGGCGTGCCATGTCGACCCCGATGTCAGCTCGTCCCGTTCCAGCAACATCACGTCGTCCCAGCCCGCAGCGGCCAGGTGATAGGCGATCGAAGTGCCGACAGCACCGCCACCGACGACCAGAGCTTTGACAGACGTTTTCATGGCAGTATTCCTTGCACGATATTCCCGTCACATATGCCCCAGACGGTCAGGCTGTGCGGGAACCATCCGACAGATTATAGCAGGAAACCGACCTGCGTCGCACAATGGCTGTAGGTGGTGTGTGCGGGCTGCGTTAGACTGACCAGATGGACCGCGATGCATTCATCAAATTGGCTGGACCAGTGCTGTTTCACGCCACGCTGACCAGCAACCTGCCCGGCATCGCCGCCGCAGGGCTGATGCGGCCTGCCGCCGTGGCGCGTGCGGTGGGGCTGAACCCGGTTGATCTGGCGCTGCGGCGCGACCCCGAAACGATCGTGTTGGGGCACGGCCCCGTGACCCTGAACCACCAGCGTCCCCTGCTGGCGGGCCGCGACAAGGATTTTCTGACCGGTGGAACCCTGCAGGACTGGGCGCTGCAACTGGACGAACGGATCTTCTTTTGGCCGCGCAAGGCACCCGCCGCCTTTGTCGGCAGCCTGTCGCAGATGGGTGATCTGACGCTGTTGCGGATCGACAGTGGTCGGATATTCGATGCCTGCGCCGATCACCTGTTCCTTGCGCCGATCAACACCGGTGCCGCGCGGCGCAAACCCGCCACAAGGGGGCTGTGGATCTACAGCCCCGTCACCGGAACCGTCGACCGTTTTCGCGGCAACCGGGTCAGGCGCGGGTTGCGCAAGAGCAGCGACAGCGTGTCGGAGGTCAGCCTGACCTGTGATCTGCCGCGCGACGATCTGCTGGCAATGCTCGTCGATCCCGATGTGCTGTCCGTTGTCGGTTGACCCGCTTGCCCCGCTGACCGCCGCCGCCTAGAAACGCGGCACGGATGGGGGGCCACGGGATGTTGATCTGCAAAACGATTGCCGAGATGCGCAGCGCCGCTGCCGCATTGCGCGATGCAGGCAGTGTCGGTCTGGTCACCACGATGGGTGCATTGCATGCGGGGCACATGGCACTGGTTGCGGCGGCGCAGGCGGACCATGCCAACGTGATTGCGACGATTTTCGTGAATCCCACGCAGTTTGGCGACCCGTCCGATCTGGAAAAATACCCCCGCACCGAACAGGCCGACCTTGCGATGTTGCAGGCCGCCGGGGTGGCGGCGGTGTTCATGCCGGACGTGGACACGATGTATCCGGCGGGGTCCGAAACAATCGTCGAAACCACACATCTGGCCAACATTCTGCACGGGGCCGTCCGCCCCGGCCATTTTCGCGGCGTGGCGACCATCGTGACCAAGCTTTTCAACATCATCGGGGCGGACGCCGCTTATTTCGGTGAAAAGGATTATCAGCAGCTCGCCGTGATCCGCCGCATGGCCCATGATCTGTCGATGCCGACCACCGTGCACGGTGTGCCCACCGTGCGCGAGGCGGACGGCCTTGCGATGTCGTCGCGCAACGTGCGGCTGACGCCGGATGATCGCGCAGCGGCGCCCGTGCTGCACCGAGCGCTACTGGCGGCAGAACAGGTCATCCAGGCTGGCGGCACCATCGAGGATGCGACAGACGCCATCCGCGCGATGATCGCGGATGTGCCGCAGGCCACGCTGGTTGGACTCGACGTCGTGGACGCCCGGACCTTTACCCCCGTGTCCGGACGGGCCACAGATACACTTGGCATCATGATCAGCGCCCAGTTCGGGGATGTCCTGCTGATCGACCAAAAGGAGATGACACCATGAGCACCCAAGCCCAAATCCGCCGGACCACCGTGCCGCAGATCGCCAAGCGCAAGGGCGGCGAACCGATCGTGTCGCTGACCAGCTACCACGCGCATACGGCCGCCATCGTGGACAAATTCGCGGATTTCATTCTGGTCGGTGACAGTCTGGGCATGGTGATGCACGGCATGGAAAGCACGGTGGGCGTGCCACTGGACCTGATGATCATGCACGGCAAGGCCGTGGTGCGCGGCACGCAAAAGGCGCTGATCGTGGTCGATATGCCATTCGGCACCTACGAGGAATCGCCGCAGGTCGCGTTCCGCAATGCCGCCAAGATCATGAAGGAAACCGGCTGCGGTGCGGTCAAGCTGGAAGGTGGCGCGCGCATGGCCGAAACCATCCACTTTCTCGTGGAACGCGGTATTCCCGTGATGGCGCACACCGGCCTGACACCGCAGTCGTCGCATGTGATGGGCGGGTTCAAGACACAGGGCCGCGACGAATCCAGCTGGGACGCGCACCGCGAGGACGCCCGCGCCGTGGCAGAGGCCGGCGCATTCGCCGTGGTGCTGGAGGGCATGGTCGAACCGCTGGCCGCCAAGATCACCACCGAAATCGACATTCCCACCATCGGAATCGGGGCCAGCAAGGATTGCGATGGCCAGATCCTGGTGCTGGAAGACATGCTGGGCCTGAACCCCTGGACACCCAAGTTCGTCAAGGTCTACGGCCAGCTGGGTCCGATGATCGAGGATTCCGTCCGGCGCTACGCCGAGGACGTGAAAAACCGCGCCTTTCCGACCGAAGAAGAGATCTATCGCTGAGGCGCAGCTGCCACAGTGATCGGGGGGTACAGGTCCGCAAACCCCTGCCCTGCTGGAAATTTGCGGTCGGCGCATGGGCGTACAGGGCGCAAATGTGGCCAATTTTTGGCGGCTTGCCTTATTTCCGCCGCAGTTTGATGCTAATTTATCCACAGCACCGCACGTCAGAGGCGGGCTGAGGAGAGCAGTATGAAACGCACCACCCTGATTGCGGTGGCTGCCGTGATGGGCCTGACCGCCTGTGCGCAGCCGCTGCCTGTAAACAGTCGCGCCGACAACGACATGTTGCGGTTTTCGACGCGCAACTACGTCGCCATCACCGAAGGCGTGCAGTAACCTCATTTTCAAAAATACGGCGGCCTTTCGGCCAATGAAAAAGGGACCGCTGGGCGGTCCCTTCTTGTGTCAGGCGTCCTCGGACGTGTCTTCTGCGGGCGGCGGTGGTGGCGGTGGCGGCGCGCCGACCACACCGATTTCCACGGGCGGTGGTGCCATGCCGTTCGTGCTGGGGCGCGGCACGGCAGGCGCGCCGATGGGGCCGGTGGTGATCCGGTCGGGTTCCGGGATCGCCGACACGGGCGGTGCGGTCAAGATGGGTTGCACGGGTGCCGGGCGTGAAGGGTTGATCTGACGTCCGTCAAACGGGGTCGGCGGCACCTCTGCGCAGGCGGTGGTCAATGCAAGCAGGCCAATGGCCGACATCATGCGATACATGGTTTTCTCCGGTGGTTGCAGAACACGTCTATCACATCAGGCCCGGCACGACGAGGTCGGGCGGACGATGGCCGTCGGCGAACGTCTTGACGTTGATCAGGACCTTTTCGCCCATCTCGATCCGCCCCTCGATCGTGGCGGATCCCATGTGCGGCAACAAGATCACGTTCGGTAGCGCCTTGAGCCGGGGATTGATCTCATGGCCGCGTTCGAAAACATCCAGCCCCGCGCCGCCCAGTTCGCCCGCACGCAGCGCGCGGGTCAGCGCGTTTTCGTCGATGACCTCGCCCCGCGAAGTATTCACAATCACGGCATTGGGTTTCATCAGTTTCAGCCGCCGCGCGTTCAGCAGGTGAAATGTGGACGGCGTATGCGGACAATTCACCGATACCACATCCATCCGCGCGACCATCTGGTCGAGGCTTTCCCAATAGGTCGCCTCGATAGGGTTCTCGACCTCGGGGCGTAGGCGTTTGCGGTTATGATAGTGGATCTGCATGCCAAAGGCGCGCGCACGTTGTGCGACGGCCTGACCGATGCGCCCCATGCCAAGGATGCCCAACCTGCGACCGCCCAGTCGCGCACCCAGATTGGCGGTCGGCGACCAGCCTTCCCAGCTTTCGCCCTGGGCGATGCGCATGCCTTCGGGGATGCGCCGCACGACGGACAGCATCAGCGCGAGCGTCATGTCAGCGGTATCGTCGGTCAGCACGCCGGGGGTGTTCGACACCAGAATGCCGCGCTGGCGGGCCGTGGCGACGTCGATATTGTCGACCCCTGCCCCATAGTTCGCGATCAGTTTCAGCCGTTCCCCGGCCTGCGCCAGCAGGGCCGCGTCGATCTGGTCCGTAATGGTCGGCACGATGACGTCGGCCCCCTGCATGGCGGCGGCCAGCGCCTCGCGGGTCATCGGTTCGTCACTTTCGCGCAGGGTGACGTCAAACAGTTCCTTCATCCGGGTCTCGACCGGTTCGGGCAACCGTCGCGTGACGACAACACTCAGCTTCTTACCCGGCATCGGACCCCCCTGCCCACTTTCAAATGCACCGCATCGGTGGCAGGTTGCCAGTCAGGGACGCGCGGCACAAGAACCGATGCGCCTACAGAGCGAATGACAGCAGGCGGATAGCGGATATGGGAACCTCGGGGTGGTTGCGCGGCGTGGCCAGCGCATTGGCAGTATGTCTGGCAACGCAGGGTGCGGCACAAGACGTGGTGCCTGTCTCGGCCCCCGCCGCTGCGGCACAGACCGGACCCGTCACGAACCTGCCCTTGCCGCGTTACGTCAGCCTCAAGGCGTCCGAGGCCAATGTGCGCCGCGGCCCATCTTTGACCCACCGGATCGACTGGGTGTTCCAGCGGCGCGGCATGCCGTTGCAGGTCGTCGCGGAATACGGCCACTGGCGTCGTGTCATAGATCGCGATGGCCAGGGCGGCTGGGTCCACTACACGATGCTGTCAGGCGTGCGCACCGCGCTTGTGACCGAACAGGTCCTGACCCTGCACAGCCAGCCCGATGCAAATGCATCCGAACGTGCCTATCTGGAACAAGGCGTCGTCGCGAGACTGGGTGCCTGTGAACAAAACTGGTGCGAACTGAATGCCGATGGCTATCGCGGTTGGGCACCACAAGCCGCAATCTGGGGTGTCAATCCCGATGAGACCAAAGAGTAATCAACCATGAGCCGCAGCGACACACGCCTGAACCTGTCCGCAGGGCTGATGTCCTCTGCCGTCGCACTCACGCTGGTTGTCGCAAAACTCTGGGCGCTTGGGGAAACCGGGTCATTGGCGGTGGCCGCCACGCTGGCCGATTCCGCGATGGACCTCATGATGTCGCTGGGCGCGCTGGCCGCGATTGCCTATGCGGCCAAACCTGCCGACGACGACCATAATTTCGGTCATTCCTCGGCCGAGGATCTGGCAGCACTAGGTCAGTCGCTGATCATCATCGCCTCGGCTGGCGTGATCGCCACGGTTGCGATCCTGCGCCTGGTGCGCGGCGATGCGCAGATGCCCGAAAACGAAGGGTCGGGCATGGCGATCATCGCACTGTCCATCGTGCTGACGCTGGCATTGGTGTTGTGGCAACGCAGGGTCGCGGCACGGACCGGCAACGCCGTGGTCAAGGCGGATTCCCTGCACTACCTCGGTGACTTGATCCCCAATGTCGGTGCCCTTGTCGCACTTTGGGCCTCGTCAGCGCTGGGTCTTGCACAGGTCGATAGTGTCGTGGCCCTTGGCGCGGCGCTGATCCTCGTCATCGGTGCCATCCGCATCGGCAAAGAGGCGTGGGATGCCCTGATGGACAGGCAAGCCGATCCCGACATGATCGCGGGCATTTCAGAGATTGCGCGCAATTTTGACGGCGTGCACGGGTTTCACGACCTCAAGACGCGCCGCGCGGGCAGCCGCGTTTTCGTCAATCTGCACATCGAACTGGACGGCGATCAGACCCTGCACGAGGCGCATGCCATCGGGGCGGCCCTGCGCCGCGCGATCATCGCGGCCTATCCGCGCGCCGACGTGCTGATCCACAAGGACCCGCGCGGCGTCCAACCCCATCCCGACGATCCCCGCAGTTGAACACCCCAGAGAGGACATCACCATGTCGCCCGAATCCATCGAAGGCCGCCTGATCGCGCAGCGCCAGATCCTCGCACGGTTGATCCACGCCCATGGCGATGCGATGCGCGGCTTTTTGCGGGACCGGTCCACGGTCAGCATCCCCGAAGAGGACCCCAGCGCCGATGGCCCCGACCCCGCATTCGCGATCGAGGCGGCCCTGGCCGACGAAATGCGGCTGATCCTGGCGGCTGTCGAACGTCTGGACTGACCGTCAGGCGGCAAGACCCCGCCCGCGCAACAGCGCATCGACCCCCGGCATCCGCCCCCGGAACGCGGTATACAGAACGTCGGGTTCGACCGATCCGCCCGATGACAGCACCGTGTCTTCCAGCCGTTTCGCAAGCGCGGGATCAAACGCGTCACCCGCTTCGGTAAAGGCATCGAACGCATCGGCGTCCATCACCTCGGACCACATGTAGCTATAGTAGCCGCTGGAATAGCCGTCGCCGGAAAACACATGGGCAAAATGCGGCGTCGCATGGCGCATGCCAATGGCATGCGGCATCCCGATCTCTTCCAGGATTTCGGCCTGTCGCTGCATCGGGTCACGCGGCGCGTCATCTGTTGCGTGAAATTCCAAATCGACCAGGGCGCTGGCGACATATTCAACCGTCTGGAACCCCATGTCATAGGTGCTGGCGGCCAGCAGGCGATCCAACATCTCGGCTGGCATCGCGTCCCCTGTGTCGGCATGCGTCGCGTATTTGGTAAGCACCTCTGGCACCTCCAGCCAGTGCTCGAACAACTGGCTGGGCAGCTCGACGAAGTCGCGTGCGACGGATGTGCCGCTGACCGACGCATAGGTCACATCCGACAGCATCTGGTGCAGCGCGTGGCCGAATTCATGAAACAGCGTGCGCGCGTCGTCATATGACAGCAGCGCCGGTTTCCCGGCGGCAGGCTTGGCAAAGTTGCAGACGTTGACGACGATGGGGCGAATGTCGCCCGCCAGCCGCTGCTGACTGCGCATTGCCATGCACCACGCCCCCGACCGTTTCGAGGCCCGTGCGAAATAATCCCCCATGAACACGGCGACGTGCTGACCATCGCGCGTGACCTCCCACAGACGCACGTCCGCGTGGTAGGTCGGTGCGTCGATCGGTGAAAATTCCAGGCCGAACAGGCGGTTGGCACAGTCGAACGCCGCGTCGATCATGCGGTCCAGTTGCAGGTATGGCTTGATCACGGACTCGTCCAGATCATGTTCGGCCTGCCGGCGCTTTTCCGAATAGTAACGCCAGTCCCAGGGTTCCAGCGGACCGGTCGCGCCATCGTTGTGCATCATCGCCTGCAATTTGGTCTGATCAGCCTCCGCGCTTGTGCGCGCAGGCTCCCACACCTGCATCAGCAGATCGCGCACCGCTTGCGGGGTTTTGGCCATCTCGGTTTCCAGCTTGAAATCGGCAAAGCTGTCGTAGCCCAGCAGATTGGCGCGTTCGGCCCGCAGCGCCAGCGTCTCCGCCGCCAGATCGCGGTTGTCCGTGTCACCACCGTTCATCCCGCGCGACGTCCAGGCGTTATACGCCCGTTCGCGCAAGGCGCGGTTGGGCGAGAATTGCAGGAACGGCACAATGAGCGAACGCGACAGGGTCACGACGGGGCCACCATGATCGCCAGCCTCACCCGCCGCACGGGCAGCGTCGGCCACGAAATCAGGCAGCGCGGCCAGGTCATCCTCTGACAATGGCATGAACCAGCTGCGTTCATCCGCCAGCAGATTCTGACTGAACTGCGTGCCCAGCACCGACAGCCGCGCTGTCACGTCGCGCAGCCGGTCGCTGGCATAGCCTTCCAGTTCTGCTCCCTGACGCACAAAGGACCGGTGTGTCAGTTTCAGCACCATGGCCTGTTCGTCGGTCAGATCCAGCGTATCGCGGGCCTGCCACAGGGACTCGATCCGCGCGAACAGGTCCTTGTTGCTGGACACTTCCGACCCAAAGGCCGACAGCAGCGGCGCAAAATCGCGCTGCAACGCCTCGCGCGCGGGCGTGCTGTCCGCACCAGCAACACCGTAGAACGCACCTAGTACCCGGTCGAGATCGCCCTCTGCCAATGCCATCGCTTCAATGGTGTTGGCAAAGCTGGGCTCCTCATCAGAGGTCGCAATCGCGTTGATCGCCGCACGCGCGTCAGCCAATGCCTTTTCGACCGCGGGTGCAAAATGATCGTCCTCGATCGCATCGAATGGCGGCAGTCCAAAGGGCGTGTCCCAAGCGGTCAGTAGCGGATTGGTCATGTCATTCTCCTTTGCTATCAACATAAGGATTGGGTGCCACGGCTCACACCCCCCTGCATCATCTTGCTGAAAATACTCAACCAGCCGCGTCAGCGGCGCAGTCCACGTTCAAACCGGCGCAGCGCGATGGACAACCCGATGGTCATCGTCAGATAGATCAATGCGACAACGTTATAGGTCTCGAAATATCTGAAATTGCCAGCCGCCGTAATCTTGCCCAGCTGGGTAATGTCGGCCACGCCCACGACCGACACCAGCGAGGAATCCTTGACCATGGCCACGAAATCATTGCCCAGCGGCGGCAGGATCGTGCGCAGCGCCTGTGGCCAGACGATGTGACGGAACCGCTGCCACCGGCCCAGGCCCAGCGCCTCGGCCGCTTCGATCTGGCCACGGTCCACGGATTGCAGCCCGGCGCGAAACACCTCTGCCAGAAACGATGCATAGGCCAGTGTCAACGCGATGATCGCGCGCCACAGCAGGCTGAAATCGCGGGTGCGCGCCTCTGGCAGGCCGATGGCGTTCCACGCACTGACCAGCGCCGGGGCCAGCACAAATGCCACATAGAGAAGCAGCACGATGATCGGTATCCCGCGCATCACCTCGACATAAAATCGCGCGACCTGCCGCAGGACGCGCGATTTCGACAACGCCATGACCGCCAGCAGCAGGCCCAACGCGCAGGCCATCAGGTAGCTGACAATCGCCACGAAAACGGTGATCTGGATACCCTTGGCCAGCGTACCCACAACGCCGCGATAGGCGTCGTCGGTCGCGACCTGATAAAACATCCAGATCCCCAGACCGACGACGGCCACCAGCCACCAAGGAAAGTCCCGGTCGCCGGGCACCTGCGGTGTCACGCGCGCTGCCCGGCGATCCTTATTCGCCCATCTTGAAATCAAGGAACCACTTGGTGTTCAGCGCGTCGATGGTGCCATCCGACTGCATGTCGGCAATGGCGGCGTTCATCGGTCCGACCAGGTCGGACCCATTGGGAAAGATGAAACCGAAATCCTCGGTCCCCAGTTTTTCCCCGATGACCTTCAGCCCGCCATCGCTGGCATCGACATAGCCCTGACCTGCCGTGCCGTCGGTCAGGACCAGATCCACGTCACCCGTGCGCAGCGCCTGCACGGTGGCACCGAATGTCTCCATCTTGACGATCCGGGGGTTTGCCTCGTCACCGTCCAGCACGTCATAGACGCCGACATAGAACGGTGTCGTGCCGGGCTGGGCAGCCATCAGCAACTCCGCATCGGCGGCAAAACTGGCGGCATCGGTGAACCTGTCCTCGTCACCGCGGACCAGCATGACCATTTCCGAGGTCATGTAGCTGTCCGAAAAATCGACCACCTCTGCGCGGTCCTCGCGGATGGTGATCCCGGTCATGCCCAGATCGAACTGGCCTTCGGCTACAGCGGGGATCATCGCATCCCAGCTGATGGTCTGATAGTCGATGGTCAGGTTCAGTCGGGCCGCGATTTCGGCCATGGCATCGTATTCCCAACCCACGGCCGCGCCGTCCTGCATGAATTGCAGCGGCGGGTAGGCATTTTCGACAGCGACCGTGATCTCTTGCCCTGACAGGTCCGGCAAATGGGCCGCAGCGCTGGCCGCGCCCGCAAACAGGGTGGCGGCGATGGTGGTGATGATTTTCATGTGATCCCCCAAGGATGTGATGTCTGACAGTGACAATCCGTCATGTCACGTGCAAGCCCCGTCCCTGACAGACAGGGCAGTCAGCGCGCGCTTTGGTCTTCATGTCGCGGGTTTCGGCATAAAGTGCATCATAAATCAGCAGCCTGTTGCGCAGGCCGGTCCCCGCATCCACCAGCAGCTTCAGCGCCTCGACCGCCATCATGGATCCCACGACACCGGGCAACGGGCCCGCGACCCCCGCCTCGGCGCAGGTCGGCACCAGGTCAGGGGCCGGGGCTGCGGGGAACACGCAGGCAAAACAGGGCCCACCGCGCGCCGGATCGTACAGTCCCAGTTGCCCTTCCCATTGCGTCAGCGCGCCTGCGATCAGCGGCACGCCCGCGGCAACACAGGTTTCGTTGACCAGGTAGCGCGTCTCGAAATTATCGCAGCCGTCCAGCACCAGATCGAAATCCGCGATCAGGTCGGCGGCGATCTCGGGCGTCAGACGGCGGTGATAGGGGCGCAGCTTGACATGCGGGTTCAGTTCCAGGATCGCCTGTTTCGCGGCCGCCACCTTGGGTGTGCCGATCCAGGCGTCGCGGTGAATGACCTGCCGTTGCAGATTACTGGCGTCGACGTCGTCATCGTCGATCACACCGATCGTCCCGACACCGCTGGCGGCCAGATACATCAGCGCAGGCGACCCAAGCCCGCCGGCCCCCACCACCAGAACACGCGCGCCCTGGAGCGTCGCCTGCCCGGTCCCGCCGATTTCGCGCAGCATGATGTGCCGGGCATAGCGTGTCAGTTCGGTTTCGGTAAATCCCTTACGCGGGGCCTGTGTTTCAACGGGCTGCACCCGCGCCTTGAGACGACGCAGGATCAAGGAATAGCCCTTGATCAGGATACCGGCGGCGATCAGCAGCAACCACAGGCGGGCATCCCCGCCCGTGGCCTGCCGCAGCGCATTGTCCGCAGGCAGAACGAGGTGGGTCAGGATCACCACGCCCAGCAGGACAAATGTCATGATCCAGCGCCCACGGCGCGGAGCCTTCATGACGGCACCGATCCCCCAGATCGCGCCAATCATCGCAAAAACCATGATCATCAGTCAGTCCCCGTCGATCCAAATCCGCCAGCACCGCGCGCGGTATCTGTCAGGGAACCTAGGGCAAACTGCGCCTGAACAACCGGGGCCGCGACAAGTTGCGCCACCCGCATCCCGTGGCTGACCACAAAGGGCATATCGCCAAGGTTCACCAGCAGAACGCCAACCTCGCCCCGGTAATCGCTGTCAATGGTGCCGGGTGCGTTCACCACAGTCACACCGTGTTTCAGCGCAAGACCCGACCGTGGCCGCACCTGCACCTCGAACCCTTCTGGGATTGCCATGCGCAGACCCGTGGGCACCACTGCGCGCGCGCCAGGGGCCAGCGTCAGTGTGCCGCGATCAGCAAGGTTTGCACAAACATCCGCACCCGCCGCACCACCCGTCGCATAAAACGGCAGCGGCAGGTCACGATCCGCCCCATCGACAAAGGCAACGTTGATCCTCAAGCGCCGGTCCTACCTTCTTCTGGTCAAAAATATCCGCCCCGCCGGCGAGGCGTCCCGCAGCCTCATGCCAGCGCCTCGGCCAGTTTCTGTGCCAAACGCCGCGCGACCTGTCCCTTGTCCATGCGAGGCCAGTCCTCGGCCCCGGCCTCGGTGATCAGGGTCACGGCATTTTCCGATCCGCCCATGATCCCCGTCCCCTCGGACACATCATTGGCGACGATCCAGTCGCAGCCCTTGCGCAGGCGTTTGGCGGTGGCATTGGCCAGAACATCCTGCGTTTCGGCAGCAAAGCCGACAACAAGCCGGGGACGGTCCTGATCCAGCCCCGCGACCGTCGCCAGGATGTCGGGGTTTTCGGCAAAGGACAGTGATGGCAGGCCGTCCTTGGTTTTCTTGATCTTCTGGTCGCCTGCATTGGCGACATGCCAATCCGCGACAGCGGCGGCAAAGACGCCCGCATCGGCAGGCAGCGCTGCCATGACGGCCGCGTGCATCTGCCGCGCGGTCTGCACCGCCACGACCTGCACACCCTGCGGGGGCGGCACATCCGCAGGACCGGTCACGAATGTCACCTGCGCACCCAGTGCAGCCAGCGCCACGGCAATCGCCGTGCCCTGCGCCCCGGAGGAACGGTTCGCAATATAGCGTACCGGGTCGATCGGTTCGTGCGTCGGACCGGAAGTCACGATCACATGCTTGCCCGCCAATGGTCCGTCCGCCAGCTGCGCCCGGATGGCGTCCATGATCGCCTCTGGTTCTGCCAGACGACCGGGGCCGTATTCACCGCAAGCCATGTCGCCCTCATCCGGTCCCACAAAACGGACGCCATCGCCGCGCAACGTGGTCAGGTTGCGTTGGGTTGCAGGGTGGTTCCACATGCGCACGTTCATCGCGGGTGACATCAGCACGGGCGTGTCGGTCGCCAGCAAGAGCGTCGTCGCCAGATCACGCGCCAGACCGCTGGCTGCCTGCGCCATCAGATCGGCAGTCGCAGGTGCCACGACGATCAGGTCCGCCACGCGCGACAGCTGGATATGGCCCATCTCGGCCTCGTCGGTCAGATCGAACAGGTGATCATAGACCTTTTCCCCGGCCAGCGATGCAACACTGAGGGGGGTCACAAATTCCGACGCCGCACGCGTCATTACGGGCGTAACGCTGGCACCCGAGGCCCGCAGCAACCGGATCAGCAACAGCGACTTGTAGGCCGCGATACCGCCACCGATGATCAAGAGGATTCGTTTGCCATGCAACATGAGGTGCCCCGCCTGTGGTCGATACAGGTGTAGGCAGGCCGGACGCCTGATGCAACGGCGGCTAGTTCGCCAGCATCAGGCAAGGGTCATCGCGCGGGATCGGTTGCGTCACATGGACCGCATCGAATGGCGCATCGCCGGGGTCGGTCTCGAACTGGCCCAGCGCCCAGACGGTCAGTTCGGGTGCCAAGGTCGCCAGCAGCGCAGGCACCGCAGTGTCAATGCGGGCATGACCGTTACCTGTGATCACGACAACCGGCCCGCCGGTGTCGTCAAACGCATCACGCGTGGCAAGCGCCAGGGCCGCGTCCCGCAGGCGCTGCGCCTCGACCATGCCGGGCAGCATGTCCTCTGGCAGCATCCCGCAGTGGGCATCGCGTTGATCGGCAATCAGCCCGTCATAGTCGGGTCCAAAGTTTGTCCACAGGTTGAAACCCGTGACGCCTATACCCAGCACATCGGCTGCACTGCCTTGCATCGCGGCCATCAGGTCATCGCGGTCCACATCGGCCCCGACAATGACCGCATCCGGTGCCGCCAGAAAGATGGGGTGATACATCGCGAAATCCGGCCAGCCTTTTTCCGACCAACGCAAGGTCTCCGCCAGCGCTTCGACATCGGTGATCTGCGTCACCGCATCTGCATCCGCCGGACTGATCATTTCGAACACCAGCGCGCTGGGCGCGATCCGTGCCGTCAGGTCCGCTTGCATGGCATGATGATCGGGGTTGTCATGCAGTTCACCCAACACGAAAACGTCGGCCCGTGGTAGCGGACCGACGTCAGCGGCAACAGGTGTCGCAAGGCAAACAGCCGCGATCAGGCGGATCATGCGAGAAAGTTCATGACTTCCCGGCTCTGGCTCTCGAGGTTCTTTCGCATCTTGCCGAAGGCAGCGGCCTCCAGCTGACGCACGCGTTCCTTCGACAGCCCAAGCTCTGTCCCCAGACTTTCGAGGGTGCGGGGGTCATCGCGGATCTTGCGTTCGCGCACGATGAACCGTTCGCGGTCGTTCAGGTCGGACAATGCCGCCAGCAACCAGCCACGCAGACGTTCGTTGTCATGCGACAGTTCCACGTTTTCCGCCGCCTGAGAGCTGTCGTCCTGCAACGCATCAATCCACTCGCGCCCTTCGTCTTCGGAGGACTGGGTCGCGTTCAGCGAATAGTCGGACCCGGACAGACGACCTTCCATCATTTCGACGTCGTGCAGCGGAACGCCCACCTCGGTCGAAATCAACTGGCGCATGACGTGCCCTTCAAGCTTGCGACCTTCGGCCGCAGCTTCGCGTTCCAGACGCGCCTGTACCCGGCGCATGTTGAAAAACAGGGATTTCTGGCTGGACGTGGACCCGGTGCGCACCATCGACCAGTTGCGCATCACATAGTCCTGGATGGATGCCTTGATCCACCAGACCGCATAGGTCGAAAAGCGCACGCCGCGATCGGGATCAAATTTTTCGGCCGCCTTCATGAGACCTACAGAGGCCTCCTGAATGAGGTCGTTCATCGGAGCACCATAGCGTTTGAACTTGGCCGCCATCGAAATGGCCAAACGCATGTAAGCGGTGATCAGGCGGTGCAGGCTTTCCTCGCATCGCTCGTCGCGCCAGGCATAGGCCAGTCTGAGTTCTGTTTCCGCATCCAGCAATTCGGCCTTCATTGCTGTGCGTGAGAGTTTCTGATCTGAAAATCCATCAAACGCCATTGGTCATCCCCCTGAAGCTTGCTGTTTGTCATTCCGAACGGGTACAGCTTGAACTTGGGTTGAGAACGCGACGAAAGCATTAAAGTTCCATGAAAAAGTTGGCCAAAGTTACTTTCGTTCTAGGCGGTGCCAACTCTGGCAAGTCTGCCTATGCAGAGGCGCTCTTGCCCGAGACTGGATTTTCAAGGGTTTACGTTGCGACAGCCCAGGCCTTTGACGATGAGATGCGGGCGAAAATTGCAGCCCACCTCCTGCAACGCGGACCGGACTGGACCACGATAGAGGCCCCGATGGATGCGCCGCAGGTCCTGCGTGCGCAATCGCCGGACGCCGTGGTGCTCTTGGACTGTGTCACGTTGTGGCTAACCAACGTGATATTGGCAGAGGCGGATGTGGACCGCGCCTGTGCCGATCTGCTGGATGCGATTGCCGCCTGCCCCTGCCCCGTCGTCGTGGTCTCCAACGAGGTGGGCATGGGTATTGTCCCGGATAACGCGCTGTCGCGCAGGTTCCGTACGGCACAGGGCCGCCTGAACCGCGACCTGGCTGCACAGGCCGATCAGGTGGTCGCCGTGATGGCTGGCCTGCCATTGATGCTCAAGGCCGCACCATGACGACGCTCTGGCTGGTCCGGCATGGGCCCACGCATCAAAAATCCATGACCGGTTGGCGTGATGTGCCGGCGGATCTGTCAGACCGGGCAGCGCTGGCGCGTCTTGCCGGCCACCTGCCAATTGGACCGGTGATATCGTCGGATCTGATCCGCGCCGTGACCACGGCAGATGCGATCCAGGGCGACCGCCTGCGTCTGCCCCATGACCCGGCATTGCGCGAAATCGACTTTGGTGCCTGGGACGGCCTGCACCATACACAGGTCAGTGCCCGCGACCCGGTGCTGTCCCGTCAGTTCTGGGAACAGCCCGGTGACCTGCGCGCGCCCGACGGCGAGAGCTGGAACGACCTGACGCATAGGGTCACCGCGGCAATTGACGCGCTGATTGCGGTCCATGCCCCGCAACATCTGATCGTGGTGGCCCACATGGGCGTGATCATGTCGCAATTCACCCGCGCCGGGGGCAGTGCCTATCAGGCGATGGGCCACAGCATCGACCCGCTCAGTGTCAGCAGGATGGACCGGGGCATCGACGGCTGGACGCTGGGTGCGGTCAATCACCGCCCTTGATGGCCCCCATCACGGATAACCGTTGGCGCGACGCCACATTTGCCCGCTAAAATGGATTAACATCAAGGAGATCCGCCATGACCTACGACCTGTTTATCGGAGACCGCACGTTTTCCAGCTGGTCCCTGCGCGGATGGTTGATGCTTGAAGCTTTTGATCTGCCGTACCGTAGCCATGTGGTGGGGCTCTATTCCGGGACGATGGCAGCTGACCTTGCTGATCTGGCTCCGGCACGGACCGTCCCGGTCCTGCGGACGCCGCGGGGACACGTGCTGACCGACAGCATCGCCATGGCCGAAACACTGGCCGAGGCGCATCCTCAGGCCGGTCTGTACCCGGCCGATCCCGGCGCACGCGCGCTGGCCCGGTCGCTCGTGGCCGAGATGCACAGCGGATTTGCAGCCCTGCGCGGCGATTGCCCGATGATGCTGGCCCACGGCTGGCAGGGGTTCACCCCCGGACCGGACGTGCTGGCCGATCTGGCGCGCTTGGAAACACTCTGGGCGCTGGCCCGTGCGCGCCATGAGGCAGGTGGTCCCTGGCTGTTCGGGACCTATTCGCTGGCGGATGTTTTCTATGCGCCCGCGGCATTGCGCATCGCCACATACGACCTGCCGGTGTCTGACGCGGCGCAGGCCTATGTTGCCGCCCACTTGAACGATCCGCTGATCCGGCAATGGCGGGCGATGGGGCTGACGCAGAGCTACGATCCGATGCCCTATGCGATGGACCTGCCCAAACGCCCCTGGCCCGGCCCCGCGCCACTGCACGCCCGCGCCGTCGATCAGGGCACAGCCGAAAACCGGACCTGCCCTTATTCGGGGGATCCCGTGACCCACCTCATGACCATGGACGGACGCACGTTCGGATTTTGCAACGCGTTTTGCCGCGACAAGACCGTGGCCGATCCTGCTGCATGGCCAAAATTCATGGCACTGGTCTGACCTTCTTCTGGTCAGAAATATCCCGGGGGGCCGCAGGCGGGGGCAGCGCCCCCTCCGACATCGAAATCAGCCCGGCTTTAACCAATTAACAACGATCTCGCAGTCAACTGGCACGGCAACCACCACAGGCCGCCATGACCGCCCTTGCCTATACAGTCGCCTTTGACGGCATCGACGCGCGGCTGGTGCAGGTGCAATGCGCCATCACCCCCGGACTGCCGGCCTTTGCCATCGTGGGATTGCCGGACAAGGCTGTATCAGAGGCACGCGAGCGTGTGCGGGCGGCCCTCGCAGCCCTTGCCATCGCGTTGCCCAGCGCACGGATCAGCATCAACCTGTCGCCCGCCGACATCCTCAAGGAAGGGTCGCATTTCGATCTGCCCATCGCCCTGGCGGTGCTGGGGGCCATCGACATCCTGCCCAAGGATGACATCGCCGCCACCGTGGCCTTGGGCGAGCTGTCGCTGAACGGCGCATTGGTGCCGGTGACAGGCGCACTGCCCGCCGCCGTGGCCGCCGGGTCAGAGGATCGCGCGTTGATGTGTCCGCAGCCCTGCGGTGCAGAGGCCGCCTGGGTGGACAGCGTCCGCGTCCTGGCCCCTGCCACGCTGTCGCAAGCCATCGACCATTTCACCGGACGCCGCGTGCTGGACCCTGCCGAGGCAGGCGAGGTCACCCAACACAGCGGCGCGCGTTGCCTGTCCGAGGTCAAGGGCCAGGAACGTGCGAAACGTGCACTGGAAATCGCGGCGGCCGGGCGGCACCATCTGATGATGGTCGGCACGCCGGGATCAGGCAAATCCATGCTCGCCGCCCGCCTGCCCGGTCTGTTGCCGCCGCTGACGCCGGTCGAGGCGCTGGAAACCTCGATGATCCATTCCGTCGCGGGATTGCTGACCGAGGGCGGCATCAACCGCACGCGACCCTTTCGCGAACCGCATCACACCGCATCCACCCCCGCAATCGTCGGCGGCGGGCGCGGGGCCAAACCGGGCGAAATCAGCCTCGCGCACAATGGTGTGCTGTTCATGGACGAATTCCCCGAATTTCCGCGCCAGGTGCTGGAAACGCTGCGGCAACCCATCGAGACGGGCGAGGTGGTGGTTGCCCGCGCCAATGCGCACGTCCGCTATCCCTGCCGGTTCATGCTGGTGGCGGCGGCGAACCCTTGCAAATGTGGGTATCTGCCCGATCCGGCCCGCGCCTGCGGGCGCGCACCCGTCTGTGGCGACGATTACCTTGGACGCATTTCCGGGCCACTGATGGATCGTTTCGATTTGCGGGTCGAGGTGCCGCCCGTGGCCTATACCGACCTCGACTTGCCCGCGACAGGCGAAACATCACAGGTAATCGCACAGCGCATTGCCGGTGCGCGCCGCATCCAGACGGATCGCTATGCCGCAGAATCCGCGATGTGGTCCAACGCCGACGCACAGGGCGACGTGCTAGAGGCGGTTGCCACCCCTGACGATGCAGGCCGCGCGTTGCTGCGCGACGTGGCCGAACGCTTTGGCCTGTCCGCGCGGGGATATCACCGCGTGCTGCGCGTCGCCCGCACGATTGCCGATCTCGAATCCAGTAATGACGTGGGCCGCGCCCATATCGCCGAGGCCGTCAGCTTTCGATTGACCCTGACTAAGGAGGTCTAGTTTCCCGACCCATTGGTCCGGTGCCTAGGTCACCTTTTTCACGAATTGCGATTTCAGGCCCATCTGGCCAAATCCGGGAACCTTGCAATCGATATCGTGATCGCCGTCCACCAGACGGATATTGCTGACCTTTGTGCCGACCTTGACCACACCAGACCCGCCCTTGAGGCGCAGATCCTTGATCACGGTGACCGTGTCGCCATCCGCCAGCGGGTTGCCGACCGCATCGCGCACCACGTCAGCGGCGGTATCCGCGGCTGACCACGCATGGCCGCAGGCGGGACAATTTAGCAAGGCATCAACCGCATATGTCATGTCGGCAGCACATTCGGGGCACGGTGGCAGGGTATCATCCATCTGCACCGCCTAGACCACCGGCGTGCCACGCACAACAAAACACCCGCCACGCAGATGCGGGCGGGTGTTTTTTCGATGTCCGTTTTCGCGGGTCAGGTCAGCCTTTGGCCTCCAGCGCCTCAATCCGCGCAAGAAGGGCCGCGTTCTCTTCGCGCGCCTTTTGCGCCATGGCGCGGACGGCGTCGAATTCTTCGCGCGTGACGAAATCACGGTCGGCCAGCCAGCGGTCCATCATGCCCGAGATGGCGTTGTTCGCCTCGTCCTTGGCACCTTGGGCCACGCCCATCGCGTTGGTCATCAATTGGCTGATGTCGTCGAAAATCTTGCCGCGTTGTTGCATGGTATCCACCTGCGCTGAGGAATTTGTTATCCTATATATGGGCGGCGGCGCGCCTGTATTCAAGCGCGGCTGGTTGACTTCACCCGCGCCCGATTACACAGATGGCGGCATGTTGGCCGCCCTTCCCTTTCCCGATATCTCGCCCGAGGTATTTTCGATCGACCTGTTCGGGCGCAGTTTTGCCCTGCGCTGGTATGCGCTGGCCTATATCGTGGGCATCGCCGTCGGCTATCAGATGATCAAGCAGGCGCTGAACCGCCCCGCGCTGTGGCGCGGTGAACCGCCGGTCGCGGCGGCGCGGCTGGAAGATTACCTGACCTACATCGTGGTAGGCGTGATCGCGGGCGGGCGTCTGGGCTACTGCCTGTTCTACCAACCCGCCTACTACCTAGCCAATCCACTGGAAATTCCCGCGATCTGGACCGGCGGGATGTCGTTTCACGGCGGTTTTCTGGGGGTCGTCCTGGCAGTCTATCTGTTCAGCCGCCGCAATGGCGCGTCGTTCGGGTCGATGGCGGACGTGACCTGTCTGGCTGCGACACCCGCGATCCTGCTGGTGCGCGTCGCGAATTTCGTCAACGGAGAGCTTTGGGGGCGTCCGACCGACGTGCCCTGGGCCGTCGTGTTTCCCGGGGCTGCGGCACAGGACTGTGGCGACACACTGGGGCTGTGCGCACGGCACCCCAGCCAATTGTACGAATCCGCACTCGAAGGGTTGGTGCTGGGTGCGATCCTGCTGTTTCTTGTATACCGCCGTGGCGGGTTGAAGGCACCTTGGTTCATCACCGGCGTGTTCTGCGCGGGCTATGCGCTGGCGCGGTTCATGATCGAATTCGTACGCCAGCCCGATGCGCAGTTTCAGGGCCCGGGCAACCCGCTGGGCTGGGCGCTGGATTTCGGCGCATGGGGTCTGACGATGGGCCAATTGCTCAGCCTGCCGATGATCCTGTTTGGTCTGACACTGATCGTTCTGTCCCGCCGATGACACTGGCTGATCGTCTGATGGCGCGCATCGCCACTGACGGCCCGATGACATTGGCCGACTACATGTCCACCTGCCTGCTGGACCCCACCGACGGCTATTACGCGACCCGCGACCCGCTCGGGGCGGCTGGCGATTTCATCACCGCGCCCGAGATCAGCCAGATGTTCGGAGAGCTGATCGGCCTCGCGCTGGCGCAGGCGTGGATGGATCAGGGATCGCCTGCGCGTTTTTCGCTGGCTGAACCGGGACCGGGGCGCGGCACGCTGATGGCGGATATCCTGCGCGCTACAGCACGGGTGCCGGGATTCCGCGATGCCGCAGAGGTCCATCTGATCGAGGCATCCCCGGTGCTGCGCGCGGCACAGGCGCAGATGGTGCCTGATGCGATCTGGCTGGATCATCTGGATGTCCTGCCTGCCCAGCCCCTGTTTCTGGTCGCCAACGAATTTTTCGACGCGCTGCCGATCCGGCAGTTCCAGCGCGACGGTCAGGGCTGGCGGGAACGTGTTGTGGGCCTGTCGGATGGCGCACTGACGCTGGGACTGACCGACCCCGCCCCGCTGGCAATGCTGGCGGACCGCCTGGACGACACCCGCGACGGCGACGTGGTCGAGGTCAGCACGCCTGCGCAGGACGCAGCACGCATCATCGGTGCGCGCATTGCAGGTCATGGTGGTGCTGCAATGATCGTGGATTACGGCGGCTGGACTAGTTTCGGCGACACGTTTCAGGCGGTGCAGGCGCACCAGCCCGTCGATCCCTTTGCGACTCCGGGGGCGGCGGACTTGACAGCGCATGTCGATTTCGCGGCCTTGGCGCAGGCAGCACAGCCTGCGCTGCACAGCAAACTGACGCCACAAGGCGTGTTTCTCGAACGCCTCGGGATCAGCAACCGGGCGCAGGCGCTTGCCAAAGGTTTGAGCGAACCCGCACGCGAAACCCTGATTTCGGCCCACCGACGGTTGACCCACCCCGCCGAAATGGGTGACCTATTCAAGGTATTGGGCCTGTATGCCGCAGGCAGCACGCCGCCACCGGGACTGACCGCATGACACTTGCCCCGATTACCGACGATGCCCTGGCACCCTTGCGCCACGGTTTTTTCACCCGCAAGGGCGGTGCGTCCTCTGGTATCTACGCATCGCTCAATTGCGGGATCGGCAGCGCCGATCAGTCGGAAATCGTGGCGATCAACCGTGAACGGGTCGCAGGTCACATGGGGGTCGACCCGGATTGGCTGGTGGGTGTCTATCAGGTGCATTCGCCCGATGTGGTGGCCGTCACGGGGCCATCGACCACACTGCCCAAGGCCGACGGGATCGTCACGGCCACCCCCGGTGTCGCCCTGTGCACCCTGACCGCCGATTGCCAGCCCGTGCTGTTCGCCGATGCGCAAGCGCGGGTGATCGGCGCGGCCCACGCCGGCTGGAAAGGCGCGCTGTCGGGCGTTTTGGAAAACACGATCGACGCGATGGTGGCACTGGGCGCGGACCGGGCGCGGATCAGCGCCGTCATCGGACCATCCATCAGCCAGGCCGCCTATGAGGTCGGACCGGAATTCATGGATGCCTTTTTGACCGAAGACGACGCCAACAGCCGGTTCTTTGCCAATGGGGCCGGCGACAGGCTGCATTTCGATCTGCCCGCCTACGGGTTGCACCGGCTGCGCGGTGCCGGGATCGGCCATGCATCATGGACGCGGCACTGCACCTATGCGGACCCTGCGCGATTCTTCAGCTATCGCAGGTCCACCCATGCCAATGATGCAGATTACGGGCGCATGATTGCGTCCATCGTGCTGGATTAGGGCCGCTTTGCGGCGGCATGCCGCCGCCGTTTCGCCACAAAACGCGAAACAATGCACGGGCCGAGGGCCGCATTGACCCAAAATTCAGCACAAAAACACTGAAAACATCGTGTTTCGTATGCGGCAACAACGTTGCCAAAGTTCATCCGCCCCTGCCTGCAAAAAAACTGAAAATCCCGATCGATTGTCCAATTGCTGCCCATTCCCGGGGTGAAACTGTTTCCAATCCCGCAGAAAAGTGCGGGCTTTTTGAAACAGAGGACCGAGACCATGAGCAAATCACGCTGGATGAAGAACACCATCGCCGAAGCCGAGAAATGCACGACCAAGATGCCCTGGGAGCGCGGATTGCGCCGTCAGGCCATGATCGCGCGCCGGCTTGAAACCGAAGGTCGCGACAAGAAGATCTCTCTGGCACCGCTTCCCGAAGGCATGTCGCTGGCAGGCTAGGCCGCGCACCGATTTCCCGACGACCGGCTGCTTCCCCTCGGCCGGTCCACTGCCCCCGTGCGGACCACCTCTGGCCGCACGGGCTTTTTCCACCACACCAGAGGGACGCGTTGGCCCGTCAGATGGCGGTAAAATCATCCGCCAGGGCGCGAACCACGGCGCACAGCGCGTCATGGGTGTCAGCACCCCCATCCATTGCAGAATGATACAGCGCCCGCTGGCGATCCGCGTCGGTTCCCGACCTTGCGATATCGGCAATCCGCGACGCCTCGGCCACGCTATCCAGCGCCAACATATCCTCTGAAATCAGGTCCAGCAGTTCGTCCATCAGCTGCGGCATCGGCACGATCCGATCGGCTGCGCTGTCGATCAGGCCAGCCGAGACACCGTATCGCTGCGCGCGCCAGCGATTTTCCTGCACCATGATCGGGTCGGATTCCCGCCAGGGCTGTCCATTGCGGGTGCGCCGCCATAACGTCCGGGTCAGCGCCTGCACGACCGCCGCGATCGTCAGCGTATCTGCGAGGCGCGGTGAGACATCGCAAATCCGTGTCTCGAGCGTGGGAAATTTGCCCGACGGGCGCAAATCCCACCATATCTTGGACGAATCCTCGATCACACCAAGCCCGACCAGGCGCTGGACCCGCGACTCCCAGTCCGCCCAGTCCCGCAAACGCGGTGGCAACCCCGTCCGCGGCATGGAATCGAAAACCGCCATGCGATAGCTGGCAAGCCCGGTGTCCCTGCCCTGCCAGAACGGCGAAGACGCGGACAAGGCCAGAAGATGCGGCAGAAAATAGGACAGCTGGTTCATCAGCGCGATGCGACTGTCCTGATCGGGCAACCCCACGTGAACGTGCATGCCACCGATCAACATGCGTCGTGCGACCGCCCCCAGATCATCGTCCAGCTGTTCATAGCGCGGCTTGTCCGTGCGGCCCTGCTGTTTCCAATCACCAAAAGGATGGCAAGAGGCCGCGACAGGCCGTAGCCCATGATCTGCGGCCAGTTCCGCAACGGTTCTGCGCAAATGCCCCAGATCGGCGCGTGCCTCGGCGATGGTTGCGCAGATTCCGGTTCCGACCTCGACCTGGCAGTTCAGGAATTCGGTGCTGACCTGATTCCCCAGCGCCCCGGTCAGTGCCGCCATCAGCGAATCCGGTGCTGCAACCAGGTCAAACGTATCTGCGTCGACCAGCAGATATTCCTCTTCGATCCCAATGGTGAATTCAGGCAACTGTGTCACGTCTGTGCTTTCCCTCGTGATTCCCGCCGCGTGCAGACCTTTGATTCGGCCAAATATGGCAAAATTTCCCGTCATTCCCTCAACAATCGCCGTCAAGACGGAGAACTATCGCCGGTCACAACTCAATCCTGCGAATAGTTTGACGAAATGCGGCGGATAACGCCTTAATCAACCCAACAGCAACGATCTCCTCAGATGTTGTCGGTGGGGCCGACAGATGATGTGACAAGCCAGATGGTGCGACACATGTTAAATCAGTCCCTCCCGCGGTCCGCGTCTTATGCGCCGCAACGAAATACGACCCCGGTTTCCTCAGACCGGACAGCTGGTCTGGATGGACAATCTCGACGCGTGAAGCCTCTCATGCGTCGCTACGAGATTGTCCATCTGACTCCCTCTTCTGACATTGATGATGTGACCCGGATTGCCCCGGCAATACCTCTTTTTGAAGATTGCTTTGCCGCGATTGGACGCGGCGCGATCGTTACCACGGACACCGGCCCCTGCGCGGTCGAGGACCTGTGGCCCGGCGACCGTGTGATGACGACCAGTCACGGTATGGTTCAGCTCTTGTGGAAAGGCTGCATGCAGATCGTACCGGGTGCGCAGAACGCAAATCCCGAAATGGGAACAATGACGCGATTGACGCAGGACGCACTGGGCTACCGCAAACCGAATGCGGACCTCGTGCTTGGCCCGGCCGCACGCATTGCCCACCGTCACAACATGAGCAAGCGTCTGTCCGGCGACGAGGTATCGTTCATCCCCGCGCGTGATTTCATCGACCAGTCCGCGATCGTCGAACTGCATCCGGCCACGGCGGTCGATGTCTATCAGCTGGGGTTTCGCGAACATGCCAGCATCCTCATCAGCGGCGGTCTGGAGGTTGAATCGCTGCACCCGGGCCTGCCGCACCTGCTCAAGCTGCGCAATGACGGCCGCGAGCTGTTGATGTCGATGTTTCCGCACATGCAACAGCTGGGCGACTTCGGCCCGCTACTGCATCCACGCCTGCATCTGCGCGATCTGGACCTGTCATCCATTGCATGAGGCCTATGTCGCAGGACATGTCGTCCGGCGGATAGGCATACGCTCATGACGGGTGGTATCAGGCGTCTTTTGCCAGTCGCGCCTCGAGCACATCGAACGGCACGCCCGGCTCATCCTTGGCACCACGGATCACGAGGGATGTCTTGACGCTTGCCACGTTGGGCGCGCTGGTCAGTTCCTCGGTCAGGAAACGCTGAAAGGTCCGCAGGTCGGGGGCCACGCATTTCAGGATAAAATCGACCTCGCCATTTAGCATATGACATTCGCGTACCAGCGGCCAATGTTCGCAACGCCCCTCGAATGCCGACAGATCGGCCTCGGCCTGACTGACCAGACCGACCATGGCAAACACCTGAACCTCGAACCCCAGTTCGCGCGGATCGACCTCGGCGTGATAGCCGAGAATATAGCCCTGCTCCTCCAGCGTGCGGACACGGCGCAGGCAGGGCGGCGCGCTGATGCCGACCCGTTTTGCCAATTCCACATTGGTCATCCGGCCATCGGCCTGGAGTTCTGCAAGAATCATCCGGTCGATTTCGTCCAGCTTTGCACCCGGCATTTTGGGGGGTCTCTCCTTGTTGTTGCTTTGATTACTACGACCAAAGGCAAACCTGCGCAACAAAGTTTCATTGACGCGCAACTTTCAGAAACGCAGTTGACCTTTCGCTGCCAGCCCGGCCCGACTATATGGGGAACAACACCGACAGGAGGTCCCATGTCCACACCCCAGCACACCCGTGTCTTGATCGTAGGCTCTGGCCCGGCAGGCTATACCGCAGGCGTCTATGCATCCCGCGCGATGCTGGAACCCATGCTGATCCAGGGGATCGAACCGGGCGGTCAGCTGACCACCACCACCGAGGTCGAAAACTGGCCCGGCGATACCGAAGTGCAGGGCCCCGACCTGATGGTCCGGATGGAGGCCCACGCCCGCGCGATGGGCTGCAACATTGTGCATGACATCGTCACGGATCTGGACCTGTCCAAACGCCCCTTTACCGCGACCTGCGACAGCGGGTCGGTTGTGACGGCTGACGCGGTGATTTTGGCCACCGGTGCCCGCGCAAAATGGCTGGGCCTGCCATCCGAGGATAAATTCAAGGGTTTTGGCGTCAGCGCCTGCGCGACCTGCGACGGGTTTTTCTACCGTGGTCAGGAAATCATCGTGGTCGGCGGCGGCAATACGGCCGTCGAAGAGGCGCTGTTCCTGACGAATTTCGCATCCAAAGTCACGCTGGTGCACCGCCGCGACGAATTGCGCGCGGAAAAAATCCTGCAAAACCGTTTGTTGAAAAACCCCAAGATCGAAACCCTGTGGTTCCACGAGATCGACGAAATCGTCGGCACGGAAAACCCCAAGGGGGTCGAGGCGGTGCGCCTGAAACACGTCGAAACCGGCGAGATCACGGAAATCGCAGCCAAGGGCGTGTTCATCGCCATCGGTCACGCACCGGCGTCCGAACTGGTCAAGGACAAGCTGGAAACCCACAATGGCGGCTATGTCGTGGTTGAACCCGGAACGACGCGCACGGCGATCCCCGGCGTCTTTGCCGCTGGTGACCTGACCGATCATGTCTACCGTCAGGCCGTGACCAGCGCCGGGATGGGCTGCATGGCGGCACTGGATGCGGAACGGTTCCTGGCCGAACAGGACGACAGTGATGTCGAGGCCGACACGACATTGCCGCTGGGCTACGGCGCGCCTGTAAACGCAGCCGAGTAGACGGCACAGACCAGCCTGATGCGAAAACGGGGCCGGGCTGCGCATCGCAGACCGGCCCCGTTGTCTCTGTGGCGCCGCGCAATGGCGCGCAGGGCGGCGCATTGGCCATGCACCTGCCCTGTTTTCAGCGCAAATCCGCGATTTTCAGCCTTGGACACATGTTTGTTCTTTTGTGAACGCAATTTTCCTGTATGCGTTCACGCGTGAACAAAGATTGAGTCGTGATCGTGGCCGTCCAGACCATAGCACCCATATCTGACGAAGAGGTCGCCCTGTTTCGGCTGCTGCGTCAAGTCAACCTTGCGCCCGAGGCGTCGCAACGTGCGACGGCTGTGGCGCTTGGGGTGTCGCTTGGACGTTTGAACGCATTGCTCAAGTCGGCGGTTGCCGCCGGATTCATCCAGATCAGCGACCGTGCCAGCGCCGACCGGCGACAGCGGTTTTCCTATGTGCTGACCCATCGCGGGGCAGCCGAAATGGTGCGGTTGAGGGATCAATTCCTTGCCCGAAAATTCGCTGAATACGACGCCCTTCATGCCGAACTGACCGGAACGACCAGCGGCTACATTCCAACCACCCACAGGACCCAAATGATGCAAAACAACCTTGCCCCCATCCCAGAGCTATATGTGTCGTTCGAGAGCGCACAAAAGATGAAGCATGAGGCCGGGAATCTGACCAGCCACGACCTGACGCCACGCCAGATCTGCGATCTGGAACTGCTGATGAACGGTGGCTTCAACCCGCTCAAGGGGTTCCTGTCCGAGGCAGATTACAACGGTGTCGTGGAAAATATGCGCACCGCAGACGGCCACCTGTGGCCCATTCCGATCACGCTGGACGTGACTGACGCCTTTGCCGACACGATCGAACTGGGTCAAGACATCGCACTGCGCGACCAGGAAGGCGTAATCCTTGCGACCATGACGGTTACGGACAAATGGGTGCCGAACAAGGCCCGCGAGGCCGAGATGGTCTTTGGCGCCGACGATTCCGCGCACCCCGCCGTCAACTATCTGCACAACACCGCAGGCAACGTCTATCTGGGCGGCCCGGTGACCGGCATCCAGCAGCCGGTGCATTACGATTTCCGCGCCCGCCGCGACACGCCCAACGAATTGCGCGCCTATTTCCGCAAGCTGGGCTGGCGCAAGGTCGTGGCGTTCCAGACCCGCAACCCGCTGCACCGCGCGCATCAGGAACTGACCTTCCGCGCCGCCAAGGGGGCACAGGCCAACCTGCTGATCCACCCCGTCGTGGGCCTGACCAAGCCGGGCGACGTTGATCACTTTACCCGCGTGCGCTGCTACGAGGCGGTTCTGGACCAGTATCAGCCGTCAACGACCACCATGTCCCTGCTGAACCTCGCGATGCGCATGGCCGGTCCGCGCGAGGCCGTCTGGCACGGGCTGATCCGCAAGAACCACGGCTGCACCCATTTCATCGTCGGCCGCGACCACGCAGGCCCGGGCAAGAACTCTGCCGGTGACGATTTCTACGGCCCCTACGATGCGCAGGACCTGTTCCGCGAGCATCAAGAGGAAATGGGTATCGAAATGGTCGATTTCAAACACATGGTTTATGTGCAGGAACGCGCCCAATACGAGCCCGCAGACGAAATCGAGGACCGCGACAACGTCACGATCCTGAACATTTCCGGCACCGAATTGCGCCGCCGCCTGCAAGAGGGCCTGGAAATCCCGGAATGGTTCAGCTTTCCGCAGGTCGTTGAAGAGCTGCGCCGCACGAAACCAGCGCGGTCCAAGCAGGGCTTTACTGTGTTCTTCACCGGCTTCTCCGGTTCGGGCAAATCCACCATCGCCAACGCGCTGATGGTCAAGCTGATGGAAATGGGTGGCCGCCCGGTCACGTTGCTGGACGGTGACATCGTGCGCAAGAACCTGTCGTCGGAACTGGGCTTTTCCAAGGAACACCGCGACCTGAACATCCGCCGCATCGGCTACGTCGCCTCCGAGATCACCAAGAACGGCGGGATCGCCATCTGTGCCCCGATTGCACCCTACGCCACGACCCGCCGCGCGGTGCGTGAAGAGATCGAGGATTTCGGCGCATTCATCGAAGTGCACGTCGCGACCTCGATCGAGGAATGCGAGCGCCGCGACCGCAAGGGCCTGTACAAGCTGGCACGCGAAGGTAAGATCAAGGAATTCACCGGAATTTCAGACCCCTATGACGTTCCGAAGGACCCCGAACTGCGGCTGGATACCGAAGGACAGGATGTCGACAACTGCGCGCATCAGGTCATTCTGAAGCTGGAATCCATGGGCCTGATCAGCGGCTAGATCCAACGCGAACATGCAAAACAAAAGGCCGGGCATCAGCCCGGCCTTTTTTCTGTGGTCGGCCACAAACTGCGACCTCTTGCCACGTCATCTCCATGATTTTGCCCAGATCGGCTGCGATCACGATCAAAACAAAACTGCTCTCAAGAGAGGAAAAAGGGAATGCGTATCCTGGCGGTGGACGACGACCCTATCATTCTTGACTTTCTTTGCGATCCTGACGTTCTGGGCGGCACACACGTGATCACGCCCGTTAGTTGCGCGGCGGACGCACTGCGGGCCATCGCCGAGGCAGACACGCCTTTTGATGCGCTGCTGATCGATATCTACCTGCCCGGCCAGAACGGGATGGCGCTGTGTGGCGCCGTGCGCAAACTGAATGACTACGATCAGACACCGATCGTGATCATGACAGCCAGCAACGATGTCGATCTGATCCAAGAGGCATTTTCTGCCGGGGCAACCGATTTTGTCAGGAAACCATTTGACGGTCTCGAACTGCTGACACGTGTGCTGGTTGCCGAAACACTGGCTGACGCGGTTCAAAAAAGGCGCGAGGCACAGATCCGGGTAAACAGCCTGTCCGTGCTGCTGACGGACGCGTTTTCCCTGCTGCCGCCGCAGTCCGCACAGACCGGATTGCTGCGCTATATGGAGCTTGAAAACCGATTACTGACCGCCCCGCAGGGATGTCATGCGTTGCACCTGTTCCACATCATGGTCCCCCATGCCGAGCGCACCCCCAAGCCACAAGAGGCCGAGGCCTTTGCAGCTGACCTGCGTGCGGTCGCTAGTGCCGCGCTGTCATCAGGCAACCACAAGATGGACCTGGCCTACGCGGGTCATGGTCTGTTCGTCGGTGTGACCTACGGCCGCCGCTGCGAATCCATGAGCGCGTTACAGATCAACATCGTGAAATCGCTGATTGAGGCCGGTCAGGACCGGATTGCCGACGGCATCACATGCGGCAGCATTTCAGGCACACGCGTCTGGACCAGCAGAACCGCGGTGGCCGCAGTTCGGCATTTCGTGAATGTTCATGCGGATTGCAGTGGGTCCGGCGACGTCATGGACGACGAACTGTTCGAAGTCGCCTGAAGCCGCTACATGGGCGAACCGGGCTGGTTCGCCCCGTCGGCTATTGCAGGGTCACCAACTGCATGTCGTGTTCGGCGGCCAGATGTGTTGCGATGCCTTCGCTGGCAACAAGTGCGACCTGTTCGCCCTTGGTGTTATGCACGGCGAACAGCGTATCCAGATCGCCCGCCTGCTGGCGGACATCATCGGGCAGATCGTCAACCTGTACCTGCTTGAGATAGACGATGTTCTGGCCCAGATCGGCGAAGTCTTTTTTCGTAAACATGATTTAACCTTTCGAGATCTGTATTGTCTGGATAACGCGGTCGGGCTGCTTTCGGTTCAGATCGATGTGCAACAAGCCGTTTTCCATCGTGGCGGCACCGACATCGACACCGTCGGCCAACACGAATGCACGTTGAAACTGCCGCCCGGCGATACCGCGATGCAAAAAAACGCGTTCGCCCATATCCTCGGTCATGCGGCCACGGATCAAGAGGGTCGCGTCCTCGACCGTGATGCTCAGGTCATCCTCTGCAAAACCCGCGACGGCGAGCGTGATCCGGTAGGATGTGTCAGAGGTCTGTTCGATATTGTAGGGTGGATAACCTTCGTTGCCGGATTTGGCGGTGCGTTCCACCAGCCGTTCCAGCCCCTCGAACCCCAGCAGGAACGGATGCGTTCCCAAAGCCAATTTCGTCATTGCGATCAGTCCTTATATGCAAGCGACATCAATCGTGCGGTCCCGTTGCGGCAACCGTCCTGATAAAAATATGGGTGCAGCGCGCCCCCCGCGCAAGACCCTATGCCTGTGGGTCAGTTCGCGCTAAAAGGACGTTCAGACAGACAGGCAACCGCGCATGAACACCTCATCCCGACTTTCAGAGACCGAAGTGCAGCGCATCGAATTGGGCGTGCTGCGGCAGGAACACCATGATCTCGACCTTGCGATTTCCGCGTTGCAGATGACACACCCCGGCGACGTGCTGACCATCAAGCGGCTGAAACGCAAGAAATTGATGCTCAAGGATCGGATCGCGCGGATCGAGGACCAGCTGAACCCCGACATCATCGCCTAAAGGCGCATTGCGCCCCTGCGGCTGCTGACTATAGTGCCGCTTCGTTCAATTACCGGGGTGTCCCGCCATGACCCAACCACCTGTCGGCATCATCATGGGTAGCCAGTCCGACTGGCCCACGATGAAAGAGGCCGCGCTGATCCTCGACACCCTTGGCATCGCCTATGAAACCCGGATCGTGTCGGCGCATCGCACGCCGGACCGTCTGTGGGACTACGGCAAGGGTGCTGTGGATCGTGGGTTGCAGGTCATTATCGCAGGGGCCGGGGGTGCGGCCCATCTGCCCGGCATGATGGCGTCGAAAACGCGCGTGCCGGTGATCGGCGTGCCGGTCCAGACCAAGGCGCTGTCGGGCGTGGACAGCCTGTATTCGATCCTGCAAATGCCGCGCGGATTTCCTGTCGCCACCATGGCGATCGGGGCTGCTGGTGCACAGAATGCCGGCCTGATGGCAGCCGGAATCCTCGCCCTGCAGGACGCCGATCTGGCCGCCCGTCTGGACCAGTGGCGCAGCGATCTGTCCGCATCCATTCCAGAGGTCCCGACCGATGACTGAACCGCTGCGCACAGGCGCGACCATCGGCATTCTGGGCGGCGGCCAGCTGGGCCGGATGCTGTCAGTGGCTGCCAGCCGGTTGGGTTTCAAGACCTGCGTGTTCGAACCGGGTTCCGACTGCCCGGCAAGCCATGTGGCGAATTTCCATCTCAAGGCCGATTACGACGATCATGCGGCACTCGAACGCTTTGCCCGGTCTGTCGATGTGATCACCTATGAATTCGAAAACATCCCCACTGCCGCGCTGGATGTGCTGGAGGCGATCACGCCGATCCATCCCAACCGCCGCGCGCTTGCGACCTCGCAGGATCGTTTGACGGAAAAGGAATTTCTGACCGGCCTCGGCCTGTCGGTCGCCCCCTTTGCCGATGTGACAGATGCGGACAGCCTGCGCGCCGCGCTGAACAGTATCGGCACACCGTCGATCCTGAAAACCCGGCGCATGGGATATGACGGCAAGGGACAGGCCCGGATCAAATCGCCGGACGATGCAGACGCCGCCTTGGCCGCAATGAACGGTGCGCCTGCCGTGCTGGAAGGTTTCGTCGATTTTCAGCGCGAGGTGTCGGTGATAGCCGCCCGCGCGCAGGACGGGTCCGTCGCCTGCTATGACCCCGGCGAAAACGTGCACCGCGACGGGATTTTGCACACCACGACTGTGCCTGCATCGCTCTCGCCCAGTCAGCGCACCGACGCCGTGCTGATTGCCGCACGGGTGCTGAACGCGTTGGATTACGTGGGCGTGCTAGGTGTGGAGCTGTTCGTGACCCGCGATGCGCTGATCGTGAACGAAATTGCGCCGCGCGTGCATAATTCAGGCCATTGGACGCAAAATGGTTGCGCCATCGACCAGTTCGAACAGCACATCCGCGCCGTGGCGGGCTGGCCGCTGGGCGACGGAAGCCGCCACAGCAATGTCACCATGGAAAACCTGATCGGCGACGACATGGACCGTGTTCCTCAAATCGCAAAGACTGACGCAAGCTTGCACCTGTATGGCAAGGCCGAGGTTAAACCGGGTCGCAAGATGGGTCATGTGAACACGGTCACGGGTGCGGCGACCTAGTCCCGCGCCTATTCGTCGCCCAAGATAACGCCGGTCAGGCTGAGGCCACGATCGAATGCGCCCGTCGTCAGAAACGACAGCACCTGCGCCATGACCAGCGGGTTGTTCATCATGAAGGTATGGGTCACCGGCAGGGTGATGTGGTCGTTCATGCCCTCCAGCATCGTGGATTCAACGCTGACCTTGCCGTCGTCTGGCCCGTCGATCACGTTGGAATAGATCGGGTTCAGGCTGCGTGATCCGGCGATCACACCCAGATCGTAGTCGGCCGCACCCGACAGGCGATTGGGCAGGCTCGTCGCCTCGGTGCCCAGTTGTTCACCGGCGGGACCGTTGATCCATTCGAACGGTTCCCAATCACCGAACACATCGACCAGTGCAGATCCGTTGTTCGGCGGTGCCAGCATCACCACGCGGCCAAAATTGGCGGGACGGTTGTTTTCCAGCCATGCCCGCACAAGAATGCCACCCATCGAGTGGGTCACGAAATTCACCCGACGGTCACCGCATTGCGCCACGTCCTGACCCACGTTTTCGGCAACCAGCTGCTGGATCGTCTCTTCGGTCGAGGGATAGCCACGATTGACGACGAAATAGCCCCTGTTTTCGAGGTAGATCTGCATCGGCGTCAGCGATGTTTCAGACCGGGCCAGACCGTGCAGCAGCACGACGCAATCCTTGTCCGGATCAGCCATCAGGGGACCTCCGCCGCCGCATGCGGCGAGAAATAGTGTCAGTATCAGGGCGATGCGTTTCATGGCGCTAAGCTAGAGTGTCGCAGGCGCAGCGCAATAGGCTTGCGATCAAATCGCCGGAGCGTCACTGTCCGCTTATGTCGAAACCGCCCCGCATTGCCGTTCGCGCCGTCCTCGTGGAAAACGACCGCCTGCTGGTGGTCAATGCCTACAAGGGGCGCGATGATCTGTGGTGTGCACCCGGTGGCGGGGCCGAGGCACACGCCAGCCTGCATGACAATCTGCGCCGCGAGATGATCGAGGAAACCGGATTGCGCGTGGACATCGGTCCGGTCTGCCTCGTGAACGAATTTCACGATCCCGAACGGGACATGCATCAGGTCGACATCTATTTTCGCTGTACCGTGGCCGATGCACAGATCGACCCCGACTGGCAGGACCCAGAGGGGATCGTGACCGACAGGCGCTGGGTCACGCGGGCCGAACTGACACGCCTGCAGGTCAAACCCGACAGTCTTGCGGCCGTGGCCTTTGACGGCGTGACGGTATTTTACGACCCGCTCGAGCCGCTTTTACGATAGAGTGACAGTGCGATCCCGCCCAGCACCAGCCCCGCTGCAATCACGAGGCGCTGCGTCAGAGGCTCTCCCAGCAAGACCACGCCACCGGCGACGGCGATGACCGGCACGCTGAGCTGCGCGATGGCGGCGACAGTCGTCGGCAGCTGCGGCAGCACCCGATACCACAGCGCATAGCCAAGCCCCGAGGTCACGGCACCAGATGTGACGGCGGCGAGGATCGCAGGTGCTGTCACCGTCCCAATCTGGCCGGAGACAATCAGCGCCACGATCACTAACGGCAGGCATAGCACGAAATTTACCGCACTGGCGGCGACAGGGTCAGCGGCCCCCTGCCCCAACAAGGTATAGCCAGCCCAGCCAAGACCCGCCGCGACCATGGCGATGGCCGGCAGCACGGGCACCTGCACGCCGCCGGCGGGCCACAGCAGAACAGCCAGCCCGGCCAGCGCCACCCCCGCACCGACCCAGCGCATCACCGGGACCACGATCCCTCGCGCGACGGCAGAGGCAAACATGCCCAGCTGCACGCATCCAAACAGGATCAGCGCGCCCAACCCTGCGTCCAGCGCGAGGTAGGCCCAGGAAAAACCGATCATGTAGATCGCCAGGGTGACGGCACCGCCCAACCTGGCAGGGGTGACGCGCAACAGATCGCGCCGCGCGCACGCCAGCAGCACAGCAGCCCCCGCTGCCACACGCATGGCCGCGAATGTCATCGGTGCCATGTTATGACCTGCGACGGCCACCCGGTTCAGGATCGAATTCGCGGCAAAGGCCACCATGACCAACGTCACGAGAGAGATCAGGCGCAACATGTTATTGAACGGGAAAATAGTCTTCGCATTGTCCTTCGCGATATACATCCGCGGTACAGCAATGCAGCCCCCCGCCAAAGGCATAGGCGTCACGCAATGCGACCGGGATGACGTTCATTCCCAGTTTGTCCATCTGTTCCATCTGGTAAACCTCTGACGCCTCGACGCAGACGGTCTTGGGGTCCAGCACCAGCACGTTCATCGACAGCCATGTGGACGAATAGCACAACGGTGGCGGGCTGTTGTGGGCCGGTTGAGCGGCATCCACGATATCCCATCCGTTGCGTTCGAACATCTGCCGTTGCGCGTCAGGCAACCGCCGTTGCGGGTTGTTCAGGATCAGACCCGGGCGCAACGGTGTAAAGGTTGCGTCGATATGGATCGGATAGGGGTCACCGGGAAAATTCACGGCATGCACGCGGTGGTCGGGGAAATGCCTGCGTAGCCATTCGATCCCCTTGAGGTTGGTCGTGAAACCATGCTGCACCACCAGATCACGGCCAAAGCGCAGCACGTCGGCAGCGTCGAACAGCGGCTCTTCTTCGGTCGTGACGAAATGTTTCGCCGCGGCCCATTCCAGCCGTTTCGCGGTGCCGATTTTGTCCGACAGGTAGTCGGGGTGATAATCGGCGTCGGTCAGGCGCGGCTTGGGCGCGGATTCGTGGCGAAACCGGGGGTCCTCTTCGAAATACCGCTGCATCAGGGGGCGGTAGTTGAGGTATTCGAACCAACGGCAGCGATAGGACATCGTCGCCTCGAGGATTTCTGACCCGACTGTCAGCAGGACATCGCGCGGCGGCATGCAGCCGAATTGGCTGTCGGTATGAAAATCGGGGGTCGTGGCGGGCTGCGCGTGGTCGATGGGCGTGGGGCGATCGACACGGATGCCGCGCCCCTCCAGCAGCGCCGCAAAACCGTCCAGCAATTCATTCGCGCGGTCGATGGTGTCCGGCGGCCGGCGGCCCCATTGGCCGCGCATGTCGCTGTCCTCTGGCACCTTGGCGTCCAGTGCGGGTTCTGCGGGTGGAATATGGCAATCATCCGCGCGACCCACGATGACGTGGCGCAGGGGGTCCCATTCATTCCAGCTGTTGACGATCGTCTTGGTCATGGTGCCCTCCGCATCTGCACCCGACCAGTGGTAGGGCGGCCATACCGATCCAGCAAGCACGGGTTTCAACCAAGGCCCGTCACACAGGCGGCCCCACCCCGCTGTCCCAACCGTGACATGCACACAGCCGCGCCTGCGCTATCTGTGGGGCGGTTCAAACGGAGGAACGACCATGAAACGCATGACAGCCAAGGATTTCGACCAAGAACTACTGAATCTATACGATTATTATGCGCACGGCAAGATCACCAAGCGCGAGTTTCTGGATCAGGCGGGACGCTATGCGGTGGGCGGCGTGACGGCGCTGTCGCTGCTGGGCATGTTGTCGCCCAATTATGCGATGGCCGAACAGGTTTCGTTCAACGACCCCGATATCGTGGCCGATTACATCAGCTATCCTTCGCCCAACGGCACGGGCGATGTGCGCGGGTATCTGGTGCGCCCTGCAAATGCCACGGGGCCCTTGCCGGCCGTGCTGGTCATCCACGAAAACCGCGGCCTGAACCCCTATATCGAGGATGTCGCGCGTCGGCTGGCCAAGGCCGGGTTCATGGCACTGGCCCCGGACGGCCTGACGTCGGTAGGCGGCTATCCCGGCAATGACGCTGACGGACGCGAATTGCAAAGCACGGTGGACGGCACGCAGTTGATGAACGATTTCTTCAACGGGTTTGAACACCTGCTGAACCGCGACGACAGCACGGGACGGGTCGGCGCCGTCGGGTTCTGCTATGGCGGCGGTGTGGTCAACGCGATTGCCGTGGCCTACCCCGAATTGGCGGCCGGTGTACCGTTCTACGGGCGCCAGGCCAGCATCGAGGATGTCCCGAAAATCGAGGCACCGCTCTTGTTGCAATACGCCGAACTGGACGAACGCATCAACGAAGGCTGGCCACCGTTCGAGGCGGCGCTGCAAGCCAACGACAAAACCTACGAGGCGCATATCTATCCCGGTGTGAACCACGGTTTTCACAACGACAGCACACCGCGTTACGACGCCGCAGCGGCAGAGCTGGCCTGGGACCGGACCTTGGCCTGGTTCAACATTTATCTGACCTGATGCGCGGGCGGGCGCATCCCGATTGATGCGCCCGCAACCGACCATGCCGCGTTATGTCGCAGAAATGCCCGCTGCAATTTGCCCGTCGCACCATATCTGTTTGACGCACAGACAGGAGTTGATCCGATGAAACACGACACCGACATGGCATTGAGCGCCGACGCCTACATCACGCAGCACCACGAACCGGTGGACTGGCGTGACCGGACCGCGCTGCGCGTCGTGAGATTCATGCGTTTCTTTGCCGACAAGTTCTTTGCCCAGCGCTATGGCCACCGCGCCGTCGTTCTGGAAACCGTCGCTGCCGTCCCCGGCATGGTGGGCGGCCTGTTGCAGCACCTCAAGGCGCTGCGCCATATCCGCGACGATCAGGGCTGGATCAAGGAGCTGATCGAAGAGGCCGACAACGAGCGCATGCACCTGATGACGTTCATCGAAATCGCGCAACCGTCACGGTTGGAACGGTTTCTGATCGCCGCAGCGCAACTCGTCTTTTACAACCTGTATTTCTTTCTCTACCTGCTGGCACCGCGCATTGCGCACCGGGTCGTGGGCTACCTCGAGGAAGAGGCCGTCATCAGCTACACGCATTATCTGGAACAGATCGACGCCGGGCATGCCGAAAACGTCCCGGCCCCCCAGATCGCCAAGGACTACTGGAAACTGGATGATGACGCCCGCCTGCGCGAGGTCGTGATCGTGATACGCGACGACGAGGCCCGCCACCGGGACGCCAACCACGGGTTTGCCGATCAGATCAAGAACGGCGAACACGCCTAGGCTGGACAGCCAATGGACGGCCCGCAGCCGTAGTGTGGGGCAAACGCACGACCCGAACACGCAAAAGGGCGACCCGCCGGGGTCGCCCTTCTTATTTCACGTCTGTGTTCGGAAACGAGGTGCCGTTTGGCAGATGCCCGCACCGCGGTGCGGAGGCGGGACACAATCCGTGTCTGGTTCACAAACACCTGTCGTGCCCCGCCAAACGTGTTCGAGGCGATGCCTCAAAACACGTTTTTTACATCATGCCGCCCATGCCGCCCATTCCGCCCATGCCGCCCATGTCGCCGCCGCCGTTGCCGCCGTCCTTGGACGGACGATCAGCAACCATCGCTTCGGTGGTGATCAGCAGGCCTGCGACCGATGCTGCGTCCTGCAGTGCAGTGCGCACAACCTTGGCCGGGTCGATCACGCCGAACTTGAACATGTCGCCATATTCTTCGGTCTGCGCGTTGAAGCCAAAGTTCTTGTCCGTGCTTTCGCGGATCTTGCCAGCCACGACGGAACCGTCGACGCCAGAGTTTTCCGCGATCTGACGCAGCGGTGCCTCGAGTGCCTTGCGGATGATCGCGATACCGACGTCCTGGTCAGAGTTCGCACCCTTCAGGCCGTCCAGTGCCTTTGCACCCTGGACCAGAGCCACACCGCCACCGACGACAACGCCCTCTTGGACAGCTGCGCGGGTTGCGTTCAGCGCGTCATCGACGCGGTCCTTGCGCTCTTTCACTTCGACTTCGGACATGCCGCCGACGCGGATCACGGCAACACCACCGGCCAGTTTGGCCACGCGTTCTTGCAGCTTTTCACGGTCGTAGTCGGACGTGGTTTCCTCGATCTGGCCGCGGATCTGGTTGACCCGTGCTTCGATCTCGGCCTTGTCGCCGCCGCCATCAACGATGGTAGTGGTGTCCTTGGTGATGGAAACGCGCTTGGCGGTGCCCAGCATGTCCATCGTGACCGATTCCAGCTTCATGCCGAGGTCTTCGGAGATGACCTGACCGCCGGTCAGGATCGCGATGTCCTGCAGCATCGCCTTGCGACGATCACCGAAACCCGGTGCCTTGACGGCAGCGATTTTCAGACCGCCACGCAGCTTGTTGACCACGAGCGTTGCCAGGGCTTCGCCCTCGACGTCCTCGGAGATGATCAGCAGCGGCTTCTGGCTCTGGATCACGGCCTCGAGCAGCGGCACCATCGGCTGCAGCGAGGACAGCTTTTTCTCGTGCAGCAGGATCATGACGTCGTCGAGTTCGGCCGTCATTTTCTCGGTGTTGGTGGTGAAGTAGGGCGACAGGTAGCCACGGTCGAACTGCATGCCTTCGACGACATCGGTCTCGGTCTCGAGGCCTTTGTTCTCTTCGACGGTGATGACACCTTCGTTGCCGACCTTTTGCATCGCGTCAGCGATCTGGCGACCGATTTCAGCTTCGCCGTTGGCGGAGATGGTGCCGACCTGTGCGACTTCGTCGCTGTCGGTCACGTCGCGTGCAGCGGCCTTGATGGCCTCGACAACCTTGGAGGTCGCCATGTCGATGCCGCGCTTGAGGTCCATCGGGTTCATGCCGGCAGCAACCGACTTCATGCCTTCGCGGACGATAGCCTGGGCCAGAACCGTGGCGGTCGTGGTGCCGTCACCGGCCTCGTCGTTGGTCCGGGAAGCAACTTCCTTGACCATCTGTGCGCCCATGTTCTCGAACTTGTCTTCCAGCTCGATCTCTTTGGCGACGGACACACCGTCCTTGGTGATGCGGGGGGCGCCGAACGATTTGTCCAGAACCACGTTGCGGCCTTTGGGGCCCAGCGTGACCTTGACGGCGTCTGCAAGGATGTTGACACCCTTGAGCATGCGATTGCGGGCGTCGGTGCCGAATTTGACGTCTTTAGCAGCCATTTTCATGTGCTCCTGATATTAGGTTTCGTTGGAAAAGCGTGCGTCTCAGGCGATCACAGGATGCCGAGGATGTCGCTTTCCTTCATGATCAACAGGTCTTCGCCGTCGATCTTGACTTCGGTGCCGGACCATTTGCCGAACAGAACCTTGTCGCCGGCCTTGACGGCCATCTCGATCAGTTCGCCGTTGTCCTTGCGCGCACCGGTGCCAACGCTGATGATCTCGCCCTCTGCGGGCTTTTCTTTTGCGGCTTCGGGGATGATCAGACCGCCTGCGGTTTTGTCGTCGCCTTCGATGCGGCGAACCAGAACGCGGTCATGAAGAGGGGTGAATGCCATCTGAAAGACCTTCCTTCGTTGATGTTTCAATTTCGTTAGCACTCACCCAAGGCGAGTGCTAGCGGGGTGTAGTTAGGGAGGGGAAGTGCAGCTGTCAACTGGTTTGCGTGTCGCAAAATCGTTTCACCGGCGGGTTAGCGTCACCGGCGGAATTGATAGATCACAAGGACCACTTTCATGTTTCGCACCCTGATGACAAGCGTGGCAGCCGCAGCCCTCGCAACACCGCTGCTGGCCGCAGGCCATGCCCCCCTGGTCGTGTCGACCGACGCGGCAACCGGCCCCGGTAGCCTGTCCGAGGCATTGGCACAGGCCAGCGCCGCGACCACGCCCACCACCATCCTGATCACGACAGAGGGCGACATCGCGCTGGACGCGACAGCAACCTATGACGGCGCGGCACCACTGACACTGATCGGTCGCGGGCAGACCCTGATGGCAAACGGCGATTTCACGCTGCTGGCCATTGCGCAGGGTGCTGATGTGACCATCCATGCGCTGAATTTCGCCGGGCCGGGTGGATTTGATATCGCAAACCAGTCCACCGGCACGCCGGGCAAGGGGATCTATGTCGGCGTCCCGCAGGATGCGACAGGTACCGTGACCCTGACCTTGCAGGACGTCACCGTGCGCGACGTGGCCGGACACGGTATCCACCTGTCGGATTGTTCACTGGCGGATGCCTGTGGCGCGGGCGCTGGTGGTGGTGGCGATGGATCGGCCGCCAGCATTTCCGTGATGCTGAACGGGGTGACCGTCGAAAACGCAGGCCATGGCAATTTCGACTCCGATGGCGTGCGGGTCGACGAGCGCGGCGATGGCGACATCATGTTTCACGCGAGCGCGTCGCGGTTCATCAGCGTCGGCGCCGACGGGGTCGAACTGGACGAAGGCGACGCAGGCGATGTGCGCGTGACCTCGATCGACAACCATTACGATCTGAACGGGAACTATTGCGATCCTGCCATGGTGGCCAGTTTCCTGCCCGATCCCGATGAGGGTGAATTCGAACCCGGCGTCCTGGCCGAGGCGGACGCCCCCGGACCGGTCACAGGATCGCCGGATGATCGCTGCATCGAACGCGAGGTCGATCTGCATGATGACGGGTCCATTGCCGAATATGCCTTTGGCATCGACCTGGACGACGGGTTTGACGTGGACGAGGCAGGTGACGGTTCGATCATCGCGACACTGACCGGCGGCCAGATCATGAACAACACCGACGAGGGATTGGATTTCGACGAGGCAGGTGACGGCGACATCACGCTGACGCTGGTGGGGGCCTTGGCCGAAGGCAACACCGATGATGCGATCAAGCTGTCCGAAGAGGATGCCGGCGACGTCAATGTGGTGGCCACGGCCATCACCGCGCGTGCCAACGGTGGCAAGGGCATCGTGCTGGAAGAGGCCGACGCGGGCGACCTTGCCCTGACGGGTGTCGACCTGTCCACCGAGGCAAACGACGATAGCGACGATACCGGCCTGGAACTGGTCCAAGAGGACGCGGGCGCAGGCAGCGCAACGCTGATCCGCGCCAACCTGTCCGACGGCATGGACCTGGACGGCGTCGCCCTGCCCTGACCCCACTTGCCCGCCGCACGCGGTGCGGCGGGCACACCACAATGCGCGCCGCCCACCCAAGCGCGTGCCGCGATCAGCCTTAGGCAGTTCACCATTTGTCAAAGGCCAGTGTTGGTGTCCGCCCCCCTTCCGCAGACGCTCTCGCCTTCGTCCACCGTGTGCGGCAGGCGACAAACCACTTGGTGCGGATCAGGCGCTGGCCGATCCTGGCGCGGCAACCTATGATCGCGAAAAATCGTCCGGGGCAGGATCACCGGACACCCCCAGCGAGCCGAGGCCAAGATGCGACAGTTGATTCCCCTGACCCTGATGGCCCTTGTCAGCGCAACGCAGGTCATTGCGGCCTGTGCAGGCGATGACGTGCGCACCCGCCTGTCAGCGGCGGAACGACTGGAGGTGACGACAGCCGCAGCGGCGACGCCCTACGGCAGCGGCACGATCTGGACCGCAACGCGCGGCGATGACCGGATCACCATCGCAGGCACAATGCACCTGTATGACCCCCGACTGGCCCCGATCGCAGCGCAATTGTCCCCCGCCATCACCGCAGCAGACCTTCTGCTGGTCGAGGCAGGTCCCGAGGAAGAGGCCGCAATGGCAGACGCCATCGCAAGCGACCCATCGCTGCTGTTCCTGACGGACGGGAATTCGCTGACCGACCTGATGGAGCCAGAAGCCTTTATCGCCTTGTCACGCGCGGTCGAGGCCCGCGGCCTGCCAGCGGCTGCGGCCGCACAGATGCAACCGTGGTATCTGTCGCTCACCCTTGCCATGCCGACCTGTGCGCTGGCGGACTTGCAACAGGGCCGCCAGGGCCTCGATGCGAAATTGATCGATATCGCGCTGGCAGCCGATATCGATGTTCAGGCTGTCGAACGCTGGGACACGATCTTTTCCCTGATGTCTGCCGACCCGATCGATGATCAGATTGATGCGCTGAACCTTTCGTTCATGCCAGAGGACCTCGCGAACGCGATGAACGCGACGATGCTCGACAGTTACTTTTCCGGCGAAATCGCCGAGCTGTGGGAACTGAGCCGCGTGGTCTCGCGTCAGGTTCCAGGCTTGGCACCGGAAGAGGCGGATACGCTGTTCGCCCAAATGGAAGACGACCTGCTGACCCGCCGCAACCTGGACTGGATGCCCGTTATCGCCAAAGCCGCAGAGGCGCATGACAACATCGTTCTGGCCGTCGGCGCGGGTCACCTGCCGGGCGCGCAGGGCGTGCTGCGCCTGCTGGAAACCGATGGCTGGACGATCACGCCGGGGCTCTAGTCGCCGACATCCCCCCAATCGGCCAGGGCCGTTCGTCCCGATGCGGTCAGATCATAGACTCCGCGCGACACCCGTGTGAACCAGCCATAATGGTTGGCGGCCATGATGGCCGTGGCATCCGGCACCTCGGCCCAATCCTTGATCCGGGCACCACCCGACGGGCCGTGCACCGCCAGAAACCGCGCGCAGGTGATCGCGTCCTGACGGTATCCGGTAATCAATCCGTGGCGCGTGGCACCGCCCGCGTTGGGGTCACCTTGCAACCGGTCGAACGCCTTCTTCAGGCGCTTGATCTTTTTGGGAGATTTGCGCGGGGTATAGTTGCCGGGGCTGGCGTGGGCTTCGACGAATCCGTCGCGCAGCCGCACCGACAGGACGCCCAGCCCCAGACGCCGGGCCAGTTTCACATTGGACGCGAACGGCTTGGCCTTGCCCCCGGCCGGTACTGCAACATAAACCGTGTCGCTCACGGCCAGCCGGTCCATCGCCTGATGAAACAGCGTCAGCGAAAACCCCAGCTTCAATTCGACAACGATGATTTCATCGCCCTTGCGCGCCACCAGATCAGCGGCGCCGACCTCTCCCTTGACGGTATATCCCTGCCCCATGAACCAGGCCTTGAGCGGCGGATACAGATCGCTTTCCCGTGCCATTGCACGCCCCCGTGACACCCGCGGCACTCCGACCTATAAGGCCCCAAATCCGCATTCCATGAGGCACATACCATGACCACCCTGATTTTCGGCCACAAGTCCCCTGACACCGATTCCACCGGATCGCCTCTGATCTGGGAATGGTTTCTGAACGACGCCGGTGTCGACGCAAAAGCCGTGCTGCTGGGGACGCCCAACACCGAGGCCGCATTCGTCATCGACCGTTGGGGCTTCGCACAGCCGGACATCATCGCGGATGTCGACGCAGGCCAGGCATGCGTCATTGTCGACACGAACAACCCAGCCGAACTGCCCGCCAGCATCAATGACGCAGATATCCGCGGCATCATCGACCACCACCTGCTGGTCGGCGGCATCAAGACCAAGGGCCCGATCGACATCACGATCCGCCCGCTGGCCTGCACCGCCACCATCATGCACCAGCTGATGGGCGACAAGGCCGCCACAATGCCCGAAGGCATCAAGGGCCTGATGCTGTCCTGCATCCTGTCCGACACGCTGCATTTCCGGTCGCCCACCACGACGCCGACCGACCGCGCATTGGCCGAACAACTGGCCACCGACCTCAACGTCGATATCGCGGCCTACGCTGACGAAATGTTCGCCGCCAAATCCGACGTCAGCGCGTTTTCGGATGCGGAACTGCTGCGCATGGATTCCAAGGAATACGAGGTCGACGGCACCAAGTTCCGCGTCAGCGTGCTGGAAACCACGTCGCCCAAGGCCGTGCTGGACCGCAAGGACGCCCTGATGGCCGCCATGCCCGCCGTGGCAGAGGAAGACGGCGTTGATCAGGTCCTGCTCTTTGTCGTGGACATTCTGAACGAAGAGGCCACGATGCTGTTGCCCAACGATCTGACCCGTGACGTGGCACGCGCCAGCTTTGACGCCAAGCCCGAGGGCGACACGGTCGTGTTGCCCGGCGTGATGAGCCGCAAGAAACAGATCATCCCGAACCTGAAGAAATAAGCGCAGCCAGCGCATCATCTTGCCTGAAATACTCCCGCCGGAGGCACCGATTTTTCGCGAAAAATCGGCCACCGCATCATGAAGAGGTCCCGCCACATGACACAGATCATCAACAGCTTTCTGGATGTGGCGGGCGATTACGACGCCGCCTTTGTCGACCTGTGGGGCTGCATGCACGACGGAATCAGGGCGCATCCCGCGGCCGTGACGGCGATGCAGGATTATCGCCGCGCGGGCGGGCGGGTCATCCTGGTGACCAATTCGCCACGTCCCTGGTCGTCGGTGCACAAACAGATCAACAGTATGGGCGTGCCTGACGATGCGTTCGACGCGATCGCGACATCAGGCGACTCGGCCCGGGCAGCCATGTTCAAGGGGGCCGTCGGGTCCAATGTCTGGTTCATCGGAGAGGACCACGACGCAGCTTTCTTCAAGCCGATGGATATCCTCGACGACCCGATGACCATCAACCGCGTCCCGCTGGACGAGGCGGATGGGATCGTATGCTGCGGCCCGTTCGACCCGATGGCCCATCCCGACACCTACCGCCCGCAATTCCTCGCAGCCAAGCAGCGCAGTCTGAAGTTGCTCTGTGCCAACCCTGATATCGTGGTCGACCGCGGTGAGACGCGCGAATGGTGCGCGGGCGCGCTGGCACAGCTTTATACGGAAATGGGTGGCGAAAGCCTGTATTTCGGCAAGCCGCATCCCCCGATCTACGATCTGGCACGCCGCAGGCTGGCACAGATCGACCCCGAGGTGGACAAATCGCGGATCATCTGCATCGGCGACGGTATCCGGACCGACGTTCTGGGCGGCCAGCAAGAAGATCTGGACACGCTGTTCATCACGGGCGGTCTGGCCGCAGCAGAGACGCTGACTGAAACCGCTGGACCCGATCCCGATGCGCTGTCGCGCTACCTCGATGCCGAAATGGTTTCGCCAACATTCTCGATTGGACACCTGCGCTAGACCAAAGTGCCCATCAAGCCTTGACGCAACAAAGTTTCGTGGTAGTTACACGTCATAGCTTTTTATTGCGTGATGGATGATGGATATGCTGGACAACATGCCCCGTGGGACAATCGTCATCGAGGATATCGAGGTCGGCATGGTCCGGTCCCTGCGCAAGGTGGTGACCGACGCGGACATCGAGATGTTCGCGCAGGTCACAACTGACCATAACCCGGTGCATCTGGACGACGATTATGCGCAGGACACGATCTTTGCCGGGCGTATCGCGCATGGCATGCTGACCGCCGGGCTGATTTCCGCCGTGATCGGCGAACAGCTACCGGGGCACGGCACCGTCTACATGGGGCAGACGCTGAAATTCCTGGCCCCGGTGCGCCCGGGCGACATGGTGCTGGCCGAGGTCGAGGTGACGGCCATCGACTATTCCCGACGGCGCGTGACAATGGAAACACGCTGTCTGGTGGATGGTCAAAAGGTCCTGACCGGCGAGGCGACTGTTTTGGCCCCTTCGGGCAAGTTCGACTAACTTGCGCTGACCCCGCGCGCGCGATACGCCTCGCACATGCGCATCATCAGAGACACACTTTATATCGATCCGGCCGACCGCGGTGCTGCTGCGGCCGTCGGTAACTTTGACGGTGTCCACCTGGGGCATCGCGCGGTGATCGACATTGCACGCGCGGCCGCACAGGCGGCTGGCGCGCCGCTGGGCGTGATGACCTTCGAGCCGCATCCGCGCCAGCTGTTTGCGCGGGACGCAGCACCGTTTCGGCTGATGAACGCCGCAGCCCGTGCCGAGGCGCTGGGAAAACTGGGCGTGGAAAAACTCTACGAGGTGCCTTTCAACCCGGCGCTTGTGGCACTGACGCCCAGAGAGTTCGCGCAAAGGATCATACACGACAGGCTGGGTCTGGCCCATGTGGTCGTGGGGCAGGATTTCTGTTTCGGCAAGGACAGGGCCGGGACGGCGCAGGACCTGACGGACTTTGGCGCAGAGATGGGGTTCGGTGTGACAGTCGTGCCGATGGTCAAGAACGACGACGGGCGCATCAGTTCGACCGCGATCCGTACGGCGCTGACCGATGGGCGCCCGCGCGATGCGGCTGCCATGTTGGGCCACCGCCACCGCATCGTGGGCGAGGTCATTCGCGGTGACCAGCGCGGGCGCGATCTGGGATACCCCACCGCAAACATGAGCATCGCCGGACTGCATCCTCCGAAATTCGGCGTCTATGCCGTGGTCGTCGACGTCCATGAGGGTCCACATGCTGGCAGCTATCACGGTGCGGCCTCGATCGGGGTGCGGCCGATGTTCGGTGAAAACCTGCCCAATTGCGAAACATTCCTGTTTGATTTCAAGGGCGACCTTTACGGTGCCGAAATCTCGGTCGGGCTGGTGGAATACCTGCGCGGCGAAGAAAAGTTCGACAGCCTTGATGCGCTGATCACCCAGATGGACGCCGATTGCGCCCGTGCGCGGGACATCCTGACCAATGGCTGAAATCACGCGCACCGGCCTGCGGCCGCGGTTCTGGGAAAACGTGCCCATGGCCAAGATGACCCGCCCGGAGTGGGAGGCCCTGTGCGACGGCTGCGGCAAATGCTGCCTGAACAAGCTGGAGGACGAGGACACCGGCGAAGTCGCGCTGACCCGCGTCGCCTGCCGGCTGCTGGATAACGAAAGCTGTTTGTGCAGCCAATATCCGGTGCGCCACCAGTTCGTGCCGGAATGCATCGTGCTGACCCCGAAAACCATTGCGGACAACATGTACTGGTTGCCACAGACCTGCGCCTACCGGTTGCTGACCGAAGGCCGCAAACTGTATGACTGGCACCCGCTGATCAGCGGCGATGCCGACAGTCCGCACACCGCCGGCGTCACCATGCGCGGCGAGACCCTGTCCGAGTGGGAAGTCGCGGACGAAGACTGGGAAGACCACATCATCGAGGAGCCGACCTGATGTTCTTTGCCTCTGACAACGGCGGGCCTGCCCACCCCAATGTCATGCGCGCCCTGATGCGCGCCAACGACGGCTATGCCAGCGCCTATGGTGCCGACCCGATCATGGAAGAGGTCCGCGCCCAGATTCGCGAGATTTTCGAGGCACCGCAGGCAGCGGTCTATCTGGTGGCGACCGGCACGGCGGCCAATGCGCTGACACTCGCGGCGCTGTGCAATCCCTGGCAGACGGTGTTCTGCACCCCGATGGCCCACATCCAGGAGGATGAATGCAACGCCCCCGAATTTTTCACCGGAGGTGCCAAGCTGACGCTGGTCGAGGCTGTCGCGGCCAAGATGACGCCCGATACCCTCCGCCGCGCGATCATGGCCGAGGAAACGCGTGGGGTGCACGGCCCGCAACGCGGCCCCGTCAGCATCACGCAAGCCACCGAAAAAGGCACGGTCCACAGTTGCGCCGAAATCGCGGCACTTTCGGCGGTCGCGCATGAATACGGGCTGAAGGTGCATCTGGACGGTGCACGGTTTGCCAATGCCCTCGTGGCGCTGGACTGCACCCCTGCCGAAATGACGTGGAAGGCCGGCGTCGATGCCGTCTGTTTCGGTGGCACGAAAAACGGTCTGCTGGGTGTGGAGGCCTGCGTTTTTTTTGACCCGGCCGATGCCGCCACGTTCGAACTGCGACGCAAGCGGGGCGCACATCTGTTTTCCAAGCACCGCTACCTGTCGGCGCAGATGCAGGCCTATCTGTCGGGCGATCTGTGGCTGGACATGGCGCGTAGCGCAAATGCCCGTGGTCAGCGGCTGCTGCGCGGTTTGCAGCAAATGCCCCATGTGCAGGTCCTGTTTGATCCACCCGCGAACCTGCTGTTCTTTGACGCGCCGCGTGCGGTTCACGCCAGGGCGCTGAACGGCGGGGCGCTCTACTATGTGATGGGCGGCGATCCCCATGTCGGTGACCCCGAAGAGATGCTGACCGGACGGCTGGTCGCCGACTGGTCAGGCGACGATCAGGCGGTGGACGATCTGCTCGACCTGCTGCGCGCCTAGAGAAGTGCCGCCACCGCCTTTGGGTGGGTCAGCGGTGCCATATGACCTGCACCGGCGATGATATGGGACTGCGTCTGCGGGATCACCCGCGCAATGGTTTCGTGGATTTCGGCCATGATCGGCTGACAGACTTCACCGCGAATCAGCGTGACTGGCACCCGCACCTGCGGCAAACGTGCGGCGACGTCATGAATGTCGTCCTCGATGGCCGGGGCAGCCGCCAGCACAAGCGGCATTCCGGCGGCCATTGCCTGTTTGACTTGCTGTTTCAGCGCGCCCCAGCCCCCCATGCCATAGGCTGCGTGAAACTTGCGCGCCGCGGCATCGGGATCACCGGATGAGAGCGCGGACCTGATCGCGCGGAACGTGGCAAGATGGGCCTGCATCGCATCGGTCCCGGTGGCCAGCGCAAAGAACACAGGCTCGATCAAGGTCAGTCGCGTGACGAGGTCCGGCCTTTCGACCGCCAGACGCAACGCGATGGTACCACCAAAGGAGTGTCCGATCACATGCATGGGCCGCGTTACCAGCGGCAGAATCGCGTTCAGATTGGCGGTCTGATAGTCGCCCTGCCCGTCCCAATCAGGGCTTTGGCCGTGGCCAAGCAGGTCTGGCAGGACCGCACGCAACCCTGCGGCCTGCGCCAGCGGCAACAGCGCCTCGTGTCGGGCCAACGAGCAATGCAGCATCAGCGTATCGGGCGAATGTCCGGTCCAGCCGGTATGCAGCGCCACCATCAGATGCGACCTGCGAGGTGCGCCTCCAGGTCGGTCAGACGGTCCTCGCCCCAGAAACGCTCGTCGCCGTCGGTGATAAAGAACGGCGCGCCGAAAACGCCCAGGCGCACAGCCTCTTCGGTATTACGATGATAGGTCTCTGCACCGGTCAACAACCCGCTGTCAGCGAGGCTGGCGGGGAAACCGGCCGCAGTCAGACAATCCCGGATCACATCATCCGAGGCGATGTCGCGGTCTTCGGACCAGCAGGCGCGGGTGATCCCTGCCACGAGCGCCGCCATGTCGCCGGATCCATCCGCCTGCGCGGCAATGATTGCGTAGGATGACGGTGCAGGATTGGTGGGAAAAAACGCTGGTTTTTCCTTCATCGGGAGGCCTGTCATCATGGCACGCCGCCGCATGTCCTGCAGCCGGTAGGCCTGCCTGTTCGGGTGGCGTTCCGCTGGCGGCTGGCCCCCCGTGCGCGAAAAGACATTCATCAGGTCCATCGGCCTGTAGGTCAGCGTCGCGCCGTGCGCGGTGGTAATTTCGGCAGGGCGCACACCACAAAGGTAGGTGTAGGGGCTGATCGTTGCGAAATAGTAGTCGACATGGGCCATTGCGCCGTCTCCGGGTGCGGGGGATGTTTTCGCGACGGTAGCGGTGTGCTAGGCGGTGTCAACGCAGCGATTCCTGCCGCTGCCAGCGCAAAGGACCGCCCTGCATGCCCACATCCCATGAACCCAAACTGATTTCCGGCAATGCCAACCGCCCCCTGACCGAGGCCATCGCCCAGCGGATGAGCCTGCACCGTGGCATTGACGTCGGTCTGGTCGATGCACGGGTCGAGCGTTTCAACGACGGCGAAATCTTTGTCGAGGTGTTCGAGAACGTGCGCGGCGAGGACATGTTCGTGGTCCAGCCCACGTCAAATCCTGCGAATGACAATCTGATGGAGCTGATGATTATCGCGGATGCCCTGCGCCGGTCTTCCGCCGCACGCATCACGGCCGTGATGCCCTATTTCGGCTATGCGCGTCAGGACCGCCGCAGCAAGGCGCGGACGCCGATTACCGCCAAACTGGTGGCAAACCTGCTGGTCGAGGCCGGGATCGAGCGCATCCTGACGCTGGACCTGCACGCGACGCAGATACAGGGGTTTTTCGATATTCCCGTCGACAACCTCTATGCCAGCCCGATCTGGGCGCTGGATGCGATGCACCATTTCAAGGATCGCATGGACGAGGTGATGGTCGTGTCACCCGATGTGGGTGGCGTGGCCCGTGCCCGCGACCTTGCGCAGCGTATCAACGCGCCTCTGTCCATCGTCGACAAACGGCGCGGAAAACCCGGTGAAGTCGCCGAAATGACGGTCATCGGTGACGTCAAGGACCGTGTCTGTCTGATCGTCGACGACATCGTCGATACCGCTGGCACCCTGTGCAAGGCGGCGCAGGTGTTGATGGATAACGGCGCAAAGGAAGTGCATTCCTACATCACGCATGGCGTCCTCTCCGGCCCGGCGATCGAACGGATCAGCAAATCGGTCATGACGAACCTCGTCATCACGAACACGATCCAGCCGACCGCTGCTGTGCTGGCCTGCCCGCAGATCCGTATCGTGAACACGGCACCTGTCTTTGCACAGGCGATTCTGAACACGTGGAACGGCACCAGCGTGTCGTCGCTGTTTAATCACAAGACGCTCAAGCCAATCTACGAGGGCGTCTACAGCGGTTGATCAGATGTCCCAGGCATCCTCTGACCGGAGGGTGCCTATTGCCATCCAAGCAACTCGCACGCGGGCGACCTGCGTGTCGCCCCATGTCCGGAACACGACATCGAAACCGTCACGCGCAATGTTTTCGGACGTGATATCGACGCGACTGTTCGCGGAATTGGAAATATCCCACATCGACAGCGACACATGAACCAGCGGCGTATCTGCGTAAAGCTCGCCGAAATTGACGCGCTGCCGCGTGACGCGTGGCCCCTCGCCCGTCCACATGGCCCCGTCGTCCTCGAAATCAGAGAATAGTACGAGATCGCCCTGATCAATGCCGACGGCATTATTTTCAATTCTGCGCATCAAATGTCACTTAATGTAAATTACCACTGACTTGCACGACAATCTGCATGAATTGAGGCGATTGTGCAGCAAAAAGGGGCCAGCAATGCCAGCCCCTCTTTTGAATTGTCCGTTATCAGTCGGATCAGCCAAAATTCGACTGCTTTGGATCCAGACCGATATGCGTGCCGATTGCGACCATATCAGCGATCAGGCGCGCCGCGTCGTCGACGGGTCCGGGTTCGTTTTCGATGGTTTTCGCCTTTTGCATTTCTGCGTGGGCGTCCTCCATCATCTTGTTGAACACCTCTTGCGTCATTTCGGAACGCGGCAGAGCTGATTCAGCCAGAACCGACACCGATGTTGCCGTGATTTCGGCAAAGCCACCGACCACGACATATTCATCGGACCCGCCACTGTGCACGACGGTCATGATACCGGGGCGCAACGTGGTGATGGTCGGCGCATGGTTGGCCATGGCCGTCAGGTCGCCGTCCGCACCGGGGATGCGAACTTCAGTTGCCTCGACCGACGCCAGACGGCGCTCGGGCGAGACAAGGTCGAATTGCAGGTTGTCTGCCATGTCGGCTCCTTACGCGGCGTCGGCCGCCATTTTCTCTGCCTTGGCTTTCACTTCGTCGATGCCGCCGACCATGTAGAACGCACCTTCGGGCAGGTGGTCATACTCGCCGGCAACGACAGCCTTGAAGGACGCGATCGTGTCCTCGAGGGCAACCTGAACGCCCGGCGAACCGGTGAACACCTGTGCCACGTCGAACGGCTGCGACAGGAAGCGCTCGATCTTGCGGGCACGGGCCACGGCCAGTTTGTCGTCCTCGGACAGTTCGTCCATGCCGAGAATGGCGATGATGTCCTGCAGCGACTTGTAGCGCTGAAGCACCTGCTGCACGTCATTGGCAACCTTGTAGTGCTCTTCGCCGACAATGCCGGGATCAAGCAGACGCGAGGTGGAATCGAGCGGGTCAACGGCCGGGTAGATACCCTTTTCCGAAATCGCACGGTTCAGAACCGTCGTTGCGTCAAGGTGGGCAAAGGAGGTTGCCGGTGCAGGGTCGGTCAAGTCGTCGGCCGGCACGTAGATGGCCTGAACGGAGGTGATCGAACCGTTTTTGGTCGAGGTAATGCGTTCCTGCATTGCACCCATGTCAGTGGCCAGCGTCGGCTGGTAGCCCACGGCAGAGGGGATACGACCCAGAAGTGCGGACACCTCGGAACCGGCCTGCGTAAAGCGGAAGATGTTGTCCACAAAGAACAGCACGTCCGTACCGGACTGGTCGCGGAACTGTTCGGCCATCGTCAGACCGGACAGGGCAACACGCATACGCGCACCGGGAGGCTCGTTCATCTGACCGTAGACCAGGGCCACTTTGGACTTGGTCAGATCTTCGGCGTTGATGACGCCGGATTCGATGAATTCGTAATACAGGTCATTGCCTTCGCGGGTACGCTCACCCACGCCAGCGAACACGGAATAGCCCGAGTGCACCTTGGCGATGTTGTTGATCAGTTCCTGAATGAGAACCGTCTTGCCCACACCAGCACCACCGAACAGACCGATTTTACCGCCCTTGGCGTAAGGGGCCAGCAGGTCGATGACCTTGATACCGGTCACCAGCACCTCGGAAGTGGTGGACTGTGCTTCGAACGAAGGCGCTTCGGCATGGATCGAACGACGCTCTGTTGTCTCGATCGGACCTTTTTCGTCAACGGGGGCGCCGACGACGTTCATGATGCGACCCAGCGTTGCATCACCGACGGGGACGGTGATGGTTTCGTCCATGTCGGTCACTTCCTGACCGCGGACCAGACCTTCGGTCGCGTCCATCGCGATGCAGCGTACGGTGTTTTCACCAAGGTGCTGCGCGACCTCGAGGATCAGCTCTTTGCCGTTGTTGTCCGTCTTGAGCGCGTTCAGGATCTCCGGCAGGTGATCATCGAACTGCACGTCCACGACGGCGCCAATCACCTGGGTGATCTTGCCTTTTGCGTTAGCCATAATGGTTCTCCGGGTTCGTTACAGCGCTTCCGCGCCGGAAATGATTTCGATCAGCTCGTTGGTGATGACGGCCTGGCGCGAGCGGTTGAATTCGATGGTCAGGTCGTCGATCATCTCTCCTGCGTTGCGGGTCGCGTTGTCCATGGCGGACATCCGCGCGCCTTGCTCCGAGGCCGCGTTTTCCAGCAGCGCCGCAAAGATCTGCGTTGCCACGCCACGCGGCAGCAGGTCGGCAAGGATCGCCTCTTCGCCGGGCTCGTAGTCGTAGAGCGTGTTCGACGCGTCGCTGACGTTGGCGTCAGCGACCTCTTCGAACTTGGCAGGGATGATCTGCTGAGCCGTCGGATGCTGGCTGACGACGTTTTCAAAGCGCGCAAAGAAGATCGTAGCGACATCGAATTCCTCGTTGTCGAAACGTGCCAGCACGTCCTTGGCGATGCCCTGCGCATCGGCGTAACCGACCCGCTTGACGTCTGTCATATCGACGTGGCCGACGAACAACTCGCCCAGATCACGGCGCAGGGCGTCACGACCTTTCTTTCCAACGGTCAGGACCTTGACGGTCTTGCCTTCACCCTTGAGCCGGGTGGCGTGCTGACGTGCAAGCTTGGCGATGTTGGCGTTGAAACCACCACACAGACCGCGCTCTGCCGTCATCACAATCAGCAGATGCGTCTGATCGCTGCCCGTTCCGGCCAGCAGTTTCGGCGCAGCGGGCGAACCCTCTGCGGCCTGCGACAGACCAGCCATCACTGCGTTGAACCGTTCCGTGTAGGGACGCGCAGCTTCGGCAGCATCCTGTGCCCGCCGCAGTTTCGCGGCGGCCACCATCTGCATGGCCTTGGTGATCTTGCGGGTCGATTTGACCGACGCGATCCGGTTTTTAAGGTCCTTGAGACTAGGCAAAACCTAAACTCCTCTCTCGAGCTGAATTACGCGAAGTCCTTGGCGAACGATTCAATAGCGTCCTTCAGTTTGGCTTCGGCATCGCCCTTGATCTTGGGGTCCTCGTTCGTGATGAAATCCAGCACGTCACGCTTGTTGGTGCGCATGTGGTTCAACAGACCGGCCTCGAATTTGCCGACCTGATCGACGGGCAGTTTGTCAAGGAAACCGTTGGTGCCGGCGTAGATCACGGTGACGATCTCTGCGTTGGTCAGCGGCGAATACTGCGGTTGCTTCATCAGTTCGGTCAGGCGTGCACCACGGTTCAGCAGACGCTGGGTTGCGGCATCAAGGTCGGAGCCGAACTGGGCGAATGCAGCCATTTCCCGGTACTGCGCCAGTTCCAGCTTGACCGGACCAGCGACGGATTTCATCGCGTTGGTCTGGGCGGCAGAACCAACCCGCGACACCGACAGACCGGTGTTCACAGCCGGACGGATACCCTGGAAGAACAGTTCGGTTTCCAAGAAGATCTGACCGTCGGTGATCGAAATCACGTTGGTCGGAATAAACGCGGACACGTCGCCACCCTGGGTTTCGATGATCGGCAGTGCGGTCAGCGAACCTGCGCCGTTGTCTTCGTTCAGCTTGGCCGAACGCTCCAGCAGGCGGGAGTGGAGGTAGAAAACGTCACCCGGATAGGCTTCACGGCCCGGCGGACGACGCAGCAGCAGCGACATCTGACGATAGGAAACGGCCTGCTTGGACAGGTCATCGTAAATGATCAGGGCATGCTTGCCGTTATCGCGGAAATACTCGGCCATCGCGGTGGCGGAATAGGGTGCGAGGTACTGCATCGGAGCAGGCTCGGACGCGGTGGCTGCGACGACGGTGGTGTATTCGATCGCACCGGTCTCTTCGAGCTTTTTCACCAGCTGGGCAACGGTCGAACGTTTCTGACCGATTGCAACGTAGATGCAGTACAGCTTCTCGGAATCGTCCTTGGCCGCGTCGTTGTACGACTTCTGGTTCAGGATGGTATCGAGTGCGACAGCGGTTTTACCGGTCTGACGGTCGCCAATGATCAACTCGCGCTGGCCACGGCCAATCGGGATCATGGCGTCGATGGATTTCAGGCCTGTTGGCATCGGCTCGTGCACGGATTTACGAGGGATGATGCCTGGCGCCTTCACGTCGGCCACGCGACGCTCAGAGGCGTTGATTTCGCCCTTGCCGTCCAGCGGGTTGCCCAGACCGTCGACAACGCGCCCCAGCAGTTCGGGACCAGCGGGCACGTCCACGATGGATTTCGTGCGCTTGACGGTGTCGCCTTCCTTGATGTCGCGGTCAGAGCCGAAGATCACGACGCCGACGTTGTCGGTTTCGAGGTTCAGCGCCATGCCGCGGATACCGCCGGGGAATTCGACCATTTCGCCGGCCTGGACGTTGTCCAGACCGTGAACGCGGGCAATACCGTCACCCACGGACAGAACGCGGCCCACTTCGGCGACTTCGGCGTCTTGGCCAAAGTTCTTGATCTGATCCTTGAGGATCGCAGAGATTTCAGATGCTTGGATCGCCATTTATCCGGCCTCTTTCATGTTGTTCTGGAGTGCATTGAGCTTGGAGCGGATCGAGGTATCGATCATCTTGGAGCCCACTTTGACAATAAGACCGCCGATAATGGCGGGGTCGACGGTTTCGTCGATGGTGACGGACTTGCCGAACTGGTCGGACAGTGTTTTCACCAGCTTCTCGCTTTGACCCTTGGTCAGGGCCTTGGCGGTAATCACTTCGGCAGTTACTTCGCCACGCTCCTCGGCGAGCATGTCGCGCAGGGTGGTCAGAATGCCGGGCAGCACGAACAGACGACGCTTGTCAGCCAGCAGGCCAAGAAGGTTCGACATCGTGTCGGACAGTTTCATTTTTGCAGCCACCGCGCGGATTGCGGCGAATTGCTGATCGCGACCGTAGATCGGCGAATGGATCAGATCACGCAGGTCTGCGCTGTCGTTCAATGCGGCCTGAAGCGCGACCACGTCACCCTCCATGACCTTGAACTCGTTGCCGTCTTTGGCCAGTTCAAACACCGCGAGCGCATAGCGCTTGGCGATACCTTGAGAAATCGAAGCTGGTTCGGACACGTCCACCCTTCCGATCAAAGGCCCGCGAATCCGCTAGGGACCATGCAGGCATTAAGGTTTTACCCAAAAACGAAGCGTTGGGCCGTAAAAGTCAGCGCGGATGTAACAGAGGTGTGCGTGGTCCGCAACTCTGACAAGCGCCGCATATTATGGGTTTCGTCCAAAGAATTTCCGCGCGCATGTCACGCGGGTGCGGGCTGGTGGTCATGCACACGCTGCGGACGCTTAATTCTGACCGCCGTGCCGCCACCCGGCATGGGTGCATGGGATTTACCGGCCTCGACGATCAGCACCCCGCCGCCTGCCAGCCAGGGGATCTTGTGACCGGCCCGTTCGAGAAAGGCCGCCGTCTTGCGCCAGAGCGCCCGTTGCGATGGCGGTTGATACAGGGCTGCGGTCGCATGTCGCACCATGAACCCATGCGCGCGCAGCTGATCGTCCAGCTGGCCGGTCAGGTAGGGACGGCCGAATCCAAACGGCGTGCGGTCCGACCGCGCCCACATGCCCGCCCGGTTCGGCACGATGAAAACCGCACTGCCCCCCGGCCCCAGCACGCGATGGCATTCGGACAAGACCCCTGCCGGGTGGTCAGAGGTTTCCAGCCCGTGCATCACGACGAGCTTGTCCACCATGCCCGTCGGCAGCGGCCAGTGGGTGTCATCACACAGGACCGATACGTTTTTTTCGCCTGCCGGCCAGGGCATCACGCCCTGCGGCCCCGGCATCAACCCGATGACGCGGCGGGCATCCGGCAGATAGGGCCGCAGCAGCGGAACGGCAAAACCGTAACCTGCGACGGTCTGGCCCTTTGCCTCTGGCCAGATTCGCACCAGTTCATCACGTATGACACGCTGCGCAGCCCGGCCAAGGGCGCTTCGGTAATAGAAGCGGCGCAGGTCCAGAACGTCGAGGTGCATCGGATGGCGGTCCTGTTTAGGGTCACGTCATTCTAGCAAGAACAAAGGTAAGTAGACCATGCCCGTTGAACTGATCACCGTCCCGTGTCTTTCGGACAACTATGCCTATGTGATTCATGACCGCGCGACGGGCGACACGGCTGTCGTCGATGTGCCAGAGGCCGCCCCGATCCGGGCAGCACTGACCGCGCGCGGCTGGACGCTGACCGATATCCTGCTGACCCACCACCACGACGATCACGTGCAGGGCGTCGCCGAACTGCGAGGCGGATGCCGTGTCATTGGCGCGGCGGCGGATGCGCACCGCCTGCCCGAACTGGATTTGGCCGTATCCGACGGCGACACGTTCACCGTGCTGGGATCCGATGTCGACGTGCTGGACGTGTCGGGGCACACCATCGGGCACATCGCATTTCACATGCCGTTGGAAAAGCTGTTGTTCACCGGCGACAGCCTGATGGCGATGGGATGTGGCCGCCTGTTCGAGGGCACCCCCGCCCAGATGTGGGACAGCCTGCAAAAACTGCGGGGGTTCGACCCGGCCACGCAGGTCTGTTCGGGTCACGAATACACGATGACCAATGCGCGCTTTGCCGCATCTCTTGAACCCGGCAATCCAGCGATTAACTCTAGATACGAAGCGACACGGCAGGCGCGTGAAAACGGCCATGCGACTGTGCCGTCGCTTTTGTCGCTGGAATTGGACACCAACCCTTTCCTGCGGGCCGACGATCCGAATTTGGCGCAAGCGTTGAACATGTCGGATTCACAACCTGCCGAAATTTTCGCCGAAATCCGCGGTCGGCGTGACCGCGTCTAGGCAAAAGAGACGACCATGTCCGGTGTTCACGGCACGTCAGTGAATTTGTGAACATCATATGACAGAAAAATCTTGAAGGTTGGCCAAATTCGTCTGACCTTGGAAACACAGGCAAACGCGGCATCCCGTCCGCGCTCGAGAAAAGGAGCACAGCCGTGCCATCATTTTCCGCAACGCTCGAACAGTCCATTCATGGCGCACTTGCGCTGGCAAATGCGCGCCGCCATGAACTCGCCACGCTAGAGCACCTCTTGCTCGCGTTGATCGACGAACCCGACGCCGTGCGCGTCCTCAAGGCGTGTTCCGTCGACCTTGATGAACTGCGCAAGGATCTGGAAGATTTCATCTCTGACGATCTGTCGACGCTGGAAACCGACGTAGAAGGGTCCGAGGCGGTGCCGACCGCCGCGTTCCAGCGCGTCATCCAGCGGGCCGCGATCCACGTGCAATCGTCCGGCCGTAACGAAGTGACGGGTGCCAACGTGCTGGTCGCCATTTTTGCGGAACGCGAATCCAACGCGGCCTATTTCCTGCAGGAACAGGACATGACCCGCTACGATGCGGTGAATTTCATCGCGCATGGCGTGGCCAAGGATCCGGCCTACGGCGAATCCCGTCCCATCACCGGCGCGACCGAACAGGAAGACGAGAGCGTCACCGATGGCGACGGCAAGGAAACCGCGCTGGAAAAATACTGCGTCGATCTGAATGCCAAGGCCGGCAAGGGCGATGTCGATCCGCTGATCGGTCGCGCCCACGAGGTCGAACGCTGCATCCAGGTGCTGTGCCGCCGCCGCAAGAACAACCCGCTGCTGGTGGGTGATCCCGGCGTGGGCAAGACCGCAATCGCCGAAGGTCTCGCCTTCAAGATAGTCAATGGCGAAGTGCCCGAAGTGCTGGCAGGTGCCACGATCTTCAGCCTCGACATGGGCGCATTGCTGGCCGGTACACGGTATCGCGGCGATTTCGAGGAACGCCTGAAGGCCGTGATGACCGAGATGGAGAATCACAAGGATGCGGTTCTGTTCATCGACGAAATCCACACGGTCATCGGGGCCGGTGCGACCTCTGGCGGCGCGATGGACGCGTCCAACCTGCTGAAACCTGCGTTGCAGGGTGGCAAGCTGCGCTGCATGGGGTCCACGACCTACAAGGAGTTCCGTCAGCATTTCGAAAAGGACCGTGCATTGTCACGCCGGTTCCAGAAAATCGACGTCAACGAGCCTTCGGTCGAGGATGCCGTCAAGATCCTGCGCGGCCTCAAGCCCTATTTCGAAGAGCATCACAACGTCAAATACACGGCCGATGCGATCCGCACCGCTGTGGAACTGGCGGCGCGTTACATCAACGACCGCAAGCTGCCGGACAAGGCAATCGACGTGATCGACGAGGCGGGTGCCAGCCAGCAGCTGATCCCCGAATCCAAGCGTCGCAAGACCATCGGCGTCAAGGAAATCGAGAACGTCGTTGCCAAGATTGCGCGTATCCCGCCCAAGAACGTCACCAAGGACGATGCCGAGGTTCTCAAGGATCTCGAAAAGTCGCTCAAGCGGGTGGTGTTCGGTCAGGACAAGGCGATCGAGGCGCTGTCCTCTGCCATCAAACTGGCCCGTGCCGGCCTGCGCGAACCCGAAAAGCCAATCGGCAACTACCTTTTCGCGGGCCCGACTGGTGTCGGCAAAACCGAGGTGGCGAAACAACTGGCGGACACGCTGGGTGTGGAACTGATCCGGTTCGACATGTCCGAGTACATGGAGAAACACGCGGTTTCGCGTCTGATCGGTGCACCTCCGGGCTATGTGGGATTCGATCAGGGCGGGATGCTGACCGACGGTGTCGACCAGAACCCACATTGCGTGCTGCTGCTGGACGAAATGGAAAAGGCGCATCCGGATGTCTACAACATCCTGTTGCAGGTCATGGACCACGGGAAACTGACCGACCACAACGGCCGGACCACCGATTTCCGCAACGTGATCCTGATCATGACCTCGAACGCCGGTGCCGCAGAGATGGGCAAGAATGCCATGGGCTTCGGCCGCGAAACCCGCGAGGGCGAGGATACGGCGGCGATTGAACGGATCTTTACGCCGGAATTCCGCAACCGTCTGGACGCGATCATCAGCTTTGGCGCGCTGCCCAAGGAAGTGATCATGAAGGTTGTCGACAAGTTCGTCCTCCAGCTTGAGGCGCAGTTGATCGACCGGAACGTTCACATCGAACTGACGCCCAAGGCCGCCGAATGGCTGGCAGACAAGGGCTATGATGTGAAAATGGGTGCGCGTCCGCTGGGCCGCGTCATTCAGGAAAACATCAAGAAGCCGCTGGCCGAGGAACTGTTGTTCGGCAAACTGGTCAAGGGCGGACTGGTCAAGGTCGGCGTCAAGGATGGCGAACTGGAGCTGCGGTTCGAAGAGCCGGAGCAAGGCAAGATTGCCGGAAAGAAGCCACCCCTGCTGACGGCCAAATGATCCGGCTTGCGACCATTGCGATATTGTCCCTCGCAGCCAAATCGGCTGCGGGGGATTTTTCATTGGCGCAGCCGATAGACTGTGATCTTGGCATCGACTGCCACATTCAGCAGGTCGTGGATCACGACCCGACGGCAGGCGCGTCTGATTTTCGCTGCGGCAGCCTGACCTATGACGGGCACAAGGGCACGGATTTCGCCCTGCCATCGCTGGCGGCACAGGCCGCTGGCGTGGCCGTGCTGGCCGCAGCCGACGGTGTGGTCACAGGGGTGCGCGACGGCATGGCAGACGCCTTGCAAGTCGACGCGACGGCCCCGGACGTATCCGGGCGGGAATGCGGGAATGGTATTGTCATCAGTCACGAAAACGGCTGGGAGACCCAGTATTGCCACTTGGCCCAGGGGTCGATCAGTGTCTCCAACGGCGACCTGGTTACTGCTGGCACCCCGTTGGGGCAGGTCGGCCTGTCAGGTCAGACCCAGTTTCCACACTTGCACCTGTCTGTCCGGCAGAACGGTCAGGTCGTTGATCCCTACGATCCTGATGGCGTCATCAGTTGCGACGCCCCCGAACAGGACTGGTTGTGGTCGGATGTCACGCCAACGCCCCCCGGCGGAATCATCGCAGCCGGTTTCAGCGACGCCGTACCTTCCTATGACGCGATCAAGGCGGGCAACGCTGCAGCCGATGATCTGACGACGACCTCTGATGCGTTGGTGCTGTGGGGATATATGTTCGGCGCGCGCGCGGCCGACGAGCTGCGCCTGACGATTATCGGCCCGGACATGAAACCGATATTCGAAAATGTTCAGACCCTCGAACGGACACAGGCGCAGCTGTTCCGGGCAGGCGGCAGACGCACGCCGCCCGGTGGCTGGCAACCGGGCCTGCATATTGGTCTGGTCGAGTTGTTCCGCGACGACCGACGTCTGGCAGTCCTGAAATCCGAAATCGTGCTGAATTAACGCTCTGTCAGTTTCAGCTCGATCCGGCGGTTCTGTGCGCGGGCCTCGGGCGTATCGGCGCTGTTGATCGGCTGAAATTCCCCGAACCCGTTTGCCGCCAACCGGGTCGGAGGAATACCCAGAAAATCCTCCATGTAGCGGACGACCGACAGGGCGCGCGCCTGGCTCAGTTCCCAGTTATCCAGAAACTCGCCTTGGCCGGACAGGGGGACATTGTCCGTATGGCCATCGACGCGGATGATCCAGTCGATGCTGTCGGGAATATCGGATGCGATCTGGCGCAAAAGGCTGGCGACATTCGCGATCTCGCCGCGGCCCTGGGGCGAGAGCGTGGCCGATCCGGGGTTGAACAGCACCTCTGACGAGAACACGAAACGGTCGCCCTCGATCCGAACGCCAGCCAGCCCCTCGACAGCCTCGCGCACCTGACCAAAGAAATCCGACCGGAACCGTTCGAGGTTTTGCGCCTCGGCGGCGAGGCGGGCCGCCTCGGCCTCGAGCCGGGTACGCTCCGCCTCTTCCAGTGCACGGCGGCGGCGTTCTTCGGCAGCGACGCGCGCCAGCGCGGTGTTCAGCTGTGCGCCCAGCTGCTCGATCTGCACATCGGCGTCCTGACTGTCCTGATTGGCGACGTTCAACAGGGATTGCAGCGTACCCACCTGCGTGCGCAGGGCCGCCACCTGTTCGTTCAACAGGGCGGTCTGGCGCTGCGCCTCGGCGCTTTGTGCCTCTTCCTCGCTCAGGCGGCGATTGGCCTCGGCCAGCGCGGCGGACTGCTGGTCTGCCAGATTCTCGGCATCGGTGCGCGCGGCAAGTGCGGCGGCCAGACGCGCGTTGATGTCTGCCTGTTCCTGATCATCGACCGTTGTCGTCTCGCGCAGCGCGTTCACCTGTGCGGACAATTCATCCCGCGCCAGCAACGCTTCGGCCAGACGATCCTCGAGGGTTGCAGAACGAGCGCCTGCGTTTTCTGCCTGCGTTTCAGCGGCCTGCTGCGCCAGGATGGCTGCTGCCAGTTGCGCCTGAATGTCGTCCAGTTGCGCCGCCCCATCGGCAAGTGCGGCGTCGAGTGCAGCGCGCGCGCTGTCCAGTTCCGCTTCGGTCTGTCGCCCTGCGATCGCGGCAGCCGCCAACCGTGCGGTCAGGTCCTCTGCCTGCGCCTGACTGGCATCCAGCGCCGCCCGGGCCGCATCCAGTTCGGCGGCCGTGCTTTCCTGTAGCGCCAATGCCGCAACCAGCCGGGCATCCAGATCATCGCCCTGCGAGAGCGCCGCCGACAGATCGCCTTCGGCCTGCTGCTGGGCCAGAAGGGCAGCGGACAGGTTCATGTCCAACTCGTCGCGTGCAGCCCGCGTCGCGGCCAACAGTGTCAGGGTTTCCTCGGCCTCACGGCGCTGTTCCTCAAGCGCGAGAGTCATCGCCGTCAGTTCCGCATCAGCATCCGACAAACGCTGCCGCAACGCCTCGGCCGCCGCGGCATCCGCCAGTTGTGCTGCCTCCAGATCGGAAATCTGGGTGCCCTGGTCGGCGGTCTGACGTTCCAGATCGGCTATCATCGCCTGCAATGCCTCGCGTCGGGCAGCGGCGAGGCGCGCTGCCTCGGCCTGGGCGTCGACCTCGTCACGGGCCGTCGCAAGGGCGAGGTTCAACTGTTCCTGTTCGCTGAGCAGCGCAGCTTCGCGGTTTTGCAGGTCATCGACCTGGGCCGTCAGATCGCTGCGCTGTGCGAGCAGGCCCGCGACCTGTGCCTCGAATCCGGTAATGGTGTTTTGTGCGGCAACCAGCGCGTCAGCAGCCGCGTCGCGTTCACCGATCAAGGCTGCGATCCGGCTGGCCTGCGCATCGGCGGTTTCACTGGCCAGATCAAGGTCGGCGGTCAACGTCGCCGTCAGCGATTGTTCAAGGCCCAGCGCCGTCGTCAGTGACGCGATCTGTCCTGCCAGTTCATCCAGTTGCGTCGCCTGACCACTGATCGTTTCGCGCAGAACGAACTGGATCACCATAAAGATCGTGAGGACGAACATCAGAACCAGCAACAGCCCCGTCATCGCATCCACGAAACCGGGCCAAATCGTCGAATTCATCCGTTGACTGCGGCGCGACAAGGCCATGTCAGCCCTCCTTGCGGGTCTGTCGGATCGCCCGCGTCAGTTGCGCCAGCTCGCTGCGCAATTCGCCGATCAGTTCCTGACGGCCTGACACCATTTCCTCGGTCAGGCGCAGCATCTGCGTATCCATCGACCGCAAGCGCATCCGGCTTTCTGCATCCAGACCGTCGACGCCGCCGTCCTCCAGCTTGGCGATCAGGCGTTCCTGGCCTTCGGCAATGCGGGTCAGCAATGCTGCGTCCGTTCCCGTGCCCCGTTGCGCATCCACCAGACGGTCGATCGTGCGCGCCAACTGGCTCAGGTGTTCATCCGCCTCGCGTGACGTATTTTCGGCGCGGGCGAACATCGCCTCCATCGCGTCCAGTTGCGTGCTCATATGTTCGGCAAAGGCGGACAGCATCGCGCTGTCCTCGTTATTGCCCTCTTCGCCACTGGCAAAACCAAGACGCGTGATGGTGGACAGCCATTCCTCCAGCTCGCGGTAAAACCGGTTTTGCCCATGGCCTGCGAACAATTCCAGCAAACCGACGATCAACGACCCCGCCAGTCCCAGCAGTGACGACGAAAAGGCCGTCCCCATACCGCCAAGCTGGCTTTCGAGTCCCTGTTGCAACCGGCCGAACACGTCCTCACCGCTTTCGCCATCGGCCGGTGACAGGGACCGAATGGTGTCCACCAACGCCGGAACTGTGGTGGCGAGCCCATAGAACGTTCCCAAAAGGCCCAGAAAAATCAGCGTATTGCCGATATAGCGCGTGATCTCGCGATCCTCGTCGATGCGCTGTGCGACGGAATCCTGGATCGACCGGCTGGACGTGGCACTGATCTGCATCCGTTTGCCGACCGACCGCAGCAATGTCGCCAGCGGAGCCAGCAGCGACGGGGCCTTGGTCAGGTGATGCCCGGACCGGCCCGCGGCAAAGCCTTCGATCCATTCAACGGATTTCATCAGCTGATAGACCTGCGCAAAGGTCGAATAGACGCCGATGACGAACACCAACAGGATCGCGCCGTTCAGATAGGGGTTCGACAGAAAGATGCCGCGCATCTGCGGGTAGCTGACATAGAGACCGGCCGCCACCAGCGCCAGCACGATCAACATCGACGTGATCTGCCGGACGGGTTGGGAAAACTGTGGTTCTAGCCTGGGTTTGCGGTCTTCGGACAAGGGGCTGGTCCTGCTCTGTTTTGCGCAGCCTAACGGGCAAATGACAGGCTGGAAACGATTAATCCTGCCCGATCAACGCACGGACCCGTGTGGACAGCCACACCATGTCGGGATCAGCGATCCCCATCTGGTCCAGCAGGGCCGCCGTGTTGAACAGGTAATCAGGGTTCGGCCCCATGCCCCCCACCGCCCGCGCGATCATATGCGCCTGTGTTTCCAGATCCAGCTGCACGTATTGTTCATGGACCGGGTCGATCACATAAGCGAGCGATTGCAATGGTCCCTCAGCCGTTTCCAGCGTCAACTCGTGTTCGACATAGGCCGAAGAGATCAATTCGCGTTCGCGCAGCATCGCCAGAACGGCGTCCGCCTCTGCGTCGGCGGCGCGAAATGCCACCCCTGTGCAGATCGCACCCGGCACCGCATCCAGCGCCAGAACAAGGCCCGGTTCTGCAACGGTGCCCCGGTGATGGATCGACAGCATGCAGAAACTGCGGTGATAATCGCGCAGCACCGCACGACGTTGTTCTACCGGGGTGAACCCGGTTTTCCACAACAGCGATCCATACCCAAAAACCCAAAGACTCATGCGGGTGGTCCTTTCTTTGCCTGCGCTATAAACCGCAGGGGCAGCGATGGCGAGGGTGAGATCATGAAGGCTTTGTTGGTTGTGTTTCTGGCGCTGAGCGCGCTTTATTCGGGTTATTGGTTCATCGCTACCCAGGGTCTGAACAGCGGACTGGACTCAGCGATGAGTGCAGCCGAAACACGCGGCTGGGATATCGATGCCGAAACGCTCGACACGTCCGGGTTTCCATCGCGGTTCGACGTCACCGCAACGAACGTGGCTGTGCGCAGTCCGTCCGATTTCGTCGAATGGCGGGCACGTGTCGTGCAGACCGTAGCCCTCAGCTATCGGCCCAACAGCGTGATCGCCACATTGCCACCAGAGCAGACGCTGCGCCTGGGCCAACAGGTGCTTGCGATCGGCTCGGAAAACCTGCGCGCCAACGTCAAGGTCGCGGCCTCGCCGTCACTCGCGTTCGAGGCGCTGACGGCTGAGGCGGCCACCCTGAACATCCGTTCCGATGCAGGCTGGCAGGCGACCACGGGGGCGGCATTGATCGCGATGCGTCCGGCGGGCCCGGCGGCAAACACCTATGAAGGCTATGTCAGCCTGACCGATATCATCCCCGTCCTGCCGCTGGCGGGCCTGCCTGACACGGCCGCACAGCTGACAGCCGACATCACGGCGGTCCTTGACCGACCAATTGACCGCACCGCGCCGACGCAACCACCGCTGCTCGAGACCCTGACGATCAGCGAAATCGACCTGAGCTGGGGATCACTGCGCCTGGCCGGCGCGGGTGAGGTGACGGTTGATGCTAGGGGCTATCCAGACGGACGGATCCTGTTGCAGGTCGCGAACTGGCGCGACATGCTCGCGCTGGCGAACGGTGCGGGGGTGGTGCCACCCAATTTGTTGCCTGCGCTGACCAGCGGGTTGCGGATGCTGTCGGGTGGCAGCGACAATCTGCAACTGCCGCTGACATTTGCCGGGGGGGACATGATGCTGGGGCCCCTGCCCTTGGGCCCAGCCCCGCGCCTACGCTAGGCGACGGGCCTCGATCGCTTCCCATATCTTGGCGGCGACATTGGTTCCGTCAAAGCGTTCGAGTTCCTGAATTCCGGTTGGCGAGGTCACGTTGATTTCCGTCAACCAGTCACCAATCACATCGATGCCTACGAAAATCTGGCCCTTTTCGCGCAACAGCGGCCCGATCCGCGCGCAGATTTCACGGTCACGGTCCGTCAGTTCCACCTTTTCGGGACGGCCGCCGACGTGCATGTTCGACCGCGTCTCGCCTGCGGCCGGCACGCGGTTGATTGCGCCGACAGGTTCGCCATCGACGAGAATGACGCGCTTGTCACCCTTGGTGACGGCGGGCAGGAATTTCTGCATGATCAACGGCTCGCGATTGATGCCGGAAAACAGCTCGTGCAGGGATGCAAGGTTGCCGTCAGACTGGCCCAGTTTGAACACGCCCGCACCGCCGTTGCCGTAGAGCGGCTTGAGAATGACATCGCCGTGCGTCGCCCGAAACGCCTTGAGCGTGTCAAGGTCACGCGCAATCATCGTGGGCGGCGTGAGATCCTGGAATTCGAGGACAAGCAGTTTTTCAGGGTAGTTACGCACCCAGAACGGATCATTCACCACAAGTGTATCAGGGTGAATCATGTCAAGCAGATGGGTGGTCGTGATATATCCCATGTCGAATGGCGGATCCTGCCGCAGCCAAACCACGTCAAAATCGGCCAGATCGACGGTTGTCTCGTCACCCAGCGAGAAATGGTTACCCTTTTCACGACGGACCGTCAGCGGCCAGCCGCGCGCCGTCACGCGCCCCGTGTCGAACGCGATCCGGTCCGGCGTGTAGTAGAACAACTGATGCCCCCGCGCCTGCGCCTCTTCTGCTATCCGAAAGGTGCTGTCGGCGGTGATATCAATTGGCCCGATCGGGTCCATCTGAAAGGCGATTTTCAACGACATGGTCACTGCTCCTGCGTTCGGGTCCTGATGGGGATATGGCGCAGGCAGGGGCGGTCGGCAATGGCGCGTTACCAACCACCGAATGCATTCGGCACGATGCGCACGGCACCGACCGAATCGACCAGACCGACATCGAATCGCATTCTGGTCAGCTGTCCGGTGGGTTCACCTGCCACATATTCCATCGCGGCACGGCAGATTCTGTCAGCCTGTCGTCGCGTGACACGGGCGGCGGCCTGCGCGAAACTGCGGCTCTTTTTGACTTCGACGAAAACGATGGTGTCGCCGTCCCGCACGATCAGGTCGATTTCACCGGACTGACCACGCCAGCGCCGGGCCGCCGTCGCACAGCCACGTCGATCATAGGTCATCGCCACTGAATGTTCCGCAGCCTCACCCGCCAGGTGGTTGCACCGCCCCCGATGTTGCCGCGTCCGATCATTGGTTGCCTGCATCGTCCTCATCCTTTCCCAGTTGCAGTGCCGTCTGATAGACCTGCCTGCGGGGCAGGCCCATCGCGCCGGCAACGGCCGTGGCCGCATCCTTGACCCGCATGGTCTGCATTGCCTGTCGCAAGGCAACCTCGATATCGGCCTCGACGACCGCGACAGCACCCGCACGGCCGATCAGAACCACGATTTCGCCCTTCACGTTGCGGCCATCAAAAGCATCGACCAGGTCTGACAAACGCCCGGTCGACACCTCCTCGAATTTTTTGGTCAGTTCCCGGCAAACGCTTGCCTGACGATCACTTCCCAGAGCATCGCGCGCAGCAGCTAAGAAATCATGAATGCGTTTGGGTGATTCATAAAAAACAAGCGTGAACGGCAGATCGCGCAGGTCCACCAGCTCTGCCAGCCGCGCCGCAGGTGCCGCGGGCAGAAAACCGCAAAACGCAAATCGGTCGGTCGGCAGGTCACCGACGCTGAGCGCTGTAACCACCGCAGACGGGCCGGGGGCGGCCGTGACCGGCAGGCCCGCCGCGCGCACGGCACGGGCCAGTTCGAACCCGGGGTCCGCAATCAGCGGCGTGCCCGCCTCGGACACACAGGCCAGCGATGCACCGTCCCGGATCGCGTTGACCAGACGGGCCACCGCGGCGTCACTACTGTGATCGTGAAATGCGATGATCCGCCGATCCCCAAGGGGAATCCCGTGAATCTCCATCAGCTTGCGCGCCGTGCGGGTGTCCTCGGCCGCGATCATGTCGCAACTGGCAAGGATATCCAGCGCCCGCAACGTGATGTCCCGCGCCGTGCCGATGGGTGTCGCGACCAGATACAAACCTGCCGACAGCGATACGTTGAGATGATTCATGCCTAGACCCGTCCGGCTCTCGCCTTATGATAGCGTTAAAGGGCGACAATGCGGCCTATGGACGTTAAGGACAACGCCGATACCGCAACGCCCGCCACAGATGTTAGGAATTGCCATGACCGCTGCCGCCCCTTCATTGATGACATCACGGTTGCGCCGTGCTGCCGCCTATGTGACTGCAACCGTTGGATTGATGTGGATGGGTGCCTGTGTCCCCGTCGGCACCGTCGGCATGACGCAGGACACCGGCCAGACCATTGACGCAAGTGCACCTGTTCAGGTGGCTTTGCTGGTGCCCGGCGGATCCACGCAGGGCGCAAATCAGGCGATTGCCTCCAGCCTCGAAAACGCGGCGCGCATGGCGATCAGCGACCTCGACGGAGTCAGCATCGACCTGCGGGTCTACAACTCGGGGTCCGATTCGGCGCAGGCGGCGGCCGTCGCCACCCGTGCCGTGGACGAAGGCGCCAAGATCATTCTGGGCCCGCTGTTCGCCGACGCGGCCAATGCCGCAGGTGTCGCCGTGGCACCGCGCAATGTGAATGTGCTGGCCTTTTCGAACAACACCACCATCGCGGGCGGCAACGTTTTCGTCCTTGGGGCAACCTTTGAAAACACAGCCGACCGCCTGGTGCGTTATGCCAGCGGTCAGGGCATCAGCCGGATCGGCATCGTGCACGGTGACGATCTGGCCGGACAGGTCGGTCGTGATGCGATCGCCCGTGCGGTTCAGGCAAATGGTGCCAGCGTGGCAGGTATCGCCAGCTATCCGCTGAGCCAGCAGGGCATCACCGCATCTGCCGGGCAAGTCGCAGCCACGGTCAAATCAAACGGTGCCGACGCCGTGTTCCTGACGGCAGGTGTCAATGCCGACCTGCCGTTGTTGGCGACAGCCCTGCCAGAGGCCGGGATCAACCCTGCGGACACACGGTATCTGGGTCTGACGCGCTGGGATGCAGCACCGCAGGCGCTGGCGCTGCCCGGTCTTCAGGGCGGGCTGTTCGCGGTGCCTGATCGCGCCATGTCCAGCAACTTCGAGGCGCGCTACAGCAGCGTCTACGGCGGTCAGCCCCACCCCCTCGCAGGTCTCGCCTATGACGGAATCGCAGCCATCGGCGCATTGGTGGCCCAGGGCCGGTCCGACGCACTGACCAAGGCGGCATTGACGCAACGCCAGGGCTTCATGGGAACCTCGGGCGTGTTCAGGCTGCGCGCCGACGGCACGAACGAACGCGCCCTGTCTGTCGCAACGGTGCGGAACAATGCCGTCGTCATCCTTGAAAACGCACCGCGCAGCTTTGGCCGTGCTGGCAGCTAGGCCCGCGCCGACCGGACTGAACACGACGCCGGAGGATCTGATCCTGCCGGCGTCGTCGATTTTCGATGCCCCCGCCGTCGCAGACCAGATTGCAGCAGCGAGCGAGAACGCAGTTGATGACCGCGCGTTGCGCACAGCTGTTGTCGGCATTCTCAAGGATGCGCAAAAGAACGGGCGCGCCGCAATCCGCGCGGCATTTCTGGATCATCCGTTTCGCGCCAACCCCACGACACGCGCTTACAGCTGGCTGACCGATTGTCTTGTTTGCGCGGTGCTGGACGTGGCCCGCAACCGCCTGCACCCCAACCCCAATCCGACCGAAGGCGAGCGGTTGTCCGTAATCGCCGTGGGCGGCTACGGTCGCGGGGAAATGGCACCCTATTCCGATGTCGACCTGCTGTTTCTGACTCCCTACAAGATCACGCCCTGGGCCGAGGCGGTCATCGAATCCAGCCTCTACATGCTCTGGGATCTCAAGCTGAAGGTCGGTCACGCCAGCCGCACGATCAAGGATTGCCTGAGGCTGGCCGGCGAGGACTACACCATCCGGACGAGTCTGGTGGAATACCGTTTTCTGACCGGCGACGCCGACCTGTCCGTGACGCTGGGCGATCGGCTGTGGTCCGATCTGTTCAAATCCTCAGCCCCCGATTTCATCGAGGCCAAGCTGAAAGAACGCGGTCAGCGCCACAAGAAGCAGGGCGGCCAGCGCTACATGGTCGAGCCCAACGTCAAGGAAGGCAAAGGCGGCCTGCGCGACCTGCAATCGCTGTATTGGATCGGGAAATACATCCACGGCGTGCAGGACGCGTCGGACTTGGTCAAGCACAAGGTCTTTACCCAGGACGAATACGAAACCTTTCGTCAGGCCCATGAATTCCTGTGGGCCGTGCGCTGTCATCTGCATCTGATTGCCGGACGCGCGCAGGACCAACTGACGTTCGATATGCAGGTCCAGGTGGCCGATGCGATGGGGTTCCAGGACCGCGCGGGGCGGCGCGGCGTCGAGCATTTCATGCAGGCCTATTTCCGGCATGCAACCATGGTGGGCGATCTGACGCGCATTTTCCTGACCGCGCAGGAACGCACCCACGCCAAGGCGGCACCGATGCTGGAGCGTCTGCTGACCCGCAAGCCCAAGACGAAACCGCCCTTTGCGATCAAGCACAACCGCCTGACGGTTTCGGGACCCAAGACCTTTCTGGCCGATCCGCTGAACCTGCTGCACATCTTTGAAGAAGCGATGCGCACAGGCACATTGATGCACCCAGACGCGATGCGACTGATTGCAGCCAACCTGCACCTGATCGATGACACGGTCCGTGCGGATCCAGAGGCGAACCGCATTTTCATGCGGTTGATGCTGAAATACGGCAACCCCGAACGCGCGCTGCGCCGCATGAACGAATTGAACATGCTGGCGACGTTTATGCCGGAATTCGCACCGATCGTGGCGATGATGCAGTTCAACATGTATCACAGCTATACCGTGGACGAGCATACCATCCAGGTCATCAGCCACCTGTCGCGCATCGAACGCGGCGAACTGGTCGAGGAATTGCCAGTCGCCTCGCAGATCATCGAGGCCGGCGTCAATCGCAAGGTCCTATATGTCGCGCTGTTGCTGCATGACATCGGCAAGGGCCGACCAGAGGATCATTCGGTGCTGGGCGCACGCATTTCGCGCAAGGTCGCGCCGCGCTTGGGGCTCTCGAAAAAGGAATGCGAAACGGTCGAATGGCTGATCCGCAATCACCTGCTGATGTCGGACACCGCACAGAAACGCGACATTTCCGAACCGCGCACTGTGCGCGGCTTTGCGAAGGCGGTAAAATCCAAGGAGCGTCTGGACCTGCTGCTGTTGCTGACGGTCTGCGACATTCGTGGCGTGGGCCCCGGCACCTGGAACAACTGGAAGGCCGTGCTGCTGCGCAACCTGTATTCGGCAACGCGTGACGCACTGGACAACGGGCTGGAAGACCTCAGCCGCGAAACCCGCGAAACGGTGGCCAAACGGGCATTGCGCGACGCATTGGCGGACTGGGACGCCGCTGATCTGAAAACCGAAATGAACCGTCACTACGGGCCCTATTGGCAGGGTTTGCCGCTGACGACACATGTCGTTTTCGCCAATCTGCTGCACGCCATCTCGGACAGCGAAATCCGGGTGGACCTGACGCTGGACCATGACAGGGATGCGACCCGCGCCTGTTTTGCGATGGTGGACCATCCGGGCCTGTTCAGCCGGATGAACGGCGCCTTGGCGCTGGTCGGTGCAAATATCGTGGACGCGCGCACCTACACGTCCAAGGACGGTTATGCGACAGCGGCCTTCTGGATTCAGGACGCCGACGGCAGCCCCTACGAAGAAGCGCGCCTGCCGCGTCTGCGTTCCATGATCCAGCGCACCCTGATGGGCGAAGTCGTGGCAAGCACCGCACTCAAGGATCGGGATGTTTTGCCGGTCCGGATGCGAGCATTCCGGGTGCCGACGGTTATCACATTCGACAACGACGGGTCCGAAATCTACACGATCATCGAGGTGGATACCCGTGACCGCCCCGGCCTGCTGTATGATCTGACCCGCACGCTGGCGAATGCCAACGTCTACATCTCGTCCGCCGTAATCGCGACCTACGGCGAACAGGCTGTCGATACCTTTTACGTCAAGGACATCACCGGGCTGAAGTTCCATTCGGAGTCCAAGCGCGAGGCGCTGACAGCCAAGCTGCGTCACGCCATTGACCGTGGCGCGGAACGGGCGCAAGGGTAGCGCCGCAGTCAAAGAAGGCCCCAGCCCATGAAACCCATCCGCCTGATGTCCGGCTTTTTCACCGTGGGGATCTGGACATTGCTCAGCCGCGTGATGGGGTTTGCCCGCGACATCCTGATCGCGGGCTATCTGGGCACAGGGGTCGCGGCACAGGCGTTCATCATCGCATTCTCATTGCCGAACCTGTTCCGCCGGTTCTTTGCCGAGGGCGCGTTCAACATGGCCTTTGTGCCGATGTTTTCCAAGAAACTGGAAGGCGGCGAGGACGCGCGGGCCTTTGCGCAGGATGCATTCGTTGCAATGACCGTGATCCTGTCCGTGTTCACGGTGGTGGGGATCATCTTCATGCCGTGGCTGGTGACGGCGATGGCCAGCGGTTTCCGGGAAGACGCCCGTTTCGATCTGGCGGTGGAATACGGGCGCATCGCCTTTCCCTACATCATGTTCATTTCGTTGACGGCCCTGTTGTCCGGCGTGCTGAACGCGACCGGCCGATTTGTCGCCGCCGCCGCCGCACCCGTCATCCTGAACGTGGTCTTCATCATCGCTATGCTGGTCACTGCCCTGCTGGGACGGGATATGTCTGACAGCCTTGGTATGGGTATCGACCGGGCACTGGGACTGCAGATCGGTGACAGCCTTGCGCTGGCGGTGCCATTGGGGGGAATCCTGCAGATGGGAATCGTCTGGTGGGCCGCATCGCGTGCGGGTTTCACCATGACCCTGCGGATGCCGCGCTGGACCCCGGAATTGAAAAAACTGGCCATGATCGCGGCCCCTGCCGCACTGGCCGGCGGTGTGGTCCAGATCAATTTGCTGGTGGGCCGTCAGGTCGCCAGTTTCTTTGACGGTGCGGTGGCGTGGCTGTCATACGCGGACCGGCTGTATCAGCTGCCACTGGGCGTCGTCGGCATCGCCATCGGCGTTGTCCTGCTGCCTGACCTGTCGCGCCGCCTGCGGGCCGGAGATGCGGCGGGCGGGCGCGATGCGTTCAACCGCGCCGCAGAGCTGAGCCTTGCGCTGACGGTGCCGGCAGCAGTGGCGCTGCTGGTCATCCCCGTTCCACTAACATCGGTGCTGTTCCAGCGCGGGGCCTTTACCCCCGAGGACACGATGGCCACGGCCCTGGCCGTCGCGGTCTATGGATTGGGCCTGCCCGCGTTCGTGCTGCAAAAATCCCTGCAACCGTTGTTTTTTGCACGCGAGGATACGCGGCGACCGTTCATCTATGCCTTGGTCGCGATGGTGTTGAACCTTGTTATCGCGCTGGGGCTTGCCCCCTACGTTGGGTTCATCGCCGCGGCATTGGGCACCACGGCCGTGGGCTGGATCATGGTCGCACAACTGTGGATCGGATCGCGCAGCATGGGGGCCGCCGCGACGTGGGACGACCGTTTCCGTGCACGTATCTGGCGGATTGTCCTGGCGTCGGTCGGGATGGGGGTGGTGCTGTTTGGCGCGGCTGTCGTGCTGGGCCCGTTCCTCGCGACCGAAGGCCTGCGCTACCTCGCGCTGGCTGTGCTAATCACAATCGGGATCGTCAGCTATTTCGGCATCGGTCAGATGATCGGCGCGTTTCGACTACAGGACTTTCGCAGGGCGCTGCGGCGTTAACGCTGGCGCAAACGAACCAGCAGCGCATGCCATCCGCCCGGCGCGAGGATGATCGACGCGCCGAAACCCACGGCGAAACCGGCGAGATCCGCGACCCACCGCATCGTGCCACCAAAGATCAGCGCAAAGATCAATTGCAGCGCCAGCAAAAAGCCGATCAGGCGAAACGCCTTGATCTGCTGCCCGCCCTGTTGCCCGATCCGGGTCCACAGAATGTAGGTGAACGCCCCGATGAAACCGTAGACCGCCGGATATGCGCCAAACAGCGGTTGCGTGCCATCAGCGACCAGACCAAACGCCAATGCCCCCGCCACCGCCGAAACCACAAACAGCGCCAGCGTTGCCGCCGGATGAAACACATCGCCCACGAATTTGCCCAGCGCCAGCAGGAGTGCACCGCCGAACAGCGCATCGGTGAAACTGCCATGCACAAAAGCGTAGGTCACAAACCGTTTGAGCAGATCCAGCGACAGGTCACCCCGCATCACGACGTAATCCACCACGGCAGGCGACACCGCATATTCCTGCAGGGCCTGCAACCGCCAGCCGATCCCTCCGGGCCCACCCACCAATCCGGTCGCACCCGCTGACAGGGTCAGTTCGACCGCAACAACGATCATGACAAGAGCCGTGACCACGGGCGGAATGGCGTTGACGGGACTTTGGATTGCCATGGCGGATGCCTCGGGTTGTTGCGAATGGTGCCGTGCTCTGGCATGGGTATGCGGAAATATCGCAGCCTACCAGCCCGGATGATCCCATGACCCAAAGCCAGTTCACACCCCGCGTCTTTTCCGGGATCAAACCGTCGGGCGGATTGACGCTGGGCAACTACCTTGGCGCGATCAAGCGGTTCGTTGGCATGCAGGGCGCGATGGAGACGATGTATTGCGTGGTCGATCTGCACGCGATCACCGTCTGGCAGGACCCCAAGGAGTTGAGCCACGCCACTCGCGAGGTTGCAGCAGGCTATCTGGCCGCCGGCCTGGACCCAAGCCAATCGATCCTGTTCAACCAGAGCCGCGTGTCGGCGCACGCCGAGTTGGGATGGATTTTCAACTGCGTCGCCCGTGTCGGCTGGATGAATCGCATGACGCAGTTCAAGGACAAGGCCGGCAGCAACGCCGAGAAGGTGTCGCTTGGCCTTTATGCCTATCCGTCGCTGATGGCGGCCGACATTCTGCTGTATCACGCCACGCAAGTCCCTGTGGGCGAGGACCAGAAACAGCATGTCGAATTGACGCGCGATATCGCGGCCAAGTTCAACCACGATTACAAGACCGACTTTTTCCCGATGACCGAACCGGTGATCGACGGCCCCGCCACGCGCGTGATGAACCTGCGCGACGGGTCCAAGAAGATGTCGAAATCCGGCGAAAGCGACATGGAGCGCATCAACATGCGCGACGGCGCCGAACTGATCGCGAAAAAGTTTAAGAAGGCCAAGACCGACCCCGAACCTTTGCCCGACACGCTGGACGGGCTGAAAGGCCGGCCGGAGGCGCGCAACCTGGTCGATATCTACGCCGCGCTGTCCGACACCACGTCGGAGGCGGTGATCACGGAATATGCAGGTGCAGGCTGGGGCCGGTTCAAACCCGCGCTGGCTGATCTGGCGGTCGATCGGCTTGCACCGATTTCGGACGAGATGACCCGTCTGATGGACGACCCCGCAGAGATCGACCGCATCCTTGCGGACGGAGCCGAGCGGGCCCGCACGATCGCAGAGCCGATCCTGTCGCGCACCTATGAAATTGTGGGCCTGTTGCGCTGACCCCTGGTGCGGGGTGCCGATTTTTCGCGAAAAATCGGTGGGCCGCCGCATCCTGCGGCGGCGGCCTCCGGCGGGGATATTTTGAAAACAGCGATTGATCAGGTCACGCATCGGCACAGCCATGCGAGCCGGCCGCACTTTACCTCTGCCCGATTGCGGCCTAGGCCTTTTAAAACGAACGAGGGGGGTGATCATGGCCACGGGAACACAGATAAGAACCTATTTCGGTGGTGCATGGCACGACGGGGACGTCGCTGTGATGCGTGCTGCGGACCACGGGTCATGGCTGGGGACAACGGTGTTCGACGGGGCCCGTTACGCCAACGGCGTTGTCCCGGATCTGGCGGCACATTGCGCCCGCGTAAACCGCTCAGCCGAGGCGCTGATGATCACCCCCACAGTGAGCACGGCAGACATGGTGGCCATCGTCCGCGAAGGACTGCGCGCCTATTCCCCCCAGACGTCCGTCTATATCCGCCCGATGTACTGGGCATTGGATGGTGGCGACCTTGGGATCGTTCCCAAGGAAGGATCCACCGGTTTTGCCATATCGCTCGAGGCCATACCGATGGCACCGGCGGGCGCATCCACCACCCTGACCACCACCCGGTTCCGCCGTCCGGTGATGGAAGACAACGTCGTCAACGCCAAGGCCGGCTGCCTGTATCCCAACAACGCCCGCATGCTGGCCGAGGCCCGGTCCAAGGGGTTCGGCAATGCCCTGGTCGCTGATGTGATGGGCAACGTGGCGGAAACCGCCAGCGCCAATGTGTTCATGGTGCGCGACGGCGTGGTGTTCACACCAATCCCCAACGGCACCTTTCTGGCCGGTATCACCCGTGCCCGGCACATGACCAATCTGCGCGCAGATGGCGTCGAAGTCGTCGAAAAGGTTCTGACCTTTGACGATTTCCGGGCGGCGGATGAGGTATTCCTGTCGGGCAACATGATGAAGGTCACGCCGGTCAGTGCCTTTGACGACCGATCCTACAACAGCGGGCCTGTTACGGCCCGTGTGCGGGAATTGTATTGGGACTGGGCCGCGTCCGAAACGCTCTGACCGTTGCACGATGTCGGCGCAAAAGGCAGGATGCGCCCAAAGAGGGGGATGAAATGCGCAAGTTTCTGGTCGTGCTGGATGACAGCCGCGAATGTCTGAACGCGATGCGATACGCCGCCATGCGGGCCTCCAAGACCGGGGCGGGCGTCACGGTGCTGTCGGTCATTCCGCCCGATGAATTCAACCACTGGATTGGCGTCGGCGAGATCATGCGCGAAGAAGCACGCGAGCGTATCGAGGTGCATTTCGAGGTCTTTGCCAAGTGGATGCGGGACCGGCAGAACGTGAACCCCGATCTGGTAATCCGAGAAGGCGAGGCGCTGCCCGAGATCATGGCCCAGATTACCGAGGACCCGGAAATCGGGGTTCTGGTGCTGGGCGCGGGCACCGACAACAAGGGACCCGGCCCGCTGGTCAGCGCGCTCAGCCGTCAGGCCGGGACGTTCCACGTGCCGATCACCATCGTTCCGGGTGACTTGTCAAAAGAAAAACTGGACGCCATCACCTGAATGCTTAGAACGGTTCTAAACCTTGACGTGGGCCGTCACAGGGCGCATATCGGTAACCTGACATAAAAGGACGGTTTTCATGTTCATCCAGACCGAATCGACACCGAACCCCGCGACGCTGAAATTCCTGCCCGGCCAAACCGTGCTGGAGGTCGGCACCGCCGACTTTCCATCGGCTGATGCAGCGGGCACATCGCCGCTGGCGCAGCGCCTGTTTGCCGTGAACGGCGTGACAGGCGTGTTCTTTGGCATGGATTTCGTGACCGTGACCAAGGCCGATGACGTGGAATGGGATCACGTCAAACCCGCGTTGCTGGGTGCGATCATGGAACACTACCAGTCGGGCCAGCCGGTCATGGGCGCCGATCACCAGCCGGTCAGCGGCCATGCAGAACACGACGGCGAAGATGGCGCTATCGTCGACCAGATTAAGGAATTGCTGGACACCCGCGTCCGCCCTGCCGTGGCGCAGGATGGCGGCGACATCACGTTCCACGGGTTCGAACGCGGCGTCGTCTACCTGCACATGCAGGGTGCTTGCGCCGGTTGCCCGTCGTCCACGCTGACGCTGAAGATGGGTATCGAGAACCTGCTGCGGCACTACATCCCCGAAGTGACCGAAGTCCGCCCCGTCGCTGCCTGATGGCCGACAAGGTCGAAGTCCTGAACGTCAATCAACCCGGCCAGGTGGGCCGGGTTGATGCCGCGAAATACAACGCGATGAAATCTGCGATGTTGTCGACAGTCACAGCGGCACCCATGACCGCGGCGCAAATGAAGGCCGGTGTGCTGCGGCAACTGCCTGACGATGTGTTCCCCGGTGGGTCCACGGCGGGTTGGTGGCTCAAATGCGTGCAACTCGACCTTGAGGCGCGTGACATACTGCAACGTCATCCGACAAAACCGCTGACGTGGTCGCTGGTGTGAACGCCACAGCGACCGTTCTTGCATTCGACACATCCGGTCCGCAGTGCGCTGCTGCCATCATGACGCCATCAGGCATCACGACCCGCATTGACGCCATGTCCAAGGGTCAGGCCGAACATCTGATGCCGATGCTCGACGAGATGCTGCGTGAAGCCGGTCTGAACTGGGCCGGACTGGATGCAATCGGCGTGGGTATCGGGCCCGGCAACTTTACCGGGATCCGGATCGCCGTCGCCGCGGCGCGGGGGCTGGCCCTGGCGCTGAACATTCCGGCGATCGGTGTGTCCAGCCTCGAGGCACAGGTCGAAGGGCTGACTGGACCCGTGATTTCGGTCCTGGATGCGCGATCCGGCCGGTTTTACGCACAGTTTTTCGACGCCACCACCCGAGGCACGCCAGAGTTTCTGGAGCCCGGGCAAGCCCCCCGCTGTCCGGCTGGCATCCGCCCCGCTTATGTCGGGGCGGCGGCATTCGGTGAGGTGATCGCGGCCGCCATGCCGCCCGCAACCGCCATGGCGATCATCGCAAGCCGCCGGATGCAGATACCACAGCCACGCCCCGCGCCATTGTATCTGCGCCCGGCGGATGCAGCACCACCGCGCGATGCGCCCCCCGTTGTCGTGCCGTGACGCCCGCAATTCTGGCACAGGTTCACGCAGCGGCCTTTGACCGCGACCGCCCGTGGTCGGCGGATGAATTTGCGGACCTGCTGGCCTGCCCACTGGTCATCACCGTTGGGGACGACCGCGCGTTCGCGATGGGCCGGGTCATCGCACCCGAGCTGGAAATTCTGACGGTGGCCTGTCGCCGCGACATGCAGCGGCAGGGTCTGGGGCAGGCATGCGTGCTTGCCCTGCTCTTGGCCGGGCAACAAAAAGGGGCGCACACCGCCTTTCTGGAAGTGGCCGATGACAATCTGGCCGCGCGTCATCTCTATGACCGCTTGGGATTCGAAAAGGTTGGTGTGCGACGCGCCTATTACGATCGGACCAACGGCCCGGCGATCGATGCACTGGTGCTGTCAAAAGCCTTGAACGCTTGAATCTCCGCCTGCTTTTTGACCGATTGGCAAAAAAAGGGGTGCGCCGTTAAGTAACGGTTGACCACCGGCCCCGCCCGTTGCCTTATCGTTGCCTGAAGCGAGGTGAATGCCACCTTGCTTGCCTCAGTGACGGGCGGCAACAGACTGCCCGCAACAACCAACGGGAGACCGACATGACCCTCATGCATAAACTGTTCGGCGCAACCGCAGCGCTGGCCCTGACGGCCGGTGCGGCGATGGCCGACCCCGCAATCGTCTTTGACCTTGGCGGCAAGTTCGACAAATCCTTCAACGAGTCGGCGTTCAACGGCGCGACACGTTGGGCCGAAGAAACCGGAGGCACCTTTGCCGAGGTGGAATTGCAATCCGACGCCCAGCGCGAGCAGGCCCTGCGCCGTTTCGCTGAGTCCGGCGCAAACCCCATCGTCATGGCCGGTTTTTCGTTCGCAACACCGCTGGGTGATGTGGCTGGCGACTATCCGGACACGAAATTCGTCATCATCGACGCCGTGGTCGACGCACCCAACGTGCAGTCCATCGTGTTCAACGAAGAGCAGGGCAGCTATCTGGTCGGCATGATGGCCGCCATGGCGTCTGAGACCGGCACCGTCAGCTTTGTCGGTGGCATGGACATCCCGCTGATCCGCAAATTTGCCTGCGGCTATGCACAGGGTGCCAAGGCCGCAAACCCCGATGTCACCATCATCGCGAACATGACGGGTACCACACCGGCCGCATGGAACGACCCGGTCAAGGGCACCGAGCTGGTGCTGGCGCAGAAATCCCAAGGCTCTGACGTTGTGTTCCAGGCCGCTGGCGGCACCGGTGTCGGCGTTCTTCAGGCTGCTGCCGACAACGACATGCTGGGTATCGGCGTTGACGCGAACCAGAACTACATGCACCCCGGTTCCGTGCTGACATCCATGCTCAAGCGCGTGGACAATGCCGTCTACAACTCCTTCATGGCGGGTGAAGCCGTCGAGCCCGGCATTCAGGCCCTGGGTCTGGAGCAAGAAGGTGTCGGCTACGCCATGGACGAATTCAACGCCGAACTGGTCAGCGCTGACATGCAGGCTGCCGTGGACGCGGCAGCAGAGCAGATCATTGCAGGCGACATCACGGTTCACGACTATATGTCCGATGAATCCTGCCCGGCCCTGTCGTTCTAAGACAGCCGATCAGGCCAAGACCCGGGGCCGTGCCGATTATCGGCGCGGCCCCAATGCGTAAAATAAAAGGGATGTCATGACAGACCGCATCGCCGATTTCTTTGCTGCATGGGGCGAAACGGACGCCGCGAAACGCCGCGCGACCATTGCGGCCTGCATGGCCGACAATTTCGTCTATTGCGACCCGCGCAGCCCGGGACACCTCACGACACTGGACACGTTGGTCGACTATGTCGGCATGTATGCGCAGATGGCACCCGGCTGGACCGCCGGGGTGATCCAGACCGAAGAGCAGAACGGATTCGCCCGCAGCATCGTCGGATTCGGCGATGGTGGCGATTGGGCACAGCACGGCACCTATTTCGCGGCACTGAACGCAACAGGCCAGGTGACGACGCTCGCCGGATTTGCCGGCGCAGGAGGGCTGGCGCAATGACCGCACCTGCTATCGAACTCAAGGGCATTTCCAAGGCGTTCGGGCCCGTTCAGGCCAACAAGGACATCAGCATTCGCGTCATGCCCGGCACGATCCACGGGATCATCGGTGAAAACGGCGCAGGCAAATCGACCCTGATGAGCATCCTCTATGGATTCTACAAAGCCGACAAAGGCGAGATTTTCATCGGCGGTACCAAAACGGATATCCCCGACAGCCAGGCCGCCATCGCGGCAGGCATCGGCATGGTGTTCCAGCATTTCAAGCTGGTCGAGAATTTCACCGTTCTGGAAAACATCATCCTCGGGGCAGAGGACAGCGGCCTGTTGCGTCCGTCGCTGTCGCGCGCGCGACGCGAACTCAAGGCGCTGGCGGACGAATACGAATTGAACGTCGACCCCGATGCGATTGTCGAGGATATCGGCGTGGGCATGCAGCAGCGGGTCGAAATCCTCAAGGCGCTGTATAGGCAGGCGGACATTCTGATCCTTGATGAACCGACCGGCGTGCTGACCCCGGCCGAGGCAGATCACCTGTTCCGCATCCTCGAAAACCTGCGTCGCGAGGGCAAGACGATCATCCTGATCACGCATAAACTGCGCGAAATCATGGACATTACCGACACGGTCAGCGTCATGCGCCGAGGCGAGATGACAGCGACTGTCAAAACGGTCGATACCAGCCCGCAGGAACTGGCCGAACTGATGGTCGGGCGCAAGGTGTTGTTGCGGGTGGAAAAAGCCCCCGCCCGACCCGGCGATGTGATTCTGGATGTGCAGAACCTGAACGTGACCGACGCCAAGGGTGTTCACCGGGTCAAGGGCATCAGTTTCAACGTGCGAGCGGGTGAAATCCTGGGGATTGCGGGGGTGGCCGGCAATGGTCAGTCCGAATTGCTGGAGGTTCTGGGCGGCTACGAAAAGGCATCGGGAAAGATCACCGTCAACGGCACACCGATCGACCTGACAGGACAGAAATCCGACGGACAAAGCAGGCGGCGGCGCGGCATCGCCCATGTGCCCGAGGACCGGCAGGCCGAGGGTCTGATCATGGATTACGCAGCCTGGGAAAACACCGCGTTCGGCTATCACCACGACGCCAAATATCGCAACGGCCTGTTCATGAACAACGCCGCGATCCTGCAAGATACCACCGAAAAGATGGAACGCTTTGACGTCCGTCCCCCGGATCCCAAGCTGGCGGCCAAGAACTTTTCGGGCGGAAATCAGCAGAAGATCGTACTGGCCCGCGAGATCGAGCGTAACCCCGACCTGCTGCTGATCGGTCAGCCCACGCGCGGCGTGGATATCGGCGCGATCGAATTCATCCATCAGCAGATCGTCGCCTTGCGCGATCAGGGCAAGGCGATCCTGCTCGTGTCTGTCGAACTGGAAGAAATCCTCGCGCTGTCCGACCGGATTGCAGTCATGTTCGACGGTCACATCATGGGCGAACGCGACCCCGCGCAGACCGACGAAAAGGAACTGGGCCTGTTGATGGCGGGCATGACCGGAAATCCATCACAGGTCAGCGTGAAAGATATCGAAGAAAACCTGGCACATGCCGGAACGGGAAAGGTCTGATCATGGATGTCATGCCAAAATGGGCCGAGGTCATTCTGGTTCCGCTGATTTCGCTGCTGCTGGCGGCGGTTCTCTCGGCGCTGGTCATCCTGGCCATTGGTGAAAACCCCTGGGATGCCCTGAAACTGATGGTGGATGGCGCGCTGGGGTCGACCTATGGCTGGGGCTATACGCTGTATTACGCGACCAATTTCATCTTTACCGGTCTCGCCGTGGCCATCGCGTTTCACGCGCGCATGTTCAATATCGGTGGTGAAGGTCAGGCCGTTCTGGGCGGTCTGGGCGTCGCCCTCGTGTGTCTGTACATCCCGTTTCCGCATTGGTCGCTGGCATTGATCACGGCCAGCGTCGGTGCGGCGCTGTTCGGGGCCGCCTGGGCCTTTATCCCGGCGATTCTTCAGGCCAAGCGGGGCAGTCACATCGTCATCACGACGATCATGTTCAACTTTATCGCCGCAGCGCTGCTGAACTATCTGCTGGTCGGCGCGCTGAAACCTGCGGGCAGCATGGAACCCGCCACAGGCAAGTTTCCCGAAACCACGCATCTGCCCAGTTTTCAGGACATGTTTTCGTTCGGTGAGGCCACGCTGTTTCGCGGCGCACCGGCGAACATCAGCTTTTTCGTGGCAATCGCGGCCTGTATCGCGCTGTGGGCGCTGATCTGGCGCACGCGCCTGGGATACGAGATCCGCGCCTACGGGCATTCGGAATCGGCAGCGAAATACGCGGGCATCAGCCCGACCAAGATCATCGTCGTGTCATTGCTGATTTCGGGCGGTCTGGCCGGGATGATGGCGATCAACAACGTGCAGGGCGAGGCAGAGCGCCTGGTGCTGAACGCTGTCGAAGGTGCTGGTTTCATCGGCATCGCCGTGGCGCTGATGGGGCGCAGTCACCCGCTGGGCGTATTTCTCGCCGCCATCCTGTTCGGCTTTCTGTATCAGGGCGGGGCAGAACTGGCGCTGTGGACGTCTATCCCGCGCGAGCTGATTGTCGTCATTCAGGCGCTGGTCATCCTGTTCACCGGTGCGCTGGACAACATGGTGCGGATGCCGCTGGAACGGTTTTTCCTGTCGCGCCGCAAGCCGCCCAAGCCTGACGCGAAATCGACGCCTGCCGTGGGGACGAACTGATGGATCTGCTGACACTGCTGCAACTGCTGGATTCGACACTGCGACTGGCAACACCGCTGCTGCTGGCCTGTCTGGCCGGTCTGTTTTCCGAACGTGCGGGCATTTTCGACATCGGGCTAGAGGGCAAGATGCTGGCTGCCGCATTCCTGTCCGCGGCGATTGCTGCGGTCACGGGCAGCGTCTGGCTGGGCCTGTTGGCGGGGATCTTTGCATCTCTGTTGTTGTCCGCGATTCACGGGCTCGCCTCGATCACCTTCCGGGGCAACCAGTTGATTTCAGGGGTCGCCATCAACTTTCTGGCCGCTGGCCTGACGGTCGTCATCGCACAAAGCTGGTTTGCCGAAGGCGGACGCACGCCCCAGCTGGCGGGTGCCGCACGGTTCAATCCCATCACCCTGCCGGGGGCCGAGGCACTGCGCGATGTGCCCGTGCTGGGTCCAATCTATTACGAGCTGATTTCAGGCCATACCATCATCGTCTATCTCGCGCTGCTGATCGTCCCGATCACGGCCTGGGTGCTGTTTTCCACCCGTTTCGGTCTGCGCCTGCGGGCCGTGGGTGAAAATCCGGCGGCGGTCGACACGGCGGGCATCAGCGTCGTCGGTATGCGGTTCGCTGCCGTGGCCATCTGTGGCGTGCTGTGCGGCATTGCAGGTGCCTATCTGGCGACCGCCCTGCAAGCGGGATTCACCAAGGACATGAGCGCCGGACGTGGCTATATCGCATTGGCCGCGCTGATCTTTGCAAAATGGCGGCCCGTCTATTGTCTGTGGGCCTGCCTGCTGTTCGGTTTCCTGCAAGCCATAGCACTACGGTCCGACCTGATCGAACGGGTGTTGCAATTCAACATCCAGTCGCAGCTGCTGGACGCCCTGCCCTACATCCTGACCGTCGTCATCCTTGCTGGTTTCGTCGGAAAGGCGATTCCACCACGTGCAGGGGGTGAACCCTACGTCAAAGAGCGGTAAGGGTGCTATGACAGCCGGGTGCGCTTTCGCGCCCGGTTATCGTTTTCGTGCCACTGTCCGGATCAGACATGCAGATATACCTACCCATCGCCGAAGTGTCGGTCGACGCGTTCCTGTTGCTGGGCCTCGGGGGGCTGGTCGGGTTGCTATCGGGCATGTTCGGTGTGGGCGGCGGGTTTCTGATCACGCCGCTCTTGTTTTTTGTGGGCATTCCCCCGGCTGTCGCCGTTGCGACATCGACAAACCAGATCGTTGCCTCCAGCTTTTCTGCGTTGCTGGCCCATGTGAAACGCAAGACGGTCGATTTCCGAATGGGCACCGTGCTGCTGATCGGCGGCCTGATCGGGTCGTCGCTGGGTCTGGTCGTGTTCAACTACCTGCGCGCACTAGGTCAGGTCGATCTGCTGGTGAACCTGTTCTACGTGGTATTTCTGGGCACCATCGGGTCGCTGATGATGATCGAGAGTCTGAACGCCATGCGCCGGGCGCGTAACCCGTCGGGTCCGCGTCGCGCACGCCGTCAGCACAACTGGGTGCACAAGCTGCCGCTGAAGGTAAAATTCCGGGTATCGGGGTTGTATATTTCGGTCGTGCCGCCCCTGCTGGTCGGCGTGTTCGTCGGCATTTTGTCCGCGATCATGGGCGTGGGTGGCGGTTTCGTGATGGTGCCTGCGATGATCTATCTGCTGGGCATGCCGACGAAGGTGGTGATCGGCACATCGCTGTTCCAGATCATCTTCGTGACCTCCTACACGACCATGCTGCACGCCACGACGAACTATACCGTCGACATCGTGCTCGCCCTGCTCTTGATCATCGGCGGCGTGATCGGTGCGCAATTCGGGGCGATCCTGGGGCTTCGGCTCAAGGCCGAACAGCTGCGCATCCTGCTGGCGTTGCTGGTGCTGCTGGTCTGCGGGAAACTGGCGCTGGATTTGCTGCTGCAACCGGCCGAACTTTATTCCGTCAGCGCAGGAGGGGTCTGATGTTCCGCATCATCCTGATCTTGCTTATTTTGACCGGTGCTGCCCGTGCAGAAACCATCGTTCTGGGACTAAGCCAGGATTCCGTTTCGATCACCGCGACCTTTGACGGGGATGATATCCTGATCTTTGGTGCTGTCCGCCGCGACGCACCCGCCCCGACGGACGACGGCGATCTGGGCGTCATCGTCACCGTGGCGGGCCCCGACCAGCGCGTGTCGGTCTATCGCAAGGCCCGCCGCTATGGCATCTGGATCAACACCGACGAGGTCGAGGTCGACAATGCCCCCTCATTCTATGCAGTGGCTACATCCGGCCCCTTGCAAGAGGTGCTGCGTGACACGTCAGACCTGCGCCAAGAGATCACGATCCCTCGCGCGATCCGGTCGGTTGGCGCAACCGTGCAGGACAGCGCCGCATTCACCGAGGCACTGATCCGCATCCGCGAGGCGGATAACCTGTATCAGACCCAGATCAACGGCGTCGATCTGGAACAGGATACGCTGTTCATGGCGTCATTTGCCCTGCCTGCCAATCTGACCGAAGGCGATTATGTGGCGCGTATTTTCCTGACCCGTGACGGTCGCCCCATCGACGAGGCCAGCACCGTCATTCCCGTGCAAAAGGTTGGACTGGAACGGTGGCTGTACAACCTCGCGCATTCCGATCCGCTGATCTACGGGATGCTGTCTCTGGTCCTGGCGGCGGCTGCGGGTTGGGCGGCATCGGCCGGATTTGCAGCACTGCGCCGCTAGCTGTCGTCGGTTTCGGCCTGCAAGACTAGGGGCGCAGGGCCGGGTTTCAGATCATCGACCCGCAAGACCGGTTCCGCCGGTTTGCCCAGACGGTTCCGCACGACCCAGCGCAACTGCGTTTCCGCCCGCGTGATGGCAACATAGGCCAGCCGTTTCCACAGCGGCTGGCCAGCCTCGACCCGGCCCATGCGGGACGCCATTTCGATATCGGGAGCAAAGACCTGCACCGTGTCCCACTGACTCCCCTGTGCCTTGTGGATGGTGACAGCGGCCCCGTGCAGGAACGTCGCCCCCATCTTCGCGGCAAAGGGGATAAAGGGTTCGGCGTCGCCCTCGTGTTCGATCTTGACGATACTGGCCGCCGACATCTGCGGGTCCAGTGCGCCGATCAGGTGCAAACGGCTGAAACCGGGCCGCTTGCCCGGCCCAAGGTAGATGACCTGTGCGCCCTTGATCAGGCCGCGCGCCTCGAGGTCGAGCCGTTTCTTGCGGTGCTTCATCGGTAGTTCGATGCCGTCGCAGATCAGCGGCTCGCCTTCCAGCAGGCTGTCGGGCGGTGCATCAAAGGCCGCGCGAAAGGCGTGGATCAACCTGATGCGCGTCTTGTTCGTCCAGACCAGAACCGGTGACCGCGCCATCAGATCGGATTCGACCCTTTGGGCCATGACCACACGTTCGTCGCGCGCGGCGGCCTCTGCGATCATCCGCTCGAAATGATAGAAATCCAGCATCGGGTCTGCCAGCGCATGCGCCAGATCAAGGATCGGGTTGTCTGCGTCCTGACGATGGATGCGATTCAGCGTCTGCACCCGGCTCTCTGGTAGTGTCTCGAAAACCATGCCACCGCTGGACTGGACCGGCGGCAACTGGGCCGGATCACCGAACAACAGCAAGGTGGGAAAGATCTCGCGCAGATCTTCGAACTGTTTTTGATCCAGCATCGAGGATTCATCGACGAACCCGATATCCAGTGGTTCCTCGCGGCGTTTCCAGCCGGTGATGAAATCACTGCCGCGCAGACCGGCGGCGGCCAGTGCTGCGGGAATGGATTTGTGCAGCTCATAGGACGCGGCGGCGCGGTCCAGAGACAGGTCGGTCAGGCCCTCGATTTCAGGTCGTTCGCCCTGCCCTGCCAGCCATTCGGCCACCCGTTCATATTCGGGATCATAAACGGGCGTGTACAGGATGCGGTGGATCGTCGTTGCAGGCACGCCACGATTGCGCAAGACGCTGGCGGCCTTGTTCGTTGGTGCCAGGATCGCCAGCGTACGGCGGTTGGGACGCTTTTTGCTCTCGTAGTCGCCTGACACGATATCGACGCCAGCGCCCTCCAGCGCGCGATACAGTTCCGCCAGCAACATCGTCTTGCCGCTGCCCGCCTTGCCGATCACGGCCATCACGTCGGATTCGTCCGTTTGCGGCGGTTCCAGCAGGTCGCCGTCAAGGTCGATGCCCGCCTGTCGCAGAATAACGGCAACATTGTCCCAGGCTTGCGCCTGGTCATCGGAAAAGGTGATCGCGGGGGTATTCATGGCCGCGACACTACCTGCGGTGGCCCGGCCCTGCCAGCGCTAACCGGGCCTGCGCGCCGGGTTCATGCGGTGCCGTGTTCAGTTCCGCAGACGCGCACCGCTGCGGTAGGACCGCAGACAAAAAAGGGCCCGCCAAACCGGCGGACCCTTTGTCCCGTGGTGCAAGTCTTACCCGCGCTGTTCGGCGCGTGCATCCTCGACCGTGCGCAGGCCAGCGCGCGGGCTTTGAACCAGAACGGCCATGTTGCCGGGCTTGTGTTCGTTCTTGCGCATCTTGGTGTGGGCGGCGGGGATGTCGTCCCAGCCAAACACCTCTGACATGCATGGATCCAGCCTGCGTTCGATCATCAACTGATTCGCGGCCGATGCCTGCTTGAGGTTGGCAAAGTGGCTGCCTTGCAGACGTTTCTGGTGCATCCACATGTAGCGCACATCGAATGTCAGGTTATAGCCGGTGGTGCCTGCGCAGATCACGACCATGCCGCCACGTTTGCAAACAAAGGTCGACACGGGGAACGTCGCTTCGCCCGGGTGTTCGAACACCATGTCGACGTTCACGCCCTTGCCGGTGATGTCCCAGATCGCCTTACCGAACTTGCGCGTCTCGGCGAACCATTCCTTGTATTCTGGCGTGTTGACCGTGGGCATCTGGCCCCAGCAGTTGAAATCGTTGCGGTTCAGCACGCCCTTTGCACCCAGCGACATGACGAAATCACGTTTGGATTCGTCTGAAATCACGCCGATTGCGTTGGCACCTGCCGTATTGATCAACTGGATCGCATAGGACCCCAGACCGCCCGAGGCCCCCCAGACCAGAACGTTCTGACCGGGCTTCAGCTCGTGCGGGTGGTGGCCGAACAGCATCCGGTATGCGGTGGCCAGCGTCAGCGTATAGCAGGCGGCCTCTTCCCATGTCAGATGCTTGGGGCGCAGCATCAACTGCTGCGATTGCACGCAGGTAAACTGGGCAAAGCTGCCGTCAGGTGTCTCATAGCCCCAAATGCGCTGGCTGGGGCTGTCCATCGGATCGCCACCGTTGCAATGTTCGTCGTCGCCGTCGTCCTGATTGCAATGAATCACGACCTCGTCGCCGACTTTCCAGCGTTTCACCTTGTCGCCCACGGCCCAGACGATCCCCGAGGCGTCGGACCCCGCGATGTGATAATCCGCCTTGTGCACGTCGAATGGGCTGAGGGGAATGCCGAGGCCGGCCCAGATCCCGTTGTAGTTGACGCCTGCCGCCATCACCATGACCAGCACTTCGTTGCTGTCAGGCTTGGGCACGTCAACGACTTCGATCTCGAATGCCTTGTCGGGTTCGCCGTGACGCTCGCGCCGGATCGTCCACGCATACATCTGGTCCGGCACATGGCCGAGAGGCGGCAGCTGGCCGACCTCGTAGAGTGTCTTTTCCGCCGCCGCTTCGGTTGCGCTTCGATCTAGGGCCATGTCCGTCTCCATCGCGATGATCCACCAATTCGCTGCACCGCAGTACCGGCGCAGGAATTGTTTATGCGGTTGCAGCGTAACTATGCAACCCCAATATCGCTATTTTTGTAATTTAATTACGTGACGGATTCCTGCTGTCCCTCGGTCGGAAAGTGATGTGCGATGCTGGCGGCATAATATGGCAGGACCTCTTCCCCCGCCGGCGTGATCTCGATGCGGCCACCAATCTCCTGCAACAGGCCGCGACTACCCAGTCGACGCAACGTATCCTCGACCAGTTCCTCAGCAGACCGGCGGGGCAGCGGCATGTCCTGCTCTGCCAAGGCCGCAAGGCAGTCCCGTGCCCGACCCAGTAGCGCCTCACGATCCAATCCCGGTGTTTCCAGCAACAGGCGCGCGACCAGCGGCGTTGCCAGAACAGGAACCACCTGACGCACACGTTCCATCAGTTCATTGGCAACCGCCTCGGTCGGATCGCCTGTCACCTCTTTCAGAAACAACGACAGCTCCAACGGCTGCCCGAACCCGACGGATGCTGTCCCGAATGTATCAAACCGCCGCGTCAGCCGCGCCCACAGATGCGATGACACGCCGCGCAGCACCGTCGATGCAGGCGGACGAAACCTGCGATTGCCCCTCTTGTGGGCGCGAATCAGAAACTGATCCTCGATGGTGCGGTCATAGTTCAGACCGACCGGGATAAAGATCACGTCCCGCCCACCGGGTTTGTAATTGGTGACGATATAGCTCAGCAGGCCCAGCTTTGCTGGCCGCACCTCGCCTGTCAATGACAGGCCGCCCTCGGGGAACATCGCCTGTGTCACACCGTTATCCGTCGCCATCTGCACATAGCGCGCCAGCACCCGGCGATACAGATTGCCCCGCGACCTGCGCCGGATGAAATACGCCCCCAGCGCGCGGATCAGGGCCGACAGCGGCCAGACACGCGCCCATTCGCCCACCGCATAGGACAATGCACCGGCCCTGCTGACCAGATAGGTGACCAGCACATAATCCATGTTCGACCGATGGTTCATGACAAAGATGATGGTCGCGTTCGGGTCGAGCGTTTCAAGTTCCTGACGCGGGAATGTGGCGATCCGCACGCGGTAGAGAGAGTTCGACAGCCAGCGTGCGATCCGCATTCCAAAGCTGAAATAGGCCGTCGCGGAAAACCCCGGCACGATTTCGCGCGCGTATCTCTGCGCCTTTTCAAAGGCGACGTTTTCAGGCGTGTTTTCTTCGCGGGCGTATTCGACGATCGCGGCCGTCACCTCTGGATCATAGATCAGACGCTGGATCATGTCGTGCCGCCGGGCCAGCTTGAACGGCTCGATCGGACGGGCAAGCCGCTGGTTCAGTCGTGCGATGACGCGTTCGGCCCGCTTGCGGAAAAACCAGCGCACCGAAGGGAACAGAAAGTGGGACGCAAAGGTGACCCCGGCAAAAATCAGGATTAGCCCAAAAGCCCAGAATGGTAATGTCACCGGTTGCGTCATGCGCCATTGGTGGCAGGGAATCCCGCTCACGACAATGGGAACACGATACATGCTGCGACGCGGCATCTTGACGTTGTAGCAAAGTGTCCTCTATTCAGTTCATGACGAAACATTGTTGCGCGACGATCGGAGCCGTGATGACCGAGACCACGAAAGACCACCCCTGGCTATTCCGGACCTATGCGGGTCATTCCACGGCCAAGGCATCAAATGCGCTGTATCGCGGCAACCTGGCAAAGGGTCAGACGGGCCTGTCCGTCGCATTCGACCTGCCGACCCAGACCGGATACGACAGCGACCATGAGTTGAGCCAAGGAGAAGTCGGCAAGGTCGGCGTGCCTGTCTGCCATCTGGGCGACATGCGCGCATTGTTCGACGCTATTCCACTGGAACAGATGAACACCTCGATGACGATCAACGCGACCGCCCCTTGGTTGCTGGCGCTGTATATCGCGGTCGCCGAAGAACAGGGCGCCGATATCAGCGCGCTGCAGGGGACCGTACAGAACGATATCATCAAGGAATACTTGTCGCGCGGAACCTACATCTGTCCGCCAGAGGCGTCGCTGCGCATGATTACCGATGTGGCGGCCTTCACGCGCGCGCATTTGCCGAAATGGAATCCGATGAATATCTGTTCCTATCATTTGCAAGAGGCCGGTGCGACACCAGAAGAGGAATTGTCATTCGCTCTCGCAACCGCAACGGCAGTGCTGGACGATTTGCGCGATAAGGTGTCCGAGGCGGACTTTCCGGAAATGGTCGGGCGAATCTCGTTTTTCGTGAATGCTGGAATCCGGTTCGTGACAGAGTTGTGCAAGATGCGTGCCTTTGTCGAACTGTGGGACGAAATCTGTCGTGACCGCTATGGGGTCGAGGATGCGAAATATCGCAGGTTCCGTTATGGTGTGCAGGTCAATTCGCTTGGCCTGACCGAACAGCAGCCCGAAAACAACGTTTATCGGATTCTGATCGAAATGCTGGCCGTGACATTGTCCAAGAACGCCAGGGCGCGCGCTGTGCAATTGCCGGCCTGGAATGAGGCCCTGGGCCTGCCCCGGCCATGGGACCAGCAGTGGTCGTTGCGGATGCAGCAGATCCTGGCCTATGAAACCGACCTTTTGGAATACGAGGATCTGTTCGACGGAAACCCCGCAATCGAACGCAAGGTCGAAACCCTCAAGCAGGGCGCACGGGCAGAGCTTGCGCAGATTGACGCGATGGGCGGCGCGGTCAAGGCGATCGGCTACATGAAGAACCGCCTGGTCGAAAGCAATGCAGCGCGGATCCGTGGCATCGAAAGCGGTCACACCACCGTCGTCGGCGTGAACAAATGGCAGGCGGGCGAACCGTCACCCCTGACCGCCGGCGAAGACGCGATCATGGTTGCGGATGCCGCGGCAGAGGCGGATCAACTGACGCGGCTGGCGGCCTGGAAACAGGACCGTGACCCTGCCGCTGTGAAAGAAGCTATCGCCGCACTGCGTGCCGCCGCCCGCGATGGCAGCAACATGATGCCGCCGTCGATCCAAGCCGCAAAAGCTGGTGTCACAACCGGCGAATGGGCGGGTATCCTGCGCGAGGTTTTCGGCCAGTTCCGCGGTCCGACGGGGGTCGCGCGTGCGCCGTCCAACCAGACCGAAGGATTGGATGATCTGCGCGCGCGCGTCGATGCTGTTTCAAACACCCTCGGGCGGCGTTTGAAATTCATGATTGGCAAGCCTGGTCTGGATGGTCATTCCAACGGGGCTGAACAGATTGCCGCACGCGCCCGCGATTGTGGGATGGATATCGCCTATGAGGGTATTCGCCTGTCCCCCGACGCGCTGGTCGCCGCGGCAAAGCAGGACGATCCGCATGTGATCGGCCTGTCAATTCTTTCGGGTTCGCACATCCCACTGATCGCGACATTCATGGATAAGATGCGCGAAAACGGCCTGTCCCACATTCCGGTCGTTGCCGGGGGCATTATTCCGGACGAAGATGCCGTCCGGCTATTGGAAATGGGAATCGCCAAAGTCTATACACCCAAGGATTTCGAATTGAACCGAATAATGGAAGATATCGTCACGTTGGTTAATCCGACGGCTGTCGCTGCCGAATAATACAACTTGATTTCATCCCCTCGTTAATGCGAATGCTCTGCGATACCGCGTTTGGAAAACAAACGTTCGCATAGGAGTGTCTTCATGACCATTAACCTGAACGAAATGTCGCGCAAGGAACTCGAAAAACTGCGCAAGGATGTCGACAAGGCCCTCAAATCCATCGAAGGCCGCGAGTTGAAAATGGCCCAGGAAGCCGCTGCCAAGGCCGCAGCGGAATACGGTTTCACGCTGGCCGACCTGTCGAATTTGCCGGGTGCGAAACGCGCGGCAGCGACGAAATCGGCACCGAAATATCGCAACCCGAACGATGCGACACAAACCTGGACCGGCAAAGGCCGTCAGCCAGACTGGTTCAAGACCGCAATCGCGGCCGGAACTGATCCGTCCACGTTGGAAATCTGATTTTTCAGCGTTGCAACGCGCGTCGGAGATCCTCGTAGGTATAGCCATCGAGGATCTCTCCGCTTGATCCCTTGCGGAAATCGGGTGCAACGGGCAGACAGCCCAGCCCGCACATCAGATGCACGCTGCGGTTTCGACCAGACACATACCACAGTCGCCCGCCGGGGGTTGAGACATAGCCGTCCAGAAAAAAGTCGGCGTCCCCATCGACGTCCATCAGACTGGGCAATTCGTTGAAATAGCCCGGATCATAGGCCCCGTGCGTGTGATAGGATGCTGTCACCGCCAGATCAGGTGGAAATGGGGCTGAACAGCTATCAATCGTCCCCTTTTCCGGTCGGCTGGCAACCAGATCGCCGTCGGCATTGTAGCCCAGAAATCCACAGTATTCACGCCGCTCAGCAAAAGACAGCGCTTGCAGGTCGCCAAGGGTGCGTTCGGCCAAGGCCAGCTCATCAAGGTCCTGGGCTGCAAGCGAGGTCAGCGGCAGGCCCATCAAAATGATCTTTAGGATGTGCCGCATCGCTTTTCTTTCGCCCCGGTTTCGACCAATACTAGCGGTAAATTGCAAAGGAAGAACCCATGACACCTCACATTGCCGCCAAGCCTGGCGATATCGCTGAAACGGTCTTGATGCCCGGCGATCCCTACCGCGCGAAATGGGCGGCAGAAACCTATCTGACCGACGCCGTCTGCATCAATGAGGTCCGGGGCATGCTGGGCTTTACCGGGATGTGGAACGGAAACCGCGTGACGATCATGGGGTCCGGCATGGGCATGCCTTCAATGTCGATCTACGCCAACGAACTGATGAAAGACTACGGCGCGCAGACTATCATCCGCATCGGCAGCTGCGGCGGCATGCAGGACGACGTCAAGGTCCGCGACGTCGTGCTTGCCATGACGGCCACGTCGACCGGCACGCCATCATCGACGATCTTTCGCGAAATCGACTATGCGCCTGTCTGCGATTTCGGGCTGTTGCAGGCCGCCTATGCCGCGTCGCAAAAGCGTGACACGCCGACCCACGTCGGCAGCATCTATTCGTCCGACACGTTCTATGCGGAACGCAACGACCTGACCGAACAGATGATTCGCCACGGCGTTCTGGCCGTCGAAATGGAAGCGGCTGAGCTGTACATTCTGGCAGCCCGCTACAAGCGCCGTGCGCTGGCTGTCATGACCGTGTCCGACCACATCATCACGGGCGAATCACTGCCCAGCGACCAGCGGGAACGCACGTTCGGCGATATGGTGGAAATCGCGCTCGAAGCCGCCTTCGCCTAACGCCCGTGACTGCGGTCGTATGAATTCAGCGGCGGCTCCGACCAAGGGGCCGCCTCTTTCGTGTCCAGGACCTGCATATCAAGCGGATAGCAGACCGCCACGTCGGAAGAATGCTGCGCGCTGCAATCGCCACCCGGACAGGCGGACAACACCGCCAGCAGGTCGATCTCGGCCAGCAGGTCCAGGTAATCGCCCGCGCGGACCGGGCTTGCCTTCATGAAATACTGACCAGTGTCTGCGGTGAAACCGGTGCACATGAACACGTTCAGCACATCATGGACATGCGGTTCGGCCTCGGTCAGCGGCAGACCGGATGCATCCGACAACGCGCGGGTCAGGTTCGAATGGCAGCAATGATGATACTGCGCCCCGCCCAGCAGATTGGCCGTATAAGGATCACAGCGCGTGCCGATCACATCATGGACCGCGCCGCCGAAGGCATCGCGCCCGTACCAGCCCAGACTGTCCGCCACGACGGTGGCCATGGGCCGCAAATACGGAAAACAGGACCAAAGCCGATCCCCGGTCGTCACATGCGACCCGTGCAGCGCCCGCGTCTTGCCTGAATAGAAACGTTCGGACAGGTCATGCGCGTTAAACAGGTTCAGATCGCCGACCTGTGGACCGTCGGGACACAGGATGCGTAGCACCTGACCTGCGCGCACCCGCACGAAACCCGCATCGCGCGGTGGCACCCGCACGGTTTCGATGACCTGCAGCGGCTGATGTGCGCGGTCCAATGCGGGTTTCGGCACGGGCAACGCATCATTGGGATAGCAAATCACCGGCGGCACCGCACGGCGTGCGTCGGCATCCTCTGGCGGCATGTCAGTCACAGTCATCTTTGCGCCTCTCAGTTGTCATCGCGCGAAACGAAAACGCCGCCCCAGTCATGGGACGGCGTTTCTGCACCTATGTCATACAGAGCAAATCAAACGATCCGCTCGACCATCATGTGCTTGATTTCCGCAATCGCCTTGGCGGGGTTCAGACCCTTGGGACAGGTTTTCGCACAGTTCATGATGGTGTGGCAGCGATACAGTTTGAACGGATCCTCAAGGTCGTCCAGACGCTCGCCTGTTGCCTCGTCACGGCTGTCAACGATCCAGCGGTGCGCGGCCAGCAGCGCCGCCGGGCCGAGGTAGCGATCCGAATTCCACCAGTAGCTGGGGCAGGACGTCGAACAGCAGGCGCACATGATGCATTCGTACCGGCCGTCCAGTTTCTCGCGGTCCTCGATGGACTGTTTCCATTCCTTGGCGGGCGCGTTCGTCTTGGTTTCCAGCCACGGCATGATGCTGGCGTGCTGCGCATAGAAATGCGTCAGGTCCGGGATCAGGTCCTTGACCACGGGCATGTGGGGCAGCGGATAGATCTTGATGTCGCCCTTCGCCTCGTCGAGGCCCGAAATACAGGCCAGTGTGTTCACGCCGTCGATGTTCATCGCACAGGACCCGCAGATCCCCTCGCGGCAGGACCGGCGAAAGGTCAACGTGGGGTCGATGTCCGTCTTGATCTTGATGAGGGCATCCAGGACCATCGGGCCACAGTTGTCCAGATCGACGTAATAGGTATCCAGACGCGGGTTTTTGCCATCGTCGGGACTCCAGCGATAGACCTGCACCTTTTTGGTATTGGTGGCACCCTCGGGCTTGGGCCATGTCTTGCCCGTCACCATGCGGCTGTTCTTGGGAAGCGTCAGTTCGACCATGTCTCAGACCTTTCGTCGGTGGGCGGATCGCCCGTCAAAGCGTGCCCTTAGCGGGCGGAATAGGGCGTCAGCGGTGCAGCACCGCTGAGCCGTGTGTAACATTCGGCATAGACCGTCGCAGGATCACGGCCGCGCAGGAAATCATCCGTCACGCCAATGGCGATACCCGTCTGTACCCCACGCGAACTGGATACGCCGATCGCGACCTGTCCCGTCGGCCCCGCGGCCGAGGCCGCCTGATCGGCACAGCGCGCCTCGATCTGCTGGATCGTCAGCGGTGCCGGTGGCCCGCAGGCCACCAGCACCGACAGTGCGATCAGGCTGATCCCGCGCAGCACCATCAGTAGACGCGCTTTTTCGGCGCGATCTTGGCCATGTCGATCCCGCCTTCGTCCTGCGTCGTCAGCGGATCAAGGTGGACCGGACGGTAATACAGGTCAGTCTTGTTGCCCTTAACCTTTGCCAGCGAATGCTTGCGCCAGTTCGTATCGTCACGCTCGGGATAGTCTTCGTGCGCATGTGCGCCGCGGCTTTCCTTGCGGGCCTCGGCGGAAACGATGGTCGCCAGCGCGTTCGGCATCAGGTTCGTCAGTTCCAGCGTTTCCATCAGGTCACTGTTCCAGACCATGCTGCGGTCCGTGACGTGCAAATCGTCCAGTTTCGCGGCGATGCCGGTCATGGTTTCCACGCCTTCGGCCAATGTCTTGTCCGTGCGGAAAACGGCGGCATCGGCCTGCATGGCATTTTGCATTTCCAGACGCAGCTCTGCGGTGGGGGTGCCACCGCTGGCGTGGCGCAGCCCGTCGAAACGATCGAACGCAGCATCGACCGATGCCTTGTTCAGGGGCGCATTCGGCGTGTTGGGATCGACGACCTTGCCGGCGCGAATGGCGGCTGCACGGCCAAACACGACGAGGTCGATCAGGCTGTTGGACCCAAGGCGGTTCGCACCGTGGACCGACGCACAGCCTGCCTCGCCCACGGCCATCAGGCCCGGCACGATGGCATCGGGGTTTTCCTCGGTCGGGTGCAGCACCTCGCCCCAGTAGTTCGTGGGGATACCGCCCATGTTGTAATGCACGGTCGGCTGCACCGGGATCGGTTCCTTTGTCAGGTCGACGCCGGCAAAGATGCGTGCCGATTCCGTGATACCCGGCAGACGCAGATCCAGCGTTTCGGGCGGCAGGTGGTTCAGGTTCAGGTGAATGTGGTCCTTCTTCGGACCGACACCGCGGCCTTCGCGGATTTCCATCGTCATGCAGCGGCTGACCACGTCACGGGACGCAAGGTCCTTGTAGGTCGGCGCATAGCGTTCCATGAAACGCTCACCTTCGGAGTTGGTCAGGTAACCGCCTTCGCCACGCGCGCCTTCGGTGATCAGACAGCCCGCGCCGTAAATACCGGTGGGGTGGAACTGCACGAATTCCATGTCCTGCAGCGGCAGACCCTGACGGGCAACCATGCCGCCACCGTCACCGGTGCAGGTATGGGCTGATGTCGCGCTGAAATAGGCACGGCCGTAACCGCCCGTCGCCAGAACCGTGGTTTTGGCGTTGAAGACATGCATCGTGCCGTCGTCAAGTTTCCACGCAACCACGCCCTGACACACACCATCTTCGGACATGATCAGATCGGTCGCGAAATACTCGATATAGAACTCGGCCTTTTGCTTGAGCGATTGACCATAGAGCGTGTGCAGGATCGCGTGCCCGGTGCGGTCGGCAGCAGCACAGGTGCGCTGCACCGGCGGGCCTTCACCAAATTCAGTCGTGTGACCGCCAAAGGGGCGTTGGTAGATTTCCCCCTTTTCGGTGCGCGAAAACGGCACGCCGTAGTGCTCCAGCTCGTAAACAGCCTTGGGTGCCTCACGCGCGAGGTATTCCATCGCGTCGGTATCGCCCAGCCAGTCGGATCCCTTGACGGTGTCATACATGTGCCACTGCCAGTGGTCGGGGCCCATGTTGGACAGGGACGCGGCAATGCCACCCTGGGCCGCGACGGTGTGCGACCGCGTCGGAAACACCTTGGAAATACAGGCCGTTTTCAGGCCCTGTTCAGCCAGCCCCAGCGTCGCACGCAGGCCAGACCCACCAGCCCCAATGACGATGGCATCAAAGTTGTGGGTTTCGTAATCGTAAGCAGCCATTGGTCAGCTCCGGTTCAAAGTGCAAGGCGGACGACGGCGAAAACACCGACGGCAGCAGCAGCATAGCAAAGGCAGATCATCGCAATGATCAGCGGTGTTTTCAGTGCGCCATGAATGTAATCTTCGATCAGCGTCTGCACACCACCGCGAAAGTGAAGAAAACTGACCGCGATGGTCAGTGCAGCGATCACGGACGGGAACGGGCGCTGATAATAGGCGACCACGTCCGCGTAGGGTGCGCCGTAGGTGGCGCCAAACGTGAATACGAAACACGGAATCAGGATGAGCAACGCGACGGACGATACCGTCATGAACCAATGATGCTGGGTGCCGGATTTGGCGGAACCCATGCCGGTGGCGCGTTTACGGTCGGTCAAATATGCCATTGTTCGCCCCCTTACAGCACGATGACGGTGAAAATGGTCAAAAGCACTGCAATCAGCACCATGGCCTGACCGGCGGTTTCGGCCTTGTCGATCTCCAGCAGATAACCCTGGTCCCAGATCAGGTGACGCACACCGGCCAGCGTGTGATACCACAGCGCCGCCATCGACAGGAACATGACCAGATCGCCGAACCAGCTGGTCATGAAACCGTCGGCCGTCGCGAATGCATCCGGGCCGGACGCGGCTGCAATGAACCACCAGACGATCATCAGGCTGGCGACAAGCAATGCGTTGCCTGTGATACGGGTAAAGATCGACGTCATCGACGTCCACTGCGGACGATAGATCGTCAAATGCGGTGAAAGCGGGCGGTTGCCCTGCTTGGCATCGGCCATAAGATTTCCCTTCGGTTCCCTTGGGCGCCGGGGCGAGCGGCGCATTTGTCCGTTATGTGCACCATTCCATACAGGAAGTCACGGGAATCATCCCCGGAATCACGCGTGAAATTGACGCGTCAGCCGAAATCCCGCGTTTCGTGATCACAAAATTTAAAAGCGTGAACACAACAGATCCTGCGTTGATGTGACCTTGCGGAAACGGAACAATTTCAGACAACCGAGTCGCCCGTGATCCCGGTCAGTCAGACGGGCATCAGCGCCCAGTAATCCAGATCCAGCAAGACGTCGGTCAGGTATTTGCCCTCGGCATCGCGCAACGCACCTGCCGCACCTTTTGTGGCGACCAGACGCAGGCGGATGGCCCCGACACCGGGGGCCGCAGTGTCGGCAACGTCCAGCACCTCGGACCACGCACGAACGGTATCGCCGGCAAAGCAAGGGTTCGCATGGGCACCACCGTTCAGCGCGACGATCATCTGCGCGTTGGCCAATCCATTGAACGACAGCGCACGGGCCAGGCTGATGACATGCCCACCATAGATCAGACGCTTCCCATCCGGGCGGTTGGTGGCGTCGAAATGCACCTTGGCCGTGTTCTGCCACAGGCGCGTGGCCAGCATGTGTTCGGCCTCTTCGATCGTGACACCATCGACGTGGTCGATCACCTCGCCTATCGCATAATCGCGCAGGCGATGCGGCTCGCCTGCCAGATCAAAATCATAGGCGCTGAAATCCAGTCCGGCCGGGATCACCAGTTCATCGGCAGCCACAGCGTCCGTCAGTTTCGGGATCACGGTTTCCGGCGCAGGCCCGTCACCGCGTTTGCGCACCATGACCCAGCGGACGTAGGATAGCAGGTCCTCGCCATGCTGATTGCGCCCCGTGGTGCGGACCCAGACGACGCCGCTTTTGCCGTTGGAGTTTTGCTTGACCCCGATGACCTCTGACGTCGCAGTGATCGTGTCACCGGGCCAGAGCGGTGTCAGCCAGCGACCTTCGGCATAACCGAGGTTGGCAACCGCATTCAGCGACACATCCGGCACCGTCTTGCCAAAGACGGTGTGAAAGGTGACCAGATCGTCCAGCGGGCTGAACGGCAGACCGCAGGATTGCGCGAATGTATCGGCCGAATGCAGCGCGTGCCGGGCGGGATAAAGCGCGTGGTACAACGCGCGTTCACCCATCTTGATGGTGCGCGGCACCGCATGGGTGATGACGTCACCCACGCGATAATCCTCGAAAAACCGCCCGGCGTTGGTTTTGGTCATTGCTGGCCCAGCTTCATGTCGGGGTCGTAATCGGCGGGGATGTCCTTGGTCACGGCCTGGCCACAGCGCATCACGCCGTTGGCATGATCAAAGGCATAGGTCGGCGTTCCGTATAGTTCCCATCCCTTGGACAGGGCATCGGACACCTTGTGGCAGAACGCGGATGTGTCGTCTTCGGTCAGCAGGCGATAAAGTTTTGTCATGTCTTATCCGAACGGGTTGTAGCCAAGCAGGATGTGGATTGCCGCAACGATCGCATAGATGACGATGGCGGCGACGATGGGAATGAATTCCTTGCGCGCGCTGCGGTGCGGTGGCGGGATCCATTCCGGTTCGGCCCTGTTGATCAGAGCGATTTCGGCCAGCGCCCAGACCAGCAACCCGCCGAACAACACGAATGACGGCACATCACCGTTCACCAGCAGATGCGCCACAGCCCAGATCGAAAAACCGATCAGCTGCGGATGGCGGATCTTGCGACCCAGCCAGACCCGCGGCTTGCCGGGTTTGGGCGCGCCGACTGCATAGATATAGAATGCCACCAGCATCAGCAGGTTGTTCACGCCGGTGGACCAGCCAGCCCGCCCCCAATAGACCGCGCCGTCGGCAGCCCGGTAGCCGATCACCATCAAGACGACGGATGCGATGATCGCCAGGGCCGCAAACAGACGCCCACGGTCGCCCATATCTGCCCGTGTTCCCGGGCTGATCCGTTTCCACGTATGCGCCGCAACCCACAGCAGCAGGCCCAGAATAAGTAATGTCATGTCGTCTCCAATGCGGTGATGGCCTCTGCCTTGGCCAAGGTCGCCCGCGCGGTGACGATATGCAAGTTCTCTACGATGCGACCATCAACGACGGCGACGCCCTGTCCAGCGGCAGCAGCCGCGTCAAATGCAGCGATCTGACGCCGGGCCAGATCAATATCAGCCTCTGACGGACCAAAGATCCGGTTGGCGATGTCCAGCTGCGCAGGATGGATCAGGGATTTGCCATCGAACCCCATGGCGCGACCGTCGGTGCATTCTGCCTGCAGTCCGTCGTCATCCTTGAACGCGTTGAACACACCGTCAATCGCGGTGATGCCCGCGGCACGCGCAGCCAGCAGGCAATGTTGCAGCGCCGTGCGCATGCCATCGCGGGTTTGCGCGCCCAGATCCTTGGCCAGATCATTGGTACCCATCACGATCCCGGCCAGCCGGGGATGCGCGCAGATCGTTTGCGCATTCAAGACACCCAAAGGTGTTTCCATCATCGCCCAAAGCGGCACATCACCGACAACATCCGCAACCGCATCCAGATCGGCAGGGCCGTCGACCTTGGGGATCAGGACACCATCGCAGGGCATGGCGGCTGCGGCGCGGGCATCATCCTGCCCCCATTCGGTGTCAAAGCCATTGATCCGCACCAGTGTCATCCGTGCGCCGTATCCGCCCTGTTCCAATGCGGCGCGCAGCGTGTCGCGCGCGGCGATCTTGGCGTCGGGTGAGACTGCATCCTCGAGGTCGAACAGGATCACGTCGCAGGTCAGGTCACGCGCCTTGTCCAGCGCGCGCGGCTTGGACCCGGGTATATAAAGTGCGGAACGGGTGGGGCGATGGCGCATGCGACCTCCATGTAACAATGTTGCGCGCACAAGGCCAAATCCAGACGAATTGTTCAAGTCGTTTTTCGGCCCATGGAACTGCGCCGGTTCCCGCACATGCCATGGGCCAGAACCGGCGGAAGTCGGCGCGCAGCGAAAATATTGTGACCGATCGACGCAACCAAATCGGCCCTGCGCAGTTGAGTGACCAGAGGCGGATGGAGCAACCGACCGCCAAGTTAAACTAAAGCAAGGTACTGAAAATGAAAAAGTTTCTCGCAACTACCGCTATCGCTCTTGTCGTGTCCAACGGTGCATTCGCAGCCAGCCACGAGACAGAAACAGACACTATGGAACCGGCCGCCGAAGGCACCATGACTGACGAGATGCAGTCCGGCGACACGATGATGGACACCGATTCGACCACCGAAATGGACACCGCAGAGCCCGTTGAGGACGCAGCGGAAGAAACCATGGACGCAGCCGGCGAAACGATGGATGCCGCAGGCGAAACCATGGACGAGACCATGGATGAAGCCGAACAGACCATGGAAGACACCGCTGACAACGTCGATGCGACCATGGAAGAGACAGCAGATGACATGACAGCCATGTCGCCGCTGGACGGCTACACGCAGCTGATGAACGCGGACGTCACAGCCGAGCAGCTGACAGATGCAGCCGTCTTTGGCACCAACGACGAGGAAATCGGCGAGATCAGTGACTTGATCCTCAGCGACGACGGCATGATCCAGCAGGTCATCATCGAAGTCGGCGGATTCCTTGGTCTGGGCGAAAAGGCCGTCGCGGTCGATTTTGCCGACGTGACCATCATGCAGGAAACCGATGGCGACGATATCCGCGCGTCGATCCCGCAGACCGAAGAGCAGCTGGAAGAACTGCCCGAGTACGAAGCCGAGATGTAATCTCTTTTTCTGCCGGAACGCGGGCCGCTCCCTTTTGGGGGCGGCCTTTTTCGTGTCGTCAGGTCAGCGAAAGCCAGATCAGTCTGATACCTGTCACTGTCAGCGCGACATAAGTGAAGGCGAAAAACAGTCTTTCGGATACGAAATAATGCGCCTTCACACCCAGCCACGCCCCAAGCAGTGCAACAGGGGCCAGGATCAGGTCGGCCAGCAGGCTTTGCGCGGTAAAAATGCCCAGAAATCCATAGGGCACGAACTTCATCAGATTGATGGCCCAGAACACGATCACGCTGGTCGCCTGATATCGCGTCTTGTCCATGCCCATACCCAGCGTGAACACCGCCACCGGCGGCCCGCCTGCGTGACTGACGAAACTGGTAAAACCCGCGACCGATCCCGCCACCCAAGCCCACCCCCGCGAAAACGCGAAATTCGGGAAGTTCAGCACCCCAGCAGAACGGGCCCATTGATAGGCCACAAAGGCCAGGCAGATTACCCCGATCAGGATACGGAAACTGTCCGCGTTCACGAATGAATAGACCAGTGCACCCAGCGCCACACCTGGCACGGCCCCGACAATCAGCCCCCACGCCGACGGACCATCCCACTTGCGCCAGTAGGGGCGCAGCGACGCAGCATCAATCAACATCAGCAAGGGCAACATCACGCCCAGCGCCACGCCCGGATCGACCAGCAGTGCCAACACGGCTGCCGAAATAAAGGCGGCACCCGATCCGAACCCTGCCTTGGAAATTCCGGCGAACAGCACGGCGGGCACTGCAACGACATAAAACATCGGGTCGAGCGGGGTCATGAAGCGCTTTCACATAGGGAATTTTCAAACTGTTAGCGACGAAACCACGCATTGACCATGACCGTCGCACTTGCAGGCTGACCATCAAAGGACTAACCCAACGCCCAAGTTTAACTTGCTAGACAGGAACCATTCCATGGCCAGACCCAAGATTGCACTGATCGGCGCCGGACAGATCGGCGGCACACTCGCCCACCTCGCAGCGGTTAAGGAACTGGGCGACGTCGTCCTGTTCGACATCGCCGAGGGCGCACCGCAGGGCAAGGCGCTGGATATCGCCGAATCCGGTCCCTCGGGCAAATTCGACGGTTCCTTCAAGGGCACAAATGATTATGCCGATATCGCTGGCGCAGATGTCTGCATCGTCACCGCCGGCGTACCGCGCAAGCCGGGCATGAGCCGCGACGACCTGCTGGGCATCAACCTCAAGGTCATGAAGGCCGTGGGCGAAGGCATCAAGGAACACGCGCCCGACGCATTCGTCATCTGCATCACCAACCCGCTGGATGCGATGGTCTGGGCGCTGCGCGAATTCAGCGGCCTGCCCCACAACAAGGTCTGCGGCATGGCCGGTGTGCTGGACAGCGCCCGCTTTCGCCACTTCCTCGCCGAGGAATTCAAGGTCTCGATGCGCGATGTGACTGCATTCGTGCTGGGTGGCCACGGCGACACGATGGTGCCGCTGACCCGCTATTCCACCGTTGCCGGCATTCCCCTGCCCGATCTGGTCGACATGGGCTGGACCACCCAGGACAAGCTGGACGCCATCGTGCAGCGCACCCGTGACGGCGGCGCGGAAATCGTCGGCCTGCTGAAAACCGGTTCCGCGTTCTACGCGCCCGCCACATCCGCCATCGAAATGGCCGAATCGTTCCTCAAGGACCAAAAGCGCGTTCTGCCCTGTGCGGCGCATGTGGATGGTGCCTACGGCCTCGACGGGTTCTACGTCGGCGTGCCGACCGTGATCGGTGCCGGCGGCGTCGAGCGTGTGGTGGAAATCAAGATGAACAAGGACGAGCAGGCGATGTTCGACAAATCGGTCGACGCGGTGAAAGGCCTCGTGTCCGCCTGCAAGGAAATCGATCCTTCGCTCGCCTGATCACGGACGAATGCACAGTTGAGAAAGGGCGCCCTGTAGGGCGCCCTTTGTCGTTTCAGGACGGATCACCGTGAACAAAATGCGTCTTGTGATCACACGCGATATTACTGTGATCACAAATGTCGGTTTTCCGCTGCATCCCGGCAAGTGTTCTTTTTTTCAACCCCGAAATATGCAATCCCGCTGCAAACTGATCCACACGAAGGACGCGCCATGAATATCCACGAATACCAGGCCAAGGCCCTGCTGCGCCAATACGGTGCCCCGGTCAGCGACGGCCGCGCCGTCACCCGCGCCGAAGAGGCGAAAACCGCCGCAGGCGAACTGGACGGACCGCTGTGGGTCGTCAAGGCGCAGATCCACGCAGGTGGTCGCGGCAAGGGTAAATTCAAGGAATCCGATGCCGGTGATGCCGGCGGCGTGCGTCTTGCCAAATCCGTCGAAGAAGCCGCCGAACAGGCCAAGAAAATGCTGGGCCGCACGCTGGTCACCCACCAGACCGGCCCTGCAGGCAAGGTCGTGAACCGCATCTACATCGAGGACGGCTCTGGCATCGAGACCGAACTTTACCTTGCGCTGCTGGTTGACCGCCAGACCAGCCGCATCGGGTTCGTCTGCTCCACCGAAGGTGGCATGGACATCGAAGAAGTGGCCGAGAACACCCCCGACAAGATCCTGAATTTCACCGTCGATCCTGCAACCGGCTATCAGCCGTTCCACGGCCGTCGCGTTGCATTCGCGCTTGGACTGACCGGTGGTCAGGTCAAGCAATGCGTTCAGTTGATGGGCCAACTGTACAAGGCATTCGTCGAAAAAGACATGGAAATGCTGGAAATCAACCCGCTGATCGTGACCGACAAGGGCGATCTGAAGGTGCTGGATGCCAAGGTCAGCTTTGACGGGAACGCCGTATACCGCCACGCGGACATCGCCGCGTTGCGCGACGAAACCGAAGAAGACCCCAAGGAACTGGCCGCCAGCAAATACGACCTGAACTACATCGCGCTGGACGGTGAGATCGGCTGCATGGTGAACGGCGCGGGCCTTGCGATGGCGACGATGGACATCATCAAGCTGTATGGCGCAGAGCCTGCGAACTTTCTCGACGTAGGCGGCGGCGCGACCAAGGAAAAGGTCACCGAGGCCTTCAAGATCATCACCTCTGACCCCAACGTCAAAGGTATCCTTGTCAACATCTTTGGCGGCATCATGCGCTGCGACGTGATCGCAGAGGGCGTTGTATCCGCAGTCAAGGAAGTGGGCCTCAAGGTCCCGCTGGTCGTCCGTCTTGAAGGCACCAACGTCGAAAAGGGCAAGGAGATCATCAACAACTCCGGCCTCGACGTGATTGCTGCCGACGATCTCAAGGACGGCGCGCAAAAGATCGTCAAAGCGGTCAAGGGCTGAGGCAATAACGATGGACGTTGTCGCCCACATCGGCATCCCCAAGACTGGATCGTCCGCGATCCAGTCGATGCTGCGCAGCAATCGCGCGGCATTGGAACGCCAGGGCGTCGTCTATCGCAATTTCTCGTCCCAACTCAGCCATGCGGAATTTCTGGTTGCGGCCCATCATCAGGTCGGCGTTGCGATCAAGGATCAGGGTATCCGTGCCCTGTTCAACTTGCGCGGGCAAGATGACTATGCGCGTGTCACACACCAGCTCGAGGCCGATCTGGACAAGGTGATCGCCGACCACCCCGACAAGCAATTGCTGATCTCTTGCGAGATGCTGGGCTGGCCGATGCGAGGGCAGAAGTTCATCGAGACCTTTGCCAAATGGCTCAAGGCACGGTTCACGACAGTGCGGGTCATCGTCTACCTGCGGGCGCAGGACAGCTGGATTTTGTCGAACTATTCGCAGCAGTTGAAAAACGGCAGCGCAGAGAGGTTCGACGATTATCTGGCACGGCAAAAGGTGCCCGATTACGCCGCGTTCCTGACGCGCTGGGAACGGGCGGTGGGTGCTGATGCCGTCACCGTACGCCTGTTTGATCGCGCCCGGCTGCGGGGCGCTGACCTGGGTCAGGATTTCTGCGCGGCCTTGGGTGTCACACTGCCCGACACCCAAGAAGCCCCGACACGCAATGCAACCTTGTCAGCGCGTGGCAGCCGCTGGATGCGCAGGCTGAACGCCGTGTCACGTGGATTGGGCAACAGCCGTCCGGGTTTCGCGATCATGCGCGTGTTGCGGCGCGGCCTGATCGCCTGCGATCTGGGCGATGGTGGGCGCTTGCGCCTGACCGATGCACAGCGTGAAACGCTGCTGGCCCAGATCGGTCCCGGCAATGCCGCAGTCCGCAATCGCTGGTTCCCGCAGCTCGACAGGCTGTTCGCGACCATGCCCGAAACAGTGACGCCATGACCTACCCCGAAAGGACGACCATGACGAAAATCCTTGCCCCGATATGTGCGATTGCACTTTTGTCGGCGTGCAGCGGTGCGGGCCTTGATGTTCGGACCGGGCCGCAGGCGGCCGCACCATCCGGCGACACCGGAGGGTTTGCGGCCACAACTGACATGACCGCGCCGACGCAAGTCACCATCGCAGCGCCGTTGACCGCAATGCGATCACCGTCCGAAACCCCAGCCGATATGACGGACGGACAGATCCCGGCCGCGACGGCGTTCAACTAACTTTCAACACGACAGAACTGATGGCGAAGCCTTCGTCATGCTAAAGAGGTAAAAAATGGCCATTCTCGTAGACGAAAACACCCGCGTGATCTGCCAGGGCCTGACCGGCTCTCAGGGGACGTTCCACACCGAACAGGCCATCGCCTACGGCACCAAGATGGTCGGCGGCGTCACCCCCGGCAAAGGCGGCCAGACACATCTGGACCTGCCCGTGTTCGATTCCGTGCACGAGGCGCGGGCCCGCACCGAAGCCAACGCATCGGTGATCTACGTCCCGCCGCCCTTTGCGGCCGATTCCATCCTCGAGGCGATCGACGCCGAAATGGAACTGATCATCTGCATCACCGAAGGCATCCCGGTGCTGGACATGATGCGTGTGAAAAAGGCGCTGGAAGGGTCGAAATCCCGTCTGATCGGACCGAACTGCCCCGGCGTGATCACGCCTGACGCCTGCAAGATCGGCATCATGCCCGGTCACATCCACAAACGTGGGTCCGTCGGTGTTGTGTCGCGCTCGGGTACACTTACATACGAAGCAGTGAAACAGACATCCGACAGCGGCCTTGGCCAGTCCACAGCAGTGGGCATCGGCGGTGACCCCATCAAGGGCACCGAGCACATCGACGTGCTGGAAATGTTCCTGGCGGATCCCGAAACCCATTCGATCATCATGATCGGTGAAATCGGCGGTTCCGCCGAAGAGGAAGCCGCACAGTTCCTTGCAGACGAGCGCAAGGCCGGTCGCTGGAAACCCACCGCCGGTTTTATCGCCGGGCGCACCGCACCTCCGGGTCGTCGCATGGGCCATGCCGGTGCCATCGTCGCGGGCGGCAAGGGTGATGCGGAGTCCAAGATCGAAGCGATGAAATCCGCTGGCATCGTGGTTGCCGACAGCCCCGCCACGCTGGGTGAGGCCGTCTTGGCCGCAATCGACAAGAACTAAATTTTGCCGGGCAGGCCAGCGGGCCTGCCCATCCAACTGTGGCGGGCTCGCCCGTCCGACCGTCAGGTGATCAGATGAACGACCAGTCCCCCAACGACGTTTTCCACGGGTCCAGCTTCTTGCAGGGTCACAATGCCGAATATGTCGAACAGCTGTACGCACGCTATGCCGACAATCCGGCGGCGGTCGACGAAAGCTGGCACGCGTTTTTCAAGTCACTTGGCGACTCTCCCGCCGATGCCAAGGCCGAGGCCGCCGGCGCAAGCTGGAACCGCATGGACTGGCCGCCGGTGCCGAACGATGACCTGACGGCCGCACTTGATGGTCAGTGGGCACAGGAGCCAGCCGCCGCCGCCAAAAAGATCGAGGCAAAGGCCGCTGAAAAGGGTGTGGGCCTGTCCGAGGCACAGGTGCGCAATGCCGTGCTGGACAGCTTGCGCGCCCTGATGCTGATCCGCGCATACCGTATCCGTGGCCACCTGATCGCCGATCTGGACCCACTTGGCATGCGTGAGCAGACGCCGCATCCCGAACTCGATCCCGAATCCTACGGCTTTACCAAGGCTGACATGGATCGCCCGATCTTCATCGACAACGTTCTTGGCCTCGAGGTGGCCACCATGAACGAGATCATGGCAATCGTGAAACGCACCTATTGCGGCACCTTTGCGCTGCAGTACATGCATATCTCGAACCCGGACGAGGCCGCATGGCTGAAGGAACGGATCGAAGGTCTGGGTAAGGAAATCACCTTTACCCAGAACGGCCGCAAGGCGATCCTGAACAAGCTGGTCGAGGCCGAGGGGTTCGAAAAATTCCTGCACGTCAAATACATGGGCACCAAGCGGTTCGGTCTGGACGGCGGTGAATCCCTGATCCCCGCGATGGAACAGATCATCAAGCGTGGCGGTCAGCTGGGCCTGGAGGAAATCGTCATCGGCATGCCGCACCGCGGCCGCCTGTCCGTCCTCGCCAACGTCATGAGCAAGCCCTACCGCGCGATTTTCAACGAATTCCAGGGCGGCAGCTTCAAACCCGAAGAGGTCGAAGGCTCTGGCGACGTGAAATATCACCTCGGCGCATCCAGCGACCGTGAATTCGACGGGAATTCGGTTCACCTGTCGTTGACCGCAAACCCCAGCCACCTGGAGGCCGTGAACCCCGTCGTGCTGGGCAAGGTCCGCGCCAAGCAGGACGAAAAAAATGACACCGAACGGACCAAGGTCATGGCCGTGCTGCTGCATGGTGACGCGGCTTTTGCCGGACAGGGTGTCGTGGCCGAGGGTTTCCAGCTGTCAGGCATTCGCGGTCACCGCACGGGCGGCACCATGCATATCGTCGTGAACAACCAGATCGGTTTCACGACGTCACCGCATTTCTCGCGCACCTCACCCTATCCCACCGACATCGCGCTGATGGTCGAGGCCCCGATTTTCCACGTCAATGGGGATGACCCCGAGGCCGTGGTCCATGCCGCCCGCGTCGCAACCGAATTCCGTCAGAAATTCCACAAAGACGTAGTGCTGGACATCATCTGCTACCGCCGGTTCGGTCACAACGAAGGCGACGAGCCGATGTTCACCAACCCAGTGATGTACAAGAAAATCAAGAAGCAAAAGACGACGCTGACGCTCTACACGGACCGGCTGGTCAAGGACGGCCTGATCCCCGAGGGCGAGATCGACGAGATGAAGGCTGCATTCCAGGCCACGCTGAACGAAGAGTTCGAGGCCGGCAAGGAATACAAGCCCAACAAGGCCGACTGGCTGGACGGCCGCTGGTCGGGTCTGGCGCGTGACAAGGACAACTATCAGCGCGGTCAGACTGCAATCGCGCCGGAAACAATGGCGGAAATCGGCGATGCCCTGATCAAGGCACCCGATGGATTTGCCACGCACAAGACGATCGACCGTCTGCTCAAGGCAAAGGCCGAAATGTTCGAGACCGGCAAAGGGTTCGACTGGGCCACCGGCGAGGCGCTGGCCTTCGGTTCGTTGCTGACCGAAGGTTACCCCGTGCGCCTGGCCGGTCAGGACAGCACGCGCGGCACGTTCAGCCAGCGCCATTCCGCGTTGATCGATCAAAATACCGAAGACCGCTATTACCCCCTCAACAATATCCGTGACGGTCAGGCCAACTACGAAGTCATCGATTCCATGCTGTCGGAATATGCCGTGCTTGGTTTCGAATACGGGTATTCGCTGGCCGAACCGAACACGCTGACCCTGTGGGAGGCACAGTTCGGTGATTTCGCCAACGGCGCACAGATCATGTTCGACCAATTCATCAGTTCCGGCGAGGCCAAGTGGCTGCGGATGTCGGGGCTCGTCTGCCTGATGCCGCACGGTTACGAAGGCCAAGGACCGGAACATTCCAGCGCGCGTCTGGAACGGTTCCTGCAAATGTGCGGCAACGACAACTGGATCGTCGCAAACTGCACGACGCCTGCGAACTATTTCCACCTGCTGCGCCGACAGATTCACCGTAGTTTCCGTAAGCCGCTGATGCTGATGACGCCGAAATCGCTGCTGCGGCACAAAATGGCCGTGTCCGACGCCGAGGATTTCACGACAGGATCGTCGTTCCACCGCGTCTTGTGGGATGACGCCGAAAAGGGTCATTCCGACACGCAACTGGTGGCAGACGACAAGATCAAGCGCGTCGTGATGTGTTCCGGCAAGGTCTACTATGATCTGCTCGAGGCACGCGACGAAGCCGGGATCGACGACGTCTATCTGCTGCGGTTCGAACAGTTCTATCCCTTCCCCGCGCAATCGGCGGTCAAGGAACTGGAACGGTTCAAGGATGCCGAAATGATCTGGTGCCAGGAAGAACCCAAGAACCAGGGGGCATGGACCTTTATGGAACCCAACCTCGACTGGTGCCTGACGCGCATCAACGCCAAACATACGCGCCCGACCTACGTGGGCCGCGCCACATCCGCCAGCCCGGCCACGGGTCTGGCCAGCCAACACAAATCGACACAGGCGGCGCTTGTCGCCGAAGCCCTGAACATCAAAGGAGCCAAGTAATGAGCACCGAAGTCCGCGTCCCAACCCTTGGCGAATCCGTCACCGAAGCGACTGTCGCCACGTGGTTCAAGCAACCCGGCGATGCCGTGGCTGTCGACGAGATGCTGTGCGAGCTGGAAACCGACAAGGTCACGGTCGAGGTCCCCTCGCCCGTCGCCGGAACCCTTTCTGAAATCGTTGCCGCCGAAGGCGACACCGTCGGTGTTGACGCCCTGCTAGCCCAGATCAGCGAAGGTGAAGCCGCCAGCACCAAGTCGGATGCCCCGAAAGCTGACGCCAAGGCCGAAAAGGCCCCGGAAAAGGTTGATCAGGTCGATGATAGCTACAAGAACGACGCTGCCAAAACCGACAGCAACCGTAGCGACACCGAGGACGCACCATCGGCAAAGAAGCTGATGGCTGAGAACAACCTGTCGTCAGATGATGTCAAAGGCACCGGCAAGGACGGCCGCGTGATGAAAGGCGACGTGCTGGACGCGCTGTCCAAACCCAAGGATGCGCCCAAGGCCGCACCCGCAGCGCCGCGCAGTTCTGGTCAGGCCGACCGCGAGGAACGGGTCAAAATGACCCGCCTGCGCCAGACGATCGCCCGCCGCCTGAAAGAGGCGCAGAACACCGCGGCCATGCTGACGACCTACAACGAGGTCGACATGACGGCGGTCATGGATCTGCGCAACGAATACAAGGATCTGTTCCTCAAGAAACACGGGGTAAAGCTGGGTTTCATGTCCTTCTTTACCAAAGCCTGCGTGCACGCGCTGCATGAGGTGCCCGAGGTCAACGCCGAGATCGACGGCGACCACGTCGTCTACAAGAACTACGTCAACATGGGCATCGCGGCAGGCACGCCCACCGGCCTCGTCGTGCCGGTCATCAACGACGCCGACCAGATGTCCTTTGCAGCCATCGAAAAGGCGATTGCCGAAAAGGGTGCAAAGGCGCGCGACGGCAAATTGTCGATGGCCGAAATGCAGGGCGGCACATTCACCATCTCCAACGGCGGTGTGTACGGGTCGCTCATGTCCTCGCCCATCCTGAACCCCCCGCAGTCCGGCATCCTCGGCATGCATAAGATCCAGGACCGCCCGATGGCGATCAACGGTCAGGTCGTGATCCGTCCGATGATGTATCTGGCCCTGTCCTATGACCACCGCATCGTCGACGGCAAGGGCGCTGTGACCTTCCTCGTCCGCGTCAAAGAGGCGCTCGAGGATCCCCGTCGCCTGCTGATGGACCTGTAGGCGGGACTCGTACCGCTCTGCACCAGATTGAAAGTCACGCTCATGCAACTGTTGACGACGACTAAAACCGGCGACTTCGCATCTTTCAAAACCGCTTTTGATGCCGATACGGAAAAGCGGATGAATGCAGGGCTGACCCTGATGCAGATGTGGCGCGACGCGGATGACGCAGAAACGGTCTTGTGTCTGTTCGATGTCAATGATCGTGGCCGCACGCAAGACTGGCTGCAAACGGAACAGCAGACCGGCACGCAAGTGTCCGGTCGCTTTTTGAAAACAGCATAAGGGGACGCCGGTGTCGGATATTCAGACGATCCTGATCCTGAGCGGTCTGTGGGTCTTGGTCTTGTTGAACGCCCAAGCCACCTGGGGCATCGCGCAAAAGGGGGTTGGCGCAATGCTGGGGCCCCGCGATAATGTGGGACCGCTGTCGGGACGTGCCGCGCGGCTGGACCGGGCCAAAGATAATACCATTGTCGCCTTTGCGCTGTTTGCCCCGGCGGCCTTGTTGAACCTCGACGCGACCGGTTCGGCCTTGCTGTCCGCGCAGATCTTTCTGATCGCGCGGGTGATCTATCCTTTCATTTACGTTGCGGGCTGGCCTGGTGTTCGGACAATCGTCTGGACCGCCGGTATGCTTTCCACTGCCTGGCTCTATGTTGCGGCTCTATGACACCTGAATTGACCGTTCTCGCCCTCGCGGGCCTGTTACAGGCGTTGCAATTCGCAACTGTTTCAATCCGTGCAAACCTTGAACTGCCAGCGGGCAAGTTGATGGGGCCACGCGATCCGCAGCGCCTTGGTGCGCCCTTGCTGGAACAGGTCAGCCCGAAAACAGGCCGCCTGTTTCGCGCCCTCAACAACCATTTCGAGGGGCTGATTCTGTTCACGCTCGCGGTGGTCGTCGTCACTCTCGCCGACCGCGCCACCGGATTTTCGGCAATCTGCGCCTGGACCTATCTTGTTGCGCGCATCGCCTATGTCCCCGCCTATTTCTTTGGCTGGACGCCGTGGCGGTCGATCATCTGGATGATCGGCTTTCTGGCCACGATCCTCATGCTACTGTCTGTTTTCGTCGTCTAGACGCAAACCCCACAACCTACGGAGGCCCCCATGGCCAGCTATGACGTCATCATCATCGGTTCCGGCCCCGGCGGCTATGTCTCGGCCATTCGCTGTGCGCAGCTCGGTCTGAAAACGGCCTGCGTCGAAGGCCGCGACACGCTGGGCGGCACCTGCCTGAACGTCGGTTGCATCCCGTCCAAGGCACTGCTGCACGCGACCCACATGCTGCACGAGGCAGAGCACAACTTTGCCGATATGGGACTCAAGGGCAAAACCCCGTCCGTCGATTGGGATGCCATGCTGGCCTACAAGGACAAAACCGTGGGCCAGAACACCGGCGGTATCGAGTTTCTGTTCAAGAAAAACAAGGTCGACTGGCTCAAGGGCTGGGGCAGCATTCCTGAGGCCGGCAAGGTCAAGGTCGGTGACGAGGTCCACGAGGCCAAGCACATCATCATTGCCACCGGGTCAGAGCCTGCCCCGCTCAAGGGTGTCGACGTTGACGAGGAAACGGTCGTGACCTCGACCGGCGCCCTGAAGCTGAAGAAAATCCCCAAGTCGCTGGTCGTGATCGGTGGTGGCGTGATCGGCCTCGAGCTGGGCAGCGTCTATGCGCGTCTGGGATCCGAAGTGACGGTCGTTGAATACCTCGACGCCATCACCCCCGGCCAAGATGCAGAGGTCGCCCGCCAGTTCCAGAAACTGCTGACCAAGCAGGGGATCAAGTTCGTGTTGGGTGCCGCCGTCCAGGGCGTCAGCGTCAAGAACAAGAAAGCGACCGTCAGCTACAAGATGCGCAAGGACGACGCAGAAGCTGAAATCACCGCGGACACGGTGCTGCTGGCGACAGGCAGACGCCCCTTTACCGACGGTCTGGGACTGTCGGATCTGGGTGTCGCCCTGTCGGATCGCGGCCAGATCGAGGTCGACGGCAGCTACAAGACAAACGTCGACGGCATTTACGCCATCGGTGATGCGATCAAGGGCCCGATGCTGGCCCACAAGGCCGAAGACGAAGGCATGGCAGTTGCCGAAATGCTGGCCGGTCAAAAGCCGCATGTAAACTACAGCGTGATCCCCGGCGTGATCTACACCCACCCCGAGGTCGGGAGTGTCGGCGAAACCGAGGAAACCCTGAAAAAAGCCGGGCGCGCCTACAAGGTCGGCAAATTTCCGTTTCTGGGCAACGCACGGGCCAAGGCGAACCACGCAGGCGACGGTTTCGTGAAAATCCTGGCGGACAAGGAAACGGACCGCATCCTTGGCGCACATATCATTGGCCCGATGGCAGGTGATCTGATTCACGAAATCTGTGTCGCCATGGAATTCGGCGCCGCAGCCGAGGATCTGGCCCGTACCTGCCACGCCCACCCGACCTATTCGGAAGCCGTGCGCGAGGCAGCACTCGCCTGTGGCGATGGTGCCATCCACGCCTGAAACACCTGTCGGCCCCCGGACAATATCCGGGGGCCGCGCTGTTTGCGGTCATCGGCATCCCTGCCTGTACCGCCCCTTCAGTCTGCGTAAACACAGTTAAATTTGCGTCAACGCACACAATCGCTGTTTTCCAAATATCCTCGGGGGGAGGCGCGTCCCGCGCCGGGGGGCAGACAGCCCCCCTGCTACGCCTTGAGCAGGCGCAAGCCCTTGGTCACATCGGACCGAACGGCCAGCCGCAGACCCGGCTCGTCACCCGCGCGCAAGGCCGCGATGATGTGACGGTGATCGACCGGCGGTGACGTGCGGTTCAGACGGCCATACAACGCCCGCATCGTCGGACCCAATTGCAGCCAGACCGTTTCCGTCATCGCAAGGATCGCCGGTGCCTGAGCCCGCAAATACAGCGTGCGGTGAAATTCGAGGTTCATGCGGATATAGCCGGAGGCATCATGCCGCGCGACCATCTGGCTGACGCCCGCGTTGATGGCCTCCAGCCGGTCGATCAACGCAAAATGTGCCCGTGGCAACGCACGTGACGCCAGCTCTGGTTCCAGCAAGGCACGCAGGGTGGCCAGTTCTTCGATTCGCTCGTTTGTCAGGGCGGGGGTCGTCACGCGCCCGGTCGCCGACATCGAAAGAGCACCCTCGGATACCAGACGCCTGACAGCCTCGCGTGCGGGGGTCATGGATACATCATGATCCCGTGCGATACCGCGCAAGGTCAGCGTTATGCCGGGGTCGATGTGCCCGTGCAGGATCTGCGCCCGCAATGCGCGGAACACCCGGTCGTGGGCAGCCCCCGACCCAGCGGCTGGACGCACCGGGATCATCCCGCGTCAAACCGGACTGCGTGCAGCCGGTCTCCGTGATCGCGCAACCAGCGGCGGTGGGCTGCATAACCAGGGTCCAGTCGCGCCACGATGGCCCAGAACGCGTCTGAATGGTTCATCTGTTCCAGATGCGCCACCTCATGCGCGGCCACGTAATTCAGCACGGCGGGGGGGGCCATGATCAGCCGCCAAGAATACATCAATCCGCCCGTGCTGGTGCAGGATCCCCAACGCGACCGCGTATCGCGCAGCGTCAGCTTGGTATAGCTGCGACCGATCAGACCCGCGTAATGGTCGGACGCGCTCGCCAGCCGGTCGCGGGCACGTGCCTTGAGATAGGCCCGAATCGCAGGCGCATCTGCGCCGGGAGGCAGCAGCAATGCGTCGTCATCGACCGTCACGCGCCGCACATCAGCGACCCGCACCACGATGTCACGCCCCATATAGGGCATCGCCACGCCCGGTCCTGCCGTTACGGCGGGGCGAATGTCGTCCAGATGCCCGCGCAACCAATCTTCGCGTTCGGTCAGGAAATCCAATGCCTGACGTTCCGGCGCACGTGGCGGCATGGTCAGCGTCACCTTGCCATCCAGCCGCGACACGCGCAGCGACAGACGACGCGCCCGCGCGGACCGCCGCAGGTCGACCTCAATCGGGGGGTTGCCAATTCGCAGGGCGCGGCCCATATGCATCCTTTGATTACAGCTGTATGCGTCGGCTCTCGACACCGTCCCGCCCTTATGGCAGTGGACCGGGAACCGCCGCAAGGCCAGCCATGCAACCGAAGGAATACCCATGCCGAAGGAAGAGTGGGGCACCAAGCGCCTGTGCCCCGAAACAGGCAAGCGATTCTACGATCTCAACAAGGATCCGATCATCAGCCCCTACACGGGTAATGTGGTCACGATCGATACATCAAAGACTCGCACGATGGTCGCCGATGCCGCCGACGCGCAATCCGCCAAGGTCAAGGAAAGCGACGAGGATGACGATCTGGTTCTCGATGATGACGAGGACGATGATGACGTGGATTTGGGCGATGATGTGCTCGAGGACGATGACGACGACGATACCGTCAGCCTCGACGACATCGCTGACGTGTCCAAGCCGGACGACGAATAAAATACCTGACCCGTGGCGTGATTTTAGCTCTTGATCTCGCCACGGGGGCTGCATAGACAGCCGCCAATGGGGCCTTAGCTCAGCTGGGAGAGCGCTTGCATGGCATGCAAGAGGTCAGGGGTTCGATCCCCCTAGGCTCCACCATTTCCCTGTTCTGACAGTGTTGTATTCGGGCGTTTCAGGCCGACCCGCAGCCCGTCCTTGCCGATGATCAGCGGCCCTCCCCATGTCTTGCGGGTCAATGCGATCCAGTCGTCATCGGTGAACCCGGCCAGACCGTCTGGCACGAAATGTGTCAGCGCCAGACAGCCCACCCCCGCATCCTGCGCGATCCGTCCCACGTCATCCGCTGCCGTGTGGCTGCGCAACAGATGTTGTCGCAACCGATCATCCCCGTTGCCCGTTGCCGCGACCAAGGCATCGACACCAGAGGGAAGCATCGCCTCGTGGACCAGCAGATCGACACCCCTCGCAAATTCTGCGAGCGCAGGCAGATAGGCCGTGTCGCCGGACAGGCATAGGGTGCCACCCCCGCCATCAAATCGCAGCGCGAAACTGTCGACCAGTGGCGGATGATCATTGCGCATCACGCGCATGCAGACATCGCCCAAGTCGACATCACGCGCCGCGTCCAGCACGCGGATCTGGACCAGACCTGCGAGGTCGATGCGACCCTCATCCACGATACGCAGTGCGATATCATCCCGCATCGCATCCAGAAACGCCTGCCAATAGCGACCGAGCCCCGCCGGCCCGTAGACCGTCACCGGTGTTTTCAGACCCGCCGTCCAGGCGGTGTGCAGGAGCGGTCCCAGTTCGAGGTAGTGATCCGAATGCAGATGCGTGATGACGATGGTTTGCAGCGTCGCCAGATGAACTCCTTGATCGCAAAGCGCGCGTGTCACACCCAAACCGGCATCCACCACGATCCGCTGACCGCCCAGCACGACCAGTTGCGCGGTCGGCATCTGTGACCCCGGACGGATCGCCGGACCACCTTTTACACCCAACAGAACGATGTGATCGCCCCCGACTGTAATGGCATCTACGGTCATCCCCATGGCCACGGTTGCATCTTCGACCCTCCTTGTCTGCACATGCCAACCTTGGCCACGGCGCGTAAATTCGACAAGATCAAAGCCACATGATCGAGAGGAGCCTCAACGTGAATATTCTGGACGGTATCCGTGCAAAACGGTTTGTGGTGGTTGGTCGGGTCGGCATGGACCTCTTTACCGCCCCCGGCGTCGCGACCGAGGATGCTGCGGAATTCCAGGCTGACATGGGCGGGTCATCCGCCAATATTGCAGCAGGCCTGGTCAAGCTGGGGGCAAAGGCGGCACTGGTGACCTGCGTATCGGATGATGCGGTTGGCAGCTTCTGCCTGCGGAAACTGCGCGACTACGGGGTTGATTCATCCTACGTGAAAAAGGTGGCAGGAGAGCCGCGCACCTCTCTGGCGATTTACGAGTCGCGTACCGAAAACCATCGCAATGTCATCTATCGCAACAACGCGGCCGACTTTCAGATGACAGTTGCAGATGTCGAAGCCGTCGATTGGTCCGCCTATTCCGCGCTTGTCACCGCGGGAACGGTTTTCGCCGCCGAACCATCCCGCAACGCTGCATTCCGCGCCTTCGCATTGGCGCAGGCCGCTGGCCTGCCCATCATCTTTGACGTGGACTATCGCCCCTACAGCTGGTCGTCGGCCCAAGACGCATCCGACGTGTTGTCGCGCGCTGGGGCCATGTCTGACGTGATCGTCGGCAATGACGACGAATTCGGGTTCATGGCCGGGGACAAGGCAAGGGGTCTGGACATGGCCCGCAGTCTCGTTGCCGGGCGCGCGCAGATCGCCATCTATAAAATGGGTGAAAACGGTGCCGTCACCATCACACCCACGGGAGAGGACAGGACCGGCATCTACCGGGTCGATGCGCTGAAACCCACCGGCGCGGGTGACAGTTTCATGGCCGGTTTGCTTGCCTCGCTCGCCGATGGGTACGACCTGCGCGACGCTGTCCTGCGCGGATCGGCCTGTGCTGCGATCGTGGTGGCGAAACCCGGTTGCGCGCCTGCGATGCCGGATGCTGCCGCCCTGTCTGCGTTCCTGTCGGATCACCCTGGCCCCGGCTAGATCCCGCACACATGGCAAAATGGCAGGTTCGCCGCTGGTCCCATGGTCCAAGCGCAGCTAGGCTGGCAAACAACCATACAGGAAAATCCCATGTTTCGTTTCTGCGCAGTGATCCTGATCCTCTTGGCCGTGCCAGCCCTTGCCCAGTCACGCGCACAGATCGAGACACAGTTTCGTAGCTGGCAGGAAACGACACTCTGGCCGCAGGTCAGCCGGGCGGGTGTCTCGCGGACGGTCTTTGATGCGGCTCTGAACGGTGTGACGCTGGACTGGGACCTGCCTGATCTGGTCGCCCCCGGTTCCGCCCCCGCGCCGCGCGGTGTGCCGCGTCAGGCTGAATTTCGCGCGCCTGCCCGCTATTTCGCGCCCAGCACGGTCAACGGGACGGCCAGCACCGGGAGACAGATGGCGCAGCGCCATGCCGCAGCACTGGCAGCGACGACCCGTGCAACGGGCGTGCCCGCGCATATCATCCTCGCCATCTGGGGCCGCGAGAGCGCCTATGGCCGCGCCGCGATCCCGCATGACGCCGTTCGCGTTCTGGGAACCAAGGCGTTCATGAGCACCCGCGCCGATTATTTCACCGCGGAACTTGTCGCTGCCATGCAGATCATGCAGGCGGGCCACGTGTCACCGCGCGCAATGAAATCCAGTTGGGCCGGCGCATTGGGCCAGCCGCAATTCATGCCATCGAATTTTCTGCGCTATGCAGCGGATGGCAATGGTGACGGCCGCGCCGATATCTGGGGATCAGAGGCTGATACCATCGCCAGCATCGGCACCTATCTCGCACAGCATGGCTGGGTGGCAGGCCGCGACTGGGGGTTCGAGGTGACGCTGCCCGGCAATCTGTCCTGCGCACTGGAAGGCCCGGATCAGGGCCGCCGCATCGCGGACTGGGAGGCAGCCGGCGTCACGCGCGTCGGCAATCGCGCCTTTCCGGCGCATGAACGCGGACAAGTCGGATACCTGCTGATGCCCGCCGGACGCGGTGGTCCGGCGTTCATTGTCACACCGAATTTCTATGTGCTGAAGGAATACAACGAAAGCGACCTCTATGCGCTGTTCGTAGGCCACGTCGGGGACAAGATCGCCTATGGTGTCGGTCCGTTCACCGCCGGCTGGGACAGCATCGACACGCTGACACGCGGCCAGGTCGCCGCCATGCAGACCAGCCTGATGCGGATGGGGCTGGATACCGGCGGCGCTGATGGGCTGGCTGGATTCCGCACGCGCCGCAGCATCGGGCAGTGGCAACAGGCGACGGGTCAGGCGCCGACCTGTTTTCCGGACCGCGCCATTCTGCGCGCCCTGGGCGGATGATCACGGGGGCCTTGCCCCCGTACCCCCCAGGATATTTTCAACCAGAAGAAGGCAGGCCTGCCAGCAAGCGTTTTGCCTGTTTCAGATGCGGCATGTCATACATCTTGCCGTCGATGCCGATGGTGCCCACGTCAGGCTGATCTGCAAAGGCCTGCACGACGCGGCGTGCCAGTGCGATCTGTGCGTCGGTCGGCGTGAAATCGGCGTGGATCGCGTCGACCTGTGCGGGATGTATCGCCAACCGTCCGACAAATCCGTCGCGGCGGGCGGCGCGGCCCGTTTGCTGAAAACCATCGGTGTCGCGAAAATCAGCGTGCAATGTCTCGATCGCGGCAACGCCTGCATGAGCCGCGCCCAGAAGGCACAGATCGCGCACCAACCGGTAGGGCGTGGTCAAGATGCCATGCGCGTCACGGTTGCTGGTCGCGCCAAGCTCGGCCGCCAGATCCTCTGCCCCCCAGGTCATGGCAACGAGGCGCGGATGTGCCGGGGCATAGCTGCCCAGCGCGAAGACAGCCGCAGGCGTTTCCGTCGCGATCACCATGATCTTGACGCTGTTTGCCGACATGCCTGCCGCCTGTTCCAGTGGGGCAATCATGTCCGCGAGACGGGCAACGTCGGCACCGCCATTGGCCTTTGGCAGAACGATACCATCGAGCCCGGGGCGGATCACGGCCCGCAGATCATCCTGCGTCAGCCCACTGTCCAGCGGATTGATACGCACAAAGAACGCCCAATCACGGGGGTCCGGGGTAATCCATCCGGACAGACCGTCGCGCGCCGCAGCCTTGTGATCGGCGGCAACCGAATCCTCGAGGTCGAGGATCAGCACATCGGCGCCGATGTCCTGTGCCTTGGCAAACTTGCGTTCGGAATCGGCAGGCACGAACAGCCAGGACCGCATCCTCATGCGGGTGCCTTGCGCATCAGCGCGTTGCGGGTCGCCTCGCAGACCAGCTGGTCGCGCTGGTTCAGGCCTCGATGCACAAAGGTGACGATGCCCTGGGTCGGGCGCGACTTGCTTTCGCGCATGGCCAACACCTCGGTTTCGACCCGGATTGTGTCGCCGTAGAACACCGGCGACGGAAAGGTCGTGCGCTCGAACCCCAGATTGCCGACCGTGGTGCCCAGTGTGGTTTCATGCACCGAGATGCCCACTACGAGGCCCAGCGTGAACAGTGAATTGACCAGCGGTTGACCAAACTCTGTTTCAGCGGCAGCGGCATAATCCAGATGCAGTGCCGCGGGATTCATCGTGGCTGTGGTAAAGGTGATGTTGTCAGCCTCTGTCACCGTGCGTCGGATGGCATGGGTGATCACCTGCCCCACGCTGAACTGGTCATACCACAGACCGCTCATGCGCGGCCCCGTCCGGAAAAGCGCGGCAGCATCGCGGAAAAGTCACGGCCGGCACCGTCCTCATCCTCGACAAAGCGGCGATAGAGATCGGTCGCGGCCTGCCCCAATGGCGTATCGGCGTCCGCACCCTCGGCCGCCTGCTGCGACAGACGCAAGTCCTTGAGCATCAGGTCTGCGGCGAAACCGGGTGTGTAGTCATTGTCGGCAGGCGAAGTCGGACCAACGCCGGGTGCCGGGCAATAGGCGTTCATGGACCACGACGATCCCGAGGACGTGCTGACCACGTCGAACATCGCCTGACGGTCCAGCCCCAGCTTGTCCGCGAGGGCAAAGGCCTCGCAGGTGGCGATCATCGTGACGCCGAGGATCATGTTGTTGCAGATCTTGGCCGCCTGCCCGTTGCCTGACGGGCCGCAATGCACGGCCTTTTGCCCCATGATGTCGAACAGCGGTTTGGCGCGGGCAAAGGCATCGGCGTCACCGCCGACCATGAAGGTTAGCGTGCCACCCTGCGCGCCGCCTATGCCGCCGGAGACCGGCGCGTCCAGCGCCCCCAGACCTGCGGCCTGCGCATCGGCCGCGACAGCGCGGGCGCTGTCCACATCGACGGTCGAACAATCCAAGAGCACCGCACCCGCCGTCAGGGCCGGGATAACCTCTGCCGCGACCTGGCGCAGGATTGTGCCGTTGGGCAGCATTGTGATCGCCACATCCGCACCAGCACAGGCCGCGGCAGCACTGTCTGCCATCCGCAGGCCGTCAGGACGTGCGGTCAGATCGAAACCTGTCACGTCATGGCCTGCCGCCATCAGGTTGGCCGCCATCGGACCGCCCATATTGCCCAAACCAATAAATGCGATTTTCATATTCGCTCCTTTGTTCATAGCACCAGCGCGTCATCGCCCAAGGGGGCGAGCATTGCGTCGATCTGTGCCTTGGTGACCTCTGCTGCCGTGCTGTGCCTCCACGCCGGATTGCGGTCGCGGTCGATGATCGCGGCACGGACTCCTTCGAGAAAGTCGCCCTGCTGCTGCGCGCGAAAGGTATAGCGAAACTCGTGGCGCAAGGCTTCTGTCAATCCGGTCCCGGTGCGTGCCGCGCGGATCAGACGCAAGGCGCAGGCCATGGCAAGCGGCGCATTGCGCGACAGCGCCTTGGTCGCGGCTTCTGCAACAGCGCCCTCTGCCGCGCCACAGGCCACGACGATACTGCCAAGCGCGTCATGGGCAAAAAGCGTGTCGATCTCGACCGCGTCCTTGGCCATTTGCGATGGTGGCTCGGTGTCTGTGACCTGATGAACCGCCGCCACATCACCGGTCCGTTCCAGCGTGTGGATCATGTCAGCCCAGCGGTCGCGCGGCACGTAATGATCGGCAAAGCCTGCGTGGATCGCGTCGCCCGGTCCCATCCGCGCGGCGGTCAGGCCGAGGTATTCGCCCAGATGCCCCGGTGCGCGGCCCAGCAAGTGCGAGCCGCCCACGTCGGGCACCAATCCGATGCTGCATTCCGGCATGGCGATCTGGCTGTTTTCGCAGACGATCCGGTGACTGGCGTGGCAGCCGACACCAACGCCGCCGCCCATCGTGAATCCCTGCAAAAGCGTCACGATCGGTTTCCCATAGCCCGCAACCTGCGCGTTCATCCGGTATTCCTGCCGCCAGAAATCCTGACCAAAGCCGAATTGCCCAGCCGTGCCTTGCGCGTAGAGGTCGGCAATATCGCCGCCTGCACAGAATGCCTTGTCTCCGGTGGCATCGATCACGACCAGCTTGATCGCCGGGTCGCTGGCCCAGCGGTTCAGCGCGTCCTCGATTGCCACGCTCATGCCCGCGGTCAACGCGTTCAGCGCATCGGGTCGGTTCAGCGTGATCCGTCCGGCTGTGCCGGTATGGCGAATGTCGATCTCGCTCATGTCTGGGCCAAGAGTTGCCGTGCCACGATCAGGCGCATGATTTCGTTCGTACCTTCGAGGATCTGATGCACGCGCAAGTCACGCACGATCTTTTCGATCCCGTAGTCAGCAAGGTATCCATAACCGCCATGCAATTGCAGGCACTGGTCCGCGACGCGTGATGCGGCCTCGGTCACGTGTTTTTTCGCCATCGCGCAGAACATCGTGGCATCGGGCGCGCCGGTATCCAGTTTCCACGCAGCCTGCCGCAGAAAGGTGCGCGCGGCCTGCAATTCGATTTCCATCTCGGCCAGCCGAAACTGAAGCGCCTGAAAATCCGTCAGCGCCTGACCGAATGCCTTGCGTTCGCGCATATAGGCGATCGTGGCATCCATCGCGGCCTGTGCGCCGCCCAGCGCGCTGGCGGCGATATTCAGGCGGCCACCGTCCAGTCCCTTCATCGCATATGCGAAACCGCGCCCTTCCTCGCCCAGCAAGGTGGCGGGGCAATCGTCCAGTTGCACTTGGCGGGTCGGTTGCGACCGCCAGCCCATCTTATCCTCGAGACCGCCAAAGGACAAACCCTGCGCGCCGTCGTCGACCAGATAGGCGCTGATACCGCGCGGACCTGCGTCGCCGCTGCGGGCCATCACGATATACAGATCGGAATAGCCACCGCCGGAAATGAACGCCTTGGTCCCCGTCAGCGCCCAGCCGTTGCCGGTCTGGACAGCCTTGGTTTTCATCGCAGCGGCATCCGATCCGGACCCGGGTTCGGTCAGACAATAGCTGGCAAAGCGTTTCATCGCGATCAGGTCAGGCAGCAGCGCCGCCCGTGTCGCATCGTCCGCAAAGCTGTCGATCATCGCAGCGCACATGTTGTGGATCGACAGGAAACTGGCAACCGACGGGCAGGCCATCGACAGCGCCTCGAACACCAGTGTCGCGTCCAGCCGCGACAGGCCCGCACCGCCCGATTCCTCGCGCGCATACAGCCCGCCAAACCCAAGTTCGCCGACCTCTGGCCAGAGATCCTTGGGGATGGTGCCCGCGGCCTCCCAGTCGCGGGCATGCGGTGCGATGCGGTCCTGCCCAAAGGCATGGGCCATATCGTAAATGGCCGATTGTTCATCGGTCAGTGCAAAATCCATGGTCGTCCTCCCTGAGGGTAGACGATACCGAAACGCAGGCTGTGGGCAAGGCTTGCGGCGTCAGGCGCCCTGCGACTTTTCCCAGTGCCGCTTGATCCCCTTGGCCAGCGACCAACGGTGCACCTCTGACGGGCCGTCGTAGATGCGGAACGCCCGGATTTCGCGGAACACCTGTTCCACGATGGTCGCATCACTGACACCCGTGCCACCCATGACCTGCACACAGCGGTCGGCCACGCGCATCAGCGCCTCGCTGACGGCGACCTTGGTCATCGAACTTTCGCGGCCGGCCCGTTCGCCACGGTCCAGCGCATCGGCGGTCCAGTCGATCATCAGGCGCGCCTGTTGCAGATCGATCAGATTGTCGGCCAGCATGAACCCCACGCCCTCGTGGTCGATCAGATGTTTGCCAAAGGCCTGCCTGCGATTTGCGTAGTCCGTCGCAATCTCGTTGCAGCGGATGCAGGCCCCCAGCCAGCGCATGCAATGGGTCAGGCGCGCGGGTGCCAGACGCACCTGTGCGTATTTGAACCCCTCGCCCGGCTCGCCCAACATCTGATCTGCGGGGATGCGCAGGTTTTCGATTTCGACGGTGCAGTGCCCGCCCGGCAGGCTGTTGTCGATCGTTTTGGGCTGGTGCACGATGCGGATCGCGGGGTTCGGCAAGTCCACGAGGAACATGCAGGCCCCCTGTTCGGCCTTGGCCATGACGATCCCGATTTGCGCCTGTGCCGCACCCGTGATCCAGCATTTGCGCCCGTTCACGACCCAATGGTTGCCGTCGGGTTTGCAGGTCGTCTGCATCATCGACGGGTCTGATCCGGACCCGCCGTCCTCCCACGGCTCTGACATGAAGAATGCGGACCGCGCCGTGCCAGCCACCAGCGGGTCGAGAAAGCGGCGTTTGAGGTCCTCTGACCCGACCTTGCCCAGCAGATAGATATTGCCCTCGTCCGGGGCGGCTGTGTTGCAGGCCAGAGGCCCCAGCGGTGACAGACCCGATGCGATCAACACCTGCGCCGTTTCGCGGTGCGTCAGGTGGCTGCCATCCGCGCGGATATGCGGCGTCATGACGTCTGCCTTGCGGGCCAGAACACGCAGATCCGCGATCACGTCCTCGGTCGGGCAATTGTGGTCGTCGCGGCGTGGGTCTTTTTCAAAGGGTGCGACGGTTTTGCGGACGAATGCCTCGACGCGGGCGGCGATTTCTGTGGCGGATTCGGTCATTTCGGGGCCATGCGGATCGCGCCGTCCAGACGGATCACCTCGCCGTTCAGCATCGGGTTTTCAGCAATCGACTGCACCAGCCGCGCGTATTCGTCCGGATCACCCAGACGGTTCGGGAACGGGACCTGCGCGCCCAGACTGTCCTGCGCCTCTTGTGGCAGGCTTTCCATCAGGGGGGTCAGGAACAGACCCGGTGCGATGGTCATGACCCGGATGCCGAACCGCGCCATTTCGCGCGCGGCAGGCAGGGTCAGGGCCGCGACCCCGCCCTTGGACGCGGCATAGGCAGGCTGGCCGATCTGACCGTCGAATGCCGCGACGGATGCCGTGTTGATGATCGCGCCACGCTCCTCGCCCAAGGGATCCAGTTTTTGCAGTTGGGCCGCGAATTTGGACATCACGTTGAAGGTGCCGATCAGGTTGATGGTCACGATCCGGGTGAATTCTGCCAGCGGCAGGGGCGTGCCATCGCGGTTCACGATCTTGGCCGGTGGGCCGATGCCCGCGCAGTTCACGCACAGGCGCGGCGGTGTCGGCCCGGCAAAGGCCGCGTCAATTGCCTGCGTCACGGCTGCATCATCTGTTACGTCAGCCTGGGCAAAGGTTCCGCCAATCTCGGCCGCCAGCGTCTGACCAAGGGCGGCATTCATGTCGATGATCGTGACCTGCGCGCCTGCTGTCGCCAGCCGCCGCGCAGTCGCAGCCCCCAGCCCCGAGGCACCCCCAGCCACGATGACTCCGATTCCCTGAATATCCATCACATCCTCCCACGATTGAATTGCCGCCACCCTAGCAGCGCCCGCCGCCTGCGCCACCCATAACGCGCCGTGACGCATCCGGCGGGCCGAGCGGCGATCTTGGCCTATCGTGGCAGATCAGAGCACGCGATAAGGGGGTAATTCGCCGCGAAAGGGCTGCATATGTTCCTGTCCATCACCGACGTATTCAAAATCGGGGTCGGCCCGTCGTCGTCCCACACGATGGGGCCGATGACCGCAGCAGCGCTGTTCCTGGCGGACCTGCGTGGTGGTGCGGAACGCATCCCCGGCGCGGGCGATCTGGGCACTGTCACCGTCACGCTGCACGGCAGCCTGGCGTTTACCGGCAAGGGCCACGCGACCGACCGCGCCGTACGACTGGGACTGCTGGGGATGGAACCGGCAACATTCGATGCGGACATTGCCGAAGCACTGGATGCAGATCTGCATGCGACAAAAACGATTCTGGCCGACGGCCTGCCGCCGCTCCGGTTCGACCCCGACAAGGACGTAATTTTCGACTATGGCCCTGCGCTGGATCTGCACGCCAATGCGCTGGTGTTCCGCGCGTTCGATACCGGCGGACGCCCCTATTACACCCAGACCTATTATTCCGTCGGCGGCGGTTTCGTGATGACAGAGGCCGAACTGCGGGCCGAACGCGACGGCGGCACGACAGCCCGCACACCTGAACACGCCTACCCCTATGCCTTTGCCACCGCGCGCGAGATGCTGGCGATGGGCGAGGTTTCGGGCAAGAGCATCGCCCAGATGAAACGCGCCAACGAGGCGCTGATCCACGGGGGCGCCGTCGACGCAAAAATCGACGCAATCTGGGCCGCGATGGACGACTGCATCGACCGTGGGCTGGCCACCGACGGCATTTTGCCCGGCGGGTTGAACGTGCGCCGCAGGGCCCGCGCGATCCATGACAAACTGCTGGCAGAACGTGGCACGAACCAAGCCCAGCCGCATGTCGCCAACGACTGGATGAGCGTCTACGCCATGGCCGTGAACGAGGAAAACGCCGCCGGTGGCAAGGTCGTGACATCCCCCACGAACGGGGCCGCCGGTGTAGTACCTGCGGTGGGGCGATATTACCGCGACCATTGCGTCGGGGCCACGTCACAGGGCCTGCGCGATCTGCTGCTGACGGCGGCCGCCATTGGCGGGTTGATCAAGCATAACGCCAGCATTTCAGGCGCAGAGGTCGGCTGTCAGGGCGAGGTGGGGTCAGCCGCCGCCATGGCTGCCGCCGGGTTATGCGCGGCCCTTGGCGGGACCAACGCGCAGATCGAAAACGCGGCCGAGATTGCGCTGGAACACCACCTTGGGATGACCTGCGACCCGGCCGCGGGGTTGGTGCAGGTGCCTTGCATCGAACGCAACGCGCTGGGCGCGATCAAGGCCGTCAGTGCGGCCAGCCTCGCCCTGCGCGGCGACGGCGCGCATTTCATGCCGCTGGATAACTGCGTGCAGGTGATGCTGGAAACCGGGCGCGAAATGGACGCCAAGTACAAGGAAACCTCGACCGGCGGCATCGCGGTCAACCTGCCCGAATGCTGACGGTTGCAACGCGTAGCGCAGCGCGGCACGATCGCACCATCTGCAAGGGGGGAACAGCATGACCGAGACCTATATCTTTGGTGCCGCACGCACGCCGATGGGCGCATTCATGGGCGAATTGGCCGGGGTCGAGGCCACGCAACTGGGTGCCACGGCGATCACTGCAGCACTGTCGCAGTCGGGCATTGCTGCCGATCAGATCGACGAGGTTTTCATGGGCAATGTCCTGCCAGCTGGACTGGGACAGGCCCCCGCGCGGCAGGCCGCGATCCATGCAGGCATCCCGCAGCGCACACCCTGCACCACCGTGTCAAAGGTCTGTGGTTCAGGCATGCGCGCCGCGATGTTTGCGCAGGACGCCGTTGTCTTGGGCCATGCGGAACTGGTCGTCGCGGGCGGCATGGAAAGCATGTCCAACGCCCCATACCTGCTACCCAAGGCGCGGGGCGGCTACCGCATTGGCCATGGACAGACGCTGGATCACATGATGCTGGACGGGCTGGAGGACGCCTATGACATCGCCCCGGACGGCACCCGCCGGGCGATGGGCACATTTGGCGAGGATTGCGCCGCGCATTACGATTTTTCCCGCAAGCAGCAGGACGATTTTGCCATCGCCAGCGTCTCGCGCGCGCAGCAGGCGGCGGCAACAGGCGCATTCGACTGGGAGGTGTCCCCTGTGACGGTCAAGACCCGCAAGGGCGATCAGGTCATCGACAGTGACGAAGGTCCGCGCCGGATCGACCCCGCGAAAATCCCCGGCCTGCGCACAGCGTTCAAAAAGGACGGCACCATCACGGCGGCGTCGTCATCGTCCATCAACGATGGTGCGGCAGCACTGATCATCGGCGGTGCGACCGCGGCCAAGGCGCATCAACCGATCGCGCGGATCGTGGGTCAGGCAGCCTTTGCTGCGGCACCGGGCTGGTTCACCACAGCACCCATTCACGCGATGGACCGGTTGTTCGACCGCATCGGCTGGACCTACGCGAACGTCGATCTGTTCGAGATCAACGAGGCTTTTGCCGTGGTACCCATGGCCGCCATGAAGGACCGCGACATCCCCCACGACAGGGTCAATGTCCACGGCGGGGCCTGCGCGCTGGGGCATCCCATCGGCGCATCGGGCGCGCGGATCATCGTAACCCTGCTGGGGGCCTTGCGCGCGCGGGGTCTGTCGCGCGGGGTGGCATCCATCTGCATTGGCGGCGGCGAAGGCACCGCCATCGCGGTCGAGCTGATCTAAAGCGGAAAACCAAGGCGATGGACAAGGTTGAGCCAGGCCTTGCGCCAACCGCCCTTGGTGTCGACCTCGTTCAGCGCGTGCATCGTCAGCGCGGCCCCCAGCCAGCGGAACGGTTCGCGCGGGATGCGCCCCGGAAGGGTGCTGGCCAGCGCAAGGTCCAGATCGGGCGATCCGGTCCGGTCCAGCGCCTCTAGCCCCAGCCGCGCGCCGAAACGTGACCCGGTGACACCGAACCCCGAATAGCCGCCCGCATAGATGCCCTTGCCGCCGTAGTAGGGTTGCAGATGCACGGCCATGCGGGTGGTCAGGTCAATCGGGCCGGACCACGCGTGCGAAAATTTCACGTCGCCCAGTTGCGGAAAGGTCTGCGCGAAATAGCCCGCCAGGCGTTCGTAGACCTGCGGTTGGCGGTCGCCAGCCGGGTCGGTCGCGTCGTTGAAATAGTATCCGATCCGCCCGCCATAGACGATCCGGTTATCGCGGGTCAGCCGCATGTAGTTCAGCTGTGTGCGGGTGTCGTAGATCCCCTGCCGGTTGGACCAGCCGATGCGATCCATCTGTTCCGGCGTCAGCGGTTCCGTTGCCAAAACCCGGTCACGCATGGCCACGACATAGCGTTTGATGTTCTTGTGCCCCGCGCCCCAGGCATTGGTGGCAAACAGCACCCGCCGCGCGTCGATGCGTCCGTCATGGGTGGTAATGCGCAGTTGCGCCCCCAGATCCGTAACCGACAGCATCGGCGTATGTTCATGAAACCGCACACCCAGCGTCAGTGCAATCGCCTTGAGTCCCCAGGCCAGTTTGGCAGGCTGCACCGTTCCGGTCCGCTGCCGCGACCAGATCGCACCCTCGAACAATGGTGACGCGACCTGCACCTGTGTCGCAGCACGGTCCAGCATCACCGCGTCGTGGCCGTGCTGCTGATGCAGGGCGTATTCCTCTTTCAGGTCCGGCAGATGCGCAGGATCGACAGCCACCGTCATTTCGCCACCCCATTCAAGGTCAGCGTCAATGCCATAGGCTTCGATGGTATCGCGCCAGGCGTCCAGGTTTTCGATGCCCAGACGTTCCAGCACATTCATGTCATTCGGAAAAACCCGTTTGGCATTGCCCAGCCCGTGAATGACGGATGTGGACACAATCCCACCGGGTCGCCCGGACGCCCCATGCGCGACCTTGCCTGCCTCGATCACCATCACGTCGCGTTGGGGGTCACGCTGTTTGGCGATAATCGCAGCCCACAGACCGGTGAATCCTCCGCCGACGATCAGCAGATCGGTTTCCGCCGATCCGATCAGGTTCCGACAGCTGTCAGGCGCCTGTCCGTCATCCAGCCAGAACGGATAAAATGTAACGTCCGACAACGCAGTCATGGGGCTGCGATCTTGTAACCTGCGGCATCCAGTGACTCCGCCAGCCGCCGTGCAATTGCCAGCGCTGCGTCACCGTCGCCGTGCACGCAGATCGTATCGATGGGCACACGCAACAGCTTGCCTCCCGTCGTGGTGATACCGCCGTCGCGCAACATCGCCACGATCCGGTCGGCGGCCACCTGCGGGTCGTGGATCATGGCCCCCCGCTGGCTGCGGTCGGTCAGCGTGCCGTCATCGTTATAACTGCGATCGGCAAAGACTTCGGACGCCGTCGCAGCTCCCAGATCGCGGGCGGCCTGTTCCAGCGCCGTTTGCGGCATGACCACGAGGGTCAGATCAGGCTGCACGGCCAGCGCTGCACGGTAGCAAGTCATGGCCATTTCGAAATCCTCTGACGCCATGTTGGACAGCGCGCCATGCAGTTTGAAATGCGCCAGACGCGCACCGCGCACCTGTGCAAGTGCCATCGCCGCCCCCAGCTGATATTGGATCATATGGGTCAATTCCGGTCCCGACAGCGGGATGCGGCGACGGCCGAACCCTTGCAGGTCGGCAAAGCCGGGGTGTGCGCCGATGGCGACACCTGCCGCCAGTGCAAGATCCATCGTCCGCCCCATGGTGACCGGATCGCCCGCGTGAAATCCGCAGGCAATGTTGGCGGAACTGACGATGTCCAGCAGGGCCGCGTCATTGCCCATCGGCCAGGGGCCGAAACCTTCGCCCATATCGGCGTTCAGATCGACGGAACGGGTCATGTCGTTAGCTCCTATGGGTCACCGGCGGTCACGCCGTCGATCAGTTGATATGACAGCAGGTCGGGAATGTCAGCGGGGTCACGCACCAGCGGCCTGACCTGCGCCGCGGCCTCGCGCAGGTGTTGTCCGACGCTGCGATAGGCCGCATCGGCCTGTGCGATGGTCATCCATTCAAACCGCAGGGGCGCGCCGCTGGCTGCCTGTGCGACACGCGAGAGGTCGTCTGCGATCACCGTGCCGATGCGGGGATAGCCGCCGACGGTCTGGCATTCGGCCAGCATCACAAACGGCGTCCCGTCACCGGTGATCTGCACATCACCCACCCGGATAAAATCCGACACCGGCCCCCGCGACCCTGATGGCCCAAGGCGGTGTCCGTCGTAGTCAAGAGGGGATCCCGTGCGACTGCTGCGGGCACCGCGCCCAAAGGTGATCTGCGTCAGACGCTGGCGCGTGGCCGGATCGAACATCTGCGTTTGCGGGCCGGGCATGATCCGCAGCAATCCGCCCGACAGGCGATCGTCGGGCACAATGATCTGCAGCGGGCGGTCGCGCTTCGGGTCCTGCCCGATCACCAGCGTATCACCTGCCGCAAGAGGTGCGCCCAGACCGACCGACAGATGCGCTGACCGGCTGTCCAGCACGCCCTCGCCCCTGACGCCACCCGCCGGAACCAGATAGCCGTAGGCCCCGGCCTGCACACCGCCGATCCGCAGGTCCTGTCCGGGATGCAGCAGGTGCGATGCATTCCAGCGCAGCGGCTGGCCATCGATCTGCGCATCCATCCGCGCCCCTGTCAGTGCAAAGCGCATGGGCGCATCGGTGCGGAATGTGCCACCCAACCCGGCCATCTCGATGCCGGCAACAACCTCGCTCAGCCCCAGCAGCGCGGCCCCCTCGATCAAGGCAGCGCGGTCCATTGCGCCACCCGGCGACAACCCGACACCGATGCGCCCCGGCCGGCCCATGTCCTGCACCGTCATCAGCGGGCCAGCCTGGTCGATGTGCAGGATCGTCATGTCAGCGTCGCGCATGTGGCACCGCCCAGCCCATCGGGCTGGTTCCGACGTAATTGGTCGATGGTTCCGGCATCGGTCGCAGCAAACTGCACGCAGTCGCCCGCCTGCAATGCAAAGGGATCGGGGCGGTCAGGCTGGAACGGGACAAAGGCACAGCGACCAATCCAGCGCCACCCGGTCGGACTGGGATTGGCAAACAGCACAAGCTGACGCAAGGCCGTCACCAGCGCACCCGCCGGCACCTCCGGCGTGAGGTCGGTCTGGCGCGGCATGTCCCATGCATCCGGCAGATGCCCCAGATAGGGCTGCCCAGGGGCAAAGCCGATGGCCAGCACCGAGAGCCGCGCATCGGTCAATGCGGTTATCGCTGCCGTTTCCGTCAGACCGGCGTGGCGCGCCACATCAGCCAATTGCGGGCCGTCGAAAACGGCCGGAATCGTCCAAAGGCGCCCCGGCCCATCATCCGCGTCAACGGATGGCTGCAACAGCATCTCACGCAGACGGTCTGCCAGTTGTGCCCGCGAAATCCGGTCCGGCGCGAAACGCACCAGCACAGAGGCAAGCGCGGTCGCAATCTCGACCACGCCTTCGATCCTGGCGTGCTCAATCACCCTGGCAGCGGTCAGCGCGGGTTGCGTGGCGACCTCGAACCCATCGCCGAACCGCACCAGAATTCCGTCCTGTCCCATCGGGTGCAGGTCCATCTGCGGGGCTTTTGTCAGCTGTGACACCTGGGGATCCTCTCTCGGGCACATCGCAGGGCAATGATCACTGCCGTCCAGACAGCCACCATGCCGTCATCGTTCTGCACCGACAGCATTGCCGTTTCCAGCCGAACACACAAGAAATCGCCACGAGGGTAGTCGACATGATACCAAGTCCGGGGCAAGGTTCGTGATGCGCGCTGGGGTTGCACCGCGCCATTCAAGGAGGTGAGCGACGCAAGATGAAGATGCTGACGAACAGACGGCGTATTCTGGGTTGGGGGGGTGCCGCACTGGTTGCGCTGGCCGGGGCCACCGCAGCTGTTGCGCAAACCGTCGACCTCGATTCGCTCGAATACGATCTGGTCCAGCTCGAACCCAACTTCGTCTTTCTGTTCCCGATGGATGGTCTGGTCGTGGTGGGTGCCGACGGCCCCCCCGCCAATCCGCAAGGATTGCTGACAGAACCTACCCATGTGCTGACGCTGGAATGGCAAGGGCGGCGGGTCTACATCGACCGTGTCGACATTACCTTTGACCTGTTCCACATCGACTGGCTGCTGGTGCAGAGCAAGTTTGACCGCGTCGATATGTTCGAAAACCAGATGTTCGCCAATCAGCAGGGCCTCGAGGTTGGCCGTCAGGTCATTTCGGACCCAATGGCACCGGGCCAACGCCTGACCCGTTACTTTGCCATCGTAGGGAACAATGGCTATCTGGTCAGCCCCGCAGATAGCAGTGCCAACGCGTTTTCCGATCTGATCGCGGGCAGCATGACTTACTTGGGCAATGATGCGCCATGGGGGCAATTGACGCCGACACAGCCAGCGACATTCGGCGATTTCAGCGTGATGGTCGATCGCGCCTTGACCGTCGACAATGGCTCCGACGGCGACCTGATCGTGCGCAACGCCGGATCGCTGGATGACAGCAGCGTCGTGCTGCGTGTCGCCGACACTGCCGGACAGGACGACCCGCGGCAGGACTTTGTCGATCAACTGGTCGCAGAGGGATACACTCCGCAGGACACGACCCGCGAATTCAACCGCCTGTCCATGATCATGACCCGCCCCGATGAAAGCCGATACATCGCCTATATGACGGTCGGCGAAAACGGGACGACCGTATCGCTGGTCACCCCGTCCTATATCGATAACGCGCCGCTTTGGCTGGCGGCACACAAGCTTTATATTGATGCAACAACCGCACTCGAGGACATGCCCTGATGCAGAATTTGAAAACAGTCACACTTTGCGCCGCGATCATGGGGGCTGGGCCTGCCGTGGGTCAGATTGTCGATACCTCTGAAAACGGTGAATGGCGCACGATCGAGAGCGAGACCGTTCTGGAAATCCCGGACTGGCCCGAGGTACGCGACCGCGTCCTGTCGCTGTGGGGGCCGAATGATCTGGTCGAGATTCCGCTGTCGCCTGAAAATATTCTGGGCGCGCCTGATCTGCCTGAAACCTACACATCCAGCGTTGACGGGGTCGAGGTCGTCCACCTCGAGGGGGCACCCGATGATCCACAGGCGCTTGTGTTTCTCGCCCAGCTCTTTCCCGATATCGGTGCAGAAGATCTGACCGAATTTCAGGATGGCGTCCGCATGGAAACGATCAACCTCTATGCAGACCGCTACGAGGTGACCGTGCTCTTTCTTGACCGCGTTGATGACGTGACCGAACCCGCAGCCCCGGCGACGGCGCCCGGCACGCTGGGCGATGCGCTGGAATCCGCGATGCGCGACACTGGCGCGCTGGACGATGATCTGCCCGGATTCAGCATGTCCAACCCGTTCATCTTTGTCGAATTGCCGGTCGCGCAGGTCACGCCGCTGGTGCAGGACGTCATTTCCGGGCGCGGCATCGATGTTACCGCAACCGAAATCCCCGGCAGCGGCACACAGTTCATGGGCGTGAGCGCAGTTGGTGCGACCCTCGTGAACGTCAGCACGGTCGAGGACGGCGTCACGATGATCACGCTGGTGTCACAGCCCGAAGGCTGAGGCAAAGACTGACCGAAAAGGTCAGCGAGAACGCCCTGAAATGCAAAAAGCCCCCGCATCGCTGCGGGGGCTTTCGTTTTGTAGCGAGGGTCTGATCACAGACCGGTGCTGACGTCGATCGTGTTGCCTTCTTCGAGCGTCACGTAGGCCTTCTTGACGTCCTTTCGGGTGCCCAGCGAACCGCGGAAGCGTTTCACTTTGCCCTTGGTGATCGTCGTGTTGACGGCCTTGACCTTTACACCGAACAGGGCTTCGACGGCCTGTTTGATCTGCGGCTTGTTGGCGTCAATGGCGACCTCGAAAACAACACCGTTGTTTTCGGATGCCAGCGTGGCCTTTTCCGTGATGATCGGCTTGCGGATCACGTCGTAGTGTTCTGCCTTGGCGCTCATTTCAAACGGGCCTCCAGTGCTTCGATACCGGCCTTGGTGATGACCAGCGTATCGCTTTTCAGGATGTCATAGACGTTAGCACCCTGGCTGGGCAGCACGTCAATGTTGGCGAGGTTCTGTGCCGCACGGCTGAAGTCGGCGTTGACCTCGGCACCGTCGATGATCAGCGCACGCTTCCAGCCACGCTCGGAGACGTGCTTGGACAGAGTGGACGTTTTGGCGTTCTCGATTGCCAGAGCGTCGATGATGACCAGCTCACCGGCCGCCTGCTTGGCGGACAGCGCGTGGCGCAGACCCAGCTTGCGGAACTTCTTGGTCAGCTCGTGACCGTGGCTACGGGGCACCGGGCCCTTGTAGACACCACCGTGACGGAAGATCGGCGCGCCCTTGGACCCGTGACGTGCGCCACCGGTGCCTTTTTGGCGATAGATCTTCTTGGTCGAGTAGGACACTTCGGACCGACCCAGAGTGGAGTGCGTACCAGCCTGCGCCTTGTTACGCTGCCAGCGCACGACACGGTGCAGGATGTCCTTGCGGGGCTCCAGACCAAAGATGGCGTCGTCCAGGTCCACGGACCCTGCGGATGCGCCGTCAAGTTTGATTGCATCAGCTTTCATTGTTGTCACCACCTTCAGCAGCGTTGGTTTCGTCCGTCGTCGGCGCATCTGCAGCAAGTTCGGCCTCGGCAGCTTCCAGAGCTTCCTGTTCGGCTTTTGCTGCTGCTTCTGCTGCGGCGGCTTCAGCGGCTGCGGCTTCTGCTGCTGCTTCTTCGGCCAGACGCTTGGCTTCGTCGTCCAGCGACTTCAGACCGGCGGGATAGATGACGTTCTCGGGTGTCGGCTTTTTCACCGCATCCTTGATCGTGACCCAACCGCCCTTGGAACCGGGAACGGCACCCTTGACCATGATCAGGCCACGGTCGGCGTCGGTACGGATGACCTGCAGGTTCTGGGTCGTCACGCGGGCAGAGCCCATGTGACCGGCCATTTTCTTGCCCTTGAAGATCTTGCCCGGGTCCTGACACTGACCGACCGAACCATGTGAACGGTGCGACACGGACACACCGTGCGAGGCACGCAGACCGCCAAAGTTGTGACGCTTCATCGCGCCGGCAAAACCTTTACCGATGGATGTGCCACAGACGTCGACGTACTGGCCTTCGAAATAATGGTTCGCGGTCAGCTCTTCGCCGACGTTGATCATGTTTTCTTCGGCAACGCGGAATTCGGCGACCTTGCGCTTGGGCTCGACGTTTGCAGCGGCAAAGTGGCCACGCATGGCTTGGGAAACGCGCTTGACCTTGGCTGTGCCTGCGCCCAGCTGGACAGCAGTGTAGCCATGCTTGTCGGCGGTGCGCTGAGACACGACCTGAAGCTTGTCAAGTTGCAGAACGGTCACCGGAATCTGGCGGCCGTCTTCCATGAACAGACGGGTCATGCCCATCTTTTTTGCGATAAGTCCTGTGCGGAGCATATTGATCACTCCCCCTTACACGCTGATCTGCACGTCGACGCCAGCGGCGAGGTCGAGCTTCATCAGGGCGTCAACGGTCTGCGGCGTCGGATCGACGATGTCCAGCAAGCGCTTGTGCGTGCGGATCTCGAACTGGTCGCGCGACTTCTTGTCGATGTGCGGACCGCGCAGAACGGTGAATTTTTCAATCTTGTTCGGCAGCGGGATCGGGCCACGCACGGACGCGCCGGTGCGCTTTGCAGTGGAAACGATCTCTGCGGTGGAGGCGTCGAGGACGCGGTAGTCAAACGCCTTCAGGCGAATGCGGATGTTCTGGCTGGCTGCCATGTGACATCACCCCTATTTGCAGGGCTCTAACGGAGAGGAAGATGCAGGCTCATCCGGCACCCTCGTCGCGTCTTATGATCCAACGGAAAGGGGCGCGCACAGCGCACCCCGTTTGGATTTGGTCGCTATAGGGCGTCGCTTGGGGGGAGTCTACCCCGTTTTCCGGCGAACACGGTATTTTCGGCGGATTATCGACCGCCTACAGACTGCCGAGCAAAAGTTGCATCGCCAGCAGTGCAATGACGCCACCGACCAGGATCTCGACTGCCACCAGAATCCGGGCGGTGGCCGCGCCCGATGCGACCTGGGACAACACGCTTTCGCGCAGGCCCACGGCCGTCAGTGCAACCAGTCCCGTCAGGCTGGCGGTACCGATCCCCATGATGAAAACGCCGACGATTCCAGCCCAGACCAGCCCAAGCGCATAGGTCAGGATCAACAAGAACAGCGCACCCGTGCACGGACGGATTGCAATCGCACCGACGATCACGACCGCATCCCTGACGGAGCGGATCCCGGCTGCATGCGCATGGCCGCAACTTGCACAGACGCCGTCATGATGATGGTGGGCGTGGTGATCGACGTGTCCGGCGACAGGCTTGCGGAAAGCCAGCGCCTTGCGGCCCCCGCGCAGGAACAGCCACAGGCCAACACCCGCGATCATTGCATAGCTCATCGGTGCCATGACACCATCCGCGACGCCGCCGACCTGTTCGCGCCCCCATCCAAAAACCCAGATTGCGAGGTAGACCAGAACGACTGCCGACAGGGCCTGCGCAAGTGAGGACACAACTGCGAGGCCCATCAATCGTCCCACTGGAACGCGCGCACCCAGGCCATAACCACCGATCACCAGCTTGCCATGTCCAGGGCCTGCAGCATGCACGAAACCATAGGTGAAACACAGCGTCCACAAACCGGCCAGCGCACCGGGCTGCCCGCCCCTGAGGGCGCGCAGACTGGCGGCCATCGCATTCTGGACATCCCGTTGTGTCGCACTGGCCCACTGCCCGATCGCACCCGCCAGCGGCCCCCAAACGGCCCAGCCCACAGCGAGGACGCCGATCGCGATGGCAATCCAGACTACGTTTCGCATGTGATCGTGATGGTTGCGGCAAATTCCACACCGACAGCGGGGAATTCCTCGTCAGGACCGACATCGCTGGCGGGCCGACCGTAAAGCAGTTCTTCGACCAATGCGTAGGCGTTATGCAGATCGGGCGGTGTCACCGCGCTGGAACACTGGTCCGTGCCGGTGATGTTGACGGGTTCTAACAAGTCGTAGGCGACATAATAATATGGGTCATAGACCCGCACCGTCAGCGGATCACCCGTCAGACCGGGATCAAGCGGGCGGGTATGTACCTCTCGTACAAGACCGTTTTCAAAGACCATGCGGTGATCCTGCTTGGGCAGAAGCGTGACAACATCGTCATTTTGCATGACCTCGAGGTCCCCGTTGAAATCGGCGGGCCATTCCGTCACGGCCTGCGCCAAGATCGCTTCTTCTTCTGGGGTCAGGACCAGATCACCGTCCAGATCGATTCCCAGATCGGACGTCAGCAAGAGCGAGAAATAATCATCATACAGCCAGCTGAGTTCGACAGCCGTCGGCACACCATCGGCATAGACGACAGTCACAGAGGCCGTGACGAAAACATGCGGATGCGCCACGGCGGAAACCGTGGGGAAACAACAGGCAACAGCAGTGGCAAACAATCTAGGACGCATGTCCATCGCATAAGGTATCGCGGCTGTGCTGACAATCTGACGGCAATGACGTGGCGGTGATATGCCGATTCCGACGCAACCCACCGCCAAGCAAAAGGCCGCCTCCTTTCGGGGGCGGCCTTTCGGATGTGTGTCGCTGCGGGCGATGCCCGCGGTGCGGCTTATTCGACGATCTTGGACACCACGCCAGCGCCGACGGTGCGGCCGCCTTCACGGATGGCGAAACGCAGGCCGTCTTCCATTGCGATCGGTGCGATCAGCTCGACGTTGAACTTCAGGTTGTCGCCCGGCATCACCATTTCGGTGCCCTCGGGCAGCACAACCGTGCCGGTCACGTCCGTCGTGCGGAAGTAGAACTGCGGACGGTAGTTCGCAAAGAACGGCGTGTGACGGCCACCCTCTTCCTTGGTCAGGATGTAGGCCTCGGCCTCGAACTTGGTGTGCGGTGCAACCGACTTGGGCTTGCACAGCACCTGGCCGCGCTCCACGCCTTCACGGTCGATACCGCGCAGCAGAACACCCACGTTGTCGCCAGCCTGGCCGGAGTCCAGCAGCTTGCGGAACATCTCGACGCCCGTGCAGGTCGTCGTCTTGGTGTCACGGATACCCACGATCTCGATGCTGTCGCCGACGTTGATCACGCCACGTTCCACACGGCCGGTCACAACCGTACCACGGCCGGAAATCGAGAACACGTCCTCGATTGGCATCAGGAACGGCAGGTCAACCGCACGTGCCGGTGTCGGGATGTACTCGTCAACGGCTGCCATCAGCGCCTTGATCGACTCTTCGCCGATTTCGGGCTGCGTGCCGTTCATGGCGTGCAGGGCCGAACCACGGATGATCGGAATGTCGTCGCCGGGGTAGTCGTAGGAGGACAGCAGCTCGCGGATCTCCATTTCGACCAGTTCCAGCAGCTCTTCGTCGTCAACCTGGTCGACCTTGTTCATGTAGACGACCATGTAGGGGATGCCCACCTGGCGACCCAGCAGGATGTGCTCGCGCGTTTGCGGCATGGGGCCGTCGGCTGCGTTCACGACCAGGATCGCGCCGTCCATCTGGGCGGCACCGGTGATCATGTTCTTGACGTAGTCGGCGTGGCCGGGGCAGTCGACGTGGGCGTAGTGACGGCCTTCGGTCTCGTACTCGACGTGCGCGGTCGAGATGGTGATGCCGCGGGCCTTCTCTTCGGGCGCGCCGTCGATCTGGTCGTAGGCGCGGAAGTCACCAAAGTACTTGGTGATCGCTGCCGTCAGCGTCGTCTTGCCGTGGTCAACGTGACCAATCGTGCCGATGTTAACGTGCGGTTTGTTACGTTCGAACTTTGCCTTAGCCATGATGGCCTCCTTGAAAAACGGATTTGGGGGTGTGGGGGGCGGGTGCAGGCACCCGCCGCGCCGTTATGCGTATTTCGCCTGGATCTCTTCGGACAGGTTCTGCGGAACCGGATCGTAGTGATCAAACTGCATCGTGAACTGGGCACGGCCCGAAGACATGGAGCGCAGTGTGTTGATGTAGCCGAACATGTTGGCCAGCGGCACCATTGCGTCGATGACGTTCGCGTTGCCGCGGCTGTCCTGACCCTGAACCATGCCACGACGGGACGTGAGGTCGCCGATGATGCCACCGGTATATTCCTCGGGCGTCACCACCTCGACCTTCATGATCGGCTCGAGCAGCTTGGCCCCTGCCTTGCGCATCCCTTCACGCATGCACATCCGTGCCGCGATTTCGAATGCCAGGACCGAGGAGTCCACGTCGTGGAACTTGCCGTCCAGCAACTCGACCTTGAAGTCGATGACCGGGAAGCCTGCCAGCGGACCGGAGTCCATGACCGAACGGATACCCTTTTCGACGCCCGGAATGTATTCCTTGGGCACGGCACCGCCGACGATCTTGGATTCGAACGAATAACCTTCGCCCGGCTCTGTCGGCATGATGGCCAGCTTGACCTCACCGAACTGACCCGAACCACCCGACTGTTTCTTGTGGGTGTAGGTGTGTTCGACGGCGTGACCGATGGTTTCACGATAGGCCACCTGCGGCGCACCGATGTTCGCCTCGACCTTGAACTCGCGCTTCATGCGGTCGACCAGAATGTCGAGGTGAAGTTCGCCCATGCCACGCATGATGGTCTGACCGGATTCGAAATCGGTCTCGACGCGGAAGGACGGATCCTCGGCAGCCAGACGTGCCAGTGCGATGCCCATCTTTTCCTGGTCGGCCTTCGTCTTGGGCTCCACCGCGATCTCGATGACGGGCTCGGGGAAGGTCATCGTTTCCAGAACGACGGGGTCCTTTTCCGAACACAGCGTGTCACCGGTGGTGGTGTTCTTCAGGCCACCCAGTGCGATGATGTCACCTGCAAAAGCTTCGTCGATCTCTTCACGCTGGATCGAGTGCATCATCATCATACGACCGACACGCTCTTTGTTCCCCTTGGTGGAGTTGAGCATGGCGTCGCCCTTTTTCAGCTGACCCGAATAGATCCGGGTAAACGTCAAGGAACCGACGAAGGGGTCGTTCATGATTTTGAATGCCAGTGCCGAGAAAGGCATGTCATCATCGGCGCGACGCGGAATGTTACGTGTTTCCGTTTCGTCACCGGGCTTGAAGCCCATGTAATCGACCACGTCCAGCGGGCTGGGGAGATAGTCGACGACAGCGTTCAGCAGCGGCTGCACGCCTTTGTTCTTGAACGCGGAACCGGCCAGCACGGGCACGAACTTCATCGCCAGCGTACCCTTGCGGATCAGCTTGCGCAGCGTGTCCACGTCGGGCTCGACGCCGTCGAGGTAGGCCATCATGACCTCGTCGTCCATTTCCACGGCCTGCTCGACCAGAGCGGCGTGATACTCATCAGCGCGCTCCTTGTAGCTATCGCGGATCGGCTGACGCACCCAGGATGCGCCCAGATCTTCGCCTGCGTAGACCCATTCTTCCATGGTCACGAGGTCGATGATGCCTTCGAGTTCGTTCTCTGCGCCGATCGGCAGCTGAATCGGTGCGGTTTTCGCGCCGGTCCTGTCTTCGATCATGGCGACGCAGTTGTAGAAATCGGCACCGATCTTGTCCATTTTGTTCACGAACACGATGCGCGGCACCTTGTAGCGGTCAGCCTGACGCCACACGGTTTCGGTCTGGGGTTCGACACCGGCGTTGGCGTCAAGCACGCAGATCGCGCCGTCGAGAACAGCCAGCGAACGCTCGACTTCGATGGTGAAGTCGACGTGGCCGGGTGTGTCGATGATGTTCATCCGATACTTCGTGTCGGACGTGCCGTCGGCGGTCGGGTCTTCCTGACGCTGCCAGAAGGTCGTGGTCGCAGCAGAGGTGATCGTGATTCCGCGCTCCTGCTCCTGCTCCATCCAGTCCATCGTCGCGGCGCCGTCGTGGACTTCGCCGATGTTGTGGGACTTGCCGGTGTAGTACAGGATGCGTTCGGAACAGGTCGTCTTGCCTGCGTCGATGTGCGCCATGATACCAAAGTTGCGGTAGCGCTCGAGTTTATAGTCGCGTGCCATTCTAGTGGTGCTCCTGAATTACCAGCGGTAGTGGCTGAACGCTTTGTTCGCGTCGGCCATCTTGTGGGTGTCTTCACGCTTTTTCACGGCCGTACCACGACCGTTGACGGCGTCCATCAGCTCGCCTGCAAGGCGCTCTTCCATGGTGTTCTCGTTGCGCTTTTTCGCAGCGGCGATCAACCAACGGATGGCCAGTGCCTCGCGGCGCTCGGGGCGGACCTCGACGGGCACCTGGTAGGTGGCACCGCCGACGCGGCGCGAACGCACCTCGACAGAGGGTTTGATCAGTTCGAGGGACTCGTGAAAGACCTCGACGGGGGATTTCTTCAACTTGGCTTCGACGCGATCGAAAGCGTTGTAGACGATGCGCTCTGCGACGGCTTTCTTGCCGTCGACCATGAGGTTGTTCATGAACTTGGTCAGAACGGTATCGCCGAACTTGGCGTCGGGCAGAACTTCGCGTTTTTCAGCGGCGTGGCGACGTGACATGTGTGTTTCCTCTTGTTCGTTGACGGGCGAAGCGCCGGGCGGTCCCGGCGGCCCAAATGCTTACTTGGGACGCTTCGCGCCGTACTTGGAACGACGCTGCTTACGATCCTTGACGCCCTGGGTATCCAAAACACCGCGCAGGATGTGGTAACGCACACCGGGAAGGTCTTTTACACGACCGCCGCGGATCAGAACCACAGAGTGCTCTTGCAGGTTGTGGCTCTCACCGGGAATGTAGGAGATCACTTCGTAGCCGTTGGTCAGACGGACCTTGGCGACTTTCCGCATGGCGGAGTTCGGCTTTTTCGGCGTGGTGGTGTACACGCGAGTGCAGACGCCACGCTTTTGCGGGCATCCCTCGAGGTGCATGGACTTGGAGCGGGTGATTTTGGGCTGGCGCGGTTTGCGGATCAGCTGTTGGATCGTTGGCATGGGGCGGTTTTCCCTATTCTCTCACATGTGAGCGGGGTCTGACCCCGCAGATTGACTTGGCATGCCCCGCACGTCTGCAAAGCACAAAAATTCCGCAGTCGAACCCTTACCGGAGGTTCGGTGCGGTGAGTATTCAGAGGAACAAGACAGCATTAGTCCGGTTCTTGACCACTACGACATTTGATATCGGATTTGGGGGGATTACCCCCTACCCGGATGCGCGCCGTATAGGGCCCGTGGCATGGGGTGTCAACAGTGGCGCCCCCGCTGCGCGAAGCCCTGCAAATCCTAGCGGATACGGTCGGGAATCGTGCGGCGGCGCAGGTTCAACCGCCGTTCCCGGAACAATGTGAACAGACCGGTTGCGACAACGATTCCCGCGCCCACCAGCGTCAGGACGCGCGGCACCTCTCCGAAGACGGCAAATCCAAGGATCAATGCGACCAACAGGCTGACATAGCGGAATGGCGCGACAAAACTGATATCGCCGACCCGCATCGCCGCCACGGAAAAGATGTAGCCAAAAACGACGAAAATGGTGGCACCGCCAATCTGTGCCATCGCCATCCCCTGCAACGGAACCCATGTGGCAAAGAGGCAGGCGACACCCGCACCCACGGTGACGCAGATTGCCGCGACAAGCGACACAAGCAGCGATGGCACCGACTTGTTCATCCGCCGCACGACGAGGTCACGCAGCGTGACGCAAGCGACCGAAAGAACCGCATAGACAGAATAGAAATTGAAATCCGCACCACCCGGCCTGACGATCAGCAACACACCGACAAATCCGATCAGGATCGCAACCAGTCGGCGCCAGCCAAGCGCCTCGCCCAGAAAGAGTGCGCCCGCCAGGCTCACCGTCAGCGGGAGTGCCTGCAAGATCGCGCTGGCTGCCGCGATGGGCATGTTGAACAACGCCGTCAAAAAGAAATACGCAGCGGCCAGCTCTGACAGGCCGCGGATTACGATCAGGAACCAATCGCGCCGGCTTTGTCTGAAATTCAATTGCCGCATCAGTGCGGCCATGATCGTCAGGCATGCAATGACGCCGATTCCCCGAAGGAAAATCGTCTGGAACAACGGCAACTGATCCGAAAGCGCCTTAAGAAAGGTGTCGTTCACGGTGAATGCGAACATCGCACCCGTCATCAGCGCAGCACCGCGCATGTTGTCAGTCAAAACCATAGGTCAAGCCGTAGCAGGCAAGCCTGAGGACCGCCAGACTGGCCGTGCTATTCAGGCTCCTTGGTCCAGACGGCCATCTCTGTGCCACCGGGTGCCAGAAACTGAAACCGGCGCCCGCCCGGAAAGCTGAAGGTATCGACCGTGATCCGGGCTCCTGCCGCCTTGACGGCTGCCAGGCTGGCGTCGAGATCGTTCGAATTGATTACCGGCAGCGGTGCGCGCAGCGTGCCGCGTTCAACGCCACCGCCGATGCCTGCACCCTGAATGTCAGCATAGTCAGGTCCATAATCCACAAACGACCAGCCAAAGACATTGGCCATGAATTCCCGCGTTGCCTGCGGTTCGGGTGATGTGAATTCCACGTAATCCAGTTGGTGATGGGGCGTATCTGTCACGGCTTCCTCCTTTGGCTTTGGGACAGCCTAGGATGAAACGGCATCACCGCAAACGCAAAAGGCCCCCGGCTTGCACCGGGGGCCTTTGTCACCGTCAGGACGGTTTTTTATTCGTCGCGGCTTTCGGGGGTGTCGACCACGATTGTGTCGAATTCGTCCCCACCAACCACATCGTCAGCCATTGGCTCTTGGACCGGGGCTGCCAGGGCTGCGGCCTGTTCGGCCTCTTCCCTGCGCGCCTCGATGACGACGTTGTCACGGTCGGATGCGATCTTGCGCATCCGGCTTGTCGCACCGCCGGTGCCGGCCGGGATCAGGCGACCCACGATGACGTTCTCTTTCAGACCGACCAGCTTGTCACGCTTGCCCATGACCGAAGCCTCGGTCAGCACGCGCGTGGTTTCTTGGAACGACGCGGCAGAGATGAAGCTGCGGGTTTGCAGCGACGCCTTGGTGATGCCCAGCAGGATCGGTTCGCCCGTTGCCGGACGGCCGTTGCGCGAAATTGCCTTGGCGTTGGCTTCGTCGAACTCGGCCTTGTCCACGGTCTCGCCTCTCAGAAGAACGGTATCACCGCTGTCCTGAATTTCCCACTTTTGCAGCATCTGACGGACGATGACTTCAATGTGCTTGTCGTTAATCTTCACACCCTGAAGACGATAGACGTCCTGCACCTCGTCGATCATGTAGTCGGCTAGCGCCTCGACACCCATAACCGCAAGAATGTCGTGCGGGGCCGGGTTGCCGTCCATGATGTAGTCACCCTTCTGGACGAAGTCGCCTTCGACCACCGGGATGTGCTTGCCCTTGGGCACCATGTACTCGACCTTCACATCCGGATCATCGGAGGATTCAATCGCGATGCGGCGCTTGTTCTTGTAATCCTTGCCGAACCGGACATAGCCGTCGATTTCCGCAATGATGGCGTGATCCTTGGGGCGGCGTGCCTCAAAGAGTTCGGCCACACGCGGCAGACCACCGGTGATGTCCTTGGTCTTGGCACCCTCGCGCGGAATACGTGCAACCACGTCACCCGCCTGGATGTCCTCACCGTCCTCGACAGACAGAACTGCGTCAACCGACATGGCATAGGACACGGGGTTGCCGTCATCCTTCATCACCGGTTCGCCGTTGGCGTCCGCGATGATGATTTTCGGTGCCAGCTCGTTGCCCTTGGGGGCCGCGCGCCAGTCGGACACGATGCGCTGCGTCATGCCGGTTGCGTCATCGGTGTCCTCGCGGACAGCGATACCGTTGACCAGGTCGACATATTTCACGCGACCGGCCTTTTCGGCGATGATCGGCAGTGTGAACGGGTCCCATTCGAACAGCTTGTCGCCGCGGTGGATGTCCTGACCTTCGGTCACGAACACCTTGGAACCATAGCCGACCTTGTGGGTCGCCCGTTCCACGCCGTTTTCGTCCACGATCGCGATGACCATGTTTCGGCCCATCACGACGGAGTCGCCCGCCGTGTTGTCAAGCAAGGCCGCGTTGCGGAACTCGATCTTGCCGGGCTGGCTGGCCTCGAGGAACGACTGCTGACCACCTTGGGCCACGCCGCCGATGTGGAAGGTCCGCATCGTTAGCTGTGTGCCGGGCTCACCGATGGACTGTGCCGCAATGATGCCGACAGCCTCGCCGATGTTGACGCGCGTACCACGGGCAAGGTCACGCCCGTAGCAGGTTGCGCAAACGCCGTCTTCGGCCTCGCAGGTCAATGGCGACCGGATCCGCATCTTGGCGATGGCGGCCATGTCGATCATGTCGGCCTTGCGCTCGTCGATCAGCTCGCCGGCTTCGACCAGAACCTCGTCGGTGCCGGGACGCAGAACGTCATCGGCGCTGACGCGACCCAGAACACGCTCGGCCAGAGAGGACACGACCTCACCGTCGTTCACGGCGGCTTCTGCCGTGATTGCACGCTCTGTTCCGCAGTCGATCTCGCGGATGATGCAGTCCTGAGCAACGTCCACCAGACGACGTGTCAGGTAACCCGAGTTCGCCGTTTTCAACGCGGTATCCGACAGGCCCTTGCGGGCACCGTGGGTCGAGTTGAAGTATTCAAGAACGGTCAGACCTTCCTTGAAGTTCGAGATGATCGGCGTCTCGATGATTTCGCCCGAGGGCTTTGCCATCAGGCCGCGCATGCCGCCCAGCTGTTTCATCTGGGTCACAGAACCACGGGCACCGGAGTGCGCCATCATGTAAACCGAGTTCGGTTCGTTTTCGGCGCCGGCCTCGTTCCGACCGGTGGTCGAAATCGTGGTCATCATGGCGTCGGTAACCTTGTCGTTGGCTTTCGACCAGGCATCGACAACCTTGTTGTACTTCTCACCCTGGGTGATCAAACCATCCATGTACTGCTGTTCGAAATCCTTGACCAAGTCACGGGTTTCATCGACCAGCGCCCACTTGGTGTCGGGCACGACCATGTCGTCCTTACCGAACGAGATACCGGCCTTGAACGCCTCGCGGAAACCCATAGTCATGATCTGGTCACAGAAAATGACGGATTCCTTTTGACCGCAGTAACGATAGACCGTGTCGATGACCTGCTGCACTTCTTTCTTGCGCAGCAAACGGTTCACCAGGCTGAAAGGTGCCTTGGTGTTCAGCGGCAAGAGCGCACCCAGGCGCAGACGGCCCGGCGTGGTTTCAAACCGCTTGATAACCTCGTTACCTTCGTCGTCGATCTGGGCCATGCGGGCTTCGATCTTGGCGTGCAGGTGCACCTCGCCAGAGGTCAGCGCATGCTCGACCTCGTCGATGTCGCTGAACGACATGCCTTCACCCTTCATGCCTTCGCGCATGATCGTGGTGTAATACAGGCCAAGGATCATATCCTGCGACGGCACGATGATCGGTGCGCCGTTGGCAGGTGACAGCACGTTGTTCGTGGACATCATCAGAACGCGGGCTTCCAGCTGGGCCTCGAGGCTCAGCGGCACGTGAACGGCCATCTGGTCGCCGTCAAAGTCGGCGTTAAAGGCGGAACAGACCAGCGGGTGAAGCTGGATCGCTTTGCCTTCGATCAGAACGGGTTCGAACGCCTGAATGCCCAGACGGTGCAGCGTGGGTGCACGGTTCAGCATGACGGGGTGTTCGCGGATGACCTCGTCCAGAATGTCCCATACCTCGGGACGTTCCTTTTCGACCAACTTCTTGGCCTGCTTGACCGTGGATGACAGACCCTTGGCCTCCAGCCGCGAGTAGATGAACGGCTTGAACAGTTCGAGCGCCATCTTTTTCGGCAGACCGCACTGGTGCAGTTTTAGTTCCGGACCGGTCACGATGACCGAACGACCGGAAAAGTCGACGCGCTTGCCCAAGAGGTTCTGACGGAAGCGACCCTGCTTGCCCTTGAGCATGTCAGACAGCGATTTCAACGGACGCTTGTTGGCACCCGTGATGACGCGGCCACGACGACCGTTGTCGAACAATGCGTCAACGGATTCCTGCAGCATCCGCTTTTCGTTGCGGACGATGATGTCAGGCGCGCGCAGTTCGATCAGACGCTTCAGACGGTTGTTCCGGTTGATGACCCGACGATACAGGTCGTTCAGGTCGGACGTTGCGAAACGACCACCGTCCAGCGGCACCAGCGGGCGAAGCTCTGGCGGGATGACCGGAATGACGGTCATGACCATCCATTCGGGGCGGTTGCCGGAATCGATGAAGTTCTCGACGATCTTCAGACGCTTGATGATTTTCTTGGGCTTCAACTCACCGGTTGCCTCTTTCAGATCAGCGCGCAACTGCTCTGCCTCGGCGTCCAGATCGATCTGGGCCAGCATTTCACGGATCGCTTCTGCACCGATGTTCGCCTGAAACGCGTCAACACCATAAGCGTCCTGCGCATCGTTGAACTCTTCTTCGGTCATCAGCTGACCGTAGGTGAGGTCGGTCAGACCCGGTTCGATCACGACGTAGTTTTCGAAATACAGGATGCGTTCCAGATCGCGCAGCGTCATGTCCAACATCAGGCCGATGCGGGATGGCAGCGATTTCAGGAACCAGATGTGGGCAACGGGTGCGGCCAGTTCGATATGGCCCATCCGCTCGCGACGGACCTTTTGCAGCGTGACTTCCACGCCGCACTTCTCGCAGACGACGCCGCGATATTTCATGCGCTTGTATTTGCCGCACAGGCATTCGTAGTCCTTGATCGGGCCAAAGATACGCGCGCAGAACAGACCGTCACGTTCTGGCTTGAACGTGCGGTAGTTGATGGTCTCGGGCTTTTTGATCTCGCCAAAGGACCACGACAGGATCCGTTCGGGCGATGCCAGCGACACCTTGATTTCGTCAAACGTCTTGACCGGGGCAACCGGGTTGAACGGGTTGTTTGTCAGTTCCTGGTTCATCTTCAATTCCTTGAATTGGGGTGCAGTAAGGTGGGTGAGGGCGGCGTGTTGCCGCCCCTAGGGCTGAGCCCTATTCCCCGTCCTCCGCATCCAGGAGTTCCATGTTGAGGCCGAGGCCCCGGACTTCTTTTACAAGCACGTTGAACGACTCGGGCACGCCGGCCTCGAAGTTGTCCTCGCCCTTGACGATGCTCTCGTAGACCTTGGTCCGGCCCGCGACGTCATCCGACTTCACCGTCAACATCTCTTGCAGGGTGTATGCAGCGCCGTAGGCTTCCAGTGCCCAGACCTCCATCTCACCAAAGCGCTGACCACCGAACTGCGCCTTACCACCCAGCGGCTGCTGCGTGACGAGCGAGTACGGCCCCGTGGAACGGGCGTGAATCTTGTCGTCGACCAGGTGGTGCAGTTTCAGCAGGTATTTCACACCCACCGTCACCTTGCGGCTGAACTGCTCACCCGTGCGGCCATCGAACAGCACCGACTGACCGGATGTATCGAACCCGGCCCGCTTGAGGCTGTCGTTCACATCGGCCTCTTTTGCACCGTCAAAGACAGGCGTCGCGATCGGAACGCCGCGCGTGACGTTGCCAGCAGCTTCGAGCATCTGGTCGTCGCCCATGCCCTCGAAACCTTCGTCATAGACGTCGTCACCATAGGCGATCCGCAAGGCTTCCTTGACTGGGGTCATGTCACCGTTGCGGCGATATTCGTCCAGCGCCTCGTCCACCTGAATACCCAGACCGCGTGCGGCCCAGCCCATGTGCGTCTCGAGGATCTGACCAACGTTCATCCGCGACGGCACGCCCAGCGGGTTCAGACAGAAATCGACAGGTGTACCGTCCGCAAGGAACGGCATGTCTTCCATCGGCACCACCTTGGAAATGACACCCTTGTTGCCGTGACGACCGGCCATCTTGTCGCCGGGCTGCAGCTTGCGCTTCACCGCGACGAACACCTTGACCATCTTCATGACGCCCGGCGGCAGGTCGTCACCACGACGGACCTTTTCGACCTTGTCTTCGAAACGCGCGTCCAGAGTGCGCTTTTGCACCTCGTACTGCTCGTTCAGCGCCTCGACGATCTGGGCATCGCCCTCGTCCTTGAGCGCCAGCTGCCACCACTGACCACGGGACAGACCGTCCAGTGTTTCTTCGGTGACAATGGTGCCGGACTTGATGCCCTTGGGACCTTTGACGACTTCCTTGCTGATGATCATGTCGTGCAGACGGGCGTAGATGTTGCGATCAAGGATCGCCAGCTCGTCGTCACGGTCACGGCTCAGGCGCTCGACTTCTTCCCGCTCGATCTGAAGCGCGCGCTCGTCCTTTTCCACACCGTGGCGGTTGAACACGCGGACCTCGACGACCGTGCCGAAATCACCCGGCGGCAGGCGCAGCGACGTGTCACGCACGTCGGATGCCTTTTCACCAAAGATGGCGCGCAGCAGTTTTTCCTCTGGCGTCATCGGGCTTTCACCCTTGGGTGTGATCTTGCCGACCAGAATGTCTGCCGGCCCGACCTCTGCACCGATGTAGACAACACCGGCCTCGTCGAGGTTGCGCAGTGCTTCTTCACCGACGTTGGGAATGTCGCGGGTGATTTCCTCTGGCCCAAGCTTCGTGTCACGGGCGGCGACTTCGAATTCCTCGATGTGGATCGAGGTGAACACGTCGTCGCGGGTGATCCGCTCGGAGATCAGGATCGAGTCTTCGTAGTTGTAGCCATTCCACGGCATGAACGCGACGACCACGTTCTTGCCCAGTGCCAGTTCGCCCATGTCGGTGCTGGGACCATCGGCGATGACCTCACCCTTCTGGACCTCGTCGCCGACCTTTACCAGCGGACGCTGGTTGATGCAGGTGTTCTGGTTCGAACGCTGGAACTTGCGCATCCGGTAGATGTCGACGCCAGCGTCGCCCAGCTCCAGATCGGAGGTGGCACGCACAACGATACGGGTCGCATCGACCTGGTCGATGATGCCGGCACGTTTCGCCATGATCGCAGCGCCGGAATCACGGGCCACGACTTCTTCGATGCCGGTGCCGACCAGCGGTGCCTCGGCCTGCAACAGCGGCACAGCCTGACGTTGCATGTTCGAGCCCATCAGCGCGCGGTTGGCGTCGTCGTTTTCCAGGAACGGAATGAGCGAGGCCGCAACCGAAACCAGCTGCTTTGGCGACACGTCGATCAGATCGACGTTTTCTCGCGGCGACAGTGTATAATCGCCATTCTTGCGCGTCGAAACCAGTTCGTTGGCAAAGCCACCGGCCTCGGTCAGGTTCGCGTTGGCCTGCGCCACGGTGTGACGCATTTCTTCGGTCGCGGACATGTATGAAACTTCGTCCGTCACCTTGCCGTCCGTCACCTTGCGGTAGGGTGTTTCGATGAAACCGTATTTGTTCACGCGGGCGAAGGTGGCCAGCGAGTTGATCAGACCGATGTTCGGACCTTCCGGCGTCTCGATCGGGCACATGCGGCCGTAGTGCGTCGGGTGCACGTCGCGCACCTCGAAACCGGCACGTTCGCGGGTCAGACCGCCCGGCCCCAGTGCTGACAGACGACGCTTGTGCGTGACTTCCGACAGCGGGTTGGTCTGGTCCATGAACTGCGACAGCTGGGATGAGCCAAAGAATTCACGCACAGCCGCAGCGGCGGGCTTGGCGTTGATCAGGTCCTGCGGCATGACCGTGTCGATCTCGACGCTGGACATACGTTCCTTGATCGCGCGCTCCATGCGCAGCAGACCGACGCGATACTGGTTTTCCATCAGTTCGCCGACGGAACGGACGCGGCGGTTGCCTAGGTGGTCGATGTCGTCGATGTCGCCCTTGCCGTCGCGCAGTTCGACCAGCGCCTTGATGCAGGCGACGATGTCTTCGCGGCGCAGGGTGCGCTGCGTATCTTCGGCATCCAGGTCCAGACGCATGTTCATCTTGACCCGGCCCACGGCGGACAGGTCATAACGCTCGGAGTCGAAGAACAACGTGTCGAACAGCGCGCTTGCTGCATCGACGGTCGGCGGCTCGCCGGGGCGCATGACGCGGTAGATATCCATCAGCGCGGTTTCGCGGTTCATGTTCTTGTCGGCGGCCATCGTGTTGCGCATGTATGCGCCCACGTTGATGTTATCGATGTCCAGCACCGGGATCGTATCAACGCCAGCGTCGACCAATTCCTTGAGCGTACCACCGATCACGTCGCCCGACTTGTCCATTTCCAGTGTCAGCTCGTCACCGGCCTCGACAAAGATGGCACCGGTATCTTCGTCGATGATGTCACGTGCGACAAATTTGCCGACGATGTGCTGATAGGGGACCAGCAGATCCTTGACGCTGCCGTCTTCGATCAGTTTCTTGACGGTGCGGGGCGTGACTTTTTCACCGGCCTTGGCAATGACTTCGCCGGTCTTGGCATCGATCAGGTCATAGGTCGGGCGCGTGCCACGCACACGCTCTGGAAAGAACTTGGTCGTCCAGGCATTTGCCTTCTTGTCGAGGTGGAAATCGACGGTGTTGTAATAGGCGTCCATGATCGCTTCTTGATCAAGGCCCAGCGAATACAGCAGCGTCGTGACCGGCAGCTTGCGGCGACGGTCGATCCGGCAGAACACGAGGTCCTTGGCGTCGAATTCAAAGTCGAGCCACGACCCGCGGTAGGGGATAATGCGGCAGGCGAACAACAGCTTGCCCGAGCTGTGGGTCTTGCCCTTGTCGTGGTCAAAGAAAACGCCCGGCGAGCGGTGCATCTGGGAAACGATCACACGCTCGGTGCCGTTCACGATGAACGTACCGTTCTGGGTCATCAGGGGCATGTCGCCCATGAATACGTCTTGTTCCTTGATGTCCTTGACGGACTTTGCACCCGTATCCTCGTCCACATCGAACACGATCAGGCGCAGAGTCACCTTCAGCGGTGCGCTGTAGGTCATGTCGCGCTGCTGGCACTCTTCGACGTCGTACTTGGGCTTTTCCAGCTCGTACTTGACGAATTCGAGAACCGCAGTCTCGTTGAAGTCCTTGATCGGGAAAACCGACTGGAACACGCCCATGATGCCTTCGCCGTCCAGCGGCGTCGGGCTGTCGCCGGACCGCAGGAACAGATCATAGGAGGATTTCTGAACCTCAATGAGGTTCGGCATTTCGAGAACTTCGCGAATTTTGCCGTAGTACTTACGCAGGCGCTTCTGGCCGAGGAAGGAGGAAGCCATGTGTGGTGTCACCTTATCTGTCTGTCGCACCTCGTTCCGCCCGGGCCGCGGGACGGATGCTTATGACCGGGAGCAAGCGATCTATTCCTGGCCTTCGTCCCACCGAAGACCTCTCGATCACCTCACCTACCCAAAAGGGAGGTCAATTGCGTTGACCACCCTTTAAGACAGGTGCGGCTGGACCTGCGCAGGGGCAGGTCCAGCCTTGTTCTTTGGTGCGGGCGAACCCGCAAACCGGCTTAGGCCAGCTCGACTTCGGCGCCAGCTGCTTCCAGCTTTGCCTTGATCTCTTCGGCTTCTGCCTTGGACGCGCCTTCTTTGACTTTGCCGCCAGCTTCGACCAGGTCCTTGGCTTCTTTCAGGCCCAGACCGGTGATGCCGCGCACTTCTTTGATCACGTTGATCTTCTGTGCGCCGGCGTTCTTCAGAACGACGTCGAATTCAGTCTTTTCTTCAGCAGCTGCGCCGGCGTCGCCAGCGGGGCCTGCCATCATCACAGCGCCGCCAGCGGCGGGCTCGATGCCATACTCGTCCTTGAGGATGGTTTTCAGTTCTTGTGCTTCGAGCAGGGTCAGACCAACGATCTCTTCTGCCAGTTTCTTCAGATCAGCCATTTGACTTCTTTCCGTTTACTTAAGTGTGTTCCAACGTCAGGGCAATCAAGCCCCAAGGCGGCTCAGGTTGCTTATGCAGCTTTCTCTTCGATGGTCGAAAGAATGCTCGCGATGTTCGAAGCAGGCGCGCCAATGGCCCCGGCGATGTTGCTGGCAGGTGCCCCGATGCAACCCACGATGGAAGCGATAAGCTCCTCGCGGCTTGGCATCCCGGCAACGGCTTTCACACCGGCTGGATCCAATGCGTTCTCGCCCATTGCACCACCCAGAATGACAAGTTTTTCATTCTTTTTGGCGTAATCGTCGACCACCTTTGCCGCAGCAACGGGGTCTTCGGAATAGGCAAGAACCGTCATCCCTGTCAGGTACTCAGCAATAGATGCGCTGGGTTTGCCTTCAAGGGCGATCTTGGCGAGCTTGTTCTTGGCAACGCGTACGGACCCGCCTGCATCACGCATGGATGCGCGCAGGTCCTGCATTTCGGCAACTGTCATGCCTTCGTAGTGGGCAACCACAACGACGCCAGAGCTTTCAAAGATCTGGCCGAGCTCTTCGACCAGTTTTTCTTTTTGTGCTCTATCCACAGTTTCACTCCAAATTTGGGGGTTTCCCCCCGGCTCAATTTTGCCGCGCGGCGAACCGCCCGACAGTCGAGGTCCGCAATCACGGGATGAGCCGGGTAAAACCGAGGAGAGCCTCAGCCGATCCGGTCGTAACCCGCCTCAGGCAGGAATTAATGACCAAAGGCCAACCCACCGTCTCGGACGAAACAAAACAGCGCACGACGAATCATGCGCTGCGTTGCTAAGCACTCTTTAGGGCTGGGACAGCAAAAAGGAAACCCCTATGCGTGGATTATCGCCTAACGGTCAGATCACGTCAGGTTGACATCATACCGACGCTGGACCTCGCCCCCATCGGCAGGCACAGCATCACTCGCCGCATACGTTCTGGAGTACTATTTCACATGGACCTGACCGCACTGTCACGTGAATTCGTCACATTGTTCGTTCTCGTCGATCCGATCGGGTCGATCCCGGTATTCCTGTTCGCCGTATCAGCCGTGCCGCGCAAGCTGCATCGACGGTTCGCGCTGCGCGCCACCTTGATTGCCGGATTGGTACTGTTCGGGTTCCTGGTCCTGGGGCAGTTGGCACTAGAGGCGATTGGCCTCGACCTTGGGTCGTTCCAGATTGCAGGCGGGATCGTGCTGTTCCTGTTCGCGCTGACCATGATCTTTGGCGACACGAAATCCGACACGGAAATCGAAGAGGCCGAAAAACATCGCGATCATTTGGCTGGTGCCGTGTTTCCGCTGGCGATGCCGTCCATCGCGTCGCCGGGTGCGATGCTGGGGATCGTGGTCCTGACAGATAACCGCACGCAGACCCTGCCTGAACAGGCGGTGACTGCGGGTCTGTTGTTGCTGGTGCTGATCGTGACCCTGATCTGCATGTTCGCGGCGACCTACATCTTTCGCCTGATCGGGCATACCGGCATCAGCGTGATCAGCCGGGTCATGGGAATCATCCTGGCGACAATCGCAGTTGATGCCGTGCTCGTCGGGCTGGAATCGCTGGGTCTGTTCGAGATCAGTCCGGCAGCCATCCCCGCCCCCTGAAACGCAAAAGGGCGGCCCGTCACCGGGCCGCCCCTTCGTCAGAAAGATAGTGGCTTATACGTTGCCAGTCGCCGATGCGACGTCAACCGAAACGCCCGGACCCATGGTCGAGGTCAAGGAGACCTTTTTCATGTAGGTACCTTTTGCGCCGGTCGGCTTCGCCTTGGACACGGCCTCGACAAACGCCTTCAGGTTTTCTTCGATTGCCTTGGCGTCAAAGCTGGCCTTGCCGATACCGGCGTGAACCACACCGGCCTTCTCGGCCTTGAACTGGACCTGACCGCCCTTGGCGTCCTCGACAGCCTGCTTGACGTCAGGCGTGACGGTGCCGACGCGCGGGTTCGGCATCAGGTTGCGCGGGCCCAGGATCTTGCCCAGACGACCCACGATACCCATCATGTCAGGGGTCGCGATGCAGCGGTCAAAGTTGATGTTGCCAGCTTGAATCTGTTCCATCAGGTCTTCTGCGCCAACGACGTCCGCACCGGCTGCTTTGGCCTCGTCTGCCTTTTCGCCACGGGCGAACACGGCGACGCGGACGGTTTTACCGGTGCCGTTCGGCAGCGTGACCGTGCCACGGACCATCTGGTCAGCGTGACGGGGGTCAACACCCAGAACCATCGAGATTTCGATGGTCTCGTCGAACTTTGCGTTGGCGTTGCTCTTCACGAGCGACACGGCTTCGGCGACGGATACGTTCACCTTGCCTTCGAAATTGCTGCGGGCTGCCGCAGTACGCTTACCGACTTTTGCCATTACTTCACCTCGACGCCCATAGAGCGAGCAGAGCCCGCGATGATCAGCATTGCGCCCTCGATCGAGGTCGCGTTCAGGTCTTTCATCTTGGCTTCGGCGATTTCACGCACCTGCTTGGCGTTGATGGAACCTGCGCTTGCCTTGCCGGGGGTTTTCGAACCCGAGGACAGCTTGGCAGCTTTCTTGATGTAATAGGACGCGGGCGGCGTCTTGATTTCCATCGAGAATGACTTGTCCGCGTAATACGTGATTACGGTCGGGCAAGGTGCGTCCTTTTCCATGTCGGCTGTCTTGGCGTTGAACGCCTTGCAGAATTCCATGATGTTGATGCCGCGCTGACCCAATGCGGGACCGACGGGCGGGCTGGGCTTTGCGTTGCCGGCCGGAACCTGCAACTTCAGCGTGCCTACGACTTTCTTGGCCATGTGGCCTCTCCTTTTTCAGCGGCGGGGCGAACCCCACCCTACAACGCCCCATGATGGGGCAACTTGCCGTGGTTGGCCGCGTGCGGCTCCCACGTCTGACGCACTCAGCCCTGCTTGGAGACCTGAGTGAATTCCAGTTCGACCGGGGTTGCCCGGCCAAAGATCGAGACCGTCACCTTGAGGCGCTGGTGCTCTTCGTCGACCTCTTCGACCATGCCGTCGAAGTCCTCGAAGGGACCGTCGTTGACCTTGACCTTTTCGCCGATCTCAAAGTGGATCAGCGTCCGCGGGCTGTCTTCACCCTCTTGGACACGACCCAGGATCGCCTGCACTTCGGCGTCACGCATCGGCATCGGACGCCCCTGCGGACCGAGGAAACCCGTCACGCGGTTGATCGAGTTCACAAGGTGATAGGCTTCGTCCGACAGTTCCATGTGCACCAGCACATAGCCGGGCATGAAACGACGTTCGGTCGTGACTTTCTTGTTGCGGCGAATTTCGATGACCTCTTCGGTCGGGACCAGAACCTCGTCGATCTGATCTTCCAGACCCTGTTCCTGCGCCTTTTGACGAATTTGTTCTGCGATCTTTTTCTCGAAGTTCGACAGAACGCTAACCGAATACCAACGTTTCGCCATGTTCCTCGTCACCTCGCGTTCGCGGCGCCGCGCATGCGCCGCCAATGATCAAAATTCCCGGATGATCCGCGCCACCCGTCGGGACAATAAATTTTGGCGTGCAACTCGATTCGCCGCACGCCATCCCGGTCGTGAGGGCGCTCTTACCGCCCGAATGTCGTGAATTCAAGGGCCGGGGTGCAGTTTCTACACCCCCGAAGCCTAGCTGCCAAAGTAGGTCAGAATGACCTGCAAGCCCTGACGAATGCCCAGGTCCACAAGACTGAAGAACGTCGCCATCAGTGCCGCCATGATGAAAACCATGATGGTCGTCAGCACAACCTCACGACGCGTGGGCCAGACGACCTTGGCGATTTCAGCGCGAGTCTCGTTGATGAACTTGACGGGGTTGGTGGCCATGAGCGCATTTCCTGACGGTTAGACCCGTGCGACATACGCTGTGGCGCGGTCCAGTTCAACCCTGCGGACGCAGCAGCGTCACGCCGTCCATAAGGTCAAGTGCCGCGATCTGCGCCTGGTAGAACTCGGACGAAAGCGCGCGTTCTTCACGGTCGTATGCCTGATAGGCCGGACGCGTGGGACCAATCGGGAATTCCGCCCGCGCAAGATGGGCCAACGGACCGTCATGACCGGCGCTGCGCATATCCAGCACATGCTGGACAGCCGCTTGTGACAGGCCGGGATTGACCAACCGACGGATCGGGACGACGTGCCGCGCGGCATCGCCTAGCATCACGCGCAGGATCTGGTCGGTACACAGGTGATAGTCCTCTTGCCGCCAGACCGTGATGTTACGAACGCCCGGGGTCATGCGCAGGCGCGCCACCAGATCAGCCCAGTCTACCAGACTAAGCGGATTTTGCTGCTTGAACTTGTTCACATGGATGAAATGACCCGCCAGAAACGCCTGACCGTAGGCAGAATTCAGAAAGCCCGCCGGTTCGCGCACGCCCAGACAGACATCTATGCCCTGGGGCGCAATCTTGTGCGCCAATGCCATCAGCCTCTCGCCAGCGGTGGGATAGAGCGGCGCTGCAATCCGGTGCATCGGCCCATCCGTCGACCGGTCAAACAGGACACCGATATAGTTTTCCTCTGACAGCAAAAGCCGGTGGCCGCCCTGCACCATCTCGTCCAGCACCACGTCGCTGGGACGGGGATCGGCGTTCGATTTGCGCGGGTTGAACGGCAGGTTGAATCGCGCCTCCAACCGCTTGCCGGGCTGGCGCAGCGACTGCGGCCCGAAAAACTGGATCCCCGCCTCGGCCAGCTTGTCGCTTACGTTTCCGATCGAATGCTGCAAATGGGTCGTCGCCGTCTTGTGCGCGCCGATATGGAAAACGATGTCTAGCGGAGATTGGGACATGGTGCGTCACCTTTGGTGGACTGGCAGGGGCATGGAGACTCGAACTCCAGACCTACGGTTTTGGAGACCGTCGCTCTACCAACTGAGCTATACCCCTACGTCCGAGTGACGACGTAGCCGAGGACCGCAGCAGGATCAAGAGGGGTTTGTCATCCATCATCAGCCTTTGGGTTTGTGCAGCCCGATTGCCTGCGCATGAGTGACGTCATCCGCCTTTTGCTGCTCGGCCAGAATTGCGGCTTTCCATCCTTCATTGTGAATCACAGCGGCTGGTCGCGCTGCTTCGCGGTCGTAGAAATCCAGCAGGTCCTCTACGTTTTTAAAATCCGAAAACGCGACAAGCAGTTGGTCGGCCAACCATTTCACTGGCAGTTGCAGCAGGGTTTCCGCTTTTTGGTAGTGGTAGCTCACGATATTACGGATTGCCTGCGCCGTAATCTTGCCGGCCTTGTTCCATTTCACGTCAATCATGTTCAGCCGCAGCCCGACCAATTCGACGGCAACCGGCAGGCTGATCTGATCCAATGTCGGATAGATACCCCGCGCAAGCCGCTTGTTTTCGATCACCAGCGCAACGTCACGCCAGATCGCACCGAATTCAGGGTCGTCGTAAGCCACAAACCCGGCCGAGATGGACGGGCAGGTGAATGTGCCATCCGGCCGCGACATCCTGTTGCGCGGCAGGTCAAGGCCGACACTCGCATAGGCAGGTGCCCAATCCTGTGGCGTCGTTCCCCACATCCAGCTGCCTGTCGGTCGCCCCGACACGCAGCCGGGCACGATGGTTTCCGACAACCGCGCCGGTTGCAGCATGAACATGTCGGTATCGAACAGCATGGTCACATCCTCGGGCCGGGGATCGGCACAGGCATAAAGCTTGTTACCCTGCGGATAGGTCACCTCGAACCGCGGCGCGATCGGGCGCAGCACCACATCGTTTGCCTCAAAAAATCCGAGGGTGCGAGGGTGCAGCTGGTCAATCAGGGTTTCACGACAATAGGCATAGAGCCGGATGTCATCGGTCGCGAACGCCCGCAGCGACGCCGCCAGCAGAATCGCAGGCCATTCGTAGTGACCGGGTTCGACCATGAACACGGCAGCAACGGGTCGGTCCGTGGGCTTGGACAAAAAACTGCTCCACTTTGATTTGTTTCAAATCTACGGGCCGATTGGGGCGAAAAACAGGCGAAATCGCAACCTTTCGGGCCAGGCCCGGAACATCTTGCAAGGCTGTCCGTTGGTTCGACAAGCAAATGAAAGGACGTGCCACATGGCAATGACCACACTGAAAGACATCTACCTCGATCAACTTCAGGATATCTGGAGCGCGAACACACAATCCCTGCAGGTTGTGACCGAACTGGGCCGCGCGGCCAAGGACAAGGACCTGTCCGAAGCGCTGATCGCGGGCGGCACCGGTATTTCCGACGGGATCGCCGCTATCGAACAACTGTGTGCCGATCACGGGATCAAGCCGAACGCAGAGCACTGCAAGGGCATGGAAGGTCTGGTGACCGAGGCACGTGCACACGGCCTGTCGAACGATATTGCTGACGCAGACGTGCGCGATGCCGCAATCATTCCGCAATATCAGCGCATGGTGCATTACGCGCTTGCGGGCTACGGCACGCTGGTCGCCTTTGCCAATCGTCTCGGGCTGGATGGCGATGCGGCCGTGCTGCAAAAATGCCTGGACGACACCTATGACGGTGACCGCCGCATGACGGACATCGCGACGACAGGCGGCGTCAACCAGGACGCCGTTGCCTGATCGCAATACGGACCGAACGTACATTGGCCGCCCTGTCATCGGGGCGGCTTTTTCGTGTTCAGCCCGCCGCGCGCGCCTGCGCCCGCCGGCGCTCTGCCGCCTTGAACCGTTGAGTGCGCAGTTCCGAATCCAGTTCCAACGCCGGGATGGCAAAGGGCCTGCCCGCATCATCCACCGCCACCATCGTAAAGTAGCAGGAATTCGTATGCCTGCGCGTGCCTGCGCGAATATCCTCGGCCTCGACCCTGATCCCGATTTCCATGGAGGTTCGGCCCGCATAGTTCACGCTGGCACGAAAAGTGACCAATTCGCCCACTGAAATCGGCTCCTTGAAAACGACCCGGTCCACCGACAGCGTCACGGCGTATTGCCCTGAATAGCGGGACGCGCAGGAAAACGCGACACGGTCCAACAGGTTCAGCAATGCGCCGCCATGCACCTTGCCACTGAAATTCGCCATGTCCGGCGTCATGAGCACGGTCATTTCCAACATGCGGCGATCCATCGGCCTATCCTCTTGCTGTTGCCCGGACAATCATGACGCAACCCACCGCCAAGCAAAAGGCCGCCTCCTTTCGGGGGCGGCCTTTCGGATGTGTGTCGCTGCGGGCGATGCCCGCGGTGCGGCTTATTCGACGATCTTGGACACCACGCCAGCGCCGACGGTGCGGCCGCCTTCACGGATGGCGAAACGCAGGCCGTCTTCCATTGCGATCGGTGCGATCAGCTCGACGTTGAACTTCAGGTTGTCGCCCGGCATCACCATTTCGGTGCCCTCGGGCAGCACAACCGTGCCGGTCACGTCCGTCGTGCGGAAGTAGAACTGCGGACGGTAGTTCGCAAAGAACGGCGTGTGACGGCCACCCTCTTCCTTGGTCAGGATGTAGGCCTCGGCCTCGAACTTGGTGTGCGGTGCAACCGACTTGGGCTTGCACAGCACCTGGCCGCGCTCCACGCCTTCACGGTCGATACCGCGCAGCAGAACACCCACGTTGTCGCCAGCCTGGCCGGAGTCCAGCAGCTTGCGGAACATCTCGACGCCCGTGCAGGTCGTCGTCTTGGTGTCACGGATACCCACGATCTCGATGCTGTCGCCGACGTTGATCACGCCACGTTCCACACGGCCGGTCACAACCGTACCACGGCCGGAAATCGAGAACACGTCCTCGATTGGCATCAGGAACGGCAGGTCAACCGCACGTGCCGGTGTCGGGATGTACTCGTCAACGGCTGCCATCAGCGCCTTGATCGACTCTTCGCCGATTTCGGGCTGCGTGCCGTTCATGGCGTGCAGGGCCGAACCACGGATGATCGGAATGTCGTCGCCGGGGTAGTCGTAGGAGGACAGCAGCTCGCGGATCTCCATTTCGACCAGTTCCAGCAGCTCTTCGTCGTCAACCTGGTCGACCTTGTTCATGTAGACGACCATGTAGGGGATGCCCACCTGGCGACCCAGCAGGATGTGCTCGCGCGTTTGCGGCATGGGGCCGTCGGCTGCGTTCACGACCAGGATCGCGCCGTCCATCTGGGCGGCACCGGTGATCATGTTCTTGACGTAGTCGGCGTGGCCGGGGCAGTCGACGTGGGCGTAGTGACGGCCTTCGGTCTCGTACTCGACGTGCGCGGTCGAGATGGTGATGCCACGGGCCTTCTCTTCGGGCGCGCCGTCGATCTGGTCGTAGGCGCGGAAGTCACCAAAATACTTGGTGATCGCTGCCGTCAGCGTCGTCTTGCCGTGGTCAACGTGACCAATCGTGCCGATGTTAACGTGCGGTTTGTTACGTTCGAACTTTGCCTTAGCCATGACGGGCACCTTTTGATTTGCGGGGCCGCTGCTGGCCCGTTTTGAACATCGCGGGCGATGTATTGTGGATCGCACGGGAAATCAAGCGCAGGTTTCCCCACCAATCCGAACCAGAGCCGTGTCTAGTCGAACCGGTTTGATTTCGGAAAACCGTGTGGTGCGCGTTTGCCGACGCCGCCACGGGCGGCTTTCCATTCGGACATGTCTTCTTCTGTCCGGGTCTTGCCGCCGCCCATCGTCCACGACAACCCCTTGTCCCAGTCAAAGGTCGTGACATCCCCCAAACCGCCGTCCAGTTCGAGCGTGCCCTGCTTGCCGAACACCCGTTTGTATTTTTGCAAACGCACCCCCTTGCCGCGTGCCATTTCCGGCAGCTCTGCAACCGGGAACACCAGAAACCGGCCGTTTTCCGACACGACGGCCACGGTGTCACCCTGAACGCGGCGAACGACCTTGGCGGCACCTTCCTTGACGTTCAGCACCTGCTTGCCCGCCCTGGTCTGCGCGATCACATCGTTTTCCGGCACGACAAAGCCGTCACCTTCGGTCGAGGCAACGAGCAGTTTTTCGCCCGGACGATGCACGAGAATATCAACGATCGCCGCATCGTTGGGCAGGTCGATCATCAGGCGCAGCGGTTCGCCCATGCCGCGCCCGCCGGGTAGCTGACTGGCCTGCAAGGTATAGATCCGCCCAAGCGACCCAAAGACCAGCAGCCGGTCCGTTGTTTCGGCATGGAACGCAAATCGCGGCCCGTCGCCGTCCTTGAACTTCAGTTCCTTGTCCAGCGCGACGTGACCCGTCATGGCCCGGATCCAGCCCATCTGCGAGCAGACGACTGTAATCGGCTCGCGCGCGATCATTGCCTCGATCGGGACGTCCGCCACCTCTCCTGCCTCGCCGAATGTGGTGCGCCGCGCGCCGCCGGGGCTGTCCTTGCCAAATTGCTTGCGGGTTTCGCGCAGTTGTTCGGCGATACGTTTCCACTGCAGGCCTTCGTCCTCCAGTAGGTCTTCGATCCCGGCACGTTCCTCCATCAAGGCGTCGCGTTCGGCGATCAGCTCCAACTCTTCGAGGCGACGCAGACTGCGCAGACGCATGTTCAGAATGGCTTCGGCCTGAACCTCGGACAGGCTGACCTCGGGGTCAGCACCCGCAACCAGCGGCGAGACATAGTCTTTTTCGTCGGTCGCCCTGACATGGCTCTGCGCCCAGTCCTCGGCCATCAAAGCGCGCTTGGGGTCGTCATCGTAACGGATGATGTCGATCACGCGGTCCAGATTGAGGAACGCGATGATGAAACCTTCGAGCACCTCGAGCCGGTGATCGATCTTGGCCAGCCGGTGCCGGGACCTGCGCAGCAACACATCCTGACGGTGATCGAGGAACGCGCGCAGCACCTCCTTGACGCTGCATACCTTGGGCGTCAGGCCGTCGATGAGCACGTTCATGTTCAGGCTGAATCGCGTTTCCAGATCGGAATTGCGGAACAGCATGCCCATCAACATGTCGGGATCGACCGTTTTCGCACGCGGCTCCAGCACGATGCGCACGTCATCGGCGGATTCATCGCGCACATCGGCCAGCAAGGGCACCTTTTTGGTCTGGATGATCTCGGCCAGCTTTTCGATCAGCTTGGATTTCTGAACCTGATAGGGGATTTCCGTGACGATGATCTGCCATTGACCGCGGCCCAGGTCCTCGACCTCGTGGCGCGCGCGCAGGCGGATCGACCCGCGCCCGGTGCGATAGGCGTTGGCGATATTTTCGGACGATTCGACGATCACGCCACCCGTCGGAAAATCCGGACCCGGAATATATTGCAGCAGGGTATCGTCACCTGCGTTGGGCGATTTGATCAGATGCAGGCAGGCGTCGATCAATTCATGCAGGTTATGCGGCGGAATGTTTGTCGCCATGCCAACGGCAATCCCGGACGACCCGTTTGCCAGCAAGTTCGGAAAGGCCGCGGGGAACACGACCGGTTCCTCGAGCGTGCCGTCATAGTTCGGGCGGTAATCCACCGCGTTTTCAGCCAGCCCTTCCATCAGAGCCTCGGCTGCGGCCGTCATCCGCGCCTCTGTATAACGGGCGGCCGCGGGGTTATCGCCGTCGATGTTGCCGAAATTGCCCTGACCGTCCACCAGCGGGTAGCGGACGTTGAAATCCTGCGCCAGACGCGCCATCGCGTCATAGATCGCGGCATCACCGTGGGGGTGATAGTTGCCCATCACATCGCCCGAAATCTTGGCCGACTTGCGGAAACCGCCCGTGGCGGACAATCGCAATTCGCGCATCGCATACAGGATGCGGCGGTGCACGGGTTTCAGACCGTCGCGCGCATCCGGCAAGGCGCGGTGCATGATCGTGGACAGCGCGTAGGTCAGATAGCGGTCGCCAATGGCGCTCCGCAGCGTTTCCGTCACATCATTCGGGCCAAGCGTGTCATCGGTGGGGTCTGTCATGGCGACGGTCTAGCGAAGCCGCAGAGGTGCGTAAAGGCAACGCAAGCACAGCATGGGCGCATTTTCCGACAACCGGGAACAAAGAATTACGATAAGGTGTTTGGACTGCAACTGCCAAAGATCGATTCGACCGGGGGGCCTCATGGGCAAATTCATTATCGGTACATTTGCCATACTCGCATTCGCGTTCTACGAATTGTCGGGCGGCGCGGATTTTGTGCCCGAGGAACGGATCGCGCAGGCCCCTGCAGTCCAGCCGGAAGAACCTGACACCCAGACCGTCGCCGCGGCGCCCGTACCGGATCTGCCGGAACAACCCACCCGCGCAGATACTGCCGAACTGACACAGGTCGCCGCACAACCGGTCACCGCATCCCAGCAAGAGGCGGCAGCCTTGCCCGTGGCGACGCCATCGACAGGCAGCACGACCGAGGTCATCGGCATCGACACGCAGCCCACCTTCGCATCCCTGTCAGGGACGGGTGGTGCCGATCTTGGTGCCATCAATCCGATCCGCGAGGTTGCCGCACGCGCTGTGAACATGCGGTCCGGCCCCAGCACGGCCTTTGACGTGATCGACACGCTGCCGCAGGGCACGCAGGCTGAAATCATGGACAGTGACGGCACCGGATGGGTGCGGGTCTATATCCCCGGCACCGGCCAGACCGGGTGGATGGCAGAACGCCTGCTGACAGCCGGCTGACCCCTTGCGCCGCGACTGTTGTCCCGGCATCAAGCGGCATGACGCAAAAAACCGTCCTCATCACAGGCTGTTCGTCCGGCATAGGCTATGATGCAGCGATTGGTCTGCGCGACGCAGGCTGGCGGGTGTTTGCATCGTGCCGCAAACAATCGGATTGCGACCGCTTGCGCGGCATGGGCTTTGATGCACCGTTGATCGACTATGCCGATCCGCAGACCATCCGCGACGGACTGGCCGCGGTGCTGGACGCCACGGGCGGCACGCTGGATGCGCTGTACAACAACGGTGCCTTTGCCTGCCCCGGCGCAGTCGAGGATTTGCCGCGCGGCGGGCTGGAGGCGATTTTCCAGACCAATCTGTTCGGCGTGCATGACCTGACCGTGCAGGTCATCCCGGTCATGCGGGCGCAGGGACATGGCCGCATCGTGAACTGTTCGTCTGTTCTGGGGCTGGTGGGCATGAAATGGCGTGGTGCCTATGTCGCCACTAAATTCGCGCTGGAAGGACTGACCGACGTGCTGCGGCTGGAAATGGCTGACACCCCGATCAAGGTCATCCTGCTGGAACCCGGCCCGATCGCCAGCCGCATCCGCGAAAACGCGATCCCGCACTTCGAGCGCTGGTTCGATACCGAAAATTCGGCCCGCCGGACGCAGTACGACGCGCTGAAACAGCGGCTGTATCACGACGGTGCCGACAAGTTCCAACTGCCCGCCAGCGCCGTGACCGCCAAGCTGCGCCACGCGCTTGAACACCCGCGCCCGAAACCACGCTATTACGTGACAACACCGACCTATTTTGCAGGCATCGCGCGCCGGATGCTGTCCACGCGACTGCTGGATGCGGTGATTTCGCGCGGATGATCCGCTGGTCTTTGACGATGTGCCTGCTATGTCCGGGCTACAACGATAGGAGCGCCCATGGCCAGTGATCCCCTCTTTCTCCTCGCAGCCCTCGCCTGCCTGATCGTGCTGGGCATCCTGATTCTGGGTGTCGGGTCCTTTGGCAAGGGCGGCGAATTCAACCGACGCAACGCAAACAAGATCATGCGCTGGCGGATCGGCGCACAGTTCGTTGCGGTGCTGCTGATTCTGCTGTTCGTATTTCTGCGTGGAGGCAACTGAACATGGTCGTATTGAACAAGATCTACACCCGCACCGGCGACAAGGGTGATACCGCGTTGGGCAATGGCACACGCGTTCCGAAATACGCGGATCGCGTCAACGCCTACGGCACTGTGGACGAGGTGAACGCCACTGTCGGGATGGCCCGCCTGCATGCCAGCGGCGATGTCGACGCGCAGCTGGCGCGCATCCAGAATGACCTGTTCGATCTGGGGGCCGACCTGTGCCGCCCGGACATGGCCAACGACGCCAAGGCAGAATATCCGCCGCTGCGCATGAGCGATGCGCAGGTTGACCGTCTGGAACAGGAAATCGACGCGATGACCCAAGCGGTCGAACCGCTGCGCAGTTTTGTCCTGCCGGGTGGGTCTGCCCTGTCGGCGCATCTGCATCTGTGCCGCACCGTCAGCCGCCGCGCCGAACGTCTGTGCGTCGAACTGGCTGCGGCCGAGGACGTCAATCCGGCAGCCACCAAATACCTCAACCGGCTGTCGGACTGGTTTTTTCAGGCAAGCCGCATCGCCAACGACGATGGCCGCGACGACGTTTTGTGGGTGCCGGGCGCAAACCGCTAGGACCGCAAACGCCCACATTCGTTGACGTGCGCGTAAACAACGTCGCGTCCGAAACGCGAAACGGCGCTTTGTCCTATTGTAATTTGTGCCCTGTCGTTATCTCAAAGGTGCGAGATAAAATTGCATGGGAGTGAGCCGCGATGAAGGTGCTGGTACCGGTCAAACGCGTCATCGACTATAACGTAAAGGTCCGCGTCAAGGCGGACGGTTCGGGTGTCGATCTGGCCAACGTCAAAATGTCGATGAACCCGTTCGATGAGATCGCCGTCGAAGAGGCGATCCGTCTGCGCGAGGCAGGCAAGGTCGAAGAGGTCGTCGCCGTATCCATCGGCGTCAAGCAGTGCCAGGAAACGCTGCGCACCGCCCTCGCAATGGGCGCTGACCGTGCGATCCTCGTGCTGGCGTCTGACGATGTGCACAACGACATCGAACCGCTGGCCGTCGCCAAGATCCTCAAGGGGATCGTCGACGAAGAGCAGCCCGGCCTCGTGCTGTGCGGCAAGCAGGCGATCGACAACGACATGAACGCGACGGGCCAGATGCTGGCGGCGATCTTGGGCTGGTCGCAAGCGACCTTTGCGTCCAAGGTCGATGTTGACGGCGATCACGCCACCGTCACGCGTGAGGTCGATGGCGGATTGCAGACCATCAAGGTCAAGATGCCGACCATCGTGACCGTCGATCTGCGCCTGAACGAACCGCGCTACGCGTCGCTGCCGAACATCATGAAGGCCAAGAAAAAACCGCTGGATGAAAAGACACCTGCCGACTACGGCGTCGACGTCAGCCCGCGTCTGGAAATCATCAAAACGACCGAACCCGCAGAACGTGCCGCCGGGATCATGGTGAAATCTGTCGATGAACTTGTCGAAAAACTCAAAGAAGCGGGGGCTGTGTAATGGCTGTTCTTCTGATTGCCGAAGTGACCGATGGTGCACTGAACGTTGATGCGACAGGCAAGGCCGTGTCCGCTGTCGCCGGTCTGGGCGATGTGACCGTGCTGTGCGCTGGTGCCTCTGCCAGTGCCGCCGCCGCCGATGCGGCCAAGATCGACGGCGTGGCTCGCGTGCTCTGCGCCGAGGATGCAGCACTTGGTCACCGCCTGGCGGAACCGACTGCGGACCTGATCGTGAAACTGGCCGCCGACTACAGCCATATCGCTGCACCGGGCACGACGGATGCGAAAAACGTCATGCCACGTGTGGCGGCCCTGCTGGACGTGCAGATCATTTCCGAGATGACTGGCGTGGTTGACGCCGACACGTTCGAACGTCCGATCTATGCGGGCAACGCCGTGCAAACAGTGAAATCCGCTGATGCCAAAAAGGTCATGACGATCCGCACAGCCGGATTCGACGCCGCCGGTATGAACGGGTCCGCAGCCGTCGAAAACATCGACGGTGCAAACGCATCCGACCTGTCGACATGGATCGAGGACAAGGTCGCAGAGAGCGACCGCCCCGAACTGACCAGCGCCGGTATCGTTGTGTCCGGCGGCCGTGGCGTCGGGTCCGAAGAAGACTTTGCGATGATCGAGAAACTGGCCGATACGTTGGGTGCCGCCGTTGGCGCATCGCGCGCGGCGGTTGATTCCGGCTACGCGCCGAACGACTGGCAGGTTGGTCAGACAGGCAAGGTCGTGGCACCTGATCTGTATGTTGCTGTCGGCATTTCCGGTGCGATCCAGCACCTTGCCGGTATGAAGGACAGCAAGATCATCGTGGCGATCAACAAGGACGAAGAAGCACCGATCTTTCAGGTTGCCGACTATGGACTTGTCGCGGATCTGTTTGACGCCGTGCCCGAGTTGACCGGCAAATTGTAGGTTCACTGCCATCAGTGTCCCAAGGGGGCGTGCCGGGAACGGTGCGCCCCTTTTTCATGTGGTGGTGACGCCCAGCAAGGCCCCCAGTTTTTGTGTCAGTGCAACAGTTGCATCCGCATGGGCAGAAGGACCCATCAGTTCCGATACGGCCTGACGCTGTTGTGCCGAAAAAAACATGCCGCGCATTCCGACAGGACCACCCCGGCGCGGCGGCTGGACAACTACCAGGTCGTGCACCAGCGGACGCAAAGCATCAATCATGGTGGCGTTCACGAACAACGGTTCCGCACTCAGCAAGGCTGAACGTTCCTGCCAGGGCGTGTCATCTGGCGTTTCGGTCGAAAACCACAGCAGGACCGCATTCGGTCCGATTTGTCCCAGCAGACTTTGCATGCGTGCCACCCAGGCCGCACGCAGTTCGCTGACGACGATGTCAAACCGGTCGGCGCATTTGTCCAGCAAGTCACCCAACATGTGCCGCGTAAAGGTGAAATTCGAAAAATCCACCTCTGGATAGATGGCCTGCAAGACGGTGGACGCCCGCAAGAACCGGTCATTTCGGCGCGGATGAACCGAATAGAAACGGTTGGACAGGTAGTTGGCCCCCATCACCTGAACGACTGTCATCCGCGCCTGTGCGCAGGCCCGCATGACAGTCGGATCGTTGACAAAGGCATCGACACCCGCGTTGACACATCCGAAATTCACGCATGTCATGCCCACCAGATGTTCCACACGGGCCGGAAATGGCTGGTCGATCAGTTTGCCATAGGTTTCCGTCCCACCCACAAATGCGATGTAATCCCCGTCCAGACTGCGTTGCGGGCCGCGGCATTGCAGCCGCGACATGCCATATCGACACGATAACCTGTCCAGATTTTCCGTATCGAACACATCCTGTTTCATCGGCAGATCCCGTTCGCCCAGCAACAACTTTTGCCAGACTGGGGCAAACCCATTGCCAAATCCCTAAGGCGGATGCGTCAGCCATGATGCCTTGAAGGCAGTAGCCACCACAGCCTATGGTACGCCAAAGCAGCTGGGGTGAATTGATGGCAATCGAACAAGTCGGAATCGTCGGTGCCGGTCAGATGGGTAATGGGATTGCGCATGTTTTCGCGGTCGCAGGCTATGACGTTCTGCTGACCGATGTCAGCGAGGATGCCTTGACCAAGGCCGTCGCCTTGATTGACCGCAACCTCACGCGGCAGGTCACGCGCGACATGATCAGCGATGCGGACAAGGTCGCCGCGATGAAGCGGATCACCACGACCCCCAAGCTGACCAATTTGGGCAGCGCGGATCTTATCATCGAGGCCGCAACGGAACGCGAGACGATCAAGCAAGCGATTTTCGAGGATCTGATCCCGCATATCAAACCCGACACGATCCTGACATCGAACACGTCATCTATTTCGATCACCCGCCTGGCCAGCCGCACCGACCGGCCCGAAAAATTCATGGGGTTCCACTTCATGAACCCGGTGCCGATCATGCAGCTTGTGGAATTGATCCGCGGTATCGCCACCGATCAGGACACCTTTGCCGCCTGCGAACAGGTCGTGGAACGCCTGGGGAAAACCAGCACCGCGTCAGAGGATTTCCCCGCCTTTATCGTGAACCGCATCCTGATGCCGATGATCAACGAAGCGATCTATACCCTGTACGAGGGCGTGGGGTCGGTGCAATCCATAGACACATCCCTGAAACTGGGGGCCAATCACCCGATGGGGCCACTGGAACTGGCGGATTTCATCGGGTTGGATACCTGCCTTGCGATCATGAATGTGCTGCATGACGGGCTGGCCGACACGAAATACCGCCCCTGCCCCCTGCTGACCAAATATGTCGAAGCAGGCTGGTTGGGTCGCAAATCCAAACGCGGTTTCTATGACTATCGCGGTGACGTGCCCGTTCCGACCCGCTGACCCAGCGCCAGTGTCTGCGCACGCAGCCATGACATCAGGCTGCGCGGATCACCCAGGCGGGGCGCGAGCTGTGCAAATGGAATTGGGGCGCCGATAACCGGTGCCATCGCAGTATTTCGCAGACGTACGATTTCATGCAGCAGCAGACTTTGACGCAGTAATGGCGAGATGCGGTTCGCAATCTGATAGGCACGCGAATTGGCACCGGGGAAATAGCACGGCACGACCGTTGCCCCCGACAGTCGGATCATCTTTGCGGTAAAAACCTTCCAGTCGGCCTCGATTGCAGGCCCCAGCAGGCTGTCCGACGTCGCAACAACGCCAGCCGGAAAAAGAGTGATGAGACCGCCGTCTGCCAGATGCGCCATTGCCGCACGGCGCATTGCGATCATGTCCAGATGCGCGTCGGGATGATCGGGGAACGGAACTGGGATCATGTAACGCGCGGCCTCTGCATCAAGTCCTGCCAACAGCGATCTACTGAGGATTCTGAAATCATCGCGACGCTGACCGATCAGCGCGGCCAACGCCATGCCATCGACCATGCCGTGCGGATGGTTTGCCACCAGAACAACAGGACCCGAGTCCGGAATCCGTGCGATCTGTTCGGCCGGGGTGGTGATCGTAATGCCTTGCGCCTGCAAGGCAGCCTGCCAGAATCCCAGTCCGGTTACAGGCCCCATTTGTTCGAATGTCCGCACCATACGCAGCACGACCAACTTGCCCGTCAGCCATTCCACGCCCCGCACAAACGCCCGACGGGCCGGGCTGTCAAATGACGCGGCATAGCTGAGCGCGCGACGGTCATAGGCGACCGTGTCGGATCTGCGCGGCTGGTCCGGTACGGCTTCAGTCACCTTCACCGAATTTATCGCGAACGAGGGCGTCAATGGCATCCATCAGCTTGTCAGCCTCCGGACCGCTGGTTTCGACCTCGATCGACGTTCCGATTGTTGCCGCCAGCATGAGCAGACCCATGATGCTGTCGCCACCGGCATTCATGCCATCCTTGCGCACCACAGCCGTCGCATCGTGGTTTTCCACCACCTCGACCAGCTTGGCCGATGCGCGGGCGTGCAGGCCCTTGATGTTCGTGATTTCCAGATGTCGGCTGGCCATATTATTTTGGTCCTACGCTGTGCGCGTTGATATATCGATGTGCCGCGTCGATGGCCGCGCTGACGGCGTCCGGCACTGATTTGCGACGGGATTTCGCGAGCTTGATCAACATGGGCAGGTTCGCACCATAGAGGATCTGGCGGTTGTCGACGCTGCACGCACGCAGTGACAGATTGCTGGGCGAACCGCCGAACATATCCGTGACCACGACGACACCGTCACCGGTATCAACGTCATCGGCGGCGATGCAGATTTCCTGCTGCTTGGCCGCACGGTCGTCCTCGGGGCCGATGGTGACCGCGATCATGCCATCCTGACGGCCCACGACATGTTCGACGGCCAAAAGGTATTCCTTGGCCAGATTGCCATGTGCAACGATCACGATACCGATCAAGTTGACGATCCTTGATTTGTGCCGACGCCAGCCTGTGCGCGACGCTCCAACTCTCGGTGGCGAATAGACACGGGCCAGCCCGCCTGCGCAAGGGACGTGGCGAGTCTTTCGGCCATGGCAACGGATCTGTGTTGTCCTCCGGTACAGCCGAAACCGATTGCCAGATGCGCCCGTCCCTCGTCCTTGTGCGCGGGCAGCAAGAGCGCAACGAGATCGTTGACCCGACCAAAGAATTCATCCGCGCGCGGATCCTGGCCGACGTAGGTTGCCACACTGGCGTCCCGGCCATCCAGCGGGCGCAATGCAGCGTCCCAATGCGGATTCCGCAGAAAACGGCAATCCAGAACCATGTCCAGGCCCCGCGGCAGCCCGCGTTTGTAGGAAAAGGAATGCACCGACACCCCCAGCAGCTTGCCCTGTCCGGGGGCAAAGTGTCCCTCGATCTCGGCCCTCAGGTCGTGGGGACTCATGTGTGAGGTGTCGATCAACTGGTCAGCACGCGCGCGGATCGGGGCCAGCAGCTCTTTTTCGGCGGTAATGCCGACCAGTGGCGGGCCAGCCGGGGCCATCGGATGATGGCGGCGTGTCTCTGAATAGCGGCGTTCGAGAACCGCGTTTTCGGCATCCAGATAGAGAACCTGCCCCGCATCACCAAGATCCAGCGTCAGCTGATCGATGGCCCCGATCAAGGCGTCGACACTGAAATCGCGGTTCCTGACGTCCAGAACCAGCGCCAGAGGCACCTTTGCCTTGCGCCTCAGCAGGATCGGCAACAGCGAAAGCGGCAGGTTGTCGATCACCTCGAAACCGATGTCTTCGAGAGCATTGATCGTGGTTGACCGGCCCGCGCCGGACGGCCCGGTCACCAACAGCGTCTGCACACTGCGATCGGTCTGAAGCGGCGTGTCGGCGAGGTCAGGCATGGCGGTGGCCCTGCAACAAGAGAATTAATGCACTGGCAAATGTGGTCGGGTCACCGCGGTAGATCAAGGGCAGTGCGCAACCCAGCACCTCTCGCGTGCGGCGCGGTGGCAGGCGATCAGTTTCATCGATGTCCATGTCCACGATCAACGCCACCCGCGCCGAAAGCGCGGCTGGGACCGACAGAATACCGATGCCACGGGCCTCGACCAACCCGGCAAGGCGCGGTGGGGCCGCGGCGAACAGGCTACCATCGCGCAGGCTGACACGCGTCGCATCATCAGAAATCAAACCTGCGCCCAGCGCCATCAGCTGGATTGCCAACGCAGATTTGCCGCGCCCTGACGCCCCGACAATCAATATTGCGCGGCCAGCCAGCGCAACACTGCTGGCGTGCAAGAGTACACTTGTCATTCTCAGCCGTGACGCGTGATGCGCATCAGATCGGAAGACCGACGACAAAACGCGCGCCCAGCGGCTCTGACGTGATGTCGGCTTGTGTGGGGCGAATGTTTTCGGCCCAGATCACACCGTTATGCGCCTCGACGATTTGTTTGCTGATCGCCAGTCCCAGGCCAGAGTTGTTTCCGAACTGACCCGCGGGGCGTTCGGAATAGAAGCGAGTGAAAATCTTTTTCAGCGCACCGTCGGGAATGCCGGGGCCGGTATCTTCGACAACGACCAACACGCGGTTTTCGCGGCGGCGCACCCAGACGCGGATCGCGTCGCCGTCCTCGCAGAACGAAATCGCGTTGGTGATCAGGTTCACAAAGACCTGCGCCAGACGACCTTCGAGGCCTTGAACAAGGAGCGGCTGATCCGGCAGATCGGAAATATATTCGACCTTCTTCTCGGCGGCTTCCTTGGCCAGAAACTCGTTCAGGTTGCCCAGCATCTTGACCAGGTCAAAGGTTTCTTCTTCTTCCTTGACCAGTTCTGAATCAAGCCGCGATGCATTGGCAATATCGCTGACCAGGCGATCCAGCCGGTTGACGTCATGCTCGATGACCTTGAGCAGGGTTTCGCGCTGATCGTCGCGTTTGGCCACGCGCATCGTGCCGACGGCCGACCGCAGGGATGCCAGTGGGTTCTTGATTTCGTGAGCCACGTCAGCCGCGAACTGCTCGTTGCCTTCGATCCTTTCGTACAGCGCCTGAACCATCCCGCGCAGTGCGCCCGACAAACGCCCGATCTCGTCAGGGCGGGCTGTCAGATCAGGAATGCGGATGCGGGTCGGCGCGATCTTGCGCGCGTTCTTGTCCCGGCCCAGTTCAGCGGCTGCCGCCAGATCAGCCAAAGGGTTCGCGATGGTCGAAGCAAGCACAAGGCTGAGCGAGACACTGATCAGGATGCTGACAAAAAACAGCCGCAAGACCTGCTCGCGTTCACGCCGCAGAAATGCGTCCAGCTCGCCCGGGGCGCTACTGACAGATACCACGCCAATCGCCTGCCCGGCCTGCATGATCGGCGTAACAACCAGAAAATTCGTGCCCGACACGGTCTGAAGTGTCCGCAAATCGGTGCCGTCTGACAACACAGACGCAATATCGTCCGCAGTCAGTGTCGTATCGCTGATCTGCGTGGTGACGGGGGTCACGATTTTCTGCAACCCGCCCCAGATTGAAGTGAACAAGTCGAGGATGAATGTCCGATCGTCAGCGATGGCATCCGAAACCGCACCGGCAGACTGCGCGACCAACGTCCCTGTCGTGTTGTAAACATTGACATCAATACCACCGCGCAGCGCGATAGCCTGCAAGGTCAACGCGACATCAAGGCCATTTCCGCTGCTCAGGTTGCTGGCAGCAGAGGCCGGCAGCCGCACCTCCAGCACGTCAGCGATCAGTTCGGCCTCGCTGATCAGACCATTGGCCCGTTGAAACGCGAGGTTTTCGCGCGACGGGTTGATATACAGGACCCCGGCAACCAGCAGGATCATGGCAAAGAGGTTGAACGTGATGATCTTGCGCGCGATCGGAGACCTGCGCAGGTTCAACAAATGCCGCCCCCTGCGTCGATCCGCGATTTCGCGTTCCAGCATCGATTGCGGCGCAACCCAGTCGTCGCCCAACAGCAATCGTGGCTGTTGGGCCGCCTGACGCACCGAGTTCAGGTCACGCACGTCGATGTGGCCGGATGCATCGGTCATCGGATCAGTCTTCGTTGTAGCGATAACCGATACCGTACAGCGTCTCGATCGCCGAAAACTCATCGTCGGCGGTGCGCATCTTCTTGCGAAGACGCTTGATGTGGCTGTCGATCGTGCGGTCGTCGACATAGACCTGATCGTCATAGGCGACGTCCATCAGCTGGTCGCGCGATTTGACAAAGCCTGGACGCTGCGCAAGTGCCTGAAGCAGCAGGAATTCCGTCACGGTCAGGGAAACATCCCGACCTTTCCATTTCACGGCATGCCGCAGCGGATCCATCGTCAGATCACCACGCACCATGACTTTCGTTTCTTCGGTCTCGTCGATGACCTCGCCGCCGATTGCATCCTGCCGGCGCAGCAGCGCCCGGATGCGTTCGACCAGCAGACGCTGACTGAACGGCTTCTTGACGTAATCGTCTGCACCCATGCGCAGGCCGAGCACCTCGTCGATTTCGTCGTCCTTGGACGTCAGGAAAATGACCGGCATCGATGTTTTCTGACGCAAACGCTGCAACAGATCCATGCCGTCCATGCGCGGCATCTTGATATCTAGGACCGCCATATCGGGCATGCTGCGATTGAATGCGTCGAGTGCGGATTGACCGTCGTTATAAGTTTCCACCTCGAAACCTTCGGCCTCGAGAGTCATGGATACGGACGTCAGGATATTCCTGTCGTCGTCCACCAAAGCGATTTTGGACATGGGTTTTCCCCTACTGCTCTATGTTATTATTGCCTGCTTTTTTCTGAATCTTTCCCTTGGTTCGCATGTCGAATCAACCCCCGGATAACGAATCGGAAACAGAGTGTGCCTTATTTGCGCCCCTAAACGGTAAAGAAGGGTTCACAACGAAATAATACTGCGCCGCGAGGGTGACTGATTGCGTTAACATCACCGTGGTTGCGCTAACTTTGACAGGATGGGGTATGCGCCAGTCGGGCAGCAATGCTAGTGGGGCTTAGCCAAATCAGGCATTTACAGGAGATTCCCCAATGGACCACGGCACGGTCAACCCCAAGATGAGACTTGAAGATCAAGGCATCAGCGGACTGGCAGCGGTCTATTATAACGACGATGCAGACGCGCTGCATGCAGCCGCCGTGGCGCGCGGCGAGGGTATCACGGGCAAGGGTGGCACATTCCTCGTCACTACCGGAAAACACACGGGCCGGTCCCCCAAGGACAAGTTCGTCGTGCGTACCCCTGATGTCGAGGACACGATCTGGTGGGAAAACAATCCGCCGATGGATCCGGCGGATTTCGACACGCTCTACACCGATGTGCTGGCGCATATGTCAGGCGGCACGGCCTATGTGCAGGATCTGTTCGGCGGCGCGGACCCCGCCTACCGGCTGGACGTGCGCGTCGTGACCGAACTGGCATGGCACGGCCTGTTCATCCGCCACCTGCTGCGGCGTCCGGACTTGTCAGAACTGGCGACGTTCACCCCCGATTTCACGATCATCAACTGCCCCAGCTTCAAGGCGGACCCGGCGCGGCACGGGTGCCGCAGCGACACGGTGATCGCGCTGAACTTCGAAAAGAAGATCATCCTGATTACCGGAACGGAATATGCCGGCGAAAACAAGAAATCGGTGTTCACGCTGCTGAACTACCTGTTGCCCGACCAAGGCATCATGCCGATGCACTGCTCTGCCAACCACGCCAAGGATAACCCGGTCGATACGGCCGTATTTTTTGGCCTGTCCGGCACCGGCAAGACGACACTGTCCGCCGACCCCAGCCGGACGCTGATCGGTGACGACGAACATGGCTGGTCGGACCGTGGCGTGTTCAATTTCGAAGGCGGCTGCTACGCCAAGACTATCGGCCTCGACCCCAAGGCAGAGCCGGAAATCTATGCGACCTGCGCGATGCCCAACACGGTCATCGAAAACATGGTCCACGACTCGGCGACGATGGAACTGGATTTCAACGACGACAGCCTGACAGCCAACATGCGTTGCGCCTATCCGCTGCACTACATTCCGAACGCGTCGGATACTGCACTGGGGGGCCACCCCAAGAACATCATCATGCTGACCTGTGATGCCTTTGGCGTGCTGCCACCGATCAGCCGCCTGACCCCGGCACAAGCGATGTATCACTTCTTGTCCGGCTTCACCTCCAAGGTGGCGGGAACGGAACGTGGCGTGACGGAACCGGAACCTACGTTCTCGACCTGCTTTGGCGCGCCGTTCATGCCGCGCCGCCCCGAAGCCTATGGTGCGCTGCTGCGCAACAAGATTGCAAGCCATGGGGCAACTTGCTGGCTGGTGAACACCGGCTGGACCGGCGGGGCCTATGGCACCGGCAGCCGCATGCCGATCAAGGCAACCCGCGCCCTGTTGTCGGCTGCACTGGACGGTACGTTGGTCGACAGCACCTTCCGCAAGGATCCGAACTTCGGGTTCGATGTGCCGCTGGCCGCCGACGGCGTCGACGACATGCTGCTGGACCCACGCCGCACCTGGGCGGACCCCGCGGCCTATGATGCGCAGGCACAAAAGCTGGTCGAGATGTTCTCCGAGAACTTTGCCAAATACGTCCCGTTCATTGACGATGACGTGAAAGCGGCCGCCATCGGCTAGGCCGTGACGCAGCACCGATCATTTGCTAGGGTCAGGCCATGCGCCTGACCCTTTTTCTTTGCCTGATCTTCGCGACACCTCTGGCGGCACAGGCCCCGGACAAGACAAGTCCGCTCTTGTCCTATTTCGAGGCAGGCATCATCTGTCCCCCGCCCTCGGTCGGCGAGGTTGCAGCCCCCGGCACCGTCGCAGGCACAACCCATCTGATCGAGGAGGAGCCGCCCTTTGTCGCGCAGTCGCGGCGTGTTCCGGCGGTTTTGGGAATAGGGTTTGGCGTCAAATCAACCACCGGGGGGTTGTTGGGTATTCCCGACGTGACGATCATGGTCACGCACCCGCCAATGGGGGCTGACAACACGGTGCGGCAGACCTTCTTGTCGCGCATCGATTCCATGGAACCGTCGCTGACATTCTACCAGTTCGACTACGATTACGAACTGGTTCAGGGCGTCTGGCAGATCGAGGCGTCAAAAAATGGCGAAATTCTGTATCGCACGACCTTCGAGGTCGTCGCACCCGATCAGGTTCCTGGACTGGCGCAGGTCTGCGGGTTTGAACACCTGCTATCCTGAGCCTTAGCCCATCACGCCCCGCCGGATCAGATTTGCGCCTGCAATGATCAACACGAGCAACGTCATGCGGCGGAATCGGTTCTGATCGAATCTGTCGCCCAGCTTGAAACCCAGCCACATCCCGGCCAGCGCAGGCGGGACCAGCAGCGCCGACAATGGCCAGGTCTGGGCATTCATGACGCCCGATTGCAGATGCCCCAGCAGCAGCATGACTGAACCCGCCCCATAGATGACCCCCTGCACGGCCATCTGTCGTGCGCGTGGCGTATCCAGCGCCAGCAGATACAGCACCGTCGGCGGCCCCCACGTGCCCGCCAGCCCGCCCAAGGTGCCGGCGGCAAATCCGGCCCCCCATTCGAACACCCTGCGTCGTTGCGCAGGAATACGGGGCCTCCATCCCAACAACTGGATCGCGCAAAGAACGACAACCGGAACGCCAAGGATGAAGAACATCACCCGCGTTGGTATCAGCGTCAGGAATTGCGCCGATATCAGGATCATCACACAGACCACCAGCACATAGCGCCAGTGGTCGCGCACCGCCTCGCGCGCCTGCCCAAGTCCGGCGTGCAGCACTTGCCAGCCATTGCTGACCACAATCGGAAAGATGATGCCCGCCACCACCAGTTTCGGATCAATCAGAATGCCCATTCCGGAGATCATGATCAGCGGCATGGCAAAGCCGACCGCACCTTTGACAAAGCCGCCCAGCAGCGTGACGCCACAGGCAAACAGGATCAGACCGAGGGGGAGAATATCTGTGAACAATGACATGGCCGCACATTGCGCCAGACCGGCGGGACACACCACCGCGAATCGCGTGCGACACTTTTGTGCGAAAGTGGATATTTATTCGCATCAATATTGCGCTGCGATCGCAAAGACGGTAGTGCTGCACATGCATAAATGACGGAGCTTCCCATGCCGCACGATGGACAAACGCTGGATCTGGACACGAACCCGGTACTGATCGACTTGCTGGACACCACGCGTGCGGCACTGACTGCCGTGGATGCCGTTCTGAACCGCGCCAAGGCCGTCGTCGGCGCACGTGTCACGCTGGACGGGCGTGTGTCGGCCCGCCTGATCGAGGCGCATCAGACCGCGACCCACGGGCTGGCCTGGCTTGCGACCTATGCGCAGGCCCTGCACCAGATGCAGCACTGGGCGGACAGATTGGCGTCGGACGGCACATTCAGCGAGGTCGAACAACTGATTCACCAAATCGCCTTTGGTGAATATCTGTCCCAGATCGCTGGCGGCATTCCGATGAACCAGACCGAGGTGCTGCGCCTGGGCGATCTGGGCCTTGGCCAGGACGATCAGTCCACATACCTGACGACACCTGTCCAGCACCTGATGGCGCATGGCAATACGCAGGCGGCCCGCACCGCATTGGCCCAGCTGATGCAGGACCGCAGCGCCGATCTGACCGTGGGCCGCAGCGGTCTGGATGAAGAGCTTGAGATGATCCGCGACCAATTCCGCCGCTTCAGCCGCGAACGGGTCGAACCCCATGCCCATGACTGGCACCTCAATGATGATCTGATCCCGATGGAAATCATCAACGAGATGGCCGAAATGGGCGTATTCGGCCTGACAATCCCCGAAGAGCACGGCGGTTTCGGTCTGTCCAAGGCTGCAATGTGTGTCGTGTCAGAGGAACTCTCGCGTGGTTATATCGGTGTCGGGTCACTTGGCACCCGGTCCGAAATCGCGGCAGAACTGATCATCTGCGGCGGCACCGATGCCCAAAAGGAAAAATGGCTGCCCGGTCTCGCATCCGGTGAGATCCTGCCGACGGCCGTGTTTACCGAACCGAATACCGGGTCCGACCTGGGCGCGCTGCGCACTCGGGCGACACGCGATGGCGACGACTGGCAGATCACCGGCAACAAGACCTGGATCACCCACGCCGCCCGCACCCATGTGATGACGGTTCTCGCGCGCACGGAACCCGACACCGACGACTATCGCGGGCTGTCGATGTTCCTCGCGGAAAAGACGCCCGGCACGGACGAGGCACCATTCCCCGACGACGGCATCACCGGCGGCGAGATCGAGGTGCTGGGTTATCGCGGCATGAAGGAATACGAACTTGCCTTTGACAGGTTCAAGGTCAGCGGTGAAAATCTGCTGGGCGGCGAGACCGGCAAGGGTTTCAAGCAACTGATGCAGACATTCGAATCGGCCCGCATCCAGACGGCCGCCCGCGCCATCGGTGTCGCGCAATCCGCGCTGGACGAAGGGATGCGCTATGCGCAGGACCGCAAACAGTTTGGCCAATCGCTGATCGATTTCCCCCGCGTGTCCGGCAAACTGGCCATGATGGCGGTCGAAATCATGGTCGCCCGCCAGCTGACCTATTTCAGCGCCCACGAAAAAGACGCCGACCGCCGCTGCGACCTGGAGGCCGGCATGGCCAAGCTGCTGGGCGCACGCGTGGCTTGGGCCTGTGCCGACAATGCGCTGCAAATCCATGGCGGCAACGGGTTCGCGTTGGAATACAAGATCAGCCGCATCCTGTGCGACGCACGTATCCTGAATATCTTTGAGGGGGCTGCCGAAATTCAGGCGCAGGTGATTGCGCGGCGCCTTTTGTCCTGATCAGACGCTGTCGCGGACGCCTTCCAGCAGCGTATCATCGAAGGTGTCACCGTGCAGCACGCTGATATCGCCGGTGGGTTCAAAGATCACGGCCCGTACCTTCGAGAATTCGAGCGCGTTGGACTCGCGCAGCTTGCCGATGACGTCGGCTTTGGTCATGCCGGATTTCTTGATGTTCTCCATCAGGAACTCTCCGTCCCGCATGACCAACAGCGGATCATTATCAACGAGGCCGGGCACCTGCTGCGCGTAGGCGCGCGCGCGCGCGATGACCATCTGAACGATAAAGAGACCGATAAGCGCCGCCATGCCGTGCGAGATTGGCGTCGACGGTGTCATCACGGTTGCGGCGAGGACAGAACCGCTGGCGACCGTGACCGCAAAGTCAAACCCTGACATTTTGGAAAACGACCGCAAGCCAGCGATGCGGGTCAAAATCACGATGAACGGCACCATGATGACGCACCGCACCAGAATGTTGAAAATATCAGCCATGTTTGTCCCCGTTATTCACAGGATAACAATCTGTTGAGCCTTTAAGTTCCGACGCGCGATCAGACCCGACCGATCGCCAACACCAACCGATCGCGTGCTGGCGGTAACGTGTCATGGCCCAACGACCGCAACAGCCTGTGTTCGATGAAATAGCCGGTCGTCGTCAGGGCGATCACGATCTGGTCGTTGGTCGCATCACCCTGCCCCGCCAACACGGGCGGCAATGGTAGCAGACGGTCCACCCATTCGCCCGCGGCCTGCCTGCTGACAGCGCGTCCCGTCCGCGGAGATACAAAGGCCAGATCCTCGTTCGTGCCACGTACGGCACAGGCAGAGAGGTCCATGCCGAACCCCATCTCGGACAGCAAGGCCTGTTCCCACCGCAGATAGGCCAAGGGCCAGACGTCGGTTTGGCCGAGCAGATCCAGCAGTTGCGTCGTCCGGTCATACAGTGGGCCGTGTGGTTCGCGTTCCGGCAGTATGCGTGACAACAGGGCACAGACTGCATTCAGTCCTGCCAACGACAGCCTGTCCCCCATCGCCGCAACACTGCGGCTGCGCACAGGTTCAACGGTGAACGATCCCAGATGTTCACCAAGCCGCGCCTTCCATGCGACGGACAATTGCGCACCGGGTTGCAGGATCGGGGCGATCTTGCGGCTGACACCACCACGCACGACACCTGCGTGCCGCCCCATGTCGGGGGTGAACACGTCGATGATCGCAGAGGTTTCGCCGAACGGGCGGGTCGACAACAGGATGCCTTCGTCACGCCACGCGATCATCGCTGCCCCCTATTCCAATCCCGGCTGGTCCAGCAGATGCCGCCCGGCGCGGTCCTCGACCTCGATCACCCACAGATCGCTGTCAAAGCCACGTTGTCTGGCGATGGACGCATCGACATCCGTTTCGGGACCATCCGCCAGCGTCACCCAGACCCGATCACCGGTCATCAGATCAAAACTGCGCTGAAACGCCTGTGCGTTCCCGTCCAGTGTATTGAGTTTCACCAGCACCGCACCCGCCGTCGCATCGCCGCGCGCCACGACAAAGGCGGGGATATCCGCGCCCCTCAACCGTGCCAGATAGGCCGCGACCCAAAAGTCAGCGGTCAGACGCATCGCTCAGGTGTCGCCGTCTTTGAAATCGAGGCCCATCTCGGAGTAGCGTTCCTTGTCCTCGAGCCAGTTGGACCGGACTTTGACTTGCAGGAACAGGTGCACCTTGCGGCCCAGCAATTCCTCGATCTCGACACGTGCGGCCTGACCCACGGCCTTGATCGTCTCGCCCTTGTTGCCCAGCACGATCCCCTTGTGACCATCGCGGATCACGTAAATCAGCTGGTCGATCTTGGCAGAGCCGTCTTTACGCTCTTCCCAGTTTTCCGTTTCCACCGTCAGCTGATAGGGCAGTTCCTGATGCAGGCGCAGGGTCAGCTTTTCGCGCGTGATCTCGGCGGCAATGTTGCGCAGCGGCGCATCGGCGATCTGATCGTCAGGATACAGCCAGGGCCCCACTGGGACCTCGGATGCCAGCCAGTCCCGCAGCGCGTCGCAACCATGTCCGCGTTCGGCAGAGATCATAAAGGTCTCTGCGAAATCATAGGCCGCATTCATCTTGGCGGTCAGGGCCAGCAGGGTTTCCGACTGCACGCGGTCGATCTTGTTGATCGCCAGCGCCACCCGCGCCTTGCCCACACGTTCGGCCAGCACATCCAGAATGGCCTGCACACCCGGCGTCAGGCCACGGTGCGCCTCGATCAGCAGGACGACCACATCGGCGTCCCCTGCCCCTGACCACGCAGCGGCGACCATCGCACGATCCAGACGGCGGCGCGGGGCGAACAGACCGGGCGTATCGACAAAGACCAGTTGCGATTGATCCGCCTGCATCACCCCCCGGATCCGGGCACGTGTGGTCTGCACCTTGTGCGTCACGATGCTGACCTTTGCGCCGACCATCCGGTTCAAAAGAGTGGATTTGCCAGCATTCGGTTCCCCGATCAGGGCGACGAAACCGGCGCGCGTGTTTTCGGTCATTGGGATACCTTTTCCAGCAATGCGGCGGCTGCCGCTTGTTCGGCCTGTCGTTTCGCGCGCGCGGTGGCGCGTGCCGTCTGACCGCTTTGGAGTCGCGCCTCGATCGTGAAATCGGGCTGATGGTCGGGGCCGGACCGGGCGACCTCTGTATAGACGGGCGGTGCCTCGCCACGGGCCTGCGCCCATTCCTGAAGCGCAGATTTCGGGTCGCGGGCGTCTTCTGCGACATTGGTGATCCGATCGGACCACAGGCGCAGCACCGTATCGCGCGCGGCATCAAACCCGCCGTCCATGTAAACGGCCGCGATCACGGCCTCCATCGCGTCGGCCAAGAGCGCGTCCTTGCGCCGTCCACCTGATTTCATCTCGGACCGGCCAAGTTTCATGACCTCGCCCAGATCGATGCTTCGCGCGACCTCTGCACAGGTTTCACGGCGGACCAGCGCATTATAGCGCGGTGCCAGCAACCCCTCTGCCGCGGCGGGATCCGCCCTCAGCAGTGCCTCTGCAATCGTCAGGCCCAGAACCCGGTCGCCCAGGAATTCGAGCCGCTGGTTGTCGTCGCGGTGCGGGCTGGCCATCGAGGGGTGGGTGACGGCCTGCAACAAATGGCGCACGTCCGAAAACCTGTGCCCAAGGCGCTTCTGAAACGCGTCAAGTTGCGCCGAGACCTTCACTCGACCTTCTCAAAGAAGCGGTCGCCGCGCCAGGTCCAGAACGCCAGCATCGAACGCCCGGCCGAGGAAAAGATCACGCGGTCAGCGCGGCCCACGATATCCTTGCGCGGGACAAAGCCCACACCACCCGCCACCTGGGCGACGCGGCTGTCGGTCGAATTGTCACGGTTGTCACCCATAAAGAAAAAATGATCCTCGGGCACGGTGAACACGCCGGTGTTGTCCAGCGCCCGGTTTCCGATGTTCAGAATGTCGTGGCTGATGCCCCCCGGCAGCGTCTCGACGAATTTCTGCTTGATGCATTCCGCACCATCGCCGACGGCACCGTTGAAACATTGCGGCCGCTGGCGACCGGACCCCTGCGGTTCCATGATTTCGGAAAAGATCCCCGCCTCGACCTGCGGGACCGCTTCGTCATTGATGAACAGCTGACCGTCGACAACCTGGATGCGCTCGCCCGGCAGACCGATCAGGCGTTTGATGAAATCACGCCCGGTCACGGGGTGGCGGAACACGACGACATCACCGCGTTCGGGATCGGACCCGAACAGGCGATCGTCGCTGTCCTCGAACATGCCGCAGAAATCATCGGCACCGATATCAACACCCAGCGCCGGAATCAGGATCGACGGACAAGAGGCGTAGGAATACCCGTAGGCCATTTTGTTGACGAACAGGAAATCGCCGATCAGCAGCGTGTCCTTCATCGACCCTGACGGAATCCAGAATGGTTGAAAGAAGAGGGTGCGGAAAACGCCGGCAATCAGCAGCGCGTAGACAATGGTTTTGACGGTCTCGATCACGCTTGCGACGATGCCATTCTTTTCGGCCATGTGATCAATCCCGTCCCTTATTCTGAACGGCTAAATGATCGCACGGCCTGCATCTGTCAAGCCGCAGGGTCTGCGGTGACCGGCAGCGCCTCGATCAGGACAAAGGCCTGTGCCCAAGGATGATCGTCCGTCAGCGTGACATGGATCACGGCCCGGTGTCCCGGTGGCGTCATCTGGTCCAGCCGGTCCTTGGCCCAGCCGGTCACTTGCATCACGGGTTGACCGGTATGCAGGTTGGTGACGGACATGTCCTTCCACGCGATCCCCATGCGCAACCCCGTGCCCAATGCCTTTGAACAGGCCTCCTTGGCCGCCCAGCGCTTGGCATAGGTGCCGGGGGTGTCGTGGCGGCGTTCAGCCTTGGCCTGTTCGGTTTCGGTAAAGACGCGGTTGCGAAACCGGTCACCAAATCGGTCCAGCGTGCCTGCGATCCGGTCGATATTGGCCAGATCCGTCCCGATCCCGAGGATCATTTCTGGCCCTCGGGCGCGTAAATGACGTGCAGGCGGTCCTCTTCGACCCCGCCGAGGTATTCGAATGCCCCGTCGCAGGCGGCGTGAAAATCGCTGATCTTCAGCTTTGGAAACCGAAAGAAGGCAGCGGCACTGTTGGCCTGTTGCGCGCCAAAGATCACCCGGTCGATTTCCGCCCAGCGCATTGCCGACAGGCACATCTCGCAGGGCTGACAGGACGCCAGCAACGTGCACCCCTTGAGGCTACGATCACCCAGCGCATCGGCCGCACGGGCGATGGCGACCACCTCGGCGTGGCGCGACACGTCGTTGGTGTCACCAACCTCGTTTCGGGCCGTGGCGATCACCTGCCCGTCTTTGACTACGGCAGCCGTAAAAACGATGTCCTTGCCCTGCGCGTGCAGGTCCAGCGCGTGATCGGCCACGCCGCGCATGGCGTCGCGTTCGGCATCCGTGGGGATCATGCGCGGGCTGCGTCCATGCGCGCGCGCATCTCGCGGATCGCACCATCCAGCCCCATAAAAATGGACTCGCCTATGATGAAATGACCGATGTTCAGTTCGCGCACCTGCGGCAGCGCCGCGATCGGGCCAACGCTGTCGAATGTCAGACCGTGACCCACGTGCACCTCAAGACCCAGCTGATGCCCGTAGATCGCCATATCGACCAGACGTTTCTGTTCAGCGTCACGGTCGGCCCAACGCCCCTCGGCCCATGCATCCGCATATGCACCGGCGTGCAGTTCGATCACGGGCGCACCGATGCGGTGTGCGGCCTCGACCTGATCGCGGTCGGGGGCCACGAACAAAGAGATACGACATCCCGCCTCTTGCAGGGGGGCGAAATAATCCGCCAGCACATTTGCCTGTCGGGCGACCTCCAGACCGCCTTCGGTGGTGCGTTCCTCGCGCTTTTCGGGAACCAGGCAAACGGCATGCGGTTTGGTGCGCAAGGCGATGTCGCGCATCTCGGCTGTTGCCGCCATTTCGAAGTTCAGCGGGATGGACAGCTTGTCCTTGAGGGCTGCCATATCGGCATCCCGGATGTGGCGACGATCTTCGCGCAGGTGTGCCGTGATGCCGTCTGCGCCAGCATCCTGCGCCATCAGGGCCGCGCGCAGGGGGTCGGGGTTGTCCCCGCCGCGCGCGTTGCGCACGGTCGCCACGTGGTCGATATTCACGCCAAGACGCAGTTTTTCGGTCATCACTGTCTCCAATCGGTACTGGCTGGAACCTAGTCCGAATTCCCTGCTTCGCCATCCCCGGATTTCGGCAGCGCCAACCTTTCAAGCTTGGCCCGGAGCCGTTTGCGCCGCCGGTTCTGCTGCGCCCTCAGAACTGGCACCACGAGAAAATAGCAAAGCGTGGCAGAGATCGCACCGGGCACCAGGCCACCGATGAGGTAGGGCAGGAAAATGTCGTCGTAAAAAATCGCGAGGCCATGCCAGTCCGGCTTGGCCGGCGAAAAGAGCGCCAACAGGTTATGGGTCAGGTCCTTGCCCGCGTTCATGAACTTTGTGCCGATCGAATGGGGGTCCTGATGCGGACCCAACCCGAAAATCCAGCGCCCGAACCCCAGTGACGCAGCCGCAATCGGCAGATAGGTCAGCGGATTGCCAAAGAACGTCGCCATGAGCGCGGCCAGAATATTCCCGCGCATCAGACGTGCGATCAGCGCTGCGATCACGAAATGCAGGCCGTAGAACGGGGTAAAGGTGGTAAAAACACCAGCCCAGACGCCGCGACCGATTTTTTCAGGGGTGTCCGGCAGGCGTTGCAGGCGGCGCTGGACATACCAGAACGCCCGACGCCAACCCCCGTCGGGATACACGGCAGAGGCCATGACCCGCCAGGCCGGTCGCCTGTCCCTGCGTTTGAACACCCGGTTTCCCCTCGCCTCGTCGGTTAAGCGCCAGATTGCCCCGGATCACGCTGCCGCGACAGGTTGGACACATTGCTGTCCGCCTCGATGGCGGTGACGACGCGGTGCAGATGGTCGGCGTCCCGCAAATCCACGTCAATCAGCAACCTAAAGTAATCCGGCTTGCGGTCGATGAATTTCAGGTCGGAAATATTCGCGTCCTGTTCACCAATCAGCGTACAGATCCGTCCCAGCACCCCTGCATCGTTCGTGATCGAGATGTCGAGGGTCACTGCATGAACGGGTTTATGTTGGCCCTCTTGCCACCGCAGATCAACCCAACGGTCCAGCTGATCCTCGTAGTCGACCAGTGCCTCGCAGTCGATGGCATGCACCCGCACGCCTTGGCCACGGTAGGTGATCCCGATGATCCTCTCGCCCGGAACGGGCTGACAGCAGGCTGCACGCTGAAACTTCTGGTCGTCCCGCAGACCCACGACAGCGCGGCTAGCGTCGACCTCACCGGTCGGACGTGTGTCCAGATCGGGATAGATGGCGCGCACGATGTCGCGCGCCGAAATCTCTGCGCTGCCCAAGCTGGCCAGCATGTCGTCGGCCGATCCCATCGCCAGCGTCTTTGCCGCCGTGCGCAGGGCCTTTTCCGTCATCTTCTTGCCTGCATTCTCAAAGGCGACACGGACCAGCTCGCGTCCCAATCGCACGTAGCGATCACGATCCTCTTCGCGCAGGAACTTGCGAATGGCCGTCTTGGCACGACCTGTCACGGCAATGTCGATCCATGTCGATTGCGGCGTCTGTCCGGCAGCGGTGATGATTTCGACCGATTGGCCATTTTTCAGGCGGGTCCATAGCGGCACGCGCAGGCCGTCGACCTTGGCCCCTTGACAGGTTGTGCCGATACGCGTGTGAATGGCATAGGCAAAGTCGATTGGCGTGGCACCACGCGGCAGCTTGATCACTTCGCCCTTGGGCGTGAAACAGAACACCTGGTCGGTGTACATCTCCAGCTTGACCGCCTCGAGAAAGGCGTCGTGATCCTCGTCGTCCTCCAGTCGTTCGGTCAGTGCACTGATCCATTTCACCGGGTCGACCGCAAATCGGTTCTCGACCCTCTCGCCGTTCTTGTAGGACCAATGCGCAGCCACGCCGGTTTCGGCGACTTCGTGCATTTCGCGCGTGCGGATCTGAACCTCAACCCGGCGGCCGTCACGGCCGGACACGGTCGTATGGATCGACCGATAACCGTTGGTTTTCGGCTGGCTGATATAGTCCTTGAAACGCCCCGGCACCGCGCGCCAACGTTGATGGATCGCGCCAAGGATGCGGTAGCAATCGCCTTCGGTCGCGGTGACGATCCGGAATCCATAAATATCGGACAGGCGGGAAAACCCCTGATCCTTTTCCTGCATCTTGCGCCAGACCGAATAGGGCTTCTTGGCGCGCCCCATGACCTCGGCATCGATATCGGCGCGTTCCAACTCGACCCGGATATCGGACGTAATGCGGTTCACCACATCGCCCGATTCGCGCTGCAACATGATGAAACGGCGGATGATCGAATTGCGGGCCTCAGGGTTCAGCACGCGAAACGCCAGATCCTCGAGTTCCTCGCGCATCCATTGCATCCCCATCCGCCCCGCGAGAGGCGCATAGATATCCATGGTTTCGCGCGATTTCTGGGCCTGCTTTTCCGGGCGCATCGACCTGATGGTGCGCATGTTGTGCAGACGGTCGGCCAATTTGACCAAGGTCACACGCAGGTCGCGGCTGGTCGCCATGAACAACTTGCGAAAATTCTCGGCCTCTTTGGTTTCACGGCTGTTGAGCTGGAGGTTTGTCAGTTTCGTGACGCCATCCACAAGTTCCGCAATTTCCTGACCGAACCGTTTTTGCACGATGGCGAAACTGGCTGGCGTATCCTCGATCGTATCATGCAGCAGGGCCGTGATGATCGTGGCATCGTCCATCTGCATCTTGGCCAGCGATTCGGCCACGGCGACGGGATGTGTGAAATACTTTTCACCGGAATGGCGAAATTGCCCCTCGTGCATCTGATCGCCGAACGCATAGGCGTCGGCGATCAATGCTGAATTCGTGCGGGGGTTGTAGGTGCGGACCAGTGCGATCAGGTCATCGGCTGTCGTCATCGTGGTCCGGCACTCTCATGTCTGGGCCGGGGGCCGGCCGTCAGCGTTGACCCTGCGCTTCCATCAAGGCGCGCAGCAGCTTTTCTTCGGACATATCGTCCTCGACCGGCTTGTCCGATTCGGCACCCATCAGCAGGGCCATCTGGTCCTCTTCGGGTTCATCGACTTCGATCTGGGTCTGGTTCGCCTCGATCATGCGCTCGCGCAGATCGTCGGCCTGCTGAGTCTCGTCTGCGATTTCGCGCAGGGACACGACAGGGTTCTTGTCGTTGTCGCGGCTAACGGTCACGGGCGAACCTGCTGCGATTTCACGCGCACGATGCGCGGCCAGCATGACGAGTTCAAACCGGTTCGGGACCTTGTCGACACAATCTTCGACGGTAACGCGGGCCATCGGCACACTCCTGTTGTTGTCCGAAATGGATAGCAAGCCATGCTCATGCCACGCATCGCCCCGAAAGACAACCCGATTTCCCGTCCTGTCAAGCCTCTTGTCGGTCAGACCGCACGACACCTTTGCGTTGGTCCGCCGGCAGTTCGGCGCACATCTGCCGAACGGATTTACCCAGCACCGGATGAACCCAATCGGGTGCCACGTCGCACAGAGGAATCAGCACGAATCCCCGATCCTGAACCCGCGGATGCGGCAGGATCAGTTCCACAGGCCAATGCTCCTGCTGATCCTCCAACGACATGTTGCGCCATGCCGACTGCGTTGTGACGCAAGGTAATATCAGGTCACCCAATCCGATCAGATCAAGATCAATCGGTCGCGGACCCCATCTTTTCTGGCGTATGCGCCCTGCGCGAGCCTCGATCTCATGCAGGCGTGCCAAGATATCTTCCGGTTCGAGCAGCGTCGGCACCGCCATCGCCGCATTCGTAAAATCCGAACCAATTCCAACAGGATAGGCGTCAGTGTCATAAAGCGCAGACAGCCGCACGTCCGGACCGCCTTCCAAGGCGACAGCGACGGCTCTCGCAGCGATTGAAACAGCCTGCTGACGCTCGCTCGAAGCGTCAGACCCATTGCCCCCCAATGCGACAAGCGCGATTCTGCTTGGTGCCGTCACGGTCTGCTTGCAACCTCATTACCCGCTCTCATATAGAACCAGTCTCTTCGCTACTTTGGCAGATGTCAGCCTCTGTTTCTGAAAATTTTTAACGGCTTTCAAAAAGGCTACGTGATGTTTTACCGCGACGAAAGATTGGCCCTCTTCATAGACGGGGCGAATCTCTATGCTGCAGCCAAAGCGCTCGGCTTTGATATCGACTACAAACTGCTGCGCGCGGAATTCATGCGGCGTGGCAAGCTGCTGCGCGCATTCTACTACACGGCGCTTTTGGAAAATGACGACTTCTCTCCGATCCGTCCGCTGGTCGACTGGCTGAACTACAACGGTTTCAACATGGTGACCAAGCCGGCCAAGGAATTCACGGATTCCATGGGCCGTCGCAAGATCAAGGGCAACATGGACATCGAGCTGACCGTCGATGCAATGGAACTAGCCCCGCATGTCGATCATATCGTACTGTTTTCCGGCGATGGTGATTTTCGCCCGCTTGTTGAATCCCTCCAACGCAAAGGTGTGCGCGTTTCCGTGGTTTCGACCATTCGCAGCCAGCCCCCGATGATTGCAGACGAACTGCGTCGCCAGTGCGACAATTTCATCGAACTGGATGAACTGCGCGATGTCATTGGCCGCCCACCGCGCGAGCCACGCGGGCAATCAGACGAAGACCAAGCAATAACCGAAGCAGACTGACCCGCGTAGACCGAACGAGCGATGCAAGGCCCGCAGCATGATCCTGCGGGCCTTTTGTTTGGGTAGAACCGCACACTGGACCTGCTGCATAAGCCCGCCTATCTAGACAGCACACGGACCGAAAGGCACCCCATGTCAAAGATGCCCCTGACACTCTACCTTGCCGCGCCGCGCGGGTTCTGCGCCGGTGTCGACCGCGCGATCAAGATCGTGGAAATGGCGCTGGACAAATGGGGTGCGCCCGTTTTCGTCCGGCACGAGATCGTGCACAACAAATTCGTGGTCGACGGTTTGCGCGACAAGGGTGCGGTTTTTGTCGAAACGCTGGACGAATGCCCCGATGACCGGCCTGTCATCTTTTCCGCGCATGGTGTCCCCAAGGCGGTCCCCGCCGCTGCCGCCAAACGCGAGATGGTCTATGTGGACGCAACCTGCCCCCTGGTCAGCAAGGTCCATATCGAGGCGCAGCGCCACGCGGACAACGGGTTGCAGATGATCATGATCGGCCATGCAGGCCATCCCGAAACAGTCGGCACGATGGGGCAATTGCCAGAGGGTGATGTGCTGCTGGTCGAAACGGTCGAGGACGTGGCACATGTGGATGTGCGCGACCCCGAACGGCTGGCATTTGTGACGCAGACCACTTTGTCTGTGGATGACACCATCGACATCGTCGAGGCACTGAAAACCCGGTTCCCGGCAATCGTCGGCCCCCACAAGGAAGACATCTGCTACGCTACGACAAACCGCCAGGAGGCGGTCAAGGCGATGGCCCCGAAATGTGACGCCATGCTGGTTGTCGGCGCGCCGAATTCGTCCAACTCGAAACGCCTCGTCGAAGTCGGAACCAAGGCAGGTTGCCCCTATTCCCAGCTGGTCCAACGCGCGGCAGATATCGACTGGCGCGCCTTGGACGGGATCACGTCAATGGGCATCACCGCCGGGGCATCTGCACCCGAGGTCCTGATCGAAGAAGTCATCCAGGCCTTCAGGGATCGTTACGAGGTGACGGTCGAAATGGTCGAAACCGCGGTCGAAAATGTCGAATTCAAGGTGCCACGCGTTTTGCGCGAACCAGCCTGAGGGGACCACCCGTCAGATCGCGATGGCGGCCTGCAAGACAGGATCAGCTTCGGCGGAAAAACGGTATTCGACGTCTGAGAACCGATCCTGTGGAAAACCATACAGGAACCGCAACCCGTCCTCGCCTGCCACAACGCAATGTTCGGCATCGGCGGGGATGTACAAGGCAACGCCCGGTCGCAAATCGTGGTCAATTCCGTCGATCGTGACGATCCCCTGCCCCGACAGGCAAAAGTAGAACTCGCACGGTGAATGGCGGTGCGAATGCAATGTGCCCGCCGGTCCGAATTCCGCCACCCCCAGCGTCAGGCTGGATGTCTGGGTCCGGTCGCCGGAAAACAACGTCCGCCACTGTACGGTACCGCGCCGGGGGTCATCAAAAGCCTCGAGCGGTGCGTGATCAGCATTTGCCACGGTCGCAACCGCCTGTGTCAGAAAATCCATGCCAACGCCTCCTCGCTGGTTCACCCTCGCAGGTATTTGGATCGCGACTCATCGCCATGTCCGCACTATTTCCGACACCAAAGGCGACAAAACGACGTGTCGCGTTGTGCAACGCCCGGCAGATCATCTATCAAACGCCTATCTGATCCATCCAAGCACAAAGGCCGACCCTGATGTTTCGCATTCCGACCGGACCACTTGTCCTGGGCCTTGCCGGGCTTTTGCCGTTTCTATGGGGCGCGTTGACGGCAATGGTACCAGCACTGGGCGACTGGGCCCTGCTGACGCTGGGCGGACGGTTCACCGCACCCTTTGTGCAGCTGTCATACGGCAGTGTGATCCTGTCGTTCATGTCCGGTGTCCTGTGGGGCTTTGCCACGCGACAGGACCGCTGGTTGCCCTATGCGTTGTCGGTCATTCCCGCCCTCTGGGCATTCTTCATGGTCGGCGGCGGACCGACAACGGCCGCGATCAACCTGGTTGCGGGTTTTGTCGGCCTGCTGCTGCTGGACTGGCAATTTGCAAAGGCCGGTTGGGCCCCACCATGGTGGATGAAACTGCGCGCCCTGCTGACGGGCATCGTCGTGATCAGTTTCCTGCCGCTGATCCTGTAACGCAACGCGCCCGGGACTGGACACCGCGACCACATACCTTGATGAGAGGCCCAGCTTTACCCGCCGAAAGACCTGATCCATGCCCAAGCTTTTTGCCTATACAGATGGTGCCTGTTCCGGAAATCCCGGCCCCGGCGGATGGGGCTGCCTGCTGATCGCACGCGAAGGCGACACCGTGATCAAGGAACGCGAATTGCAGGGCGGTGCCGTCAAGACGACCAACAACCAGATGGAACTGCTGGCAGCGATCAGCGCTCTGGAATCCCTGACGAAACGAAGTGCGATCACGATCGTGACAGACAGCTCTTACGTCAAGGATGGGATCACGACCTGGATACACGGCTGGAAAAAGCGCGGCTGGCAGACCGCAGCCAAAAAACCCGTCAAGAACGAAGAACTGTGGAAACGGCTTGATGCCGCGACCCAATCCCATGACGTCAGCTGGGAATGGGTCAAGGGGCACGCAGGCCATCCTGAAAACGAACGCGCCGATGCGCTTGCGCGGGCCGGCATGGCACCCTTCAAACCATGATCGCGGTAGACCTGCCCGACCTGATGCCGATGCTGGTCGCACTTGACTATGCATCTGTGTTCATCTTTGCGATTACCGGTGCGTTGGTCGCCAGCCGCGCGCAGCTTGACGTGGTGGGGTTTGTTTTCGTTGCGGCCCTGACGGCGACCGGCGGCGGCACGCTACGCGACGTCTTGTTGAACCGTGACATGGTGTTCTGGATCGCGGACCCCACCTATATCGCCGTCGCGGGGATCGCTGCGATCATCGTATTTTTCACCGCCCACCGACTCGAAAGCCGCTATGCCGGGATCGTCTGGTTCGATGCCTTGGCACTGGCTGTCGCCGTGCCCGCAGGCGTCGGCGTGGCGCGCGCCATGGGTATGGACTGGCCAATCGTTTTGATCATGGGCATCGCGACGGGATGTTTCGGGGGCCTGATGCGCGACGTTGTCTGCAACGAAGTGCCGCTGGTCCTGAAACAAGGAGAGCTGTACGTGACCTGCGCCCTCGCGGGGGCGGTGGCTGCGGTGACCTGTCAGGCGTTCGGCCTGAATGGGGCTGCACCATTGCTCGTCTGCGCATTGACAACATTCGCCCTGCGGGCTGGCAGCATCACACTGGGTTGGCGTCTGCCTGTCTACAAAGGTTTCCCTCCCCGCCAGTAGGGGACGGCGGGCGGGGCGTCGTGCCGGGCGCAGTCCGATGCACGCGCGTCGTCTAGCCGACCCGCAACACGATCTTGCCGATGTGATCGCCCGCTTCCATACGGGCATGCGCCGCGTGCGCTTCGGCCAGGGCAAATTCCTGGTCCATCACGGGACCGATGCGGCCTGCCGCCAGAAGCGGCCAGACCCGTTCGCGCAGATCGCTGGCAATCCGTGCCTTGGCCAGATCGCTTTGCGGGCGCAGGGTGCTGCCCGTCAAGGTCAATCGACGGGTCATCATCTGCACGAAATTCACATCGGCCTTTGCCCCACCCAAGAAGGCGATCTGCACAAGACGCCCATCATCGGCCAGCGCAGCAATGTTGCGCTGGATATAAGAGCCGCCCACCATATCCAGAATGACATCGGCCCCGCCGTGCTGTCGCACGATCTTGACGAAATCCTCATCGCGATAGTTGATCAGAACCTCTGCCCCTAGGTCACGGCAGGCGTCCAGCTTGGCCGTGGTGCTGGCCGTCGTGAATACCCGCGCCCCGAACGCATGGGCCAATTGAATGGCCGTGGTTCCGATACCCGATGATCCGCCGTGCACGAGGAAACGTTCACCGGCCCGCAAGCCACCGCGCAGGAACACATTGGACCACACGGTAAAGAAAGTTTCGGGCAAACAAGCTGCCTGTTTCAGGCTCAATCCCTTAGGTACCGGCAGGCAATGCGCCGCCGGGGTTGCTGCGTATTCCGCGTAGCCCCCGCCGGGCAACAGCGCGCAAACCGCATCGCCAACCGACAGCCCGGTCACGTCGGGCCCGACGCTGTAGACCTCGCCTGCGCATTCCAGACCCGGCAGGTCGGATGCCCCGGGCGGCGGATCATAGGCACCGGCACGTTGCAGCGCGTCGGGGCGATTCACACCTGCATAGGCCACCTTGATCACCACCTGCCCTGCCCCGGCCACCGGCATGGGGCGGTCGGTCAAGGTCAGAACCTCCGGGCCACCGGGTTTGGCGATTTCAACGGCCTGCATCATCGTGGTCCGGCCTTGCGCCACATGCCCGGCACCTTGAAATCCTGCCGCGCTGCTGGTGCACGGACCATTCCGGCCAGCCGGCCCAGCGGACCGGTCAGCGGTTTCAGCAAAGGATTCGCATTCACCTTGGCCTTCAGCTTTTCAATCTGCATGACCTCGTCGATGCGGCGGTCGATGAAATCATCCGTTGCCGTATGATCCACCGACTGATCGCCCAGCCAATACAGCACGACAGACGCCCAGACCCCCGACAGCGTGGCGCGTTTCGTGTACCAGTTCACGTCGTCGGATGTATCGCCCAGCGCGGTCCAGATCGCATCGGCCGTGCCCCACATCAGTTTGGCACCTTCGGGGGCGAGATGCGGCAACGCAAACAGCGTCGTGCCGCGGCGCACCGCCTCCTTGTCTTCGGTCACGTCAAGGCGGATGCGCAATGCGCGGGCGACCCGATCGCGAAACCGCAGATCTGCCAGATCAGCCTCGGCCAGCGCCTCTTTCATCTTGCGATCGCCCTCGGTGTGAAACAGCACGGCAAGGTCGGTCGCACCGCGCGGACACAGCGACCGGGCCCGGTCCGGCGTCACGTCAGACGCCGCGATCGCGGCCTTGAACGCATCTTCGGACCAACCATCAAAGGCGACATGCGGCAGTATCGCGTCAAGTAGCGCGCGCTTGGCGGGATCGGTATACATCATCGGTTCTCCTTGCCTGTCAGCAGACTAGACAAGTTAGTGCAGCGCGGCTATAGGACCAACTCCTGCAATTTTTGCAAATCTGACTAGAAAGGTGGTGAAAACCACATGCAGGTTAGTGTTCGTGATAACAACGTCGATCAGGCGCTCCGTGCTCTGAAGAAAAAACTTCAGCGTGAAGGTGTGTTTCGTGAAATGAAGCTCAAGCAGCATTTCGAGAAGCCCTCCGTCAAGAAGGCACGCGAGAAGGCCGAAGCGATCCGCCGTCAGCGCAAGCTGGCACGGAAAAAGGCCCAGCGCGAAGGTTTGCTGTAAGGCATCCCCTTTTTCGACTGAACGCACTGACCTCCGCCCGGCAACGGGCGGGGGTTTTTTCATGGACAAGTCCCACCGCGTCCTCACAATACGGATGACAGCCCGGTCCGCCCTGACAAATGGACCGGTGCCCGAGGAGACGGATCATGGCAACACTTTGCGAAAACTGCCCCCTGCGCAAACAGCCGCTGTTCGTCGGCATGTCCGACAGCGACGTGCAGACGATGCAGAAATTCAAGGTAGGCGAATTGAGTGTCGATCCCGGCACACCCCTGCTGATCGAAGGCTCGAACAGTCCGCAGCTGTTCACAGCGTTGCGCGGCATGGCGATCCGGTACAAGACGACCGCGGACGGGCGTCGCCAAGTCGTGAACTTTGTTTTTCCGGGGGATTTCATCGGCCTGCAATCCGGGCTCATGAATGAAATGTCCCATTCGGTCGAGGCCCGGTCGAAAATGACGTTGTGCGTTTTCAATCGATCAGAGCTGTTCAGTTTCTTCAAATCCCACCCAGAACGCGCCTTTGACATCACGTGGTTGGCCGCCGTCGAGGAACATTTTCTGGGCGAAGCTCTGACAACAGTCGGGCAGCGGACGGCGAAACAATCACTGGCATGGGCGCTGCTGCGGATTTTCGAACGTGGCCGGATGATCGGGCTGGTGCGCAACCGCGCCATGGATCTGCCGTTCAGACAACAGGATATTGCCGATGCGCTGGGGCTGTCGCTGGTTCACACCAACAAGACCCTCGGCCATCTGCGCGAGAGTCAGTTGGTGAACTGGTCCGACGGTCAGCTGACAATCAACGACACGGATAAACTGGCGGCTGTCGCCGGTGTGGAAACCGATCTGGTGCCGCGCCGTCCGCTGATGTGATCATCCGGTGCGCAGATATGCCGCCAATGCGGCCTCGCCCGCACGCAAGCCGTCGACCGAAGGGACATCGTCCAGACGTGCAAACAGTTTCAGCCGCGCCTCGGGCGTCATTTCGGTCAACGCAATCACGGCAGGATGAATGTAGCTGTTGCGCGCCACGGTCGCCGTATTGTGCAATCGCGCGCCCGCAGCCTCGCTCATGGCCTTGATTGTGAAAGTATCGTTATCCTGTGCGGCGCAAAACGCAGCATGGGTCCCGTTCCAGGTGCGCAGTGTCTTGGCAGTCACGTCCTCACCGCAGATGTCGCGCAGCAATGTATTGATATGCTCTGATCGGATGGCATGGGCGTCGCCACTGTCGTCCAGATAGCTGATCACCGTCGCCCCCGGCAGATCCTGACAATCCTCAAGGACTGCGGCCAGGCGGGGTGCATACAGATCCTTTTCGACCTGCTTGCCACCTTTGGCGGCATAATCCAGCCTCAGATGGCCATCCTCTACCGCAAGGTGTTCCGGCAATAGCGTCGTTGCCCCGTAGCTGCCGTTTTCGGATGAATAGGTGCTGTGTCCGACCCGCATCGATGCGCGATCAATCAGCGCCAGCGTGGCGGCAAGGGCCGTTTCGAAATCACCGACATCACCGCGCAATCGCGTTTCGATCCACCGTCGCAATGCAGGAAGCCTGTCTGCCAGTTCATTCAGGCAGTCGAATTTCAGGCGCGCATGCAATTCTGTCCATTCGGCATGATAGCGGTATTGCTTGCGGTCTTTTTCGTCGAACCCTGTCGCCTGAAGATGCCCAAGGTCGAGCGGACAGATCCAGACATCATCATACGCAGGTGGAATGCCCAAAGCACCGATCCGGGCGCGCTCTGCCTGGTCATCAATGCGGGTCCCGTCAGGTGCAAGATAGCTGAATCCACGTCCCGCGCGCCTGCGACGAATGCCCGGTTCACTGTCAGGATAATAGATCAGGTCTGTCTGACCTTGCAGGTCCGCGAATGACATCAGGCGCGCTCTACCTCTGTGACGGACTTGAAGACGGCGCTGCCGTCCTCCTGCTCGATGTAGAATGATGGTTCATCCTCGCTGGCGTCGCGAGTCACCTCTGCACCGTCGATCTTGAGAGTTCTTTTTTGTGTGTAGACCTTGGTCACAGTGCCGGTACCGGTGCCATTGCCCCAGTTCCACTGCACTTTGTCGCCTTCGGTAATATTTGACATGGTCATGTTCTCCTGTGGTCACCGCCCAAAGATCCGGAACCACATGGGTTCCGGATCAGTCGACGAAACGTCGGAGGGAGGAATGCAACAGCCGAACCGGCAATAATCGGGGAGGAGAACCCGGACCGGCCGTATATCATCAAGTCAGGGGACACCGCCTTGATATGACATGAACACCAGACCCCACGCTTGGTTCCCAACAAATGTCAGGTTTTTTCCGCGGGCTGGGTTTGAACGATCGGAACCGGGCAGGGTCAGGGCGCGTTGGCAGTCATGAATAACATCGACGTGACTGAAACGCTCTTTGCCACCTTGAGCAATTACATCAACGGTCTGATTGCGGCATTGCCCCGGATCGGACTTGCGCTGGCGCTGATCCTGCTGACGTGGTGCGCTGTCGCCATCGTTCGGATGCTGATCGGCAAGTTTGGCCGCAGACTGAATTTGCGCCAGAACCTCAAGGACGTCTTCGCGCTCGTTGCCTCTACGGCAATCTGGTTGATCGGCATCCTGATTGCGCTTGCCGTCGTATTTCCGTCCATTACCCCCGGCAAGGCACTGACGACACTGGGCCTTGGGTCCGTGGCGATCGGTTTCGCGTTCAAGGATACGTTCGAAAACTTTCTTGCCGGCATCCTGATCCTGCTGCGAGAGCCTTTCAGTATCGGCGACTACATCGAGGTCGACGGGCATGAAGGCCGGATCGAGGACATCACGATCCGGGACAGTCGGGTACGCATGACCGATGGCCAGCTGATCGTCATGCCGAACCATACGCTGTTTTCGAACCCCGTGACCGTGCGCACCAACCGGGATCTGCGCCGGACGACGGTGATGTGCGGCGTGGCCTATGATGCTGACGTGGACGAGGCGCGCAGCGTCATCACGCGGGCGGTCAAAAACGTGGAAACCGTCCGGGACGACGTCAAGGATGTCCAGATTTTCGCGCAGGCCTTTGGTGCGTCATCCATTGATTTCGAAGTGACCTGGTGGACTGGATCGCGGCCAATCGACATTCGCACCAGCCGTGATCAGGTCGTCGGCGCAGTCAAACGTGCCCTGGACGATGCGGGCATCGAGATCCCGTTCACCTACCAGACGCTGACATTCAACGAGCCCCTCCAGATTGAACAGATTGCGACAGCACAACCCGAAAAGGCGCAGGGATAAATGGCCGCCGTGCCAGGACGCGCCCTGGTCCGCAAGCTGCTGGATGATGTGCGCGCCAGCTACTGGGCTGTGCCATCAGGTTTCGTCATCACGGCACTGATCCTGGCATTCGGCATGGAATGGATCGACCGCAACGCACAAGATCTGCCATTCGCGCTTCCCGATGCATGGATTGACACGCAGGGCGACGGTGCCCGCCAGACCCTTGCCACCATGGCGACCGCGATCATTGGTGTGGCCGGGGTCATGTTTTCGATGACACTGGTCGCCGTCAGTTTTGCTGCTGATACCTTTGGGCCGCGATTGATCGGAAATTTCATGCGCGATCGCGGGACGCAGATCAGTTTTGGTCTGCTGTTGGGCGTCTTTACCTACAACATGTTCATCCTGCGCGCGATAAAAGGGCCGATAGACGGTCAGGCACCGTTTGTTGCGCAGTATGCCATGGTGGTTGCAATGGTGCTGATGGTGATCGCCATTTTTACGATGATCTACTACGTCCACCATGTCCCCGAGACGATCAACGTATCGAACATCGCGTCTGATCTGGGGCATCGTTTCGGCCGCGACATTCGCCGGCTGATCGAGACCCGCCCGACAATCGAGGTCGAACAGATTTCACCGCGCACCGACCAGATCACGACCGATTTGCACTTGAAAACAGCCGGTTACATCCAACAGATGGACGTGGCCGCACTGAACGAACAGGCGCAGAGCCATGACTGGCTGATCGACGTGATGCACGCCCCCGGGACGTTTATCAGCCCCCATGTGTCGGTGGCGTCGGTCAAATCGTCAAAGGCGCTGACGGATTCACAACTGCAAGGGCTGCGCGACGCCTTTGCGACGGGAAACGCCCGCACCGAAGATCAGGCGACGCCCTTTATCGGCGATCAACTGTGCGAGATGATCGCGCGCGCGCTGTCGCCGGGGTTCAACGATCCGTTCACCGCGATGAACTGCCTGAACTGGCTGCATGCAGGACTGATGGACGGGCTGCTGTACAAGGGCGGACTACACCCGATCACGCCACAGCGGGTCGCGATCCATCATACCGATTTCGGCGACCTTCTGGGGCCGTTCGAACGCGCGGCCCCCTATACGGTCACGGACCGCATGGCGCGTTTGCGGCACCGTGACCTTGCCCAGTCGTTGATCGCACGGATGCCATCCGACCATGCCCAGCGACACAGGCTGGACCGGCTGGTCAAAACGCTCGACCAGCCGGAAGAAGATATTACTGTCTAAGCGCATCCTGCGGGTCGATGGTGACGATCCCCAATGCAGCGCCAACTGCGGCATAGGTAACCTGACCCGCGTGCACGTTCAGGCCCGCCAACAGATGCGGATCGTCACTGCAGGCCTGCCGCCACCCCTTATCCGCCAGCGCCAGCATGAATGGCATCGTGGCATTTCCCAGCGCGATGGTGCTGGTGCGGGCAACCGCACCCGGCATATTGGCCACGCAATAGTGCATGATCCCATCCACATCATAGATCGGATCCTGATGTGTCGTCGCCCGCGATGTCTCAAAGCAACCGCCCTGATCGATCGCCACGTCGACCAGGGCCGCACCCGGCTTGAGATCGGCAAGCTGCGCGCGACTGATCAGCTTGGGCGCAGCGGCACCGGGAATGAGGACGGCACCGATAATCATGTCGGCCTGCATCGCCAGTTCGATCGTGTTGCCCGCGCTGGCAAAGCCGGTTTTGAACACCCCGGCAAAGGTGTCATCCAGATAGCGCAGACGCGGTAACGACCGGTCCAGCACCGTCACATCTGCACCCATGCCAGCGGCGATCCGCGCGGCCTGCGTTCCGACGACCCCGCCACCGATGACGGCAACGCGCGCGGGTCCGACACCCGGCACACCACCCATCAGAACGCCCCTGCCACCATTCGCCTTTTGCAGGGTCCAGGCACCGACTTGCGGGGCCAGCCGACCGGCGACTTCGGACATGGGGGCCAGCAGCGGCAAGCCGCCGTTGCGGTCCGTGACGGTTTCATAGGCGATGCAGGTCGCACCAGAGGCGATCAGGTCCTGCGTCTGTGCCGCATCAGGCGCAAGATGCAGGTAGGTGAACAGGATCTGCCCCTCGCGCAACATCTGGCGTTCGACCGGCTGGGGTTCTTTTACTTTGACGATCATATCCGCTGCGGCAAAGACATCGGCTGCGTTTGCCGCGATCTGGGCACCTGCCGCGATGTAATCAGCGTCGCTGAAACCCGCCCCGACGCCTGCTTCTGTTTCGACGGTGACCGTATGACCGTGCAACACCGCCTCGTGCGCTGCATTCGGCGTCAGGCCGACACGGAACTCTTGGGGTTTGATTTCTTTGGGGCAGCCGATGTGCATGAGGGACTCCACTGTTTGCATTTGCCACACTGTCGCGCCGCCCTTGCGAAAATTTGTCGAATTCATTACCGCTGATAGCGATCACATTTGTAAAATTATGCGTCTATACGCATTATTTCGGGACATTTTTGCGCATGACGGATTTGGACGCGACAGATCTTCGACTGGTGGCGGCATTGCAGCGCGATGGCCGCATGACGAATGCGGAACTGGCGGACAAGGTGCACCTGTCCGCTTCGGCCTGCCATCGTAGGGTGCAGCGTCTGGAAAAACTGGGGGTGATCGGCGGATACGTTGCAATCGTGAATGCACGCAACATCGGCCTGTCAACCACGGTATTTGTCGAAATCACACTGTCCGGGCAGGCCGATGAACTGCTGGACGCATTCGAACGGGCCGTGCGTCTGATCCCAGATGTGTTGGAATGCCATTTGATGGCAGGATCAGCGGACTATCTGCTGAAGGTGGTCGCGCGCGACACCGAGGATTTCGCCCGCATCCACAGACAGCATCTGGCGCGCCTTCCCGGCGTCGCGCAGATGCAGTCTAGTTTCGCGTTGCGGACCGTCAGATCAACGACAGCCCTGCCGATCTGATCAGCCTGCGTTCAGCGTCTCGGTCGACGAAAAGAACATCGCCTGTGCGACCGCTGAACGTACTTGTTCTTCAGTGTAAGGCTTGGCGATCAGGAAGGCAGGCTCTGGCTTGTCGCCCGTCAGCAGCCGCTCTGGGAAGGCAGTGATGAAAATTACCGGCATGTCACCAAACGTCTGCAACAGCTCGTTCACAGCGTCGATGCCCGAAGAATTGTCTGCCAGCTGGATATCCGCAAGGATCAGATCCGGCTTTTCCGACGTGCCCAGCTTGACAGCGCCCTCATGGGTGCGAGCGATGCCCGTCACCTTGTGGCCCATGTCGGACACCAACGCCTCGAGATCCATGGCAATGATTGCCTCGTCCTCGATAATCAGGATGCGGCCCGCGATGCTGTCAGCCATTTCGCGATGTGCCACGCTGACCAGATGTTCCGCTTCGGCCTCGTCGATCGACATGATGTCGGCAATCTCGGCAAAGGAAAATTCTTCGATTGTGTTGAGCAACAGCGCCTCGCGCGTGTTTGTCGTCAGCTTCGCCAGATGCCGCAGGGCTGCACCTTCGATGCCGACAGGGCTTTCGCCCGGGCCGGACAGGTCGGTGCTGGACCACATCATGTGCAGCGTCTTGAACAAAGCCGATTTGGCCGAAATCTGCATGTCGAAAATGCTGCGATCTTCCAGAATGGCCTCGAGCGTGGCAGCCGCATAGGCGTCACCGCTCGATTGCGATCCGGTCAGTGCCCGCGCGTAGCGACGCAGATAGGGGAGATACGTCCCAATTGCGGTTGTGATATCCTGGTTGGCAGACGCGCTCGCCATATATTATTCCAATCTTGTCCCTGTTCGTGGGAACCTAACGCGCTGTGGCGCGTTTGGGTTCCGCAAGCAATTGCAGAAACCAAACATAAAGACGGTCTAACCAATGTCCAACGACCCAAGCAGCGAAAAAGCGCGACAGCAGATCGACGAGAATCTAAAGCGCGTTTTTCAGGCTCAGGAAGAAGCTGAATTGCCTGACCGTTTCAAACAGCTTCTCGAACAGCTCAAGGCGCAAGACAGTCAAACCGGTGATGCATCGTGAACACCGATCCACGCGACGAACTCGTGATCCATCTTCCTGCATTGAGGGCCTTTGCGATTTCGCTCACGCGGAATGGTGCGACGGCTGACGACATGGTGCAGGATACCGTGGTCAAGGCATGGACGAACATCGACAAATACGAAGCGGGCACCAACATGCGCGCCTGGTTGTTTACGATCTTGCGCAACACGTTCTATTCCAGTCGACGCAAGGCAAAGCGTGAAGTTGCTGATGTCGACGGCATTTTCACCGAAAACATGGCTGAAAAACCGGCCCATGACGGCCACTTGCAGATGGCGGATTTCCAGACGGCCTTTGCCAAATTGCCTGACGAACAACGCGAGACCCTGATATTGGTCGGTGCATCAGGTTTTTCCTATGAAGAGGCCGCAGAAATGTGCGGCGTGGCTGTCGGAACGATCAAGAGTCGGGCCAACCGGGGGCGCAAGCGCCTGGCAGAGCTGATGTTTCTGGACGAGGATGGCCCCGTGGAACTGACCGACAAGGCGACTGTCGCGGTCGTCAGCAGCAATGGCAGCTCTGCATTCTGATGCCCCAGGGGCGGCCGGATAGCGAGGAATCGTTTCGGTTCCTCCGCGGGCTTCCGTTTCGCGTCGTCGCATTCCTTTCGCTTGCTCTTTTGCCGATCGGCATGTTGGCCATCTGGCAAACAAAAGACCTGGACGAGACCCTGCGCGAACGCACCGAACTGAGCCTGATCGCGCGGACCGAACTTGGATCTTCGGGTGAACGCCGCGCAATCCAAAGCGGGATCGGGTCCGCAGCTGCCATCGCGGAAATGTATCCAGAGCTGATTGGCGATCCCGAACGATGCTCTGCCGCCGTCAGCCGCTTGGTCGAAAACAGTCCGATCTACAGTTTTATCGGCTTCGTGCCGGTTGGTGCGCCGATCCTGTGCTCGTCCTTGCGCGCCCCGATCAGCGAAGAGCTGATCGACGAGGAAATTCGGTCACGTTCTTCGTCGGCAGTGCAATCTATCGTGCCGCTTGGTGATATCACCGGCAATGGGCGCAGTTTCGCGGTCCTGCTGCAACCGATCCTGAATGGTGACGCCGTTGTAGGGCAGGTCGCGATCGCCATCCCGACCGATGTTCTGACCCAGCAGCAGGATATGACGATCGATGATCAGCCGTTGTCGATGGTGATCTACAATCAGGCCGGCGATGTCATTTCCACCCAGGGCGAACCGCTGGACCCGGCCGTCGTCAGATCGCTTGTCGAACCCCAAAAAAACGGATCGATCTTTGACCCGCAACGGCGGGTCGTGCGCAACCAGAGACCTGACGGTCATCACCAGGTTCTGACGACCGCGTCCCTGATCCCGGGTGTGGCCTACGCCGTCGGCAGTTGGGATCCCGCCCATGCGGGACTGCAACCTCCCGGAACGGTGCTGCCGACATTTTCGCTGCCGGTTCTGATGTGGTTCGCCAGCCTGCTGGTCGCCTATTTTGCCGTCCACCGCCTGGTCGTCGCCCCCATCCGGGACTTGCAAAAACGCATGCGGCTGTTTGCCGTGAACAGGTCGCTGCCCAACACCAACCAGATGGAACGCCTTCCGACGGAATTGTTCGAACTGGAAAAAACCTTTGGCAACATGGCCTACGACCTCATGGATGACGAGGCCCGCATGGAAGATTCCTTGCGTGAAAAGAACGTCCTGCTGAAGGAAATCCACCACAGGGTCAAAAATAATCTTCAGATGATCTCTTCGATCATCAACATGGAAATCCGCGCCAGTGACGATAATTTCGCACGCAACACGCTCAAGCGTTTGCACGCCCGGATCATTGGCCTCGCGACCGTGCATCGTCTTTTGTACAAGAGCGATAACCTCGGACGTGCAGAGGCCGAACCACTGATGCAAGAGGTGTCGAGCACGCTGTTCGACGCGCTGTCCGCCACCCATCCAAAGGCGGATACGCGGCTGACCTGTGACACCTTTAGCCTGATCCCCGATCAGGCCGTTCCCATGTCATTGTTCATCGGCGAAACTGGCGCGCAGGCCGTCCGCGACATGCCGGTGCCGACTGCCGAAAATCCCGGTTTTCTGCATATCAGTCTCAAGATCGTGTCGCCCGGCACCGCGCTCATCATTTGCCGCAGTCCCTACGTCGTAAAGCCGGACCATCGGGCGACGACCGAAGTAAAGACCGGGGCGCAATTGATGCGAGCCTTTGCGATGCAGCTTGGCAGCGACTTCGAGACGACAGAAAGTGACGGCATCCGAACCCGGACACTGTCATTTGCAATCACATCGAACATTCCGGACGCGCTGGACTACTGAGTGAAGCGCGACGATGTGTTGCATGATCGCCTCTGTGCACTGTCACAAAAACTTTAACTGGTATTGGTCGGAACAATCCATTTGCCGCTGGGTTGGGTCGTATCGGATTTATGAGGCAGATAAATGAGCACCGAAGTTTTCTTGGCAGGAATGGCCGCTGTATTGCTTGCAGCCATCCTGATTCATGCGATGACGCGCCTTCCAAAGGACGACACTGACGACGACAGTGCCCACGTGCGAAACAGCGTTAGCCCGCAGGGTGCCCGTCGCAAGTAGACACTGCACGTCTGCACCACGAAAAAAGCCTGCCACGTGGCAGGCTTTTCGTTTTTTAGCGATAAGAGGGCGACTTACTTGCGCAGGCTGTCGCGGATTTCCAGCAGGACATCCAGTTCGGACGGGCCGGTTTCCACCTCGGGTGCGATATCGTCAGGCTTTTCCGAAACAGCCTTGAGACGGTTCACAGCCTTGACCAGCATGAACACGACAAACGCGATGATCAGAAAATTGATGCAGGCCGTGATAAAGGCACCATAGGCAAAAATGGCTGCACCTGTTTCGCGCGCAGCATCAAGGCCCGTGCCTGCGGCGACATCACCAGACAGCACGACGTACATCGACGTGAAATCTACGCCACCCAGCACAAGGCCGATGAACGGGTTGATCAGATCCGCGACCAGCGATGAAACGATTGCCGTGAACGCAGCACCAATGATGATACCGACCGCCAAATCCATGACGTTGCCCTTGGCGATGAAATCTTTGAATTCCTGAAGCATGTGCCGTTTTTCCCCAAACCTTATGCGGCATTGTGCCGCAATTCCCGGATGCCAAAGACGATTAAAAGCCGTGCTAAAAAAAAGATAGCTTTTTCTACACGAAGCTGACGAAACCTAGAAATTTGCGCACGACAGGCCACAAAACAACGGGGATGGCGGTCAATCAGGCAGCGTCCCATTCAGGACGTAGGTCAAAATTTCAACTACCTGTTTCGGTGTCTCGACGACAGCCAATGCAGCTGCGTCCACCTCTTTCAGGGCATGCTGATGGTCCGGGCCATGCATCACGATCAGCGATTTGCCCAGCGCTGCGGCCATGCCTGCATCGAATGCCGCATTCCACTGTTTGTATTGATCGCCGAACCGAACGACGACGATGTCCGCGCTTTCGATCCCTTTGCGGGTGCGAATGGCATTCAGTTTCGCACCCTTGTGATCGTGCCAGAATTTCTGGTCCTCGGCCCCCATGATGGCCACACCGCAATCGTCAGAGGCGGCGTGATCCGTCACCGGCCCGGCAAACGTCACGTCAAGATCAGCGGCAGCCGCGGTGATCTGGTCACGCCAGTCAGTATGGATTTCGCCGGACAGATAAACTTTCATCACATTACCCTCGTCAGCTGCGCAATGCGCCGCCTGTTGCCTTGGTGACCTTGGCCACGATCTGTGCGCCGACAGCCTCGATCTGCTTGTCGGTCAAGGTCGCTTCGGTCGGCTGCAACCGCACCGTGATCGCAAGCGATTTCTTGCCCTCGCCCAGATTGCCGCCGATGAATTCGTCGAACAGACGTACCTCTGCGATCAATGCCTTGTCCGCGCCGGCCGCCGCATTCATCAGCGTCTGCGCGGGAACATCCGCATCCACGACAAAGGCAAAATCACGTTCGACCGCCTGCAAATCGGTTGCCGTCAGTGCTGGGCGCGTATTGGTCTTTGACCGCGGAAGGGGAACTTCGGCAGGGAACAGCGTGAACCCGACAGCCGGCCCCTTGATCCCCATATCGGACAGCACCTTTGGGTGCAGCTCTCCGAAGATACCAAGAACCTTTTTCGGTCCCAAACAGATCTGGCCATGGCGACCGGGGTGGAACCAGTCTGGCCCATCCCGCATTACCTGGGTTTTCGCAGGTGCCCCGATGGCCGCAAGGATCGCCTCGGCATCGGCCTTGGCGTCGAACAGGTCCACCGGGCGCGATGCGCCGAATGTATCACGGGGACCGGTGCGCCCGATCAGGATACCCGTCACGCAGGGCGATTGTTCACCCGGTTCGCCACCGGCAAAAATATCACCGACCTCGAACAGGGCCATATCGGCGATCCCGCGCGTCTGGTTACGCGCCGCAGCCTGCAACAGGCCCGGCAGCAGCGCGGGGCGCATGTGCGACATTTCGGAACTGATAGGGTTTTCCAGACGCGTGGCATCCGACCCGCCACCGAACATCGCGGCAGAGGCTGCATCGATAAAGCTGTAGGTCACGCATTCGTTGTAGCCCAGCGCCGCCGCCGTACGGCGCGCCGCCTGTGCACGGGCCTGCTGTGGCGTCAGAACCGGTTTCGGCACGCCGGGCTGGGTGCGTGGCAACGGTTTTCCCTGCAATTTGGTCAGCGACGCGATGCGTGCCACCTCTTCGACCAGATCAGCCTCGCCCTGCACGTCAGGCCGCCAGCTGGGTACATGGGCCTGATCCCCGTCCAGAACGAACCCCAACGCGGTCAGGGTCTGGCGCTGCGTGTCGGCCGGAATATCCATACCCACCAGCCTGATGACACGGTCGGTATCCAACCGATAGCTGCGCGCCACGTCAGGCACGGCACCCGCGGTCACCATGTCGCTGACCTGACCACCGACCGTATCGACGATCAGCGCACAGGCATGGTCCAGCCCCTCTGGCGTCAATGCAGGATCAATTCCGCGCTCGAACCGGTAGCGGGCATCGGAATTGATACGCAAGGCGCGGCCTGCATAGGCAATCTGCACCGGGTCCCAATAGGCGCTTTCGACGAAAACGCGGGTTGTATCGACGGTGCAGCCTGTCGCCTCGCCGCCCATGATGCCGGCGATGCTGACAGGTCCGTTGTCGTCGGAAATCACGATCTGACCTTCGGACAGCGTGTAGGTCTTGTCATCCAGCGCGACGATCTCTTCGCCACCCGACGCACGATGAACACGCAGATCGCCAGACACCTTGTCCGCGTCAAAGACATGCAACGGACGGTTCAGGTCGTAGGTGTAGAAATTCGTCACATCCACAAGGAAACTGATCGGACGCAAGCCGATGGAGGTCAGGCGTTGCTGCAACCACGCGGGGGACGGGCCATTGGTCACTCCCTCAATCAGACGACCACAAAACACGGGACACCCATCCTGCGTATCATCCGCGATCGACACACCGACTGCCGGAGCACCGTTGCCATGCACGGCAGGGGCCGCAAGCGGGCGCAGCTTGCCGATGCCGCGTGCCGCCAGATCACGCGCCACGCCGCGCACGCCCAGCGCATCGGGACGGTTTGGGGTGATCGCAATTTCGATGACCGGATCGACCCGCGCGGGATCATGCTGGGCCAACCAATCGGCAAAGCTTTGTCCGACCTCGCCCTGCGGCAGTTCGATGATGCCGTCATGCTCTTCGGACAGTTCAAGCTCGCGCTCGGACGCCATCATGCCGAAACTTTCGATGCCGCGGATCTTGCCCACGCCGATCGTGGTGTCGATCCCGGGGACGTAGACGCCCGGATGCGCCACGACGACGGTGATCCCCTGCCGCGCATTCGGCGCACCACAGATGATCTGCTGCAATCCGTCCCGCGTTTCGACCTGACAGACGCGCAACTTGTCCGCGTCAGGGTGCTTTTCCGCCGAAGCCACGTAACCGATTGTAAAGTCGCGCAGGCGTTCGGCCGGATTTTCGATGCCTTCAACCTCGAGCCCGAGATCGGTCAAGGTCTCCGCAATCTCTTCGACAGAGGCATCGGTGTCCAAATGGGTTTTCAACCACGACAAAGAAAATTTCACGCACACGGTCCCTTGTTTGGCGACATATCGCGTCGTCCTAGCCTATTGCGCCGCAGGGGAAAAGTGCCGTGCCATCAAACACCGGCCAGCGTGAAAGATCCGCATATGTGATGGATGGCGCGGCTACAGCGTGAACGCAGCGCGAAACGCCTCCAGCGCGGTCTCCTCCTCGCCTTTGGCAAAGGATTCGAGCGCGACAGGGCCTGCATATCCCATGCGGTGCAGTGCCTCGGCCACGGCCTTGTAGTTCACCTCGCCCGTGCCGGGCTCGAACCGGCCCGGATTGTCGGCCACCTGGACCTCACCGATCCAGGGCAGGCATTTTTCGCACCAGCGGATCAGGTCACCCTCGCCGATCTGGGTATGATACAGGTCCAGATTGATGCGCAGTTGCGGGCGGTCGATCTGCGACACAAGTGCCAGGACATCAGCCGTCGATCCGAACGGACAGCCCGGATGATCAATCTGGTTCAGATTTTCCAGCGTAAAGACGACATCATGGCTTTCCGCCAGATCGCAGACGCGATTGAGCGTGTCACGCGCCTTGAGCCACATTGCACCGGTTGTCACGTCGTGCTGCCAAATCGGGATACCGCCATCGCCCAATCCGGTGCCATGCAAGTTCAACCTGTCCACGCCCAGCCGCTTGCCGATCTGCACCGTTTCAAGGGCAGATTTCAGCAACATGTCGGCCCCCTCGTCATCGGCCAGACGCCCTTCGAGGTAGCCGTTCATGATCGTGAAATGGGCCCCGGTCCGTTCCAGCGCGTCGATATCCCACGCGGGCCAGTTCCACAGTCCGACGCCGAAACCCATTTCGTGCAGCCTGGCCGCACGCCAGGCAATCGGCCTGTCCTGCCAGAGCATCTCCGCACATGCGGCCAATTGAAACCCTTCAGTCATTTCAGGCGTCCCTCTCCATGATCCACGCGACTTCGGGGGCTGCGACGAACCGCCATTTGCGCAGCGGCCCCGCCATTACATTGAGGTAGTACATCTCGAACCCATAAGGCGCGCCGCAAGGATGATGCCCACGCGGGACCAGAACCACGTCACCGTCGCTGACGGCCATCGTTTCATCCAGCAGGCCGTCGTCCGTATAGACCCGCTGAACGCCAAACCCGTTGGCCGGATTCAGACGGTGGTAATAGGTCTCCTCGAGATAGGTGATCCGCGGAAAATCGTCCTCGTCATGGCGATGGCTGGGGTAAGATGACCAATGGCCGGCCGGGGTGAACACCTCTGTCACCAGCAGGCTGTCGCAGAAATCCTCGTTTTCCATGGCGATGTTGTTGATGTGGCGTGTGTTTGTGCCCTTGCCACGTTCGGTCAGCGTGATCCCGTCAGGTCCGATCCGGCGCGCGACATGGCCGCCGATCCCGGGGGCAGAGCAAACGGCAATCACGCAATCGGTTTCGGCCTTTGCCTCCCATGCGGTACCATTGGGCAAATACAGGCAATGCGGCGGCGTTTTCTTGAATACGTCCATCCGGTCGCCCAGCACACCCCAGTCCTGTCCCGCGCCGTTCACCGCTGCCTTGCCTTCGACCATCACCAAAATGACCTCGCGGTCACCCGTCGCCTCGGCTGCGGTGTCACCGGCACGCAGCCGATACAAAGAGAACCCGACATAACGCCAGCCTGCGCTTTCGGGTGTGATCTGATGCACCTTGCCACGGGTTCCGAACGGTTTTTTCAGCAGGTCAGCCATGTCGGTCATCCCTCGATTGTCAGGCCGGACCGGCCACAGATGTCGGTGATATGGTCAAAGCCTATTTTCGAATATTCATAGGGCGCGGCCTTGGCCGGGTCCTGTTCCGCCTCGACCACGATCCAGCCGTGGTAATCCATTTTCGCGAGCTTGTGGGTGATTGCCTGGAAATCGATGCATCCCTCGAGGTCGCCCGGCACGGAATAAACCCCGGCTGCAACCCCATCGAGAAAGCTTTTGTCCTGCGCATTCACCCAATCCAGCACCGGCTGGCGCACATCCTTGAAGTGCACGTGACTGACGCGGTGCCCCCATTTGTCCAGGACCGCCACCGGATCGGCACCCGCAAAATGCAGATGACCCGTATCGTAGAGCAGGGTCAGATCATCAGTGGATCCTTCCATAAGCCAGTCGATATCCTCGGCGTCCTGCACCATCGCCCCCATGTGATGATGATAGCTGAGCGTTACCCCCGTGTCGGCGGACCACTTGGCGACCTCGGACAGTTTTGCGGCATAGGCCAACACCTCGTCGCGGGACAGCTTGGGGCGCTGACTGACTGGCGTGTTCAGCATGCCCTGAATGGTGTTGGAACATTCGGCATAAACGATACAGGGCGCATTGAGTGCCGCGAATTGTTCGACCTGCTGACGGATCGCCGCCTGTTCCTCGGCCACCGTCGTGACCATCAGGTTGCCCGAACACCATCCGCCGCACAGCACGACCCCGTAGGTGTCGAGATAGGCGCGCAGGCCCTCGGTGTCGGCAGGCATCCGGCGGCCACGTTCAACCCCCTTGTAGCCGATCCGGGCAGCGTCCTGCATGGCTCCTTCGGTGGTGTAGTCCTTGGTCAATTCTGGCAGATCATCGTTTTGCCACGCGATCAGCGAAATACCGATTTTGACAGACATCAGTCGGCCCTTTGTTTTTTCTTGTTGGTTTCGTAGGCCGCACGCGCGGCATTCACTTCGGCACGGGTGCTGACCTCTGGCACGCCCACATCCCACCAGGTGCCCCCCGGTTCGGTGCTGGGATAGGGGTCTGTGTCAATGACGATCACATAGGGGCCCTTGGCCTCTGCCCGGCGCGCCAACGCCTGTTCCAGCTCTGCGATCGAACTGACCTTGATGCTGACGGCCCCCATCGATTCTGCGTGTTTGGCAAAGTCGATCCTGGAATTTTCACCGCCGATAGCGTGGTCCAGCAGGTTGTTGAACTCTGCCCCGCCGGTGCCCATCTGCAACCGGTTGATGCAGCCATAGCCACGATTGTCCGTGACCACGACGGTAAATGGTATCCCCATCATCGCCGCCGTCGCCATTTCGGAATTGGCCATCATGTAGGTGCCGTCACCGGTAAAACAGATCACGTCGCGGTTCGGCTCGGCCATCTTGATGCCCATGGCACCCGCGATTTCGTAGCCCATGCAGCTGAAACCGTATTCCATGTGATAGCTGCCGGGTTTGCCCGCCTTCCACAGCTTGTGCAATTCGCCCGGCATGGTCCCTGCGGCGCACATCACAACAGTCTCTGCGTGGGCGGCGCGCTGCACGGCGCCGATGACCTGCATGTCGGTGGCCAGCGCGTTGCCGTCAGGGGCGTCGGTCAGCGGATCGACCTGCGCGAACCAGTCGGACTTGAGCCCGTCAACCGCACCGGGGCAGCTGTGGCCATTCAGCAAATCCCCCAATTCCTGCAACCCGATCAGGGCGTCTGTTTGCAACGGAACCGCACCATGTTTCATCGCGTCATAGGCTGCAACGTTTAGGGAAATCAGCTTGCGCACGGGATTGGCGAACAGGCCCCATGACCCGGTGGTGAAATCCTGAAAACGGGTGCCTATTCCGATCACCACGTCAGCCTCGGCGCAGACCGTGTTCGCGGCTGCGCCACCCGTTACACCGATCGGCCCCATGTTCAGCGGATGATCCCATGGCATCGCGGATTTGCCTGCCTGCGTTTCGGTCACCGGGATGTTGTGCGCCTCGGCAAAGGCCACGAGCGCGTCAGTGGCGCCGCTGTAATGCACACCGCCACCCGCGACAATCACGGGGCGTTTTGCACCGCGGATCAGGTCAGCGACATCCTGCAGCTCTTGCGTGTCGGGGCGCATGCGACGCTGATGCCAGACCTTCGGCTCAAAGAAACTTTCGGGAAAATCATAGGCTTCGGCCTGTACGTCCTGACAAAACGACAGACACACCGGGCCACATTCGGCCGGGTCGGTCATGACCCGGAATGCCCGTGGCAAGGCGGTCAACAACTGTTCGGGGCGCATGATACGGTCAAAATAGCGCGTCACCGGTTTAAAGATGTCGTTGACGGTCACCGTGCCGTCTGTCCAGTCCTCGACCTGCTGCAACACTGGATCGGGGCCGCGATCGGCAAAGACGTCGCCGGGGATCAGCAGAACCGGCAAACGGTTCACATGTGCAAGCGCCGCCGCCGTCACCATGTTGGCCGCCCCCGGCCCGATCGAGGACGTCACGGCCATCGCCTTGCGACGACCCGACTGCTTGGCATAGGCGATGGCCGCATGCGCCATTGTCTGTTCGTTGTGGCCGCGCCACGTCGGAAAGAATTCCTTGGCAGCATGCAGTGCCTCGCCGATCCCGGCGACGTTGCCGTGACCAAAGATCGCCCAGCAGCCTTCGACAAAGCGGTCGCCATCGGCGTTCTGCTGGGCCGCGATATAGCGCACCATGGCCTGTGCGGCCGTCAGTCGGATCGTCTTTGTCATCGGATCACTCCTCGTTCAGGCGGGCATCGGCCCGCGCCTTGTCCCAGATATTGCAAAGCCGGGTATAGCGACCGACCATCTGGGTTATTGCTGCATCGTCTGCCATCTCACCCTTGAGCCAGGCCCGTGCCGCATCACCAAAGATGGTGCGCCCCACCGCGAAACCCTTGACCAACGGTTGGCGCGCGGCAAGCGCGAAACTGGCCGCCAGTTCAGCTTCGGGCGCGTCCAGTCCCAACACAACGATACCGCGGGTCCGCGGATCGTTTCTCTCGATTGCGGCGACGGCATTGGTCCATGCCGCATCGGTCTTGAACGGCTCCAGTTTCCACCAGTCGGGATAGACGCCCGCATCGTAGAATGACTGGATCAGAACAGCGGATGTGTGGTCGTCAACGGGGCCGACCTTGGACGGGATGATTTCCAGCAGGAATTCCAGCCCATTGCGGCGCGCCGCCGTGAACAGGCGTTTGACCCGCGCAATCTGCATCTTTGATGTCTTGTCGTCATCGTCAGGGTGGCAGAACACCAGCAATTTGACGACATTTTCACGCGCCCATTCGCGCAGATTTCCCAGGTCTTCGCCCAGTTCCGGCTCGAACGCGATAGGGCGCGATCCCGGCAGTTCGGTCGGACGACCGATCCACAGGCCTGTGCCGGACGCCTGATGCAAGGCAGACCGCCCGATCCGGTTGTCGCACAAGATGCCATAGCCCGGTTTGCCGTCCTGAACCTTCATTGCTGCGGCAAGGCACAGTTCCTTGAAGGCCGCGCCCTTTTCCAGCGTGTAACCCTGCATCTCTTCCAGCTGGAGCCGGTGATCGAACGCAAAGGTCTTGACCGAGGACCAGTCACCCGACCGGTTGGTGGCCCAATGGACCTGTTCCAGTTCCGCATCATTGCGCAGGTCCGGACGCTTGATCCCGCGCGCAAAGAAAAATTGCAGCTCGTCCCACGACGGATAGGCGGGCGTGCAGCCATGGCGGCTGACCGCAAAGGCACCGCAGGCGTTCGCGTATTTCAGGGCCGTTGGCCAATCCTCGCCGTCCAGCCAGCCTTTCAGCAGGCCCGACATGAATCCGTCACCAGCCCCCAGCACGTTGAACACCTCGATCGGGAAACCAGGACCTGCTGCGCCCTCATCCAGACTGTCGGGAATTTCACCGACAAAGGCCACCGCCCCATCGGCGCCCCGCTTGCACACCAGTGTGGCACCGCTGACAGCCCGGACGGCACGCAATGCTGCAATCGTATCGGTCGTCCCGCCCGCGATGTGGAATTCCTCTTCGGTGCCCACGATGAGGTCGAACAAATGCAGCGTCGATTGCAGTTTGGTCGTGACAGCATCGCTTGCGACGAAACGGTTTTCGCCGTCGCCGTGCCCGGCCACGCCCCACAGGTTCGGACGGTAATCGATATCCAATGCGGTTTGCAGACCGGCCGCGCGCGCAATGTCCAGCGCCTTGATCGTCGCGGCCTCGACCTGCGGATGGCTCAGGTGCGTGCCTGTGGCCACGACAGCGCGGGCCGACTGGATGAACGCAGGGTCGATGTCGTCGACCGTCAGCCCCATGTCTGCACAGTTTTCACGATAGAAAATCAGCGGGAACTGTTCCTGATCGCGGATGCCCAGCAGAACCAGCGCGGTCAGACGTTCGGGGTCGACCTTGACGCCATCGGTGTTGACGCCCTCGCGGGCCAACTGTTCAGTGACGAAACGGCCCATGTGTTCGTCACCAACGGCGGTGATCACGGCGGATTTCAGGCCTAGTCGCGCGGTGCCGCAGGCGATGTTCGTCGGACTGCCCCCGATGTATTTGTCGAACGACCCCATGTCCTCCAACCGCCCGCCGATCTGCGCGCCATAGAGATCCACAGAGGATCGGCCAATCGTGATGAGATCAAGTTTCGTCATGTGACGTACCTGTTGTTCGGAAATTTCAGTGTGAGGGGCTGACAGAAATTGTCCTGTCAGCCCCTCGAACCATTCCAACGTTCCTGGGAGGACACTGAATGGTATGCGATAGATGTCGTCAGACCGTCCCGCCGAGCGAACCTTCGAGCTGGGCCAGTTCCTGGCCACCTGCCATCAGGTCCTGCAACTCTTCCGGGGTGATTTCGCCGCGTTTGGCCGTCCCCAGCGTCTTGCCCCGGTTCAGCACCGTGAACCGATCCCCGACCGCCAGCGCGTGCCGCACGTTATGGCTGATAAAGACGACGCCGACGCCCTGCTTGCGCACCTTGTCGATCGTCGCCAGCACATTGGATGTCTGGCGCACACCCAGCGCCGAGGTCGGCTCATCCAGGATCAGCACCTTGGCACCGAAATAAACCGCACGGGCAATCGCAACCGTCTGGCGTTCGCCACCCGACAACGTGCCGACCGCCTGATCGGGTCCGCGCAGGTTGATGCCCATCTTGCGCATTTCGGTCATGGTGATGTCGTTGGCCATTTCGACGTCGAACCGCTTGAACAAACCACGTCCCTTGGTGGGTTCACGTCCCATGAAGAAGTTGCGGGCCACCGACATCAGCGGGATCATCGCAAGGTCCTGGAACACCGTGGCGATTCCGGCCTCCATTGAATCGCGCGGCGTGGCAAAGCTCATAGGCTTGCCCTCGAACAGGATCTTGCCGTGTGTGGGCTGGTGGACGCCCGACATCGTCTTGATGAATGTCGACTTGCCCGCGCCGTTGTCACCCAGCAGGCAGTGACACTCTCCGGGCCGGATGTCGAAACTGACGCCGGCCAAGGCGATGATGTTGCCAAAGTGTTTCTGGATGTCCTGCATCTGGACGATCGGTGCGACCTTGTCGTCGACTGCACCATGATGGAATTTACTGTCATCGGTCATATCAACGCTCTCCCGTGACGCGCTTGCGAATGGCATTGTTGAACAGAACCGCGATCAGCAGCATTCCGCCCAGGAACACCTGGAACCAGTCCTGGTCGAAATTCGTGTAGGTCAGGCCGATGACCACCATTCCAAAGATGATGGATCCAAAGAATGCACCGATTGCCGACCCATAGCCGCCCGTCAGCAGACAGCCCCCGATCACAGCGGCGATGATCGCCTCGAATTCCTTTTGAAAACCGCGCCGAGCGTCGGTCGATCCTGCGTCTATCACGGTGATGATTGCCACCAGCGCAGCGCAGCACGCCGTCACCATGAACAATGAAATCTTGATGCGTTTCACCGGGACACCCGAATTGGACGCAGCCGTCGTGTCGCCACCCGCAGCAAAGATCCAGTTTCCGGCAGGGGTGCGCAACAGGACATAGGTCGCGACCAGCGCCAGCACGACGAACCACAGGATCTCGACCGGGATACCCGTCACCTTGGGCGTGCCGTTACTGAATGTTTCGACCAGTCCGCGTTCAGCCAGCCATGCGAAAAATCCCGGAAATGCATCGCCGGAAAACACAGGTGCAAGCCAGTCGTTTTCGGTCGCATCACGCACGCCGCGCAGCTGCGTCGACCCGCCAGAGGCCCATTTCAGGCCCACCAGCGACAGGCCGCGCAGGATAAAGAGAAACGCCAGCGTCACGATGAATGACGGCAGACCGGACCGGATCACGATAAATCCGTTGATCGCACCGACAAAGCCAGCGAAAGCGAAAGTGATCGGGATTGCGACGATCAACGGCAGTCCCCAGACCATGACGCAGACACCAAAGAACAGACCGGCAAATGCGACCATCGACCCGATCGACAGATCAAATTCGCCACCGATCATCAGCAGGGCGGCACCGATTGCCAAAATACCCAACTGTGCCGCCGGTGTCAGAAAGTTGATGATGCCAGAAGCCGTGAACATCGCGGAATCCGCGGTAATCACAAAGAAGATGGCGACCAGTATGACGCCCGCGATTGCACCCAGTTCGGGCCTTTTCATCAGACGCGAAATCAGGGGCTCTGCCTTGATCCGTTCATCCGTGGTTTGATTTGGTGTAGTGTCGCTCATGACGCCCTCTTCGAGATTTATCGAAGGCGGCGCAAAACTGCGCCGCCTTCTGTTTCATGTCGAGGGCGCTTAGCGCAGGCCCTGCGCGGACAGATCGATCACCTGACCGGCCTTGTCGGCGGTGATCAGGTTCGGACCAGAGGCGATGTCGCCACCAGGCATCAGGCCGAATTTGGCCTGCAACGCCATGATCGCGACGCCCATGTAGCCCTGCAGATACTGCTGCTGGTCCAGTGCGAATGCCGCGTCACCATCCACGACCGACTGGAGGAAGCCTGCGGACATATCAAAGGTCGCCACGTTCACGTCACGGCCCGATGCCTTGACGGCGGCAACCGACGGTTCGCCCGCGGTCGATGCGCCCAGCGCCACGACGGTGTCGATCGTGTCGTCAGATGCCAGCGCAGCGGACACCTTGGATTCGATCTCGGCCGGATCATTGGTGGTCGGCAGGACTGTTACGCTACCGCCAAAACCTTCTTCGAAACCTGCGCAGCGCTGATCCAGAGAAATGTTGCCGACTTCCTGGTTGACGCAGAGTGCGTTGGTGCCGCCCATCTCGGCCAGCGCTACGCCTGCTGCCACGCCTGCGTCAAATTCATCCTGACCGACGTGCATCGCCGCACCCAGTTCCTTGGCCTGTGCGCCACCGGCGTTGATGGTGATGACCGGGATGCCTGCGGCAATCGCACGTTCAACCGACGGCCCAAGCGCATCGGGATCGGGGAACGAAATGACCAACCCGTCCGGCTCTTCGTTCACGGCCGCGTCGATCAGCTGCGACATCAGAACCATGTCAAAGGTTTCGGGCGAATTGTAGGACACGTTCGCGCCGGTGTCGGCTGCGGCCTGATCCACGCCCGCCTTGACCACGGACCAGAACGCATCGTTGGCCTGGCCGTGGACAACGACAGCGATATCCTGGGCCATCGCGGGTGCGGCGACAGCAACTGCACCAGCAGCGATTGCGCCTTTCATGAATGTTTTCATTTGGTTTTCCTCCCTTGGATTTCCATTCGTACCGGTCAGCCCGGCCTCTTGTTCACGCGCTTTGCCTGCGCATGTCGCATCGCCCGATGTGGACGCGCGCCTCGTTTCAGGCCGCCTCCCCGCGGCCCGAATTCCCTGTGATCTCCGCCATATCGACCGGGCGGCCCGTCTGTGCGGACCGCGTTGCCGCCTCTGCCATCGCCAGGGCCGCAACGCCGTCGATCAGGTTGACGGGCATGTCGGTGTCGCCCTTGACGGCTGCGACAAAGGCCGCCCATTCAGCCTTGTAGGCCGGCATGTAGCGTTCGAGGAAAAAATAGGTCGGCTTGGCGCTGCTCACCCCGGACGCCGTGGATTTGACCACGGTGTTTTCCAGCATGTTCTGCGCCTGCAACAGGCCTTCGGACCCCAGAACCTCGATCCGCTGATCGTAACCATAGACCGCGCGGCGCGAATTCTTGATCACGGCGATCCGACCGTCTGCATAGGTCAGCGTCACCACTGCCGTGTCGACATCGCCGGCCTCACCGATGGCAGGATCGACGATGGATGTGCCTGCTGCGGATACCGTCACCGGTGTCGCACCCATGATGAAATTCGCCATGTCGAAATCATGGATCATCATATCGCGGAACAAGCCGCCAGAAACCTTGATATAGCTGACGGGTGGCGGTGCGGGATCAAAGGATGTCAGCGACAGCAGCTCGGTCTTGCCGATTTCGCCCGCCGTGATGGCAGACTTGAGCGCATTGAAACTGGGGTCAAACCGGCGATTGAAACCGATCATGATCTTGGCGGCGCGATCGCCGACATTCTCTAGGCAGGCAGTCGCACGCGCGAGGCTGAGGTCGACCGGTTTTTCACACAACACTGCCTTTCCTGCGGCGGCGGCGGCCTCGATCAGGTCGGAATGCGTATCTGTGGACGTCGCGATCAGCACTGCGTCGATGCTGCTGTCTGCGATGATTTCGTCCGAGCTGCGGACGGCGCAACCATAGGTCGAGGCAAGCGCCTGTGCATTGTCGTCAAACGCATCCGACACAGCGACCAACGCGCTGTCATGGTGCGCCGAAATTGCCTGTGCATGAACATTCCCGATGCGTCCCGCACCGAGCAAACCTACCCGCATTCTGAGATCCTCCCGATTCCCTTGCGTCATTCAAAACCAGCTTTGCACCCGCGTGCAAGAAATTTTTGCACCCGCGTGCAAAAATCATCTACAATTGAAAGAAGGACGATGAGTGTTCACAGTCGCTGAACATGCGCAATGACCAAGGAGCCGTTTCGGAAATGAAGGATCAAGAAGGCTCTGTCACGGCTGACGACGTCGCCGCACTGGTTGGCGTATCGCGCTGGACCGTGAACCGCGCCTTCAAGAAAGACGCGTCTATTTCCGCAAAATCCCGCGAAAAGGTCATGAAAGCCGCTGAAACGCTGGGCTATGTCCCGGATCTTCTGGCAACAAGCCTGGCCACCGACCGCACCAATCTGGTGGCGTTGCTCGTCGATGATTTTGCCAACCCGCACAAGCTGGTCATGATGGAACGGCTGACGCGCATCCTGCGCAAGAACGGCTATGATACGCTGTTGGTCAATACCAGCGATGAGGAGGACGCATCTGCAGCACTCCTTAACGCCAGCCAACGGCGTGTCGATGCGGCAATCCTCATCGGGGTCAGCTTTAACGACCAAAGTCTTGAGACCGCGATCGGCGCAAAGCGGGTCAAGAAACTGATTGTCTTTGCGCGCATGTCGAAAAACGAAAACACGATTTCGGTCTGTTGCGACGATCGCGCGGCGATGACGGCCATTACGGAACATGTTTTTGCGGCGGACTATCGCAACCCGTTTTTCATCGCAGGCCCGCAGACGCAGTCCGCACACCTTCAGCGCAAGGAAATCTTCTTGTCGCAATGGGAAAAGACCACCGGCAATCGCCCCAAGTTCGCCTCTGTCGACCGCTATGACCCCAAGCTGGCCTACGATCTCGTGGTGCAACGGTTCAAAGGTGCAAAACAGGCAGATTTGCCGGATGTGCTGGTTTGTGAAAACGACGCCCTGGCGTTGGGGGCATGCGATGCGATCCGCTATGAACTGGGACTGCGCGTGCCCGAAGATATCGCGATCACCGGATTCGACGATGTGCCGCAGGCGTCCAGCCCGCAATACGAAATAACGACCTACCGCCAGCCATTGACGGATATGGCAAACGCACTGGTCGAAGTCCTCGAAGGCAAGAAGCGCACCAAGAAACTGCATGCCTTTCTGGGAAGGCTGGTCATCCGCAAGAGCGCATAGGCCAGTGCCTGCGATTCGCGGTCGGACCGACCGCACAGTGCCAACCGAACAGGCGATATGACGCAAAGCAGATCGTCCCCGCAGGGTGCCTGCTTGGCATGCGATACGTTATCTGTTCTCAAAGGAAGTTTTCGTGGTGAGCCCGCAGGGGTTCGAACCCTGGACCTACTGATTAAAAGTCAGTTGCTCTACCAACTGAGCTACAGGCTCTGACCACGGGGTGCGAACTAGAATGGCAACACGAGATGGTCAACCCCCCAAAGCGGCACGGGCTGGATAAAGTTCTCGGTCAGGCGTATAGGCCCGCCCATGACACACCCGATCCCCTTCATGAAGATGCACGGCCTGGGCAACGATTTCGTCGTGATTGACGCACGCGACGGTTACGCCGTCGATTCCCGCCTGGCTGTTGCGATGGCGGATCGGCATCGCGGAATCGGTTTTGATCAGCTGGCCGAAATCGCAGACAGCGACGCAGGTGACCTGCACCTGACCTTTTGGAACAGCGACGGCAGCACCTCGGCAGCCTGCGGCAACGCGACGCGCTGTATCGCGGCATGGCACATGGCGCGCACAGGTTTGGACCGCGTCACGATCACGACGGATCGCGGAGCATTGCTCGCCCAGCGCACGCCGGACGGTGTATCCGTCAACATGGGTGCGCCGCTGCTGGACTGGGCGGATATTCCGCTGGCGCATGACACAGATACCCTGCACCTCCCTATTGAAGGCGATCCGGTCGGGACCGGCATGGGCAATCCGCATTGCAGCTTTTTCGTGGATGACCTGGCCGCAATCGACCTTGCGGCACGCGGTGCCAAAACAGAACATCACCCGCTGTTTCCCGAACGGACAAACGTGCAGTTCGCGCAGGTCGTTGGGCCGGATCATCTGCGCATGCGGGTCTGGGAACGTGGCGCGGGTGTGACGCTCGCGTCCGGTTCGTCATCCTGCGCCGTGGCAGTGGCAGCCGCGCGGCGCGGCCTGACCGGGCGTAGCGTGCGCATCGACCTGGACGGCGGCACGCTGATGATTGACTGGCGCGCGGACGGTGTCTGGATGACCGGGCCGACCGCGCATGTCTTCGACGGGGTCTGGCATGGCTGACGCACCGATCTTTTCCAACCACGGGTGCCGGCTGAACGCCTATGAAACCGCCGCAATGACCGAATTGGCCGAGGCGGCGGGCGTCACCAACGCCGTTGTCGTCAATACCTGTGCCGTGACCGCAGAGGCCGTGCGCAAGGCGCGGCAGGACATCCGCAAACTGCGGCGCGCGCATCCGGATGCCACGCTGATCGTGACAGGCTGTGCCGCACAGACCGAACCTGAAACCTTTGCCAATATGGCCGAGGTTGATCGCGTCATCGGCAACACGGAAAAAATGGACCCGTCCACCTGGGCCGGGATGGCCCCTGACCTGATCGGCAGCACCGAACCGGTGCAGGTCGACGACATCATGTCCGTGACCGAAACCGCAGGCCATCTGATCGACGGATTCGGCGCGCGCAGCCGTGCCTATGTCCAGGTCCAGAACGGCTGCGATCACCGCTGCACCTTCTGCATCATCCCATTCGGTCGCGGGAATTCGCGATCGGTCCCCGCTGGCGTCGTGGTCGACCAGATCAAGCGTTTGGTGGACCGCGGATTTCAAGAGGTGGTGCTGACCGGTGTCGACCTGACCAGCTGGGGTGCCGACCTGCCGGCGACACCCCGTCTGGGTGATCTGGTCCTGCGCATCCTCAAACTGGTGCCGGATCTGCCGCGCTTGCGCATTTCTTCGATCGATTCGATCGAGGTGGACGAGGCACTGATGCAGGCAATTGCCACCGAAACGCGCCTGATGCCCCACCTGCATCTGTCGCTCCAGCATGGCGACGATTTGATCCTGAAACGCATGAAACGGCGTCATTCACGCGATGACGCAATCCGTTTCGCCCAAGACGCACGCCGCCTGCGGCCCGACATGACCTTTGGCGCAGATATCATTGCGGGGTTTCCAACCGAAACCGAAGCAGCCTTCGAGAACTCTCTCGCGCTGGTCGAGGAATGCGCACTGACGTGGCTGCACGTGTTTCCCTATTCGCCGCGCCCCGGCACGCCTGCCGCCCGGATGCCGCAGGTCCGTGGCCCCGCGATCAAGGATCGCGCTGCACGCCTGCGTGCGGCAGGTGACGCCGCCGTGGCCCGCCACCTGCAAGGTCAGATCGGGCAGCGCCACGCCGTCCTGATGGAAAGCCCCCGCATGGGTCGCACCGCACAATTCGCAGAGGTGCATTTCGACGCAGATCAGCCCACCGGCCAGATCGTCGATGCGGTGATCAGCGGCGCGGACAAGACGCACCTGACAGCCTGACCCCTCGACAGTTAGCCATGACCGGGTGCAGTGTTGCGCCAAACCCGGAGGACCTTCATGCAACTGCTGTATTCACCTGCCTCGCCCTTTGCCCGCAAATGCCGCGTCCTGCTGCGCGAGGCGAACCTTTTGGACGCGGTCCAGGAGGTCAATGTCAGCACCACGCCTTTTGCCACCGATGCGGCCGTAGCCGCCGCCAATCCCATCGGCAAGATTCCGGCGCTGCTACGCCTTCACGGACCGGCACTTTATGACAGTCGCGTCATTACCCGTTTTCTCGATGACCACGGGAACGCCGGCCTTTATCCGCATGCCCGCCTGTGGGACACGCTGATCCTCGAGGCGACGGCCGACGGCATCATGGAGGCCGCTCTGGCGATTACCTACGAAGGCCGGATGCGACCGGATGACAAACAATGGCCTGAATGGACCGACGCACAATGGGCCAAGGTCGCCCGTGCGCTGGACGCCGTCGAGGACCGCTGGATCAGCCATTTGTCCGGCCCGCTGGACATGGGCCAGATCGCGATGGGCTGCGCATTGGGATACCTGGATCTGAGGCATGATTCGCGCAAATGGCGTGCCGGACGGGACGCGCTGGCCGGGTGGCATGCCACATTCAGAGGGCGCACGACCATGATCGACACCGCTGCGACGGCCTGACCCGCAGCAATGCGCCGCAGCCAGCATGTTTGGATAAAGTGGTCAGCGGCACTATTATTAAGCGTACGGCGAAAGCTTTCCTTAGGCGTGCGCCGCGAAACTGCAACCCCTGCGCTGGAATGTCCGCTGGACGGGCCGGGTCGTGCAAGCTAAACAGCGCCGAATTAAGCGGCGTAGTCCGCCTATTGTCTTTCGCAGAGCGGTTCACCCCGTTCACTACAACCGGAGATATCCCTTTGTCACATGCAGACGAACACCAGGGCACACGCCGCGATTTTCTATATTATGCGACGGCCGGTGCCGGCGTGGTGATCACGGGCGCAGCCGTCTGGCCCCTGGTCAACCAAATGAACCCATCCGCCGATGTGCAGGCACTCGCGTCGATCCGTGTCGATGTGTCCGGCGTCACCGAAGGTAGCCAGCTGACCGTGCTGTGGCAGGGCAAGCCTGTTTTCATCCGCTACCGTACGCAGTCCGAAATCGACGCCGCGCGCGCTGTGGACCTGGCAGATCTGCCGGATCAATCCGCTGAAAACGCCAACCTGGCCGTCGGTTCCGAAGCAACCGACCAGAACCGCGCGCTGCCCACCCCCGAAGGTTCCGACGCGCCCGAGGGCGCATGGCTGGTGCAGATGGGTGTCTGCACGCACCTTGGCTGTGTGCCACTGGGTGAACAGGGCGATTTCGGCGGCTGGTTCTGCCCGTGCCACGGCAGCCACTACGACACCGCAGGCCGCATCCGCCGCGGGCCTGCGCCCACCAACTTGCCCGTGCCGGTCGCCGCATTCGTCGACCCCACGACCATCGAACTCGGTTAAAGGAGAAACAGCATGGCTGGCATCCCGCACGACCACTACGAGCCGTCATCGAACGGTGAAAAGTGGCTTCACAAGCGTCTTCCCATCCTCGGCATCGCCTATGATACGCTGATGATCCCGACGCCAAAGAACCTGAACTGGATGTGGATCTGGGGCATCGTCCTGACATTCACGCTGGTCCTGCAGATCGTGACCGGCATCGTGCTGGTCATGCACTATGTGCCGCACGTCGACATGGCGTTCGAATCCGTCGAACACATCATGCGCAACGTGAACGGCGGTCACATGATCCGCTACTTCCACTCCAACGGCGCATCGCTGTTCTTTATCGCCGTGTATCTGCACATTTTCCGCAGCCTCTACTACGGCAACTACAAGGCACCGCGCGAAGTGACGTGGATCATCGGCATGCTGATGTATCTGCTGATGATGGGCACCGCGTTCATGGGTTACGTTCTGCCCTGGGGCCAGATGTCGTTCCACGGCACGGCCGTGATCACCGGTCTGTTCGGTGCTGTTCCCTTTGTTGGTGAAGCACTGCAGACATGGTTGCTGGGTGCGTCCGCCGTCGGTCAGCCTGCGCTGAACCGCTTCTTCTCTTTGCATTACCTGATGCCCTTCATCCTGCTGGGCCTGACGATCGTGCACATCTGGGCGTTCCACACGACCGGCAACAACAACCCCACGGGTGTTGAGGTCCGCCGCACGTCCAAGGAAGACGCTGCAAAGGACACGCTACCGTTCTGGCCCTATTTCGTGATCAAGGATCTGTTCGCGCTGGCGATCATCCTCGCGGTGTTCATGGCAATCGTCGGTTTCATGCCGAACTACCTGGGCCACCCGGACAACTACATCCCGGCGAACCCGCTGGCCACGCCGTCGCACATCGTGCCGGAATGGTATTTTCTGCCCTTCTACGCGATCCTGCGGGCCTTTACCGCAGACGTGTGGGTCGTTCAGATCGTGAACTTCCTGACCTTCGGCATCATCGACGCCAAATTCTTTGGTGTTCTGGCGATGTTCGGTGCGATCGCCGTGATGGCGCTGGCCCCCTGGCTGGACACATCGACCGTGCGTTCGGGCCGCTATCGCCCGATGTTCAAATGGTGGTTCGCCTTGCTGGTCGTCGACTTCATCGTGCTGATGTGGGTCGGTGCACAGGCCGCGGAATTCCCGTATGACTGGATTTCGCTGATCGCCTCGACCTACTGGTTTGCCTACTTCCTGGTGATCCTGCCGCTGCTGGGCGTTCTGGAAAAGCCGCTGCCCCTGCCCGAAACGATCGAGGCCGATTATGCAGCGCACTATGCCTCCAAGACCGGTGGCACGAAAACCATCGTGAACCCGGCAGAGTGAAAGACAAAGGATCTATGACAATGTTTCGCAAACTTTCACTGACAACAATGACGGCCTTGGCGCTTAGCGCCGGGGCCGCCCACGCCGCGAGCGTCGAGGTCGAAATCACCGACTACGCCTTCCCGTTCGAGGGTCCGTTCGGCTCGTATGACACCAACCAGCTTCAGCGGGGCCTCAAGGTCTACACTGAAATCTGCTCGGCCTGTCATGGTCTCGAACTGGTCGCGTTCCGCACGCTTTCAGACGAAAAAGGCCCTGCCCTGCCCGAAGAGCAGATGCGCGCCTACGCCGAGAACTTCGAAGTATTCGATCAGGCACTTGATGACGGCTTTGGTGACTTCCGCCCGGCAACACCGGCGGATCGCTATCCCGAATCATCGTTGGCCAACGCTCCCGATCTGTCGCTGATGGCAAAATCGCGTGCTGGTTTCCACGGCCCCTACGGGACCGGCATCAGCCAGCTGATCAACGGCATGGGTGGCGCTGAATACATCGCATCGCTGCTGACCGGCTACGAAGAAGAGCCGGAATGCGCGCTGGAAATGGAAACGCCGATGGATGGCTACTATAATGTAGCCTTTGCCAACGGCGGCTTTCCCGAGGCGTGCAAGGACGATCACGGCCATCACACCGTGCCCGGCAGCTGGATCGCGATGGCACCGCCGCTGTATGGCGACGATCTGGACTATGACGACGGCACCGAAGCCACTCTGGAACAAAGCGCGCAAGACGTGGCTGCATTCCTGATGTGGACCGCAGAACCCAAGATGACGGCCCGCAAGCAGGCCGGTATGACGGGCGTTCTCTTTCTGTCGCTGTTGGCGGTACTACTGTACCTCACCAACAAGAAACTCTGGGCACCGCACAAGCCCAAGTACAAAGACGAAGCCTGATCGTTTCCCGATCATGACAAATCAAAGGCCCGCCAATCTGGTGGGCCTTTTTCATGTGCCCAGATAGGCCCGCAGCGCGGCAGGCGGATCCGCAAACAACGCGGCGGTCGACTGGGGGGGCTGCACCACACCATCGGCGACCAGAATGACCTGATCGGCCCATGCACGGGCATCCGATGGATCATGGGTAACCATCAGCACGGTGCGCCCCGCCTGAACAAGCGTGCCTTGCACCAGTTCCAGCATCTCGGCCCGCAGGGCCGGTCCCAGTGCTGCGAATGCCTCGTCCAGCAGCACTACTGGCCGGTCAGCCAGCAAGACACGCGCCAGTGCCGCACGGCTTTGCTGTCCACCGGACAGTGCTGCCGGCTTGCGATGACCAAGATCGCCCAGACCGACCCGCACCAGAACGTCATCAATGCGACGGGTCTCTGCCGCTGACGTCCGCAGACGCGGACCCAACGCCAGACCGACATTCTGGGCAACGGTCAGATGCGGAAACAGGTTGTTGTCCTGAAACAGCATCGTCACGGGACGGTCCCCCGGTGCGCGGCCCGACAGATCGCGACCGTCCCAGTAAATCTGCCCGGCATCGGGGTCCAGAAAACCCGCAATCGCGGACAGCAAGGTCGATTTGCCGCCTCCAGACGGTCCGATCACCGCAGTCAGGCCCGGCCCGACATGCGCATCCGCAGTCAGCGTAAATTCACCTACGCGCAGGCTCACGTTGTCAAAGGTCAGCATCGACGCGCCCTCCCCGGTCGCAAATCCAGAATGCCGCCAGCGACAGCCCCAGCAACAGCAGCGCAGCACTTGCCGCGGCCTCCATCTGGTAGGCCCCCATCAGACGGTACATTGCCAGCGGCAGCGTTTCCTGCGCATCGGTGGCAAAAAGGGCGATCACCCCCAGATCCCCCATCGAGAGTGCTGCGGCCAGTCCGGCGGCAAACCCCAAGGGTCGCCGCAGGCGCGGCAGCATCACGATACGCAGCGCCGCCCAGCCCGACAAACCCAGACTTTGTGACAGGCGATCATAGTTGGCACGCACGTCACGCACCGCCGGGCCAAGCACCCGCAGACCGAACGGCAGCGCCAGCACCGCGTTCACCAGCATCGTCACCGGCAACGCCACAGCGGTTGGGCTGACAAAGGCATAAACGATGACGAACAGCCCTGTCCCCATGACCAGCGCGCTGGATGCAAGGGGCAGCACACCGGCCAGATTGGCGATCCGCCCGCCCCGGAGCGCCAGGGAGAGCGCCATCAGAACGCTCAGGATCGTTGACCCCGCCGCGACAGCGATGGAACGGCCCGCTGCAGCCCATATGCTGTCCGGCAATTGGCTTAGTCCCGGCAGGCCGCGCAGCACGATCATCACCAACGGCGTCACCAGGAACAGCGTCACGGCCACCAGCCAGACCCAGTCCAGCGGACTGCGATCCCATCGGGCAACCGTGCGATCCAGCCCACCGCCCAAACCGTCCAGAGGCGTGATGCGCCAGGCGATTGCAGCCGCGACAGCGCAGAGCGCGAATTGTATTGCGGCCAGCAACGCGGCACGCCCCAGATCGAAATCAAAGCGTATCGCCTGATAGATTGCCAGTTCCACGGTCGTGGCCCGCGGCCCGCCGCCAAGGATCAACGCAACCGCGAAACTGGTCAGGCAGATCAGGAAAATCACCAGTGCGGCCCCCGGCAGGACGCGTTGCAACATCGGCCATTCCAGCACGCGCCACATCGGCGCATTCAGCTGCGCCGCCAGCCGGAAACGTTCGGACGGGATATCCAGCCAGCCTTGCAGGATCAGGCGAACGGCCAGTGGCAGGTTGAAAAACACATGCGCAAGGATGACACCCCCCGCGCCATAGATACTGACGGGCGCAACACCGATCAGGCCAAGCGCGTCGTTCGCGATACCTCCACGACCAAACACCGCAAGCAGCCCCAGCACGGCCACGATGACCGGTAGCAGGAACGGTGCGCCCAGCAACATGACCAGTGCCGACCGGCCCCTGAACTGACGCCGGGCCAGTGCGCGGGCCACGGGAATGGCCAACAGCACCGACACCCCGGCCGAGGCCATTGCCTGCCACAGGGTGAACCGGATTGCCGCCCAATCGGCCGCAGCAAGGCCGCTGCCGACCTGCGCGCGCGTCGCGACGGCCACCAGCGTCCCCAGCGTCAGCACAAGGACCAGCGCGACCGACAGCCGCGCTGGCAGGCTGCGCATCACTGCGACAGCGCGTTGCGCCATGTCTCCAACGCCGTATCCCGAATTGCGGCCGCGTCCTGCGACGACAACAGCAGCCCGGTTTCCGGCAGCGTCAGCGTCTCGAACCCGTCCGGCAGCGCCACGTCAGTGGCCGGATACATCCAGTTTGTTGTCGGTATCACCTCTTGGAACGCGGGTGTGGCGATGAACGCCATGAACTGATCGGCCAGCGCTGACTGATCGGTACCCGCGACCTTGGCCGCGACTTCGACCTGCAGATAGTTGCCACCGTCAAACGCCCAGGATGTTTTCGTGGCGTCCTCTTCTGCGATCAGGTGATAGGCAGGCGAGGTCGTATAGGACAGCACTGCGTCCGCCTCGCCTTCGAGGAACAGGTTGTAGGCCTCTGTCCAGCCCGGCGTGACGGTGACGATGTTGTCGGACAACCCTTCCCAGATCGCACCGGCCTGGTCGCCATGGACCGCCTGCACCCACATCAACAGGCCCAGTCCCGGCGTCGATGACCGCGGGTCCTGGACAACGATGCTCAGGTCGCTGTCGGCCAGTTCCTGAAATGACGCGACCGACGGCGTGTCGGCCTGCGCCACAAACGCGAGGTAGCCCCAGTCAAAAGGCAGGAACGTGTCGTCATCCCATGTGATCGGCAGTGCAAAATCTGCCGTCACGCCATGCGGTGCGAACAGGCCGGTTGCCGCAGCGGCAGCGGTCAGGTTCGTATCGAGGCCCAGAACGACATCCGCATCCGTGCGCGCGCCTTCCAGTTGCAGCCGTGCGAGCAGGGCCGCCCCGTCGCCCGCCCCTGTAAAGACCAGATCACAGCCGCACTCTGCCTCGAACGCCTGTTCGATGGCCGGGCCAGGGCCCCATTCGGATGTGAAACTGTCGTAAGTATAAACGTTCAGGGTCGGTGTCTGGGCCAAGGCAGGGCTTGCACAGATCAGGGCCGCGACGCTTGCAAAGGTGGTTTTCATATCATCCTCCAAAACGACGGGCGGATTTGGGGACGACGTTATGCCGGACCTTCCCTCCGCCGGTCTTAACCGGTTCAGGTTCAACGGGTCCGCTTTCGCATCTCAGCCACATGGCCCCCCGAGGTACCCAACAGCTAGCGCCGCTGGTGACAAAAGAAAAGGGGGCCACCCCGATGGGCAGCCCCCTTTTTGCCGGTCAATCGTTGCTTAGGCGACGGCGTGATGCGGCAATTCGACCTCGTCTTCTCCGGTCGTTCCCGCGTTGGGATCGTTGAAGATTTCCATGTCGATCTTGCCCTCACCCTTGGCCACGATGGACGTCACGATCGCGTCACCCGTGATATTCACCGCCGTGCGGATCATGTCCATCAGGCGGTCAACGCCGAGGATGATCGCGATGCCCTCGATTGGCAGACCGACCTGGCCCAGCACCATTGTCAGCATGACCAGACCCACGCCGGGCACACCGGCCGTGCCGATGGACGCCAGAACGGCCATTCCGATCACGGTAATGTATCCCACCAGCCCAAGGTCGATACCGTAGACATTGGCCAGGAAAACCGTCGCCACGCCCTGCATGATCGCCGTGCCGTCCATATTGATCGTCGCGCCGAACGGAATGCAGAACGATGCGACGTCCTTGTCGACGCCGACCCGTTCGGTTGCGCATTGATACGTCACCGGGATGGTCGCGTTTGATGATGCGGTCGAAAACGCGAATATCTGCGCGGGGCGCATTTTCTTGAGGAACGTGACGGGGTTCAGGCCCGACAGCAATTTCAGCATCCCCGGCAGCGTGATGAACAGGTGGATCATCAGCGCCGCGACCAGGGTGACGACGTAGGCCATGACAGGCACAAACAGGCCAATCCCCTGTTCGGCAAAGGTTTTTGCGATCAGCGCAAAGACACCGTAGGGGGCCGCGCGCATGACCAGATCAACGATCTTCATCATGACGTCGTTCATGTAATCGCAGGCCTCGATGAATGGTTTGGACCGTCCACCCAGCATCAGAACCGCGATTCCCAGAACTACCGTGTAGAAAATCACCTGCAACATTTCGCCGCTGGCAAAGGCCTGAATGGGGTTCGTCGGCACGATGGCGGCAAACACGTTCCAGACCGACGGGGCCTCTGCCGCGTTGATGCCGCTGGCATCAATCCCGGTCATGTCAAACCCTTTGCCGGGTCCGATGATCGTGGCCAGCACCAGTGCGACCGTGATCGCCAGCGCCGTCGTCGCCAGATACAGAACGAAACTTTTTGATCCGACGCGGCCCAGCACACGAATGTCGCCAATCCCGGTCACGCCACCCAAAAGAGAGAAGAAAACCAGCGGGACAACCAGCATTTTCAGCGCATTGACGAACATCTTGCCGATCATGCCAAAGAATCCAGCGACCAGTTGTGTGTTCAAGAAGTCGTTGTTGATCGTGTTCAGGATCACGCCGACGACGATACCCAGCCCCATCGCGATCATGATTTTCATTGTCAGTGACATCTTGGGGCCCCCTGAGGACTCCGCGGTTGAGTCGGCCATGCCGGTGCTCCTTTACAAAATTGTAACGTCAGGTTTGCACGAGACAGCTACGACACAAAGGCATTTTTTCCGTGATTGAGCGGGTTGGACAGCCGCACGGGCATAGGATACGTCAGGCGCACAACAAGAAAGCGTGATGCTATGTCGTTCAACACATTCGGTCATCTGTTCCGTTTCACCACCTGGGGCGAGAGCCACGGACCCGCGCTGGGGGCGACCATCGACGGCTGCCCGCCGGGTGTTGCGCTGATGCCAGAGGATATTCAGCAATGGCTGGATAAACGCCGTCCCGGCCAGAACCGTAATACAACGCAGCGCAATGAACCCGATGCGGTCGAGATCTTGTCGGGTGTCTATGAGGGGCGCACGACCGGCACGCCGATCCAATTGATGATCCGCAACACCGACCAGCGGTCGAAGGATTACGGCGACATCCTGAATACCTTTCGACCCGGCCACGCCGACATCACCTACCATCAGAAATACGGGCTGCGCGATCCGCGCGGCGGCGGTCGGTCCTCTGCCCGCGAGACAGCATCCCGTGTCGCTGCCGGGGGCGTCGCGCGCGCCGCGATTGGCCATGTCGCACCGGGCGTGCAGGTGACCGGTTATATGGTCCAGATGGGCGAAAAGAAGATCGACCGCGACCGGTTCGACTGGGACCAGATCGCGCAGAACGATTTCTGGTGTCCTGACGCGCAGGCCGCTGCCGAATGGCAAGACTACCTGACCTGGCTGCGCAAGGACGACCACAATTCCGTCGGCGCGATCATCGAGGTGGTTGCCCGTGGCGTGCCGGCGGGCATCGGTGCGCCGATCTATGCGAAACTTGACACCGACCTCGCCGCCGCAATGATGAGCATCAACGCCGTCAAAGGCGTCGAAATCGGCGAGGGCATGGCCGCAGCCGCGCTGACCGGCCGCGCCAACGCCGACGAAATCTTTATGGGGAATGACGGCCAGCCGGTCTATTCATCGAACCATGCGGGCGGGATTCTGGGCGGTATCAGCACGGGTCAGGATGTCGTCGTGCGGTTTGCGGTCAAGCCTACGTCGTCCATCCTGTCGCCGCGCCAGTCGATCACCATGGATGGCCAGCCGACCGAGGTGGTGACAAAGGGTCGTCACGACCCCTGTGTGGGCATTCGCGCTGTCCCTGTCGGAGAGGCGATGATGGCCTGCGTGATTCTTGACCACATCCTGCTGGATCGCGGCCAGACGGGCGGCGTGCGCGGGCGGATCGGCTGACACCTCACGACCGTTTGTCTGGTGTTTTGTCGCGGTTGGCCTAGCTGTTTGCCAATCGCGGAAGGGGAACGCCATGACACTGACACGCCGCACTTTGATAGCCGGAGCCGCTGCCCTGACAGCCTTGCCACTGCGCGCGCAGACACAGCCTTGGCAGGCTGTGCTGGACCGCGCGGCCAGCTATGACCAGCTGCATGCCATGGCAATCCAACAGGACGGCAGGCAGGTACTGTCTCAGGCGTTTCGCGGCCCCGCCGTCGGGCGGATCGTGCCGATCAAATCGGTGTCGAAAACCATCGTCGCGGCCCTGACCGGTGCAGCCCTTGATCGGGGCGAGATCGCGAGCCTGGACGCCACATTGGCTGACGTCGCGCCGGGGCTGATCCCCACGGGTGCCGCCGACGGCGTGGGGCAGATCACGGTGGGCAACCTCGTGACCATGCAGGCGGGTCTGGAACGCACCTCTGGCGGCAATTATGGCGGCTGGATCGCCAGTCGCGACTGGGTCGCGGATGCGCTGCAACGCCCTTTTGTCGCGACGCCCGGCAGCAGCATGCAATATTCCACCGGCAGCTTTCACATTCTGGGCGCCGTCCTGTCGCAAGTCTCAGAACAAAGCCTGCTGACACTCGCCCAGCGCCGTCTAGGTGACCCATTGGGGATCGAGGTGCCTGCATGGACCCGCGATCCGCAGGGCCGCTATCTGGGCGGGAACGAGATGGGCCTGACCCTGCCCGCGATGGTGCGGTTCGGTGAAATGTATCGCATGGGCGGGACATGGAATGGCAATCAGGTGCTGAGCACCGACTGGGTCGATCGGTCGTTCCAGCCACGCACACGGTCGCAGTTTTCCGGCCTGGCCTATGGCTACGGTTGGTTCCTGGGGGAATCGGGGGGCGACCGCTATGCGCTGGCGCGGGGCTACGGCGGTCAGATCATCTGCGTCGTTCCCAGCCTGAATCTGACCGTGGCCATCACGTCGGACCCCATGCGCCCTGCCCGCAGCGGCGGCTATTTCGGCGACCTGATGCGCCTGCTGGATCAGGACATCCTGCCAGCTGCGCGCGCCGCAGCCTAGACCGGCGGCGGCACTGTCGTCTGTTTGCTGATCTGAACGGCAAGGATGCCCGCCGCGATCACCGCAACCCCCAACACATCCGCAGGGCCGATCTTTTCTCCCAGCAGGATGGCGGCGATGACCACACCCAGAAACGGGTTCAGGAAATGGAATGTCGACGCCTTTACCGCGCCGATGCGCCCCACCAGCGCGAACCAGACCAGTGTCGCAAGCACGCCCGGCACCAGCACCGTATAGCCAAAGGCAAGCCCCAGACGCCAGTTCATGTCGATGACCGGTGTCTCGAACAGGGCGGCAGGGATTGCACAGCAGATGAACCCGACGAACATCTGCAAACCGACGATCATCATCAGGTTGCCACCCGATGACGCGCCCGCGACCGCCAGCGTCGCCACGGTGATCGACACCGCAGCCAGGGCACACAGCATCATGCCGAACGGATCGCTGCCTGCACCCAGTCGCGCCGACATGATGATCGCAACACCCGCAAATCCGGCCAACAGGCCAGCCACACCCAACACAGGCAAACGCCTGCCAAAGATCAACCAGCCGGCCAGCGCCACCAGCAGCGGCATCGTCGAGGCCATGATCGATGCCAGCGACGCCTCGACCGTTTGCATGGCGACGAAATTCATACCCAGATAAAGCGCGTTCTGGCAGACACCAAAGATGATGACACCGCGCCATTGCTGCCGGGTCAGGCGCATCCGCTGGCCCATAGCCAGCGCAATGCCGACAGCCACGATACCGGACATCAGAAACCGGGCCGCGAGGGCGGTCAGCGGTGGTGCGTATTCCACGATGATCCGGGCCGAGGTAAAGGCCGACGACCACATCGCGGCAAAGGCTACTCCCATCACCAACGCCTTGATATCCATCGCTACAATCCAAACAAAAAGGGCCGCCCAAAGGCGACCCTCTCCGACATCCACACAAGATGCAAGATCAGCCGTTCACGCTGTCCTTGAGTGCCTTTGCGATCGTCATCTTGACGACCTTGTCGGCCTCTTTCTTCATCTGCTCGCCGGTGGCGGGGTTGCGCACCATCCGCTCCGGGCGCTCGCGGCAGTAGATCTTGCCAACGCCCGGCAGGGTCACGGCACCGCCAGCAGAAACTTCTTCGGTGATGATATCGGTCACGGCCTCGAGAGCAGCTGTTGCCGTCTTCTTGTCTGTGTCCAGCTTCTCGGACAGCTTGGTCACGAGCTGTGCCTTGGTCAGCGGTTTGGTTGCCATGATGGTTTTCCTCCGGTTGAACCCCCTCTTGTTGGGGGCATTTCGCATCAATTCACGTAATGTTGTGGTAGACCACAACGAATAGTGCGGGCTGGCAAGCCCCAAAAGTATACTTTGGGCATATTTTTAAGGGTTTTCGGCACTTTTACAGGAATGCGGTCTCTTCGAACGACCGCAATTTACGGCTGTGAATGCGTTCCAGCGGCATATCGCGCAATTTTTCCATCGCCCGGATACCGATCATCAGGTGATTTGCGACCTGCCCGCGATAGAAATCAGACGCCATGCCCGGCAATTTCAGCTCTCCGTGCAGCGGTTTGTCACTGACGCACAAAAGCGTGCCATAGGGCACCCGGAACCGAAAACCGTTGGCCGCGATCGTAGCGCTTTCCATATCTAGTGCCACGGCGCGCGACTGCGACAGCCGCTGTACCGGGCCGGAATGGTCGCGTAGTTCCCAGTTGCGGTTGTCGATCGTGGCGACCGTGCCGGTCCGCATGATGCGTTTCAGCTCATAGCCTTCCAGCTTGGTGACTTCTTCGACGGCGTCTTCCAGCGCGATCTGGATTTCAGCCAGCGCCGGGATGGGCACCCACACCGGTAGATCGTCGTCCAGCACGTGATCCTCGCGCAGATAGGCATGGGCCAGGACGAAATCGCCCAATCGCTGCGAATTGCGCAATCCAGCGCAATGGCCGACCATCAACCAAGCGTGCGGACGCAACACGGCGATATGGTCCGTCGCTGTTTTCGCGTTTGACGGCCCGACGCCGATGTTCACCAGCGTGATGCCTGCGCCATGTTTGCGCTTGAGGTGGTAGGTCGGCATCTGCGGGGTTTTGGCGGTTGACGGTAGTGGCGTATCGGGATCGGTAATGATCGCATTCCCCGGCCCGACAAAGGCAGTGTAGCCGCTGTCCGGATCGGCCAGCATCAGTCGGGCGTAGGCCTCGAATTCCTCGACATAGAACTGATAGTTGGTGAAGAGGACGTGATTCTGAAAATGCCCCGCGTCCGTCGCCGTGTAATGCGACAGGCGTGCGAGCGAATAATCGATCCGCTGCGCTGTAAATGGTGCGAGCGGGCGGGCGCCATCGGGATACAAAAATCCGCCACCGTTCACGATATCGTCGTGCGTCACCGCCAGATCAGGCACGTCAAAGACGTCACGCAACTGAAAATCGGCGGCACCATCCTGCGGGACGGTAATGCTCTCGTCGCGGGCGACGGCAAAATGCACGGGCATCGGCGTTGATGATGCACCAACCGTGACGGCGACATCGTGGTTTTTCATCAGCAGGCCAAGTTGCTGTTCGAGATAGTGCCGAAACAAATCTGGCCGGGTGATGGTCGTGGCGTAGGTGCCCGGTTCTGCCACGTGACCATAGGCCAGCCTGCTGTCCATCCGTGCGTGGCTGGTCGTCGTCAGGCGCACCTCCGGATAAAACGCGCGATAGCTGTGATCGGCGGCACCCGTGTTCAGCATGTGCTGAAAAGCGTCGGTCAGAAATCCGGCAGCGGCGTCGTATAAGTCGCACAGACGCGCCACAGCCGCGGCTGGATCGGTAAATGCCGCTGCGTCTGGCACGTCGGGGGTCCGCAAGGGCAAGGGTCGTGTCATGGAGTGGCCTCCGCCGTTGGTTTGGTCCATTCAAGCGCACCACGCCTGGCAGCACAATATTTCAAGCGGGTGACGGGATACGGCATGCCCCGCCCGCGCGGCTGCAAAAGCCCTAGAGCTTGTGAATTTCCAGCGGCTTTTGATCCGGGTTCAGGCGCACGACCGTCAGGTTCAGCGCCCCGGCCACGGTCACCCACAAAAGGTAGGGCACGAATGCAAGACCCGCCCAGAGATCCAGCATCAGATGCGTCACGGTCGCCCCGAATACCGATAGCCACAGGCCAGCCATGATGATCAGCGAGGCGCGCCAGTGCCGCAGGCCAAAAAATACCGGTGTCCACAGCGTGTTGAACGCGATCTGCGCGGCCCAGAACGCCATCGCCAGCCCGGCACCGGGAATCATCGCAACCCGCGCACCCGCGAACGCGATCAACAGATAGATGCTGGTCCACATCACCGGAAAGGCCCAGTTCGGCGGGGTCCAGGCAGGTTTGTTCAGTTTCTGATACCATTCACCGGTCGGAAACATCGCCCCGGTGGTGCCGGCCGCGAACGTGGCGGCAAGGAAAACGAAAAACAAGAACGTGGTCATGGTGGGCACCTTTCGGGCTGCAATGACCCTTACTTATGCGCTTTGACCGCCGTTTCCATGACTCATTTCACGGGCCGACAAATCGGCCAGCGTATTCAGCACGGATGTCATGCGACGCCGCGCTGGCTGGCCTTGGCGGGCTGCATCAACCAAGAACGTGACCTCTGGCAGCGGGTCGGCATAAATCAGGGCAGACCGCGGCATGACCCCTGCCCCCAGCGCACGCACCCCAGCCTGACCGATCCACACCAGTTTCTGGGCGCGCGAGGTATGCGCGCGATGCCCGATGGAATCATAGCCTTGGCGTGTGACCTGATCGCCGATCCCGGCATAGATCAGTCGCGCGGCCCAGATTCCCAAACGTGCCTGGCGCGGCAGACCGCTGATCCCAGCCTCGGACCGACGATAGAGGTGATCCGCCTCGCGCAGCAGCGCCTTTGTCATGGCGCGCACCTGTGGCGTCGGGTGCGGATCAGCCAAAAAGGCGTCAGCATCCATGCCGTGGCCCGCCAGCCAATCGGTCGGCAGGTAGATGCGGCCCGCGCGGGCGTCCTCGCCCACGTCGCGGGCGATGTTGGTCAATTGCATCGCCACACCCAGATCACAGGCCCGCGCCAGCGTATCGGCACAGCGCACCCGCATTAGGACGCACATCATGGCACCCACAGCACTGGCCACCCGCGCCGAATAGGCCCGCACGTCCGACAGCGTTGCATAGCGTCGTTCCTGCGCGTCCCAGGCCAAACCTTCGAGCAGGGCATCAGGCAGCGCGCGTGGCATGTCGTATTCCGCGATGATCGCGGCAAAGGCACGGTCCTCTGGCGCGTCGAGCGGCGTGCCTGCATAGGCAAGGTCCAGCCGGTCCCGCAGGCGCAGCACGGCAGCGGTCTTGTTGTTGCCTTCGTCCACTTCGTCATCCGCGAGGCGGCAAAAGGCGTAAAGCGCCAAGGCCGGGTCCCGCACATTTGCAGGCAGCAGTTTCGAGGCCGCGTGAAACGAAAGAGAGCCCGTACGGATCACCTCGCGGCAGTGGGCCAGATCATCGGGGCGGATCATTCGGCGGCCATTTTGTGGATAACGGGCATCGGCGCATCGGGCACCAGCTTGCCCAGCACCTCGGCGCTGGACACGACGCCGGGCACGCCTGCGCCCGGATGTGTGCCTGCGCCTACGAGGAACAGGCCCTTGGCCTCTTCGCTCACGTTATGAGGGCGAAAGTATGCAGATTGCAGAATGCGTGGTTCCAGCGAAAAACCGGACCCGTTGGGCGACAGATAACGATCGCGGAAATCCTCGGGCGTGTAGATCAGGTCAGTCGTGATGTGGTCACGGAAACCCGGGATCAGACCATCCAGCACATCTGCCACCTTGTCGCGGTAGCGCAGCTTTTCTGCCTGCCAGTCGATCGGATTGGCGTGCCCCAGATGCGGCACGGGCGACAACGCGTAAAAGGTATCATCGCCCGCAGGTGCGACCGACGGATCGGTCACGGACGGCCTGTGGACATAAAGAGACATGTCGTCAGCCAGCTTGCCCTTGATAAAGATATCCTTGAGCAGCGGGCCGTAACGCGGCCCGGACAGGATCGTGTGATGCCCTGCGTCGGGCCATATGCCGGCGGTGCCCTTGGTCCCGAAATACCAGACGAACAAACCCATGGACCAACGGCGGTTCTGCACCTTTTTCGCGGTCCAACGGCTGCGCGGCGCGTCTTTCATCAGCGTGCTGTAGGTATGGCCTGCGTCAGCATTGCTGACCACCAAGGGCGCGGCCAGCCGTTCACCACCCTTGAGCGTGATGCCTTTTGCGGCACCATTCGCCACATCAATGCGGTCAACCTCTGTGCCCAGCCGGATCGCACCGCCCTGTTCGCAAATGACACGCGCCATGGCGTCCGCCATCGCCTGCACGCCGCCCATCGCGTAGTGAACGCCATATTCCTTTTCCAGATAACTGACGAGCGCATACATCGATGTCACGTTGTTCGGATCACCACCGATGAACAGCGGATGAAACGACAATGCCATGCGCAGGCGATCATCCTTGACCCGCGATTTTGCCATGGCGTGAATCGAACGATCGGCGCGGAGCCATGCGAACTGCGGCAGAACCTTGATCGTGTCCCAGACACGGTGCATCGGCTTGGCGACCATCCCCTCGAACCCGAGCTTGTAGCGGGCGTGACTGTCGCGCAGAAAACGGTGGTAGCCCTTGACGTCGCGCGGCGACAGCCGGGCAACCTCGGCGGCCATGTCGTCCGTGTCGCCGTTCACCCGGAACCGCGATCCATCAGGCCAACGGATCGTATAGAACGGATCGAGCGGCTTCAGCGTCACGTCGCGATGAAAATCGCGCCCGCAAGCGGCCCAAAGTTTTTCATAGACATGCGGCACCGTGACGATGGTTGGCCCAAGGTCAAAGCGGTGGCCGTCTTGCGTGACGGATGACCCCCGCCCCCCGACCCGGTCAAGGCGGTCCACGACCGTCACGACATAGCCCTTGGCCCCCAGCCGCATTGCCGCCGCAAGGCCACCAAGGCCCGCACCGACAACAATCGCGCGCTGCGCCGTTTCCGAAGAAGAGTTGAGATCAAACATGAATAAATGCTACATCTGTAAATCAAAGTTGACAATCATATCTTTCAGATCGGCAAAAATCGAAAACCTTATTGCATTTCAATCCCAGACTGTCAGACTTAGTTGACACAACCCGAGTGAGCCGTGACCCAGACCGTCAGCCTTTCCCTGTATCGCTTTACCGGCGCGCGGACCCGATTCTGGGCCATGACGCAGATGGCACTGGCGCGTGGACCGTTGCGCCGCACACCAGGTATCGGATTTCACAAATTGTGCGGTGCAGGCGTCGGGCACGGTTTCAGTCCGACGCTGAACCCCGACACCATCGCGATCCTTGCCACATGGAACGACGAGGCGACGGCGCGCGAACAGACGCGGACAGCGCCGGTCTTTGCCCGCTACGCCGACCGCGCAAGTGAGGATTATACAGTCCTACTGCGCACCACATCAGCGCGTGGTGCCTGGTCGGGCATCGCGCCATTCACCACTGGCCCCGCGACCGACGGACCACTTGCGGCGCTCACACGGGCGACGATCAAACCCAGCGTCCTGCGCCGCTTCTGGGGACGCGTGCCACGACTGGACGACCTGATCGGCGGCGACCCGAATGTGACGTTCAAGATCGGGATCGGTGAAATCCCGATGCTGCATCAGGTCACATTTTCCGTCTGGCCCTCGCTTGATAGCATGAATGCATTCGTACGCACTGGTCCGCACGCAGAAGCCATTCGCGCCGTGCGCCAAGAAGGATGGTTTTCCGAAGAACTCTATGCCCGGTTCACCGTCTTGTCGGACCGTGGCACCTGGGGCGGCACCGCCCCGCTGAATTTGAAAGGCTCGCTATGACCGCCCCCTTCCCGTTTTCCGCCATCGTCGGTCAGGACGAAATGAAACTGTCGATGATCCTGACGGCGATCGACCCATCCATCGGCGGCGTGCTGGTTTTCGGTGATCGCGGCACGGGCAAATCCACCGCCGTGCGCGCGCTGGCCGCATTGCTCCCGCCGATCAAGGTCGTGCAGGGATGCCCCGTCAATTCCGCATCAAAGGCCGATGTGCCGGATTGGGCGCGCGGCGCTGGCGAGGATCTGGTCGAGGTGCCGACCCCTGTCGTGGACCTCCCGCTGGGCGCGTCAGAGGACCGCGTGACCGGCGCGCTGGATATCGAACGGGCGCTGGGCGCGGGTGAACGGGCGTTCCAGCCCGGCCTGCTGGCACGTGCGAATCGGGGCTATCTCTATATCGACGAGGTCAACCTGCTGGAGGATCACATCGTCGACCTTTTGCTGGACGTGGCGCAATCAGGCCGCAATCTGGTGGAACGTGACGGTCTCTCGATCAGCCATCCCGCGCGGTTCGTCCTGGTCGGGTCCGGCAACCCCGAAGAAGGCGAATTGCGCCCGCAACTGCTGGACCGGTTCGGTCTGTCGGTCGAGGTTGCCAGCCCCAAGGACATCGACACCCGGATCGAGGTCATCCGCCGCCGTGACGCCTATGACAACGACAACGCGGCATTCATGCTGCGCTGGCAGGCAGAGGATGCGGGCGTGCGCGACCGCATTCTGACGGCCAGGGGCGCATTGAAGAAGCTGAAAACGCCGGACAGCGCCCTGCGTGACGTGGCCGAACTGTGCCTTGCGCTGGGGTCTGATGGCCTGCGCGGTGAACTGACCCTGCTAAAGGCCGCGCGCGCCTATGCCGCCTGGCGAAACGACACCGCATTGACCCGCAGCCATATCAAGCATGTGTCTGCGATGGCCCTGCGCCACCGCCTGCGTCGCGATCCACTGGACGAGGCAGGATCAGGCGCGCGGGTCGGGCGCGTCGTGGCCGACGTCCTTGGCTGAGGCATGGGATTACGCGCTGCTGGCCCTGCGGCTGGTCGCGCTGGACCCCGCATTGGGGGGCGTGCACTTGCGCGCACGGTCCGGCCCGGTCCGCGATGCGCTGCCGCTGCCTGACGGCGTGCGCCTGCACCCTGCGATCGGCGACGACGCACTGTTTGGCGGACTGGATCTGGCAACCACATTGGCAACCGGGCAGCTGCAATCGCAAACAGGTGTACTCGACCGGCCAGGGCCGCTGATCCTGACCATGGCCGAACGCTGCCAGCCGCAATTGGCGGCAAGGCTAGCCGCGCATCTGGATGCGCAGCCCCGCGCACTTATCCTGCTGGACGAAGGCACCGACGAGGAGACACCGCCCGCTGCATTGTGCGAACGCGCGGCGTTCAGGGTGGACCTGTCCGGCGTCGCCTTGTCCGACATCACGGCATTGCCCGAAGGTCCCGAACCGACGACCCACGCCACCCTCGGCCCTGACATCGCGGCACAGATGACCGCCCTTGCTGCGGCCTACGGCATCGATAGCATGCGCGCGCCCAGCCTCGCGCTGCGCTGCGCCCGTGCACTCGCCCGGTTGGACGGCATGTCCACTGTCACCGAGGAACACGTTGCAACCGCATGCGGCCTCGTCTTTGGCCACCGGGCAACCCAGGTGCCGCAGCCACCCCAAGAGGACGACCCGCCCCAGGCCCCGCAGGATGACGTGCCTGATGACACCGAGGACCGTCAGGGGGCCGATCTGGATATTCCGGATGAGCTGTTGCTGGAGGCCGTTCGCGCGATGATCCCCGACGGACTGCTTGACCGGCTGCGCGCGACCCGCGCCGCCACAGGCAAAGGTGCTGGGTCCGGTGCAAAAACGCGCAGCAACCGACGCGGCAGACCGCTGCCTTCGCGCCCCGGACGGCTTGATACGGCGGCGCGGATCGATGTGGTTGCGACGCTGCGGGCTGCCGCACCATGGCAGACCATCCGCCGGGACGAAACGGGCCGCGCCGGGCTGCACATCCGCGCCACCGACATCCATACCTGCAGATACGAGGAAAAGACCGATCGCCTGCTGATCTTTGCGGTGGATGCCTCGGGGTCTGCCGCACTCGCGCGTCTGGCAGAGGCAAAGGGCGCGGTGGAGCTGCTGCTGACGCAGGCCTATGCACGCCGCGACCACGTCGCGCTGGTCAGTTTTCGCGGAACCGGCGCAGAGATCTTGCTGCCTCCGACCCGCAGCCTGGTGCAGACCAAACGGCGTCTCGCCGCCCTGCCTGGTGGTGGCGGCACGCCTCTGGCCGCGGGTCTGGACAGCGCAGGCGAACTGGCGATTCAGGCACGCAGGCGCGGCATGACCCCAACGATTTGCCTGCTGACCGATGGCAAGGCCAACATAGCGCGGGACGGTGCGGGTGATCGCGCACGGGCCGCCGCCGACGCGCAGACCGCCGCCCGCATGATCCGGGCCCAAGGGATCGAAGCGTTGATCATCGACACCGGACAGCGCCCGAACCCGCAGCTGCGCGTGCTGGCCCAGACGCTGGACGCGCCTTATCTGCCATTGCCACGTGCCGATTCACATCGACTGGCCCGCGCTGTCGACGCAGCTTTGCCCGCCTGATGCGCTGGCCACCGCCCCCCAACTGGCCGATGGCCGACGTGTCGCGCCGCATTGTCAGCGGCCCACATCGCTGGCACGTCCAAGAGGCCGGCACCGGCCCGACGGTTCTACTGCTGCACGGGTCAGGCGGTGCCACGCAAAGCTGGCGCGGCATGTTCCCACTGCTGGCTGAGGATTTTCACGTTGTCGCAATCGACATGCCCGGACAGGGTTTCAGCACCGGCGCGCGCGACCGGTCCAGCGTGACAGACACGGCAACCGACCTCGCGGCACTCTGTGCGCAGGAAGGCTGGACCCCTGACTTGCTGGTGGGACACTCTGCCGGGGTCCCGATCGCGCTGCAACTGGTGCTGAACGGGATGCGCCCAGCGCGTGGAGTCCTGGGGATCAATGCTGCCCTTCAGACCTTTGACGGGGTCGCTGGCTGGCTGTTTCCAGTGCTGGCCAAGGCGCTGGCCGCCGCCCCGTTCACTGCCCCGCTCTTTGCCGCGACAACGACCGAGGGCCGTGTGCGCCGCCTGCTGGAAGGCACCGGATCACAGATCGGGCCAGAAGGGCAAAGGCTGTATCTTGCGCTGGCATCGGACACGGATCATGTCAGCGGGACGCTGGCGCAGATGGCCCAATGGAACCTGGAGACACTGTCGCAGGCATTGCCAAAAGTAGATATACCCGTGCTGCTGCTGATCGGTGACAACGATCCGGCGGTGCCACCATCCGTCAGTTTGCGTGCGTCTGCACGTATGCCTCAGGCCGAAACCCGCAGTCTGGGCCCGCTTGGCCATCTGGCACACGAAGAAGACCCCGATTCCATCGCCCGCATCATCAGGGTCATATTCCAATAAAAATGGCCGCTGCACATCAGTGCAGCGGCCATTTCAAAATCTGTCGCTAACGATCAGCTGTCTTCGGCTGCGGCCTCGAGTGCTGCGGCCTGTGCTTCTTGATCGCCAAAGGTCGCAAGGAAGGCATAGAGGTCATAGGCCTCTTCCTCTTGGCGGACCTGGTAGGCCATCTTGCCACGTGCACGACGATTGTCGAGCTCTTCACGCAGCCAGCCGGTCGGATCCTGCACGTAGCCGACGAATGCCTCTTCGGTCCAGACCCGGCCTGCCTCGCCCATTTCGATCAGCGAATCGCTGTAGGCGAAATCCTCGACGGTGCCCATGGTACGGCCAGCCACTCCATAGAGGTTCGGTCCGACCTGTGCATTGCGGCCTGCCAGAACTTCGTCCGTTTCGGGATCCTGCACGACGTGGCATGCGACGCACTGGCGGTTGAATTGCTCTTCGCCGGATGCAGCGTCGCCCTGAAATGCAGTGGCTTCGCTCTGGGCGAATGCGGGTGCTGCAAGTACCGTCAGCGCGGCTGCGATTGCGAACGTCTTCATTGTAGTCCTCCTATCGAAAGGGCGGATGCCCATATTCTGTCTTTTGAACCTAGCGTCTTCTTTGGTGCCGTCCAGAACCCATTCACACCTGTGGCGGAATCACGCAACGGCCCGTGACATCGCACATTGCCGCCACAAGGTCCGCAGCGCCATCATCAAATGTTCGATGTCCTCATCGGTGTGCAGGGGCGACGGGGTGAAACGCAGACGCTCTGTCCCCTTGGGCACAGTGGGATAATTGATGGGTTGGACGTAAATATTCCATTCCGTCATCAGATAATCCGCCAACATCCGGCATTTGACCGGGTCCTTGATCATCACGGGCACGATATGGCTGTCGTTTTCCAAATGGGGAATGCCCGCTTTGTCCAGCTCCGCACGCAGGCGTGCAACCTGGCGGCGTTGCTGCAAGCGTTCCGCATCCGAATTTTTCAGATGCACGATGGACGCGCGGGCCGCCGCAGCCACCGCAGGTGGCAAGGCCGTCGTGAAAATGAAGCCAGAGGCGAAACTGCGGATGAAATCACACATCGCGGCAGACCCTGTGATGTAGCCACCGACGACGCCGAACGCCTTGCCCAGCGTGCCCTCGATCAGCGTGATCCGATCAGCAACGCCGTCACGTTCGCTGACACCGCCGCCGCGTGCACCATAAAGTCCCACGCCATGCACCTCGTCTAGATAGGTCATGGCACCGTATTTTTCGGCCACGTCAACGATCGCCTCGATCGGGGCGATATCACCGTCCATCGAATAGACCGATTCGAACGCGACGATCTTGGGCACATCAGCAGGCAGGGCGGCCAGCTTTGCCTCGAGGTCGGCCACGTCGTTGTGTTTCCAGATCACCTTGGTCGCGCGGGAATGGCGGATGCCCTCGATCATGCTGGCGTGGTTGCCGGCGTCCGACAAGATGACGCAATCCTTGAGGCGGCTGCCCAGCGTCGATAGCGCGGCCCAGTTCGACACGTAGCCCGAGGTGAACAAAAGCGCCGCTTCCTTGCCATGCAGGTCGGCCAGTTCGGCCTCCAGCAGCAGGTGGTCGTGGTTGGTGCCGGAAATGTTGCGTGTTCCACCGGCACCGGTTCCGGTCCGGCGCACGGCCTCGCACATGGCATCCACGACCTTGGGGTGCTGCCCCATGCCGAGATAGTCGTTGGAACACCACACCGTCACGTCGCGCTTGCCATCCTCGAAATGGCTGGCGGCCTTGGGGAATTTGCCACAGGCGCGTTCCAGATCGGCGAAATACCGATAGTTTCCGTCCTGCTTCAGCTGATCCAGCTGCGCGTTGAATAGCGCGTCAAAGTCCATTTTCGTCCCCTTCGGTCTTGGTCTTGCTGGGCAGCATCCACGCCCAGAGTTTTGCATCAGGCAATGGAATGACCATCAGCCAGTGTTCAATCAGTGCCAGCGCCGCAAGAGCGGTCAGCAGCGCATATCCGGTGGTTGTGGCATAGGTCTGCGCCCCCCACAGTCGTTCCGTGCAGACGGCCAGCAAGGCCGTCAAAATGGTGATCGCCAGCGGGAACATCCATGTGACTGGGCCCCGGCGGAAATAGGTTTTCAGGTGGGTCAGCGGGACGGGCACGAAATCCGAGTTGATCCGGGGTACGCCCAGAAACAGGTTCAGCTTGGCTGTGATGCGCGCCAGAAACAAAATGAGGTATGTGGCCAGTGCCAGCTGATTTGCAGCACCCGTGCTGACCAGCGTCAACGTCAGCGCACCCGTGGCCAGCGCCAATTCGTGATATCCGACCGTGGCGAATGCCCGTTGGAACCGCGCCCATCCCGCCAGCCCCGGCGGGCAATCGTCACGCTGCCAACCGCTGATGACACCGGTCAGAAACGCCAGTTCGACCCAGCCCCAGATCGCCAAGGCTCCTAGAAAACCTGCGTAGATCCCCGTCACCGATGGATCGTCCAGCGACAACGACACAAGCAGTGCCCCGCCGCCCAAAAGAGGCAGGCCCGCGAGCGTGGCCCACAGCGGTGCGCGCCCGCCAAGACGATCCGACAACCGCACGACCAGCAGAATTGCCCCGGTGAAAAACCACCAGAGAAACACGGCCAGCCCGACGGAAAGCCAGATCGGTCCGGTCATGACCAGGCGCCCCCCGAATTTTCGCGAAAATTCGGACCAGCGCCCCTATGTGCGGTCACGCTCAATAGACCGGTTCCAGACGCGGGCTGTCAGGCACCGCGTTTTTCTGCACCGGAATCGTCAACAGCGCGACAAAATTTGCCCCCGCCTTGATCCGACCGCCCAGCGCCTTCAGCTTGCCAGCCATGCCGCCCTGGCGTTCCCCTGCCGCAATCCGGACGTTTGCGTCCTGAATGCGGTTCAGGGTCGGTTGCCAGCGCGGATGATCGATATCCAGCGTCATCGGAAAGACCTGGCGGGTGATTTCGGAGGTTTTGCGGAATACCTCCTGGCCATACCACGCCGGATCGACGCCCAGCGCCTTGTGGAATTCCGGGCGCTGGTGATCGCGCACCCACATGGTCGCAAACACAGCCGTCAGGAAAAACTTGATCCACATCTTGTTCACGCGGCTTTCCGTCAGCGCAGGATCGGTCTTCATCAGCAGGGCAAAGGCCTCGCCATGCGAAAACTCGTCATTGCACCATTCGCGGAACCACTTGAAAATCGGGTGAAACCGCTTTTCGGGATGCGCCTCGAGGTGGCGGAAAATCGTGATGTAGCGGGCGTAGCCGATCTTCTCGCTCAGATAGGTGGCGTAGTAGATGAACTTGGGCCGGAAATAGGTGTATTTCTTGGACTGGGTCAGAAACCCGAGGTTCACCGCGATGCCGGCCTCGCGCAGGGCGTCGTTGATGAACCCCGCGTGCCGCGCCTCGTCCCGTGCCATCAGTTGAAACAGGGTCGTGATGTCCTCGTTGGACCCGCGCCGTTTCATTTCCTTGTACAGCACACAGCCCGAGAATTCGGCCGTGCAGCTCGAGATCAGAAAGTCGATGAATTCGGCCTTCAGCTTGGGCTCCATCCCGTCCCAATCGACGGTATCCCAATCGGCTGTTTTCTTGAAATGGCCCTTGTTGGGGTCTGCTTTCATCTGCGCGATCAGAACGTCCCATTCGGCTCGCACAGGTGTCACGTCGATCGCGTCCATCTCGTCGAAATCGGTGGTGTAGAAACGCGGGGTCAGCAGCGTGTTCTGCATGGCGACGCGGGTCGCGTCCTCGTTTGTCAGAGGCGGCAGCGCCTCTTGGGCGGCAATGGCTTCTTCGGCCGTGGTCGCGTCGGATGAGTGCATGTTCATGACAGAACCTCCTCGGAGAAGCTGAATTCGCACAGCTCCATAAATTCGAAATCGCCCGTTGCGCGGGTCCACAGTTGTTCCAGCTTGCTCGCGCGGGTGATGACCGCGGTGCGCTTTTCCTCGACCAACTCGCCAAAGGCCGCGAGGATCTCGGGCCCTTGCACCTGCACGGTGTCACCGGGGTTGACCGTGGTGCCGTTGTCGAAACGCACGTGCGCGCTCAGTTCTTCGAACCGATGAGAGATCGTCACCGTGCAAGGTGCTGTCTCTGTTTCCTTCGTTATCCATCCCATGTGTGTTCCCTTTCACATCTGACCCGTTCGGCTGGCGAGGCCGGGGGCATTGGTTTCAGTCCAGCAGCCTGGCAAAGGCCGCCACGTTGTCTTGGCCGTACCCCATCAGGGGGACGTCCATCTGCGTCAGTGGGTCGATGATCGCGACGATACCGTCGGCGCGGCGCACGACCTGAACCGGCGCATCCAGCGGCAGGCCCGTGGTATCACGCTTGCGGGCGACGACGCGGCCGATCACACCGATGAAACCGGCCTTGTCGCGGTCCGAAACCGCCAGAACGGTGCCGTCCGCGCCGATCACGCTGTAGGCACCGTTGCGGTCGCCAATCAGCGCGACATCGACGCTTTGCACGATGGGCGAGGCCGGCACGACGCCGACCAGCGGCGCATCCGTTGTCCGCGCGAAAAACGCGATCGACAGCGTGATCAGCATCAGGCCGAACATCGCAACAACAAGCAGACGCGGCACCATTTCGACATCAGTCGGTGCCTTGAAGGTTGATTCAGTCATAATTCACTCCGCCGCCATTGCAGACAGGTCGCCCGTCGTGCGCGCGACGGTTGGCTGGCTCAATCGCGTCTGCGCTGCTTCGACAAATATACCGGCGACCGTTTCGGCGTCTTTGATGCAGCGCAAAGCCGGCTGAACACGCGTGATGCGTCCGGGCCGCACATGCGGCCAGGTCATCAGGTAGGACAGCCGCGTATCGGCGGGCAAAAGGAACGTCAGTGTGCCAGCCCCCTTGCGGCGCTTGTCCAGCTCCGCGCCCTCGATTTCGACATAGGGCAGGTTCAGGGTCATGGTCAGCGCCGCCCCGATCCGCATGGCAACACGCTTGTTCGTCAGTGTGTAAACGGTGGCGCGGCTCTGGACCCAGGCCAGGCCATAGAGGATCGCGCAGACCACAAGCCCAAGGATGATGAATGGCGACCCATAAAGGATCGCTGATCCCAGTGGCACCTCGGTCGTGGACACCGTGGTGCGCCAGACGGCAAGCGCCACGAAATAACCCATGATCCATTTAACCTTGAACGCCTCGACCGCCAGACGGCGGGCCAACGGCCGTCCCTGCCACAGGATCACTTCATCCTTGGGCAGCGCCTCTGGCAGGCCCCGGATCGGTTCGAATTTGAAATCGTCATGTTGCATGTCGTGTTCCCTGTGGTTAGTGCGGCCCCGCTGGCGAGGCGGGGCCGGTCGTCGTTACGGCAGGACGTTTTCTGTCCGACGTTCGGTCGCGTAGAGCGTGCCGCCCGCGATGTAGGCCATGATCTTTTCTTCCTCGAGCAGGGTGACCTGATCGGTCCCCTTGATCGTCGGGATGCCGTCCCAGTTGTGCGCATAGAGCGCGCGGACACGAATCCGGTTGCTGTGCACCCGGCACATCGTCATCTGCACAAGGCGACGACCGCCGCCGGTCAGTTCGACCTCCAGATAGCGGATCAACTGCTCTGGCACGTCGACCCAGATGTCGACCACCACGCCCGCAACCTTGTTGTCGCCACCGACGACAGGCATACCGCGCGGGTCATTGCCAAAGGAGATGCGGAAATCAGGCAGCGTGGACATCGGCTGGATCTTGGCGTGACCGTGGGCGTCCAGCTCGGGAATATCCCGACGCGGTGCCCATGCCGCGGGACCGACGCCGTCGACCATCGGATCACCCGTGGGAATCCATGGGCTGCCCGTCGCCTTGGAAGATGGCGCTATGGCCAGATCGGTGCGCAGGTTCGCCTCTTCGAACGCCAGGCTGGGAACGGTGACCGTACCGCGATCATTGCGCAAGTGGAACGTTTTCGGCGCAGGCAGCGGGAACAGGCTCTCGTTGGCGGGGACCTGATCGCTGTCGTCCCGCATCGGGTAACCTTCGCGCATGTTCTCGCGCTGGATGTAGAAAATCAGACCCGCGAAAAAGACCCAGAAGGCCCAGATTGCGACGCTCGCCAGATCGACGTTTCCAATAATTGTGTTGCCAAGCATGGTGGTAGTCCTTTGGTCAGGTCGGAAAATCGGACAGCTGCAGCCTGCCGGTTTCCGAGGGTGTCATCGCCTTGGCGCGGAACAGCGGGCCAAGAACGACAAGGGTGAGGAACAAAAGGGCGATTTCGGTGTGATACACGACCGAATACCCGGTGGTCGGCGTGGCGAGCGCCTGCGAGAGCATGCCGGTCCCGGCGGCATGATTAACAAGGTCGCGGATCGCGCCCCCGATGAATATCGACAGCCCGGCACCGGTGGCCTGCGCAGCCCCCCAGGCACCAAGGGCCAAACCGCGACCGGACGCACCCAGCGTCGGCAGCGTCATGGCGGCCGTCAGGGTGGCAACCCCGAACAATCCGCCACCAAATCCGATCAGACCGGCACCCGCAAAGAACAGCATCGGGCTGTCCATCGGCGCGGAAAAGATCACGGCACAAAATGCCACCAGACCCGCGAGGATGCCCCGCGCGCACATGCGCATCGGGTCCAAACCACGGCCCAACCAGCGTGATGCCATAGCAAATGCCACCAGTGCACCGGTGGCCCAACCCGCGGTCAACAGCGTGGTCGACGAAACAGACAGCCCGAGGATTTCACCGCCGTAAGGTTCCAACAAGACATCCTGCATGCTGAACGCCATGGTGCCGATGAACACGACGGCCAGCAGACGCCCTGCGTCGCCGCCTGACGTGAGATCCGTCCACGCTTCCTTGAACGTGGGCTTGGGGGCGGCCCGTTCGGCGCGGGTCATGGGTGACATGCGTTCCTGTTTCCACAGGGCAGTCACGTTCAACAGCAACGTCACGACGGCCGTGCCCTGCACGACCTGTACCAGGCGCAACGGTGAATAATCCCGCAAGAGCGCACCGATGATCACGGCCGAAATCAGCATCCCCACAAGGAACATGACATAAAGCAGCGCTACGACCTTGGGCCGTGTCTCCTCGTCCGCGCGGTCGGCGGCCAGTGCCAGACCCGCGGTCTGCGTCATGTGCATCCCGATACCCGTCAGCAGAAACGCAAGGCCAGCACCGACATAACCCGCCCAATCCGCATCAATTGCACGATCGCCGGCCAGTACGAGAAGGGCCATCGGCATGATGGCAAGGCCGCCGAACTGCCACAGGGTGCCGAACCACAGATAGGGGATGCGTTTCCACCCGATGGCAGACCGATAGTTGTCCGACTTGAACCCCACCATCGCGCGGAACGGTGCGACCAACACGGGAATGGCGATCATCGCCGCGACCAGCAGCGACCCGATGCCCAGTTCCACGATCATCACCCGGTTCAACGTCCCCAGCAGCATGACACTCGCCATGCCGACGCTGATCTGGAACAGCGACAGGCGCAGCAACTGGCCCAGCGGCAACCCTTCGCTGGCGGCATCCGAAAACGGCAGCATTTTCAGCGTGAGGGATTTCAGACCAGCGGATTTCAGGATCATTTGGCATCCCCTTGGTATGTGAACGCAGTCGAGATGTAGAACCCGGAATTGACGCGCTCGACCTCGTTCAGTGTACCGGACCCCAACGCCGCGCGGATATCGCGCGCACGTTGCGGAACCATTGTCGGGCTGCGGTCGGCGCGCGGAAACAGCTTGCCGATGCGGAACATCGCCATCAGCAGCGGTGTGCGCGGTGCGAGGGTAAAGGCAACGGTCTGTGTGACAGGCAGCGTTTCCAACACACGGGCCACATCATCGGCGGAATAATAGATCAACGAATCCATCGCGACGGCGAAATCGAACGGTCCCTTGGCATCAGACAGGTCGCCTGCCATCCAGGTAATCCGGTCGGCCACCGCGTCAGGTGCGCGGCGTTTCGCGATGTCGATCAACGCGGGCGAAATATCGACCGCCGTCACCTGCGCACCGCGTTCGGCCAGGGCCACCGCCGCGGCCCCCGTCCCGCAACCGGCATCCAGCACCCGCGCACCCGTCAGATCAGCGGGGAACTGCGACAGCAGCACATCGCGCATCCGGTCGCGGCCTGCGCGCACGGTCGCACGAATCCCCGACACCGGTGCATCCGACGTCAGGCGTTCCCACACCTTGGTGGCACTGCGGTCGAAGTAATCTTCGACACGGTCGCGGGTCTGGACGTAGGCCATCAATCAAATCCCAGCAATTCAAAGATCTCACGGTCCGGCAGACATTCCGGCGCCATTGGCAGCGTGCCGTTCCACAAGGTTTCCGCGAGCCGGATGTATTCCTTGCGCACCTGCACGACGTCCTCGTCATCGGGCATCTCGAACAGTGTCTTTTTCTTCAGCCGCGACCGACGAATGGCATCCAGGTCAGGCATATGCGCCAGCCGGTTGAACCCGACGACGTCGCAATAGCGATCAACCTCGTCGGTGTCCTTGCTGCGGTTGGCGACGCAACCGGCCAGACGTACCTTGTAGTTCGTCGATTTCGCCTGCACCGCGGCGATGATCCGGTTCATCGCATAGATGCTGTCGAAATCATTGGCCGTGACGATCAACGCCCGGTCGGCATGCTGCAAGGGGGCGGCGAAACCACCGCAGACCACATCGCCCAGCACATCGAAAATCACGACGTCGGTGTCTTCCAGCATGTGATGCTGTTTCAACAGCTTCACCGTCTGGCCAACGACATAACCACCGCAGCCGGTGCCGGCGGGCGGGCCGCCGGCCTCGACGCATTTCACACCGTTGTAACCTTCGAACACGAAATCCTCTGGCCGCAGCTCTTCGGCATGGAAATCCACATCTTTGAGGATATCGATCACCGTCGGCACCAAGGTGCCGGTCAGGGTGAACGTGCTGTCATGCTTTGGGTCGCACCCGATCTGCAAGACCCGCTTGCCCAGCTTGGAAAACGCCGCCGACAGGTTGGACGATGTCGTCGACTTGCCGATGCCGCCCTTGCCGTAAACGGCAAAAACCTTTGCACCCTCGATCTGTGCGTCCTCGGGCTGATGCACCTGAACAGACCCTTCGCCGTCCTGGCCACGCAGGTTCGGAATCTCGTCTCTGGGGCTCATGAGAGCCTCCTTTCTGTCGGGGCGCATGTCCCCTTCTTCTGGTCAAAAATATCCCGGGGTCCGGGGCAGCGCCCCGGTCCGAGCGTGACATATGCGAAACGGATCATCATTCGGCAGCGACCCCTTCCATGCGGTCTTCCAGCGCGTCGGCCGCACTTTGCAGCGCGTCCAGCGTGGCGGCGTCCGGTACCCAATAGGCCCGGTCCGATGCTTCCAGCAGACGGTTGGCCATGCGCACACTGGCCTGCGGGTTCAGTGCGGCCAAACGTTCACGCATGTCGGCATCCAGGACAAAGGTCTCGCTCAGCCGCTGATAGACCCAAGGGTCGACAGCGCCTGTGGTGGCCGACCAGCCCATGGTGTTGGTCACATGCGCCTCGATCTGGCGCACACCCTCCGACCCATGCTTGAGCAAGCCTTCAAAGAATTTCGGGTTCAGGCTGCGGGTGCGGGTTTCCAGTGCGACCTGTTCTGACAGCGTACGCACCGTGTTCAGACCGCGTGTCTGGTCACCGATGTACACCGGTGTATCGACACCGCCCTTGGCGCGCTTCACGGCGCGGGCGATCCCACCCAGCGTGTCGAAATAATGATCGACCGACGTCACGCCCAGCTCGACCGATTCCAGGTTCTGGTACGCCAGATCGACGCGCGCCAGCGACGCTTGTAGCAGATCGGCGTGCTGTGATGCCTTGCCGTCGGTGCCATAGGCGAAACTCTTGCGCGCCTCATAGGCGTCGGCCAGCTCGTCCTCGTCGCCAAAGGCAGAGCTGTCGACCAACTGATTGACGTTGGACCCATAAGCACCTTCGGCATTGGAAAACACGCGCAATGCAGCCTGTTTCAGATCGCAGCCCGTCTTGTCCATGTGGGCCAGCGCATGGGCACGGACATGGTTCTGGTCCAGCGGCTCGTCTGCCTGTGCGGCCAGAAGTGCAGCCTGTGCCAGCAGCTTGGTCTGCAACGGCAGCAGGTCGCGAAAAATCCCCGACAGCGTCATGATGACGTCGATGCGCGCACGGCCCAGTTCTGCCAGCGGGATCAGGTCCGCCCCTGCGAGCCGGCCAAAGTTGTCGAACCGTGGCTTGGCCCCGATCAGCGCCAGCGCCTGGGCAATCGGACCGCCGTCGGATTTGATACTGTCAGACCCCCACAGCACCAGCGCGATCGAACGCGGCATACCGTCATAGGTGTCCAGCAGTGCCTGCGCCTGCTTCGCACCGTCAGCCATGGCAAAGGCCGTTGGCATGCGGAACGGGTCAAAGGCATGGATATTGCGCCCTGTCGGCAGGATCGCCGGGTTGCGCATCAGATCACCGCCGGGCACCGGTGCAATATAGCAGGCGGACAGCGCACGCATCAGCGCGGGCAATTCGTGATCCTCGGCCAGCAGTGTCTCAGCCCTTGCAGCATCGGCAGGATCACTCAGCAGCTGCGCCATCTCGGCGCGGGCCTCGGGCGTCATGACCTGGCCCACGACATGCAGACCGTCAGGGATCAGCGACCCCTCGGCCTCCATGACCTTCAGCCACAATCCATCAAGGTCGTCAGCGTTCAGGTCCAGGCCCTGCGCCTGTTCCGTGATCATCAACGCCAGATCCTCGCGCTGGTTGTCATCAACCGCCATCGCACGATAGCGTTGCAGGCTGTCCTTGAGGTCAAGCAGCCCCTTGTACAGTCCGGCCGCCGCAATGGGCGGGGTCAGATGCGTCACGATCACAGCGTTGCTGCGGCGTTTGGCCAGCGATGCCTCCGACGGGTTGTTCGCCGCATAGAGATAAACATTCGGCATTTCGCCGATCAGACGGTCCGGCCAGTCGCTGGCCCCCATACCGTTCTGTTTGCCCGGCATGAATTCCAGCGCGCCGTGCATTCCGAAATGCAGCACCACATCCGCGCGCAGCGTATTGCGCATCCACAGATAAAACTGGGCAAAGGCATGGGTGGGCGCAAAGCCGCGTTCGAACAACAGGCGCATCGGGTCGCCTTCGTAACCGAACGTAGGCTGCACACCGACGAACACCTTGCCGAACTGATGACCCAGAATGAAAACGCCGCGACCGTCTGACTGCACCTTGCCGGGGGCTGGGCCCCAGACAGATTCAATCTCGTCCAACCAAGGCGTTTGTCCCACAATCGTATCGGCATCCACATAGGCAGCGACGTTGGCATCTTGGCCATATTGCGCGGCATTCCCCTTGAGCACGATGTGACGCAAGGCATCGACGTCGGCGGGCACGTCAACATCGTAGCCATCCGATTTCATCCGCGTCAGGGTGTTGAACAGGCTTTCGAACACGCTCAGATAGGCGGCCGTGCCGACAGCCCCTGCATTCGGCGGAAAACCAAACAGCACGATCCCGACGGTTTTGTCCGCATTCCGCTTGCGCCGAAGCGTCGCCAGCCGTGCCGTTTTCTCGGTCAGGACCGTAATACGCTCCGGGCAGGGGGCCATTGATTTGTCACCGGGCTGCCCTGCGCAAGCACGCGCGCAGCCATTACAAGCCTCTGCCCCGTGACGCCCCCCAAAGACCGTTGGCGAGGTCGCCCCATCGATTTCAGGCAGCGCCACCAGCATCGTGGTTTCCACAGCGCCAAGCCCCTGCGCGCTGGCACCCCATTGCGCAAGCGTCTGAAATTCCAAGGGTTGCGCCGCGATATAGGGCACGTCGAGGTCACGCAGCAGGCCAACAGCAGCATCGCTGTCGTTATAGGCTGGCCCACCGACAAGGCTGAAACCGGTCAGCGATACCATCGCATCGACCTTACCCTGGAAATATCGCTGGATTGCCGGCGTTGCGTCCAGACCACCTGCAAAGGCCGGAACGACAGCCATGCCGCGCGCCTGGAATGACCGGATCACCGCGTCGTAATGCGCGCAGTCGGATGACAGAATATAGGACCGCAGCATCAGGATGCCGACAGTCGCGATCGGCTGTGCGGGTTGCGGCAAATCAGTTGAGTCAATGCTGATGCCCGTGGCAGGCAGGTCAGGGTGATAGACGCCGACCTCGGGATATTCGACAGGCGGCAGCGCCTTGATCCGCGACCAGCCGGCGTGATTACCGTAGCGCGACACCAGCATGCGGATCATCTGTTCGATGTTGTCGTCGGACCCGCCCAGCCAATACTGCATCGACAAGAACCAGTTGCGCAGGTCCTGTGATTTGCCCGGGATCAGGCGCAGGATCTTGGGCAGGCGGCGCAGGGTCTTCATCTGGCTTTCGCCGGACCGGTTCGCCTTGGCCTGCGGGCGCAGCTTCTTCATCAGCGCGGCCATGCCGGTCGCTGGACGCTGCATATCCAGTTCACCCATCTTGGTCAGGCGCACGATCTCGCCATCGGCGATCATGTTCACCATGGCAGCACAGCCGTCGCGGCGTGCGATCAGCGATGGCAGGATCGCACGGGTATGTTCCTCGAGGAACAGCAGGTTGGTCACGACAATATCGGCCGTCGCAACCGCAGCGCGTGCGGCGTCCAGCGCGGCGGGGTTTTCGCCCCATTCACCTGCGGCAAGGATTTCGATGCTCAACCCCGGAAAATCGCGCGTCAGGCGCGGGGCCGCGCGCAGCGCCGGCCCCGCCGCATGGCTATCCAGCGTCAGAATGACAAACCGAAATTCGGGCTGGGCGACACTATCGAGCATAATGCGCCTTTGCTTCATAGAGCGTATCAAGACTGATCTGCTGCAATCCCTTTTGCGCGGCAAAGGCCTCGGTATTGCGCCGCGCCTTGCCCCGCACAAAGAATGGAATTTTCTTCAGCTCACGTTCGGCGTCCGACAGCCAGATGACGTTGCTGCCCTCTGCAACGCTGGGTGCTTCATCCGGCATCATCTTGCCGGAAATACTCCCGCCGGAGGCATCCGACATCGCAACGGGCGCATGGCCACCATGATGGCTTGGACCAGCTGCATCATGGAATTCGAAATCATCGCGGAACATCGTCAGCAGGTGCTCCTCCAGGCCCATGACCAGCGGATGCACAAGTGTGTCGAAAATCACGTTTGCACCCTCGAACCCCATCACCGGGGAATAGCGTGCGGGATAATCCTGCACGTGGACCGGGGCAGAGATCACGGCGCATGGGATACCCAGACGCTTGCCGATATGGCGTTCCATCTGGGTGCCCATGATCATTTCGGGTGCAAGCGCCTCGATGGCCTGTTCGACCTCGAGGTAATCATCGGTAATCAGGGCCTCGACGCCCATGTCGCGGGCCACGGCGCGCACGGCGCGGGCCTGTTCGCGGTTGTAGCACCCCAGGCCAGCGACCTCGAACCCCATCTCGTCGCGGGCCATGCGGGCCATCGCGCAGACATGGGTGCCGTCGCCGAACAGGAACACACGCTTGCCGGTCAGGTAGGTACTGTCCACCGAGGCAGACCACCAAGGCAGGCGCAGACGGGATTCGTCGGCCGTTGCCGTCAGTCCAGTGATTGCCTGCACCTCTGCGATGAAATCGCGAGTGGCGGCGACGCCGATGGGGACCGTTTTCGTAAAAGGTTGGCCGTAGGTTTTTTCCAACCAGCGAGCGGCGGCCTCGCCGGTTTCGGGATACATCAGCACGTTGAAATGCGCTGCGGGCAGTCGGGCGATATCAGCGGGTGTCGCACCCAGCGGGGCCACGACATTCACATCGACGCCCAGATCGGACAGCAGGCCGGTCAGTTCCTCGACATCGTCGCGGTTGCGAAAACCCAGCGCCGTCGGCCCCAGCAGGTTGCAGATGATCCGCGCAGTGCGGTCCTGCGGGGCAGCCAGTCCGCGCACGATCTGATAGAACGTTTCGTCCGCGCCAAAGTTTTCCTTGCGCGAATAGCTGGGCAGTTCCAGCGCGATGACGGGGATTTTCAGATCCATCGTTTCGGCCAACCCGGCGGGATCGTCCTGGATCAGTTCCGCCGTGCACGACGCCCCGACGATGATGGCCTGCGGATCGAAACGGTCCACGGCATCCTGACAAGCGGTCTTGAACAGGGTCGCCGTATCTGACCCCAGATCGCGCGCCTGAAACGTTGTATAGCTGACCGGCGGGCGATGATTGCGGCGTTCGATCATCGTGAACAGCAGGTCGGCATAGGTGTCGCCCTGCGGGGCGTGCAGCACGTAGTGCAGGCCCTTCATCGCGGTGGCGACGCGCATGGCACCGACGTGCGGCGGGCCCTCGTATGTCCAGACGGTCAGTTTCATGACGGACCGCCGGGGGCTGTCTGCCCCCGGACCCCCGAGGATATTTTGAAAACAGCGATCAACCAGGTCATTCTGCAGCCTCCACGCGGAGGACAGACTTGCGGCGGATCGGGCGGCTGAACAAACTGGCAAGATCGCCCGCCTGTTCGTAAAAATGTACCGGCGTGAACACGAGTTCGATGGCCCATTTGGTCGTGAGACCCTCGGCCTCCAGCGGGTTGGCGAGGCCAAGGCCGCAAACCGTCAGATCGGGACGTGCCGCGCGGACACGGTCGAGTTGCAGATCGACGTCTTGGCCTTCGGAGATTTGCGGCCCGGCGGGCAGCAGATCAAGGTCGGGGCCGTGGATCGCGTCATGGATGTAGGGGCTGCCGACCTCGACTGCGGTCATGCCACATTCGCGGGTCAGAAAGCGGGCCAACGGAATTTCCAGCTGGCTATCGGGGAAAAAGAAGATCGACTTGCCGTTCAGGTGTTCTGCCGCCTGAGCAATGGCCTTGCGGGCGCGGGCGCGGGGCGCAGCCGTCACAGCGTCGAATGTGGCGTCATCGACACCAAATTCGGCGGTGACAGCACGCAACCAGGCTGTTGTGCCTTCTTCACCGAATGGCATCGGGGCGGGGATATGACGGGCACCACGGCGCATCAGCGCGGCATGGGTTTCGCCCAGGAATGGCTGCGTCAGCGCAAATACGGTGTTGGCACCGACGGCTGTCGTTTCATCGATGCGGCGGGCGGGCAGCAGGCGGATGTTGTCGATGCCCATCTGACCCAGCAGCGACAGCATCTGATCCTCGACCACATCGGGCAATGCGCCAACCAGCAGCAATTCGCGCGCGGGCGTATCCTTGAGCACCGGCACCATGGAGGCGAGGCAGGCGTCTTCGCCTTCGGTGAATGTCGTCTCGATCCCAGAACCAGAGTAGTTCAGCACCCGTACGTGCGGGGCGTGGACCTGTGTCAGGCGCTCTGCAGCGCGGGCGAGGTCAATCTTGATGACCTCCGACGGGCAGGACCCGACAAGAAAGAGTTGACGGATGTCGGGACGGCGGTCCAGCAAGCGGGCGACCTCGCGATCAAGTTCGGTGTGCGCGTCTTTCATGCCCGCCAGGTCCTGTTCTTCGAGGATGGCGGTGCCAAAACGGGGCTCGGCAAAGATCATCACGCCAGCGGCGGATTGCAGCAGATGCGCACAGGTGCGCGAGCCGACAACGAGGAAGAACGCGTCCTGCATTTTACGGTGCAGCCAAATGATGCCGGTCAGCCCGCAAAACACTTCACGTTGGCCGCGTTGTTTCAGCACGGGCGCGCTGCGGCATCCGCCGCCGGGTGTCGGGGTCAGATCGTTCATTCGGACACATCCAGTCGCGCGCGGCGCAGTTTCAGGACAAATTGGCCCGCATTGATGACATAGGCAGCGTAGGCTGCGAGGGTGACCCACATCAGTGTCACCGGGTCCAGCGCGCCCGTGACCAGCCCCCAGACATAAACGCTGTGCAGGGCGATCACGCCAAAGCTGACGAGATCCTCGTAAAAGAAAGATGGCGCAAAGAGGTACTGACCAAAGACGACCTTTTCCCAGATCGCCCCGGTAACCATGATCAGGGCCAGAACCCCGGTTTTGATGATGATGGACATGGTCGCCAGTGCGTAACCATCGCCGGTCACAAGATAGCGCAGGACCAAACCAAGAGAGACCAGGAAAACCACGAATTGCACGGGTGCAAGAATGCCCTGCACCAGCGTCCAACGTGTCGCATCACGCCGGGCCCGCTCTTGCGCGGAATAGAGCGGCACCGCCACCCCATGTGGTGCAAGGCGGCCATCGCGGGACTGCAAGGTCGTCAACACGTCATGTCCTCCTGACACTTCATGGATTTAGATTAGGTGCGATTCTGGCCATGTGTCAACCGTGCCTTACACATTTAGCGGCATTCATCATCCGGGTTACACAGCGCAAAAACTGACCTATAACCAGTTTTTTATGGCCTCTGGAAAGAATTTCCCGGCCAGCGCAGCAATTCTGTCAATTTTCTTTGACAATTCTCTTTCGAATTTCGACAATGGCTGCAATGCACGGACACCACTCGGACCATGGCAGCCAAGGACGGTAGACCCCGATGTCGCGACGACCCTCAGCTCGGCTCTTGCAAGAGGGTCAAGTCGATCCGAACAAGCCCGAGGCGGGCCTGGTCGCAGCATTCTGCGCGGCCGCACTCTCGACAAGGATCGAGGATCCGGCAGAGGTGTTGCAGAACGCCGTGGCCCACGGGATCGGTCACGCTGCGCTGACAGACAATTTCATTGCCGACGCGGTCCGCCGACTTGGCGCGCTCTGGGCAGAGGACCGGATCAGCTGGACGGACGTCACGATCGGAACCGCGCGCCTGCAATCTCTTTTGCGACAAATGGACAAGGGCATAGACGCAGGGCTTGCGAAACGACCCGATGCGCCGCGTGTCATGCTGGTTTCGGGCGTCGACATGGCGCACACATTCGGTCCGATGCTGTTGGCCCACCAGATGCGACGCCAAGGCATTTCCGTTGCGCTGTCGCTTGAAACTACGCCCGGGACGGTCTGCGAAATCTTTGGCAAAACCGCACCTGATGCTGTCTTTTTGACCGCCTCACATTGCGACGGGGTTGAAACCCTCGCGCAACTGGTAAAAGAGGTTCGAGTCTTTAACAGTGGGATTCCCATTGTGGTGGGTGGCCCTCTCCTCTGCACAGAAACGGATATCGCGCGCCTGATCGGTGCTGACTTTGCGACCTCCGACCTCGAGAAGGCACTAACGCTATGCGATCTCAGGATTCTCACAGCAAGAAAATTCGTGAACCCCTAGGTCGGCAATCGCCTTCAGATCGGACCGGCATGACATCGGGCGGCATCAAATACTGGAACAGCGGCGATATTCCGATGATCGGGCCGGATATCCTTGGGGGTATTCTGACATCGGTCTCGGACGTTGGTCTGGTCATGACCGAAGGCGGCACGATCGTATCCGTTCTCTTGAATCGCAATTTTGAGGACGATGGGCTGTTTCAGAATATCGAGGGTCGCAACCTGACTGACCTGCTGATGCTGGACAGTCAGGACAAGTTCACCAAACGGCTCGGGGCCTTTGTCGACGGCGACGATCACGTTCGCCCGATCGAGGTCAACCACAAGATTCCGGACAACCGCACCGGCCTGCCGATCAAATACAGCTTTCACCGAATCGGCGAAGGCGGGATCGTGCTGATTCTGGGCCACGACCTGCGCCCTGTCGCAGAGATGCAGCAACAGCTGGTCAGCGCCCAGCTGGCGCTGGAGCGCGATTATGAAACGCAGCGTGATTTTGAAACGCGGTTCAGGGTCATGATGGACAGCTCGGCCGATGGCGTGGCGATGGTGTCCGTCCAGACAGGTACGATCGGTGATACCAATTCCAAACTGTCGGCATTGATCGGATCAAAGCGCGAGGAAATGATCGGCAGGTCCTTTGCCGATCTGTTCGAACAGCGTGCGAAATCGAACCTGATGGACCGTCTGACAACGCAGGCACTGGCCGATGGCGATGGCACGATCGAGGTGCGTGGTGCCCGTGGCGAGATGCTGACACTGCGGCCCACCTTGTTCCGGTCCGCCGGCGAACGCATCCTGTTGTGCCGGATACGGTCCAGCACCGCGCTGAACGCCGAAACGGACCGGACCGCGCAGATGCTGCGCGGGGTCTACGACAAAGGCCAGGACGGCGTTGTTTTCACCAACGAGGACGGTGCTATTCTGTCGGCGAACGAAGGTTTCCTGAACATGATCGGCGCAGCCCATGACCTGAATTTGCGCGGCAAGCCATTCATGGACTTTCTCCAGCGGGGCATGGTCGATTTCAGCGTCATGTCACAGAACGCCGCGCGTGTGGGCACCCTGCGGTCCTATGCGACGCGGATCGCCAGTGACTATGGCAGCCCCCGCGACGTCGAGATGAGCGTCACGACCCTCAAGGCCGCAGATGCGACGGTCTTTGCTTTCGTCGTCCGGGAAACACCGCAAGCAGATGGGTCACACCGGTCCGACGACGACAGCGGACTCAGCTCTGTCGTGGAATTGGTCGGCAGCTCTACGCTGCGCGACATCGTGGCCGAAACCACGAATGTCGTGGAAAAGATGTGCATCGAAACGGCCATCGAGTTGACTGGCAACAACCGCGTGGCCGCAGCAGAAATGCTGGGCCTGTCGCGGCAGTCGCTTTATGTCAAACTTCGCAAATTCGGCCTTATTGCGCAAAGCAGCGACTGATCCGCAGACGGGATCAGTTGTCGCCCATCGTCCCGTGATCCATTGACCCGTGATCCATGTTGCCATGATCCATGCCGGACATGGCATCGATATCCTCGACGTTGAAGACCACATCGACCCTGCCCGCACGCTCGAACACGAGGGTTGCCGGGACTTCTTCGCCGACTTCCAGCGCGTCGCCTTCCAGCCCCATGAACATGACGTGATAACCACCGGGTGCCAGCGCAAGCGTATCACCGGGGGCGATTTCGATTCCCGCCTCCTGCTCTTGCATGCGTGCAATCCCGTCATCCCCCGTCACGACGTTATGAATTTCGACACGCGGGAACGGACCCTCGACGGCGACCAGGGTGTCGCTTTCTGCGCCGGTGTTCAGAATGGTCATGTAGCCCGCACTTGCCATCGCCGTCGCAGGTGCACTGCGCGCAAAGGGATGTTCGATCAGCAGATCGCCCACGCGGTAGTCATGCCCAAATGCAAAACCGGGCAACAGCGCCAAGGTCATGCCGAACGTCAGACGGGTCAGTGGTGTCATGTCGTAGATCTCCTGTATTCTGCGCGACCCTTCGGCCTCGCATGATGCGCAGATAACCAGCACTGCATCGCGGCAAAAGAGGCAAACCGCCGCAACCAGCTGATTTCAGCCCAGACCCGTTTCACATGGCGTCTGCCCCTGCAATCATAATGATGACACTGCGCACATCGGGTATAACCATGTTCATCCTCGCATTACGCTGCATCGCAGCATAAGGTCGGTGTGGCGACCGCCGTCGGAGAGTACCATGAAACGTCAAACCACGTTGTTCGACCTGATGCAGCTGAACGCCGAGGTTGGCATGATGCTGGCGGAATCGCAGGCTGTGATGGCCATGCGCGTCATGGGATGGGGCGGTTTCTGGTCGGTCACCGACCGTGAAAACGACAGGATGATGTCCGAGAAAACCGAGGCTGCGTTCCAGTCCATGACTCGGGCCGGCACTGCGATGATGACCGGTCAGCAGCCGCACGAGATCATGCAAGCCGCCATTCAGCCGCTGCGCAGCAAAACCCGTGCAAATGCAAAACGGCTGGCAAAGCGTGGCCCGAAGCTGGGCTGATCCGCTATTCGTCCTGCGGGTAGCGGGGTTGCAGCGCTGTACGTTGCCCGGCAAAGAGGGTCAGCTTATTTGACCTTTAGGGAGGACAATGCGCGGCCAGTCATGGTCGCAACCCCCGAAAGGACACAACATGACCGCAACAAACCTGACCTTCGGCGCCGCCCACGCAGTCGGTGACCGCGTCAAAGCCATCTTTGCATCCGTTCTTGACCACATGGTGGTCTATGCCGAACGCAACAGCCGGATGGCACATGTAAACGCGCTCGAGGCGATGACTGATGACGAACTCGCCGCACTGGGAATCAAGCGTGACGGCATCGTGCAACACGTGTTCCGCGACGTTCTGTATATCTGAACCTTGCTGATCGCCACGAACGGGGTAGGTAGTTGTTACCTTCCCCTTCGGCATCAGGTGCGATCTTGAACTGCGACATTCGCGTAACCCTCGACTATGCCGTGCCGGAACAGATGACACTTCTGTTGCAGCTGCGCGCCATGACCGACCCTTATCAGATCGTGACATCCGAGGATTTCTCAGTCCCGGACCATTGCAACTGGCGCGACACGCCCGGCGAAGAAGGTATCGGGAACCGCGTCTGGATGAACATTGGCGAACGACTGGTCCTGCATTACGCAGCCAGCGTCACGGTATCGCGTCCGGTGGCCGATCTTGCCACCCTGCCCGCCACACCGCTGTTCCAGCTGAACGCGCCGGATATCAAGTATTTGATGGCATCGCGATACTGCGCCGCCTCTGGCTTTGAGGATTTGCTGGACAGCTTCGGTCACTTGACCGGCGGGGCACGCGTGGTCGCGATGGCGGATTGGATCCGTACGAACATTGCCTACGACAATTCCGCAAGCACCGCCGAGACGACGGCGCAGGATACATTTGATGATCGTCGTGGGGTCTGTCGTGACCATGCGCATCTGCTGATTTCCCTGTGCCGGTGCAGCGCGATCCCCGCGCGGATCGCCAGCGTCTACAGTCCCGATGTGACACCTCCCGATTTTCACGCCGTCGCAGAGGTATTTCTGGACGGCGCATGGCACCTCGTGGACCCTAGCGGAATGACGACAGCTGACCGGATGGTTGTCACAGGCGTGGGCCGCGATGCAGCCGATGTATCCTTTCTGACAAGTTTCGGGAATGTGTTGCTTAATCATCAGGCAGTTTTGGTGTCAGAAGTCTGAACCGTGTCGCAAGCCATTGCGGCTGCCCGACATTGCGCTACCGTCAGTGTATGGAACAAGAACAACACCACTTCGATGAAATGCGTGACGCAGCCGACACCGTGCGCGCGCCTTATGCCAGCTATCGCACCTGGTTCGACCAGCAAGACGCCGAACGACTGCGGGCGAAACACGAAGAAGCAGAAGCGTTTTTTCGGCGCACCGGCATAACGTTCAATGTTTATGGCGAGGATGCAGCCCAGGAACGGCTGATTCCGTTCGATCTGGTGCCACGCATCATTTCCGGCCGTGAATGGAAAAAACTGTCCCGCGGGATCGAGCAGCGCGTCACCGCGATCAATGCCTTTCTGCATGACATCTATAACCGGCAGGAAATCCTGCGATCTGGCCGCATGCCGCGCGAACTGATCGCCAACAACGAGGCGTTTTTGCCCCAGATGATCGGCATGTCGCCCCCCGGGAACGTCTACACCCATATCGTCGGCACGGATATCGTCCGCACCGGAGAAGACGATTTCTTTGTGCTCGAGGATAACGCCCGCACGCCGTCCGGTGTCAGCTACATGCTGGAAAACCGCGAAACGATGCTGCAAATGTTCCCCGAGCTGTTTGCAAAGATCAAGGTTCAGCCCGTCAGCGACTACCCCAAGAACTTGCGCCGGTCGCTTGCCGCCTGTGCACCTCCGTCCTGCGTGGGCAAGCCGCGTGTCGCGGTCCTGACCCCGGGGATCTACAATTCCGCCTATTTCGAACACAGCTTTCTCGCCGACCAGATGGGGGCGCAACTGGTCGAAGGGCATGACCTGCGGGTGGTTGACGGTTTTCTGAAAATGCGGACGACGCGCGGCTATGAACGCATCGACGTGTTGTATCGCAGGGTCGACGATGAATATCTTGATCCTCTCAGCTTTAACCCCGATTCGATGCTGGGTGTGCCCGGCATCATGGATGTCTACCGTGCGGGCAACATCACGATTGCCAATGCACCCGGCACCGGTGTTGCCGACGACAAGGCGATTTACAGCTACATGCCCGAACTGGTCGAATTCTATACCGGCGAAAAGGCGATCTTGAAAAACGTCGATACCTGGCGGTGTTCAGAACCCGACAGCTTGGCCTATGTGCTGGACAACCTTGCGGACCTCGTCGTCAAGGAAGTGCACGGTTCGGGCGGCTACGGAATGCTGGTCGGCCCTGCCGCCAGCAAAAAAGAGCTGGAGGACTTTGCGGTCAAACTGCGCGTACGTCCCGGCAACTACATCGCGCAGCCGACCCTGTCGCTGTCCACGGTGCCGATCTTTGTCGATCAGGGGTTGGCACCGCGTCATGTCGATTTGCGTCCCTTTGCGCTGGTCAGCCCCAAGGGGATCGACATCACCCCCGGGGGCTTGACCCGTGTCGCCCTCAAGGAAGGGTCGCTGGTCGTGAATTCCTCGCAGGGTGGCGGGACCAAAGATACCTGGGTTCTGGAGGACTGATATGCTGGGCAAGACCGCAGGCGGCCTGTACTGGATGTTCCGCAACCTTGAACGCGCCGAAAATACGGCCCGCCTGATCGAGGCCGGGTTTCGCATTGCGCTGACCCGCAGCCAGGACCAGGCCACAGGCTGGAAATCGGTGGCGACGACAGCCGGTGCTGCCGGATCATTTTCCCAGAAATACCAAGGATTCGAGAGCGCGGACGTCATCAACTATTTGTTGCGCGACCCGGACAACGCATCATCGGTCCTGTCTGTTGTGAAATCCGCGCGGGACAACGCCAGGCTGGTGCGCACCGCACTCACCACCGAAGTATGGTCCGCGGTAAACGACAACTGGATGACAATGAAAGACCTGCTGGCCGAACCGGTCGTGGAAACAGAACTGCCAAAGGTTCTGGATATCATCCGCCAGCAATCGGCACTGGTTCGCGGCGCGCTGCATGGGACCATGCTGCGAAACGACATCTATGATTTTGCCCGGCTGGGCACATTTATCGAACGCGCAGACAACACGGCCCGCATCATCGATGTGAAATATTACACGCTGCTGCCCAGCACCAGTTTCGTGGGATCGTCGCTGGACAACGTGCAGTGGGAAACGATCCTGCGGTCCGTCAGCGCGCATCGTGCCTTTCGCTGGCTGGACGAGGACGACATGACGGCGACATCGGTGGCGCGTTTCCTGATCCTTGACCGGCGGTTGCCGCGCAGCCTGATCTTCAGTCTGGAACAGACCTGCTCCAACCTCGAACACCTCTGCGCGGAATACGGTGAGCGCCACAGCTGTCAGGACCACGCCAGTCAAATGGTGCAAGGACTGAAAAACCGTGATATCGCATCCATCTTCGAAGAGGGTTTGCACGAATTCATCACTGGATTCATCCGGGACAACAATGCGTTGGGTCAGATGATCGAGCAGGACTACAAGTTCTACGGATAGGATCGCCACTTGGACCTGCACATCACACATACGACCCGCTACACCTATGATCGTCCGGTGTCATATGCGCTGCAACGCCTGCATCTGCGTCCGCAGGATAACGCGATGCAGCGCGTGAAATCCTGGGAAATCATCGTCGAGGGCGGCCAGATCGAGCTGACCTACGACGATCACTACGGCAACCACACAAACCTGGTGAATGTGACACGCGGCGCGACCGAACTGGCCGTGACCGCGCGCGGCGTAATCGAAACCCACGATACCGCAGGGGTCCTTGGCCCCGTGCACGGCACTGCACCGCTGTGGCATTTCAAAACGACCACCCGCGCAACCGAGGCCGACGATGCAATCCGTGCCTTGGCCGACAGACTGGCGGCGGACAATTCGATCCCCGCGCTGCATGCCATCTGCGCTGACATATTGGATGCCGTGCCTTACGAAACAGGGCAGACCTATACGGATACGACCGCGACCGAGGCCCTCGCAGGTGGCTGCGGCGTGTGTCAGGACCATGCCCATATCCTGATTGCCGTGGCCCGCGCGGCAGACCTGCCGGCGCGCTATGTGTCCGGCTATCTCAAGTTGAACCAGACGGATGACCAGACCGCCAGCCACGCCTGGGCCGAGGTTTACCTGCCCGATCTGGGTTGGGTCGGTTTCGACGTCAGCAACCGGATCAGCCCGGATGACCGCTATGCGCGGCTGGCAGTCGGCCGGGACGCACGCGATGCAGCCCCCGTCAAGGGCATGCGCCGCGGTGCTGGCGTCGAATCGCTGATTGTGACTTTGCAAGTGCAGCAGTAAAAGCACAGCCAGACCCAATCTGGACCTGATCAAATGACCTACTGCGTCGGCCTGCGACTGAACCAAGGCCTTGTTTTCATGTCAGACACCCGCACGAATGCGGGCGTCGACAATTTTTCATCGACCCGCAAACTATTTACCTGGGAGGTCGAGGGCGACCGCCTGATCACGCTCATGACGGCCGGCAATCTGGCCACGACGCAATCGTTGATTTCGCTGCTGGACGAACGGTCCAAGACAGCGGCCGACAGGGACCCGTCGATCCTGCGCGAACCAACCATGTTCCAGGTCGCGCGACTGGTCGGTGCCACGTTGAAAGAGGTCATTTCCTATTCCAACTCCGTAGGCGGCGAGGAAAAGTTCCGCGCCACCGTCATTGTCGGCGGCCAGATCAAGGGCGGCGAGCCAACACTGTTCATGGTCTACCCCGAAGGTAATTTCGTCGAAGTCACCGAAGAAACCCCGTTTTTCCAGATTGGCGAGACGAAATACGGCAAACCCATCCTTGTGCGCGGGTTTGATCCGGAAATGTCGTTTGCGGATGCAGTCAAGCTGCTGATGGTCAGTTTCGATTCAACGGTGAAATCGAACCTGTCGGTCGGCCTGCCATTCGACATTCTCTGCTACGAAACCGGTGATTTCAAACCGACCCACCGCAAACGCGTGGAAACGGACGATGAACTGTATCATCGCATTTCAGAAGGGTGGTCACTGGCCCTCAAAGAGGCGTTTTCGTCACTGCCGGACTATACCCTCTAGGTCTCGAGCCACAGCTTGACCGTCGCCAATGCCGACCGCGCCAATGAACGTTGCGTCACGGCGCGCAGGTTTTCGTTCAATGCCAGCAGGTCACCGATCCCGTCCACGAACTGGTTGGAATGCCGATCCACCTCGGCGGCGCTGACCTTGGGGTGCAGCTCGAACTGTGACCCGACCACATAGACAAGATTGCCGGCACGATCGTGCAGAGGCTCGAGATACAACAGCGTTGTCAGCGACGATCCGTCCTTGCGCAGGTTGTCGAATGTGGCCTGCGCAGGCTTGGCCGCCGCCAAGGCATCACGGACCGTGCGTCGCGCCGATGTATTGTCCAGATCGCCCTGCAAGAACCTGCAATTCCTGTTCAAAACCTCGTGCTGGGCATATCCGGTCAGCGCACTAAATGCAGAGTTCGAATAGATCAAAGGTAAGTCTGTCTGACCGGGGTCAGCTATTGTCAAAGCGACAGAGAGTGGGTCGAATCGTTTTGCGACCTGTTCCAGATTGAGATACGGCATGTGGACCCCCCCGACAGATTTGACTTGATCGTTACTCATGACATGAGACGATGACAACATGAACCGGATGACCTGATGATCGACACGTTTTCTTTGCCTATCACGCCCCCAAAAGGGCCTGTGGTCGTCGGAATCGGGGCCTCTGCGGGTGGGCTTGAGGCGCTTCAGGGATTTTTGGACAACCTGCCTCCCAGCCACAGCCTGGCAATCGTCATCGTTCAACACCTCGACCCTGACCACGACAGTCTCTTGGGTGAATTGCTGACCAAACGGACCAAAACCCCGGTCAAGGAAGCGGGCAACGGCATGGCCGTCGAATCGGGGAACATTTACCTGATCGCACCAGGCCAATCCCTGACGATCATCGATGGAAAACTTCATACGGAAAATTACGATCTTCCGCGTGGCCGCAGGCGCCCGATCGACGCATTTCTCGTGTCACTGGCGCAAAATTCCGGCGAACGCGCTGTGGGCATCATCCTGTCCGGCACAGGCAGCGACGGCAGTCTGGGTGCCCGCGCGATCAAGGAGGCCGGCGGTCTGGTGTTCGTGCAGGCCCTGTCCGAGGCGAAATACGACGGCATGCCGCGCAGTGCGATCGAAACCGGGGTGGCCGATATCGTCCTGCCTGTCGCGGAAATGTTTGCGGTCCTGAACGATTACTTTGACTGTCGCGGCGGCATCCCAGAGGACGCCCTGACCGACCGCGAATTCATCAGCCGCGCCATGCGGCATGTCCGCTATCGCACGGGTCACGACTTTTCCGGCTATAAACCCGGCACGTTGCTGCGGCGGATCGCAGTGCGCATGTCTGTTCTGGGCCTGAGCCATCCGAACGAATACCTCAAGGTTCTGATCAACGATCCCGAAGAGGTCAGTCGCCTGTTCAAGGACGTACTGATCAACGTCACCAGCTTTTTCCGCGACGATTCCGTGTTCGACGATCTGCGCAACAAGGTCATCCCCGAACTGATGGAAGGCCGCAGCAACACGGATGAACTGCGGATCTGGGTGCCGGGCTGTTCCACCGGACAAGAGGCCTACAGCATCGCGATGCTGTTGTCAGAAGCGATGGAACGTCTTGATGTGTGGCCCCGTGTGATGATCTTTGGCACGGATATTGACGAGGACGCGCTGGAAACGGCCCGGCGTGGTCAATACCTGAACACCATCGCCGACGAAGTTCCGGCAGAATACCTTCACAAGTATTTCAAATGGCGCAGTGACGGCTACACGGTCAATGACAGGCTGCGTGCGATGGTGCGGTTTTCGAACCAAAGCATTGTGAAGGACCCGCCCTTTAGTCAGATCGACATGGTCACCTGCCGTAACGTCCTGATCTATTTCGACAAATCACTACAAGAAAAAGCGATCCGGGTGTTTCACTATGCCCTGCGCGAAGGCGGTATCCTCGTGCTGGGCACATCCGAATCGCCCATTAACGGTCCAGAGGCCTTTGCAGACCTGTCCCGACAGAACCGCATCTACCGCCGGCAGCCCGGCCCCGCGGCACGCCTGGACCTTAGCCAGACACCCGCCCCCGAGCCGGAAAACGAACCGCAGAACGCGATGCATGGCGCAGGAAACAGGCAAACGAAGCCTGCAATGGCCTATGCCGACCAGGTCATCGACCTGATGTCTCCTGCGTATATCGTCGTCAGCAACGCACGTGATCTGCAATACGCATCTGATCCGGCGACGGCCTATCTGAAAATGAAGGCCGGCCGTCCGCAGCTGGACCTGATGAAGCTGATCCGGCCGGAACTGGAAAACAACCTGCGTCGGCTGTTGAACCGCCAGCTTGGAACCGGCGAGACCGCCGATTGGGATTTCACGGGCGTTCTGGATGGCACTCCGCGATTCATCCGTATTACCCGGCAGCGCATGACAGGCGGTCAGGACCTGATCCTGTTCCAGGACCAGACCCTGCCCGAGGGGACCAAGCTTCCCAGTCCCGAAAACTTGTCAGAGGCGACAGCCAAATATGTGCAGGACCTCGAAAGCGAATTGGACGAGGCAAGGCTTCAGATCAGGTCCACCGTCGAAGAGCTGGAGACATCAAACGAAGAGCTGAAAAGCTCGAACGAAGAAATGATGTCCATGAACGAAGAGTTGCAGTCCGCGAACGAGGAACTGACAACAACCAACGACGAATTGAACAACAAGATTACAGAAGTCCGGGATGCCAACACGGACCTCGCGAATTTCATCCGCAGCACCAAGATCGGGACCGTTTTTCTGGACGCCGGCCTCAAGCTGCGCAGCTTTACCCCCGAAGCCTGCGAGGTGTTCCGATTCCAGAAAAACGATATCGGTCGCCGGATCGACGATATCGCGTCCGATGTGGACATGGAGCAGATCGTCACTGACTGCGAAAGGGTGATGGAAAGCCAGGAGCTGCTGGAAAAGGAATACGAGACACGTCGCGGGAAATCGTTCCGGGCGCGTTTCGTTCCTTATGCCCAGAGTGGCCACTCAGTGGGCGGAGTCGTCGTGTCCCTGTTTGACGTCACTGAACTGCGCAGTTTGGCCAGGGACGCCGAAGAGGCGCGCCTGATCGCGGCCGACCGGTTAGAGGAAATCGAGGGTCTGTACACCGCAAGCCCGCTTGCGATGGCCTTGCTGGACACCGATCTCAATTACATCAGAGCCAATACGCGACTGTCCGAAATCCTTGGTGTTCCGGTCGAAGACATGATCGGCAGATCGCTGGGTGAAATGTCGGGCGGCATGTCCGAAATCGCACGTCGTCTGGCACAACAGGTGATCGAAACTGGCAAAAAGGTCGAAAACTACCAGATCAGGGGGGCCGTGCCGACGCGCCCGGATGACAACCGGGTGTTTGAAACAGATTGGTACCCCGTCAGTCAGGGAGACAAGTTGATCGGCATCGGTATCAATGTCCGCGACAGCACCGAATTGGTTCAGATCCAGTTCGAGCTGCGCCGCGTGATGCAGGAATTGCAGCATCGCGTCAAAAACATGCTGGCCAATGTGCTGGCACTGGTGTCGCGGGCCAAACGCGATGCGACCGCTGACAAGGCGATCTTCGAGGCGCTTTCCCAGCGGATTCAGGCCCTTGCCCAGACGCACAAACTGCTGACCCAGTCGAACTGGTCATCAGCGAAACTGCAGGATATCCTGCGCCCCGAACTGGTGGACGTATACGGTGCCGAACGCGTCCGACTGAAAGGCCCCGACATCGTCGTCAACGCCCGCGCCGCATTGTCACTTGGCATGGCCATCCACGAACTTGCGACCAATGCCGCCAAATACGGCAGTTTTTCAAAAGAAGACGGTCAGGTCTCATTGTCATGGGTGCGGCAGGATGATGGTGAATCCGATGACTTTATCTTCAGCTGGCAGGAAAAGGGAGGCCCGCCCGCAGACCAGAGCGAGGTCTCCGGTTTCGGCAGCCAATTGATTCGATCGACGATTGAGGGTAGCCTTGATGGAAAAGTTGAATTTTTCTGGGAACAATCGGGACTACGGTGCGTTTTTACCATTCCGAAAGATTCACTTATCGAGATTCCGAATGACAGCGTCTTCGACACCTACACGTCCTAAAATCCTATATGTCGAAGACGAGGTCATCGTGGCCCTCGATGTGTCAGATGGATTGGAAAACCAACTCGGGTTCGATGTGCAGATCGCACACAACCTCGCATCGGCCCATGCGAAATGCGGGTCACATACTTTCGACTTTGCCTTGCTGGACATGAACCTCGGCAACGGCGAACGCAGTATCGAACTGGGCCTCGACCTGTCCCGCAAGGGCGTCAAGGTCGTCTTTGCGTCGGGCTACAACCGCGACGAAATCGGCGAAATCTGCGACTTTACACTGGTCGAAAAGCCATTCCAGATCGGCGATATTGCTGCGGCTTTCGGGGTGCAGATTGCACCTGCCCGCCTCGCCTAAAGCGTGATCCACGCTGCGTTGCGGCGTGACGACCGCGCGCAGGCATCGACAAATGCAACGCCGTCCAGACCGTCCTGGATCGTGGGATAAAGCGCAGACGATTTCTCGCCGGTGCGCGCAGCCTCGATCGCATCGGCGGCTGCAGCATAGATATTGGCAAACGCCTCCAGATATCCCTCTGGATGGCCCCCTGGCACCCGCGTGCCAGTCGTCGCACCCGACGCGCCATTGCGGGTCAGCAGTTGCGTGACACCGCCCAAGGGGGTGTAGCGCATGACGTTGGGGTTTTCCTGTCCCCATTCGATCCCGCCCTTTTCGCCATAAACCCGAAGGGTCAGGCGGTTTTCCGATCCAGTGGCAACCTGCGAACACCACAGCATGCCCTTGGCCCCACCTTGAAACCGCAACATCACGTGTCCGTTGTCGTCCACCTGCCGCCCCGGCACGAATGCATCCAGATCCGCGGCAAGGCTGTCCAGCTTCAGGCCCGTCACGAAACATGCCAGATTATAGGCATGGGTGCCGATGTCGCCGGTGGAACCGCCCACCCCTGACTTAGCCGGATCGGTGCGCCAGGCCGCTTGCTTGTTGTCCGGTTCCGGTGCCTCGGCCAGCCAGTCCTGTGCGTATTCCACCTGCACGACCCGGATCCGGCCCAGCGCACCTTCGGCGATCATCTGACGCGCATGACGCATCAGCGGATAACCGGTGTAGTTATGCGTCAGGATGAACAAGGCGTCGGACTTTTCGGCGGCAGCGACCAATTTGCGCGCTTCCGCCAGGGTTGCCGTCAGCGGCTTGTCACAGATCACGTGAATCCCGCGTTTCAGAAATTCACGCGCGACCGGCGCGTGCATGTGGTTGGGGGTCACGATCGCAACGGCGGCTATTCCGTCTTTCAGCCGTGCCTCGCGCTTGGCCATGGCGACATAGTCGTCATAGGTCCGGTCTGGTGCCAGCCCAAGCGCACGCCCCGATTCACGCGCTTTTTCAGGCGTAGAAGACAGCGCGCCGGCCACCATCTCGAACCGGTTGTCCATGCGCGCGGCAATCCTGTGGACCGCCCCGATAAACGCATCCTTGCCGCCGCCAACCATGCCAAGCTTGATCCGTGTCATGGCACCATCTCCATCATCTTGCCAAAAATACTCCGGGGTCCGGGGCAGCGCCCCGGTCCGGCATCCGCCACTAGACGTAGCGGTTCACAATGTTTTCCAACCGTTCCTGCCCACCTGATACCGGCTGGGGGTCAATCTGACCTGCCTCGGCATAGGCAGCGACGCTCTCCAGCGTTGCGGATTCAGACAGGTGGTCCGCGCTTTCCCATCCAGCGTAGCGGGCGCGGCGCGGTGCCTCAAGTGCATCATCGGCGATCATGGCGGCCGCGGCCTTCAGCCCCCGGGCGCAGATGTCCATCCCGCCTACATGCGCTGCAATCAGATCTTCTGCGTCGATGGACTGGCGGCGCAGCTTGGCGTCGAAATTCGTCCCGCCCGTGGTGAATCCGCCAGCGCGCAACACCTCGTAATAGGCAAGCGCGGCCTCCGGCGCATTGTTGGGGAACTGGTCCGTGTCCCAGCCGGATTGATAGTCGTTGCGGTTCATGTCGATCGACCCGAACACGCCCAGCGCGCGCGCCATCGCCAGTTCATGCTCGAACGAATGGCCGGCAAGGATCGCATGTCCCTGTTCGACGTTCACCTTGACCTCGTTTTCCAGACCGAACCGCTGGAGGAATCCGTAAACCGTGGCGACGTCGTAGTCATACTGATGCTTGGTCGGTTCTTGCGGCTTTGGCTCGATCAGGATCGCGCCCTTGAATCCGATCTTGTGCTTGTATTCGACGACCATCTGCAAAAACCGCCCCATCTGCGCCAGTTCTCGGTCCAGATCGGTGTTCAGCAGTGTCTCATAGCCCTCGCGCCCGCCCCACAGCACGTAGTTCTCGCCACCCAGACGATGGGTCACATCCATGCAGGTTTTGACCGTGCTGGCGCAATAGGCAAAGACATCGGGGTCGGGGTTCGTGCTGGCTCCGCTCATGTAGCGGCGGTGGCTGAACATATTGGCCGTTCCCCATAGCAACTGGGTGCCGCCTTCCATCTTGGGGGCGACGTAGTCCGCCATTTCATTCAGACGATCCGCACTCTCTTGCAGCGACGCACCCTCTGGCCGGATGTCGTGATCGTGAAAACAATAATACGGCACACCGAGGATCTCGAACATCTCGAATGCGGCATCGGCCTTCAGCTTGGCCAGCTCCATGCTGTCGGCAGGAAACCAGGGCCTGTCGAACGTCCGGCCCCCAAACGGGTCGCCGCCTTCCCAGACAAAGTTGTGCCAATAGGCAACGGCAAAGCGCAGGTGGTCGCGCATGGTTTTGCCCAGAATGACCTCGTCGGGGTTATAGTGCCTGAACGCCAGCGGATTGGTGCTTTCAGGTCCCTCATAGGTGACGGGGGCAATACCTTTGAAATAGTCGGTCATGAGAGGCTTTCCTTGATGATAATACTAAGAGGGATTTCGCCGCGCGCGGGCGGCACGATTTGTTTGTCTGCCATGTCGCGCATCAGGCGCACGGCGCGGGTGACTGCGCGGCCCGGATCCTGGTCGATCACCAGGTCAATCAGGCCATCGCGCAGACCCTCGCGGGTAGCATCGGTCGATTCATGTGCAATGGTGACGGGCCGAAATGCCGAATTGGCGCGGCGCAGCGCCGCAACCAGACCCGCGTTCCCGGCACCGATTGCGTAGATGCCGACGGGGGACATTGCATCCAACGTGCGCGCCACAAGATCAGCGATGCGCGCTGCGTCATCGAAACCCTCGACGACGGGCAGTAGCGTCAATCCGGCAAAATCATTTTGCAGAACCTGCCGAAATCCCAGCAAGCGCTGCGCATGGTCGCGTGCAGCAAGCGACCCTGCGATCACAAGCACTGGCCCGACCGGTTCTCGAATGAGCCGCCCCATGAACTGCCCGGCCATTCGGCCCGCCACCTCATTGTTAGGCCCGACATAGATATCGCGGGCCTCGGCCTGCACATCCGCCACAAGCGACACGATGCGGACCCCCGCCGCGCGCAAACGCGTCAACTCGGCCCTGACCTGCGGCACATCGCTGACGATGACGGCGGCACAATCGGTTGTTTCAGGGTCGATCTGACGCAGGGATGCGACCTGCGACACCGGATCAAATGTTTTTGATGATCGTATGTCAATATGAACCCGATCCTTGCGGTTCAGGTCGGATTCTCGCGCGATCTCGGCAATCAGCTTGCGCACGAATGCCGACTGCCCCGCAGGCAAGAGAAATACGAATCGATAGCCGTTGCCACGGGACAGGTTGGCCGCGAACTGGTCCTTTACATAACCAGTTCTTGCGACCGCATCATGCACCTTTTTGACAGATTTCGCAGCAACGCCACCGCGATTGTTCAGCACGCGATCAACAGTCGCAAGGCTGACCTGCGCCGTTCGTGCGACATCATGAATCGTTGCTCTGGCCATTGGCGCCCCCCTGATCAGACCCTAGGCCTAAAAATGAGGAACGCCAATCATTTTTTTATTCAGGAGCATTTTCCGACAAAGAGCTTTCAGCCCAGAGGTTGATCGCCTTGTCGCCGGCGCGTGCGTCGATCTCGGCCAGCTCATCATCCGTAAATGTCAGATTTGCCGCCGCCCCCGCGCAGTCGACGATCTGGCTGGACTTGCTGGCACCGATCAAGGCTGTCGTGATGCCCTCGTTGCGCAACACCCATGCAATCGCCATCTGCGCGAGCGTCTGACCCCGGGCCTCTGCCAGTTCGTTCAATGCACGCACGCTGTCCAGCGCGTCTTCGGTGATCAGATCGGGTGACAGCGATTTGTCCTGCGCCGCACGACTGTCATCGGGGATGCCGCCCAGATATTTCTTGGTCAACATACCTTGCGCCAGCGGGGTAAACGCAATCGACCCGACCCCCAGATCAGCCAGCGTCTCTTTCAACCCATCGGTTTCCACCCAGCGGTTAAAGATGTTGTAGCTGGGCTGATGGATCAGCAACGGCACACCTTCGTCAGCAAGCAATGCAGCAGCTTCACGCGTCTTTTCAGTGTTGTAGCTGCTGATCCCGGCATAAAGCGCGCGCCCCGATTTCACGATATCGGCCAATGCGCCCATCGTTTCCTCTAGCGGGGTTTCCGGGTCAAACCGGTGCGAATAAAAGATGTCGACGTAATCCAGCCCCATCCGGTCCAGCGACTGGTCACAGGACGCCATCAGGTATTTGCGACTGCCCCAGTTTCCATAGGGACCGGGCCACATGTCGTAGCCCGCCTTGGAACTGATGATCAGCTCGTCCCTCAGGCCCGCGAAATCGGTCGCGAGGATTTCACCGAACGCTTCTTCGGCGCTGCCCGCAGGCGGGCCATAGTTATTGGCCAGGTCGAAATGGGTGATGCCATGGTCGAACGCCGTGCGGCACATGTCGCGTTTGACTTCGTGCGGGGTGTCCCCGCCGAAATTGTGCCAAAGCCCAAGGCTGATCGCCGGAAGCTTGAGGCCAGACCGACCACAGCGGCGGTAAGGCATGCGGTCGTAGCGGTCCGAGGCGGGCAAATATGTCATAAGGGGTCTCCTGTCAGGGTTGCGGCGCAGAGGCCGTCTGCTGCGGACAAGGTGGTGCCCACAACAGGCGTGTCCAATCATCTGAACGAATAGACGGCCCGCCGAAATGATAAAAATGGCTGAAAGACAGAGTCTTAAACCTTTGCTTCACCATCGGACACTAGAACTGCAACAGCCAACGCGGGAACGTCATGAAACTTGATCCGGATCAGAATGCGGCTTTTGCCGCGCGGCAAGAGCTTGAACGCCGGGGCGTTCTGGATGCGCTGTTCGATATGGGACCTGCTGCGATCATCGTGGCAGATGGCAAAACGCAGCAAGTGATCGCCGGAAATTCACAGGCGCTTGCGTTTTTCGGGTTTGACCTGCGGCAGTTGCGTAAACGTCGCCTGGCCGACCTGACGCCTGAAATCCGATCGCACCGGACCGTTGCACTGTTGAACCGGCTGCGGACCTGTCCCGGACGCTCCCGACAATTCCGTCTGAAAACGAATGAACAACGCGAATACCTTGTCCGGGCTGTGTGCATCAACGCCGGCAAACCGACACTGATCGCGATCATCACCGATGAAACGGCGCAGGCGCATTACCGTGACCGCGTGCAACAGGCAGAATCGCAACTGACGACGGCCATCAATGCCCTGGCCGACGGTTTCGTCTATTATGACAACGAAGACAGGCTGGTCATCTGCAACGACAATTATCGCGCCATCTACCCCAAGAGCGCGCATCGCATGACCGAAGGAACGACGTTTCGCGAAATCTTGCAGGCTGGATTGGATGCCGGGGAATACGTTGACGCCATCGGCCGAGAGGATGAGTGGCTGGAACAACGGCTCAGTGCGTACAGCCGTGAAAACAGCATGGTGGAACAGCAACTGTCCACCGGCCGCTGGCTGCGGGTTGAGGAACGCAGAACGCCTGGCGGCGGGCGTGTGGGTCTGAGGATCGACATCACGGAACTGAAACACCAGCAGGCCCGGCTGGAACGCATGATGCTGACGGATGAACTGACAGGCCTGCGCAACCGGCGGAAACTGCTGGATGACATCCGCAACTGGGGTGCCAGTTTGGATCCGCAAACAGGCTTGGGCATCATTCACCTCGACATCAGACGTTTCAAACAGGTGAACGCGATTTACGGCTATGACGCTGGCGACCGATTGTTGCGACAGGTCGCAGCGTTCCTGCAAGACGCCGCCCGGATACATGGTCTGGCGGCCAGGATCGGTGGCAATGAATTCCTTTTTGCCAAGGAGATCACCCTCAATGACCCCAAGCTGGAAGAGTTGGCCGAACAATTGTGCCGCGGCATGTCGAATCCCGTCATCTGTGACGGTCAACGTGTCGGCTGTGCCGTTGCCGCCGGGGTGGCCATTCTGGACCCGCGCGAACAGCAAGATGAGAGCATTTCGATCCTCGGGGCCGCAGAAATGGCGCTGACCGACGCCAAGCAGTCCGGCAGGTCAGTTGCGTTCTTTCGGCCGCGTATGCGCGCTCAGGCGCTCAGCGATGGTGGACTTACCCGGGATCTGCAGGACGCCGTCGCCCGCGATGAATTCGAGGCCTTCTTTCAGCCGCAGGTAGACGCCGTCACACATTGCTGTTTTGGATTCGAGGCGCTTTTGCGGTGGCGGCATCCGCAAAAGGGTGTCCTTGCCGCCAATGCTTTTTTAGGGATCGCGCAGCGCGCGGGACTGACCGAAGCGCTTGATACCATCGTATTGGAACAGACCTGCAAGGCATTGACCCACCTTGACCGGATCGGGCGCAGCGATCTGACGATCAGCGTGAATCTGTCTGCCAATCAGGTCGCGGACCCGAAACTTTTGCCCCACATTCTCGATGTTCTCAATCGGCATGGCGTTGCACGACATCGCATCAGGCTGGAACTACTTGAATCGACACTGCTGGACGAACGCACGTCACACTACCTCAGCAATATCGAAAACCTTGTCAAAGCCGGCTTCGTGATGGAGCTTGATGATTTTGGAACGGGCCATGCCGCAATCGCTTCGTTGCGCAAATTCAAGGTCAACCAGATCAAGATCGACCGAAGTTTTGTCCAGAATCTGGATCTGGACCTGCAACTTCAGGCGCTGACAGGTGCGATCATCGGCCTCGCCGATCGTCTTGGGGTCGGCATTCTGGCCGAAGGTGTCGAAACCCCGGCAGAGCAGGATTGTCTGATCAGAATGGGGTGCACGCGCGCGCAGGGTTGGCTTTATGAAAAAGCGCTCCCGCTGGACCAGCTTTCCACCTTTCTTTCAAGGTTTGAGGCAAGCAAAACTTGATCAGCTCCGGATCAGGGTTTGTCCCAATTCCAGGCGGGGCGTCATGGTCATGATTTTTCCCGGCTCCCCCTGCCCCGCGATCCGCGCCTTGATCATGCGTGCGGCCTCCATCCCGATCTCGCGGCGGCAAGCATCCATCGTGGCCAATTTACGCGGCAAACCATCCAGCAGCTCGACTCCGTTGAAACCGGCCAAACCGATTTTGCCTGGCACATCGACACTATTTTCCAGCAGATACAGCAACCCGCCCGCACCAATCATGTCATTGGAATAATACAGAAAATCCAGATCAGGATGGCGATCCAGGATCGCTTGCGTCATCTCGCGCCCTTTCACCAAGGCCGATCCGCCAGCATAGAATTCCTGGCCCTCGATTTCGATGCCTGCCTTGGCCAACGTCCGGGTGAAACCTTCGAAACGTTTCCGGGCTCGGTGATCCAGGGGCATCTGCGTACCCAAAAAACCGATCCGGCGATAACCCGCGCGCAGGATCGCTTCTGCCATTTCGTGCCCCGCGCGCCGGTGCGAAATGCCCACGCAGGAATCAATCGGTGCACCATCCACATCCATGATTTCAACGACCGGTATCGCCGCCTGCGCAAGCATCGCGCGCGATGCGTCGGAATGCTCCAGCCCTGCAATGATCAGACCTGCCGGTCGCCATGACAGCATCTCGAACAAGACCTGCTCTTCTTTTTCGGGACGATATCCTGTGACGCCAACGACCGGTTGAAGAACACTTTCATCCAGTTCATCAGAAATCCCCGAAAGGACTTCGGGAAACACCATGTTCTTGAGAGAAGGGATGATCACGGCAACCAGATTGACATGACTTGATGCGAGGGATCCAGCAATCCGGTTCGGCACGTATCCCAGCAACTTCGCCGCTTCCTGCACCTTGGCACGCGTCGCGGCGCTAACGTCACCCTTGTTGCGCAACACGCGGCTGACCGTCATTTCGCTGACCCCCGATGCCTCAGATACATCGCGAAGAGTCATCGGGCGGCGCGGTGGAATGCTCACAGTCGAAATCCTGATATAGACACCATTTCTATTTACAGCCTGCCCCGACCGTTGTCCAAGCTAACCATCGCAACCGTTGACCAACCCCACTTTTCGCGGCAATGACAACGCAAGGCCCCGTGGCTCAACTGGATAGAGCAGCCCCCTCCTAAGGGGCAGGTTGCAGGTTCGAACCCTGCCGGGGTCACCAAAACCGCCAGTTGTGCCAACGAAAGCAGATGTCTGCGCAAAAGCAAGCAATAGTCTGCGCAAGACGATGGGGATCGTCTCGTTTTATCATTCTATTTCAATGCATTGAACGCGGAGTCCGGCATTAATGGACCTGTCTGAATCGACGTCTTTCGCGCGCATTTGACAGCTCCGATGATTTTCGTTCACTGGACGGCACCAGGGTTCCGGAACCTTTCACCCCTCGCGTCTCAGGCCAGACCGGCACGAGAGCAACGACGCGGCACGCGCGCCGCGCCTTGAAAGGACTCCGCCATGACCCTCTCCACGACCACGATTCCCTTCAGTGATATCAAATTCATCGATGACGTCCCCCGCCTTTCCAAGATCGAGGAACGGCTGACCGATGCCCTCCGGAAGATCCGCACGTCGAAAAAGCAGCGACCGGACCCCGACGACATGTCCCTAGAGCACGTGGTGAACTGGTATGACCTGATCCAGGACGCCGACACTGCCATGATCAAGCGCCGAGCCATGCGCTTCGTAGAGCGGTTGCATAGCGGCACCGGAACCCATCACTTGCCCGAGCGCGACAGGGCGACACTAACGGCTCTGCGTGGTGGCGTGGCACTCGCGCGGATCAAGACGGAGCATGAAGCGGACGAGATCGCCGCGGCCCTGCATACCGAAATGCCTTGGATGTCTCCGGCTACCGAGGTCGTCTGGCAGGGTCTTCGGGCATCAGCGCGCGATGGGTTGCCGGGCCTGCGGTTCCACCCGCTCATTCTCGTCGGCGCGCCGGGGATCGGAAAAAGTCACTGGGCGCGGCGCCTCGCGCATCACCTCGGGGTGCCGACGACGATGATCGAGGCGACGGGCGAGCCCGCGTCGTTCGCCTTGGTGGGATCGCAACGTGGGTGGGGTGCCGCATCACCGGGCAAGTTGATCCAGACCATTCTGCGCGAGCGACATGCGGGTCCGGTCGTCATCATCGACGAAGTCGAGAAATGCGGTGTTGTCCAGTCGACGCAAGGCTCGCGCTATACGTTGACCGACGCCCTGTTGCCGCTGCTTGAAAGGATGAGCGCCCGGACATGGGAATGCCCCTACTACCAGGTGAAGTTCGATGCCTCTTGGGTCAACTGGGTCACGACCGCGAACAGCCGCAAGGGCCTGTCCGATGCGCTGGTCAGTCGCTCCATTGTGCTAGACATGCCGGATCTGACCGGAACGCAGATGTGCGGCTACATCGTGGCGCAGGGTGAGCAACGCGGTCTGCCGAGACCGGCGATCGATGCGATGACGGACGCAATCGAGATGACCATGAGGGCCGGCCTGATGCCGAGTCTGCGCACCGCGAACAGGATGCTTGACCGTGCCGCACTGCTGGCAACACGCCCGGTGTTGCAATGACATTGTCAGATCGAAAGGGCACGCAAGGATCGGGTGTGCCACCGCCTGTTCGGCTTGTACTGCATGGCCCACACGGGGTGTTGCGGAAAATCGCGAGAGAACTCCGCGTCCGCATCTCGCCGGGGCACGACATCCATGGACCGTTCGTTGTCCTGGAAGCCGTGACGGCCGATGAAATGGCGGTAATTACCGAGATCCTGAAGGCATGAGATCGTTAGGTCGTCGCGGTCCTTGGCCTAAATTGAATGCGCTTCCGGGTGCGGGATGCGCTGCGAAAGGGGCCTCGGACCAAGGCGTCGGGTGAGTTCGCACTGGAGAAATACCGGGCCGAAATCCGCACCTTCCGGGGCAAAACGTGCGATGCCGGCATCGCGCAGCCTTCGGGCGACGACGCGGCCGTCCACCCCAGCCTGCTGCGCCAGCAGTTTGACCGTCGTGAACCGGTCGTGGAAAGGCCGCTTGGCCGTCGTTCGTCACGTAGAGCCCCATGCGGCGCGTGGCAGGATTGAACACCCCGATTGTGGTGACGTGACCAGCAGCGTGAAGCGCCGTCATGTTGCCATTGTTATGCAGCCCGACTTGGCGCGCGAACTCCGCCAAAGTGACATGCACGACCTCACCCTCTCGCAGTTCGTCCATGTCCCGTTGCCGGACATGCACCGCGCCGTAGCCATGCGCATCTGCCAGGATGCCGGTCAGGATCAGCCCGCTGCAGGCGGCATCAACGGCGGTCTTGATATCGACCCGAGCAAGTCCTGCCGCGACGCCGATCGGAACCCAGTCGGAGTCCGCGGGGTGTATCGTGACGGCACCAGACAGCAGCTTTCTAAGAAGCGCGTCGGCATCGTCGGTATCCCATTGCAGCTTCGACACCGCGAGCGGAAGGACGGGACAGACGACATCCGCACGGACAAGGGCATGGAACTGTCCGAGCGACGCGCCCAGCCTTCGGCGCATGTCACGCGCGATCACGAGCCGCCGGGCCTGTGCAAGAACTGACTGCGCGGCCGCTGCATCAAACGTCAGGCGGGCATCGGGACGCCGATCCGCGGGATCGACGATACCGGCATGTTCGAGAAACTGCCGCGCGACCTTCGGCGAACGGCCGATCTCCTTCGCAGCCGTCAGAACGGAATGAAGGCGCGGCGCGGCGAGAGATTGCCCAAGCACCGTCTCCCCCGCGGGGATGGCCCAGGTCTCGAGGATCACGTTGCGCAGCAGATTGCGATAGGGATCACATCGCGCATCCCCCGCCATGTCGTTGCTCAGCCATTGATAAAGCCGACCGAACGCCTTCTGCGCGCTGTATTGCGTCCAGTCCACCTTGTCGGCGAGATCCGTGAGGGCTGCCGTGATCGCGGCCGGTCCCCGGCTGGCGCAATCGAACCCCACGCCGCGCGCCGTCAGGCCATCATCAGCAGCCCCCGGCATGACCCGGATCAATTCCGCGCCGAGAAGCTGGCAGAACCGTGCCGCCGTGTCGGTCGGATGGCTAGCAAGCCACGTCAGGTCGGCTCCTGACGACAGTCGGTCATCCAGCCATCGGTCATAACCGGTGATCGCCTGAGTGGGCCGGTCCAATCGGCCTTGAACGATGTCGTCCGCGATCTCGCGCAGCCGCGTCGGGAAATCGTACCGGGCAAGTGGTGCTGTCACCGTCCACAACGCGACGAGAGGCTGGCGGTGCCGCAAGCAGATTTCGGAATACCGCAACTGCCATTCACCGCGCATGACCATCTGACCCTGCGGCGGGGTGCGATCGCACTGAAGATCGTCGCGCAGACAGGCGGGGCAGCCGCGCATTACAGGACTGATCACTGCGCGCGACCCGAAGAGTTCACCCCGAAACCTGACCTGCAAACCCGGAACCGGCTGGGGCGTCCAAGACCACAAATCCTCCAACGCTGTCGGATCAAGCCCGAAAATGTCCACCACAGTCTCGAGCTGGCTCCCATCCATGCTGATGAGCTTCTTGATGGACAGGCCCAGCTCGTTGCACAGCCCAGCCAGCGGCAGACCGCGCATACCTGCCGCGCGCGAGACATATGAGACCACCCCTTCATGCGGTCGAGGGCCGGGTCGTATTGTCGGAAATCCAAACAGTGCTTCGCTCCTTCGGCCCCATGGGTCACGGTCGAAGATTCCCCGACCAATTGAGCGGAGACTATGCGCTCGCAAAGTCCACTGCTACGCCCCGGCGGAGCCAACATCGCAATTAGTCTACGAAATGTTCAGAGCCGGACCAAACGGGGCACCAAAGGGTCTGGGCCGCAGGCATCTTCACGGGGGGCCGAGTGTGGTTTTTCGTCTTGGGCATCCCAATGGGTTTCGGACGTTGCGACGTCCGGTGCCGGATCACAACCCAGCGGACCCTAGCCACAGTTGGACCGGTGGTCAGCGGGAGGTCACGCAAGCCATATTTCGCGTCGACATGATCTACACCGCCTCAGTCGGCATCCTTTTCGCCCCTACATATCTCTCAGGAGAGTTTCAGCCTGCTCGAGAACGATCTGCGCAGCTTCTGTAGATAAATCAGGCGGATATCCATATTTTTTGAGTATGCGCTTTACAAGAATGCGCATCCGGGCCCGAGCGCTTTCTTTCTTGTGCCAGTCAACGGTCGCATTCTTACGAACCTGATCGAGCAGCTCATGCGCGATCAGCCGCAACTGCTCGTTGCCCATGGCTTCAACGGCGCTCTCGTTCTGTGCCAGGGCGTCGTAAAAGGCCAGTTCTTCGTCGGACAAGCCTTCGGCCTCACCACGGGCCGCAGAAGCTTTCACGTCTTTGGCAAGGTCGATCAGGGTTTGGATCATCTCGACCGTGGAAATGGCGTTGGCGTGATAGCGCGCGACTGCTTCTTCGAGGCGCTGACTAAAGGCGCGGCTTTCGACGATGTTTCGTTTGGCTTTGCTTTTGATCTCTCCGTTCAGAAGCTTCTTGAGCGCCTCCAAGGCAAGGTTCTTACGCTCCGTAGACTTGATTTCGAGAAGGAATTCATCGGACAGGATGGAAATGTCCGGTGTTTTGATCCCCGCAGCATGAAGGATGTCCACGATTTCCGCATCGGCAACCGCCTTGTTGACCAACTGCTCGATGGCAAATTGCTTCGCCCGCGAAGAGAGTTTGCCCCTGACCGTGGTTTTGGTCATCGCCGCTCGTACAGCCTGAAGGAAGCCGACCTCGTCTTTAACATCCTTGGCCAAATCGCTGGACGACGCCAGGGCAAAGGCGCGTGACAGTTCCAGAGCTGCGTTCTGAAATCGCGAAAGCTCCTTCTTCTTGTCAACGTCGGGCGCCTTCTGGCGTGCGGCCTGAGCTTGCTGTCCGACGATCCAATCGACCGCATCACCGAGCGCCTGCAAGCGAACCTGAGCCGCGCCATGAAGGCCTGCGCTGTAGTCATGCCCAGTGAACATGTGGCGGACTACGTCGAGCTTTTCAGCCAGCAGCGCAACTGCTTGTTCCTCGTCGATACCGGTGCGTTCGCGGTCGGCGTCGGAATACTGTGACAAAGCATTCTTCAGGTTCTGGGCAATGCCGATATAGTCGACCACCAAACCGCCAGGCTTGTCCCGAAATACGCGGTTGACCCGAGCGATGGCCTGCATCAACCCATGGCCGCGCATGGGCTTGTCGATATACATTGTGTGCATGCATGGGGCGTCGAAGCCGGTCAGCCACATGTCCCGAACGATCACCAGTTTCAGCGGGTCATCCGGGTCGCGCGCCCTTTTCGCAAGGTCATCGCGCCGTTTCTTGTTTCCGATATGCGTTTGCCATTCGAGCGGGTCCGATGCCGAGCCGGTCATGACGATCTTGACCGCGCCGGATGCATCGTCGTCCGAATGCCAGTCCGGGCGAAGCACGACAATCTCGTTATAGAGCGCGACGCAGATCCGGCGGCTCATGCAGACCGCCATGGCTTTTCCGCCAAGGGCAGAAGTCCGCGCTTCCAAGTGCTTTACAAGATCGGCGGCCACTTGCTTCAACCGCTTTTCTGCACCGACCAGCGCTTCAACGGTGCTCCACTTGGCCTTGGTCTTCTCCTGTTCTGACAGCGTATCGTCTTCGAGGATCGCCGCGATCTCCTCGTCAATCTTCGGCTTCTCGTCTTCGTCAAGCTCGATCCGGGCCAACCGGCTCTCATAGTAAATCGGCACCGTGGCCTTGTCTTCGACGGCCCGGGTGATGTCGTAAATGTCGACATAGGCACCAAAAACCGCTGGGGTGTTTACGTCCGCGGTCTCAATTGGCGTGCCGGTAAAACCGACAAACGAGGCATTGGGAAGGGCCTGGCGCACATAGTGGGCATAGCCGTATTTCCGCTCACCTGTCTTTGTGTTCACCTTCGCATCCAGCCCGTATTGGCTGCGATGCGCCTCATCGGCGATGACGATCACGTTCCGCCGGTCGGTCAAAGTCGGGAACCGCTCCTCACCCTTCTCCGGGGTGAACTTCTGCATGGTTGTGAAAATCACGCCGCCGGATTGCCGGGCCAGCAAATCACGCAGCGCTTCCCGGCTTTCAGCGTGCTCGGGCGTTTGCCGGATCAGGTCCTTGGTCATGGCAAAGGTCTGGAAAAGCTGATCGTCCAGATCGTTCCGGTCGGTCAGGACAATAAGCGTTGGGTTCTCCATCGCAGGGCTCCGCACCAAGAGCCCGGCGAAAAAGGCCATCAGCAGCGACTTGCCAGACCCTTGCGTGTGCCAGATCACACCGATCCTGCGGTCGCCCTCGGGCTGGGTCGCTTCGATGGCGCTGGCCAATGCCTTTCGCGCGCCGAAAAACTGGTGATAGCCAGCGATGATCTTGAACGGACCCTCGCCCACATCGCCGAACACCGTGAAATCGCGCAGCAGCTCCAGAAACCGCCCCTTGTCGAACACGCCCTTAAGCAGCGTCGCCATTTCCTGAGGCCCCTCGGGCGTGAAATCCCCCGTCGCGCCGGTGACAGAGCGCCACGGCATGAACCGCTCTTCATTCGCAGTCAGCGAGCCGATCCGGGCCAGCAACCCGTCCGAACTGATCAGCACCGCGTTTGTGCGGAACAGGGACGGAACCTGCTGCTTATAGGTTTGAAGCTGGGCGAAGGCATCCTCGATGGTTGCGGCCTCGCTGGCCGCGTTCTTCAGCTCGATCACCGCGACAGGCAGACCGTTCAGGAACACGACCACATCCGGGCGGCGATTGTGCTTGCCCTCGATCACGGTGAACTGGTTCGTCACCAGCCAGTCATTGGCCTGCGGGTCGTTGAGATCGACCAGCCAGACCTTGTCGCCCCGGATCGTACCGTCATCCGCCTTGAACTCCACGTCCACGCCATTAACCAGCAGCGCGTGGATGCGCCGGTTTTCCTCGGTCAGGCTTTGCGACGCAGCCCCGGTGATCTGGCGGATCGCGTCCCGGCGGGCATCTTCGGGGATGCGGGGGTTCAGCAGCGCCACGGCCGCCTCCAGCCGCCCAAGCAACAGTACCTCGCCATAAGATGCACGCTCAGGCGCCGTGCCATCGGGCGAGATCACATCGGCCCCCAGATAGGGAATGCCCTGATCCTGCAAGATGGCCAGTGCGGCTTGTTCGACCAAGTCTTCGTTAATCATCGACGGCCTCCTCTTCGGGTTCAGGAAGCGGGAGAGCAGCCGTACGGCGGAGAGCTTCCTTGTAAGTCTGCCGCTCAACGCCGAACAACAGTTGGGATACGCTGACGTCGATGCGTCTGGTATCGAACTCTTCCAGCTCAATACCGACGATCAATCTTCCGTCTTCGATCCGAGCACCCGCGAAGCCGATGTAGGCATCAATCTTTTCATTGAAGACGCCGAACCGCTCGTAAGGCTCAAATGTTCGTACAGGGTCCGTCTGCTGATCCAGATAGGCATCGTGCAGGAAACCGATCACCGTGTCGGCTGCAATTATCGCCATTCGCCGGTGGTGTTCACTTAGACGATTCACAAAGCCCAGCTTGCCATGACTGAGAGGCCCGGCCTTCTTGCGAAAATTACCCAACTCGACCGTCAGGGTGTTGTATTGCGAAATCACCTTGTTCAGAGGGTCTGTGCGATCATCGACAAGGTTAAGCAGGCGGATCGCAGCAGTCAGCCAATTTCCAAGGCTCGGGTTGTCGCTTTTTATGGGGCTGTCGGGGCGTTCCCGGATGGGATTGATCGGATCATCCAATTCCTCGACCAAGGTTTTGCAGGCGCATTCGAGGATGCATTTGGCAGCGTCAATGCAGCCGTCGTTCCCGGCGTTGAATTCGCGCTCCAGTGCCTCATAGGTATGCTGGAGCATCGCGGCATTGGACCAGTGACGGCAAAAGGCTTCGATGTTGGGGTAAAGGTCACTCATCAGTACAAGCGCCTCGCAGCAATCAGTTGGCTTTCAATCATCACTTCTTTACCGCTTTAACCTTACGTTGCGCCCATACGTCCTCAATCGACACATCCAGAAGCGCATCCTTCATGGCCTTGACTGCCTTCGGGGAATATCGGGCGTGCGTTACTCCACTAATCTCAAACTCCTTGAAGTAATCAGGGTTATCCCGAAGCTTCAGGTAGTCGACCAATGCCCGCGACTTCGGTACAGTTAAGCCAACTTTTCCTGCGAGGTCCTTTGCCCCCAAGCTGTAGAAATCCAGTTCGTTGACGCGTTTCAGAGCGACCGCGGCACCGGACCCTTCGCCCTCTTTGAGCAAGGTAACGGGCAATCCTTCCCGCTTGGTCAAGCGCAGGCTAAGCGTTGGACCTTCGCCCTCTGCGGAAATGTTGATCGCAGCGACGCCAGGGAATACGCCAGTCCAGGCTTCGCCTTCGCTGAGGCGCTTACAGACTTTTTCCAGTTCACCGTCACTGGGTTGTTCGTAGTCGCCATTTACGGCGCTCTCCAGCACGGCGAGGCTGCGGGCTTTTGCCACTGCATCCATCTTTCGCCTTGTACCAGGGGCAAGAAGCGACTTGATCTCTTCCACTTCTTGATCAAACAGCGTGGTTAAGTCGCGCGGCGCAGTTGTTGATATGGGCAGGACACGTTCTGGCAGCTCAAGGATGAGTTTTTCTTCGAAAACTGCATCGTGGATGTCACGGAAAAGCGTAACCCCAGCTTGCGCATAGAAGTAAAGCTGGTGCTCCGACATGTCGACTAGGTAGTGCTGTGCCGCATCTCTTTGCCCGTTGATCGTCTGAAGCGTAAGGGCTTGTTCTTCAGTAAGGAACTTCAGGCTGGCATCGGTCAGTCCTTTGCGAACGCACGCATCGAAACCGATTGTTTGCTTCTCGCGCGGCTTGCGGATTTTTCCGTTCTTATGCCTGATTGCGGCCTTTAACAGCATCTCGAACGAGTGATCCATCAAGATCAACACGGCCTCGGTACGACCCCGATCCCAAGGCCTGTTGAAGTGGTCGATGGACAGCACGAGTGCGTTGATCGCCTTCTCACGAAGCTGTTTAACCTCTTTCTTCATGCGTAAACACCGGCATGGCTTGGCCAGGTGCGCTTGAGATGACCAACCCTCATCGATTGGTTGTGCTTGTAACCAAGGATCATTTTGTCTCCCCCTTGGCTCTGGTGATTATCAGGGCTTTCAACTCCTCACTGTCAAATGCACAGGTTTCCAGTCCAGTCGCGCCAATAAATTCGGCGGCTTCGATATTGTAGGCGCCTCGGAAGTCTGCCCAATGGAATTGGCATTTTTTGAACGATACATTGGCGAGGTCAGCGTCGTTAAAGCTGCTATGATGGGTTCTGGCCATGATCGGGCGGCCATCGTCTTCTTCAGCGATGACCTCATCAAGACTATCCGGCGGAGGGGTGGTCCAATGAAGTTCGGCGGCGTCAAAGCAGCTGCCCCTCAAATCAGCTTCCCAGAAATCGCAGTCCTCGTACCGACCGGACTTCGCAGAACCAAACCCCCATGCATCGAAGCCAAACACAACGTCTCGAAGATCCAATCGTGAAAAGTCGACATTCCTGAAGGATGAGTCACGCAGGGTTTCGTCTGCCCAACCACCGCCGGAAAGTTTCGACCCGCGCAGGCTGGTTACGCCATATCCCTTGAGCTTGGCATCGGACAAGGCCGCCCCCGTCAGATCGACCGCTGTTTGGCCCAGGCCGTTCAACCGCCGGAGCGCACCAACGACACGATGCATCGCTTCCTCGTCGTTCCATCGTTTAAGGTCTTCGATGATCTCATGCTGACGGGCGGTATCTTGCCGCCTTTGCTGACGATATTGAAAGACACCCAACAGAATGACGATGAAGGAAATGTCGAACAGAAGGCCCCAGAACTCGACCATCACATCACCAAGTTCTACACCCTTTCCATAACGCTGCCATGCCATCGCAACCATCAAGCCGAGCGCGAGAAGCAGAACGCTCTGCCCGATCAGCGTCTCGGAAAAGAGAACGCCCCGCCATCGCTTGATCCGGGCAATCTGGCGGTTTGGAAACCCAAGGCTGCCGGATACCTGCATCCGTTCAATCCGCGTGATTTCAAACAGCGGCGTCTTGCGAAACGGGCTGAGCGTCCAGTTCGCAAATGTCTTAAAGTAGTATCGCGCGGCACGGCGCGTGCGCAGGAAAGTCCAGGTCATGCAAGGCCCCCCGCATACCCAAAGCAGACTATACCGCACATGAGTTTCGCTCGTGCATCACTCATCGCGGTCTTCCGTTTCGTCGATGATGGCCACACCTCTCAGGTTCAATCGGGCCATTTCCTCTCCCAGGGCATCTTCCGCTTCCCCGCCCTCCCTCAGCAGGCCAACCCAACTGGGGGCGTTGTCGGTCGGTTCGAACGAAAAACCCAAGTCGGCAGTCGTCGCGAGATCTTCTCCGCCTTCTTCCATGCTGTAGCTGTAGAGCTGCCGTAGTCCGTACCCGATAAGTGATGGCAGGGAGGTGTCCGCGGGGCGATCGTCCCAGCAACACGGACATACAAGGCAATGCCAGGGGATCATCGGGAAGTCGCCGGGTCGGTTGTCCTTGCCCCAATTTGCCGACTTGATCGCAAGCGCACTGGCAGCGCTGATCCCCCACTCCGGCGAGGAAAAGGGAAAACCGCACCATCTGCGCCAGCGCATCCTGTTGTGGGCTGACCAGAACCGGTTCGACCCCAGGCTGTCGTCATTGTAAAAGACATAGAGGGGCACCGCGCCATCTCGCCAGCCCAGCATCGCTTCGCACTGGTTGGCCCAGGTCTGGCCGCTCTTGGACAGCCCCTTGTACGGGTGGTAGAGTTGGTCGTAGCGACCGGATTTCCGATAGAGCCGTTTTGCCTGCACCCTGACCGGCAGTCCCGGCTTGTGCCCGTTGCCGAACCAGAACCCCCAGTCCGCCCCGTTGTCGCGCTCCACATCCTTGGTGAAGGTCTTTATCGTCAGGCCCCGCCCATGGTGTTTGCGCGCAAGTCGAAGGAGCAGATGTTCCGTCGTGGTTTCTTCGCCCCGGGCGATGTTGAACCGGGCCGCATCCGACATGTCGGACCAGACACGAGAAGCTTCTTCCCGAAAGGACCGGCAAAAGTTGGGACGTATCCTCAAACCACACCCTCCGCGCCGGTCAGGCGGAGGTCGCCGGACATGAGTTTGGGGAGGAGGAGGTCTCGGGTGGCGGCGAGGGTTTGGTTTTCTTCGAGGTTTGCAAAGATCAAATCAAAGACCGGCTGAACCAGTGAGTCGAAATTACCGACAATCGTCTTGTTTGCCAAAAGACACTTTGTGTCCTCGACGGCTTTCTTGCTAATGTTCTGTTGAGCCGAACCTACCGCTCGATTTTCCATATCTTCGACCGAGGCTTTTAGAGTGAGGAAAAGAAAATAGCGATTTTGCTCGTTCGGGAGTACCGCGCAAATCGCTTGGTTAGTAGTAAGCGCAGCCTTGTTCATCGACACTTGGCCTGCGGTTGCCCCGTACAGTGCCACCAAGATACAGCGACTTGGGATTAGCTTTGCGGAACTACCCTTGAGACCGGCATCGGTGATCTTATTGGTCGCATCCAAGATGAAGTCCTGACGTACTTCGCCAGATGTAAGCCAAGGAATTGTTCCATTTTTCCAGAAGATTTCTTCTGAACGGCGTGGAGTTCCGCCATTCTGGAGTTTTTGGGCTATATCGGCGATCGTTCCAACTGCCCACCCCTCCGGCAGGCCGTTGTCGCCGAAGTTGTCGGGGAAGAGGGCGGCGAGGGGGGGAGCTTGGGTCGGGTCGGGGAGGAGGCCTCCGAGAATGGCGGCGGGGTCGGTTTCGCCTGCGGCCTTGCGGCGGGTGGGGCCGAAATCGACGAACCAATCCCGAAACACCGCCCGCGCCATCGCCTCCAACGTCTCATTCATCCGCCGGTTCAACTCGATCTTGTCGTCGAACATAGCGACTATTTTTGAGATTTGGTCGCGCACAGGTTTCTCAGGCCATGGCAACTCAAGAGCCTTAATGTCACGCAGATTCAGAGTAGCCTGTACTGTTGTATTGCAAACGTTGCGTATTGTGTGCTGGACACTTGGAGTTGCCATTGCCGCGCGGAAAAACCCATTATCTTCCGGGTCTTCCAATCGCACTACAGCAACAGCTCTCGCCGCATTCCAGCCCTTCATTTCTGGGGGCACGATTGCAACTACGCCAGGGTTTCCCACAAGTGTTATTAGGATCTCACCACCGACCAACTCGGTTCGGGAGTATTCCTTGTGGATGCTTTCGGAAATCCGAAACTGAATGTTCGGATCGATCACTCCATTTTTTATATCACCCGCGCGAATAAGCGGAACGCCATTTGGCGTGTCATTTCCGGGGTACATAACTCCAACAGATATCCCGCGTTCCTGCGCCAATAAATCCGCGACTCTACGCAACTCAACTTCTTCCCAATCCGCAGGCACCCTCTGCCGCTCCACAATCGCCCGGAACTCCGGCGACACGGCGTTCAGGTCGATCACGTCTACCTTCCATGGCAGGTCCGAGGCCTCGAAGGCCTCCTCGAGATCGATCAGCACATCGGACGGCAAGGGTGCTGCCCCTTCCAGCGCGATGTCCAGATCGGAAAAGGGTTTGGCCGTCCAAGTCACGCGGCTGCCAAAGGCCCAGGCCAGCGTTCCCTTGGGCAGGTGATCCTTCAATATCCCCTGCACGATGGCCAGTTGTTCGGGGCTGATGTCGATCTTGGCGGTCATTCGGCGTGCCGCTCTTGCAGACGCGCCAGCAGGAACGCGGCCTCATCCCGAAAGGCGGGGATGCGCACGAAGACCTCGTTCGCCTTTTTCTCGTTATAGGCGTGGCTGGTCGCGTTGCGCGCATCGCGGAAGCGCCGCCATTCGTCCCAGCCATTTGCCAGCAAACCGCGTTCCGCGCCTGACCGTATCATGTCGGGAAAGCTCATCTGGTCGATCTCGGACGGGTTGGGCGACATCGCTTCCAACTGCCGTTTCAGTAGCTTGTGGGCCAGTTCGTAGGTGTATTCGAACCGCTGGATGCAGGCATCCTTGACGAACTGGCTTTGGGTGCGGTCGAACTCCGCCAGCGCCTCAATCAGCGAGGCGAGGGCTTTCTCGAACGATGACAGCTCCAGCTTCATTGCGGCCCCCCCGGGATGCGCGACAGCGTGCGGCGGATCAGATCGGCCATGCGGGCGCTTTCCGTCAGTTGTGCGTCAAGCTGGGTGGCGAGGGCGGCGAACTTCTCCTCAAACGGGACGCCGTCGTCGATCTCATCCGCAGCGCCGACATAGCGGCCCGGCGTCAAGACGTAGTCATGCTTGCGGATCGTGTCGAGTTTGGCACTGGCGCAGAACCCCGGTTCGTCCTTGTAGGGCTGATCGGGCGCCTTGGCCCGCCAGCGGTGGTAGGTGGCGGCGATCTTGTCGATCTCGGTGTCGTCAAAGTCGCGGCGCACGCGGTCGACCATATGGCCCATCTGGCGCGCGTCGATGAACAACACCTCGCCCTTTCGGTCGCGGTGGCCATTGGCGGATTTGTCGTTGGCCAAAATCCACAGGCAGGCCGGAATCTGCGTGGAATAGAACAGCTGCCCCGGCAGGGCGACCATGCAATCAACCTTGTCCGCTTCGATCATGGCCCGGCGGATGTCGCCCTCGCCCGATTGCTGCGAGGACATGGAGCCATTTGCCAACACCACGCCCGCCGTCCCGCGCGGGGCCAGATGGTGCAGGATATGTTGCAGCCAGGCGTAGTTGGCGTTGCCCCTAGGCGGTGTGCCGAATCTCCAGCGCCCATCGTCAGTCAACCGTTCGCCGCCCCAGTCCGAGATGTTGAAGGGCGGGTTGGCGAGGATGTAGTCGGCGCGCAGGTCGGGCAGTTCATCGCGGATGAAGGAGCCTTCGTTGTTCCACTTGATCTCAGCGTCGATGCCCTGAACGGCGAGGTTCATCATCGCCAGCCGCCATGTGGTATGGTTGATCTCCTGCCCGTAGACCGAGATGTCATTGCGGCGGCCGCCGTGGTCTTCGATGAAGTTTTCGGACTGGATGAACATGCCGCCCGAGCCGCAGCAGGGGTCATAGACCCGGCCCTTTTTCGGTTCCAGCATGGCGACCAGGGTTTTGACGACTGAACGGGGGGTAAAGAATTCGCCGCCGCGTTTGCCATCGGAGGAGGCAAAGCCCGATAGAAAGTATTCATAGACGCGGCCCAGAAGGTCACGTGCCTCGGTCGCGTTGCCGCGCATGTCGATCTTGGAGAAGAGGTCGATCAGGTCGCCCAGCATCTCCTTGTTGAGCGTGGGGCGGGCATAGTTCTTGGGTAATACGCCCTTGAGCTTTTCGTTTGCCGGAACACGCTCGATGGCTTCCATCGCATCGTCGATAATCTTGCCGATGTTCGGGTCGCGCGCCTTGTTGCGCAGGTTCGACCAGCGCGCCTCTAGCGGCACCCAGAAGATGTTTTCGGCAAGGTATTCCTCGGGGTCCTCGGGGTCAGCGTAGTCGTCCTCGGCCAGCTTGGTGTGATAGGCCTCGAACGCCTCGGAGATGTATTTCAGGAACACGAGGCCAAGGACGACGTGCTTGTATTCAGACGGCTCGAGGTTGCCACGTAGGCGGTCGGCGGCTTTGAAGAGATCAGCTTCGAAGCCGAGGTCAGAGGTGCGCACTTCGGCCATCAAAATTCCTTCCGGTAAATATCTCAGGACAAACGGTCCCGACTGCTTGGCGCTGATATTAACGCTGCGCAAGCAGTGACGGGCACAGTTTTCAATCGCGATTGGCGCTGTTGCAATAACTCATTCATTATCCATCTTGTGAGACCCAAATGTCAGCCGCAACTTGCTGTCGGAATTCCTATCAATATCCCAAGAGAATTTGGCCGAACCCACTTTCGATGCCATCCAGCGGCCGTTTTCACCCGGTCAGATCGCGGCGCTCGCGGTGGACTGCGAACAGGCGGCCGAACTCTACCCTACGGCGCGCGTCGCAACCGATCGCGACGAGCCAGCGGAAAAGACCTTTCTGCGCTACTTGTCGGAGGTGTCCGACCTCCCGGCGGAGCTGGTAGTTCACTTGGAGACTTGGGTCGCCAGCGACCTCGAAACCTGATGTCACCATCCCGTCCAGACAACTTGCCGAACTGGCCGCAAACGGTCCAGTCATTCTTGGCCGACCGGCCGCGGACCCTAGCTTGGGCGAACACCATCGCGCGCGTGGCGTGTGCCAAGCCGACCGAGGTACGGGGCACTGTGAGTGTCTGGGCCGCCACCCAATCCAGCACCGGTCAAGAGCAGCGCCCTGCGATGGACCTGCGCCGCAGCGTCTATTCCGCCGCCACACCGCGCCCAGACGCCGACAGACGGTTCACATATGACCTGAATTCGTCCGTCGTGGTGAAACATCGGTAGCCGGCCGAACTCGCGAGCGAGATCAGCTCCGCACTTTCGCCCAACAGGACTGCGACTGGTTCCGATAACTCCGTCTGGAGGCCGTTCGGCCATGCAAGGTCGAGGATCGCGCGCTGTTCGCCGGTCGCAGGATCCACGACGTCGAAGGACATTTCGCCCCGGCCATATCCTTGCTCGGCGACCCAGCCGTTCAGCGCTTCAAGGTCGTTGGCTTCTTCCTGGCTCGTGATCCCACCAAGCAACACCTTGTCCGTCAGACGTGCCGCACGGGATCCGTCCAGGATAGCCGTCTCGCCGTGCAGCAACGACGCAAGGCATCCGTTTGCGGCATCGGCAAGCAGTTCCTTTCGCGCTTCGATGAAGTCCCGATAATTCTCGACTTTCCACAAGGTGGGGTCCTGGGGGATCCATTGCGATTTCAGCGCACCGGGATGGGCCGCTTCGATCTGCGGGAAATACTCCTCTGGCCGACGATCAGAAATCGTGAGGTTGGTGTCCTTGGTCAGGAAGCAGAAATTGGCCAATGCGTTCACTTCCGCGCGGGCGTAATTCGCGTCATAGAGGCGCGCGCGCGGGAAGATGTGATGAACCTCAAGACGGCTCATCTTGCCCAGCAGATTGTTCTTGAGCGGCAGACCAGTGCCCCAGTCCCGCGCCTGGGTCATCCGTGTCAACATGTAGAGAACGGGGTAAAACCGCGCACCGACGCTCCACGAATGGAAATGGCCCGGCTCGACCCTCAGCCCGCCCTGAGCGAGGCGCAGTTCGCCAATCAGCTTGTCGAGATCGCCGCCGCTCTGGTCGAGGATGCCGAGATCTTTGTCGATGAAGCTTTCGACGGATCCGGAGAAGCGCCCCCACATGCCGGTCTGGATGAACCAGAAGAGGAGCTTGTCCCGCGTCTTTTCGTCAAGCTTGCCGCCATGAGCATCGAGGAAGCGCACCATGACGGGGATTGCAAACTTCGAGAACAGGACCCTGTCGTGGTCGAGACCGAGCCGGCCGCCGATCATGTTCAGGCTGCTATCAATATGCCTCACTGCGCGCTTGAGCGCGCTCGCGATGTCTTCGGATCCTTGGGAATGAAGGTAGAGGAACTTGGCCTCGCCGGTCAGGATGGTGTTCACGGACCGCAGCAGCCAGTCGAGCGTGAAGTCGTAACCTTCCGACCGCCACCGGCTGATACTCGATTTCATCGTATCGCGGGCCTCCGGCCAGTCCGCGCAGATCTTCGCCAGCGCGAGGTCGCCCTTGGAAAGCTTGGTCCCGCCGCTGTTCACCCGGTTGAAGATATCGACCACAACGTCGAGCGTCTTGTCAGGCCCCGTGACCTCTTCGATGTGGAAGTTCTTGTCGCGAATGGCGAGCAGCTGGTTCAGGCGGCCGATGTAATCGCTGATCTTCGACAGCGTGGCCGGGTTCTGGCTCAGGCTCGTGATGAACGCTCCGATCCCGGCGTTCCCCTTCTGCAAGACCTCGGTCACGTCGATCCAGAGAGGGTCTTCTCGCATCTTGATGGGCTGAAAGAACTCAAACTCCTCCGTCTCGAGGTTGAAGCGCAGGTCGGTGAATGCCTTGTCATTGCCGTCGAAGAAGCGCGGGGGCTTGCCCCGGATCACACCGTAGAGCGACGTGATCCGTTGCTGCCCGTCTAGCAGCAGCTTCACGACACCCGGTGCCAGTTGGCCATCGCCGCGGTGGGCGGCTGTTGACGCCTCGGTCGCCCAGACCAGAAGACTTCCGACGGGATGTCCACGGTACAGCGACTGGAAAAGCCCTCTGACCTGTTCGCGTCCCCACACATAGCCGCGCTGAAACTCCGGAAGGGCCATGTGGCCCTTGTCGATATATTCGAGGATCGCGGAAATCTGCATATCAATACCCTAGGTCAACTTGGCTTCTTCGAAGAATGGTCCGTATGGATCCGTTTTTACAAGGGGCAACAGGCAAATCTTGGGCTGCACGATCTGGCCCGAATAGCCTTCGATCGAGGTCGGGTCGGCCTGGATTGAAGAAGGAAGCGCCAGGACGCGTTCATCCCTCATGCAGAACGTGTTCATGGAGCTTCAGGAAGCGAGGAATAGCCCCCACGGGGCTGAGCAGCAGCTGGGGTCGAAAGGCATTGCTGCACGATGGCGACTGCAGTATTGATGCAGGCAGACCCCGCGTATGCCTCAGGGTCTTTAAACATAGAGCATCGAAACCGATGCAGGTCCGAGCGGCGCCTGGAAGGGCCACCCGATAAGCGGGAAAAGCTTTCACGACCAGGCAGCGGCTGGTCAGGTCAACAGAATGCAGGGGAGTGTCGGAGGCTCGTCCGATGCTCCCCGCGCCAATGGTGATGTTACGCCCCGGCTCTCGGTTCGTCATAATAACCTCAGCGTCGACTTTCCTCGTTCCACTTACCTCGCAAATCCCGATCAGCTTTTGTGGAGGCACGCTTACGGTTGGCTACTGCTGTCCGGTTCCCTCCACCCATCCAGGACGCGACATCCGCTTCTTGTGGTGGACCGAACGCTCACGCCTGCAGCGCAGACGAAATGGCGGACCGCACCAACCACCCAAACTGCGCCGCATCGTCCGGATCAGGTCAGGTCATGCAGGTCCTTGCCAAGCGGCGGGCCGACGTCGAAGTCGGAAAACCGCACCGTCAGCCCGGCGCGTTCCGGCGTGCAGCACATCGGACCCACGAGATAGGTCGCAGCTAGCGGAAACGGGCACAACCGCAGTAGCGGCCAGCGCTGCCCATCTGCAGAGCTTTGCAGCCGGAGGACGCCCTTGGCCACCGTAGCCCGCAGGTAGAGGTCGCCCGCAGGTCCGCCATAGGCCGACGTCGCCCAATCGGACTGTCCCACGGTCAGCACGCTGCCAAGGCAGGCATCGCCGTCCGACATCTCGATCCCGGCCTTGATCCAGGTGTCCGTGTCCACCCGCACCATTATCCCGGCCTGATCGTACAGCGCCGTGTAGTCACCCCGCACCCGCAAGGTGGCGGTGAAATCGCCCTGCACCGCGTGCCCCAGGAAATGCCCGCTGTCGCGCACGAAGCCGTAATACGTTTCGCGCCAGAAATCGCTGCCGGCGTCGGTCGTCACCTCCAGCACGTCATCCTTGACCGCCCAGTGACGGGGTGGGTTCAGCCATGTGCAGGTGTCGAACATCGGATGCGCCTTTCGCAGATGGCGCGGGGTCGCGCCATGCGGCCATCATGCCACGCGCGGCGGCCCAGGCCCAGACGGTGGGCGCCGCGTCAGCCGCCCTTGCGGACCATGCCCTTCATGATGACGCCCATGACGCGCACACGGCCCCAACGTGGCAGCATCGCCAGCGACCATCCCAGACCCTTTGCCAGAACGCCGGGTCTGACCGTCGTGCGCCGCCCCAAGGCAGCCAGCGATGCGCGGGCCACGATGTCGGGGGTCGCGGCCTGCCCCATCTGCATGCCTGCGCGGGAGGCGAAACCGGTGCCCACGGGGCCTGGGGCGACCGACAGGACATCAACGCCGTGTGGACGCAGCTCTGCCGCGATGCCTTCGGCAAAGCCCTGCACAAAACCCTTGGTCGCCGCATAGGTGGCCGACATCGGCGCGCCGCTGAACCCGACCAAAGAGCCGAACAGCACGATCCCGCCCCGGTTCTGCGCCACCATGCGCCGTGCGAACCCGTGCGACAGCGCCACTACAGCCCGGCAGTTCAGGTCCACCATGTTGATCTCTGAGCCTGCATCCTGATCGTGGAACGCGCCGACGGACCCAAAGCCCGCAGCAGCGACGACAAGACCCACGGGCGCAGCTTCGGTCTGAGCCAACAGGTCCGTCACGCTGGCGCGGTCTGAGAGGTCCATTGCCAAGACGCGCACGCTGACATCAAAGCGGCTGCCAATATCCGCTGCCATGTCCTGCAACACTTCCTCGCGCCGCGCGACAAGGATCAGGTCGAACCCCTGTTCGGCCAACTGGACGGCGAAGGCGCGGCCGATCCCGTCGCTGGCTCCGGTCACAAGCGCCGTCGGGCCGTAACGGTCTATCAAAGTGCTTTTGGTCATATCGGGCCTTTCGTGTGGGTGTGACTTCAGGCGTTCGCTGGCTGCGGCATCGGTGATTGCGACCGACCGCCGCGCGCCAGCGTCAGCGCGAACATCTGCGGGGTAAAGAAGAAGGCCAGCGTCACGGACAGCGCAACGCCGCCCGCGATGGACATGGCAAAGGGTGGCCAGAACCCGCCGCCGCCAAGGATCAGCGGCAAAAACCCTCCGACGGTCGTGATGGTGGTCGACGTGATGTGCCGGGCGGATCCCGCCACCACATCGACCATCGCCGCACGGTCGCCCGCGCTGGCGCGCGCGTCCTCTTGCAGGCCCGACAGCACGATCAGGGCTGCATTGATCGACACGCCGATGGACCCGATCACACCGATGATCGCGTTGATGCCGAAGGGATAGGCAAAGACCGCAAGCGCCAGCATCGACAACCCCGCCGACAGCCCGGCGACGGCGAAGGCGATCAGTGTCAGGCGGAAGGAATTGAACGTCATCACCACGACTGCGATCGACAGGGTGATGATAAGACCCAAGGGGGCCACCAGCGCCTGCACCGTGCTGTCGCGGGCATCCGAATCGCCCCCGGTTTCCAGCCGGATGCCTTGTGGCGGGGCGTAGCCTTCGGCCTCCAGCAGGGTCATCGCCTCGCTCAGCGCCACGGCGGGCAGGACACCGGGCATCAGGAACGCCTGCACGGTGTTGACCCGCTCTCCGTTGCGGCGGGTGATCGTGCTTTCGGAGGGCTCCAGCCGCAGGGTGCCAAGCGTGGACAGCGGCACGGCGGGGAATGCGCCCCGTGCAGCGCTGGCGGCGGCCCCCGGCGGCAGGATCGGCATGTCGCCGATGGCCACCTGATCGCCGCGCAGACCGGCCCCAAGGCGGACGCGAACGGGCAGTTCCTCGGTCCCTTCCAGCAGCGACCCGCCGGTGACGCCTTCCAGCCCCGCCTCCATCTGGCCGGCGACCTGGCCCAGATCGAGACCCAGGAGCCGCGCACGCGCCTCGTCGACCTCAAGCGTCAGCTTCGGTGTGCCGCCGGCGATGCCGGTGCGCACGGTCGCCACGGTGGACACCCGCGCCAGCCTGGCACGCAGGTCGTCACCGGCCCGGCGCAGGGCGTCGATGTCCTGCCCCACCAGCCGCAGTTCCAGCGGTGCATTCACGGGCGGTCCTTGCGTCAGACTGTTGATGACCAGCCGCGCCTGCGGAAAGGCGGGCGGCAGGTCGGCCTGCAAGGCGGTCAACAGGCGCGTCGTGGCGGCGGGCGACGCGGTGCGGATCAGCGCCTGCGCAAAGGCCGGGGCCTGATCGCGGTTGCCCACCATGTTGTAATAGAAGGCGGGCGCCGACCGCCCCGTGACCCATGCGACGTCGATGATGCCATCATCGCCCGCCAGCCGCGCGTCGATCTCGCGGACCACGCGCAGGGTCTGCGCGATGCCGGTGCCGGGGGGCATGTCCACCTCGATATGGAACTGGTCGCGGTCCACGCCGGGAAAGAACTGCGGCGTCAGTGTCGGCAGCGCGAGAAAGCCCATCACCGGCCCCACCAGCGCCAGCGCCACGGTGCGAAGCGGGTTCGCCATGGACAGCGCCAGCACCGCGCGGAAGGCCCGCATCAGGATGCCGTCGCGGGTGGGCGCGCCGTCGCCCATGCGCAACCAGCGCCCCGCGATGGCAGGCGTGATCGTGACGGCCACGACAAAGGACCACGCCAGCATCACGATCACCGAAATCGCGATGGAGCCCACGAAATCCCCCGCAGGCCCCGGCAACAGCAGCAGCGGCAGGAACGACAGGATCGTGGTCACGGTGGAGGCCGCCAGCGGCATCGTCAGCCGCCGCACCGCACCCGCGACCGCCGCCAACCGGGTCAGGCCAGCGGTCAGCCGCTTGCCCACCTCGTCGGTCATCACGATGGCCGCATCGACCAGCAGGCCAAGCGCCACGATCAGGCCTGTCACGCTCATCTGATGGATCGGCACGGCCAGCGCGTTCAGCGTGGCGACCGAGGCGAGAGAGACGACCGGCAGGACCATCGCCACGATCAGCGCCGACCGCCAGCCCAGCGTCACGAACAGCACGACGACGACCAGCGCGACGCCCGCCGCCATGTTCACCCCCACCTGGGCCAGACGGTCGAGGGTGTAGCGGCTCTGGTCGAAGACGGTCTCGATTGACAGGCCCCAGGGCAATGCGTCGGACTGGTCGCGACGGCGGCGCGGATGCCGTCCATCCAGCGGTCGACCTGCAATCCCTCGCTCAGCTTGGCCGAGATCAGGATCGCGGGCTGCCCTTGATGAAGCGCGGCCTCGGACAGCGGCGTGCGCGGCCCGCGCGTGATCTGCGCCACATCGCCCAGCAACGTCACGCGGCCCGCCGGATCCTGTCGCAGGACCACCGCCCGCAGGCGGTCCAGCGACGTGATCTCTCCCGTGATGCCCAGCACCAGATCGGTCTGATCGCCCCGCAGTCGACCGGCCTGCACCTTGGCATCCGCGGCGCGGATCTCGGCGGCGACCTGATCGGCGGTCAGGCCAAGAGCCGCTACGCGGTCGGGGTCGAGCGTGATCAGAACCTCTTCCTCGGCCAGACCGTGCAAGGCGACAAGGCTGGTGCCCGTCACACGCCGCAGGGCGTCGGCCAGCGCCTCTGCCTCGCGGGCGGCGCGGGTCGGGCTGAAGCCGTCGGGCATGGTCAGCGCAAATATCGCGGCATACCCGCCCGCACCGTCGCTGTCGAAATCAGGCTCCAGCACGCCCTGCGGGAAAGACCGCTGTGCATCGGCCACCGCATCGCGGACCTGCGCCCACAGCTGTTCGATCGTCTCAGGCGGGACCGTCTCGATCAGCTCGATCGAGATGACAGAGATCGCGGTGCCGGAGGTGGACGACACCTCGGCGATCTCGGGGATGGCGCGCAGTTCAGTCTCGATCTTGGTGGTGACCAGCGCCTCGACCCGCGCGGGATCGGCACCCGGGAAGACGGTCGTGATCGTGGCGAAGATGTTGGTGATGGTCGGGTCTTCCTGTCGCCCGATCGACACCAGCGCGGACAGGCCGGCCGACAGGATCACCAGCAGCGCCAAAAGGACAAGGCGGGGTTGGCGAAAGAACAGCGTGTCCATCGTGCCTACTCCGCCAGATCAGAGGTCAGGTCGCCCAGCACGAGCTGACCCGGTGCGACGCGGTCGGGGGCGGTGGCGACGATCCGCGCCCCCGGCGGCAGGGTGCCGCGCAGGAACACGCGCCCGCCATCGCTGTGAATCACCTCGACCGCCGCAGGCAGCGTGCGGTCGCCCTCCGGCGCGGTTTCCACCGCCATCACCGACCACGACCCGCGCACGCCTTCGCGCAAGGCGGCAAGCGGGGCCCAGAAGCCGGGATCTTCGACCGTTTGCGTCAGCAGCACCGCCACCGTGTCGCCCAACACCGGGGCCGCGCCCGCAGGCAGGGTCACGACGACGGACCGGCTGCGCGTGTCGGGATCGAGGTCAGGGCGGATCTGGCGCAGGGTCGCGGTCTGCACCGTGCCTGCAATCTTGATCCTGACCGGATCGCCCACTTTCAGCCCCGTCGCCAGATCGGGGGGCAGACCGATCCTGGCACGGGCGGGTGCCGTGTCATAAAGCACCAGAGCCGTCTGCCCCGCCGCCACCGTCTGCACCACATCGGCCAGCCGCGCGCCGATGCGGGCGGCATAGGGGGCGGTCAGCACGGATTTCTCCTGCCGCACATCGACGCCCGCGATGCGCGCACGCACGGCGGCCATGCCCGCCTCGGCCCGCGCCAGCGTCAGGCGCGCGTCATCCTGCGCGGCAACCGACCGAAAGCCCCTCTCGGTCAACGCGTCACTGCGCCCAAGGGTCAGGCGCGCCAGTTCCGCGTCGGCGGCAAGTGCGGCAAGCTCCGCCTCCAGCGCCGCGCGTTCGGGCACCAGCGCGCTGGTGTCCAGCCGCGCCAGCACGGCGCCAGCGGCGACCACATCACCTTCGTCCACCAGCATCTCGGTCACGCGCCCGCCCAGCTCGAACGCCAGATCGGTGCGGGCCGCAGCCTCGATTTGTCCAGTGAAGCGGCGCGTAACGTCATAGCCGTCCTGCATCGCGACGGTCATGACGCCAACGGTTGTGCGCGGCGCGTTGTCTGCTGCTGACGCCGGGTCGTCCACGGCCAGCGCCGCCAGCCCCGCCTGCACCGCCAGTGCGGCACCGACGAAGACGGCCAGCGTGACCCCCGGGGTCACGACCCTCCCTACGGTCCGACGCAGTCGCATCATACCGCTCGCCCCCGGTCCCGCCAGATCGCGGGCACATCGGCCCAGTCCGGCACCTGCGCCGTCATGTACCCCACCACCTTGCCGGTCGCGATCGACGAAAACCGCCGCATCGCCTTCAGATGCGCACCCGTCGTCAGATAGGCCCGCATCGCCGCCTGATCGGTCCAGACCGACAGCGTGTGATGCACGCCGTCGATGGTGCGGGCGTCCGCCGACAGGTTGCCGTCCGCCTCGCGCGCCTGCATCATGGATTGCACCGCAAGCGCCCAGAAGATCGGCGTGTGCCACGGCCGCCGCACCGTCAGGCCGGTGATCGAGATATAGACATCGGTCGTCATCGGCATGGGGCCTTTCGTGATACGGCGCGGCCAGCCCACCCGCTGTACGGCGTCAGGTGGCATCGGATCGCGGTTTCGATACGGTCGAAGTGAACTGGCAAGAGGCGGGATTCGGATCCTGATCCTGCTGTATTGCCAATATATGTAAGCAGTGCTAACTTTCGTCAAGACAAAAGTGAATGGTGCTTACTTTACTGAAAGGCCCAACTGTCAGTGTCAGGCGATCCGCACCATCCCGTGCCCCCCGTGGCCAAACCCGCCTACCATCACGGCGACCTGCGTGCGCAACTGATCTCTGCCGTCCGCGAACTGGTGGAAACCCATGGCCCCGACGGCTTTTCCGTGGCCGAGGCAGCACGGCGCGCCGGTGTCAGTTCCGCCGCACCCTACAAGCACTTTAAGGACCGCTCAGAGATCCTGCGCGGCGTTGTGAGCGAAGCTATGGACCGCCTGCGGTCGGCGATGGAGGCCGGTGCCACTGCGCATCCACTGGGGTCACTTGAAGCCGTGGCGGCAGTTGGTCAGGCCTATGTCGCGTTCGCTCGCGCGGAACCCGGCGTGTTCCGGCTGATGTTCGGCCTGACCGAAGGCCACGAGGACGCGCCCGACCTGATGGCCAAAGGCGAGGCCTGCTTCGGCGTGGTGGCACAGGCCGTGGCGCTGTGCCTCGATCTGCCGCAGGCGGACGCAGAGGTGCAGCGCAGGGCCTATATCCTGTGGTCCTTCGTCCACGGCCATTCCTTCCTGACCATCGACATGAAGCACAAGGTCGCCAGCACCGCGATCGACGACTGGGATTACCTGATGGCCGTCAGTCACGCGATGCTAGCGGGGTCCTGAAAGATGTGCTGCATTGCTGCGCACGTGCTGGATGCGGGCTAGACCCCGGCCATGCGATCGAGGGTTTCGAGCGTCTGACGCTGGAGGAGGCTCTGGTCGGATCGCAAAACCGCGCAACGCGCCTTACTGTCGGCAACCTGAAGACCGATATTGCAGCTTTGTCGAGACCTCTGAAACGCAAGCTGCAACGCAGCGCCTCTTAACTCTGGGCTTGATGGATTTCGTTTTGCCGGTTCATCCCCGGCGCGCCGCCATATAGACGTCGCCAGATGACCGCGCACCCGTTTCCGGACCGAACCGCAGAACTGATTCACTGGACCTCCCTGTTTCTCGGTCTGCCGCACGGTGGCATCGATGCCGCCTTTCCGTCCGAGAAGGCCTGCGAGGCGCGCCTCTATGACGTGCGTTGGCCGGAAGGGGCCGTCTGCCCGGCCTGCAGCCAGACGGATGTTCATTTTCTCGATGTGCGAAAACTCTTCGTATGCCGAAATTGCAAGACCCATTTCAGCCTCACGTCAGGGACCGATCTCCATGGCAGTCACAAGGGACTGAAGTTCAACTTCGAGGTTGCGGCTGACTTCATCCAGCACCTGCAGATGCGCCGAATGCCGTCTCTGCGCCAGCTTCAAGGCCGGCATGGCGTCGCCTACGCGACAGCCGTCAAGCTGCGTGCGAGGCTGATGACAAATCTCACGAAGCCTCACGGCGGCCTCCTGGGACACTGCATCTGCGTCGACCTCCCGGACATTCCACCAGATGTGGCAACTGGGAGCGAGGCTCACCTGCGGCATCTCGAAGCTGAAGTTCAGCGCCGACGCTGGCGTGCGCTCGGTATTGAGTAAAGTAGATCGACGATCCACATCTACCGACTCCCCGGAATCTTTCATTTGAAAAATGCCTGACCTAAATCCTGATCATAACGCGCCGGGACAGCTGGTGCGACGGATGACGAAGCAGGGATGATACGCCGGGAAACGGCGTTCGACCCTGCGAATGCGACGAGGGGAAAGAAAAGCTAAGTTGCTGAAAAACTTAGCGTTTGACTCGAATAAAAAGTGGCTGAACGGTTCCAAACCATCAGCTATCGAGATCAGCGCCACGCGGGCAGACGGCCCGCGCGCCCGCTGAATACCACAAAACCGGACGGGGGATGTCCGCAAAAATGCACCGGCTTTTAGCGGTGCGGCGAACCAACCCCTTCAGAACTGAAACCAAGACCTCAAACGCATGTGCGGATGAGAACGGAGACGTCATGCCTTATCCGCTCGAATGGGATACATCGACTGGCAAGCAGAAGAAGATGCCGGCGCTCAAGGTGGGCCCGATCTACGGTGTCCTGCCCTTTGATGGCTATCACAACCCGCTCACCCGCAGCGGCTCCGCGTCACGCGTCTCGATGACATTGGCCACACCGGCGACGAAGGGGCAGCCCAAGGTCTATCATTTCGACGGGCAGCGGGAAATGGCGGTTGGTCTCGAAGCGATGCTCTCGCCGGATGTCTACGGGCTCGAGGTTCAGCTTCCGCCCATCTTCTATCCGTATGGCGGAAAAAAGCCCCGCAAACACAGCTTCGATCTGCGCGTCACCTTCAGCGATGGCTTCAGGCGTGCAATCTTCGTGCGCAATGGCACGAGCCTCGATCGGCGAAAGACCCAAGACGAAATCGCGGCGATCTTCGCCGCAACCCCGGCCTCGTTCGCGGATGACAAGATCATCGTGAATGGCGATGACTACGTGCGCGCCTACAGGGACAACCTTCTCCGCATTTACAAGGCGACTTTAGCAGCCGACGAGGATGCAGACAGGCACGTTCTCGATCAGGCGCGCACTTGCCATTACTGGCTGATGCGCGAGTTGCTGGCACAATGCGATATCAGCTGGGGCCGGGCATCCGATGCCGTTCTGCGCCTCGTGGGTCAGGGCGCGATCAAGGCGAACTGGAACACCGTCATCAGTGAATACTCCCGGATCTGGGTGGCCTGATGTCCGCGAAGGCGACATACAGGATCCCCCAAGGGTCGGAGCTGGTGCTTGAACGTCGCCGCTGGCGCGTGGTGGGCAAGGATCCCGAAGGGTATGCCGTCGAGGGGATCGACGATGGCGAGTGCATCGTGCTGCCGTTCCGGCGCGTCACCGAGGCCCTGACTGTCGGTGATGGCGAAGTCATCACGCCCGTGATGGCCGAGACTCGCCGGAAGCTTCTGGATTACACGGGCGGCCTCGAAAAACTGGCTCAGCTGCCAGAGGCCGAGCAGCGCGATGTGCGCGCACGACTGGGGTTGATCCTTGCGATGGATGTCCTCGAAGCGGAAGGCAGAAAGCTCACTCAGCGCTATCTTGATCGTGCTGATGTCCACCGCCGGCTGCGCGACATAGCAAAGACGCTCTCCGACAATCCGCACCTCTTTCACGACACCCACATCGGTAGCGCCAAGCGACCTCATTCGCTGCCGTCTGGCCGTACGCTCCAGGAAATGAGGAGTACCTTCATCAGCTATGGACGTGAGCCGATCGTGCTGGCACGCCGTCATCACCTGAAGGGGCCACCGGAAGATCAAAGGCGGCGGATGTGTGCAACTCAAGAGCGGTTCATCGACTACGTTGCCAACCTGTACCTGAGCACACAGCAACCGAAGATCGGGCCGCTTTACGAGAACTCAAAGGCTGCATTCAAGCTTTCGGAGCAGGACATCCTCAAGGGGGTGAAACTTCCCTCTGTGACAACGATCCGGACGCGCTTCCGGCAGTTGCCTCAGACAATGGTAGAGGCGGGACGTAACGGCAAACGCCATGCCCAGAACAAATACGGCGCCGGATCGACGGATATTCGTGCCCTGAAATACGGTGAAACTTGCCCGACCGATCAGTATCTCATGTCGATCTTCACAAATGCAAAAGGCGAGACCTGCATCAAGAAAATCGACCGCGCGAAGGCAAATGAGCCCCTCGAAAAAAGGGAAATTCGTCGTCTGTGGCTGTTCTTCATGATCGACGTAGCAACCCGGCTGCCATTGGCGTGGCTTCTTGCTGAAACGGCTGACGGTGATCATCAGAAGAAGTTGCTCCGGATGGCCATGCGCGACAAAACCCGTGAAAAGGTCCGCTACGGTTGCAAGCACGATCCTGCGCCGCCTGTCAGCTTGGCTCTTGTGAAGTCGGACAATGGCACCGCGGCACGTAACGGAGAGGTTTATGCAAGTCAGCTCGGGCTCGGCACGGCTGTCATGACTGGCCGCGCGTATAACTCGACTGACAACGCATATGCAGAACGCCCCTTCGGGACCCTGCAGTGGAAGGTCCTGAACTTCTTGCCTGGTTATACCGGCAGCCGCCCGGGTGAGTTGAACAGATACGATGGTCAGAAGAAGGCTGAGATCACCCCTGACGCTCTGATGGGCGTCATCACCCGGTACTTCGTCGACGAGTACCCGTACACCCAGCACAACGGCACCGGCATGTTCGGTGCGACGCCGTGGCAGAAATTCGAAGAGGTCCGTGAACGGAGCGACGGCATCGATGCACCGTCTGCCGAAATGCTGCGTCTGCATCTGGGGGAGGAAGAGCAGGCAACAACATCGTCGGAGGGGGTCAAGTTCATGGGCATCCCTTACAATTCGTCGGCACTGCAGCGCTTCGCGGGCGGCGCGCGTAAGAAATGCACCGTCATGCTGAATCCTGACGACCCGCGACAAGTGACGATCCTGAATGCTGAAACGAAGGACCTCATCACTGCTGACCTGACAATGACGATATTTGCAGATTTGACACTCGAAGAGATCTTGGCTGTCAAGCGCGCGGCGATCGAGGCCAACCCCGGACTGCGGACATTGCACGAAGAGCATCTGGCTGAAGCACGCAGGCGTAGGGTTCGTGAGTCAGGCTTTTTTCCCGACTCCGACCTGCCTTCGTCCTACGCGCGGATCGACAAGCTGTGGAAATTCGCGGCCGACATGGCGAACGTGGAGCTCGTGTCGATGTCCCGTTCGGTGACAACTGTGGCACCGGGGTCGATCATGGACCGCACGCGTTCCCCCGCGCCTTATGCCGGCTTGCCAGCCCAGGATGAGCCGGCGTCACCCGCCGCACCAGACACCCCGCCCTTGGAACCATCGACCCACCACGTCGATCACGACGCGATGACGCCCGGTGCGACGCCGCCGGAGGCGGCAAACGACGAAAAGACCACGATCACGAAACCCATGTTCAGTCCCATCACGGAGAGTAAGGTATGAGCGAGTTCATCATCGAGGCTTATAGGGACGCAGCAGCAGACACGGGTAGCCGGATCTATCCCCTGGTCCGTGCCGGAAAGCTGAAGTCGGACTTTGCCCGCGTGTTCAGCGCGCACTTGGGCCACCTGATCAGCGGCGACCGCTTCGAGACCAAAGGGCTTCTCGTGACAGGCCCCTCCGGGAGCGGCAAGACAACGGAGATCGGCGCCCTGATCCGCCGCTTCAATGCGGACGGGATCGCCCTGCCGGATGGGTCGCGTGCGCGGTTTGCTGAGTGCGTGCTGAAGGGTATCGGCACCTGGAAGGATCTTGGCACGTCCACGGCTAACGCCCTCGGCTACCCGATCAGCGCCAAGGCCAGGCTGACGCAGAGCGAGATCTGGGACATCGTGGTGCGCGAGGCCAAGCTGGCGGGCATCGTCGGTATCCACTTCGACGAAGCCCAGCACATCTTTCGGGCGAAGAGCGACGCTGACAGGCTCGCGGTTCTGGACTCGTTCAAGACCCTGATGAAGTCCCATGACTGGCCGCTGATCCTGATCTTTTCGGGGGTACCGGAGCTCGATGGTTACATGAAGTCTGAGCCCCAGCTCTACCGTCTCCTGCACCGCGTGCGCTTCAGCGACATCAGCGTCCCGGAGGACTATCAGACCATCCATGAAATTGTCGGCAGCTATGCGCTCCGGGCCGGGGCCCAAGTGGACCCAGATCTGATGACACAGGACTTCTTCGATCGGCTGATCGCCGCCTCCGCGTCGCGGTGGGGCCTGCTTCTGGAGGTGACCAAAGGTGCGGTCGCGGTTTCACAGCATGCCGGCGCCAAGACCCTGACCAGGGATCACTTCACGGACTGGTGGGCCTCCAAAACCGAATGCGCGCGGGTCGCCACACCCTTCATGCACAGTGGCTACCAGACGCTGTATCGGAAAGATCATCCGTTCGTGAAAGCCCTCGACGACTAATACCCCACCGACCCAACCACCACGACACCATGACCCGCCTCCTTGAGGCGGGTTTTTTCATGTCCGAAGCCCGGCAGGTCCGGTCGGGAAAAGACGAAATAAAGTTTGCGCAGGCTATTGCTTTCGTGCGCGGACTATCACTTTCGATTCGGTTTTGCTACCGATCAAGATGTTGATTTTGAACGACTTTCCATCATTCGATTCGCGGTCGGACTTCGTGTTGCGCGGACTTTCCCTTTCGTTGGCAGTGAATTACAGCATCCCTTTTCCAAGAATCACACCATCTCTTTTCCGCGCAGTGGTTTTTGCAGGTATTATTTGCGATTGCGGTTTTTCAATGCAGAGCGTTCCACATCCTGCCTCAGATAGATGCCGTCGAACCTTTGGTGCGCAGTTGAGACCTCTTCGACCTCACTTGCCTCGATCAAAGCCTTAATTACACGCTTTGGTTCACCAACCTCTGCAGCAGCGGTCCGAAGCGTCAGGAACTTTGCGTGGAACGCGTCAGCATCTGCAGCAGTGACACCATGGCGTGATTCATCGGACTTGGGATCCAAAATGACTTTGGCCTCCATCAGGCCTGAATCGATCAGCGCCTGCATGGTTCCCATTGTCACGATACCCAAGCCCTGTCCGAAGACGAACGGGGACTGACCTTCCGGGAAATGCTTTCTCGCCAGCGCATCAATCTCCTCTGGCACAACATGGACTGCTGCATAGCCTTTTAGTTTGTGATCAATGCCAACGGCGACGTCATCCTTCAACACAGCGGCCACGACGATCCCAATCGTCAATCGGCATCTGACAGCTGCATCGTGGATGTGCTCCCAATTCTGATCGTCGCGACTGATGTCAGTAGATTTTTCGGTCAGCTTGCTCAGGAAAGCTTCAATCTTTGTCGGATCCCAAGCTAAACGGGCACGCGCCCTTTGCACTGTCGGTTCAACAAGCTTGGCAGCTTTCAATGCATTCAGTTGGATGTCGGAAATGGCGAAAGTTTCACGCAGCACCGCCACATTGATCAAACCATCGCGTTTTTCGTTCAAACCATTGATCATCTTGGCGGGGAACGTGAGCTTTGAATCGTGTCGTTCATCGCTTGAGTCGATGACATCCTCCGCTGCCGACTGCAAAGCGGACAGCTACAAGACAAGATTATAGGAGTCGCTCACTCTTGCTGTTCACGATGGAAAGGCGACACGTCGGGCGGAAAGCGGGCATTCGTTGCTCTGCCTAAATTACTTCGAACAACAGCAATAGCGGACATACATCAAAATGAAGGCTGCTGAACGCTGTGGTGCAAAAAATTACCTAAGGGGTATAGGTCCGGTGTATTATATGCGCTCATCGACGCTGGATGTTGAAATATTTTGTTGTGACACAAGTTCAAATGCTCGCGCTAACGAAATGAAGTATTGCTTACATCCGCGGCATTCCCTTTTGTCGCATCAGCCGTTTTTGCGCGGCGATACGGAATGGGGCGTTCGGTGCGCCGTAACCGGAGTAGCCATTCTGTCGCTGCACGATCTCAAAGAACATACCGCCCGCGTAGGGGCGTGAATAGAAATGGTAGAGCGATCCCTTCGCATCTTCGTCATAGAGGATATTGCCAGCCTTCAGTCGTTCCAATTGATCTGGGTCGAGGTCAAAACGGGCTGCAAGATCGGCGTAGTAGTTGTCGGCCATCGGCAGGGGCTTGAAACCCATTTCGGTCATGGCGGCGCTGGTCGCGAAGATATCGTCGCTGGTCAGTGCGATGTGCTGGACCGATGCGCCAAAACTGTCAGCCAGAAAACCGCCCGCCATCGTGCGGTGCGTGTCAGCGCCGTTCAGGGTGATCCGGAACGCACCGTCCGGCGTTTCGATCGACTGACTGCGCACAAGGCCGTCGGGATCGACCACATCAACCATCGGTGATTTCCGCATATCGAACATGGTGGTGTAGAACAGCGACCAACTGAGCATTTCGTCATAGCTCATCGTCTGGGCCAAATGGTCGATCCGCATCAGGCCCGCATCTGCGGCCTCATTGGACATCTGGTTGAATTCCACGTCCCAGATGCTCTTGAGCGCCGACGACGCGTCGACGAAATGCAGAACGCTGCCGCTTAGACCCCGGATAGCGGGAATATCAATTTCGCCCGGGCCGATCGGTTGCTTGAACAGATCAGCGCCAAGATGCTGAGCGCGGCTGACGGCCTGTTTGGCATCACAGACCGACAGGCCGATATCGCACACGGTCGTACCGTGCATGGCATAGGCGCTGCTGGCATAGCCTGTGGTTTCACGGTTCACGACAATCCGAATGTCGCCCTGGATCCAGAGGGCGAGTTGCTTTGCGATGTGGGTGCCGGCGTGGCGAAAGCCAAGCGTCTGCAGCATGGCCTCGAATGCATCGGCCTCATGGCCTCGGGTCGCGAACTCGACAAAGGATACCCCGTCGACATTGGCGCGCGCGGGCATTTCAGGCGCAGTCGTTGCCGTTGCGGGCACTGCTCGGCGCACATCATCCATAAGCGCCACCAGCGACCGGTGACCATCCTTTGCAATCGTCTTGGGCTGCCCGCCACGGAACTGATCGTTGAAGATTTCGAGCGAGATCGGCCCTGCGTATCCCGTCGCCATGACGGCTGTCATGAAATCGGCCACTGCAAGTTCACCTTCGCCCGGCATATTACGGAAGTGGCGCGACCAATACAGCAAGTCCATCTCGATCAGGGGCGCATCGGCAAGCTGGACAAAGAAGATCTTGTCACCGGGAATCCGCCGGATCGTTTCAGGATCGATTTTGCGGGCCAACGTGTGGAAACTGTCCAAGACAAGGCCTACGTTTTCATGGTCTGCACGCCTGACAATCTCCCACGCGTCGCGATGGTCGTTGACGTGCGTGCCCCATGCCAAAGCCTCGTATCCGACGCGCAGGCCACGTTTGGCGGCCCGATCGCCCAGTTCCGCGAAATCGGCGGCAGCACGGTCGATCCCACCCAGGGCTGCTGGATGGCAGCTCGAACAGATCAGAACCAGGTCGGTGCCCAACTCTTCCATCAGATCGAATTTGCGTTCCGCGCGGTCGAACGCCTTGGCGCGCAAGGGATCTGGCAGGCCTTCGAAATCTCGAAACGGTTGGAACAACGTGATCTCCAGCCCCATGGAGCGGATCAGATCACCGACCTCGCGGGGGTTGCCGTCATGGGCGATGAAATCCTGCTCAAAAATTTCGATCCCGTCAAAACCGGCGGCGGCAATGGCTTCAAGCTTTTCGAGCAAATTGCCGGAAATGGACACAGTCGCGATTGATGTTTTCATGAAAAGTTATCCGTTATAGCCAAGCAGTCGCGGCAGGAACAGAACGATGTCCGGCACAAAAGTGATCACTATCAGGGCGGCGATCAGCGCCAGCAGGAACGGCCAGATTTCCTGAATGACCTTGCCGATTGGTGCGCCAGAGACATTCGACACAATGAACAACAGCAACCCGTAGGGCGGCGTAATCAGCCCGATCATTGCGTTGACGACGACGACGACACCGAAATGGACCATGTCGATGCCCAGTGCCTCTGCTGTCGGGATCAGGATCGGGACAATGATCAGCAGGATCGCACCACCCTCAAGGACACATCCCAGAACCAGAATGAGAACGTTGACGGCGATCAGGAACGTGATGGCGTTCATTTCCCAGTCGAGCATCACCGATGCGATCTGGTTGGGCACCTGTTCGCGCACAATCACGTATTCGAACGCCAGCGCACCCGCGACAAGAATGCCAACTGCGGCGGTAGACCGCGCGGATGACAAAAGCGCCCCGTAAAACTGCCTGATGCTCACCGACCGGTAAAGAACAATGGAAATGACGAGCGCGTAGAAGGCCGCAACGGCAGCGGCTTCCGTTGGAGTGACGACGCCGCCATAAATGCCGCCTAACAAGATGACTGGAAGGAGAAGGGCTGGCAGCGCCTTGAACGTCAAGGCCGGTAGTTCACGCGCGGGAACGACATCGTCCACGGGGAAATTTCGGCGGCGAGCGATGACGTAGTTCATTCCGGCCATCATGAAGGCCATCATCAGGCCGGGCAGTATGCCGGCGGCGAACAGGAAGCCGATGGATTGGTCCGCGACCAATGCATAAAGGACCATGGGGATTGACGGAGGGATGATCGGCCCGATGGTCGCCGTGGCAGCGGTGATCGCGGCGGCGTATTGGGGGGAGTAGCGCCCATCTTTCGTCATCATTCCGATGATAATCTTGCCCATGCCCACTGCATCCGCCACGGCAGAGCCGGACATGCCTGAAAAGATTACCGACGAGACGACGTTGACGTGCCCCAGCCCACCACGGAATCGACCCACGAGCGCCTGACAGAACCTGAGCAGCCTGTCGGCAAGAGATCCTACGTTCATGATGTCGGCCGCGAGGATAAACAGCGGGATGGCAAGCAAGGTGTAGCCGTTGAACAAGCCCTGCAACATGGTTTCAGGTGCCAGTCCCGGATCACGGCCAGCAAGCACAAGATAGGTCAGCGATCCGGCGATCATGGTGATGCCCACCGACTGTCCCGCAATCACGAGGACGACGATCAACACGATCGCAAGGGTAAGTGGATCAGTCATAGTCGTGCGACTCCGGATCTTGGGGGAGGTGGACGTGCGGACCACGTCCGGTGACGGCATCCCAGACCTGAACAAGCGCGCGGATGATCACGGCCACCGCGAACAGCATGTAGATGGAAAAGACCCAGTTGAAGGGAATGCGCAGCGCCGCCGTGCGTTCGCGCGCCATGAAATCGATGTAATCCCAAACAGCTGGAAGCGTGAAAATAAAAATCACCGCGATCACAAGACCGCCAAAGATGTCAAAGACGCGGCGCCAAGTACGGGAAACGGCGTAATACACCATATCGAGGCGGATCACCTCGCGGCCTTTCACAACGAAGGCGTAGCCGAACAGGATGCCCCAGAGCCACGCGAGCGTGACCCATTCCACCGTCCAGTCGACGGAAATATTAAGCACGTAGCGAAACAGGACTTGCAAAAGGAACACGACGAACATGCTCAGCAGCAGCGCTGCAAGGATGTTTTCGGCACGCGCGCGCAGCCACAGTCCGGTTTTGACAAGAGCTTCCATGGTGACCGGCCTCCGCTCCGGTGTGGTCTATGAGCGGGGCCAAATTGGCCGGCCCCGCCAGAGATCATTGGGTCGGCGATTACATATCGCCGATGGCTTCGACCAAACCTTCGGGCCAGTCAGCCGAATACTCGGACGCCCGATACACACCCAGAACATGTTCGCGGAAGGCCGCGTTGTCGGGCATGTAAACGTCAACGCCATTGGCTGCGATTTCCGCAGCCAAATCAGCCTCTTGCTGGAGAGTGATCGCATCAAGTGCCGCCTCGAACCCGTCGGCGCAGTCTTGAACGGTTGTCTGCTGTTCGGGTGTCAACTCATTCCAGGTCTCAAGCGAGATGGTGAACAGATTTGACGCGATCAGGTGACTGGTGGTGCCGATGTGGGTCAGCACCTCGTCGAATTTCATCGAACGCGTGGCAGGAAATCCGTTGTCCTGACCGTCGATCGCGCCAGTCTGAAGGGCTGTGTAAACTTCGGTGAACGGCACCGGCACGGGTGTTGCACCCATGGCCTCGCCTACGAACTGCCAGCCTTCGCCCGGCGGCATGCGCAACTGCACACCGTCAAGGTCTTCGGGTGTCATGATCCGTTCATCACCGACATAGCCGATGTGGCGCGCGCCGATATAGGGAAACGCAAGAACCTTGACCTCTGCAGTCTCTTCGATCTCGGCCAGCATGTCGTCAATCACGTCGCTGTCGTAGACAGCACGCATGTGTTCGTAATCCCGGAACAGGAACGGGGTGCCGAGCACGCTGGTCGATGGCACCTGGTTCTGAAAATCAAACGGCGCGAGGTTGCCCATGTCGAGGTTGCCCCGCTGCATGGCAGTCAGTTCAGTGCCTTGTTCGAATAGCGTCGCACCGTGGAATGGCTGAAAATCAAAACCCACGCCCAAGCAATCGCCAAATTCCGTCTGGAGAGTTTCAGAGCGGATATCGGTCGGGGATACGGTGTCCGAGTAGATCAGTTCGATGGCATCCTGCGCGAACGCGGCATTCGCCATCAGTGCAAGGGCCGCGGCCCCGGTCATCAGTTTCTTGGTGGTCGTCAAACGCATTGGTATTCCTCCCTGTCGCGTTTCGTTTCGTTGTCGGCATGACAACGGATCATGTGGCGTCGAAGCCTTTGAATGTCGCCATCATCCGGGCGGCATCGGCATCGCGGCCGGTAAAGAGTTGAAAGGCGCGGACAGCCTGAAAGACCGCCATGCGCGATCCGTCGAGGGTGCGGCACCCTTTTGCGATTGCGATGCGCAGAAACTCGGTTTCCAAAGGAAAATAAACGATCTCCGCAACCCAGTGGTCCGGGGTCAGAAGCGCCGTGTCGATCGGGGTTCCGGGCAATTTCGCCATACCCATAGGCGTAGCGTTGACAATACCGTTCGCGCTGGCGGCGCACTTTGCGACATCGTCCACAACATGTGCTGTCTTCGTTCCTGTCAGCGTGTTGACCCGATCCGCCAATGCCGAAGCCGCGTCCGCTCTGCTGTCGACGATCATTAGCTCAGTGACGCCGAGATCTTGCAGGGCAAAGGCCAAAGCGGCACCAGCACCACCAGCGCCGATCAGCAAGATCCGATCAAGTTTCACATCTGGCAGGCCATTGCGCATCCCTTCGGCAAATCCCCAGAAATCCGTATTGTGCCCAAATCGTTTGCCGTCGCGAAATACCAGCGTGTTGACGGCCCCAACCTTGCGTGCAGCCTCCGAGAGCTCGTCCGTCAGCGCGATCACCTCTTGCTTGTAGGGAAACGTAATATTGAGGCCAGAAAACCCTGCGGCCTCGGCATGCGCGACGATATCCGACAGGTTATCCCCGGTTTCCAATTGCTCGGGGTCGATCAGGTCGTAGCGATAGTCCAATCCTTGTGAGAGTCCTTCGGCCACATGCATCGCTGGCGTACGGGACTCTTGTATTCCGTTGCCCACAAGGCCGACGCGCACAGATTTGCTCTGTGGATATGGCTCTTTGCAAAGCGGAGTCGCGCTCTCGCTCATTTCTTAATCCTCCCACGGCAATAATTCTGCCGCCTCCAAAACCAGATTGTACCGAGCGGTTAATTCCGTCAAGCATTTTGTACTAGCCGGTTAATTTGGGGAATGTTAGGGTCTGGTTAAGAGGAGTAGGTGGATGAACCGGACCACTGCAAAGGTAGCTGGCAAGCACAGTCAAAGCTGGAAACAGGACCCGGAAGGCGTGCGCCGCGATATCCTGGACGTTGCGATTTCGGAATTTGCTGCACGCGGTCTGTCCGGTGCACGAATTGACGACATTGTCGCCCGGACACGCACGTCAAAGCGCATGATCTATTACTACTTTGGCGACAAAGACGGGCTTTATGCCCGCGCGCTCGAAGTTGCCTATTCAAAGGTCCGGCGTGGCGAGGAGGAACTCGACCTTGACGGTTTGCCGCCACTCAAAGCCCTCGAAAAACTTGTTGGGTTCACGTTCGACCACCATCGGGCCAACCCGGACTTCATCCGTATGGTCATGATAGAAAACATCCATAACGCCGACTTCATTCGTAAATCAGACGTGATCAGGGGATTGAACGTCGCCGCGATCGACACATTGCGCAACATCTGCTCGCGCGGTGCCAAGGACGGAGATTTCCGCGCGGATACCGACCCCGTGCGCCTGCATTGGCAGATATCGGCGTTGTCCTTTTTCAATGTCTCTAACCAGCCCTCCTTTTCGGCTTTGTTCGGGCCCGATTTGTTTACCGACACGCAACAGAAAATCCTTCGCGACGAGATCATCCGGCTGGTGGTTGGATCCGTCCGCGTCTCAACGGAGCCAACCAAATGATAAATCCTGAAATCGACATCTTTCTGAAAGTCTGGAACGAGAAATGGAGCACGCTTCCCAAAGGATCCGGTCCCGCCGAGCGACGCACGCATTTTGAAGACATTGCCGAAGATATGCGTCTGCCAACGCCCGACGATGTCGATTGTTCAAAGGAACATATCGTCGATACCTCTGCCGGTCCGGTACGTGTACGTGTTTTTCGATACCAAAACGATGACCTACAACCTTGCCTGATTTACATGCACGGCGGGGCGTGGATGCAAGGTAGCCCGGAGACACATTGGGACATCACCGCGCGGATCGCATCGTGGAACCGGCAGACGGTCATAAGCGTGGATTACGCTCTCGCGCCGGAACGACCCTTTCCGCAGGCCTATGATCAATGCCTCGCTGTGACAAAATGGGTCAAGGCACAGTCCAAAGACCTGTCCGTCGATCCCGATCGCATCTCAATTGGTGGCGACAGTGCAGGTGCGAACCTTGCCGCTGCCGTCTCACTGGCCCTTCAGGGGACGGATGACATGCCAATGGCGCAACTGCTCGTCTATCCGGCCTGCGATTTCGACACGTCGCGCCCGTCCATGGTCGAAAACGCCGATGGACCGTTGATCTTCGTCAAAGACATGGACGCGGTGAATGCGATGTACTGTCCGAATGCGGCAGACCTGAAAGACCCACGGGCAGCGCCGCTCTACGGAGCCGACCATACAGGCCTCCCGCCAGCCTTTATCGCCGTCGCTCAATATGACCCCTTGCGCGACAGCGGGCGCGCTTATGCAGAAACGTTGAAAGCAGCGGGCGTTGACGTCGTCCTCGACCAAGGGGAGGGTTTGATTCATGGCTATCTGCGGGCGATGGAATTCTGCAGCGATAGCGTGACAAAGCTGGAGGAGATGTCTGCATGGTTGCGTGACATGAACGACGGCAAGATCGGGTGACCCGTCCTCCCGTACCTGCTTTGACCTTCGCCTTCACGATTGAGGCGGAGATTGCGAAACCGCAATCCGCTGGCTCATCGCCGCATGGAGAAAGGCTTCATATTCCGATAAACGGGGGGCGCGTACACGGACCGAGGCTGACAGGAACCATTCTGCCCGGAGGTTCGGACTGGCCTGTGATCGGACCTGACGGAAATTCGAGGATAGAGGCGCACTATACCATCAGGGCCGACAATGGAGCGTTGATCTATGTGGTCAACAAGGGCTTGCGTGTTTCCTCTACCGACACGCTTCGGAGGCTGCGCGCCGGAGAACCAGTTGATGCCTCTGAGGTCTACATGCGCGCCGCGCCGGTTTTTGATGCACCGGACGGCGTACACGCCTGGCTGCGCGATCGAATTTTCGTATGTTCGCTGGCGCCGTCGTCCGGATCGGTGACGATTGATGTGTATTCAGTGGATTAGACGTTGCCTCAGGACAGATGAATGTCGTCCAAAAGAAACTGGCACCAGAGCAACCGATAAGGCTGGCCATGTCCGCTCTGTGCCGTCAGCGGCGCGCTTTAAGTGCTTCCCAATAAATCTCGCGCGATGCGCTCAAAGATCGAACTTCCAATTGGGATCAAGTCATCAGGAAAATCGTAGTCCGGGTTGTGCAAGGCGGCATAACCTTCGCCCGGTCCAAGGCACAACATCGCGGCTTTTGCGTTCCATCCGAAGACCCCGAAGTCCTCTGATGCACGCATTGGCACACTCTCTTCGCCATGTGGGACACCGATTGCATCCATCGCCTCTACAGCGACGGCATAGGCTTCTGCGTCGTTTATCGAAGCTGCAAAATGGTCGTGTATTTCAAAACTCACACGCAGCCCGAATTCTTTTGCGAGTGACCCGGCAAGGTCTCGCGCCGCAACCTCAAGACTTTCCAAGCTTGCATCAGTTGCAGTGCGCAAAGTAGCAAACACTTCGGCTTTACCCGGGGAAATTCCAAAAGTTGGCTCACCGATTTTGGCATGAGTGATTGTCACCAATCGAAAATTGTTGTTGCGCGGCCCACCATCGCCATGACCAAGCGCATCAAGTGCAGGGATGAGTTTCGCGACAGCCAATACCGGAGAGACACCGTCCTGCGGGTCGGCGGCGTGGGCGGTTTTTCCGCTCAGCGTGATTTTCAGACCCAAAGACGCGCAATTCATCAGCCCAACGCGAGTCGCAACATACCCAAATGGGCTTCCCGGTTGATTGTGGATCGCAAAGGCCCAGTCTGGCTCGAGGTCTTCAAAGGCTGGATCTGCGACCACCGCTTTCGCGCCGCTTCCATCTTCTTCCGCAGGCTGAAACATCAAAATGACACGTCCTTTTGCGACTGGCTTGCGCGAGATCATCCGCCCCAAGGCGAGCAGCATCGTCATGTGGCCGTCATGTCCGCAGACATGGCTCTTGCTCGAAATTTCGGAAAGCCACTCGATGGAACTGTTGCGCTCTTCGATCGGGAGGGCATCTAGTTCAGCGCGAAACAGGACCGTCGGGCCGTCTTGACCGCTATCAAAGACAGCAGCCACACCATGCCCGCCCAATCCAGTCACAATCCGTGAGGGCGACATCGGCGTCAGCGCTGCCACAATGGTATTTGCGGTTTCGGCTTCTTCGCCGGAGATTTCAGGACGGCGATGAAGCGCGCGGCGAAAGTTTGTAAGTTCAACAAGATCACTATTTGTCAGCATGTTCACTGATGCTTTCGAATTTGCGCTGCGCAGCAGTTTAATGGATGACTTTATGAATGGCCATTCGGCCTATGGACTTCAGGAGGCTTGGTGTAAGGGGCCAAGGTGTTTGATCCCACGATTTGATTGTGCGAGCCAAGGTGGCGACCTCTTTGCGCCGATGGCGCCTGGGGTGATCGACTTTCTGAAAGCACGGATCGATCAGCCCTGACAGGTGATATCGCTCATCTGGCGTGTTCACACCGTCTGCCTGCACCTTGGAAAAACGACTTTCTCGCATGGGTCTGTCAGGGGTGGTGCGGACCCTGAACTTCGGTGCGGAATTGCGCGGGTTGCAAGACCTTTAGTTTAGGCAATCACGGCACGGCAGAAACTGACGGATGCAACCGGCGCTTGGCCCACAGTTGCAGTGCTTCCGGCGTGGTCCCCCGTCAGACCATCCGGATCACATCCTTGTCGATGGCCAGCATATACCCCTTGCGCGCGATATTTTTCACCAAGAGTTCGCTTACCATCTGGTTACCCAGCGTGTCGCGCAGCCGCTTGATGCGGGTAGCACCCGCCGCCTCTTCGCAGTCGGATGGATCGCGCCCCGAGATGACGCCTTCGATCTCGGCACCGGACAGAACCTCGTCATCCATACGCGCCTCTGCCAGGACGGAAAGCGTCTCAATGGCCGCCTCAGTCAGCTTGAATTCGAAATTGTTCAGATAGACCGCTTTTTGATCGCGGCTGATCAACAGGGAATTCACCTCGATCCCCTTTCGCTCGATCTGGCCCATGCGACGGGTCAGTCCGATCAGCATGACAAGAAAAGCGATGGCCGCCACCAGCAGTGCCGTCGAAAAGACCAGCAGCACGAAAATCACGAACCGATAGGACGACAGCGTATCACTAAAGGCCGTCCCCGATTGCGCGATGATTTCCAACAGCTTGATTTCGGCGTTGCCGGTCAGCGTGTCATTTTCCACGAACAGCTGTTCGACCCGCGCATTGAACGCGTTGGCGTCCGGCAGATTGACGAACAGTAAAACGGCGGCACCCGCCAGGATCACGACGATGGCGATGATCCCGCCCAACACGATCCGATTGCCGATTTCGCGCCCTTCAGTAGCGGAGGAAATATTCACCTGCGCTGTCCTTTCTGCTGTCCAGTCCCGCATCGCCAAAGGTGCCGACGATGTTCAACAGAACCCAGCCATCGGCTTGCAGCTTCGGACCGATCTGGTCCTTCGCCGAATCCACCGTGCAGGGTTCGTCGATCTCGGCAACACCGTAGTGCAGGCGCAGCGGGTTATCCTGTTTCGCCTTGTAGTCGGCAAAACAGGCAGCCTGCGCCGCAGTCGTGGTGGCGATCAAAACGAGGGTCAGAGAAAGAATGTGTTTCATGTCAGCACTGAACCTCTCGACTTGATGTTATGCAATATCCCGCGATGTTATCGGCGCAGCATCCTGTCCGCCAGTGCCTGTTATTGCCTGACACTGTGACCTAGCAGACGGTTGTCCTCCAATGCGGGCACGCCCGCCCGAGCCGGAGACATCGACATGCACAAAACACTGATCGCCATGATTGTGGCATCCACCTTGGCCGCGACCCCCGCGGCACAGGCGGAAACAGACAAGGACACGACGCTGGCACGCATCGCCGTCGGTCTGACAGCCGCGCTTGTCCTGGCGCAACTGATGTCATCGGATACAGACGACACCAGCGCCGCCATCCTGCCGCAGACAACCCGCGACCGGGGTGGGCTGACAGACGGGATCGCGCCTCCGGTGACAGCCCCTGGAGGGGCGCGGATTGGTGCCGACTGGACCGGCACACGTCTGCCCCGGTCCTGCCGCGTGGGCAACTCTCATTACGACGGCGACTGCCTGCGTGACCAGCTACCTGACACGTCACCTTTACCAAATATCTGTGCCGAACGAGTGATGCACGGCAATCGGGTCAGGACACTCTATCACGATGGATGCCTGCGTGCGGCGGGCTACCGCTAGGGCTTGCACCCCAAAGGCCCGCGCATGCAGTTTAGGGCATGACACATTCACCTGATTACACATTCGAGTTGTCCGCGCGCACGGACGGGTTTCACCATATCGCGGGCGTCGACGAGGTCGGGCGTGGCCCGATCGCGGGCCCAGTGGTCGCCGCGGCTGTGATTCTGGACCCGGACAATATCCCGGACGGCCTGAACGACAGCAAACGCCTGACCGCGCGCAAACGCGAGATCCTGTTCGACCAAATCCCCAAGGTCGCCTTGGTGGGCATAGCAGAAGCAACAGTCGCGGAAATCGATAAGCATAACATTCTCCGGGCCAGCCATATCGCAATGGTCCGCGCCATCGCGGCCCTGCCCCGCGCGCCTGATTTTGCCCTGGTCGACGGCAACCTTCTGCCCCGCGATATGCCCTGTCCCGCGATGACCATCATCAAGGGTGACAGTCGGTCTTTGTCGATCGCTGCGGCCTCAATTATGGCGAAAGTGTGGCGCGACAGATTGATGGTGGGATTGGCGCAACAGCATCCGGGCTATGGCTGGGATCGAAACGCCGGATATCCGACACCCGAACACAAAGAGGGACTCAAATGCAACGGTGTCACACTACATCATCGCCGTAGTTTCGCCCCTGTCCGCAATATCTTGTGGCAAGGAAAAAACCCGTAGCTGTGGACAACTTTATCCGTTGCGGTTGATTTGCCCGCTGGGCCATCCTGTACCCAATTCACGAGCCGGAAAAAATCTGGCCGGGACAGAGGCAGAGCATGACAATAAAAACAAAGGGCCAAAAGGCCTTAACGCTACCGCTTAATCAAATTTTGGACGGTGATTGCATCCAACGGATGAACGCCCTTCCAGCGAACAGCATCGATCTGATCTTTGCTGATCCGCCCTATAACCTGCAATTGCGGGGCGAATTGCATCGGCCCGACAATTCCAAGGTCGATGCCGTCGACAATGACTGGGACCAGTTCGACAGCTTCGCCCGCTACGACCGGTTTACCCGCGACTGGCTCAAGGCGGCGCAGCGGTTGCTGAAACCGAATGGCGCGATCTGGGTCATCGGCAGCTATCATAACGTGTTCCGCATGGGTGCCGAATTGCAGAACCAGGGGTTCTGGATCCTGAACGATGTGGTCTGGCGCAAGGCCAACCCGATGCCGAATTTTCGCGGCAAACGCCTGACCAATGCGCATGAAACACTGATCTGGGCGTCCAAATCCGAAGGCGCAAAATACACCTTCAACTACGAGGCGCTGAAGGCCCTGAACGAAGGCGTGCAGATGCGCAGCGACTGGATGCTGCCAATCTGCACCGGTCACGAACGGCTGAAGGATGAGGACGGCAACAAGGCACATCCGACGCAAAAACCGGAAAGCCTGCTGCACCGCATTCTGCTGGGCACCACGAACCCCGGCGACGTCGTGCTAGACCCGTTCTTTGGCACCGGGACCACGGGTGCCGTCGCCAAGATGCTGGGGCGCGATTACATCGGGATCGAACGCGAAGAGAGCTACCGAAAGGTTGCGGAAAAACGCCTGTCCAAGGTCCGCAAATTCGACCGCGAGGCGCTTGAGGTCACGCAGTCCAAACGGGCCGAACCGCGCGTCGCATTCGGTGTTCTGGTCGAACGCGGCATGCTGCGTCCGGGCGAAGAGCTTTGGTCGATGAACGGGCGTCACAAGGCCCGCGTAAGGGCCGATGGCACCCTGATCGGGGGCGATATCAAAGGGTCCATTCATCAGGTCGGCGCCCATCTCGAAGGCGCGCCCAGCTGCAACGGCTGGACCTATTGGCAATTCCGCCGCGACGGAAAAAAGGTCCCGATCGACCTGCTGCGCCAGCAGATCCGCGCTGAAATGGCTGCCAACACCTAAGGATTTCACAGTTACCGCCGGTGCCTCGCGACGATGGCCGCACAATGATGCGGCCGCGCAGGCACTAACTTGCCCCGGCTCTCGCTAACGCGAGGTCGGGGTTTTTTTTGTGCCATCCATGCTACGTCACCCATCAAAGAAGGAGCACAACATGACAGATGCCACACAGATCACGCTCGCTAGCCGGCCACAGGGCAAGCCGAGCACGGATAATTTCAAACTTCAGACGGCAACCCTGCCCGCGGTGCAGGATGGGCAGATCCTGGTCCGGGTCATCTGGCTGTCGCTGGATCCCTACATGCGCGGCCGCATGGACGACGCCAAATCCTACGCCAAACCGGTCGAAATCGGCGAGGTGATGGAAGGCGGCGCTGTCGCAGAGGTCATGGAAAGCCGCAACGCCGATTTCAAACCCGGTCAGATTGTTGTGGGTGCTTTCGGCTGGACCAGCCATGCCATCAGCGATGGCGAGGGCGTGCGTGTCGTCGATCCCGAACAGGCGCCGATCTCGACCGCCCTGGGTGTGCTGGGCATGCCCGGTATCACAGCCTGGGTCGGTCTGAACGACATCGGTCGCGCCAAGGATGGCGAAACCATCGTCGTTTCAGCCGCGACAGGTGCCGTGGGCGGAGTGGTTGGTCAGCTGGCCAAGGCACGCAACATGCGTGTCATCGGTGTGGCCGGCGGTCCCGAAAAATGCGCCTTTGCTGTCGAGGAACTGGGCTATGATGTCTGCCTCGACCACTATGCCCATGACGCCAAGAGCCTGTCAGCCGCGATCAAGGATGCGGCCCCGGATGGTGTCGACGTCTATTTCGAAAGCGTCGGCGGCAAGACCCTCGAGGCGGTGCTGACGCGCATGAACACGCATGGCCGCATCGCATTGTGCGGGATGATTGCCTGGTATTCCGGCAACGGTGTCGCGGAGGCTCAGCCCCTGCCCGCCGTGTGGCGCAACATCCTGACCCGTCGCCTGCTGGTCGAAGGGTTCATCATCTTTGACCACTACCACAAATTTCCCGATTTTGTGGGGCAGGTCGCACCGATGGTCGCAGACGGCACAGTGAAATTCCGCGAAGACGTGGCAGAGGGTCTGGAAAATGCACCGCAAGCGTTCCTCGACATGCTGTCGGGCGGCAATTTCGGCAAACAGCTGGTGCGCGTCGGCGCAGATCCCGCCTAGCGCGGCCAGGGATTGGACGCGGTCTTGTACGGTGTCCAATCCGTGATGTGCGGATAATTCTGGCGGCGCCATGCCCGGACCCTTGGGTTCATCATGCGCCGCCACAAGGGCGGTGTCATCGCCACGATACCCATGACGGGATAGCCATAGGGCAGTTGCGGTGCCTCGTCCGGACCATAGTTCTGCAACAGTGGAAACCGGCGGTCGGGTTTGTAGTGATGATCGGAATGACGTTGCAGGTTGATCAGCAGCCAGTTCGACGCCTTGAACGCAGCGTTCCAGCTGTGGCGCGGCTTGGTGTGTTCATATTTCCCGTCACCCAGATGTTCACGCGTCAGCCCATAGTGTTCGATGTAGTTGACCAGCTCCAGATGCCAGATCGCAACAAAGGCCTGTAGTACGAACAGACCCAGCCCGACCCAACCGCCGACCACAAACGCAATCGCCAGAAACCCAAGTTGCAGCGCGCCATAGCGCCAGAACGGGTTGCCGAAATCCCGCGCAGGCTTGCCCTTGCGGGCTAGCATCGCTGCCTCTGCCTTGAATGCCGATGTGGCGCAACCCACCAGCACACGCGGAAAGAACCGGTGAAACCCCTCGTTGTAGCGGGCCGTGACCGGATCGCGCGGCGTGCCGACATAGCGATGATGCACCAGCAGATGTTCACTGCGAAAATGCGAATACAGCGCCATCGCCAACAGCATATCGGCCATCCAGCGTTCGATCTTGGGTTTTTGGTGCATCAGCTCATGGCTGTAGTTGATCCCGATGGTTCCCGTGATCACGCCCATCCCAAAGAACAGGCCGAACATTTCCCACCCGCCCAGATGGTCCGTCCGTGTCACGTAATAGATCATCGCGAACAGCGATACGCCCTGTATCGGGGCCCAGATGATCGTGATCAGACGATACCACCACAGTTGATCTTCACCCGTGAGCGGATCCTCATTCGCCTCGTTCAGACCCGCAAAGATATCGATGACGCTGAACAGATACCACGTCGTCAGCGGCAACAGCAGGACAGCCCAGCCGCCAACGACCGCCGACACCCAGGCGATGGGGATCAACAGCAGCGACAGCCAGAACGGCAGTGCCGCGCTGAACCGCGCAATCCGGTGAGGCTGTGAAATATCGGTCATGGTCCGGTTGATCCCTCGTCCCTGTGGCCAAAGTATGAAGGCTTTCAGTCAATAATCAATTGGCCGGACGCAAGGTCATAGACCTTGCGCATGACGGTGGGTAACGCCGCCGGTCGAAAGGTACCATGCGGGATAAAGTCGCCCCTGTCCGCCACGGCATCCGCTGGCACGCGCGCCGTCATGATCGTCAATTCCAGATGGAAATGGGTAAAGGTATGACGCGCTGTGGCGTCCAACCTGTACCAGTCCGCGTCCAGCGGCGGATCTGCGACCGGGGCATCGCCCCAATCGGATCCGGGCCAGCCCAGCATACCGCCCAGCAGACCCTTTTCGGGTCGCGTTTCCAGTAGCCATGCCCCATCGGCGCGGCGGGTAACATAGGCAATCCCGCGGCGGGTCGGGACCTTTTTTTTCGGGGTCTTTTGCGGCAGCTCTGCCGCCGTGCCGGCCATCCGCGCCCGGCATGGATCACGCCAGGGGCAGATGCCGCAGGCCGGTGATTTGGGTGTGCAGATCGTGGCCCCCAGGTCCATCACGGCCTGCGCATAGTCACCTGGCCGCTCAACGGGGGTCAGCGCCTGCGCCAATGCCATCAGTTCCGGCTTGGCGGCCGGCAATGGCGTATGCACGTCATGAATGCGCGACATCACCCTTTCCACGTTGCCGTCCAGCACCGTTTCGGGCTGGTCGAATGCAATCGCGGCGACGGCGGCGGCAGTATAGGGACCGATCCCCGGCAGCGTCAGCAGCGTCGCATGATCGCGTGGAAACTGCCCTCCATGATCTGTCACGACCACCCGCGCGCATTTCAGCAGATTGCGGGCGCGGGCATAATATCCAAGCCCCGCCCATGCAGCCATGACCTCGGCATCTTCGGCCGCGGCCAGATCAGCAACCGTTGGCCAGATGTCGGTGAATTTCCGCCAATAGTCGCGCACGGCGGCCACGGTGGTCTGCTGCAACATCACCTCTGACAGCCAGACACCATAGGGGTCTGGCATCACGCCATTTTTTCGGTCCTCGGGCGGGACACGCCACGGCATGGACCGCGCATGGCGATCATACCATTGCAAAAGCTGTAACGCTTGTTCACGCATTCTTCACCTGTTGCCGGGGCTGCGCGCACTGACTTGGCGCGGGACCACCCTTAGATTAAGTCATGACTATGAAACAGCCCAGGCGCCATTCAACCACACGCGGCTTCTCCCGTGCAGCGACGCTGATGCAGACACGCATCCGCACCGCGACCGAAGGCCGTGGCTTTGCCGAATCGCGGTTGCTGACCCACTGGACGGAAATCGTGGGCGAACAGATCGCGGGGATCGCGCGGCCCGTCAAAATATCCTACGGACGCGGCGCGCTGGGGGCCACGCTGACGGTGCTGACCACGGGGTCGAACGCCCCGATGCTGGAAATGCAAAAACCGCAACTGCTGGAACGCGTGAATGCCTGCTACGGCTATCGCGCGATTTCCCGCATCCACATCACGCAGACCGCACCCACGGGGTTTGCAGACGGGCGCGCGCAATTCGATCAAGCGCCCAAGGTCGCCCCCGAACCCGACCCAGCCGTGCAGGCAGAGGCCAAGGCAGCGGCGGCGGGAGTGGGAGACGACAACCTGCGGGCAGCCCTGGAGGCATTGACCGCGAATTTCCTGACGAAACAGAAAACCTGACCAAAGGACCGAGACATGAACCGTAGAACACTCCTTCTGGGTGGGGCCTCACTGGCCGCTATCGGCGCAATCGCATTTACCACTGGCGGCGAGGGTGGCAATCTTCTGGTCGGCATGGCCAATGCCCAGGACGCCGATCCCAGCGCAATCCAGGACATGGTGATGGGCGATGCCGATGCCCCGATCGAAATGATCGAATACGCATCCTTTACCTGCCCGCATTGTGCGAACTTTCACGCGACGGTCTGGCCCCAGCTCAAGGCCGATTACATCGACACCGGCAAGGTGCGGTTCATCTACCGCGAAGTCTATTTCGACCGTCCCGGCCTTTGGGCATCCATGATGGCGCGGTGCGGCGGTGAAATGCGGTTCTTTGGCGTGACCGCAGAATTCTACGACAAACAGCGCACGTGGACCGCGTCGGGCGATCCCGCCACGATTGCGGCGGATCTGCGCACCGTTGCAAAAACCGCAGGCCTGACCGACGAAATGCTCGACGCCTGCATGCAGGACGCAGAGAACGCGCAGAACCTCGTGGCATGGTACGAACAGAACGCCGCGGCCGACAACGTCCGGTCCACACCGTCGTTCATCATCGACGGCGAGGCCTACAGCAACATGTCGTATGACGACATGAAGGCGATCCTCGACGCCAAGCTGGAAGGCTGATGCAACCCCTGGCCGGGCTGAAGGTCATCGAGCTGGCCCGCATCCTCGCCGGACCGTGGTGCGGCCAGACGCTGGCCGATCTGGGTGCCACAGTCATCAAGGTCGAATCCCCCGACGGCGACGATACGCGCCGTTGGGGACCGCCCTTTGTTGATCGCGCCGGCGACCGGTCTGCTGCCTATTTCCACGGCACGAACCGTGGCAAGGCATCGGTCGTCGTGGATTTCCGCACGCCGGAGGGTCAGGCACAGGTGCGCCGCCTGCTGGCCGACGCAGATATCGTCATTGAAAATTTCCGGGTCGGCGGACTGGCGAAATACGGGCTGGACTACGCCAGCCTGCGCGATGATTTCCCTGCGCTGATCTACTGTTCCATCACGGGTTTCGGACAAACCGGCCCCTATGCCTCCCGCGCGGGCTACGATTACATCATTCAAGGCATGTCCGGACTGATGAGCGTGACAGGCCCACCCGACGGCCAGCCGAATCGGGTGGGAGTCGCCGTCGTGGACCTGTTTTCCGGCATGTATGCCAGCACGGCGATCCTCGCGGCTGTCCACCAGCGGCACAGTACCGGGCGTGGGCAGCATCTGGACGTGGCCCTGCTGGACGTTGCGGTGTCCACCATGGCCAATCAGGCGATGAATTACCTGACCACCGGCACGCCACCGGAACGCACGGGCAATCACCACCCCAATCTTGCCCCCTATCAGGTCTACGACTGCGCCGACGGGCATATCGTCATCGCGACCGGCAACGACAGCCAGTTCGCACGCTTGTGCGCGCTGCTTGACCTGCCGGCATTGTCCAAGGACCCGCGCTTTGCCAGCAATGCCGACCGTTTGGCACATCTCGACGCGCTGAACGCGGCACTGACGGCGGCAACACGGATGGTCTCCAAGGCGGATCTTTTGGCGCGGTGCGAATCCCACGGCGTGCCTGCCGGACCGATCAACGACATGGCAGAGGTGTTCGCGGACCCGCAGGTGGTCGCGCGGGGACTCCGGATCGACCGTGATGGCGTTCCGGGCGTGCGCATGCCCGTCCTGTTTTCCGACGCAACGGCGGTATCGGACAGCGCGTCCCCAACGCTGGGTCAGGATCAATCGCTGCTGGACTAAAGGCCCAGCGCCGCCAACGACCGATCCAACGGACCCCAGTCATCCACCTGCAACCGCACCGGCAACGTCAGGACCTGCGACCGGAACGCAGGGGGCAATCGCACCGCGTCCTTTTCGGTGGTCACCAGTTGCGCCGTGCGCAGCCTTGCCTCTGACGCAAGACGGGTCATCAGCGCCTCGGTCAAGGGCTGGTGATCGTCCAGCGGTTCGGCGCGGACCACATCGGCCCCCATGGCGCGCAGCGTGGCAAAGAATTTCTCAGGATGGCCGATCCCTGCAAAGGCCAGCAGCCGCAGGCTGGTCCAGGGCATCCCCGTCACCAGCGGCACCAGTTCGCCGCGCAACTGCGGCACAGGCCATTGCGCGGCAAAACGGGTTTGCGCCGCCGCATCACCGATGGCCAGCAGCAGATCCGCACGGGCCAGGCCTGCGTCCACCGGTTCCCGCAATGGCCCTGACGGCATCACCCGACCGTTGCCAAATCCGCGCGCGGCATCCACGACGACGATGGACAGGTCCTTGACCACTGCCGGGTTCTGGAATCCGTCATCCAGCAGAATGACGCCTGCGCCCGCGTCGACGGCGGCGCGCACCCCGGCAGCCCTGTCCTTGGCGATCCACGTGGGCGCAAAGGCAGACAAAAGCAGCGGTTCATCACCGACCTGCGCCGCATCATGTGTGCGTTCAACGACCTGGACCGGGCCATCCAACGACCCACCATAGCCGCGGGACACGATATGCGGGACATGTCCGGCGGCATGCAGTCGACTTGCCAGCGCCATGGCCGTCGGCGTCTTGCCGGTGCCGCCGACATTGATGTTGCCGATGCAGATCACCGGGACCGGCGCACGATAGCCCCTTTGCGCGACACGTCGCGCCGTTCCCAGCGCATAAAGACCTGCAAGAGGTGCCAGCATCCGCGACTGCCAGCCAGGATGATCCGGCGGATTCGACCAGAAAGCGGGCGGGCGCATCAGGCGGCCACCCCATCGACCGCGTCCCGGATCAGGCCGACGATCAGATCCGCAGCCTCGGCCCCCTGAGATGTCACGTCCCACCCGGCCGCGACGAGGCGCGCAACCCGGTCTGCCGCCAGCAGATCCTCGACAGCCGGGCCAAGTTCGGTCCATTGATCGATCTTGCGGGTGGCCTGCGCGGCATCCAGCCTCGCATATCGCGCGGCGAATGGTTCGGTCATCGGTCCATGGATCAGGCCAGACCCCAGCGTTGCGATTGCAAAGGGGTCCTGCGCATCGGACCGGTCGAACGTCCCCCCGGCAAAGGTGACCGAGGCAAGTCGCAGCCACAGTCCCAGATCGCCGTCACTGTCAGCGATATGCACCTGCGCGGCCTCTTGTGGAATTTGCGCGACAGACGACTGCTCTGTCAGCAATCGCTGGTCGCCAAAGGCCTGGGCAAGTGCAGCACCCGCGCCGGGATCGGCGGCCTCAGCCACCAGCAACAGGCGGTGCGAACGCCGCGTGGCGTGGCGATGGGCGGCTATCAGGCCCGCAACCATATTCATCGTGACCCGCGTGGCACACCATACAGGGCGGTTGTTCAATGCGTCCGCAATCGATCGGCGGTCCGTTTCGGTATAAGGCAGAACGGATACCGGCTCTTCCAGTCGGATGTCCGTTTTGACCTTTTTCCGGTCGACACCTGCCGCGACAAAGGCCCGTTCAGCGGCCTTGTCGACAGCCAGTACGAACTGTGTCCGCCCCAGAACAGCCCGCGTGCGTCCACGCGTCCAGAATCCCGTCAAAGGGGCGATGGATGCCCCGTTCATATTGACCATGATCACCGGCAACTGCGCATCCGCTGCGGCCTGCAACGTGCCCAGATCGACGGTTCCGCCCATCCAGATCAAGGCAACAGGCCGGGTCCTGTCGATATGCGCGCGCGCCTCGCGCTTTCCTTGGGGATGCGGGGTCGACCCATCCCCCGTCAGAACGAAGCGGACCGTATCGCCATCATCGGCCAACCGGCTGCGCAGCGTGTCGGCCATGGTCGCAATCGCCGGCGATCCGCAGCGGCACCAGACGCAGGGCGTCATGCCTAGTGACCCAGTTCCTCGGTCGAGGATGCAGCCTGCTCCTCGTCCCGCAGGCGGTGAATATGTGCGATGAAATATCTGGTGTGCGCATCGTCGACCGTGCGCTGTGCCGCGGCCTTCCAGGCGTTGTAGGCGCTGTCATAATTCGGGAACATGCCGACGATGTCGATCTTGTCGACATCAACAAAGGCGTTCTTGGTCGGGTCAATCAGCTCTCCGCCAAAGACAAGATGCAGGCGTTGGGTCATGGTGTCGTCCTCTTGCAGGGTTTGCGTCAAACTAGGCGGCGCTGGCGGCCTGCACAACCGCCTGCTTGGTCAGGCCAATGCGGCTAGCAGTGCAGGCACGACCGCGCCACCGGCAATCACACCATCCAGCTGACGTTTGGGCGTGTTGAAACGCAGCGGACGACCGCGCCGGTCGGTGACATCGCCGCCCGCCTCGGACACGATGACGGCACCCGCGGCAATGTCCCACTCCCATGACGGGCGCAGCGTCAGCATGGCGTCAAACTTGCCCTCTGCGGCCAGTGCCATCCGGTAGGCCAGCGACGACCTGAAACCCCGCGTGAACGGCGGCACGCCGCCCGACCAATGATGCGGCGCAAGGTTTGGTTTCGTGGTCAGCACCTGGGCACGCGCGACGTTCGACTGACCGCTGACCCGGATCGGACGACCGTTGCATGTCGCCCCGTGTCCCAGCGCGGCGGCGAACATCAGACTGCGGGCAGGCAGATAGACGACACCGGCGATCGGGACGCCGTCCTCGACCACGGCGATGGCATGGGCCCAATCCTTGTCACCGCGGATAAAGGCCCGTGTGCCGTCGATCGGGTCAATCACAAACACGCGCTGCGCGGCTAGGCGGTCCGTGTCGTCGGGGGTTTCCTCTGACAGCCAACCGTACTCCGGGCGCGCAGCGCGCAAACGCTCCGACAGCATGCGATTTACCGCAAGGTCGGCTTCAGTCACAGGTCCCTGGTCGCCATCCTTTTCCCAGACCGTCGGTGACCGTCCGTGAAACGACAGCGAAATGTCACCCGCAGCCCGCGCCGCGTCGATCAACAATGGCAGATCAATCGCCGGCAAGCGTCATGCCCTCGACCAAGAGCGACGGCACCACCCGGCTCAGATGGGTGCGCGCGTCGTTTGCCGCGATCATGGTCAACCACATGTCGCGCAGATTGCCTGCAATCGTCAGTTCGTTCACGGGATAGGCGATTTCGCCGTTTTCGACCCAGAACCCGGATGCGCCCCGCGAATAATCGCCGGTGTTGGGATTGATCGTCGACCCGATCATGCTGGTGACCACCAGACCCGTGCCCATTTGTGCGATCAGGTCGTCACGACTGGCCGTGCCTTGCGTCAGCGACAGGTTCGTGACCGCAGGACGCGGCGCAGATGACGTGCCGCGCGCTGCGTTCGCAGTCGACGGCAGCCCCAGTTTGCGCCCAGTGGCCAGGTCAAGCGTCCAGCCGGTCAGCCTGCCGTCATCGACCAGCAATCGCGATTGCGTAGGCAAACCTTCGGCATCGAACAGTTTCGAGGCCGACGTGCGTGCACGGTGCGGGTCCTCGGTCAGGGTCATGCCCTTGGGCAGCACCTGTTCGCCCAGCGCATCGCGCAAGAACGATGCGCCGCGTGCGATGGCGCTGCCGTTGATGGCCTGCACGAGATGCCCGATCAAAGAGCTGGCGATCCGTTCGTCGAACAGCACCGGATATTGCCCGGTCTTGGGACGACGCGCACCGATCCGCGCGACAGTGCGCAGGGCGGCGTTGCGTCCAATATCCTCAGGATCGCGCATGTCCGTCATGTAAATGCGCGAATCGTAATCGTAATCGCGTTCCATGCCTGTGCCGGTGCCGCTGATCGGAACGCAGGACAACCCGATATCCGACCGGGCATAGCCGGCTGCGAATCCGTTGCTCTGGCTCAAGTGCATGCGACGCCGGCCGTAGCCTGCACTGGTTTCCGACACCTGCGACACCCCATCGACACGCAGTGCCGCCGCCTCGGCGCGCAGCGCCATGTCCTGCAGCATCGCAGGGTCTGGTTCCGGGGCCGGATCACACAGGTCCAGCCGGGACATATCGGTGTCCGTTGCCAACTGATCGGGCGCGGCCAGCCCGCAATGGGGATCGATCGGTGCCTCGCGCGCCATGGTTACGGCACGCGCGGCCATTTCCGCAATCGCCTCTGGCCGTGTATCAGAGGATGCGACACTTGCCTGTCGCTGCCCCACGAACACGCGCAAACCGATATCGACACCTTCCGAACGCTCTGCCTTTTCCAGCGCACCGGCCCGCACCGCGATCTCGATCGAGGTGCCGTCCACAGCCAGCGCATCGCTGGCGTCCGCACCCGCCTTGCGGGCCGCATCCAGCATCGCCTGGGTCAGGTCAGAGAGTTCGGTCATGTCAAATGGTCCTTGTCTTGTCGCGCTCGACCTAGTTCCCAACCCTCAATACCGCAAGGCGCGACACAATGGCTCAACGGATGCGCTGACCGTTTGCCGTAATCTGACCGTCGTTCGTGAAGGTGAAAACGGTCTCCAACGTATCGTCACCGGCCGGGGTCGTGAACATGCCCAGCATCATGCGGCCCATCATTGCCTGATCCTGCGGGACGACACCCATGGCGATCAGCGTGTCGATCAACTGGTTTATTCCGGTCAGCGTAATCGTAGCCGATCCTTCGGGGGTTGTCACATCGGACAGTGTCTGTTCCCCGCTCAGGTCGTAGGTGAACGCGCCGACTGCATGGACCAGCGCACCTGCTGCACCCAGACGGATTTCATTCACATCCAGGCTGGCAAGGGTGCGCCCCGCAAGCGGGTTTTCCATCACGTCATCTGCACCTGTATCGTCGCTGTCCGCAGACAGCATCGTGCCGGACAGGTCGATGACCAGATCGGCCGGATCACGCGGAACAGCACCCATTGGGTCAAACAGACCCCAGGTTTCATCGTTCAACGTCACACCGTTCAAACCGAAATTCAGCGCGAATGGCTGGGGTTCATCCGACGGACTGACCGGCATGGTCAGACCCACCTCATAAGATGCAGCCGCGACTTCGACCGGGGTCGGCAGTTCCGTGCCGCGCAGTGCCGTAACCATATCGTCAGCCCGGACGGCATAGCGCAGACTGTCGGCATCAATGCCGAAATCCACGCGGACGGCACCGGTCGTCGCGGTACCGTCAGCCGACATTTCCGCGCCGGAACTGGCAAAGATATAGGCAGCGGAATCGTATCCATAGCCACCAGTTACCAGCACGTCCGACAGATCATCCGCGCTGATATCGGACAGGCCGGAACCCGCAGGCAAGGTCAGGTCGGCATCAAGTGCCATCGCATCGATCTTGCCCGACACGGTAAAGGCTTCGCCCGTGTCGTCGGCACCGTCCACAAGCAGATCAACATTTTGCGCGGCAAAATCATAGGTGATGTTCAGATCGGTCCCGATGTTCTGCACGGTGTTGCCGGTCAAACCGTTCAGCGCCACGCGAAAATCCAGATCGACCGGCGCGCCATCAGCGTCGACCATCTGGGTCAGACCGACGACATACTGGTCTGCCGACACGGCATAGTTCATCGCGTCCGGCGTACCGCTGACCAGTGTCTGCGCACCCGATGGCGTGACGTAGAGTTCAATGCGCTCGCCCTCATCGGTGCGCACGTCCACTGGAATGTCGTCAGGCAAGCTGACCGAAACCGTGCCATCGCCGTTGTCCTGCAATGTGATCCGATCGACCATGACGGCGCTTGTCGTGTCGGAACCGGAAAAAGTGTAGACCACGTCCGTCGCAATCAACGTGTCCGCCCCCTCTTCCAGATTGCCGACGGTCACCGCCCCGCTGCCGGACCTGTCGATGATCGCCTGCCAGTTGTCCCAGACCTGACGGGGCGTGACATCGGCAAAGGCGGGAAGGCCCGCAAGGCAGAGAGCACTGGCCAGTACGGGCGCAAGATTTTGGGTACGGGTCATCTTGTCATTCCTTTGGTCGCATCCCGGACTCTCTGCCGCGATGGTTTTGAAAACGTTAAAACGATGCTAGTTGTTGCGTCGCACGATCAAAAGGGACTGACGATGAAAAACTTTGACATGACAGGCAAGACTGCGCTTATCACCGGGGCCAGCCGCGGTATCGGCGCAGCAGCGGCGCGCGCCTTTGCCGCTGCTGGTGCAAACGTCGTTCTGGTCGCGCGCAGCCGTGAAAACATTGTCGAAATCGCAGGTGAGATCGGTGAAAAGGCCCTGGCCGTGCCCTGCGATGTTTCCCGCTACTGGGAGGTCGAGCAGGCCGTGGGTGCCGCAATCGAGACCTATGGCGCGATTGACATCATCGTGAACAATGCGGGCGTGATCGACCCGATGGGTGCGCTGTCATCCACAGACCCAGAGGCATGGTCCAAGGCCATCGACATCAACCTCAAGGGAGCGATGCACGGGATACGCGCTGCGATGGGCCCGATGATCGCGCAAGGGTCGGGCACGATCATCACCGTATCCTCGGGTGCAGCGCATAACCCCCTCGAAGGGTGGTCCGCCTACTGCGCCTCCAAGGCGGGGGCCTATATGCTGACGCAGGTGGCCGACCGCGAATCCCGCGGCAAGGGGCTGCGGGTCATGGGTCTGTCGCCCGGCACCGTGGCCACGGACATGCAAAAGGACATCAAGGCGTCAGGCATCGGCCCTGTCAGCCAGCTGGAATGGTCCGACCACATCCCGCCTGAATGGGCAGCACAGGCGCTGGTCTGGATGTGCACGTCAGAGGCCGACAGCCATCTGGGACAGGACGTGTCACTGCGCGACGAAAAGATCCGCCAAATGGTCGGCGTCGCGTGATCCGCACCGCGATCGAGGGCGATCTGACAATCCTCACGCTGGATCGCCCGGACAAGGCGAATGCACTGACTGCCGCCATGCTGGCAGAGCTGTGCCGCGCCGTGCAGGCCGCCCAGGATTCCAAGGCACTGATCCTGAGCGGAAACGGGCGCGTGTTCAGTGCAGGTGCCGATCTGGCGGATGTCGGCAGGCTGGCCACGTCGCCCCTGTGGGAAGAATTGTCCACCGCCATTGCCGATCTTCCCGGCCTGACCATCGCCGCACTGAACGGCACGCTGGCTGGGGGTGCAATGGGAATGGCGCTGGCCTGCGACATGCGCATCGCGGTGCCGGGGGCCAGCTTTTTCTATCCGGTGATGAAAATGGGTGTGCGCCCGCAACCGTCCGATCCCGGTCGCCTGGCGGCCTTGTGCGGTCCGGCACGGGCGAAATCGTTGCTGCTGGGCGCACGGAAATGGACGGCCGAACAGGCCCTGACATACGGTCTGATCGAGGAAATCGCGGATGACCCCGTCGCTGCCGCCCGTGCCATGGCAACGGCAGCGTTGCAGGCCGATGCAGGCCATGTGCGCGACCTGAAATCACTTTTCTAACGATGACAGCCCACCAAACCTAGCGCCCGCGTTTGCGCTTTGGCACCTTGGACATGAATTCCGGCGGGCGTTTGGCGACCCATTTTGCGAATTTTTCCAGCCGGGGATGACTGCGCAGCATCTCTGGCGTGTTATAGACGCGGGCCAGTTCGGCCTCTGACAGGGTCGCGTGAATTTCCTTGTGGCAGATGTGATGGACCAGAACGGTCGGCCCACCCTTGCCGCCCTTCAGCTTGGGGATCAGATGGTGCTGGCTTTGCGGCACGCCGGGCGGCACTGGCCGCAGGCACAGCGCACAGGTCGGAAGGGTGTCTTGCGGGTCACGCGTCATCATCGCACAAGGTAATCCAACACAGAGGATCGCCAAGCCATGCCACAGACCGCCCTTGTGATCGGCGCTGGACCTGCCGGCCTGATGGCCGCCGACGTGCTGTCCGGTGCCGGGCTGTCGGTCACGATCGTCGATCGGATGCCGTCGGTCGGTCGCAAGTTCCTGATGGCTGGCAAATCTGGCCTGAACCTGACCAAAGCCGAGGATGCCGCGAAATTCGCGGACCGCTACGCCGAAACCTCGCCTGCCTTGCGGGCGGCACTAGCAGTCTTTGGCCCGGATGAGGCGGTCCAGTGGGCCGATGATCTGGGCCAACAGGTTTTTACCGGATCGACTGGCCGGGTGTTTCCGGTCGCGATGAAGGCTTCGCCGCTGTTGCGCGCCTGGCTCGCGCGGCTGGATGCGCAGGGTGTGCAGCGCCGCATGCGCTGGCGCTGGACCGGCTTTGTCGATGACAACTGCCTGTTCGACACGCCCGAAGGACCGCGGCAGGTGGCAGCCGATATCACGATCCTCGCGCTGGGCGGCGCAAGCTGGCAACGCCTTGGGTCCGATGGGGCCTGGGCCGGGCAATTTGCGCAGGTAGCCCCATTTCGCGCGTCGAACGGCGGGTTTCGCGTGGATTGGTCGCATCACATGGCCACTGTCATCGGACAGCCGATCAAGGCGACGGTCCTGCGGGCCGGGGACCTGATGTCGCGGGGTGAATGGGTCCTGACACGCGATGGCATCGAGGGCGGCGGAGTCTATGAGGTCAGCCATGCGCTGATGCAGGGTGCGGCGCTGCACGTCGATCTGCTGCCCGATCTGGGTGCGGATGACATCGCGGCCAGACTGAATCGCGTCAAGGGAAAGCCATCCCGCGCAACACTGCTGCGCAAGGGGATCAAACTGCCCGCCGTCAAACAGGCGCTGTTCAACGAATGTGCACGCATCACCGACAACAGCCCTGATGCGCTGGCGCAGGCGCTCAAGTCGCTACCACTGCCCGTGCAGGGTCCAATGCCGATGGATCAGGCCATTTCGACCGCGGGCGGGCTGCGCTGGAACGCGCTGGACGGATTTGAACTGCGTGACAGGTCCGGCACCTATTGTGCGGGGGAAATGCTGGATTGGGATGCGCCGACTGGCGGCTACCTGATCACCGCCTGCCTCGCGACCGGGCGTGCAGCGGCGCAGCAGGCGCTTGCCACGATGCCTGCGGCAAGTCCTGTCGCGGGCGCATGACGGCTTGGCACGATTCGCCCGCGACGGATTTTCAAGATTTCCAACTGCGGCCCCTCCTGTTAGAAGCCCATAAAGCAGGGACGAAGGTGACGCAGATGACGCTGAAATATGCCAGAACAACCAGCTACGCTGCGCTGTTGACAGTACTGGCCGCACCCTTGTCCGCCGAGGGTCCGACCTACACAAGCTTTGGTACGACCGGCCTGTTGGAAATGCCCACCGCCGAAAGCGCGGACAGCGGCGAACTGGCGATCACCAGCAGCTATTCCGATACCGCCGGATATCGCACGACCCTGACCTTTCAGCTGAATGACCGGATTTCAGGTAGCTTTCGGTATGGTGTGTTCGATATCTACGGCAGCCTGCGCGCGGATGGCACCCGCGGCATCGCAACCACCTATGACCGCAGTTTCGACATCCAGTATCGCCTGACGAACGAGGGTCGCTATCTGCCTGCCGTCGCTGTGGGTCTGCGCGATTTCCTTGGCACCGGACGTTACAGTTCCGAATACATTGTTGGCACCAAATCCATCGGTTCCAACCTCAAGGTGACTGCCGGTCTGGGCTGGGGTCGCATGGGCGAACGCAACGGGGTCAGCAACCCGCTGGGCGGCAGCTTTGAAACCCGCGACGAACCCGATGTCTTTGACGAGGATGCGGGCGTGAACACGGGTGGCCAGCTGTCGGTCGAACAATGGTTTCGCGGCGATATCGCACCTTTCGGTGGGATCGAATATACCGCCACCCCGAACCTGACCTTCAAGGCGGAATATTCATCCATCGCCTATGAACCCGGGCAGGCCCGTCCCGCCGTGCAGGTGTCTTCGCCGCTGAATTTCGGCGTGTCCTATCGTCCCAAACCCGGTGTCGAACTGGGGGCCAGCTATATGTACGGCAACGAACTGGGGCTGCGTGCAACGTTCACGATCAACCCCAACGAACGCCCGACATTCAGCGGGTTGGACAGGGCACCTGCCCCGATCAAGACACGCACCGAGGCGCAGCGCGCAGCGCAATCGTGGAATCGCGGCGCACAACCCGCCATCCGAGAGGCGCTGGCAGGCCTTCTCGAGATCGAGGGTATTGACCTGATCGGTCTGGACATGACGGATCGCACCGCGCGGGTCCGGTTTGAAAACAACCGCTACCGTTCCGAAACGCAGGCCATTGGCCGTGTCGCCCGGATGATGACGCAAGTCATGCCCGACGCGATCGAGACCTTTGTGCTGGAACCCCAGCGCAACGGCCTGCCCATGTCGGCCGTATCGCTGCCGCGCACAGATTTCGAGGATCTGGAAAACACCGTCGGCAGCACCGCAGCAATTTTCGACGAAATCGCGATTGCACCCGCAGGCCCCGATGCGCCGCTGGACCTCGCCCCCGTGCCCAGCCCGAAATTCGAGTGGGGCATCGGGCCTTACCTCGATTTTGTCCTGTTCACGCCGGGGGAACCGATCAGCCCGGATTTCGGCCTCGCCTTTGACGCCGAATATCAGGCCACCCGCAAACTGTCTTTCGTCGGTCGGACCTCCATTTCAGCCTTGGGTGCGCGTGATCCGCTGGTCGATTTCCGCGATTCCAACGACTACGTGAACGTGCGGACCGATCAGACCTATTTCGGACTGGACGGCGGATTGCAGCTGGACCGGCTGTATGTGTCCTATGCCGACCGCCTCGCGCCAGAGGTCTATGGCCGCCTGACGGCAGGCTACCTGGAAAAGATGTACGGTGGCGTGTCCGGCGAAGTTCTCTATGCGCCGGTTGATCGCCGTTGGGCCCTCGGTGCAGAGCTGAACTATTCCAAGCTGCGCGACCAGGACATGGGGTTCGGATTTGCCCTGTATGAAACGCGACGCAACGGCGACCGGGTCGAGGTCGGCGACTACGACGTGGTGACAGGCCATCTGTCCGGCTACTATGACATCGGCGAAGGCTATCATGCGCAACTGGACGTGGGCCGCTACCTGGCTGGCGACTATGGCGCGACATTCTCGCTGGACCGCGAGTTCGACAACGGCTGGCGCGTCGGCGGGTTCCTTACCCTGACCGATATGCCCTTCAGCCAGTTCGGCGAAGGCTCGTTTGACAAGGGGATCCGCCTGACAATTCCAGCCGATTACTTTATCGGATCACCGACCCGCCGGACCGTTTCCACGGGATTGCGTTCGCTGACACGTGACGGCGGCGCGCGCCTGCGGGTGCCAGGCCGTCTGTACAACAGCCTGCGGGACGGTCAGTTCAACGACCTTGAAGATACCAGCGGGAGGTTCTGGCGATGACGACAGTCTGGCAGGGAATAGCCCTGGGTGCCTGCATCCTTGGGATGACCGCATGTGGTCCACTGAACGAGGGGGATCAGGGTGCCGGTGCAGTGAGACAGGCGCTGAACTACTTGCCTCTCCCCGGGCAAGAGCCCGCGGCAGAGCCCGCACCCTTTGTGGTCACCCGCGCAATGGTGGATCAGCTGCCGGGCGACGTGATGGTTGTCGAGGCCTACGAGGGGACATCGCGCGCGCTGATGGTGCCCGCCGCCATCAACCTCAACCGCGTCACCTGGATCAGTGAGGACGAGGCATCCATCACCACAGAGAACGGAATCGTCATCGCCACACGCGGCTTTCCGCGTGATCTGATGGCTGCGTCGGTGATCGAATCCCGCCGCGCACTGGCTGCTGGCGGCGGAAATGCGGTCAGAACGCATGAAACGCTGTCCGATCTGGACCAGATTTCCACCGAAGTGTTGCAGTGCAGCATCAATTCCGCCGGTACGGAAACCATCCAGATCGTCGAATTGGATGTGTTTACGCGGCGTTTCGAAGAGCAGTGTCAGAACGAAAACATATCGTTTACAAACACTTACTGGCTGGACGGCAGTGGACAGATTGTCCGCAGCAGACAGGCCATCAGTCCCGAACTGGGTTTCCTTGTTCTGGATCGTCCCTGAACACGCGCTGCAAGCGCCCGAAATTAAGAAGTATCTTGTTTCGAGCGTGAAACGTAGTTAGACAACCCTAGATCATCCACACAGTGCATCTAATTGGAGTACCGACATGCGCATCATCACTACTCTCGCCGCCTCTGCTGCTATCGCAGTGACCGGTGCCGCAGCTACCGCTGGCGGCCTGGCACCCGAAGTCATGGAAGCACCGGTTGTCATGGTTGACACCCCGATGGCTCCTGCTGGCTCCATCAACTCCGGCTACGTCGTTCTCGGCCTGCTGGCAGCTCTGGTTCTGGCATCCGCAGACAGCGACGACGACGAAGCTGCAGCGACCACCACCACCAACTAATAGATCCCCGGATCTTGAAGTTCGAAAGGCTGGCCTTCGGGTCAGCCTTTTTCGTTTGGACCATCGCTATCGCACAGCTGTATGTGGCGACCCGACCGGCCTAGCGGCGCGCCATCATCGCCAGACGGATCAGCGTGCGCTCCATCAGGGCTGCCTGCGGGGCCTGACTGGATGACCGGATCATCAGATCGGTATCCGTCAGCGTCGTCAGCGCCTGTTCCAGCCGTATGCGGCCCCAGTGGCTGGCCTGACGCATGATCTTGTCCCGGCGCGGGCCGAACACCGGCGGACGCAACCGCGCGATCCCCTGCCCTGCACCGCCCGGATCGGACGCGACCGTGTGCAGCCGTCGAAAATGACGCATCGCGCCGATGCACAGCGTCGTCGGCGCGACACCCTGCGCATAGAGATCACGCAGCACGGTGCCGATCTGCGCCGTATCGCCGGCACTGACCACATCCAGAATGTCGTCCACATCCACATCCGCCGCCTGCGGCGCGCACAGATGCACCTCTTCGACCGTGACAGGCAGCGAATCTCCGCGCTTGTACAGGCCCAGTTTTTCGATCGTCTGGCGAAAATCGCCGGGTGTCAGACCATGGGCCAAGCCTGTGATCGCCTCCATCACGTCCCGCGACGGCGGTTGCAGACCTGCAGCTGATAGCTGAGCCTCGATTTCGTCCCGCCCCGGTGGATCGTCATACAGTCCGATGGCGACCGCGTTACGGTGCCCTTCGAACGCCTTGCGCAGGGCTGACTTGGCCGTCAGCTGGCCTGCAGTCGCAACGATCTGTGCATCGCCCTCGCGCCAATCCTCGAGTGCGGCAGCGACCTGCTGTGACAGCCCATCCGTCGCCTCGTCCAGATGCACAACGCGCGGTCCGGGGAAAAACCCCTGCGCCTTGACCGCATCGTCCAGCGCTGCGCCATCCTTGCGCAGATCGCCCGCAGGAATGCGCGTCAGCCGCATCTCGGCTTCGCCTTGCGGCCCGACCAGTGCTGCGATCACCTGCGCACGCGCCGTGGCCACACGAACAGGGTCCGCACCAAAAATCAGGATACCCGCGCGGGTCGGGTCAGGCTTGCGCAGGAACCCGGCCGCATCCCTGCCCGCAAGCTTCATCGCGCAAGGTCCAGCAGATAGATGTCCGCGACGATCCGGTCCGCCAGCAAGATCATCAATCGACCATTCGCGTCGGTCGCTGCCGTTTGGGTGGCAACGGTCGATCCCGTGGCCGCATAGCTGGTAAAGGCATCGACCTGACCATCGCCCAGCCGCGTCCCTTCCGCATCCGTCAGCGCCCAGCCCGCAGCACCGACCACATTGTACCGCAGGATATCGCCACCCGTCGACAGCGCCGCTGCCTCTTGGGCGCGGTCCAGACTGACGGACAGGCGATATGGCCCGGCACCGTCACCCAGACGATCCACCAGGCGCGACCGCACCGCAAAGCCGGCGATGGTGCGTGGTGCCTCGATCACAACCTGACCGCGCAAGGCGTCACCCGTGCCGCCCGGTGCCAGAACGGGTGTGAACCCGCAGGCCCCCAGCGCCAGCACGGCCAACAGGGCCGCACGTCGGGTGATGCCCTCAGATGACAATGTTCACGATCCGACCCGGCACGACGATGATCTTCTTGGGCACACCACCGTCCAGCATTCGCTGCACCGCGTCCTGTGACAGCGCCAGTGCCTCGATTTCGTCCTTGGAGGCGTCTGCCCCGACAACGATCTCGGCCTTGCGTTTGCCATTGACCTGGATCGGCAAGGTGACTGTGGCGTCGACCAGCATCGCCTCGTCGACCTGCGGCCAGGGCGCGTCGATCACCAACCCCTGCCCCCCGAGCAAGGCCCAGATTTCCTCTGCCAGGTGGGGTGTCATCGGGGCCATCAGCTGCGCGAGCGTCATCGCGGCTGTCCGCTTTGCCGCGCTTCCTGCCTTGGATTTCGACAGCGCATTGGTAAAGGCATAGAGCTTTGCAATGGCTGCGTTGAACCCAAAACTGTCGATGCCACCGGTCACATCGCGGATCGCGCGGTGCATCTCCTTGAGCAGGGCCTCATCAGCGTCAGATGCGGATGAGGTGTCTTCAGCGATGTCCGACGCAATCCGCCAGACGCGGCCCAGATGCTTGTGCGCTGCCTCTGCGCCGGCTGCGGTCCATTCAACGTCACGTTCCGGTGGGCTGTCGGACAAGACGAACCAGCGCGCAGTATCAGCGCCGAATTCCGCAACGATGCGCGTGGGATCGACGACGTTGTTCTTGGACTTGGACATCTTGGCCGACGGAATCACCGTCACCTCGGTACCTGCCTCCTTCAGGAATGCCTTGCCGTCACGCAGCTCGACCTCTTCGGGATAGTGGTAAACGGGGCGACCGTCCTGCGGGTTCTTGGTCGTATAGATCGCGTGGGTCACCATGCCTTGGGTAAACAGCGCGTCAAACGGTTCCTTGGCCGTTTCCGGCAAATGACCCGTCATATGCATCGCGCGGGCAAAGAACCGCGAATACAGCAGGTGCAAAATCGCGTGTTCGATGCCGCCGATGTACTGGTCAACGTTCATCCAATAGGCGGCATCTTCGGCACTGGTCGGGGTCGTGGCCCCTGGCGCTGTGAACCGCGCGAAATACCACGACGAATCGACAAAGGTGTCCATCGTGTCGGTTTCGCGGCGTGCCGCAGCACCACAAGACGGGCAGGCACAATCGCGCCATGTCGGATGCCGGTCCAAAGGATTGCCCGGCACATCAAAGCTGACGTCATACGGCAGCTCGATCGGCAGGTTTTCCTTTTTCTCGGGCACGACGCCGCAGGCGTCGCAATGGACCACAGGGATCGGGCAACCCCAGTACCGCTGCCGGCTGAGCCCCCAGTCGCGCAGGCGGAATTTCGTCACACCGTGGCCGACGCCATTTTCCTCGCAGAATGCGATGGCGGCATCGACAGCCGCATCGCCGGTCTGCCAATCATCACCGGCGAACCCCTTGCAGTAATAAACCTTTTCCGACTTCATCGGGACATAGGCGGCGGTAAATTCAGTGCTCGCATCCTCGGACGGCAAGAAGGTCGGGATGATCGGCAGATCATATTTCGTGGCGAAATCGAAATCGCGCTGATCGTGTGCCGGGCAACCGAAAATCGCGCCGGTGCCGTAGTCCATGAGAATGAAATTCGCGATATAGACGGGCAGTTCGGCGGCGGTGTCGAACGGATGGCGGACGCGCAGACCGGTGTCGAAACCGCGCTTTTCAGCCTTTTCCAGCGCCTCTTCGGTCGTGCCGCCCTTGCGGACATCAGCACAGAAGGCTGCGACATCAGGATTGTCGGCCTCCAGCTGCTTGGCCAGCGGATGATCAGGCGAAATTCCGACGAATGACGCACCGAGCAAAGTGTCGGGTCGCGTCGTATAGACCTCGACCCGGTCATGGCCGGAAGGTCCGTCGATCAGGCTGAACGAGAATTGCAGACCGCGCGATTTGCCGATCCAGTTGGCCTGCATCAGCTTGACCTTGGCCGGCCAGTTGTCGAGTCCGTCCAGCGCTTCCAGCAGCTCTTCTGAATGGTCGGAAATCTTGAAAAACCATTGCGTCAGCTCGCGGCGCTCGACCTCTGCGCCGGACCGCCAGCCCTTGCCGTCCTCGACCTGTTCGTTGGCCAGCACGGTCATGTCGACCGGGTCCCAGTTCACCACCGCGTTCTTGCGGTAGACGAGGCCTTTTTCCAGAAAATCCAGAAACAGCGCCTGCTGCTGGCCGTAATAGGCAGGATCGCAGGTCGCGAATTCCCGGTTCCAGTCCAGCGACCATCCCAGCGGTTTCATCTGGGTCTTCATTTCCGCGATGTTGTTGTAGGTGTAATCCGACGGATGCCCGCCGGTCGCCATCGCCGCATTTTCCGCAGGCATCCCAAAGGCATCCCACCCCATCGGATGCAACACGTTGTGGCCTGTCGACATCTTGTAGCGGGCCACCACGTCGCCCATCGTGTAGTTGCGTACGTGACCGATGTGCAGACGCCCCGATGGATACGGGAACATTTCCAACACATAGTATTTCGGCTTGGACTCGTCACGTTCGGACGCAAAGGTCCCTGCATCGGCCCATGCGGCCTGCCATTTCGGTTCGATTTCGGACGGAGCGTAGGACGACATCGGTATCAGACTTTCTAATGACAAAGAGCCGGGACAGGACCCGGCCCAGAGAATACGTTCAGAATTTTTCAGGGTGCGAGATCGGCGATCCGCAGCGCCCGTGCGCGCGTGTAGATTGCATCCTCTATGCCGCGCCGGACCTCGCGCGATGCAGCCCCGCTGGCAGACCTGACATCCACGACCAAAGACCGCGCATCCAGCGCATTGCTGGTGACGGTTGCAACCACGCGGTAGGACTGCGCGGCACCCGGCGCACGCCCAAACCCATAGACAATTTGTCCGGTCGACTGATTGGCCGATTCCAACGGCAGAAACGACAGAACCTGCAGGCTTGCATTATACAGATACGGGTTTGGCCCGGACGGGGCGGCTGCCGGTGCCGATGCGCCCCCGCCAAAGCCGAGAAACCCGCAACCCGTCAGCGCCACGAACATCAGACTGATTATGGCCTCTCGGCCAGCTCGGATCGCATGAGTCACGTCTAGGCCCCGTCGCGCAATTGGCATTGCCTAATTATGTATCGAAGCCACAAGCCTGTCACAAGCCCGGCCCCGCGATAAGCCCCCCGAAACGAAAAGGGGCGGCCCTTGCGGACCGCCCCCGACTCTCGAATGAGAGTGTGTCGCTTAGAACGTGAAGGACACTGCGACCGTCACACCTTCGTTCACTTCGAAGGAGTTACCGATCTCGTCGTTCGCGCCGGTGTAGTCGTCACCGGTGTCACCGTAGGCTGCGATCAGAGAGGCACCGCCACCCAGGTCGTAGGTTGCTGCGGCATAGGCTTCGTAGTCGTCGCCACCATCACGGTTGTCGATGTAACCAGCGTACATCGTCAGGCCGTTGCCCAGGACGTAGGATGCTTCCAGACCGATTTCTTCGTCGTTACCGTCGTGGAAGTACAGAGCACCGGCCAGCGGGCCGTTCTCGTAGGAGACGCCGATACCGTAGTTGTCGTCGACTGCGGATTCAGCAGAGTAGAATGCCGAAACCGAAACCGGACCGAACGGATAGTCGACCTGCAGACCCAGCGAGTCTTCGTTGCTGGTTTCGTTGCTGGCGTATGCGACTTTGACGTCTGCGCCTGCAAAGGACGTACCAGCGTACAGACCGATGATCTCGTCAACGGTGCCCGGATCGTCGTTGCCAGCTTCTGCTGCGCCGATGATACCGTCGTTGTTGGTGTCAACGGAGGAGAAGTCGACCAGACCGCGGCTGATCTCTTCCTGGTAGGCCATACCGACCACGAAGCCACCAAAGGTGCCTTCGACGCCCAGCGACAGGCCATCCAGGCTGTCCAGTTCGACGTCGGTGTCGACCAGGTCGTTCACGCCGTCAACCAGCAGGAACGAGAGCGACGCTGCGATCGGACCCATTTCCAGGTCGCCGCGCATCACGCCGTCGATGAAGTCGCCTTCGTCAGCGCCATCGTCAACATCGTCGACTTCCAGGAAAGCGTCGTTTTCCATGTTGGTCGTGCCGGCCCAGCGCGTTGCGGCACCGGTTTCGGTGTCACCAACGTACAGAGCAGCGCCCTGGCCTTCGACGAACACGACAAAATCGGATGCGTCGACGGAGATGCCATCGAACGTACCGCCGCCACCGGGAGCGGTCAGGTTGTCGCCTTCTGCGTCACCAAAGCCCAGGTCGATGTCCAGGGTCAGACCAGCGGTCAGGCCCATGTTCATGCCAGCGGAAGTCGTGATCGACAGGCCACCGTCAAAGTAGAAGCCGTTTTCGACTTCTTCGTTGTAGCCGAACTCACCGTCAGCACCAACGACGACGCCCTGCGGGCCCATCCCGGCGAGCGGCTCCATAGCCATATCGCTGGGTGCGGTCGTACCGTCTGCCATCGGCGCCATTGCGCCGTGGCTCTCTGCCATCGCTGCGCCAGCAAAGGCAACCAGCGCGGTCGAGGTAAGAAGGATGCTTTTCATGGATAATTCCCTCGTGTTTGCATTCCCGAATATGCCAGTTGTCCGGCATTGCTGCGTATTTGCGCCTGTTGGGGCCCGCACTCAAGGAAATTGGCCCCGCAGCACGGGGGTCACGGACAAATGATGCACGAGGGACACACAATGCCGACAGCTTCCCATCATGACACTGCCACCGTTCTGTCCTATTTGACCAACGAGGCCGCATCTTTGCCCAGCACAGAGGACATATAGTGACCCTATCCACGATCGAGGACCGCATCACCAAAGCCGCTGAAAAAGCAGGGCGCCCGCGCGCCGACATCACGCTGATCGCTGTCTCAAAGGTCCAGCCTCTCGACCGGGTGGCGCATGTGCTGGATCAGGGACACCGCTGTTTCGGTGAAAACAAGGTGCAGGAGGCGAGCGGGAAATGGCCCGAATTTGCAAAGCATTACACAGATATCGACCTGCACCTGATCGGCCCCCTGCAAAGCAACAAGACCCGCAACGCGATGCAGCTCTTTGATGCGATCCATACAGTCGACCGTCTGAAACTGGCGCAGACCATCGCTCGAATCGCCCAGGAAGAAGGACGGTGTCCCGATCTGTTCATTCAGGTGAACACCGGAGAAGAGGACCAGAAATCCGGCGTGCTGCCTGCCGAGACGGATGATTTTGTCACGGAATGCCGCGCACTGGACCTACCCTTGCGCGGACTGATGTGCATCCCCCCCGTCGATGAGGAACCGTCACTGCATTTCGCATTGCTCGCCAAACTTGCGGCGCGCAACGGGCTGACCGGCCTGTCCATGGGTATGAGCGGCGACTTTGAAAGCGCGATCGCGCTGGGGGCCACGCATATCCGCGTCGGGTCCGCGATCTTTGGTGAGAGGGTCGCGCAAGGATGACCGACACCTACGCCCCGCCACAGGGCCCGTTGGTGGTGCTTCACCATGACCATCAGGTCTTGCTGGTCGACAAACCCGCCGGGTTGCTGTCGGTCCCGGGCAAGGGCCCGCATCTGGCCGACTGCCTCATCGCCCGCGTGCAGTCCGTCTTTCCCGATGCGCTGCTGGTGCACAGACTGGACCGGGATACCTCCGGGGTGATGGTTTTTGCCCTGACGCCCCATGCCCAGCGCCACCTCGGCCTGCAATTCGAGAACAGGCAGACGCGCAAGACCTATGTCGCCCGGGTGCACGGACAGGTGGCCGAGGCCAAGGGCACTGTCGATCTGCCGCTGTGCGTGGATTGGCCGAACCGGCCGCGCCAGATGGTCGACCATGAAAACGGCCGCGCCGCCGTGACTGACTGGCGCCGGCTGAAACGCGGGAGTGACGAAACCCGCATGCGCCTGATGCCAAAGACTGGCCGGTCCCACCAACTGCGGGTGCATATGTTGGCCATCGGCCATCCGATTCTGGGCGATCCGTTTTACGCAACAGGCGCTGCGCTGGATCACCCGCGCCTGATGCTGCACAGCGAATCACTGGCTTTCCGTCATCCGGACGGTGGCTTGCCGGTCAAGGTTTCCGCCAAGCCACCGTTCTGATCTCCCGATTTTTCGCGAAAAATCGGCCCTGTCAGAGTTTTCGCGAAAACTCTGCCTGCGGTCAGTCCGTCGACCAGCCGCTGATCGCCTTGACCTCGAGAAACTCCTCGATGCCCCAGACACCACCCTCACGTGCACGTCCCGACATTTTCATCCCGCCAAATGGGCTGCCCGCCGCACGCGAGGTGCCGTTCATCTCGACCATGCCCGATTTCAACGCCAGCGCCATACGGTTACGCTTGGCCCCGTCTTCGGACTGCACGTAGTTGGTCAATCCGTAGGGTGTGTCATTTGCGATGCGCACCGCATCGGCCTCATCCTTGAATGGAATGATCGACAGCACCGGGCCAAAGATTTCCTGCTGCGCGATATCCATGTCATTGCGCACGTCAGCGAAAACGGTCGGTCGAACATAGTAGCCGCGGTTGACACCTTCCGGCAGACCGGGACCACCGGCCACGAGGCGTGCACCCTCGGCAATCCCGCGTTCGATCATGCCCTGGATCTTGTCCCACTGCGATTTGTTCACGACGGGTCCGATGTGTCGACCATCCTCGGCGGTGGGGCCGACCTTGATGCCCTGAGCGATCTCGGCGGCCTCTGCCACCGTCTGGTCATAGATCGATTCCTCGACCAGCATCCGTGTCGGCGCGTTGCAGGACTGACCGGAATTCTGCATGCAATGCAGCACGCCTTGCTTGACCGCCTTGGGCCCTGCATCGGCAAAGATCACGTTGGCGCCCTTGCCGCCCAGCTCCAGCGTCACCCGCTTGAGCGTGTCTGCCGCCGCCTTGGAAATCGCGATGCCCGCACGGGTCGACCCGGTAAAACTGATCATCGACACGTCCGGATGCGATGACAGCTGCGCACCGACACCCGCGCCGTCACCGTTCACCAGATTGAACACGCCCGCAGGCACACCGGCATCATGAACGAACTCTGCGAACAGCATTGACGACAGCGGGGCTTCTTCGCTGGGTTTCAGCACGACGGTGCAGCCGGCCAACAGCGCCGGAATCACCTTGAGCGTGACCTGGTTCATCGGCCAGTTCCATGGCGTGATCAGCCCGACCACGCCGATGGGTTCCAGCACGATCCGGTCGTTGGGCGCATGATCCCCCAATGGGCGGGACCAGTCGATCTGATCCATCGCATCCAGAAAATTTTTCAGGTGCCAGGACAGGCAGGGGGCCTGGCTTTCGCGGGCCAGCTTGATGGGTGCACCCATCTCGGCGCGGATCGCCTCGGCCATCTCGTCCTTGCGGGCGCGGTATTGATCCAGGATCGCTGCGCAATATTCCGCCCGCTTTGCCGGTTCCAGCGCGGCCCAGCCCGGAAAGGCGGCGGTTGCCGCAATCACGGCGGCATCGGTGTCGCGTTGATCGCCCAATGAAATGACGGCGCATGGTTCTTCGGTCGCGGGGTCAATAACCTCGCAATCACGGGGGGCAGCAGGCCCCATCCAACGTCCGTCGATATAGAATTCGCGTTTGTCCAGCATGACAGGCTCCTGTGGGATTTGAGGCGAGAGTGTCACTGCCGGTCGCGCCCCGCAAGCGTTGGAAACCCCGACGTGAATGTCTATGTGATGGGCAACCAATCATCGCACAAGGACATCACGACATGGCACTGCGCATCAACGACACGATCCCCGACCTGACCGTCGAAACCGATCACGGACCGATCAGCCTGCACGATTTCGTCGGCGACAAATGGACCATCCTGTTTTCCCACCCCAAGGATTTCACGCCTGTCTGCACCACCGAATTCGGTGCGGTCGCACAACTGGCCGACGAATGGGCGAAACGCGACACCAACGTGCTGGGCATAAGTGTCGACGGTGTGGAGGACCACAAGAAGTGGAAAAAGGACATTGAGACAGCCAGCGGTGCTAATCCTGGCTTTCCGATCGTCGCCGACACCGATCTGGCCTTGTCCAAGGCCTTCGACATGCTCCCGGCCGAGGCCTATCTGCCTGACGGACGCACGCCGAACGACACCGCCACCGTGCGCGCCGTTTTCATTGTCGGCCCCGACAAGAAGCTGAAGCTGTCGATGGTCTATCCGATGAATGTCGGCCGCAACTTTGCCGAGGTGTTGCGCGCACTGGACGGTCTGCAGACCGCCGCCAAGAACGGTGTAGCGACGCCTGCCAACTGGAACGTGGGCGACGACGTGATCATCCCGGCCACCGTGTCGGATGCGGACGCAAAGGCAAAATTCGGCGAATTCACCACCGTATTGCCCTACCTGCGCAAGACCGCGCTCAAGGCTGACTGACCCATGTCACGGCGCTGGCTGAAACTGGATACCGGCGTCGTGCAACATTTCGACAGGGCCCTCGGGGCCCTGTCGGACACCGTGCAGACCGGGACCGGGGCGACGCTGCGGGCCCTGCACGGCACGCAGGGCTGGCGCGGCGTGCTGGTCGCGTTGTGCTGCGCCATACGCGATCCCGCCCATGATCTTGTTGCGGGCAATCTGACGCGCAAACAAATCCGGTTGCCCGCGGTATTCGGGAACCGGGTCATCGGGGGGGCGTACGGCTGGCTCAAGGCGGTCGAGGCCCGACTGCTTGAATACCGGCTTGCGGCGCAATTATCGGACGATCCCGACAGGGCGGCGCTGATCTATAACGGATCGCTGTTTCCCGAATCCGTGCTGGCCAGCGTGGCGGACCGCCTGAACCGCGAACGTCTGTTCATCGAGGCCGGGTTTTTCCCCGGCACGCTGCAAATCGACCCGCGCGGGCTGAATGCCGCCAACAGCGTGCCGCGCGATCCTGCCTTCTACCTGAACAGCGACACCGATTTTGCAGCACCTGGATTGCCTGACCTGTTGAACCAGCGGGCGACCAAGGCCAAAGGGCCCGACCCGATCACGTTGCCGGAGTCCTATATCTTTGTCGCGTTTCAGGTCCCGTCGGACATGCAGGTCACGCTGCATTCACCATGGGTGCGCGACATGCACCAGTTCTACAACGTCATCCGCGATGCCGCCGAACGGCAACCGGACCGGGTTTTCGTCATCAAGGAACATCCCAGTTTTCCACTGTCCGTGCAGGGTGACATCACCCCACATCCGCGGGTGATCTTTGCCAATACCAACGTGACCCGGGACCTAATTCTGGGGGCACAGGCCGTTATCACGCTGAATTCGACAGTCGGACTGGAAGCCGTGCTGATGGACCGCCCCGTCATCATTCTGGCCGATGCCTGCTATGATATCGACGGGCTTGTCTTGCGCGCGCGCAATGCACAGGACCTTGACCATGCAATCAAGCGGACAACAGACTGGATGCCTGACGCGGCATTGCGGCGGCAGGTTCTGGGCTGGCTATGGAATCACTATCTGGTTCATGCCCGCTATGACGACCTGCCATCCGATCTGGGCGACAGGCTGGACCGACAGTTGAACCGTTCCGACCTCTAGAACAGATAAACGCGGGTGCCGACCGGCACCAAGTCATACAATTCGGCAACATGGTCGTTGCGCAGACGCACGCAACCGGATGAAAACGCCTGGCCGATGCTGTCATGCAACGGCGTGCCGTGAATGCGATAGAATGTGTCACCGCGATGATCGTGCAGATACAGCGCCCGTGCGCCCATCGCATTGCGCGGATGCCCACCCGGCAGACCCGCGACATAGGGGCCGTAAACCTCGGGTTCCTTGCGGATCATGTCGGGGGTCGGCCGCCAGCTGGGCCATTCAGCCTTGTGGGCGATGGTCAGCACGCCGCGATAATTACGCCCCTCGGCCCCGGTCGCGATGCCGTAACGACGCGCGCGACCATCCCCCAACGTCCAGAACAAAAAGAATTCCTTTTGCACAACATGGATTTCGCCGGCGGGCAAATCAGGGTTCACATCAACGATCTGCGGCCGAAATTTGCGCGGCAATCGTGGGTAGGACGTGGCGGTGTTCGCAAGCGCAGGAGCAGCCAAGGGCAGCGCGGCGGCGGCGGCGACAAAGGAACGTCGGGTCAACATGACAGGGCACCTGCGGTCAAGGAATCGTGCATCAACAATACCATTCTAAATACACCATTGCGCCGTGATTATGACCAATGACCGTCAACAATCGGATAATCGAAATGGCGATGCGGATGCATCACACAGATGCGCTGGCACCTACGGTTTGACGCTGCGCGCCTTGATCATCGCGACACCGCTTTCACCCAATGGCACCACGGCAAAGGGACCACCGTGGCACATATCCTCGGGGTTTTGCGGGTCCATCGGCGCGGCGTTCGGCAGGATGTCCGGGGCATAGCTCTCTGCGTTGTCCTGGGGACGATACCCCAGGAACGACGCGCGGGCGTTGCTGACCGGTGCACGGTCATTGTTCGACACGCCCCAGACGACGCTGAAGCCGGTCGTGGGCGAGGTGATCGCGGCCTGCACCATGCGAATGAGGTCGGGATAGGACAACCAGCTGCCCAGCGCGCGCGCGTTTGCGGGTTCCGGCTGACAGGACAGGATGCGCATGCAGACGGACTCGATCCCGCGCTTGTCCCAGTAGAGGCTGGCCAGATCTTCGGCAAAGCATTTGGCCAGACCGTAATAGGTATCTGGCCTGTGGCGTTCGGTGCCGTCCAGATTTTCGGTCTTGGCGTGCATGCCGACGGCATGAATCGAAGAGGCATAGACCACACGGCGGACGCCCTGACGGTAGGCCGCTTCCCAGACGGTAAAAGCGCCGACAATATTTGAATTGAGGATCTCGTCCCAAGGTGCCTCATCCCCGATCGCGCCGAAATGCACGACCATGTCCGCACCTTCCAGCAGGGGTTCGACCTGATCCAACCGCCCCAGATCGGCGGGCATGTAGGTCTCGTTCGGTTGGCAGCCGTCCAGCGCGGGTGCGATGTCGGTGCTGATCAGCACCTCGCACATCTGCGCAAGCGGGGCGCGCAGCACGCCGCCCAGATTTCCGGCAGCCCCGGTCAGGACGATCTTTTTCAACATGGTATTTCCCTAAATCACGGCTTTTTCGATGATCGGTGTATTTGTGGCGACACGGGCGTAGCCCAGCGGCGACAGATCCAGCGTCCGGTATGACCCCTGCGTGATCCATTCCGCAAGCCCGTTCCCGATGGCAGGCGATTGCTGCAACCCGTGGCCGGAAAACCCGTTGGCAAAAACAAAATTGCCCACCTGCGGATGCGGCCCGACGACCGCATTCTGATCCAGCGTGTTATAGTCGTAGTGGCCGACCCATTCGTTCATGATCCTCACCCGCTCGAACGCCGGGATGCGGGTTGCGATCGCAGGCCAGACCTTGTCCTGCCACAGGCTGTGGTCAAACCCGAAGTCATCAGGATCGACCGGTGGATCATCGTCAGGCGGACTGCCCGCCAGATAATAGGCACCGTCTTGGCGCACATGAACACCCGATGGATCGATTGTCAGCGGCAGCGCACGATCCAACGGGGTTTCTGCCTTGAAAACATAGCTGTAGCGCTTGCGCGGCTCTACCGGCAACGCCAGCCCCGCCATGGCCGCGACCGTTGATCCGCGGGTGCCGGCGCAATTCACCAGCCAATCGCACCCAATCCGACCATGGGCCTGCAATTGCGCGTGGGTGATCTTGTCCGCGGTGCGGTCCAGACCGACGACTGTATCCGCGACATAGGTCACGCCCTTTTGCCGGGCACCCCGTTTCCACCAGTCGAATAATGTGCCGCCGTCGAAATATCCCTCGTCGACGGTGTTATGGTTGCCCGCGATGATGTCGTCCAAGGCATAGAACGGATAGGCCGCAGCGATCTGGTCGGCCGTCATGTGGCGTGTCGCGGCCCCGTTGGCCGCCTGCATCTGTTGCACCTCGCGCAGCGTTGCCGCGAAACCCGGTGTATCCGCAAGATACATGTATCCAAAGCTGTGCAGCGCCAGATGCGGCACCGTATCGCCCAGCCCCATCCGCGTCCGAAAATCACGAATATAGGCCGCGCCAAACTGACTGATCCGCACGTTCAGCGGATCGGAAAACTGCAGCCGAATGCAAGAATTGGTCAACGATGTCGCAGCCCGCGCATAGGTCGGGTCCCGTTCCACCACCAGGATGCGGCCGTCGAAATCGGGATCTGACGCCAGAAACCAGGCCACGGCCGACCCATAGATCGCACCCCCGACAATCACCACATCGTAATATGGGTGCAGCGTCATACGGCGATCCTGGCTCCGGCGTCCTGCATCGCGGTCAGGGCTGCATCGCGTGACCCGTTCATGTCGATTGCGCGGGTCAGATCCTCACGCACGGTGACATCGAACCCCAGCCGGGCGGCGTCCACAGCCGAGTAATTCACACAGAAATCCAGTGCCAGGCCCACCATCGTCAGCCGGGTGATCCCGCGCGATTTCAGGTAACCCTCCAGCCCCGTCGGTGTGGTCTGGTCGTTCTCGAAGAATGCGGAATAGCTGTCGATGGCCGGGTTGTAACCCTTGCGGATGATCAGATCCCCGTCCGTGCGCAGATCGGGATGAAAAGCGGCCCCGGCCGTGCCTTGGACGCAGTGATCGGGCCACAGGACCTGCGGACCATAGGGCATGGTGATCAGGTCCATCGGGGCCTGACCGGGATGACTGGACGCGAACGACGAATGCCCCGCCGGATGCCAGTCCTGCGTCAGGATCACGGTGCTGAAATCGTCCATCAGTGCATTGATACCGGTGACGACGTCATCCCCGCCAGAAACCGCCAGCGCACCGCCCGGACAGAAATCATTTTGCACATCAATCACGATCAGGGCGCTGGTCATCGGTCATCCTCTCCTTGCTGCCCCTAGGGTTAGGCCTGCCGTCTGGTTCGGTCAATCGCTGTCCGGTGCCGACTTGTCAGGCACCAGGGTTTCGCCTATCCGGCGCGTCCCGCAACAGGAGACTGCGATGCCCACCCTTGGAATCGATTTCGGCACATCAAACACTGCCGCAGCCCTGATGGCAGGTGACGCCGTGTTCCGCGTCCCCGTCGAGGCAGGCAAGACCACGCTGCCGACGACCGTTTTCTTTGACATGGCGCGCCACCAGATGCTGACCGGTTCTGCGGCCAATGCGGCCTTGATCGGCGGGCGCGAAGGCCGGTTCATGCGGGCGCTGAAATCCGTTCTTGGCACGCCGTTGATGCGCGAAACCCGGCAAATCGGCTATCAGCGCATGACGCTGCTGGGTGTGGTCGCGGATTTCCTGCGCCACGTAAAGGCCGCGGCCGAGGAATCGACCTATCTGACCTTTGACACCGCGCTGTCGGGGCGGCCTGTCCGGTTTCACCATGATCCCGAACGCCATGCCCGCGCGCTTGCCGATCTGACCGAAGCCTACCACATGGCCGGGTTCGACGCTGTTGATTTTCTGCCTGAGCCAGAGGCCGCCGCCCTGACTGCCGATCCGCTACCACCCGGCGAGCTGGGTCTGGTCGTCGACATCGGCGGCGGCACATCGGATTTCACGCTGTTTCGGCAGAACGCGGACGGCATAGAGATCCTGAACAGTCACGGCGTGCGCATCGGTGGCACCGATTTCGACCGTTTGCTGTCGCTGGCCCATGTCATGCCGCTGCTGGGCCGTGGTGGTGACGTGCGCGACGTGTTTGGCAACGGCACCTCGACCGCACCCAATGCAATTTACAACGACCTCGCCACCTGGGAAAAAATCGCGTTTCTCTACGCGCCGGAAACGCGGCGTCTGGTGGCGGATCTTGCCAAACAGGGCGTGGACCAGACCGCCTTTGCCCGCCTGTCAGAGGTGATCGAGATGGAGCTGGGCCACGACATCGCCTTTGCGGTCGAGGACGGCAAGATCGCGGCAAACACGCACGACGCGGCCCGCATCGACCTCGCCCCGCTGGAAAAAGGCCTGGCGGTGCCGCTGCATGGTGCAGCACTGGCCAATACCCTGTCCGATCCGGTGGCCGAGGTGCGTCAGGCAGCGCGCGACGCATTGGGCGACACCGACCCTGACCAGATCGCGGCACTTGTTTTCGTGGGCGGCTCTTCGCTGATGGGTGTGCTGACGCAGGCGTTGGCGCAGGACTTTCCGCGCGCCAGGCTGGACCGGGGTTCCGCATTTACGGCCGTATCCGATGGATTGGCACACGCCGCTGCACGCGCCTGAGGGTTGCCGCCCGTTTCGCGCGGGCGTATGCGAAGAAACATGTTTACTGTCGCCGCACTCTATCATTTCACGCGCTTTGCCGATCCCGCCGCCTTGCGTGGGCCGTTGCTGGACACTTGTCAGGCGCATGGCATCAGCGGCACGCTGCTGCTGGCAGGCGAGGGGATCAACGGCACGATCGCAGGAACGCGCGCCGGGATCGACGCTGTTCTGGCCCATATCCGCACCCTGCCCGGCTGCGCGGACCTTGCGCGCAAGGAAAGCCACGCCACGGAACAGCCCTTCAACCGGATGAAGGTCAGGCTCAAGTGTGAGATCGTCACCATGGGCCAACCGGATGTGAACCCTGCCGAGGGGACAGGCACATATGTTACCCCGGCTGACTGGAACGCCTTGATTCAATCCGATGATGTGGCCGTGATCGACACCCGCAACGACTACGAGGTCGCGATCGGCACCTTTGACGGGGCCATTGATCCGCAGACCCGCAGCTTTGGCGAATTCCCTGCATGGTGGGAAGCGAACAAGCACCGTTTCCACAACAAGCGAATCGCGATGTTCTGCACAGGCGGCATCCGCTGCGAAAAATCGACGAACTACCTGCGCCAGCAAGGCGTCGAGGACGTTTATCACCTGCAGGGCGGCATCCTGAAATATCTCGAAGAGGTGCCGCAGGATCAAAGCACCTGGAACGGGTCCTGTTTCGTCTTTGACGGGCGGGTCAGCGTCGGCCACGGATTGGCCGAGGGCCCGCATGTGCTGTGCCACGCCTGCCGCCGCCCGCTGGAACCGGCGGACACGCAACTGCCGTCATTCGAGGAAGGCGTCGCCTGCCACCACTGCGTCGACGAAACCACCCCCGAGGACAAGGAACGGTTTCGCGAACGCCAACGCCAGATTGCCCTCGCCCGCGCGCGGGGCGAACGACATATCGGCAGCCTCTAGGTGCGGATCCGGCAGCATCAGGACATCGGCCTTGCGCTGCTGATCGGGGTAATTTCCGGGTTCATCGGCTGGATGGTCAACATGCCGTTGCCGTGGATGCTGGGACCAATGATCGGCACCACGCTTGCGGCCATTATGGGGCTACCCGTGCGCGGACCCGGTCAACTGCGCACCATCGTCATTCCCGTGATCGGCGTCTTGCTGGGCAGTGCGATCACCCCTGACCTGTTCGACCGTCTTGGCAGCTGGACACTGACGATCCTGCTGTTGCCATTCTTTCTGGCGCTCGCCGCCGGTGTTTCCATCGTCGTCTACCGCAGGCTGGGCGGCTACGATCCCGTCACCGCCTTTTATGCGGCCATGCCGGGCGGACTGAACGAAATGCTGATCCTGGGCGAGGCCGCCGGCGGCGACACCCGCAAGATCGCGCTGGCGCACGCCGCCCGCATCCTGATCGTGGTGACGCTAGTAGTGATGTATTTCGGCTACGTGCTGGGTGTGCGGTCCGGCACCGACGGGCGCGGCATCGTCCCGCTCAGCGCAATCACCCTGACCAACGGCCTGATCCTTTTGGGTTGCGCCGTGCTGGGCGTCTACGGCGGCCGCCTGCTGCGCCTGCCCGCTGCGACCGTATTCGGACCGATGATCCTGTCAGGTATCGTGCATCTGGTCGGCTGGGTCGAAATCGCCCCACCGACCGTTCTGGTCATCGTGGCCCAGATCGTGATCGGCACGATCATCGGCGCGCGGTTCGTGGGGTCCAGTCCGCGCCAGATCGGGCGTGATCTGTGGATCGCGACGGTCGCATCGGTGGCCATGCTCGTTGTGGCACTGGGCTTTGCCGAAGTGATCGCGCTGTCGCAGGGTATCCCGCTGTCCCAGGCATTCCTCGCTTATTCGCCGGGCGGACTGACGGAAATGTCGCTGCTGACGCTGGCACTGGGACAGGACATTGCTTTTGTCTCTGTCATGCACATCGTTCGCATCACGCTGGTTATCGCTATTGCGCCCGCGACCTTTCAGTTCTTGATGCGCCGAAAACGCTAGGCGCGACCGCTTTGCAGCATCGGCTGACTAGGCTAGAATCAGTCTGCACATTTCCGGGGGTCCCATGCTAGAACGTCTTTTGTCATTGTTTCATCCCGGTACCACGGTCACGCCGCTGCCAAAGGCGGATGAACAGCACGCGCTGGGGGCACTGTTGGTGCGCGCGGCCAAGATCGACCGGGCCTATCTGTTCGAAGAGGTCGAGGAGATCGACCACGTGCTGGCCGCGCTTTATGACCTGAACCCGGTCGAGGCGGCCAAGATGCGCGCCCGTTGCGAAAAGCTCGAATCCGCGATGCCCAACACAGCCGAACTGGCCGAGGTTCTGCACCAGCACATCAGCGATGATCACCTGGAGAACGCCGTGCGCGCGCTGTGGTCCGTCGTCTTTTCCGATGGAAACGAGGCGGCCGCCGAAGACGCCCTGTTGCACGAAATCGAGGCGATCCTGGGCGTGTCCCCCGAACGCGCGCGTGAATTGCACGACGAGGAAATGGCCAAATCAGGACGGTTTCCGTCCTGATACCTTATGTTGATGACGATTGGTGGGTCTGGCCAGGAAGCGGCACGCCAGCGATGAGATCCTCGATCATCACCGAAATCAACTCTGCGCGGTTGGATACTCCGGCCTTGCGATAGATTGCAGCGCATTGCGCTTTGACCGTGCCATTGGCCGTTTCACGCAATGCGGCGATTTCAGAGACGGACAGGCCCTTGACCGACATCAGCGCGACATCGCGCTCTGCCGGAGACAGGCCCCACTGCGCGAAATTTTCCTGCATCATTTGTGAAAATGCGCCAGTGGCGGCACCCAGCTCCCGCTCAATCCTGCGATTGCGGTTGATCAGGTGCAGATACTCACGAAACCTGACTGCGATGCTCAGACACAGTCCCAGAACGCTCAATGTTTCAACGAGGGTGTGAAAGTCGGGCGAAGACATCTCTGAGAGGATGTCGATCGTAAAAAGGCCCAGACAGACCAGCTGCAAAACGGCGGCCCCCAGGAAAAGGACGCGTCGGGATCGTGAATTAGGGTTCAGCACCTGTTTCATGCGCGTCCTTGTGGCCATGGACCATGGACGCCACAAGGTTTTCACGGTGGCGCCAACTTGCAGTTACCACACCCACCAGATGCATGGCGACCAGAATGAGCAAGCCGTTCACAAGTCCTTCGTGCCAATGCTCGACCCACGAGACACCGAAATAGGCATCCATCCCCATCATGATCCCCGTGGTGCAGATGCCCGCCAACGTCAGCAACAGCGCCACAATCATTGCGGCACCCGCGGGGTTGTGACCCAGATGACGGCGTTCGGTTCCTGCAACCATCGCGCGCAGATAGGCCAGCACCGTGCGGGGTCCCTTGATGAAATCGGTAAACCGCGCGTGGCGCGATCCCACCAGCCCCCAGATCAGGCGAAACGCAATCAATCCGATCACGCAGTAGCCAAGCCAGCGGTGGAGTGAGCGGGGATCGACGAACAGCCACGCGCCCGCCACGCAGGTCAGCAGTGACCAATGAAAGAGGCGCACCCCGATATCCCAGACCCGGACGGTCCCGTGCTGTTCAGACATAGCGGCCATGGTGCGCCTCCTTTCGTGGTTCAGCGGTTATGCGTCGATACGTTCCAGCTCTTCGCCCGTGGTCGGGTCAAAGAAAACTTCCATGTTGGTGCCGTCCAGCGAGCCGTAGATTTCGTAGCAGTCGCCGCCGTTGATCTTGAACGCCTTTACGACGCCGCCTTCTTCCTCGAATGCCTTGACGGCCTCCCAGACGGGGGCTGCGGCACCGTCGGCGGCGGGGGTGCAGGACGGCTCTGCCAGCGCCGCCGTAGCGGACAGGGCGATCAGGGCGGTCAGTGTTGCGATCTTTTTCATGGGTGCATTCCTTGGGTGATGCCGCGGCACAGCGCCGGGCCTGACGCCGATCTGAACCACCCTTGTTTGCCGCACTATCTGCCAACGGCTTATGCGTCCGGATATAAGCCCGGGCTTATGCCGCGCCGCGCCCTTGCAAGCCTGCACGGCAGTTGGTCTAAGAAACCAAACGCCGGAGTACCCCAATGGTCGATATCGCCACCCGTGTCTGGAACCACAAATGGAAGATCGACCCGATCGTCCGGTCCCTGATCGACACCGATTTCTACAAACTGCTGATGTGTCAGTCGATCTTTCGCAACAACCGCGACACGCAGGTCACCTTCAGCCTGATCAACCGGACCAAGTCCATCCGCCTCGCCGATCTGGTGGACGAGGGCGAATTGCGAGAGCAGTTGGACAACATCCGGTCCCTGTCGCTGTCGCGCGGTGAATCCACATGGATGCGCGGCAACACGTTCTACGGCAAACGCGCGATGTTCACGCCCGAATTCATGGACTGGTTCGAAAACCTGCGCCTGCCACCCTATCATCTGGAAAAACGCGACGGCCAGTATGAACTGACGTTCGAAGGGTCCTGGCCAGAAGTCATGTTGTGGGAAATCCCCGCACTTGCCACCCTGATGGAACTGCGCGGCCGCGCGGTGCTGGGCGACATGGGCCGGTTCGAACTTCAGGTGCTCTATGCCCGCGCCATGACCAAGGCCTGGGAAAAGGTCGAACGCCTGCGCGATGTGCCCGATCTGCGGATCGCGGATTTCGGCACACGGCGGCGGCACAGTTTCCTGTGGCAGGACTGGTGCGTGCAAGCGATGAGCGAGGGGCTGGGCGACGCCTTTACCGGCACGTCGAACTGCCTGATCGCCAAGAGCCGCGACATGGAAGCGATCGGCACCAACGCGCACGAGCTGCCGATGGTCTATGCCGCGCTGGCGCAGGACGATGCAGCACTCGCGCGGTCACCCTACGACGTGCTGGCCGACTGGCAGGCAGAACACGACGGCAACCTGCGGGTCATTTTGCCGGACACCTTTGGCACGCCCGGTTTCCTTGCCAATGCGCCCGACTGGCTGGCGGGCTGGACCGGCATCCGCATCGACAGCGGCGACCCCGCCACTGGGGCAGAGGCCGCCATCGACTGGTGGCGCGCACGCGGAGAAGACCCGCGCGAAAAACTGATCATCTTTTCCGACGGGCTGACAGTGGACAAGATCCTGGACCTGCACCACCAATTCGCCGGTCGCGTCCGCGTCAGTTTTGGCTGGGGCACGATGCTGACCAACGACTTCATCGGCCTGACCGAGGGCGACGCCCTCGCCCCCTTCAGCCTGGTGTGCAAAGCCATCGCCGCGGATGGCCGCCCCACCGTCAAACTGAGCGACAACCCCAACAAGGCGATGGGGCCGGCGGAGGAGATCGCCCGATATAAGAGAGTGTTCGGGGTGGGGTCGCAGGAGCGGGTGGAGGTTGTGGTTTAGTTCTATTGATCCCGCAGCTTGATCAAGTGGCTCTGTCCCAAGGTTCGGAGCCCGCCTTCTGACATGAGTGTGTCATGCAAAGGGGAGATTTGCTCACTCCCCCTGTCCCTCGACAATCTCACCCACGGGGCTGTCGGTCGTTTCCTGCACGACTTCGCCGCCCAGCAGCAGGGATGCGATGATGGCGACAAAGCCGAGGGGGATGAGGGCGTAGATCCATTTCTGTGTCACGGTCGTCTCCTGTCTGAGGTTGTTGTCCAACAGCTTCAGGGGCATCCGCGTTCCGTCAGTCGGGCGTGACATTGCCGCGCAGGGACTTCACCTCACCCCTGACCTTCTTGGCCTTCAGTCGCCGTTTCACCGATCCGTAGGTCGGTTTCGTCGGCACGCGGCGTTTGGGTTTTTGCGTGGCCTGTTCGACCAGTTCGGCCAGCCTTTCGCGCGCCAGCTCGCGGTTGCGGGCCTGGGACCTTGTGTCCTGAACGAACAGCACCAGCGCCCCGTCGGATGTCCACCGCCGCCCCGCCAGCCGCTTGAGCCGCGCCTTGACCGGATCGGGTAAGGATGGTGAGCGCGCCGCCTCGAACCGCAGTTCGACCGCCGTGCTGACCTTGTTCACGTTCTGCCCGCCGGGACCGGAGGCACGGGTGAATGCCTCGGTCATTTCCCAGCCTTGCAGGGTGATGCTGTCGGTGATGCGCAGATCGTCGGCCATAGCAATGATGTAGCAGACCAAGACGCATTTGCCACCAGCACCCGGTTGAGTACCGAGTGGGGCCGCGATTGCCTGCGCCATTCGCTTGCCCCCACCCGATGAACGCACAGCGTTCATCGTAAAAAAGGGCTGCCCCGGCGATGGGACAGCCCTTTCCTGAATATCGGAGGTGGGTCGGTTAGGGACCCGTAGGGTCACCCACCTGTGGTGCTACAGACCTAAGGGCTGCCCTAGATCAGAACCCCCCAAGCTGTCCCGACACACTTCTCCAGAACTTCATGATGCACTGGATCACCTCCTTTCAAATGTTTCGCCTGTGTTGAGGGTTGCCGCAGATATCGCGGCTGTCAAACCCTAATCACACCAGATACTGCATTTATGACGTGGCTGTGACTCGGCGAACAATCAGGCGGAACGGGATCAGCGCGACAAGCGCGACCGAGATCTTGACCCCCCAATCGGCCACGGCGAGCGACACCCACAGCGGCACCAGCGGCCCTGCGTTCAGAAACGGCACAGCGTCCTGTGCCCAGATGATCTGGTCCGCGGCCCCTGCTGACAGCGGGTTGAACACTGCTGCAAACGCGATGGAAAAGAAGATGGCCGTGTCCACGACCGACGACACCAGCGTCGATCCCAGCGGGGCCACCCACCACACGCCCAGGCGCAGCTTGTTGAACACGGTGATATCCAGCAGTTGCGCCACGCCAAATGCGGTGGCGGATGCAATGGCGACCCGGATCGGCACGGCGGGACCGAATTCCAGCTGGATCTGGCTGCCGATCAGCGAACAGATGATACCCACGATCAGGCCCACGAAAACGACGCGGCGCGCGGCGGACACACCGTAGATGCGGTTCATCAGGTCAGTCACAAGGAACGCCAGCGGATAGGTGAACGCACCCCAGGTCAGCAGCCCGTCGAGGATCAGGAATTGCACGAGGATGTTCGAGGCCACGACGATGGCGGCCATGGCGATCACGCCAGGTAGAATAAGGGTCATAGCGGTTTTCCGTTTTGGCAAGGGTGCGGCACTTGGCCCCGCAAGTCGCGGGGACGCGCCCGGTTAGCCGCACGGACGACTTGCGTCAATCGCTGACGCGGTATTCCAAGATCTCGGTCGTCTGGAACCAGCGGAAATTGTCGTCGGACACCATCGTCAGGCGGATATCGCCTGCGTCATCGCGCCAGACGCTGATCCCTTCGAGGTTGTCATGCGTCCCGGTGCGCGTCTGCAACAGCAGTTCCGATGCGCTGCCGTCCAGCGGCAACCTGCGCACGCGCGACCGAAACCCGAATCCGGTGAAATCCCGTTCCAGCAGATACAGCAGACCATCAGGCCCGATATCCGCGCCGACCGGCAAGAATGCATCGGTGCGCGCGATGTCGAATACCGTGGTCCAGACCCCGCCGGCATAGCGATAAACCGGAAAAGGGCGATGCGTGCCACCCGACCGCTCGGGCAAAGTATAAAGTGCACCATCCGGGCCAATCGCAAGCGCTTCGAGCGCGGAATTGTTTTGTAGCCCCCTGAACATGTCAGGGCGCGGCACACGTACCGCAGGACCGTCCAGATCAGGGTAGGCCGCGACACGGGCCAGCCCTTCGAATGAAACGAACAGCGTGCCATCCGCAGACAGGGCCAGTCCCTCGGGATCGGCCGTCGCACCGGAAACAGGCTCTCCGGTCGAAATGCGCAACACGCGTGGCGGGTCCGTCGTGATGCCGGTCACCTGATCCCCGTCGCGCGTCACCACACCGGTCCACAGAACACCACGGTCCCCTTGCGCCCAGATCCGCGTGCCGTCCGCGTTCAGTTCCAGCCCCGACAGCCCGCCAAACGCCGGGTCGCTATCGGTCCAGACATAGCGGCCCAGGTAGGTCACGGTCGGTTCGGCCTGCGCATCCCCAACGGACTGGCACCCCACCAGCAGGGCAAGGGCGGCAACGATCAAGGCGCGCATATCAGTTGGCGGCGACAGCGGCGCATTGCGCGGGCAGGCGGGCCATCGTCAGTTCACGCTTGGGCTGGGGCGCGGGGGCATTCGGGTCGCGCGGCTGGGGCGGCGGCGGGTTGATGATGTTGTTCACCCATTCCTGCGCATCGGCACAGCCGTCACCGGCGGGCGGTGCGGGCTGATCCTCGCAGTACGCGGCACCGCGCGGGCAGTTCAGGCGCACGTGGAAATGGTAATTGTGCCCGTACCAGGGGCGCACCTTGTTCAGCCAGCTGCGGTCGCCGGTGGCGTTCTTGCACATCTCGACCTTGGCCCCCGGAAAGATAAAGATCCGGGCCACGCGCGGGTCGGATGCAGCCGCCTTGACGATCGCCTCATGCTGGGGTGTCCAGCTATTGTTGACGAAGGCGCCGCTGCGCCGGTCCATCCGGTCGGACGAGATATTTTCGCGTTCGGTCCGCGTCAGTGAAAGCGAGGTGGCAGGTTTCAGCCATATGTCGGCATCCAGACCGACCTGATGGCTGGCATGACCGGTCAGCATCGGCCCGCCACGCGGCTGGCTGATGTCGCCCACATACAGCCCGTTCCACCCTGGTTGCGCTGCGGCAACACGCGACAGGTCCTGCACGAAATCAATCAGTTCGGGCTGACCCCAATTGCGATTGCGCGACAGGCGCATGGCCTGCCAGGTCGGCCCGGTTTCGGCCAGGGCCTGCCCCCCTGCCTGACAACCGCGCGAATAGAATCCCAGCGGTGCCGGGGCCTGCGCAGATGGTTCCGGTATCGCGCCAAAGACGCGTTTCGCGATCCGTGTATCATTCGTGTTCTGTGTCGAAACGACGGGCGAAACCGTCGGTTTTTCCGGCTGACAGGCCGCTAGGGCCGTCAATAGTGTCAGTGCTGCGATGGTGCGGATCATGCTGCTCGGTCCCCGTCTTTGTTGACCCACCTTAGCAGAAACAGGCCAAGCAGGAACAAAAAGATGACCGGCAAAAACCCAAGCTGCACGTTACCTGTCAGATATGTGAACACCGCGATACTGGCCGGCGCAAGGAATGCTGTCGCCTTGCCGGTCAATGCGAACAACCCAAAGGCTTCGGTCGGGCGGTCGGGGTCGGTGTGCCGCACCATCATGGACCGTGACGCGGCATAGGTCGCCCCCCCTGCGCCGCCGATGATGACCCCCGCCGCGAAAAAGATCGTATCGGGCAGGCTGGACCCCACAGGCAGCGGCACGCCGAACAGCGACTCGCGGGACATGCCCACGATCACCACACTCACGGCGATCAGGCACCAGACACAGACGCGGATCACGGGTTTCGGCCCGAACCGCGCGTCCGCCAGACCACCAACCCAGGTAAAGATTGCAGCCGCAATGGCTGCCACGATCCCGAATATACCGATGTTGATGGTCGTCCATCCCAGCACGATCGCCGCATAGACACCACCAAAAGCATAGAGCGCGTTCAACCCGTCGCGGTAGAACATCGACCCCAGCAGGAAATTCAGCAGGCTCTTGCGGCGCACAACGCCGCGCAGCGTGTCCTTGAGCTCGGCCCAGACCGCACTGATGCGGGTGGACCGACCGCCCAGCGACGGGTCGTCCCGGACATACAGGAAAAACGGCGCCATAAAGAGCGCGAACCACACCGCAATGAATGGGCCGACCGCGCGGGTGCCTTCCATCTGGGCGGGATCAAGGCCTAGCGCGGGGGCCAGACCGATCAGCGTGACGCCGCTGTCGGGGTCCTCGACGAACAGCAGCAACATGATGAACAAGGACGCAACGCCACCCCAATAGCCAAAGGCAGCACCCGACCCGGAGATGCGCCCGACCTCTTGGCGGTTGCCAAGGCTGGGCAGGATCGCATTGACGAAATTCAGCGCGGATTCAGCGCAAAAGAAAGCGGCATAGAACACGATCAGCGCCATGTAGATCCAGGCGCCATCCGGCGTCAGGTTCCACAGCATCGCCGTGGCAATGACGAACAGGATCGAAAATCCTGCGATCCACGGCATCTTGCGCCCGGAATTGTCGGCGAATGCCCCCAGAAATGGTGCGGTGACCGCGATCAGCAATCCAGCCACAGCCTGTCCCATCGACCACAGACCCTGTGCCTCGGCCCCGGCAGCGGCGCGATCCAGGCCGCTGTCCATGAAATAGGTGGTGGCAACGCTGGCAAAATAGGGGCCGAAAACGAATGTCAGCCCCAGCGTGTACATCGGCTGTGATGCCCAATCAAAGGCCATCCAGCCCCAGATGCGTTTGCGTGATACTGCCATGACCTGCCCCGTGTCGCCCAGGCACAACCTAACCCCGGCAGGCCCCGCGCTGGCAAGTCCCGTTTACGTCCCTGCGGGCAGTTCCGGTGGCCAGGGCCGGGTGGCATCTGCTTCGATCCAGCTTTGGGTCCAGGCGGGCAGCGCGGGCGGGGTTGCGTCGAAACCGGCGGCGGCAAAGACGCGCGCAGGATCGACAATGCCATTCCGGTCCGTCACGGCGGACCGGTACAGCGCCTGCGCCGCGCAGATGTCTCCGACCCAGATCGATTGATCGAGATAGAAAAACCGTGCGTCCCAGCCTACGCAGCGGCTGACGACGCGGAAACGCTCGAACGCTCTGATCCGGCGGCGATAGCGCACACTGGCCCCCGCCATCGTCAGGCCCCACTTGTTCTGCCGTAATGCCCGCAGCAACCCGACCCGCTGCGCCAGGATCGTGCGGCCCAGATCGAGGATCGTCAGGATACGCCCGTTGTTCATTTCCACGAAAACATCCAGATCCTGCGGCCAGCAGCGATGATGACTGACATGCGCGCCCAGCACAGGCAGATCGCCCGCGTTGCGATGCAGAATGAATTCCTTGGCAAGACGGACAAACGGATACATGCGCAGGGCCGTGCCAGCAGGTGACACGCGGGTCAATGCGTGCCGCTGCGGCACGAAACACTTGATGCGCCCCCGGCTTGCGCTTACCTGCGGGGCATCATCAGACGAAAGTGACGCCCATGACCTCGATCTTTGAAATCATCCTGCTGCTGCTTGGCGTGGCGCGCTTTTTCATCTTTGCCCATTTCATCATGAGCTGGCTGATCAGTTTCGACGTGCTGAACGTGCGCCAGCCACTGGTCGGGCAGATCTGGTACACGCTGCAACGTATTCTGGAACCGATCTATGGCCCGCTGCGCAGTGTTCTGCCGAACCTGGGCGGGATCGACCTGTCGCCCATCGTGGCACTGATCGGGATCGAGATCATCCGCATCGTGCTGCTGAACAACGCGGCCTTGTTCTATTGATTTGGTCGCCCCGCGCGGGGCGACCAATGCCTACGGCGTGAGTATTTGCGGCAAGATGATACGTCAGATCCGCTCTATCGCCAGTGCGATGCCCTGACCGCCACCGATACACATGGTGATCAGCGCACGTTTACCCTGGATGCGGTCTAGCTCGTACATCGCCTTGACCGTGATGATGGCACCCGTAGCGCCCACCGGATGGCCCAGAGCGATTGCACCGCCATTGGGGTTCACACGGGCGGGGTCCAGACCCAATTCCTTGCTGACGGCAAGCGCCTGTGCGGCAAAGGCCTCGTTGCTTTCGATCACGTCGAAATCGGCAGCGGTCAGGCCGGTCTTTTCCAGCAGCTTGCGCACCGCAGGCACGGGGCCGATCCCCATGACCTCTGGCCGGACGCCGGCGTGGGCGTAGCCCAGCACGCGGAAGCGTGGTGTCAGGCCCGCCGCCTGCGCGGCATCCGCACGCGCCAGAACGATAGCCGCAGCCCCGTCATTGAGGCCCGAGGCGTTGCCAGCCGTCACGCTGCCGTCCTTGGCAAAGGCCGGGCGCAGGTTGGCCAGTCCCTCTGCCGTGGTCGCCTTGGGGTGTTCGTCCGTGGCGAAATCCACCATCTCGCGCTTGACCTTGACCGGGACCGGAACGATCTGATCGTCGAAATAGCCCGCCGCCATCGCAGCCGCTGCGCGTTGCTGGCTGAGCAGTGCAAAGGCGTCCTGATCCGCACGGCTGACAGCATGTTCGGCGCTGACGTTTTCCGCCGTGATCCCCATGTGGCCCGTGCCAAAGGGACAATTCAGCGCCCCCAGCATCATGTCACGGGTCACGACATCGCCCATTTTCGCACCCCAGCGCTGATCCGACAGGATGAACGGGCTGCGCGACATGTTTTCAGCACCACCCGCAAGGCCGAAATCGGCATCCCCCAGCGCCAGCGACTGAACTACGGACACGATGGCTTGCACGCCGGATCCGCACAGACGGTTCACGTTCATCGCTGGCGTTGTATCCGGCACCCCCGCATCCATCGCGGCCACCCGCGACAGGTACATGTCCCGCGGTTCGGTATTGATGACATGGCCGAACGCCACGTGACCGATCTGGTCGCCCGTGACACCGGACCTGTCCAGTGCCGCCCTGGAGGCAATCGCCCCCAGTGTGATGGGCGGCGTACCCGCCAAGGCACCGCCAAAGGTGCCGATGGCCGTGCGGGCACCCCCCAGAATGACAATCTCTGACATGTAGAACCCTCTCCCCTTGATTTGCGACAGGATGACAAGCGGTGCGCCCCGGCACCAGCCCCCGGGGAACGTAACCCTGCGGCAAAGCAACCGCAGGAGTGGAAAAACGCGACGACACCTTATGTTGTTGCGAAAGGAGTGCACTATGCTGTTGACCGTCACCGATCTGCACAAGGGTTATGCCAGCGCCGACGGCCAGATCACGGTGCTGGACGGTGTGAGCCTGTCGCTGAATGCGGGCGAAACACTGGCCCTGACCGGAGAGAGCGGGTCCGGCAAGAGCACGCTGTTGCACCTGATCGGCGGGCTGGACAGTGCCTACCGCGGCCAGATCCTGCTGGACGGCGTGGATCTGACCGCGCTGAACGATGCAGACCGTGCCGCCCTGCGCCGTGGTACGGTGGGCGTGGTGTTCCAGCAGTTCAACCTGATCCCGTCGCTCAAGGTTGCCGACAACATCAGTTTTCAGGCGCGGCTGGCAGACAGGCATGATGCCGCTTGGTGCGCACAATTGGCCAACCGTATGGGACTGGATGCGCAACTGGACAAATACCCGGAACAATTGTCCGGCGGACAACAGCAGCGGGTGGCACTTGCCCGCACGCTAGCCCCGCGTCCGAAACTCGTGCTGGCGGACGAACCCACCGGCAACTTGGACGAGGAAACAGCCGCCACGGTGCTGGCGTTGATGCTGGACCTGGTGCGCGACACAGGCGCGGGTTTGCTGATGGTCACCCATTCGCAAGCACTGGCAGGCCAGATGCAGCGGCAAATTCACCTGCGCAAGGGTCGCATCGCGTGACCCGTGCAACACTTCATGCGCTGCTGTCACACTGGTGGCGCAACCCATTGCAGTTGTTCACCTTGCTGGCCGGACTGGCGCTGGCAACGGCACTTTGGTCGGGGGTTCAGGCGATCAACGCAGAGGCATCCGCAAGCTATGACGCGGCGGCCGCAACACTGGGCGAGGGGCAATTTGATCAACTGACCGCGCGCGACGGCGGCACGATCCCGCAGGCGACTTATGTGGCACTGCGCCGTGCGGGCTGGCAGGTGTCACCGGTGGTCGAAGGGCGGCTGAACGGCGTCCGGGTCGTCGGCCTCGACCCGCTGACCGCACCGGGCGGGTTGGGCCCCATCACGGTATCGGACGGGGTCGAGATCAACACGTTTCTGTCCGGCGGCGGTCAGGTGTTTGGTCGCGCAGAGATGTTGGACCGATTGCCGGACATCGGGGCGCAACCCGTGTCAGCGCCCGACGTGGCGCCCGGCACCGTGCTAACCGATATCGGCCTTGCCCAAGAATTGTTGGGCCGCGATGGCGTGATCACCCGGCTGATCGTGGTACCGGAACAACCGCTGGGCCGTCCGTCACTGGCAGAGGTGTCCCCTGATCTGACACGGCAGGTCGCACAGGGCACCAATGACCTTGGCCGGCTGACAGACAGCTTCCACCTGAACCTGACAGCCTTTGGCCTGTTGAGTTTCGCGGTCGGCATTTTCATCGTGAACGGTGCCATCGGTTTGGCGTTCGAACAGCGCCGGCCTGTGGTGCGGACGTTGCGCGCGCTGGGCGTACCGCTGCGCAGCCTGATGATCCTGATGGCGGCAGAGCTGGCGGTCATGGCGTTGGTCGCTGGTGCCATCGGTGTGGCGCTTGGTTATGTCATCGCGTCTCTGTTGCTGCCGGATGTGGCTGCAACCTTGCAAGGTCTTTACGGCCAGACAGTGTCCGGCACATTGCAACTGCGCCCCGTCTGGTGGCTGTCAGGATTGGCGATTGCACTGGGCGGCACGGCCCTGGCGGCGGCATCGGCCTTTTGGCGGTTGGCAAAGATGCCCTTGCTGGCCGGAGGGTCGCGCCGCGCCTTGTCGATGGCCGCAGGACGCACGGCACAGGTCCAGGGCGTGCTGGCCGCAATTCTGCTGATTTGCGCCGCGGGGCTTGCCTTGGTCGCCGACGGGATGGTGACCGGCTTTGCCCTGCTGGGAACATTGCTGATCGGGGCTGCGCTGGCGCTTCCGCTGATCCTGGATCGGGTGCTGGCACTGGCGGCATGGCTGTCACGCGGCATCCGCGCACAGTGGTTCTGGGCCGATACGCGGCAGCAATTGCCCGGCCTGTCGCTGGCACTGGCGGCCTTGCTGCTGGCGATGGCGGCGAATGTGGGCGTGTCCACGATGGTCAGCAGCTTTCGCCTGACGTTTGTCGGATTTCTTGACCAGCGGCTCGCGTCAGAGCTGTACGTCACGGCAGAGGATGCAGCACAGGCCGATGCTCTGACGGCCTATGCAGCCGACCGCGTGGACGCGATCCTGCCGATCCAGTCCGCTGACACCCAGGTGCGGGATCTGCCGACAGAAGTTTTCGGCGCACGGATTGGACCGACATATACCGACAACTGGACGTTTCTAACTGCGACCGACGCGCCTTGGCAGCGTGTCGCGGACGGCGGTGGCATCTTGATAAATGAACAACTGGCGCGGCGCACCGGGTTAGCGCTGCGCGACACCGTGCCCATCATGGATACGACATTCACCGTTGCGGGCATCTATGGCGACTATGGCAATCCCATCGGTCAGGCCATTTTGTCCGAGGACGTCTTTGCCACGCTCTATCCCGACGTGAATGCGTTGCAATTCGGGTTGCGGTTGCCGCCTGACAGCGTGGCCGCATTCCGCGCCGACCTGACCCGCGATCTGGGCATATCAGAGGGCGCGATGATCAATCAGGCGGGGATCAAGCAATTCTCGCTTGATGTATTTGACCGGACATTCACGGTGACAACGGCACTGAATGTGCTGACACTGGCCGTCGCGGGCTTTGCCATTCTCATGAGCCTCCTGACGCTGGCCGCGCTGCGCGTTCCGCAACTCGCACCCGCCTGGGCGATGGGCATGACGCGCCGCAGTCTGGGCGTGGTCGAACTGATCCGTGCCGTAATCCTTGCGGTATTCACCGCCGCGATTGCAATGCCGCTGGGGCTTGCGCTGGCCTGGGCGCTGTTGTCGGTGGTCAATGTCGCGGCCTTTGGGTGGAAGCTTCCGATGTTTCTGTTTCCCGCCGATTACGCACGGTTGGGCCTGTTTGCGCTGGTGGCGGCAGCACTCGCAGCACTCTGGCCTGCGTGGCGTCTGGCCAGCACGCCCCCTGCTGATCTGCTCAAGGTGTTTTCCAATGAACGTTAAGGCGCTGTTGCTATTCCTGATGCTGCCCTTCGCTGCATCGGCCCAGGGCTTCGCGGGTCTTGGCACCGATGCCGAAGGTTTCGCCGTGCCGCAGCCAAACCCACAGTTCAGCTTTCCCGCGGACCACGGCGCGCACCCCGATTACCGGATCGAATGGTGGTACATCACGGCCAACATGACCGGACCGGACGGCACGCCCTACGGGCTGCAATGGACGCTGTTCCGCAGCGCCATGGCACCCGAAACGCGGGCGGGCTGGAACGATCCGCAACTGTGGATGGGTCATGCTGCGGTGACAACGCCAGATGCGCATTTCGTGACCGAACGACTGGCACGTGGTGGGATCGGTCAGGCTGGTGTGACCGCCGATCCCTTTGCCGCGTGGATTGACGACTGGCAGATGACCGGATTTGATGATGCGCGTCTGACCGCCTCTGGCCCCGACTTTGCCTATGATGTGAACCTGACGGCGACCGGACCTTTGGTGTTTCAGGGGATCGACGGCTATTCGGTCAAATCCGCCGCCGGTCAGGCATCCTATTACTATTCGCAACCGTTCTATGAATTGTCCGGCACACTGACGCTGCCGGACGGCGATGTGCCCGTGACCGGCACCGCATGGCTGGACCGTGAATGGTCCAGCCAGCCGCTGGGCGACAACCAGACCGGCTGGGACTGGTTTTCCCTGTCGTTTGACGACGGGGCCAAGATGATGGGGTTCCGCCTGCGCCAGACCGACGACCAGAACTTTACCTCTGCGACATGGATCGACGCGGATGGGACCGCCACACCCTACAGCGACGGGGCGTTCAACGCGGCACCGCAGGCGACAACGACCGTGGCGGGGCGCGATGTCCCGACGCAGTGGCAGGTGACATTGCCGGACCGCGACGTCGACGTCACCGTTGCCGCGATCAACCCGCAGGCCTGGATGGACACCAGTGTCCCCTACTGGGAAGGTCCGGTCACCATAACCGGCAGCCACGGCGGCCAAGGCTATCTGGAGATGACAGGATATGAGTGAGTGGTTCGAAACGCTGGACGGTCTGCACGACCGCATGTGGCAACGCCTGTCGCGTGGGGTTGCAGACCGCAAATCGCCTGCGCGGCAGCCGACGTTTGCCACCGTCAGTGCGGACGGCTGGCCAGAGGCCCGCACCGTGGTTCTGCGCACAGCCCAGCGCGACACCGCAACGGTCGAGGTCTATACCGATCTGCATTCGGACAAGATCACCAGCCTGCGCACCACCCCGCGCGCCGCCTTGCACATCTGGGAGGACAAGCAACACCTGCAAATCCGTCTGCAATGCGCCGTCACGATCCTGACAGGGGATGCTGTGCGCGACCGCTGGAACCCGATCCCCGAACGGGGCCGCATGTCCTATGGCGTCACCCCTGCGCCCGGCACACCCTTGGGCGATGACGCGCTGGCCTATGACAAGGACCCCGACTTTGCGACCTTTGCCGTGCTGTCCTGCGCGATCCAGCGCATCGATCTCGTGCATCTGGGCGACGACCATCGTCGCGCGGCCTATGCCCGCGCTGACGGCTGGCAAGGACAGTGGCTTTCGCCCTGACGCACCGCTAGAACCACTGACATGCAAGCGACACTTCCCCTGACCCGTGACCTCGTGCTGATCGGCGGCGGCCATACCCATGCGCTGGTGCTGCGCAAATGGGGCATGAACCCTTTGGCGGGCGTGCGTGTGACGCTGATCTCGCCCGGTCCGACTGCGCCCTATTCCGGGATGCTGCCGGGCTTTGTCGCGGGGCATTACAGCCGCGACAATCTGGATATCGACCTGGTGCAGCTGGCGCGTTTTGCCGGTGCGCGGGTGATCGATGGTGCGGTGACGCGGATCGACAGCGCCGCTCGCCTGATCACCGTGCCGGGCCGTGCGCCCATCGCCTATGACGCGGTCAGCGTGGATGTGGGCATCACCTCTGACATGCCGGCTCTGGACGGATTTGGCGACCACGGGGTGCCCGCCAAACCGCTGGGCCAGTTCGCTAGCCGCTGGGATATGTTCCGCGACAGCGCCACCGATCCGCATATCGCGATCATCGGCGGAGGTGTCGCCGGGGCAGAGCTTGCAATGGCGATGGCCCATGCGCTGCGGGACCGGGGCCTGCAACCCACCGTCCACCTGATCGACCGCAGCCGCGCGTTGTCTGCACTGAACGCAACCGCCTGGCGGCGCGTCATGACAGCCCTCGCCGGAAATGGCGTGACGGTCATCGAGGATGCCACGGTCGCGACGGTGCAGGCCGATGCCGTCCTGCTGACCGACGGTCGCCGTATCCGGTCGGATTTCACGACGGGTGCCGCCGGTGCCAGACCCCACGACTGGATCGCACAGATTGGCGTGGACCTGCACGACGGGTTCATCACGGTCGGGCCAACACTGCAATCCAGTGATCCCGCGCTGTTTGCGGTCGGCGATTGCGCGCATCTGTCCCATGCGCCACGCCCCAAGGCCGGTGTCTTTGCCGTGCGCGAGGCACCGGTCCTGTTCAACAACCTGCGCGCCGTGCTGTCGGGTGGCACGCTGACGACCTACACCCCGCAAAAGGACTACCTCAAACTGGTGTCGCTGGGGGGCAAGTCAGCGCTGGCCGAACGGTTCGGCACCGCGTTTTCCGGCCCGCTTCTGTGGCGATGGAAGGACCACATCGACCAGACCTTCATGCGGCAGTTCAGCGATCTGCCCACGATGGACACCCCCCAGCTGCCAAAGGTCCATGCATTGGGACTGCGTCAGGCGATGGGGGACAAACCGATGTGCGGCGGCTGCGGCGCCAAGGTGGGACGCGCCGCGCTGATGGATGCGCTGGGCGGCTCGCCCGCGCCGACCCGGCCCGATGTGACGTTGATTGCGGGCGATGATGCGGGCTTGCTGACGATGGGTGATACCCGGCAGGTCATCAGTACCGACCACCTGCGCGCATTCTGGGATGACCCGGTAGTGATGACCCGCATCGCGCTGAACCATGCGCTGGGCGACATCTGGGCGATGGGTGCCAGACCCCAGGCAGCGACCGTCAACCTGATCCTGCCGCGCCTGTCGCCCGACCTTCAGTCCCGCACGTTGCAAGAGATCGTATCGACGGCCCGCCAGAACCTGAGTGCTGCCGGGGCCGATATCGTCGGCGGGCACACATCACTGGGTGCGGAAATGATCATCGGTTTCACTGTCACCGGGCTGTGCGACCGCGCGCCCATCACATTGCAGGGCGCGCAACCCGGCGATGCCTTGATCCTGACGAAACCCATCGGCAGCGGCACCATCATGGCGGCAGAAATGGCGGGCAAGGCACGCGGTGCCGACGTGGCGCAGGCGTTGCAGGCGATGTGCCAGAGCCAAGCCGCCGCCAGCGACATCCTGCGCGATGCCCGCGCAATGACAGATGTGACCGGGTTCGGCCTGACCGGCCATCTGCGCGGGATGTGCGACGCCAGCGGTTCGGGTGCAGAGGTCGCGTTGGCTGATGTGCCGTTGCTGCCCGGTGCGCTGGAGCTGGCGACGGACGGCACGCGGTCCAGCCTGTTCGATGACAACATTGCCGGGGCCGGTGCGATCGAGGGGCCAACAGGCCCGCGTCAGGCGTTGATGTTCGACCCCCAGACCGCTGGCGGGCTGCTGGCGGCCGTCGATCCGGAACAGGCCGACCAGATCATCGATGCGCTTCGCAGTGCAGGTTACACTCAGGCCGCGCGCATCGGGACCGTGACCACAGGCAATACCATCCGCCTGCGTTAGAGTGTGGCGATCAGGTCGGCGAGCTGATCTGCCACCACCTCGCGTCCCGCCGGGTCCAGCGCATCGGCGTGCACCTGCCCCAACCAGTCACGTGTCTCGGTCTTGCGTGACCGGGCATAGGCCGCGTCGTAGTGCTGATCCATCAGGGCGGTGGCCAGCGCCGGGAAATCACCCGCCGCCAGCAATGCCTCCCATCCGTCGACGACGGCATGGCCGCGGATGTTGCGCAGCGGTTGCAACCGGTCGCGCAACCGCGCGGGGTCCGCTATGATGTCCCGATAGGCCTCTGTCAGAAACGCCGCACGCACGGGCAGCGTGGCCGTGACTTCGATCCGGGGGGCCTGCGTCATGTTCAGCCACAGTTGCTTGGGCAGCACGATGCGCCCGATCTTGCTGCTTTCGGCTTCGACAATTGTGGGGCGGTCGGGGTCAAGGCGGGCCAATCGCGCGGCCAGCGCGCTCTCGAATCCCTTTTGCGCAGGCTGACCGCCTTCGACACGTCCCAAGAGTGACCCGCGATGCGCGGCCAACCCTTCGAGGTCGAGGGTCTGGACACCGCGCGCCGCCAGAAGATGCAGCAAGGCGGTTTTCGCAGTGCCGGTGTAGCCATCCAGTAGGATCAGCCGGTGCCGGACCGGATCGTCATACAATGATTGATGCACCAACCGCCTGTAGGACTGATACCCCCCCGTGACCACCTCGGCCCGCCAACCGATCTGTTGCAGGATCGTGGCAACCGACCCGGACCGCTGACCGCCACGCCAGCAATAGACCAGCGGCCGCCACGCACCATCGAACCCGTTCAACGGACCATCTACGTAATCCGCCACGTTGCGGGCAACCATGGCCGCCCCCAGCTTGCGCGCGGTAAAGGCGCTGACCTGCGTATAGATCGTGCCGACCTCGGCACGCTGATCGTTCGTCAGCGCAGGCAGATTGATCGCGCCGGGCACGTGGTCCTCGGCAAATTCGGCGGGGCTGCGCACGTCGATGACGGTGTCGAAATCATGCGCCAGAATCGCATCCAGCGTGTCAAAGCTGCGTTTCATTCCCGGTGGATCGGGGCACGGCCCGCGTCTGTCAGGATGAACCATTCACCATTGTCGCAAACCGCGGGGATCAGCGGATGCCCCTTGCCCGCGCCATTGTCCAGATCGATCCGGTTTCCGAAATGGGTGGGCTGATCGACGATCGTATGGCCGTGCACTACCAGCACGCCGTGGTCGTCGCTGTTGTCCAGCCAGCCGTCACGTATCCAGATCAGGTCATCCTCGGCCTGTTGGTCCAACGGCACACCGGGGCGGATACCTGCGTGCACGAACAACAGATCATCGACCCGGTGCATCAGGGGGTTGTCCCGCAGAAAATCCAGATGCGCCTGCGGCACCGCCTCTTGTGCGGCCGTAACCAGTTGCTCCAGCGTCAGGTCACCGTCCTGCGTCGGCAGATAGCGCAGGATTTCCAGACCGTTGTCGTCGATGTCGAACACGGCGGGGCCAGTGGGCACGATGCCGTATGACGCAAGGGTCTGCGGCCCGCCCAGACGCGTGTTCAACCACGACAAACCGGATTTGATCGCCGGATCGTGGCAGGTGCCGTCCGCGACAAAGTATTCGAACATCCGGTCGTGATTGCCACGGATGATGGTCCAGTTACGCCCCGCGTCACGCCCTGCGATCAGCGCGTCGATCACGCCAGCGCTGTCCGGTCCCCGGTCTGTGTAGTCGCCCAGAAACACGATATGCGCATCATCCCCGCCATCCTGCGCGATCAGGTCCAGCGCGTGGTCCATCATCTGTTTCTGACCGTGGATATCCCCGATGGCATAGATCATGCGTCCGTCTCCGTCTGTTTCACCGCAGATGTAGCAGAGCGGCGGGGAATGAACAGATCAACCCCGCTCACGAAAAAGCCCGCCCCGATCATTTCGGGGCGGGCTGGCATTCAGATCAGCGGTCGATCAGGCGACGTCAAAGGTCAGCGTCTTGACCTGTTTGAACCGGCCAGTGCCGTGCAACGCCTTGATCGCGGCCTCCGGCACCTCGTCGTCGATATAAAGAAGCGCAATCGCCTCGCCCTTGGCCACGGACCGCCCGAGGGTAAAGTTCGCGATGTTCACACCGTGATCGCCCAGCGTGGACCCCAGCGTCCCGATTATACCGGGCACGTCCTCGTTGGTGGTGTACAGCATGTTCGCGCCGACCTCTGCATCGACGTTGATGCCCTTGATCTGGATGAAACGGGGCTTGCCGTCGCTGAACACGGTGCCGGCGACTGAACGCTCGCGCTCTGCCGTGGTGACTGTCACCTTGATATAGCCTTCGAAAACGCCCGACTGGTCCTGCTTGGTCGTGCTGACCTTGATGCCGTTGTCCTTGGCGATCACGGGTGCGCTGACCATGTTCACATCGGGGTTCCGCTTGCGCATGATGCCCGCGATGGTCGATGCCGTCAGCGCCTTGAGGTTCATCCCCGACACTTCACCATCAAACAGGATGTTGATCGACTGGATCGGCTCGTCGGTCATTTGCCCGACAAAGTTGCCAAGATGCTTGGACAGTTCGATCCAGGGCCCCATGACCTTGGATTCCTCTGCCGTGATGGACGGCATGTTGATCGCGTTGGTGACAGCCCCCGACAGCAGATAATCGGACATCTGTTCGGCCACCTGCAGGGCCACGTTTTCCTGTGCTTCGGTCGTGGCAGCGCCGAGGTGCGGCGTGACGACAACGTTGGGCAGGTTGAACAGCGGGCTGTTGGTGGCAGGCTCTTCGGCAAAGACGTCGAACGCAGCACCGGCGACGTGGCCGGATTTGATCGCCTCGGCCAGCGCCTCTTCGTCAACCAGACCGCCACGGGCGCAGTTGATGATGCGCACGCCGGGTTTCAGCTTGGCGATTGCCTCGGCCGACAGGATGTTGCGGGTCTGGTCGGTCAGCGGCACGTGGAAGGTGATGAAATCGGCACGGCCCAGCAGTTCGTCCAGTTCCAGCTTTTCGACGCCGATCTCGATCGCGCGTTCCTCGGACAGGAACGGGTCATAGGCCACGACCTTCATGCGCAGGCCGCGGGCACGATCGATCACGATGGACCCGATGTTGCCGGCACCGATAACTCCCAGCGTCTTGCCGGTCAGCTCGACACCCATGAACTTGGACTTTTCCCACTTGCCGGCGTGGGTGCTTTCGTTTGCCTCGGGGATCTGGCGCGCGACAGCCATCATCAGCGAAATCGCGTGTTCGGCGGTGGTGATCGAGTTGCCGAAGGGCGTGTTCATCACGATGATGCCCTTTTTCGACGCGGCGGGAATGTCGACGTTGTCGACACCGATACCGGCGCGGCCGATGACCTTGAGGTTGGTCGCCTGCTCGATCAGTTTTTCGGTGGCTTTGGTCGCGGACCGGATCGCCAGACCGTCGAATTCGTGGATCATCGACAGCAGCTTTTCCTTGTCCTTGCCCAGCTTGGGTTCAAACGTGACGTCGATTCCGCGATCGCGGAAAATCTGGACAGCGGCTTCGGACAGGGCGTCGGAAATCAGAACTTTGGGGGCCATGTCAGGCACTCCTCTGGAATAGGGGGATGGGGCGGGGCCACACGGGGATGGCCCCGTTCAAATCAGGCGTTGATCTCTGCCTCAAAGGCATGGGCGATCCACGGCATCAGCGCGGCCACGTCGGAGGTTTCCACCGTGGCACCGCACCAGATCCGCAGACCGGCGGGGGCGTCACGGTAGGCACCGACGTCAAGTGCGACGCCTTCGGCCTCCAACCGCTTGGCCACGGCCTTGGCGAATGCGGGGCCGTCGGTGATGCGGTCGTCGGTGAATTTCACACAGACCGACGTGTTGGACCGTGTCGCCGGATCAACGGCCAGGTTCGCAATCCAGTCGTTCGCATCACAGAAATCCCACACGACCTGGGCGTTGGCGTCGCAGCGCGCGTGCAAGGCGTCCAGACCACCGATGGACTGCGCCCATTTCAACGCCAGCAGGTAATCCTCGACGCACAGCATCGACGGCGTGTTGATCGTTTCACCCTTGAAGATGCCCTCGATCAGCTTGCCGCCCTTGGTCAGGCGGAAAATCTTGGGCAGCGGCCATGCGGGGGTATAGTTTTCCAGACGCTCGACAGCGCGGGGCGACAGGATCAGCATGCCATGCGCGGCCTCGCCACCCATGACCTTTTGCCAGCTGAAGGTGGTCACATCCAGCTTGTCCCAAGGCAGCGGTTGCGCAAATGCGGCAGAGGTCGCATCGGCCATCGTCAGACCCTTGCGGTCGGCGGGGATCATGTCGCCATGGGGCATCTTCACGCCGGACGTCGTGCCGTTCCAGGTGAAACAGACGTCGTTGTCGTAGTTCAGCGCGGCCATATCCACGATCTCGCCGTATTCGGCGGTGTGAACTGTGGCCTCGATTTTCAGCTGCTTGACCACGTCGGTCACCCAGCCCGCGCCAAAGCTTTCCCAGGCGACCATTTCGGCAGGGCGTTCGCCCAGCATGGTCCACATCGCCATTTCATAGGCGCCGGTGTCGGATGCGGGCACGATCCCGATCTTGTAATCATCTGGCACGCCCAGGATTTCGCGGGTCAGATCGATGGCCTCGGCCAGTTTGGCCTTGCCGACGGCAGCACGGTGCGACCGGCCCAGGGGGGCGTCGGACAGTTTGGCCAAATCAAAAACAGGGGGTTTGGCACAGGGGCCACTGGAAAAACGCGGATTAGCCGGCCGCGTCGCCGGGGTAGTCATAACCATTGCTGGTATCCTCACAGATATGCGCCCTTCGTTGGGGAAGGGTGTCCCACCGCCGGACATATGCCGCGGCAATGGGTTTGGCAATGAATCGTTTTGCGCAGCGTCAGGTTGGGCGGATCAAACGCGCCTCGGACGGATGCAGGGGACCGTCAGCGGCGTTGGCCGATGACAAGAGCGTATGGCCCGACAGACCCGGATCGCGGGGCGCATCCGCGAAATTCAGGCAAATGATGATCGCATCGTCACCGCTGCCGCGTGCATAGACCAGCAGATCATCGGCGGCGCTGATCGTGCGATATTCCCCCGACAACAATGCAGGCGTCGTTTGCCGCAGTGCCGTCAGGCGTTTCACATAGGCCAGCATGGTGTCGCCTGCCGCCTGCCCGGCAACGGTCCCGTCGGGCGGCGTGAACACGGGCAACCACGGGGTCCCGTCCGTGAACCCGGCCTGCGCGCTGTCATCCCACGGCATCGGCGTGCGTGCGGGATCGCGCCCCAAACCCTTGCCCGGCACCTGTTTTTCCCACGGGTCCTGCACCAGCTCTGGCGGGATATCAGCACTTTGCATCCCCAGCTCGTCACCCTGATAGACCGTCGGCGTGCCGCGCAAGGTCAGCAGCAATGTCAGTGCAACACGCGCAAGGTCAGATCCCACGCGTGACGCGATCCGAATGCAATCATGGTTTCCGACCACCCACGTCGGCCAGCCGGTGTCGGGCAATGCGGCCTCATAGGCCTCAACCGTGCGGACAATCTCTGGCACGGTCCAGGGGATATCCAGCAGGGCAAAGTTGAACGGCAATTGAAACCCGTCACCCTGCGTGCCGTAGTAGCTGGTCACCTCGGCCAGCGTGCCATCGGTTTCACCCAGCAGCAGGCGGTCCGGGTATTCCTGCGTGACCGCACGCATCATCCGCACGATGTCATAGTTCATCGGCTGATTCTTGGAATGCACCTTCAGCAGGCGCAGCGACGGATTCATGCCGTCGTGCCAGTCGGGGTTCACAGGATGGTCACCCTTGTCCACGTCGGGGGCGGCGTGGGTGATGGCATCGACGCGGAACCCATCGACACCGCGATCGTACCAGAATCGCATCGTATCCAGCATTTCGGCCTGCACCGCGGGGTTCCGCCAGTTCAGTGCTGGCTGTTCGGTCAGAAAGATATGCAGATAGTATTGCTGCGTCTGATCGTCCCACGCCCATGTACTAGGCCCGAATTCGCTGATCCAGTTGGTCGGCGGCCCACCGTCCGGGCCTGCGTCGCGCCAGATATACCAATCGCGTTTGTCGCTGTTGCGCGCACTACGCGATTCGACGAACCACGGGTGCTGATCCGACGTATGGCTGGGCACGAAATCCAACAGTACGCGCAACCCGCGTGCATGCGCGGCATCAATCATCGCATCGAAATCGGCCAAGGTGCCGAACATCGGGTCAATACCGCGATAATCGCTGATGTCGTAGCCGAAATCCTTCATCGGAGAGGGAAAGATCGGCGAGATCCAGACGATATCCGCCCCCAGATCTACGATATGATCCAGCCGCTGCGTGATGCCGCGCAGATCACCGATCCCGTCGCCGTCGCTGTCCTGAAAACTGCGTGGATAAACCTGATAGATGATCCCGCGTTGCCACCATGTCAGATCTGTCATGCATGCCTCCACTTTCCCTTGGACGCTATCAACGCTAATCCGTGCTGCAAAGACAGAAAGGTCGCCCATGTTCATCACGACACTGATCGCCCGTCCCGGCCAGTTGAACACCGTGTTGGTCGAAAACCTGCGCAACGCCTGGGGCGGCGGCGATGCCGTCTGGTTATCCGGCAATACGGCGGCTGAATTCCCGATGGCGCAAAAGCCGGACAACCTGTGGTCCGTCTGGGACGACATGCAGGCCATGAGCATTGACCTCGTGGTTCAGCCCAGCGCGGGACGACGCAAACGCCTGCTTCTGGCGGACATGGACAGCACGATGATCCAGCAGGAATGCATTGACGAACTGGCGGCAGAGGCCGGTGTCGGTCCCCGCGTCGCCGATATCACCGCCCGCGCCATGAACGGAGAGCTGGATTTCGAAGCAGCGCTGATCGAACGGGTCGGTCTGCTACGCGGTCTGCCTGAAACCATCATCCAACAGGTCGTCGATACCCGCATCACCCTGATGCCGGGCGGTCGCACGCTGGTGCAAACGATGAAATCGCAGGGCGGACATGCGGCACTCGTGTCGGGTGGCTTCACCGCATTTACCGCGAAAATTGCGGAAACGCTCGGGTTTGACGAAAACCGCGCCAACACACTGATGGTGAAAGACGGCACGCTGACGGGCGAGGTGGGTCGCCCGATCCTGGGACGCGCGGCCAAGGTCACGGCACTAGAGGAAATCACCGCACAGTTGGAGATAGCAGAGACTGACGTCATCGCCGTCGGCGACGGCGCGAACGATCTGGGAATGCTGGGGCGTGCCGGTACGGGTGTCGCATTGCATGCCAAACCCAGCGTGCAGGCGGAATGCGACGTGCGGATCAACCACGGTGACCTGACGGCGTTGCTTTATCTCCAGGGTTACACCGACGCGGATTTCGTGGCCTGACGTGTTCGAGGTCGCGGGCGAGATCCTGCTCCTTTTGCTATGCGCCGCCTTTATTGCCGGGATCGTGGACTCCATCGCCGGTGGCGGTGGGCTGATCACGCTGCCTGTCCTCGTGCTGGCGGGTGCGCCGCCGGTGACGGCCATTGCGACGAACAAGGTGCAGGGCGTATTCGGCGCGGGTATGGCTGCGATCACCTATGCACGGGGCGGGCATGTGGATTTGCGCAGGCAGCTTTGGCCCGCAGTCCTTGCCTTTGGGGCGGCGATCATCGGTGCGCTGCTGACGTCCCGCCTGCCCACGGATGTGATCCGCCTTGGTCTGCCAGTTTTGCTGATCGGAATTGCACTGTTTTTCGCGCTGAAACCCGGACTGAATGACGTCGACCGCGCCCAGCGCATTGCACCGGGACTGTTCGCGCTGACCGTAGTGCCGCTGGTCGCATTCTACGACGGGCTGATCGGGCCGGGGGCCGGGGCGTTCTACATGTTGGGGTTTGTCGGATTGGCGGGCTATGGCGTACTGCGTGCGACAGCCCATACCAAGCTGTTGAACTTTGCCTCCAACCTTGGCGGCATCGCCACATATGCGCTGGTCGCGGAACCGTGGTGGATGGTCGGGCTGGCGATGGGCGCGGCCCAGATCGCGGGTGCGTGGGTCGGATCGAAACTCGCCATGCGGATCGGATCGCGCCTGATCAAGCCGGTGTTGGTCACAGCCGCAACGGCGCTTGCCGTGCGGCTGCTATGGCAGATGTGGGCTTAGGCGTCTTCGGTCGGGCCGCCGGCCTCTTTCCAGTCGGGGACACCGCCAACGTTGGTCACGTCGGCATATCCCATCTCTTTCAACGTCTTACCGGCCAGTGCGGCCTGACCACCGGCACCACAGACGAGGTAGTATTTCCCATCCGGCTGCATGAAGTCCTTGTGGTAGGGCGACGCTGGATCGGCGGCGAATTCCATGAAACCGCGCGGCAGCCGTTTGGCGCCCTTGATCGTGCCGGTTTTCGCGATGTCGCCGCTGTCGCGGACGTCGATCCAGATGCCGCCGTCGTCAGAGGCATGTGCCTTGATCGCGTCCTCGGTGGGCATGCGGGTAATGACGGCGTTGGCCGCGTCGAGATAGTCTTTTGCTGTTTTCACGGTGGAAACTCCTGTGCGTTATTCTCTGGACAGGAGATAGCGCAGCGCGGGTCAAGTCCAGCTTCAGCGCATCAGGCGCGGCAGCGTCCCGTTCAGGCCGGCTGCCTCGCGGATGAAACCACGCCGCAGGCCGGGCAAGGCATTGATGACACCCATCCCCAGATCGCGCACCCCACGCAGCAGCGGGTTATCGTTTGAAAACAGCCGGTTGAATGCGTCAGTCGCCAGCGACAGCTTGACCGTATCGAACCGGCGCCACTGCTGGTAGGCCTCCAGCGTGGTCGGGCTACCGATATCCTGCCCACGCTGACGCGCGTCCTGCAAAACCTGTGCCAAGGCCGCCACATCGCGCAGACCGGCGTTCAGGCCCTGTCCCGCGATGGGATGAATCCCGTGCGCCGCATCACCGACCAGCGCCACACGCGCCCCGATCAGGCTATGCGCCATGGTCAGGCCCAGCGGATAGGTGAACCGGGTGCCCGCCAGCTTGATGTCGCCCAAAAACGACCCAAAGGCAGGTTTCAACACGTCAAGGAACGCGTCATCATCGAGGTCCATCGCCGCACGGGCGCGGGTCGCGTCCTCGGACCACACGATGGACGACCGGTTTCCCGTCAGCGGCAGGATCGCCAATGGCCCACCGGGCATGAAAAACTGATGCGCGATACCGTCATGCGGCAATTCGTGTTCCACGGCGCAGACCATGGCAAGCTGGTCATAATCCCATCCCGTGCGTCCGATCCCCGCGCGCGAGGCCGTCCCGCTGCTGCGGCCATCGCAGCCCACCAGGACCTGTGCGGACAAGACATCACCGTCGTCCAGCGTAACTGTGGCACGAGCCGCATCGACCGTTTGCTCCACGACCCGGCGTCCCGTCAGATGGGTGATCCAGTCGCGGTCCATCGCATCCAGCAATGCAGGGCGCAGGTGGCGATCCTCGACCAGCCAGCCCATCGGGCCTTCTTCGATTTCCGCATGGTCGAAATGCATCATCCAGGGCGATGCGCCTTCGCCGGCACGGCCATCCGTCACCTTGATGTCCAGCATCGGCTGGGCGTTGTCCGCGATCGCGTCCCACAGCCCCAATCGGCGCAGCATCCGCACCGAAGTCAGCGACAAGGCATAGGCGCGCCCGTCAAAATCGCGGTCGCGATGCACGTCAGGCGTCATGGCGTCGATGATCGTGACGCGCAGGCCCGCCTGCGCGCAGGCAATGGCCAGCGCCGGGCCATTCAGGCCACCGCCCACGATGAGGATATCATTCTGATTGTTCATGCCGCTTGATATGGCCGTCCGCGCGGGATTGTCCATGCGGCACCGCACCGCTAGCCTGACCGTAACGCATGGAGGCTGTGATGGATGACTGGCGCTGGATGACGGCCGAGGCTTTGGGGCAATCCATTGCCGCAGGTGGTATCGACCCGATCGATTTGTGCGAGGTCTTTCTCAAGGCCATCGCGGAACACCCCGATGCGAAACGCATCTACACCACGGTGACCGAAAACCGCGCGCGCGCCGAGTCCAAGGCGGCCAGTGCACGCGCCGCATCCGGGCTGCGGCGTGGCCCACTGGATGGGGTGCCGGTCAGCTGGAAAGACCTGTTCGACAGCGCCGGAACCGTGACAGAGGCAGGCACCCGCATGCTGGCGGGCCGTGTGCCGCAGCGTGATGCGCATGTGCTGGAAAATGCGACCGCGGCCGGACTGGTCTGTCTGGGCAAGACGCATATGTCCGAAATCGCGTTTTCCGGGTTGGGCATCAACCCGATCACGGCGACACCGCCAAACCGGAACAACCACGACGCGGTTCCGGGCGGATCGTCTTCGGGGGCCGCCGCCTCGGTCGCCTTTGGATTGGCGGCGGCAGCCATCGGGTCGGACACCGGCGGGTCGGTCCGCATTCCAGCCGCATGGAACGATCTGACGGGGTTCAAGACGACCCATGGCCGCCTGCCGCTGGACGGCACCGTGCCGTTGTGCCTGACGTTCGACACCATCGGGCCGCTTTGCCGGTCGGTCACCGACGCGGCCCTGCTGGTTGCAGCACTCGAAGGCGCGCGCGCACCGGATCTGACCGCACCGCGCCGCGATCTGAACCTTGCCATTCTGGATACGGTTGCGATGCACGACCTGGCCCCCGAGACGCGCACAGCCTTTGACGCGGCGGTCCGTGATCTGAAACGCGCCGGTGCGACCGTTTCGCACCTGAAATTCGCCTCGCTGGAAGAGGCCTTTGGTTTTGCCGGACCTCTCTACACGGCGGACGCATGGGCGTGGTGGCGGGACCTGATCACCGGCCACCCCGGCGTGATGTTCGGCCAGATCGAGGAACGCGTCACTGCAGGGCGCGATGTGACGGCAGCCGACTATATTTCAAACTGGACCCGCCTGCGCGACATTCGCACTGCATTCGCCACCGCCGCCGCACCCTATGATGCCCTGCTGATGCCGACCGCTTCGATCCTGCCACCGGAGGTCGCACGCCTGATGGCCGACAACGATTATTACAAGGTTCAGAACCTCGCCGCCCTGCGCAACACGCGCATCGCGAACCTGATGGACCTGCCTGCCGTGACATTGCCAACGGCAACCAAATCCTGCGGGATCATGCTGTGCGGCCAAAAGGGCCGCGATGATGCATTGTTGCGGGTTGCACGCGCCGCAGAACTCGCGCTGGCCTAAAAGACACAATCCCTGCCCAAAGCCCCGCGCTGCCGCTGGACAGCGGGCATTACAGGCGGCTAACCTGCTGATAAGCGGGACGCCATGATCCCGCATGAGAGGCAGTAACATGAAACCCCCGATGCGGTTTGCAGACCTTCCGGTTGCGACGTGGCCCCGTTTGCGTGGGCTGCTAGATGCCGTCCAGCCGGGCGACACACCGATCAACATGACCATCGGAGAGCCGAAGCACGCCTTTCCGGCGTTTCTGCCCGATGCGCTGGCCGCTGAAATGGCCAGCTTTGCCAAGTATCCCAATAACGATGGCACGCCCGTTCTGCTGGACGCGATCAGCCGTTGGCTGCACCGCCGCTATGGCGTGACCGTCGCCGCCCCGGAAATCATGGCGCTGAATGGCACCCGAGAGGGTCTGTACAACGCGGCAATGGCGCTGTGCCCCGAAACCAAGAACGGCCAGCGCCCTGTCGTGCTGACCCCCAACCCGTTCTATCAGGTCTACGCCGTTGCGGCTCTCAGCACGGGTGCAGAGCCTGTTTATGTGCCCGCGACCTCTGACACCGGGCACCTGCCGGATTTTGCCGCACTCGACGCTGACATCCTTGATCGCACGGCCATCGCCTATGTCTGTTCGCCTGCCAACCCGCAGGGTGCCGTGGCCAGTGGCGATTACTGGCGCGACCTGATTGCGCTGGCGGAAAAGCATGATTTCATCATCTTTGCCGACGAATGCTATTCCGAAATCTATCGCGACACGCCGCCCCCCGGCGCGCTGGAAATCGCCCGCGACATGGGTGCAGACCCCGACCGGGTCGTCATTTTCCATTCGCTGTCGAAACGGTCGAACCTCGCGGGATTGCGGTCGGGGTTCTGCGCCTCTGGCCCGGGCAACATCGCCCGTATCCGTGCGCTGCGCGCCTATGCCGGTGCCCCGCTTCCCGGCCCTATTCAGGCGGTTTCGGCCCTTGTTTGGGACGACGAGGATCATGTGACCGCCAGCCGCGCGCTCTATGCTGAAAAATTCGCCGTGGCCGACGAAATCCTGGGGCATGTGCCCGGCTACGTCAGCCCGCCGGCAGGATTTTTCCTGTGGCTACCCGTCGCGGACGGTGAAACGGCCGCGCTGCACCTGTGGCAGACCACCGGCGTGCGTACGCTGCCCGGGGCCTACCTTAGCCGCGATACAGCCGCCGGAAACCCCGGTGCACCCTACATCCGGGTCGCCCTGTGCGGCCCCAAGACCGAAGTTGCCACAGGCCTGACCCGCCTGCGCGACTGCCTATACCAGTGAGGACGAAACGAATGGCATCCTACCAGACCCGGCAACGCGACCCCCTTCTGGACAGTGAAACCCAGGCCGTTCTTGAACGTCGCGGCAAGGAGTTGCTGGGATTGGGTCTGATCGTTCTGGGCCTGCTGACCGCCGCGATGCTGTTCAGCTATTCCCCTGATGATCCGTCCTGGATTTCGGCGACGCAGGCACCGGTCAGCAATTGGCTGGGCGCACCCGGTGCGGCGATTGCAGCACCGGTCATGATGATCGTGGGTCTGGGCATCTGGGCGCTGCCCATGACGCTCTTGGCGTGGGGCGTGCGGTTCATGATGCATTCGGGGTCTGATCGCGCCGGGACGCGGGTGGTTTTCGCACCGATCGTGATCGTGGTGGCGGCGCTCTATGCCGCCACCCTGACACCCGGTGCGAATTGGCCGCCGAATTTCGGTCTGGGCGGTCTGTTGGGCGATACCGTTCTGGGCATGGTCCTGACGATCCTGCCTGTCAGCGCCGCGTTTTCGATCAAGGTCCTGACACTGATTTTGGCAGCGGCAACCGTGGCGCTGCTTGCCTTTGCGCTGGGGTTCACGCGGGCCGAAATCCGTCACGGTCTGCGCTTCGTCATGCTGGGCACGGTGATGCTGTATGATACGGCACTCCGACTGCTGAACACCGGCACCCTTCGCGCCGCACAGGCAGCAGGGGCGGCCCGCAGCAACATGGCCGCCCGCCGCGAGGAACGCGCGGCACAGGCCCCGGCACAGGACGATGCGCGCGCGCGCGCCATCGCCGCCGTGCGGGCAAATCCCGGTCACGCCACCAGCCGCAAGATGCCGCCCATCATCCGCGCTGACGGCACACGGGCCGAACCGCCACTGACTGGCGACACAATGCATGTCGCAGAGAAGGTGCCGCAGCCTTCGCGCAAAACGCCCGGAATAGGGTCGCTTTTGCGGCGCAAGGCACCAGAGCCGGAGATGGTTGAAACGGCCTACGAAGGCGATATCGACAGCCCGCCAGAGGATCGGATCAGCAGCCGTATTTCCGACGCGGTGCGCGCCCGCACCATGCCGCCCGCCCCTGTCGTGTCGCCCGAAGTCACTGGCGTGCGGATCGAGCCGTCCCTGACCGAAGGCCGCCGCCCCAAGGCGCTTGTTCTGCCCAAGGTGCCGCCGCTGACACAATCCGAACCTGCCATGGACGCGTTCACGCTGACCGAGGACGAGGACGACACCGTCATCGAACCCGAGGCCCCGGCCGTCTATCAGCGCAGCCCCCTGCCCCGCGAAGAGGCCGCACCGCTGGTCGCCCAACCGCTGTTTGACCCCGACGCGCCGCGCGCCAACCCCGCAGAGCCGCGTCGCGCCGTGGTGCAGCACGAACTCAGCCGCAAGGTCGTCCCGTCCAAGCAGGCCCGCGCCGAGGCACAGCCCGAACTGGCGTTCGAGGACAAGTTCGCCGCCTACGAGATGCCGCCGCTGAACCTGTTGGCCGACCCCGCTGGCGTGCAGCGCCATGTGCTGTCTGATGAAGCACTCGAGGAAAACGCCCGCATGCTGGAAAACGTGCTGGATGACTACGGTGTCAAGGGCGAGATCGTCAGCGTGCGCCCCGGTCCCGTCGTCACCATGTACGAACTGGAACCGGCACCGGGCCTCAAGGCCAGCCGCGTCATCGGTCTGGCAGACGACATTGCGCGCAGCATGTCCGCCCTGTCTGCCCGTGTGTCGACCGTGCCCGGCCGCACCGTGATCGGCATCGAACTGCCAAACGAGAACCGCGAAAAGGTGGTCTTGCGCGAAATCCTGTCCGCCCGTGATTTTGGCGACAGTGCGATGAAACTGCCGCTGGCATTGGGCAAGGATATCGGCGGTCAGCCCATTGTCGCGAACCTTGCCAAGATGCCCCACCTGCTGATTGCAGGGACAACCGGTTCGGGTAAATCCGTGGCCATCAACACCATGATCCTGTCGCTGCTGTACAAGCTGTCGCCAGAGGAATGCCGGATGATCATGATTGACCCCAAGATGCTGGAACTGAGCGTCTATGACGGTATCCCGCATCTGCTGTCGCCTGTCGTAACAGACCCTAAAAAGGCTGTTGTGGCTCTGAAATGGGTCGTGGGCGAGATGGAAGAACGCTATCGCAAGATGTCGAAAATGGGCGTGCGCAACATTGACGGCTATAACGGGCGCGTCCGCGAGGCGCTGGCCAAGGACGAAATGTTCAGCCGTACCGTGCAGACAGGTTTCGATGACGAGACCGGCGAACCCGTGTTCGAGACAGATGAATTCAAACCAGAGGTCCTGCCCTACATCGTCGTCGTCGTCGACGAGATGGCCGACCTGATGATGGTCGCCGGCAAGGAAATCGAAGCCTGCATCCAGCGTCTGGCGCAGATGGCGCGTGCCTCGGGAATCCACCTGATCATGGCGACACAGCGGCCGTCGGTCGATGTCATCACCGGCACGATCAAGGCCAACTTTCCGACCCGGATTTCCTTTCAGGTCACGTCGAAGATCGACAGCCGCACCATCCTGGGTGAAATGGGTGCCGAACAACTGCTGGGCATGGGCGACATGCTGTATATGGCGGGCGGGTCCAAGGTGACGCGCGTCCACGGCCCGTTCTGTTCGGACGAAGAGGTCGAGGAAATCGTCAATTACCTCAAATCGTTCGGTCCGCCCGAATACATGTCCGGCGTAGTCGAAGGCCCGTCAGAGGACGCGGAAAGCAGCATTGATCTGGTGCTGGGTCTTGGCGACGGATCTGACGCTGAAAACGCGCTCTATGACACGGCCGTGGCCATCGTCATCAAGGACCGCAAGTGTTCGACCAGCTACATCCAGCGCAAGCTGGCGATCGGCTACAACAAGGCCGCCCGCCTGGTTGAACAGATGGAAGACGAAGGTGTGGTCAGCGCGGCAAACCACGTCGGCAAACGTGAAATCCTGGTGCCGGAACAGCACTAGAATAGACCCTAATCATTGGTTCAGAGCCACATCGCCCCGCGCATCAGGCAGATGCGCGGGGCGATTGCTGTCAGCTCAGGATTTGCTGCAACCGCAGCGCGGCGATCCTGTTCACCTGTTCGCAGGCGGTCACGAATTCCTGCTCTTTGGTGTTGTTCAGACGTGTCTCAAAGGCATCGAGGATCGTGTCTTTGGTATTGTCGCGCACCGCGATGATGAACGGAAAACCGTACTTCTTGGTGTAGGCCTCGTTGGCGCGCTGGAACAGCGACCGTTCGGCGTCGGTCAGCGCATCCAGCCCCGCCGATGCCTGTTCTGACGTGCTGTCGGCGGTCAGGCGTTTGGCCGCCGCCAGTTTTCCGGCCAGATCGGGGTGCGCACGCAGCACGTCCAGCCTTGCTTCGGGCGTTGCGCGGCGAAACGCGCGGGCCATCAGGTTGGCCAGCCCCGCGGGCGTATCATGGGCCGGGCTGCGTTCCAGCTTGAACGCTTCTTCGGCGACCCACGGGGAATGTTCGTAAACTCCGCCGAATTTGGCGACGAATTCAGCCTGATTCATCTGCGATGGACGCAACCCGGTTGGCGCGGGGTGATGCGCACGCCAGTGGTCGGCAATCTGTGCGCGGGTCGCAAACCAGACACCATCGTGGCTGCGCGCATGATCCATGAACTTGCGCAGCGCCTCGATCCGGCCCGGACGCCCCGCCAACCGGCAATGCAGGCCAATCGACATCATCTTGGGCGCGCCATCGACACCTTCGCGATAAAGCGCGTCAAAGCTGGCCTTGAGATAGTCGAAAAACTGATCGCCCGCATTGAACCCGTTGGGGGTCGAAAACCGCATGTCGTTGGCATCCAGCGTGTAGGGCACGACCAGATGATCCTTGCCGCCAAAAGTCTGCCAGAACGGAAGATCATCGGCATAGCTGTCGGCGAGGTAGTCGAACCCCTCTTCGGCGGCCAGACGCATGGAATTCATCGAGGCGCGGCCCTGATAGAAACCGCGCGGACGTTCGCCAGTCACTTCGGTATGCAGGCGGACGGCGCGCTGGATATGCGTGCGTTCCGTGTCCTCGTGGGTATCCTTGTATTCAATCCACTTGAGCCCGTGGCTCGCGATTTCCCAGCCAGAGGCCTGCATGGCGGCAACCTGTTCCGGCCCCCGCGCCAGGGCGGTCGCGACGCCGAACACGGTCACGGGCGTGTCGTGCAGCAGGCGATGCAGCCGCCAGAATCCGGCACGGGCACCGTATTCGTAAATCGTTTCCATGTTCCAGTGTCGTTGCCCGGGCCAAGGCACCGCACCGGGAATTTCCGACAGGAATGCTTCTGACGCAGGATCGCCGTGCAGGATGTTGTTTTCGCCGCCTTCTTCGTAGTTGACGACGATCTGGATGGCGATCCTGGCCCCATTCGGCCATTTGGGGTCGGGTGTCTGCGCACCATAGCCGATCATATCGCGGGGGTAGGTCATCTGCGGTCTTTCCTGAGGGGCGGCATTTCATACTCTGCCACGCCGCACAGCGAAGCAAACAGAAATCCGTGCAGGTTGCCCCGGGTCGCGCCCGCGCACCGGGGCAAGGCCAGATCAGTTTCCGCGCGCGTTGTTTTCCGCGATGATGTTGAACTGGCGATCGGAAATCGCGGCACCGGGGCGCAGGTCGTTCAGGATCACGGTCGTGGTTTCACCCACCTCGTCCGTGACAACCCATTGGCGCAACTCGATCGGATTGGCGGTGAACACCATCTGGATGTTGCCGTATTGCGGATTGTCGGGGTCCTGCGCCGTAATCGTGGTGGTTGTCCCGTCAGAGGTGTGGCCCGTCACCATCCGGGCCCGCCCCAGATCGACGTTGTCGGCCAGAATGATCGACAGCGGCGTCTGGTTCAGCGGATAGCGTTCCGCAGGCCCGTTGGAACGCGGATCAAAGATGGCGACGGATCCGCCGCCCGCCATGACCAGACTGTTGTCGGGTGCGTTGTATTCAAACCGGATACGGCCCGGACGCTTGATATAAATCTGTCCGGTCGACAGCGTGCCGTCGCTGTTGATCTGCGTGAAACCGCCCGTGGCTGTGGTCAGCTGGTTCAAATAGGCCGACACCTGGGCCAGCGAGAGCTGCTGCGCCTGTGCCCCGGTTCCCACCAAAGCGGCCGCCGTCGCGGACAAAAGAAGCGTGCGTCTGTTCATGGTCTTAACCTTTATTCGACTTGGCCCACGACATAGGTCGCAGTGTCACTGTTGGAAACCATATCGGGTCTGACATGCGATAGCGCCACCCCGTCAGCGTTTATCCGCACCATGGAACCAGCGGCAGGGGCCGCGCATTAAGTGGTCAACAGCGGCATCGCCGCAAAACTCAATTTAGGAGCATGACATGCCAGAAGCATTTGTCGCAGGCCTCGACGGCCAGACCCGTGAAAAAGTCATCAACATTCTGAACGACAACCTGGTCGAGATGCAGGCGCTGAACATGGCGGTCAAGCAGGCGCACTGGAACCTCAAGGGTCCGGGTTTCATCGGCGTGCATGAACTGCTGGACGATGTTGCCGCCCGTTTGCGCGACGGCATTGACACCATCGCAGAACGCACCGTGATCCTGGGGGGCTATGCCCGCGGTACGCTGGAAGTCGCAGCCGACAAGGCCAAGATGACGGCCTATCCGGTCGAACTGACCGAACTGAAGGATCACGTGGCAGAACTGAAATCCCGGTTTCTGAGCGTCGGTGAGCAGATCCGCGCTGCAGCATCGGCCGCCGAAGAGGCAGGCGATGGCGATACCGAGGATTTGTTCGTCGAAATCAGCCGGGCGCTGGACAAGGATGCGTGGTTCATCGGGGCCAACAGCACCGTCTGATCCGCAGTGGACAGCCCCCGCCCGTGACGGGCGGGGGTGTTCGTTATCTCTTGCCGCAGGAACGCAGCTGACGATCGTACAGCAAGGCACGCTGTTCGACCTCGCCCGCGATGCGAATCAGCCAGCTCTTGCTGCGCCACGTGCCGCGTTTGAACCCTGACCGGCCATCATGATAGGCCAGATACTGATTGCGGATGTCGTACATCGGCACACCGGTTTCTGCGACCGTCTTGGTCATGTACCATCCCATGAAATCAGCGGCATCGTGGATATCCTCACGTTTGGATCGCCGGCCGCCCACCTCGTTCTGGTATTCTTCCCACGTGCCATCCAGCGCCTGGGAATAGCCTAGGGCAGAGGACTGACGACCAATGGGAATCACCCCCAAGGCATATTGATGCGGCGGCCGGTTGTTGCCGATGAACTTACTCTCTTGGTAGATCATCGCCATCATGCCCGGCATCGGCACGCCATATTTCTGCTCTGCCCTCTTGAAGGCGCGGCGATATTCGGGCCGCTCCGACAGAATGGAACACGCGTTATCAAGGTCGCGCGGTGCCGAAAACTCTCGGCTGCCGCAGCTGCCAAGCAATACCAAGAGCACCAGTGCGCGAAAGAAACTGCTCATACGCCTCTCGCTTTTATTCGTTTTTTTACAGCATAGCCCAAAATCAGCTGTCTGTGAACGGTTCAAACCGACGTCACCGATCACAATCACCGCATCCGCGCTGATCCGCCGACCGACGATAGACAGACTGTTTCTGCTGAATTGCATGGCCCCCGATGGACTTTTGCCACGGTTTGGGCGTATTTGTGCGTCTAGGGGGCGTTCGTTATGTATAAAACACGCGCAAAATACTATCTGGGACAGGTTGTCCGTCACCGCAAACACCCCTTTCGGGGCGTTGTGTTTGACGTGGACGCCAGCTTTTCCAACACGGATGCATGGTACGAGGCGATTCCAGAGGATTCGCGCCCGGCCAAGGACCAGCCTTACTACCATCTTCTGGCCGAAAACGACCGCAGCTTTTACGTGGCTTACGTGTCAGAACAAAATCTGGTCGCGGACTATTCCGGCGAACCCGTGGACCACCCCGACGTCCCGGACCTGTTCGGTCCGTTCGAGGACGGGGCGTATCCACTTCAGGTTCAGCTGAATTAATACCCCAATGCGCAGCCATCCTTGCGGGGATCCGATGCGCCTTCCAGCACACCGTCGTCGCGCAATTTGATCGCCTGCGCCCCGCCGATCGCGGTTTCGGGAATATTCACGTCGTGCCCCATGTCCGACAATTCAGCACGCACAGCATCCGAATAGCCGCGCTCGACCTTGAGCCCGTCAACATCTGAAAACGCACGGGGCGCATCCAGTGCGGTCTGCACGTCCAGCCCGTAATCCGTGATGTTCGTGACGAACCGCGCATGACCCGTCGATTGATAGGCCCCGCCCATGACGCCGAACGGCATCAGTGTCTTGCCGTTTTGTTGCAGGATGCCCGGAATGATCGTGTGCATCGGACGCTTGCCCGGACCACCCTCGTTGGCGTGACCTTCTGTCAGGCTGAAACCCGCACCGCGGTTCTGGAACAGCACGCCGAATTTGTCGGACGCGATGCCGGACCCGAACCCGTGGAACACGGAATAGATCAGCGACACCGCCATGCGGTCCTTGTCCACCACGGTGATGTAGATGGTGTCCTTGTGGATCGCCTCGACGGGTGCGCGCTGAGGTGCCTGCGCCCGCTTCGGGTCGATCTGGGCCGCCAGTTTCTGCGCCGTGTCCATCGACATCATATGATCCAGACGCGTCATGTGGTCTGGGTCTGACAGGAACCGGTTGCGGGCATCATAGGCCAGTTTCGTCGCCTCGGCTTCGATATGCACACGCTGCGCACCGAACGGGTCCATCGCTGCAAGATCGAATTGTGCGAGGATGTTCAGCAACAGGATCGCGGTCGCACCCTGACCGTTTGGCGGATGCTCGAACAGATCCAGCCCGCCGTAGGCCCCGTGGATCGGGTCACCGTAATCAGGCGTGTTGTTCGCGAAATCATCCAGTGTATGCGTCCCGCCCGCGACGTTGAGCGCGGCCACCATGTCCGCGGCGACCTCGCCTTCGTAGAAGCCGGCGCGCCCGTCCATCGCGATGCGACGCAGAACATCTGCCTGGCCCGGCGCACGAAACATCTGCCCGACCGTCGGGACCGCACCACCGATCAGGTATTGGTCGCGGGCAACCCCCTGCAGACGCGGGGCATCCAGCGCCCAATCGAACGCCACACGCGGGGCGACGGGAACACCCGATTCGGCATAATGAATGGCAGGGGCCAGGGCAGCTTTCATACCCAATTTGCCCCAATCCGCCGACAGCCGGCAAAAGGCGTCGATGGCACCTGGCACGGTCACCGCATGGGCACTGGCCACAGGCACGGTCGCATGTCCCTGATCACGCAAGGTTTGCGCCGAAAATCCGGCAGGCGCACGACCCGAACCGTTCAGCGCGATGATCCTGTCTTCGCCGGGCGGTGTCATCAGGACAAAGCAGTCACCACCGATACCTGTCATCTGCGGTTCGCAGATCCCCAGTAGCACAGCGCCCGCAATGGCCGCGTCAACTGCATTACCGCCGGCCTCAAGCATCTGAATGGCAACCTTTGCCGCCAAAGGATGCGACGTCGCGCACATCCCGTTTTCGGCATAGACTGCGGATCGGCCCGGTTTATGAAAATCGCGCATCGGTTTCCCCCTCTTTACTGCTGAGGAACCTGAGACAATTCGCCTGCCGGGGCAATCACTGATCTGACAAAGATGCGGCACCGCACGACCGGGTGGGGGCTAGGCTGTGCGGTGCCGCAAGAAGCTATGCAGCTTGTGTATCGAAGATGCCGTGGCAACATGTCAAAGACATGGCAGCGTCTGGGCTGTTTGCGGGCTTTTTCCGCCCTGCGATTGGCGCTAGGACGGCAGAATGAAAACTGTTGATTATGCCGCCCTTCACCAGACCGTCGCGTCCCTGACCGAGGGCGAAGACGACATCGTAGCCTTGATGGCCACTGTCGCCTGCGAGGTCCACCATTCCGACGACAGGTTCGACTGGACCGGATTCTACCGCGTGACAGGTCCCCAACTTCTCAAGATTGGACCCTATCAAGGCGGTCATGGTTGCCTCGTGATCCCGTTCAGCCGCGGGGTTTGCGGTGCTGCTGCGCGGACAGGGCAAGTGCAGCTTGTCCCCGATGTCGATGCATTCGACGGGCACATCGCCTGCGCATCATCCACACGGTCAGAACTGGTCCTGCCGGTCTGCGACCGTGACGGCACGTTGTTGGGGGTTTTCGACATCGACAGCGATCAACCCGACGCCTTTACGCAGACCGATGCGGATCAAATAGCGGCACTTCTTGCGGCGGTATTTGCGCGCTGACCGCGACCACGCGTCCATTGTGATCGCGCGGCGCTGTGGTAATGGCGGCGATGCAGCCGGATCGGCCGATTGCATCGACGGAGTTCACAGATGACCGACATCGTTCTACTGGACGGCGGAATGGGCCAGGAACTGACCCACCGCGCCCCCGAAAAACCGACACCCCTCTGGGGAACAGAGGTGATGCTGAATCACCCCGGACTCGTGCAGCAGGTCCACGCTGACTATTTTGCAGCCGGGGCGACCATCGCCACCGCAAACACATATGCCATCCACCATGACAGGCTGGACGGCACCGCCCATGAAGGCAAGTTCACCGAGCTGTTGCAAAATGCACTGGCCGAGGCAAAAGCCGCGCGAAAGGCGCATGGATCAGGCCGCATTGCGGGATCGATCGGACCGCTGATCGCCAGCTATCGCCCGGACATTCATCCGCTGCCGGACAAAGCCATTCCGCTGTATGCGGAAGTGGCACGCCAGATCAGCGCGGACTGCGACCTGATCCTGTGCGAAACCGTTGCATCACTTGATCATGCGCAATCCGTTCTCGCCGGGGCTGCCGTTGCGGGCCTGCCGGTCTGGATGGCAATCACCGTCGATGACCGCGACGGGACCAAACTGCGGTCAGGCGAACCTGTCGCCGATATTCTGCCCATCGCCGTGGCGGGCGGTGCCGAGGCATTGTTGATCAATTGCTCTGCGCCCGAGGCGATCCACCAATCCATCGCCGTCCTCGCAAATGGGACGCTTCCTTTCGGGGCCTATGCCAACGGGTTTGAAAAGATCACATCGGCCTTTCTCGAGGACAAACCGACAGTCGATGCGCTGTCCAGCCGCGACCTGTCGCCCCAGGCCTATGCCGATCACGCGATGCGCTGGATCGCGGCAGGCGCCACGATTGTCGGCGGGTGTTGCGAGGTCGGCCCGGCCCATATCGCCGCGCTGGCCGATGCGATCCGCGACGCAGGTCACACCATCGTCTGAATGCAAAAGTGGCCGCCCATCGGGGCGGCCACGCATTTTTCCAAATTTTCGCGAAAAATCTGTCTATTGGTCCTGAGAGATCATCCCGACCTCTTCGCCACCCAGGGCGTTCAAACCCTTGAGAATATCAATCGCGTAAGCGAGCTGATAATCCTCTTCGCGCAGCTGCGCCGCAGCCTCTGCACGGTCGCGATCAGCCTCGATCTGTTTGATCTCGTCATCAGTCAGGCTGTCGTTATCAAGGGAGCCGCGCAGACCCGCCTCGGTCCGCTGCGGCAGATCGCTTTCTTCGGTTTCGGGTTCCACGGCAGCGCGACGTGGCTGTTCCACGATGATATCAGGCGAGATGCCCAGCGCCTGGATCGACCGACCCGACGGCGTGTAGTAGCGCGACGTCGTCAGACGCATGGCACCGTTCCCCTGCAACGGCACAACGGTCTGCACCGACCCTTTGCCAAAGCTTTTGGTGCCTACGACGATCGCACGGCGGTGATCCTGCAACGCACCGGCCACGATTTCCGATGCGCTGGCGGACCCGCCGTTAATCAGCACGACGATCGGCAGGCCTTCGGCCAGATCACCCTCCGTGGCGTTGAACCTGTCACTGTCAGCCAGACTACGACCGCGGGTAGACACGATTTCACCCGCATTGAGAAATGCATCCGACACGAACACGGCCTGATTCAGCAGGCCGCCGGGATTGTTGCGCAGGTCCAGCACCACGCCATCAACATTCTCGATCCCGCCTGCGGCCTCGATCTGTTCGGCCAGTCCCTCTTCGAGGTTGGGATAGGTCTGGTTGTTGAACGTCGTGATGCGCAGAACGACGGCCTTGCCTTCGGTGCGGGCGCGCACGGCGGTCAGTTTGATCGTGTCGCGGATGATGGACACGTCAAAGGGTTCGGGTTCGTCCTCGCGGACCACGGTGATGATGACTTCGGACCCGACGGGACCGCGCAGCAGTTCCAGCGCCTCGTCCAGGGTCAGTCCCAGCAGACTTTCGCCATCGACTGTCGTGATGTAATCGCCCGCCTGCATGCCGGCCGCATCGGCCGGTGTGCCGTCCATCGGCGATACAACCTTGACCCAGCCCTCTTCTTGCGTGACCTCAAGGCCCAGACCGCCAAATTCCCCACGGGTCTGCACCCGCATGTCGGACGCATCATCCTCGGACAGATAGGACGAATGCGGGTCCAGCGAGGTCAGCATGCCGTTGATCGCGGCCTCGATCAGCGCCTTGTCGTCAACATCTTCGACATAACCCTGCCGGATGCGTTCAAAGATATCACCGAACAGGTCCAGCTGCTGATAGATGCTGCCATCGCTGCTGGATGTCTGCGCGAGCACGGGACCCGCAAACTGTGTCGTCGCCACAAGCCCCACCAAGGTGCCGCCCATCGCTGCCATCATCAACTTTTTCATAGCGTGTCCTATCCTCGGTCCAGCGCGAACCATGTCGCGGGGTTCACCGGACTTTGCCCGTCTCTGACTTCGAGATAAAGGGTCTCAGAGGCCGCAGGTCCGCCGGACCGGTCCGTTTCATTCAAAATGTCGTCAATCGCGGGTGCATCGCCGCCCAACAGCCCAATAGGCGCGCCGGCTGGCAGGATTTCGCCCACCTGCGTGTAAACCTCGGCCAGGCCCCCGATCACGAACATCACGTCCTGTGCCGGCTCCAGAATCACGACATTGCCGTAGTCCAGCAGCGGCCCCCGGAACAGCACCGTCGCAGCAAGCGGTGTGGTGACCAGCGCACGGGGGCGGGCGGCCAGGATCACACCGGGGCGGCTGATCCCGGCTGCATCGGGCGCGTTGAACCCACGCAGCAGCGTGCCGCGCACCGGCAGGGTCAGACTGCCGTCGGGCTGCACGACAGGGGCCGCGTCGCCGGTGTCGAATGTCTGCGCCAAACCGTCGGCGAAACTGTCCAGCGTATCCGTGCTGGCGATCAGTAGGGCCGTCTGAATCGGGTCGTCGGTGAACCGCCGTGGCAAATCGGTCCGGTCTGATATGGCCTCTGACAATGCGGCACGGGCTGCCTGCGCCCCTTCCAGCCCGCTGGCCAGCGTATCGAGCGCAGTTTCCTGCAAGGCCTGCAACAGCGCCAGTTCCTCCAGTTGCAGGCGCAGCTCCTCGACCCGGATTTGCAACGCTGGCGTCACGTCCGCGACCATCATGCCGGCGCGTGCCGTGCCCAGCGCCCCGGTGGGATGCAACAGCAGCAGCGGTGCCGGCGCATCACCGATCGACGCGAGCACACCCAGCAGGCGACTGATCTCGACGCTGCGGCTGTCCAGCTGCGTTTGCAGCGTATCCACCCGGATCGCGACACGGCGCAGGCCATCACGCAAGGCGACCAGGCCATCTTCGTAGGATTGCACGGTTTCGGTCAATGCACTGACCTGATTGCGTGCGGTTGTCGCCGCCTCGAGCTGGGCGCGTGCTGCCGTCAGGCGATCGGCGGCCTGTGCTGCCGCGTCGGCAGGGGTTTGCGCCGCCAGAGGGCTGCCCACCAGCAGCAGGATCAGCGCCAGCCAACGCATCAGTCGATCAACGACCGGCCGGTCATCTGGGGTGGCTGTTCCAGTCCCATCAGCGCCAGCAACGTGGGGGCCAGATCCGCCAGCTTGCCATCGTGCAGCGTCGTTCCGGACGGACCGCCCACCATGATGACCGGCACCGGATTGATGGTGTGCGCCGTATGCGGCCCGCCCGTTTCGGGATCGACCATGGTTTCGCAATTGCCGTGGTCGGCGCAGACGATCATCACACCACCGGCGCGATCCAGTGCCGCGAGCACCTGACCCAGCCCGCGGTCAACGGATTCGCAGGCCGCGATTGCAGCATCCAGATCGCCCGTATGCCCCACCATGTCGGGGTTGGCGTAGTTGGTGACGATCAGGTCGTATCTCTTTTCGATGGCACCGACAAAAGCCTCTGTCACCTCGGCCGAGGACATTTCGGGTTGCAGATCATAGGTCGCGACCTTGGGCGATTTCGGCATGAAACGGTCCTCGCCTGTCTCCGGCTCTTCCTTGCCGCCATTGAGAAAGAAGGTGACATGCGGATATTTCTCGGTCTCGGCCAGCCGGAACTGGGTCAGCCCGTGCTGTGCCACCCAGGCCCCCAGGGTGTTGACGATATCGCGTTTCGGAAACACGGCGTCATACCACGCCACGTGGCGGTCCGAATATTCGACCATGCCCAGCCGCGCTGCCAGTTCCGGCAGATCGCGCGTGAAGCCGTCGAAATCGGGATTGCCGATTGCCTCGAGGATTTCACGCGCGCGGTCTGACCGGAAATTTAGGCAAAACAGACCGTCGCGCTGTTCAAAGCCTGCATAATCCCCGATGACGGTGGCAGGAACGAATTCATCGGTCTGTCCGGCAGCATAGGCCTGTGCCACGGCATCCGTCGGATTTTCAGCCGTTGCACCGCGTCCGCGCACCATGGCGTCATAGGCGGTTTCGACCCTTTCCCAACGATTGTCGCGGTCCATGGCATAATAGCGACCGATGACGGTCCCGATCCGGGTGCCGGTGGGGACCGCATCCAGCAGGTGCGCCATGAAATCCGCGCCGGATTTTGGGGCGACGTCCCGCCCGTCGGTGATCGCGTGAACGACGACGGGGACACCTGCGTCGTGCAAAACCCGCACCGTTTCGATCAGATGCGCGATGTGACCATGCACACCGCCATTCGACACCACACCCATCAGGTGCGCACGTCCGCCGCTGTCCTGCAATGTCGCGATAAAGCTGCGCAGCGCGTCCTGCGTGGGATAGCTGCCGTCCTCGATCGACAAATCGATCTGCCCCAGATCCATCGCCACCACGCGGCCCGCACCGATATTGGTGTGACCCACCTCTGAATTGCCCATCTGGCCGCTGGGCAGACCCACATCCGGGCCATGGGTCGTCAGTTGCGCACGCGGACAGGTGGCACTGATGCGATCAAAATGCGGGGTATTGGCAAGCGCGGGCGCATTGCCTTCGCGTGCGTCGCGGTCGCCCCAGCCATCAAGGATGCACAGCACTACGGGTTTCGGCACGGATCGGGTCATCGCGGGTCTCCTTTTGCACAAGGACGTAACGTAACCGACGGCGAGGGAAAATGCCCCGCGTCGCATCAGCTGCGGTTTAACCTAGGCGCGGTGGTATGGCGAGCCGGTGAGGATGGTCGCGGCGCGGTAGATCTGTTCGGCCAGCATGACCCGCACCAGCTTGTGCGGCCAGACCATCGACCCGAACGACAGCAGCATGTCGGCCTCTGCCCGCAGGCCGGGGTCGATGCCATCCGCCCCCCCGATGACAAAGGCCACGTCGCGCCCCTGATCGCCGTAATTGCGCAGCCGTTCGGCAAAATCCGGCGATGTCATCGGCTTGCCGCGCTCGTCCAGCGCGATGATGACCGCCCCTTTGGGAATGGCGCGGCGCAACAATTCCGCCTCGGCACTCATGCCAAGCGATTTGCGGTCCTCGACCTCGATTTCGGTAAGGGGTCCCCACCCCAGCCGGCGCGCGGCGGGGGTGAAGCGGGACATGTAATCGTCCGTCAGTGCCCGTTCCTCGGAACGGGACACAAGGCGGCCGACCGCGCAAACGGTCAGCTTCATCAGACGGCGGCGGTGTCCGCGCCGGGCATCCACATCTTTTCGAGCTGGTAAAATTCGCGCACTTCGGGGCGAAAGATGTGAACGATGACATCACCGGTATCGATCAGGACCCAGTCGCCGACATCCTTGCCTTCGACCTTGGACAGCACGCCGAATTTTTCCTTCATGCGGGCGACCAGTTTTTCTGCCATGGCAGACACCTGACGGGTGGACCGACCGTTGGCGATGACCATCCAGTCACCCATTTCGGACTTGCCGCGCAGGTTGATTTTCACAACCTCCTCGGCTTTGTCGTCGTCCAGCGATGTCAGGATTGCGTCAAGCAGTTGGTCAGCGTTGTAGGTTGCACCGGTCACAGTGCGTTCCTCGCGGGTGGCAGTGTGTGCTGCCGGGGTGGATAAAGACAGTTCATCGTCCTCCGAAGAATGGCACCGGTTTCAACCGCCCCGGTACTTGGCGTGCGATCAATCTAGACCCGGCCGTGTAAAAATTCAACGACCGTGGTTGACGCGGACGGCAGGGTGTCGCCCATCCGCCAGCCTAGTCCTGTGCAGCCGGTGCGGTGTATTCCCCGACCCGCAGCGCAAAGATACGCCAGGTGCCGCCCTCTTTCACGAATTCCATGTCGAACGAAATGGCCCGGTCGTCCACCGGAATATAACCTGTCAGCCGCATGGCACTGTTGTTCAGCGCACTTGTGGCGCGTTGCAGGACGGGGTCCACGACCAGCGCCTGAAGCAGGTTCAGCCGTTCGCTGCGCAGACGGGCAAACGCCATGGCAAGGTCGGTGGCGTCATTCTCCGACCGGAATTGCGCCGACCCGTAGTCACGCAGGACGGTATAATTGCCCGTCGCGTTCGCCTGCGCGACCGCAGTGAGCGCATCGCGCACCAACGCCACGGCAAAGCTTTGCTCGACATCCTGCGCCTGTGCGGCGCTGGGGGCCACCGCTACCGAAACGGCGAACGCCGCAGCAAATAGCCACGGCGTCACATCTTTTTGCATCAGGCGCGTGATTACCACGAGTATGTCACACCCACGCGGCCGCCGACCTTGCTCTGGTCGAAGCCGTAGGTCACGCCAGCGTCAAGTTGCGTGCGCGCATCCACGCGGTAGGCCCCCGACATGGCAAAGGCCTGCGCCCCGTCAAAGAAACCCAGACCGCCCGAAACGGCGTAGGTCGCGTTCGGATCGACATAAGGCGTGTTCAGCGCCATCGCCATCGCGATGCCGTCCCGGTTGGTCAGGATGTCATTGCGGTTCTGCGCAATGGCCGCGCTGTTGGCGACGACACCACCCTCCAGGTCATTCAGGCGCTGGCTCGTGGCACCAAAGGCACCGTTGATCTGGCCGATGATATCGGATTCGATCGTGGCAAGATTGCCATTCTCGTCCGACGTGACCAGCCGCAGCTTGCCGCTCTGGGCGTCCCGGCTTGCCTCGGATGCGATGCCGGGCAGCGTGTAGGTATGCACATTCGTGCCGATCACGGCCTGGTTCGCACGGGTTGCGGTGGCACCGTTGCCAATGGCGATGGAGTTGTCACCGGATGCGGTCGACCGGTTGCCAAAGGCAAGCGCGGTCGCACCGGATGCATTCGCGGCCTCACCCACGGCGGTGGATCGCACGCCACTGGCCTGCGCCAGATGACCAAAGGCCTGCGCACGTTCCGCGGTTGCCGCGGCCTGCCAGCCGATTGCCGTTGCACCATCACCGTTCGCCGTTGCCTCGCCACCGATTGCTGTCGTGGAATTGCCGGTTGCCGTGGTCGCGGTGCCGCCCGCATCGTCGCTGCCGATGGCGATGGAATCGACACCGTTCGCGCGCGATTGGTAACCGATCGCGATGCCGCCATCGCCCGGCGCGTCCGCATCCTCGCCCACGGCCGTGGAAAATGCACCCGTCGCATCGGCCAGATGACCAAAGGCCTGCGCCCGTGTCCCCGTTGCGCTGGATTGCCAGCCGATCGCCGTCGTGCCCGGGCCGGTCGCCACGGATTCGCCACCAACCGCCGTGGTGGAATTGCCGTCCGCCGCAGCACTGTCACCGATGGCCAAGGCGTCGATCCCGGTCGCTGTCGTCTCGTTTCCGATTGCCGTCGCGAAATCGCTCTGGGCGTCGGCGTTTTCACCGATGGCCAAAGAGCGTTCACCCTGCGCGGTCGCAAGGTGGCCAAAGGCCTGCGCACGCTCTCCTGTGGCTGCTGACTGCCAGCCGATGGCGGTCGTGCCGGCACCCGTCGCCACCGATTCACCGCCGATGGCAGTCGTCGAATTTCCGGTTGCTGCAGAACCTGCACCAACTGCGACCGCATCGATACCCTGCGCAGAAGCACCGATCCCATCGCCAGAATTGTTCTGCCCACCGACTGCGACGGCACCTTGGCCCGACGTATTCGCAAAATAGCCCACGGCGGTATTGTCGGCATCAAACGCGACAGCATTGGAACCAACCGCAGTGGCACCTTCACCGCCGTTGGATGCGATGCTGCCGACAGAAACAGAATTGGTCCCAAGTGCGATGGCATTCGGGCCAAGCGCGACAGAATCGGTCCCTACTGCGATACCGCCACCATCGCCGTAGGCCTGTGCTGCAACACCTTGCGCACCCGCCAGCAGCGCCGCGGTTGCGACCCCCGTCCACATCGTTTTTCTGGAAATCGTCATTTTACCTAATCCCTATGCAATCATTACTTACCCCAAGGTAAAGCAACGCTGACGCGAGGCCAGAGAAAACGCATGCAAATTCTTCACGAGATTGTTTATCTTCGCGCGTTTCAGACACTTTCAGTCTATTTGGCGCGTCGAAAGGACAGAATCGTCCAGAACCTTGACCTCTCGCTGCGGGAAGGGGATCGAAATGCCGTTTTCGGCAAAGGCGTCCCACAACGCCAGATAGACGTTTCCGCGGATGTTGGTCAGACCGCCGGTGGGGTCCGAAATCCAGAACCGCAGGATGTAGTCAACGGAACTGTCGCCGAACCCGACGATATGGCAGACCGTCGGGCGCGAGGACAGAACGCGATCCACGCTTTGCGCCGCTGCAATGGCGATCCGTCGGACATCGTGGGGATTGTCGCTGTAGGCCGTGCCGAAATAGATATCCAGACGCACGAATTCGTTCGAATGGGACCAGTTCACCACCTGACCGGTGATCAGGTCCTCGTTCGGGATCAGGTATTCCTTGCCGTCGCGTGTGGTGATGCTGACGTATCGCGCGCCCAGCGAATTGATCCAGCCAAAGGTATCGCCCAGACTGATGACGTCGCCGGGCTTGATCGACTTGTCCAACAGGATGATGACGCCGGACACGAGGTTCGACACCACCTTTTGCAGGCCGAAACCCAGACCCACACCGATGGCACCGGACAGGACCGCAAGCCCGGTCAGGTCGATCCCGATGGTTCGCAGGCCGATGAACACTGCAGCACTGTACAGCGCGATCTGCATCGCCTTGACCGCCAGCACCTGCATGGACGGGCTGATGTCGTTGTTCCCCCGGATGCGTCCCGTGGCGGTGCGGGACAAGAACCGCGCACCGATCCACAGCACACCGATGACCAGGATAGCCTGCACCAGTTGCAGCAGCGAAAACCGGACCTCGCCGATGTGAAATGCCGCGCTGTCCAGCAGCGCCGAAAATTCATCCGTCAGCCCCAGAATCCGCAGTGTGATCCAGGCCCACAGGGTATAGCGGGCCACACCACGCATAAAGGGATTGCCGATCAAGCGGGTCGTCAGGGCAACCAGCAGCCATGCCAGCGCCAGATTGCCGATGATCTGCAACAGATAGCTGCGGCTGTTCCACGTCACCTCTTGCATGACGAAGATCACCAGCCAGATAATCACGACAAATGCGATGCCCCGCAGACGTCGGTGCACGACCAGCATCCAGCGGATGCGCCACATCGGCCAGTCTTCGCGTTCCTTGATCCAGTTGCGCAGACGCGGCGCAAAGATGTGCCGCACCATATGCGCGGCCAGGAAAATCCCGACGAAAATCAGGATTTGATACAGGATCCACGGACGCCACAGCGACGATATGAACACCTCGGCCTGCTGGATCAGATCGTGACCGACGCCGACGATTTCCGCGATCGGGGTTTCAGGGGTCTCTGCTGCCAGCAACAGGTCATCGTGAACGGCCATAACTTTCCCCCAACAGATCGCGACCGGTGTCCCATGCGACCAAGGCAAGGCTAGCATGCGAATGACCGGCGTCCAAGACAACGGCGGGAAGGTCGCATTGCAACGCCGCACCGCCAAAGGGAGAGGCCACTTATCCATTCGCGCAATGGAGGGGACAAATGCCCTACATTGTCGGCATTGACTCCACGGCAACATTCGACAAAGGTCATGTTGCCACAATTATAACGCATTGATTTTTATATTGTATTCATTTCGGAAACAATGCGTCTCTTGTCAAAGGATTGACGATGGAACTGTTCGTCTTGCCAGCTTTGCTGGGGATCGGTCTGCTGTACGCATTCACGACGGACGATGATGATTCCGACGATGATCTTGCAAACGACGAGGGTCTGACGCTGGGCCAGACAGAAGTGTCCGAGCCGTCTGCGCCGACACCCGTATCATCGCCCGATGCAGATCAGACCCTCACCGGGACAGTCGGCGATGACACGCTGACCGGCGCGGATGGTGATGACCAGATCGAGGCATTTCGCGGCAACGATGTTCTGATCGGCGGTGCAGGGTCGGACATTCTGAACGGGGCCGCAGGTGATGACTTGCTGCGTGGCGGCGCAGGTCGCGACCTTCTCGTCGGTGGATCGGGTTCGGACGATATCGACGGTGGCGCGGGCGACGACCTCATCTTGCCGGGCGTCGGTCGTGACGAGACCGATGGTGGCGACGGCGACGACATCATCATCGACGAACAGGGGTTCGATATCATCTACGGTGGCGCGGGTGACGACCTCATCGCCTCGGGCCGTAATCCAGATACAGTGTTCGGCGGCGACGGCGACGACATAATTGTCTATCAGGGTGAGGCTGGCGTGCTGTCAGGCGATGACGGTGACGATGTCATGGTCGCCATCAACGAATTTGCTTCCCCGGACGGCACGCGCATGGACGGCGGGGCCGGGAACGACGTGATGTCGGGCATCGGCGACAGCCTGTTTGGCGGCACCGGCGATGATACCCTAGGCACTTATGAACCCGAAGGTGCCGACGCGGGCAAGGCTGTATCACGGCTGAACGGTGGATTTGGCGACGACACCCTGATCAGCGCGGATGGCGACGCCTTTCTGACGGGCAATCAGGGGACCGACAGCTTTGTCGCGACGACGACAGGCAAGACAACGATCTTTGACTTTGATCCTGCGACAGAGACCGTCGATTTTCAGGTCGAACTCCCCGACGGGCTGGACCCTGACACGACGCTGACACCGACATTGATGATCCGGGGCGTCGGCGCGGATACACAGATCAGCCTTTCCGTGCCAGAGGGCCAATCGGGTCTGGTCCAGAACGAAGAACAGGTCGTGATCTTGAAAAATGTCGACCCGGACGATCTGCGGCGTGATAGTGTGACACTGTCGCTGCTCAGATCGGCGGATCGCACGGCAACGCTTGACGCGACTTTCAGGCCAACTTTGCCGGATTTCGACGCCTAGCGGTCTGCTGCCGCCTTTAACGATGCAACCAATCCGTGGGGGATGATCTGATGGAACTTTTTCTTATACCGGCCCTGTTGGGGATCGGCCTGATCTACGCGCTGACCAATGACAATGACGATGACGACGAAAGCGATAACCCGCCGGCGGACGATGGTCTGACCCTTGGCGTGACCGAGGTGGCGGAACCGCAACCGGAACCCGAGACACCGGACCCCACCGATCCGCCGATCGCACCCCTTCAGCTGGGGACCGATGGTGACGACGTTCTGACCCTCGACGATAACGACAATCGCTACAGCGCCCTGACTGGCAACGATTCCGTGAATGGTGCCGGCGGTAACGATACGCTGATCGGTGACGACGGCGACGACACGCTGCGCGGCGGTGACGGCGACGACATCCTGCGCGGGCGTCTGGGCAATGACGAAATTCGTGGCGATGCTGGCAATGATATTGTCGACGGCGGATTCGGCGACGATCTGATCGGCGGCGGCACAGGCGACGATCAGGTCTTTGGCGGCGCGGGCAACGACGTCCTGTTCGATGGTGCGGGCGACGACACGCTAAGCGGCGGCACAGGTGACGACGAAATCAACCTGGTCGCGGGTATGAACCGTGCCTTTGGCGGTCTGGGCGACGATACGATCAACGCGACCGGCGGGAGCGGCCTGATCCTCGGCAACGAGGGCGACGATACCGTAGCGATTGCGGATAATGCCGATACCGGACCGTTCCGCGTGTTTGGCGGTGACGGTGATGATGCCATCAGCGCGGGACAATCCGACGACATCCTGTTCGGTGGTGACGGAAACGACGCGATTGACGGCGGGGCTGGCAACGACAAGATCGGCGGCAATGACGGCGATGACGACCTCGACGGCGGTGACGGAAACGACGATGTCAGCGGCGGCGACGGGAACGACACCAACAGCGGTGGTGCCGGTGACGACCTGCTGTATGGCGGCGCGGGCGATGACATCATCAACGGCGGTGCCGGGGATGATCGGCTCTTTGGTGGCGCGGGCGACGACGTGCTGTCTGGTGGCGCCGGCAGCGACGATCTGTTTGGCGGGGCGGGAAATGACCTGATCACCGCCTACGATCTTGACGGAACCGACCAGATCACGCTGGGCGATGGTGCCGACCGGGTCGATATCGCGGCCAACGCCACGATCACCGACTTTGACCCCGAAACCGACCAGATCAGCATGCTTCTGCTGGTCGAGGATGCCCCCGAGGACAGTCTGGGAACCGAGGTGATGGTGTCACTCGAAGAGGTTATCGACGAAACCGGACGCTACACCCTCGTGCGTTTCGTGGAACCAGCACCCGAAGGTGCGGTGAACGGCGATATCGTCGTGCGCCTGAACAACGTCACAGCCGCCGACCTGACCGAGGACAATTTTACCGCCCTGGTCAGCGATCCCGCGCTGGTAACCTGAAAATGAGGGTGCCGCGAACAGCCGCGCACCCGCCTTCCCTCTTGCTACAAAGCGGGGCGAGGTATATCTCGCCCCGCATGAACAGGTTTTTCGACATGGATGATCGCGCCCGGCTGCCTTGGCGGTTTTTCGGCGCGAACCGGACGATCCTCGCACATCTATGATGCGCGCGGCGTCGCGTGACGCCCGTCAGACCGATCTCTTCCAACAGCCAATCACATGGGAGTGGACCAATGTCCCCCAAGACCCTCTACGATAAAATCTGGGATGCGCACCTCGCGCATGAAGCCGACGACGGCACCTGCCTTCTTTATATCGACCGTCACCTCGTTCACGAAGTGACCAGCCCGCAGGCGTTCGAAGGTCTGCGCATGACCGGCCGCACCGTGCATGCCCCCGACAAGACCATCGCGGTGCCCGATCACAACGTGCCGACCACGCTGGACCGCGCCAACGCCGAAACGATGACCGAGGACAGCCGTATCCAGGTCGCCGCACTGGACAAGAACGCCAAGGATTTCGGCATTCACTACTACCCCGTGTCCGACGTGCGGCAGGGAATCGTGCACATCGTGGGCCCCGAACAGGGCTGGACCCTGCCCGGCATGACCGTCGTTTGCGGTGACAGCCATACCGCCACCCACGGCGCATTCGGCGCGCTGGCCCACGGCATCGGCACGTCCGAGGTCGAACACGTGCTGGCGACCCAGACGCTGATCCAGAAGAAATCCAAGAACATGAAGGTCGAAATCACCGGCAAGCTGCGCCCCGGTGTCACGGCAAAGGATATCACGATGTCCGTCATCGGTGTCACGGGCACCGCCGGCGGCACGGGCTATGTCATCGAATACTGTGGCGAGGCGATCCGCGACCTGTCGATGGAAGGCCGGATGACCGTCTGCAACATGGCGATCGAAGGCGGCGCGCGCGCTGGTCTGATCGCACCCGATGAAAAGACGTTCGCATATTGTGAAGGCCGCCCGCATGCCCCCAAGGGCGCACAGTGGGAAGCCGCGCTGGCGTGGTGGAAAACCCTGTATTCCGACGACGATGCCCATTGGGACAAGGTCGTGACACTCAAGGGTGAGGACATCGCACCATCTGTGACCTGGGGCACATCGCCCGAGGACGTGCTGCCGATCACCGCAAACGTGCCCGCCGCATCGGATTTTAACGGCGGCAAGGTGGGTGCTGCGCAGCGATCGCTGGACTACATGGGCCTGACGCCCGGTACACCACTGTCCGATATCGCCATCGACACCGTGTTCATCGGGTCCTGCACCAACGGCCGGATCGAGGACCTGCGTGCCGCTGCCGCGATCCTCAAGGGCAAGAAAATTGCCGTGAAACGCGCCATGGTCGTGCCCGGATCGGGTCTGGTCCGCGCGCAGGCCGAAGAAGAAGGTCTTGCCGATATCTTCAAGGAGGCCGGTTTCGAGTGGCGTCTGGCCGGATGTTCCATGTGCCTTGCGATGAACCCGGACCAGCTGGCGCCGGGCGAACGTTGTGCGGCAACCTCCAACCGCAACTTTGAGGGACGGCAGGGTCGCGGCGGACGCACGCACCTGATGTCGCCCGCCATGGCCGCCGCCGCCGCGATCACTGGCAAACTGACCGACGTTCGGGAGATGATGTAATGGACAAGTTCGACAAACTCAGCGGGATCGCGGCACCCATGCCATTGGTGAACATCGACACCGACATGATCATCCCCAAACAGTTCCTCAAGACCATCAAGCGGTCGGGTCTCGGCGTGAACCTGTTCGACGAGATGCGCTATGACGACAACGGCGACGAAATCCCCGATTTCGTGCTGAACAAACCGCAGTATCGCAACGCCGAAATTCTGGTGGCAGGCGACAACTTTGGCTGTGGGTCGTCGCGTGAACACGCACCTTGGGCGATCAAGGATTTCGGCATCCGCTGCGTCATCGCGCCCAGCTACGCCGATATCTTTTACAACAACTGCTTCAAGAACGGCATCCTGCCCGTGGTGCTGCCACAGGAACAGGTCGACGTGTTGATGAAAGACGCCGAAAAAGGGTCGAACGCCCGGATCGAAATCGATCTGGAAGCGCAGACAATCACGTCGTCCGACGGCGATGTGTTCACCTTCGAGGTCGACAGCTTCAAGAAGCACTGCCTGATGAACGGTCTGGATGACATCGGTCTGACGATGGAAAAGGCCGCATCCATCAAGGCGTTCGAGGAACAGGCCGCCACGTCGCGCCCTTGGGTCTGAAAACAACACTGATTGAGTAAAACTGTCTGTATGGGGCTGGCGCGAGCTGGCCCCATCATTTTGTGGTCACACCCAAGGCTGACGCATGAGCGCCACAAAAGGGTTGCAAAGCCGCACCACCCCTGCCCCAAAACGGCCAACGGCTTTCCTCATATATCTCAGGCGCTTGTGCGACCGGGATGAAAGGGGCAGAATTATGGCAATCAAGAGGCAGCCCGCCACATTTGCGGGACACGAAAACGGAACAAAGGGTCGGCATCGTATCGCCCCTGGCCGTAACAAGGACGAGCAGTCGATGAACACGACCCTGCTAAAGGCGTTCGCGCGCGCTTTGTGCGTGTTGGCGCTTATTGCGACGCCGACGCTGTTTCTACCGCAGCCTGCAGGCGGCAATTCCGCCGTTGTCGCCCTCGTCGCCATCTTTGCCGCGATTTTCACGGTCGTCGAATACAGTTCCGCCAGCCCCAGCTTTATCGAATTCCGCAGCGCCCCCCCGTTCAACCGCCTGCGTTTTGCCGCCCTGTTCGTGACCGTTCTGACCCTGTCGCTGATCATGCGCGGCGAAGAGGCGCCGTCCACGCTGACAATGCTGTTGCAGGTCATCGGACAGCAGGTTGGCAACGCGATGGACGTGCCGTTTTCGCCAGTGCGCCTGATCCAGCTGATGATGACCGACGACACACCCGCCCATGTCATGGAAACGCTGCGCGTTGCAGCGGGACTTGCCTATGTCGTGTCGCTGCTGTCGATTGCGACATTCATTGTGATGCTGCGGGTCAAACGCTGGCCGCGTCGGACCGACAGTTTCAACGTCTGGATCAATCTGCCCATGTTCGACCCCACCGCAGGCGACGATGTCGTGGTGCGCCTGAACCGCGACAGCCAGATTAACCTTATCTTAGGTTTTCTGCTGCCATTCCTGATCCCGGCGATTGGCAAGCTGATCACGATCTATGCCACTCCGATCGCGCTGAATGATCCGCAGACCCTGATCTGGATGGTGGCCGCATGGGCATTCTTGCCTTCGAGTTTGTTGATGCGCGGGATCGCGTTGTCGCGCGTGGCACAGATGATCCACGCCCAGCGCAAACGCGCATACGCCGCCGCTGCTGCCGACGGTTTGCTGCCGGTCTGATCCTGTGGCTGGTGGCCACGGTTGCCCAGGCAGAACCTCTGCGCATCGCCACCTTTGCCGCGCCCTTGGGTCGCGACGGGCCGGGGTTGTTGCTGCGTGACCTCGGACGCGACGACCCCCAGATTGATGCGGTGGCTGCAATCGTGCTGGACACGGATGCCGATATTCTGCTGCTGACGGACGTGGACCATGACCTCGATGGTCTGACCCTCGCAGCACTCGCCCAGCGCTTGAACTACCCGCATCGCTTTGCACTGGCACCCAATACGGGCCTGCCGACGGGTCTGGACCTTGATGGGAACGGCAAGTTGGGCGAAGCGCGCGACGCGCAGGGCTATGGCCGGTTTCCGGGTGACAGCGGTCTCGCGATTCTGTCGCGCTATCCGATCATCACAGGTGACGTGCGGGACCTGTCCGCAATGCTGTGGCGCGACCTGCCGGGGGCGACGCTGCCCGAGGGGCCGCTGGGGTCAGCAGACATCATGGCCGTGCAGCGCCTGTCCTCGACAGCTCACTGGATCGTACCGATCGCAGCACCCGGCGGGCTTGTGACACTGATGGCCTACAGCGCGACACCGCCCGTTTTCGACGGGCCAGAGGATCGCAACGGCCTGCGCAACCGGGACGAGTTGCGGTTATGGACCCATATCCTGGATCACGATGCACCGCTGGATTTCATCATCATCGGCAATGCCAACCTCGACCCCGCTGACGGGGCCGGGTATCGCGCGGCGATGCAGACCTTTCTGGCCGATCCGCGCATCATCGATGCCGCACCGGACAGTCCCGGTGGGCTGGCGGCGGCTGACCCCGACCATGCCGGCGATCCTGCTCTGGACACCGCCGACTGGTCAGATGACGGCCCCGGCAATCTGCGCGTGTCCTATGTTCTGCCCGCCGCGACCTGGTCGGTAACGGGTGCCGGCGTCGTCTGGCCAACGGGTGATGATCCCCTCGCCCAAGCTGTCGCGGCCGCCGGACTGCACCGGATGGTCTGGGTCGATATTGCACGCTGACTTGATCCCGGCGGTCCTTGGGTTTACGCCACGCGCAAACCTTTAGTCACAAGGACCGCTGACATGTCGAACCCCTCTCTCTTGATCCTCGCCGGTGACGGCATCGGCCCCGAAGTCATGGACGAGGTGAAACGCATCATCACCTGGTACGGCGACAAGCGCGACATGCCGTTCGATGTGTCCGAGGACCTGGTGGGCGGGTGCGCCTATGACAAGCATGGCACACCTCTGCACGACGACACGATGGCCCGCGCCCAAGAGGTCGACGCCGTTCTGCTGGGCGCCGTCGGCGGGCCGAAATACGACGATCTGGATTTCAGCCTGAAGCCCGAACGCGGCCTGCTGCGCCTGCGCAAGGAAATGGACCTGTTTTCCAACCTGCGCCCCGCGCAGTGTTTCGATGCGCTGGCGGATTTCTCGTCGCTCAAGCGTGATATCGTCGCAGGTCTCGACATCATGATCGTCCGCGAACTGACCTCTGGTGTCTATTTCGGCGAACCGCGCGGGATCCACACCGAAGGCAACGAGCGCGTCGGCATCAACACCCAGCGTTACACGGAAGCCGAAATCGCCCGCGTCGCACGGTCCGCGTTCGAACTGGCCCGCCGTCGCGGCAACAAGGTCTGTTCGATGGAAAAGGCCAATGTGATGGAATCCGGCGTGCTGTGGCGTCAGGTCGTGACCGAAGTCCACGAAAAGGAATACAGCGACGTGGAACTGTCGCACATGTATGCCGACAACGGTGCCATGCAGCTGGTGCGCAACCCCAAGCAGTTCGACGTGATCGTCACCGACAACCTGTTCGGCGACCTGTTGTCCGATGCAGCCGCCATGCTGACCGGTTCGCTGGGCATGTTGCCCTCTGCCTCTCTGGGTCTGCCCATGGCAAACGGCCGCCCCAAGGCGTTGTACGAACCGGTGCACGGATCAGCCCCCGACATCGCAGGTCAGGGCAAGGCCAACCCCATCGCCTGCATCCTGTCGTTCGCCATGGCGCTGCGCTACAGCTTTGATGCGGGCGCAGAGGCCGACCGTCTCGAGGCAGCGGTCGAGACCGTGCTGGCCGACGGTGCACGCACCGCCGACCTGCTGGGCCCGGAGGGCGGTTCGCCCATCAGCACCACACAGATGGGTGACCGGATTCTGGCCGCGCTCGACGCCAGCCTGTAATTCAGACCAACGATCCAGATGGCTCCGCTCTTGCAGCGGGGCCATCCTTTTCTGCGCCCGTGGCAGCGCAGGCGGCCCCGGCTGGCGCGTAAATGAGCAGCCGAAAAACAGGCTGCCGCGGATCGGCCTCGGGACTTGACGCGCGCAAAATCAACGCGCATCCGTCGAACTGACGCTATTCCAAGGCAGGACGTTATCATGGCACCGAATGCAAAAGGCGCGCTGCTGGCGCTGGCAGCCTATGCGATCTTTTCGACGCACGATGTTTTCATCAAAATCCTTGGCGCGGATTATTCACCGATCCAGATCGTGTTCTTTTCGGTGCTTTTGTCGTTCCCGCTGGCGACCTTTCAGCTGATGCAGGACGCCACACCCGGCACGCTTTTGCCAAAACACCCTTTTTGGATGGCGCTGCGGACCGCGGCTGCCGTCGTCACCGGGTTTTGCGTCTTCTACGCCTTTTCCGTGCTGCCGCTGGCACAGGTCTATGCGATCCTGTTCGCCACGCCGTTACTGATCACCATTCTTGCGATTCCGATTCTGGGCGAACAGGTGCGCCTGCGCCGCTGGATGGCGGTTCTGGTGGGCCTTGCCGGTGTGATGGTGGTGCTGCGGCCCGGCAGCACGACGCTGGAACTGGGTCACGCTGCGGCATTGCTGGGTGCATTCGGGGCTGCGCTGACAGGCCTGATCGTGCGCAAGATCGGGGCAGACGAACGCCCCGTCGTGCTGATGCTGTATCCGATGGCGGGCAACTTTGTCGTCATGGGCGCCGCACTCGGCTTCGTCTATAAACCGATGCCGGTCGAACATATGGGCATGCTGTTCGTGATATCCGCCTTTGCCTTTTTCGCCGGCCTGCTGGTGATCGGGGCCTACAAGGCAGGCGAGGCCGTGATCGTCGCCCCCATGCAGTATAGCCAGATCATCTGGGCCGCGATTTTCGGTGCGCTGTTCTTTGACGAAGTGCCGGATGGCGGCACCGTTCTGGGTGCGGCGATCATCATTGCCAGTGGCCTGTATATCGTCCTGCGCGAAAGCCGGTCCGACAACAGTGGCACGCCGAACCTGCGGATGCGCCTGCGGTTCGAGACGGGCACATTCCTGCGACCGCGCCCGCGCGAGATGGAACCGCACCAGGAGTCCCCGCGGGTGGTGCCGCCCAATGCACCTTCGGCCCGGCCCAAACCCCATCTGCGCGGATTGCCGGGCCGTGTTCCGCCCGTTGCGGAACCGCGGCGCAAGGACACGGAATAGTCTTGTCAAACCGCCGTGGCGGGTTTACGACGCCGCCACGGTCGGGCTGTAGCGCAGCCTGGTAGCGCACCTGCTTCGGGAGCAGGGGGTCGGAGGTTCGAATCCTCTCAGCCCGACCAGATCACAAAATTCGCATTCAATCGCACCATGGCGTGTCGCAGTGGACAGTCGTTTGTCCCTGTCTGATGCCGGATGTCGTCGCCCTGCCACGGGTCGTGAATGTCGCCGCAGCACCAATCAAACAAACCATCTGCCGGTCCGCGTCTGACCACGATGGAACCCTGAACCGTTCCCCCGCGTTGAGCCAACGAACAACAAGAGGAGAATGACATGAGTGCGACGAACAGCAACCTGACCGGTGACAACAAGGCCGTCGAGGCAACCGAGCGTCAGAAGGAACGCCCCGAAGAGGCGGTTCATCACGAGTTGAAGAACGAAGAGGGCGCGGACAAGTCCAAGGACTGATCCCCCGACCATCGCGAAAAAAGGGCGGCCATAGTGGCCGCCCTTTTCACGTTCAGTCCTTGTGGCTGTCTGCAAAGGCTGCCTGCGCCGTCGGGCTTGCCTCTGTCTGGTGTTTCTCTTTCCACTCATCGAAAGGCATCCCGTAGAATGCCTCGCGGCCTTCGTCCTTGGTCATCGGGATACCTCGTTCGTTCGCGGCCTCCTGATACCAGCGAGACAGGCAGTTTCGGCAAAATCCAGCCAAATTCATCATGTCGATGTTCTGCGCGTCAGGCCGGTCCTGCATCAGGTGTTGTTGCAACCGCCGAAAGGCAGCCGCTTCGATTTCGGTGCGGGTTGCGTCGTCCATCATCAATCCTCCTGTCATAGGCCGGTGTCGGCCAATACCTGTTTCAAGATGGGGGCGAGGCGTCCGGCCCACAACGCCTGATCCTGCGGCGTGGTAATCAGATCGTGCCGCAGCTCGATCAGAATGTTGGGAATGCCATGCTGGTGGGCATGGCGATCAACGCTGTCGCCCGGCAGATTGCCCGAATAGGGCTGGTTGTCGCCGGTGACCCAACCGGCGTCGCGGCAGGCCTGCACCAATGGGGCCGCCAACCGCGCGTCATCGGCATACAGGATCGCAACTTCCCAAGGTCGCGGCGCGCGCCCCTTGAGTTGTGGCGTAAAACTGTGGATGGCGCAGAACACGGGATTGTCGCGCTGAGCCACCAGATCTGCCACTGCCGCATGATAGGGCCGATAGAGCCGTTCCAGCCGCTGGGTCAGATCGGCGCTATCCGCAGCACGGTTGGCCGGGATAACCGTCCCGTCATACAGCCGCATCAGCAGCGTGGGATCCTGTTCGCCCCGGTTGGGGTCGATGACCAGTCGCGAAAACCGTGTTGCGATCATCGGACTGTCCAGCGCTGCCGCCAGACCATTCGCGACACCTTCGGCCCCGATATCATAGGCGATATGCCGGTTCATATCCGCCGCCGGCAGACCCAGGTCACCGCCATGGATCCAGTCGGGGACGATGTTGGTTGCGTGGTCGCAGGTCACGATCCAGCGTCCGGGCCGGTCCGCACCGACGATATCGTAGGATTCTTGTGTCATGTGCACCGTCATTTTTTCGTCACCCCACCTAGTCTAGTTGTAGCGCGAAGGGAATTGCGCAATAACCGGCCCAACTGGTGCGTTACCGCTAACGCCCGTCTCACCGCCGGTGAAAAGGACCAACACATGAAACGTAATCGCAACGTCAAGATCGTCGCCACCCTCGGGCCTGCGTCGGACGACTATGAAATGATCCGCAAGCTGCACGAGGCCGGTGCCGACGTGTTCCGCCTGAACATGTCGCACGGCAGCCACGACGAGATTCGCGTGCGTCACGCCACGATCCGCAAGATCGAAAAGGACATGGGTTCCCCCATCGGTATCCTCGCTGACCTTCAGGGTCCGAAATTGCGGGTCGGCGTTTTTGCGAACGGCGAAGAAATGCTGGAGGTCGGCGCATCCTTCCGTCTGGATCTCAAGGATGAGGAAGGCGATGCGACACGCGTAAAGCTGCCGCACAAGGAAATCTTTGATGCGCTGGAACCCGGCAGCCACTTGCTGGTCAACGACGGCAAGATCAAACTGCGGGTCAAGGACTGTGGCCGTGACTTCGCTGATACCGAGGTTCTGGTTGGCGGTATGATTTCCAACCGCAAGGGCGTGAACGTGCCTGACGTGGTGCTGCCGCTGGCCGCGCTGTCGGACAAGGACCGCAAGGATCTGGAATTCGTCTGCGATCTGGGCGTTGACTGGCTGGCCCTGTCGTTCGTCCAGCGGCCCTCTGACGTGGAAGAGGCGCGCGCGCTGTGCAAGGGCCGGGCCAAGATCCTGTCCAAGATCGAAAAGCCCGCTGCCGTCAAAAACTTTGACGATATCCTTGCCGTCAGCGACGGCATCATGGTCGCCCGTGGCGATCTGGGGGTTGAACTGCCCGTGCAGAACGTGCCGCCGATCCAGAAACAGCTGGTTCGCAAATGCCGCGCCGCAGCCAAGCCGGTGATCGTCGCGACGCAGATGCTGGAATCGATGATCGATTCCCCGATGCCGACCCGCGCCGAGGTATCCGACGTGGCCACCGCCATCTACGAAGGGTCCGACGCGATCATGTTGTCCGCCGAATCCGCCGCAGGTTCGTTCCCGATCGAGGCTGTGACCACGATGGACAACGTCGCAATCGAGGTCGAGGCCGACCCCACCTATACTGAAATCATCGAAAGCAGCCGTAAAACCTCTGGCAGCTCTGTCGCTGACGGAATCGTGGCCGCCGCACGCGAAATTGCGGAAAAATCGGACATCAAGGCGATCTGCTGCTATTCGCAGACGGGCAGCACGGCAGCATTGGTGGCACGCGAACGCCCCCGCGTCCCGATCCTGGCCCTGACCAATCACATCACCACCGCGCGTCAGTTGTGCCTGATGTGGGGAATCAACAGCGTGCTGAGCGGTCAGGTCGACCGGTTCAAGGATGCCGTGATCGAGGCCGTGCGTGCATCGCTGCGCGAGGGCATGGCAACCGAGGACGACATGATCGTCGTCACGGCAGGTGTGCCCTTCAATACGCCGGGTTCAACGAACATCCTGCGCGTCGCCCCCTGCCAGGAAAGATTGATTCACAGCTCCGATACAGAATAGGCTGCGGCATTGCAGTTATTTTATTGAGGATGAAACATGGATACCGACCTGATTTTTCTGGGCGGCGTCGTTCTCGGAGTCTTGTCGATCCCGGCAATTATTTCGGCGATGGTTGATGGGCGGGTGCCGCGTGCACCTGCCATAATCATTATGCTTGCCGCTGTCATGATTGGATACGCGGTACGTCATCGCCCCGGGGCCTACACCTTTGAAACCTTGCCTGATGTGGTGATGCGGGTTCTGGCGGGGTTCGGCCTCTAAACCCGCTTGCCAAACCCTGAACACCGTCCTACAAGGCCCGCTCTTACCGCGCGTCCGGCCCGAATGGCATGCCGAGTCGCGCGTCCAACCACCCGATGAGGAGATGGAAATGCCGAAGATGAAGACGAAATCGAGCTGCAAGAAGCGGTTCAAGATCACGGCCTCTGGCCGGATCAAGGCAGGTCAGGCTGGCAAGCGCCACGGCATGATCAAGCGGAGCACGAAGTTCATCCGCGACGCCCGTGGCACCACGGTTCTCGCGAAGGCTGATGAAAAGATCATCAAGCCGATGATGCCCTACGCACGCTGATCAGGAGGACCAACCATGCGCGTTAAATCCGGACCCGTCACCCACCGTCGCCACAAAAAGATCCTTGATAAAGCCAAGGGTTACTACGACCGCCGTTCCACGACCTTCAAGGTCGCGACGCAGGCTGTCGACAAGGCGCAGCAGTATGCAACCCGCGACCGTCACAACCGCAAGCGCAATTTCCGCAGCCTGTGGATTCAGCGTATCAACGCCGGTGTGCGCGCGATCGACGAACAGATGACCTATTCGCGGTTCATCAACGGCCTGTCGCTGGCCGGCATCGAAGTCGACCGCAAGGTTCTGGCCGACCTGGCCGTGAACGAGCCGCAGGCTTTCGAAGCGATCGTGAACAAAGCCAAGGACGCATTGGCCGCCTGAGCCAATACATCCGATGCACACGACAAAGCCGCCCCAGATCGGGGCGGCTTTGTTCGTTTTTGATACCCGATTATGAGTGATGAATAGTCTCAAAAGGATTCGTTTCCCCTCCGTCGCGACGGGAAATCACGCTCTCTTTTGCATTAATTTTAGGCAATGGATTGTCATCGACAATTCGTGATCGGTTTCCATTTGGGAAACAATTACTTAACCTTCCGCCACGTAATGGTTTTTACGATTAGTTCAAATTTGTGGACTAATCGCGTCAAGGTTGTGTCTGGACAGACCTTGCCCCAAGCGCGCTAGACTTCCCCCAGGTCGTGATCAGCGACATTCTAAGGAGAATGGTCATGGGTATTTCTACAATCACCGTACGTCCCTACGACGGGACACTGGCATCACTCAACCTTGGCGGTATCACCAACGTCAATGTCCTGAACGGGGTCGGATCGCCACAGGGCGCAACCATCAACGACGCCGACGGCATTCTGAATTCCGCCGACGATGGCATCGCACGATTTATCTTGGACGGATCGACCACGGAATCGACGATCAATTACATCGGCAGCGGCAGCGTCTCACTGATCAGCGCACTGGGGATCGAACTCTTTCCGCGGCCCATTTCGATCTTCGAAGTCGATGGGCAGATCTATTTCTACGTACCCGAAGGATTGCCGCCACTTTCCCTGGTCAATGTGTCATTCAACATCGATCCGGAAGCCGACCTTATCCTGCCCGACTTTGTGCCCTGCTTCCTTGCGGGTACGCGGATCACCACGCCCAGCGGCAACCGGGCGATCGAGGATATTCAGCCAGGCGACACCGTTATAGATACGCAGGGCAGAAACCACACGGTGCTGTGGACAGGTGCCAAAACCATTCACCTCGACGCCCTGTGCGAAGCGCATTACCAAAAACTGGTGCCCGTTCGGATCAGCAGCGAGGCCATGGGCGGCAGGGCCCCCTTTCGTGATCTGATCGTGTCACAGCAACATCGCGTCGCGATCCGCCACCCGGCAACCGAATTGCTGTACGGACATGTCGATTGTTTCGTTCCTGCCGTTTCACTTGTCGGCTACATGGCAAACTTTGCGACCGACCTGACGACGGTGACCTATCACCACATCCTGTGCAAAGAGCACATCACCCTGTTGGCAAACGGTGTAGAGGCCGAAAGCCTGTTTCTGGGCGATCTTTTGTCCACGAGCATGCGTCCCGCACTCCGCCAAGAGATCGCAATGGTCTTTCCGGAACTTCGGTCCAGCGACCTGGCACCCACAGGATACCAGACAAGCCTGCCGACCCTGCGCGCGTTCGAAGGGCGCGTCCTGTGCAACATTCTGGCCGGCCCGCCCAAGTGCCAACCAACCCCCAAGCGCCCGACAGACGCGAGGCCCCGCGCGCTGCACAAGATCAAGTCAAGTCGGTACATGCAAACATCCAAACCGCCGACGCGCTAGCCCGACCACAATTTCCGACCGGTGATTTTCGGCCACCTTGCGTCATGCCTTGGCAGGATATAGCACAGGCCCACCACCGGAAGGACCGAACATGACCGATCTGAAAGCGAAATACCTGGACCTTATTTCCGGTGCAGGTGATGAATCCACGCTCGAAGCATTGCGTGTACAGGCGCTTGGCAAAAAGGGTGAAATCAGCCTTCAGATGCGCGAACTGGGCAAGATGACGCCAGAGGAACGCCAGACGGCTGGTCCCGCGCTGAACGCCCTCAAGGACGAAATCAACAGCGCCCTGATCGCGAAGAAGGCCGCCCTCAGCGATGCGGCCCTGAACGCCCGGCTACAGACCGAATGGCTGGATGTGACACTGCCCACCCGGCACCAGCGCCAGGGCACCATCCACCCCATCAGCCAAGTCACCGAAGAGGTCACCGCGATTTTCGCGGACATGGGTTTTGCCGTCGCCGAAGGGCCGCAGATCGAATCCGACTGGTATAACTTTGACGCGCTGAACATCCCCGGCCATCACCCCGCCCGCGCCGAGATGGATACGTTCTATATGTCGCGCGCCGAAGGCGATGACCGCCCGCCCGCCGTGCTGCGTACCCACACCAGCCCCGTCCAGATCCGCAGTATGGAGGCATCAGGCGCCCCCACGCGCATTATCTGCCCAGGCCGCGTGTATCGTGCCGATTACGACCAGACGCACACGCCGATGTTCCACCAGATCGAGGGCCTCGCCATCGACAAGGGCATTTCCATGGCAAACCTGAAATGGGTGCTCGAGGAATTCGTGAAGGCCTATTTCGAAGTCGACCACGTCGATATTCGCTTCCGCGCCTCGCACTTTCCATTCACCGAGCCCTCGGCAGAGGTCGACATCCGCTGCTCTTGGGAAGGCGGCACGCTCAAGGTCGGTGAGGGCGATGACTGGCTTGAAATCCTCGGGTCCGGCATGGTCCACCCCAAGGTGCTGCAGGCCGCTGGCGTCGACCCGACCCAGTGGCAGGGCTTTGCATTCGGCATGGGAATCGACCGCATCGCGATGCTGAAATACGGAATCCCCGACCTGCGCGCATTCTTTGATTCCGACCTGCGCTGGCTGCGCCACTACGGGTTCTCAGCCCTCGACGTGCCGACCCTGCGTGGAGGGTTGAGCCGGTAACGACATCCGCGTTGCCCGGCGCTTTCCCCTCGTTTTGAAATAGTCAGGACTGCCATGACCGACGACGACTACGACGCCATTGTCGACCTCAACGACATTTACCCCGGTGCGGGCACGTTTCGGTTCGGCAATTCCAAGGCGGAATGCCAGCAGCAGATCGACCTGGTCCGACGCGGCGAGAAATCGGCGAATTGCGCGCCCTTTCGTGATTTCAAGGACGATCCGGACGCCATGCCCGTCGTGGGCCGTTGCGATATCGCGGCGAACTGGGGCGGGTCACCCGCGCTGGTCCTGCGCACCACACGTGTCGAACACGTGCGGTTTTGCGACGTGACGCTGGACATGGCCGAGGCCGAAAGCAGCAGCTACACTCTGGACGGCTGGCGCGCGGAAAAGACCCATTATTTCAAGCGCAACGGCGGCTGGTCCGACGACATGCCTCTGGTGTTCGAATTTTTCGAACTGGTCGAGGACCTGGACGGCCGCAGTCTGTAACTACTGCCGGACCATCGACACGTCGAACCCACCTGCCGACACCGTCACCCGTGCCAATGCGCCACCCGCATAGGCCAGCTGCATGTTCAGCGATTTGAAGTTGAACGGTGACAAATGCCCTTTGCCAGCCGCGACGCGGTAATCCATGTCGCAGACGGTCTGGCCGTTTTCGGTGGCGGTGCTTGCCGTGGAAATCGCCACCAGACGGCGCCCGTCATACATCTGTAGCGGGGCAGGACAGCCACCCGCCCGTTCCAGCCGGGCGAACAGCTCTGACGGGAACAGAACATCCGCAGGCACCGATTCAGGCGCGCTCAGGTCAGTGGCGTCATTGGCAGGCACAATCGTTACATTTGCCACGCGGCCATTCTGCCGGATCACAGAGATATCACGCGTCTTGCCACCACGGTTCACGCCCAGATACTGCTCGGCGGTACTGCCGTCGGGCAGTTGCACCTTGGTCACCGACGCCTGAAACGTACCGTCAGCAACACCCAGCGGCGTGTTGTTCAGCGTTGACTGCAGGCTGGCCCCATTGGTTTCCAGCGTCCCGATCTGCCGACTGCCCAGCATCATCGCGTAGGTCTCCGCAATCGTGGGCGTGGCAGACATGACCACCAAGAATGAAATGACCGTCCGACGCATCCGCAAGGCTCCTGCTGGTTCTGCCGACCTCTTAGATCACAAGGCTACGGTTATGCGATAGCAATCTGCGTACATCGGCAGCAACCCGCATGGCGCGACGCACTTTGCCGTCGCTTTCATTTTTACGGACGGGTTGAAATCGTGGATATCTGGATGAACACAGGCTGACCAAAGGAGGCGTCAACGCTGCCGTATGTCGCCGGGAAGTGCCATATCAAATTGCCAAACTCAGGTCAGCCGACTGCGCACCGGTTACAGCGCAGTCATGCGCAGCAAATCCATACGGCTGACGCAGCCCGTCAGGTGGGCGGCACAGCTATATCGCCAGGGTTCCACCAGAACCAAGATCGACAAATGCCGCTGCCGTCGATCTGAAATGCAGGGATGTGGTGCCGCATGAGGGATTCGAACCCCCGACCCCATCATTACGAATGATGTGCTCTACCGACTGAGCTAATGCGGCATCCGGGGTGCGATCTAGCACCCCATGGGCGGTCAGGAAAGACCTATTTTTTGTCCGAGGCAGGTGCAGGCAGCGGGTCGAGCACTTCTGCTTCGCTGACCGCGACCTGATTGGCTTCTGCCGGCTTTTGCCCGACGATCAGCGGCAGCATTTCCGTACCTGTCGGCATGGCGACCTCGCCCGCTGGCGGGCGTTTCCAGGCCAGCGTATCAAAAGCGGCGCAATTGTCACAGACCGGACCCCAGGACGCATGGATATGCTGACAGTTTTCGCAAATCCACTGCGGCCCGCGCGGTGCCGTCAGCGCACGTGTCAGCCAACCGCGCACCACCGCATCGTCAGACCCCTGTCCGCGTTCGATTGCAGCCATCAGTGTCAGGCTGCGCCCAGTCGGATCATCGGTCACAAGATGGCCCAGGGCGCGCTTGGCGGCCGGAAAATCCTCTGCCGCGATGTTCAGCTCGGCCAACAACATCCGCGTTTCGGGATGATCCGGTTTCTGCTTGGTCAGGGCACGGAAACGTTTCAGACGTTCCTGCGGTGTTTCATCCGGCGCGATTTCGGCAAATGCGGCAGCGATATCGGGATGCGGTGTCACACCCCATGTTTTCGTCAGGATCTTGGCGGCCTTGCGCGGCTCTGATTTTTCCAGATGCGCCTGTGCGGCCATGATCGCGGCGGGCACCAGATCGGGCGACAGGCGGTTGGCCTCGATCGCCGCCTCACGCGCTTTCATGTCCTGGCCTTCGTCCATGATGTCCTTGGCCTCTGACAGGGCCAGAACGGCATCACGGCGCTTGTGCACATCACGCGGCAGCGCACCCGATTTCAGTTTGGCCCCCAGCGTTTCGCGGGCACCGGCCCAATCCGCCTTTTCGGCCTGCAACCTCAGCAGTGTGTCCTGAACCCCCTCGTGCTGCGGTTTGATCTCGAACGCCTTGCGGGCAAGACCCAGGGCGGTATCGGTATCGCCTGCCGCCAGCTTTTGCTGCATCAGCCCGCGCACACCGACAAACCGGGTTTCGTCCTTTGCCACCAGCGCGCGATAGCTTTCTTCTGCGGTGCGGGTGTCACCTGTCATCTCGGCGGCCTGCGCCTTGAGAAGCGTGGTCAGGTCGGGACGGTTCAGGTATTTGTCCGCACGTTTGGCCTTGGTCATCGCCAGGTGGCCTTCGCCGCCTGCCAGCGCGAACAGACCTTCTGACAGGGCCTCGAACCCCTTGCGTTCGCGGTTACGATCGAAATGGCGCGAAATCGCGGTCTGATCACCGTTAAGGAAACGGAAGACCGCAACCAAGAGCTTGATCAGTTTCAGCCCGATCCAGACCAGCACGACCAGCGCCACCAAGGCGACGACCATCTGAAGCGCGCTCAATGCCACCTCGTATCCGCCGATCGACAGGATCGCGCCGCCCTGCATATCCAACAGTTGCACGGCACCCCAGGTCAGACCCAGAACGATGACAACAAAGACCGCGATTTTTAGGAGTGTCGAAATCATGTGTCAGGCCCTCAATTGGCGGTCAGGTTGGTGTCGATCTGTTCGACGGCGTCAATGGCTGCTGCACGCTGTTCGGCCAGCGTGATCCAGTCGGTCATCGCGGCGCGTGGCGTTTCGGGCAATGTCTGAACCTCGGCCAGGGCGTCGTTCAGGCGTCCGCTCCGCAGTGCCGCTTCGGCCCTGCTCAGGATGGCGTCGGCTGATGTGCCCTCTCTTGGGGCAGTGGACCGCACGTTCAGCTGGCTGCGCAGGAACCCGCCCAGACCCCCGTCCGTTTCCGTTCCTTCGCCGGATTGGCGGGCCGCTTGCAGGGCTGCACGGGCAGCCTCGGGGTAGGCTTCGCGCAGGGCTTCCATCGTCGGGACACCCTCTTCTGCGACGGCCGACAAGGCATCGGGCACCGGCCCATCCAGCGCCTCCCCCAGATCGCCGAGAACGGCGGCCATCGGCGCGCCGCTTTCGACGGCGCCCTGAATACGGGCCAATGCGGCACGTGCGGTTTCCGTGCGCGCGCCTGCAATCGCGTTTGCCTGAATGGTCTCGGCCTCGGCGCGGATGGCCTCCAGTTGGGACTGCAATTCATCGCGCTGTGCCTGCAACTCTGCGGTCTGGTCCGCGATCTGTTGGCTGAGGGCCTGCACAGCCGCATCCTGCGCTGCCTCGCCGATGATGGGTGCGGCAGGGTCGGTCGCACCCGTGGGCAGGTCTGCGAATTGGTCCTGCAACGCAGTCAGTTCGGCCTGCAGGTCAGCAACGGTCTGTTCCAGACCCGTCATGTCTGGGGCAGGGGCAGCGGCGGGCAGCGCTGCTATGTCGTCGCGCAGCGCATCGATCTGCACCTGAACGCTGTCATCACCACCTGCAACAGGTGCCACCATTCCGGTTTGCGTCCAGGCAATCCCGTAGCCGATGAGACCGGCAACCAACCCGCCCATCGCCATGGGCAGGAAAATCGGACGCCGCTTTTCGGTCTGCTGCGGCTGCGGGGTTGGCGCGGTTTCAGCCTGTCGGGGCTGTTCCGTCACAGCGACAGCTGCGTCCACATCGGCCGGGTCACGTTCCGTTTGCGGCGCGGGAATCGAAGGGGGCGGCATGGCTGTGGTCGCTGATGTGGGATCGAGGGATTTTCCCTTTGCCGGTGTCTTTGCCACATCATTCCCCTTCGTTCTTCGAAACGCGGCAATCTGCCACCAATCGACGTTAGCCTGCTATGGCGCGGGTCTCAAGCGTTGCCGGTACCGGCAATTTCAGACCAAAGCGCGCGGGTTGCCCCCAACATATGCGGGGTATCGGGCGCTGCGGCCACCACGACCCCATCAGGTCGATGGACCGACACCGCATCGGCGACCGCATTGCTCATTGCGACAACAAATAGCGGGGCAAGTCGATCCGGCAACGCAAGAATGCTGGCAGAGCGCGGCGAAAACACCGGCGCGATCAGCGGGGCGTTCCCTGCTGCCGCATCAATCAACGGAATGGGCGGCGGCAATGCAATCTGGGAATAGAGAACGACGGTTTCGCACGTCAGGCCCGCACCGCGTAGCGTTTCGCCTACATCACCACGACGATGCGCGCCCGCCAGATGCCACAGCGGACCGGTCGGGCGCTGCGACAGGATCAGCGCGATCAGCGCGGCGGCGTCCCCCTCGGCCACCTGCGTGCGATAACCCCGCGCCCGCGCCGCATGCGCCGTGGCCTGCCCGACACACCAAGCCATGCGTCCCATCCCAAGCGGCGCAAAGGCGACCGCGTTCGCCGACGTAAAGATCACCCCGCCGTCCTTGGGCACAGGCGCACCGGTCGGCACGATGTCAAAGGCAGGCGCCATGATCACGCCGGGCTGCCTGTCCAGCATGGCTGTCAGCTGCGCTACAAAGGCAGTCCCCTTTGGCGCAGGACGGCTGATGATCAGAATGGGATCCATGGCGCGCCGTTATTGTGAGAACCGTTGCCAAGTGTTACCTGCGACCGGACCAAGCGCAACAGGCACCCCATGTCCCGACCCCTGACGATCCTCGGCATCGAGAGCAGCTGCGACGATACCGCCGCCGCCGTGGTGCGCGGCACGGCCGATGACGCGACCGTGCTGTCGTCGATCGTGTTCGGCCAGACCGCCCTGCACGCCGATTTTGGCGGTGTCGTGCCCGAAATCGCGGCACGCGCCCACGCGGAAAAGGTCGACCATTGCGTGGCTGACGCACTCTCGGATGCAGGACTGGCCCTGATGGACTGCGACGCCATCGCCGTGACAGCGGGTCCCGGCCTGATTGGCGGCGTGCTGTCCGGCGTGATGTCCGCCAAGGGTCTGGCGGCTGCGACCGGCCTGCCACTGATCGGGGTCAACCATCTGGCAGGTCACGCGCTCACGCCGCGCCTGACGGACGCGGTACCGTTTCCCTATCTGATGCTGCTGGTGTCCGGCGGACATTGCCAGTTCCTGATCGCGCATGACCGCGACCGTTTCGAACGGATCGGCGGCACCATCGACGACGCCCCGGGCGAGGCATTCGACAAGACCGCCCGCCTGCTGGCCCTGCCGCAACCCGGCGGCCCTTCGGTTGAGGCCGCGGCGAAAACGGGGGATCCCAAACGGTTCAAGCTGCCACGACCCTTGCTTGATCGGCACGACTGTGACATGTCCTTTTCCGGGTTGAAAACCGCCCTTTTGCGGGCGCGTGACGGCGTGATCGGACCGGAACAGACACTCAATCGGATAGATCAGGCCGACCTTGCCGCCGGATTTCAGGCTGCGGTGACTGATGTGCTGACGGCGAAAACCGCACTCGCGCTGGACCTGTATCTTGCGCTGAACCCGGCCACACCCACGCTTGCCGTTGCGGGCGGGGTCGCTGCGAACATGGCGATCCGCACCGCGCTGACTGACTTGTGCACGTGGCGCAATACGGCGTTTCTGGCCCCACCGCTGGCGCTGTGCACCGACAATGCTGCCATGATAGCCTACGCAGGGCTGACGCGTTTTGCAGCGGGCGAACAGGATGATCTGACGCTGGGCGCACGACCGCGCTGGCCGCTGGATGACACCGCACCGGCGATGCTGGGATCGGGCAAGAAGGGGGCAAAGGCATGATCGCTGTTGTAGGAGCTGGCGCATTCGGCACCGCGCTGGCGATTTCACTGGCACGGGACGGGCGGGCGGTCACGCTGTTGGCGCGTGACCTCCGGGGCATGGACCAGACCCGCCGCAGTCCGAAACTGGACGTGACAATTCCCGCCAACGTGTTGATCACCGATGACGCGACGCAGCTAGAGCCAGCGGAATGCGTTCTGATGGCCGTTCCCGCACAGAGCCTGCGTCGCGTGCTAGAGACACATCACGACCAGTTGGCAAACAAGCGGATCGTGGCCTGCTGCAAGGGGATCGACCTTGAAACCCTGACGGGACCGGTCGCCAGCATTTCCGCGACCCTGCCCGATGCCACCGCGGCGATCCTGACCGGGCCATCCTTTGCCGATGATATCGCGGCGGGCCTGCCGACCGCACTGACGCTGGCCTGTGCCGACGATACGGCCGGGCGGGCGTTGCAGCAGACACTGTCCACGGCCAATCTGCGTCTGTATCGCACCACGGACACCATCGGTGCCGAACTGGGTGGCGCGCTGAAAAACGTGATTGCCATTGCCTGCGGCGTCGCGATTGGCGCGGGATTGGGTGACAGCGCCCGCGCTGCGTTGATGACTCGCGGTTTTGCCGAAATGCAAAGACTGGCAGAGGCGCTGGGGGCCGATCCGCAAACGCTGACCGGATTATCCGGTCTGGGTGATCTGGCACTGACCTGCACCTCGACGCTGTCCCGAAACTATCGTCGGGGCCTCGCACTTGGTGCTGGTGACCGGATCGATGCGGCTGCCACGGTCGAAGGGGCCGCCACCTCGGTCGCGGTCACGGACCTGGGTCAGGCGCGGGGCATCGACCTGCCGGTCTGCACCATCGTGGCAAGTCTTTGTGCCCAGAAAATCAGTGTCGAAACCGCATTGCAGACACTGTTATCCCGCCCACTCAAGGAGGAATGACATGGCCCACTGGCTGTTCAAATCGGAACCGGACGTGTTTGGCTGGGATCACCTGACGGCCTTGGGTCAGGCGGGCAGTGAATGGGACGGCGTGCGCAATTATCAGGCCCGCAACATCATGCGCCAGATGGCAATCGGCGATACGGGGTTTTTCTATCACTCGCGGACCGGGCTGGAAATCGTAGGCATCGTCGAGGTCATCGCCACGGCCCACCCCGACAGCACGGCGCAGGATGGCAAATGGGAATGCGTCGATGTGCGCGCGTTGAAACGGTTGCCACGCCCTGTCACGCTGGACCAGATCAAGAGCGATGATCGGCTGTCCGACATGGTTCTGGTCAAGAATTCGCGCCTGTCCGTGCAACCCGTGAGTGATGCAGAATGGCAGATCGTCCTCGAACTCGCGGGTCATTCCCCGGACTGAAGCGCGCGCAGCGCATCCGGTTTGACCAACCGCAGCACGATGATGCCCAGCACGCCCATGACCACGGTCATCGCTGCCGCCGCGGCCATTGTGACCAGACGTTCGACCGCCAACACGCTGACCTGCGAGACAAGCGCCAGAATTTCCAGAACGGCAACCGTTAGAAAGGTCGTGAACAGCGTATAGTTGCGCGGCAAAAACCGAAAGGCGATCGGCAGCGCGATCATGCCGACGGCGACGGTCAACCACATCTCTTCGGATATTGCGGCGACCGCGATCGCGATTGCCGTGCCCAGAACAGTGCCGATGGTGCGGCGCAGGGTCTTGGAAAACAGGTTGCCGTGCGGCGGGACGCACAGCACGACAAAGGTCAGCGGAAACCAGAACCCGTGTTCACCGAAATACCGACCGCCGACGTAGACAGACAGCATCAAACCGATCCCCAGACCCATCTCGAAGATCAGCGCATAACGATGACTTTGCGCTGTTTCCGCGTCGCCAGTCGCATCCTCGTCGAACCACCATGTGATCGCCAGCGCCCAGATCATGCCGCCGATGAATATGGCCGCCAGCACCGCATCTCGGTCATCTGGCAGGATCGGGCTGGTAAAGATGGTCCAGACGATCAGCGCCCGCATCCCCGGTTGCGCCATCCCGTGCGTCCCGCAGATCCCGATCATCACCGCAAGGCAAGGGGCAAGGATCAGTGCCATGACCGGTGCCCCCAACACCAACAGCCCCGACATCATCAGGACCAGCGTCACCAACGCGGCTGGGCCGATCCCGCGATCACGTGCAGCCAGATGCGCCGACAGTCCCGCGATGAATGCGATGGCACCCGGACTGCCGATCAGCGGCACAGCAACAAGTGCGGGCCCCGCCACGGCCGCCGTCGTGACAGCCACGGATCGCCACGGCATCGCTTCGCCATCCTCGACAAACCAGTTCAACAGAGCCTTTATCAATTGTGGTCACCCCGCTGGACGCTTTGCATGCTAGATGGCGCGGTTGCCGGCAGAAGCAAACACTGGTCGGACGCGCGATGGTTTGGCAGGTTTTTTTGACAGGAGGAGGGTGGCGTTGGGATTTGCAGATGTGATCGGGGCGGCTTTTGCCGGATTTGTTTTCGGTGCGATCTGGTACGGATTGCTGTCAAAATACTGGATCAAGGCCGCAGGCGTCGCTGTGCGCGCGGATGGCAAACCGGTAAACAGCGCAAACCCCTGGCCCTATGTAGTCTCGGGCGTGATGATCCTGCTGGTGGCCGGGATGATGCGACACATTTTTGCGCTGTCCGCGATCGACACGATCATCGAAGGTCTGACATCGGGGTTCGGTCTGGGCGCATTCATCATATCGCCCTGGCTGATCCTGACTGTGGGCTTCGAAGGCAGGCCATGGTCACTGGGTCTGATAAACGCGGGATACGCCAGTTTCGGCTGTGCCATCATGGGCGCGGTGCTGATCCTGCTGGCATGAGGGCGCGCGCCACATATGGCGCGCGCGCGCGTTCAGCCGTAAACGGCTTCCTTACCGAAATGTTTCGTCAGCAAGTAGTAGATCACCGCCCGGTATTTGTTCCGGTTTGACCGACCGTAGGTGTCGATTGCCTTGTTGACGGCGTCCATCAGGTCAGGGCTGTCCGGCAGGCCCAGCTTTTTCTTCAGGAACCCGTCCACGACGCGCTGCAATTCCTCCGGATCGCTGCCCGCGACCGTGCTTGCGTCGGCGTTGTAGATTGACGGACCGCAGCCAATCGTGACCTTGGTCAGCAGGTCCATGTCCGGCTCCATACCGCAGTCATTGCGCAGATCTTCGGCGTATTTCTGGATCAGATCGTCACGTTTTCCCATCGGGTTCCCCTTGTTGCCATGCAGCCTTTCTGGCCGTCGCGGTAACGCTAACGTCAGGTCAGGTCATCGGACAAGAAAAAAGAGGGCTGTTCTGGCCGGCTTTGCCGTGGGCCGTTCACGACGATCTGTGTCGGTGCGCGTGGGGTTGCCTGGCCCTGAATGCAAATGCGGCACCGCAGTCACAAGGACCGCGATGCCGCAGGTATCAGGCACGCACTGCCGCGTGGGGTCAGTAGCGGTAGTGTTCCGGCTTGAACGGACCTTCGACGGTGACGCCGATATAATCCGCCTGTTCCTTTTTCAGCTCTGTCAGTTTGACGCCGATCCGCTTGAGGTGCAGGCGGGCGACCTTTTCGTCCAGATGCTTGGGCAGGATGTAGACGCCGGGGGCGTATTCCTCGCCCTTGGTCCACAGTTCCATCTGCGCCAGCACCTGATTGGTAAAGGATGCGGACATCACGAACGACGGGTGACCGGTGGCGTTGCCAAGGTTCAACAAACGGCCTTCGGACAACAGGATCAGACGATTGCCCGAAGGCATTTCGATCATGTCCACCTGTTCCTTGATGTTTGTCCACTTGTGGTTTTTCAGCGCCGCAACCTGAATTTCGTTGTCGAAATGGCCGATGTTGCCGACGATCGCCATGTCCTTCATCTCGCGCATGTGCTCGATGCGGATGACGTCGCGGTTGCCGGTGGTGGTGATAAAGATGTCGGCGCTGTCCAGCACGTCCTCGAGCAGGACAACCTCGAAACCGTCCATCGCCGCCTGCAGTGCGCAGATCGGATCGACCTCGGTCACCTTGACGCGTGCGCCGGCGCCCTGCAGCGACGCAGCCGACCCCTTGCCCACGTCGCCGTAGCCGCAGACGACGGCGACCTTGCCGGCCATCATGGTGTCGGTGGCGCGGCGGATGCCGTCGACCAGCGATTCCTTGCAACCGTACTTGTTGTCGAACTTTGACTTGGTAACAGAATCGTTCACGTTGATCGCGGGGAACGGCAGCTGGCCGTTCTTGTGCAGGTCATACAGACGGTGAACGCCTGTGGTGGTTTCCTCGGACACGCCCTTGATCGCAGCCTTCACCTTGGTGAACCAGCCTGGGGATGCTTCCATCCGCTTTTTGATCTGCGCCTTGATGACTTCTTCTTCTTCGGATTGCGGGACGGGGATGATGTCCTCGCCTGCCTCGGCACGGGCACCCAGCAGAACGTACAGTGTTGCGTCGCCGCCATCGTCTAGGATCATGTTCGCGCCTTCGGGGAACATGAAGGATTTGTCCAGGTAGTCCCAATGCTCTTCCAGGCTTTGGCCCTTGATCGCGAAAACAGGCACGCCGGATTCCGCGATGGCGGCGGCAGCATGGTCCTGCGTGGAAAAGATGTTGCAGGATGCCCAGCGCACGTCGGCACCCAGTGCAACCAGCGTTTCGATCAGAACGGCGGTCTGGATCGTCATGTGCAGCGATCCGACGATGCGGGCACCCGCAAGCGGCTTGGACGCGCCGTATTCCTCGCGCAGGGCCATCAGCCCCGGCATTTCCGTTTCTGCGATGTCCAGTTCCTTGCGACCATAGGCAGCAAGTGAAATGTCTTTGACGATATAATCTTGGGTCATGTCCGTCTCCTGGCGGAAAAAAGCGTTGTCGCCCCATACCACCAACGTCACCGCGTTGACAACGCGACGTGATCGCCCTTTGACTGCGTGGACAGTCTGTTCAACCGTTGCACCGTCAGGGTCCCCATGTCGCAGATCACGGCAGCGTTTTCGATACCGGCCGCCCATCGCAGGGCGGTCGTTTTTTGCTGTGATGCAGGATATTTGCCCTATGCGCTGCATGCAGCGACGCAGATCGCCGACCTGCAACGCGACCGCCAGTTCGACATCTGCATCGTGACGATGGACGATCTGGCCATCCCGGACAGTTTGACGGCCCATGGCCTGCGGTTGGTCAAGGTGACGACCGACGGTGCATTCGCCGACCTGCCGCGCGATGCCCGCCGCAGTGAGAGCGTTTATCTGCGCCTTGCGCTGCCGCATGTGCTGACGGCTGACTATGACCGATTGCTCTATCTGGACAGCGACATCCATATCGATGGCGGGGATTTCAACGCGCTGATGCACCTCGATCTGGGCGGGCGGGCGATCGGCGCTGTGCGTGATACGATGCAATGGCGCACGCCACAGCGCGCCAGCGGGGATTTCACCGCCATCAATCTGCCGCCCGCGCCCTATTTCAACAGCGGCGTCATGCTGCTGGACATGATCCAATGGGCCAAGGCTGATCTGTCGGCGCGCATCCGTGACCTTGCCGGACGCCACCCGGATGCGATCAGACAGCACGATCAGACACTTCTCAATTGGGCTGCTCATTGTGACTGGGCCGAACTCTCGCCCTTATGGAACTGGCAAATGACCAAGAGCGCACGGCTTTTTGGCGCAATGGCCCCCGTCAACATCGCGCATTTCATCGGCCCCGCAAAACCATGGCGGGACAAGGCACAAGAGTTGCCACCGCGCTATGCCCGCGACCTGACGCGGTTCATGGCCGTGCATTTTCCGGACCATTCCGCGATACCAGTGTCACAAACGCCTGCCAGAAATACGCCGATGATGCGCAAGATGTTCCTGCGCAATACCCTCGCGGCTGCGCGCATGGCCCGCTATCTGGACCGGTTTCCAACGGATATGACAGTACGATGAAACAGCCCCGCGCATGGCAAAGAATGCTCTCGGGTCGCAGGCTCGACCTGCTGGACCCCACGCCTTTCGATATCGAGGTCGAGGACATCGCCCACGGTTTGGCCTTTGTCGCGCGCTGGAACGGGCAAACACAGGGTGATTTCGCCTATTCCGTCGCCGAACATTCGATGCTGGTCGAGGATCTGTTTGCTCGCATGAACCCCAAGGCGCCGGCGAAATGGCGGCTGGCGGCACTGCTGCATGATGCGCCCGAATACGTGATCGGGGACATGATCAGCCCGGTCAAGGCCGCCATCGGCCCCGGCTATGGCGAGCTGGACATGAGGTTGACCGCCGCGATCCACCTGCGGTTCGGACTGCCTGCAACCCTGCCAACCAGCGTCAAGAAACAGATCAAGGCCGCCGACCGCGTGTCGGCGTGGGCCGAAGCGGTGCAGATTGCCGGTTTTGATAAGGCCGAGGCCAACAGGTTCTTTGGCCGCCAGAAACCCGAACTGATCGAAGGGCTGACCATCGCCTTGCGCCCGCCGGTCGACGTGCGCGCAGATTTCACCGCCCGACACGCCGCCTTGCTGGAAATGATGCAATGATGATCCGACAGGCCACGTCAGCGGACGCACTGGGGATGCTCGATGTGCTGAACCCGATCATCGCCGAGGGTGGCACGACAGCACATCAAACCTCGTTCGATGTGGATCGGATGCGACAGCACTACATCTCGCGCCCTGCACTGATCTGCACGCATGTCGCGGATATGGGCGGCAAGATCGGCGGGTTTCAGATGCTCGCCCGTCCCGACCCCGATGATGCTGCGATGCAGGGCTGGGCGATCATCGCCAGTTTCGTGTCAGGCGATCATGCGGGCAAGGGCATTGGCCGTGCCCTGTTCGCAGCAACCAGAGCCAGGGCGCTGTCCGAGGGCTTTGCCACCATCGACGCCACGATCCGCGCGGACAACGACAGTGGACTGCGCTATTATGCCGCGATGGGATTTGTCGATTTCGACAGGCTGATTGATGTTCCGCTGCGCGACGGCACCCGTGTCGACCGCATCCGCAAGCGTTTCGACCTTTAGCGCGGGCTGCGTTTTGCGAGGATCCGTTGCAGCGTCCGGCGGTGCATGCTGAGCCTGCGCGCCGTTTCAGACACGTTGCGGTCGCACAATTCATAAACGCGCTGGATATGTTCCCAACGCACGCGATCCGCGCTCATCGGGTTGTCGGGCGGCGGCGGCAATTCGTCCTGTCCGGCCAGCAGGGCATTGGTCACATCCGTCGCGTCAGCGGGTTTCGCCAGATAGTCGGTCGCACCGATCTTGACCGCGGCAACCGCGGTGGCGATTGCACCATAGCCCGTCAGAACAACGATCCGCGATTCCGGACGGCGTTCGCGCAGCACCTCTACCACATCCAAGCCGTTGCCGTCCTCCAGCCGCAGGTCAACCACGGCATAGGCAGGCGGCCGGGCAGACGCGATTGCCTTGCCTTCGGCCACGGATTCAGCCGTTTCGACAACAAACCCCCGTTTTTCCATCGCCTTGGCAAGACGTTTGACGAAAGCCTCGTCATCGTCCACCAGCAAAAGTGACGGGTCAGGGCCGAGATCGCGTGTGTCGCTGTTCATTTTCAATACCTTGCCTTGTTACCCAAGAGATAGGACCGCGCGGCAGGCCGTCAATCTATGTTAAGGCGCAACTGACCTCTTGAGCGATCTGCTGCGGCGGTGTGTCGCGGCGAAAGAATGTCGCAAAACCGGTGTCCGGCAGCATCAGGTACGTAAACGCGGAATGGTCCACGAGGTAATAGTCAGGATCATCCCCGTTGCGTGCATAATAGACCTTGTAGGCATCCGCCGCTGCCTTGACCTGTGCCTCGCTTCCGGTCAGGCCGATCATCTTGGGGTGCATGTTTGCTGCGTAATCGGCCATGAATTCGGGGGTATCGCGTGCGGGATCCACGGAAATGAACACAGGCGTGACCGACACACCCTGTTCCGCCAGCAGATCCACCGCCGCCACGTTGCGGGCATTGTCGATGGGACAGACATCAGGGCAGAACCCGTATCCGAAATAGACCAGCGTCGGTTCCGTGATGACATTTGCATCCGTGACCGTCTGCCCCTCCTGATTGACCAGCGTGAATGGGCCACCGATGTCGGCACCTTCGGCGTTGGTGCTGAAACAGGATGCCAGATCCTGACCACGATTGAAGGTCAGGGACAGTGACACACCTACCACGGCAGCAATGGCAGCACCGGAAACGAGGACGATCGCGCGGTTCATCAGGGCTCCTTTCAAAAGCGTCGCATTGATTGCCTATCCACCGGCCCATAACAATGGGCACACGCATCACATTTAAGGGCGATCATGGAGAGTTACGACATATCGATGCTGGCACAGCACGAACGCAGCAACTGGGTCCGGCTCCGGACACTGCTGACGTTGCGGTGGGCGGCTGTCGGCGGTCAGGTTGTGGCGATCCTTGTCGCGGTCCAGCTCTACGGGCTGACATTGCCCCTGACGCCGGTCATTTCGACGATCTGCGTGGCCGCCATCGCCAATATCGCCACACACGCGTATTTTCCCCAGAATAAACGCCTGTCCGAACGCGAAGCCAGCGCCATGCTGGCATTCGACATCCTGCAACTGGGTCTGCTGCTGTATCTGACAGGTGGCCTGAACAATCCCTTTGCCCTGTTGATCCTGGCCCCGGTCACCATCGCGGCAACGGTCCTGCACCTGCTGAGTTTTCTCGCACTCGGGGCGCTGGCGATCGGGATGATCACGCTGATCAGCTTTACGTCCCTGCCACTTCAGTTGGCGGATGGTTCGCTGTTGATCCTGCCGCCGCTCTTTGGCTTTGGCTATTGGGTCTCATTGGTGATTGGCGTCATGTTTCTGGGCATCTACGCCCGGCGGGTGACAACTGAAATGCACAGTATGGGCGATGCGTTGCTGGCAACACAGCTGGCCCTGGAACGCGAACAGAAATTGACGGACCTGGGCGGTGTTGTCGCAGCGGCAGCGCATGAACTGGGCACACCACTGGCCACGATCAAACTGGTCAGCACCGAATTGGTCGCGGAACTGGGTGGCAACCCCGACCTGCGCGACGATGTGATGCTGATCCGGTCGCAAGCCGACCGCTGCGGAGAGATCCTGCAATCCATGGGGCGCGCGGGCAAGGACGACCTGATGATGAAAACCGCCCCGCTGGAGGCCGTCGCCCGCGAGGCCGCCGAACCGCATCTGGACCGCAAGGCAAGTGTTCTGTTCGACATCAAGGGCGGCTCCGTCCCGCAGCCCACGATCCAGCGCAAACCCGAAATCATCCACGGATTGCGCAACCTGATCCAGAATGCCGTCGACTTTGCCCAAGAGGCAGTCGTCGTGCGCATCGACTGGTCGGCCACCGAGGCGCGGGTCATGATCAGTGACGACGGGCACGGGTTTCCGCAATCGGTCATCGGTCGCATCGGCGACCCCTACGTGCGGCGCAGGCGGTCAGAAATCGACGGCGAAAAACGTCCGGCCTACAGCGGCATGGGGCTTGGTCTCTTTATCGCGAAAACACTGCTGGAACGGTCTGGTGCCAGCCTGACATTCGCCAACAAATCCGAATCCGGTGCCGTGGTGACTGTCACATGGCCGATGCGCGCCCTCGTCGATATCAGCCCGGCGCACCGCCCCACACTGGGAAAAAACCCCGCATTCCTGCCCTGATCGGGCCTGTTAATGCGGCATTAACCTCCGGCGGACAGTCTTTGGGTAGATACGTCTGGGGGCCTTGATCGTGATCTATGATTCTATCCTTCTTTTCGTTGCGGCCTGCCTTTGCGTGGCAGGCCTGACAGCGGCATCCATCTTTGTCCGATCAACGTCAGGAATTGCGTCCGTTCCGCTGCGACCAAACATGATCGCGCAGACACCCGTTTTTCTGTTCGACCGGGATATATTGATCGACGCATCGCCCAGTGGGTCCGCGCTGATCGGCGACCACCGCGACAAACTTGGCGATCTGGGGGCACTTTTGCATGTGCTCGGGGACCAGTTCCCGACGCTGCAGGATACGTTGGGCGATCTGGACTGGAATGACAGTCGACAGGTCCCGGCAGGACAGGACGACACGATCCGTATCCAGATCAGGAACGAAAACGGTTTGACCCGCATCAGCCTCGAGGCGGCTGAGGCCGAACAGGCAAGCGACCGCTTCGCCGCAATGGAACACGCGATCCAGAACAAGGAACTGACCCAACTGCGCGACATCCTGCGCGAGACACCGCAACTTATCTGGCAAGAGGATTCGCGCGGCGAACTGATTTGGGCGAATGCTGCCTATCTGGCCTATGCGGAACGGACGCGGCCGGATTCGCCGGGTGCAGGTCGCATCTGGCCCGGACAACGACTGTTCAACGAAATCTCCGTGCCCGACAATGGGTGTCGCGCGCCCCACGCGCGTCGCCTGTCACTGCAACTGCACGGCGAAGAGGCAGAGCATTGGTTCGACATCACCGCAACCCCTCTGCCCGGTTCGACGTTGTTTTTCGCAACCGACGCCAATGACACGATGCGCGCCGAGCGAGAGTTGCAGGGTTTTCGGCAGACACTGGTGAAAACCTTTGCGGAACTGTCCACCGGGCTTGCGATCTTTGACCGCGACCGCAAACTGACGATGTTCAACCCCGCCTTTGTCGACATGTTTGGTCTGCCCATTCAGTTCGTCACCGTTCGCCCGACGCTGGAATCGTTGCTGGACCGGCTGCGCGAGATGCGCAAACTTCCTGAACCAAAGGATTATCCCGGCTGGCGCGAACAGTTTGCAGCCCTCGATGCAGTGACGACCGACGGTGCCTATTCCGACCGATGGGACCTTCCGGATGGCCAGATTTTTCGCGTGACCGGCCGTCCACACCCCGATGGTGCCATCGCCATATTGTTCGAGGATATCAGCGCCGAAGTCTCGCTGACCCGGCGTTTTCGCGTCGAAATCGAAACCGGTCAGGCGGTGCTGGATACGCTGCCCGATGCCATCGCGGTTTTTTCCGATGCCAGCACGTTGATCATGACAAACCAAGCCTACACCCAGATGTGGGGCGACCAAAATAGCCATCCGTTCGACTTGCAGGATCTGCGAACAGCGCTGCGCCTTTGGAAATCGCACAGCGCACCCACGGATTTCTGGCGCAAGGTCGAAAAATTCGGCCAGCTCGGCCCGCGGCGCGAGGTTGTCACAGATGACATCATCCTGGTGAACGGGCGCCGTCTGCGTTGCGAGGCGCATCCGATCCCCGCCGGGATGACGATGGTAAAATTCCTGCCCGCCGATGGCCAGCCACCGATGGGCTGCGTGACGCAAACGCACAGGACGAAACAACGGGTCGCGCGCGGCTGAATCCGGTTGCGGCCAAGGTGGGGGCGATTACTCTGGTTGCATGTCGACCTTTTGCACCCAGATCACCCTGCCAGACCTCGCAAAGACCGAGGCGCTTGCCGCGCAATTTGCCGCTGCGCTGGACCGTGGTGACACACTTCTGCTCAGCGGTGATATCGGGGCTGGCAAGACGACATTTGCACGCGCATTCATTCGCAACAGGCTGCGCCGGATGGAGGATGTGCCTTCTCCGACGTTTACACTGGTACAGACATACGATGACGGGGAAACCGAAATCTGGCACTGCGACCTGTATCGGCTGACCAGCGCGGACGAGGTGCTGGAACTGGGTCTTGAGGATGCTTTTGAAGATGCGATTTGTCTGATCGAGTGGCCAGACCGCTTGGGGCAAGAAACACCCGGTGATGCGCTGACCTGTCATTTCACGGCCGCGACCGACCACCACACCGTCACGCTGACCGGTCCCGAACGATGGCAGCAGAAACTGGGCTGGTTGAATGACTGACCGTTCGGCCATGATGACCCGCTTTTTGACCGATGCAGGGGTTTCCGATTGGGCCGCAAAACCCATCGCGGCCGATGCATCGTCACGCGCCTACGCACGCCTGACGGCACCCGGGGGCGACAGCCTGATCCTGATGGACGCTGACCCGGCGACAGGCGAGGATACAGCGCAATTCGTGCGGATTGCCCGCTATCTGACGGATCATGGGTTTTGCGCGCCCCGGATCATCAGTGCCGATCCCGCGGGGTTCCTGCTTTTGTCCGACCTCGGACAACAAAGCCTGGCGCAAATGGCGTCCCGAACACCCGCAGATCAGCAGGTCCTGTATGATGCGGCAACCGATGTGCTGATCCAACTTGACGGTGCTGCACCACTGGAGTTGCCGCAGATCGACCCGGTACGGGGCGGGCAGATGGTCGCCATCACGGCCGAACTCTATGCCGGATCCGATCCCGCACCGCTGGTTGCCGCTGTTCAAGAGGCTTTGACCCGCCACGCACCATTGGCGGACCGGATCGCTCTGAGGGATTTCCACGCGGAAAACCTGATCTGGCGTCCGCAGGCCTCGGGCAGCGACCGCGTAGGTCTGCTGGATTTCCAGGATGCCTGCCTTGCGCCGCGCGGCTATGATCTGGCCTCGCTCTTGTCCGATATTCGCCGCGACGTGCCTGCTGACATAATCGCACGCGAAACCGCGCGTTTTGCCCGCGCGACAGGTGAGACGGCAGACGATATGGCGCTGCGCCTTGCCGTGCTGGGTGCCCAGCGCAATCTGCGGATTCTGGGTGTGTTCTGCCGTCTGATCGCGGGCGGCAAGGGGCGCTATTCCGCGATGATGCCGCGTGTCTGGTCAGTGCTGTTACGCGACCTTGGACATCCTGCGCTGTCCGAACTGCGCGACATCGTGCTGCGCGACATTCCCGCGCCGGTCGCCCCATGACGCGCACCTATCCCGCACTGCTGTTCGCCGCTGGCAAGGGGACCCGGATGGCCCCCCTGACCTACACGCGACCCAAACCGCTGATCACAGTCGCCGGACGCACCCTGCTGGATCACGCGCTGGACCTGACAGACGTCCCCTGCATCGGCAGGCGCGTGGTCAATGCCCATTACAAGGGCGCGATGATTCACGATCACCTGCGCGGACGCGACATCGCGATATCTGACGAGGTCGCGCTGTTGGAAACCGGTGGTGGTTTGCGCCACGCTTTATCGCTTTTGGGCAATGATCCTGTTGTCACGCTGAACACCGACGCCGTCTGGTGCGGACCAAACCCCGTCCGAACCCTTTGCGCTGGCTGGACACCCGCGATGGAGGCGCTACTGCTGCTGGTGCCGACAACCCGGATGCACGGACACAGCGGACCGGGTGATTTTGCCCGGGCGGCTGACGGGCGGCTGACCCGTGGTCAGGACTATGTCTATACCGGTTTGCAACTGACGCGCACGAACCGGGTCCACGGTGTGCGCGTGCCGGCCTTTTCGTTGAATGTGATCTGGGACCAGATGATCGCGGATGGCGGTCTATATGGTCTGGTCTGGGACGGCTTGATCTGTGATGTCGGTCGCCCCGAGAGCATTCCGCAAGCCGAGGCCATGTTGAAAGAGCACGATGTTTGACCCCAGCGATCACCCCAGGCTGTTCGGGCTGGCCCCCGGTGTCGATTTTGCGCAGGCCTTTGTCGGCGGGTTGGCCGCACGCAGCACGGATCTGTCACAGATCCGGATCTACGTGAACGCAGCCCGGATGCAGCGACAAATCAGGGCCGCATTCGATGCTGGCCCGGCGCGACTGCTGCCGCGGATCAAACTGGTCACCGACCTGGCATTCGAAGGAGAAATCGGGTCAGCCGATCTGCCTGTATCACCCCTGCGCCGCAGGCTGGAACTGTCCCGCGCCGTGGAAAAGCTGATTGATGCCACACCCGGCCTGCCGCGTGCAGCACTCTATGATCTGTCGGACAGCCTGGCTGCGCTGATGGACGAAATGCATGGTGAAGGCGTCGATTTCGAAACCCTGACCCAATTGGATGTCACCGATGTGTCCGGCCATTGGCAGCAGGCGTTGAAATTCCTCAGGTTGCTGGAGCCCTATTTCATCGCAGAGGCCGCACAACCCGATGCGGCAGCCCGCCAGCGCATGCACATCCTGTCCCTGATCGACCTATGGGCGGTTCAGCCGCCGGACCATCCCGTCATCGTTGCAGGTTCCACCGGATCGCGCGGTGCCACCGGGCTGCTGATGCAGGCCGTGTCCAGACTGCCGCAGGGGGCCGTCGTGCTGCCCGGCTATGATTTCGACATGCCGCAGCATGTCTGGGACAGCATGGGTGGCACGCTGACCCACGAGGATCATCCGCAATATCGCTATCGCCGCCTGATGCGCGACCTTGACCTGTCAGCGGACCTTGTCTGTCCCTGGACCGACCAGCCACCGCCCGCCCCGGCGCGCGCGGCACTTGTATCGCTGTCGCTACGCCCTGCCCCCGTGACGGACCAATGGCGCCGTGACGGCGCAGCGCTGACCGACCTGCCCGCTGCCATGGCCGATGTCACATTGATCGAGGCCGACAGCCCCCGCGCAGAGGCAGAGGTCATTGCCCTGCGCCTGCGACAGGCTGCGGCGGATGGCGTGCCTGCGGCGCTGATTTCGCCGGACCGGATGTTGACCCGGCAGGTCACCGCTGCACTGGATCGTTGGGATATCACGCCGGACGACAGCGGCGGCCTGCCGCTGGGCCTGTCACCGCCGGGTCGGTTCATGGAACATATCGTCACCGCCTTTGGCAGGCCGATCACCGCCGAGGTCCTGCTGATCCTGCTCAAACACCCGCTGACCAACAGCAGTGTCGCAGGCCGTCAGCACCTTTTGTGGACCCGCGACCTGGAACTGCATCTGCGCCGTGGCGGTCCGCCCGTTGTCACGCCGGCGGTCATGACGGCATGGGTCGGCAGCATGTCCAACCCAAAGGACGGGCTGGACGATTGGACAGCCTGGGTTGCGCGCGTCATCAGCGCGTTGGATCATTCCGGCACCTTGCCGATCGTGGATCACCTCACACAGCACATGGCTGTTGCGGAACTGCTCGCTGCGGGACCAGATGGGCGCGATACCGGAGAGTTGTTCAAGAAGGCGGCAGGCCGCATGATGCAGGGTGTCATGGCGGCCATCGCACGGGATGCCGATGCCGGAAACCCGATGGACAACCGCGACTATGCAGCGCTGTTTCGCGCGCTGATGGCGGCCAAGACCGTCCGCGACCGCGATGCGGGCCATCCGGGTATCACGATCCTCGGCACGCTCGAGGCGCGTGTCGGCGGTGCCGAACTGGTCATCCTGGGCGGCATGAACGACGGCATCTGGCCACCCAGTCCCAAACCCGATCCCTGGCTGAACCGGACATTGCGCGCGCAGGCCGGGCTGCTTCTGCCAGAGCGCCAGATCGGGCTGTCGGCACATGATTTCCAACAGGCCATCTGCGCCCCGCAGGTCTGGATCACCCGCGCCCGCCGCGATGCGGAAACCGTGCCGTCGCGCTGGGTCAATCGCCTGACCAACCTGCTAGCGGGATTGCCTGATGCGCAGGGTCCGCAGGCGCTGGACCAGATGCGTGCGCGCGGGGCAGTCTGGCTGCGACACGCGGCCCGTTTGTCGCAACCTGATGTGCTGATCGACCGGGCGACACGCCCGGCACCCATGCCACCCGCCAGCGCACGACCAAGGAAAGTGTCTGTCACCCAGATCAAGACGCTCTACCGTGATCCCTATGCGATCTACGCGCGCAAGATCCTTGGTCTGACCGCGCTGAAACCGCTGACAGCCGATGTGGATGCGGCGCTCAAGGGGGATGTGTTTCACAAGATCCTCGAACGGTTTGTCAGCGCACGACCCGATGCGTCTGATCCTGCCGCCCGCGACCTGTTGCGTACCATCACTAACGACACGCTGGCCGAAATGTGCCCCTGGCCCACCGTGCGCCTGCAATGGCGTGTCCTGTTCGACCAGATCGCACCCGATTTTCTGCAACAAGAGGCCATGCGCCAGAAGGACGGCACGCTGGTTGCCCTGGAAACATGGGGCGAAATCACCATGCCCGGACCTGACATCGTCCTGAACGGCAAGGCAGACCGGATCGACGCCACCCCCGACGGGCGGGCCCTGATCTATGACTACAAGACCGGAACCCTGCCCACGGCCAAGGAACAGGCCGCATTCGACAAACAGCTGCTGCTGGAGGCCGCGATGATCGAGCGCGGTGCCTTTGCCGCGGTTGGAGTGCGTCAGACGCAGGCCGCTGCATTTCTGGGGATCAAGCGCGGGATGCCGCAGGTCGCAGCCCCGCTGGACGACCACCCGCCGGACCTTGTCTGGGCGCAGCTGATAAAATTCCTGACCATGTGCCAGAGGGACGATTGGCCCTATACCGCCCGGCGGGCACCGCAGCGCGTCACGTTCGACGGCGACTACGATCATCTGTCGCGCCGTGGCGAATGGACAGACAGCGACCCTGCCACGCCAGAGGTGCTGACATGATCCGTGACGAGGCGACACAACGGCAGGTCACAGCCGCCGCCCCCCATGCATCGACATGGCTGTCGGCCAACGCAGGATCCGGCAAGACGCGCGTGCTGACCGACCGCGTGGCCCGCCTGCTGCTGGAGGGCGTGAGCCCGCAGAACATCCTGTGCCTGACCTATACCAAGGCGGCCGCCGCCGAGATGCAGAACCGCCTGTTCAAACGGCTGGGCGGCTGGGCCATGCTGCCCGACAGCGATCTGCGGGCGGAACTGCGCACGCTTGGGGTGGAAACCGACATCGGTGACCACGATCTGAACAGGGCCCGCACGCTGTTTGCCTCGGCCATCGAAACGCCGGGCGGTCTGAAGATTCAGACGATTCATTCGTTCTGCGCCAGCATCCTGCGGCGATTCCCTCTTGAGGCCGGGGTCAGTCCCGATTTTCGTGAAATCGACGACCGGTCTGCCGCGCTGATGCGCTCAGAGGTCATGGATGCGCTGGTCGAGGGGGAACATCGCGCAATCGTGGCCGACATGCTGCGGTATTTCACCGGCGCGGACGTGGATGATCTGGTGCGGGATATCGCCGGGCGCGCCGATGACTTTGCCGCGCCGCTGGACGAACATGATCTGCGCACAACGCTGGACCTGCCGGACAACGTGACGCTGGACAGCCTGATCGCCAATATTCTGGGGACTGACGGGCGGGAAATCATCCGTGACCTGATCGGGGTTCTGCGCGCCGGCGGCACGCAGGACAACAAGAACGCCGATGCGCTGGCCCGGATCGACCTGCACGCACCCGGCCCTGCCGATCTGGTCATCCTGGAAAAGGTTCTGCTGACCGGATCAGCCGCTAAACAGCCCTTTGCGGCCAAGATTGACGCCATTCCGACCAAGGCCCTGCGCACCGCCCACCCCGATCTGACCGACGCACTGAACGGTCTGATGGAACAGGTCGAGGTCGCCCGCGGCACGCGTCTGTCGCTGCAGGTATTCGACAAATCGCTGGCGCTGAACCGCTTTGGCGTGTTGTTCACCGATGCCTACAGGACGGCGAAAACAACCCGCGGCGTGCTGGATTTCGACGACCTGATCGCCAAGGCCCGCGCCCTGCTGGCTGACCCTGTTGTCGCGGATTGGGTGCTGTTCCGGCTGGACGGCGGCATGAACCACCTGCTGGTGGACGAGGCGCAGGATACGTCGCCACTGCAATGGGATGTGATCCAGCATCTGACACGCGAACTGGTCAGCGGTCAGGGCGCACGCGCCGACGAAGGCCGCACCATTTTCGTCGTGGGCGACGTCAAACAGTCGATCTATTCGTTTCAGGGGGCCGATCCGCTGGAATTCCAACGGATGCGCGGTCATTTCGCAACCGGTTTGGCAGCAGGCGATGCCCCGCTGGCGGTCAGCACCCTGGAACATTCGTTCCGGTCGGCGCCTGCGATCCTGCGGGTGGTGGATGAAACCTTTGTGCGGGAACGGGCCGATGCTCTGGGCGGCGAGGTACGGCATCTGGCGTTCAAGGCGGATATGCCGGGACGTGTCGACCTTTGGCCACTGGTCGAACCCGTCGAAAAACAGGACGCCGGAGCCAGCTGGATCGACCCCGTCGACGAAATTAGCGAAAGCCACCACATGGTCCGCATGGCCGAACGGGTGGCCGGCCAGATCAAGCGGATGATGGCAACCGAATATCTGCCAGTCGAGATCGGCAATACCGGCACCTACAACCACAGACCCGTGCGCGCAGGCGACATCCTGATCCTGGTACAAAGCCGTCAGGGCCTGCTGTTTCCCGAACTGATCCGCGCCTGCAAGGCAGCGCAGCTGCCCATCGCCGGGGCCGATGTGCTGCGCGTCGGGGCCGAGCTCGCGGTGCGTGACATTGGCGCCGTGTTGCGGTTCCTCGCCTTGCCAGAAGACGACCTGTCGCTGGCAGCGGCATTGAAATCGCCATTGTTCGGCTGGTCGGAACAGGACCTGTATACGCTCGCGCAACCGCGACGCTTGGGTCAGACGCTCTGGCAGGTGCTGCGTGCGGACGACAACCACCCGGAAACGGTCGCGATCCTCAGGGATCTGCGCCAGAATACCGACTTTTTGCGGCCCTACGACCTGATTGCGCGATTGCTGATCCGGCATGACGGGCGGCGCAAACTGCTGGCGCGTCTGGGGTCAGAGGCAGAGGACGGCATCGACGCGCTGCTGGCACAGGCCTTGGCCTATGAACGCGACGGCGTGCCCAGCCTGACGGGGTTCATCGGATGGATGGATGCCGACGATCTGACGATCAAGCGGCAGGTCGATGCGCAGGGCGATCAGATCAGGGTGATGACCGTCCACGGGGCCAAGGGGCTGGAGGCCCCGATCGTCATCCTGCCTGACGCCAAGGAACGCCCTGAAATCCTGCGTGGCGACATCCTGCCGGGCAAGACACCGCTGTGGAAACCGAACAAGCCCGACACGCCCCCCGCACTGGAGGAACAGGTGCAGGACGTGCTGGACAAGCAGGCGCGCGAACGTCTGCGGCTGCTGTATGTCGCGATGACGCGGGCGGAAAAATGGCTGATCGTCGGCTCTGCCGGCAATCCAGGCAAGGGCGACACCGGCTGGTACGATCTGGTCGCACAGGGCATGGAACAGGCCGGTGCCGCGATGGATCATGCCGGTGATCTGGCGATCCAGCGCGTGTCCAACGGCACGTGGCTGGCGGGCGAACGCATTGATGCGGAACAGACCGCAGCACCCGACGATCCGCCACTGGTCCTGGCCCCCCTTCCCGCTGTCGTGCGGCCAGGGACGCTGTCACCGTCGCAGATGGACGGGGCCAAGGTGGTGCCCGGTGACCCGGCCGAGGATGACGCCGACGTGGCCAAGATGCGCGGGACATTGATGCACCTGCTGCTGGAACATCTGCCCGACCATCCCGCTGATCAGCGCCGCACGATCGGTGAACGCCTGTTGGCATCCTATCCCGGCGCGGACGACGTGCCGACCGATGGTCTGGTGAACGACGCGCTGACGCTCTTGGCCGTGCCGGAGCTTGCGCATGTGTTTGACAGGACACTGGCCGAGGTTGGCATCACGGCCAACCTGCCGGGCCTGTCCGGGCAGCGCATCAACGGGACCATCGACCGCCTGATCGTCACCGACACCACCGTGACGGCCGTCGATTTCAAAACGAACCGCGTTGTGCCCGCATCCCCAGATCAGGTGCCCGAAGGATTGCTGCGCCAGCTGGGGGCCTATGCCGATGCGCTGACGCAAATCTACCCCGACCACCAGATCCGCACTGCGATCCTGTGGACCGCCACCGCAAACCTGATGGATGTGCCGGTCGGGCTGGCGCTGGATGCCCTGTCACGGCAGAGCGTCGCTTGACGTCTGCACGCCGCGTTCCTAGGTTCCGTCCCTGACACTGATCCCAGGAGAGACCAACATGGCAACCCTTGCCGTCACCGACGCCACGTTCGATGCCGAAGTCAAACAGTCCGATATCCCCGTCGTCGTGGATTTCTGGGCCGAATGGTGCGGCCCCTGCAAACAGATCGGCCCAGCCCTGGAAGAGCTGTCCGCCGAGATGGAAGGCCGCGTCAAGATCGTAAAGGTCAACGTGGACGAAAACCCCAATTCCCCCGCCGCCATGGGCGTGCGCGGCATCCCGGCGCTGTTCGTGTTCAAGAACGGCGAAGTCGTATCCAACAAGGCCGGCGCCGCCCCCAAGGCCGCCATCCAAAGCTGGATCGAAGACTCCATCTGAATTCCGCCACTGGCGTGATGATCGAGGGCCGTCCCATCGGGGCGGCCTTTTTCGTGGTTCAGGTTGTTTTTGCGGGTGCGGCAGGTCTGCTTTGAGCCCAAATTGGCTTGAGATTTTTCGTTAACGACGCAGAGTTCAACTGTGTTATCGGAGCACTGCAAAAGAATTTGGTGAGAGTTGGAATGTCCAAGAAACTCAAATCCAGAGAGACTTTGGATCAACTCCTTATGTCATGTTCCGAAACCCTTTTCCCCGCTGAAATGGGTGAAGCTCCAGTTCACATCGATAGCAGAGACTCCGATGGTGATACCCCATTGCATGTGATGCTTTGGCAAAAAAATACGTATGGAGCGCTGTTGCTTATTGAGGCAGGTGCCGACGTGAACGCTGTTGGAGACATGTCAGAAACGCCGCTTCATGTCGCCGTAAGCCGAGGAAACACTGTGGTTGTCGAAGCGCTATTGAAATCGGGTGCAAATCCGGCGGCTAAATCTGAGTTTGGAAAGTCCCCCAAAGAAATGGCCTTCGAACTGGGAGGCGACATGCAGCGGTGTTTCAGCAACCTGTAGGTTCATGAACTTAGTGTTACTACCAGCAGCGTCGTCCGCATACCGGACCTTCCCTAATGAAACCTGCCGGCTCAACGAAACGACTAACCCCCTCACACCGGCCAGCCGTGGCGGCGCAGGGTGGCGGCGATCTTGTCCGGGGCCTCGGGTCTGCCTGCGTTGATCGACATCTGTTGCAGGAACCACCAAACGTAGCCTTCGAAATCTGGGAATTGCGTGATCGCCTTGAACGCCTTGTCCTCACCGTCCTTTGGTACGTTCCCGGTGATGTGGTGAAAATCGATCTGGGCAAAGATCACGGCGGGTTTGCGGAACAGGAAACCCGACAGTGCGACAGATGAATTCTGCGTCACGACGGCAGAACAGCCCGGCAGGATCGCGGTCATCGGGCGGGCGCTGATGCTGACGTTGTCGTATTTCTCCTCGACCAGATGCAGCGCTGCGTGATCGTCCTTGGTATAGCTCTCGTTCGGGTGCAGCGTCAGGATCACATCGCGGTCGAGAAACCGTTCGGCGGTGCGTTTGATCATCTCGATCGGACTGCATGACTGGAACGACCTGTGTTCGCGCACCATCCCCTGCAGCGGCATATACAGCGGTCCGTGCCGCGTGCTGTCCTCGGCCAGACCGGGATACAGCCGCTTGCGCCAGAAATTGAAAAAGCGTGTCGCCTCCTTGCGGTCGATCTCGGCCTTGTCGAACCTGGCCAGCGCCACGTCCCACTCCCAGCGCCGGGCCGATGTTTCGATTTGCCAGAACGGGTAGAAATAATTGCGCCGCAGGGTCAGCGCGCGCGGATGCGTCGGTTCATCCATGTGAAACAGCGAATAGCCGGGCCGCCGGGCCGAGGCATTGCGCGCCGTCAGCGTATTGGGTTCGAAAAACACGCGCAAACCGGCGTCGGTCAGGCATTTGGCGACCAGACCGATGAAATTATGCTTGCCCGCCCGCGCGCTGTTCAGCAGCCCGGGATCCAGATAGAATACGACGTCACCCGGTTGATCCATAACAGTATTCTGACCCAGCCACCCGGCGCAAGCAAGCCTCGGGGTTGCCGCACCCGGACCGCCCGACCATATAAGCCACAACGCAATGGCGACAGGATAGCGACATGGACAGCGATCAATTCCCCGGCTGGCACGGCACCACGATCATAGGCGTGCGCAAAGGTGGCAAGGTTGTGATCGCGGGCGACGGGCAGGTCAGCCTGGGCCAGACCGTGATCAAGGGCACCGCCCGCAAGGTCCGCCGCCTGCAGGTCAAGGGTGCGGATGTCGTCGCAGGCTTTGCCGGATCGACCGCCGATGCCTTTGCCCTGCTCGAACGGCTGGAGAAAAAGCTCGAGGCGACACCGGGTCAGCTGCAACGCGCAAGCGTCGAACTGGCCAAGGACTGGCGCACCGACAAATACCTGCAAAAGCTGGAAGCCATGCTGATCGTCAGCGACGGTACAGATCTGTTTGTCATCACGGGTGCGGGCGACGTGCTGGAACCCGAACACGATGTCACCGCCATCGGATCGGGCGGCAACTATGCGCTGGCCGCAGGACGCGCCTTGATGGACAGCGATCTGGACGCCGAGGCGATTGCCCGCAAATCGATGGCGATTGCGTCCGACATCTGCGTCTACACCAACGGCAACCTGACCGTGGAAACCGTCGGCGGCTAGCGCATGAGGTATCCGTGATCCGGTTTTTCGGAACTGGATGGAATGCTCGGGGATTGTCCTGCTGAAACGGATTAAGAAAGGACAATCCATGAAACTGAATGTCAGTGATACCGGCGGCACGGGCCGCCCCGTCGTTCTGATCCATGGCTGGCCGCTGTCGGGCAAAGCCTGGGAACATCAGGTCGGCGCACTCAAGGACGCAGGCTACCGCGTCGTCACTTATGACCGTCGTGGGTTCGGTCAGTCCGAGAAGCCGGGCACAGGGTTCGACTACGACACCTTGGCCGCCGATCTGAACGGCATCATGGAAGATCTGGACCTACAGGACGCCACGCTGATCGGTTTTTCGATGGGCGGTGGCGAAGTCGCGCGGTTTATTCCGAACCATGGCGAAAGCCGGTTGCGCAGCGTGGTGTTTGCCTCTGCCGTACCGCCCTACTTGCTGCAGACCGACGACAACCCCGACGGTCCGCTGACGCAGAACGCAGCAGATGAATTCGAGAAAAACCTGACCGGGGATCGCGACGCGTTCTTTGACGGCTTCACCAGTGATTTCTTTACCGCCAACGGTGCGTTGAAGGTGTCCGAAGAAGAACGCCAAAAGGCGCTGACTCTGTGCAAACAATCCTCTCAGGATGCGGCACTCGGTTGCATGAAGGCATGGGCGACCACGGATTTCCGCGATGACTTGAAAAAGATCACGGTCCCCACGCTTGTCCTGCACGGCACCGACGATGGTATCGTGCCGATCGAGGGAGCAGGCCACCGCACGCACAAGGCGGTTGCGCAGAGTGAACTGCACGAGATCAAGGGTGCACCGCATGGCTGCAATGTCAGCCACGCCACAGAATGGAACCAGGCCGTTCTCGACTTCTTGGCAAAGTGACGCCCGATCCGGACCCCTTGCCAAAAGGGGTCCGGGTTGCCAGTTGAGTGGCACAAGAAGGAAAGTGACCACTATGACCGACCTCACACCGCGCGAAATCGTATCCGAACTGGACCGTTATATCATCGGCCAGAATGACGCCAAACGCGCCGTGGCCGTGGCCCTGCGCAACCGCTGGCGGCGCAAGCAGCTGGGCGACGATCTGCGCGACGAGGTCTACCCCAAGAATATTCTGATGATCGGGCCGACCGGCGTCGGGAAAACCGAAATCAGCCGCCGTCTGGCGAAACTGGCACGCGCGCCCTTTATCAAGGTCGAGGCCACCAAATTCACCGAGGTCGGATATGTCGGGCGCGATGTCGAACAGATCATCCGCGATCTGGTCGATACTGCCATCATCGACACCCGCGAACACATGCGCGAGGACGTCAAGGCATCCGCCCACAAGGCCGCCGAGGAACGCGTGATCGACGCCGTCGCAGGCGAAGGTGCGCGCGAAGGCACGCGCGAGATGTTTCGCAAGAAACTCAAGGACGGCCTGCTGGACGACACCATGATCGAGCTGGAGCTGAAGGATACGTCGAACCCGCTGGGCGGTATGGACATCCCCGGCCAGCCCGGCGGCATGGGCGGCATGATGAACCTGGGCGAGTTGTTCGGCAAAATGGGCGGCGGTCGCACGGTGAAAAAACGCCTCAGCGTTGCTGACAGTTATGACGCGCTGATCGCCGAAGAGGCGGACAAACTGCTGGACGATGAAATCGTCACCAAGGCCGCGATGGAGGCGGTCGAACAATCCGGGATCGTGTTTCTGGACGAAATCGACAAGGTCTGCGCCAAGTCTGATGCACGAGGTGCCGATGTGTCCCGCGAGGGCGTGCAGCGCGACCTGCTGCCCCTGATCGAAGGCACGACCGTCAGCACCAAGCACGGCCCGATCAAGACCGACCACATACTGTTCATTGCCTCAGGCGCATTCCACGTCGCCAAACCGTCCGATCTGCTGCCCGAATTGCAGGGCCGCCTGCCGATCCGCGTCGAACTGCGCGCCCTGACAGAGGATGATTTCGTCCGCATCCTGACCGAAACCGACAATGCGCTGACGCTGCAATATTCCGCCCTGATGAAGACAGAGGATGTGACCGTCACATTCACCACCGACGGCATCGCGGCATTGGCCAAGATCGCGGCAGAGGTGAACGAAAGCGTTGAAAACATCGGTGCGCGCAGGCTCTATACCGTGATCGAACGGGTGTTCGAGGATCTGTCCTTTACGGCACCCGACCGCGGCGGCGAGGAAATCGCGATCGACGAAGCCTTTGTCGAAAAGCACCTTGGCGAAATGGCACGCAGCACCGACCTGTCGCGCTACGTGCTTTAGGGCTTTTCTTTCTCATCTAGCGGCGCGACGAAGGGCACATGAATTTTGTATCCTTTGTTCGCACCAACTGGCTGTTCCTGCTGGCGGGTTTCATCCTGACGCTGACGTCGTCCTATGGGCAGACGTTCTTTATCTCGCTGTTTGCAGGCGGGATCATGGACGATTTCGGCCTGACGGACGGGCAGTGGGGCGGGCTATACACGCTGGGCACCACCGCGTCTGCGATCACGATGATCTGGGCCGGCACGCTGGTCGACCGGTTCAGGGTGCGTGTCATCGGCACGCTGGTCTTTGCAGGGCTGGCAGCCGCCTGTTTTTTCATGGCCGCCGTGCCAAATGCTGCGCTGCTGGTGCTGGCGATCTTTTTCCTGCGGTTGTTCGGGCAAGGCATGTCCAGCCATCTGGCCACCGTATCCATGGCACGCTGGTTCGTGGCCGGGCGTGGCAAGGCGCTGGCCGTGGCATCCATGGGCTATTCCGTCGGTCAGGCCGTGCTGCCGATTGTTTTCGTGGCCCTGTTGATCACGACAGACTGGCGGACACTGTGGGTGGTGGCAGGCATGATCGTCGTCGTCACAATCCCGCTGATGGGCCTGTTGCTGCGTCAGGAACGCACGCCACAATCACTGGCAAAGGATGAACAGGCCGCCGGCATGCACGGACGGCACTGGACGCGCGCCGATGTGTTGCGGCATCCGTTGTTCTGGTTGATGGTCCCTGCCCTGCTGGGACCACCCGCCTGGGGCACTGCGCTGTGGTTCCAGCAGGTCCACCTGACCGAGGTCAAAGGCTGGACACTGGCAGGTTTCGTCGCCCTTTTTCCCCTGTTCACGATCATCAGCATCGCATCGAATTTCGCAACCGGCTGGGCCATCGACCGGTTTGGATCAGGCCGGATCGTGCCGTTCTACATGCTGCCCTTTGCGCTGGCCTTTGGTATCATCGCGCTTGCACCGTCGATCCCGATTGCCGCGTTGGGCATGGCTGTGCTGGGGATTGGCCAAGGCCTGCAGTCCACCCTGCCCGGCGCGTTCTGGGCGGAATTCTACGGCACGCGCCACATCGGCGCGATCAAGGCGGCAGCCGCCGCCATCATGGTTTTCGGATCCGCCATCGGGCCGGGCGTCTCGGGGTATCTGATCGACTGGGGCGTCGATTTCCCCGCACAAATGATCGGCTATCTGGTGTTTTTTCTGATCGCGGCGGCCATGGCCACACTGGGCGTCACCCGCGCCCGCGCATCACTTGCGACGGCGTAGATACACGTAATACGCCCCGTCCCCACCGTGTTTCAGATGCGCGGGACGCACCTCCAGCACCGCAGGACCAATGGGCGGTAGTTGCAGCCACTGCGGCACCTGACGGCGCAGCACACCGCGCCCGCCGGCCCAGTCGTCGCTGGATTTCCCCTTGCCCGTAATCACCAGCACCAGCCGCTTGCCCGCAGCCTGCGCATTGAGGATGAATGCGATCAGTTCGGGATAGGCCTCGTCCCGATACATACCGTGCAGGTCCAGACGGCCTTCGGGCTTTAGCTTGCCCGACTTCATCCGCATGAAATTCTTGGCGTCCATCTGGATGGGCGCGCGTTGCAGGCGTTCGCGCAGTGGCGGCAGAATGTCGTGCGACCGTGCGATATCGGCTTTCATGCCGACGGTGAAATCAGGCAGATCGCGTTGTGGCACGACGCTGGACGGGCGTTTGGGTGGGGCCTTTGCCTCTGGGGCGGGTTTGGGTTTTTTCGGATTCAGCGGTTGCGCCTGCCTTGCGACATGATCCCAGATCGCGCGCTCTTCGGGTGACAGGTGGCGCGGGCGGCGCATCAGAAACTGACCCGTGGCTCGGTCTTGGACAGGGCGTAGTCGATGGGCATCAGGACGACCATGCGACCACCGTCCTTGATGGCACCAGCCGCAGCACCCGCTGCATCGCCGGTGCCGTAGAATATGTCGGCACGCTGCGCACCTTTGATCGCTGACCCAGTGTCCTGCGCGATCATCAGCCGATTGATCGGATCACGGCCCTGCTTTTCGATCCAGACAGGCGCGCCCAGTATCGTGATGCTGGGATCGACCGCGATGCTGCGTCCCGTGGTGATCGACCGGTTCATGGCACCAAGCGGGCCAAGATCAGCAGGCACCTCGTTCACCTCGCGGAAGAAAACGTATGAATCGTTCAACCACAGCAGGTTGCGGCCCTCGACAGGGTTATCGCGCACCCACTGGCGGATCGTCGGGGCAGATACCTGATCCAGCGTGAATTCCCCACGTTCAACCAAGGCCATCCCGACCGAGGTATAATCGCGCCCGTTCTTGCCAGCGTATCCCACGCGGATGACGCCACCATCAGGCAGACGGATGCGGCCTGACCCCTGCACCTGTAGGAAAAACAGATCGACCGGATCGGCTAGCCACGCGATTTCCAACCCCTGACCCGCGAAGGGCAGGTCCTCTTCGATCTCGCGGCGTGAATAGATGCCTTCCAATCCATCACCGGGCAGCGCGTAAATCGGATAGCGATAGGTATCGGACGGTTGCAGCGCACCGCGTATTTCCGGCTCGAAGTATCCGGTAAACAGCATCGGTGTACCGTCCTCTATCAGAACGGGCTTGAAAAACGTCTCAAAGAAATCGCGCGCGGCCGGACCGTCCTTTGCAAAGGCACACAGCCGCTGCCAGTCGGTCCGGTCGATATCGCCGCAGGTGTTCGTGAAAACGTCCAATGCGGCGGCGTGGTCATCGTCGTCCCAGCCGTTCAGGTCACCGAAGTCGAGGATCGTGTAAGTCGGTTCTGCCATAACCGTCCCCGTCCAGGCCAGGAACGCCGACAGCGCCCACGCCGGTTTCGCCATCATTCCGTTGCGACAAGGCGCCAGTTGGGATCGCCACTGTCCATCACGCGCGCAAAGGTCCAGACGTCCTTTTGCTTTTTGATCGCGTTGGGATCACCATCGACGATGTCGCCGCCATGATCGCGCACGACATAGGCCAGTTCACCGCCAAAGCGGATCGTCAGCTCGGCTTCCTTGGTGGACTGATCGAACGTCGCGTCGCGCAGCTTCAACTCGCTGATGCCCACGAATGTGGCATCGACGGTCAGCCCCTTGTCGGCGCGATCATGGATCACCGAGGTAAAGGCTGCTTCGATGTCTTCGGAAATGAAGGGTTTCACCTCATCCAGATCGCCGCGTTCGAATGCCATCAGGATCATTTCATAGGCCTGACGCGCACCGCTCAGAAACTCGCCTACGTTGAACGACGGGTCGATGCGTTTCATCTCGGCCAGGGCCAGGGCCGTGGACGTGCCTTCATCGGCGTGGTCGATGATATCGCGGTCAGGGCCGCCCTCGATCACCTCAAAGTCACGTTTGGCCGGTGCGGGCTTGTCCAGTGGGACGGGCGGTTTTTCAAACCCTTCGCGGGTGCCAAGCACACCGCGCAGACGCAACACGAGGAAAATCGCGATGCCTGCAAGGACGAGTAGCTGGATAATGGGTCCGTTCATATTGGTCCTCTTGCCGCCGGATGGCTGGTAACTTTTGGGTCTGAACTTATGTAGGTGTCAGTTGCGGCCAAGTCCACCTATGGCCGCCCCCTGTGACCAAAGGACCGAAAATGTACCTTTTGCTGGCGTTCATTGCCGTCCCGCTGATCGAAATCGCCCTATTCATCCAGGTTGGTGGTGCCATCGGACTGTGGCCCACACTGTTGATCGTCCTGTTGACAGCAATCTTGGGCAGCTGGCTGGTCAGATCGCAGGGTGCGCGTGAATTGAACCGGTTGCAATCGTCGTTTTCGCAACTGTCAGACCCGTCGGAACCCCTGGCGAATGGTGCGATGATCCTGTTTGCGGGGGCATTGCTGCTGACACCGGGGTTTTTCACCGACGCCGTCGGCTTTTCCTTGCTGATCCCGTCCGTCCGGCACCGCGTTTTTCTGGCGATCAAGGCGCGTGTGAACGTGCAGCGGTTCCAGATGGGCACACCGCCCCATCAATCGCCCCGCCCCGACGACACGGTGATCGACGGCGAGTACAGCACCCTCGACGAGGACAAGAAACCAACGCACCGTCCTTCCGGCTGGACGCAGCATTGAGCCTGCGGCATCGCCCTGCTATGCCTCACGCCAACCTAATTTGACGGAGACACTCCATGGCCGATACGCCTGAAACGACACCCGCCGCCGACGCCCCCCAACAACCGCCGCAGGTCAGCAACCGCATCGTCACGCAATACGTGCGCGACCTGTCGTTCGAAAACATCCTTGCGCAAAAGGGAATCAAGGGCGACGCGACGCCGGAAATTCAGGTTCAGGTCAACGTCGACGCCCGCAAGCGCGGGAATGACAACCAGTTCGAAGTCATCACCAAGCTGAACATCACGTCCAAGACCAAGGATGCCGGTGAGCCGCTGTTCATCCTCGAGTTGGAATATGCCGGCGTGTTCCAGATTTCCGGCGTGCCAGAGGACCAGATGCATCCGTTTCTGCTGATCGAATGCCCGCGCCTGACGTTCCCCTATATCCGCCACATCGTCGCCAATGCCACGCGCGAAGGTGGTTTTCAGGCGCTGAACCTCGAACAGATCGATTTCGTGGCGCTTTATCGCGCCCAATTGGCCGCCCGCATGGAAGCCCAGAAATCCCAGGCCGAAAAAGCGCCGATCAACTAAACCGTCAGGCCAGCTTTTTCCAAAGCGCGCCGTCGCCCAGACTGTCAACAAATGCAGTATGGGCGGCGGTTTCCGCATCCGTGATCCGCGACGGCAAGGGTGTTTCGCGTGGGTAGGCCCGCCATTCGCCTGGCTCAGAAGTCTGGGTTTTCTGGCTGCTTCTGCCTTGCAGCACCAGATCAGGTTGCCGGCCACCGATCAGCTCCAGATAGACCTCTGCCAGGATTTCAGAATCCAGCAACGCCCCGTGCAAGGTGCGTGACGAATTGTCGATCCCGAACCTGCGGCACAGCGCATCCAGTGACGCAGGCGATCCGGGGAACCGGCGACGCGCGATGTCGAGCGTATCAAGTGCCTGATCCATCGGCAGCAACGGGCGGTTCAACCAGCCCAGTTCGGCATTGAGGAATTTCATGTCAAACTTGGCGTTGTGGATCACCATTTTCGAGTCACCCACAAAATCGATGAAATCCTGTGCGATATCCTTGAAAACCGGCTTGTCGCGCAGAAAATCGTCGCCCAGACCGTGCACCTCGAACGCGGCCTGCGGCATCGTGCGCTGCGGGTTGATATACTGGTGATAGGTCCGGCCGGTCGGCATGTGATTGATCAGCTCGACTGCGCCGATTTCCACGATCCGGTCGCCCTCTGCAGGCTCGAATCCAGTGGTTTCAGTGTCTAGAACGATTTCACGCATGGTCAGCCCCGGTCAGATCCAGGATCAGGTTTTGCACAGCCTGGCGTGTGTCGTCCAGTGTGCGCGTCTCGATCACGAAATCAGCGCGTGAACGTTTTTCTGCGTCAGGCATCTGACGCGACAGGATCATGTCAAACTGCGCCTGCGTCACGCCGGGCCGCGCCAGTACACGTTCTGCCTGGATGTCAGGCGGGACTGTGACGACCAATGTGCCGTCCAGCCAGGCTTCGGCGCCACCTTCGAACAGTAGGGGTATGTCGAACACCAGCAACGGGTCCGTTTTCGCGGCGATGAACGCGGCCCGATCAGCCGCGACGAGGGGATGAACGATCCGTTCCACCCGGTCCAGCGCGGTTGCGTCGGACTGCATGATGGTCCGCAGGGCAGGGCGGGACACTGCACCATCCACAATCGCGTCGGGGAAAACCGCGCCGATCGGTGCGACAGCACCACCGCCCGCAGCATATAGCGCGTGCACGCTGGCATCTGCATCCCAGACCGGCACACCGGCGTCGCGAAACATCTGTGCGGTCGTGCTCTTGCCCATGCCGATCGACCCGGTCAGGCCAAGCAGATAGGTCATCCCAGAACGGCCGCGCGCAAGGCGTCGTCAACCTCTGGCCGTGTGCCGAACCATCGTTCGAAACCGGGCACGCCCTGATGCAACAGCATGCCCAACCCGTCGACCGTGACGCAGCCGCGCGCGGCTGCCTGTTCCAGCAGGGGCGTGCGCAGCGGTTTGTAAACGATGTCTGTCACGACCGTATCGGCGGACAGACCATCCAGAGAGAGCTTCAGGTCAGGCTGGCCTGTCATACCCAAGGAGGTGGTGTTGACGATCAGATGCGCCTCGGCCACGGCATCCTGGGCCTGCACCCAATCGACCACCTTGATCCGGGTGCCGAATTCGGCACGCAGCGCCTCGGCCTTGGGCCTTGTCCGGTTGGCGAGCAGGATCTGCGGCACACCAGCATCGGCCAGCGCCACGATAATCGCCCGCGCCGCACCGCCTGCGCCCAGAACCAGCGCGGGCCCGGATGCAGCCGACCAGTTCGGTGCACCCTGTTTCAAGTTGGCTATGAAACCGTAACCGTCAGTGTTGTCGGCATGAATCTTGCCATCAGCACGAAAGATCAGCGTATTCGCGGCCCCGACAAGGATCGCGCGGTCGCTCAGGTGATCCGCGATCTGCATGACCGACGTCTTGTGCGGGATGGTGACATTGGCCCCGACGAAACCCATTTGCGGCAACGCGCGGATCACGGTTTCCAAGGATCCTTCCGACACCTGCAGCGGGACGTAGTCACCGGCGATCCCGTAGCGGTTCAGCCAGTATTTATGCAGGCGCGGCGACGCGGAATGACCGATTGGAAAACCGATCACACCGGCAAGAGGAATGGCAGGATGTGTCATCCGGGCAGTGTCCCGCGCAGCGTCAGATAAGACAAGAGGTCGAGCAGCGGCAGACCGAGCACATCGAAATAATTCCCCTCGATGCGATGAAAGAGCCGCACCCCCTCTGCCTCGAGCTGGTAGGCACCCACGCAATGGCGAATGTCATCCCAATTGCGTTGCACATAATCGGCCAGATAGGCGTCGCTGGCATCGCGCATGTGCAGGCGAACCACGCCGACATGGCGCCATTGCGGCGCGTTGTCGTGATAAATCACGGCAGCTGACAGTAATTGATGCCGCTGCCCGCGCATTGATTTCAACTGTTCAAGCGCCTGTTCGGGTGTTTCGGGCTTTGCCAGCACGTCCTGTCCAAAGGCGAGAACCTGATCGCAACCGACTACCAGGGCGTCAGGATATCGGGACGACACCTTGGCGGCCTTCATCTCGGCCAGGGCATCGGCGATGTCACGCGGCGGCGCGCCCGTGTGCTGAAGCGACAGACGCATCGCATCCTCGTCCACACGGGGTTTTTCAACTGCAAAGGAAACACCCGCATTCCGCAGGAGCGTCGCGCGGATCGTGGAACCGCTGGCAAGGATCAAATCATCGGGCATGGGGATAACTGAAGGACATTTTTGGGTGAAACGTCAAGCTGAGGCAAACAGCCGAGGAGTGGCCGACGCAGCGCGGTGAACCCGGGACAACTGGGGGGATTCATTGCGGTCATCCTCATGTGGACGGGATAACTTTGGGCTGTGCACAATGTCCCTAAAAAGCGAGAGTCAAGTCTTGAGAAAGTGTAAACTGAACGAAGATCGTAATTTATGTTATTGTTTTAAAATGGGTTTCTGATCTTACGTTGAGTTTGACCTGTGATAAAACGGTCCCTGGTCTATGGATAAATATGTTGATGAAAAATCGATCCCCAGATTCTTGGCAACCTACATAAACATCATCTTTCTTTTCTTTCTTTATTATTGAAAGAGTAGGGCAGACTGGACGAGGATAACCAATGAACTGGCTCTTGCCTTACTACGACTGGATCAAAGCCCTGCACGTCATGGCCGTGATTGCCTGGATGGCAGGTCTATTCTATCTGCCAAGATTGTTTGTCTATCACGCTGAACGCGCAACGGTGGGGTCCGAACTGGACCAGACGTTCAAGGTCATGGAAGAAAAGCTGCTGCGCGTGATCATGAATCCAGCCATGATCACGGCATGGATTTGCGGGATCCTGATGATCGGCATGGGTGGCTTGGATTTCGGTGCCGTCTGGGGTTGGGCAAAACTGTTGGCCGTGATCGCCATGACAGTCGCACATATGTGGATGGCCGCCCGTCGCAAGGAATTTGCAGCCGGTACCAATACCCGGTCCGGCAAGACCTACCGGATCGCGAACGAGGCGCCGACAATCCTGATGATCGTAGCGGTGGTCGCAGTGATCGTTCGCCCGTTCTGATCTGCGTTGACTTTTCGGGGTGCTGCGCTTAACTGCCGCGCAGCGCGCCCGTCCGGGCATCCCGCTTTCCCAGTCTGATCTTTTTGAAACGCCAGTGCGCTGGCGTCTGGAACCTTGCACATGTCCGAACACCGTCTGAACCTCGCCGATCTCAAGGCACAAAGCCCCAAGGACCTGTTGTCCATGGCAGAAGAGCTTGAGATCGAGAACGCATCCACCATGCGCAAGGGCGACATGATGTTCGCCATTCTGCGCGAACGGGCTGACGAGGAGTGGCTGATCGGCGGCGACGGCGTGCTGGAGGTTTTGCAGGACGGTTTCGGGTTCCTGCGGTCGCCCGAGGCAAACTATCTGCCGGGTCCCGATGATATCTATGTCTCGCCCGAGATGATCCGTCAGTATTCGCTGCGCACCGGCGACACCGTCGAGGGCACGATGAAAGAGCCCAATGACAACGAGCGCTACTTCGCGCTGAAGACGGTCGAAAAGATCAACTTTGAAGATCCCGAAAAGACCAAGCACAAGGTTGCATTCGACAACCTGACGCCGCTGTATCCCGACGAGCGCCTGAAGATGGAAGTCGACAGCGAGCACGACAAGAAGGATCGGTCGGCGCGGATCATCGACCTGGTGTCACCCATCGGCAAAGGGCAACGATCGCTTATCGTGGCACCGCCGCGCACGGGTAAGACGGTGCTGTTGCAGAACATCGCCCATTCGATCGAACGCAATCATCCAGAGTGCTATCTGATCGTTCTGCTGATCGACGAACGCCCCGAGGAAGTTACCGACATGCAACGGTCCGTCAAAGGCGAGGTCGTATCTTCGACATTCGACGAACCTGCGACGCGCCACGTTGCCGTGTCTGAAATGGTGATCGAAAAGGCCAAGCGCCTGGTCGAGCACAAGCGCGACGTGGTCATTCTGCTGGATTCGATCACGCGCCTGGGCCGTGCATTCAACACGACCGTGCCATCGTCCGGCAAGGTGCTGACGGGTGGTGTGGACGCCAACGCATTGCAACGCCCCAAACGTTTCTTTGGTGCTGCCCGCAACATCGAAGAGGGTGGGTCGCTGACCATCATCGCAACCGCGCTGATCGATACCGGTAGCCGGATGGACGAAGTGATCTTTGAGGAATTCAAGGGCACGGGTAACTCGGAAATCGTGCTGGACCGCAAGGTTGCAGACAAGCGCGTATTCCCTGCGATGGATATCCTCAAATCCGGCACTCGCAAGGAAGAGCTGTTGGTCGAAAAGTCAGATCTGGCGAAAACCTATGTCTTGCGCCGCATCCTGAATCCGATGGGCACCACGGATGCCATTGAGTTCCTGATTGGCAAGTTGAAGCAGACAAAGACGAACTCGGACTTCTTTGATTCTATGAATACGTAGCCTTATCAAGGGGTTATATATGGATACGATCTTCGCCTTGGCGTCCGCACCGGGGAGGGCAGGCGTATCCGTGATCCGTATTTCGGGACCAGATGCGGTCGCTGTCGCATCTGGCCTGATGGCAAACGTCCCAGAAAAACGTGGATTGCGTCGTCTGGTTGATGCCGACGGCGTCCTGCTGGACGAAGCCTTGGTGCTTCGGTTTGCGCGCGGTCACAGCTTTACGGGTGAAGATGTCATCGAACTTCATTGCCACGGCAGCACTGCGATCATCGCTGCGGTAAATTCCCGGTTAGCGTCGTTGGGCGCAGTGCCAGCCGGTCCCGGTGATTTTACCCGGCGCGCGCTGGAAAACGGTTGTCTTGACCTCGCCCAGGTCGAAGGGTTGGCCGATCTCATTGATGCCGAGACCGAGGCCCAACGCAAACAGGCTGTGCGGGTCTTTAGCGGCGAGCTTGGTCAGCTTGCCGAGGGGTGGCGTCAAAACCTGATCCGCGCTGCCGCGCTGATCGAGGCAACGATTGATTTCGTTGATGAAGAGGTGCCGGTCGACGTCTACCCGGAGGTGAGGCAACTCTTGGTGGGGGTCAAATCCGGCCTTGAAAAGCAGATTGCCGGATCTTTTGCCGCCGAGCGTGTGCGCACAGGCTTTGAGGTCGCTATTGTCGGACCACCGAATATCGGAAAATCGACGTTATTAAACAGGTTGGCAGGGCGGAACGCCGCAATCACATCTGAAATTGCTGGCACCACTCGCGACGTGATCGAAGTCCGGATGGAAATTTCGGGGCTGCCTGTCACGCTCCTCGATACCGCCGGCATTCGGGATACTGACGACATCGTCGAGAAGATGGGTGTCGATCTGGCGCGTCAGCGCGCTGAAAATGCTGATCTTAGGGTTTTCCTGTCAGAAGATGGACAAACAACACCGTTTCCGCGACAGCCAACCGATCTGGTTTTGGTCGGAAAATCGTCCGCTGCAGGGGGTGTTTCAGGTTTGACTGGGGACGGTGTGTCGGAAATGATCCGCCAAATCGGTCAAGAGTTGAGCAGTCGATCAGCCAATGCTGGTCTGGCGATCCGCGAACGACACCGCAGGCAGATGATTTCAACGCTTGATCAGTTGAACCACGCTGAGGACCAGATGGCACTGGGCTTGCCTGTCGACCTGTTGGCAGAGGAATTGCGCAGCGCGGTCAGATCGCTTGACAGCATTGTGGGGAGGGTAGATGTAGAGGACCTCCTTGGCGAAATTTTCTCCAGTTTTTGTATTGGAAAGTAGGATGTTTCACGTGAAACATTTTGATGTTGTTGTGGTCGGTGGTGGTCATGCCGGCTGTGAAGCTGCTCTTGCATCTGCGAGGGCGGGTGCTTCGACTGCGTTGATTACTATGAAAATGTCTGATATTGGTGTGATGTCGTGCAACCCGGCGATCGGTGGTCTGGGTAAAGGCCATCTGGTACGAGAGATCGACGCACTTGGCGGTGCAATGGGTCTTGCTGCCGACGAATCCGGGATCCAATTCCGACTGCTGAATCGTACGAAGGGGCCGGCTGTTCAGGGACCGCGTACGCAATCGGACCGTGTCCTGTATCGACGTGCCATGCAACGGATCATGACATCGCAGCAAGGGCTTCAGGTGATTGAAGCCGAGGTCGCGTCCTTGGTTATGGATGGCGGACGCACCGCCGGAGTGATGTTGGCTGATGATAGCACGGTTCTAGCGTCCGCTGTTGTTTTGACCACGGGCACGTTCCTCGGGGGGCTCATCCATATTGGTGACACGTCCTATCCGAGTGGGCGGATGGGCGATGCCGCATCCATGCGGATGTCCGAACAATTGCGATCGCTTGATTTGCCAATCGGGCGACTCAAGACTGGTACGCCACCCCGGCTGAAATCATCATCCATCAAGTGGGATCAACTAGAACAGCAACATGCGGACGATGTTCCGTCGTTGTTTTCATTTCTGAGTGACCATTTGTCAGTTCAGCAGGTTGCCTGCGGGATCACGCATACCAATGCGGCGACGCACGATATTATCCGCAAGAATATCGGACGTTCAGCGATGTACGGTGGTCACATCGACGGTGTTGGACCCCGTTATTGCCCGTCGATCGAGGACAAGGTCGTGCGTTTCGCCGAGAAGGATTCGCATCAAATCTTTTTAGAACCTGAAGGACTTACGTCGGACGTGGTCTATCCCAACGGCATCAGTACTTCATTGCCGGAGGATGTTCAGGCCGATTATGTTCACTCGATCGCTGGGCTGGAAAATGCAGAGATCCTGCAACCTGGCTACGCGATTGAATATGATTTTGTGGATCCCCAAAGCCTTTCAAGTGCGCTGGCTCTGAAGGCATGCCCCGGCCTGTATCTTGCAGGACAGATCAACGGCACAACCGGATACGAAGAGGCCGCCGCACAGGGGCTTGTCGCTGGCTTGAACGCTGCCCGGCAGGCACAAGGTCTGGATGGGTTCAGTTTCAGTCGTAGTGATTCCTATATTGGCGTCATGATTGATGATCTGATCACCAAGGGTGTCACGGAACCCTATCGGATGTTCACGTCGCGGGCAGAATTTCGGCTGCTGTTGCGTGCAGATAATGCAGACCGTCGATTGACGCCGACTGGGCGCATGCTTTCCCTCGTTGATGATCGGCGTTGGGACAGATTTTCCAAAAAACTTGATCAGATTGAAACAGCATTGAACGTGCTGACCTCGGTCAAGGTCTCGGCGCGGGAATTGGCAGGGCAGGGGGTAAATGTCGCAGCGGACGGTCCTGCGCGAACCGCACACGAGGCGCTGGGTCTTGCGGACTGCGATTTTCCAAAGGTCAAATCGCTTGATGCTTCTCTTGATCAGATACCCGATGAAATCGGTCAGCAGGTCCGGAATGACGCCCTTTACGCGCCTTATGCAAAACGTCAACAACGTGACATTGACGCTTTGAAAGAAGCAGAAGCGACAGTCATTCCCGCCGGTTTTTCTTTTCAAGGGCTGGCTGGCCTCTCGAATGAATTGAAACTGAAATTGGCGAGGGCACAACCGCAAAACCTTCATGAATGCTTGGTCCTAGAAGGTATGACACCTGCAGCGATGCTGCTGATCCGTGGCGCGTTGCGCAGGGAAGAGGTACGGCGTGTCAGTTGAACGCCGTGCACTTTCATCAGATGTTTCACGTGAAACACTGCTCACCCTCGAGCAGTTCAGCGCATTGTTGTTAAAATGGAACGCCAAGATCAATCTGGTCGCGCGTTCACAAGTATCGGACATCTGGACCCGGCATATTCAGGATAGCCTGCAATTGTTGCCCCATGTTCCCGAGCACTGCGATACCCTCACAGACATCGGCAGTGGCGGTGGATTTCCAGGCGTCGTCATTGCTATCGCAGCCAAGACACAACGACCGGCAATGCGCATTCAGCTGATCGAAAGCGATCAGCGCAAGGCTGCGTTTTTGCGGACAGCTGCACGCACCTTTGACCTCAATGTCGATGTTTTTGCAGAGCGGATCACCGATACGACAGCTGTCAGGGCGAAATGCGTTACGGCGCGTGCGCTTGCACCATTGACTGATTTGCTGGGGTTTGCCGCGCAGTTGCTAGAGCCGTCTGGCGTCGCAATTTTTCCAAAAGGGCAGTCAGCCCAAGCTGAAGTTGCGGCAGCGCGTAAATCGTGGCAATTTTCCTGTGATGCCACTGTCAGTCAGACCGACCCGGCTGCGCAAATACTTGTCATAAAGGACATTTCCCGTGCCTGATGCAATTCCCGGCAAAAGCGCAAAGATCATTGCCGTCGCAAACCAAAAAGGCGGCGTTGGCAAGACGACCACGACGATCAATCTTGGTGCGGCCTTGGCAGAAGTAGGGCAGAAGGTGCTGTTGATCGACCTTGACCCGCAGGGCAATGCGTCCACGGGTTTGGGTGTGTCGCCCTACGCGCGTCAGGTGACGACCTATGATTTCATTTTGGGCGACGCCCTGCCAGATCAAGCGATTCAAGCGACGACGGTCAAAAATCTGTCGATCATCCCCGCGACAACTGACCTGAGTTCCGCCGATATCGAACTCATTTCAAACGAAAAACGCAGCTTTCTGTTATTTGATGCGCTGCGACAGCTGCCGATGGACGCGATGGGCTTTGATTTCGTGCTGATTGATTGCCCGCCGTCACTGAATATCCTGACAGTGAATGCCATGGTTGCCGCACATTCGGTAATCGTGCCATTGCAAAGCGAATTTTTCGCGCTTGAGGGCCTGTCGCAGCTCATGCTGACCATCCGCGAAGTCCGCCAATCCGCAAACAAGGCGTTGCGGATCGAAGGCGTCGTTTTGACGATGTACGACCGCCGCAACAACCTGTCGCAACAGGTCGAGGCGGATGCGCGCGACAATTTGGGTGGCTTGGTGTTCGAGACCGTGATTCCACGTAATGTGCGCCTGAGCGAGGCACCCTCATTTGCGATGCCCGCACTTTCCTACGACAGCCAATCCGCAGGTAGCCAAGCCTACCGCGAACTGGCAGCCGAGGTTTTGTCACAAACCAAATCGCAACTCAGAAAGGTCAGCTGATGTCCCAACCCCCGAAAACCCGTGGTTTGGGCCGCGGTCTTTCTGCATTGATGGCGGATGTTCAGCCAGTTCAGTCCGATACGGAACGGGCTGCCCCGCGTCCGGACCTCTATGTCCCGATCGAGAGCGTTCACCCCAATCCTGATCAGCCCCGGCGCACCTTCGACGATAACGCGCTCGCGGAACTATCTGAATCTATTAAGGAAAAAGGCGTTATCCAGCCTTTGATCGTGCGCATTCAACCTGGCACGACGGATCAATACCAGATCGTCGCCGGTGAACGCCGTTGGCGCGCATCCCAGATGGCTAACCGCCACGACATCCCGGTTCTGATCCGTGAATTCAACGATACCGAAGTTCTTGAGATCGCGATCATCGAAAACATTCAGCGTGCTGATCTGAATCCGGTCGATGAGGCGGCCGGTTACCGGCAGCTGATGAACCGGTTCGGGCACACGCAGGAACAGCTTGCCTCCGCCTTGGGCAAGAGCCGCAGCCACATCGCAAATCAGATGCGGCTCCTGTCGTTGCCGGACGATGTTCTGGATTGGCTTGGGTCTGGCAAACTGACGGCTGGCCATGCACGGACATTGGTTGGTCACCCCAAGGCGACAGACCTCGCGCGGCAGATCATTTCCAAGGGTTTGTCTGTCCGGGATGCAGAGCGGCTGAGCAAGAAACCGGAGACTGACGAAAAGGCCGCGCGGCCACGTCAGAAATCCCGAAAGGACGCCGATACTGTCGCACTCGAAAGAGAACTGTCGGCTGCCATTAACATGCAGGTGAACATTGATCAGGATGCCGGGCAGGAAAGCGGTAAAATGACGATCCGTTACCGCGATCTGAACCAGTTGGATGATCTCATGCGGCAACTGGCGGGCAGCTAATCTGCCAATAGCGCCCGCAGGACACCGTTCAACACCGGGCGTCCTGCGGGTGTGACCCGCAACCGTGCGGGGTCTTTTGCGATCAGGTCCAGCGCGGCCAGCTCTCTCTCTTGTGCATTGCCGTTTTGATAGCCTGCGGCGGCCAGTCGATCACGATCCAGGCCATCTGCCAACCGAAGCCCCATCAACAGCAATTCAGTCAGTGCGTCAGCGCGGCTGATCTGTTCGCGTGGGTCTTCGCCGTGGCCCTCTTTTTCGACCTGGTTCAGCCAGGCTCCGGGGGCAAGCGGTGTCGCCGTGCCCCATCGGTGCCCATCACGTGTCAGTCGGCCCTGCGCACCGGGCCCGATCCCGACATAATCGCCCGACTGCCAATAGATCCGGTTGTGCGTGCTTTCTGCGCCCGGCCGGGCGTGGTTTGACGTCTCATAGCCGACGAACCCTGCAGCGGCACAGATTTCCTGTGTCGCAAAATACATGTCCGCCCCCAGATCGTCGTCCGGTAGTCCCTTCAACTGCCCCAGCGCATCGCGCTGCCCGAAAACAGTGCCGTCCTCGATCGTCAATTGATAGAGGGACAGATGATCGACAGCCATGTCCAATGCCGTGGTCAGTTCCGTTTTCCATTGGTTCAGGGTCTGGTCCTGCCGGGCATAGATCAGATCAAAGCTGACTCGTTCGAACGTGTCACGCGCGACATGGAACGCCGTCATGGCCTCTGCGGCGCTGTGCATGCGCCCAAGCCTGCGCAGATCGTGGTCATTCAACGCCTGGACGCCGAGGGAAACCCTGCTCACACCAGCGTCGCGATACCCACGAAAACGGTCCGCCTCGGTCGAGGTTGGGTTCGCCTCCAGCGTGACTTCGATGTCATTCGCGATGGGCCAGGTCGCGCGGATTTCCCGCATGATCGTATCAACCAGTGAAACCGACATCAGGGACGGTGTGCCACCACCAAAGAAAACGGATTGTAACACGCGGCCTTCGGTTTCGGCCCCAAGCCGCCGAATTTCACTGACATAGGCCCGGCCCCAACGGTCCTGATCCACGTTCGCCGTGACATGACTGTTGAAATCGCAATAGGGACATTTGGCCTGACAGAACGGCCAATGCAGATACAGCCCGAATCCGCCGAGGCGCCAGTCTTCAGGCAAAACAGCCGGCCATCAGTTTTTGAAACGCATCCGCGCGATGGCTGATGCGGTTTTTTTCCCAGCGGTCCATTTCACCGAACGTCTGCGTATACCCAGCAGGCAAAAAGATCGGGTCATAGCCATGCCCCTGATCGCCGCGTCCGGGCCAGACGATCTGCCCCTCCATCACGCCCTCAAAGACTTCGTCATGACCGTCAGGCCATGCCAGCACCAATGTGCAGCAAAACCTTGCGGTCCGAGGCTCTGGCGCATTGACCGCCTCCAGCGCATCATGGGCGCGGCGCATGGCCATCTGGAAATCCCGCCCCTGCGGTGTTTCGGCCCAGTCAGCCGTATAGACGCCGGGCTGACCATCCAGCGCATCAATCTGGATACCGCTGTCATCGGCCAGCGCTGGCAGCCCCGTCGCCTTGGCCGCAGCGTGGGCCTTGATCCGGGCGTTACCGACGAAATTATCCTCGGTCTCCTCCGGTTCCGGCAGTCCGTGGTCGGCATTGCTGGTCAACGTCACGCCGTAAGGCGCCAGCAGGTCGGCAATTTCGTCCCGCTTGCCCGTGTTGTGCGTTGCGATCACCAGCTGTTGTCCGTCAAACCGCCTCAAGCGACAGCCTCCATCTGGATGCGGTGCAGGTCCGTGATCCCGGCCTCGGCCAGGTCCAGCAGCTTGTCCATCTGGCCGCGGGTGAATGTCGCACCTTCGGCGGACATCTGCACTTCGACCAATTTGCCTGCTGTCATGATAAAGTTTCCGTCAACGCCGGCCTCGGAATCTTCGGGATAATCAAGGTCCAGAACCTCTTGCCCCGCGTAGATACCACAAGAAATCGCGGCAACCGGATCGACCAGCGGATCGGCCGTGATCAGGCCTGCCTTCATCAGCTTGTTCACAGCCAGTTTTAGTGCAACCCAGCCGCCCGTGATCGATGCGCAACGGGTCCCGCCATCGGCCTGGATCACATCACAGTCAATCTGGATCTGGCGTTCGCCCAATGCGACCCGGTCCACGCCAGCACGCAGGCTGCGTCCGATAAGTCTTTGAATTTCCTGTGTTCTTCCGGATTGGCCGTTCTTGGCCTCGCGGCGCATCCGAGTATGCGTTGCCCGTGGCAGCATGCCATATTCGGCTGTCACCCAACCGAGTCCGGAATTTTTCAGAAATGATGGTACACGTTCATCGACAGTGGCAGTACATAGAACATGCGTGTCGCCCATGCGGATCATGCAGCTTCCTTCGGCGTGGCGGGTCACACCGGTTTCGATGGATACGTCACGCATTTGGTGGGTCTCGCGGCCGGATGGGCGCATGATGTCAGCTCCTTTTGGTTGCGCAAGCGGCATACGCGCCCCATGTGATAAATCCAAGTCCCGTTGACGCGACCCGTCCGTTTGACCAAAGTCCCAATCGCCTGAAACCGGAAAAAAATGACCCAGTCACCACCGCAATTCGATGATCTGAACGCCCGCTCGCGCGAGGTGTTCCGCCGGATTGTCGAGGGCTACCTTGAAACAGGGGCCCCGGTCGGTTCACGGACGCTGACGCGGACCATGTCCGAACAGGTCAGTGCGGCCACGATCCGCAACGTGATGAATGATCTGGAATACCTTGGCCTGCTGGGCAGTCCACACGTCAGTGCAGGCCGGGTGCCGACACAGGTGGGTCTACGCATGTTTGTCGATGGCCTGCTCGAGGTGAACGAACTCAACGGTTCGGATCGCGATCTGATCGACCAGACGTTGACGGACCGTGATACCGATGTCGGATCGGTCCTCGACCGCGTCGGGTCGGCCCTGTCGGGCGTGACACAGGTCGCAAGCCTGGTGCTGACCCCGAAACACGAAGCCCCCATCAAGCATATCGAATTCGTCTCGCTTTCTGCGACCCGCGCACTGGTTGTGCTGGTGTTCGCCGATGGACATGTCGAAAACCGCCTGTTCACACCGCCTCCGGGTCAGACTCCGTCCTCCATGCGCGAGGCTGCCAATTTTCTGAACGCCATCGCCGAGGGCCAGACACTTTCGACGCTGGGGGCCGTCATCGAGCGCGAGATCAAGGCCCGCCGGCAGGAAATCGACAGGTTGGCGGCAGAGCTGGTGCAATCTGGTGCCGTGCTGTGGGAAAACGAAGGCGAATCGAACGAAAGGTTGATCGTGCGGGGGCGCGGGAACCTGTTGGGTGAGGATACGGACGACATTGACCGCATCCGCAGCCTGTTCGACGATCTGGAACGCAAACGTGATATCGCCCAGTTCCTGGAACTGGCGGATCAGGGCGACGGCGTCCGGATCTTTATCGGTTCCGAGAACAAACTTTTTTCGCTTTCGGGTTCCTCTTTGGTCGTTTCACCGTATATGAACGCCGACCGTAAGATCATTGGCGCCGTTGGCGTCATTGGTCCAACGCGACTGAATTACGGGCGCATCGTGCCCATTGTGAACTACACCGCACAGCGTGTCGGACAGATGATCGCCGACCGCTCCTGAAGGAAATGATATGGCCGACCAAGACGAACCGATGAGCCTGGATGAGCTTGCAGCAGAGGGCGATGAGCTGGACGCGCAAGGCGAAGAAACGCTTGCCCGGATCGCTGACATCGAGGCAGAGCGCGACGATTTCCGCGACAAGTGGATGCGCGCGCTGGCAGATGCCGAGAATACCCGCAAACGCGCCGATCGTGATCGTCGCGAGGCCGAAAATTATGGTGGGTCGAAACTGGCCCGCGACCTGCTGCCGGTATACGACAACCTGCGCCGTGCGCTGAAATCCACCGCAGACACCGACAAGGCGGTGAATGCAGCCCTGCTGGAAGGCGTCGAGTTGACGATGCGCGAATTGATTTCAGTCTTCAAGAAACACGGCATCGACCCGATCACGCCAGAAGTCGGTGACAAGTTCGACCCGAATGTGCATCAGGCGATGTTCGAGGCACCGTTGCCTGGCACAAAGGCCGGCGACATCATCGACGTCTCCACCGAAGGATTCATGCTGCACGACCGCCTGCTGCGTCCCGCACAGGTGGGTGTTTCGTCGAACACGGCAGGCTGACGCCTGTTTCGACCCGGCCTGACGGCCGGGCCGACCGACCGGGGACTTTGCCCCCGGACCCCCGAGTATTTTTGGCAAGATGATGCAGGCGCGGGTCAATCCGCGTCGGGCGTCAACATGGTCTTGAGGTCGTAGATCAGGGCCAGTGCGTCCCGTGCCGTCAGCTCATCAGGCAGAATCGCGCGCAAGCGGTCTTCGACCTGCGATGTTGCCGGGCGTGCGGGTGTGGGGGCAGGCGGGATGGCGGCGAACAATGGCAGGTCGTCGATGACGGCCTTGCGCGCGCCACCACCTTCGCGTTCGCCTTTTTCCAGTGCCTCTAGCACGACCTTGGCGCGGGCGACGACGGCAGGCGGCAACCCGGCCAGCCGTGCGACCTGAACGCCGTAACTGCGGTCGGCCGTGCCTTTTTTCACCTCGTGCAGGAAGATCACGTCGCCGTCCCATTCCTTGACGCTGACGGTCGCGTTGTCGACCCCTGCCAGTTTCGCGGACAGGCTGCTCATCTCGTGGTAGTGGGTGGCGAACAGGGCGCGGCAGCGGTTGACGTCATGCAGGTGTTCCAGCGTGGCCCAGGCAATGGACAGACCGTCGTAGGTCGCCGTGCCGCGGCCGATCTCGTCGAGGATGACCAGCGCCCGGTCGTCAGCCTGATTCAGGATCGCGGCGGTTTCCACCATTTCCACCATGAAGGTTGACCGTCCACGGGCCAAATCATCAGAGGCACCGACCCGGCTGAAGATCTGGCTTACGATGCCGATCTGCGCGCTGGTGGCTGGCACGAACGCCCCCATCTGACCCAGTATGGCGATCAATGCGTTCTGGCGCAGGAATGTCGATTTACCGGCCATGTTCGGCCCGGTCAGCAGCCAGATCGGCGTATCTGTCAGATCGCAGCCGTTGGCCACAAATGGTTGGCCTGCGCGCATGAGTGCGGCCTCGACAACCGGATGGCGGCCACCCTCGATGGTAAAGGCACGACTGTCATCGATGTCCGGTCTGACCCACGCCTCGCGACGCGCAAGATGGGCAAGACCTGCCGCAAGATCACATTCCGCCAGCGCGCGTGACAACTGCCCAAGGTGCGCTTGTTCGGCGAGAATAGACTCTGAAAGGCTCGCATAGAGCCTTTTTTCAATTTCAAGCGCCTCTGATCCGGCGTTGAGGATGCGGCTCTCGATTTCGTTCAGTGCGATGGTTGTAAACCGAACCTGATTGGCGGTGGTCTGACGGTGAATGAACGTGTCCGACAAGGGAGGCGTCATCATGCGGTCGGCGTGCGTGGTAGTCACCTCGATAAAATATCCAAGCACGTTGTTATGCTTGATTTTCAGTGCGTTGATGCCCGTTGTTGCGATGAATTCCGCCTGCATGGCGGCGATGACACTGCGACCTTCGTCACGCAGTTTGCGCGCTTCGTCCAGATTGGCGTCATAGCCGGGCGCGATGAAACCACCGTCCCGCGCCAAAAGCGGTGGGTCCGCGACGAGGGCTGCATCCAGCAGGGCATGAATGGCATCATGTCCGGTCAGACCTGACTGAGCTTCGGCCAGCAGATTTGGCAATTCTGCCTTGTTCAGTGTCTGTTCCAGCCGCCGCGCGCCTTCGATCGTGTTGCGGATCGCAGCCATGTCGCGGGGGCCGCCACGATCCAGTGCGAGGCGTGACAGTGCGCGGTCAAGATCATGGGTCCCGCGCAGATGATCGCGGATATCCTCGGTCAGGGCAGGATCATCGACCAAGGCCGCCACGGCATCCTGACGTGCGGTGATCACGTCCAATCGTCGGGATGGCGCAGACAGGCGCCGTTCCAGCAGGCGCGCGCCGGCCGCCGTTACGGTCTGGTCGATGGCATCCAGCAGCGATCCAGCACGACCGCCTGACAGCGCGTGGGTCAGTTCCAGTGAACGGCGCGTTGCAGCGTCGATCTGCATGCTGGCGGCGCGGTTTTCCTGCACCGGCGGGCGTAGCAGGGGAAGCTGTCCCTTTTGCGTGATGTCGAGGTATTCCGTGACACCTGCGAGGGCCGCGACCTCGGCCCGTGTGAATGCACCGAACGCATCCAGTGACCCGACCCGAAACAAGTCGCACAACCGTTTTTCACCGCTGGTGCTGTCGAATGCCGCGCGGCCCAGTGTTGTCAGGCTGGCGCCTGCGTCCTCGATCAGGGATCGAAAGCTGTCCTCTGTCCCGTCCGCGATCAGCACTTCCTTGGCGGCGAGCCGCGCGAGTTCGGGGGCGAGCGCCACCACCGGGCAGGTCATCACCCGCAGCACGCCGGTCGAGATATCGACCCATGCCATCGCGGTGTCGTCGCGCACCTGTGCGATCGCGGCCAGATAGTTGTGCCGCCGGGCGTCCAGCAGGCTATCCTCGGTCAATGTGCCGGGGGTGACCAATCGCACCACGTCGCGTTTTACCACGGACTTCGACCCGCGCTTTTTCGCTTCTGCGGGGCTTTCCATTTGTTCGCAGACGGCGACGCGGAATCCCTTGCGGATCAGGGTCAGCAGATAGCTTTCGGCGGAATGCACAGGCACGCCGCACATCGGGATATCGGCCCCGTCGTGTTTGCCACGTTTCGTCAGGGCAATGTCCAGTGCCGCAGCGGCCTGCACCGCGTCGTCAAAGAACATCTCGTAGAAATCGCCCATCCGGTAGAACAGGATCGCGTCCTGATACTGATCCTTCAGTTCCAGGTATTGCGCCATCATCGGCGTAATTGTGTCGGACATCGAACCCTCGGCGCTGGTAGCGTTAAACCCTAACATTGCGCGCCGGACCATGAAAGCAGCGGTTGAGCCAATTCGCGGGCCTGTCTAACGTGGCCGCCTGACCGGAGGGGATATTCATGGCCAAAGTAACAAGAGAAGACGCGCTGGCGTTCCACCTGCAACCCGCACCGGGCAAATGGGAAATCAACGCGACGGTCCCAATGACCACGCAGCGCGATCTGTCGCTGGCCTATTCCCCGGGTGTGGCCATCCCCTGCGAGGAGATCCATGCCAATCCGGCGCTGGCCTATGATTACACCAACAAGGGCAATCTGGTCGCGGTCATTTCCAACGGCACGGCTGTGCTGGGGCTGGGGAACCTGGGCGCGCTTGCGTCAAAGCCGGTGATGGAGGGTAAATCCGTCCTGTTCAAACGGTTCGCCGACGTCAATTCCATCGATCTGGAACTGGATACAGAGGACGCGGATGCGTTCTGCAATGCGGTCCGGCTGATGGGGCCCAGTTTCGGGGGGATCAACCTCGAGGATATCAAGGCACCGGAATGTTTCATCATCGAACAGCGTCTGAAAGAGGAAATGGATATCCCCGTTTTCCACGACGACCAGCACGGCACAGCGGTGATCTGTGCGGCGGGTTTGCTCAATGCGCTGCATTTGTCCGGCAAAAAGATCGAGGATGTGCGCATCGTATTGAACGGTGCGGGGGCGGCGGGGATTGCCTGCCTTGAATTGCTCAAGGCGATGGGCGCGCAGCACAACAATTGCATCATGTGCGACACCAAAGGCGTGATCTATCAGGGCCGGACCGAAGGCATGAATCAGTGGAAATCGGCCCATGCCGCGACCACGGACGCAAGGACCCTGACGGACGCGATGAAGGGTGCCGACGTGTTTTTGGGCGTTTCGGCCAAGGGGGCAGTGACGCAGGACATGGTCGAAAGCATGGCGCCGAACCCGGTAATCTTTGCCATGGCGAACCCTGACCCCGAGATCACGCCAGAAGAGGCGCACGCCGTTCGCGATGATGCGATCGTGGCCACGGGCCGCAGCGATTATCCCAACCAGATCAACAACGTGCTGTGCTTTCCCTACCTGTTCCGCGGCGCGCTGGATATTCACGCTCGCGCGATCAACGACGAGATGAAAATCGCCTGCGCCCATGCGCTGGCGCAAATGGCCCGAGAGGACGTGCCGGACGAGGTGACGGCTGCCTATGGGCGCAAACTGAACTTTGGCCGCGATTACATCATCCCCACGCCGTTTGATCCGCGTCTGATCAGTCGTATCCCCCCGGCTGTTGCCAAGGCTGGCATGGATACCGGTGTTGCACGCCGCCCGATCATCGACATGGACAGCTATGTCGCGACGTTGACCGCACGGATGGACCCGACGGCGAACATTCTGCGCGGGCTCCATGCGCGTGCGCGCAGCGCCCAATCGACGCTGGTCTTTGCCGAAGGCGACGACCCGCGCGTCATCCGTGCGGCCATCGCCTATCAGCGGCAGGGGCTGGGCCGTGCGCTGGTCGTGGGGCGCACACGCGATGTCGAGGCGCTGTTACGTGCCGAAAAGCTGGATGACGCCATTGGCGAGCTGACGATCGTCAATGCGGCGAACACGGAACACCTGGAAACCTACAAATCGTTTCTCTACGCCCGCCTGCAACGTCAGGGCCATGACCGTCAGGACGTGCACCGGCTGGCCGCGCGTGACCGGCATGTCTTTGCCGCGCTGATGCTGGCGCATGGGCACGCGGATGGGATGGTCACGGGGGCCACGCGCAAATCCGCGCAGGTGCTGGAACTGATCGGCCATGTCTTTGACGCGAAACCGCAGGATGGTGCTGTCGGCGTGACGGCCCTGCTGAACCGGGGCCGGATCGTGCTGATTGCCGATACGCTGGTGCAGGAATGGCCGGACGAAGAGGATCTGGCCGATATCGCCACCCGTGCCGCACAGGTTGCGCGCGGCTTTGGTCTGGAACCGCGTGTCGCGTTTTGCAGCTTTTCGACCTTTGGCTATCCGAAATCGGAACGCGCGGACAAGATGCATCGCGCCCCCGAGGTGCTGGACCGTCGCGGTGTCGATTTCGAATACGAAGGCGAAATGACGGTCGATGTGGCGCTGAACCCGCTTGCGGCAGCGGCCTATCCGTTCAGCCGTCTGACGGGGCCAGCCAATGTGCTGGTGGTGCCCGCGCGGCATTCCGCCTCGATCAGCGTCAAGCTGATGCAAGAGATGGGTGGCGCGACAGTCATCGGCCCGATCCTGTCGGGGGTTGGAAAACCCGTGCAGATCTGTTCCACCGTGTCTTCGGTCAATGACATTTTGAACATGGCGGTGATCGCCGCCGGAAAGATTGCCTGACATGGCTATTTGGAACCTGGGATCAATCAACGCGGATCACGTCTATGCCGTGCCGCATATTCCACAGGCGGGCGAAACCCTGTCTGCCACCGATCATGCGCTGTTTCTGGGCGGCAAGGGCACCAACATGTCCGTCGCCGGTGCCCGTGCGGGTGCCACCGTGCATCACATCGGCGCTGTCGGTGACGATGGTGAATGGTGCGTCGACAGGCTGATGGAATACGGGGTCGACACGCGGTTCATCGCGCGGGTCGATGCGGATACCACGCAGGCGCTGATCGTTGTCGATCTTCAGGGTGAAAACATGATCGTCCTGTCCCCCGGTGCCAACGAGGTCATCCCGCAGTCCATCCTGCAAGAAGCCCTGTCCGAGGCCGAAACCGGCGATTGGCTGCTGATCCAGAACGAAACCAACCTGCAACGCACCGCCGCCGAACTGGGGCGCAAGATGGGGTTGCGCATCGCCTACGCCGCCGCACCCTTTGATGCGGACCGCGTGCAGGCGGTTCTGCCGGCGCTGGATTTGTTGTTTCTGAACGCGGTCGAGGCGCAGCAGCTACAGGATGCGACGGGCCTGACGCCGGATGCGCTGGGCGTGGCCGACGTGATCGTTACCCTTGGGGCAGACGGGGCCGATTGGTACAGTCGCGCAGGCAAACAGCATTTTGACGCGATCCCGGTCGAACCGGTTGATACCACTGGGGCCGGCGACACGTTTACCGGCTACACACTGGCCGGGCTGGATCGCGGGCAGCCCATGGCGCAGGCCATCGGCGTCGCGATGCGGGCCGGTGCGCTGATGGTGCAACGCCATGGCACCGCGGACGTGATCCCGGACCTCAAGGAGGTCCAGGACATGATGCTCGACGGCAGCTAGTGGACAAAGGGCGCATCCGCGCCCCAGATTTGCGCCACGCGGGCATCGCGGCCGCAGCCCCGGCGATAGTATTCATAGGCCCCCATCTTGGTTTTCACGCCGCCGCGCGTGACCTTCAGACCTTCGCTTTTGTAGTAGTTCTGATGGTAAGCTTCGGCGCGATAAAAAGTGCTGGCGGGCAGAACCGGCGTGACGATCTGTCGGCGCAGCTGGCGCTGGGCTGCATTGATCGCTGCCGTCGCCTCGTTTGCCTGTTGCTGGTTCAGCGCAAAGATCGCGCTGCGATAGCTGTTGCCACGGTCGCAGAACTGTCCGCCGGCATCCAGTGGGTCGATGCTGCGCAAGAACAGGTCGATGATCTCGCGGTAGCTGATCACGTTCGGGTCGAACGGGATAAAGACCGCTTCGTAGTGGCCGGTCCCGCCACGCACGACAGCATTATAGGTCGGGTTCGCCGTGGTGCCGCCGGTGTAGCCTGACACGACATCGCCGACACCGCGCACCTTTTCGAAATCAGCCTCGACACACCAGAAACAGCCACCCGCAACGATGGCGGTCTGCGTCGCCTGTGCCTGTGCCCCGGTCGTCAGACCCAGTGCACAGATCACGGCGGTGATCAGACGTTTGAACATTACTTTCCCCCTCGCAAAGTCGCCTGACCGTGCAACGGCGCACAGCGTCTGCGCAATGCTGTCGCGGCGTCCTCACGCGGTCTTTACCCGTGTGAAAGATCGGCCTAGCGTCGCGGAAAACTGGAAGGATTTTCAATGCCCCCCGAGGTATCGACCCATCAATCCGCAGAGGATTTGCGCAACAATGACATTCTGATCTGGGTCGATGGCCATCTGAGACCCAAGGCCGAGGCCACGGTCAGCGTCTATGACAGCGGTTTCATGCTGGGTGACGGCATCTGGGAAGGTCTGCGCCTGTATGACGGGCGCTGGGCCTTTCTGGACGATCATATGGACCGTCTGTTCGAGGCCGCAAAGGCGATTGATCTGGACATCGGGCTGGACCGGGCAGGCGTGATTGCCGCGCTCGAGGACACGCGCCGCGCCAACGACATGACCACCGATGCGCACGCACGTCTGATGATCACGCGCGGGGTCAAGGTGCGCCCGTTCCAGCACCCGTCGCTGTCGCAGTCGGGCCCGACCATGGTCATCATCATGGAACATTCCAAACCGTCCATTCCGCGCCCGATCAATCTGGCGACGGTGCCGCACCAACGCGGTCTGCCGATGACCCAAGACCCCAAGCTGAACAGTCATTCCAAACTGAACTGCATCCTCGCCTGTATCGCTGCACAAAAGGCGGGCGCGGACGAGGCGCTGATGCTGGATGTGCATGGTTTCGTGAATACGACCAACGCCTGCAATTTCTTTATCGTGCGCAAGGGGGCGGTTTGGACCAGCACCGGTGATTACTGCATGAACGGCATCACCCGGCAAAAGGTGATCGACGTTTGCCGGGCGGATGGCATTCCGGTGTTTGAACGCAATTATTCGCTGGTTGATACCTATGGCGCGGACGAGGCGTTCCTGACGGGTACCTTTGGTGCGCAGACGCCCGTTGGCACGATCGACGGGCGGGCGATCGGCAGCGGGCAGCTGGGTCCGGTGACCACAAGGATCAGGGGGTTGTACAAGGCATTGGTGGAGGCGGCATGAAAATCGCGATGTGGTCCGGGCCGCGCAACCTGTCGACGGCAATGATGTACAGCTTTGGTGCCCGGCCGGATTTCGCGGTCTGGGATGAACCATTCTACGCGCCCTACCTTGCGCGGACGGGTGCGGACCATCCGATGCGCGATGCCATTCTGGCGGCGCATGAAACCGATCCGGCCCGTGTTGCTGCGCGCTGCGCCGGGCCGATCCCCGATAACAAGCCCCATTTCTACATGAAACACATGCCGCATCACATGGACGGGATGCCTTTGGACTGGGTGTCGGATTGCGTGAATATTCACCTGATCCGGCATCCCGCGCGGGTCGTCGCCAGCTACGGCGCAAAACGCGACAGCGTCACGGATGACGATATCGGGTTTGCCGCGCAGACGGCCTTGTTCGACCGGATTGGCGGGATCATTATCGACAGCGCCGATATCCGGGCAGATCCCGAATCCATGTTGCGCAAATTGTGTGACGCGATCGGTATGGATTTTGATCCTGCGATGCTGTCCTGGCCCGCAGGCGGCCATCCTGACGATGGGGCGTGGGCCCCGCATTGGTATGGTGCGGTTCATGCCAGCACGGGGTTCGCTGCGGCAGAGCAGGCCTTGCCGGACCTGACGGGCGAGGCAGCAGCCCTCGCCGCGCGCGCGATGTCGCATTACGACAGGCTGTTTTCCTGTCGGCTGAAATAATTCGTCTGCCCCTGAAACTTTGCCCGGATGCGCCTCGTGGCTATTCACGAATGGTCGCCAAGATTGCACGCGACCTGAAATGTTTCAGATATCCGGGCAGGATAGTGAGTATTGTTTTAACCAGTATCGCCAGGCCCGGCGTTAACGAGTGATTTGTTAAACCCGCCCCGGTGCAAACCGGGGCGGGTTGTTTCGTTCTACTTCTTCAACCGCCGTGCGCGTGCGGCGAGCAGTTTCAGGCGCAGCGCGTTCAGCTGGATGAAACCCTGCGCGTCGGTCTGGTCATAGGCACCGGCGTCGTCTTCGAACGTGACGTGCGCCTCTGAATAAAGCGAGGCATCGGACCAGCGGGCGACGGTGTTGACCGAACCCTTGTACAGTTTCACGCGGACGGTGCCCTGTACGTGCTCCTGGCTCTTGTCGATCAGCGCTTGCAGCATTTCCCGCTCTGGCGAGAACCAGAAGCCGTTGTAGATCAGCTCTGCGTAGCGGGGCATGATGCTGTCCTTGAGGTGGCCGGAACCGCTGTCCAGCGTGATCTGCTCGATGCCGCGGTGGGCCTCCAGCAGGATGGTGCCGCCGGGGGTTTCGTAGATGCCGCGCGATTTCATGCCCACGAACCGGTTTTCCACGAGGTCAAGGCGACCCACGCCGTGCTTGCCACCCAATTCGTTCAGCTTGGTCAGGATTGTGGCTGGCGACATTGCCTCGCCGTTGATCGCAACCGCATCGCCACGCTCAAAGGTGATTTCCACCATTTCGGGCGTGTCGGGGGCGTCCTCTGGTGCGACGGTGCGCTGATAGACGTAATCGGGGGCCTCGATCGCCGGGTCCTCCAGCACTTTGCCCTCGGACGAGGTGTGCAGCAGGTTGGCGTCGACGCTGAACGGTGCCTCGCCGCGCTTGTCCTTGGCGACGGGAATCTGGTGTTGCTCGGCAAATTCAAGCAGCTTGGTGCGGCTGGTCAGGTCCCATTCGCGCCAGGGGGCGATGACCTTGATATCGGGGTTCAGGGCGTAGGCCGCGATTTCGAACCGGACCTGATCGTTGCCCTTGCCGGTTGCACCGTGGGCGACGGCATCGGCACCTTCTGCCGCTGCAATCTCGACCAGACGCTTGGAAATCAGCGGGCGCGCGATGGATGTGCCCAACAGATACAGCCCCTCGTATTCGGCATTGGCGCGGAACATCGGGAACACGAAATCGCGCACGAATTCCTCGCGCAGGTCCTCGATATAGATGCTGGAGGCACCCATATCCTCGGCCTTCTTGCGAGCGGGTTCCAGTTCCTCACCCTGACCAAGATCAGCGGTAAAGGTCACGACCTCGCAGCCGTATTCGGTTTTGAGCCATTTGAGGATGATCGATGTGTCCAGACCGCCGGAATAGGCGAGGACGACTTTCTTGGGCGCGGTCATGGTAAGGGCCTTTGCAACGTGAGCGTTGGTCCAGCGCGATACTGCGATTTGTGATGCGGGGCAAGGTTTGCGCCGTTGTCGGTCAGATGACACCCCGCAAAAACGCGGCATCGCCGTCATTTGCCAGCATCCCCAGCGCATCGGTGGGGCTGACCCAGACGGCGGTGTGGTTGGGTTCCACCGGGTTGCGGATCCGCAGGGTGGGGCGCGCCACGTAGATATGACACAGCTTTTCCGCGTGGCGTTTGTATTCGGGCATCCAGGTGAACCTGCGAAATGCCCCCAGACGGCGGGGTTTGGCGATGCGCCAACCGGTTTCCTCGAACACCTCGCGGTGCAGCGCCTGAATGGGGGTTTCACCGGGATCAATGCCGCCGCCGGGCAGCTGTAGTTCGTTGTGCGGATCGCCCTGCCATGTCAGCAACAGCATCCCGTCACGCGGCAAAATCACATAGGCACCGGGGCGCAAACCATAGCGCACGTCATGTTTCGGGGGTGTCCCGTATCTGCGGATCATCGTCGCCCCCTTGGACCATTGCTTGCCGTGACTATATGGACCCGATATGCAAATTCCGCACAAGTTAGGAAAGCCCATGACCTTAGGCTCTCAGATCGCCTGGGACGACACCGTTCTGCCATTCACGCTGGATGCGTCCGACATCCGGGGCCGCGTTGCGCGCCTGGACGGTGTTCTGGATGCGGTCCTGAAACAGCATGACTATCCTCCGGTCATCGAGGCACTGGTTGCCGAAATGGCCCTGCTGACCGCGTTGATCGGCCAGACCATGAAACTGGAATGGAAGCTGTCGCTACAGGTGCGGTCATCGGGTGCCGCGCGCCTGATCGCCACGGATTACTATGGCCCGACCGAGGACGGCGAACCGGCCCGGATGCGGGCCTACGCCGGATATGACGCCGATCTGCTGGATGCGGGCGCGGACCCGTTTTCACAGGTTGGCGACGGTTATTTCGCCATTCTGATCGACCAGGGCAGCGGCATGGCGCCCTATCAGGGGATCACGCCCCTGACCGGCAGTAGCCTGTCCGCCTGCGCCGAGACTTACTTTGCTCAGTCCGAACAGATTCCGACGCGGTTCTCGCTATCGTTCGGCCTGAACCAGAACGCAGGCCAGGGCGCGCGCTGGCGTGCCGGTGGCGTCATGCTGCAACACATGCCCAAGGCGTCCCCCTTTGCCAGCGGTGAAGGCGGCAGCGGCGAGGGTGGTTTGCTGGCCGCAGAGGATATTCTGACGGATGATGAGGGCGAAAACTGGCGCCGCGCGAACCTGCTGCTGGATACGGTGGACGATCTGGAACTGATCGGGCCATCGGTTGCGCCCACGGACCTGCTGGTGCGTCTGTTTCACGAAGAGGCACCGCGCGTCTATGACGCCCAGCCCATCACCTTTGGTTGCACCTGTTCGGCTGATCGCGTCCGTCAAAGCCTGTCGATCTATTCGGCCAAGGACATCGGCACGATGACCACCGACGAAGGCATCGTCACCGCCGATTGCCAGTTTTGCGGCGCGCATTACGAATTCCAGCCTGATACGCTGGGGTTCGAGGCCGAAAAAACCGATGGCGACGCCTGATCTGGAATCCCGTCTGCTGGGTGCGCTGGCCCGTCCGGGCCGGCCATCCACTGATTATGACCTGAACCCCGACGTGATGCGACCGGCAGGCCGCACATTGCGACCGGCAGCCGTGCTGATCGCCGTGCGGCCGGCCCGTGGGACTGTGATCCTTACGAAACGGTCCGCTGCCTTGCGCCACCATCCGGGGCAGATTGCCTTTCCGGGTGGCAAGCTGGATGCAGGCGACGCTGACGCAATCGCCGCCGCCCTGCGCGAGGCAGAGGAAGAGGTCGGTTTGCCCCGGTCTGCGGTGCGTGTGCTGGGTGCCTTGCCCAGCCACGAGACGGTGACCGGTTTTGACATGACCCCTGTAATCGGGATGATCGACAGGGATTTCACCCCGCGTCCGGAGGCGGGCGAAGTATCCGAAGTGTTCGAGGTGCCATTGGCCCATGTATCCGACCCCGCCCGTTTCCTGATCCAAAGCCGCCGTTGGCAAGGCAGCAGGCGGCATTACTATACCGTTCCCTATGGCCCCTATTACATCTGGGGTGCCACGGGCCGGATCCTGCGCACGCTGGCTGACCGGATGGCAGTATGACCCGGTTGGATGCCCCCTGGCTGACGACGCCCGCATCGGTTGCGGTCTGCACCATGCTGACAGAGGCAGGCCATCAGGCGTGGTTTGTCGGCGGTTGCGTGCGCAACGCGTTGATCGGCGCACCGGTCAGTGATCTGGATCTGACGACGGATGCCCGGCCTGACCGGGTGATGGCGCTGGCGCAGGCAGCGGGGCTAAAGGTCGTGCCGACCGGGATCGACCACGGCACCGTCACGGTGATTGCGGATGGCGCACCCTACGAGATCACGACGTTTCGCCGCGACATCGACACGGACGGGCGGCACGCCACCGTCGCCTACACCGATGATCTGGCTCAGGATGCCCGCCGCCGGGATTTCACGATGAATGCGCTCTATGCAGGCGCGGACGGCAGCATCGCCGATCCGTTGGGGGGTGTGCCGGATGCCCTAGCCGGGCGGGTGCGGTTCGTCGGTGATCCTGTGCTGCGCATCCGCGAGGATTATCTGCGTATCATGCGGTTTTTCCGGTTCTTCGCCTGGTATGGCGACCCGGCGCTGGGCATTGACGCCGACGGTCTGGCGGCCTGCGCGATGAATGCCGACGGGCTGGATGGCCTGTCCGCGGAACGGGTCACGCAAGAACTGCTCAAGCTGCTGGCAGCGCCCGATCCGGCACCCGCTGTCGCCAGCATGGCCGCCTGTGGCGCGCTGATGCGGGTGTTGACCGGGGCCGCTGCCGATGTGTTGACCGTGCTGGTGCATGTGGAACAACGCGCGGGTCTGGCACCCGATCCAATGCGACGCCTCGCGGCGCTGGGGGGATCGCTGGACCGGCTACGGCTGAGCAAGGCACAGGCCGCGATGATCGACACGCTGCGCGCTGACCAGGCAAGCCCGGCGGAAATGGGATATCGACACGGCGCGGCTATCGCGATCGACAAACTGGCGATCCTTGCCGCGACCATGGGTCAGGAAATCGACCCCAATGCGGTGCAAAGCGCCCGTTTTGCTGCAGATCAGACCCTGCCGGTCAGTGCCGCAGATTTCATGCCTGCCGTGCAGGGGCCTGCGTTGGGACAGGCCCTGAAACAGGCCGAATCACGCTGGATCGCGTCCGGTTTCACACTTTCACGTGACGACCTGCTACGCGGCGCCACTTGAAACCCCGGACAAAGGGGCAGACACCGAGGGCCTAATCACATTTCAGGTCTGTCTCCCGTGTTTCGTTTCTTTGAACGTCTTGTCGATCCCTATGTTGCCTACACAGAAACGGATACGCCGCCGCAGCGGCTGATCCCGTTTCTGCGCGACTACGCGGGGCCATTTCGGCGGATGTTCGCGGTCACTGCCGTGCTGGCGGCAGCGGTCGCCGCCGTCGAGGTCTGGTTGATCTATTACCTGGGGCGGCTGGTCGATCTGCTGGACACGGGGCGCGCGGCATTCTGGGACAACCACGGGATCGAACTGATCGTCGTGGCCCTGTTCATTTTGGTTCTGCGCCCCATCGTGCAGGGCGCACAGGTGGCGTTGCTGAACAACACGATCCTGCCGAACTTTACCACGCTGGTCCGCTGGCGCGCACACCGGCAGGTGCTGCGCCAATCTGTCGGTTGGTTCGAAGACGATTTTGCCGGGCGCATCGCGAACCGGATCATGCAGACGCCACCCGCCGCGGGCGAGGCGATCTTTCAGGTGTTCGACGCGATTGCCTTTGCGCTGGCCTATCTGATCGGTGCTGTGATCCTGCTGGGCAACAGTGACGCACGGCTGATCCTGCCGATGATGCTGTGGCTGGTGCCCTATCTGTTGCTGTTGCAATGGACGATCCGCCGCATCGGGCCTGCGTCCAAGGCCGCGTCCGATGCGCGTTCGGTGGTCACGGGCCGTGTCGTGGACAGCTATACCAACATCCACTCGGTCAAGATGTTCGCCCATCACGACAAGGAAGTGGCCTACGCCCGCGACGCGATCGAGGGCGCGCGCACCACGTTCCAGCGTGAAATGCGGCTCTATTCCATCATGGACATCGCGCTGCTGGTGCTGAACGGCGGGCTGATCGTCGGCGTTGTCGGCTATGCGCTGTTTTTGTGGCTGAACGGGCTGGCCAGTGCCGGCGTTGTCGCGGCTGCCACCGCGTTGACCTTGCGCCTGAACGGCATGAGCGGCTGGATCATGTGGGCGGTCTCGACATTGTTCCAGAACCTCGGCGTCGTGGCCGAGGGGTTGGAAACCATCGGCCAGCGCACGCGGCTGGTCGACAGCCCCGATGCCAAACCGCTGGCGATGACCGCAGGCGCATTGCAGATCACAGGGCTGAGCCATCATTACGGCCGGGGCGGGGGCGGTCTGGACCAGATCGACCTGACGATTCCGGCGGGGAAAAAGGTCGGCCTCGTTGGCGCGTCCGGGGCCGGAAAATCGAGCCTGATCAAACTGCTCTTGCGGTTTTACGACGCAGAACAGGGTCGGATCGAGATTGACGGACAGGATATTCGCCACGTCACCCAAGACAGCCTGCGGCGTGCCATCGGAATGGTGCAGCAAGACAGCTCTCTCTTGCACCGGTCCGTGCGAGACAACATCCTGTATGGCAGGCCCGATGCGGACGAGGGCGCGATGATTGCTGCCGCCCGGCAGGCCGCTGCGCATGATTTCATCCTGACGCTCGAGGACAGCGAGGGGCGCCGTGGTTACGACGCACTGGTGGGTGAACGCGGGGTCAAATTGTCAGGCGGGCAAAGGCAACGTATCGCCCTGGCCCGCGTCATTCTCAAGGATGCACCGATCCTGGTGCTGGACGAAGCCACCAGCGCGCTAGATTCAGAGGTCGAGGCGGCGATCCAGTCCGCATTGGTCACGATGATGAATGGCAAGACGGTGATTGCCGTCGCGCACCGCCTGTCGACCATCGCACGCATGGACCGGATCATCGTCATGGAAAACGGGCGCATCGTCGAAGACGGCACGCACGACAGCCTGCTTGCGCAGCAAGGGCGCTATGCCCAGTTCTGGGCACGTCAGTCAGGCGGATTTTTAGGGGACGACGGATGAAACCCGAAACGATGATCGACGCCTTTGCCCCGGCAGAGGGACCGCCACCGAATTCACTCGCCGCATTCCTGCGCTGGGCGTTGGCAGGCAGTGGGCGTGCACTGGGTCTGGGATCGTTGCTGTCCATCGCGGCTGGCGCGCTCGAGGTGATTTCCGCGCTGATCCTTGGCCGGGTGATCGACCGGGCGCTCGCAGCGGACGCGGATGGATTTTTTGCCAGCAACGTCTGGTTGTTGGCTGCTGTCGTGGCGTTTTTCATCCTTGCGCGGCCGATTACGCTGGGGCTGTCGGCGCTGTTGAACGTCGTGGTGATGGGGCCGGGCATCTATACGCTGGTGCTGTCGCGGTTGCACCGGCACACGCTGGGACAGGCGGTCAGTTTCTTTGACAACGATTTTGCAGGTCGGATCAGTCAAAAACAGATGCAGGCGGCGCGTGCGACAACCGACACGGCTGTCGATTTCGTGCAGACGGTGGTCTATGCGCTGGCCTCGGTCGTGGGGTCCGTGCTGCTGCTGACCGGCATTGATATGTGGTCAGCCCTGTTGCTGGCCGTCTGGCTGGTTGCCTATATCGCGCTGATCCGTGGGTTCATGCCGAAAATCCGCGCCACGTCCAAGGCGAGGGCCGGCACGCGGGCGATGGTCAGCGGGCAGGTCGTCGACACGATCACAAACATCAAGACGGTCAAGCTGTTTGCCCATGCCGACCACGAGGACCGGGCCGCCATCGGTGCGATGGAAAAATTCCGCGTCGCGGGGCTCGCCTATGGGTGGGTCAACGTGTGGTTTCGCCTGTTCCTGATGGCGCTGGCGGGCACGCTGCCGGTCCTTCTCGTCGGGATCACGCTGCTGCTGTGGACCAATGGCGCCGCCACCGCCGGTGACATCGCGATTGCAGGCACCATCGGATTGCGGCTGTCGCAGATGACGGGGTGGGTCAGTTTCACTCTGATGCAGATGTACGGCAACGTGGGCGAAATCGAGGATGCGATCCAGACGCTGTCGCCACCCCATGCGCTGACCGATGTTCCTGATGCCGCTGCGTTGGCGCTGACCGACGGTGCGGTCATGCTGGACGGTGTGACGTTCACCTATGGCGGTGGGCAGGGCGGCCTGCGCGACGTGACCCTGCATGTCGGCGGGGGCGAAAAACTGGGGATCGTCGGTGCATCCGGCGCGGGGAAATCCACGCTCGTTGCCTTGTTGCTGCGGCTCTATGACCCGGAAAAGGGGCGGATTCTGATCGACGGTCAGGATTTGCGGGACGTCACACAAGAAAGCCTGCGGCGCGAGATCGGGATGGTCACGCAGGAAACGTCGATGTTCAACCGCTCTGCCCGCGATAACATCCGTTATGGCAATCCGGATGCGGACGATGCGGCGCTAAACGCTGCCGCTGACCGGGCAGAGGCATCCAGTTTCATTCCCGGTTTGCGTGATCATGCCGGACGCACCGGGTTCGACGCCTATCTGGGCGAACGCGGCGTGAAACTGTCGGGCGGCCAGCGGCAGCGCATCGCGATTGCCCGCGCGATCCTCAAGGATGCGCCGATCCTTATCTTGGACGAGGCGACCAGCGCGCTCGACTCCGAGGTCGAGGCATCGATTCAGTCCGCACTGGATCAGGTGATGGACGGCAAGACCGTCATCGCCATTGCACATCGGCTGTCCACGCTGCGCCAGATGGACCGGATCATCGTGCTGGAAGAGGGACGTATCGTCGAAGAAGGCACCCATGACAGCCTGCTGGCGCAAAATGGGCTTTACGCGCGCTACTGGAATAGGCAATCGGGGGGCTTCTTGACGCTACAGGACGCCGCTGAATGAAAATCACCGCGATGACGCATCTAGGACTGGGCCGCGCCGAGGATGGCACGCTGATCCCGCGCACCCTGCCGGGCGAGGACGTGGCCCTGCGCGACGATGGATCAGCGCAGATTGTGACACCGTCGGTCGATCGGGTCGCACCGCCCTGCCGTCATTTCAAAACCTGTGGCGGCTGTGCGTTGCAGCATGCCTCTGACGCCTATGTGGCTGGTTTCAAACAGGGGATCGTCGAACGGGCCCTGTCCGCGCATGGCCTGACACCGCCGTTTCGCACCTTGCACACCTCTCCACCGCAATCGCGCAGGCGTGCGAAATTTGCCGGTCGCCGCACGAAAAAGGGTGCGATGGTCGGGTTTCACGCACGTGCATCCGATGTGCTGGTGGCGGTGCCCGATTGCCAGCTGGTCACGCCCGCGCTGTCTGCCGCGATCCCGATGCTGGAAGCGTTGACCGTCCTGGCCGCGTCCCGCCGGGGCGAGGTCGGGCTGACCGTTACCGAGAGCCTGAACGGGCTGGATGTGCTGATCGGCACCGACCAGCCACTGACCGACCAGTTGCGCCTCGACCTTGCGGTTTTTGCGCAGAACAGCGGGTTGGCACGGCTGACGTGGAACGATGAAACCTTGGTGACGATCCAGTCCCCGGCGCAGTCCTTTGGCCCGGTAAAGGTCACGCCGCCGCCGGGGTCATTCCTGCAAGCCACAGCTGATGGCGAGGGTGCCCTGCGCGACGCGGTCCAGGAGATCCTGCAAGGCGCTGATCGCATTGTTGATCTGTTTGCCGGTTGCGGGACGTTTGCGCTGGCCCTCGCCACGCAGGCAGAGATGCTGGCCGTCGAGAGCGAGGCCGAGATGCTGGCCGCACTGGATCGGGGCTGGCGCAGTGCGCGCGGGTTGAAACGGGTCACCACGCTGACACGCGACCTGTTCCGCCGTCCGCTGGAACCCGACGAATTCAAGGGGTTTGATGCCGTTGTCATCGACCCGCCGCGTGCGGGCGCTGCCGCACAGGTGGCCACGATTGCGGCCAGCGGGATCAACCGGGTAGCGATGGTATCGTGCAACCCCGTCACCTTTGGGCGGGATGTCGCCACATTGGTCGCTGCGGGATTTGTTGTTGACTGGGTTCAGGTTGTGGACCAGTTCCGCTGGTCACCTCACGCAGAAGTGGTGGCGCAACTGACACGCGGGTGATGTTGCACCGCTTGTCCGCTAGCGCAGGTTCGCGCGCTGTCGTAGATTGCGGGTGACCGGCGCAGACCGGACCTGTGGGGACGAGCCATGAACCTGACACGACGTTTCGCCATTTTCGGGGCATTGGGCGCGTTTCTCGCTGCATGTGCCGGTAAACCAGCGCGTTTTCTGACCTACAACGGTCCCGAGGTGACACGCGTTCAGGTGTTCAAGGGCCAGCGCATTCTGCAATTGCTGCACAACAACCAGTTGTTGAAGCAATACGAAATGGAAATGGGGTTCGCCCCCGAAGGTCACAAGGTCGTCGAAGGTGACGGTCGCACGCCCGAAGGTGCCTATCGTATCAATCGCCGCAACCCCAACAGCCGGTTTCACCTGTCACTGGGCATTTCCTACCCGAATTCGCGCGATATCGCGGTGGCACGCGCCATGGGTAAATCACCGGGCGGCGATATCTTTATCCACGGCACGCCAGAAATGTATATCGGACAGCCCGACTGGACCTGGGGCTGTATCGCCGTCACCAATGCCGAGATTGAAGAAATCTATGCCATGGTGCGCGACGGCACGCCGATCTTTATCTACCCCTAGCGCGTGATTGCGGGGGTGAACCCTGCGACACTGGCGATCGGTGCCTGTGCGAACGGGTCGCTACCCATGTTCATCGTCCACCACAGCTTGCCGTTTGCCTCTTGGGACCAAGCAAGACCCATGCGCCGCGCGGCCGGGTCCAGCACGACACGGCGCGTGTCTTCTTGCTTCATCCAGGCGGCGAGGGTTTCCAGCTCTGTTTCGTAGGATTCAGCGATGTTTTCGCCCAGAATCCGACCTCGGAATCCTGCGATGCGTGCCCGGTCCAGCGGTGACGATCCGTCAGATCCGAACAACCAGGGACGGTTCTGGGCCTGCATGTCGCGGGCATGGGTGGCAGCCGCGGCGGTCAGCTGCGGGTCCAGCTCCACCGATGGTACGCCGGCAGCGCGACGCAGGGTATTCACACTGTCCAGCATGCGAAACTGGATGTCATCCTCGTCGCCAGGCTGAATGTTGTAGACCTGCGGCAGCGGCAGGCCGTCAGGGCCGATCCGGCCACGCGGTGCGCGTGCGCAGGCGGTCAGTGCGACGGTGGCCAGACCAGTCAGAACAAGGCGTCGATGCATCAGGTGATCCTTCAAATTCAGCTCTGTGTTACGCGAGCTTGCGATGCTAATCAAACACGCTTCGGCAAGGCTTTGCCCAATGCACGCAAGTTTGAATTGTCCGCTGGATACGCCCCGCCTATCCGTTGCAAAAGCAAAATAAGAAAAAGCAAAATAAGAAGTTGAGGTGGATTTGATGAAGAAACCGACCCTGATCACGCGCCGTGCCATGCTGGCAACCGGTGCCGCCGCCCTTGCGACGCCTGCATTGGCGCAAGCCAACAGCACCGAGATGGAGGCCAACATCCGCGGTGGCAGTGCCGTCACGCGTAACGTCGCCAGTTTTCGGTCGCTGGACTGGCGCCCCTACTTTGGCAGCCTGACGAATGGTGCGATCCTCGTCGACCTGCAAAGCCGGGCGCTGCATTACTGGAGCGAGGACGAAAGCATCTACAAGCTGTATCCCACGTCCGTTCCGCTGACCGACGATCTGACCCGCCGTGGCGAAACTGAGATCATCAAAAAGGTCGATGGCCCCGACTGGCGTCCGACCCCGTCGATGAAGGAACGCAACCCCGAATGGCCCGATTACATCGGTCCCGGCCCCGACAATCCGCTGGGCACCCACGCGCTGTGGCTGACATGGCAGTATTACCGCATCCACGGCACCCATGACACGCGCAAGATCGGGCGCCGGTCATCGAACGGCTGCATCGGTCTGTACAACGAACATATCGCCGAGTTGTTCAACATGACCAAACTGGGCACGCAGGTTCTGGTTCTGTAACGGATCAGACTTGCCGAAATGCAGGCGCGCGGCTGCTCAGGCCGCGCGCTTTTCTGTCTCTGGTTGCAGGCCTTTTGACAGGGCTGCCGACAGCAGGATCAGCGGTAGGGTCAGGCCAAACACCCAGCGCAACCCGATGTGTTCCGCCACGAAACCCAGCAGCGGCGGTCCCAGCAGGAATGCGACAAAGCTGAACTGCGCGAGTGCTGCGACATTGACCGATGACGGTCTGTCCGTGCGTTGCGCTGCGGCGGACATGGCCAGTGGAAACAGCGCCGACGTGCCGGCCCCGATCATGGCGAACCCTGCGAGTGCGACCCAGGCATTCGGCGCGAAAAAGACCATGACGACGCCGACAGCCATGGCGACCTGCATCCCGCGCGCGACAGGGACGGGCTGGAAGCGGTCGACGACCGGGTCGGCGAAATAGCGCAACAGCGCCTGGGAAAGCGCCACGGTCGCCACGGTCAGCCCGCCGAAATAGGGCGCTGTCTCGAAAATCGTGCGCATGTAGATCGCCGACCAGTCGATCGATCCGCCTTCCAGCACCATGGCGGACAGGCACAGCCCGACCAGCGCCATGATCGCCAGCGACGGCCTTGCGACCATGGATGACGGACCGGTCATTTCCGATCCCCGTTTCGGTGCGGCGCTGAAATCCGACAGCAGCAGCCAGATCGCGGCCCCCGACAGCGGCACGACCAGCGCCAGATGCAGTTGTGGCGACAGCCCGATCTGCGCCATCAGCGCACCGAACAGGCCGGCACCGAAAAACCCCAGCGACCAGAACGCATGGGCGCGGTTCATGATACGGTAGGGCAGGGTCGCCTCGACCCGGTCAGCCTCTAGGTTGATGATGATCTCGACGGTGCCCAGCGTCAGGCCCGCGGGCACCAGCAACAAGAACAGCGCGACCGGCCCGGTGGCATGGACGGCAATGGCGTAGAACACCGACATGGTGCACAGCGCGGCAATCATCGACCGTTTGTGACCGAACCGTTCGATCAGCGGCGGGGCCAGCGTCAGCGCAATCAGTGTGCCGACGGGCGCGCCGATCAGTCCAAGGCCCAGCGCACCTTCGCCAATGCCCATCGCGTCCTTGACCGTGGGCAGGCGGGTGAACAATTGACCCAGAATGAATGCATAGATTGCAAATCCCGCAAAGACGCGGTGCTGCGGTTTCATCCGGCCAATGATCGACATGGAACCCTCCCTGATGTCAGCGTGATCGCTGACACGGGCAGGGCAAACGCGCAAGCCCTACTGGTCGATCCAGCCCGTCAGGTTGCGGTCGATGACACCAGACAGCGCGTGGATATGCGCGGCGTCAGCGTTGAGACAGGGAATATAGGTGAAATGCTCTCCACCCGCTTCTTCAAAGCTTTCCTTGATCTCTTCGTTGATCTCTTCCAGTGTTTCGATGCAATCGGCCGAAAAGGCGGGCGCGCAGACGGCGATGTTTTTGACGCCTTCTTCTTCAGCCAGTCGGGCGACTTCCTTGACGGTGTAGGGTTTCAGCCATTCTTCGGGGCCAAAGCGCGACTGGAATGTCGTGACGATCTGCGTGTCGTCCCAGCCCAGCCGTTCCTTTAGCAGGCGCGTCGTTTTCTGGCACTGGCAGTGGTACGGATCGCCCTCGCGCAGATAGCGTTCCGGCACACCGTGATAGGAACAGATCAGCTTTTCAGGCTTCTTGTCCATCTTGGCATAGGCGGTTTCGATGGATTGGGCGAGGGCGTCGATATAGGCCGGGTCCTCGTAATAAGGTTCGACCACGCGGGCGATCGGTTGCCATTTTTCCTGCATCAACGCGCGGAAAAACTGGTCGTTTGCTGTGGCCGACGTGGCACCGGCGTAATGCGGGTACAACGGGAAAAACAGAATTTTCTGGCAACCGGCCTCGGTCATTTCGCGGACCTTGGATTTGGTCGACGGGTTGCCGTAGCGCATGCAGAAATCGACACGCACACGGTCGCCATAGCGCTTGTGCATTTCTTCCTTGATGGCGGCGGTCTGTTCCTTGGTGATCGTCAGCAACGGGCTTTCGTCCGCTTCGGTGTTCCAGATCGACCGATAGGCCGCGCCAGAGGTAAAGGGGCGTTTCGACAGGATGACCAGCTGCAACAGGGGCTGCCAGATCCAGGCGGAATAATCGACGACGCGTTTGTCAGACAAAAATTCGTTCAGGTAACGCCGCATCGACCAATAGTCGGTGCCGTCAGGTGTGCCGAGGTTCGCCAGCAGAATCCCGACGCGGGCCGGTTCAATGGCTGGGTGGTCCGCAGGGGCATGGACCGGGCATGTGGCGGGGCGCACTTCTGACTTTGCGTCGAACATCGAAAACTCCTCTGCGGCGGGATAGGGGTCAGATAAACGCTTTGCGGCTCAGGTCAATCTGTGGACGGGTCCAGCGGTGCCTCTGGCACGCCCAGCGCGTCAGCCAGCCGGGTCTTGGCAGAGCCGGGGCGCAGGGGCTGCTGCTGGTTGGCGGCAGGGCACCATCCCGTCAGCGTGACGATCTCGAAGGTGGCGGTGACGCGTCCGTCCGGCGTGCCGAAATGATCCGCATACAGCTGCGTTGCCGCATCCATGACCGTGCGGCGTGTCGGATGCCGCAGGCGTGCGTCCAGCGCGTTGCCTTCGCCCATGGCGCGCAAGTCACGCATCAGCGCCAGGGCATCTGTATAAGTCACTGTGATCGTGTCAGAATCAGCGACGGGAAGCGCGAATCCAGCACGTTGCAACAGCCCGCCCAGATCGCGGATTTCACCCATCGGCGCGATCCGTGGCGACAGCCCGCCGGTGATACGCGCCTCGGCCTGTCCCAATGCGCTGCGCAGCTCGTTCAGTGTCTGCCCCCCGAACAGGGTCGCCAGAAATAATCCGTCCGCCCGCAAGGCCCGCCGCGATTGCACCAACTGCCCCACGAGATCCTGCGCCCAGTGCAGGGACAGGTCGTGGATCACCAGGTCAAATGCCTCTTGCGGCAGATCAAGAATATCGTCGTCTGCGACAATTCGCGCGTCTGCCCGGCGCGTCTGCCACAGGTCTGGCCGCGGCGTAACGATCGCCACATCCGTAAACGACCTGTTAACCTCTTGCAGTCTTTCCTCGACATCGTCGATGGCGCGGACGCGCAGGAAATTTTCGGTGGCGCGGGCGCGATTGCGTATCAGGGCGGGGCGGTCGGTCAATGGCTGCATCCGCGTCATGTAGGGGCAAGCGATGAAGTTGCAAAGCGTGATCCGCGCCATCTATCCCGCCAGTTGCGTCGCCTGCGATCAGCCCACCGCTGCGGAAAACGGTCTGTGCGGCCCGTGTTGGCGCGATACGCGGTTCATCACCGGCACGGCCTGCGACCTGTGCGGTGCGCCCCTGATGGGTGACGACGCAGGCGGTGCGGTGCTGCATTGCGACGACTGCATGACCCTGGCGCGTCCCTGGGCGCGGGGACGCGCGGCGTTGGTCTATGACGGGATCGGTCGGCGGATGGTGCTGGGTCTGAAACACGGCGACCGCACCGATCTGGCCGTGCCTGCCGCGCGCTGGATGACGCAGGCGGCGTCCGGGCTCTTTGACGATGACGCCCTTGTCGTGCCGGTTCCCGTGCATTGGTCCCGCCTGTTGGCGCGGCGCTATAATCAGGCGAACCTGCTGTCGACGCTGGTGGCCCGCCGGTTGGGCTTGGAACATCTGCCTGATGCGCTGGTGCGCCCACGTCCCGCACCCAAGATGGTGCAGACAGGCCGCAGCGCCCGCTTTGCCGCCCTCGACCGCGCCATCCAGCCCCATCCGCGCCGTGGGGTGGCGATGGCAGGTCGCTGCGTGCTGATCGTGGATGACGTGATGACCACGGGTGCCACGCTTGCAGCTGCGGCTGACGCGGCATTGCGCGTTGGCGCACAGCAGGTGCATGTCCTCACACTGGCAAGGGCGGTCAAAGATGACTAGATATGATCAAACGCACTGAACCCGAGGGATCGTCATGTCATCCGTTGAAATCTACACCACACCGACCTGTGGTTTTTGCCACGCCGCCAAACGCTTGCTGACCTCCAAGGGTGTGGCGTTTCAGGAAATCTCGCTTGCACAGCAGCCCGAAAAACGGGCCGAGATGATGCAGCGCGCCAATGGTGGCCGCACTGTGCCGCAGATTTTCGTGGGTGAGGTGCACGTGGGCGGTTGCGATGATCTATATGCGCTGGAACAGGCGGGTAAGCTGGACGCCCTCTTGGCCGCATGAAGGCGGCGCTGGTCCAGCTGACCAGTGGCGACGACCCGGATGTCAATCTGGGCGCAACACAGGCCTATGTGGCGCAGGCTGCCGCGGCCGGTGCCACCCTGATCTGCACGCCAGAGGTGACGAACTGCGTCAGTCAGGACCGGGCGCACCAGCAGCTTGTTCTGCACCGGCAGGACGATGATCCCACGTTGACAGCCCTGCGCGCGCAGGCGGCGGATCTGGGAATTTGGCTGTCCATCGGGTCGCTGGCGCTGAAAACGGATGACGTGGACGGACGGTTCGCCAACCGCAGTTTCCTGATCGATCCAAACGGCGCGATAGCGGCCTACTACGACAAGATCCACATGTTCGACGTGACCGTCAGCGACACGGAAAGCTATCGTGAATCCGCGGGCTACCGTCCGGGGGCGCAGGCCGTGACGGTGCGCGCGGATACGGCCACGCTGGGCCTGTCGATCTGCTATGATCTCCGGTTTGCGTATCTGTATCGGGCATTGGCGCAGGCGGGTGCCGATATCCTGCTTGTGCCGTCTGCGTTTTCTCCGGTCACGGGGGCGGCCCATTGGGAAACGCTGCTGCGTGCGCGTGCCATTGAAACAGGGTGTTTCGTCCTTGCTGCCGCCCAGACCGGCACGCATCCCGCACAGGCGGGGCGGCCGCGTCAGACCTGGGGGCACGCGCTGGCCGTGGCCCCCTGGGGAGAGGTGCTGGCCGACGCTGGCACCACGCCCGGCGTGACGGTTGTGAACCTTGACCTGACGCAGGTAGAACAGGCCCGGCGGCGTATTCCGGCGTTGTCGCATGACAGACCATTCGCGGGGCCACATTGACCGATACCAATCAGCACCTTGCCGTCAGCCTGTTCAGCGAACTGCTGGCCGTGGATCAATTGGTGCGCCATGCCCTGACGCGTGTGCTGCCCAAGGGGATGGAACTGTCGCACTTCAGCGTGCTGAACCATCTGGCCCACAGCAACGCGGAACGCTCGCCCACGCAGCTGGCGCAGACCTTTCACCTGACGCGCGGTGCGATGACCAACACGCTGACCAAGCTGGAGTGGGCAGGCTATATCCATATCCGCCCCGATTGGGATGACGCCCGCAAGAAGATGGTGTCGATCAGTCCGGCGGGTCGCGCCGCCCGGGACGCGGCCATCGCGGCGATCACACCGCTGGTTGCAGATGTCGCCGGCAAGGTGGGCGAGGACAAGGTCCGCGCCGCCCTGCCGCTGTTGCGCGAACTGCGGGTCAAATTGTCAGATCAGACCTGACGTCCCTCGAAGCATCCTAGCCGGCGGGCCTGACCGCGGCGGTGACATAGTTCACCGACAGATCCTTGGGCGACATCGACCAAGTGAAACTCAGCGGGTTGAACACGTAACCCGTGCGGTCGACGGGTTCCATTCCGGCCTTGGTCATCATGGCGAACAACTCGTCCGGGGTGATGAATTTCGACCATTCATGCGTCCCCTTGGGGAGCCAGCGCATCACCCATTCGGCCCCGACGATGGCCATGGCGAATGATTTGGCGTTGCGGTTGATGGTCGAACACAGGTGGATCGCGCCGGGTTTCAGCAGATCGTGGCAAGCGTCCAGATAGCCTTGGGGATCGGCCACATGTTCGACCACTTCCATGTTCAGGACGACATCGAACTGTTCGCCTGCTGCGGCCAGCGCCTCGGCGGTGCCCACACGGTAATCGATGTCCAGCCCGGATTGTTCGGCATGAACCCGTGCGACGGGAATGTTTCGGGGGGCCGCATCAACGCCCACGATATCGGCACCTAGCCGCGCCATCGGTTCGCACAACAGACCGCCACCGCAACCGATGTCGAGTATGCGCAGCCCGGCAAAAGGCCGGTCGGCCGACAGGTCGCGGTTGTAATGGGCGGCCACCTGCATCGTGATATAGTCCAGCCGGACGGGGTTCATCATGTGCAGCGGTTTGAACTTGCCAGTCTCGTCCCACCATTCGGCGGCCATCGCCTCGAACTTGGCGATTTCGCCGTCATCAATCGTATTGGTATTCATCGCGTCCTCAAGTGGGTTGGGCGTGGATTTAGATTGTAGCGCACTATATGCCACTGTCATGGACAGAAGCCTGAAACAAAAGAGCGCATCAGCCTATCTCTACCCGCCGATTGATCCGTTTGATCAGCGGACTCTGGACGTTGGTGATGGGCATACGGTCTACGTTGAACAATGCGGAAACCCTGCGGGCATTCCCGTGGTCGTCCTGCATGGTGGTCCGGGCGGTGGATGCAGCCCCGCGATGCGCCGCTATTTCAATCCCGAACACTACCGGGTCATTCTGTTCGATCAGCGCGGTTGCGGACGATCAAGGCCCCACGCCGCGGTCAGCAACAACACGACCTGGCATCTGGTCCGCGATATCGAACTGATTCGCGAAACTTTGAAAATTGACCGGTGGATCGTGTTTGGTGGCAGCTGGGGTGCGACACTGTCGCTGATCTATGCCCAAACGCATCCCGACCGTGCAGCGGCCCTTGCGATCCGGGGCGTGTTCCTGATGACGCAGCCGGAACTGGATTGGTTCTATGGCGGTGGTGCGGGCCGGTTCTGGCCCGATCTGTGGGACCGCTTTACCAAGCTGATCCCCGAGGACGAACACGGCGACCTGATTGCGGCCTATCACAAGCGCCTGTTTTCCGGCGACATGATGCAGGAAATCAAATACGCCCGCGCCTGGGCTGCCTGGGAAAACGCGCTGGCAGCGATAGACAGCGATGGTGTGACCGGCGAATCCCCCGCCGATTATGCCCGCGCGTTTTCGCGGCTGGAAAACCACTATTTTCAGAATCAGGGCTGGCTGGACGACGACACGGCGATCCTGAACCGCATGGACCGTCTGGCGCAAATCCCCGGTGTCATCGTCCAGGGGCGCTATGACATGATTTGTCCGCCGATTTCGGGCTACAGGCTGTCGCAGGCCTGGCCGATGTCGACGCTGAAGCTGGTCGGGCGCGCGGGTCACGCGCTGTCGGAGCCGGGGATCAGCGCAGAATTGGTGCGGGCGATGGACCGCTTTGCCGCCCAGCGCGCGGCCCTGGGCCTATAGGGTTTGACAGGACGGCCGTTGCGGCCGAACCTGCAAGACAGTCACAGCACAGGCAGGCCATGTCAGACCGACGCGCACCGACTATCCCCAACCGCCGTCGCCTGTTGCAGGGCGCGGTGGCTGCCGGTGTGCTGGGGCTGACAGGGCTGCCTTTGCGGGCGCAGTCGCGTGGTGGCACGCTGGTCGCGGGTCTGGGCGGGGCGCATCCGTCCGACAGCTGGGATGCGCGCGGTCACAGCGATCTGTTCATGATTGCGGCGGGTCAGGGTGCAGTGTTCGATTGCCTGACGGAAATCGCCGCGGATGGCAGCCTCAAGGGTGAATTGGCCGAAAGCTGGGACAGCACGGATGGCCAGACCTGGGTTTTCAATCTGCGGCGTGGCGTGCGTTTTCACAACGGTGCGGATTTCGGCCCAGCGGATGTGATCGCCTCGTTGAACCTGCACCGCGACGACGACCGCGCCTATGGTGCGGGCGCAATCGTGCGTTTGATCGACGATCTGCGGGCGTCCGGCCCGTATCAGGTCACGTTGAAACTGACTGCGCCGAATGCGGATTTTCCCTACTTGCTGTCGGATCACCACCTGTTGATCTACCCGGCAGGCCAGATGAACGCAGCGATGCGCGACGGAATCGGCACAGGTCTGTACCGCGTGACGGCGTTTCGGCCGGGTCGGCGCATGACGGCGGTGCGCGTAGACGATCATTACAAGGGCGAGACTGCGGGCTGGTTCGACCGGATTGACTATGTCGCGATGAATGATCCCGCAGTCCGGCTCTCGGCGTTGCTCGCGGGGCGTGTGGATGCGATCAACCGGGTCGCCCCGGCGGATGCGGCGTCAATCGCGGCACATCCGCGACTGTCGCTACAACAGGTGTCGGGCAACCAGCACGATGCGTTTCACGTGCCGCAGCGCCCGGCAGCACATCATCTGCGGGCCGCCTTGCGTCATGGGATAGACCGGCAGGCCTGGGTCGACGACCTCTTGGCGGGATATGGTCAGGTAGCCGCGGACAGTCCGATTGGCCCGGCAAACCCTCATTTTCAGGCTGGCCACACCCTGGCCTGCGATCCTGACCGGGCAGGCTACCATCTGGCGCAGGCTGGTTTCGGTGCAGCGCGGATCACGGGGTCATGGGGCGCAACCGGCCCCCGGATCAGCTTGCGTGATGCGTCGGGCCGCGAGGTTCTGACCTGTGCGGGGATCGGATCCGCCGGGCGGGCAACCGCCGACTGGATGTTGCTGGCGGCCTATGGCCAGGCAACCGACGGGATCGAGGCGTCCGACCGGTTCCGGGACTTGCTGCGGCAGGGGCGGTCCACGATGGACGCCGACCTGCGCGATGCAGTCTATGCCGAGGCGCAGATGCTGCTGCGTGATCAGGGCCGCGCGATCATTCCGGCCTTTGCCACGACGCTTCAGGCCGCATCGACGCGGATCGGCACGCCAGCGCAACTGGGGCACCAGCGACCGATGGACGATGCGCGCATGGCCGAACGCTGGTGGATGGCCTGACATCCAGCCACGGGGGCGCTGATCGGCATCACTTGCAGTTTGTCTGAGGTTGCTCTATGTGATGCTCAACAGCGGCGTGCTGGCCTCCACCCCCAGCGCCCAACCGGAATTTCGAACGGGCCGCGCGCCCGTTTTTTTGTGCTTGGAGGAATCCATGAACGACCTCATCGCCAAGGCGGCCATCGACCGTCGCATCGCAGAGATCATTACCCCCGTGGTCGAGGACCTGGGCTATGAAATCGTGCGAATCCGTCTGATGTCCGGCAAGGAAACGACGCTCCAGATCATGGCGCAGAAACCTGACGGCACCATCGAAGTCGACGACTGCGGCAAGATCAGCACCGCCGTGAGCGCCGTCATGGATGTCGAGGACCCGATCCTGGACGCCTATACGCTGGAGGTCAGCAGCCCCGGTATCGACCGCCCCCTGACCCGTCTCAAGGATTTCGAACAGTGGCAGGGGTTCGAGGCCAAGATCGAAACGGACGAGCTGATCGACGGTCGCCGTCGGTTCAAAGGCGAATTGGCCGGCGTAGAGGGCGACGAAGTGCTGATCGAAATCGAAGAAGGCACCATCGGCCTGAAATTCGAATGGCTGTCGGATGCGAAACTGGTCCTGACCGACGACCTGATCCGCGAGGCTCTCAAGGGTCGCAAGGACGGCGGCCTGATCGACGAGACCCAATTCGACGAAGTCCAGACCATTATTGACAGCGACGACAACGTCGCCCCCGACAAGAGATCGAAAAAGCGACCGAGTTCGCGCAAGGAGATGAACTGATGGCCATTACATCCGCCAACCAGCTGGAGCTTTTGCAGACCGCAGAGGCCGTGGCACGCGAAAAAAACATCGACCCCGGTCTGGTGGTCGAGGCGATGGAAGAGTCGCTCGCGCGTGCGGCAAAGTCGCGTTATGGCGCTGAAATGGACATCCGCGTCAGCATCGACCGCAAGACCGGTCGTGCGACGTTCACCCGTGTGCGCACGGTGGTGGACGAGGAAGAATACGAAAACTATCAGTCGCAATTCACCGTCGAGACCGCAAAGGGTTACATCGAGGACCCAAAGGTCGGCGACACGTTGGTCGAACAGGTTCCCCCGGTCGAACTGGGCCGCATCGCGGCACAATCCGCCAAGCAGGTGATCCTGCAAAAGGTGCGTGAAGCCGAGCGTGACAAGCAGTACGAAGAATTCAAGGACCGCGCCGGCACGATCATCAACGCGATGGTCAAGCGTGAGGAATACGGCAACGTCATCGTTGACGTAGGCTCTGGCGAGGCGATTCTGCGCCGCAACGAAAAGATCGGCCGCGAGGCATACCGCCCCAACGACCGCATCCGCTGCTACATCAAGGACGTGCGCCGCGAACAGCGCGGCCCGCAGATCTTCCTGTCGCGGACCGCACCGGAATTCATGGCCGAACTGTTCAAGATGGAAGTGCCGGAAATCTACGAAGGCATCATCGAGATCAAGGCCGTTGCCCGTGATCCCGGTTCGCGCGCCAAGATTGCCGTCATTTCATATGACAGCGGCATCGACCCCGTGGGTGCCTGCGTGGGTATGCGCGGCAGCCGCGTCCAGGCCGTCGTGAACGAACTTCAGGGTGAGAAAATCGACATCATCCCCTGGAACGAGGACATGCCGACGTTCCTGGTGAATGCATTGCAGCCCGCCGAGGTCAGCAAGGTCGTTCTGGACGAAGAAGCTGGCAAGATCGAAGTGGTCGTGCCCGATGAACAGCTGAGCCTGGCCATCGGTCGTCGCGGTCAGAACGTGCGTCTGGCGTCGATGCTGACCGGTCTCGACATCGACATCCTGACCGAAGAAGAAGAATCCAAGCGCCGTCAGGCCGAGTTCGAAGTCCGCACCAAACTGTTCATGGACACGCTGGATCTGGACGAATTCTTTGCGCAGTTGCTGGTGTCCGAAGGATTCACCAACCTCGAAGAAGTCGCCTATGTCGACGCAGAGGAACTGCTGGTCATCGAAGGCGTGGACGACGACACGGCCGGCGAGTTGCAGGCACGCGCCCGCGACTATCTGGAGGCGCAGAACGCCAAGGCGCTGGATCGCGCTCGCGAACTGGGTGCAGAGGACAGCCTGATCGAATTCGAGGGGCTGACACCGCAAATGGTCGAGGCGCTGGCCGAGGATGACGTGAAAACGCTCGAAGATTTCGCAACCTGTGCCGACTGGGAACTGGCCGGTGGCTGGACCATCGTCAACGGTGAGCGTCACAAGGACGAAGGCACGCTGGAAAAATTCGACATCAGCCTGGAAGAAGCGCAGAACATGATCATGACGGCCCGCGTGATGCTGGGTTGGGTCGATCCCGATGACCTTGTATCTGACACGGACGATGCCGATATGGACCAGGAGGCAGAGGCCTGAGGCCTCTGACATCGCGATGGCGCGCGGCGGATTGAAAAAGAACCGGGATGATGGCCCCGAACGGCGGTGCATCGTCACCGGCGAGACGGCCCCGAAATCGGGTCTGGTTCGGTTCGTCGTGGGGCCAGAAAATCTTGTTGTGCCCGATGTACTGGAAAAACTGCCCGGACGTGGCATGTATGTGTCATCCACCCGTGACGCGTTGGATGCCGCGAAAAAGGGCCAGTTCAGCCGATCCGCGAAACAGGCGGTGACGGTGCCTGACGATCTGGCGGACGAGGTTGAACGCCAGATGACGCGGCGTGTGATTGACCTGATTGCGATGGCCCGCAAGGCGGGTCTGGCGATCTGTGGCTTTGAAAAGGTCAAGGGCTGGCTGGCGGGTGGCGCGCGTGTCCGCGTGTTGTTGCAGGCTGCCGATGGGTCTGACCGCGGCAAGGCGAAACTCTGGACCCCGGAAGGGGCCCGCTATTTTAACTGCCTGACGGGTGCCGAACTGGGTTTGGCATTCGGACGGCAAAGTGTGATACATGGTGCGCTCGCGACTGGCGGAATTAGCGACCGTGTTGTAATGGAGGCCGCAAGACTGCGCGGCCTGCGCGAGATTGACGACAGCGATCCGGCTGTCGGGAAGGATATATAGCTAGATGAGCGATACTGACGGCAAGAAACCACTCGGCCTTGGCGGGTCCCGCCCCAGCAACGTAAAGCAAAGCTTTTCGCATGGACGGACCAAGAACGTTGTTGTGGAAACCAAGCGCAAGCGCGTGGTTGTGCCGAAACCCGGTGCAGCGAAACCCACGACATCCGGAACAGCAAACCGACTGGGCGGCGATCCGTCCAAGCGGCCCGCAGGCATTTCCGATGCCGAGCTGGAGCGCCGGATGAAGGCACTCGCCATGTCCAAGGCCCGCGAGGCCGAGGACGCTGCGAAACGTGCCGCCGAGGAAAAGGCGCGCGCCGAAGAGCGTGACCGCCGTCGTGCCGAAATCGAGGCAAAAGAGGCCGAAGACCGCGAACGCGAAGAACGCGCCAAGGCAAAAGCCGCCGAGGAAGAGGAAAAGCGCCGCAAGGAAGAGGCCGCGAAAAACGCGCCTGCGCCTGCCGCGTCCCCCGATCCGGCTGCCGCAGCACCCGGCGAAACAGCCGTGTCGCGCCCCTCTGCCGCGCCGCGCAAGACAGACCGTGACCGCGACGTGAAACCCCGCGACAGCAAACCCGGCCGCAGTGACGATGGTCGCCGGTCCGGCAAGCTGACGGTCAACGACGCATTGCGCGGCGGTGCCGGCGGTCGTCCGAAATCCATGGCCGCCATGAAGCGCAAGCAGGAACGCAATCGTCAAAAGGCGATGGGCGGTCAGGTCGAGCGTGAAAAGGTCGTGCGCGACGTGCAGCTGCCAGAGGCAATCACGGTGGGCGAACTGGCGAACCGCATGGCGGAACGCGTGTCCGACGTGGTGAAATCGCTGATGCAGATGGGCATGATGGTCACGCAGACCCAGACCATCGACGCGGATACCGCTGAATTGATCATCGAGGAATTCGGCCACCGCGTCGTGCGCGTGTCCGATGCCGACGTCGAGCAGGTCATCGAACAGTCCGAGGACAAACCCGCTGACCTGAGACCGCGTGCGCCGATCATCACGATCATGGGCCACGTCGACCACGGTAAAACGTCGCTGCTGGACGCGATCCGCAACGCCCGCGTCGTCGCAGGCGAGGCTGGTGGCATCACCCAGCACATCGGTGCCTATCAGGTGGTGACCAAGTCCGGTCAGACCCTGTCGTTCCTGGATACGCCCGGCCACGCTGCGTTCACGTCAATGCGGTCACGCGGCGCGCAGGTCACTGACATCGTCGTTCTGGTGGTTGCCGCTGACGATGCGGTCATGCCCCAGACGATCGAGGCGATCAACCACGCCAAGGCCGCCAAGGTCCCGATGATCGTCGCGATCAACAAGATGGACAAACCGTCGGCCGACGCCAACAAGGTCCGCACGGATCTGCTGCAACACGAGGTCATCGTCGAGGCGATGTCCGGTGACGTGCAGGACGTCGAGGTTTCGGCCCAGACGGGTCAGGGCCTGGACAACCTGCTGGACGCCATCGCGTTGCAGGCCGAAATCCTTGAACTCAAGGCCAACCCCGACCGCGCTGCCATGGGCGCCGTGATCGAGGCGCAGCTGGACGTGGGCCGTGGTCCTGTCGCGACCGTTCTGGTGCAGAACGGCACGCTGAAGCAGGGCGATATCTTTGTTGTGGGTGAACAATGGGGCAAGGTCCGCGCCCTGATCGACGACAAGGGCGACCGCGTCAAAGAGGCCGGTCCGTCCGTTCCCGTCGAGGTTCTGGGCCTTAACGGCACGCCAGAGGCAGGCGACGTTCTGAACGTGACCGAAACCGAGGCGCAGGCGCGTGAAATCGCCGACTACCGTGCACAGGTCGCCAAGGACAAGCGGGCCGCACTGGGGGCCGCCACGACGCTGGAACAGCTGATGGCCAACGCCAAGGCCAACGAAAACGTCAGCGAACTGCCGATCGTCGTCAAGGCCGACGTGCAAGGCTCTGCCGAAGCCATCGTTCAGGCGATGGAAAAGATCGGCAACGACGAGGTGCGCGTGCGCGTCCTGCATTCCGGTGTGGGTGCCATCACGGAAACCGATATCGGCCTTGCCGAGGCATCCGGTGCACCTGTCTTTGGCTTTAACGTGCGTGCAAATGCGACCGCGCGGAATTCGGCCAACCAGAAGGGCGTCGAGATCCGCTATTATTCGGTGATCTACGATCTGGTGGATGACGTGAAATCCGCCGCCAGCGGCCTGCTGGGTGACGAGATCCGCGAAAAGTTCATCGGCTATGCGAACATCAAAGAGGTGTTCAAGGTCACGGGCGTCGGCAAGGTTGCAGGCTGTATCGTCACCGAAGGTGTGGCACGTCGGTCCGCAGGCGTGCGCCTGCTGCGCGACAACGTCGTGATCCACGAAGGCACGCTGAAAACGCTCAAGCGTTTCAAGGACGAAGTTGCCGAAGTGCAGTCCGGTCAGGAATGCGGCATGGCGTTCGAGAACTACGAGGATATCCGTGACGGTGACGTCATCGAAATCTTTGAGCGCGAATCGGTCGAGCGGAACTTGTAAGGGTCTGCAATCGACGCGCAGTCCGAAAACAGGTCCGTCAGCGCTGCTGGCGGGCCTGTTTTTTTGAGTATTTTTGGCAAGATGATACAGCACGGCTGCCGCAGGCAGTGCGCGGCAGCCGGGTTTCTAGAGCCAGTCGCGCAGGATGGGGATGAGCGGGATGTCGGCGGGTGGCATGGGATAGTCGCGCAACTCTGATGCGCGGGCCCATTTCAGGATCTGCCCCTCGCGCCCCTGTGGTGTCCCGTTCCATTTGCGGCAGGCGAACAGGGGCATCAGCAGGTGGAAATCATCATAGCTGTGGCTGGCAAAGGTCAAAGGTGCGAGGCAAGAGGCCCAGGTGTCGATCCCCAGCTCTTCTTGCAGTTCTCGGATCAGCGCAGCCTCGGGGGTTTCGCCGGGTTCGACCTTGCCGCCGGGAAATTCCCAAAGGCCCGCCAGCGATTTGCCGGGTGGTCTTTGGGCCAGCAGGATGCGGCCCTCGACGTCGATCAGGGCAACGGCCGACACGAGGACCGTTTTCATGACCGGTAATCCGCGTTGATGCGGATATATTCATGGGTCAGATCACAGGTCCAGACAGTGCAGGTTCCATCGCCCAGCCCGAGGTCGACATTGATGTCGATGTTCTGGCCTTTCATGTAGGCGGCACAGGATTCTTCGGAATATTCGGGTGCGCGCCATCCGTCACGGGCCAGCACCAGATCGCCCAGGCGAATGGTCAACAGGTCGCGGTCGGCCTGTGCGCCGGACTTGCCAACCGCCATGACGATGCGGCCCCAGTTCGGGTCCTCACCGGCGATGGCGGTTTTGACCAACGGGCTGTTGGCGGTCGCCATGGCAACCAGACGCGCATCGGTGTCATTGGCGGCCCCCGTGACGTTCACGGTCACGAATTTCGTGGCACCCTCGCCGTCGCGCACGACCTGATGCGACAGGTCCAGCATGACGGCATGCAGCGCGTCCGCAAACGCGGCATTGTCGGTCACGTCCACGCCGGATGTGCCGGTGGCCCCCATCAGCAGCGTGTCGGATGTGGACGTGTCGCTGTCGACGGTGATGTTGTTGAATGTCCGGTCCGTCAGACGCGACAGCAAGGATTGCAGCGCGCTGTGGCCGATCTGTGCATCGGTAAAGATATAGACCAGCATGGTTGCCATATCGGGCGCGATCATGCCCGACCCCTTGGCGATGCCGGCAATCTGAACGGGCTTGCCGTTGATGGTGACGGTCTGTGCCGACCCCTTGGCAAAGGTGTCGGTTGTCATGATGGCGCGGGCGGCCTCGGCGATCCCGTCGGGTGACTGGGCTGCCATCAGGTCGTCCAGTTTGGCGGTGATCCGATCGTCCGGCAAAGGTTCCCCGATCACCCCGGTCGAGGAGGTATAGACCCTGTCAAGCGGCACATCTGCGCGGGCGGCAACACCTTCGCAGATGCGTTTGACCGAGGATTCGCCCGCCTTGCCCGTGAACGCGTTGGAATTGCCGGAGTTTACAAGGATGGCTGCCCCTGCCTGCGCATCGCTGCCCATCTTGGCCTGGCAGTCCAGCACGTTGGCCGACCGCGTGGCCGACCGGGTAAAGACGCCTGCAATGGTGCTGCCGGGGGCCAGCAGCGCCAACATCACGTCAGTGCGGTTCTGGTATTTGACCCCCGCGGCACCCGCCGCAAAGGTCACGCCGTCGATGACGGGCAGGTCAGGAAATGCAGCGGGTGCAAGCGGGGACAGAGCCATGGTTCAGGGTTCCAGCAGTTCGAGGTTGTTCAAGAGTTCTGCGTCGATCGCGCCGGTTTCCGGCAGGGTGATCGCGGTCGCATCGCGCAGTTCCGCGATGCGCGCCGTGATCGCCTCTTCCTGAATGGCGCTGCTGATTTCGCCGCGCACCTCTTCGAGGTCGGGGGCCGCCACGGGGCGGGTGTCGTTCAGCTTGATCACATGCCAGCCGAACTGGGTCTGCACCGGTGCGGACACCGCGCCCACCTCCATGTCAACGACGGCGGCCTCGAACTCGGGGACCATGGCACCAGTGCTGAACCAGCCCAATTCGCCGCCATTGGGTCCGGACGGTCCGGTGGACAGTTCCATCGCCAGCGCGGCGAAATCCTCGTCCGCTGCGCGTTCGGCTGCGGCCTGCGCCTCTTCCTCGGTTTCGACCAGCAGATGGCTTGCGTTGTATTCGGTTGCGGGGTTCGCCTCGAATTCGGCAATGATTTCGTCATAGCGGGCCTGAACGGCCTCTTCCGTGACCGCCTCACCGGTCAGCGCGGTGATGACTTCACCGGCCTTGAGGGACCGTTCTTCGTTCGCAAGTGACAGTGCGACACGGGATGGCACATCGGTCAGCGATGCGGCTAGCAGTTCCTGCTGGACCAGCTGGTCCACGATGCCCTCGAACAGGACATCGGCGGGGAACTGGTCGTATTGCGCAGGCAATTGTGCGCGGGCGATGATCATTTCGCCCAGCGTGATTTCGGTGTCACCGACAGTGGCGACGACGGTGGATGCATCCTGTGCGACGGCGGTCTGCGCGCTGCCTGCGATGACGGCTGCGCCCATCAGGGCGGTCAGTCTGTTCATGGGGTCGTGTCCTTTCATCATTGCGCCAAAAACGAGCGCACGTTGACAGTATTGGGTCGGCCCCTTACATCGGCTGCAAGCCTTGAGGGGGCTGGTCTCGGCCCTGTTTAGGGGCGCAGGCGATAGCCTACAAGCAACCTCCTCTGTCATTCGGATCACATGGGCGCCATTCGCCCGCGGAGAGATTATGCTGGGTCTTGGAACCATCACCAAAAAGGTCTTTGGGACCGCCAATGATCGCAAGGTCAAATCCGTCCGCCCGCTGATCGCACAGATCAACGCGCTTGAATCAGAATTCAGCGCCCTGACCGACGCCGAAATCATCGACCGCACCCGGAGCCTTCAGGACCGCGCCAAGGGTGGCGAAAGCCTGGATGCGCTGCTGCCAGAAGCATTCGCCAACTGCCGCGAGGCCGCGCGCCGCGCACTGGGTCTGCGGGCGTTCGATACCCAGTTGATGGGCGGCATCTTCCTGCATCAGGGCAATATCGCCGAAATGAAAACCGGCGAGGGCAAGACACTGGTCGCGACGTTCCCGGCCTATCTGAACGCACTGTCGGGCGAGGGTGTTCATATCGTCACCGTGAACGACTACCTCGCACGGCGCGACGCCGAATGGATGTCCAAGGTCTATGCAGCCCTTGGCATGACCACCGGCGTCGTGGTCCCGCAGCAGCCCGACGAGGAAAAGAAACACGCCTACCAGTGCGACGTGACCTATGCCACGAACAACGAACTGGGGTTCGACTACCTGCGCGACAACATGAAATCCGAACTGTCGCAAATGTATCAGCGGCCGCATAACTTTGCGATCGTGGACGAGGTCGATAGCATCCTGATCGACGAGGCGCGCACGCCGCTGATCATTTCCGGCCCTGCGCAGGATCGGTCCGAGATGTACCGCGAAATCGACAAGATCGTGCCGGGCATCCAGGACGACCATTTCACGCTGGACGAAAAGACCCGTCAGGTGACCTATACCGACGAAGGCAACGATTACCTGGAGGACGCGCTGTCCCGTGCGGGTCAGTTGCCAGAGGGTCAATCGCTGTATGATCCCGAGAGTGCGTCACTGGTGCACCACGTCAACCAGGCCCTGCGTGCGCACAAGCTGTTCACTAAGGACAAAGATTACATCGTGCGCGGCGACGACGTCGTGCTGATCGACGAATTCACGGGGCGCATGATGACGGGCCGCCGCCTATCCGACGGTCTGCATCAGGCGATCGAGGCCAAGGAGGGCGTCCAGATTCGCCCTGAAAACGTGACCCTCGCATCCGTTACGTTCCAGAACTATTTCCGCCTGTATAACAAACTGGCGGGCATGACCGGCACCGCGCTGACCGAGGCCGACGAATTCCGCGAGATCTACCGCCTTGGTGTGGTCGAGGTGCCGACAAACAAGCCCATCGCGCGGCAGGATGAAAACGATCAGGTCTACCGGACCGCGGTCGAGAAATTCAACGGTGTGGTCGAGGAAATCAAGACCGCGCACGCCAAGGGGCAGCCGGTCCTTGTTGGCACCACGTCGATCGAAAAATCCGAATTCCTGTCGCAACTGCTGACCAAGGAAGGCATCACGCACAACGTGCTGAACGCCCGTCAGCATGAACAAGAGGCGCAGATCATCGCGGATGCCGGCAAGATCGGGGCAGTGACCATCGCCACCAACATGGCCGGTCGCGGCACCGACATTCAGCTGGGCGGCAACGTCGAGATGAAGGTTCAAGAGGCACTGGCCGAAAAACCTGATGCCGACGTTGACGCCCTGCGTCAGCAGATCGAGGCCGACCACGCCGACGAGAAAACCCGCGTGCTCGAGGCTGGCGGTCTGTTCGTGCTGGCGACCGAACGCCACGAAAGCCGCCGGATCGACAACCAGCTGCGCGGACGTTCGGGCCGTCAGGGCGACCCGGGCCGGTCGGTGTTTTTCCTCTCGCTCGAGGATGACTTGATGCGGATTTTCGGGTCCGAGCGTCTGGAAAAGGTGCTGTCCACGCTGGGCATGAAAGAGGGCGAGGCGATCGTCCACCCTTGGGTGAACAAGTCGTTGGAACGCGCCCAGGCCAAGGTCGAGGGCCGCAACTTTGATATCCGCAAGCAACTGCTGAAATACGACGACGTGATGAACGAACAGCGCAAGGTCATCTTTGGCCAGCGCCGCGAGATCATGGAAGCGCAGGATCTGTCCGAAATCACCGCTGACATGCGTCATCAGGTGATCGAGGATATGGTCGATGACTTTATGCCGCCAAAATCCTACGCCGATCAATGGGATACCGAGGGGCTGAGCGCCGAGGTCAAACGCGTTCTGGGTGTCGACGCCCCCGTCACCGCATGGGGCGAAGAAGAAGGCGTCGATAATGCCGACATGCGCGAGCGTCTGGAAAAAGCCAGCGACGATGCCATGGCCGAAAAAGAGGCGTCCTTTGGCGCGGACACCATGCGCAGCGTGGAAAAGCAGATTCTGCTGCAAACCATCGACACCAAATGGCGTGAACATCTGGTGACGTTGGAACACCTGCGGTCTGTCGTCGGTTTCCGTGGCTACGCCCAGCGTGACCCGCTGAACGAATACAAGACCGAAGGTTTCCAGCTGTTCGAACGTCTGCTGGACGGTCTGCGGATCGATGTGACCGAAAAACTGTCTCAGATCCGGCCGATGTCGCCCGAACAGCAGCAGCAGTTGATCGCCCAGATGAAGGCGCAGGCCGCCGCGCGTGCGGATGCCAGCCTGGAGAGGGCGACCTCGGCCCAGACGCCGGGCGACGCCTCGGCACGTGCAGTTTTCGTTGAGGACGACCCCAAGACTTGGGGCAATCCTGGCCGGAACGATGCCTGCCCATGCGGGTCGGGTAAAAAGTTCAAGCATTGTCACGGTCAGGTCTGACGCGGCATCAGGAAAACCTGTCCGGATCCGGCCCACGGGCTTGACCCGGCCAGAGCAGATGACCCAACTGGCCGAGTTCTGGCGGACATGGGCACCCACGTCACGGGCAACCCGTCGGTTAAGGTTTGTGAACTGCTGGTCACCTATTTTGGCTATGATCTGCGCTGATCGCGACATCTACGCTGCCGCATTCATGCCACGTTAATTCCGCGAGTCCGTCCCGCTGACGACACGGGGGAATGTCACACCTGCCCCAAGTCATTGGACGAGGAGTGGGACATGCGGACCAAGATGAAGAAATATGCCACCGCCGGGCTGACGTTTTCCGCAGCACTCGGCATTGGTACGGCCATGCAATACGGCGACGCACTTGCGTCGCGCATCGGCGGCGACGACGCACCGCAGGCGATGACGCAGCCGCCCGTACGCACCGCAACCGCAGCCCCCGGCATGATTCCACTGCCCAAGGCAGCACCCGAACCAGCCGTGGCGATTGAACCGGTTGCAGCGACCCCATCCGCACCCGTCCTGCAGACACCAGAGGCCATGCCCCTGCCTCAGATCAAATCTGTAGAGGCTGCGCCAGAAGTGGTTGCAGAACCCGAGGAAGAGATCGAGGTCGAAATCGCCGATTGCAACCCCAAAATGGCTGCTCAGGTGCTGCCGATCGCGATGGTGCAGATCACATTGACGGACACTTGCCGTCCGAACGAGGCCGTCACGATCCATCATCGTGGCATGATGTTTCAGAACCTGACCGACGATGACGGTGCATTGGTCGTGACGGTGCCGGCACTGGCGCGTAACGCGCTGTTCGTGGCTGATTTCGGCACGGGTCTTGGGGCTGCTGCCAGCGCGGACGTGTCCGACATCGACCAATACGACCGTGCCGTGCTGCAATGGCAGGGGGCAGAGGATATTCAGTTGCACGCCCTCGAGTTTGGTGCGGCATATTTCGAGGACGGCCATATCTGGAACGGCGCAACCGGCGATCTGGCCGCTGCGGAATTCGGAACAGGCGGAGTCCTGACGCCGTTGGGTGATCCGGCGATCAGCGACGGTTTCATGGCCGAGGTCTATACATTCCCAAGCGGGTCCAACGCCCGCGATGGCAATGTGGCACTCAGCGTCGAGGCAGAAGTGACAGCAGGGAATTGCGGTCGTCAGGTCGCGGCTCAAAGCCTCCAGGTGGTTCCGGGTAAGCCCACGGATGCGACCGATCTGGTAATGTCGATGCCCGATTGCGATGCAGTTGGTGAATTTCTGGTGTTGAATAATATGTTCGAGGACCTGACACTCGCGGCACGATGAATGCACGCGACAGGTTCCGATCCATCTTGAAAAGTGCGGCAGCTTCGGTTGCCGCACTTTTCGCGTGCTTGTCCCCACTGGCTGCCCAAGAGGTGACGATCACCTCGGCGCAGGGTGGGCTAAGCGTGACGGGGCGGATCGTCAGTTACGACGGGCAATACATGCGCGTAGAATCGGACTATGGTCCGCTGACGGTCGACTACTCCACGGTGCAATGCAGCGGTGCCGCATGCCCTGATCCCGCACAATACGTGCCGCGGTTGCGTATCTCTGGCGAGGCGCGCGCCACCGAAATTCTGTTGCCGGCGCTGCTGGACGGATTCGCCCGACAGGCTGACCTGACGGCACAGCAGATCGTGACGGACGATATGCTATCCGGCATTATGCTGCTGGATGCCCAGAATGCGCCCGTGCTGGACGTGCCTGTCCTGCCATCCAATTCCGCCGAGGCGTTTGCAGATTTGGTGACCTTTCGGGCCGATGCCGCGCTGTCGTTCCGGGAAATCCTTGATGTTGAAAACCAGCGGGCAGCTGACGTGGGCCTCGCGGATTTGCGCGGGTTGGGCCATGCGTTCATCCTTGGGATTGATGCATTGGTGCCCATCGTGTCCCCACTTAATCCGCAACGCAGGATCGACCCCGGTCTGCTGGATGCCGCCTTTACCGGGGTTGTGACCGCCTGGCCCGATGGCACGCCGTTGTCATTGCATCTGGGGCCCGAACTTGACGGGCAAGCGGATGCCTTTCTTGCCAGTCTGCCGGGGGATGCCGCATCCTTGACCCGGCACCGTGACGCTGCCGCCCTGAGTGCCGCTGTGGCAGAGGATGTCGGGGCGCTGGGCGTCACCGCCCTGTCGGAAACCGGTGTGGCCCAGGCTGTCAGTCTGGTCGATACCTGCGGTCTGGTCAGTGCGCCGCGTATCAGCAGCATCAAGACGCAGGATTACCCGCTGACCACCCCACTGTTCCTGACGTTGGCCCAGCAGCGGCAGCCGCAGATCGTCCTCGATTTCCTGGGCTACCTGCGCAGCCCCGAGGCGCATCTGATCATTCGCCGCGCGGGTCTCGTGGATTTGGGTGTGGTGCCCATTCCGCTGGATGGGCAAGGCGGGCGGCTTGCCCATGCGATCACGATTGCAGGCGTGGATACGCCACTGACCGAATTGCAGCGCATGGTGCAACTGATGCACGCCCGCGCGCGGTCGTCGCTGACGTTCCGCTTTGATGTCGGCACCGCGACGCTGGATCCTGTCTCGAACGCAAACCTGTTGACGCTGGCCCATGACATCCGGGCGGGACTGTATGATGGGCGTGACATACTATTGATCGGTTTCAGTGACGGCGAGGGGCCGGCGCTTGCCAATCTGGAACTCTCTGGGGAACGTGCGAAGCGTGTCCGTGACCGCCTGCTGGATGTCCTGGGTGATGATTTGCCTGAAACCGTACAGATCGACACGGCAGCCTTTGGAGAGGCGCTGCCCATCGGTTGCGACGACACAGCCCGCGGTCGTCAGGCGAATCGCCGGGTCGAAGTCTGGATCGGCGACTAAAGAAGACCCTCTGCGCGGAATGACAATTCGCGTGATTTTCCGATGATCAGATGATCATGCACTGTGATACGCATGGTTTCTGCAGCGGCGGCGATCTGCCGTGTCATGGCGATATCGGCGTCGGATGGGGTCGGGTCGCCCGAGGGATGGTTGTGCACCAGGATCAGCGATGCCGCGTTCAGTTCCAGCGCGCGTTTCACCACCTCGCGCGGGTAAACGGGAACATGGTCGATGGTGCCACTGGCCTGTGCCTCGTCCGCGATCAGCGTGTTGCGGGTATCCAGAAAAAGGATGCGGAATTGTTCGGTATCACGATGCGACATGACCGTATGGCAGTAGTCCAGCAGCGCATCCCAGCTGGACACGACGTGTCGTTGCATCACGCGGCCACGCGCCATGCGATGGGTCGCCGCCTCGACCAGTTTCAGGTCCGTGATGACCGCATCGCCCACACCCTTGATCCTGCCCAACCTGTCAGGGGTGGCGGAGAGCACGCCGTTCAAGTCGCCAAAGTGGTCGATCAACGCCCGCGCCAGCGGTTTCACGTCCTGCCGGGGGATGGACCGGAACAGCAGCAGTTCCAACATTTCGTAGTCAGGCAAGGCCGCCGCCCCGCCGGTGCGAAACCTGTCGCGCAACCGCGCCCGATGATCCCGCAGATATGATGGCTGACGAGCGCCGCCGGATGGGCACGCGGCCTCGTCCGGGTCGCCAAAGATGGGAAGGGTATCCTGAAATCCAGTCATGCCATCAGAGTGACGCCAATGAATGAAGACAGGGTTAACCGCGATCCGGTGCGGCCTGAGATGACATCATAATCGTCAAAGAAAAACGGCCCGAACCATGCAGGTCCGGGCCGTTGTGGGTCGGTCAGACGGGGCGTTCAGCCCTTCATGGAATCCCAGAACCCTTTGACTGACTTGAAAAAACTGGACCCTTGCGGGTTGTTTTCCTTGGACAGTGTATCGAATTCGCGCAGGATTTCCTTCTGCCGCGAGGTCAGGTTCACAGGCGTCTCAACCGCCAGTTCGATGAACATGTCACCGGCACCGCCGCCACGCAGGGCGGGCATGCCCTTGCCGCGCAGGCGCATCTGACGCCCCGATTGCGACCCTTCGGGAATCTTGACCCTGCTGCGGCCACCGTCGATTGTCGGCACTTCGATTTCGCCACCCAGTGCAGCGGCTGCGATGCTGACGGGCACGCGGCAGAACAGGTTCGATGATTCCCGTTCGAACAGCTGGTGATCCTCGACCTCGATAAAGATATACAGATCGCCCGCCGGTCCGCCGCGCATCCCGGCCTCGCCTTCGCCGGCCAGACGGATACGGGTGCCCGTTTCCACCCCGGCCGGGATGTTCACCGACAGGGACTTTTCCTTTTCCACACGTCCTGCGCCGTGGCACACGCGGCACGGATTTTTCACTGTCTGGCCTGCGCCGTTGCAGGTCGGACAGGTCCGTTCCACTGTGAAAAAGCCCTGCTGCGCGCGCACCTTGCCCATGCCGGAACAGGTGGGGCATGTGACCGGGTCGGACCCATCCTCTGCGCCCGATCCCTTGCAGCTGCCGCATTGCACGGCCGTTGGCACGTTGATCGTCTTTTGCTGGCCGGTATAGGCATCTTCCAGCTTGACCCGCAGGTTATAGCGCAGGTCCGACCCGCGTGTCGCGCGTGCGCGCCCACCGCCGCGCTGGCCACCCATGAAATCGCCGAACAGGTCGTCGAACACATCCGAAAAGGCGGATGCGAAATCACCCTGGCCCTGCGGTCCGCGCGGTCCGCCGCCACCGCCGCCCATACCACCTTCGAATGCGGCGTGACCATAGCGGTCATAGGCCGCTTTCTTGTTGGCGTCCTTGAGGACCTCGTAGGCCTCGTTGGCTTCCTTGAATTGCTCTTCTGCCTTGGGGTTGTCGGAATTGCGGTCGGGGTGCAGTTCCTTTGCCTTCTGGCGGTAGGCTTTCTTGATCTCGGCCGCATCTGCGCCACGCGCCAGCCCGAGAGTTTCGTAGTAATCGCGTTTTGCCATTGTGTTCCCCTCTGGGAATGGAAAAAGACCGGCCCGGTTAAAGGGGCCGGTCTATTCCGTCAGGCGAATGCCTTAGTTGCGCTTTTCGTCGTCCAGATCTTCAAAGTCGGCGTCGAGGATGTCGTCATCCGCATCGGCCCCCTTTGGTTCATCCGACCCGCCGTCCTCGGCCTCCTGGCTGGCCTTGTAGATGGCCTCGCCCAGCTTCATCGCGGATTCGGTGACGTTCTGGATGCCGGACTTGATCTTGGCGGAATCGTTCTTTTCCAGATCGTCCTTGAGGGCGGCAATGGCCAGCTCGATCGCCTCGATCGTGGTCGGATCGACCTTATCCGCATGCTCTTCCATCGACTTTTCGGTCGAGTGAATCAGGCTCTCTGCCTGGTTCTTGGCTTCGACCAGCTCGCGGCGTTCCTTGTCGGCGTCCGCGTTGGCCTCTGCGTCCTTGACCATTTCCTCGATGTCCTCGTCGGACAGACCGCCGGACGCCTGAATGGTGATCGTCTGTTCCTTGCCGGTGCCCTTGTCCTTGGCACCCACGGACACGATGCCGTTGGCGTCGATGTCAAAGGTGACTTCGATCTGGGGCATGCCGCGCGGTGCGGGCGGGATACCTTCGAGATTGAACTGACCCAGCATCTTGTTGTCGGCCGCCATCTCGCGCTCACCCTGGAAAACACGCAGGGTCACGGCGTTCTGGTTGTCCTCGGCGGTCGAGAACGTCTGCGACTTTTTCGTCGGGATCGTCGTGTTGCGGTCGATCAGGCGGGTGAACACACCGCCCAGCGTTTCGATGCCCAGCGACAGCGGGGTCACGTCCAGCAGGACCACGTCCTTGACGTCGCCTTGCAGCACGCCGGCCTGAATGGCGGCACCCATGGCAACGACCTCATCGGGGTTCACGCCCTGATGCGCCTCTTTGCCAAAGAACTTGGCGACTTCTTCCTTAACCTTGGGCATGCGGGTCATGCCGCCGACGAGGACGACCTCGTCGATGTCACCGACGGACAGGCCGGCATCCTTCAGCGCGTCCTTGCACGGTTTGATCGAATTCTTGATCAGGTCGGACACCAGGCTTTCCAGCTTGGCGCGGGTCAGCTTCATGACCATGTGCAGCGGCTGGCCGTTGGAGCCCATCGAGATGAAGGGCTGGTTGATTTCGGTCGAAGAAGAGCTGGACAGCTCGATCTTGGCCTTTTCAGCAGCTTCCTTCAGACGCTGAAGCGCCATCTTGTCTTTGGTCAGATCGACGGAATGCTCTTTCTTGAACTCGTCAGCGAGGTAGTTGACGATCCGCATGTCGAAATCTTCACCACCCAGGAACGTGTCGCCGTTGGTGGATTTCACTTCGAACAGGCCGTCGTCGATTTCCAGGATGGTCACGTCGAACGTACCGCCACCCAGGTCATAGACGGCGATCGTCTTGGTGTCTTTTTTGTCCAGACCATAGGCCAGTGCGGCGGCGGTCGGCTCGTTGATGATGCGCAACACTTCCAGACCGGCAATCTTGCCTGCGTCCTTGGTCGCCTGACGTTGGGCGTCGTTGAAATAGGCGGGCACCGTGATGACGGCCTGCGTGACTTCTTCGCCCAGATAGCTCTCGGCGGTTTCTTTCATCTTGCCCAGGATGAATGCGGAAATCTGCGACGGGGAATATTTCTCGCCCTTGGCGGATACCCATGCGTCGCCATTGCCGCCGTCGACCACGTCGAACGGCATGTTCTTCTTGTCCTTGGCCAGATCCTGATCGTCGAACCGACGACCGATCAGACGCTTGACGGCGAAAATCGTGTTTTCGGGGTTGGTGACGGCCTGGCGTTTCGCCGGCTGGCCCACAAGGCGTTCGTCATCCGTGAACGCGACGATCGACGGCGTGGTGCGGGCACCTTCGCTGTTTTCGATCACGCGTGGTTTGCTGCCATCCATGATGGCAATGCAGGAGTTGGTCGTACCGAGGTCGATACCGATCACTTTGGCCATGGTTCAAATCCCTTTAACATCAGGCGGTTTGAGAGGCGCAGACCCATTGCGGCACCTGCGCCCGATTTGATTTCAGGTGCGAGGCAGAGCCTGTCACACCGACTGGCCGTATATAGGAGGGGGTTCGGGGGCCTGCAACCGGGGGTGTCGCACCAATTGCCTAGAATTTTTGCGTGGCCGTCTTGCCGGTGCGTCAGCAATCAGCGTGCCGCGTTCCACGATGCAGAGGCCTGACGCCGCGTATAGAATTCGCCCAGCAGGCCCAGCACCAGCAGGACGATCGCAACCTTGACCGGGTAGCTGACGTTGGAATTATAGGGGTGATAGTTCTCGAACACGAAGCCGCGCATCTGGTCGATGCAGTGAAACAGCGGGTTCCAGTCGAACATCACCAGCATCGACGCAGGCAGGGCGTTGGCCAGAAACATCTTGCCGCTGGCGATCATGTTCACCCGCCCGTAGATCGAACTGCCGATTTTCGCGAATTCCGGCATCCAGGGTTTGATCGCGAGGAAAATCGTGCCCACGGCGCAGCCTGAAAACCACGCCAGAATCACCATGCCCAGCGCGCCGATAGGCTGGTCGATATATACGGGCGTGAACAGGACGTGGTAGAAAAACAGCACCACAAGGATCGACAGGATTTGAAGATACAGCGCCGACAGGGCCGATGCGCAGATCGCGATCACCGTGTTCATCGGCGCGTGTTGCATCATCGCGCTGGCCGGGCCTTCGGACTGGACGATGGCGTTCATCGCCTTGGTATGGCTCATGTACAGGAAAATACCCGACATGATGTACAGCAGGAAATCACCACGCACCGCGGCACCGCGCATCCCCAGCAGCATGAACATCGCGTAGAAACTGAGAACGAATAGCACCGTCTGGAAAATGTTCAGAACCAGACCCATCAGCGCGTTGCGATGGCTCTTGCGGATGTCGCGGACGGCACTGTGATAAATCAATTCCATCATGCCAAAGACGGTGCGCGTCCGTGTTCTGCGAAGATCGGGTTGAAACATTTCACTGCCTTGCGGGTCTGTTGACGAAATTCTTGCCGTCCGTCTGCCGCCACAGCATAAGGGCCGCAGCATTGTTCATCAATCAATTCAACGTGTGGCCCAGGATTGCGAAGAAAGTATGACCATGGATTTTGAAAAGCTGACCGCCGTGATGCGTCGCCTCTCGCTCGAGGCGGGTGACCGCATCATGGAAATCTATGACAGCCCCGATTTCGAGGTCCGTTCCAAATCCGACGACAGCCCTGTGACGGCGGCGGACGAGGCGGCAGACGCAATCATCAGCGCGGGCCTGCGCGCGGCCTTTCCCGATGTGGCGCTGGTCACCGAGGAACAGTCAAAGACGCACGGCGAAACGGCCAGCACGTTCCTGATCGTCGATCCGCTGGACGGCACCAAGGAATTCATCAAACGCCGTGGCGATTTCACCGTGAACATCGCCTATGTGGTCGATGGCGCGCCGATCCGGGGCGTCGTCTATGCCCCGGCCAAGGGCCGCATGTTCTATACGCAGGCCGACGGCACCACGGTCGAGGAACTGGGACCATTCGACAAGGACACCGTGGGCGAGGTCGAGGCCATCAGCGTGTCGCGTCCCGACAACAATGCGCTGCTGGTGGTGGCATCGAAATCGCACCGTGATCAGGCGACGGACGACTACATCGACCTGTACATGGTCAAGGACATGAAATCTGCGGGCTCCTCGCTGAAATTCTGCCTGATCGCCACCGGAGAGGCGGATCTCTATCCCCGTCTGGGTCGTACGATGGAATGGGATACCGCTGCCGGTCATGCGGTGCTGAACGGTGCGGGTGGTCGTGTCGTCCGGTTTGATAACCACCAGCCGCTGCAATACGGCAAGGACGGTTTCGCCAACCCGTTCTTTATCGCCTATTCGCCCGATGTGGACTTGCTGACATCATGAGCGTCGTCATCGTCATTCCCGCCCGCTACGCCTCGACCCGTTATCCGGGCAAGCCGCTGGTGGATCTGCGCGGTGCCAATGGGACTGCGCGCAGCCTGATCCGTCGCAGCTGGGATGCCGCGATGACGGTCACGGGCGTGGACCGCGTGGTGGTCGCCACCGATGATGACCGCATCCGCGACGCGGCTCAGGCCTTCGGCGCAGAGGTCGTGATGACACCCGTGTCCTGCGCCAACGGCACCGAGCGCTGTGCCGCGGCACTCGACGCGCTGGGCAACCCCGAAATCGTCGTGAACCTGCAAGGCGACGCGCCGCTGACGCCCGCATGGTTCGTCGAGGAACTGGTCGCTGGTCTGCGTGCAAACCCAGACGCGATGGTCGCCACGCCTGTCCTGCAAACTGAAGGGTCCGCGCTGCGCGGGTTCCTCGAGGACCGTCAGGCGGGCCGCGTTGGCGGGACGACGGCCGTATTCGGCGCGGCGATGAACGCGCTTTATTTTTCCAAGGAAGTCATCCCCTATCGGGGTGAAACCTACGCTGACGATGCCATGACGCCCGTCTGGCATCACGTGGGCGTCTATGCCTACCGCCCCGATGCGCTACGGGCCTACATGACCTGGCCCACTGGTCCGTTGGAAACCCTCGAAGGGTTAGAGCAACTGCGGTTCCTGGAACAGGCGCAGCGCGTGCTCTGCGTCAAGGTCGCGGCCAAGGGGCGCGAGTTTTGGGAGCTGAACAACCCAGAGGATGTTCCCCGGATCGAGGCGATGCTGGCCAAGATGGGACTGGACTAACATGCTGCCTGTCAGTGTCGTCGTTGTCAGCCACGGCCGACCCGACGCGCTGCGGCGCTGCCTGACGGGTCTGGCGCAAATCGACTACCCGGACGTCGAGGTGATCGTGGTTGCCGATGCGACCTCTGCGCCTGCGGTGATGTCGTCGGGTCTGGCTGATGTGATCCGACTGGTACGATTCGATACGCCCAACATCTCGGCTGCGCGCAATGCAGGCGTGGCACAGGCAACGGGTGATCTGATTGCATTCATCGACGATGACGCCGTGCCCGAACCGCGTTGGCTGTCGCATCTGCTGGCCCCGTTGCAGGACGGCAGCGTCACGGTTGCCGGAGGTTTCGTGCGCGGTCGCAACGGGATCAGTTTCCAGTGGCGCGGGCGGATGGTGTTCGGTGACGGGCAGGCTGTGCCGCTGCCGGTCAAGGGCGACCGTCCGGTTCTGGTGCAGGGGTCTGTGGGTCGTGCGGCCAAGACCGAAGGAACGAACATGGCCGTGCGCCGCGATGCGTTGATGACGATCGGCGGTTTCGACCCTGCCTTTGAATTCTATCTGGATGAAACGGACGTGAACCTGCGACTGGCTGCACGCGGCGCGGTCACGGCGTTGGTGCCGCTGGCGCAGGTGCATCACGGCTATGCTGCCAGCCCGCGCCGCACGGCCGGGCGTGTGCCGCGCAATCTGTTCCAGATCGGTGCCAGCCTTGCGGTGTTCCTGCGCAAACACGGTCCAACCCGCAACCCGTCCCGCGTTCTGCACCGTGCCGAACAACGCAGAAGCCTCTTGGGCCATATGGTTGCCGGGCACATGATGCCGGGGGATGTGCGCCGAATCCTCGCGACCTTTGACGCGGGTTGGGCAGCTGGCATGACCCGCCCGTTGGGGCAGATCACGCTTGTCGAGGACCCCCGGGTTCGTTTGCGTTTTCCCACGAAGGTGCGGCCGCACGATGTCATGTCGGGACGGTTCTGGCAGGCGTCACGCTTGCGGGATGAGGCGCGCGCGCGGGTCAGCGGCGGGGCCGTCGTGACGCTGTATCTGTTTTCGTTTTCGGGCTTGTTTCATCGGGTCCGGTTCACTGACGCAGGCGTTTGGGAACAATCCGGCGGGCAGTTCGGCCGATCAGACAGGGATGCGCCGATCCTGACGTTCGTGACGGCCCGTGCGCGTTCCCTGCGCGAGGCGCAGCGCGTCCATGATCTGCGTGTGCCGCAGGTGCAAAAGTCGAATGTAAATTAAAACAACTTGTCTTGGATTTATTGCTTCTCTGGCCTAGACGCTATCCTGACTTGCCAGAATATTCATTTCCGAGGCCCAAATGCGCAAAAAAGTAACCAAAGCGATCTTTCCCGTAGCTGGCATGGGAACGCGATTTCTGCCGGCTACAAAGGCCGTGCCCAAGGAAATCATGACGCTGGTTGACCGCCCGCTGGTGCAATACGCCATCGACGAGGCACGCGAGGCGGGAATCAAGGAATTCATTTTCGTCACCGCGCGCGGCAAGAACGCGCTTGAGGATTATTTTGACAACGCGCCAGAGCTTGAAAACCGCCTGCGCAAGGACGGCAAGCTGGAGCTGCTGGAAACACTGAAATCCACCAACATGGAAAGCGGTGCCATCGCCTATATCCGCCAGCACAAGGCGATGGGACTGGGCCACGCCGTCTGGTGTGCACGACGCCTGATCGGGAACGAACCCTTTGCCGTGATGTTGCCGGATGACGTGATCGCCGGCGACAAATCCTGCCTTGCGCAGATGGTCGAGGCCTACAACGAATGCGGCGGGTCGATGGTCGCCACGATGGAGGTCGCCCCCGAGCAGACGAAATCCTATGGTGTTCTGGACGTGGACGACAAGGCCGTGACCCAGGATGACCGTCTGGTCCGTGCCAAGGGTATGGTCGAAAAACCCGCGGCAGGCACCGCACCGTCGAACCTGGCGGTGATCGGCCGCTACATCCTGACACCCGATGTCATGTCGAACCTGAACGACATCGGACGCGGGTCCGGCAACGAGGTGCAATTGACCGACGCAATCGCCGCCGAGATCACCCAGAACCGTGACGTCTTTGGTTACCGGTTCGAGGGACGACGTTACGATTGCGGATCCAAGGCCGGCTATCTGGAGGCGACCGTCGCCTTTGCTCTCGCGAATGCAGAGCTGGGCGATGATTTCCGTGCCTATCTCAAACGCGTTGTTGCCGATTCCTGACATGACCCGAACCCGCCTGCTGGACATCTCTCGTCTTGTGTCCAGGGCTGGTTTGACCCCGACAGGCGTGGATCGCGTCGAATTGGCCTATGTGGACGCATTCCTCGCGGACACACAGACGCCTGTCTACGGGCTGGCCAGAACGGCGCTGGGATTGGCCTTGCTGGATCGCAAGGGGCTGACGGCCTTTGCCACAGCCTGCCGGACCGGATCGTTCGATCTGCCTGACATCCTGTCGCGCCTGAACGGCAATCTGACGCCTGCCGCGCGTCGTGGTCAGTCCTTTGTGCGCTGGCGGGCGGTGGACCGGTGCAGGCCGCATCGGCTGGGCCGCATGCTCGACCGGCTGGGAAGCGGATTATCCTATTACAACGTGGGTCACAGCAATCTGACCGCGCAGCTGTTGCGCACACTCTCGAACCACGATGGATCGCGTGTCACCGTCTTGATCCACGATACGATCCCGCTGGATCATCCCGACATGCAGCGCCCCAAGTCTGTTCCGCGGTTTCGCAAGATGCTGACAGCTGCGTTGAACCACGCCGATCAGTTGATCTGCACGACACAGGCTGCGGCGAATGACCTGCGCCGCCATGCCGGACCGCGTGCCGGTCAGCTGGATGTGGTTGTGGCCCCGTTGGGTGTGACACCGCCCAGCCCCGCGCCCGAGGAAATCCCCTATCGTCTGTCGCCGGTACGTCCCTATTTCATGGTTGTCGGCACGATCGAACCCCGCAAGAACCATGCACTGCTGTTGGATATCTGGCAGGACTGGGGACCTGGCGCGCCGGATCTGCTGATCTGCGGTCGCCGTGGCTGGCTGAACGAGGACGTGTTCCGCAGGCTGGACGAGGGCGTGCCCCACGTCAAAGAGGCACAGGATCTGAGCGATGGTGCCATCGCCGCGCTGCTGGCCGGGTCACTGGGGCTGCTGTTTCCGTCCTTTGCCGAAGGCTACGGCCTGCCCCCGATCGAGGCGGCGGCGCTGGGCGTGCCGGTTATTTGCGCCGACCTTGCGGCCTGCCGCGAGGCGATGGGCGACTGGCCCGTTTACCTGAACCCCTCTGATCGCTATGAATGGAGCATAGAGATCAGGACGCTTCTGGATCATGCGCCGGCACGCCGTACATCAAGGCGCGACGCGCCGTCATGGAAGCAACATTTTGATACTGTGTTAACGTCAGCGCCGTAGTGTTGGCGTCGTTTCGGATGGTGAAAGGTTCGCGGTGGGTGCGTGGGAGTCCTACAAGCTGAGGGTCCAGCGACAGCGTTGGCTTGTCCGCGCTATTCGCAAGCGTCGGGAACTGAAATCAGTCGCCAACCGCACGTCGCAGATCAAACCTGACGACATCATTGTCTATTCTACCTTTCGTAACGAAAACATCAGGTTACCCTATTTTCTGGAATATTACCGTCGGCTGGGGGTTAACCATTTCATCATGGTGGACAACGCCAGCACCGATGGTGGTGGCGAATTTCTGCGGGATCAGCCGGATGTCACCCTGTTCCGCACCGGTGCCAGTTACAAACGGGCCCGTTTCGGCGTGGACTGGCTGAACTGGCTTCAGTGCAAATACGGGCACGGTCATTGGACACTGGTGGTCGATCCCGATGAATTGCTGGTCTATCCGTTCTGCGACACCCGGCCACTGCGTGCCCTGACCGACTGGCTGGATGCGTCGTCGATCAAATCGTTCGGTGCGATGCTTGTCGACATGTATCCCAAGGGACGGGTCGATGATCTGCCGTACCGGCGTGGTGCTGACCCGCTACAGATCGCGGAATGGTTCGACAGCGGCAATTACACCATCAACCGCAACCCGCGGTTCGGTAATTTGTGGATTCAGGGTGGCCCACGGTCGCGCACGTTTTTTGCCGGTGAACCCGAACGCGCCCCGGCGCTGAACAAGATCCCGCTGGTGAAATGGAACCGCCGCTACGCCTACGTCAGTTCGACCCACATGCTGTTGCCGCGCGGTCTGAACCTCGTTTACGACGAGTGGGGCGGCGAAAAGGCCTCTGGTGCCTTGCTGCATACCAAGTTCCTCTCGACCTTTTCAGACAAGGCCAAGGAGGAAATGGAACGCAAGCAGCACTACGCCAACAGTCTGGAATATCGGGCCTACGCCAGTGACGATTCACCTGACCTTTGGTGCACGTGGTCGGAACGTTATATCAATTGGCGGCAGCTCGAAATCCTGGGGCTCATGTCCAAGGGGAACTGGGCATGACGCTGGGTGTGATCATGCTGGTGCACACTGCCTTTGACCGCGCGGAACAGGTGGCGCGGCACTGGGTCAGCGGCGGCTGTCCCGTGGTGATCCACGTGGACAAGAATGTCAGCGACGCCCGGTTCAAGATCTTTCGCGCCGCACTTGCGGATGTGGACATGATCAAGTTCTGCAAACGCCATCGCTGCGAATGGGGCACATGGGGCATCGTGGCAGGCACGCAGTCCGCTGCCGAAGTGATGCTGAGCAGCTTTGCGGATGTGCGCCACGTCTATCTGGCCTCGGGGTCGTGCATGCCACTGCGCCCCGTGCGCGAATTGCGCCGCTATCTCGACAGCCGGCCCCGCACCGATTTCATCGAAAGCGCGACAACGGCCGACGTGCCCTGGACGGTCGGCGGACTGGATCAGGAACGTTTCACGCTGCGGTTCCCGTTTTCGTGGCGGACCAATCGCTACATGTTCGACAAATACGTGGCATTCCAGCGCGCGATCGGTTTCCGACGCAAGATTCCGGATGGTCTGGTGCCGCACATGGGATCGCAGTGGTGGTGCCTGACCCGGCAGACCCTGTCCGCGATCCTGCAGGACCCTGATCGTCCGCTGTATGACAAATACTTTTCGCGGGTCTGGATTCCCGACGAAAGCTATTTCCAGACGCTTGCCCGCAGCTATTCCTTCAACATCGAAAGCCGGTCATTGACGCTGTCGAAATTCGACTTTCAGGGCAAACCGCACATCTTTTACGATGATCACCTGCAATTGCTGCGGCGGTCCGATTGTTTCGTGGCCCGCAAGATCTGGCCGCATGCAGACCGGCTCTATCAGGCATTCCTGTCGGATGACGCCGCCACGATGAAAGGCGCGGAACCCAATCCGGGCAAGATCGACCGCATCTTTGCCAAGGCCGTTGAACGGCGCACGCAGGGCCGTCGCGGTCTGTACATGCAAAGCCGTTGGCCAAATCAGGACTGGGAAAACGGGATCACGGCAGCCCCTTATTCCGTCTTTCAGGGGTTCACCGAACTGTTCGAAAATTTTGAACCCTGGCTGGCCAAGATTTCGGGCGCACGGGTGCATGGCCATCTTTATGCGCCTGACCGGGTGCAGTTTGACGGACGGCAGACCTGTTTCAACGGGGCGCTGTCCGACAGCGCGCCGATGCGCGACCACAGCCCGCAGATGTTCCTGACCAACCTGATCTGGAACACCCGGGGCGAACGTCAGGCGTTTCAATACGGACCCGGTGACAGCCAGAACATCAACTGGATGCTGGCCAAGGATGGCAATGCGCAGGTGTCGGTCATTTCGGGCGCATGGGCGGTCCCGCTGTTCCAGTCGAACCGCAATTTTGCCGAATTGCGTCACGAGGCGGCACGTCTGCAAAAGATTGAAAACGATCACCTGACCGTGCTGCGGTCCCCCTGGACCAAGGCGCGGGTGCGGATCTGGACGATGGCCGAATTCATCGAAACGCCGATGGAATCGCTTCAGACCATCGTTGACGAAATGACCGGAAAAACCACACGACGCCTGACAGAGGCACCCCGGATGCATGATCTGACCGGGTTCGGGCAATTCCTGCAAAACCTGAAAAACCAGGGGATGCACCCCTACCTCATGGGCGATTTTCCGGTCGAGGCTGCACCGCTCAATCAGTCGCCAAAGCCGCGCAAACCCTATCTGGTGAAATAACGTGTCAAAATACGACTACTTTATCCTGTTTGCGGAAATGCGGACCGGGTCCAATTTCCTCGAGGCGAACCTGAACAGTTTTGAAGGCATTTCCTGTCTGGGCGAGGCGTTCAATCCCCATTTCATCGGGTACCCTGACACCGACAATGTGCTGGGCATCACGCAGCGCGAACGCGAGGACGATCCCCAGAAACTGATCGACGCCGTCATCGCGGCCTTCGGTCTGAACGGGTTTCGTTTCTTTAACGATCACGACCCAAGGGTGCTGGACATTGCGCTGACCGATCCGCGCTGCGCCAAGATCATTCTGACCCGCAATCCCGCCGACAGCTATGTCAGTTGGAAAATCGCGACGGCTACGGGCCAGTGGAAACTGACCAATGCGACCCACGCCAAAACCAGTCAGATCCGGTTCGATCCCGCCGAATTCGAACGTCATCTGACCGATTTGCAGGGCTTTCAGGTCAGGCTGATGAACACGCTGCAACGCACGGGCCAGACCGCGTTCTATGTCGCCTACGAGGACCTGCACGATGTCGAGGTGATGAACGGCCTCACGCTTTGGCTGGGGGTCGACAGCCAGATCACGGCCCTGAACAAGAAGCTGAAGAAACAGAACCCGATGCCGATGGCGGACAAGGTCGCGAATTTCGACGCGATGGAAACCACCCTTGCGCGTCTGGACCGGTTCAACCTGACCCGCACGCCGAATTTCGAGCCGCGCCGTGGCCCGATGATCCCGACGTATATCGCGGCGGCACGTAGCCCGCTGTTGTACATGCCTCTGAAATCTGGCCCCACGGCTGCGATATCCGACTGGCTGGCGCGTCTGGACAAGGTTCCGGTCGATGATCTGTTGCAGTCCTTCAGTCAGAAAACGTTGCGCGAATGGCTGCGCGGCAACCCCGGGCATCGCAAATTTACCGTGGTCAGGCACCCGGTGATCTGGGCCCATACCGCTTTCTGCGAACGGATCGTGTTCAACGGCAAAGGTAGTTTCACCGAAATTCGCGGCACCTTGCGCAAGGTGCACGGTGTCGATGTGCCGGACGGCGGGCCACAGCCCGAAACCCATCCGACCTACCACATGGCCGCGCACAAGATCGCGTTCCTCGCCTTCTTGAAATTCCTGCGCAATAACCTGTCTGCGCAAACAGCGGTGCGCACGGATGCCGCATGGGCGTCGCAACTGTCGCTATTGCAGGCCATGTCGGATTTCGGATTGCCGGATGTGATCGTGCGCGAAACCGGTCTGCGCGGTGATCTGGCGCGGCTGGCCGGACAGGTGGGTCACGACACGATGCCAGAGGTGCCGACAGTCACGGACCCCTACGCCGCGCGCCTCGAGGCGATTTACGACGCGGATATCGAGGCCGCGGCCCGCGACGCCTATGGCAAGGATTACGAATCCTTTGGGTTCGGCAACCTGCGCTGATCAGGCGGCTTGTGACGCGGTCGCTTCGGTCAGGATCATGTGCAGCGTCGCGGGTTCGACGTTCGCGCGCAACTTGGCGCAGACGTCGGGGTTGCGCAGTGTCCGCGACACCAATGCCAGCGCCTTGAGGTGATCGACACCCGCCTCTGACGGGGCCAGCAGCGCGAACACCAGATCGACCGGCTGCCGGTCGATCGAGTCAAAGTTCAGGGGTTTTTCCAGCCGCAAGAAGACGCCGCGCACGGCCTCGACCTGGTTCAGCCGCGCATGGGGCAGGGCGATGCCATGTCCGACACCGGTCGGCCCCAGCCCCTCACGTTCGATCAGGGCCTCGGTGACGTCGCTGGCGGGGACACTGTAGGTCTGCTCCGCCAGCACGCCCAGTTCATGAAACAGCCGTTTCTTGCTGGAACATCCGCCAAGGGTCTTGATCGCGCTTTGTTGCAAGATTTCTGCGAGCTGCATCACAATTCCCCAGGACGGCTGACGGACTACTCCTCACGCGTGTGAGGATCGACCCATCCAATGTTTCCGTCTTCCCGTCTATAAACTACATTGATCCGGTTGTGTTTTTCGTTGCGAAAAACCAGCACCGGGCTGCTTGCGAGTTCCATTTGCATGACCGCTTCACCGACAGACAGCGCCGGAATCTTGGCTTCCGTTTCTGCCACGATCACGGGTACGTCGCTGGTCTGCTCTGTCTCGTCGTTGTCATCTGTCGTTGCGGCGAGGATATACGCGCCACCTCCAGAGATTTCAACCGGATCGGGACGGTCCCTGTGATGGTCTTTCAACCGGCGCTTGTAGCGCCGCAGCTGCTTGTCCATTTTTTCACAACAAGCGTCAAAAGCGGCATAGATTTCAGGGTCGCGGGCGGTGGCCTGCACCGTCAGGCCGGTCGACAGATGAACGACGGCCTCGGCCACGAATTCATGGCCGGTCTTGGAAAAAACCACGATCGCCTCGGTCGGGCGGCCCGCATATTTTGACAGCGTTTCACCCATCTCGGTCTGCACGTGGGTTTGCAGCGCCTCGCCGATGTCGATTTGCTTGCCACTGATTTGATAGCGCATGGTTTTCTCCTTGGATGGTCGTGCAGGCGTGCAGGTACCGCGCCCTCAGGCGGTGGCACCGATGTCGTTTCTGCGGATGAAAAATGAAGAAAATGGTCTGCCTGATCCGCCGAACCGGTCCTTTTCAGACGCGGTGGGGACGAAAAAGAAAGGGGATCCATTCATCGTCATCCCTTGAATGAAGCGCTGAAACCGCCCGTGTGTCAATGGCGTATCAATTCACGCGAAAGCTGTCGCCCAGATAGACGCGGCGCACGTTCTCGTCCTTGACGACTTCTTCGGCGGTGCCGGACATCAGAACCTTGCCGTCATTCAAAATATAAGCGCGATCAACAATTTGCAGCGTTTCCTGCACGTTGTGGTCGGTAATCAGAACGCCGATTCCACGGTTTTTCAGATCTGCGACCAATCCGCGGATTTCCGCGACCGCGATCGGGTCCACCCCGGCAAAGGGTTCGTCCAGCAGCACGTATTTCGGCCCTGCCGCCAGACATCGCGCGATTTCCGCGCGCCGGCGTTCGCCGCCCGACAGCGCGACCGAGGGTGCCCGGCGCAGGTGGCTGATCGAAAATTCCGACAGCAGGCGTTCCAGCTTGTCGCGGCGGCGTTTCTTGTCGGGTTCGGCGATTTCCAGCACCGCGAGGATGTTGTCCTCGACCGTCAATCCACGAAAGATCGACATTTCCTGCGGCAGATAGCCGATGCCGCGGTTGGCCCGGCGGTACATCGGCAATGTCGTGACATCCTCGCCATCGACGCTGACTTGCCCGCCTTCCAGCCGGATCAAACCGGCGATCAGGTAAAAACATGTGGTCTTGCCCGACCCGTTCGGGCCCAGCAGGGCCACGACTTCGCCCTGGCCCAAATCAAGGCTCACATCGCGAATCACGGGCCGCTTGCGGTAGGATTTGCGCAGGTGGCGCACCACAAGCCCGCGATCACCACCGGGCACGGCGAGGTCTTTCATCAGTTGCCGCCTTGCTGAAACACGGTGCTGACCCGGCCCGACATTTGTGCGCGCCCTGTGTTCAGGTCGACGACCATGGTTTGCGATGACAGCGCCGATGCGCCCTGCGTCAGCAGCACGTCACCGCTCAGTGTCAGCGTGCCGGCCTGCAGGTCATAGTCGGCGGTCTGCGCCTCTGCGGCTTCGGTTGCGGTGACGAATGTCACGCCGCCGCTGGCCTGCAACCGGGCAATGTCGCCGCTGTCAGCGCCATAAGTAACGTCGACCTGCGGCGCAGATAGCCGCAGATCGCCCTGTCCGATCACCACATTGCCGCTGAACACGGCCGTACCGGCGTCCTGGTCCACATTCAGGTTATCTGCCGTCACCTCGACCGGGGCATTCGGATCGGCTGAAATGCCGCCCAGATTGATGTTGGTCTGCGCCAATGCGGGTCCGGCCAGCAGGGCGCAGATCAGGGCGGTCATTCGTTTCATGGTTATTCCTCGCCCGTTTGCTGCGGCACAAATACCAGCCGCACGCCGTCACTCAATTGCAGCTGCGTGCCCTTTCCGTTCCCGCTCAACTGTATCCGAGCCTGCCCCGCCGTCAAATCACCGTAAGGTGCCTTGATCGCCAATGCCCCGTCAGAGGTAATGACGCCGGTCGCGAGGTCGGCGTTCAGACCGGCGGTTTCCATCGCATACCCTGTGGACAGGTCCAGCCGTGCCAGGCCGGTCAGGGTCGCCTGCTGCGCGGCGGTGTTCATCGTGCCGTTGCCGGCCGTCACCCGGAGCGATGTGCCGTCCAAACCGTCCAGGGCCAGCCGGGGCCGCGTCACGTCCACGAGGTCTGGATCTGTCGCACCGGGCTGGGCCGAGGTCGCGGTAAGCGCGATACTGTCGCCCGTATCGGTCAGTCCGGTGAACCGGGGCGCACCGATCCGCTGTTCATCCGCCACCGCGTCGATCTGGGCAAACGGGATTTCAGTCTCCGCCGGGTCGCCGCGCGCGATCAGAAACAGCGTGGACAGCAGGATCAGCGCCCCCAGTGGCAGCAGGATGCGCAGCCAACCCACCACCTGTGTATGGAGGCTGATATCCCGTGACATGGCTCAGGCGACGCCCGCGCGCAGGCAGTCGTGGATATGCAGGATTCCCGCAATGCGGTTATCGGCATCAAGGGCGAACAGGCAGGTGATCTTGCGTGCGTTCATCACGCCGACGGCACGTTCGGCCAATGCACCCGCGGGCACGGTCGTGGGGTTCGGGGTCATCACTTCGGATGCAGTATGATCCAGCAGGCCCTGCATGTGGCGACGCAAGTCACCGTCGGTAATCACACCGGCCAGCCCGCCGTCATCGCCGGCGATTCCTGCGACGCCGAATCCCTTTTGGCTGATCGTCAGCAGCACCTCTCCCATGGGGGTGTCTGCGCTGACAAGGGGCAGCGCGTCGCCGGTGTGCATCAGGTCAGCGACCTTGGACAGGCGCGCGCCCAGCTTGCCGCCGGGATGCACGTCGCGGAAATTTTCCGGCGTGAATTTACGGTGTTCCATCAGCGCGATGGCCAAGGCATCGCCCAGCGCCAAGGTCATCGTCGTCGAAATCGTCGGCACCACGCCGGTGCCGCAGGCCTCGCCCAGCTGCGGCAGGATCAGCGCGATGTCAGCCTGACGGCACAGCGTGCTTTCCGCGCGGCTGGCGACACCGATCAGCGGAATGTCATAGCGGCGGGTATAGGCCACGATATCGGACAATTCCGGGGTTTCACCCGAATTGGACAGGACGATCACCACATCGCCCCGCGCCAACATGCCCAGATCGCCATGGCTGGCCTCGGCGGGGTGGACGAAATGCGCGGGCGTACCGGTGCTGGCCAGCGTAGCCGCGATCTTCTTGCCGATGTGGCCCGATTTGCCCATGCCGGAAATGATGATCCGGCCTGTCGCCTTGAGCAGCAGGGCAACAGCGGCGTCGAAATCAGCGCCAAGCGACCGCGACAGCGCAGTCAGCGACGCGGCCTCTGCGTCGATGACCCGGCGGCCTACGGCCTGAAATGAATCTGCCCCGGACATCAGTGCGAGAAGATGTCAGTTTCAGGCCAGCCGACCAGATCGAGTTTCGCCCGCGTCGGCAGGAAATCGAAACAGGACTGGGCCAGATCCATGCGGCCTTCGCGTTCCAGCCGCAGGTTCAGCTCGTCCCGCAACTGATGCAGGTACAGCACATCGGACGCGGCATAGTTCAACTGCGCCTCGGTCAGGGTTTCGGCACCCCAGTCGCTTTGCTGTTGGTGTTTGGAAATATCCACGCCGACCAGTTCCTGCAGCAGGTATTTCAACCCGTGGCGGTCGGTGAAGGTCCGGACCATCTTGGACGCGATTTTCGTGCAATAGACGGGCGCGGCCAGTGTACCGAATGCATGTTCCATCGCGGCGATGTCAAAGCGCCCGAAATGGAACAATTTCAGCACCTTCGGGTCGGCCAGCATCCGGCACAGGTTCGGGGCCTCTGTCTGGCCCTTGGCGACCTGCACCAGATGGCAGTCGCCGTCGCCGCCGGACATCTGGATCAGGCACAGCCGGTCACGGTGCGGGTTCAGGCCCATCGTTTCGCAGTCGATGGCAACCACCGGTCCCAGATCCAGCCCGTCTGGCAGATCGTTTTGATACAGATGGTTCGCCATGGTGGTTCCGCTTTCCTTGGGTTCGCTGTCAGATAGGACGCTGCGGCGCCTCGCTCAACCCCCTTTGGCCTTGGCGGATCAGACCCCGCGCAGCGATCCGGGTTCCAGATCGGCGTAGATCGGCAGATGGTCCGAGGCCGCACGGGTCAGTTTCGTGTCGATCATGCCCGTGTCGATCAGGTCCAGCCGACGGTCTACCGCGATGCGATCCAGCGGTGCCAGTCGCCAGCGCGCATGATAGCTGCGACCGGGCGCATGCAGGCTGTGGCTCTTGGCAAAGGGGCCAAGGCCGCGGTGCAGCGTCCATTCGTTCAGATCACCGGCAAGGATGGTCTGGATGTCCGATTGGTCCGCGATCCACGCGAGTATCGCATTTTGTTGTGCAACCCGTGACCGGCGCAACAGGCCCATGTGCAGACCGATCACGCGCAGCGGTCCCTGTGGCGTGTCGATGATGGCAGAAACGGCACCGCGCGGTTCGAATCCGGGCAGGGGGATGCGGGTGATCTGCCGTGCCGTCCAATCCGCGCGCAGCAGGATGGCATTGCCATGCCAGCCCATGCTGACGTCGGTGTCCGCGACCGCCAGCGGCGCAAGGCCGATATCGCCCAGTGCGTCCTCGGACAGCACCGCAGGACGGTCGCCTAACCGCAGATCTGCTTCTTGCAGCAAGACGATATCAGCCTGGGTGTGCGACAGCACGCGAACGATCCGCATGGGATCGCGCCTGCGGTCGGTGCCCAGCGCCTTGCGAATGTTATAGCTCAGCAGCCTGATCGGCCTGTCCTCGGTCATAACACGGGTGCCCCGATGCGGAAAAATCCCTCTGCGATGCGGCGCAGCGTACCGGCCTCTGCGACGCCGACCGTGCAGCGGTCCGACAGTCCCGTGAACCAATCCGCAATCAGCGCCGCACTGGCGTCATCATGCAGTACCAGTGTCGTTTCAAAATTAAGTAACATGGACCGCACATCGCAATTGCTGGACCCGACGTAGGCGTTTGTGTCGATCACGCCAGCCTTTGCATGCATCATGCCGTCCGCGAATAGCAGGACCTGCACGCCTGCCTCCTGCAATTCGCGCAGATAGGCGCCGCGTGCGAAATCGGCGATCATCTGGTTCGATTTGTGCGGCAGCAGCAGCCTGACATCGACTTGCCGCCGGGCTGCCACGGCCAGCGCCTCGGACAGGCTGTCGGTGGGCAGGAAATAGGGTGTCGCGATCCAGACCCGGTCGCGGGCGCGGTGGATGGCGTTCACCAGCGAATCGTGGAACCCGTCGTGCGGCAGGTCCGGACCGGACGGGACAAGTTGCACGACGGCCGCGCCGTGGCTGTCCGCAGCACCGCCCTTGGCGTCGATCTGGGTGGCCGCCACGGACCAGTCGGATGCAAAGACATCGCCAAAGCTTGTCACCGCCGGGCCAGTCAGGACGTAGGCCAGATCGACCCAGGCCTCTGGCGTGTCATCCAGATAGTTGCGCGCGATGTTCATGCCGCCCGAAAACACCCGCACCCCGTCCGCGATCAGCATCTTGCGGTGGTTGCGCAGGTTGATGTGTCCGCGCTGCGGTCGCTGCGTAAAAGGAGAGAAATAGGCCACCTGACCGCCAGCGGCCTTCAGTGCGCGCAGCGCTTTTGTCGGCGGTCGCAATGTCCCCAGCCGGTCGATCAGTAGCCTGACCTGCACGCCCTCGGTTGCGCGCCGGGTCAATTGCGCCACGAAATCCGTACCCGTCGGGTCGTTCGCGACGATGTAGAACAATGCGTCGATCCGGTGCTGCGCCCCTGCGATCAGGTCGTTCAGTGCCTCTCGGGCGGTGTGCGGGCGATCAAGCAGTGTCAGATCATGCCCAGAGGTGGCCGGCGGCAGGTCATAGCACCGCAGTGTTCTGTCCCAGCCGTCGACCGAGTCAGCGGCATCGACGTCGCGAAACTGAATGCTGTTGTCCTTGCCCGGGCGCTTGCGAAACCCCAGCACGATGAAAATCGGGACCGTTAGGTAAGGCAGCACGACCAGCGCCAGCAACCACGCCGCGGTCGATTGCGGCGTTCTGCGTTGCTGCAACATGAATGCGGCTGCCAGCAGCACCAGCAGCGTCAGGAAAACGATTTCGAAATGGGTGGTCAGCAGGCTGAACGGCACGGTGTATCCTCTGGCGCGATACTTTAGCCTAGACCCCGGCTGGCGTCATTCCAACGATGACCTGTGTCCCCCGAGGGGAAGCGTTGATCTGAGGGGAAATCGTGGTGCCCAGGAGAGGACTCGAACCTCCACACCGTTGCCAGTACTAGCACCTGAAGCTAGCGCGTCTACCATTCCGCCACCTGGGCAGGTCACGTGAGGGGCGATTTAGAAGGAGTGCGGGGGACTGTAAACCCCTCTTTTTGCGTCACGCTCACGAATTTGCCGCAGCGCCTTTCGTCTTGCTCGTGGGCGGGGTGCGGTTTACATCAGCGGGGTACTGCAAAAGAGGCGTCCCATGTCCAAGCTCGTTACGATTTTCGGTGGATCCGGCTTTGTCGGTCGATACATCGCGCGCAGGCTGGCTCAGGACGGGTGGCGCATCCGCGTGGCCTGCCGCACCCCGAACGAGGCGATGTTCGTGCGCACCTATGGTGTGGTCGGACAGGTCGAACCTGTGTTCTGCAACATACGCGACGATGATTCCGTGCGCACCGTGACGCGCGGTGCCGATGCGGTCGTGAATTGCGTGGGCGTGCTTGCCGAAAAGGGCAAGAATACCTTCAAGGCGCTTCAGGCCGAGGCCCCGGGCCGGATCGCCCGGATCGCCGCCGAAGAAGGTATCAACCGGATGGTGCAGATTTCCGCCATCGGTGCCGATGCAGATGCGGACAGTGACTATGCCCGGACCAAGGCGCTGGGCGAACAGGCGCTGCTGGAACATCAGCCCGATGCCGTGATCCTGCGCCCCTCCATCGTGTTCGGACCAGAGGATGAATTCTTTAACCGCTTTGCCGGCATGTCCCGGATGGGTCCGGTGCTGCCGGTGGTGGGTGCGGATACGTTGTTCCAGCCCGTATACGTAGATGACGTGGCCAGTGCGGTGTCCGTGGCCCTGCGCGATCCATCGGTCGCTGGCGTTTTTGAGTTGGGCGGCCCGGATGTGGCGTCGTTCCGCGAATTGATGCGCCAGATGCTGAACACCATCAATCGCAACAACATGGTCATGAACATCCCGTTTTTCATGGCGCGCACCATGGCGGCGGCCTTTGGTCTGCTGTCCAGGGTGACGTTTGGTCTTGCCCCCGCGCCACTGACAACCGATCAGGTCAAGAACCTTGCGATCGACAACGTGGTGTCCGACGGCGCGCGTGGCTTTGCCGATCTGGGTCTGACGCCGACGTCACTGGAATCGGTGCTGCCCGACTATCTGTGGCGGTTCCGCCCGTCGGGTCAGTATGCCGCGATCAAGAACTCGGCAAAGAACCTCCGCCAGTCATAGCGATGATCAGCAGGATCGCACCCAGTGCGACCCTGTAGACCACATAGGGCGTATAGCTGACCGACCGCAGCAGGCGCATCATCAGTGACAATGCGGCCAGTGCCGCGACGCATGACAGCCCGGCCACAATTGCAATATCGGTCCACAGACCCGGTGTGGTGTCACCGATCACATCCAGCGCCAGCAACGACCCTGATGCAAGGATCGTCGGAATGGACATCAGCATCGACAGGCGTGCTGCATCGGTTCGGGTGTATCCCAATGTCCGCGCCCCCGTGATGGTGATGCCAGACCGCGATGTGCCGGGGATCAGTGCGACGACCTGCCACAATCCCATGATGACGGCGTGTTTCATCGTCCATTGGGGTGCCGTGCGAGTCTCCGGGTTCGTCTGATCGGCGCGATACAACACGATGCCAAAGACGATAAACGCCAGCGCGATGACCACCATGCTGTCGCGGATCAGATCAGCAAGTCCGGTGACCTTCAGAATCAGTCCCGCAAGGATGACCGGGATCGTCGCAACCATCAGGCACAGCGCCAGCCATGCGCCCTGCGTATCGACCTTGCCCCGGATCAGGCGCAACAGCCCTGACAGCGCCATGCGCACATCGGTCCAGAAAAACAGGACAACGGCAATCAATGTGCCCAGATGCGCCGCCACATCGATGGCCAATCCCTGCGCGGGTTCGCCCGTCAACAAAGGCAAGAGCACCAGATGCCCCGAGGACGAGACCGGCAGAAATTCGGTCACGCCTTGGATCAAGGCCACCAGCACCAGAGTAAAGAGCGTCATTCCGCAGTCACCTTTGTCCGCCATTCATGATTCGCCGCCACATTAGCCGACGCAGGCAATGTCGCCAGACCGAAGATAGGTATCGCATCGGACCTAATATCAGGTGCTTTTCCGCCCGCCTGAATGCTGCACCGGTGAAAAATTCATTAATAGGACAGCACTGCTGACTTTTCATTGTGATTGGCCTCGCGTAAGACGCTACCAAAGACATGCAGATGCGGAGTGTGACCATGGCCGGCGAAAAGATGTTGAAGTTTACCACTGTCAGCCGTGACATGCCCGAAAAGCGTCCGCCTGACCTGCGCAACAAGGATTTCGGCGAGATCTACGCAGAATACGCGACTGCCAAGGCGGCAGAGCAGGCCAGCCGGTGCAGCCAATGCGGCGTGCCCTATTGTCAGTCGCACTGCCCGTTGCACAACAACATCCCCGACTGGTTGCGCCTGACCGCCGAGGGCCGCCTGCAAGAGGCCTACGAGGTGTCTCAGGCGACGAACACGTTCCCGGAAATCTGCGGCCGTATCTGCCCGCAGGACCGCCTGTGCGAGGGCAACTGCGTTATCGAACAATCCGGCCACGGCACGGTGACCATCGGGTCGGTCGAGAAATACATTACTGACACCGCATTCGAAGAAGGCTGGGTCAAGCCGATCCGACCCCACGCCGAACGCAGCGAATCTGTCGGCATCATCGGTGCAGGCCCCGGTGGCCTAGCTGCCGCTGACATGCTGCGCCGTCAGGGCGTGCAGGTCACCGTCTATGACCGCTATGATCGCGGGGGCGGCCTGCTGACCTACGGCATCCCCGGCTTCAAGCTGGAAAAAGACGTCGTGATGAAGCGGATGGCCCAGCTCGAGGATGGCGGCGTCGAGTTCCGCCTGAACTGCAACGTGGGCGAGGACATTACCTTTGACGCGATCCGTGGCAAACATGACGCCGTGCTGATCGCCACCGGCGTCTATAAAACACGCGAGTTGGACAATCCGGGATCAGAGGCTGACGGCATCGTCCGCGCCATCGACTATCTGACCGCCTCGAACAAGGTCAGCTTTGGTGACACGGTGCCCGAATTCGACAGTGGTGAACTGAACGCATCGGGTAAAAAGGTCGTCGTGATCGGCGGCGGTGACACCGCGATGGACTGTGTCCGCACCGCCATTCGTCAGGGCGCGACATCGGTCAAATGCCTGTATCGCCGCGACAAGCAGAACATGCCCGGTTCGCAACGCGAAGTGCAGAACGCCGAAGAAGAGGGCGTCGAATTCGTCTGGCTGTCCGCGCCCAAGATGTTCGTGGACGACGCAACACAGATGAACGTGGACACGCCAGCCCCCATCAGTGGCCCGCTGCGCGGCGTCGTGGTGGACAAGATGCGTCTGGGTCAGCCCGACGCGACCGGCCGCCAAAGCCCGGAACTGATTGCGGGCGCGCATTACGTCGAAGAGGCCGATCTGGTCGTCAAGGCGCTGGGCTTTGAACCCGAGGACCTGCCGGCCCTGTGGGGTGTCGAAGGTCTTGAGGTCACGCGCTGGGGCACGGTCAAGGCCGATTTTACCACCGGCAAGACATCGCTGGACGGTGTCTTTGCGGCGGGCGACATCGTGCGCGGTGCCAGCCTCGTGGTCTGGGCAATTCGCGACGGGCGCGACTGCGCCACCGCGATCCTGGACTATCTGTCGCAATCCGACGCGGTCGCCGCAGAATGATCCGCGCGGGCGCATTGCTTTGCGTCCTGGCCGGGCCTGTCGCAGCACAGGCCCCGGACACGTTCAGCCTGCCCGCAGGCTGTGATGCCTTTGTGACGATCCAGTCGCGCAGCTGTTCGGTGGAACATCATTTCACCTGCGCGGGCGATGCCGAAGGTGTCAAACGTCGCGTCAGCCTGAGCGAGGACGGTCTGACATACGCCGGCAGCACCGATACTGAGGCGCAATGGCTAGACAGTTTCCATCCGTTCACGGGTCATTCCGAACGGTTGGAATCCAGCCCGGCCGATCCCGCGTCCCTGACGGAACTGCTGGAAACCGGGCGCGACAGCTATGACTTTACCACGCTGTCCGATCAGGTCGGTCCCACCCGCTACGTGGGCGCGGATACGCTGACCGGCGAGGTGGTGACGATCGATGACGTGACCCTGCGGCGCACCGCCTACCAGATCACCGCCTATGCCGCCGACGGCACCGAGTTGTGGTCCTCGGCCGGGAACGAATACGTCAGCGACGACTGGCGCATGTTCATCGGCGGCACGGGCCGCGTCACAGTGCCCGGCGACGCCTACGACAAAAACGACAGTCCGGTCGAATTCATCTTTCCCGGTGAACCCGGTTTCCTGTCTGCCAACCCCAAACACGATTGCGGCGTGATGCTGTCGCAACTGATTGCCCCCATTCAAGGAGAGATTTCATGACAACCTATGATGACGCCTGGGTGGCTGCCGAAGAAGCCAAGCGCGCATGGATGGCTGAAAACGGCCTGTACCGCGATGACGACGAACATTCCTCCTGCGGTGTCGGCCTTGTCGTGTCGATCAAGGGCGAGCGCAGCCGCGATGTCGTCGAAAAGGGGATCAACGCGCTCAAGGCGATCTGGCACCGTGGTGCTGTCGATGCCGACGGCAAGACGGGTGACGGTGCGGGTATCCACATCCAGATCCCGGCCCCCTTCTTTGAGGACCAGATCCGCCGCACGGGTCACGAACCGCAGCCGGGCGAACGCATCGCCGTGGGCCAGATTTTCTTGCCGCGCACCGATTTTGCCAGCCAGGAACGCTGCCGCACGATCGTTGAATCCGAAGTGCTGCGCATGGGCCATTACATCTATGGCTGGCGTCATGTCCCTGTGAACACCGAAGTGCTGGGCGAAAAGGCCAACGCCACCCGCCCCGAAATCGAACAGATCATCGTCCGCTGCCGTCCCGGCATCGACGAAGAAGCGTTCGAGCGCGAATTGTACATCGTCCGTCGCCGCATCGAAAAGGCCGTGACCGCCAGCGGTGCCAACGGGTTCTATATCTGCAGCCTGTCCACCCGGTCGATCATCTACAAGGGCATGATGCTGGCCGAACAGGTCGCGACCTTTTACCCCGACCTGATGGACGAACGGTTTGAATCCGCCTTTGCCATCTATCACCAGCGCTATTCCACCAACACCTTCCCGCAGTGGTCGCTGGCGCAGCCGTTCCGCATGTTGGCCCACAACGGCGAAATCAACACGCTCAAGGGTAACGTGAACTGGATGCGCAGCCACGAAATCCGCATGGCGTCCAGCGCGTTCGGTGACGCGGCAGAGGATATCAAGCCGATCATCCCTTCGGGGTCGTCCGATTCCGCCGCCCTCGATTCCGTGTTCGAGGTGCTGGTCCGTGCCGGGCGTAACGCGCCGATGGCGAAAACCATGCTGGTGCCAGAGGCATGGTCCAAGCAGGCTGCAGAAATGCCGCAGGCGCTGCAGGACATGTATTCCTACTGCAACGCGGTGATGGAACCCTGGGACGGCCCCGCCGCCCTTGCCATGACCGATGGTCGCTGGGTCTGCGGCGGTCTGGACCGGAACGGGCTGCGCCCCCTGCGTTATGTCGTGACCGGCGACGGCCTGCTGATCGCAGGTTCCGAGGTGGGCATGGTCCCGGTCGACGAATCCCGCGTCGTGGAAAAGGGCGCGCTTGGCCCGGGTCAGATGATCGCCGTCGATATGGAAACGCAGCGCCTGTTTCACGACGAAGAGCTGAAGAACGACCTGGCCTCGGCCCAGCCCTTTGGTGATTGGGTGGAAAAGGTCGTCGAACTGTCCGACGCGTTCCGCGAAACGGCAGAATTCGCCATCTACGAAGGCGACGAATTGCGCCGCCGTCAGCGCGCCGCCGGTTACAGCATCGAAGAACTGGAACAGGTCCTGGCCCCGATGGCCGAGGACGGCAAGGAAATGATCGCGTCGATGGGCGACGACACACCCTCTGCGGTGCTGTCGACAACCTTCCGTCCGCTGTCGCACTTCTTCCGCCAGAACTTCAGCCAGGTGACAAACCCGCCGATCGACAGCTTGCGCGAAAGCCGGGTGATGTCGCTGAAGACACGGTTCGGGAACCTGAAAAACGTTCTAGATCAGGACAGTAGCCAGACCGAAATCATCGTCCTCGAAAGCCCGTTCATCGCGAACGCCGAATTCGAAAAGATGGTCGAACAGTTTGGCGATACGGTCGTGCACATTGATTGCACATTCGAATCCGGCGAACATGCGCTTGGCGATGCGCTGGCCCGGATCCGGGCCGAGGCAGAGGACGCCGTGCGGTCCGGCGCAGGGCACATCGTCCTGACCGACGCGCACCAGTCCGCCGAAAAGGTCGCGATGCCGATGATTCTGGCGACCTCCGCCGTGCATTCGCACCTGACCCGCAAGGGGCTGCGGACGTTCTGTTCGGTGAACGTGCGGTCTGCCGAATGTATCGACCCGCACTATTTTGCAGTGCTGATCGGCTGTGGCGCAACCACGGTGAACGCCTATCTGGCGCAGGATTCCATCGCGGACCGCGTGAACCGCGGCCTGGTCGACGGCACCCTGACCGAGGCCGTCGCCCGCTATCGCAAGGCCATCGACGCGGGCCTTTTGAAAATCATGTCCAAGATGGGGATTTCCGTCCTGTCGTCCTACCGTGGCGGCCTGAATTTCGAGGCGGTCGGCCTGTCGCGCGCCATGTGCGCGGAATATTTCCCCGGCATGCATTCGCGTATTTCCGGCATCGGCATCAACGGTATCCAGGCCAAGCTGGAAGAGGTCCACGCCCACGGCTGGAAGCAATCCACCGACATCCTGCCCATCGGCGGTTTCTACAAATCCCGCCGGTCCGGCGAAAAGCACGCCTGGGAAGCGCAGACCATGCACATGCTGCAGGCGGCCTGCGCGAAATCGTCCTACGCGCTGTGGCAGCAGTATTCAAAGGCGCTGCAGGCCAACCCGCCGATTCATCTGCGTGACCTGCTGGCGATCAAGCCGCTGGGCAAGCCGATCCCGATCGAGGAGGTCGAATCGATCACCTCGATCCGCAAGCGTTTCGTGACCCCCGGCATGAGCCTTGGTGCGCTGTCGCCAGAGGCGCACCGTACCCTGTCCATCGCGATGAACCGCATCGGTGCGAAATCCGACAGCGGCGAAGGCGGCGAAAGCCCGGATGATTTCACGCCCGATGCGAACGGTGACAACCGGTCTGCCAAGATCAAGCAGGTCGCATCCGGTCGCTTTGGCGTGACGGCGGAATATCTGCTTGCCTGCGAAGAACTGGAAATCAAGGTCGCGCAGGGAGCCAAGCCCGGCGAGGGTGGTCAGCTGCCCGGCATGAAGGTCACCGACCTGATCGCCAAGCTGCGCCATTCGACCAAGGGTGTGACGCTGATTTCACCGCCGCCGCACCATGATATCTATTCGATCGAGGATCTGGCACAGCTGATCTACGACCTGAAACAGATCAACCCGCACTGCAAGGTGACGGTGAAACTGGTGGCATCCTCGGGTGTCGGCACGATCGCCGCCGGCGTGGCCAAGGCAAAAGCCGACATCATCCTGATCTCGGGTCACAACGGCGGGACGGGCGCGTCGCCCGGCACCTCGATCAAATACGCAGGCCTGCCGTGGGAAATGGGCCTGACAGAGGCGCATCAGGTTCTGGCCATGAACAACCTGCGGTCGCGCATCACGCTGCGCACCGACGGTGGTTTGCGGACCGGTCGTGACATCGTCATGGCCGCCATGCTGGGCGCAGAGGAATACGGCATCGGCACCGCCGCCCTGATCGCAATGGGTTGCATCATGGTGCGTCAGTGTCAGTCCAACACCTGCCCGGTCGGTGTCTGCACGCAGGACGAAGCCCTGCGCGAGAAATTCACCGGCAACGCTGACAAGGTGGTGAACCTCATCACCTTCTACGCGACCGAGGTGCGCGAAATCCTCGCATCCATCGGGGCACGCAGCATTGCGGACGTGATTGGCCGTGCTGATCTGCTGACGCAGGTCAGCCGCGGGTCCGCGCATCTGGACGATCTGGACTTGAACCCGCTGCTGATCACCGTGGATGGGGCGAACCGGATCACCTACGACCGGAACCAGCCGCGCAATGCGGTTCTGGACACGCTGGACGTCGAAATCGTCAAGGACGCGGAACGCTTCCTCAAGGACGGTGAAAAGATGCAGCTGGAATATGCAGTGCAGAACACGCTGCGCACCATCGGCACGCGGACGTCGTCGCACATCGTGCAGCGGTTCGGCATGCGTAACAGCCTTCAGGACGACCATCTGACGGTAAAGCTCAAGGGGTCCGCCGGGCAATCACTGGGGGCCTTTGCTGTTCACGGGTTGAAGCTGGAGGTGTCCGGCGACGCCAACGACTATGTCGGCAAGGGTCTGTCCGGTGGCACGATCATCGTGCGACCGCCGATGCAATCGCCGCTGGTCGCAGCCAAGAACACCATAATCGGCAACACCGTGCTCTATGGTGCGACCGCCGGTTACCTGTTCGCGGCGGGCCGCGCCGGTGAACGTTTTGCGGTGCGCAATTCCGGTGCCCATGTCGTGATCGAGGGCTGCGGCACAAACGGTTGCGAATACATGACCGGCGGGGTTGCAGTGATCCTGGGGTCGATCGGTGCCAACTTTGGTGCCGGCATGACAGGTGGCATGGCCTATCTGTATGACCCCGACGGCACGGCGGCGGACCTGATGAACATGGAAACGCTGGTGACCTGCCCGGTCACGATGGATCACTGGACCAACCAGTTGCGGACCCTTGTTCAGCGCCACGCGGACGAGACCGGCAGCAAGAAGGCGCAGGAGATCCTGCAACATTGGGACGATGAACTGCGCAACTTCGTGCAGGTCTGCCCCAAGGAAATGCTGGCCAACCTGCCCGTCCCGCTGAGCGCCGAAGAGGCTGCGATCCCGGCGGAATGACCTGATCGCCACAGCGCAAGACGTTGACGCCCCGCAGCATCGCCTGCGGGGCGTTTGCACATCCGCCCGTCTTGACCCAGCGCACCGCGCCGTGGCTTATGCGGTATGGCGAAAAAGAAATCCGCGAAAACCAAGACGACCGACAAACCTGCCCTGGGACGTCGGATGCGCCGGGCCGTGACGCTGGGTCTTGCCGGCTTGCTGGGCCTCGTCGTCGTCTCGACGCTGGCCTACCGCGTGATCGGTCCCCCGGTGACACCCTATCAACTGGCCGAAGGCTGGCGCCTGGGCGGCACCGAACGGTATTGGGTGGCAATGGACGACATCGCCCCCGTCATGGCCCGGTCGGTTGTCGCGGCCGAGGACGCGAATTTCTGCCTGCATTGGGGGCTGGACGTGACCGCCATCCGCGCCGCGATGGAAGAGGGTGCCGCCCGTGGCGGATCGACCATCAGTCAGCAGGTGGTGAAAAATGTCTTTCTCTGGCAGGGCCGGTCCTGGGTGCGCAAATCCATCGAGGCGGTCTGGACCCCCCTGGCAGAGGCGTTCTGGCCCAAGCGCAGGATGCTGGAGCTGTATCTGAACGTGGTCGAATTCGACACTGGCGTGTTCGGCGTCGGGGCCGCCGCGCCGCATTATTTCGGTGTTTCGGCGGCAGAGCTGTCCGATCTTCAGGCGGCCCGGCTGGCAATGGTGCTACCCGATCCCAAGGGGCGCGATGCCGCGAATCCGACGGATTGGCAGCGCAGCCGCACCGCCAGCATCATGGACGGGGCCGCGACCATTCAGGCGGACGGCCGCGCGTCCTGTTTCGAGGATTGAACCGGGCCTGCGCTTGCGGCATTGAAGTGGGACCCAATACCCCTGCGAGAACCCTATGAACCGGCTGTATCATTACCCGTTGTCCCCTTTTTCCCGCAAAGTCCGCTTGAGCCTTGCGGAAAAGCGGATCGAGGTCGAATTGACGCAGGAACGCTATTGGGAAAAAGATCCTGATTTCCTGCGCCGCAATCCGGCCGGCAAGGTCCCTGTGCTGCGGCTGGGCAACAAGCTGATGTCCGAGAGCACGGCGATCTGCGAATACCTCGAACAGGCCTATCCGAATCCACCGCTGCTGCCCCGCGATCCCGACGCCGCCTATGAGGCGCGCCGCCTGGTCGGGTGGTTCGACGATACGTTCTATCACGAATGCACTGTGAAACTGGTGGGCGAACGTGTGTTCCGCAAGGTGATGGGCACCGGATACCCCGACAGCACCAACGTCAAGGCCGGCAGCCGCGCCGTGCGGTTTCATCTGGATTACATGACGGGTCTGCTGGAAAAGCGGCGCTGGCTGGCCGGCAACGAGATGACGCTGGCCGATTTCGCCGCTGCTGCACAGATGTCCTGCCTCGACTATATTTCGGATGTGGACTGGAACCGGTCCGAGGTGGTCAAGGACTGGTACGCCAAGATCAAGTCGCGGCCCGCGTTCCGCACCTTGCTGGCCGATCAGGTGCCCGGTTTTCTGCCACCTGCGCATTATGCCGATCTTGATTTTTGACGCGGCGGTGGGTGGGCCCGCCCACCCACCCCACTTTGGGGGCTTTGCCCCCGTCCTGCGGACTCCCCCAGGATATTTATGACCAGAAAAAGCCCTGATCTGACCGAACGGTTGCGCCGCTTTGCGCTGGACGCCGGATTTGCCAAGGTCGGGATCTGCCGGCCTGATGCGGTCAGGGATCTGCCGGACCGGCTGGCGGCCTTTGTTGCTGACGGGCGGCATGGGCAAATGGCCTGGATGGCTGACCGGATGGCCTGGCGCGGCGATCCGACGGCGTTGTGGCCGCAAGCGCGGTCCATCATCATGTTGGCCGAAAACTATGCGCCCGATGCAGACCCCTTGATTGTGCTTGAGCAGCGCGATCGCGCCGCGATTTCGGTCTACGCGCAGGGGCGGGATTATCACGACGTGGTGAAAAAGCGGCTCAAGCAGGTGGGGCGCTGGTTGATCGACCAGTCACCCGGTGCCGAGATCAAGGTTTTTGTCGATACCGCCCCGGTGATGGAAAAACCGCTGGCGCAAGCGGCGGGACTGGGCTGGCAGGGCAAACATACCAATCTGCTGGCGCGCGATCTGGGGAATTGGGTGTTCCTCGGCGCGATCTTTACGACGCTGGAACTGGATGTGGATGCGCCCGAACAGGAACACTGCGGCAGTTGTCGCAAATGTCTGGATGTTTGCCCGACAGATGCCTTTCCGGCCCCGTTTCAGCTGGATGCACGGCGCTGCATTTCCTATCTCACGATCGAGCACCGTGGTCCCGTCGATCCCGATCTACGTGCAAGCATGGGCAACCGCATCTACGGTTGCGACGATTGTCTGGCCGTTTGTCCCTGGAACAAGTTCGCCATTGCCGCCAAGGATGTGCGACTGGCTGCACGTGATGATCTGCGCGCGCCGCCGCTGGCCGAGCTCGCGGCCCTGGATGATGCGGGCTTTCGCGCGCGGTTTTCGGGATCGCCAATCAAACGGATCGGGCGGGACCGTTTCGTGCGCAACGTGTGCTATGCGATCGGAAATTCGGGGAACCCTGACCTGCGGTCGGCGTTGACCCCCCTGATGGATGACGCCGACTCGGTTGTGGCCGATGCTGCGCGCTGGGCCTCGGCCCGACTGAACGGGGAGATACCATGAGATTTGCCGCCATAATGATGATCCTGCCGACCCTGGCCTGCGCCCAAGTCGAGCAGGGTGCGCCGAACACCGATTTCCAGCCGGCGTTCGCCAGTCAGACGCGCGCACCCGCCTTGCCCGCGACGCCTGTCACGACAAGCGTTCTGGCAGAGGGTCTGGCGAATCCCTGGGGTATCGCTGCACTGCCGGACGGGTCGTATCTGGTGACCGAACGTCCGGGTACTTTGCGCCGTGTCAGTGCCGACGGTGTGTTGTCCGATCCCATTGCCGGGGTGCCGCAGGTTGATGCACGCGGGCAGGGTGGTTTGCTGGATGTGGCGATTGCGCCCGATTTCGCACAGACCGGCACGATCTATCTGACCTATGCAAAACGGTATGACGGCGGCACTGGGACTGTCGCCGCGCGTGCGACGCTGACGGGAAATACCTTGTCCGCCGTGCAGGAAATCTTTGTGCAGACACCGCCATCGCAGGCGACGATGCATTACGGCAGCCGGGTCGTGCCGACCGCGGATGGCAAGGTGTTCATCACCACCGGCGAACACAGCACCCCCGCCGACCGCGTGCTGGCACAGGATATCAACACCACCTACGGCAAGATCATTCGCCTGAATGCCGATGGCAGCGTGCCGTCTGACAACCCCTTTGTCGGGACTGATGGCATCGACAGCATCTGGTCTTACGGGCATCGCAACGTGCAGGGGGCCGACATTGGCCCTGACGGCGCGCTGTGGACGATGGAACACGGTCCGCGTGGCGGGGATGAGTTGAACCGCCCCGAACCCGGCCTGAACTATGGCTGGCCGGTGATTTCCTATGGGGTCAACTACAGCGGTTCGCCCGTTGGGTCCGGTGAGAGTGCGCGCGAGGGCATGGAGCAGCCCGTCTATTATTGGGACCCTGTGATCGCGCCGGGCGGCATCGGGTTCTATGACGGCGATTATGCCGACTGGCAGGACGATCTGTTCATCGCAGGCCTGAACCCGGGTGCGCTTGTGCGTCTGAAACTTCAGGATGGTCAGGTCGTGGGCGAAGAACGTCTGCTGCGCGACCTGGGCCGCATCCGCGATGTCGAGGTGTTGGACAACGGTGAATTGCTGGTGCTGATCGACGCCGATCCGGGGTCCATCATTCGCGTCGTGCCGGGACAGTGACCGGGATCAAACGTCTTGTGCTGCGGGCCGCTGCTGCGGTGGAACGCGCGGTGGAAGGGGTGTTTTTCCGGGGCGATCTGACCCGGTTGGTGATCGAACCCTACCACGGTTATGCCACGCCCGAACATCTGATCGCGCGGGGCCGCATCCTGGCCTTGCGCGCGTCAGAGCGTGCGCCGGGTGGTGGGAGCCGTCTGGCCAATGCGCGGCAAATGTTGCGCTTGTTCGCCACGCATGAGGTGGCGGATGTCACCGTCAGCGCCGGTGATGTGACGGCGGTATCCGATGCCGAGGGATATTTCACCCTGCTGTTGCCGCGCGACGGCAGAACCGGCTGGATCGACGTGACCGTGTCCACAGGTGACGCCACTGCGACCTGCCCGGTGTTGGTTGCTGATCCTGCGGCACAGTTGATGGTGGTGTCCGACATTGACGACACGATGATGCGCACGGGGGCCTATTCCACCCTGCGCAACCTGTGGACATCCTTTACCGGTAGCGTCGAAAGCCGTGAGGTCTTTGGCGATGGGGTCGAACTGATGCGAATGCTGCATGCAGATGGCCGCAACCCTGTCTATTTCGTCAGCTCTTCGCCGTGGAATTTTCACGACTTTCTCGACGATGTCTTTGCGCGGGCGGGACTGCCGGTGGCACCGAAATTCCTCAAGGACTACGGTTTCGGCAAGGATCAGTTCATCACCGCCAGCCACGGTAGCCACAAGGGCGATGCGGTGGACCGTCTGATGGCAGCCAACCCCGATCTGCCGGTGGTGTTGATCGGCGATACCGGCCAGCATGATGCGCATATCTACGCCGATGCCGCCATTCGCCACCCCGGACGCGTCCTGCATGTGGTGCTGCGCACGACCGTCGACGGTCTGGATACGGATGACCGGCTCCAGATTGAACGGCTGGGGGCTGTGAACGTGCCTGTCAGCGTGTCGACGGATTATCGCGATGCGCTGGCCCGCTTGGCGGTCGCGGTCAGACCCGCCGCCTGACCCCCTTTCGGATGGTTTCGCTGCGGCGTAGGGTCGGCGAAAAAGGACCGCCACATGCAACCCTTGCACGGTATCGCCTTCAAGATTCTTTCGGTTTGCCTGTTCGTGGCCATGTCCGCGCTGATCAAGGCCGCATCCGATCAGGTGCCGCCGGGGCAGGCCGTATTCTTTCGCTCGCTCTGTGCCCTGCCGGTGATTCTGGGCTGGCTTGCCATGCGGCACGAATTGCGCACAGGCTGGCGCAGCGCCAATCCGATGGGCCATGTCTGGCGTGGGCTGGTGGGCACGACCGCGATGGGTCTGGGCTTTGCCGGTCTGGGGTTGCTGCCCCTGCCGGAGGTGACCGCCATCGGCTATGCCGCACCGAAGCTGGTGGTCGTTTTTGCCGCGATGTTCCTAAACGAACAGGTGGGCAAATTTCGTCTGACCGCCGTGGCCGTGGGCATGGCGGGTGTTTTGATCGTGCTGTCGCCGCGCCTGTCCATCGGGGCCAGTGCCAGCACGGCCGAAACGCTGGGGGCTGTTCTGGTGCTGATGGGGGCGATTTGTGCAGCACTCGCGCAGGTTTTCGTGCGCAAGCTGGTCGCGACCGAATCCACCGCCGCCATCGTGTTCTGGTTTTCCGTGACCGCCACCTGTCTGTCGTTGCTGACCTTGCCGTGGGGCTGGGCCGTCCCGTCGGCTGACCGGCTGGCCCTGTTGATCGTGGCGGGGCTGCTGGGCGGTCTGGGTCAGATTTTCCTGACCTCCAGCTACCGCTACGCCGAGGCGTCGTTGGTGGCACCCTTTGACTATACCTCGATGCTGCTGGCGCTGATCGTGGGCTATGTCTTTTTTGACGAGGTGCCGACAGGGACCATGCTGATCGGTGCGGCCATCGTGATTGCGGCGGGTATCGGGATCATCCTGCGCGAACGCCATCTGGGTCTGCAACGGACCCGGCAACGCAAGGTCACCGGGTCCGTCGGTCACAATTAATCGGCGCGGCGGGCGCGCACTTCTTCGCGGACCTGACCCCAGGTGATCAGGCTGAATACGATCGTGCCGCCGAACACGTTGCCCAGAAACACCGGTATCCAGAACCCGAACACCGCGTGAATGATCCCCATCTCGCCAATGACCAGCAGCAGCGCCATTTCGACCGATCCCGCGATGATATGGGTGAACCCACCCGCCGCGATGAGCCATGTCATGATCAGGATGATGAAAAAGTTGTTCACCTCTCCGGCGGCCAGCATCCAGACCAGCGCCGCAATCAGCAGGCCGGCCGGAATTGCCTTGAAGAACGCAATCAGCGGCGGGTGTTCCGTCGCGTGTTTCGACACCACGATCATGGCGTCCACGACCTCTTGTTCAAAGGCGGGGATAAAGGCGATAAAGATCGCCGCGATAAAACAGCCGATCAGGTTGGCCCCCACCACGATCGCCCACAGCCGTGCGACGCTACCCAGCAGATACCGGCTTGGCCGTGCAAGGAACGGCAGCACGGTGGTCAGCGTGTTTTCGGTGAACAGCTGCATCCGTCCGATGATGACGATCAGAAAACCAAAGGTGTAACCAAAGCTTTCGACCAGCGGCAGCCAGTTTGATTCCGGCAGATAGGCCCCGAAAATACCTTCGCCGATCACGGAAAAGCTGATGCAGACGCCGGCGGCGATGCCGGACCAGAACAGTGACGACGTTGGCCGTTTCAGTTCCTCGTCGCCCTCACGACGGACGACCTGATAGACCAGCTTGGCGGACATGTGCGACGCCTCGCGCACCGCCTCTTCTTCGTCCGGCTCGTTGCTGGCCTGCTCTTCGCGGTCGTTCATGGCGGCCTGACGCTTGGCCTCGTTTGCCTCTACGGCGCGGCGGAATTCGGGGTCATCATCGGTCATGGTGCATCCTTCGCTTGATGTTCACGAAATGGTGCGACACCACGCCGCGTCAAGCAGCTTGCCCCAGATACAAAAGGCCCGCCCCCGGGTTACGAGGGCGGGCCTGGGCGTGCCGGGTCAGACGATCAGGCGCGGACCAGTTTTTCGTAGTCGCTGGCGATGTCCAGCGTCAGCGCGCCAACCTCAAAGTTGTAGTCACCGATCTGGCCCACTGGCGTAACCTCTGCCGCGGTGCCGGTCAGCCAGCATTGCTGAAAGCTTTCCAGCTCTTCGGGCATGATGTGCCGTTCATGGACGGTGACGCCCTTGGCGCGCAGCGTCTTGATCACGGTCTGGCGGGTCAGGCCGTTCAGGAAACAATCGGCCAGCGGCGTGTGCACTTCGCCGTCCTTGACGAAAAACAGGTTCGCGCCTGTGCATTCAGCGACATAGCCGCGATAGTCGAACATCAGCGCGTCCGAACATCCCTTGGCCTCGGCTGCGTGCTTGGACATGGTGCAGATCATGTACAGACCCGCTGCCTTGGCCTGATGCGGGATGGTTTCGGGGCTGGGGCGTTTCCATTTGGCAATGTCCAGCTTGGCACCCTTGGTTTTCGCGTCGCCGTAATAGTTGCCCCAATGCCAGGCCGCGATGGCCACCTGCACCGGGTTGCGCGCGGATGCGACACCCATGTCGGGCCCGGCCCCGCGCCAGGCAAAGGCGCGCACATAGGCGTCGGTCAGGTTGTTGGCTGCCAGCACCTCGGCCTTGGCGGCCATCAGTTCCTCGACCGTGTAGGGGATCTGGAAATCAAGGCAGTTGGCCGAGAAATGCAGACGTTCCGCATGTTCGCGATCCAGAAAGATCTTGCCGTTGTAGCAACGCTCGCCTTCGAATACGGAAGAGGCATAGTGCAGCGCATGGGTCAGCACATGGACATTCGCCCCGCGCCAGTCCACCAGCTTGCCGTCCATCCAGATCTTGCCGTCGTGATCTGCGTATGAGCCTTCCATGTTCCACCCTCTGTTTTGCGTTTATGTCGCGAATAGTTCCGGTTCGGACATAATGTTGCGTAAATGATGCGCGTTCGGTAGCAACTGCCGTCAGTCATGTCAACAAGGCTGACGTATTTCGGGCACGGTCGCAATCTGCTGTCTTAAAAATCTTCTATTGCGGCGTCGGATTGCCCTATAACGGCGAAAAGTTCGCGAGAAGTTGGGATTCATGGCCTCTGACACCACTGCCCCCGCAGGCCGCAGCCTGCTGTTCCTGACCGATGATCAGCTGCGCAAGGGAATCGAGGCGATGTTCTTTGCCTACCGTGGCTTTACCGCCGATCCCGACCGCATTCTGGCCGAAAAGAACTATGGCCGGGCGCATCACCGGGCCATTCATTTCATTCACCGCAGCCCCGGCACGACGGTCAACAACCTGTTGTCGATCCTGGGGGTGACAAAGCAGTCGCTGAACCGTGTCCTGCGCACGCTGATCGCGGACGGCCTTGTGTCGTCCACCGTTGGCGCGCGCGACCGGCGTGAACGGCACCTGCATCTGACGCCAGAAGGGGCGGCGCTGGAACGCAGCCTGTCGGATGCGCAACGAGAACGGATGCGAGCCGCCTACCGGGCCGCAGGGCCAGCCGCCGTTGCGGGTTTCAGAGAGGTGCTGGAAGCGATGATGGACGACGATATGCGACGCCAGTATCAGGCAATGGTGGATCAACCCGATGGACGTTGATGCACCGCACCTGCTGGTCGTCGACGATGATGAACGCATCCGCGACCTGCTGCGCAAATACCTTGTGCGGTCCGGTTTCCGGGTCACCTTGGCGCGGGATGCGGCCCATGCGCGCCGTTTGCTGGCGGGGTTGGAATTCGATCTGATCGTGCTGGACGTGATGATGCCGGGCGAGGATGGCATCAGTTTCTGTCGCAGCCTGCGGTCGCAGCTGGGCACGCCCGTCCTGCTGCTGACAGCACGCGGCGAAACCGCGGACCGGATCGCGGGACTGGAGGCGGGCGCCGATGATTATCTGGCCAAACCGTTCGAACCCAAGGAATTGCTGTTGCGCATCAATGCCATCCTGCGGCGCGCGCCCAAGGAAGAAGCGCAGCCGATCGCGCTGACCGAACTGGCGATTGGCAGCTATACCTACGACATCACGCGGGGCGAAATCAGCAATGCCGCCGGTCCCTTGCGCCTGACGGCCACGGAAAGCCATCTGATGCGCATCTTTGCCGCGCGCCCTAATGAACCGGTGACCCGTCAACAACTGGTCGAGGAACTGAGCCGGTCGGGTGGACAGACACAGGAACGGGCGGTGGATGTGCAGATCACCCGCCTGCGCCGCAAGATCGAACCTGACCCCAAACAACCGCGCTACCTGCAAACGGTACGTGGTGCAGGCTACATGCTGTCGCCCGATTAGGATGGTTTGAAACAGCGGAGCGCGCTGTCGCGCGCAGGTCTATTCTGGCGCGCCTTGCAGCCTGAGCCCGTCATGGCGACAGCGGATCTGTGGCCGCGTGATTTTGAGTATTTTTGGCAAGATGATGCACTTGTCCTTTGACGCGGGGCAGGGTTTGCTGTGGTCATGAAAACAGTTTTGATCACACACCCCGATTGTCTGGATCACGTCACGCCGCCCGGCCATCCCGAACAGGTCGCCCGCATGGACGCCGTGGCGCAGGCCCTGGCTGAAATGGACCTGAACCGCGTCACTGCACCGATGGCGGCCGAGGATGACGTGTTGCGCGTTCATCCGCGGTCTCATTTAGAGGCGCTGCGCCGTGCTGCCCCTGCCGAAGGGTGGGTGTCGCTGGATGCCGACACCCATATGTCATCCGGCACTCTGGCCGCGATCTGGCGCTGCGCGGGCGGTGCGGTCCGCGCGGTCGACATGGTGCTGGGGGGTGATGCGCAGAACGCTTTCGTCGCGATGCGCCCGCCCGGACATCACGCGGAAAAGACGACGCCGATGGGGTTCTGTTTTTTCGGCAACGTGGCGATCGCCGCCAAACACGCGCTGGATCATCACGGGCTGGGCCGCGTCGCCATCGTCGATTTCGACGTGCATCATGGCAACGGCACGCAGGATCTGGTCGAGGACGATCCGCGCATCCTGTTCTGTTCGACGCACCAGAGCCCGCTGTATCCGGGCACTGGCCGCGCCGATGAAACCGGCGTTGCGGATAACGTCATCAACGTACCGCTGGCCGAGGGCACGGACGGTGCCGGTTTTCGCCGCGCCATGAACGATCATGTGCTGCCGCGCCTGCGGGATTTCAAACCCGAGCTGATCCTGATGTCGGCCGGGTTCGATGCCCATGCCGCCGACCCGCTGGCGGGGCTGGAACTGGTCGAGGATGACTTTGCCTGGATCACCGCGCAACTGTGTGATCTGGCCGATGCGTTCTGTGCCGGGCGGGTGGTGTCCTGTCTGGAGGGCGGCTATGACCTGACGGCGCTGGGCGCCTCTGCGGCGGCCCATGTCAAGGTTTTGAGGGAGCGATGCGATGGCTGATACGCCAGTGAACGAAATGACCTTTGAGGATGCGATCAAGGAACTGGAGCGCGTCGTCGGCCAGCTGGAACGTGGCGATGTGGCACTGGACGACAGTATCGCGCTGTATGAACGCGGTGCAGCACTCAAGGCACGCTGCGAGGCGAAATTGTCCGAGGCCGAGGAAAAGGTCGCCAAGATCACCGTCGGCCCCGATGGGCAGGCCGCCGGTCTGGGTCCGCTTGATCCGTGATGTTCACCAATCAACTGGCGCTTGATGCCTCTGCCGCGATCCGGCTGATCGAGACGGCGCTGGCACCGGGGGCCGATGTGCCGCTGCGTGATGCGATGCTCTATGCGGTGCAGGGCGGCAAGGGGTTGCGGGCCTTTTTGGTGCGCGAGGGCGCGCGCCTGCACGGCGTCGGTGATCTGGCAGGCCACGCTGCCGCCGCGATCGAGGCGGTGCATGCCTACAGTCTGGTGCATGACGATCTGCCGGCGATGGACGACGACGACCTGCGCCGTGGCCAGCCGACCGTGCATCGCAAGTGGGATGAGGCAACGGCGATCCTGACGGGTGACGCGTTGCAATCACTGGCGTTCGAACTGGTCTGCGAACCGGGATCTGGCGTGTCTGACGCGGCGCGCGCCAACCTGGCGCTGACCCTGGCGCAGGCGGCGGGGGCGCGCGGCATGGTGTTGGGGCAGGCGCTGGATATCGCGGCGGAAACGGGTCCACCGCTGGACCTGGATGCGATCACGACGTTGCAGGCAGGCAAAACGGGCGCGCTGATCACATGGTCGGCCTGCGCCGGACCGCGGATCGCGGGTGATGACATCAGCGCGTTGCGGGCCTACGGTGACGCGCTGGGCCTTGCGTTCCAGATTGCCGATGACGTGCTTGACGCGACCGGTGATGCCGCCACCGTGGGCAAGGCCGTGGGCAAGGATGCTGACGCGGGCAAGGCCACGTTCGTGTCACTTCTGGGGCTCGATGGTGCGCGCGCGCGGGCGCATGATCTGGTGGAAAACGCCTGTGACGCATTGACCGATTACGGGTCCAGCGCCGATACCTTGAAAGAAGCCGCGCGATTCGTCATCGCGCGCGACAAGTGAGGACACCATGACCGACAGACCGCACACACCCCTGCTGGACACGGTGCAATCCCCCGCCGACATGAAAAACCTCTCGAACCGCAAGCTGCAACAGCTGGCCGACGAGGTGCGATCCGAAACCATCAGTGCCGTGTCCGTCACTGGCGGGCATCTGGGTGCGGGTCTTGGTGTTGTCGAAATGACCGTCGCCCTGCATGCCGTGTTCGATACCCCCCGGGACAAGATCATCTGGGACGTCAGCCACCAGTGTTATCCGCACAAGATCCTGACCGGTCGCCGCGACCGTATCCGTACCCTGCGCCAAAAGGACGGGTTGTCAGGTTTTACCAAACGGTCAGAAAGTCCCTATGATCCCTTTGGCGCGGCGCACAGTTCGACCTCGATCAGTGCGGCGCTCGGCTTTGCCGTGGCGCGGGATCTGGGCGGTGACGTGGGTGATGCGGTCGCCATCATCGGTGACGGGTCGCTGTCCGCCGGCATGGCCTACGAGGCGCTGAACAACGCAGGTCATCTGGGCAAGCGTCTGATCGTGATCCTCAACGACAACGAAATGTCGATCGCGCCTCCGACGGGGGCGATGTCGTCCTACCTGTCGCGGCTCTATGCGGGTGCGCCGTTCCAGGACCTCAAGGCCGCGGCCAAGGGGGCCGTGTCGTTTCTGCCGCCGCCCCTGCGCGAGGGTGCAAAACGCGCCAAGGACATGCTCAAGCATATGACCGTGGGCGGCACATTGTTCGAGGAACTAGGCTTTTCCTATGTCGGACCCATCGACGGGCACGACATGGAACAGCTGATGGCGGTGCTGCGCACGGTCAAGGACCGCGCCGACGGCCCGATCCTGATCCACGCCATCACGACCAAGGGCAAGGGTTTCGCCCCGGCCGAAACCGCCGCAGACAAGGGCCATGCGCGCGGTAAATTCGATGTCGTCACCGGCGAGGTGCAAAAGGCGAAATCCAACGCACCGTCCTATACATCGGTCTTTGCGAATGCGCTGATCGCGCTGGCGGATACCGACAGCAGGATCTGTGCGATCACGGCCGCCATGCCCGACGGCACCGGGCTGGACAAATTCATGAAACGCTATGCCAGCCGGTGTTTCGACGTGGGCATTGCGGAACAGCATGCGGTGACCTTTGCCGCCGGGCTTGCGGCGGGGGGGATGAAACCGTTCTGCGCGCTTTATTCCACGTTCCTGCAACGCGGTTACGATCAGGTGGTGCATGACGTTGCCCTGCAACGTCTGCCGGTGCGTTTCGCCATCGACCGCGCCGGGCTGGTGGGTGCGGATGGGGCAACCCATGCGGGCAGCTTTGACGTGGCATTCCTGGCAAACCTGCCCGGTATCGTTGTCATGGCCGCATCGGACGAGGCCGAACTGGTGCGCATGGTTGCCACTGCCGCCGCGCACGATAGCGGACCGATTGCATTCCGGTTCCCCCGTGGCGAGGGTGTGGGGGTCGAGATGCCCAGCAACCCGCAGCCGCTGGAAATCGGCAAGGGCCGCATGATCCAGGAGGGAAGCGGCGTGGCAATCCTGTCGTTCGGCACTCGCTTGTCAGAGGTCCAGACCGCCGCCGAGGCGCTGTCGGCCCGTGGGATCACGCCGACCATCGCTGACGCGCGCTTTGCAAAACCACTCGACCGCGACATGATCCTGCAACTGGCCGCCGATCACGACGCGCTGATCACGATCGAGGAAGGTGCCGTGGGCGGATTTGGCAGCCACGTCGCGCAACTGCTGTCTGACGAAGGCGTTTTCGACAAGGGCCTGAAATTCCGCTCCATGTGTCTGCCCGACACGTTCATCGACCAGTCCAGTCCGGCCGATATGTATGCAATGGCCGGTCTGAACGCCGAGGATATCGAGGCCAAGGTGCTCGAGGTCATGGGCGTCGAAGTGATCAGCAAACGCGCGTGATATTGCGCGCGCGCTGACGGGCAAAGCATCGTCCTGGGCGTCTTGGACGTCTGCACTCTCGTGATGCGCGCGTACCGAAAATGGTCAACCTGTCTGGATGTTTCAGACACCGCCGCGGGTCAGATCCAGACAGGACCATCGCCGAGAATGCGATGCGCGAAAGGCGCAAGATTCGGGTCGCTATCGTCGGTGGGCTATGATCGATTCGGGCACATGACGCAGCTTACGATTGCCCTGATCCTTTTCCTTGCACCGCTGGCCTATTCGCCTGGGCCGGGGAATATGTTCTTTGCGGCCAATGGCGCGCGTTTCGGGTTTCGTGCGACGGTCCCGGCGAACCTTGGCTACCATGCCGCTACATTGGTTGTGACGATTGGGATCGGGCTCGGCTTCGATTGGATATCGCGCGAAGCGCCGATGTTCTTGGCGATCATCCGATTTGCAGGCGCAGCCTACGTTCTGTATCTGGCGTGGATACTCGCGCGGGCCGGTGTGATGTCGGGGAATAACGAAGCAAAGCCTGCAAGCATCGTGGACGGTGCGATCCTGCTTCTGCTGAACCCGAAGGCTTATCTCATCATCGCCTTGATGTTCACCCAATTCGCAGGTGCGGTGGACATGCATCGAACTGCATCCGTTATATGGATTGCAGCTGTTTTCACGGTCAATAACGCGGTGGCGTTCTCCCTCTATGCCGCCCTTGGCGACGGCATGACAGCGCGCTGGCGTAGCCCGGATACCGCACGTTTTCTGAACCTGCCGTTTGCCGCGATACTGGCAGGAGTCGCGATCTGGATGCTGCTGGCGTAGTCTTTTGAACTTTGCGCAGGTGCAGACAGCCCGTCACCGAATTCACGCAAATCTAGCTTATTTGTAAACCGCCCGCCTGTCCCCGAATTCCCGCACGCGTTTGCGCCATGCCTTGTAGCTGCCTGCCTTCAGGTTTTCGCGCATCAGCGTTTTGACCTGTTTGTCGCTGACCCCGTATTCGCGCTGAATATCGGCAAAACTTGCGTGATCAGACAGCGCCATCTCGATGATGCCGCTGACATGGTCGGGGGGCAGGTCTGGTGTCTTGGACATGAATCAGACTTAGCGGTGCGCGTCCCTGCGGCAACCCGGTTCAGGTCGGTTTGCGGGTCCGCAGGCAGATCGCCATGACGAAGAGGATCGGGATCAGCAGTTCCAATGTCTCTTCGATGATGCCGCTGCCCTGAACGACCTCGGTTGCGACCTCCACACCAAAGGTGCCCAGTTTGCGCCCCAACCCGTCGATCGTCTTGGAAAAGGCGGCGATGAACAGCCCCGCCAGAAACAGCAGCGCCCAGGGTGCGCCACGGCGCAAATCACGCCACAACAGCGGCGCGCGGTATCGCGCCAGCGTGATCAGCGCCGCGATCAGCAGCACCCAAATCGCGACCGCCAGCGATTTTTCCCACAGCGCAGTGTCATACAGCAGGATCTTGGTGCTCAGGATGCCCTCGCTGGTCAGCGCCTTGTCCAGATCGCCTTCGCGCGCTGCCATGAACAGGAGGATCACCGGCACCGGCCAGAACACCGGTCGCGCGCGCCACAGATAAATCACCAGCGCGTAGATATAGCCCAGCATCGACATCGTTTCGACCGACCCGCCCTCGCGCGTCAGCGACCCGCCATCGCCCAGCATCAGCCAGTCCAGGCCGATCACCCCGGCGGCGACAATGGCGAACCCTGTCGCAAGATGCAGTGATCTGGTTTCGGATGTGGTGTCCGTTGATGTCATGATGCCACGTCTGAGGAATGGAAAACGGCGAATTTTCGGCGCCTACGCGAGATCATCGCGCGATTGAACAGCGCAGGCCAGAAATTCTGCCAATCACTTTAACCAGTTTCAGGGTCAGGATGATTTTCTGTCCGACATTTCGCCGATCCGGCGTTCGATGTCTTCCAGCTTGGCCATGACGCTGTCGCGGTAGGCGTCGGTGGCGGCGTTGCCTTCTTCGGCGTGCGCATCCTGCATCGAATTCACGATCAGACCGACCAGCAGGTTCACCACCGCGAATGTCGTGACCAGAATGAACGGAACAAAGAACATCCAGGCCAGCGGATAGACCTCCATCACAGGCCGCACGATGCCCATGGACCAGCTCTCGAGGGTCATGATCTGGAACAGGGAATAAAGGCTGTGCCCCAGCGTGCCGAACCATTCGGGGAACGCGCTGCCGAACAGTTTCGTGGCCATGACCGCCCCGATGTAGAACAGGATGCCCATCAGCAGGAACACCGACGCCATGCCGGGCAGGGCTGTCACCAACCCCTCGACCACGCGGCGCAGTGATGGCGCAACGGAAATCACCCGCAGCGCCCGCAGGATGCGCAAGGCACGCAAAACCGACAGCCCCTGCGACGATGGAATAAGTGCGATACCCACGATCACGAAATCAAAGATGTTCCAGCCGCTGCGCCAGAAATCGCGCCCGCGCACGAACAGCTTGATCGTAAGTTCCACGACAAAGATCGCCAAACACAGCTGATCCAGAAACAGGATCAGCGGCCCTGCCTGTGCCATGACGGGCGCCGATGTCTCCAGTCCCAGCAGCACCGCGTTGAAAATGATAACCCCCAGAATGAAATTCTGGACCAGCCGACGGTCAAGCTGATGGGCAAGGGTGGTGCGCAGGGACATGACGGGCCTTCACATGGTTTGCGCCGATATGCCCAGCGTCCGGATGGTTTTCAAGGCTCAGCCCTCTTGCGCCAGCAAGGCGCGCAACCCGCTGCGATAGTCGGGGAACAGCAGTTCGACCCCCAGTTCGTCCTTGATGCGGTCGTTGCGGACTTTCTTGCTCTCGGCGTAGAAACTGCGCGCCATCGGAGACATCTCCGCATCCTCGAACGCCACTGCCTCTGGTACGGGCAGGCCCAGCAGTTCCGCGGCATAGGCGATGACGTCCTGCGGGGGGGCCGGGTCATCGTCGCAGACGTTGTAGGCCGCACCGGGGTTGGGCCGGGCGATGGACGCCGCCAGCACCCGCGCGATATCCGCGACATGGGTGCGGCTGAACACCTGACCGTCCTTGATGATGCGCCGCGCCGTGCCATTGCGCACCTTGGCGAACGGACCCCTGCCGGGGCCATAGATCCCCGCAAGCCGAAAGATATGCAGCGGCAGACCGGGGATCGCAGACCATGCCGCCTCTGCCATGACCCGCGCCTGACCGCGTTTGGTCGCAGGGGTCAGCGGTGCGTTTTCATCCACCCAGTCGCCCTCGTGGTCGCCGTAAACCCCCGTGGTGGACAGATAGCCGACCCATTCAAACTGGCCTGCGCGTGCCGCGATTGCGTCGTGCAGTTCCGCCAACACCGGGTCACCGTCGTCACCGGGTGCGGCGGATATCAGCAAATGCGTTGCAGCATCCAGCGCCGGGATGATGTCGGCCCCCGGCCATATGCGCGGCTCGACCCCGCGCGCCAAGAAGGCGGCGGCCTTGTCCTCGTTGCGCGTGGTGCCGATCACGCGCCAGTCGCGCGGCAACAGCAGCCGTTCCAGCGCCTGCGCCGAATAGCCGTGTCCGAATGAAAGCAATGTTTGTGTCATGGCCGGACAATCGCCCCCTTGGGCCCCGGGTGCAAGGTGCGCTTAGTCAGCGGGCGCGCACATTCCGTCGTTCAGGCAGGCGGTCAACCTGTCCTGCAAGGCCGCATCGGGTGCCGCGAAAATCCATCCGCCACAGGCCCCGATCTCGATCGTCGGTACGTCACCCTCGGCATTCAGGAAAACCAGCACGTCGTCCTCGGTTGGAATGCCGCCGCACCACGGACCCGCGCAGCTGACGGCAACGCGCACATCCTCGGCAAAGGGCACATCGAACCCCGTCTGCGACAGGCCCACCCCTTCGATACGTCCGGCAAAGACACCGGGTTTCGTGATCGGGTCCGGCGCAGGCTGGTTCAGCATGATCCGGCCCGTCAGCAACAGGTAGGGGGCGGTGCTGGCGTTGGCACGGTCAAAGGCCTCCAGCGGGTCGGGCGCAATGCAGCTGAGCGCTGCAGCCTGCGTGCCCGCCAGCGTCAGCGCCACTGCGATCGCTTTCACAGTTTGGCACCCAGTTCAGCCAACACCTGTTCATAGACCGCCCGTTTGAACGGCACGATATTGGCGACCAGTTGGTCGCGCGGCATCCATTTCCATTCCGAAAATTCAGGATGTTCGGTTGCAATGTCGATATCGCTGTCCTCGCCGTGGAACCGGAACAGGAACCATTTCTGTTCCTGCCCGCGGTATTTGCCGCCCCATACCTTGCCCACCAGATCATGCGGCAGATCATAGCGGATCAGGCCTGCCGTTTCGCCTTCGATGGTAATCAGCCGGTCGGATACGCCAGTTTCTTCCCACAGCTCGCGCAGGGCCGCGTCGCGGCAGGTTTCGCCCGGGTCGACCCCGCCTTGTGGCATTTGCCATGCGTCTGCATCCCGGTCCAACCGGCTGCCGACCCAGACATGGCCGCGGGTGTTGACCAGCATCACACCCACACAGGGGCGGTAGGGCAGGTCGCTGATTTGCGCGTCGGTCATAAACTGGCCTTGAGGTTTCATCGCATGTCCTTTCGTTTGGCAAATTTATGCAGCCAAGGTCCAGCGTTAAGCGATAACAAGCCGATTGAAAGGCTCTAACCGTGCCGCAATCCAGCGCAGGTGATCGCGCCGAAAGGCAACACAGCCTGCGGTCGGGCGACCCGGACCGCGCCATTGATGCAAGAAAATGGCGGACCCGCGTCCCGGCACGGCATCGGGGTAATTCCAGTCCGTCACCAGAATCAGGTCATACATGGGGTCAGCGCGGCGCAGGGATTCGCAGCTGTGCGCATAGGGGGCCCGCACCAGATGGTTGTAATCGGGATGCGCCGGATCATCCGACCACAGATCTCGCGGCCCGATTGGACGTGCCCAGGAGGCAGGCCGCGCCAGGCGATCCGCGCGGTAGAGCATGTCGACGATGTGGTGCACACCGCGCGGGGTCGCCATATCGCCCTCGGCCTTGTTATCCGTCAGACCGCCGCGCCCGATAGCGCAGGGAAACCGACGTCCGCGAAATCGCACGTGGGTCGGCGTCAGGATCAGGTCATCGTGGCTCATGGGTGCCTCGTGTTGGGTATCGCAGGCATAGACCGACCCCAAGCGCTGGGCTAGCCTGTCTTTGGACAGAGCGGGGATGGCGATGAGTCTACATGAATGGGTGATGGCGGGCGTTTTTGCCTTGGCGAACGCGGTCGGTGTGATTGCGATCTACGCGATCACCCGCGCAATTTGGGGCGGAAAGCAAACAGACGAAACCCAAACACTCGCCGGGTCCGTCCTGCTGCGTGTCGCGACCCTGCACGGGTTGATCCTTGCCCTCGTCTTTGCCCAGGAACTCTCCGACTATTCTGATATCCGCGCCGATCTGGTGCGTGAGGCAACGGCCATTGCCGATATTTTCAACGACATACGCCGGTACGAGACCCCTCAGATGCAAGAGGTGCAGACCATGTTGGCAGACTACCTGCGTCACGCGATCAGCACCGAATGGGACTCGCTGTCACAAACCGGCAAGTTGACGGCACAGGGGTGGGGCCTGCGCGAGCAGGTGTACCAGACTGTTCTGAACCTGGATCCCGAAACGCCGCGCCAGACGGATCTACGTGCTCACATGGTCGCCAAATCCCAACTTATCGCAGAGCTTCGGCAAAGTCGCGAAAACAGCGCCGTGCGGACCCTGTCGGAGCTCTTTTGGTTTGCTGCGATCATCGGACTGGTCTGGGTTGCGGTGCCCTATCTGACCTATTCACCAACGCCCCTGCATCTGTCGCTGCTGTCGCTCTACGGGGCCTACAGCGGTGTCATCCTATATGTCATCTATGCGTTTTCAGATCCCTTTGCGCAGCCGGGGGCGCTACCGCCAACCGCGTTCATCCAGCTCCTTGCAGGTGAAATGGGTCACTATTAAAGCAAGTGACCGGATTTTGCCGCCTTGGTCGCTAGGTAGGCGTGGTTATGGGCGTTCTCGCCCACCTTCAGCGCGACCCGTTCGGCCACGCGCACACCGGAATCCTCCATCCGGGCAATCTTGGCGGGGTTGTTCGTCAGCAACCGCACCGCCCCGAACCCCATCTGTTTCAGGATTGCAGCACCAATGCGGAAATCGCGTTCATCGTCATGAAATCCCAGCCGGTGGTTAGCCTCGACCGTGTCGAAACCCTGATCTTGTAACGCGTAGGCCCGCATCTTGTTGGCCAGACCGATGCCGCGACCCTCTTGGTTCAGATACAGCAGGACGCCAGCGCCTTCGGCGCCCATCTGGGCCAGTGCGGCACGCAGCTGCGGGCCGCAATCGCATTTCAGACTGTCCAGCAGGTCGCCGGTGAAGCAGGCCGAATGCAACCGCGCGAGCACGGGCGCATTGCGATCCGGATTGCCGATTTCGACGGCGTAATGTTCCTCTGCGCCGTCATCGGGGCGAAACACGTGCAGCCGGCCTGCCTCTGACACCGAAATCGGCAGACGGGCGCTGGTGATGGACCGCAAAGCGGCCTCTGCCGTCGTCAGTGCCGCATCGGCATCCACGACCGTCAGCCCGTGTACCTGGGCAAAGCCTGTCGCATCATCCAGCGGCGCGATGACCGCCGCAGGCAGCAACCGCGCCGATTTGCAAAGTGCCACGGCAACCCGCGCCAGTAGTGGCGATCCCTCTCGCAGGCCGCGCAGCGGTCCCTTCATCGGGTGGCGCAAATCGTCGCTTGGATCGGCCAGCGCCCGCACCCAAGCCACGCTGGTGTCAGACGGCAACGCGATCCGCGCCACGTCGCCGTCATAGGCTGCAACCTTCAGCGTCTTGGCCCGCCAGTCGGTCAGGGCCACGGCGGCCCCCAGATCGCGCAGCGCGTTCAGTCGGGCGGCATCCAGCGTTTCGGCGGCCAGCATGACCCCCGCACCTGCGACAACCACAGGCACCCCCATGCGCAGATCGGCACGCGCCCGTGCCAGACGTTCCGTGTTGTCCGGTGCCAATGACATCGCGCGTAATCCTCTGTTCCCTTGGTGATCTAGGATGAACTGCGGCAGATTGAAACATTGGGGCATCAATTCACACGTCCGTGTGAACTATTTGCAGCATTGGTTGTTGTTCCTGTGACGGACCACACCTGACGTTGAGTAATACCGGAGTAGATGATGGCACAGTTAAAGAAAATTCTGCTTGTCGACGACGACGACGATCTGCGCGAGGCGTTGGGCGAACAGCTCTTGATGACCGAGGATTTCGACGTGTTCGAGGCCGATGACGGCGCATCCGCCATGACCAAGGTCAAGGAACAACTGTACGATCTGGTTATCCTCGATGTGGGCCTGCCCGACACCGACGGCCGCGAATTGTGCCGCCTGATGCGCAAGCAGGGTGTGAAATGTCCCATCGTCATGCTGACCGCACAGGACAGCGACGCCGACACAATCTATGGCCTCGACGCGGGTGCCAATGATTACGTCAGCAAACCGTTCAAGTTTCCCGTGCTGCTGGCCCGCCTGCGCAGCCAGCTCCGGACCCATGAACAATCAGAGGATGCGGTATTCCAGCTGGGGCCCTATTCGTTCCGGCCTGCGCAAAAACTGCTGGTGACCGAGGACGATCGCAAGGTGCGTCTGACCGAAAAGGAAACCAATATCCTCAAATTCCTCTACCGCGCCTCTGACGGTGTGGTGCCGCGCGACGTGCTGCTGCACGAGGTCTGGGGCTACAATGCGGGAGTGACCACCCACACGCTGGAAACCCACATCTACCGCCTGCGCCAGAAAATCGAACCCGACCCCGGCAACGCCCGTCTGCTGGTCACAGAACAAGGCGGCTACCGTCTTTCCAGCTGACGCGCAGCACATGCCGCGACCGCGCCAAAAATGCCGCGACATTTCTTGAATTGCCGACAACCTGACACCTCGCAAAACCATGCGAGGTGTCTTTGGTTTCAATGTTAGCTGTGCGGACTTTTCCGACTTTAACTGCAACCGCGAAATTGGATTGGCCTGAAAGCCAGGACCGAAACCAAAGGCGGGGAGCGGCCATTCGCTGCGGCTTTATGCTGGTCGTGCCGTAGAGTTCGAGGCTGACGTTCGGATACCTCACAGACGGGAAAGTTCTCTGCATCGCCGCAGTGCAGCAGTTAGTCAAATGAGCCAATCAAGCTTTTTCGCGAGCTCCAAGAAATGCCACATTTCTAACACAATCTCATGTCCAAAAGTGTCCTCTAAGTCTTTGACAGGAGTATGTTGTCTCGATCGATCAACCTAGCCAAAAACAAGGTGCAGCACTATGGCGAAAACGTATACGTTCGAGGCGCTTGGGTTGCTGCATGGCAGCATGGACGAGAGCCTCGTTAACATCAACACTCTTGCAAGCCGAGTGTTTGGTGTACCTATCTCTTTTGTCTCGGTTCTCGAAACGCAAGAAGGCCGGCAATACATCTCTACATACGTAGGGTCTTGTTTTGACGATCCCGCCGTTCGCGACATGCCCGTCGAAGAATCAATCTGTCAGTATGTAAAGATAAGCCAGCAGACGGTCGCAATTCCAAATTTGCTCGAGGATGCTCGAACGCGGGATAATGATTTCGTACTCCAAAATGGTTTGCGTTCCTATCTCGGCAGTCCAATCCATACAGTGTCCGGAAAAGTAATAGGCGCAGTCTGTTGCATGTCTGACAAAACGCGAGATTGGACGCAGCATGAAATAGATATCCTTGAATACATGGCTCGCTGCGTTGACGATATCGTGAGGGCGAGGACCTCAGCCCTCGAGGAACATAAAGCGCGTGTCGACCTGCAAGAGATCATGGCAACCCGCAGTGGATACATTGCGCATATGATTCACGAAATCAGAACGCCGGTTACAGGAATTGTTGGCGCCATCAAACTTCTAAAGAGTGGAAAGTCTGGAGAAAAATCGAAAAGCTTGATGTCCATCCTTGACCGATCAGCGGATAAGCTATTGAAATTCGTCAATGATGTACTTGATCTGACCAAAATTGACGCTGGACACTACGAAATTGTAGAAGAAGAAATTGATATCGGAGAGTTTGCCAGTGATATCTTGAGCGAGTTCCAGAGCCTTGCAGATTCAAAATCCATAACTCTCAGTGTCAACAATCAACTCGCTGGCAACACGTATCTAGCGGACAAAGGTATGCTTCAAAGCATTATGCAAAATTTGATAGGAAATGCTGTCAAGTTTACGGAGACCGGCTCTATCACAGTTAGCATTGGCGAAGATTCTTATGGCCAAGTTGCCATTGACGTCGTCGACACAGGCATTGGTATTGCGCCAGAGCATCATGAGAAAATCTTCAAGGAATTTGAGCAGGCTGACTCCAATACAGCAAGAACTTACGGAGGAACAGGCCTCGGCATGCCAATCGTGAAGCGTATGGTCGACCGGATGGACGGTACAATCACTCTTAAAAGCGAATTGGGCCAAGGTTCGACATTCTCGATCTTGGTTCCTTTGGAAATAGCGACCCAGCAGGACGTAGCTGCCTAAGTTTAGGCCTCAACGGCCGCTGTTATCTGCTGTCAGAGCCTAACCGTCAAAGATGCTGCGCCATGGGTGAACGGCCGGTTTGGTGCGGTTGCATTCCAGCCCAGGGGCATGGAGCAAATGGCGGCATTGGGCCGCGAGTAACAGATTGGATTTTCTGCACGTTCAAAATTCTGCGGAGTAGCATTTGGAAATGGGAGCTTAAACCTGCCGATCAGCCCGAGACCGATGGCATGATCCACCCGCGGGCACCAGTTCCAAAAAAGGGTCAATCCAGCTTGCGGGCCTCGTCCACCAGCATCACCGGGATACCGTCGCGGATTGGAAACGCGAGGCCGGCACGTTTGCTGATCAACTCTTGGGTCTGCGCGTCATAGCTCAGCGGGCCTTGGGTCTGCGGGCAGATCAGCGCCTCCAACATACGGCCGTCGAACACCGTCATTGCATCATCTCCGCACTTCCGCCGCGCAGGGCATATTCGATCAGCGTCACCAGCGTTTCGCGCCGCGTCGTCAACGACGGCGCCTCCAGCAGGGCCTGTTTGTCCTCGGGTGGAAAGGGGCAAAGCATCGACAGCGAATTGATCAGCAGTTCGTCCTCGGCATCGCCCAACTGGTCCCAGTCAGTTTTCAGGCCCTGATCCTCGAAATAGCGGCACAGCATGTCCATGAACACATCCCGTTCAAAGCCGTCATCATGTTCGGCCGGGCCCAGGTCGCGGGCGAATCCGTCCCACTTCACATTGCAGCGTCGATAGGGCTGGAAACCCTCGACCTCCTTGGTGATGCGAAACCGCGATACGCCGGCCAGAGTGATCATGTAACGCCCGTCGTCGGTTTCGTTGAACGCTGTCAGACGTCCCGCACAGCCGATGCTGTGCAGCCTGCTTTCCTTGCCGGGGGCCTCGAACGGCTGGACCATCCCGATCAGCCGGTCCGACGTCTTCATCGCATCCTCGATCATGGCCAGATAGCGCGGCTCAAAGATGTGCAGCGGCATCCGCCCACGCGGCAGCAGCAATGCGCCGGGCAGCGGAAAAATCGGGATCGTGTCAGGCAGATCTGATCGGTTCATCATGTCCGATGACTTAGCTTGCACCGCACCTTAGGCAAATATCATCGACGACAATTTGCGCCGCCCCGTCAGCGCGACCGGATCCTTGGGGTCCAGTGCGTCGAACAGCTGGAACAGCTGGGCTTTGGCCGCGCCGTCGTTCCACGAGGGGTCCATACGAAAGGATTCCAGCAAATGATCGACCGCCGCCTGTGTCTCGCCCCTGGCGGAGAGTGCCGTGGCCAGTTCCAGCCGCGCCGCGTGGTCTGCGGGATCTGCCTCTACCTTTGCCTGCAAATCTGCAATGGGGCCTGTGTTGGCCGCCGCGCGCAGCAGGCTGATCCGTGCTGCCAGCGCCTCAAGCGCGGGATCATGGCTGATCTCGGCAGGGGCACCGTTCAAGATGGCCTCGGCCTGATCCACGTCGTCCAGCGCCAGATAGGCACTGACCAGACCGGCATAGGCGGGGGCAGACTGCGGGTCCTCTTGCAGGATCGCGGCGAATGTCTCCGCCGCGTCCGCCGCGGCCCCCTCGTCCAGCATCTGCTGTGCCGCCGCGATCGCATCGGCCAGACCGTCATCCTCGGCCTCGCCGCCCATATCGGCGATCTTTGTCACAAAGGCGTCGACCTCGGAGGGCGGCAGCGCACCCTGGAACCCGTCGACCGGTTGGCCTTGCCAGAAGGCATAGACCGTCGGCAGCGATTGCACCCGCAATTGCGCCGCGATCTGCTGGTTGGCATCGGTGTCGATCTTGACCAGCTTGACCCGGCCACCGGCCTTGGTCACGGCAGCCTCGATCGCCGGACCCAGCGATTTGCACGGCCCGCACCAGGGGGCCCAGAAATCCACGATCACCGGGGTGGTCATCGACGCATCGACGACGTCGGCCATAAAGGTCGCGTCGGTGCCATCGATGATATGGGTCTCGGGCGTGGCGGTCAGATCCATCATGCCGCGTCTCCTTTTGATATTGTCTCACGCGTATATGTGGGCGCGACCGGGCCGGGGCAAGGCATTTGACCTGCATCCGACCGGGGTCTAGCCTGCGGCATGGCACGCACGATCCTGACATTTGGCGACAGCAACACCCACGGCACCCCGCCCATCGTGACGCGCGGTACCTACGAACGCTATGACGCGGACACCCGCTGGCCCACGCTGATGGCACGCGCGCTGGATGCGGACCTGATCGAAGAAGGCCTGCCTGGCCGTCTCGCCCGCGCTGACAGCGACCCCGAAATGGGCGCGCATATGAACGGCCATCTTGGCCTGCATATCGCCCTGAACAGCCATGGTCCCATCGACACGCTCACGCTGATGCTCGGGACCAACGACTGCAAGGCGCACTTTGGTCAAACGCCCGCAGGGATCGCTGCGGGTATCGCGGGCCTGATTGCCATTGCCTGTGGTGACGCGGCGCAGACGCGCCATGGCGGGTTCGGCATCCTGCTGATCTGCCCGCCGCCCATCGTGGAAACCGGCCCCATCAGTCAGGTCTTTCACGGTGCGACTGCAAGATCACAGGCGCTCGCATCCCTCTATCGTGATCTTGCGGCAACCTGGGGCACGGGATTTCTGAACGCCGCAGACCACATCGCCGTCAGTGCCCAAGACGGTGTACACTTCGATCCCGATGCCCACAGAACCCTCGCCAAAGCGGTCGCGACCGCCCTGCGGCCCTAATTCTTCTGGTCCGAAATATACCGGGGTGTGGGGCAGCGCCCCACCCCAAATTTTCGCGAAAATTTGGCCGCTCTACAGATCGAATGTGGCAAAGACGGGGGCGTGGTCGCTGGGCTGGTCCCAGCCGCGCACGTCACGCAGCACCCGGCTGGAATGCGCGGACCCCGCGATGTCCGGCGTGGCCCAGACGTGGTCCAGCCGCCGGCCCTTGTCGGCGCTATCCCAATCCGGCGACCGGTAGGACCACCAGGAATACAGATTGCCCTGCGGTATATCCTGCCGTGTGATGTCGACCCAGTCACCCGCGTCCTGCACCTGCGCGAGGTGTTCGACCTCGATCGGTGTGTGGCTCACGACCTTCAGCAGCTTCTTGTGATCCCAGACATCGTCCTCACGCGGGGCGATGTTCAGATCCCCCACGAGGATCGCGCGCGCCGGCCTTTGCGCGTGAAACGCGTCGCGCATGTCGGTCAGATAATCCAGCTTTTGCCCGAATTTCGCGTTGATCGCGCGGTCCGGTTTGTCGCCACCGGCCGGCACATAGAAATTATGCACCGTCACACCATTGGCAAGCCGCCCGGCGATGTGCCGCGCATGCCCAAGACCTGCGTAATCGGCGGCACCCACCTCTTCGATCGGCATTCTGGACAGGATCGCCACCCCGTTATAGCCCTTCTGGCCGCGACCGATGCGGTGCACGTAACCCAGCGCTTCGAATTGTTCCGTCGGGATCTTGTCCATCGGTGATTTGCATTCCTGCAAACACAGCACGTCGGGTCCCTCGTCGCGCAGCAGCCGCGCGACCAGGTCTTCGCGCAGGCGAACCGAGTTGATGTTCCATGTGGCGAGTGTGAATGACATCGGTCTCTCCTTACAGCAGGGCGCGGGTGGGACGGACATGGCCGCACAGCGTGCCGCGCCAGTTGCGGATTTCGGGCACCATCCGGGCACGGGTGGCGGGGTGGTCCGCGTCCAGCACGCCCAGTTTCACCAGGATCGCGGCAATCGCCGCCTCGGCACCGCGCGTGCTGCCGTCCGTGATCTTTAGCGCCACGCCCATCTTGCGCTCGGGGATGATCGCCACGAATACCGCCTCGGCCCCTGTCTTGATCGCCACGCGGCCGTCCATCGCGCGCATCAGGTCGGTGCAGGCGCGTGTCTCGCCCGCGACCAGTTCGGGATGCGCCGTCATCGCCTGCGTCAGCCGAACCATCGCCTGCGACCGCGTGTCGCTGCGGTCGCCCGCACTGGCAAAGCTGGCCATCGCGCGGGCCAGACCCTGCACGCTGGTGGCGAAATTCGGCGCGGAACAGCCGTCGATCCCGTAGCCGGGCGAGGTCATGTCGGTCACTTCCTCGAACGCGGCCTTGCCCGCCTGCTGCACGGGATGATCCACCAGCTCATAATCCGCCGCACCGCCCAGATGGCGGTTCAGCGTCAGAAATCCGGCGTGTTTGCCGGAACAATTGTTATGGATCTGGCAAGGCTGCGCATGGGCGCAGATGATCTCGTTGCGGGCCGGGATATCGCCGGGCCACTGCGGACCGCAACGGAAATCACTGTCTTTCAGGCCCAATTGGTCCAGCCAGACCTGCACCCGGTCGGTATGGATATGCGCGCCCTGGTGGCTGGCGCAGGCCAGTGCCAGCTGTTCCGACGTCAGCCCGTGCGCATCGGCGGCCCCGCTCTCGATCAGGGGCAGCGCCTGGATCATCTTGCACGACGACCGCGGAAAGATCACCGCCATCGGGTCGCCCCAGGCCTGCACGATCTGGCCGCTGTCGTCGCAGACGACCGCATGGCCGCTGTGCAGCGACTCCAGCATGTCGCCGCGGTGAACTTCGATCAGGGGGGCAGGGGATGACATATTGGTCCTTTCACCCACGGCTTTGTGCGTGGAATTGGCTTTTATGTTTGGGCGGTTTTTTGCTAGACCCATGGCTATCTGGTTGAACAGGATGCCGCCAGACGAAAAGGTCGCCAAGACCGGTGCGGCACATACGGAATGAGGCAAGGGCAGCTTGGAGGCCTATGACATGATGAACAAAACGACCTTTGCGACGACACTGGCCTGCATGTTGGCCGTGGCGATGCCGGCAGCGGCACAGCAGACCACCGACAACCTGGTCGCGGCCAACACGGACTGGAGCACGTTCGAGGCGGAAAACCCGCGTGAATGCATCAGCGTGTCCGCACCCACATCCAGCACGCTGACCGACGGCAACGGCAACCCGACCACCGGCACGCGCGGCGACATCTACCTCATGGTGTTCTATCGCCCGGGCGCAAACGTGCAGGGACAGGTGACATTCACCGGCGGCTATCCTTTTGCATCGGGGTCCACCGTGGATCTGACGGTCGGTGACAGCACGTTCCAGCTCTTTACCGAAGGTGAATGGGCCTGGCCCGCCACCCCCGAGGATGACGCCCGCGTCGTCGCGGCCCTGAAGCGCGGTGCCGATGCTGTCGTGCGTGGCCGGTCAGGTCGCGGCAACATCACGACCGATACGTTTTCGCTGCTGGGCTTTACCGCCGGCGTCGAAGAGGCCGAGAACCGCTGCGCGTCCTGATCTGCGTCACAGAATTGCGAGGCCCGGTTTTCCATTGGAAACCGGGCCTTTTTGCTTATATGGGACAGGCTTCACGCCGACAGGGGTATTGATATGACCGCGACCGCACCGATCACACAGGACGTCCACACCATGCCGCGCAAGCTGCCGGAGGGACCTTTGAACCTCGTCGGCCTGACCCGCGACGCGATGCGTGATGCGTTGATCGCGATCGGCACCCCCGAAAAACAGGCCAAGATGCGGGTCAGCCAGATCTGGCAGTGGATCTATCATCGCGGCGTGCGTGACTTTGACCAGATGACAAACCTGTCCAAGGATTTCCGCGCCTTGCTGGCTGAAAAATGCGTGGTGCAACTCCCCGAGGTGGTGACCCGCCAGATTTCCGAGGACGGCACCCGCAAATACCTCGTGCGGATTGCGGGCGGCCACGAGGTCGAGGTCGTCTATATCCCCGAAACCGATCGCGGCACGCTGTGTGTGTCGTCACAAGTCGGTTGCACGCTGACCTGTTCATTCTGCCACACCGGCACGCAAAAACTGGTGCGTAACCTGACTGCTGGCGAAATCGTGGGTCAGGTGATGCTGGCGCGCGACGATCTGGACGAATGGCACACGCCCGGTCAGGGCTCCGGCGAGAATGGCCCGCGTCTGGTGTCGAACATCGTGCTGATGGGCATGGGCGAGCCGCTGTACAATTTCGAAAACGTCCGCGACGCGATGAAAATCGCGATGGATGGCGAAGGGCTGGCCCTGTCACGCCGCCGCATCACGCTGTCCACATCCGGTGTGGTGCCCGAAATCGCCCGCACCGCGCAGGAAATCGGCTGCCAGCTGGCCGTCAGTTTCCACGCGACCACGGACGAGGTGCGCGACAAGCTCGTGCCGATCAACAAACGCTGGAACATCGCCGAACTGCTGGATGCCTTGCGCGAATACCCCAAGGTGTCGAACTCTGAACGGATCACGTTCGAATACGTGATGCTGGACGGCGTGAACGACAGCGACGACGACGCCCGCCGCCTGATCAAGCTGATCGACGGCATCCCGGCCAAGATCAACCTGATCCCGTTCAACGAATGGCCCGGCGCGCCCTACAAACGGTCGTCCAACAATCGCATCCGCGCCTTTGCCGACATCATCTACAAGGCAGGTTACGCCAGCCCCATCCGCAAACCCCGCGGAGAGGACATCATGGCCGCCTGTGGCCAGCTGAAATCGGAAACCGAACGCGCAAGGAAGAGCCGCAAGCAGATCGAGGCCGAGGCGGGGATGTAATCCAGCCGCAAGCCTTCTTTAGCATGTGTTAAGCAGCGCTTTCAGAACTCGCCTTGATCTTTGCTGCGGCTTCACTCAGGCAGCGCTTCGACCCGGTTTGCCAATGAATTCTTAACGAAGGTTATGAAATCATTGGCAAATAACATAATATGTTTCGCACGCGAAACATCATCGAATCGACATATATCGGCCTAGCGGCCCGGAATTTCCGCCCGTTTCTGTCCGGCCCCGTCCCAGGCATCAATCGCGGCGATGGCTTCTTCTGCGGTATCCACAAAGCGGAACAGCTTCAGATCGTCCGGCGAAATCGTGCCTGCATCGGCCAGCGCGTCCCAGTTGATGATCTTTTCCCAGAAATCGCGACCGAACAGCAGGAACGGCACCTTGGTCATGCGGCCGGTCTGGATCAGCGTCAGCGCCTCGAACATCTCGTCCAATGTGCCAAACCCACCGGGGAACACGGTGACGACCGACGCGCGCATCAGGAAATGCATCTTGCGCGTGGCAAAGTAGTGAAAGTTGAAACACAGCTCTGGCGTGACGTATTCGTTCGGCGCCTGTTCGTGCGGCAACACGATGTTCAGACCGATGGACCGGCCGCCAGCATCGACGGCACCACGGTTGCCAGCCTCCATCACACCCGGTCCGCCACCCGTGACCACGACGTTGTCGCGTCCGCCATCGCGCAGTGACCGTTCCGTCATCATCCGGGCAAAGGTCCGCGCCTCGTCATAAAACGCCGTCAGATCGGCCAGCGTCTGCGTCCGCGCGGTGTCCTTGTTCACCGGATCGGGAATGCGCGCGCCGCCGAACATCACGACGGTCGATTGTACGTCAGCCTCGTTCATCAGGATTTCGGGCTTGAGCAGCTCCAACTGCCAGCGCACCGGGCGCAATTCGTCCCGGCACATGAAATCATCGTCGGTGAACGCCAGTTTATAGGACGGCGCACGCGTCTGCGGTGTGTCGGGCACCCCCTGGGTCGCGGCGCGATCCTCGCCCGAATGGCGGAGGGGGTGGGTGTGGTCGTCCTTCATGGCGTGTCCTTGTGATTGCGCGGCAGGGCCTGCGTGGTCTATAGCCGCCGCCAACCAGTGTCACCAGCCAAAGGGATCATCCGATGTCCAATGCCCAACTCGAAACCGCAATCGAAACCGCATGGGATGATCGCGACAGCATCAGCCCCGCCACCACCGGCGAGGTCCGCGAGGCGATCGAGGACACGTTGAACGCCCTCGACAGTGGCACATTGCGCGTGGCCGAACGCCGCGACAACGGTGACTGGCACGTCAATCAATGGGCCAAAAAGGCGGTGTTGCTGTCGTTCCGCCTGAACGACATGGAACCCATCAGCGGTGGCCCCGGCGGCGCGACATGGTGGGACAAGGTGCCATCGAAATTCGACGGCTGGGGCGAAAACCAGTGGCGCGATGCAGGTTTCCGCGCCGTGCCCGGCAGCATCGTCCGCCGCTCGGCCTTCATCGGCAAGGGCGTCGTGCTGATGCCGTCGTTCGTGAACCTCGGCGCCTATGTGGATGAGGGTTCGATGGTCGACGGCTGGGCCACGGTCGGCAGCTGCGCGCAGATCGGCAAGAACGTCCACCTGTCCGGCGGCGTCGGCATTGGTGGCGTGCTGGAACCGATGCAGGCCGGCCCCACGATCATCGAGGACAACTGCTTTATCGGGGCCCGGTCCGAGGTCGTCGAAGGCTGCATCATCCGCGAAGGATCCGTGCTGGGCATGGGCGTCTACATCGGCAAATCGACGAAAATCGTGGACCGCGAAACCGGTGAATTCACCTACGGCGAGGTGCCGCCCTATTCCGTGGTCGTGGCAGGCACCATGCCATCAAAGAACGGGATCAACCTGTATTGCGCCGTGATCGTCAAACGTGTGGACGAACAGACCCGGTCCAAGACCGGCATCAACGAGCTGCTGCGCGACTGATGATCGTCAGCCGTTTTGTCGCCCGCCGCCGGATCGCGGCGGGCGTCCGCCCCGGCGGGTTCGCGGCATGGGGCCTTGTGGCGCTGGATGCGCTGATGTTGCTGGCGGTGCTGGGCCTGATGTTCATGCCCGTCATGTCGCTGATCTATGCCAACCAGCCATCGGTCATCGTGACGGTCGGCATCTTTTTCATCCTGTTTTTCCTGCCGATACAGGTGGTGTTGATCCTGTCGTCGCTCTGGGCCGCGAAATCACGATATGTGGGTTCGGACGACAAATTCACAACGCTGTGACAATTCTGTGGAACCTCGCACAATGCTGAGGCGTTCTGTCGCAGAATACCCCGGCTACGGGGCGAAATTGTAAATCGAAGGAAAACCTTATGGGCTGGTTAGCAGCAATCATCGTCGGCGGCATCGCCGGCTGGCTTGCAGAGAAATTCATGAAATCGAACATGGGCCTGCTGGCCAACATCGGTCTGGGTATCCTGGGCGCGATCGTGTTCAACTTCATCTTTGGCACATTGCTGGGTCTCTACGCCGCCGGCGCAAGCTTTAGCCTTGGCTATCTGTTTGTCGGCTTTGTTGGTGCCTGCATCCTGATCTGGATCGCGCGCAAGGTGCGTAGCTGATCCTTTTTGATCAGGACCGACAAACAAAGCGGCGCGCAGGTTTGCGTGCCGCTTTTTTAGTTAAAGGCCATCGCACATGATCGCGAATCTGCCCCTACCGCTGCTCCTCCTTGTTTTCATCCTCGCCGCTGCGGCCGTCGTCGTGTCGTCGATCAAGGCAACGGGGCTGGCCGATGTCATCGCCGACCGCACGCGCATGGGCGAAGCGATGGCCGGCGGTCTGATTCTGGGTGCCGCGACATCGTTGGCCGGTGTCGTGGTGTCGGTGGATGCAGCGATCAGCGGTGATGCCAGTTTTGCCTTTTCCAACTCGGTCGGCGGAATCGCGGCGCAGACGCTGTTTCTGGCGCTCGCGGATATCATCCACCGCAAGGCCAATCTGGAACATGCGGCAGCGGAACCGGCCAATCTGTTTCAGGCGGTCATGCTGATCGTGCTGCTTTCGATTCCGCTTTGTGCGATGGCCGGTCCTGATATGGCGTATTTCGGAGTGCATCCGGCGTCGATCCTGATGTTCCTGGCCTACCTTGGCGGCGTAAAGCTGACGCAGACCGTATCGGAACAGCCGATGTGGCGACCGGTACAGACCCGCGACACCCGCACCGATGAACCCGAAGACGACGACGAAAAAGACCGCTCGGCATTGCGCCCGGCACTGATTTTCCTGGCACTCGTGGCGGTGATGGGCCTGGGCGGTTACGTCATTTCCCAGGTCGGTGGCAGCCTGATCACCCGGTTCGGTCTGGCATCATCCCTGGTGGGTGCCGTGATTACCGCCGTGGTGACGTCACTGCCGGAATTGGTGACGACACTGACCGCGGTCAAACGCGGTGCGCTGCAACTGGCGGTGGGCGGCATCATCGGCGGCAACACCTTTGACACGCTGTTTCTGGTGGCATCCGACGTCAGCTATCGCGACGGGTCACTGTTCCATGCGGTCAGCGGCACCGACCTGTATTGGCTGGCAACGGGTCTGCTGATGACAGCCGTCCTGCTGGGCGGTCTGATCCTGCGACAACGCGCGGGTCCGGGCCGGATCGGCATCGAGAGCGTGCTCATGATCTTGATCTATTGCACCGCGCTGGCCGTGCAGTTCACCGCCGCTTGACAAGGGTGCCGTGCCCGCGCGAATGCTGCGGCCATGAATAAACGTGTACAACAAGTCTATACGCTGCTGGTCGAGGTCGGCCGGTCCAAGGATGATGGTCTGCCCAAGGACGCGACCGGGGCCGCGCTGATGTGCTATGCCAGCGGTGTGGATGAGGCAGAGGCCGTGCGCGAAACCGTTGCCATCCTGAAACAGGCGGATTTGTCACCGCTGGACGTGTCGGGCTACGGCACGCTGGATGAACGTCTGGCCGAAGGTCACGACATTCCCGACGAAGAACGTGCGCTGATGCAGCGTGCGCTGGACGAAAACAGTGTGATCGTGGCGCAGATGACGCCGTTCTACGAGGGTGACGAATCCGACGACGCCGATTAGGCGGCGCGCGATTCACACAGTGACCGGACCTCGTAGTGTTTAAGGCGCAATGGCGCTGGCCCGGCGTCCTGCGGAAAGAGTTCTGTCGGCATATCCCTGAGCACGGACAATGACCGCAGGACAGGATCGGCCAGCAGATCGCGGGCGTTCAGCGATTCGCACGCCACCCCGTGGATCTGCATCGGCACCGGGCGATCCAGCAAAACATGCCAGTAGGTTTCCAGCACCTGATCCGGTTGCAGGCGCGGTGTCAGACCTTCGAGCAGGTCACCGGCGCGCGCGACGACCGTGCGGGTGTCGAACAAATAGTCCACGGCGGAATGGTGAAACCTGATCTGCTGACAGGCCGCACAGTCGATGTCGCGCAGTGCACCATAAAACGGGGCCTTGACCCGCAGGGGACGGAACCGTGCGCGTGCCGGCAAGGTCACCGCACCGGTCCAGCGGACCTGTGCCATGCCACCGGTCGCCGTCTGTACCAGATCGCCGGGGCGCAGCGACTGGATGCTGCGCAGCCCTGTCTGGGTGATGACCTGCGTCTGGCCGTCCAGCGATGGCAGCGGTCCGACCGGGACCTGATCGGTCGCTATCGCCGCAAAGCGGACACCGGGGGCAAGATAGCACTGACGGCGGTCCATCATGATGCGGCGGGCGTCGCGCAGGGTCGGCGGCAGCGGCGCATTCAGCACGCGATAGGCCAACGCGCCGGTGTCGGGAAATTCGGCCGACAGGCTGGCCTGTCTGGTGGGCGCGTCCCAGTTGAAAACGATGGTGACCGACACGGCCCGTTCCTTGACCCCGGTGTTCAGGCGGTACGTCCGCTGCGACCGGCCCACGCGATGCCGCAGGATCACCACGCCTTCGGGGGACAGCGCAATCGACAGCGCCGTATCCCAAGGCGTTTTTGCGGCATAGAACAGCAATGTCTGTTCGGTCAGGCTGGGCAGGATCGCACAGTCCACCATCAGCGCGCCGCGCGCCATCAGCGCGTCCAGATCGCCGGGCCGTGCCGATGGCGTGGCCAGCCCCCCTGTTTCGAACAGGGCGGTCCGTGCCTCGCGCAGGCCGATCCAGTTCAAAGGGCAGATCCGCGAAAGACACGCGCCTCGAACCGCTTGAGCGTGCGGCGGGCCGCAGGCCCATAGCCACGGCCAGAGGTCCAGTCGATCTGGGGAAACAGCGTGGTGATTTCCTCCAGTGCTTCGCGGGCAAAGGCCTTTTTCATCTGGGGGCCGGGCAGGAAACTTTCGGTGGGCAGGCCCTCGGCCCAGATGACCTGGTGGCGGTCGAACATCAGATGCAGATAGGTGACGTCGCCACCGGGTCTGAGGCGGATCGTCAGGTCGTTGACCAGATCCTTGGCTGCGACCAGCACCTCGTCCTCGCCGAACAGCAGACTGGACAGCGGATCGCCCAGCAGGACGCGATGCTGCGGCGACAGCATCAGGGCCGCGTGTTCACCCAGCGCATTCGCGGCGATTGCAATGGGGGCCAGTGCACCCTCTGCCGCGACCGTGCGACGCCCCACCCACCGCAGGGGCTGTGCGCCGTCATCCATCGTATCGACCAGATCGCCGGGTTCCAGCGCCTCGACCGGAATGTCGCCCAGTGGCGTGCGGATCAGCGTGCCCGCGACAAAACAGGGAACGGTGTCGACCGTGACAAACCCAAGATCGCCACCCACCTCCTGGCCCAGCCCGTTGGTGCTGGTGGTCTCGTAGGTGAAACTGACCTTTTCCTCCACGTTCGTGTTCAGGATGTCGACCGTGCCGTCGGTCAGCAGGGTGACCTGGTGTCCCGATGGCAGGATGACCGTGTCGCCCGGATTGACCGCAACGCCGTTGATATGGGTCACCGACAGCACGCCGCCGGTCGCATTGAGGTCATTGGCCAGCAGATCGACGTTCTGGGTGCCGCCCGGTGCGATGGTCACATCGTCCTGAATGGCAATGACCGTCGTCTGGATGCTGTCGCCCGCGATCAGCAGGTTGGAATCGTAGTTGCTGTCAGACGCGTCGGCGATGCCCAGCTTGATCGTGTTCACCTGGCCTGTGTTGACCGGGATCGTCAGCGTCATGCTGACGGTGAAACCATCCATTTCGGTGTTGTACTGATCGCCCGTGTTGTCCTTGTAGAGGTTGATGTTTTCGGTGTCGTTGATTTCCGTCACGGACGCAGCACTTTGCGTCACCGACAGGGGGATGTGCGTGCCGTTGACCCAAACGCCGACCACGTCGTTATAGATCGACGACGCGTATTCGGGGTATTCGTCCGACGCAAAGACGAACTTGATCGACATGACATTGCCGGTGGGGATGAAATTGACCGTCAGGAACGACGCATCGAATGTCCGCTGGCCTGAAATGGCCTCGAAATCCGCGTTGCCGTTCTGGCCGCCTGAGTTGGTCGATGTGTTGGTGCTGAGGTTCGGGTCGCCCGACCAGTTCCCCCAGCCCTGGGAATTGGTGAAATCCGACGCGCGCCCCGTGGACAGGATGACGCCCGTATCGCCAGGCACCACGCCGGGGCTGGTGCTGTCACCGCCCGAATAGGTCGCCGAAGAATAGCTCGATCCCGAATAGGACGCGCCCACCACGATCACGCCGTCGCCAAAGATCGTCTGCGCCATTTGTGCCGCAGACGCATTCTGGTTCATCGAAAGTTCCGATGCCGTCGCCATTTAAATGCCCCTTGCCGCAACAGCCCGGGGTCAGCGCAAACGCTTGCACAGGATCGTTGTCCCGTGTTTCGCTATATCTTGTGGTGCCTGCTCGCACTCACACCCACATTGGGGTTTGCCCTGCCTCGGGTCATTTATTCCCTTGAAGATGCACGACAAATTTCTCTGTGTCATTGAATAATCGCGCGTCGTTGCGTTCGCGTGGCGCATCGGCCACAGCATTTGCATCCTGCCGGGCAGCACGCTACCGCTGGTCCCATAGCAACAGAGGCGCGCCATGACTGACCCGATCGATCCCGTTGACCTGACAGCGCAACTGGTGCGCTGCGCCTCTGTGACACCGACCGAGGGCGGCGCGCTGCTGTTGCTGGAGGATCTGTTGTCCGGGGCCGGATTTGACTGCACGCGCGTGGACCGCGGTGGCGTCAGCAACCTTTATGCGCGCTGGGGGCGCAAGGGGGCCAATCGCAGTTTCGGGTTCAACGGGCACACGGATGTGGTGCCCATCGGCAATTCTGACGACTGGAGCGTCGATCCCTTTGGCGCTGTGATCAAGGACGGTTTTCTGTGGGGGCGTGGTGCAACGGACATGAAATCAGGCGTCGCGGCCTTTGCGGCGGCCGCCTGTGACTTTGTGCGCGACACGCCACCGGACGGTGCGGTCATCCTCGCGATCACCGGTGACGAAGAAGGCGACGCGCTCGATGGCACCACCGCGCTGCTGGACTGGATGGCGCAGAACGGCGAGGCGATGACCTATTGCCTGGTGGGTGAACCGACCAGCCCGAACCATATGGGCGAGGCGATGAAGATCGGGCGGCGCGGGTCGATGACGGCCTGGATCACCTTTACCGGCGAACAAGGCCATTCCGCCTACCCGCACCGGGCGAAAAACCCGCTGCCTGCCATGGCGCGGCTGATGGACCGGCTGGCGTCCGAACCGCTGGATCAGGGCAGCGATCATTTCGACGCCTCGACGCTGGCCATCGTGACGATGGACACGGGCAACCCCGCGACCAACGTGATCCCGGCGTCCTGCCGTGGCACGGTGAACATCCGTTTCAACGATCACCACAGTGGCGCATCGGTAACGGACTGGTTGCAGGCCCATGCCGACGCCGTCGCGGCGGACACCGGCATCGCCATCACCATGAAGATCAAGGTCAGCGGCGAAAGTTTCCTGACACCGCCCGGCCCGTTGTCCGACCTGATAGGCAGCGCCGTGCAGGCCGAACTCGGGGTCATGCCCGAACTTTCGACCTCCGGCGGCACCTCTGACGCGCGGTTCATGAAAAACCACTGCCCCGTCGTCGAATTCGGCCTCGTCGGTAAAACCATGCACCAGGTCGACGAAAAGGTGCCTGTGCAGGATATCCAGACGCTCAAGGCAATCTATGGCCGCGTCCTGCGCGACTACTTCGCCTGACGGCTTCTTCTGGTCAAAAATATCCCGGGGTCCGGGGCAGCGCCCCGGTCCGCCATTTGCAACCGGCAGGCCGCCGCACTAGGTGCTGTGCATGAAACAGATCCCTTCCAAACGCGACGTGCTGGCCTTTTTGGCTGACAATCCGACGCAGACCTCGAAACGCGATATCGCCCGTGCCTTTGGCATCAAGGGCGCTGCGCGCGTCGACCTCAAGGCGCTCTTGCGCGAAATGGAGGCCGAGGGCACCCTGACCAAACGCAGAGCCAGCTACCGCGAGCCGGGCAAACTGCCCCCCGTCAGCGTGATCGAGGTCACGGGAACCGATGCCGACGGCGATCTGCTGGCGCGCCCACTGGAATGGGCCGAGGACACGGACCCGCCCGTCATCCTGCTGGCGCTGCGCGCCTCTGACCCCGCGCTTGGGTCTGGTGATCGCCTGCTTGCGCGACTGACCGCCGCACCGGGCGAGGCACATGCCTATCAGGGTCGCATGATCCGCCGGATCGGGACGAACCCGCAGCGTATACTCGGGGTGTTCCGCGCCGCGTCAGAGGGCGGCCGCGTCATGCCCATCGACAAGGGGTCGGATAAGCAATGGACAATCGCCGCCGGTGCGACCAACGCTGCCCGTGACGGCGAACTGGTCGAGGCCGAACAGACCGGGCCCAAGGGCCGGATGGGTCTGCCCAAGGCGCGCATCCTGACTCGGCTGGGCGACCCGACCAGCGCCCGTGCCGTCAGCCTGATCGCGATCCACCAGCATGGCATCCCGGACCACTTCCCGGACGAGGTGGTGGCGCAGGCCGATGCTGCGAAACCGGCACCGATGGGCAAACGCAAGGACCTGCGTGACTTGCCGCTGCTGACCATTGACCCGGCAGACGCCCGCGATCGCGACGATGCAGTGCTTGTGCAGCGTGACGGCGATGGCTTCGTCATCTGGGTCGCGATTGCCGATGTGGCGCATTACGTCACACCCGGCAGTGCGCTGGATGTCGAGGCGCGCAAACGCGGCAATTCCACCTATTTCCCCGACCGCGTCGTGCCGATGCTGCCCGACACGCTGTCGGGTGATCTGTGTTCCCTGCATGAACACGTCGACCGTGCCTGTCTCGCGGTCGAGATGCATATCGACGCGGACGGCACCAAGATCAGCCATCAGTTCCATCGTGGCATGATGCGTTCGGTGGCCTCGCTGTCGTATGAACAGGCGCAGGCCGCGCGCGATGGCAGCCCCGACGCCCAGACCGCCCCGCTGGTCGATGATGTGATCGCGCCGCTGTATGACGCCTATGACGCGCTCAGGCGCGCACGCGAGACGCGCCAGCCGCTGGACCTCGATCTGCCCGAACGCCGGATCGAACTGGACGACGACGGCAAGGTGACGGCGGTCAACCACAAGGAACGCATGGATGCACATCGCCTGATCGAGGAATTCATGGTGCTGGCGAACGTCTGCGCCGCCGAAACCCTGATCGCGAAAAAGACCCCGCTGCTGTTCCGCGTCCACGAGGAACCCAGCCCCGAAAAGCTCGATGCCCTGCGCGAAGTGGCCGACAGCGCCGGCCTCACGCTGGCCAAGGGGCAGGTGCTGCGCACGGCCACGTTGAACCGCCTGCTGGCCGCCGCGGCAGGCACCGACAGTGCTGAACTGATCAACATCGCGACACTGCGGTCGATGACGCAGGCCTATTATCATCCGGAAAACTTTGGCCACTTTGGCCTCGCGCTGCGGGCCTACGCGCACTTCACCTCTCCGATCCGGCGCTATTCCGATCTGATCGTGCACCGCGCGCTGATTGCCGCACATGGCTGGGGCAAGGACGGGCTCAGCCCTTGGGACATCGAACATCTGGATGCGACCGCCAAGGCGATTTCTGAGACCGAACGCCGGTCGATGACGGCAGAGCGTGACACCACGGACCGCTATCTTGCGGCCTTTCTGGCGGACCGGGTCGGGACCGAGATCGGCGGACGTATTGCCGGGATCGCTCGATTTGGCGTCTTTGTGAAACTGGATGGCACCGGCGCGGACGCGATGATCCCCATGCGCAATCTGGGGGCGGAATATTTCCACTATGACGCGGAAACCCAGACGCTGATGGGATCGGACAGCGGCACGGTCATCGGGCTGGGTCAGCGCGCGACCGTGCGCCTGACCGAGGCTGTCCCCACCACGGGTGGACTGCTGGCCGACCTGATCGAACTGGATGGTGCGACCCTGCCGCGCGGCCCGTCAAAAGGGCGCGGCAAACCGGGCAAACGCCGCGTCGGCCCGGCCAAGGCCAAAGCGGCCAAGACGGCACGCAAGGTGTCCCGCATCCGCAAGGCGAAACGCTAACCCTTCGCTGTTTTCGAAATATCCCGGTGGGAGGCCGCAGGCCGGGGGGCTGGCCCCCCTCACGTGCATCAAAAGAGCGCTGGCGGTGGCTCGCGCAGCTGGCGCTGTGTCTTGGTGCATCGTTGCCCGCCGAACAGATCGTCCAGGGCCTTTGCATAGATCGGGTCCTGCGGAACGGCGGTTTCGAACAATGTGGCGCAGGCGCGCACCTTGTAAGCGTTTTCATCGGCCATGGTATCGGACAACGGGCGGTCATTCTCCGTCAGCTTGCGCAGGCATGTGACCAATCGTGGACCCAAGACCGGGTGCCGGGCAAATTCGCTGGCCTCTGCCGCGTCCCGCAAGGAATAGAACATCGCCATGGGTGCATCGTCTATGCCTGTCAGCACCGGAAAGACGAACCAGACCCAGTTACCCGTCGCGCGACCTGCCGCCAGGTCCGACATCACCGTGTCCCAGACGCTGTCCTGTGCATCGGTAAAGTGGTCGAACTCGTCTTCGTCGTCCTCGAAATCGTCGTCGATCGGCGTATCGTCCATAGCAAACATGCGTCCCTGGCCACTGGACCTGCATCATTGCGGATCGGATCGGGATGCGCCAGTGCCAGAGCGCCGGCCAGGGCAAGTTCACAAGCTGCCTAAAATTTACCATTTGATAAAAAATAAAACCGTGCAAAGCTGATGGTGATCCAGACAACGACCGAGGCCGCCATGACATCAACCACTGCCCCCGGAATCGCCGCAGGCCGCCTGAGCGCGGATGCGCTGGCCGAAGCCTTTGCCGACCTGCACGCGCCGCTTGACCCGCACGAGGTGCTGGTCGCCGCCGACCGCTGCTATTTCTGCCATGACGCGCCCTGCGTGACCGCCTGCCCCACGGACATCGATATCCCGTTGTTCATCCGCCAGATTTCCACCGGTACGCCAGAGGCGGCGGCACGGACCATCTTTGACGCCAATATTCTGGGCGGCATGTGCGCCCGCGTCTGCCCGACCGAAGACCTGTGCGAAGGTGCCTGCGTGCGCGAGTTGGCCGAGGGCAAACCGGTCGAGATCGGTCGTCTGCAACGCCATGCCACCGATACACTGATGGCGCGGCAAGGTCATCCGTTCACCCGTGCGCCTGAAACGGGCAAGCGCGTGGCCGTCGTCGGCGCAGGTCCGGCGGGCCTGTCCTGTGCGCACCGTCTGGCGATACTGGGACATGACGTGACGCTGTATGACGCACGCCCCAAACCGGGTGGTCTGAACGAATACGGGATCGCGGCCTACAAGAGCACCGATGATTTCGCCGCCCGCGAAGCCGCATGGCTGATGCAGATCGGTGGGATCACGCTGGAAACCGGCCGTGCGCTGGGCGCGGATCTGACGCTGGACAACCTCTCGGCCGATTTTGACGCCGTCTTTCTGGGGGTTGGTCTGGGCGGTGTGAATGCCCTCGGCGCAGACGGTGACGACAATGACAGCGTGACGGATGCCGTCAGTTTCATCGCGGAATTGCGGCAGGCGACGGACCTGACCCAACTGCCCGTCGGACGGCATGTCGTCGTCATCGGCGGCGGTATGACGGCCGTGGACGCGGCCGTGCAATCCAAGCTGCTGGGGGCAGAGGCCGTAACCATTGCCTATCGCCGCGACCGCGACCGGATGGGGGCCAGCCGCTATGAACAGGATCTGGCCGCCAGCCACGGCGTGCGGATCATGTTCAATGTCCAGCCGCACGCGATCCACGATGGTGAAATCGCGCTGGAATATACCGCGGACGATGGCACAGGCCTGAAAGGGACGGGCGAGACCATTCGCATTCCCGCAGACCAGGTGTTCCGTGCCATCGGTCAGACGTTGACCACAGACGGTGGCCTGATGATCGAGGACCGCAAGATCAAGGTGACGGGTGCCGGCCGTACCACACGGATGGGCGTCTGGGCGGGTGGCGATTGCGCACAGGGTGGCGATGATCTGACCGTGACGGCCGTCGCCCAAGGGCGCGATTCGGCGATGGACATTCACAGCGCCCTGGTCGGCGATGCCTGAACTGCCCGAAGCCGATGCCGCGCGTCGCCGGATCGCGGACCACTGTCTGCACCGCACGATCGAGGGGTTCACGATCGGCGAGGTGTCGCATGTGGACCTGCCGCCAACAGATCAGCTGGACCGGTTCATCGGCACACAGCTGACGCGCACGCATCGGCACGGCAAATACATCTTTGCGGGGTCTGTGGATGGGCCCTGGATGCATATCCATCTGGGCATGGCAGGCAGTTTGCGGGTCTGGGACGACGGCGGCGATGTGCCCGATTACGCCCGATTGACCGTGAATTTCGAGGGCGGTCGCCGCCTGACATTTCGTGATCCACGCAAGTTCGGGCACGTGCAGATGGTCGCGGACGTTGACCAGTTCGTTGCCGACAAGGGGCTGGGTCCCGATGCGATGCAGATTGGCGACAATGCCTTTGCCAATGTGATCGGCGGCACGCGGGGTGCTGTGAAATCTGCGCTTCTGGATCAGGGCAAGCTGGCGGGCGTGGGCAACCTTTGGGCGGATGAATCGCTCTATCGCACTGGCATCATGCCGGACGCCAAGGCGAGCGATCTGCCCGCCGAGCAGATCGCAGCACTGCACACGACGGTGCAGGACGTGATGGGCACCGTGATGGACAAGAACGCGGATTACAGCCAGCTGCCCCGCGACTGGCTGATCCACAACCGCACCGATGGTGCCGATTGCACGCGATGCGACGGCACCATCACCAAGATGACCGTCGGCGGGCGCACATCCTACCATTGCCCCGCTCACCAGACTCAACGACGATAGGACATACCATGGCTGACCTGACCACTGATTTCCTCGGCATCAAGAGCCCGAACCCGTTCTGGCTGGCCTCGGCACCGCCCACGGACAAGGAATACAACGTCCGCCGCGCCTTCGAGGCGGGCTGGGGCGGCGTCGTGTGGAAAACGCTGGGGGCCGAAGGGCCGCCCGTCGTCAACGTCAACGGGCCGCGCTACGGCGTGATCTACGGCGCTGACCGCCGCGTGCTGGGGATCAACAACATCGAGCTGATCACCGACCGCCCGCTGGAGGTCAATCTCGAGGAAATGGCGCGGGTCAAGGCAGACTACCCCGACCGCGCGATGATCGCGTCGATCATGGTCCCCTGCGAGGAACAGGCATGGAAAGACATCCTGCCACGGGTTCAGGAAACCAACGCCGACGGGATCGAGCTGAACTTTGGCTGCCCGCACGGGATGGCCGAACGCGGCATGGGATCGGCCGTGGGTCAGGTGCCGGAATATATCGAAATGGTCGTGCGCTGGTGCAAGAAATACTATGACCGGCCCGTCATCGTGAAACTGACGCCGAACATCACGGATATCCGCAAACCCGCGCAGGCGGCGAAAAACGGCGGGGCGGACGCGGTCAGCCTGATCAACACGATCAACTCGATCACATCCGTGAACCTCGATGCGATGTCACCCGAACCCATGATCGACGGCAAGGGCACGCACGGCGGTTATTGCGGTCCGGCGGTCAAACCCATCGCGATGAACATGGTGGCTGAAATTGCCCGCGATCCCGCGACCCGTGGTCTGCCCATCTCGGGCATCGGTGGCGTGTCGACATGGCGCGATGCGGCTGAATTCATGGCGCTCGGTTGCGGCAACGTGCAGGTCTGCACCGCCGTCATGACCTACGGGTTCAAGATCGTTTCGGAAATGAAATCGGGCCTGTCCCAGTGGATGGACGAAAAGGGCTATACCTCGACCGCCGATTTCGTCGGCCGTGCCGTGCCCAACGTCACCGACTGGCAGTACCTGAACCTGAACTACGTCGCCAAGGCAAAGATCGACCAGGACAAATGCATCTCTTGCGGGCGTTGCTATGCCGCCTGCGAGGATACCAGCCATCAGGCCATCGCCATGTCAGAGGACCGCACCTTCAGCGTGATCGACGCCGAATGCGTGGCCTGCAACCTGTGCGTCGATGTCTGCCCGGTCGCGGACTGCATCACGATGGAAGCGATGAACCCCGGCACGATTGATCCGCGCACCGGCAAAGAGGTCCAAGAGGACTATGCCAACTGGACCACGCATCCCAACAACCCCGGTGCGGTTGCAGCAGAATAAGGCCCGGCCCTTCTTCTGGTGTCAAATATCCCGGGGGTCCGGGGGCAGCGCCCCCGGTCCCGTCCGGAATCACCAGCCGTTTTCGGTAATGATCTTGTCCTCCGGCACGCCCATCTCCTTGAGGGCGTCACGGATGTCGTCGACGAATTCACCCGGCCCGCAGACGTAGCAGGGCTTGTCCGTGGCGATGCCGATGTCAGACAGCATCGCGCGGTCCAGTTGGCCTTTGCGGTGGGCCGTATCGTCCTGATCCGAAATCACGTAGGTCGGCGTCACGCCCGCCATCTGATCCCACGTATCCTTCATGATGATGTCGCGGTCATGGGTATTGGCAAAGATCAGGTGATCGCCGCCGACGCCTTCGCGGGCGTGTTTGTTCAGGATCGCGATGAACGGCGTGATGCCCGCACCGGCGGCCAGAAAGGTGCCGCAACCGTGGTCGGTGATGGCACCGGCCGGATCCTCGGCCAGCCAGCGGTCGCCGGGTTGGATATCGGGGACCAGTTCGGTGACGCCGTCGTGGGATGGATAGGACTTGATCACGAATTCCACATGTTCGGCATCGGGATCGCTGACCATCGTGAACGCGCGGTCCTCGTCGCGCCAGCCATCCTTGTCCAGCGCCATATGGGTTGCCTGACCTGCTTCGAATCGAAAGCTGTCGGGTTTGCTGCAAATCAGCCGATAGGTATCGTGGGTCACTTGTTCGATCTTCTGGACGGTCAGCGTATGTGTCATGTCGTTCTCCTTGGTTGAAAGGAAAACGGATCTAACGGGCGCGTGGTTCCAAAAGACTGCGATAGAGTTGATCGAGAAAGCATTCCGCGCCGGGAAACGGGTCCTCTTCGTCCAGCACGGCGCGGATCTGCACGTCGAAATCGGCGTAGTGCTGGGTCAGCGACCAGATCGAGAAAATCAGGTGCACCGGGTCGGTGCGGCGGATCAGGCCCGCGTCCATCCAGTTTTGCAGCACCTCTGCGCGGTTGTCGACCAGCGCCTTGAGGTCTGTTTTCAAAAGGTCGCGCACCATGGGCGCACCTTGCAGAATCTCGTTGGCGAACAGGCGACTTTCGCGCGGAAAATCGCGGCTGAGGGCCAGTTTGCGCTGCGCATACCCCAGGATTTCCGTGATCGGATCGCCCGTCGGGTCAAGCGCGCGCAAAGGGTCCAGCCATGTGTCCAGCAGCGCGTCCAGCAGGGCGGTATAGATCGCCTCCTTGGACGGAAAATAATACAGCAGGTTGGGTTTCGACAGACCTGCCTCGCGCGCGATCTGATCGAGTGTTGCCCCGCGAAAACCGTTTGCGGAAAACACCTCCAGCCCGGCGGTCAGGATCACCTTGCGGTTGCGGATCTGGATGCGGGTCTTGGGCGCTGCGTCGTCCATCGGTTCTCCTGCTGCCGCTTTTTCGGGCGGTGCTGCCTGCGTGCTGTGCCGTCGCACTGGCTGCGCGGGATTGTCGCGGCGCAGGCTTGACGGATTCAGGTCCCGTGGTAGCGTGAGTTTGACCAAGCGGTCAAATCATGAATGACGAGGGATATCGAACATGGCGGCACCGGGGGAAAATCTGCGGATCGACGGGGACCGCCTGTGGGACAGTCTGATGGACATGGCCCGGATCGGCCCCGGCGTCGCGGGTGGCAACAACCGCCAGACCCTGACGGATGAGGATAGCGAAGGCCGTCACCTGTTTGCCGCGTGGTGCAAGGACGCGGGCATGACCATGGGTGTCGACGAGATCGGCAACATGTTCGCGCGGCGCGAGGGCACCGACCCCGACGCGCTGCCGGTCTATGTCGGCAGTCATCTGGATACCCAGCCCACGGGCGGCAAATACGACGGCGTTCTGGGCGTTCTGGGCGGTCTGGAACTGATCCGCACGATGAACGACCTGGATATCAAGACCAAACACCCGATTGTCGTCGTGAACTGGACGAACGAGGAAGGCACGCGCTTTGCCCCCGCGATGCTGGCGTCGGGTGTGTTCGCTGGAAAGCATGACCTGGACTGGGCGAATGACCGGGTCGATGCGCAGGGCAAACGCTTTGGCGATGAACTGGAACGCATCGGCTGGAAGGGTGATGAACCCGTAGGCGACCGCAAGATGCACGCGTTGTTCGAGTTGCATATCGAACAGGGTCCGATCCTCGAGGCCGAGGGCAAGGATATCGGCGTCGTCACCCACGGGCAGGGGCTGCGCTGGATCGAATGCACGGTGACGGGCAAGGAAAGTCATACCGGTTCGACGCCGATGTCGATGCGTAAGAATGCGGGACGCGGCCTCGCGCTGATCACGGAACTGGTCCATGAGATCGCGATGAAAAATCAGCCCAACGCGGTGGGGGCCATCGGTCATATCGACGTCTACCCAAACAGCCGCAACATCATCCCCGGCAAGGTCGTGTTCACCATCGATATGCGGACGCATCTGCTGGACAAGCTGAACGGCATGGTCGACGAATTGATGGCAAGGGCCCCGGCGCTGTGCGCTGATATCGAGGTCGAATTCAGCGCCGAAATCGTCGGTCAGTTCGATCCGCCCGCATTCGACGAGGGCTGTGTGGCGGCGGTGCGTCAAGCTGCCGAACGGCTGGGCTATTCCCATATGGATATCGTCAGTGGCGCGGGTCACGACGCCTGCTGGATCAACGACCTGTACCCGACCGCGATGGTGATGTGTCCTTGCGTCGACGGGCTGAGCCACAACGAAGCCGAAGAGATCACCAAGGACTGGGCCAAGGCCGGTGCGGACGTGCTGCTGCATGCGGTGCTCGAGACGGCAGAGGTGGTGTCCTAGGGGCTCTGCCCCCGGCTGCGCCTCCCCCGGGATATTTTTGACCAGAAGAAGTTTGACCATAAAGGACCACGCCCATGAGCAAAGTCATCAAGAACGGCACGATTGTCACCGCTGATCTGACCTACAAGGCGGATGTGCTGATCGAGGGCGGTGTGATCACCCAGATCGGGCCTGACCTGACGGGGGACGAGGTTCTGGACGCGACCGGCTGCTATGTCATGCCGGGCGGGATCGATCCGCATACGCATCTGGAGATGCCGTTCATGGGGACCTATTCCACAGATGATTTCGAGAGCGGGACACGGGCGGCGCTCTCGGGTGGGACGACGATGGTCGTGGATTTTGCCTTGCCCTCGCCGGGACAGGGTCTGCTGGATGCCTTGCAGATGTGGGACAACAAGTCGGGACGTGCCGCCTGCGATTATTCGTTCCACATGGCGGTAACCTGGTGGGGTGAACAGGTGTTCGACGAGATGGAAACCGTGGTGCGGGATCGCGGCATCAACACCTTCAAGCATTTCATGGCCTACAAGGGCGCGCTGATGGTGAACGATGACGAGCTTTATTCGTCGTTCAACCGGTTGTCGGAGCTGGGCGGGATTGCGATGGTTCACGCCGAAAACGGTGATGTCGTGGCGGAGTTGTCGGCCAAGCTGCTGGCGGCGGGCAACACGGGGCCGGAGGCGCATGCCTATTCGCGCCCGCCCCAGGTCGAGGGTGAGGCCACAAACCGCGCGATCATGATTGCCGATATGGCCGGCGTGCCGCTGTATGTGGTGCATACCTCTTGCGAAGACAGCCACGAGGCGATCCGGCGCGCGCGGATGCAAGGCAAGCGCGTTTGGGGCGAGCCGCTGATCCAGCATCTGACGCTGGACGAATCCGAGTATTTCAACGCCGATTGGGACCATGCCGCGCGGCGGGTCATGTCGCCGCCGTTCCGCAACAAGCAGCATCAGGACAGCCTGTGGGCGGGTCTGCAGAGCGGGTCGTTGTCGGTTGTGGCGACGGATCACTGCGCCTTTACCACCGAACAGAAACGCTATGGCGTGGGTGATTTCACCAAGATCCCGAACGGGACCGGGGGGCTTGAGGACAGGATGCCGATGCTGTGGACCTACGGCGTGAACACCGGGCGGCTGACGATGAACGAGTTTGTTGCGGTGACGTCGACCAATATCGCCAAGATCCTGAACTGCTATCCGAAAAAGGGTGCCGTGCTGGTGGGGGCAGACGCCGATCTGGTGGTCTGGGACCCGGAGAAGGAAAAGACCATTACCGCCGAAAGCCAGGTCAGTGCGATTGATTACAACGTGTTCGAGGGCAAACACGTGAAGGGCCTGCCGCGATTTACCCTGACGCGCGGCCACGTTGCCGTGCACGACGGCGAGATGCGCGCGCAGGAAGGCCACGGAAAATTCGTCAAGCGCGCCCCCAACGGGTCGGTGAACAAGGCGCTGTCGTCCTGGAAGGAGCTGACCGCGCCGCGTCCGGTGGAGCGGTCCGGCATTCCGGCGACGGGGGTTTGAGAATAGATGGTGTCCGCTGACGGCGATCCTCAAGTCTTGGAGCATTCCGCAAAAACAGCGCGATCAGCTGTGATTTCTGCCAGTTCTGTTGATCTGACCTTTCAGACCAATGACGGGCCGGTGCACGCATTGAAAGACGTCAGTCTGGACATCGACAAGGGTGATTTCGTCAGTTTCATCGGGCCTTCGGGGTGTGGCAAGACGACGTTCCTGCGGTGTATCGCGGGGCTGGAAACACCGACGGGCGGCACGCTGCGTGTCAATGGGATGACGCCGGACGAAGCGCGGCGGGCGCGGGCCTATGGTTATGTGTTTCAGGCGGCGGGGCTGTATCCCTGGCGGACCATCGGCGGGAACGTGAAACTGCCGCTGGAGATCATGGGATATTCCAAGGCCGAACAGGCGGAGCGTGTGAGCCGCGTGCTGGAGCTGGTCGATCTGGCCGGGTTTGCGCGAAAGTATCCCTGGCAATTGTCGGGTGGGATGCAGCAGCGGGCGAGCATCGCGCGGGCGCTGGCCTTTGACGCGGATATCCTGCTGATGGACGAGCCGTTCGGTGCGCTGGACGAGATCGTGCGCGATCATTTGAACGAGCAGCTGTTGCAGCTGTGGGCGCGGACGGAAAAGACCATCGGGTTTGTCACCCATTCGATTCCTGAGGCGGTGTATCTGTCGACCAAGATCGTCGTGATGTCGCCCCGCCCCGGCCGGATCGCGGATGTGATCGAGAGCACGCTACCGCGCGAGCGCCCATTGGATATTCGTGACAGTCCTGAATTCATCGCGATTGCGCACCGCGTGCGGGATGGTTTGCGGGCGGGGCATGCGGATGATTGAGCGTGGCGCTGATTGTGGGGGCGGGTGCCTCCGGCGGGAGTATTTCCGGCAAGATGATGGCATGGGTGCGCGATGAAATCGGTGCTGCCTGTCCTGACGATCGTGGCGTTCATCTTGGGGTTCTGGACCCTGGCGGTGGTGCCGATGAACATTCATCTGGCCGCAGATCAGGCGGCGCGGGGCGATATCGTCGTGGAACCCGCCGATGCGCGGGCGCGCCAGGAGGTGGGGGCCTTTGCGCTTGCGCTGGGCAATCCGGCGGTGATCCCGATGACCTATACGCTGGACCGGCCGCGACTGCCGGGACCGCAGCAGGTGGTAGTGGAATTGTGGAACACGATTTTTGCCGTGGCCCCCACCTCGAACAGATCGCTGATCTATCATGGCTGGGTGACGTTGTCGGCGACCCTTTTGGGGTTCGGCATGGGCACGGCGCTGGGCATCGCGCTGGCCGTGGGGATCGTGTTTTCGCGGACCATGGATCTGAGCGTGATGCCCTGGGCGATTGCCAGCCAGACGATCCCCATTCTGGCGTTGGCCCCGATGATCATCGTGGTCATGGGCGCAATCGGTATTCAGGGGTTGCTGCCCAAGGCGATCATCAGTGCCTATCTGTCGTTCTTTCCGGTGGTCGTCGGCATGGTGAAGGGGTTGCGCAGTCCTGACACGATGCAGCTGGACCTGCTGCGGACCTACAGTGCGGGTCCGGCGCAGGGGTTCTGGAAATTGCGTCTGCCCGCGTCGGTGCCCTATCTGTTCGCGTCATTGAAGATCGGGATCTCTGCCTCCCTCGTCGGGGCGATCGTCGGCGAATTGCCCACGGGCGCGCGGGCCGGTTTCGGCGCGCGGATGCTGGTGGGGGATCAATACGGCCAGCCACTGGTGACATGGGCTGCGTTGTTTGCGGCCGCGATCACCGCGGCGGCCCTTGTGGGTCTGTTCGCGTTGCTGGAACGGGTGACGCTGAAACGCATGGGGATGGCAGCATGATGGCGGCAGCGGCGGTCATGGTGATCTGGGGCACCGGATGGTTTCTGAACCTGATGCTGGCGCGACGGGGCGCTGCGGGGGCCGGTTGGCTGGCCCCCGTGATATTTGGCCTGACGATCCTGTTGATCTGGGAAGTTTACGTGCGCATGGCGGGGGTCAGTCCGATCATCCTGCCGCCGCCGTCGGATATTGCGGTGACGTTCAGCCAGTCGCTGCAGGTCCTGTGGGCGGATTTCGAACAAACGATCCTGAAAGGTGCGCTGACCGGATATGTGATCGGTGCGCTGGCGGCCTTTGGCGTTGCCGTGTTGGCGGACCGGAGCGATTTTCTGATGCGGGGCATCCTGCCGGTTGGCGGCTTCATGGCGGCCCTGCCAATCGTGGGCACCGCGCCGATTTTCGTCAAATGGCTGGGCAGTGACTGGCCGTCCAAGGCGGCGGTGGTGGGCGTCATGGTGTTTTTCCCGATCCTTGTGAACACGGTCGCGGGGTTGCGCGACACCACGGCGATGCAGCGCGACCTGATGCGGACCTATGGCGCGGGTTATTGGCCGACGTTGATCAAGTTGCGCATCCCGGCCGCACTGCCGTTCGTTTTCAACGGGCTGAAAATTGCGACGACGCTGGCGCTGATCGGGGCCATTGTTGCTGAATTTTTCGGCTCTCCGACCGTGGGAATGGGATTTCGGATCTCGACCAGCGTGGGGCAGCTTGCGCTGGACCTTGTCTGGGCAGAGATTGTGGTAGCGGCCCTTGCTGGGTCGGTTTTTTACGGGGGAATGGCGGGGATCGAGAAGGTCCTGACATTCTGGCACCCAAGCCAACGCAGATAAACAGACCGGGATAACCCGGCGTAACCTCAACAAGGAGAACGATATGAAACATTTGATGACAGCGGCGATGCTGACCTTTGTCGCGGGACAGGCCAGCGCGCAGGACAATGACGTGGCCCTGCAATTGCAGTGGGTCACGCAGTCCCAGTTCGCAGGCTATTACGTCGCACAGGACAAAGGGTTCTACGACGAAGAAGGACTGAACGTCACCATCCTGCCTGGCGGTCCCGATATCGCGCCGCCGCAGGTGCTGGCCGGTGGTGGGGCTGACGTGATGCTGAACTGGATGCCCAGCGCGCTGGCTGCCCGCGAAAAGGGGCTGCCGGTCGTGAACATCGCGCAGCCGTTCAAATCGTCCGGCCTGATGCTGACCTGCTGGAAAGACACGGGCATCACGTCGGTCGAGGATTTCCGCGGCAAGACCATCGGCGTCTGGTTCTTTGGCAACGAATACCCGTTCCTGAGCTGGATGAGCCAGGCCGGCATTCCCACTGACGGCGGTGAAGAGGGTGTCACGGTGCTGAAGCAGGGGTTCAACGTCGATCCGCTGTTGCAACGTCAGGCCGATTGCATTTCGACCATGACCTACAACGAATACGGTCAGGTGCTGGATGCGGGCGTCAGCCCGGACGAGCTGGTGACGTTCAAGTATGAGGATCAGGGCGTCGCCACGCTGGAAGACGGCATGTGGGTGCTGGAGGAAAACCTGGAGGACCCGGCGTTCGTCGAGAAGATGACACGCTTTGTCCGGGCCTCGATGGAAGGCTGGAAATACGCCGAGGCCAATCCCGATGAGGCCGCACAGATCGTGTTGGACAACGACATGACCGGCGCACAGGGCCTGGAGGCGCAGCAGCGCATGATGTCCGAGGTTGCAATGCTGACGGCGGGATCGAACGGCGCGCTGGACGAGGCTGATTACCAGCGCACGGTCGACACACTGCTGGCCGGCGGGTCCGATCCGGTGATTTCCGAAGCACCGACCGGTGCATGGACCAGCGTCATCACGGACGCTGCACTGAACTGATGGCAAAAGGCGCCGCGGCCACGGTCGCGGCGTCACCCAAACGGCAGGTCCGGTCCGCGACCTGCTGACGCAGCACCTTGAATCCCCTTAAATCGGGGCGATTTACCCGCGTCTGTCGTCTGTGCGTATTGTCGCACGGACTTTTGCTGCAACCGCAAAATTCATAAATTCTTGTCACAGATGAACTTGTCTTGACGGAGCTTGCGGTGGACACTCTTCTACTCTCTCGTATCCAGTTTGGTGCGAATATTTCATTTCACATTCTGTTCCCGACGATCACGATCGCGCTGGGCTGGGTGCTGCTGTTCTTTAAGCTGCGTTTCAACAAGACCGGCGACCAGAAGTGGATGGACGCCTATATGTTCTGGGTGAAAATCTTTGCCTTGTCGTTCGCCATGGGCGTGGTGTCGGGCATCACGATGTCGTTCCAGTTCGGCACCAACTGGCCGGGGTTCATGGAAACCGTGGGCAACGTGGCGGGTCCGCTGCTGGCCTACGAGATCATGACGGCGTTTTTCCTTGAGGCGGTGTTCCTGGGCATCATGCTGTTCGGGGCATCCCGCGTGAAAAACTGGGTGCATACGCTGGCGACGTTTCTGGTGGCGTTCGGCACGACGATGTCGACGTTCTGGATCATCGTGCTGAATTCCTGGATGCACACGCCGCAAGGGTACGAGGTGATCGACGGTGTGGTCCATGCGACCAACTGGATGGAGATCATCTTCAACCCCTCCATGCCGTACCGGTTCGTGCACATGATGCTGGCGTCCGGCCTGACGGTGGCATTCCTGATCGCGGGTATCTCTGCGCTGCGGATGCTGTGGGGCGATCGCGGCGAGGCGGTGAAATCCACGTTGCGGTTCGGCATCATCACGGGTGCCGTGCTGATCCCGCTGCAAATTCTGGCCGGTGACATGCACGGGCTGAACACGCTGGAATATCAGCCGGCCAAGGTCGCCGCGATGGAGGGCAACTGGGAAACACAGTCGAATGTGCCGCTGGTGCTGTTTGCCGTGCCGAACCAGGAAACCCGGTCGAATGACTTTGAGATCAGCATTCCGAATGGTGCATCGATGATCCTGACGCACAAGGCGGATGGTGTGGTGCCCGGTCTGAATGACTTTGTCGGTGAGGATGGCGAAATATTGCACCCGCGTGTGGCCCCGGTGTTCTATGCCTTTCGCATCATGATCGGCACGGGTGTTGCGATGCTGCTGCTGTCTTGGGGTGGTGCGTTCCTGCTGCGTCGCTACGGTGCCGGCGAGATGCCCAAGCTGCCGCTGCTGGCCTTTACCGCGATGAGCTTTAGCGGGTGGATCGCGACGCTGGCGGGCTGGTACACGACCGAAATCGGGCGTCAGCCGTGGCTGGTGCAGGGTGTGCTGACGACCAAGGACGCGGTGAGCGATGTGCCCGCCAGCATGGTGCTGAGCACGCTGATCGGATACCTCGCCGTCTATGCGGTGCTGATCGTGGCCTACATCGGCGTGATCACTTACCTCGCGCGCAAGGCGACCAAGGGTGAGCCGTTCTCGAACCGGCGCTATCCGCGTCGGGGCGAGGTCAACATCGCCACATTGCAGCCGGGGGAATAACGATGGACCTGTTTGGTGATCCGGCCGTCTGGCTGCCGTGGACCTTTGCCGCACTCATGGGATTGTCGATCCTGATCTATGTGGTGCTGGACGGTTTCGATCTGGGCGTTGGCCTGCTGATGCCGCTGGCCAACGACGATGAAAAGGACAGGCTGGTCGCGTCGATCGGCCCGTTCTGGGACGCGAACGAGACGTGGCTGGTGCTGGCCGTCGGGTTGTTGCTGGTGGCGTTTCCGCCGGCGCATGGTGCGATCCTGACGGCGCTGTATCTGCCGGTATTCGTCATGCTGATCGGGTTGATCCTGCGCGGCGTGTCGTTCGAGATGCGCGCCAAGGCCCCGTTGTCGCAAAAGGCGGCGTGGAACGGTGCATTCTTTGCCGGGTCGCTGCTGGCATCGCTGAGCCAGGGTTTCATGCTGGGCATGTACATCATGGGCCTGACCTGGACGCTGCCGCATGTCGGTTTCGCTGTGCTGACGGCTGTGTTCCTGACGGTCGGCTACAGTTTCATCGGCGCGGCCTGGCTGATCTGGAAAACCGACGGCGATCTGCAACAGCACGCGGTGCGCTGGGCCAAGGGTGGCATCTGGGGACTGATACTGGGCATTGGCGCGATCTCTCTGGCGACGCCGTTCGTCAGTTTCCGCATCTTTGAGAAATGGTTCAGCTGGCCCGAAATCGGTTATCTGTCGCCGCTGCCAATCCTGTCGATGGCGCTGGTCGGCTATCTGTGGTGGAAGCTGCGTCGCCTGCCGTTCGTGGATGATCGCTGGGCCTGGACGCCGTTTGCTGCGGCAACGGGATTGTTCGTCTTGGCCTACGGGGGGCTGGCCTATTCGTTCTATCCCTATGTGGTGCCGGAACAGATCACGATCTACGATGCGGCATCGGCCCCCGAGAGCCTGATGATCATTCTGGTGGGGACGCTGTTCGTGCTGCCAGCCATAGCAGGCTATACCGTGCTGTCGTATTTCATTTTCCGGGGTAAGGCGACAGAGCTGCGTTACGACTGACTGTTGCGCCCCGGTCGTGAATGGCTGGGGCGCATTCGAATTGCGAAATTCGCGTCCTTCCCGCAGAGTATCACCGTCCGGGCGGGTCATGGCAATGCTGCTGCGCGGCCGTAGAAGTAGCATTGGCGCGGAGCGTATGATTATCAAGTTGTTAAGAAAGCTGCGGGCCAGGCGCCGGCAGTTTCGGTATGTTTCGAAAAGCGCGAAGCTGGAATGGCCGGTCAGTCCGGGCGGCGCCATCATCAAGGATCGTGCAAGCATCGGGCGCTATACCTACCTTAAACGTGGGACGCGGGTGGCGCGTGGTACCAGGATCGGTCGGTATTGCACGATCGCGATGGGTGTGGACATTGGTCCGCCGGAACACCCGATGAATTGGATGAGTGTCCACTCTTTCCAGTACAATACAGGTCACTTTCAGGACGTCCCCGGCTATGACAAGCCGCGCCGGATCAAGCACAAATCACGCCCGCGCACGGTGATCGGCAACGATGTGTGGATCGGCGCGAAAGTGATCGTCCGGCGGGGGGTCAAGGTTGGAAATGGTGCGATCCTTGGGGCAGGGTCGTTCGTGAACAAAGACGTGCCACCCTACGCCATCGTCGGCGGTATCCCGGCGCGGGTCATTCGCTACCGGTTCGATGAGGCGACGATCGCGCGGTTTCAGCGGGTGAAGTGGTGGACGCTTACCCCGCAAGAAATGGACGGCGTCACTTTCAACGACGTAGATGCAGCATTGGACCAGATCGAGCGGATCAAAGCCGGGTCTAACTGACTAGTCCGCCAGCGCTGCCTCGCCAAAGATCGCCTGCGCGTGGTCTGCGAGGTAGATTTTCAGCCAAGGGGTAAAGGCATCCGGGTCGCGTTCAACCTGCGCCATCAGTTCACGCAGTGACACCCAGCGGGTCGCCATGACCTCTTCGGGGTTTGGGGTGACGGGCAGATCGGCGGGGGCTTCGGCGGTATAGACCTCGACCACCTCGTGTTCGATCAGGCCGCCGCCGACATCCGCGCGATATTCAAGATGGTCGCGGTGGGTCATGGTCAGGCCGGTGATGCCCAGTTCCTCGTTCAGGCGGCGCGTGGCGCAGGTCAGCGAATCCTCGCCCCAGTCGGGATGGGTGCAGCAGGTGTTCGCCCACAGGCCGGGCGTGTGGTATTTCCCCAAGGCCCGTTGCTGGATCAGCACCTGATCGCCGCGCATGACAAAGACGCTGATCGCCTTGTGGCGCAGGCCACGCAGGTGGGCGTCCAGTTTTTCGACGGGCGTCAGTGTGCCGTCGATCCATGCGGGGATCATCACCGTCATGTGCGCGTGACGCTGACCAGCCCTGACAGATGGGCGAGGTTCTTGATGCCGATTTTCAGGTGCGCCATGGGCCGTGCCTTTACCAGTGCCTTGTTCATATAGGCCTCGAACGTCAGTTTCTGAACATCCACGTCGTGGCAGAGCGACACGAACCGTTCGCGCCGTTCGTCGCTGCGGTAATAGGCGTTTTGCATCGCGCCGAGAACCCGGAACACCTGTTTATGTTCCCGCATGAACAATTTGCGGGCCAGTTGCAGGTCCTTGGCGCGGCCGGTTTTCAGTTTCGCCGCAGCAGCGGTGGCGGCGACGCGGCCGCCGACCATGGCGTAGTAGATGCCTTCGCCGGACGACGGGGCCACGACGCCGGCTGCGTCACCGGCCAACACCACGTCATTGCCGTTGTCCCAACGGTCCAGCGGTTTCAGCGGGATCGGTGCACCCTCGCGGCGGATGGTTTTGCAGTCCGTCAGACCGTGGGCGGCGCGCAGGTCGGCGGTGGCCTGTTTGACGTCCACCGATTTGACCAGCGACCCCATGCCGATACTGGCCTGACCGCCGTGGGGGAAAATCCAGCCGTAGAAATCAGGCGAGATTTTGCCGTCATAGATCACGTCGCAGCGTTTGGGGTCGTAAGAGGCGTTGGCCTCGGGTGCTTCGACGATTTCGTGGTAGGCGATGACATAGGGGATTTTGTCGCCGCCCGGCACGCATTGGGCCGCGACCTTGGACCGGGCACCGTCGGCACCGATGATCATTTTGGTGTCGAGGATCTGTTCCTCGCCCGTTTCCTTGTCCCGGTAAACAACGTGGCTGCCGTCCGCGTCGCGGGTGATGCGCACGAATGTGCCGGCGATCAGATCGGCCCCGGCTGATACGGCGCGGTCACGCAGGAAGGGGTCGAAATGTTCGCGGTCGACCATCCCGACGAAACCGTTCTCGATCGGGATATCGACGTGGCGTTGGGTCGGGGACACCATCCGTGCTGTCGTGATTTTCGCCACAAGCTGGTCGTCGGGGATGAAAAAGTCCGCGATCAGGCGGGGCGGGATTGCACCACCGCAGGGTTTGATCCGGCCCAACCGGTCCAGCATCGCGACCCGGTGACCGGAACGAACCAGATCCTCGGCGGCGGTGGCCCCGGCGGGGCCTGCGCCCACGACAACGACATCATATTTCATGGCTATTCTCCCGGAACGAGTGTGGATGCGGACGCACGGTGGCGGTCCATGATTTTGGCGGCCATCAGGGCGGCGGTCAGAAACAGGGCGGCTTCGAAGATGAAGACAGAGCCGAAGGCCTGCGCGTCGCCCAAAGTTGTGCGGCCCAGATCGACGAGGGCCGCGCCCGTCAGCCCGCCAAAGCCTGCGGCGACCGCCTGGGCGGCCCCCCACAGGCCCATGCGGGTGCCTTCGCGGCGGTCGCGGCCCTGGCCTGCCAGCGCCATCATCGACCCGATGGCGGCGACGGCGAACATGCCGTTGAAGAAACCCAGTGCCACGACAGCGGGCACCAGCGGTGCGCCCGGTCCCATTGGCCCGATGAAAGCGAGTGCCGCCAGCGATGCGGCGGACCCGATGCAGCCCGCGACGACCCAGCCGCGCAGGCCGCCGATCTTGAACCCGGTGGCGAGGATGCCGACGGCCAGCATACCGACGAATGTGCCGCCGTTCTGTGCGCCCGACAGCGAGGTGGACTGGCCGGGGGTAAAGCCAAAGACGAGGCCGGCGTAGGGTTCGAGAATCAGTTCCTGCATGAAGTACGCAGTCATCGACAGGAACACAAAGAGGGTGAAATTTCGCGCGCGGCGTTCGGCCCAGACCTCTGCCAGGCCCTGGCGGAAGGGGGTGGCGTCGGGTTCCGTGACCTTGATCAGGCGGCGTTCGAGGCCCCAGACGGCGAGGATGGTCAGGGCTGTGGCGGCGGTCACGACGATGGTGACGACCTTCAGCAGCAAGGCGGGTGTGTATGGATCCAGGAATGCACCCACGGTGCCAGCGGTAACCGCGATGCCAAAGATCATCATCAGCCATGTGATCGTGGCGGCGGCGGCGCGGCGCTGCGGCGCGGTCGTTGTCGCGAGCAATGCCAGCAGTGACGTGCCTGATGCGCCGACGCCGAGGCCGATCATTGCATAAGCTGCGATGGACACGGTCAGGCCAAGCACAAAGCTGACGGGAAACAACAGGATCGCCACGGTTGCCAGCAGTGCGCCCGCGGCAAGGATCGCCATGCCGCCGATGATCCAGCGGGTGCGCTGTCCGCCTGCGTCAGATGCGAAACCCCACTTGGGGCGGCTGAGCTGGATGCCGTAGTGCAATGCCACCAGCGCGCCGGGGAGGACGGCGGCCAGTGACAACTCGACAACCATGAGGCGGTTCAGGGTGGATGTGGTCAGGACCACGATTGCGCCGAGGCACATCTGCACGAGGCCTAGGCGCATGATCTGGAACCAGGTCAGCATATCAGCCTCCGATACTGCGCAGGGCGGTGGCGGTGACCATCATGCCTGCGATGAAAAACAGGATGCCCATGCCTTGATACCATTGCGCACGTCCCAGCGGGTCGCGCAGCAGGGTGCGCATGGCGATCAGCTGGATCGCGAGCAGGGCGGCAACGGCGGTGCCGTGCAGCAGCTTGCCGTTGAGGTCGAGCAGGATGATGACCGCGATCTGCGGCAAGGTCATGGCCCAGCAGGCCACGCGCGCGGCGCGGGCTGGGCCCAGGACGACGGGCAGTGATCGCAGGCCGAGTGCGCGGTCACCGGTGACCGATTTGAAATCGTTCAGCACCATGATTCCGTAGGCACCGATCCCGTAGAGCGTGGCGATCACCATGATGAGGAGTGACGGCGCACCGGCTGACAACACGGCAGCGCCCGTGATCCACGGCAGGGTTTCATAGGCCAGCCCACAGAGCAGCGGCCCCCACAGAGGCGAACGTTTCGCCCGGAGAGGTTCGGCGGAATAGGCCCAGGCGGCGGCACAGGCGAGCGCGGTTGCACCAAACCCCCAAGCACCAAGCTGCCATCCGATGGCCAGCGACAGCAGGGTCATCGCAAGTGCGATCCACAGGCCCCAGCGACCGGGCACGGCACCGGACGGAATAGGTCGGTCAGGTTCGTTGATCGCGTCGACATGGCGGTCGCACCAGTCGTTGGCGGCTTGGCTCATGCCGCAGGTCACGGGACCGGCGAGCACGACGCCCAGCGCCACCAGAGTCCAGTCGGCTGACAATGTGCCGACGGACACGACGCCACACAGGTAGGCCCACATCGGCGGAAACCATGTCCACGGCTTGACCAGACGCAACAGTGCCTTTGGCGCGGGCCAGCGACGCGGTGTGGATGGGTGATCTGCGAGGGTACTCATGACTGTCAGTCTAACTAGACACATACGCAGGGGGCAAGTGTAAACTAATGCGGACAGGTCGTGTCATATCCTAACTTGTGTTTGCACTTTCCCTGCACCCGATGCACCGTATCCGAAACGATTTGGAGAATTCCTGACATGACTATTCGCGTCACGGTGTGGAACGAAAATGTCCACGAAACCCACAACAAGATCGTCGGTGATCTGTATCCCGACGGTATTCACGGCGCGATCGCCGATGCCTTGAACAAGGCGGACGGAATCGCTGCGACGACAGCCACCCTGCAAGAGCCGGAGCACGGTCTGACGCAGGAAAGGCTGGACAATACCGACGTGCTGATCTGGTGGGGTCATGCCGCGCACGGCGATGTCGATGACGCCGTGGTCGCGCGCGTGACAGAGGCGGTCTGGTCCGGCATGGGTTTCATCGCGCTGCATTCGGCGCATTTCGCCAAGCCGTTCAAACGACTGATGGGCAGCGCCTGCAACCTGACCTGGCGCGAGGCAGGCGAGCGTGAGCGGTTGTGGGTCACGTCCCGCAATCACCCGATTGCGGCCGGGCTGCCCGATCATTTCGAGTTGGAAAACGAGGAGATGTACGGCGAACCCTTTGGCGTGCCGGAACCGCTGGAAACCGTGTTCATCAGCTGGTTTCAGGGGGGCGAGGTGTTCCGGTCCGGCCTGACCTACAAGCGTGGTGCGGGCAACGTGTTCTATTTCCGCCCCGGCCACGAGACCTATCCGACGTATTTCGACAGCAACGTGCAACGTGTGATCGAAAACGCCGTGCGCTGGGCGCATAATCCCGCGATGCGCGATCCTGCCCCGACAGACGCGCCCAACGTGCCGGTAGAACAGGCGCTGGAACCCATCGAGGCGCGCGGGCCAAGCCTGCACGCGGACGGCGAAGAGGGTTTCAAGTGAGCGATCCCATACGTGTCCTGATCGTGGGGACAGGCGGCATGGCGCATGCCCATGCCAGTGCCTATCAGGCGATGGAGGGGGTCGAACTGGTCGGCGGTGTCGACCGGAACCCCGAGAACCTGCATGAATTCAACGCGCAATACGGAATCACCCACGGATTCGATTCCGTGATCGAGGCGATCCAATGGGGGGAATTCGACGCGGTGTCCAACGTGACGCCCGACGCCGTGCATTTCCCGACGACCATGCCGCTGCTGGCGGCGGGCAAGCATGTGTTGTGCGAAAAGCCGCTTGCCGTGACCTATCAGGATGCAGCACAGATGGCGGTGGCCGCGCAGGCGGCAGGTGTCGTGAACATGGTCAACCTGACCTATCGCAACATTCCCGCGATCATGGAGGCGCAGCGACTGGTCGCCAGCGGTGCCATCGGCGAGGTCCGACACTTTGAGGCGTCCTATCTGCAAAGCTGGCTGACCCAGCCAGCCTGGGGCAAGTGGGACGAAGAAGAACAATGGCTGTGGCGGCTGTCGTCGAAACACGGGTCGTTGGGTGTTCTGGGCGATGTGGGGGTGCATATCCTTGATTTCACAACTTTCGTTGCGGGTGCGGATTCGGCTGCGGTGTCGTGCCGGCTCAGGACGTTCGACAAGGCACCGGGCGGGCAGATCGGTGCCTATGTGCTGGATGCCAACGACAGTGCGACGATGCAGGTGCAGCTGACCAACGGGGCGATCGGCGTGGTGCACGCCAGTCGCTATGCCAGCGGACACATGAACGACCTGCGGCTGCGGGTTTTCGGAACCGAGGGCGGTCTGGATGTGCGCTGGGAGGATAACCAGTCCGTCTTGCGGGCCTGTCTGGGGGACCAGATCGGCACGGCTGCGTGGGAGTATCTGGAGGTGCCGCCCGTTCAGACGAACTATGTCGGGTTCATCGAGGCCATTCGCGCGGGGCAATCGGTCCTGCCCGATTTTGCGCGTGGTGCGACGTTGCAGCGGGCGCTGGATGCAGCGGTGCTGAGTGACGGCGACGGCTGCCGGGATATCGTTCTGGGATGACCGGGCCCGCGATCTTTTTCCATTCGGATGCGATCGAGGGCGAAGGCAAGGATCTGGTCGGTCGGCGCAGCGCAGGGCAATCGTTCCTGCGCGGTTTCCTGCGACATGTGCCGGGCGAGATGGTGCATGCGCTGGTGGAAACCCCCGCAGCGGCCAAGGCGTTTGATGCCGTTGCGCGCGGACTGGGCGAAACGCGGACATTGTCTGCGGTGGCGCTGAATTCCGGTGCGGATTTCACGGGGGTCGGGACGATCTTTTTCCCCGGTCCGGGCTATATGCAGGCGGCATGGCAGCGGCAGCGATTTGGCACCGCGGCGTGCAGTCTGGTGGGCATCACGCATACGGTGTCCACGCGCCGCGTGATGGAAGGGTTGCACAAGCTGCTGGCCGAGCCTGTGCATGACTGGGACGCCGTGATCTGCACCAGTCGCGCGGTACAATCCGTGGTCGCCCGCCAGATGGAAGAAGAAGTGCTGTTCTATGCGGATCGGTTCGGGGCGACCCGGATGCCGATACCGCAATTGCCGGTCATACCGCTGGGGATTCATGCGGATGACTTTGCGCAGCGCGACGGTGCGCGGGCTGCAATGCGGGCGCGGTTTGGGGCGGATGATGCCTTTGTCGTCATGACGATGGGGCGTCTGACCAGCGTGGAAAAGGCAAACCCCGTGCCATTGTATCTGGCGTTGGAACAGGTCGCGCAGGATTTGGGACGCCCGGTGCATCTGTGGCAGGTCGGCTGGGCCAACCGCGAAAACGAGGCGGCGCTGCACCGTGATGCGGCGGCGGTGTTTTGTCCGTCGGTCAAGGTGGTGCAGATCGACGGGCGCGACGCGGATATTCGTCGCGATATCTGGGCGGGGGCTGATGTATTCACCCTGCCTGTGGACAACATTCAGGAGACATTCGGTCTGGTCCCGGTCGAGGCGATGGCCGCGGGATTGCCCGTTGTCATGCCCGATTGGAACGGGTTCCGTGACACCGTTTTGCATGGTGAGACGGGTATGTTGATCCCCACCCGCATGACCGGGCCGGGTCAACCCGTTGGGGCCGATCTGGCGGCGCGATTTGCCGACGGACGGGATGGCTATCTGCATCATCTGTCACTGATCCAGCAGCAGACGCAAATCGATGTGGCCGCTTATGCCGATGGCCTGCGCGCCCTCGCGCTGGATGCAGGCTTGCGGGGCCGGATGGGGCAGGCGGGTGTGGCGCACGTGCGCGCGCGCTATGACTGGGCGGCGGTCATTCCGCAGTATCTGGCGCTGGGCGATGAACTGGCGGCGCGGCGCGCCGCGGCCAAGGCCCGCCTGGCGGTGATGCCGTTGCAGATTGATCCTTTTGACCTCTATTCCGGGTATCCGACGGATCATGTCACGACGGATTGGGTCGTGTCACAGGTGCGACCGATGGGGCAGGACGCGCTTGCGGCACTTGATGCGCTGAACGGGCGCGGGCTGTACCAGCGCAAGCAATTGCCGGATGCGCGTATTCTGGGGTTCGTCGATGCGGCGGGGCGTGCCGGAATGGCCCGGATCGGCGACATCGCGGCGGCAATGGGTCTGCGAAGCGACCTTGCCATCGCGGCGGCACTGTTCCTGGCGAAATACGATTATCTGAAACTGGACCCGGCCCCACCACAGTAAGGCCGTAATTTACGATATATTGACCAATCAACCGCCAGTCCGGACAAGTAACGGACCAAAGAACGCGGACGGCAAGAGGTTTGGGCAATGCAGCTATCGGTCAGATTTGAAAATACACAAGGGACAGAGCCTGGCAAAGGCCCTGTGCAGGTCGGCTGGTTCCTGAACCAGATGAAGGCCGGGATCGTCTATTTCCCGCCTGAACGGGTGCGGTCCGTGGACATGAACAAGACCCACGCGAAATCCGCAAGTCGCTGCCCTGCGGTCATCAACATGGAAAGCCGCTATTTCGTGGTGCGCTGCCCGTTCGATCTGAACCTTGAATTCGTGCGCGACAAGGACGGCAAGCCCGCGATGCGCAACCTCAACGGGGATCGCAGTGGCATCCGTGGCAACAAGCTGCGTGAAAAACTGCATATCGCGGCGGAACATGAATGGCGTTATCCCGGCGTGCCGACCATCCAGCTGGAACTGCCATACACGTTCATCGCGGATGAGCCGGTTTACATGAGCCAGGTCGCGCCGTTCATGCATTACGCGAAAACGCCTCTGCCGGGCACGATCTTTGGCGGGCGGTTCCCGATCAACGTCTGGCCGCGTCCGCTGATGTGGGCGTTCGAGTGGGTCGACCATACCAAGCCGCTGGTCGTGAACCGGGGCGACCCGCTGTTCTACATCACGTTCGAGACGATGCCGCAGGACCGGTCGGTCGTCGTGCAGGAGGTCGAACAGACCGAGGACCTGAAGAATTACATGGAGCTGATTTCGGGAGCGGTGAATTACGTCAACCAGACGTTTTCGCTGTTCGAGGCAGCAGAGGCGCGGCGTCCGAAAAACCTGGTCTGCCCGGTCAAGCGAGACCGGTCGGAGTGATGGCGCAGTGACGGATACGGGCAAGTCACTGTCCGAATTGCGTGCGTCTGCGGCGCAGGCGCATACGGATGGCGATACCAAAACCGCGCTGCGCGCCTATGCAGCCTATCTGGCACAGGTGCCGGGGGATGCGCGGATGTGGTCGAACCTGGGGGCGCTGCACAGACGCGCGCACCGCACGCAGATAGCGCTGCTCGCCCATCGGCGGGCGCTGGCGCTGGCACCGAACGATGTGTCTGTCATGAACAACGCGGCGAATGCGCTGTCCGATGTCGGGCAATACGATGAGTCGTTGGCCTTGCGGCACAGATTGCTGGACCATACCCCTGACGATCTGAACCATCTGGCGATGGTCGGACGCTGCCTACGCGGCAAGGGTGACTATGCAGCCGCCATTCGCTGGCTGGATGCCGCGCGTGCGCGGTTCCCGGATGATGCGGAATTGCAGATGCAACTGGCCTTTGCGCAACTGGGGGCGGGGGATTACGCGCAGGCGTTCCGGAACTATCGCGCGCGTTGGCGTGCAGGAGAGTTGAAGCCGCGCGATCTGCCTTTTCCCGAGTGGACGGGTCAACCGCTGGACGGCAAGACCATCGTGATCCTGCCCGAACAGGGGTTCGGTGACGCAATCCTGTTTGCGCGCTTTGCCGCCGTGCTGCGGGGGCGTGGTGCGCGCGTCGTGATGCAGGTCAAGAAACCCCTGCGGCGTCTGTTTGCGGGGATCGACGGCGTCGATGCAATCGTGCCGGATCTCACGGCTGATATGCAGGCGGACTATTGGATCAATATCATGGACCTCGCGCTGCTGCATTTCGAGCAGGATGGGTCCGTGCCACCGCCGTGTCGCCTGACGATGCCTGACGACAGCAGCGCGCGCGCGCGCGCCCTGTTGAAACCCCATGCTGGAAAAATGCGGATCGGTGTCGTCTGGACCGGGTCCGTGACCTACAAGGGCAATGCATTCCGGTCGTTCAGCCACCGTGACTACCTTGGGCTGGCGGCCGTGCCGGGTGTTCAGCTTTTTTCGCTGTACAAGGGGCCGGAACTGGCACCCTACCACGCCGACGGCACGGACAGTGTGATCATCGACACCGGCAGCAGCGAACGCGATTTTGCGGATACGGCCGCGATGATGCGGCAACTGGATCTGGTGATCACGTCAGACACGGCCACGGCGCATCTGGCCGGATCGCTGGGCGTGCCGGTGTGGGTCGTTTTGCACTGGGATGCCTTTTGGGTGTACCGCCATGCTGGGACGAGCACGGCGTGGTATCCGTCAATGCGCCTGTTCCGGCAGCATGAACCATTAGACTGGGACGGCGTTATGGCGGATGTGACGTCAGCCGTTCGCGCCCAGATGGAGATTTGAGATGAAAGAGTTACTCGTTCCGACTGCACCCGGCGAATTGATCGACAAACTGACGATCCTGCGCCTGAAGGAAGAGAAGATCACCGATCAGGCCAAGCTGACCAATGTCCGCCATGAGCGCCGAGTGTTGCAGGCTATTGCGGATCAGGCGTTGCAGCACAGTGCCGCGCTGACTGCCCTGTGGGATGAATTGTATCAGATCAACGCCGACCTGTGGGAAATCGAGGACGATATTCGTGCCTTTGAGGCCCGCCGCGATTTCGGTCCCGGTTTCATCGCCCTGGCGCGTGCGGTATATGTCACCAACGATCAACGCGCCGCCGTGAAAAAGCGGATCAACGTTCTGCTTGGCTCTGCCATCGTGGAAGAAAAGTCATACTACAGTCCGGAGAGCCAAAGAATATGACCCCCCAAGACCGCGTCAACGCCGCCCGCAAGGAATTGCACGAGGTGCGCCAGCAGCTGTCCAAGATCCTCAAGACCGAGAAAAGCCGCAAGCGTGGCCCGGTCGTGCGATTGCTGCATGAGGTCGCCAGCATGATGACGCCGGGATTCCCCTATGCCTCGCAGGCGGGCCAGGATCAGGTCGTGGATACGATTTTCAAGGGCAAGCGGGACGGCACCTTTGTGGATATCGGTGCGTTCAACGGAATAACTGGTTCAAATTCTCTGTATTTCGAGAAGTGGCGCGGCTGGACCGGCACCCTGGTCGAGCCGGTGAAAGAGTACCGTGATACGGCAGCAATGTGGCGCACGGCACCCTGCCTGCCCTATGCGATCTCTGACAGCGACGGCGAGGCACCATTCATTGCGGTGACCAAGGGCTATACCCAGATGAGCGGGCTGAAAGGCACCTATGATGCCAAGCTGCTGGAACGGGTGCGCGCCGATCCGCGCCACGCCGAGGACAGCATCACCGTGCCGACAAGGACTCTGAACGCCTTGTTCGACGAAATTGGCGTGACCGAGGTGGATTTTGTCTCGCTTGATATAGAGGGCGGAGAGCTGGCCGCGTTGCGGGCCTTCGACTTTGACAAATACAAGGTCGGCGTCTGGGCGATCGAGAACAACACCACCGCGCGCGACATCGCGGCACTGATGCGCGAACATGGCTATAATCTGGCGGAATTCTGCGGCGTGGACGAGATCTATGTCCATAAGGATATCGCAACCTAAATTCCGCGCATTTTGCGGTTAGTGCCTTGTTCATCCCTGCGTTGTCATCCCGGTCACGGGTGGCAACGCAAGGACTGGACATGAGCACTGGTAGCAATCGACCGATCATCATCAAACGCAAGAAGGTCATCGCAGGTGGCGGGCACCACGGTGGGGCCTGGAAGGTCGCCATATGCGTTGTCCTATTTGCGACGGCTTTTGCCGCCCTCTGGTAAGAGTGAACCCCGTTTTCAGGGCGAGTGACGTGTCATTTTGACAAGAACCGGAAAGGGCCGTTCATTCTGAACCTCGACTTGATGCCCTGAATTCCGTGTACGGTGCGTTAATGCCCCAAGGTTTTTTCAGGGCAATTTTGTGGAGACGGCAAAATCAGGCCCGCCGTTCCATGACAGGGTCTGACGCGTCGATTCGTTCCTTTTGGCCGGCCTGCGTGTAAAGGCTCAGGCCGTCCTTGACTGATCTGATCTCGGCCAGCCGCGCGGCCGCCGCCCTGATGCCCGCACAACGTGCCTCGAGCAATTTGCCGTTTCGGTTCATCAACGTCGTCATGCGGGCCAAGGCCGCACCGTCGGGCGCAAGCTGCATGAATTCTGCGATCAGCGCATCCTTGCGCACCGTCAGGCCGGACAATTTTTCAAGATCGCCGGTTCGCAAGGCGGTCCACTCCTCTCTGAAGAGGTTTTCGCAAAGCAGGGTGATCCGGTCAGTCATCGGTGCGAGCCTTCATCGCGTTAAAGAGCGATTCGGCGATGCCGATACCGCCGGCGGCCACCATCTTTTCCGCCTGCGCGTCACGCAGAAACGATGAAAATTGATCCGAACCGGGCCCGGAGCCGAATGGGCCAGCCGCCCCATCGAATTGCATGGATTTGAGCATTTCCGAAAGGAATGTTGCCTCCAGCTTGCGGGCGGCCTGCAGCAAATCGGTGTCCGGGCCAGTTGCAACTGGCAACTGTCTGGGCGGAACGGGCGGAACAGCAGTGGGGATCACGATGGCACCTCTTGTTGCGATCCGTCCAAGAAAGCGCAGTGGGGTAAAACATTTGCTAACTTCTGTGCTTCATCAAAGCGCTAGAGTCACAAGGAGGACGCAATGCAGATCGCTCTGGGGCCTGGCATGACGAGAGGGCAGGTGCTGTTTGACGTCGTGTCGCCCAGCGATGTCATGGTGCCGTCAGCTCCGTTTGAGGAATTCCTGACTGGGGATGTCGGCGTCTGGCAGATGCCAGATCAGGAAAAGGCCGCTGGGGGCGAAGCGGGTGACGAAAGCGAATCTGCTCATCTGGTCCATATCGTTGACGCGGGTGCCTCCGGACGTCTCCCGCAGGCGATTTTGCCGATACCAAGCGATCCAATGGTGTCGATACACATGCCTCAAAACGAGAGGGCAGTGAAGGCAGTGGTGGCTTCTTCTTCGTGGCCTGCCGCGACTGAAACCGAAGATATGCCAACCCTCACAGGCACGTACGGTCCCGGTGTGCGTGTCGATGCCCACCGGGGGTCCCGTGCGACAGAGGGCATGACTGCGCAGCAAATTGACACCGACGGCAATCTGACAGTCGTGTCGCCCGTCAAAGAGATCGGGGCACCAAATGCAAAGTCACAAGAATCACCGGGACAACCGGTGTCGACCTTGACCGACACGACGACTGCGAAACTCGATGTGTCGGACAAGGCGAACGATCAATTCGTAAGGGGGGATACGCAAAAAAGCGCGTTTTTTCAGTCCGTTGATCAAATCATACCTGCTGCCACCACGATCAGCCCAGCTGCAATCGCGGTCACAAACCCAGTGGTCGGTTTTGCGAACGCGCCGCGAACGTCCATACCGCGCACCGACCTGCAGTTGCGCCAAGACGATCAAACTGTGGGCAGTTTGCGTGCAGTAACCACGGTGCCCGTGATGCCGCCCTTGGGCGGCGCAGTGTCGGACGACATGACTGTCGGGCTGTCGGCGAACGACAAACAGGCCTTTCGGCGCACGCTGGAGGGACAGCGACGAGGTGCGGTTGAAATTCAGGCAACGCCTGTTTCAGATCCACATGAGAAAAGTAGCATTTTCGATGGGATCACCTCGATGATGCGACCCGATTCTGATTCTGTCGACCTCCTGAGATTCGTTCATGCTGGATTGACGTCGGACAGTGGTGCGCGATCCGATTTGATGACGCCGTTTGCGCCTTTGGGCCTTGGGTCTGGCGATTTGCAAGCAGAGCGTGTTTCAAGGTCAACTGTCGCCTCACCCGTCGCGGGCTCCGTCGCGCAGCAGATCGCAGTCACAATCAATCAGGCCACCGAAGGCACGGTTGAGTTGGCGCTGAACCCGGCTGAACTGGGGCGCGTCCGGATGACTTTGACAGCGCAGGATCACGGCATGGCCATCCATGTGTTGACGGAACGGCCGGAAACCGCGGACCTGATGCGGCGCCATTTTGATGTGTTGCAGCAAGAGCTGCGTGCCTTGGGGTACACATCGGTGACGCTGGATTTCGACGCGGGTGGTGCGACCCGTGATCGTGCGAAGGGGCAACCCGAGTCGTCGCAGAACGCAAACGAGATCGGGACTGTTCCAACCGGCGAGCAACCGATCCAGCCCCAGCCGGCGGCGCTGCGTACCGGCGGTTTGGACCTCAGGCTCTGAAGGAAAGCAAAATGGAAATTTCGCAGATCACGTCCCAGCAATTGCAAACGGCGACGACTGCCGTGCCTGCGGCAGACACGACCGCAATCAGTGCCGATTTCGAGACCTTCCTCAAGATGCTGACGGTGCAGATGCAGAATCAGGATCCTCTTGATCCGGTGGATTCGGCCGATTACGCGACGCAGCTTGCGACGTTTTCGGGTGTCGAACAGCAGGTTCAGACCAACGATTTGCTGCGGATCATGACAGGACAATTGGCCGCCGGCGGTTTGTCGCAACTCGCAGGCTGGGTCGGCTTGGAAGCGCGGACCGAAGGCGCGGTCTTGTTCGACGGCACACCGATCACGATCAATCCGATCATGCCTGGCGGGGCGCAGGACGCGCGGCTGATTGTCCGCGATGTCAGTGGGAATGAGGTGCAGCGCATCCCCATTCCGGTTGGGAACGATCCGCTGACATGGGCTGGCGTGACGGCTGACGGTGCGCCGCTGCCAAACGGGCGCTACAGTTTCGAAACGGTCAGCCTGCGTGGCGGCGAGGTGTTGTCGCAGGACCCGGTCGGGATTTACGGGACCATCGCCGAAGTGCGTGTTGAAATGGTCAGAACATGATCCTGTTCGCCTCGGGGCAAAAGGTTCCTGCGGCAGAGGTGACTGCGGTGCGTGATCCGGCGCTTCGGGGGCGTTAAAGAATGCTTTCAGCAAGCCAGAGCAGACCAACGATCGTCGCACCCAGCGCGGCCCAAGAGATACGCGCGATGCGGCGCTGCGGACGGGGCGGTGGCGGTGGGTTGTTCAGACGAATCAGCGCCTCTTCGGCGAGGCGCGGCAGCTGTGGTCCGAACCGCGCAAGGATGATCGCGGTGCGGCGCAGATCATCAAGCAGGGCGCGCGGCCCGATGCTCTTGCTGACATAGTCGGTAACCACCGGCTTGGCCGATTGCCAGATATTCATGTTGGGATCGAGGGTGCGTGCCACGCCTTCGACGACGACCATGGTGCGTTGCAACAGGATCAGTTCGGTTCGGGTTTCCATCCCGAAACGTTCGGTGACCTCGAACAGGTAAGACAAGAGCCGGGCCATGGAGATGCGGCTGGCGTCCATCCCGAAGATCGGTTCTCCGACGGCACGCAGCGCGCGGGCGAATTCATCCACGTCCTTGTCGGCGGGGACATAGCCGGCCTCGAAATGGACCTCGGCCACGCGCTGATAATCCTGCCGGATAAAGCCGAACAGGATTTCCGCGTAGACCCTGCGGGTGTAGCTGTCGATGCGCCCCATGATCCCGAAATCATAAGCGATGATGGTGCCATCGGCGCGAATCTTGAGGTTGCCCTGATGCATGTCGCCATGAAAGAAACCGTCGCGCAGCGCATGGTTGAGGAACAGTGTCAGCACACGGTCCGCGATTGCCTTGCGGTCCAGACCGGCGGCGTCCAGCGCGTCGATATCGCCGGCCCCGATGCCTTCGGCCCAGTCCAGCGTCATCACGCGGCGGCCCGACAGGTCCCAGCGAATGCGCGGCACATGAAACCCGGCGTCGTTTTCGGTGTTGGCGGCAAATTCCGCCGCGGCCGAACTTTCGAGGCGCAGGTCCAATTCGCCCATGACCACACCTTCGAAATGGGTGATCACGTCCATCGGTTTCAGCCTGCGCGATGCAGGCGAAAGCACCTCGACAAAGCGTGCGGCGAAATAAAATGCGTCAATGTCACGGCGAAAGGCGCGCTCGATTCCAGGGCGCAGGATCTTGACGGCGACATCCTCGCCGGTCGCGGCCAGGGTGGCCTTGTGCACCTGCGCCAAGGAGGCGGCCGCAACCGGGTCGGAGAAACTGGAAAAAACGTCCTCGACCTCGACCCCCAGTTCGCGGCGCACCTCGGCGCGGGCCTCGGCGAGGGAAAATGGTGGCAGCTTGTCCTGCAGGACGCGCAGTTGCGTTGCCATTTCGTTTCCGACGACATCGGGTCGGGTCGACAGGACCTGGCCGAACTTGATGTAGGCGGGGCCAAGCGCCGTCAGCGCGCGCGGCGCGGGCGGCATGGTCACGTCGCCCTTGTAGCCCAGCCATTTGAACGGCCAGACCACGCCGCGGACGACACCGCGCAAGAGCGGTCCGACCTCAAATGCGTCCATGATCACACGCATCGCGCCGGTGCGTTCCAGCGTGGCGCCGGTGCGGATCAGGCGGATGATGTTATGCGGGCCGCGCACGGATCAGAGTTTCCAGCCAGAGTGAAGGGCAGCGACACCCATCGTCAGGTTGCGATACTTGGCGTTTTCAAACCCTGCCTGCCGAACCATCCCCAGAAATGTCTCTTGATCGGGAAATTTGCGGATCGATTCGACAAGGTACTGATAGCTGTCGCGATCACCGGCGATCATCTGGCCCATCCGCGGGATGACGTTAAAGCTGTAGGCGTCATAGGCCTTTTGCATCATGGGGTTGGGCAGCTGGCTGAATTCCAGCACCATGAGGCGGCCCCCGGGCCGCAGGACGCGGTATGCCTCGTTCAGGGCCTCTTGGGGGCGGGTCACGTTCCGGATGCCGAAACTGATGGTGTAGACGTCAAAGGTGTTGTCCTCGAACGGCAGTGCCATCGCGTCGCCCACGACCCAGTCCAGCTGACCGGCCATGCGTTCGGCCTCGGCGCGCTTGCGACCCTCGATCAGCATGGGTTCGGTCAGATCAAGCACCGTGGCGTGGCCTGAACCCGCGCGGCGCAGGAACCGGAACGAAATATCGCCGGTGCCGCCTGCCACATCCAACAGTCGCTGACCGGCGCGCGGGGCCAGCCAGTCCATCATCGCATCCTTCCAGATGCGATGGATCCCACCTGACATGACGTCGTTCATGATGTCGTATTTCGATGCGACAGACGAAAAGACACCCCTGACGCGGCCCGCCTTCTGGTCCTCATCGACGGTTTCAAAGCCGAAATGCGTGGTATTGGGTCCGTCGGTCATGGGTTGTCGTCCTTCTCGTCTCGCCCCAGATGTAGGACGCCGCAACCCACCTACAACGTCGTGCGACACATAGGAACACTGCATGCCCGAATTGCCAGAAGTCGAGACCGTGCGCGCCGGGTTGTCCCCGGTGATGGAAGGTCAACTGATCCAGCGGGCCGAGGTCAATCGCCCCGACCTTCGCTGGCCGTTTCCCGACAGGATGGCGGACCGGCTGACAGGGGCAACCGTGCGTGGTTTGCGGCGGCGTTCGAAATACATTCTGGCCGATCTGGACAGTGACGAAACACTGTTGATCCATCTGGGCATGTCCGGTCGGATGCTGATTTCGGGCCATACGGTAGGGAAATTCCATCACCCACATCCGGCCCCGGCAAAACACGATCATGTCGTGTTTCACATGGGGCAGGGCGCGCGGATCACGTTCAACGACGCGCGCCGGTTCGGGGCGATGGACCTGATGCCCACGGCAGAGGCGGATGCGCATTGGCTGATGCGTGATCTGGGGCCGGAACCCTTTTCCAACCAATTCAACGAAACATACCTTGTTGGGCGACTTAAGAGGCGGAACACGCCGATCAAATCGGCATTGCTGGACCAGCGAATCGTCGCGGGTCTGGGCAATATCTACGTGTGCGAGGTGCTGCATCGGGCGGGAATCCATCCTGCGCGCAAGGCGGGACGCATTTCCGCCTCGCGGATTGCGGGCCTCGTGCCGCTGGTCCGGCAGGTCCTGCAAGAGGCGATTGCAGCGGGTGGGTCCAGTCTGCGCGACTACCGCCAAGCGGATGGAGAGCTTGGATATTTTCAGCATGGCTTTGCCGTTTATGACCGCGAGGGCGCACCCTGCACGCGTGATGGATGCCCCGGCGTCATTGACCGTATCGTTCAGTCCGGGCGGTCATCGTTCTTTTGCCCCGGCTGTCAAAGATAGCTTGATCGCCGCGCGTGTTTGAAGCAACACGGTTGCCTGACACGACCAAATGACCCGATCAAACGGAGTGCCGCATGGCCTTTGAGACCATTACAGTCGACACCAGCGATGACATCACGGTTATCACATTGAACCGTCCTGACGCGCTGAATGCCCTCAATCAGCAATTGCTTCAGGAATTGTGCCAGGCGCTGGAAGAGGCCGATGGGTCCGACCAGACCCGCTGCATCATCGTCACCGGATCGGAAAAGGCGTTTGCCGCCGGTGCGGACATCACCGAGATGGCAGACAAGTCCTATGTCGACATGGTCGGCCAGGCCTATTTCCAGGCGCAGTCCGAACGCATCACCGCGATCCGCAAGCCCGTGATCGCCGCAGTGGCCGGCTATGCATTGGGTGGCGGGTGCGAATTGGCGATGATGTGTGATTTCATCATCGCGGCCGATACGGCCAAGTTCGGCCAGCCTGAAATCAATCTGGGCGTCATCCCCGGCATGGGCGGCACGCAGCGTCTGGCGCATGCCGTCGGCAAGGCCAAGGCAATGGATATGAACCTGACGGGCCGTTTCATGGATGCCGAAGAGGCGCTGGCCTCTGGCCTGGTCAGCCGGGTCGTTCCTGCGAAAAAGCTGATGGACGAGGCGCGCGGTGCCGCCGCGAAAATAGCGGCAAAGTCGCTGCTTGCCTCCATGGCGGTCAAGGACACCGTGAACCGGTCGTTCGAGGTCTCGCTGGCCGAGGGCCTGAATTACGAACGGCGCACCTTCTATGGTCTGTTCGCGACGCAGGACCAGAAAGAGGGCATGGCGGCGTTTCAGGAAAAGCGCGAGGCGCAGTTCCGCGACAAGTAAGGGGTTTCCAAACGGGGCGGCGCCCCTTATAGGCCGCCCTACATGCGCGTGATGCCCGCTTTGGCAGATCAACCCGGTAGATGAAAACCCGGGCGGGCCGTTCAGGCGCTATAACAGTATTTGATCGACCCGAAGGAAGCCCAGCATGGCCAATACACCACAGTCCAAGAAGCGCGCAAAACAGAACGAAGCCCGTTTTGCCGTCAACAAGATGCGCCGTTCGCGTATCCGCACATTCCTGCGCACCGTCGAAGAGGCCATCGCCTCTGGCGATCAGGCCGCTGCTGCTGCTGCCCTGAAGGCCGCACAGCCCGAGCTGATGCGCGGCGTCACCAAGGGTGTCGTCCACAAGAACACAGCGGCCCGCAAGATGTCCCGCCTGGCCAGCCGCGTCAAAGCACTGGGCTGATTCTGGGGCCTCTGTGGCCCAATGACGACGATCAAGCGCGCTCCTGCCGGGGCGCGCTTTTTTCATGCCCGAGTCGCCGCTGTAAAAAATTTGTGACGTTTCAAAGGGGTCAGGGATTCTTTCGCACGGAGTCGTGAGTCAAGCGCGTTGTTGCGGTTGTGATGCCCTCTGACACCTTGCTAACTTCACCCAGCGATTCACTTCGTTCCGGGGGGAACATGGAGGGCCGCGACCAAACAGGAACGGGTTTGCGCCGGTATGCGGCGGCCCAGCGATGTGTTCCTTAGGCGTCGTGCTTTCGACAGAAAAGCGAGGATCAGCGCGCGAAATTCATTTCGTGCGAACGCTTGTTCTGTGTCTGTGTCCGGGTGCTCTGCGCACCCGCGTCTGCACAGTCCGTGTATCCCACGCAAGGCGGTGACGGGTCATCCGATCCGTTGGCGTGAACAAGACGGCGATGGTGCCATGTCCAGGGTTAGGCTCTTGGAGATGTGCGATCCGCCCCGGTCTGATGTGCGGCGCGGCAGGGAGACCCTGTCGAGATGATTTGGGAAACAGGGCAGGCAAAATGGGCGAAGCGACCGCGTGGGGACGGGTACAGGACGATCTACGGAACAGCATGAGCAAGGCAAAATTCCAAAGCTGGATTGCCTCTCTGGAATACGCTGGTGTTTCCGATGGCGTCGTGTCCTTTGATGTGCCGACGGCCTTTATCGGAAATTACGTCGAACAGCATTTTGGCGATATGATCGTCTACAGTTTCAACCGCAACGGTCAGGAAGTCAGCCGCCTGCGGTTTGGCGTGAATGCCGATCGTCAGGCGAACCCGTCCGAGGCCCAGCCGGTCAAGGCCGCCACTGCCAAGACATCGACCGCCGATTTCGGACATGATTCCGACCCGCTGGGCCTGCCGCTGGACCCGCAGATGACATTCGACAATTTCGTCGTGGGCAAACCCAACGAGCTGGCACATGCCGCAGCACGCCGTGTGGCCGAGGGCGGACCCGTCACATTCAACCCGCTGTTCCTGTATTCCGGCGTCGGCCTGGGCAAGACCCACCTGATGCACGCCATCGCCAACGAGATCCGCCTGCGCCAGCCAGAGCTGAACGTGCTGTATCTGTCGGCCGAACGGTTCATGTATCGGTTCATCACCGCGCTGCGCGAACGCAAGATGATGGAATTCAAGCACCTGCTGCGGTCCGTTGACGTATTGCTGGTCGATGACGTCCAGTTCATGGGCGGCAAGGATTCGACACAGGAAGAATTCTTTCACACGTTCAACGCATTGGTCGACGCCCGTAAGCAGGTCATTCTGTCCGGCGACCGCGCGCCCGGTGAAATCAAGAACATGGAAGACCGCATGCGGTCGCGCCTGCAATGCGGTCTGGTGATCGACCTTCATCCGACGGATTACGAACTGCGCCTTGGCGTGTTGCAGTCCAAGGTGGCCCAGCAGCAGGACATCTATCCTGACCTCAAGGTTGCACCCGGTGTGCTGGAATTCCTGGCCCAGCGGATCACAACGAACGTGCGTGTCCTGGAGGGCGCATTGGTCCGCCTGTTCGCCCACGCAAGCCTGGTGGGGCTGGATATCGACATGGATCAGACGATCGACTGTCTGGCGGATATTCTGCGTGCCAATGACCGCAAGGTCACGGTCGAGGAAATCCAGCGCAAGGTCAGCGATTACTACCACATTCGCCTGTCCGACATGCTGGGGCCGAAACGCGTCCGCAGCTTTGCCCGGCCGCGTCAGGTGGCGATGTATCTGTCGAAAACCATGACCAGCCGGTCGCTGCCTGACATTGGTCGCCGGTTCGGCAAGCGGGACCACACGACCGTGATGCACGGGGTGCGCAAGATCGAGGATCTGGCCCAAACCGACAGCCAGATCGCGGATGATCTGGAAAACCTGCGACGCGCGCTGGAAGAGTAGCCACACAGCGGATAAATCGTTTGAAAAACCCTTGAGTCGGAGCCGAAAAGCAGTAGCGTCACGGTCCGGCCCGCGGGTGGCCGGTCAACGACGGGGACGACCATGAAATTCAGCATCGAACGGGCCAGCCTACTCAAGGCGGTTGCACAGGCGCAATCGGTCGTCGAGCGGCGCAACACCATTCCGATCCTGGCCAACGTCCTGATCGAGGCCGAAGGCGACACCGTGCAGTTCCGCGCCACCGATCTGGATATCGAGGTTGTGGACCGCGCGCCTGCCAAGGTTGACCGCGCCGGTGCGACGACGGTGGCTGCCGTCACGCTGAACGAGATCGTGCGCAAATTGCCGGATGGTGCATTGGTCACCTTGTCCGAGGATACGGCCTCCGGACGTCTGACGATTCAGGCAGGCCGTTCGAATTTCCAGCTGGCGACGCTGCCGCGCGAAGATTTCCCGGTGATGGCGACATCCGACTACACCACCAACTTCAGCGCGCCGGCACCGGTGCTGCGCCGCTTGTTCGACAAGGCTAAATTCGCAATCTCGACCGAAGAGACGCGCTATTACCTCAACGGTGTCTACATGCACGAGGCTGACGGCGAGGGCGGCAAGGTTCTGCGCTGTGTCGCGACTGACGGTCACAGGCTGGCGCGCATCGACGCAGATCTGCCACAGGGCGCATCCGGCATGGCCGGTGTGATCGTCCCGCGCAAGACCGTGGGCGAGCTGCGCAAGCTGCTGGATGATGACGATTTGCAGGTGGCCGTGTCGGTGTCCGAGACCAAGGTGCGGTTCGCCACACCGGACATCACGTTGACGTCCAAGGTGATCGACGGGACATTCCCCGACTACACCCGCGTCATTCCGACCGGCAACACCCGCAAGATGGAAGTCGACGCCTCTGAGTTTGCCAAGGCGGTGGACCGGGTCGCGACCGTCAGTTCCGAGCGGTCGCGCGCCGTGAAACTGCAACTGGACGAGGATCGTCTGATCCTGTCGGTGAATGCCCCCGACAGCGGCAACGCCGAAGAAGAGCTGGCCGTGGCCTATAGCGATGAGCGTCTGGAGATCGGGTTCAACGCGAAATACCTGCTGGAAATCGCAAGCCAGGTGGATCGCGAGAATGCGGTGTTCCTGTTCAACTCGTCCGGTGATCCGACGCTGATGCGCGAAGGCAATGACACCTCTGCGGTTTATGTTGTCATGCCGATGCGGGTTTGATCGGATAATCTGACGATTATCCGATGCCTCCGGCGGGGATATTTTTGACCAGAAGAATGGATGCCGCGTGACCAGCCTTGCGGTGACGCATTTGCAGCTGTCGCACTTTCGCTCGCACAAGCGGGCGGTGCTGGACGTCGATGCGCGTCCAGTGGCGATTCATGGCCCGAACGGTGCGGGCAAGACCAACCTGATCGAGGCGATTTCCTATTTGTCTCCGGGCCGCGGGCTGCGGCGTGCCCAGACCGGCGACGTCGCGCGCAAACCAGAGGCGCTGGGATGGAAGATTTCAGCCGAACTGAGCAACACTGGCCGGGTGACCGAATTGGTGACTGGGGCGGAGGGCACCGCGTCCCGGACGGTCACGATCGATGGCAAGGCCGCGACGCAGACCGCACTGGCCAGCGTGGTGCGGGTGCTGTGGCTGATCCCCGCGATGGACCGGTTGTGGATTGAGGGGGCCGAGGGGCGGCGGCGGTTTCTGGACCGCGCAACACTGTCCTTTGTACCTGACCACGCCGAGGCGAGCCTGCGTTACGAGCGCGCGATGCGCGAACGCAATCGCCTGCTGAAGGACATGGTGCGCGACGCCCACTGGTATGGCGCGCTGGAGCAGCAGATGGCCGAAGCGGGGGCCGTAGTGCAAGCCAACCGCGCGGTCTGTGTCGCAGCCCTGATTGCAGCTCAGGACGGAGCCGCGACGGCATTTCCGATAGCCGAACTGGCGCTGACGGACACTGGCGAGATCATGGCCGACGGGGCCGAGGCCCTGCTGGCGGCGTTCCAGGACGGTCGGGGGCGCGACATGGCGGCGGGGCGCACGCTGTCGGGACCGCACCGCAGCGATCTGGAAGCGGTCTATGCAGTCAAGGGCGTGCCTGCACGCGACTGTTCGACGGGCGAGCAGAAGGCGCTGCTGATCAGTCTGATCCTCGCGAATGCCCGCGCGCTCGCGCGCGATACTGGCCAGCCGCCGATCCTGCTGCTGGACGAGGTTGCGGCGCACCTCGATGCGGACCGGCGGGCCGCACTCTATGACGAGATCTGCGCGCTGGGCGCTCAGGCCTGGATGACGGGAACGGAACCGGGGCTGTTTGATGCGCTGGGTGCGCGCGGGCAATACCTGCGCGTGACCGACAGCGCCGGCGCGTCGACGGTGACACCGGAGCCAAGCCATGCAGATTGATGTCATTCCCGAAATGGCGTTGACCGCGCAGGATGACCGAGCGATCGCGGCCCTGCTTGACCGCGCGTTCGGCCCCGGTTTCGATGGTCGGTCATTTTTCAAGCAGCGCCACCATCTGCGGATCGTGGCGCGCCGGGACGGCGACATCCTGGGGCATGTGGCGCTGTTGATGCGCGACATCCGGCTGGGGGCGCGACTGGTGCCGATCATCGGTCTGGCCGAGGTGGCGACCGATCCTGCATGTCGCGGGCAGGGTATTGCAGGCGCGCTCTTGACAGAGGCGTTGACGCAGGCGCGTGCGTCGCTTGCGGAATTTGTCGTGCTGTTCGGCGACAGGCCGATCTACGCGGGTCACGGATTTCTGCGGGCCAATAACACGCTGACCTACGCGCTGCTGGGCGACGCGCAGACCCAAGGAATGAAATCACGGGTCGATGACGGGCTGATGATCCTGCCACTGCGGGGCAGCGCATGGGATTTTCAGGCACGGGTCGATCTGGTGGGGCATCTGTTTTGACGATCTCGGCTGGTGATATGGCGCTTTATGTCGGTGCGCTTTTTGCGTTGTTTCTGACGCCGGGACCTGTCTGGGTTGCATTGATCGCGCGCACCATGTCGGGTGGGTTCAACGCGGCCTGGCCTTTGGCGCTGGGTGTCGTCGTGGGCGACGTGCTGTGGCCCTTGCTGGCGATCCTCGGGGTGTCCTGGGTCGTGTCGGTCTATGCGGGTTTCATGACCGCCTTGCGTTGGGTGGCCTGCATCACGTTCCTGGTGATGGGGTGGCTGGTAATCCGCAACGCGGGCAGCGGCGTGGCGTCGAACTCTCGTCTGACACGGCCCGGCATCTGGGCGGGGTTTCTGGCCGGGCTGGCTGTCATCCTCGGCAACCCAAAGGCGGTGCTGTTCTACATGGGGGTGTTGCCGGGGTTCTTTGATCTGGGGGCACTGACGCGCTGGGACGTGGTCGCGATCTGCACGGCATCCTTTGTGGTGCCGCTGATGGGCAACTTGATCCTTGCGTTCTTTTTCGGGCGGGCGCGGGCGCTGCTGACCTCGCCTGTCGCACTGCGCCGAACCAACCGGATTGCAGGCGGTTTGCTGATCGCCGTGGGTCTTGCGATACCCTTTGTCTGACTACAAAATATGGGGGTTTGCGGGTGACAGGACCGGCAAAAAAGCATATATTTTGCGGATAAGAACAAGGATAATTCCGCATGGTCGACGACAACGCTGAAAACACCGCCTATGGTGCCGATTCCATCAAGGTTCTCAAGGGGTTGGAGGCTGTACGCAAACGCCCTGGCATGTACATCGGTGACACTGATGACGGGTCGGGCCTGCACCACATGGTCTATGAGGTTGTGGACAACGGCATCGACGAGGCACTCGCCGGTCATGCAGACCATGTTTACGTGAAAATTCACGCCGACGGATCGATTTCCGTGGGCGACAACGGGCGCGGCATTCCTGTCGACATGCACAAGGAAGAAGGCGTGTCAGCCGCAGAGGTCATCATGACCCAGCTGCACGCCGGCGGCAAATTCGACCAGAATTCCTACAAGGTGTCCGGCGGTCTGCACGGCGTCGGTGTGTCGGTGGTAAACGCGCTGTCCGACTATCTGGAATTGCGCATCTGGCGCAACGGCAAGGAGCATTTCGCCCGGTTCGAGGGGGGTTACACCACCGAGAGCCTGCGCGTGGTCGGCGATGCGAACGGGCGCAAGGGGACCGAGGTGCGGTTCCTGGCCAGCACGGAAACATTCAGCAACCGCGACTACGATTTTCACACGCTGGAAAAACGCCTGCGCGAACTGGCGTTCCTGAATTCCGGTGTCCGCATCATCGTCGAGGATGAACGCCCGGCAGAACCGCTGCGGACCGAGCTGTACTACGACGGTGGGGTCAAGGAATTCGTCAAATATCTGGACCGGTCGAAATCCTCGATCCTGCCAGAGCCGATTTACGTCAAGGGCGAGCGCGACGACATCGGTGTCGAGGTCGCGATGTGGTGGAACGACAGCTATAACGAGATGGTGTTGCCGTTCACCAACAACATTCCGCAGCGCGACGGCGGCACCCATATGGCCGGTTTCCGCGCTGCACTGACCCGCACGATCAACAATTATGCCCAGTCCAGTGGCATCGCGAAAAAGGAAAAAGTCAGCTTTACCGGTGACGATGCGCGCGAAGGTCTGACCTGCGTGCTGTCGGTCAAGGTTCCCGACCCCAAGTTTTCCAGCCAGACCAAGGACAAGCTGGTGTCATCCGAGGTGCGCCCAGCGGTCGAAAACCTTGTTGGTGAAAAGCTGGCCGAGTGGTTCGAGGAAAACCCTCAGATCGCCAAGGTGATTGTCGGCAAGATTGTCGAGGCCGCATTGGCGCGCGAAGCAGCCCGCAAGGCGCGCGAACTGACCCGGCGCAAGAACCCGATGGACGTGAACTTTCTCGCAGGCAAGCTGAAGGATTGTTCCGAAAAAGACCCGACCAAGACCGAAGTATTCCTGGTCGAGGGCGACTCTGCCGGTGGGTCTGCCCAGACGGGCCGTGACCGTGGCACGCAGGCGATCCTGCCGCTGAAGGGCAAGATCCTGAACGTCGAACGCGCCCGGTTTGACCGGATGCTGGGTAGTCAGGAGATCGGCAACCTTGTCATGGCGCTGGGCACCGGCATCGGGCGCGACGAATTCAACATCGCCAAACTGCGTTATCACAAGGTCATCATCATGACCGATGCCGACGTGGATGGCGCGCATATCCGCACGCTGCTTCTGACGTTCTTTTTCCGCCAGATGCCGGAGCTGATCGAGGGTGGCTACCTCTATATCGCGCAGCCGCCGCTTTATAAGGTGCAGCGCGGCAAGTCAGAGGTCTACCTCAAGGATCAGGCCGCGATGGACGAATACCTGATCGAACAGGGCATCGAGGGCGCCATGCTGCGGCAGGGCAACGGCGAGGAGATCACCGGGCAGGACCTGCGCCGCGTGGTCGAGGATGCGCGCAGCCTGCGCCGCGTGCTGGACGCGTTTCCGACCCATTACCCGCGCCATATTTTGGAACAGGCCGCCATCGCCGGGGCGTTTGCCCCCGGTGCGGTGTCCGAGGACCTGCAAGGCGTCGCGGACAAGGTCGCCACCCGTCTGAACCTGATCGCGCTGGAATGGGAACGCGGCTGGCAGGGGCGAATCACGCAGGACCATGGCATCCGTCTGGCCCGCATCTTGCGCGGCGTCGAAGAGGTCCGCACGCTGGACGGTGGTCTGTTGCGGTCCGGTGAGGCCCGCAAGACAGGTACCTTTACGCAGGCGCTGCGCGATGTCTATGAACTGCCCGCGACGCTGCATCGCAAGGATCGCCACCAGTTGATCAACGGACCGCTGGACCTGCTGGCGGCCATCCTCGAAGAAGGTGAGCGCGGACTGACGCTGCAACGCTACAAGGGTCTGGGCGAGATGAACCCGGATCAGTTGTGGGAAACCACGCTGGACCCCGACGCGCGCACGCTGTTGCAGGTCAAGGTGCAGGACTTGGCCGAGGCTGACGACCTGTTCACCAAGCTGATGGGCGATGTGGTCGAGCCGCGCCGCGAATTCATTCAGGACAATGCGCTGAACGTCGAACATCTCGATTTTTGAACGCTTGTCGGACCGCGCATGATGTTGCGCGGTCCGATTGCCCCTGCCTGTGACGGCGTGGGAATGATTGGGGCCGCCTCGCTATTCATGCAGGGTTTTGATCGGCATTTATCCCGTCTATCCATAGCCTGACCCAGAGGCAGGCACCCATGCAACGATTGACACTGACAGATGCGATTGGCGGCCTCCTGCTGATCGTGACGATGATCGCGCGCGGCATCTACGAATGGGGTGGCGGCAATGCTTTTCTGAATGTCTCGATGGTGTCCAGCGTGGCGGCGCTCGCCCTGTTCGCTGCCCATATTCCTTGGTCGCGGCGGGTGTTCCTGATCATCGGCATCGTTTTGACGATGATCGCATTGGTGGTCTTGCCGGATGGTCGCAGGGCGATCACCGAGGCGGTGATGCTGGTCAGTTTCATCACCGGGTTCTTTGCTGCGCTGACAACATTGCGCAGTGCGGCGCTGACCTCGGCCCCGATCGTCAGGACAGGTGAATTCCTCGCCTCACAGCCGCCGGGGCGGCGTTATCTGGCGCTGACCGCTGGCGGCGGATTGTTCGGGTTGATCCTGATGTATGGTGCGATCCAGCTCTTGGGGGGGCTTGCCGCGCAGAGTGTGACGTCGGAACCGAATCCCGAACGCCGCAGGCATCGTTTGCGCCGCATGCTCGTTGCGATCCAGCGCGGGTTCATCGCAACCTTGCCCTGGTCGCCGCTGGCGTTTTCCATGGCGATCTCGACCCAGCTGATCCCTGGCGCGACCTGGGCCGGGGCCGTGCTGCCCTGCGCCGTGTCGGGTGTGATCCTGGTTTGCATCGGATGGGCGATGGACAGCATCTTCAAGCCGCGCATCAGCGGCCCAGCCGCGACATTTGATCCGCCAGACGGCACGTGGTTGCGTCGGTTGATGCCGCTGCTGACATTGTTGCTGGTCATCGGGGCGGTGACGCTGGGCCTGCACCTGGGGACCGGGGTCCGCGTGGTTGGGGTCGTGATGATCGTCGTGCCTGTGATCGCGGTGCTGTGGATGGGGGAACAGGACGTGCTGAACCATCACAGGCATCCGGTGCTGCATGTCGCGGGACGGGCGCGGGATTATGCCATGACCGAACTGCCCGGAAACAGGTCCGAAATCGTGCTGCTGGCCATGGCGGGTTTCATCGGGTCGCTGGGCGCTGCCCTGCTATCGCCTGTCATCGTGTCGTCCGGCATCGACCTGTCGTCGGTGCCCGCCCCTGTCGTGTTGCTGGTCCTGTTCTGGACCATTCCGCTGGCAGGACAATTCGGGATGAACCCGATCCTGTCGGTGTCGCTGCTTGCGCCGTTGCTGCCTGCCCCGGCGGAAATAGGTGCCGCGCCTGCGGCGTTCATTGTCGCAATCACGGGCGGTTGGGCGCTGAGCGGGGCAACATCGCCCTATACCGCGTCCACCCTGCTGATCGCACAATACGGCAAGGTATCGGCAAGCCACGTCGGCCTGCGATGGAATGGCGGTTATGCCCTGACCTGCGGTGTCGTCCTGTCGGTCTGGGTCCTGATCGCACTGAAACTGCTGTAAACGGCAGCACTACCGGGCGACGCGGGGTCGCCCGGCAGTCGTGTCAGAGTTTGTTCATCGTGGGTTCGGTCATGATTGGCGTGGGGGTCACCACGGTGCCGTTGCCGGTTGGCGCGTTCTGGGCGCAGGCGGTCAGTGCGGCAAGTGCCGCTACGGTCAATATGATCTTGGTCATGCTCGGTTCCTCAAAAGATCGGGGTCTCCGTCTTAGTTGATGACGGTGTTGCCCAGGGTTGCAGTTTCCGCGTCGGCCCCGCTAGGGGCGTCGATCGTGGCAGGCGTATTCATGCCTGTTGTTGTACCACATGCTACAAGTGTGAGTGTTGCAAGAAGGCAAATGGCAATGCGCATGATGTTTCTCCGGTTTGTGTGTCCCGAAAACTAAGTCGCGCCGGCGTCTTGTCACGCTGCCGCCCGAAAAAAGGGCCCCGACGTCTCCGCCGGGGCCCTATGCGTGCTGTCAAAAAGGTGACGCTTACTCTGCGTCGCCTTCCTCTTTCTTCAGCTCTTCGCCGGTGGACTGGTCGACCATCTTCATGGCCAGACGCACCTTGCCGCGATCGTCAAAGCCCAGCAGCTTGACCCAAACCTCCTGGCCTTCTTTCAGCACGTCAGAGGGGTGGTTCAGGCGGCGATTTTCGATCTGGGACACGTGCACCAGACCGTCACGTTTGCCAAAGAAGTTCACGAAGGCACCAAAGTCGACAAGCTTGACGACCGTGCCCTTGTAGATGACGCCTTCTTCGGGTTCGGCCACGATCGAGTGGATCATGTCGTAGGCCTTCTTGATCGCCTCGGCGTCGTTGGATGCCAGCTTGATCACACCGTCGTCGTTGATGTCGACCTTGGCGCCGGACACTTCGACGATTTCGCGGATGACCTTGCCGCCGGAACCGATGACTTCACGAATCTTGTCGGTCGGGATCTGCATCGTCTCGATCTTGGGCGCGTGGACGCTGAATTCAGCGGCCCCGGTCAGTGCCTTCGACATCTCGTTCAGGATGTGCAGACGGCCTTGCTTGGCCTGCTCCAGCGCCTTTTTCATGATCTCGGGCGTGATGCCTGCGATCTTGATATCCATCTGAAGCGACGTGATGCCGTTTTCGGTGCCAGCGACCTTGAAGTCCATGTCGCCCAGGTGGTCTTCGTCACCCAGGATGTCGGACAGGATGGCATAATCGCCGTCGTCTTCCATCACCAGACCCATGGCCACACCGGCAACAGCCGATTTCAGCGGCACACCGGCGTCCATCATGGACAAGGAGCCACCGCAGACGGATGCCATCGAGCTGGACCCGTTGGATTCGGTGATCTCGGACACGATGCGGATGGTGTACGGGAAATCGGTCGCAGCCGGCAGAACGGCCTGCAACGCACGCCATGCCAGTTTGCCATGACCGATTTCACGACGACCCGGAGAACCCACGCGGCCAACCTCGCCCACCGAATAGGGGGGGAAGTTGTAGTGCAGCATGAAGTTGGATTTATACATGCCGGTCAGGGCGTCGATCATCTGTTCGTCATCGCCGGTGCCCAGCGTGGTGACGACCAGACCCTGCGTTTCACCGCGGGTGAACAGGGCTGAACCGTGGGTCCGCGGCAGAATGCCGGTTTCGGACACGATGTCGCGAATCTCGTCCAGCTTGCGCCCGTCGATGCGGCGGCCGTTTTTCACGACATCGCCACGCAGAACGCTTGATTCCAGCTTTTTCAGCGCAGGGCCGAGGTTTGCGTCTTCTTGCTGTTCTTCGTTCAGGGCGTCGATGATGTCCTGCTTGGCCTGTGCTACGGCAGCGGTGCGTTCCTGCTTGTCCAGGATCGCGTAGGCGTCGCGCATTTTCTGCTCGCCTGCCGATTTTACGGCAGCATACAGATCGTCGTAGTTCGGCGGCTGGAAATCGAACGGTTCCTTGGCACATTCCTCGGCCAGGTCGATGATCAGGTCGATGACGGGCTGGATCGCGTCGTGGGCAAACGTCACGGCGCCCAGCATTTCGTCTTCGGTCAGCTCGTAGGCTTCGGATTCGACCATCATCACGGCGTCTTTGGTGCCGGCGACGACCAGATCCAGACGCTGCTCGGGGTTCATGCGCAGGTTGTGCATGTCGTCGATTTCAGGGTTCAGGATGTATTCACCATCCGTATAGCCCACGCGGCAGGCCGCGATCGGACCCATGAAGGGCGCGCCGGAAATCGTCAGTGCAGCGGAGGCCGCAATCATGGCGACCATATCGGGGTCGTTGACCAGATCGTGGGACAGCACGGTGCACATCACCAGCACTTCGTTCTTGAAGCCGGGGACGAACAGCGGGCGGATCGGACGGTCGATCAGACGTGCCGTCAGTGTTTCTTTTTCGGTTGGGCGTGCCTCACGCTTGAAAAAACCACCGGGCACCTTGCCTGCGGCATAGTATTTTTCCTGGTAGTGCACTGTCAGCGGGAAAAAGTCCTGACCCGGCTTTTGCTTTTTCGCAAATGTCACGTTGGCCATGACAGAGGTTTCGCCCAGCGTGGCGATCACGGTGCCGTCGGCCTGACGGGCAACCTTGCCGGTTTCGAGTGTGAGCGTCTCTTCGCCCCACTGCATGCTTTTCTTGAATTCTTTGAACATCAGTTCTTCCTTATCGGGCGTTTGGCCCTGTTGCGTAGGGGGCGTATTCCCCCTGACCCCGGTATCTTGTTCGGCGCTGGGGTCCGGGCGCCTGTCTTCCTCAAGATATCTGGGCCTTATCCGAATTCCGCCCACTTGGGAAGGGTCAGGCGAATCGTGGACTTTTCCGCAGTTGCGCAGGGGCAGTTTTCATCTTGATGAATTTAAAAGCAGTCGCTTGATTTAATTCAATTGGACCGAGATGGGTGCATTTCGCAGCCGAATTTTCTGTTTGTCGGGGTATCTTTGGGCGCATCTAACTGCTGATGGCGATACTATCAGGAATGGGCTGCGATGTCGCAGCTTCAAGCTGGGGAACACGAAATGACAACAAAACTGTTGGTCGGTCTTGATGGCCATGACAGCGGCGTAAGGGCATTGAAACATGCACAGGCGCTGGCGAAACTGATCGGGGACTGCGAACTGGTCATCGCCTACGTGATCGAATGGTCGCCGTTCGCATTCCAGACCGCCGAGGAAAACGCCCTGCGCCACAAACGGCGCGAGGAAGAAATCGATCTGGCAAAATCGCGGATCGTCGAACCGGCTGTCGCCCAGGTCATCGCTGATGGTCAAAAGGCCAGCGGCGTGGTGCAGCACGGTAACGTGTCCGACACGCTGGACAGACTCGCGCGGAAACACGAGGCGGAACAGATCATCGTGGGCCGTGTCGCGGATACCGGGATCGGCGCGCGGTTTTTCGGCAGCTCGACATCCAACCTGGTGATGCAGGCGCGCGTGCCCGTTACCGTCGTCAACTGAAAGGGCAGATGATGAAATACCTCTATTCCCGATTCTTGATTGCGCTGTCGGCGCTGATGTTCGCGGCACCGGCCAGCGCGCAGGGTATCGACGAAACCATCAATCAGGCCTTTGCGAATGCAACCGGCCCCTATGTGTCCCTGATTTTTTCCAACCTGCCGGGGACCAATTTCCCGTGGATCGTGATGTGGCTCGTCGTTGGGGCGGCCGTCTTCACGATCTACTTTGGCTTTGTGCAGTTCCGTTATTTCGGTCACGCCATTTCGCTGGTCAAAGGTGACTATTCCGACCCCAACGACGCGGGCGAAGTCAGCCATTTCCAAGCGTTGGCGACGGCCCTGTCGGGCACCGTGGGTCTGGGCAACATCGCGGGCGTCGCGGTTGCTGTTGGCATCGGCGGACCGGGGGCCACGTTCTGGATGATCCTTGCGGGTCTGCTGGGCATGGCGGCCAAGTTTACCGAATGCACCCTGGGCGTGAAATATCGCAATGAATACCCTGACGGCACCGTGTCCGGCGGCCCGATGTACTACATGAAAAAGGGTTTCGCCGAACTGGGTCTGCCCGGTGGTGGTGTCCTGGCGGTGCTGTTTTCCGTCTTTTGCATCCTTGGTGCACTGGGTGGTGGCAACATGTTCCAGGCGAACCAGGCGCATGTGCAGATCACGCAGATCACCGGTGAATATCCCGGCTGGATCACGGGCATCATCTTTGCCTTGATCGTGTTCGCGGTGATCGTGGGCGGCGTCAAATCCATCGCGCGCGTCACCGAAAAGGTCGTGCCTCTGATGGGGGTCATTTATGTCGGTGCGTCGCTGATCATCCTGATCGCCAACTACAACCTGATCGGTCAGGCCTTTGGCCAGATCTTTGCCGGGGCATTTACCGGTCTGGGTGTTGCGGGTGGTCTGGTCGGCGCACTGATCCAGGGGTTCCGCCGTGCCGCGTTTTCGAACGAGGCAGGTGTCGGGTCCGCTGCGATTGCGCATTCGGCCGTGAAGACAAAGGAACCCATCACCGAAGGGTTCGTCAGCCTGCTGGAGCCGCTGATCGACACGGTCGTGATCTGCACCATGACGGCGCTGGTCATCACGATTTCCGGTCAGTTGATCATGAACCCCGAAACGGGCCTGTTCGTCCTGAACGAGGCAGGAACCGCAATTCAGACGGTTGACGGAAACACAGGTGTCGCCCTGACGTCGGCGGCCTTTGGGTCCACCATTTCATGGTTCCCCTTCGTGCTGGCAATTGCCGTGGTGCTCTTTGCATTTTCGACGATGATCAGCTGGTCCTACTACGGGCTGAAGGCATGGACCTATCTGGTCGGTGAAGGCAAGAACAAGGAAATCGCGTTCAAGATCGTTTTCTGCCTGTTCATCGTGATCGGTGCCTCTGCCAACCTTGGTCCGGTGATCGACTTCTCCGATGCCGCGATCTTCTCGATGGCCGTGGTGAACATCTTTGCGCTGTATTTCCTGATGAAAATTGTCCGTCGGGAATTGATCAGCTACGGCACGCGGTTAAAATCGGGCGAGATTCGCAAGTTCGAATACTGATGCAAACCACTTGAAACGCGAAACGCCCGCCGGATAACCGGCGGGCGTTTTTGCGTTCTGGGGTGGAGGTCAGACGTCGTCGCCCAACTTGCCCTTGACCGTGCCGGACACGTCCTGCGCAGAGCCTTTGACCTGCTGCGCCTTGCCTTCAGCTTCCAGTTCTTCGTTGTCGGTGGCTTTGCCGACCGCTTCCTTGATGGAACCTGCGGCCTTGTTGCCAGCTGCTTTTGCCTTGTCTGTGAGTTCACCCATTTGAGTTCTCCTGTTTGTTGCAGGTGCGACGATAATCGTCGTGACACCCTGCTTGGAAAGAGAACGCAAAAGGCGTGTTTTGGTTTCACCGAATCTGCGCGTCGGCAAAATTTTTCCGCTTCAACGCAAAACACCCGCCGGATATCCGGCGGGTGTTCCTTGATGCGTTAGGCGCTGGGCGTTAGGCGCTTAGCGGCGCAGGCCCAGACGCTTGATCAGGTCTTGGTAGCGCGCTTCGTCCTTGGACCGTGCGTAGTCCAGCAGCTTGCGGCGCAGGGCAACCATCTTCAGCAGGCCGCGACGGCCGTGGTTGTCTTTCTTGTGGGTCTTGAAATGCTCTGTCAGCGTCGCGATGCGGCTGGACAGGATCGCAACCTGAACCTCGGGCGAACCGGTGTCGCCTTCCTTGGTTGCGAATTCTTTCATGATCCGTGCTTTTTCTTCGGGTGTAATCGACATCGGGGTCTCCTGTTTAAAAAGGGTGAATGGCGCAATCCGGGATGTCGTCCAGAAAGGCCCGTGGAGGGTGGATGCGTGCCTATAGTCAGCGCACGACCAAAAGAAAAGCAGTTTATGCAGCAGGTGTCAGGACCACGGTGTCGAGGTCCAGTTCGGTCACCCCCAGTAGACGCGCCGCCGGTGCCCCGTCGGCGAACAGCGTCAGGCCATCGCCGTCGGTCTGTGTCGACAGTTCTGGCGGTGAGTTGTCGTATGTCAGTTCGATCGTGTCATGCGCGGCGTTGTAATCCGAGATCGTCGCACCGGCCCTGACATTCATGACAAACAGATCGCTGCCGTCGCCGCCGTGCAGGATGTCGTCCTGACCAGCGATCAGGGTGTCATCGCCGTCGCCCCCATTGATAAAATCCTGTGTCCCGTCATCGTCGTTGCCGTTCATGAGATCGTCACCGCGTCCACCGAACATGGTGTCACGGCCCTCTCCTCCGGTCAGGGTGTCATTGCCCCAACCGCCCTCGAGGATATCGTCACCAGCGTCGCCGGACACGGTGTCATTCCCCTGACCCGCGTTGATCCGGTCACTGCCATCGCCGCCCGACAGGCTGTCACTGCCACCTTTTCCAGTGATCGTATCGTCGCCTGTGCCGCCGTCCATGGTGTTGTCGGTTTCATCACCGGACAGGATATCATCGTCATCCGTGCCCTGGGTCCGGGCAATCGCGATCCAGCGGGGATCGTTCTGCGTTCCGTCATCAAGGGGGACATAATCGCCCCCGTCTGCGTCATCCCCCGCGGTTTCGTCGACCTGCACCATGGCGAGAACATCCGTGCCACTGGCGTCCAGCATCTGGTCAAGGCCCGCCATCTGGCTGGTGTCGTCAGCAGAGGCACCGCTGACCGTTTGATCGTCGTCCTCGGTATCGTTTTGCATGTAAACAAGGCCGCCCATGGCGAGGCCGAACAGTCCAAGAAACCCAAGCATTCTGACATCCTTTGAATTGGAACGCCCCCGGTCCAGTCGCGATACCGGGGATACCATCAAAAACGGCCAGGCCTATGGGTGAACTGACTCTTAGGTTAACGCCCCGAAGTGCGGCAGGAAGGCGTTCAGCACCGCCTGTGGATTTTCCTCCATCGCGAAATGGCCGGACCGGCAGGCATTGCCGGTGACATCGCTTGCCCAGCCGCGCCACAGGTCCAGCGGGTCGCCGGTGCGTGCGGGAAACCCGCCTTCCGCCCAGAGGAATCGCAGCGGTGCAGCGATCCGTGCGCCGGCTGCGCGGTCTGCCTCGTCCAACGGTCTGTCGAAAAACGCACCGGCACGGTAGTCGGCACACATGGCATGAACGCGCGCCGGATCGGCCATCTGCGCGCGGTAGGATGCCAGTGCAGCAGGGGTAAAATCGTCCAACCCTTTTGCCAATGTCCAGGCGCTCAGTGTCCAGTCGGCGTAGCCCGCACCGTCCGCGCCGATCATCCGTTCGGGCAGTGGGGCAGGCTGTGCGAGGAACGTCCAATGATAGGCCGCCATTGCCAGATCGGCGTTCCATGCGCCCCAGAAATCCCCGGTCGGGACGATCTCGATGATACCCAGACGGTCGATCCGCTTGGGATGGTCGAGCGCAAAGCGGTAGGCCACCCGTGCGCCCCGGTCGTGTCCCAGCACATGCGCACGATCGATGCCAAGCGCATTCATCATGTTGGCAATATCTGCGGCCATCGTCCGTTTGGAATAGGTGCTGTGTTCCGAGTTGTCCGGTGGCGCATCGCTGTCACCGTAGCCGCGCAGGTCCGGCACGATCACGTCGAAATGCCGCGCGAATGTCGGGGCGACCTTGGCCCAGCAATGGTGATTTTGCGGATAGCCGTGCAGCAGGATCAGCGGCATGCCTTGTCCGGCGCGGTGCACGGACAAATGCACATCGCCACAATCGATCCGGGTCTGTGTAAATCCGTCGATCATGACCATGGCTCCGGCTGGGTGGCGTAGCTGACGTATAGTGGATGGCGCGGATGGCCATGCTTTGTCAGGCCCAGTGTATGCAACATCAGCCCGCTGTCACGCAAAAGCGCGCGGACCGTCGCCGCGCGGTCCAGATGAACACCGTGGACGCCCCAGCCTGCGACGACCAATCCGGCATTGCGGCACATGTCCAACAGCAGGCGGTCGTTGTCGGGGCCGATGGGCGCTGTAGCAGATTTCAGGTCGCGCGGATCGGTTGCGCGAAAGGCGAACAGGTTGGCGATGATCAGCCCACCGTGACCGCCAGCGCGGGCGCGCGCCTCGCAGCGTGCAATCGTGGGGTCGTTCGCGGCCTCGGTCGCGGTGGACGGGTTCAGCATGACAAAGGCCAGCGTCGGGGCATCGCCCCAGCGTCGTGTCAGCGCATAGCGGTAGCTGTCGCAGTCCGAATAGACCGCCGTGGACACGGTGCCATCGGGTGCCGTGAAATGCCGTGTAACTGTGCCGTCAGGCGTCGTCATGGCGTACAAAGACGCGGCTGGGGTGGATTTCGGATCCCATCAGGCGGCCAACGGCGACCGCCTGCCCCTCGTGCGATGCCCAGACTTCGGTTCCGTAGTCGATGCCGTTTGCGATGACCGTGGCTGCGTTGCCGTTGCGCAGCGGACCCAGGCTCGCTGTCATGCAGGTGACCTCTGGCATGTCGTGCAAACCCACCTCGAGCGGCAGCACATGGGCGTCCAGTTCCGGCGTGCGGGCCAGCGCATCGATCCGGTCCAGCGTCAGGCCATCCTCGGCCTTGAACGGGCCGGACCAGATGCGGCGCAACTCGCGCACGTGACCGTAGCAGCCCAACGCCTGACCCAGATCGCGGGCAATGGACCGGACGTAGCCACCCTTGCCGCAGACCATTTCCAATGTGACGTGGTCCGCATCTGGGCGGTCGTCCATCAGCAGACTGTCGACCCAGAGGGGGCGCGCCGCGATATCCATTGCCTCGCCGTCGCGGGCGCGTTTGTAGGCGCGTTCACCGTCGATCTTGACCGCGGAAAACTGCGGCGGGACCTGTTCGATGTCACCGACGAACGCGCCAAGTGCTGCCTTGATTTCGTCGTCCGTGGGGCGCGCGTCAGAGGATGCGATGACCTCGCCCTCGGCGTCGTCGGTATTCGTGGCCTGTCCCAGCCGCACGGTGAATGTATAGGCCTTCAGCGCGTCGGTGATGTAGGGCACCGTCTTGGTGGCCTCGCCCAGGGCGATGGCCAGAACGCCGGTTGCATCGGGATCGAGTGTGCCCGCATGGCCTGCCTTGTTGGCGTCCAATGCCCAGCGCACCTTGTTCACAACGCTGGTCGAGGTGATTCCGGCGGGTTTGTCCACGACCAGCCAGCCCGAAATATTGCGACCCTTTTTGCGACGACCCATGTCATGCTCCGAATAGATGAAGGCGCGTGCTAGGCCCCGTGCGCCGCCGGGTCAAGCGGCTGGTCTATTCGACCACGCCGACCATTGGCCCCATCGGCAGACCAAAATCGTTCCGGCCCAGTTGCGGCGCAAGCATCCGAGAGACGCGACCGTCGAAATACAGCGCGTCGGGCGTTTCCATGCGGTCGCGGAAAAACCGTGCAAAGGTGTGGAAATTCACCGGCTGGTTGGCAATGGCAAAAACGGCACGGGTGCCGTCGCCGCTGGTGCCGACTCCGTTGCGAATGTTCAGGCTGTCGCTGTTGGGGATGAAATCGGGATGCAGCGCGCCGTCGATGACCAGCATCGGGCCGGACTGGGTGGCGTCACGGCAATCGGGTTCGGTCGCCACATAGGCCAGCGATTCGATGACCCGTGCGCTGTCGTCGGTCAGGCACAGCAACCCGTTGGGCAGCAGGCCAAAGTTGCCGGGCCCGTCGGATGTCACGATCCCGGCTGTCTGCACCCCGTCCTGAATGTACAGGCCGACCGCGCGGCGGTCCTCGTGATACATGCCCGCATTCATTCCGAACGCCAGCGTCCGCGGCGCAATCGCGGTTTCAATATTGCTGAATGTGCCCAGAACCTCGCCTGCCGCATCGCGGTGGAACAGGCGCAGATCCTCGGTAGTGGCGTCAACGGTGCAGGCGGTAAAGGACGCACCTTCGAACGTGATGTCCTCGCAGGTGACGGCTGCTGCGGGGCTGGCGGCCAGCAGCAAACCGGCAAGCAGCGCGCGCATCACTCTTCGTCCTGGTCCAGATCGCGGCGTACCTTTTCCTCGGCGAACAGGGCGCGGGTCGCGTCCATGCGGTCAAAGGTATCGTCGATCTCGAACCGGATTTCGGGGGCGAACTTGATGTTCAGCACCTTTGCGACCTCGCGCCGGATCTCGTGACGGGATTTGCGCAGCGCAAGCAGCGCTTCTTCCTTCTGGTTGCCGCCCAGCGGCAGCACAAAGGCGGTCGCCACGGACAGATCGGGTGAACAGCGCACCTCGCCCACGGTAATCATCATGCGTGCAAGGTCAGGGTCGTGGATTTCGCCCCGTTGCAACAATTCCGACAAACGGCGGCGAATCAATTCGCCCACCCGCAGCTGTCGTTGATTTGGGGCACCGCCCGAAGAGTTTTTCTTTGCCATGTGGTTCATCTAACCGTGGGGCGCGGGATTTCCAAGCAAGGCTTTTCGTGACGGCGCGACCTCGCTATCAGGGCGGGGCATATCAAGGGGACGAGACCATGACAGATCTGCCGGGCATTGTGATCACCGGGGCATCGGGACGAATGGGCCAGATGCTGGTGCAGACCGTGACCGCATCGGACGCTTGCCGTCTGGTGGGCGCGCTGGAACGGCCCGGCCACGATTGGGTCGGTCAGGACATCGGCACGGCGTTGGGCGGTGCGGCACTGGGTGTGACGGTCAGTGACGATGCGGTCGCAACATTTGCAAAGGCGCAGGCCGTGATTGATTTTACAGCCCCCGCCGCGACCGTGCAGTTCGCAGGTCTGGCGGCACAGGCGCGTGCGGTTCATGTGATCGGCACAACCGGCCTGACTCCCGAAGACATCGCCGCCATCGACCGCGCAGCCCATCACGCGGTGATCGTGCGGGCCGGCAACATGTCGCTGGGCGTGAACCTGCTGACCGTGCTCGCGCAAAAGGTGGCGGCGGCGCTGGACGCTGATTACGACATCGAAATCGTCGAGGCGCACCACCGTCACAAGGTTGATGCGCCGTCCGGTACCGCGCTGATGCTGGGCGAGGCCGCCGCCGCCGGGCGCGGTGTCGATCTGGCCGACGTGCGCGATTCGGGGCGTGACGGCATCACGGGTGCGCGCAAGCGGGGCGACATCGGTTTCCATGCGATCCGGGGTGGCGATACGGTGGGTGACCATGATGTGATCTTTGCCGCAGACGGCGAGCAGATCACTTTGCGCCATCGTGCCACCGACCGCAGTGTGTTTGCGCGTGGCGCGCTCAAGGCCGCGCTCTGGGGGCAGGATCGTGCACCGGGACATTACGACATGTTGAATGTGCTGGGGCTTTAGCCTGTCTTGATCTGTGTGCGGGCGACCTACCTTAGCTTTCGTAAGAGGAGGACGCCACGATGACCCTGTTTCGCCTGTTTGCCGTTTTCTTGCTGATGCCTGTCGCCGCTGCGGCGCAGGACTGGCAGCGCATTTCAGACGAGGATGTTTTCCTCGATCTGGTCAGCGATCAAAGGCTGACCCATCTGCTGTACAACATCGACATCGCGGTTTCCCCATCTGGCGCGATCACGGGCGATGCCATGGGCTGGGACGTGACCGGCGAATGGACGTGGCAGGACGGCTATTTCTGCCGCAGCCTGGACTGGGGCGGTGACGATCTGGGCTACAACTGCCAGTTGGTCGAGGCGCGCGGCGACGAGGTCCGGTTTACCGTCGATCAGGGTGCAGGCCGCGCGGCCAGCCTGCGTCTGCGCTAGAAATCGATCGCCAACCCTTTGTTTTCCCAATCACCGTAGCGCACGGGTTCGGGTCCGTTGCGCCCCCCCAGTTCGGGTGGCAGCGCAAGCTCTTCGGCCTTTTTGCGGCGTTCTGCGGCTTCTTCGAGGGCGCGTTTCGCGGCGGGTGGCAGGTCGTCCTGGGTGTCTGTCATGGCTGGGTCCTTGTCGGTCCGTCCATGCTGATATACGTCGCAGCACGCACCCTACAAGGCTTTGCTCATGGACACTTCCGGTCTGGCGCCGCGTCGCGCCGCCCATCATCTGCTGCAACAGGTCACCACAGAGGGCCGTTTGCTGTCCGAGCTGATCGGTGCAGGCGTGCTGGATCACCTGGAACCACAGGACCGTGCGCGGGCGCAGCGGCTGGCGACGGATACCCTGCGGATGCTGGACCGCGCCGACCGGATGCTGAAACCGCACCTGCGGCAAACGCCCGCAGATCACGTCATGAACGCGCTGCGACTGGGCACGGTAGAGCTGGGGCAGGGCGAGGCGGCGCATGGTGTCGTGAACGCCTACGTGGAAATCGTCAGCCGCAACCCGCATGTCGGGCGGCTCAAGGGGCTTACGAACGCGGTACTGCGCAAGATCGCCGCCGCCGGGCCGGACAAATGGAACGCGATGGCCCAGCCGTTGCTGCCGGGCTGGCTGCGTCAGCCGTTGGTGGTTGCCTGGGGGCGGTCCGATGTCGCGGCAATGGAGGCCGTTCAGGCTGTCGCACCGCCACTGGATGTCACGCCAAAGGGTGACGCGGGTGCTGTCGCCGCAGCGCTGGGTGGCAAGATCTTGCCAACCGGTTCGGTGCGTGTCGCGGGTGCGGGGCAGGTCAGCCAGATGCCCGGTTTCGATACTGGCGACTGGTGGGTGCAGGACGCGGCTGCCGCGATCCCGGTCCAGCTCTTGGGGGACATCGCGGGCCTGTCGGCGTTGGACCTTTGTGCGGCACCGGGTGGCAAGACGATGCAGCTGGCCGCACGCGGTGCTGTCGTGACGGCGGTGGACAATTCCGCGACGCGCATGGCGCGGGTGGGTGAGAACCTGCGGCGCATGGGGTTGCAGGCAGATGTGCGCACCGATGACGCCTTTGACGTGACGGGGCAATGGGACGTGGTCCTGCTGGATGCGCCCTGTTCCGCGACTGGCACGATGCGGCGCCACCCGGATTTGCCCTATGCCAAAGACGGGTCCGAATTCGGCGATCTGATCGCGCAACAGGAAACCATGATCGACCACGCCCTGACGCTGGTGAAACCCGGTGGACGCCTGCTGTTCTGCACCTGCTCGCTGCTGCCGGACGAGGGCGAGGTCCAGATCGAAGAGGCACTGGAACGCCACCCTGCGCTGACGGTCGACCGCGCGGCCCTGGACCGGCCCGGCATCGATCCCGCATGGATCACACCAGAGGGCGGATTGCGGCTGCGTCCGGACATCTGGGCGGATATCGGCGGCATGGACGGGTTCTATATGGCCGTGCTGACAAAGCCCGCGTGACAGAACGCTGACCCTGCGCTAACCTTGCGCCCAACAAGAATGCGAAATCGCAGACCGGGGCAGCAGGTGGCACAAAATCCATCCTGGCAGACACGTCTTACGACGTATTTGCATCAGTATCATGCGCGCCGCGCCGCGCGTGCCAAACCTGTGACCGGGTTCGTGTCGCAGCCGGAGCCCCGCAGCATCGGTCTTTTTGCGCGGGGCAAGCAGCTGCTGGCCGGCAATTTTCTTTTTGCGGGCGTCCTGACCACGTCGCCTGACGGTTCGATCTGGGATGCGCAGGGTGACCGCGATCTGGTGGATCAAGAATTGCATGGCTTTGCCTGGCTCGATGACCTGGCAGCCGTCGGTGATGGTCGCGCGCGGGCGGCGGCGCAGGCCTGGGTTGCGGAATGGATCGACGATTTCGGTGATGGCACGGGACCGGGCTGGACACCTGACCTGACAGGGCGTCGCCTGATCCGCTGGATTTCGCACGGGTTGATGTTGCTGCGCGGTCTTGATCGTGATGCGCAGGACCGTTTTTTCCAAAGTCTCGGGCAGCAGACGCTGTTCTTGTCGCGCAGATGGCGGGCCGCGCGCGCAGGTTTGCCGCGGTTCGAGGCGCTGGCCGGCATGATCTATGCGGGCCTGTCACTGGAAGGCATGGAGGATCTGACCGATCCGGCGATTGCGGCGCTGGCCAGTGATTGCGCGGATCATGTCGGGCCCGATGGGGGAATCGCATCGCGCAACCCCGAAGAGTTGATGGATATCCTGACACTTCTGCTCTGGGCGCAGGATGCATTGGAGGCAAGCGCGCGTCCCGTGCCTGCCGCACTGACGGATGCCCTTGGGCGGATCGCACCGACGCTGCGCAGCCTGCGGCATGCGGATGGCGGGTTGGCACGGTTTCATGGCGGTGGTCGCGGTGTCGATGGACGGCTGGACCAGGCGCTGGCCCGGTTGGGTGCGACCGGGCGGGGCGTCGCCGACATGGGCATGGGCTATGCCCGGATCGCGGCGGGCCGCACCAGTGTCATCGTAGACGGGGCCGTGCCGCCGCTGCACGCGGCGTCCTATAATGCCCATGCTGCAACACTCGCGTTCGAGCTGACATCCGGTCGGCGTCCACTGGTGGTGAATTGCGGGTCAGGGGTGACCTTTGGTGCGGACTGGCGGCGCGCGGGCCGGGCCACGCCCAGCCATTCGACACTGTGCATGGCCGGGTATTCGTCCTCTCGGCTGGGGCCTGCGCAGCTTGTCGGTGGCGTGTTGGCCGAACCGCTGATCGATACGCCGACCGATGTGCAATGTATCATCACGCGGATGGATGACGGTCACAGGGCCGAACTGTCGCACGACGGATTTCGCCTGACCCATGGCCAGACCCACGCCCGCATTCTGGAAATGACACTGGATGGGCGCGGTCTGGTGGGCGAGGATCTGCTGACCACCCTGAATGATCTGGACAAGGAACGGTTCGAACGGGCCTGCGGCCTGACCGGCGGGTCCGTGCCGTTCGCGATCAGGTTTCATCTGCATCCCGATGTCGAGGCGCATGTCGACCTTGGGGGTGCCGCCGTATCAATGGCGCTCAAGTCAGGTGAAATCTGGGTGTTCCGTCATGACGGTCACGCAGAATTGGCGCTGACACCGTCTGTTTACCTTGAAACAGGCCGGTTGAAGCCGCGCGCAGCACAACAGGTGGTTTTATCCGGCGTCGCTTTGTCTTATGCGACGCGCATCCGTTGGTCCCTGACCAAGGCGCAGGACACCCCCGATGTGGTCCGCGACCTGGCACCTGCCCGAACGGATGACGATGATGCATCATTCGAGGACGAGCATGACTGACCTTATTCCCGTGACCCGCGCGCTGCTGAGCGTTTCCGACAAAACCGGCCTGATTGAATTGGGACAAGCGTTGTCCGCACGCGGCGTGAAACTGCTGTCCACCGGCGGATCGGCCAAGTCGTTGCGCGATGCGGGCCTGGACGTAAAGGACGTGGCAGAGGTGACGGGCTTTCCGGAAATGATGGATGGTCGGGTCAAGACGCTGCATCCGGTGGTTCACGGTGGCCTGCTGGCGGTGCGCGACAACGACGCCCACGTCGCGGCCATGGATGAACACGGGATCGGCGGTATCGATCTGCTGGTCGTGAACCTTTATCCCTTTGAGGAAACGGTCGCCAAGGGCGCGGATTACGCCACCTGCATCGAAAATATCGACATCGGCGGCCCGGCCATGATCCGGTCAGCTGCGAAAAACCATGCTTTTGTGAACGTCGTGACGGATGTGTCCGATTACGATTCCCTGCTGGCCGAGCTGGAGGCCAACGACGGTCAGACCACGCTCGCGTTCCGCAAGGGGTTGGCGCAGACCGCATACGGCCGCACTGCGGCCTATGACACGGCTGTCAGCACTTGGATGGCTGGCGCGATCAATCTGGACACGCCGCGCCGCCGCAGCTTTGCCGGGACCGTGCGTCAGGAACTGCGGTATGGTGAAAACCCGCACCAGACCGCCAGCTTTTACACCGACGGCAGCGACCGCCCCGGCGTCGCCACGGCAACCCAGCATCAGGGCAAGGAGCTGTCCTACAACAACATCAACGACACCGATGCCGCGTTCGAGCTGGTGGCGGAATTCGACCCCGCCGATGGTCCCGCCGTCGCGATCATCAAACACGCCAACCCCTGCGGCGTGGCGCGGGGTGACACTCTTCTGGAGGCCTATAAAAAGGCGTTCGACTGTGACCGCACCAGCGCATTCGGCGGTATCGTCGCGCTGAACATGCCGCTGGACGAAGATACGGCCAAGGCGATCGCCGAAATCTTTACCGAGGTTGTGATCGCACCGGGTGCGTCCGATGCGGCGCGCGCTGTTTTTGCCGCGAAAAAGAACCTGCGCCTGCTGACCACGGACGGTCTGCCGGACCCTACTGCCCCTGTGACGACCTACCGTCAGGTCGCGGGTGGCATGCTGGTGCAGGACAAGGATACGGGCCGCGTCGCAGCGGACGCCTTGCGTGTGGTGACCAAGGTGCAGCCGACCGATGCCCAGATGGCCGACCTCCAATTCGCATGGAAGGTTGCCAAGCACGTCAAGTCCAACGCCATTGTCTACGTCAACGACGGTGCAACCGTCGGTGTCGGTGCAGGCCAGATGAGCCGTCTGGACAGCGCCTTGATCGCCGCCAAAAAGGCAGAACGCATGGCCGAGGCGATGGACCTCGCAGCACCGCTGACCATTGGCAGCGCGGTTGCGTCCGATGCGTTTTTCCCCTTTGCCGACGGATTGCTAGAGGCTGCTGCCGCAGGTGCAACCTGCGTGATCCAGCCTGGCGGTTCGATGCGCGACGACGAGGTGATCGCGGCCGCTGACGAGGCCGGGATCGCAATGGTGTTCACCGGCATGCGCCACTTCAAGCACTAGGATCACGGAATGCGATTGGTTTTCTGGGCGGGCTTTTGGACGTTCCTGCTGGATCAGGCGACAAAGTACGCCATCGTCCACTGGCTGGACCTGATGACCCGTCAGCGGATCGAGGTGTTTCCGCCGTTTCTGGTGTTCCAGATGGCCTGGAACCGTGGCGTTAATTTCGGCCTCGGCGCGCAGGCGGACATGCGTTGGGTGCTGATCGGGGTCGCCCTGGCGATTTCGGTCGGCGTTCTTGTCTGGCTCTGGCGCAGCGGTGGGACCAAGTGGATGTATATTGCAGCGGGTCTACTGGTCGGCGGCGCGCTGGGCAACGTGGTCGACCGTGTGCTCTACGGTGCTGTCGCGGATTTCCTGAACATGAGCTGCTGCGGGTTTTCCAACCCCTATGCGTTCAACATCGCGGACATCGCCATTTTTGCCGGTGCCATCGGGCTCGCGTTTCTGCCGGGGCCGGATGCCCGGCAGACCAAGGCGCGCAAGGGCGCGTGACGCCGCGACCGAACTGCGTTAGAACAGCGCCGATACCAGTTGAGGGACCACCATGCGTCACGTGATTTTGCCAGTGATACTTTGTGCCGCACTCGCGGGTTGCGGCGGCGGAACCGGTGGTGGCGGGCCCGACGAATTTTCGGTCATTCCGCAAAATCCGCTGATTATTCCGGCCACGAACGCCTTGCCGGCACCGCGCCCCGGCGGCACGAATCCCGCCGATCTGGACCCGCAGGAACTGGCCATCCGCGCGATGGGCGGCAGGCCCTGAACCTGACAGCTGCGTGACAACCCTGTACGGGATGTTGCAAGTCGGGCGCGGCTTCCTAGGTTGGTCCTGAACTCATCCAACCATAGGCACCCCATGATCCGATCTCTGGCCGCTGCCCTGACTGTTTTCGCGACCACTGCGATGGCGCAGGTCGCCCCCGACGATGTTACGTCATTCACGCTTGATAACGGGATGGAGGTCGTGGTGATCGAGGATCATCGCGCCCCGGTCGTGGTTCACATGGTCTGGTATCGCGCCGGGTCCGCTGACGAACCGGTGGGGCAGTCAGGTGTCGCGCATTTCCTGGAACATCTGCTGTTCAAGGGGACCGAGACACTGGAACCGGGTGAATTCAGCGCCACGGTAGCCAAAAACGGCGGGACCGACAACGCGTTCACCAGTTATGACTACACGGCCTATTTCCAGCGGATTGCGGCGGACCGCCTGCCGCTGATGATGCAGATGGAAAGCGACCGCATGGTCAATCTGCAGCTGGATCAGGACGACATCGCCACCGAACGCAACGTGATCCTGGAAGAACGCAACCAGCGCACGGAATCCTCACCGGGGGCACTGGCGCGCGAACAGTTCAACGCGGCCCTCTACCAGAACCACCGCTACGGCGTGCCGATCATCGGCTGGAAACACGAAATGGAAGAATTGGATCTGGAGGACGCGGTGTCGTTCTATGATCTGTACTATTCCCCCAACAACGCAATCCTGATCGTGGCCGGTGACGTGTTTCCTGACGAGGTGCGTGCGCTGGCGGAACAATATTATGGACCGATCCCGGCTGAACCCGATCTGCCTGAACGCATCCGGTCATCAGAGCCGCCGCAGCTGGCACCGCGCCGGATCGTGTTCACCGACGAACGTGTCAGTGAACCCTATCTGGTGCGCAGCTACCTTGCGCCCGAACGCGACAGCGGTGCGCAGGAAAAGGCCGCTGCGCTGACGCTGCTGGCCGATTTGCTGGGTGGGTCCAGTTTTACCTCGGAATTGGGGCGTGCGTTGCAGTTCGACAGCCAGATCGCCGTCTATGCGGGGGCAGGCTATCGCGGCAGCAGTCTGGATGACACGTCGTTCAGTCTTTCGGTGGTGCCCGCGCAGGGTGTGACCCTGTCAGAGGCCGAGGCGGCCATGGATCAGGTCATCGCCGATTTCATGGCCAAGGATATCGATCCGGCGGCCCTTGATCGGATCAAGTCCGAAATCCGCGCGTCGGAAATCTATGCGATGGACAGCACGCAGGGACGCGCGCAGCGCTATGGGGCCGCCTTGACCCAAGGGCTGACCGTCGATGATGTGCACGCTTGGCCACAAATTCTGCAAGACGTCACCGCAGAGGACATCAAGGCCGCGGCGGCCGAGGTGTTCAACCTGAACCAGTCGGTGACCGGCTGGGTTGTCGCAAACGAGGAGCAGGCCCAATGATCCGCTACGTTCTGGCCATCTGTGCCACATTCGCCGGAACCGCTGCCATTGCCGCGGTCGAGATCCAGGAAGTGACCTCTGACGGCGGAATCACCGCCTGGCTGGTCGAGGATCACAGCATCCCCTTTACCGCGCTGGAAATCCGGATCGAGGGTGGCGCATCGCTGGACCTGCCCGGCAAGCGCGGTGCCAGCAATCTGATGATGGGCCTGCTGGAAGAGGGTGCCGCCGACATGGATGCGCAAGCGTTCCAGACGCGCCGCGAAGAACTGTCAGCGGGTTTTGGTTTCGATATCGGTGACGACGTCACCAGTATCTCGGCCCGTTTCCTGACGGAAAATCAGGATGAAAGCATTGCCCTGTTGCGGCAGGCACTGATCGAACCGCGCTTTGACCAGTCGGCGATTGACCGGGTCCGCGCGCAGGTCCTTTCCGGCATCGCGTCCGATGCCAAATCACCCAATGCCATAGCAGGCGATACGCTGAATGCCGGGGCGTTTCCGGACCATCCCTATGGATCGTCAAGCACCGGCACGGCAGAGAGTGTCGCGGCACTGACGCGTGACGACATCGTGACCGCCTGGCAAAATGCGCTGACGCGTGACCGCATTTATGTGGGCGCAGTCGGTGACATCACGCCAGAGGCGCTGGGCGAGGTGCTGGACACCCTGCTGGGTGAACTTCCCGCCGAGGGGCCGCCACTTCCCGAGGATACCACATTCGCGTTGGACGGCGGGATCACGGTCGTCGATTTTCCGACACCCCAATCGGTTGCACTGTTCGGCCACGCGGGCATGGAACGGGACGATCCAGACTATTTCGCGGCCACGATCCTGAACGAGGCGCTGGGGGCAGGCGGCTTTGAATCCCGCCTCATGGACGAGGTTCGGGAAAAGCGTGGCCTGACCTATGGTGTGTCGACATTCCTAGTCCCCAAGGATCATGCGCCCATGGTTCTGGGACAGCTGGCGTCGTCCAACGACACCATTGCCGAAGCGATCGAGGTCGTGCGCGATGAATGGGCCAAGATCGCGCAGGACGGCATGACCCAAGAGGAATTGGACCGGGTGAAACTGTTTCTGACCGGGTCATACGCGCTGCGGTTCGACGGGAATGCGAATATCGCCAGCATCCTTGTCGGGATGCAGATGATCGGCCTGCCGCGTGATTACGTCGTCAACCGCAACGACTACATCGAGGCGGTGACGCTTGAGGAGGTGAACCGCGTGGCGGCCGACCTCTACCGGCCCGAGGATCTGCATTTCGTCGTCGTGGGCCAGCCCGTGGGGCTGACCAGCACGAACTGATCGCTGTCAGCCGGATACAGCAGCGTCGAGACCGGCATAGCTTCCTTCCATGCCGGTCTGGATGCCCATGTCCATCAACATCTTCCGCGTTTCGGCATCGGGCAGGGTCATCGTCATGGTCATCAACGTACCGCTGCCCTGCGCGTCAAACACCGTTTCGATCCGGTTGTCGGGTGTCGGGTCTGGAAACAACATTCGTTCGACATGCAGGATGCGCCGACCTGGGTCCAATTCCATGAACGTGCCGGTAATGGCAAAGCTGTCGTTGTCAGGCCCGTTGTAGCGATAGGTGAATTCGCCGCCGACCCGGGCATCCACGCTGATCGTGTCGATGGTCCAGCCGTCCGACCCGACCATCCATTTTCGGATGATCTGAGGGTCGATATGCGCGCGGTACACCAGTGACGGCAGGGCTGCAAAATGGCGGGTCGCGATGATCTGCGTGTCCCCCACCAGGGTCAGTTCAAGGGTCATGCGTCTCATCCTCCAGTTCGGCCAGTGCGGCATCAAGTCGGTCGTATTGTGCACTCAATGTCTTGCGCAGTTGGGTCAGCCAGGCGTCCAGCGCGGCGAGGGATTCAGGTGCCAGACGGCAGGGTCGGCGTGCACCATCGACCCGTTGCACGACGATACCCGCGTCTGTCAGCACCCGGATGTGGCGTGAAATGGCGGGCTGCGACACGTCGAACGGCGCGGCCAATTCGCCCACCGTACATTCGCCAGCGGCAAGACGATCGACGATCCGCAGGCGGATCGGATCGGCGAGTGCGGCCAGCACGGCGGGGTTGATCGATTCGATTAACATTTTGGTTATATAGCATGAATTGGATGCTTTGTCAGTAAATTCGCCCCTCGTCGAATCAACCGTTTCGATGCTATCCCTTGTAGCATGACAGTGACTTCACCCCAGATACAGACATCAGCCAGCCCCGTGATCCGCCAGTTGGATGACGCCGCAATCAACCGGATCGCGGCAGGAGAGGTCGTGGAACGGCCCGCATCTGCGGTCAAGGAACTGGTCGAGAATGCCATTGATGCCGGTGCCACGCGGATCGACGTGACAATCGCGGATGGTGGCAAGACTCTGATCCGCGTCAGCGACGACGGCTGCGGCATGACGGCTGCGGATTTGCCGCTGGCCCTTTCGCGGCATGCCACGTCAAAGATTGACGGCAGTGATCTGCTCAATATCCATTCGTTCGGTTTTCGGGGCGAGGCGCTGCCATCGCTGGGTGCGGTCGGGCGGCTGACCATCACGTCTCGTGGCGGTGACGAGGGGTCCAGCATCCGCGTCGCAGGTGGACGCATGGACCCTGTCAGGCCCGCAGGCCATCCGGGCGGCACACAGGTTGATTTGGCCGATCTGTTCTATGCCACGCCCGCGCGATTGAAATTCCTGCGCAGTGACCGGGCCGAAACGCAGGCGATCACGGATGTGATCAAACGCCTTTCGATGGCGGAACCGTTCATCACGTTCATTCTGCGTGACAGCAGCAACGGCGAGGCGCGCACGCTGTACCGCGCGGATGCCGAAACCGGCGACATGTTCGACGCGCTGCACCGGCGCCTGCGGGCCGCCATCGGACGCGACTTTGCCGACAATGCGCTGCGGCTGGACGCGGAACGCGACGGGTTTCACCTGACCGGCTATGCAGCGCTGCCGACCTTTTCCAAGGGGGCTGCCGTCGCCCAATACCTGTGTGTCAACGGTCGCCCGGTGCGGGACAAGATGCTGCTGGGTGCCTTGCGCGCGGCCTATATGGACGTGATGTCGCGTGACCGGCATCCGGTGGCCTGCCTGTTCATCGACTGCGATCCCACGTTGGTCGACGTCAACGTGCATCCTGCGAAATCCGAGGTGCGGTTTCGCGATCCGGCCGTCGTGCGCGGTCTGATCGTCAGCGGAATCCGTCATGCGCTGGCCGAGGCCGGGCATCGGTCGTCCACCACCGTCAGCGCGGCGACATTGGGGGCAATGACGCCCGTGACGGAACCGCGCGTCTACCAGATGGACCGTCCGACGCCGCGCTTTACCGCGCAGACCATGATGTTCCAGTCCGGTTTTGCCGAATTGCCGTCCGCCCGGATTGATCCGGTCCCGGACACGCCAGATGCCATTGTGGACGAGGCCCGGCCGCTGGGCGCGGCGCGGGCGCAACTTCATGAAAACTATATCCTGTCGCAGACCGCCGATGGCCTGGTGATCGTGGATGCCCATGCCGCGCATGAACGGCTGGTTTACGAACGGCTCAAGGCGCAGATGCGCGACAATGGGGTCACGGCGCAGACGCTCTTGATCCCTGAAATCGTCGAACTGACGCCGGGAGAGGCGGAACTACTGCTGTCGCAGGCCGATGATCTGGCGCGTCTGGGGCTGGGGATCGAACCCTTTGGCGGTGGCGCCGTGGCCGTGCGCGAAACACCCGCGATCCTTGGGACCGTAGATGCGCGTCGTCTGGTGCTGGACGTGCTGGACGAGTTGCAGGACGGCGGCGACACCGGGCCACTCAAGGCGCGGATCGACGCCATCCTCAGCCGGGTGGCCTGTCACGGGTCAGTGCGCACGGGACGCCGCATGTCCGCGCCGGAGATGAACGCCCTTCTGCGCGAGATGGAGGCAACGCCGCTGTCGGGACAATGCAATCACGGGCGCCCGACATCGGTGACCCTGTCGATGACCGACATCGAACGGCTGTTCGGCCGCACGTGATCCAGGTGGGTGACACGCAGTTTGCGTTGGATGATCCGCGTCTATGGGCGGCGGCTGTGGCATTGCTGCTGTTGGCGGCACTCTTTGCACTGCTGATCGCCACCGTGCGCAGGGCCGGGCGGTCGGGGCAGGCGGTTGATGCGCTGTCGGGGCAGGTCGGACAATTATCGGGGTTCATGCAAACGCTGGCCGAAAATCAGGCGCGTCTGGGTGAAAACCTGCGCACCGTGTCCGACAGCCAGACCGCCGGTCAGGCCCGCATCATGCAGACCATGGAACAACGCCTGGCCGAGGTGAATGCGCAGGTCGCCGAACGTTTGGCCGACAACGCGCTGCGGTCCGCACGCAGTCTGGCCGATCTTCAGGAAAGGATGAAGGACACGCTGGCGGGCAGTTCGGAAAAATCGACCAAGCAACTGGCCGCGTTGCAAGAGCGTCTGGCCACCATTGATCGCGCGCAAAGCAATATCGAAAAACTGTCGGGCGACGTGCTGTCGCTGCAGGATATCCTGTCGAACAAGCAGACACGCGGGGCCTTTGGTGAAATCCAGCTGACCGATATCGTGGGCAAGGCGTTGCCTGCCGACAGTTATTCACTGCAAGCGACGCTATCGAACGGGAAACGGGCCGATTGCCTGATCCATCTGCCCAACCCGCCGGGACCGATCGTGGTGGATGCGAAATTCCCGCTGGAGGCCTACGAGACGCTGACCCGCGCCGAGACCCGCGCAGAGCAGGACGCAGCGCTCAAGGGACTGGCGGCAGCGGTCCGCGTTCACATCAAGGCGATTTCCGACAAATACATCATCGCTGGCGAAACGGCGGATGGTGCCATCATGTTCCTGCCGTCAGAGGCCGTCTATGCCGAGCTGCACGCCCGGCTGCCTGCCGTGGTGCGTGACGGCTTTGACGCGCGGGTCTGGATCGTGTCCCCCACCACCTGCATGGCGACGTTGAACACCATGCGCGCCATTCTCAAGGACGCACGCATGCGCGAGCAGACGGGGGCAATCCGCAAGAGCCTGAAACAGCTGCACCGCGACGTGCAGCTGATCGGCGATCGGGCGGGCAAGCTGGAAACCCACCTGCGGCAGGCGGGCGAAGATGTCTCCGGTATTCTGACGGCCGCGACGCGGGCCGGCAAACGCGCCGACAGGTTGGACAATTTCGATTTTGAGGAACTGGCAGCACAGGCGCAGGCGCCATTGCCCCTTGCGGCCAGTGGTTCTGACGGCCAAGACTGAGGCCAAGACGACAAAAGGACACCATAGATGTTTTCCCGCCTGATGATCCTCGGCAGTCTTGGACTGGCCGGCTGCACGAACCCGATGAACCCCGCGCCGTTTTCGGATGGTGTTGCGCAATCGGGCATAGCCCTGACCGAAGCCTTTGGCGACACGCCGCTGGATGACGGCCCGATCCGCATTCTGGTTCAGGATGCCGATCCCTTGCAGGTGATGCGCACCTTTACGCTGGCACCCTGCCGCAACAATACCGAGGTCTGTGGCGGGTCCGAGAATGGCCCCGTCGGCCAGTCGTCCATCATCGACGGTCAATACGTCGTCGCGAACGCCTATCCAGGGCTGACGTTCTTTCTGGATCGCAACGGTGACGGATTTCTGCAAGAGCGCGGCCAGATGATCCCGCTGGCCTGGGACTGACCTGCGACAATTCATACGCACTGCCCTGCAACTGATCTGCGCTACGTACCGTGGCTCTGACGACACTGACCACGACGGAGACTGCAATGAGCCTGCCCAGAATATCCCCCACGCCGCGTCGCATCGCGGTGATCGGCGCTGGTATATCCGGCATGGGTGCCGCGCATGCATTGGCCCGTGATCATCATGTGACCCTGTTCGAAGCGGCCAAGCGGCTGGGCGGTCATGCCCGCACACGGATGGCCGGACCACAGGCGGATACGCCTGTCGACACCGGATTCATCGTGTTCAACCATGCGAATTATCCGAACCTTGTCGGTTTGTTCGACGAGCTGGGTGTCGATACCGTCGAAAGCAACATGAGCTTTGGCGCGTCGTTTGACGGGGGGCGTATGGAATATGCGCTGCATTCGCTGGATGCCCTGTTTGCGCAGCGACGCAACGCGGCGAACCCGAAATTCCTGCGGATGGTGCGCGACATCCTGCATTTCAACAAACATGGTATGGCCGCCGCACAGGACACCAGCCTCACCATCGCCGGCCTGCTGAAAAAGCTGCGCCTGTCGGATTATTTCCGCGACCATTACCTGACGCCGTTTTCCGGTGCGATCTGGTCGACGCCCAAGGAAAAGATTCTCGACTTTCCGGCCCATGCGCTGCTGACGTTTTTCGACAATCATGCGCTGCTGAACACAACCGGACAGCACCAGTGGTACACGGTCGCGGGCGGTAGCCAGCAATACGTGGCAAAACTGGGTGCCGACATGGCAAAGCGCGGTGTGGACCTGCGCCTTGGGGCCGGTGTGCAGGGTGTCCGGCGCACGGGCGGCGCGGTGCAGGTGCGGGCCATCGGCGCAGAGTGGGAAACGTTCGACGAGGTCGTGTTCGCAACCCATTCCGACGATACGCTGGCCTTGCTGGCGGATGCCAGCGCCGAAGAGGCCGCGACACTGGGTGCCGTGCGCTATCAGGGCAACCGTGTCGTGCTGCATTCGGACACCGCGATCATGCCCAAACGCCGCAAGGTCTGGGCGTCCTGGATATATACCGAGGCCGCGAACAAGCGGTCTGATCAAATCGACCTGACCTACTGGATGAACAGCCTGCAACCCTGGCTGACCGGTCAGGACTACATGGTGACGCTGAACACGACCCGCACGATCCGCGAGGATCTGATCTGGGACGAAACCAACCTGCGTCATCCGGTCTATGATACCGCCGCACTTGCCGCACAAAAGGATGCGGCGCGCATGAACGGGACCAACAACACCTGGTTCTGTGGTGCATGGATGCGAAACGGGTTCCACGAGGATGGTCTGGCCAGCGCTTATGACGTGGTTGACCGCCTGAATGCCGCCCATACGCGACGGATCGCGGCAGAGTGACGGGCATCCAGCATATCCCGGGTCAGACCTACCACGGTCGCAAGGGGGCTGTGAAAAACGCCTTTCGCTATTCCATCGACTACGTGATGTGCGATGCCGAGGCCGATGTCACGGGCCCCGGTCTGTTCGGGCGTAACCGGCGCGGCCTGATGTCCCTTTGGGACGCGGACCATGGCGGCGTCGTGCAGCAGGGCAGCGGTGCCGCCTGGGTCCGCCAGACGTTGGCGGCGGCTGCACTGGATGGGATCACCGACATCTCTCTGCTGGCGCAGCCGCGCGTGCTTGGCCATGTGTTCAACCCGGTGTCGTTCTGGCTGTGCTTTGACGCGGGCGGCGTGCTGCGGGTCGTAATCGCAGAGGTCGGCAACACCTTTGGCGACCGGCATTGCTATCTGTGCCACCACGACGATCTGGCCCCGATCACCGGGCGCGACGCGCTGCACGCACGCAAGGTTTTCCACGTCTCGCCGTTCCAGCCGATTGCCGGTGATTACACGTTCTATTTCGACATCACAGCCGATGCGGTCGACATCCGGATCGACTATGGGCGGGACGCGGGTGGTCTGATCGCGACACTGCAGGGACCGCGACAGCCGTTGACCAATCGGGGTATCCTGGCCGCCGCCTTGCGTCGCCCGTTCGGGTCGCGGCGCGTGCTGGCGCTGATCCACTGGCAGGCGTTGAAACTGTGGTGGAAGGGTGCCACCTTTCGCCCGTGGACGCCGCCGCCAGAGGATGATGTCACCTGATGAACGCCTGGTCCCAGCGCCTGCCTGCTTATGCGTTGTTCGCCGCGATCATCAACGCGGCCGGCCTGCCGATCTATATCTACGCACCCAAATATTATGCCGACACCTACGGTGTCAGCCTGACCGCACTCGGCGCTCTCTTGGCTGCGCTGCGGCTGGTGGACGTAGTGCAGGACCCCGCACTGGGGTGGGTCAGCGAGAGATTGGACAAGGGCAAGCGGCTGGCCGTGACCGCCGGTGTGCTGGTGCTGGCGCTGGCAATGCTGGGGCTGTTTGCCATAGCACCGCCCATTGCCCCGCTGTGGTGGTTCGGACTGACCGTGACCGCGCTGTTCAGCGCCTTCAGCTTTTTGACGATCAATTTCTACGCGCAGGGCGTGGCCAAGGCCGGACCGGGCGATGACGGTCACGTCCGGCTGGCCGCCTGGCGCGAAAGCGGCGGTCTGCTGGGCATCTGCATCGCCGCCATTGCGCCCACCGCCCTGATGGGGCTGGTCGACGCGCCATTTGCCGTATTTGCGTTCTGGTTTGCGGGACTGGCGGTCGTTGCCGCCGTCGTGATGTGGCCCGAATGGAAGGGCCGCACACAGGCCGAAACCACGCCGATCCGCACAATCCTGTCGGACGGCATCACCCGCCGTCTTCTGTTGCTGGCATTGGTGAACGCCACCCCGCTGGCGGTATCGTCCACGTTGTTTTTGTTCTTTGTCGAAAGCCGGTTGCAGGCACCCGGCTGGGAAGGACCGCTGCTGGTGCTGTTCTTTCTTGCGGCGGCATTGTCATCGCCGGCATGGTCTGCCGCCGCGCGGCGCTGGGGGGCCAAGCGTGTCCTGCTGGTGGCGATGGTCCTGGCGGTGCTGTCGTTTGGCTATACCCTGACGCTGGGGGCCGGTGACACGGTGGCATTCGCCGTGGTCTGCGTGCTGTCGGGTGCGTCCATCGGGGCGGATCTGACGCTGCTGCCTGCGCTGTTCGCGCGTCGCATGGCGCGGGTGTCGCCTAACGGCGGTCAGGGTTTCGGTCTGTGGAGTCTGGTGAACAAACTGACGCTGGCCTTTGCCGCAGCGGCTCTGTTGCCCTTGCTGGAACAGGCCGGGTTTCGGTCGACGGGCGACAGTCCCGACAGCGCGCTTGTGCTGCTGACATGGCTTTATGCGGGGGTGCCATGCGGGTTGAAACTGCTGGCGATCGCGCTTTTGGCGCGGCTGTCGCTTGAGGACCCGCAGCGCGACCCTATCTGACCTCTAACGCAGAGGAGAAAGATATGAGTGACTGGCAGGGCAAACGGTATTGGTTGGTCGGCGCATCCGAAGGGCTGGGCCGCGCGCTGGCGCATCAGCTGTCCAAGGTCGGGGCCGAGGTGATCGTATCGGCCCGCTCCGAAGACAGGCTCAAGGATCTGGTGGCCGAACTGCCGGGCAAGGCGTCATATGTGACGGTCGACGTCGCGGATCTGGGTTCCGTCCAGACGGCTGCCGAACAGGTCGGACGGATCGACGGCATGGTCTATCTGGCCGGTGTCTATTGGCCGATGGCGGCGGGTGAATGGGATCAGGAAAAGGCCGACACCATGGCCACGGTCAATTTTCTGGGCGCGCAACGCTGTGTTGGCGCGGTCATTGGCGACATGACCGCGCGGGACGCAGGCCATATCGTCCTGACCTCTTCGCTGACGGCCTACAGGGGTCTGCCCGGATCAATCGGTTATACCTCGTCCAAGGCGGCGATCCTGTCGATGGCGGAATGCCTGCATGCGGATCTGCGCAAGACAGGCGTCAGGGTGCAGGTCGCCAACCCCGGTTTCATCAAGACGCGCCTGACCGACAAGAACGATTTTTCGATGCCCCAGATCATGGAGCCCGAAGAGGCCGCCCGCGAGATGTTCGAACTGATGGACAGCGCGAATTTCAAAAAGACATTCCCGCGCTTGCTTGGGTCGATTTTCCGGCTGGGGCAGTTCTTGCCCGACGCGCTCTACTATCCGATTTTCGGTCGTTGAGCCGGCCGGAAATGCGCGTAAGGCGGTTTTTGTAGAAACGAATCACAACCCAAGGCAGAGTTGTCGTGCCCGAACCGGGCGCAATTCACTCTGACTTGGGAGATCGACATGCATTTCGATGATATCACCAGTGTAATTGGTAAAGACGCGTTTTCACGTTCGACGTTTCAACCCGACCTGTTGGTCGAGGCGGTGCAGACCTACCTGCATGCCGACCGGCCGGGCGAACCACCCGACGGCGCAGAGGCGCTGATCGAGAAAATCATCGGGGATTTCCGGCTCGATCCCGCTGCCGAAGCCGGGATTGATTTCAAGCCGATCCCGGATGTGGGGCAGGCGCAGTCGCTGTTGTTATCCTACCTGCACCTGACGCTTTACGACGGGTTGCAGGACGATGTTGACGGACCATCGGTGCGCCGTGCGATGCGGGTGCTGCCCGATAGTGCGTCGGCCGGAACCGCGCTGCGCAAGGATATTCTGACCGCCGTCCAAGAGATGGACAGCGCGGAAGGTCTGCTCAAATCAATCGCGGCGCGCGCTGAAAAAGACGGCCAGTTTCGCAAGTCGCTGGAGGCAAGCCGCGATTGTGTCGCGCAAGCGATTGAGGATCTCAACCGGTCGTTCAACGGTCTGCCACCCGGCGCGCAGGGCAAAAGCCTGTCGGCGGCTGCTGCGGCCGGTGCCACGGTGATCACACTGACTGTGCTTTGCCCCGGTTGGTTTTTCCTGCTGTGTATTCTGGTGTTTATCGTTGTCGCCGGCGTCTTGATCCTCGTGTCCCGCAGACGGCGCAGGCGCTGATGGCCACGTCTGGGGGCGCTGCCCCCAGACCCCCGGGATATTTCGAAAACAGCGAATGGATCAGCGGCGGCTGATCGCCCGGTCAAAGATCTGTGCGGCGCGCGCCCAGACGTCGCTGTCCGGCAGGGCGGCCAGGTGCGGCAGAAGCTGGTCTGCAAAGTCCTGCGAGGATTCCAGCGGCATCAGGGACGGCAGGTTGTCGATGGCGGTGACATCCAGCGGTGGATCATCGTGCACCCGCAGCGCTGGGGCGTCCCATGTGGTGACGCGGTCGTAGACCTTGATCGGGGAGAAATCGCTGTCGGGGTCGCATGCGATATCGCCGATGACGGACAGTTTGCGCGTTGCTGTCCTGGCCGAGGCGGGCACAAAAACCGGTGTGCCGGGTCGCGCAAGGATGCAATTGAGAAACAGGTCGTGCGTCAGTACTTGTGGAAAGGGGCCGCCGTGGGCGGTTTCTTCGATATCCCAGCGGGTGGTGGCGACGCCCATTTCGCGGCACAGATCGGCGGCACCGGTGCCGACCCGTCCCTTGGCCCCGATGATCAGGGCGGTCGGGCGCTGAGTTCCGAGCGTGACAAGGTCGCTTTGTAGGTCTGCCAGCAGGTGTGCGGCTGAGGGGACGGCGCGGATCGGACCCATATCGCGGCCGTGCTGCTGTGCAATCCAGCACATCAATGACACGGCCGCGCCAGCGTAGCCCGCCCAGTAGCCGAATGCGGCGACGCGTCGGTTCTGGTCATCGGTCAGGTATTCGAGATCGAGCAGCGTGCCGCCACCGGCCTTGAACCGGTCCAGCAGGCGCAGCCCGTCCGGCTGTACCTTGAAGGCGTGGCCAAACATGATGTGGCGATGGCGGAGAGGGCTGCCGTCGGCGGGCAGTTCCTTGAGCCCGAAGATCAGCGCGTCATCGGGCGCGTCGGTCCAGCCACCAGCAGGCGCGATATCTGCCCCGGTTGCAGCGTAGTCGGTCGTTGGCACGATCCGGTCGGGTGAATCCTCGACCGTGACGTGAAAGCCCGCCGCGATCAGCTGGGCCACGCCCTGTGGCATGATGCCGACCCGTGCCTCGTGATCGCGGGATTCGGCGCGGACCCAGAGATGTGTCATGTCGGCAGTCCTCTTTCGTGAGTGTTGTGGTTCAGGTCAGCGGGAGCAGAACCCGCGTCAGTAGAACGTGCGATTGTCGGCGCGGTCGGCGGTATCGAGGTGCGGCACGCTGTTGAAACTGACCAGCAGCGGGCCGTGGTCGGTGACGTGGATCCTGTGGACCGAGGTATTGAAGATCGGCAGGGCAATCCGCGCCATCTGCGGGATGTCCAGCCCCAGGATGTCTGACACAGCCTGCGCGATGATGCCGCCTGACGAGACGCACAGCACACGCTTGCCAGGCTGGGCGGCCATATCCATCACGTCGCGCACACGGTCGCGAAAGGTGTCGTAGGTTTCCGCACCACCGATCTCGCCCTTGCGCCATGCGGTCAGGGTGGCCGGAAAGCGGGTGACGAAATCACTGGGGTCGTGGGCACCCGAACCGTGTACGCGCGTCATCTCGTCCGTCAGGTCATAGTAGGCGATTTCGTTCAGGCGTGGGTCGCGCTCGGCATCCGGGTATCCTAGATTGGTCAGCGTTTCGCGCTGGCGGCGCAGCGTCCCGGACAGCACGACGTCATAGGGGCGGTCGTGGTCACGCATCCAGTCGCCCAGCCACTTGGCCTGTTGGTGGCCCAGGTCAGACAGACGGTCATAGTCCGCCTCGTTCGTGGCTGCGGAATTGGCCTGCCCGTGCCGGACCAGTGTGATTTCGCCCATGTCGGTCTCCTTTGCGGTGATTGGGTAGGCGAGCGGGCGGCGATTGGCAACGGTCGCGGTCGCGGGGCGCTTGTTTACTGATTCTTCATGTGGAATGAAGCACCCTCAGGCACGGTTGGGGGCAGACGATGCAAGCGGCACATATCCTGCGGGATGTCTTTGGGTTCGATGGCTTTCGCCCCGGCCAGGAAGAGATCGTGGATGCTGTCGTCGCGGGTCAGAACACGCTGGCCATCATGCCGACGGGTGGTGGCAAATCGCTGTGTTTTCAGCTGCCAGCGATGGTGCGACCGGGTGTAACCGTCGTCATTTCGCCACTGATTGCGCTGATGCGCGACCAGGTGCGCGGCCTGCGCGAGGCGGGGGTCGCTGCTGGCGCGCTGACCTCTGGCAACACGGAGGAAGAAACCGATGCCGTCTGGCAGGCCCTGGCGGACGGATCGCTGAAACTGCTGTACATGGCCCCTGAACGACTGGCGTCATTCGGCACCCAGCGGATGCTGCGCGAGGCGGGCGTCAGCCTGATCGCCGTGGACGAGGCGCATTGCGTCAGCCAGTGGGGACACGATTTCAGGCCCGACTACCTGCGGATCGGCGAACTGCGTGAAACGCTGGATGTGCCGCTGGCAGCATTCACGGCGACGGCGGATGCAGAAACACGCGAAGAAATCGTGCAAAAGCTGTTCGGTGGGGTGCAGCCGCAATCGTTCCTGCGCGGGTTCGACCGGCCGAACATTCACCTGGCATTTGCGGTGAAGGACGGGCCAAGAGCGCAAATCATGAACTTTGCCGGTGCTCGCAAAGGGCAGTCAGGCATCGTCTATTGCGGCACGCGGGCCAAGACGGAAACGCTGGCGCAGGCGCTGGGTCAGGCGGGACATTCGGCCTGTGCCTATCACGGCGGGATGGAGGCCGAGGCGCGGCGCGACATCGAACGGCGGTTCCAGCAAGAGGACGGGCTGATTGTTTGTGCGACCATCGCCTTTGGCATGGGGATCGACAAGCCGGACATCAGGTGGGTCGCCCATGCCGACCTGCCAAAGTCGATCGAGAGCTATTATCAGGAAATCGGTCGCGCTGGGCGTGATGGCGGGCCTGCGGAAACCCTGACGCTTTATGGGCCGGACGATGTGCGCTACCGGCGTCAGCAGATCGACGAAGGTTTGGCCCCACCTGAGCGGCGTGCAGCCGATCATGGCCGGTTGAACGCGCTGCTTGGTCTGGCCGAGGCGCAGGTCTGTCGCCGCCAAAACCTGTTGCGTTACTTTGGCGAGGACCCGCAGCCCTGTGGCAACTGTGATCTGTGCGATACCCCGGCAGAGGTGTTTGATGCCACGACGCCCGTGCGCATGGCCTTGTCCGCGGCGTTGCGGACCGAGGAATGGTTTGGGGCGGGTCACCTGATCGACATCGTGATGGGCGCGGATACAGCGAAAATCCGCGAGCGCGGGCATGATGCGCTGCCGACGTTCGGTGTCGGGCGCGAGTTTTCCAAACGCCAATGGCAGGCGATTTTCCGGCAAATGATGGGGCTGGATCTGTTCCGCCCCGATCCTGCGCGGCACGGCGCACTGCGGATGACCGATGCCGCACTGCCGATTCTGCGGGGCGAGGCGCAGATCACCCTGCGCCGCGATACTGTTCAGGCCGCCAAGTTCAGCCCCGCTGTGCGCCAGATGGTGTCTGAAGAAGATGCGCCGCTGCTGTCCGCGCTCAAGGCAAAGCGCCGCGCCTTGGCCGAGGCGGCTGGCGGTCCGGCCTACATCATTTTCAACGACAAGACGCTGATCGAGATGGCGGAACGCAAACCCCAAACCCTGGACCAGATGGCGGGGATCAGCGGCGTCGGTGCGAAAAAGCTGGACAGCTACGGCCGTGCATTCCTCGAGGTGATCGCGGGTGCCGTCGAACAGGTGCACCCCGCGCGGATGAAGCTGGCCGGGCGGGCAGAGGGCGCGATCTATGACCGATTGCTGGCCGTGCAGGCTGATCTGCAACGCGGCCCGGACGGTGCGGACAAGCCGATGTCCTGCACGGCTGCGCAACTGGCCAAGGTGGCACAGCTGCGCAGCCCCGATGCGGATGCGCTGGCCCGGCTGATCGGCGAACGCCACGCGCAGCGGTTTGGTGCCGCCTTTTTGGCGGTCCTGGCCGAGGGTGTGGATTAACCCGCCTTGGCCGCAGGCATCAGGCCAGCGTCATAGCTGCCCATGGCCCGGTAAGCTGGCCGATCTGTGCAGCGCGCCAGCCAGTCCTGCACAACCTGTTCCGTCGGCGCAAAGGACGGCATCCAGTCGAAAGGTGAGCTGACCAGCAGGTCCACGGCGGTGAACCTGTCACCCAACAGATAGGGTCGGTCGGTGAGTGCGTTGATGAGTGCATCGCTCATTTCGGCCTTGCCACGGAAATTGGCGTGCAGCCCGGGGTGATCCAGACCCAGCATCGTCGTGACCATCACCGGCTCTATCACCGCGCCATAGTAGGCTAGCCAGCCGAGATACGCGCCGCGCGTCGGGTCGCCGGGTTTGGGGGCCAGTTCGCTGGGAAACAGTTCCGTCAGATACTGGATGATTGCGCCGCGTTCGCGGATCATGACGCCATCGTGGACCAGCAGGGGGACCTTGCCCTCGGGGTGGAGGTTCGCGGGATCGGCGGTGCCTCTGCCGTCCTGGCGGGCGACGTCGACCACGCGTACATCGACGCGGTCCAACGCATTCAGTTCGATCAGCAGTTGGATGATGCTCGAAGAGCGGGTGTAGGGGGCATGATAGAGGATCAGCATCGGTTTGTCCTTTCAGGGTTGCGATGCAGCCTGAATACGGGAACACTCCTGTCAGTTTCTGTCAGGATCGTTATGGCCCGCACCGATCGTTTGTTTCGCCTGCTCGATACGCTGCGCCGCCTGCCGCAGCCCGTGACTGCCGCGCGGTTGGCCGATGAAACGGGGGTCTCTGAACGCACCCTGTATCGTGACATCGACACGCTGCGCGCGGGCGGCGCGCTGATCGATGGTGCGCCGGGTTATGGCTATACCCTGACCGAGGATTCGGCCCTGCCGCCCCAGACGTTCACCCGCGAGGAAATCGAGGCACTGCTGCTGGGACTGGCTGAGGTGCCGCATCGGGGTGACCGCGCGCTGGCGCTGGCGGCGGAAACTGCACTTGGCAAGATCATCGCGACATTGCCCGACCGCCAGCAGCGGCAGGCGCAACATGCTGCCGTGATGGTGCGGCGCGCAGAACGCCCTGCCGCACCACTGGCTGACCTGTCGTTGATCCGGGCGGCAATCTGGGACGAAACGGCTGTCAGGATCAGCTATGTCGACGCGACGGGTACGCCGTCCGACCGGCGCATCCTGCCGCTGGCGACCGTCTATATCGATCGCGGGGTTATGATCCTGGCGTGGTGCGTTCTCCGCCAGGACTTTCGCAAGTTCATGGCGGACCGCATTCAGGGCGTTTCGGCGACAGACGAAAGTTTCCGCCCTCGCCGCACCGCGCTGCTGCGGGACTACGTGGCAATCCTGACTGCGCGGTAGGATGCGACACGCCGCCGGGTGGCGCCCGGTGGCTGGGGTGCTACAACGTCGCGCACACTGTCCGGAGGTCCCATGCTCGTCACGCTCTCGCCCGCCAAATCGCTCAACCTTGATCCCGTCGATATCACCCCGACGCAGCCTGCGTTTCAGGCCGACGCCGTGCGGCTGGCCAAGACGATGCGCGGCCAGACCCTGGGTGATCTGCGCAAACTGATGAGCATTTCGGACGAGCTTGCGCGATTGAACCGTGACCGGTTCAAGGATTTTGCTGACGATCCGGCAGCGGATGCAGTGAAACCGGCGGCGCTGGCGTTCGATGGTGACACCTATCAGGGCCTGGAGGCGAAAACGTTGTCAGAGGACGATCTTGCCTTTGCGCAGGATTGCCTGTGCATCCTGTCTGGTCTGTATGGTGTGTTGCGCCCGCTGGATGCGATCCAGCCCTATCGGCTGGAAATGGGCAGCCGGCTGAAAACGCGGCGTGGCGCGAACCTCTATGATTATTGGGGCGATACGATTGCCAAGGCGCTGAATGCCCGTGCGGCCGAGCGTGGCACCGACGCGCTGCTGAATTGCGCAAGTCAGGAATATTTCAACGCGGCCCAGACACCTGCGCTGAAACTGCGGGTCATCACGCCCAAGTTCCTCGAAGTGAAGGACGACCGCCCGCGCATGGTCAGCTTTTTCGCGAAACGCGCGCGGGGTGCGATGGCGCGGTTTGTCGTGGAAAACCGCCTGACCGATATCAATGACGTCAAAGGGTTCAACAGCGGCGGTTACGCCTACGATCCCGATTTGTCAGAGGGCGACACCTGGGCGTTCGTGCGGGATTATCCGACCCAATAGGACAAACTGGCGCAAAAAATCGGCAATCTGTCGTCTGTGTCATGTGACGGGCCGGGCATCGCGCGCTAGGATCGTTACAGTCCCGATGGAGCGACCCGATGTCTGATACGATCACCTTCACCCTTGATGGCCAGCAGGTCGAGGCCGCCGCCGGCCAGACCATCTGGGAGGTCGCGCATGGCCGCGGTCTGGTGATCCCGCATTTGTGTTTCAAGGACGCCGCCAGCTACCGCCCGGACGGCAATTGTCGCGCCTGCATGGTGGCCGTTGACGGGGAAAAGAACCTTGTGGCGTCCTGCCTGCGCAAGCCGACCGAAGGCATGGTCGTTACGACCGACCAGCCGCGCGAACGGCAGGCCCGCCGCATGGTGATGGAACTGCTGGTCGCCGATCAGCCTGCGCAGGATGTGGCACACGACAAGTCCAGCCACCTGTGGGACATGGCGCAGGCCGAGGGCGTGACCACGTCGCGGTTCCCGGCCAAGGATCTGGATCACGTGCCGCTGCTGGATGACAGCCATGTGGCGATGCGCGTGAATCTGGATGCCTGTATCCAGTGCAACCTGTGCGTCCGTGCCTGCCGCGAGGTGCAGGTCAACGACGTGATCGGCATGGCATGGCGTGGGCATGACGCCTATCCGGTGTTCGATATGGACGACCCGATGGGCGACAGCACCTGTGTGGCCTGCGGCGAATGTGTGCAGGCCTGTCCGACCGGTGCCCTGATGGAGGCCAGCGTCGTCGATACCGCCCAGGTCGGTGACCGCAAGGATTTTGACACGGAGGTTGCCAGCGTCTGCCCGTTTTGCGGGGTCGGTTGCCAGATCAGCCTCAAGGTCAAGGACGGCAAGATCAAGTATGTCGAAGGGATTGACGGTCCTGCCAATCAGAACCGTTTGTGCGTCAAGGGGCGGTTCGGGTTCGACTATATCAATCATCCGCATCGTCTGACGAAACCGCTGATCCGCCGCGATGATGCGCCCGCCAAGGGGATGAACGTCGATCCCGGCAATTACCTCGACGTGTTCCGCGAGGCGACCTGGGAGGAAGCGATGGACCGCGCGGCAGGCGGCCTGTCGGAGCTGCGCGATACGCAGGGCGGTCAAACCGTTGCCGGCTTTGGGTCTGCCAAATGCAGCAACGAAGAGGCCTATCTGTTCCAGAAACTGATCCGGCAGGGGTTCGGCCACAACAATGTCGATCACTGCACGCGGCTGTGTCATGCGTCATCCGTTGCGGCGCTGATGGAAAACGTGGGCTCTGGCGGTGTTACGGCGACGTTCAACGAGATTGAAAACGCCGATGTGGCGATCGTGATCGGGGCCAACCCGATCGAAAACCATCCCGTCGCGGCCACCTATTTCAAGCAATTCGCAGCGCGCGGTGGCAAGCTGATCGTGATGGACCCCCGCGGTCAGGCGCTGAAACGGCATGCATCGCACATGCTGCAGTTCAAACCCGGCACCGATGTCGCGATGCTGAACGCCATCTGCAACGTCATCGTCACCGAAGGGCTGTTCGATGAACAATATATCGACGGTTATACCGAAAACTGGGACGCAGAGCGCGAACACCTGAAACGGTTCACGCCAGAGTCGATGTCAGAGATCTGCGGCATCGACGCCGACACGCTTCGCGATGTGGCGCGGACCTTTGCCGGGGCGCAATCTGCGATGATCTTTTGGGGCATGGGCATCAGCCAGCACACCTATGGCACCGACAACTCGCGCTGCCTGATCTCGCTCGCGCTGATGACGGGGCAGATCGGCCGACCCGGCACCGGGCTGCATCCGCTGCGCGGTCAGAACAACGTACAGGGTGCGTCTGATGCCGGCCTCATTCCGATGTATTTGCCGGATTACCAATCAGTCACCAGTGCCGAGGTGCGCGCCAGTTTCGATGCCCTTTGGGGGGCCGGTACCGTTGCCGCTGAAAAAGGCCTGACCGTGACGGAAATCCTGCAAGGTATCCATGACGGACAGATCAAGGGGATGTTCATCCAGGGTGAAAACCCGGCCATGTCAGATCCTGATCTGGACCACGCGCGCGCGGGTCTGGCGATGCTGGATCATCTGGTGGTGCAGGATATCTTTTTGACCGAAACCGCGAACTTCGCGGATGTGATCCTGCCTGCGTCGGCCTTTGCCGAAAAAACCGGGACAGTGACCAATACCAACCGTCAGGTGCAGATGGGACGTCCTGCCGTCCCGCCACCGGGCGAGGCGCGCGAGGATTGGCGCATCCTGATCGACATGGGTCAGCGGCTGGGACTGGACTGGACCTATAGCCACCCGCGCGACGTCTATGCCGAAATGGCCAGCACGATGCCGTCACTGGACCACATTAGTTGGGACAGGCTGGAACATCAGGCCGTCACCTATCCGACCGGCGGTCCGGATGACCCCGGTCAGTCGATCCTGTTTGCCGATGGCTTTCCCCGCGAGGGTGGCCGGGCGCGGTTCACCCCTGCGGATGTGATCGCACCCGACGAGCAGCCGGATGCGGAATATCCCATGGTGCTGACGACCGGGCGGCAATTGGAACATTGGCACACGGGCGCGATGACCCGCCGAGCGACGGTGCTTGATGCGGTGGAACCGCAGGCAAATTGTTCTTTGCATCCGCACACGCTGCGCGATCTGGGCGTCGAGGCTGGCGGCTATGTGACCCTGTCCACCCGCCGCGGCCGTATCACCGTCATGGCGCGCGCGGATCGGGCCGTGGCCCGCGATATGGTGTTTCTGCCATTTGCCTACGTCGAGGCAGCGGCGAACCTGCTGACGAATCCCGCCATTGACCCCATCGGCAAGATCCCGGAGTTCAAGTATGCGGCTGTGCGCGTCGAAAAGGCGTCACAGCCCGCAGCGCAACCGGAAGACGCATTTTAGTTCCATCACAAAACTGAAATCTGCCCGTGAACGACCTGCATATTCCCGTGATTTCTTTAGGTAGTTGATTTTAATAATAAAAATTATCACGGGATTGTGGGGTGTGGCTGTGATGGAACAGTAGCCCCATAGCCGTATCCAAATGGCCCGGTGGGTCTCGAACTTTTGTCGCGCGTGGGCATTTAACCCCCACACCGCACACAGCGGGACACAAGGAAAGAGACCATGAAAACATTGAATATTTTCGTAGCCGCCGCGACCGCATCCCTGATCGCTGGTGCCGCTGCTGCGCAGACCACTGTCTTTGCAAACGAAGACGCTGCAGTCGACGCCGTCGACGACCTGCAAGAGCAGATCGCCGAGGATGCCGAGCGTGATTTTAACCAGTTCGGCAACGAAGGCCGCATCGTCGGTTCCTACGGTTCGGTCGCACTGCGCGCGACTGCCAACAGCAACGACGACGACGATAACTCGAATGTCGGCGTCGGCCTGCGCTACGGCACCTTTGACGGCGTGAACGGCGTCGACGTGTCGGCCAAGTATGACTACGCGTCCGACAACGGTGACGAGACAACGAACCGCCTGCTGGCTGGTGCTGATTATCGCCGCGACCTTTCGGGTGCCTTCTTTGCCTATGGCAAGCTGGACGTGCTGCTTGATTCGGCTGTCACGGATGCAGACTCGTATGACACCGACATCTTTGCCGGTGCCGGTGTGGGTTACCGCATCCTGAACGACGCGACCGCGCAGTGGTCGATCCAGGCTGGTCCGGGCTACCGCTACGCCGAGCAGGTCAACGGCGAAGACGTGCGTGAAGTCGCAGGTTCGGTGTCTTCGAACTACTATCGTTCGCTGTCCGAAACGTCCTATCTGACCAACGACACCGACGTCATCTTCTCTGATGCGAACGCGCAGATTCAGAACGAACTGGCGCTGAACGTGTCCATGACGAACGCGCTGGCGCTGCGCACGTCGCTGACCACGATCTACAACGACGAATCCGACAGCAGCTTTTCGGATGCAAACAACACCCTGGGTGTTTCGGTCGTTTACAACTTCAACTGATCTCACTCGGATTGCATTCCCGAAGACTGTCAGTGAAGTGAGGGCGGTGGCGCAAGCCACCGCCCTTTTTCGTGAAAATGCCACTTAATTGAACAAGTGTTCAAAAAAAGAATTTGACCGCGACGGTCGTTCTTATCCAAGATGAAGCATGGGTCCGCTTGAGGAGGTGCGACCCATTGGCCCGACGGGCCAGGTCGAGGGGAGGATTACCGATATGAAGAGCGGCGCCATTGGCGACGATGCACGGTCCATTCCGCATTTGCTGGCGCGCAACGTCGCGCGGCACGGCGACAAGCCGGCGTACCGGGAGAAGGAATTCGGCATCTGGCAGAGCTGGACTTGGGCGCAGGCCGCCGAGGAAATAGACGCCTTTGCGCTGGGTCTGCTGGAATTGGGCGCGCAGGTCGGCGACCATATCGCGATCACGGGGCGCAACCGTCCGGCGCTGTATTGGGCGATGGTGGCCGCGCAAAAGATCGGCTGCATTCCGGTCCCACTCTATCAGGACGCCGCGGTCGAAGAGATCGCCTATGCGCTGGATCACGCAGGTGCGCGGTTCGCGGTGGTCGGCGATCAGGAAATGGTCGACAAGCTGATTGACGCGCAGGCCGGAAACATGACCCTGAAGCACGTGATTTACGTCGATGGACGGGGGCTGCGACGTTATGACCACACGGCGATGTCCAGCTTTGCGGACGCACAGGCCGCTGGCCGCGCCAGTACGCGACGTGCCGAGATGGAGGCGCTGACGCAGGCGCGCACCCTCGATGATACATGCGTCATGCTTTACACCTCTGGCACGACCGGGCGCCCAAAGGGTGTGGTTCTGTCAAACCGAAATGTCATCGCGACCTCGCGCAATTCGGCTGAATTCGACCGGCTGCGTGCCGGTGACGAGGTGCTGGCCTATCTGCCGATGGCCTGGGTGGGGGATTTCATCTTTTCCATCGGTCAGGCGATGTGGACCGGGTTCTGCGTGAATTGTCCCGAAAGCCCGGACACCATGCTGACCGACCTGCGCGAGATCGGGCCGACCTATTTCTTTGCCCCACCGCGGGTGTTCGAAAACCAGCTGACGACCGTGATGATCCGAATGGAGGACGCGGGCCGGATCAAGAAGGCGATGTTCGATCACTATATGGCGCTGGCGCGCCGCGTGGGGCCCGATCTGCTGGATCGCAAGCCCGTGGGCCTGCTGGACCGGCTCCGTTACAGGTTGGGCGATCTGCTTGTGTACGGCCCGTTGAAAAACACGCTTGGCCTGAGCCGCGTGCGCGTGGGCTATACCGCAGGCGAGGCGATCGGGCCGGAAATTTTCGATTTCTACCGGTCACTTGGGATCAACCTCAAGCAGCTCTATGGCCAGACAGAGGCGACGGTTTTCATCACCCAGCAACCCGACGGCGAGGTGCGATCCGACACGGTCGGCGTGCCCTCACCGGGGGTCGAGCTGCGGATCGACGACCGGGGAGAGGTGTTCTATCGTTCGCCCGGCACGTTCGAGGCCTACTACAAGAACCCCGAAAGCACCGCGTCGACAAAGGATCCGGACGGCTGGGTCGCCACGGGCGACGCTGGTTTCATCGAAGAAGGCAGCGGCCATCTGCGGATCATCGACCGGGCCAAGGACGTGGGGAAAATGGCCGATGGTGCGATGTTCGCGCCCAAGTATGTCGAGAACAAGTTGAAGTTCTATCCCAACATCCTCGAGGCGGTGGTGTTCGGCGCGGGCCGTGACCGTTGTGTGGCGTTCATCAACATCGACCTCAACGCCGTGGGCAACTGGGCCGAACGCAACAACATCGCCTATTCGTCCTATCAGGAATTGTCGCAACACCCGCGCGTGCTGGATCAGATCGAGGACCACGTGAATGCGGTGAACGCGAGCGTGGCGCAGGACCCGATGCTGGCAGCCTGCCAGATTCACCGCTTTCTGGTACTGCACAAGGAACTGGACGCCGACGACGGCGAGATGACCCGCACGCGCAAGGTGCGCCGCGCGGTGGTGGGTGACAAGTTCAACGACCTGGTGACCGCGCTGTATGACGGGTCGGACACCATCGCGACCGAGACCGAGGTCACCTATGAGGACGGACGCAAGGGCAAGCTGCGCGCGACACTGGATATCCGCGACGCGGTCGTCGTGAATACGGCGCGGATGGCTGCGGAATGACGGGGCGACGCTGTTTTGCGCAGGCGCAAAAGGCGCCCCGCCCGCCATCCCGTGAAAGGGGAAATGCATGAAGGATACCGTTGACAGCTACGTCACCGATGACGGGCGCACCATCGGCGGCGTGATGATGGACATGCGCGGCATCACCCTGCGGTTCGGTGGTGTCGAGGCGATCAAGGACATCAGTTTCGACATTCGCGAGGGTGAAATCCGCGCGATCATCGGCCCCAACGGCGCTGGCAAATCGTCAATGCTGAACGTCATTTCGGGTTTCTATCACCCCCAGGAAGGCGAAGTCTGGTTCCGGGGCGAAAAGCGCCCGCCGATGAAGCCCTATCAGGTGGCGCGGCAGGGCATCGCCCGCACATTTCAGAACATTGCGTTGTTCGAGGGGATGAGCGTGCTGGACAACATCATGACCGGCCGTCTGACTCATATGAAATCGGGGATGCTGGCGCAGGCCCTGTGGATGGGCAAGGCCGAGCGCGAAGAGACCGAAAACCGCGAGGCGGTGGAACGGATCATCGATTTTCTGGAAATTCAGGCGATCCGCAAGACACCGGTCAGCCGTCTGCCTTATGGCCTGAAAAAGCGGGTGGAACTGGCCCGCGCCTTGGCGGCGGAACCGAAACTGCTGCTGCTGGACGAACCGATGGCGGGCATGAACGTCGAGGAGAAAGAGGACATGAGCCGATATATCCTTGATGTAAATGACGAATTCGGCACGACCGTGGCGCTGATCGAACACGACATGGGCGTGGTCATGGATATTTCCGACCGGGTCGTCGTGATGGACTACGGTCGAAAAATTGGCGACGGCACCCCGTCAGAGGTCCGCAACAACCAGGATGTCATCGACGCCTATCTGGGGGTCGCCCATGACTAAGGAGCACGCAAATGTCCGCTGATTTTCTGTACGGGATCGAGGTCGTCATCAACGGCCTCATGGCTGGTGTCATGTACGCGCTTGTGGCCCTTGGGTTTGTGCTGATCTTCAAGGCGTCCGGCATTTTCAACTATGCCCAAGGTGTGATGGCCCTGTTTGCGGCTCTGACGCTGGTGGGCGTGATGGAGGGCCAGGTGCCGTTCAGCCACCTGATCAACGCGGTGTTCGGCACTGAAATCCATCACTTTGGCTGGACCGTTCCGGCCTTTGCCGCGATCCTGGTGACACTGGGGGTGATGATATTCTTTGCCTGGGCGGTGCATACCTTTGTTTTCAGGCATTTGGTTGGACAGGAGCCGATCATTCTGTTCATGGCAACCATCGGTCTGGCCTATTTCCTCGAAGGCGTGGGCGACCTGATGTGGGGGTCGGATATCAAAACGCTGGCCGTCGGCCTGCCGCAGGGTGGTTCGCTATTCGTCGAGGATCTGACCGCCGGGCTGGGTGGCGATGATTTCTACGGCTTCTTCATCGACAAGCTGGACATGGTCGCCACGCTGGTCGCTATCGTGCTGGTCGCGGCCCTGATCGGGTTTGCGCAATACACCAAGCAGGGCCGCGCCATGCGTGCGGTGGCGGATGACCATCAGGCCGCACTGAGCGTGGGCATTTCACTGAACTACATCTGGGTGCTGGTCTGGTCGCTGGCGGGGTTGGTCGCACTGGTGGCTGGCGTGATGTGGGGTGCAAAGTCCGGCGTTCAGTTTTCGCTGTCGTTGATCGCGCTCAAGGCGCTGCCGGTGCTGATGCTGGGTGGCTTCACATCCATCCCCGGCGCCATCGTCGGCGGCCTTATCATCGGGGTCGGTGAAAAATTGTTCGAATACATGATCGGCCCGATGATCGGCGGGGCAACGGAAAATTGGTTTGCCTATGTGCTGGCGCTGATCTTCCTCGTGTTCCGCCCGCAGGGCCTGTTCGGGGAGAAGATCATTGAAAGGGTTTAACGAGATCAAGACCGCCCGCGCCGGGTTGATTACGGCCTGTTTCGGGGCCGCGACCTGCGCATTGTTTGCGATGCTGGCAATCCAGGAACAATCGCTGCTGTTGCTGACCGGTGCGGCGGCGGGGGCATTCTACGGCAAGGTCGGGTTCTTGCGTTACAAAAAGGGCGACGAATAGATGCTGTACCGCGAAGCAGGTGATTTCAAGACGACGTACAAGGCGGACAGCCAGACGTTCCCCATCGCGTTCGACCGCTGGCGCTATTGGGCGGTGCTGGCCGTGGCCTGGTTGGTGATCCCGTTCGTCATCAACGACTACTGGGCGAACGCCATTCTCGTGCCGTTCCTGATCTATGCGATTGCGGCGATCGGGTTGAACATCCTGACGGGGTATTGCGGGCAGGTCAGCCTGGGTACGGGCGGTTTCATGGCCGTCGGCGCCTACGCCTGCTACAAGCTGATGACGTCCTTTCCGGATGTGTCGATGCTGGTGCACATCCTGCTGGCTGGCGGCATCACCGCGATTGTCGGGGCGGCCTTTGGTCTGCCCAGCCTGCGGATCAAGGGATTCTACCTGGCGGTGGCGACGTTGGCGGCGCAGTTTTTCCTCGTGTGGTTGTTCAACAAGGTGTCCTGGTTCTACAACTATTCGGCCTCGGGTCAGATCAATGCGCCCGAACGGTTCGTTTTCGGGCATGCCGTGACGGGGGCCAATACGACACCGGCAGCGCAATACCTGATCTGCCTGCTGTTCGTGACCGGCTGTGCGCTGCTGGCGCGGAACCTGACGCGCGGCACCATTGGCCGGTCGTGGATGGCGATCCGCGACATGGATATCGCCGCTGAAATCATCGGGGTTGATCCGCTGAAGGCCAAGCTGACGGCCTTTGCCGTGTCATCGTTTTTCATCGGTATTTCCGGCGCGCTATTCTTTGCGGTCTACCTTGGGGCCGTCGAGGTCGGTGAGGCATTCGGCATCAACAAGTCGTTCCTTGTGCTGTTCATGTGCATCATCGGCGGTCTTGGCAGTCTGTTCGGCAGCTTTGCCGGGGCGGCGTTCCTGGTGCTGCTGCCTGTCGCGCTCAAGGTGTTGGGCGTCGATGTGCTGGGCTGGCCCACACAGATCGTCAGCCACCTGCAATTGGTCGTCGTCGGCGGTCTGATCATGTTTTTCCTGATCAAGGAACCGCATGGCCTGGCGCAGATGTGGCGGCATATCAAAGAGAAATTACGGCTGTGGCCGTTTCCGTATTAGGCTCGTGCGAGGAGGCACGGGTTTATCGAAAGACCGGGGCAAAGCCCGGCATTTCACAACTGGGAGGAAGACAATGAAGTTTACGACATTTTCGGCCGCGGCCATCGCGGGTCTGATGGCGGCCAATACCGCGGCGGCAGAACTGGTCATCCCCGACCTGTCCTATCGCACGGGTCCCTATGCGGCAGGCGGTATTCCGTTCTCGGACGGGTATCAGGACTATTTTGCCCTGCTGAATGCGCGTGATGGCGGCATCGGCGGCGAGCCTGTCCGAATCGTGGAATGCGAAACCGGCTACAACACCGAAAAAGGGGTGGAATGCTACGAGGCGACCAAGGGCGAAGGCGCGCTGGTGTATCAGCCGCTGTCCACCGGCATCACCTATCAGCTGATCCCGAAGGCAACCGCTGACGGTATTCCGATCCATACCCTGGGCTACGGTCGGACGTCTGCCGCCGAAGGCGAGGTGTTCAACTGGGTATTCAACTATCCCGGCAACTATTGGGACGCGGCATCCGTTGCGGTGAATTATCTGCTGGATGAAAACGGTGGCGACCTGTCCGGCAAGACGATCGCGCTGGTCTATCACAACAGCGCCTACGGCAAGGAGCCGATCCGCACACTGGAAGAGCTGTCGGCAAAGCACGGGTTCACGCTGAGCACGCTGGCCGTCGATCATCCCGGTCAGGAGCAGAAATCACAGTGGTTGCAGATCCGCCGCGAGCGTCCCGACTACGTTGTCATGTGGGGCTGGGGTGTGATGAACCAGGTCGCGGTCCAAGAGGCAGCGAACGTCGGTTTCCCGATGGAGAATTTCATCGGAAACTGGTGGGCGGGTGCCGAACATGACGTGACACCCGCGGGTGCTGCGGCTGATGGCTACAAGTCGCTGAACATGAACCGTATCCAGGATTATCCGGTGCTGGACGAAATCCAGACGATGGTCGTGGATGCTGGCCTTGCGGCGGGCGCGGGCGACAACCTGGGCAAGGTGCTGTATGTGCGCGGCATGTATGCGGCCATGCTGGCGGCCGAGGCCATTGCCAAGGCGCAGGAAATCCACGGTGTGTCCGATATCACGCCCGCGATGATGCGCGACGGCATGGAAGCGCTGGAAATCACCGAGGCGCGCATGACCGAGTTGGGCATGGGCGGAATCGGGCCGGAATTCAGCGTGAACTGTCAGAACCACGGCGGTTCGGGTGAAGGTCTGGTGCAACAGTGGAACGCCGCTGACGGTGTGTTCGTGCCGCTGACCGATTTCATCGCCCCCGACGACAGCGTCATTGATCCTCTGATCACCGAGGACGCGATGGCCTTTGCGGCTGAAAACAACATCACGCCGGGCTGCTTGTAAGCCTGATGTCGGGCGGCCCCTGCCGGGGCCGCCCGATTTTGAGTATTTTTGGCAAGATGATGCAGGGGACACCGCGCCATGCTGGACACCACCGAGACCACGACCGAGACCTTGCTGGAGGTCAACAATATCGAGGTGATCTACAATCACGTGATCCTCGTGCTGAAGGGCGTGTCGCTGAAGGTGCCCAAGGGCGGCATCACGGCCCTGCTGGGGGGCAATGGTGCGGGCAAGACCACCACGCTCAAGGCGATTTCAAATCTGCTGCAATCCGAGCGTGGCGAGGTGACAAAGGGATCGATCCGGTATCGCGGTGACCGCGTGCAGGACCTGACACCGACCGATCTGGTGCAGCGCGGCGTGATCCAGGTCATGGAAGGCCGGCATTGTTTCGAACATCTGACCATCGAGGAAAACCTGATGACCGGTGCCTATACGCGCCGCGACGGGTCCGGCGCTGTCAGCGCCGACCTCGAGATGGTCTACAATTATTTTCCGCGCCTGCGCGAACGGCGCAAATCTCAGGCGGGCTATACCTCTGGCGGGGAACAGCAGATGTGCGCCATCGGGCGCGCGTTGATGTCGCGGCCCGAGACCATTCTGCTGGATGAGCCGTCGATGGGCCTTGCCCCGCAGCTGGTCGAAGAGATCTTTGGCATCGTGAAGGATCTGAACGAGCGCGAGGGCGTGTCGTTCCTGCTGGCGGAACAGAACACCAATGTGGCCCTGCGGTTTGCGCATCACGGCTATATCCTCGAGTCCGGCCGCGTCGTGATGGAGGGACCTGCTGCAGAATTGCGCGAAAACCCGGACGTCAAGGAATTCTACCTCGGCATGTCCGACGAGGGCCGCAAGAGCTTTCGTGATGTGCGCAGCTACCGGCGGCGCAAGCGCTGGTTGGCCTGAGGCGGGGTCGGCTGCTGCCAGCCGTCCATCGCCGCGATCCCATGACCCATGACTGATATTGCATAACGCCCTGCCGCGGCCATGGGATGACACTTGTCCGCGGATGACCCCAATCAACCCCCGGACAGGAGTGACCGCCATGACCATCTATTTCGACGATCTTGAAACCCGCGATGCACAGACGCGCCAGCTGGCGCAGCTGGCGGGCCTGAAGTCGCAGATTGACCGCGTTGCGGGGTCTGACGCGTCATGGCTTGCGGGTGGGGTGGTCGCCGAATTGGACGATCTGTCCCGTCTGCCAGTGCTGCGCAAATCCGATTTGGGGCGCATGCAGGCCGAAGTCCCGCCATTCGGCGGCATTCCGGTGTCGCACATCAGTCACGTCTTTCAATCGCCCGGCCCGATCTACGAACCCGGTGGCAATGCGCCTGACTGGTGGCGCTTTGGCCGGTTTCTGCACGCCTGCGGCATCGGTCCGGGTGACACCGTCCAGAATTGTTTCGCATATCACCTGACACCCGCCGGCACGATGTTCGAAAACGGTGCCGCCGCGGTCGGTGCACGGGTCATTCCGGCAGGTACGGGCCAGACCGAGCAGCAGGTCATGGCCGCCCATGCGCTGGGTGCGACGGCCTATGCCGGCACGCCGGACTACCTCAAGGTGATACTGGAAAAGGCCGACGAGATGGGTGTCGCGCTGAAGATCACCAAGGCCGCTGTATCGGGCGGCGCGCTGTTTCCACAACTGCGCCAGTATTATGCTGATCGCGGCATCACCTGTCTGCAATGCTACGCCACCGCCGATCTGGGCCTGATTGCCTACGAGGCCGCAGTTGATGACGGGATGATCCTGGACGAACATGTCATCGTCGAGATCGTGACACCTGGCACGGGCGATCCGGTTGCACCGGGCGAGGTCGGCGAAGTCGTCGTCACCACGCTGAACCCGGACTATCCGCTGATCCGTTTCGCAACCGGTGATCTGAGTGCGGTCCTGCCGGGCACCAGCACCACCGGGCGCACCAATGCCCGCATCAAGGGGTGGATGGGCCGCGCCGATCAGACGACCAAGATCAAGGGCATGTTCGTACGTCCCGAACAGGTCGCGGCACTGGTGTCTGTGACAGGTGCGGATCGGGCCCGTGTCATCGCCGACCGGCAGGGTGACGCCGATACGATGGCGATCCAGCTCGAAGGGCTGGACCTTGACACCGAAGCGGCGTCCAAGGCCGTGACGGATATTCTGAAATTGCGCGGCACGGTCACGCTTCATGCGCCCGGCACGCTTCCCCGCGACGGGCTCGTGATCGAGGACCGTCGCAGCTACGATACCTAGAGGATCTCACATGCGGCAATTCCTTCTTGCGACGACACTGATCTGCACTGCGGCCATGGCCGCGGCGCAGGATGCGGCCCTGGTGGTCGGCATTTCGGATTATGACGACCTGTCCGACGTGTCGCGGGCGGATCGCCTGGTCGCAGCGGGTGCCGCCCTGAGGGAACACGGGTTTTCAATCAAGGGTGGGCGCAACCTGGATGTGGATGATCTGTTTTCGCAGGCGCGCGTCTTTTCGGATGAAGCGGAGGATGCCGACCGGATCGTCGTGGCGCTGTCCGGTCAATTCGCGACGGACGGTGCGCTGACATGGTTCATGGGGCAGGATGCACCCGCGCCACAGGATTTTACGGTTGGCCAGCAGGGCATCCTGGTTCAGACGGCGCTGAATGCGCTGGCCCAGGCATCGCAAGGTGCCGTGTTGCTGTTGGGCGAGACGGAGGCCGACACGGACTATGATACCGGATTGTCGGCCGGGATCGGGCCAATGGAGATCCCGAACGGTGTCACGGTTGTGCGCGGCTCGCCCGAGGCGATCGAGGGCCTGATGCGTTACGCGCTGGCCGTGCCCGGAGGCGATGTGATTGCCACTGCCCGCCGGACCCGCGGGGTCGATCTGTCCGGTTTCGTGCCTGACAGCCTGACACTGATCCCCGGCGATGCGGCCGCAGTGCCGACAGAGCGTGTGACCCTGCCCCCCGAACTGACGGCCGCCGCATCCGGCAGCGAGGAAACCGCTTGGACGGCTGCCCGCGCGGCGGACACGCAGAACAGCTATGCCCGCTATCTGGATGCCTATCCGCAGGGCGCGAATGCGGCAAATGCCGTGTCGCGGCTGGCCGAGTTGCGGCGCAATCCGCCCAATCCGCTGCGTGATGCGGAAAATGCGCTGGGCTTGTCGTCCGAGGCACGGCAAGCGATTCAGCGCGATTTGCAGATCATGGGTTTCGACACCCGCGGCATCGACGGAATCTTTGGCCCGGGGACGCGGGGTGCGATCACGGGCTGGCAAGAGCAGAACGGCATCACGGCCAATGGTTTCCTGACCCGCGATCAGATTGCGACGCTGTCGGCACAGGCGACCACCCGCGCCACACAGCGCGAGGCAGAGGCCGCCGCGGCACGGGCGGAACTGGAACGCCGTGACCGGGCATATTGGCAGGAAACCGGCGTGCCCGGCGGCGAGAGCAACCTGCGCGCCTATCTGGAACGGTTCCCTGACGGTCTGTTTGCAGCAGAGGCAAACGAGAGATTGGGCCGCGCACGTGCAACTGCCGAAACCAACGCGGCGGCCGCCGCACGCGAGGCGCAATTGTCACTGGATGCCATCAGCCTGCAACTGGTCGAGGCGCGCCTGTCGCAGCTTGGCCTCGACCCCGGTCGCGTTGATGGCCAGTTGGACGACGACAGCCGCAGGGCGATCCGCCGCTATCAGCGTGACCGCGATCTGGGGGCAACCGGGTATCTGGATCAGGCCACGGTCAGCCAGATGTTGGTCGACGCCTTTCGCTAGCATTGCGCGGCCCGTCCGGTGTTACTGGGCGGGCACGAACCGTTCCAGCAGCAGACGGACAAACCCCTGACGGTCTCCGACCTGTTTCACACCGATCAGATAGGTTTCTGCGTTCACGCGCGGCATCACCTGCGCGTCGGTGCCGGATGGCGTGTCGTCATTCTGTGCAATCTCGCGGCCTGCCACGTCAAACACGACGAGCCAGGGATCACCCGATGGGCCGATTGCATTCGCCTCGATCACCATCAATCCCGCCGCCGGCACGTCTAGGCGGAACCACTGGGTGTCCGACCCCACATCGATATCGGCGCGCAATACGGTTTCCAATGTGCCCAGATCAGTAATCTGAACGCTGCCATCCAGCGGCGGGGCCGCCTCGCCACGGGCATAAAGTCCCATCAGTGCGGCCTCGGGATCATAGGCCGTGACGGTCACATCAATGGGTACGGCCTCATCGCTGAGCGCGTTCAGAGCAATGCAATAGGTGCCGGGTGCCAGTGGGGTCGCAATGTCCAGCCGCGCGTTCAGCCCGTCGAAATCGTCGTTTTCGCCCAGGTTTTCACCGTCAGGGCCGCTGAGGCTGATCAGTGGGTCCGCGTCTTCGTTTTCGGCGGTGATCGTGACTGGCATCGGTTCGGTGAGGTCAAAACTGAGGTAGCCGGTCTCTCCGGCGGCTGTGGCGATCGACAGGGGTGCACCACCGGGCGCAAGTGTTCCGAAATTGACCGTGTCCTGACAGCCCGCACCGGCGGTTCCGGTCGCACCGGGGTCGGGGTCCGGCATGTTGCCCCGCCCTTCTGTCAGGGGGTCCATCTCGGTTCTGCCAATCCGGACAAAGGCTGTCATCGGTCCGCCGTCGTAGCTGGTGATCACGGCGCAGTAGGTGCCCGCATTCAGATCGACCTCGGCGCGGGCTGCCCCGTTGCCGCCCGAATCGTCGTCCGTCAGAATTTCGTCGCCCGCAGGGTCATACAGCGTCAGCACGGGATCGCCGTTGGCGCGACCCTGCGCCTCGATCCGGGTCGAGGTCGGCGCGCTGAGGCTGAAGACGCTCGCATAGCGGTTGCCGTTCAGCACCAGCGCCATCTGTTCGCCGTAGCTGTCCATCGTCGCGATATCCGACGCTGCCGCTGATCCCCCGATCCATTGGCCGTTGCCACCTACTGCGGGGCAGGCGGCGTCCTGGGCTAACAGTGGCGTCGCTGCGCAAAGAGCGATGGCGGAGGTGGCGATCAAGCGGGTCATGACGATCCTGTGGGTTGCGTGCATTTGCCGCTACCTTAGGCCACGCCTTGCCTTTTGGGCTAGTGTGCCGCGCAAAGAAAAAGCCGCGTCCCGTTGCCGGGCGCGGCTTTTGCATTCCGAAGTATCGGGGTGGTTCAGCCCTGACGAGCCTTGAACCGACCTTGCGTCTTGTTGATCACATAGACGCGGCCCTTACGGCGCACGATGCGGCAATCGCGGTGGCGCTGCTTGAGCGAGCGGAGGGAGTTGCGAACTTTCATCGAAAGTCTCCTTCTTGTCGTCGCGGCGCGGCGATGCGCCTTTGGGTTACGGTCTGGGCCAGCGGAGGCCCGGTGAATTCTGGTGGACGATACTGGGATCGAACCAGTGACCCCTTCGATGTCAACGAAGTGCTCTACCGCTGAGCTAATCATCCATTCCGGCCACAGAGGCGCTAGCCCCTTGCGTCGGTCAGGCGGTCTATAGAAGGTGACCGCGAGGGGATCAAGCGCCTTTTGAAGGTTTCGACAATCGCGCTATCTGTTCCCTCTCAACAGGAGCCACGGATGCCGCCCGACGCCTATTCCATTGCATTGCCGCGACGGCGCACCACGGCGGTGGTGTTCGCCTCACCCCACAGTGGGCGGGCCTATCCTGAATCCTTTCTGGCAACCAGCCGCCTTGATTCGCTGGCGATCCGGTCGTCAGAGGATGCTTTTGTCGATCTGCTTTACGATCGGGCACCGGATTTCGGCGCGCCGTTCTTGACCGCCCTTGCGCCACGGGCCTATGTCGACCTCAATCGTGCGCCAGAGGAACTGGACCCGGCGCTGATCGCGGGGGTGCGCCGGATCAGTCAGAACCCCCGCGTATCCTCTGGTCTGGGCGTGATTCCCCGTGTCGTCGCTGGTGGGCGCGCAATCTACACCGGCAGGATTCCGATCGAAGATGCCCATGACCGGATCAGCGCCTACTGGCGTCCCTATCATGACCGGCTGCAAACACTGCTGGACGAATCACGCCGGGATTTCGGCATGGGAATCCTGATCGATTGCCATTCCATGCCGCACGAGGCGCTGGACCAGGCCAGCCAGAACGGCACACGCCCAGAGATCGTGATCGGAGATCGCTTTGGCGCGGCCGCATCGCCGCGCATCGTCGAGGCGGTCGAGGCCGCCTTTGTCGCGGCTGGTCTGCGGGTCGCGCGCAACAATCCCTTTGCCGGGGCCTATATCACGCAGGCCTATGGTCGCCCGTCGCGGCATCAACACGCAATCCAGGTCGAGGTTGACCGTGCGCTCTACATGGACGAGGCAACACTGACGCTGCGCCCCGATTTTGCGGATTTCAAGGCGCTGATCACGGGCGTCCTGTCCCGGATTGCGGCGATTGGTGCACCGCAGGCAGGACAACTGGCGGCGGAATGACGGGGCGCATCAGCGCAGCGCCCGACCCTTGATGATTGCATCTGCTCCGAATCGGGCCCTGATCTTGTCGGCGGCGCGTTCGGCCTGCGTGCGCCGCGCTGCTCCGGGATCCAGAAGGTCACCCTCGCGGTCGGCCTCGGTCACGCCTGTCAGGTCCGAAATGCCGACCCCCAGCAGACGGTAGGCGGGATGCGGCGCAGCCCCGTCGAACAACCCGCGCGCAGTGCGATAGATCGTATCGGCCAGTTGCGTCGGATGCCGCAGCGATTGCCGCCGGGTGATCAATTTGTGATCGGCGCGTTTCAGTTTCAGCGTAACAACGCGCCCGGCCTTTTCCTTGGCCTTGGCGCGGTCAGACACTTTTTCGGCCATGCGCCAGATGTGTCCGTCCAAGATGTCGGGGTCTGACGTGTCCTCGTTGAATGTGGTCTCGTTGCTCAGTCCCTTGACCGGGGTATTGGCGCTGATCCGCCTGCCATCCTCGCCGCGCGCCAGCCGCCACAGCCGGTCGCCCATGCCGCCAAAGCGATCACCAAGGTCGCGCCTGTCCCAGCGCAGCAGATCGTCAAAGGTGCGGATGCCGGCCTGTGCCAACTGGTCCTGTCCGACTGCACCGATCCCCCAGATGATCCGCACGGGTTTGGGGCGCAGAAATGCCGTGGTCTCGGCCTTGCCGATCACGGAGAACCCGCGCGGTTTGTCCAGATCACTGGCAACCTTTGCCAGGAACTTGTTGTGGCTCAGTCCGATGGAACCGGTCAGCCCAAGTTCGTCTTTCATGCGTTTGACGAGACCGGCCAGCATCACGGCAGGCGGTGCGCCGTGCAACCGGGCGGTGCCCGTCATGTCGAGAAACGCCTCGTCCAGCGACAAAGGCTCGATCACGGGGGTCAGGTCGTCCATCATCGCCCGAATGGCGCGGGAGGCAGCGACATAGGCGTCGAATCGCGGTTTCACGATGACGGCGTCGGGGCAGAGTTTCAGCGCCTGAAACATCGGCATCGCGGATTTCACGCCGCGGATGCGGGCAACATAGCAGGCGGTCGACACGACGCCCCGCCGTCCGCCCCCGATGATGACGGGTTTGTCGGCCAGCGCGGGATTGTCACGTTTTTCCACGCTGGCATAGAATGCGTCGCAATCCATGTGCGCGATTGTCAAATCGAACAGTTCGGGGTGCGACAAGATACGGGGCGACCGGCACGCGGGACAGCGCCGCGCGTCGTCAAAGGTCGTCAGGCAGTCGCGGCACAGGCTGGGCATGGCCGCAAGATAAGGGGCACGGCGCATGACAACAACGGGTTTCGACGGCGCAAAGGTCGCCCTGTTCATCGGTGATCGGTTGCTAGTCATCCGCCGCGACGACCGACCCGACATTGCGTATCCCGATCACTGGGATTTTCCCGGTGGCGGGCGCGAAGGGAACGAAACGCCGTTCCAGACCGTGGCGCGCGAAACCTTGGAGGAGGTCGGATTGCCCCTGACACCTGCTGATATCTGCTGGCAGACCTGCGACCGATCCGACAGGGGTGTGGTCTGGTTTTTCGTGGCGCGGCTGCCGGGGGATGCCCGGGTCACATTCGGCGACGAAGGCCAGTTCTGGTGCCTCGCAACCGTGACAGAGGTGCTGCAATGGCCGGATGTCGCGGGCCAGTTGCAAAAACGGCTGGCCAACTGGCTGGCCGGGCAGGCCGCGTGCGACGTCCCGCCTGCGGCACCACCTGTCTGACGCGGCCCTGCAACGGCAACACGGGTTGCACCGGTCCCATGCTTCTTCTGGTTGGAAATACTCCTCGGGGGGGCGGCGCAGCCGCGGGGGCAGACAGCCCCCTGCACACATCGATGCTGACAGCGCCGTCGATCCTTGGCACAAGGCCGCTCAAAGGAGAGCGTGACATGGGCCACTTGCTGGGGATCGATACGGGCGGGACCTATACCGATGCGGCTGTTCTGGACGGCGCCGCGACCCGTGTGCTGGGCCGTGCCAAGGCACTGACCTCGCGGCCTGATCTGTCGACCGGGGTCGCCGCCGCCATTGATGCCGCACTGGCGGCGGCAGACGTCACCCCTGCACAGATCGACATGGTATCGCTGTCGACGACCCTGGCAACCAATGCGCTGGTCGAGGGGCAGGGCGGGCGCGTAGCGCTTGTCTTCATCGGTTTCGATGCGGCAGAGTTGTCGCGCGGTGGCCTCGATGTGGCGCTGAACGGCGACCCGGTCATCGCGCTGGCGGGTGGGCACGACCACGCAGGCAGCGAGGCCGCACCGCTGGACCTTGAATCGCTGTCGTCGCAGGTCGCCGCGCTGGAGGGTGTCACCGGTTTCGCCGTCGCTGCGCGTTTTGCCACGCGTAACCCCGCGCATGAGCGCGCCGCACGCGATGCGATCCGGGCACAGACCGGACTGCCGGTGACCTGTTCGTTCGAACTTTCGGCGGCCCTTGGTGGCCCGAAACGTGCCCTGACGGCGGTGCTGAACGCCCGACTGATCGGCATGATCGCGTCGCTGATCGATGCGGTCGAGGCGCATCTGGCGTTGATTGGAACCGGTGCGCGCCTGATGGTGGTGCGCGGCGACGGGGCGCTGATCCCCGCCGATCTGGCGCGTCGCCGGCCAATCGAAACGATCCTGTCCGGTCCCGCTGCATCCGCTGCGGGTGCTGCATGGCTGACGGATACGTCCCATGCGCTGGTGTCCGACATCGGTGGAACCACGACGGATATCTGCCAGCTGACCGACGGTCGTCCCCGGATCGACCCGCAGGGTGCGCTGGTGGGCGGCTTTCGCACCATGGTCGAGGCGGTCGCGATGCGGACCTGGGGGCTGGGTGGCGACAGCGAGGTGCATCTGCAGGACGGGCTATCGGGCGATCTGCGCCTGGGGCCGCGCCGGGTGATGCCCATTGCATTGCTGGCCGTCAGCCAACCGACACTTGTGCACGCGGCGCTGGATCTCGCACTGACGGCGATCGGACCGCCGCTGGATGGCGGCACCTTTGCCGTCCCGCTGTGGTCGGCCACACCCATGGGGCTGGACAAGCGCGAGGCGTTGGTCGCGAGCCGCCTGTCGGAGGGGCCACGCCGCACCGGTGATGTCGTTCTCAGCCGGATGGAGGCACCGGCGCTGACACGGCTTGTCACACGCGGGCTAGTCATGGTGGCGGGTGTCACGCCATCGGATGCGGCGCATGTGCTGGGCCTGACCGATCAATGGGATGGGACCGCTGCCCAAAAGGCCTTGACGCTCTTTGCCCGGCGCAGGCGTGGCGATGGCAGTCGGTGCGCCGCGGATGCCAGCGCGCTGGCGCGGCGGATCATCGATCAGGTCACCGCGCAGACGGCGGATTGTTTGTTGCAGGCCGCCTTTGCCGATGACCCGGGGGCCTGGGGGGATACCACACCGGATGCGCTGGCGCGGCACCCGCTGACCCGGGCCGGCTTGGCGCGGCACAATGGTCTGATCGCCACGCAACTGTCGCTGGCGGTGCCTGTGATTGGGCTAGGGGCATCTGCGGCCAGCTATTACGGCGCGGTGGGTGACACGTTGCACACCCGGGTGATCGTGCCCGAACACGCCGATGTCGCCAATGCCATCGGTGCGGTGGTGGGGCAGGTGTCGCAGCATGCCACCGGGACGGTCAGCGCGCCGGGGGGCGGTCGGTTTGTCGCGCATCTGTCGGGCGGTCCGGTTTCCTACGGCGACCCTGATACAGCGATGGATACGTTGATCGCGGATTTGACCGCCACGGTGACGGCCCGCGCGGCCGATGCCGGGGTCAGTGACCCGCAAGTCGCTGTCGCGCGTGATATCAATCGCGCCGAGGTCGAGGGATCGGACACATTCTACGGGGCGACCATCCGTGTCACGGCACGTGGCCGCCCCCGCATCGCGAGGGACAGCGCATGATCGGCATCATTTTCGAAGTGACACCTGCACCGGGCAAAAAGGACGATTACCTGGCCATGGCCGCACAGATGCGCCCGTTGGTCGAACAGATTGACGGTTTCATCTCGGTCGAGCGTTTCCAGAGTCTGACCAACCCTGACAAGCTGCTGTCGGTGTCGTTCTTTCGGGATGAAAAGGCATTGGACGACTGGCGCAGGCTGACGGCCCATCGGGGTGCCCAGAAGGCCGGACGCCAAGGCATGTTTGCGGATTACCGTCTGCGGGTGGCCGGGGTGATCCGGGATTATGGCATGTTCGAGCGCGATCAGGCCCCGGCCGACAGCCGCGACGTGCACGGGGCCTAGAGGCCGTCACGTTGCAGCCTCTCACGTTAGCGTCAGGTCCGTTGTCAGTCCCCGCGACCTGCGTCAGGTTGTCCCAAGAGGAGACCCCCGAGCATGTTTGACGCCGCCGCACGCCGTCTGATCGACCCGCCGCTGAACCGCGCAGGCGCGCGTCTGGCCGCTGCGGGCTGGACGGCCAATGGTGTGACCTTGCTGGGACTGGCGCTGGGCGTGCTGTCGGCACTGGTCATCGCGCTGGGCGCGCCGCTGTTGGCGCTGATCCCGCTGTTGGCCAGCCGCATCGCTGATGGTCTGGACGGGGCCGTCGCCCGCGCAACGAAAGGCTCCGATTTTGGTGGCTACCTCGATATCGCTGCCGATTTCATGTTCTACGGAGCCGTTCCATTCGCCTTTGTCGTTCTCGACCCCGCGCAGAACACATTGGCCGGGGCGTTCTTGCTGTTTGCGTTCTACGTCAATGGCACCAGTTTTCTGGGCTATGCCATCCTGGCCGAAAAACACGGCCTGGAAACCCGCGCACAAGGGATCAAATCCCTGTATTATTCGAATGGCATTCTTGAAGGCACCGAAACCATCGTGTTCTTTGTTGTCATCTGCATGTTCCCGGCGGCGTTTCCTGCGCTGGCGTGGATGTTTGGAATGTTGTGTTTTCTGACCGCCGGACTTCGGATTTACGGCGCGTCGCGTATCTTTGTGGATAAAGGACCCTCTGCATGAAATATCTCGCTCTACTCGCGGCCGTTGCGGCAACGCCCGCATGGTCGCAGGCCGACCCCGCCGACTGGGATGCCGTGACATCTGCTGCACAGGGGCAGACCGTTTTCTGGAATGCCTGGGGCGGTTCCACGACGACCAATGACTTTATCTCGTGGGTCGCAGAGCGTGTGGCCGAGGATTATGGCGTCACGCTGGAACACGTAAAGCTGACGGATACCGCCGATGCCGTGACCCGCGTGCTGAGCGAAAAGCAGGCCGGCACCGACACCGACGGTGCGATCGACATGATCTGGATCAACGGCGCGAATTTCGCCGCGATGAAAGAGGCTGATCTGTTGTTCGGGCCCTTTGCCGAACAGTTGCCGAACTGGCAGTATGTCGACGTCGACGGCAAGACCGTGCAGACCGATTTCACCGTCCCCGTCGAAGGCTACGAATCCCCCTGGGCCATGGCGCAGGTCGTGTTCGTCTACGACAGCGCCGACATGGAGCCGCTGGGATCGATGCAGTCCATTCTGGATTGGTCGACCGCCAACCCTGGCCGGTTCACCTATCCGCAGCCGCCGGATTTTCTGGGCACCACGTTTCTGAAACAGGTGCTGGTCGATACGCTGGATGATCCCAGTGTGCTGCAATCGCCCGCGACGGACGAAAACTACGACGCTGTGACAGCACCCCTGTGGGATTACCTCGATGCGTTGACGCCGACCCTGTGGCGCGAGGGGCGCGCATATCCCGCGACCGGCACGGCCATGTTCCCGCTGATCGCGGACGAGGAACTGGACCTGTCGATTTCCTTTTCGCCGGGTGCAGCCTCGACCGCGATCGCGAATTCTGAGCTGCCGGACACCGTGCGGACCTTTGTTCTGGACAAGGGCACCATCGGCAACGCCAGCTTTGTCGCGATCCCCTACAACTCTGGTAGTGCAGAGGGCGCGATGGTCGTCGCGAATTTCCTGATGTCGCCCGAGGCGCAGGCCCGTGCGCAGGACCCCGACGTGTTGGGCTATGGCACGGTGCTGGACATGGACAAACTGGATGCGGATCAGCGCGCGGCCTTTGACGCATTGGAACTGGGCGTGGCCACGCTGTCGCCCGCTGAACTGGGCACCGTTCAGGCCGAACCGCATCCCAGCTGGATGACCCGCATCGCCGATGACTGGGTCACCCGTTACGGCGTCGCGCAGTAACGGTGGCTTTGCCAGTGTTTCAGGTGATCGCAGCGCCCCCTTTCGGGGGCGTTTGCACATGCCGGGTCGCATTGTGACCCGGCGGCGGTTGTTGCCGGTCCTGCCGGCGCTGACGCTGGTTGCGATGTTGGGGCCGGTGGTGGCGGGTCTCTATGGCACCGTGCTGCCCGCCTTTGGCCATCTGCCCGCGGCGGGGCTGACCGGCCCGTCGCTGGAGGCGATGCGCGGCCTGTTCGACTGGCCGGGGTTGCCGCGTGCGGTTACGCTGTCGCTGACAACAGGGATCACGACGACGGCCATCGCATTGGCCATCGTCATGGGGCTGGTTGCAGGCTGGTCCGGCACTGCGGCGTTTCGCGTGCTGGAACGTGCGCTGTCGCCACTGCTGTCGGTGCCGCATGCGGCGGCGGCCTTTGGCCTTGCGTTTCTGATCGCGCCCTCGGGCTGGGTGGCGCGGGCCACCTCGCCCTGGCTGACCGGATGGGACCGGCCGCCTGACCTGTTGATCGTGCAGGACACGTGGGGTCTGACCATGACGGCGGGTCTGGTCATCAAGGAAATTCCGTTCCTGCTGCTGATGACACTGGCAGCACTGGGGCAGACCGATGCGGTGCGCGCCCGCACAATCGCCGCGTCCCTGGGGTATGGGCGCGTCACGGGGTGGCTGAAATGCGTATTCCCGCGCGTCTATGCGCAGATCCGCCTGCCGGTCTATGTCGTGTTGGCCTACGGCATGAGCGTGGTTGACGTGGCGGTCATCCTAGGACCGAACACGCCGCCGCCGCTGTCCGTGCAGATTGTCCGCTGGATGGGAGAGCCCGATTTCGCGGCCCGCCTGCTGGCCAATGCGGGGGCCCTGCTGCAACTGGCGCTGGTGATCGCAGCACTGGGCGTCTGGCGGCTGGCAGAACGCATCGTCGCCTGGGCTGGGCGGCGCTGGATCGTGGCGGGCAGGCGGTTCTGCGGTGATCGCACGATCGCGGCCGCTGCACTGGGCCTGTCAGCGACCGCGGCCTTTGCGATTGCAGGGGGAATTGCCGTGCTGGTGGTCTGGTCGTTTGCGGGGTTCTGGGGATTCCCCGACGCGATGCCTGACGCGCTGACGCTGAAAAACTGGATGCGTCATGCCGCCGGATTGGGCGACGCACTGACGCAGACTGCCGTGATCGCCATCAGCGTCACTGCCGCGGCATTGGTCCTGACGATCGGCTGTCTGGAGGCCGAGCATCGGCACGGTTTGCGTATGACGCGGCGCGGCATGTGGTTGCTGTATCTGCCGCTGATCATTCCGCAGACGGCGTTTCTGCCAGGGCTTCAGACGCTGCTCTTGAATGCGGGTGCAGACACCGGGCGGGCACCCGTCATGCTGGCGCATCTGGTGTTCGTTTTGCCCTATGTCTACCTGTCGCTTGCCGATCCGTTTCGGGCATGGGACGTGCGCAACGCGACCGTTGCCGCGGCATTGGGGGCCTCGCCCGACAGGGTGCTGTGGCGCGTGCGACTGCCGATTCTGCTGCGCCCGTTGCTGACGGCCACAGCCATTGGCCTGTCGGTCAGTGTCGGACAATATCTGCCCACGCTGTTGATCGGCGGCGGCCGGGTATCCACCCTCACGACCGAGGCCGTGGCGCTTGCCTCTGGCGGGGACCGGCGCGCCATCGCGACCTACGGGCTGATGCAGACCGCGGCGGCGCTGGTGCCATTCGCGCTGGCCCTTGGCATACCCGCGCTGATCTGGCGCAATCGCAAAGGACTGCAACATGGATAAGGGGCTAACCCTGCGGGATGTCCGCATATCGAAGAACGGCACGCCAATGGTGGCGCTGGACCGGCATATCGCGCCGGGGCAGGTGCTGTCTGTCATGGGGCCGTCCGGTGTGGGCAAATCGACATTGCTGTCGTTTGTCACCGGCACGCTGCCACCTGTCTTTACCGCCACGGGGCGCGTCCTGCTGGATGGGCGCGACGTGACGGACGTCGCACCGCACCAGCGCATGATCGGTATCCTGTTTCAGGACGACCTGCTGTTTCCCCATCTGAGCGTGGGTGAAAACCTGGCCTTTGGCCTGCGGCCCGGCGGTAGCCGTAACCAGCGCCGCGCTAAGGTGGATGCGGCCCTCGCCGAGGTCGATCTGGAGGGTTTTGCCGACCGCGATCCCGCCACGCTTTCTGGGGGGCAAAAGGCGCGGGTCGCGCTTATCCGGATGCTGCTGTCAGACCCCTGTGCCCTTCTGCTGGACGAGGCGTTTTCCCGTCTGGATGCAGCGTTGCGCGCGCAGGTCCGTGATCTGGTCTTTGCCCGCGCGCGTGACCGCGATCTGCCAGTGCTGATGGTCACACATGACGCCGAGGATGCGGCCGCGGCAGGCGGTGCTGTCGTGACGCTGGGCTAGAACGTCCAGCCCGCGCGGCGCGGCACCCGGCAAGCCAGCATCGGTTTCAGCAGCGGTTGCCGGTAACGGGTCAGGTCCAGCGCCTCGTGCACGCCGGTGACGGATTCGCCGTTCAGCACGGTATCCACGGTGCTGCGCGAATAGAACGGCGCATCAAGCATGTTCAACCGCTGTTTTGGCGTAACACCGGGATCGGCCCGTGTTTCGCGTTTCACCTGCCATAGGGATCGTTTGAACGGGGTCAGCGGGGGTGCAGCGACATGGGCCGCACCGCCATCACGGTCAAAGGCGATTGCAGTCTCGAACCCGCCGCCATCGCGCAGGGTCGCATCATAGAAACATGTGGCACCGGTGGCCGTCGGATAGCGCCCCCACGTCCAGAAATCGAAGTCCGCTTCCAGCGCGCGCGTGCCGAAATTGGCATCGAAGTAGCCGTGACCGTCCCATTGCCAACCATCCGATTCCAGATCCACAGCGATATCGGCGATGGGCGCAAAGGGTCGCCAGACATGGGCGCCGTCCGTGGTCAGTGGCAATTCCACCCCTGTCACCGCTTGCGGTGTCAGCGTGATCGTGCCGCGCACCCGGCTGATGATGGGGGGGGCACTGATTTCGTCAATGGAAATCACCAGTTTGCCGTCCTGCCAATGCATTGACGACGGGCCGACGGTCAGCGTGTCGTCAGTGGTGCGCAAGGCCGCGCGGCCACGGTCGGTCATGGTGAACCGGGCGCCGGGTCCGTAGGTGGCGACATTGATGCAGCAGTGGTTTGCAGGATCGCGACGGCCAGACCATTTGTACCACGGCGAAAACACCGATCCGATAAAACCGATCACGCTCACGGCCTGCTTGCTGTCGTGGCTGACGCCATCGACATACCACCAAGCATAGCCGTCGGGTGGAATCTCTAGGTCAAAGACAGGTCGTGTTTCATCGCCTCTGCCGCATGCTGGCCGGAGAGTGCGGCCATCGGCACCCCCGCCCCCGGATGTGCACCGCCCCCGCACAGGTACAGACCCGGCAGCGTCGTGCGTGCCGTCGGACGTTTGAACGCCGCCATCGTGCCCTGCGGGGATCGCCCGTACAACGCGCCGTCGCTGGCCGGAAACAGCGTCGCGAATTCCTGCGGCCCCGTGATCGTCACCGGTCCCGGACTGAAGGTCAGGCCGAACTGCCGCATGCGATCGAACATCATGGTCTTGCATTGGTCATCTTCCTTTTTGTCAGTCGGCAGGGGCGGTGCGTTGCGGATGATTTCAAACCGGTGCAACGCATCGGCAGCAACGTGACCGTGGTCCTGCGCGCACAAATAGAGCGTGGCATCCACGGGGGTGCGGCCCTTGGCGATATCATCGAATTCGGTGTTGGGCGTGTCGGCAAAGAATACGGTGTGATGCGCAAGTGGCAGGCCCCGAGGTGTCGCGGCGAAACTTGCCACATGGGCGGACAGGCTGCGCGGCCGGATACTGTCGGGTCTGACAGTCGGGCGCGGTGCCGCACCCAGCAGACCTTGGGCGATGGCCTGTGGGTCGCCGTTGAACAAGACCGCATCCACGTCGAGGGTGCCGCCGGTGTATTCCAGTCTTGCGACCCTGCCGCCTTGTGCCGCAAGGCGGTGGACAGGCGTGTTGTAGTGAAACCTTGCCCCCGCCTCTTGTGCCAGTCGTGCGAGGGTCACAGCCAGTTGGTGCATGCCACCCGTGACGGTCCAGACACCCCGTGCCTCTGCCGCCCAGATCAACGACAACAATGCGGGTGACTGCTGCGGCGCGCCGCCGACGTAGGTGGCATAACGTGCAAACAGTTGCGCAAGCCGTGGGTCGCCAAAGCTGCGCCGCACCAGACCGGCCAGAGAGAGATGCGGTGCCATGTCCAGGGCAAGGCCCGGCTGTCGCATGACACGTCCCGCCATGGCGGCCAGATGGGGTGAGGCGGTTTTCATCATCGGTGACTCGAAAGCATCAAAGAGCCGCGCCGCACGGGCCGAAAATCCGCGCACCTCGTCAGCGGCACGCGGCCCAAAGACATCCGTAACCTGATCCAGGCTGTCGTCAGGATCAGCCATCAGGTCCAGCATCGTGCCGTCCGGCCAATAGTGGCGGGCCAGCGTGTCCAGCGGCGTCAGTGTAACGTAATCATCCAGTTGCAACCCGGCTGCGGCAAACAGGTCGTCAAAAACGCTGCGCATCGTCAGCACGGTGGGGCCTGCGTCGATCGGGCCGGCCGCGCTGGGGATCGTGCGCATCTTGCCGCCGGGGGCCGGTTGCGCCTCGAACACGGTCACTCGCGCACCTGCATGTGCCAGCCGCAATGCTGCGGCCAGCCCGCCGATACCGGTGCCGATGATGGCTATGACGGGTGGGGTCGTGCGCGATGTCATGGTTGCATTGTTGACAGCAGGCCTAAAACTGTCCAGTCTGATTTACACAAAACTGTCAGAAATAAATGACAACCTGCGGAGTGCGTCCAATGCCACTGACCCAACGGATCGAAACCGCCATTCAGCGGGCCATCGCAACCGGGCAGGGCGGACTGGCACCGACGCGGCTTGCTGCGGCGCTGGATTACGCAACTGCGCCGGGTGGTGCCCGCATTCGGCCCACGATTTTGCTGTCCGTCGCGCGTGCCTGTGGCGATGATGCGCCGCCGCTTGCCGATGCAGCCGCCGCGGCGCTGGAGCTGATCCACTGCGCCAGCCTCGTGCATGACGACCTGCCTTGTTTTGACGACGCCGATACCCGGCGGGGCAAGCCGTCGGTCCATCGCGCCTATTCCGAACCGCTGGCGGTCCTGGCGGGTGACAGCCTGATCGTGATGGGGTTCCAAACCCTCGCCCGCGCAGCGGCACAGCACCCCGCGCGTGCTGTTGCGCTGATCGACTCACTGGCGACGCGCACCGGCATGCCGGACGGTATCTGTGCAGGACAAGGTTGGGAGAGCGAGGAAACCATCGATCTCGCGGCCTATCACCGGTCCAAGACGGGTGCGCTGTTCATTGCGGCCACGACGATGGGTGCCATCGCGGCAGGCCAGGAGGCCGAGCCATGGGAAGAGTTGGGCGACCGCATCGGCGAGGCGTTTCAGGTTGCCGACGATCTACGCGACGCGCTGTGTAGCGCCTCTGATCTGGGCAAGCCTGCTGGTCAGGACGATCTGCACGGGCGACCAAACGCCGTTGCGGCGCTTGGGGTCCGTGGGGCCGTGGCGCGGTTCGACGATGTTCTGGGCGGTGCCATCGCGTCGATCCCGGCCTGCCCCGGAGAAGCGGCGCTTGCCGGCATGGTGCGCGCCTATGCCGACCGGTTGGTGCCTGCGGTCGCCAGACAACCCGTGCCCGGCGAATGACGGCAATCGACGACCGGCCTGCGCGACTGGGTGTGCGGACCTCGCGCTGGACCCGTCTGATGGCTGATCCTGCGTTTCAGGCGCGCTGTGCCCGCATTCCACTGCTGCGTCGCCTCGTCCGGCGCGAAGGCGAGGCGATGTTCGATCTGGTGGCCGGGTTTTGCCACAGTCAGATTTTGCAGGCCTTTGTACGTTTCGACATACCGGCGCAATTGCTCGACGCCCCGTCACCGACGGCGGCGCTGGCTCAACGTGCCTCGGTCCCGCTGCGCAACATGACGCTTTTGCTGAATGGCGCTGCCAGTCTGGGCCTGCTGCGGCAGAGGCGCGGCCTGTGGCAACTGACGACGCGGGGGGCTGCGCTGGCCGGTGTGCCGGGGTTGCAGCAGATGATCGCGCACCACGACGTCCTGTACAGGGATCTGTCGGACCCGGTTGCCTTTTTTCGCGATGAGGTGACGACAGAACTCGCGGATTTCTGGCCCTATGTCTTTGGAGCGGGCGGTGTTGCTGACCCTGCCGTGGCGCAGACCTATTCACAGCTGATGGCGGACAGTCAGTCGCTGGTGGCACAGGACACGCTGGATGCCGTCGATTTGGGGCGCGCGCGCTGCATCATGGACATCGGCGGTGGCACGGGTGCGTTTCTGGCGGCAGTCGGTGTGCGGCACGCTGCGCCGCAGCTGATGCTGTTTGATCTGCCTGCCGTCGTGCCCGCCGCCCGCCAGAGATTCGCACAGGCCGGGCTGTCGGCGCGCACGATTATCCATGCCGGATCATTCCGCGACGATCCGCTGCCTGAGGGCGCGGACGTCATCACCCTCGTGCGGGTGCTCTACGACCATGCGGATGATACGGTCCTGGCGCTTTTGCGGGCGGTCCGGGCGGCACTGCCGCGGGGCGGACGCATCATCGTGTCAGAACCCATGACGGGCGGCGCGCGTCCGACGCGTGCAGGAGATGCCTATTTTGCACTCTATTGTCAGGCGATGCGCACGGGTGCTGCGCGGTCACCGGCACAGGTGTCCGCCCTCTTGATGCAGGCCGGTTTCGGGGATGTCCGGATACCGCGATCAGCGCGGCCCTTCGTCACGAGCGTCGTGACAGGTGTAAATCAAAGTTGACACATATAATGTCTAACTGGGTTGACACAACGTCGCGTCAGGTTAAAGTGACAGTTGCCCCGGGGTCGCAACGACTGTGTGGGAAACGTGGGAAAGCTTCGTGAATACTGACGCCATCCTCTTGCATGAACCGCGCCGCATCGGCGTCGAATCGGTGGCTTTGACGCCGCCGTCTGCGGGGGATGTTGTTGTGGCTGTGCGCCATTCGGGTATTTCCACAGGAACCGAAAAGCTGTTCTGGTCCGGGGCGATGCCGCCGTTTCCCGGCATGGGCTACCCGCTGGTGCCCGGCTACGAGGCGACCGGCGAGGTCGTCGAATCGCATGACCCGTCAGTGGCTGTCGGTGCAACCGTCTTTGTCCCCGGTGCCACCTGCTACCGCGACGCGCATGGTCTGTTCGGGGCGTCCGCAGCAACGCTGGTCACACCTGCTGCGCGGGTGACGGAAATGGACGCAGGACACGGGCCCGCTGGTGCCTTGCTGGCCCTCGCCGCGACCGCCTATCATGCGATGACGGGCCCTGGTAAATCCGCACCTGACCTCATTGTGGGACACGGCACCTTGGGTCGCCTGCTGGCCCGTCTGACTGTGCTGTCTGGTGCCCTGGCCCCGACAGTCTGGGAAATCGATCCGGCGCGGCGCGGTGGTGCGCAGGGGTACGATGTCATTGATCCCGCCACCGATCAGCGCCGCGATTACAACGCGATCTACGACGCGTCTGGCCAGGCCAGCCTGCTGCCGGACCTTATTGGCCGTCTGGCCAAAGGGGGCGAGATCACGCTGGCCGGGTTCTACACCGATCCGATCCAGTTCGCCTTTGCTCCGGCCTTCATGCGCGAAGCCCGCATCCGCATCGCCGCCGAATGGCAGGCCTCCGACATGGTCGCCACCCGCGATCTGGTCGAGGGCGGACTTTTGAACCTGTCCGGCCTCATCACCCACACGCGCCCGGCGCGTAACGCGGCAGAGGCCTATCAAACAGCCTTTACCGATACCGCTTGTCTCAAAATGATCCTCGATTGGAACGCCGCATGAAAGACGAAATCCCGAACCTCAAGGATTACGATCGCACCCTGCGCGACGAGGCCAACTCAGAGGCCACGCTCGAGGTGCCTCAGGGGGAACCCACGTCCAAAACGCAGATCATCGCGATCTACGGCAAGGGTGGCATCGGCAAATCCTTCACGCTCGCGAACCTGTCGCACATGATGGCCGAAATGGGCAAACGTGTGCTGCTGATCGGCTGCGATCCCAAATCCGACACCACATCTTTGCTGTTCGGCGGCAAGGCCTGTCCCACGATCATCGAAACCTCCTCCAAGAAGAAACTGGCCGGCGAAGAGGTCAAGATCGGCGACGTCTGCTTCAAACGCGGCGGCGTGTTCGCGATGGAACTCGGCGGGCCAGAGGTCGGTCGCGGCTGTGGCGGTCGCGGGATCATCCACGGGTTCGAGCTCTTGGAGAAGCTGGGCTTTCACGATTGGGATTTTGATTACGTCCTGCTCGATTTTCTTGGCGACGTGGTCTGCGGCGGCTTTGGCCTGCCCATCGCGCGGGACATGGCGCAAAAGGTCATTCTGGTTGCGTCAAACGACCTGCAATCTCTGTATGTGGCGAACAACGTCTGCTCCGCCGTGGAATATTTCCGCAAGATGGGCGGCAACGTCGGTGTCGCGGGCCTTGTGATCAACAAGGACGATGGCACCGGTGAGGCGCAAGCCTTTGCGAAGGCCGTCGATATCCCGGTGCTGTCGGCAATCCCGCAGGACGATGACTTGCGAAAGAAATCGGCGAACTACCAGATCGTCGGCACGCATAAATCGCAGTGGGGTCCAATGTTCGAGGGCCTAGCAGAGGCCGTCGGCATCGCGCCCCCCGTCCGCCCGACGCCGCTGGATCAGGACGGCCTTCTGGCCCTGTTCGACAGCAAGGACACGGGCGGCGATTATGAATTGGTGCCCGCAACCGACACGGACATGCGCGGCAAGCACGGTGCCATCAAGGACAGCCTCGAGGTCATCTATGACGATGCGTGAGGGATTTCATGTCAGCAAGGACGCCTCCGGCACGGTCATGGTGACCGAGGCCCCGGCTTCTTCTGGTCAAAAATATCCCGGGGGAGATGCGATAGCATCGGGGGCAGAGCCCCCTGCTGACGCAGGCCTATGCGCATCGAAATCCGAACTGGACACCGCCGCGCGCAATGCGGGCCAATCTGATATCCTCGACCAATATGCCGTCGATTACCCCAAGGGGCCACACGATCAGCCGCAGTCGATGTGCCCTGCATTCGGGTCACTGCGTGTCGGTTTGCGAATGAAACGCGTGGCAACCGTCCTGTCGGGTTCTGCCTGCTGCGTCTACGGACTGACGTTCGTGTCGCATTTCTACGGCGCGCGCCGGTCTGTCGGTTACGTGCCTTTCAATTCCGAATCGCTGGTCACGGGCAAGCTGTTCGAGGACATCCGCGAAAGCGTTCACGACATGGCCGATCCTGATCGCTACGACGCGATCGTGGTGACGAACCTCTGCGTGCCGACTGCCTCCGGCGTACCGCTGCGGTTGCTGCCTAAGGACATCAACGGCGTGCGCATCATCGGGATCGATGTGCCCGGTTTCGGCATCCCCACCCACGCCGAGGCAAAGGACGTTCTCGCAGGGGCCATGCTGAACTATGCCCGTGCCGAGGCGGAGGCCGGACCCGTCGCGCGACCGGATCGCGCGGCGTCGGATCTGCCCGCCGTCGCCCTCTTGGGTGAGATGTTCCCCGCCGATCCGATGATGATTGGTGCCATGCTGGCCCCGATGGGCCTGTCCGCCGGTCCGACCGTCCCGACACGTGAATGGCGCGAGCTATATGCCGCGCTGGATTGCGGTGTCGCGGCGGCGATCCATCCATTCTACACCGCAAGCGTGCGCGAGTTTCAGGCGGCCGGCCGCAAGGTCGTCGGTTCTGCACCGGTCGGGATGGATGGCACCGCCGCCTGGCTGGCCGGTATCGGCGACGCCTACGGGATCGCTGCCGACAAGGTTGCAGCGGCGCAAAACGCATTTTTGCCCGCGATCAAGGGTGCGCTGTCCGGCGCGCAGGTCAAGGGCACGATCACGGTGTCGGGATACGAAGGATCTGAATTGCTGGTCGCGCGGCTGCTGATCGAAAGCGGCGCGCATGTGCCCTATGTGGGCACGGCTTGCCCCAAGACGCCTTGGTCTGCCGATGATGCCGCCTGGCTGGAAGCGAAGGGCGTCAAAGTCAAATTCCGCGCGAGCCTCGAGGATGATCTGGCTGCAATGGAAGGTGTCCGTCCTGACCTCGCGATCGGTACGACGCCGGTCGTGCAAAAGGCCAAGGAGCTAGGCATCCCGGCGCTGTATTTCACCAATCTTATTTCCGCCCGGCCCCTGATGGGGCCTGCCGGTGCGGGCAGCCTGCAACAGGTCGTCACCGCCGCGATGGGCAATACCGATCGGATGGCCAAGATGAAGGGCTTTTTCGAGGGTGTGGGCCATGGCGATACGGCTGGTGTCTGGGAGGGCGCACCCAACCTGCGCCCCGATTTCCGCGCACAGCACCAGAAAAAGCTGGATAAGCAGGCCCGCGCTACCAAAGCGGAGCAGATGATATGATGTCTGCATCCCGGTCATATGTGGTGGGTAGGCCCGCCCACCCACCCCTTTCGGGGCGCTGCCCCGGACCCCGGAGTATTTCGGGCAAGATGATGCGGAGGGCTGCGCCATGCTAGTCACCGATCACGACCGGGCCGGCGGGTACTGGGGTGCTGTCTATGCGTTTTGCGCCACCAAGGGTTTGCAGGTTGTCATTGACGGTCCCGTGGGTTGCGAAAACCTGCCTGTGACCTCTGTTCTGCATTACACCGACGGATTGCCGCCGCACGAGCTGCCGATTGTCGTCACCGGCCTAGGTGAAACCGAAATGGGCGAAGGCACCGAAGAGGCGATGAAGCGCGCCTGGCAGGTGTTGGATCCCGCACTGCCCGCCGTTGTCGTGACCGGGTCGATTGCCGAGATGATCGGTGGCGGTGTCACGCCGCAGGGCACCAATATTCAGCGTTTCCTGCCGCGAACCATCGACGAGGATCAATGGGAATCGGCTGACCGTGCGATGACATGGCTGTTTACCGAATTCGGCCAGACCAAGGGGCGTATGCCCCCCGAGAAAAAGCGCGAAGAGGGTGCGGCCCCGCGGGTCAACATCCTTGGGCCGATGTATGGCACGTTCAACATGCCGTCAGACCTGGCTGAAATCCGGCGTCTGGTCGAAGGCATCGGCGCTGACGTCAACATGGTCATGCCGCTGGGCAGCCATCTGGCCGAGATGCGCAATCTGGTGAATGCCGACGTCAACATCTGCATGTATCGTGAATTTGGTCGCGGGCTATGCGAGGTGCTGGGCAAGCCGTATCTGCAAGCCCCCATGGGGATCGAACAGACGACGAAATTTCTGCGCACTTTGGGTGGTTTGCTGGGCCTCGACCCTGAACCATTTATTGAGCAGGAAAAGCATTCCACGCTGAAACCGATCTGGGATCTGTGGCGGTCGGTCACGCAGGACTTTTTCGCGACATGCGAATTCGCCGTGGTCGCGAACGAAACCTACACCCGCGGCATCCGCAATTACCTGGAAACCGATTTGGGATTTCCCTGCGCTTTTGCGGTGTCCCGTGTGCGCGGCAAGAAAACGAACAACGACGAGGTGCGGCACATGATGCACACCAAACGTCCACTGATCGTGATGGGGTCGATCAACGAAAAAATGTACATGGCCGAAATGAAGGCCGGGTTCGGACCCGCACCCGCCTTTATTCCCGCCAGCTTTCCCGGGGCCGCGATCCGCCGGCATACCGGCACGCCTTTCATGGGCTACGCCGGTGCGACCTATCTGCTGCAAGAGGTTTGCAACGGGCTGTTCGATGCCCTGTTCCACATTTTGCCGCTGGGGTCCGACATGGACGCGGGCCCGGCGACACCGACCACCACACGGCAGTTGCCGTGGGATGCCGACGCGCAGGCGCGTCTGGATGAAATCGTGGCCAGCCATCCGATCCTGACCCGGATCTCGGCGGCCAAATCATTGCGCGACGCCGCTGAAAAATCGGCCCGCGACAACGGGGACGACCGCGTGGTGCTGACCACCGTGGCGGCGCTTCAATCAGGAGGACAGACATGACTGACTTCACCACAAACCAGATGGTCCGCGATCGCACGGCACCGCCCAAGCGCGAGTATTATGCGTATTTCGCGCTGATCTTTGCGGCGACGCTGCCGCTGTCGCTATTGACCTGGGTGCTGAAGGCCGCGCGCCGGATGGAGCTGCCCGAAAAGGGCCCCATCGCCAGCGCCTGGAGCCAGGCCCGTATCATCACGCCGCACATCTTCAGTGCCTAGCGTTTCGAATTTCGCCGGTCCCCGGACTTGCGGATACCACGAGGGAGGAGCCCTCGTAAGACCCGGCCGCCGGGGTGCGCGGCGTCAGTTCAAAGTTGGAGACTAACGATGGCTGATAAAACTGACCTGTCCTTTACAGGTCTGACAGACGAGCAAGCGCAGGAGCTGCACACAGTCTACATGAGCGGATTTGCGATCTTTACCGCGGTCGCAGTCGTCGCTCACGTACTGACGTACATCAAACTGCCCTGGTTCAACTGGAGCTAAAGGAGACCTATCATGGCACAGTTCTACAAGATCTGGCTCATTTTCGATCCGCGCCGCGTTTTCGTGGCACAGGGCGTCTTCCTTTTTCTGCTGGCAGCGATGATTCACCTCGTCCTGCTGAGCAATCCGGAGACGAACTGGTTCAACCGTGCATTCGGTAGCGAAATGGCCGCTGAATAAGCATTGAAACTTCGCCGAGGGCGGGGTGACCCGCCCTCGGTAAACAACAAACGATACGGCCATGGGGGCCGCGTCACGCAACGAGGGGACGCATAATGGCGCAACTCAGCTTCGAGCGAAAATACCGCGTCCGCGGCGGGACGCTTGTCGGAGGAGACCTGTTCGATTTCTGGGTGGGGCCGTTTTATGTCGGCTTCTTCGGGGTCGTGACCTTCTTCTTTTCGGCCTTGGGCACAATTCTGATTTTCTACGGTGCGAGTCAGGGACCGACCTGGAACCCGTGGTTGATTTCCATCAATCCACCCAGCCTGGAGGTGGGCCTTGGGGCCGCGCCACTGCTGGAAGGCGGGTTGTGGCAAATCATCACCATCTGCGCCGTCTTCGCCTTTGTCGGCTGGATGATGCGAGAGGTCGAAATCTGCCGCAAGCTGGGCATCGGTTATCACGTGCCGTTCGCATTCGGCGTCGCGATTTTCGCCTATGTCACACTGGTCATCATCCGCCCCGTCCTTATGGGCGCCTGGGGTCACGGATTTCCCTACGGCATCTTCAGCCACCTCGATTGGGTCAACAACGTGGGATACGCCTACGGCAACTTCCACTATAACCCCGCCCACATGGTCGCGATCAGTTTCTTCTGGATCACGGCACTGGCGCTGGCGTTGCACGGATCGCTGATCCTGTCGGCCATGAACCCGGCCCGCAAAGGCGATGTCGTGCGTTCGCCTGATCACGAAGACACCTATTTCCGCGATCTCATCGGTTATTCGATCGGGCCGCTGGGCATCCACCGTCTGGGTCTGTTCCTGGCGCTGATGGCCGGTTTTTGGTCAGCCGTCTGCATCGTGATTTCCGGCACCATCTGGTTCGAGGAATGGATCGTCTGGTGGGACTGGTATTACGAACTGCCCTGGTGGGTGAACCTGTAAGGAGGAATGAGACATGCCTGAGTATCAAAACATCTTTACGGCCGTCCAGGTTCAGGGTCCTCCCGAAATGGGCGTCAGCGAAGGCGACCTGACCACCGATTTCGAACGGTCCAAGAAGGCGGGCTTTTCGACACTGGCGGGTATTTTCGGCAACGCCCAGATCGGTCCGGTGCATCTGGGACCATACGGTCTGGTCGCGGTCATCGGATTTGCTGCGTGGTTCTTTATCATCGGCATGGCGTTCTGGGATCAGGCGGATTATTCGCCGGGGATCTTCTTGCGCGATCTGTTCTGGCTGTCGCTGGACCCGCCGCCAGCCGATTACGGTCTGGGCTTTGCCCCGCTGGACGAAGGTGGCTGGTGGCTGATTTCCAGCTTCTTCTTTGGGGTGGGCTGCATCGCATGGTGGATCCGCACCTATACCCGCGCCACGGCGCTGGGGATGGGCCATCACGTCAGCTGGGCCTTTGCCGCGCTGTTGTGGCTGATCTTTGTGCTGAACTTCTTTCGTCCGATTGCCATGGGCAGCTGGTCCGAAGGCGTCCCCTACGGCGTGTTCAGCCACCTCGATTGGACCAATCTGTTTTCGATCACCTACGGAAACCTGTTCTACAATCCGTTCCACGCGCTTTCGATCGCGTTCCTTTATGGCTCTGCCCTGCTGTTCGCGATGCATGGCGCAACCATTCTGGCGGTCAGCCGTTTCGGCGGCGACCGAGAGCTGGAACAGATCGTGGACCGCGGCACGGCAACGGAACGCGCCGCCTTGTTCTGGCGCTGGACCATGGGGTTCAACGCCACGATGGAAGGCATTCACCGCTGGGCCTGGTGGTTCGCTGTCCTGACACCGCTGACCGGCGGCATCGGGATCCTGCTGACCGGCACGGTTGTCGACAATTGGTTCGCCTGGGCACAGATCCACGGCTATGCGCCAGTCAACTAAGGAGCGTGCGATATGAATAGCGACGAAACTTCGACCAACTTGCTGGGCGTCAGCAACAAGTCCCGGCTGGCTGGTGACGTGCTGATGCTGATGCTCAAGGGGGCAGGCTATGCCGCGATCGTGGTTCTGTCGATCTGGGCGGTGATCGCAATCATCGCGCTGGTCGGACGCGCCCTGCCCGAAGAGAGCAGGCAGCAACCCGACCCCACGCCGCTGTCGTGGGACATGTCCATCACGGACCTGAAACGGGTCTGATAAGCGTTTCCCCGGCGCGCGTCGTGCGCCGGGGCATAGGGATCGGTCGACTGTTTGCAGTCGGTCCGGTGGGTGCCTCGCTTCCCGGCTGCGGCACCTGTTCCCGTCCTGTTGGCTACAGGGCTGAACGTCGTCGGACCCAGGTCCGGCGGCGTTCTTTAGTCTCTACCCTGTCCGCGATTTGGTCAAATGCTTTGCGCGCGGCGCAAAAACGACCGCGATGGGTCAAACTGGATCATTGCAACGCATCCCGTGCTAACATAGCTCTGTCGCAGCAATCAGGAGGCGATCATGGCCGAGGACGTGTTTTTGCAATTTTTGGCTGACAATCTGGTTCTGATCCTGCTCGCGATCTTTTTGATCGTCTGCATCCTTGCGGGTGTCCGGATCGTGCCGCAGTCCGAAAAATTCGTTGTCGAACGGCTGGGCCGCCTGCGGGCGGTGTTGGGGCCGGGGATCAATTTCATCATTCCCTTTCTGGACCGGGTCAAACATCAGGTCAGCATTCTGGAACGTCAGTTGCCCACGATGCAGCAGGACGCGATCACATCGGACAACGTGTTGGTGCAGGTTGAAACCAGCGTGTTCTACCGCATCATCGAACCCGAAAAGACGGTGTACCGTATCCGCGACGTAGACGGCGCCATCGGCACCACGGTCGCAGGCATCGTCCGGTCAGAGGTCGGCCGGATGGAACTGGATCAGGTGCAATCCAACCGGTCCAGCGTGATTGCCGCCGTGCGCGAACAACTGGCCCAGCAGGTCGATGACTGGGGGATCGAGGTGACGCGCGCCGAAATTCTGGACGTCAATCTGGATGCCGCGACCCGTGCTGCGATGTTGCAGCAGCTGAACGCCGAACGCGCCCGCCGCGCCCAGGTGACCGAGGCCGAGGGCAAGAAGCGGTCAGTCGAATTGCAGGCCGATGCCGACCTCTATGCCGCAGAACAAGAGGCCAAGGCCCGCCGCGTTCTGGCCGACGCCGAAGCCTATGCAACCCAGGTGGTGGCGGTCGCGATTGCGGAAAACGGACTGGAAGCGGCGCAGTACCAGGTCGCGCTGAAACAGGTCGAGGCGCTGAACAAGCTGGGGTCCGGGCCGGGCAAGCAGACCATCATCCTGCCCGCCGACGCGGTCGAGGCATTCGGCAACGCGTTCAAAATGCTGCGGGGCAAGGTCTGATGGCGCTGTGGTCCGTCTGGTGGGTCTGGATGTCGGCGGCGCTGGCACTTGCCACGCTCGAGGTGATGGTGCCGGGCTACATCTTTTTGGGGTTTGCCGCTGGCGCAGCAGCGCTTGGGCTGATCCTGCTGGTTGCGCCGATCAACGCGCTGGCTTGGGTACTTGTGATTTTCGCGGTCCTGTCATTGCTGGCCTATCTGGCGATGCGCCGGGTCTTTGGACTTCCAGGGTCCAAACCCAAGGTCTGGGATCGCGATATCAACGACTGAAAAAATGGGCCCGCCAAATGTGACGGGCCCACAGTAAAAGGTCGGCCAAGGGGTGCGATCACTCTTGGGACAGAGGCAGGGATCGCAGCCGAACCTTCGGAAGGGATGGTATTCAGACGTGGGACAGCAGATTTGATCCGCTGTCGGACATGCGCAATGCGTGGCGTGCAAGACCGGATTTGACGCGTTCCATGTCCATCGTCATCGGGCCGGCAACCTGACAGGGGTAGCGGAACGTCTGACCTGCGCGGCGAATGTCGACGCGTGCTTCGAATGCGCCGGCGGTGGCGTTGTAGCTGACGGAACCGAGGTTGATCTGTGTCATCGTGTTACTCCTGCTCAAAAGGCCAGCGAATTCCGTTGCTTGGCCCTGACTGTTGCAAGAGTAACGAGCCGTCGGCGAAAAAAGTTCCGGGCTCGTATAAAAAACGTTTACATCGCCTGATGGCTGTGGGCCGCGTTCATCTGTGCGAGAATCGATTGCGCGGCTGATTTGGGGTCCTTGTCTTGCCAGATCGGGCGCCCGACAACGATGTGGTCAGCCCCGTCCTGTATGGCGCTTTGAGGTGTAGCAACGCGTTTCTGGTCCCCCAATGCAGCACCCGATGGACGCACCCCCGGTGTGACGATCAGGCGGCCTTGCGATTCGGGCAGGGCGCGGATTGCGGCGGCCTCTTGGGGGGATGCGATGATGCCGTCAGCGCCGGCGTCAAAGGCGCGGCCTGCACGTTCGACCACCAGATCCGGTACCGCGCCGTCGCGGATCATGGACGCGTCCAGATCGGCGCGGTCCAGCGAAGTCAGGATCGTCACGGCAAGGATTTTCAGATCACTGCCAGCGGCCCCCTGTTTGGCAGCGCGCACCACATGCGGATCGCCGTGGACCGTCAGGAAATCGATATCGAACTGGGCAAAACCCCGCACCGCAGCCTCGACTGTGGCACCGATGTCGAACAGCTTCATGTCCAGAAAGATGCGTTTGCCTTGGTCCTGCTTGAGTTCGTTAGCCAACGCGAGGCCGCCACCGGTCAACATGCCCAGCCCGATCTTGTAGAATGAAACCGCATCCCCGAGGGTCTGTGCCAGTTCCAGCCCCGCAATTACATTGGGCACATCAAGGGCGACAATCAGGCGGTCATCGGCGGGCAGGGACATGGCAGCTTCCTTTTCGCGGGTAAATGTCGTTTAGGGAAGGAACCGAAAAAGGGCAATGTGACAGGCCGGTCTGAATTGACCACATCCCGTGAAACCCTATTTATAGATGAACGCGCCGGAACCGGCGAAAGATGAAGGATGAGACACAGATGGCGAATTCAACTGGCGGTATGTCCGGCAACCCGTTTTTCATGATTGTCGGTCTCGGCGTTGGTGCAGCCGCGCTGATCGCGATCGCCATCGCGGCGACTGCGCCGCATGTCGGAGAGGCCGTAGGGTCCGGCCCGCAGGTCGATGTTGCCGAAGAGGCCGAACCGGCCACGGCTGATGACGCCATGGAAGAGCCCGCAGCAGAAGACATGACCGAAGAGGCCGCACCGGCTGAGGAAGAAGCCGCTCCGGCTGAGGAAGAGTCCGCTCCGGCTGAGGAAGAGGCTGCTCCGGCAGAGGAAGAAGCTGCACCGGCTGAGGAAGAGGCTGCTCCGGGTGAGGAAGAAGCTGCGCCTGCCGAGGAAGAAGCTGCTCCCGCAGAGGAAGAGGCCAGCGACAACGCCGAATCCGAGGCTGTGGAAGAGGCAACCGATGGTGACACCGTCGGTGAAGGCGCACCTGACCCCGATGCTGCCGTCGAAGAGCAAAGCGGCAATGCCGTCACACCTGAAGATACCGATGCCACAACGTCCCCGACATCTGACACGGCAGCCGAGGCCCCCACGGGTGACGATACAGAGGCCGCTACCGAGGATGCGCCTGCAGAGGTGGAGGGCGACGAAAGCGTCACGACCGAAAGCGGTCTGGTCATCGACGAGGTTGTCGATCCCGATCAGGGTGCCGCAGGCGGTCCTGATCCGGACGGTGGTGCTGCACCGTTCTTTCCGACTCCTTCCGGTCCCGAAGGTGCTGACGGCGATCCGCTGACCAACAACTGATCTGGGTCTTGATGACCTGACGAAACGCGGGCCCGTTTGCGGGCCGCGTTTTGCGTTTGAGGCGCGTAGAAATCGACTGCGGCAGACTTGCAACACCTGCTGACCCCACCCATTTCTATTCTGAGGCCCAGAACGGGCGTGCCGCAAAGCGGGCGCCGAGACAGGGTGCTTTACAGGAGAGATGACATGAACCTCGAAAAATTCACGGAACGGTCGCGCGGTTTCATACAGGCCGCCCAGACCATCGCTATGCGCGAAGATCACCAGCGCGTCTTGCCCGAACACCTGTTGAAAGCCGTCATGGACGACGAACAGGGGTTGGCGAATAACCTGATTACCAAGGCCGCTGGCGATGCTGCGGTCGTGCGTGCTGCCGTCGATGCCGCCGTAGCCAAACTGCCAAGCGTCACTGGCGGCAGTGGCCAGATCTACGTCGATACCTTGACGGCCAAGGTGCTGGACGAGGCCGAAAAGCTGGCGTCCAAGGCCGGTGACAGCTTTGTTCCTGTCGAACGCATTCTGACGGCGCTGGCGGTGGTCAAATCCAAGGCCAAGGATGCGCTGGACGCCGGCAAGGTGACGGCCATGGGCCTGAACAGCGCGATCAACGACGTGCGCAAGGGGCGCACGGCCGACAGCGCGAGCGCCGAAGATGGCTATGACGCCCTGAACAAATACGCCCGCGACCTGACAGAAGCCGCCCGCGAAGGGAAAATCGACCCGATCATTGGCCGGGACGAGGAAATCCGCCGCGCGATGCAGGTGCTGTCGCGCCGGACCAAGAACAACCCTGTGCTGATCGGCGAACCGGGCACCGGCAAAACCGCGATCGCAGAGGGTCTTGCCCTGCGCATCGTCGATGGCGATGTGCCGGAAAGTCTGCGCAACAAGCGCCTGATGGCGCTGGACATGGGGGCGCTGATTGCCGGTGCAAAATATCGCGGCGAGTTCGAAGAACGACTGAAGGCGATCCTCAAGGAAATCGAGGCCGCCGCAGGCGAGGTGATCCTGTTCATCGACGAAATGCACACGCTGGTGGGGGCGGGCAAATCGGATGGTGCGATGGACGCGGCCAACCTGATCAAGCCGGCGCTTGCGCGTGGCGAGCTGCATTGCGTGGGTGCGACGACGTTGAACGAATACCGCAAGTATGTCGAAAAGGATGCGGCCCTCGCACGGCGGTTCCAGCCGATCATGGTCGAGGAGCCGACCGTTGTGGATACCATCAGCATTCTGCGTGGGATCAAGGAAAAGTACGAGCTGCACCACGGCGTGCGGATCGCCGATGCCGCATTGGTCGCTGCTGCCACGCTATCGCACCGCTACATCACCGACCGGTTCCTGCCCGACAAGGCGATCGACCTGATGGACGAGGCCGCCAGCCGCCTGCGGATGGAAGTGGACAGCAAGCCAGAGGCGCTGGACGCGCTGGATCGCGACATCATGCAAAAGCAGATCGAGCAGGAGGCCCTGCGCAAGGAAGACGACGCGGCGTCCAAGGAACGGCTGGCACGGCTGGAAAAGGATCTTGCCGAATTGCAGGAACGCGCTTCGGAAATGACGGCTGCCTGGCAGGCCGAGCGTGACAAGCTGGAGGGCGCGCGCGAGGTCAAGGAGCAGCTCGATCGCGCCCGCGCCGAGCTGGACATCGCCAAGCGCGAGGGCAACCTCGCCAAAGCCGGAGAGCTGTCCTATGGCGTAATCCCGCAGCTGGAACGCAAGCTGGCGGAAACCGACGGTGACGATCAGGTGGTCGAGGATGCCGTACGCCCTGAACAGATCGCCGAGGTCGTCGAGCGCTGGACCGGTATTCCCACGTCCAAGATGTTGGAAGGCGAACGTGACAAGCTGCTGCGCATGGAAGAGGCGCTGGGTGCCCGCGTCATCGGACAAGAGTTTGCCGTGCGCGCGGTGTCTAACGCCGTGCGCCGCGCACGCGCGGGTTTGAACGACGAGGCGCGGCCGCTGGGGTCGTTCCTGTTCCTGGGGCCAACCGGCGTCGGCAAGACCGAACTGACGAAATCCCTAGCGGATTATCTGTTCGACGATGACAACGCGATGGTGCGTATCGACATGAGTGAATTCATGGAGAAACACGCCGTGTCCCGCCTGATCGGCGCGCCTCCGGGCTATGTCGGCTACGACGAAGGTGGCGTGCTGACCGAGGCGGTGCGGCGCAGACCCTATCAGGTCGTGCTGTTCGACGAGGTCGAAAAGGCACACCCCGACGTGTTCAACGTCCTGTTGCAGGTGTTGGATGACGGTATTCTGACCGACGGGCAGGGGCGGCGCGTGGATTTCAAGCAGACCCTGATCATCCTGACCTCGAACCTTGGGTCGCAAGCGCTGAGCCAATTGCCAGAGGGTGCGGATTCCGCGGCGGCCAAGCGTGATGTGATGCAAGCGGTGCAGGCGCATTTCCGGCCCGAATTCCTGAACCGGCTGGATGACACCGTCATATTTGACCGGCTCAGCCGCGACGACATGGGCGGGATCGTCGATATCCAGTTGCGGCGGTTGGAGCGCCGTCTGGAAAGCCGCAACATCACGCTCGACCTCGATGCGGCGGCGCGGCAGTGGCTGGCCGACGAAGGCTATGATCCCGTGTTCGGCGCGCGCCCGTTGAAGCGCGTGATCCAGCGGGCCATTCAGGATCATCTGGCCGAAATGATTCTGGGTGGTGATGTGCGTGACGGGGATACCGTCCAGATCAGCGCCGGTGCCGATGGTTTGATCGTGGGCGACAGGGTCAGTGCGACCCGGCTGCCCAAACCTGAAATCGTCCACTGAACACGGACGGGGGCGGGCCGATGCCCGCCCCCTTTTCTTGTGCGGGGCCGTGACGGCGTGATGGCGGGGAACCGCGTCATGGTGCAATGTGTTGAAACGCAATCATGTCCAACGGAGGCACAGCATGCGCATCATGACCATTCGCAGCACGATTTTCGCCAGCATCGCGGCACTCGGCCTTGTGGCCTGCGATGACGGACCGACACTGGTGTCCGAACAACAGGTCGCGCAGATGGGATTGCAGGAATGGAATGCGATCCAGCAGCAGGTCCCGGTGTCGAACAACGCGGCCTATCAGAACCGGCTTGATCGTGTGACGCGCCGCCTGCTGGACGCCGCCGGTGAGAATTCTTCCAGTTGGCGCTGGCAGGTGTTTCAGAGCCCTGAACCAAATGCCTTTGCCCTGCCGGGAAAGAGGATCGGTGTGTTTTCAGGCATGATGCAGATTGCCAGCACCGATGCGGAACTGGCCGCGGTCGTGGGGCACGAGATCGCGCATTTGCAGGCAAATCACGGAGCGGAACGAGTGTCGGCCCAGATGGCCAGCGAAATCGGATTGAGTGTGCTGGACGCTGCATTGGGTGCGCGCGAGGTCGCGGGCCGCGAACAGATCGGGTCGGCCCTGGGCATGGGGGTGCAATACGGTGTCCTGCTGCCTTATTCGCGCCGGAACGAGCTGGAGGCAGATCGCTTGGGTATCGCGTTGATGGATGCAGCGGGTTACGACCCGCGCGCTGCCCTGACATTTTGGGAAAAGATGAGCCGTGCCAGCAGTCGCAGCCCCGAGTTCCTGGCGACCCATCCCGCGCCGAACACGCGGATTCAGCAGATCGAGGCGATCATCGCCGATTTGTAGAACGAGGCCCAACAACGCAAAAGGCCCCGGCAATTGCCGGGGCCTTTCTCTGTCGCTGATGCGGCGATTACATCGGCGGCAGAATAACGGTGTCGATCACATGGATCACGCCATTGGTGGCTGCGATGTCGGCGGTCGTGACCGTTGCGTCGTTGACCATCACGGAATCACCCACGGTGATCGTGACATCGGCACCGTTGACGGTTGTGGCGTTCATGCCATCGGACAGGTCCGTGGACATCACGGAACCCGGCACGACGTGATACGTCAGGACGGCGGCCAGTGCTTCGGGATCTGCCAGCAGACCCTCGACTGTGCCTTCGGGCAGCGCGGCAAATGCCTCATCTGTCGGTGCAAACACGGTGAACGGGCCTTCGCCCTTCAGCGTCTCGACCAGGCCAGCGGCCTCAACGGCTGCAACCAGCGTGGTAAAGTTGCCGGCTTCGACAGCGGTGTCCACGATGTCTTTTTCAGCGGCGTGGGCGGCGGCAAACGCACCGGTGCCCAAGGTCATCAGGGCGGCGGTCGTCATAAAGGTACGGCGTAGCATTTTGTCGTCTCCTAGTTTGATCCAACAGCGTCATGCGCTGTATGCTTCCCAATGCCCCTCTCGCGCGAAAGTTTCGTAGCCTTCTGCGGCAGCATGTCACTGGTCAGACCTAGGTCTGTCACTAAGCTGCGATAGTTTTATTTTTCAAATGCCATCTGTGTGATCGCCCGTGAGTTTTCGTGATCGATTTCACCCCCTGATTGTGCGGCATTTCAGTGGCTGGCTGCATCGTGAGAAACCTTTCAGTCAATCCATGCGTATATAGAGAGACACAAAAAACGAGGGAGCGCCGCATGGCCTATCGCTGGAAGAACGACCTGACACCCGCAGACGTCACACCAAAGTCCCTGTTCCTGAACAGGCGCCAGTTGATCGCGGGCACGGCAGGTCTGGGTGCGATCGCCGTCGCGGGCGGCGCACGGGCGCAGGACGCACTGGTGCCCAACAGCTTTGAGGACATCACGACCTACAACAACTTTTATGAATTCGGCACCGGCAAGACCGATCCTGTACAGAACGCCAGTGCCATGGTGATCGACCCTTGGACCGTGACCATCGACGGTATGGTGGACAACCCCGGCGAATAT
>NZ_FOEJ01000001.1:0-2500 GCF_900110705.1 Loktanella sp. DSM 29012 | reverse complement strand
GGAAACAACCCTGACCTACGACTAAGGCCCCTAATTCATGGCTAAGTGGGAAAGCAGGTGGGACGGCCAAAACAACCAGGAGGTTGGCTTAGAAGCAGCCATCCTTTAAAGATAGCGTAACAGCTCACTGGTCTAAATAAGCTGTCCTGCGGCGAAGATGTAACGGGGCTCAAGCCATGAGCCGAAGTCTAGGGTGCACTTTATGTGCGCGGTAGCAGAGCGTAGTGTGACATAGTTTCCTGTCTCCTTAACTGGTTCGCCAGTATTGGAGACGCGAAGCTTTCGATGAAGCCCGGGCGTGAGCCATCGGGTGGAGAGATCACTAGTGAGAATGATGACATGAGTAGCGACAAAGGGAGTGAGAGACTCCCTCGCCGAAAGTCCAAGGGTTCCTGCTTAAAGCTAATCTGAGCAGGGTAAGCCGACCCCTAAGGCGAGGCCGAAAGGCGTAGTCGATGGGAACCAGGTTAATATTCCTGGGCCGTGGAGTGGTGACGGATCTGAGACGTAGTTCATCCTTATCGGATTGAATGGGCTGCCAACAGGTCCCTGGAAATAGCCCTCCTTTAAGATCGTACCCTAAACCGACACAGGTGGACTGGTAGAGAATACCAAGGCGCTTGAGAGAACCACATTTAAGGAACTCGGCAAAATACCTCCGTAAGTTCGCGAGAAGGAGGCCCGGTTTTTACGCAAGTAGAGGCCGGGGGCACAAACCAGGGGGTGGCGACTGTTTACTAAAAACACAGGGCTCTGCGAAGTCGTAAGACGACGTATAGGGTCTGACGCCTGCCCGGTGCCTGAAGGTTAAAAGGAGGAGTGCAAGCTCCGAATTGAAGCCCAGGTAAACGGCGGCCGTAACTATAACGGTCCTAAGGTAGCGAAATTCCTTGTCGGGTAAGTTCCGACCTGCACGAATGGCGTAACGACTTCCCCGCTGTCTCAAATGTGGACTCAGCGAAATTGAATTACCGGTCAAGATGCCGGTTACCCGCGGTTAGACGGAAAGACCCCATGCACCTTTACTACAGCTTCACACTGGCATCAGGCCATGCATGTGCAGGATAGGTGGTAGGCTTTGAAGCGGGGACGCCAGTCCTCGTGGAGCCTCCCTTGAGATACCACCCTTGCATTGCTTGATGTCTAACCGCGGTCCGTTATCCGGATCCGGGACCCTGTGTGGTGGGTAGTTTGACTGGGGCGGTCGCCTCCTAAATTGTAACGGAGGCGCGCGAAGGTTGGCTCAGAGCGGTCGGAAATCGCTCGTTGAGTGCAATGGCAGAAGCCAGCCTGACTGCGAGACTGACAAGTCGAGCAGAGTCGAAAGACGGCCATAGTGATCCGGTGGTCCCGAGTGGAAGGGCCATCGCTCAACGGATAAAAGGTACGCTGGGGATAACAGGCTGATGGTGCCCAAGAGTCCATATCGACGGCACCGTTTGGCACCTCGATGTCGGCTCATCTCATCCTGGGGCTGGAGCAGGTCCCAAGGGTACGGCTGTTCGCCGTTTAAAGAGGTACGTGAGCTGGGTTTAGAACGTCGTGAGACAGTTCGGTCCCTATCTTCCGTGGGTGTAGGATATTTGAGAAGAGTTGCCCCTAGTACGAGAGGACCGGGGTGAACGATCCACTGGTGGATCTGTTGTCGTGCCAACGGCAGTGCAGAGTAGCTATGATCGGACAGGATAACCGCTGAAGGCATCTAAGCGGGAAGCCCCCTTCAAAACAAGATATCCCTGAGAGCCGAGGTAGACCACCTCGTCGATAGGCCAGAGATGTAAGCGCAGCAATGTGTTCAGTTGACTGGTACTAATGGCTCGATAGGCTTGATTTGATCCAGTAGAAGCCATGCTTTTACGACGACCAAATCAGAATACATACACACACAACATCAGTTGCTTATTCTTGGAACGACAATCGACCGTGAAAACGGACCCGGTTGCTGATACGGAACCGCCCAGGTGATCAACCCGGTGCCGCCGCACAGTTGCATAGCAACCGTGCCTTGCGCACTCGGTAGATCGCCTGGGCGATCCACCGTGCTTTTTTGGTGTGGTGATCATAGCGTGAGCAAAACACCCGATCCCATCCCGAACTCGGCCGTTAAGTGCCACTGCGCTGATGGTACTGCGTCTCAAGACGTGGGAGAGTAAGTCATCGCCACACCTAATAAGCACGGTTCAGTATCTCTCAAACGATCAAAATCAAACACTGTCGCGGGATGGAGCAGCCCGGTAGCTCGTCAGGCTCATAACCTGAAGGTCGTAGGTTCAAATCCTACTCCCGCAACCAACACTTACACAATAATATCAATACCTTAAACGCCACCCTCGGGTGGCTTTTTGCGTTGGCGCAACCGCCGTGGAAGCAATGTGGAAGCAGTAGTCGCGTTGACCTGCTCCCCTTGACCTGCTCCCCTAAAAAGTCCGCGATTTGGGGTTAGTCTGTTCCTTGTAAAGGAGACGGACGATGAAGCGATCAAGGTTCACGGAAGAACAGA
>NZ_FOEJ01000011.1 GCF_900110705.1 Loktanella sp. DSM 29012 | reverse complement strand
TCTGTTCTTCCGTGAACCTTGATCGCTTCATCGTCCGTCTCCTTTACAAGGAACAGACTAACCCCAAATCGCGGACTTTTTAGGGGAGCAGGTCAGATCCGGTTTCCACGAGGAAAGGCAGAATTCCAACGCACCCATAGGTGCGTTGGAATTCTGCTCTAACATCCGACATGGACGGCCCCAGACTGTATCGTTGCGGACACATCAAACCTTGGGGCGACCGGACGCCGCCCGTATCTTTCTACAGCATTGGATTGCGCCTTCGCCAGACGACGGATGGCGCGCAAACGTGCACGAACGGAAAACGGGGTCCAGACACCATGCCTGTCATTGGTCATACGGCCCGAAACCAAGGGCCACGGCTTTGCGGGCCGTGGCCCTTGTCATTTAATCAGGCGGGCCGCACTTTCGATTTCTGCTCACCCAAGCCGGCAATACCCAGCGTTACCACTTCACCACCATGCAGGAACTGCTGCGGATTTTGACCCATACCGACGCCGGGTGGTGTGCCGGTTGAAATGATGTCGCCGGGTTGCAGGCTCATGAACTGACTGCAATAGGACACAAGGTGCGGGATCTTGAAGATCAGGGTCGCTGTCGAACCCGTCTGCATCCGTTTGCCGTCGACATCCAGCCACATGTCCAGATCATCCATGTCGGCAATTTCGTCCAGTGTCACAAGCCACGGCCCGGTCGGACCGAAGGTGTCACAGCCCTTACCTTTGTCCCAGGTGCCCGCGCGGTTCAACTGGAAGTCGCGTTCGGACACATCGTTGATCACGCACAGGCCAGCGACGTGATCCATCGCATTCGCTTCGTCTATGTAGGAACCGGGTTCGCCGATCACGACGCCCAGCTCGACCTCCCAATCGGTTTTGATTGAACCGCGCGGGACCTGAATGTCGTCGTTTGGCCCAATAACGGCAGACGTCCATTTGTTGAAGATGATGGGCTCTGCCGGGATCGGCATGCCGGCCTCTTCGGCGTGGTCGGCATAGTTCAGGCCGATGCACACGAATTTGCCGATACCGCCGACACAAGCCCCAAGGCGCAGATCGACCTGCGGCGTGCCATCGACCAACGGCAGGGTCGAGGGATCAATCGCCTGCAATGCCTTCAGCCCCGATGGACGCAGTGCCTCTCCCGCGATGTCGGGCACGACGCCGGACAGGTCACGCACACGGCCATCGTCGTCCAAAAGACCCGGTTTCTCAGCACCCGCAGCGCCGTAGCGAAGAAGTTTCATGTCATGTCCCTTTTGTCATTTTCAGTGTTGATGCACCGTCGTGACGCCCAAAGCGCCCCGCGGCGGATGATTTCGGTGACTTCCGGCACCTTTAGATCATCGAGTTCGTGCCCGATCGAGCAGTAGAATACCCGCCCTTTATCCCAGCGGCGCTTCCACACAACGGGAATGACAGTGCCTTCGATCCACCACAAATGATCGCCAGAAAAGGTGGTTGTCGCCAGCACTTCGTTGGATGGATCAACAAGCATGTAATATTGCTCTGTCTTGAGGCGGAAACTTCGGATGCCCCTGACGATCGGATCGTCAGGCTTGCAGATGGTCACATCGTAATCGACATAATCCTCGCGCGGTTGCAGATTGTCCGGCCAGCCCGGCGGATGCGCCACGAACTGCCCGCCGATCAAAAAGTGATAGGTCGGGCGGTCGCGGAAGGCATCGCCCATGTGACCGTGCCAGCCTGCGATGCCGCAGCCGCCAGCGATCAGCTTCAACAGACCATCTTCCTGCGCTTTCGTCATATTGCCGAATTCTTCGCGATGACCGGATCGTGCAGACGACCAGATCGGCGTAATCAGATCGACATCCTCCAGATCTTCGGGTCGCTCCAGCGGTGCAAGCGTGTCATGCACATCGACCGTGAAGCCGTTCGCTTCGAGCAGGTCCTTGTACCAACCCGCGAACTGTGTCGGCGCATGGCCTTCCCAGCCGCCGACAAAAAGTGCTGCCTTCATTGCGTATCCCTTCGCATGTAGTCCAGCATTGACGCCATGTCGCGCGCGCCGTATCCGGCGGCCTCCGCTTCGATCAGCTTGGCAAGTGTGGTGCGGCCCTGCGGCATCGCGGTGCCAAGCCGTTCGGCAAGCCTGGCCGTGACTTCCATGTCCTTGCGCGCCAGAGATACCGTGAATGTCACATCATGTGCCGGTTCGTTCAAATAGAGCGGGCGGCGGTATTTCAGCATTGGGGCGCAGGCGGCGGAGGCTTCGATCACGTCAAAGGCTGTTTCGGCTGCGATGCCCGATGATTCCGCCAGCGTCAACGCTTCTGCCAAGGTCTGGTTTATCCCGTGGATCAATGAATTCACGGCAAGTTTCATGACGGAACCCGATCCGGCCTGACCCAGATAGATGGTTTCGCGGGCTATGGCACCAAACACCGCCGTCAGATTTGCGTCGCCCTTTTCGCAGCCGGCCATGACAAGCAAATCGGCATCCGCAGCCGCCTGGGTCGCCCCTGAAACGGGCGCATCAATTACGCGGACGCCTTCGGGGGCATTGTTCGATAGCTTCGCGATGTGGTCGGGACTCATCGTTCCCATTTCAACGATGACCGTCGCACCTTTCACGGCAAAAAGGCCGTCGACGCCGAAATGCACCGCGTCAGAGGCCGCGTCATCGGCAAGCATCGTCACCACGATGTCCGTCTGACCGACCAAATCGGCGGGTGTCAGTGCCACGATGCAGCTCTCTGCCGCGGCAAAGTCACGGGATGTCTGAGCGGTCCGGTTCCAGACCCGCACATCATGTCCGGCGCCGATCAGGTTTCGGGCCATGCACTGACCCATCCGACCCAATCCCGCAAAACCGATCCGCATTTACGCCACCTTTTGGGTGGGGGCTATCCCTGAGATTGCCTGAATTAGACTTTCTTCGGTCACCTCGTCTGACGTGAAGGTCCGCATGACACGGCCAGAAAACATCGCGACGATGCGGTCGCTGACGTGCAAAACCTCAGGCATTTCAGAGCTGACGACGATGACGGCATAGCCTTGGGCCGCCAGCTCGCGGATCAGGGTGTGAATTTCGGATTTCGAACCAACGTCGATGCCGCGTGTCGGTTCATCCACAATCAACACCTTGGGATTCATCGACAGCCATTTGCCAATGACAATCTTCTGTTGGTTGCCGCCCGACAGGTTGCCCACCGTTTGCTTCCATCCTGGTGTGCGGATATCCAATTTTTCCTTATACTTGTCAAAAATCGCCGTTTCCGCGCCGGGTGCGACGAAGGGGCCGGACGACAAGTTGCCGACCTGCGGCAGGGTCATATTGTCCCGACAATTCATGCCCAGCACGAGGCCCTGCCCCTTGCGATCCTCGGGCACCAGCGAAATGCCCTTGCTGATCGCATCCGCCGGCGAGGTGACGCGCACCTCTTCACCGTCCAGTAGAATGACACCGCCGTCAGGGTCGCGCAGGCCGAAAAGCGTCTCGGCAATCTCGGTGCGACCCGCGCCGACCAGGCCGTAAAAGCCCAGAACCTCGCCGCGCCGCACCTCAAAACTGACGTCCTTGAAAAGATCACCACAGGACAGGCCGCGCACCTCGAGTGCGACATCGCCGAGCGTGTGGTGGCTTTCGTTGCGCGTCAAATCGAGCGCGCGGCCGATCATCAGCTGGGTCACCTCTTCCTCGGTCGTGTCGCGGGTGTTCAGAGTGCCGCGATAGGATCCGTCGCGCAGAACACTGATCCGGTCGGTGATCTTGAAGATTTCCTCCATCCGGTGGGAAATATAGATGATCCCGACACCCTGCGCCTGCAGGTCAGAGATCACGTCGAACAGCACGACCTTTTCCGCGTCGGTCAGGGACGCTGTGGGTTCGTCGAAAATGACGGCCTTGGCATCGACGGTCAGCGCGCGCGCGATTTCGACCATTTGCTGGTTGGCGATCGACAGATCACCAACAATGGTTTTTGCGTTGAACCCGACCTTGAGCTTTTTCAGGATCGCATCGGTCTGCGCATAAAGCATCGTCCAATCCACGCGTCCGAACGACCGGCGCGGCAATTCGCCAAGGTAGATGTTTTCCGCGACCGTCAATTCCTCGGCCAGGCTGAGCTCCTGATGGATAAAGACGATGCCCTTTGATTTCGCTTGTAGCGGCGAGGTCATGACCGTCGGCACCTCTGACACGATGATCTGACCTTCGTCGGGCTGATAGATACCGCCCAACACCTTCATCAGGGTCGATTTTCCGGCCCCATTTTCGCCCATCAGGGCATGCACCTCGCCGGGCATGACCGACAGGGCTACACCATCCAGGGCGCGCACACCGGGGAACGTCTTGACGATCCCCTCAAGCCGCAAGGCGGGAATGTGATCGGTCATATCTTCAACTCCTCTTTGCCCTTGGCGTTCAACTGGCGGTCCAGGAACAGGACGGCGATCAGGATCAAGCCGATGACTAGATTGACTGTAGAAGTGTCGGCACCGATGTGTCCCAGCCCCTTGCGCAACAACTGAATGGCAAGGACACCGCCCAGCGTGGACACGATCGAACCCGAGCCGCCGGTCAGCTTGGTTCCGCCCAGCACGACCGCCGTGATGACCCACAACTCATAAAGCTGGCCGTCGTTCGGATTGACCGAGCCGGACTCGGAATAGAACACGACCGCAGACAGCGCCGACAGGAAACCGATGATCATGAAATTGATCAGCATGTGCGGGCCGACCTTGATGCCTGCATTGACCGCGGCCTCGCGGTTGTCACCGATGGCGTAGGCGTTCCGCCCGTGGACGGTGCGGGTCATGATATACCAGATGATCAGCGTGACGACGGCCAGAAACCAGGTGGCCGTGTGAAAGCCCAGGAACTGCGCCTCTGCAAAATCAACGAGCGTCCAGTTGAGGCTCGAGGTAGGGTTTTCGCCATTATACATGAACACCAGACCGCGAAAGCCCAGCATCGAACCCAGCGTGACGATGAAAGCATCGACACCGGTTTTCCAAACGATCAACCCGTTGATCGCGCCCAGAGCAACGCCGGTCAGCAGGGCCAGCGTCCATGACACCGGGATGACCCAATCGCCCAGACCGGCAAAGACTGACCACGACAGGCTATCCAGCAGGATCACCGCAGACAGTGCAAAGATCGCGCCGACGCTCAGGTCGATGTTGCCGTTGACCATGATGATGGTCATGCCCATGGCGATGATGCCGATGGGGGCGGATTGTTTGAGCAGCAACAGCATGTTGTCGACATCCATGAACGCCTTGTCGGACAGCGACAGGAATTCACCAGCGATGCTGAAGAAAATCAGCTCGAGCACGATAAAACCCCAGATCGCGCTGTTCTTCAGAATTTTGGACAGATTTCCAGCTTCCATCTTCCCGCTCCCCTACGCGATGTTTGACCAAAGCTTGCCACGTTTGGCCGCGATATCGAGCCAGACCGCAAGAATGATGATGACCCATGTCACGACGTTCTGGACATAGAATTGCAGCCCAAGCAGCAGCAGACCGTTCTGGATGAAACCAAGAATCAGCACGCCAATGACGGTCTTGAAAATCGTGCCGGACCCGCCGAGCAGTGACGCGCCACCCAAGATCACAGCAGCCAGGACATCCAGTTCAAGCCCCTGCCCCACTGTGTTTTGCGACCCCATCGACCGGCTCGCCTGTATCAGGCCCGCTACGGCCACGCAGGCGGACGACATGATGTAGCAGAGGAACACGATGCGGGCGCGTTTGATCCCGGAAAACGTCGCGGCGGTGCCGTTTCCGCCCACGGCGTAAACCTTTCGCCCGAACGCCGTTTTCGCGAGGATGATGCCCAATAATGCAGCCAAGGCCAGGAAAATCAGGATGGGCACAGGAATGCCCAAAGCGGACCCCTGACCAAAAACGCCGAACCAGGTGCCTTCCTTGTCAGCAATGTCCATATTCTGACCACCAGAATAGGTCAGCGTCAGACCGTGGATCGCCGATAGCATCCCCAGTGTCACGATGAGAGAGTTCAGTTTCAGGTAACCGACGAGAAACCCGATGAACGCGCCAAGACACAGCGTCATCGCGAACATCGCCGGGATCGCTAGGAACGGGCCAATCTTGTCGTGCAAATCAAGAACGACGATTGTCGAAAACGACATCATCGACCCCACGGACAAATCAAGGTTCCCACTGATCACCACGAAGGTCACGCCGAGCGCCATGACCCCGAGGATCGCAGAAGACCGGATGACGCCCATCACGTTGTCAGGGCTTAGAAACCGGTCGTTCGCGATGGTAAATCCGATGATGAAAACCGCAAAGGCAATCAAGATGCCTTGCCGCGCCAGCATCCCCCCGATGTCTGCTTTCGTCATGCTCGCCATATTTCCCCTCCCACGGGCCAAAGACCCTGCCCTGTCAGGCGTTCGTCAAACCAAAGTCATGCCACCATCGATCATGACGATCTGACCGGTCATGTAGTCGCTGTCTTTCGACGCCAGATAGGTCGTCGTTCCCGTGATATCCTCGGTTTTCGCGACGCGGCCGCGCAGGATTTCGGACGAGAACTCTTCCATCGCCTGTCCGGGTCGTTCCGCGGCACCGATTGCCATCAGGTCCTGATCGACCTGCTCCCACATCTCGGTCGCGACGACGCCCGGCGCAAAGCCTGTGACGGTGATATTGTGTTTTGCCAGATCGCGCGCACCTGATTGGGTCAACGCGACCACGGCGAATTTGCTGGCACAATAGGGTGCCACGTTGTCAAATCCCTGACGGCTGGCGATCGAAGCGGTATTGACGATCTTGCCACCCGTGCCCTGGGCGATCATTTGCCGGGCGGCTTCTTGCATGCCGATCATGCAGCCCAGCCCGTTAACGCCCATGATGAAATTCCAGTTGTCCTCGGTGACGTCCAGAAAATTCATGGGTCTGTTCACGCCGGCGTTGTTGAATTTCACGTCCAGCTTGCCGAAGACCTCGACCGTATGGGCGATCATCGCTTTGACGGAAGCCCTGTCGGTCACATCGACCTGTGCGTGGGTGACCTTGCCACCGTTGCGCGCCGCTCTGTCGGTGTTCGCCTGCGCGACATCTCTCACCTTGTCACCGTTGATATCCGCAAAACAAACGTCAGCGCCTTCGTCCAGCAGCGCCTCTGCGATGCCGCGGCCAATGCCCTGTGCAGCACCGGTGACGATGCACGACCGTCCAGTCACACGTCCCATGACGCGGTCCCCCGTAAAATGTAGTGAGTGTCGTGACGGACGGGGCGCGCGGGTGCGCCCCGTCCGATGGGGTAGCCCTTAGAATACGGGCTTCGTGAAGTCAGACATGTTGTCCTGCGTGATCTTCGGCGTGTCGAAATAGTTCAGGAACGGCAGTTCCTCACCGTTGATCAGATCAATCGCGGACTGAAGCGCCGCCTCGGCGTCGTCCACTGGCGACTGATAGATCGAACCCCAGTACTCTCCACGCTCCATCGCCTCGTATCCGACGGCAAAGTTGGTTGCGCCGACAAAGGTGATGCCCTCGGCACGCCCTGCGGCCAGGGCAGCGTTCAATGCGCCGACGCCCATGTTGTCGTCGCCGGCATAGACACCGTCGATGTCGTCATACTTGACCAGGAAAGCTTCCATCACCTGCTGGGACTTTTCACGGTTCCAGTCGCCTGGCTGGGTTTCGACGAGCGTGACGTTCGGGCAAACCTCGGGCAGACGGTCGTCAAAGCCTTTTTGACGCTCGATCGCCGTAGTGTAGCCGGGCTGGCCTGAAATCTGCACCACCCGAGCCTCGTTCTCGATGCCAAGGGCCTTGAAGCGGTCGCACATGATCTCGGCAGAACGCGATCCCTGCGTGATGTTGTCAGGGCCAGAGAACGTCGCGACGAAATCGAAACCGGCTTCGGCGATGTTGGAATTGGTCACGACAACCGGGATATCGGCCTGTGCGGCCTTGCGGACGGCGGGAATGACGGCTTCGCCGTTTGTCGGCCAGATGATGATGGCATCGACTTCCTGCTGGATCAGGTCTTCCATCTGGGCGATCTGGCGGGCCACGTCGCCGCCTGCGTCCAGAACGACGACTTCGACGTTCTCATTGGCTTCTGCTGCGGCGATGAACGCGTTTTCATAGGTCGTCTGGTAACTGTCCACACCGACGTTGTTCTGCGTGATGCCGATCCGCATCGGGCTGTGGGCTTCTGCATAAGCGGACCCGGCAATGGCCAACGCTGCTGTTGCAGACGTCGCGGTCAGGATTGTGCGTAGTGTCATTGTTATCTCCTCCAAGATGTCTCGGACTTTGATGTCCTGTCCCCACTCTCCCAAGGGGAATCACCCTCCGGCATGCCGGTGTGACTGGCACGACCTTGCCCGGCGTGCGGCCTGTGGGCGTCACAAAAAATATCCATAATGGATTAATATTAGTCCGACCTGGATATTTTCGCGATATATTCCGGCAACCAACCCGCGTCTACATGAGGGCACATCTAGTGACGATTTCAAAATCATCCAAATCGAACAATTCACGTGGCCAAGGCCACGCAAAGCGAAAGGCTGCAACCGGGGGTATGAACGTGATGAGGGGGGAAAATTTCGACCTTGTCGTGCCGCCTCAGGTCAAGGCGGACATGGTGAGTGTCCTGTCGTTCATGGAAAGCCTTGGCGACGAGCTGGAAAGTGCGTCGGATCTGTTCGCGGCAAGTCCCAACTTGCGCATTTCCATGCATCTGATCCGCGGACACATCGAAGGGCGGCTTGTCACCATGACGTCGCTGATCGGGGCCAGTCGCGCCCCCTATGCCACCGCCAACCGCCGCATCAAGGACATGCAGGAAGCAGGGCTGATCGACCAACGGCCGCGCACCGCCACCGGCAAAAGCTTTTCCCTGCATCCAAGCATGGCCCTTCTTGACCAGTGGACCCAGCTGACGCAGCGGGTGCAGCGCCTCGCCGTCACGCAATTTGGCAGCAGCGTCGCGGCGGACGTGTCCGATTACTACTACGGCGATTCATATCTGACCGCCAAATCGATCCCGCCGATGAAGGTGCTTCAAAGCCCGCTGAAGCTGCCCGGCGGGCTACGCGTTCTGGTGCATGGCGACCCGACGTTCATGGTGATGGACAACCTCAAACGTCAATTCGAACAGACGATCGGCACGCAAATTCACCAGCGCGCCTTTTCAATCGACCGCCTGCGCACCGAGATCATGCGCAACGCCGAACGCAAGGCGAGTGCCTACGACATCATCGCCGTAGACCTGCCTTGGGTGGGCGATTTTGCGCAGCAAAATGTCCTTATGCCGCTGGACCAGATCATGGATATCGGGCGGATCGACCCGTCGGATTTCCACACGGCGGGATGGCAGGCTGTGCATTGGGGTGGTCGTGCCTACGGCGTGCCTGCACAGACCACGCCGGAACTGCTGTTCTATCGCAAGGATCTGCTCGCGAAGGCGGGACTGGAGCCGCCCGCCACGACGCGCGATCTGCTGCGTGCCGCAAAGGCGCTGCACGATCCGCATCGCGGGATTCACGGGATCGCCTGGAACGCGGCGCGCGGCACGGCTCTTGGCCATACGGTGCTGATGACACTGGCCGACTTTGGCCAGCCAGTTCTTGACCTCAAGCCGAACGCCGGCGGCTTCGAGACAAAGGATCTGGCTGAACGTGACTACCGCGTGACCATCGACACGCCTGCGGGATTGCAGGCGGCGCAGTTCCTCAAGGACCTGTTGCAGTATTCGCCGCCTGATATCCTGTCGATGTCCTGGTATGAACGCATCCGCCCCTACGCGGCAGGCCGGATCGCGATGGCCTACGGCTATACCCTGCTTGCGCCTTACTTCGAGCTGGACGAGGCATCGCCAGCAAAGGACCAGACCGGATACCTGCCGCATCCCGCTGGGCCAGGCGGCGCGCCTATTGCGCCCGTGGGGGGATACCTGATGGGGATTCCGGCCAATCTGGCCGAAGACCGGATTCCGGCCGCGGTGGAGGCGCTGCTGGCCTTCACCTCGCCCGCGGCCCAGAAGATGTATGTGCAGAACGGCAGCCGGACGAACCCGCGCTATTCCGTCGGATCGGACCCCGATGTGCAGCGCCTGTCGCCCATCTTTGAGGCGGTGGATGCGATGTCATGGCGCGACGAATTGCAATTCTGGCCGCGCCCGCCGGTCCCTGAGATCGACCAGATCATCCAGATCTGTGGCGAGGAATTTCACGACATGCTCCGCGGGATCATTACCCCGCAGGACGCCCTGCGCCGCGCGCAAGGTCGCGCGGACGCCATCCTATCACGAAGTTAGTCATCACGTCAGGAGGAGAGACCGATGGACCCCAATCGCCTTGAAGGTAAAAACATTCTCATCACCGGTGCCGCACGCGGCATGGGAGAAGCCAACGCACGTTCGTTTGCCGAACAGGGTGCCAATGTCTGCATCGGCGATCTTGACCTCGACATGGCGCAATCCGTCGCGGATGAAATCAATGCCGCCGGCAACGGCCGCGCGATTGCAGTCAGGATGGACGTGACCAAGCGTGAGGACAACGCCGCCGCCGTTGCCGCGACCGTCGAGGCATTCGGGTCCATCAATGTTGGCGTGTTCAATGCAGGTCTGAACAAGCCCCGGTTCTTTATGGATATCGATGAAGACAACTGGGACATGATCATGAACGTCAACACCAAGGCGATGTGGCTGGGCATGCAGGAAGTCGCCCGCCAGATGATCAAGCAGGGCCCGATGGAGGATCACCCCTACAAGCTGATCAACGTAGGCTCCATCGCGTCAAAGAAGCCGCTGGTGGACGTCACCGTCTATTGCACGTCGAAATACGGCTGCCTTGCCCTGACCGAATGCGGCGCGCTGGGGCTGGCGGAACACAACATCACCGTCAACGGCTATGCGCCGGGCGTTGTGGTCACACCGCTGTGGGAGCAGCTTGACAAGGACCTGGTCGAGATCGGCTTCAAAGAGCGCGAAGGCCAAGCCTACGAGGATATCGTCAACAGCGCCTTGGTCATCAAGCGGGTGTCCTACCCCAAGGATATCGTCGGCACCGCGTCTTTCCTCGTTTCGGATGACAGCGACTACATGACCGGCCAGATGATCTCTATCGATGGCGGCTGGGCGACGACCTAAGGCCCAATATCCAAATTTTCAGTAGCAATCCGGGGGCGCCTGTTCGCACCCGAAAGGAGTTTTCCATGTCAGAACGTCCGGGCAATGCCCTTATGCCGAACCTTCTCACCCCGATGGATCTGGAGCCGAACTGGGAATGGCGCGACAAGCTGCCTGCCCACGGTCACATGTCCGTCGATTTCGAACGCCGCATCGACCACGACCGCCTGCGCCGCTACCGCCTTGCCCGGACCGAACAGGCGCTGAAGGCGTCCGGTGCAGGCACCCTGCTGCTGTTCGACGTGAACAACATCCGCTACGTGTCGGCGACCAAGATCGGCGAATGGGAACGGGACAAGATGTGCCGTTTCTGTCTGCTGACCGGCGACGAAAGCCCCTACGTCTGGGACTTTGGGTCCGCCGCACAGCATCACAAGCGCCATTCCGACTGGCTGGAGCCGTCGCATTGTTTGGCCGGTGTCGTCGGCATGCGCGGCACGATCCCGCCCGAGTTCGGTCTCATGCAGAAATACGCCAAGCAGATTGCGGGTCTGATCCGCGATGCGGGCATGGGCGATATGCCGGTCGGCGTGGACTATGCCGAAACCGCGATGTTCCACGCGCTGAAAGAGGAAGGCCTGAACATCGTCGACGGTCAGCAAATCATGCTATCGGCGCGCGAGATCAAGAACTGGGACGAAATCCAGCTTCTGACGCAGGCTGCGGCCATGGTCGATGGCGTCTACCACATGATCTACGAAGAGCTGAAACCCGGCGTGCGCGAAAACGACATCGTCGCGCTGTCAAACAAGATGCTCTACGAGATGGGATCCGACGACGTCGAGGCGATCAACGCCATTTCCGGAGAGCGCTGCAACCCGCATCCGCACAACTTCACCGACCGATTGATCCGGCCGGGCGATCAGGCGTTCTTTGATATCCTGCAATCCTATCAGGGCTACCGCACCTGCTACTACCGGACCTTCAACGTGGGCCGCGCGACGCCGTCGCAGAACGATGCCTACGTCAAGGCGCGCGAATGGATCGATGCATCCATCGCGATGATCAAACCGGGCGTCAGCACCGACAAGGTGGCCGCGGTCTGGCCAACGGCGCAGGAATTGGGGTTCGAGACCGAAGATCAGGCGTTCGGTCTGCAATTCGGCCACGGTCTGGGCTTGGCACTGCATGAACGCCCGATCATCAGCCGCGCCGTGTCGATGGATCACCCGATGGAGATCAAGACCGGCATGGTGTTCGCGCTTGAAACCTACTGCCCCGCCACCGACGGCTATTCCGCCGCACGGATCGAGGAAGAAGTCGTCGTGACGGAAACCGGCTGCGAGGTCATCAGCCTGTTCCCGGCCGAAGAATTGCCCATCGCGAACCGTTACTGAGATGGGCAATCCGTTCGATCTGACGGGTCGTCGCGCATTGGTCACCGGCGGGGCAACCGGCATCGGCGAGGGCATTGCCCTCGGCCTTGCCGCCGCCGGGGCCGATGTGGCGCTGACCTACCGCAGCCATGCCCCCGATGAAACGCTGGCCAAAGTCAAAGCTCTCGGCGTCAAGGGTGCCGCCGTGAAGGCCGACTTTTCCGGGATGGACAAGGCGGCGGCTGAGGAGGTCATCAGCTTTGCCAGTGACGCCTTGGGCGGGCTGGATATTCTGGTCAACAACGCGGGCATCATTCACCGCGAGGACAGTACCGACATGCCACTCGAGGATTGGCGGCGCGTGCTGTCGGTGAACCTCGATTCCGTCTGGTTGCTGAGCCAGGCCGCTGGCAAGCGCATGGTGGCCCAAGGGTCTGGCAAGATCATCATTGTGTCGTCGGTGCTGGCCTCTCAGGGCGGTCTGCGCGTTCCGGCCTATGCGTCCAGCAAGCACGCGGTCGTCGGTTTGACCAAGGCGCTTTGCAACGAATGGGGGCCGCACGGGGTCAATGTGAACAGCATCGCGCCTGGCTACACCGCCACGGACAACACACAGGCATTGCGCGACGATCCAGACCGATCGCAGGCCCTGCTGGACCGCATTCCCGCAGGCCGCTTTGCCGAACCATCCGAAATCGCGGGGGCCGCCGTCTTTCTGGCCTCCGACGCCGCATCGTATTGCCACGGCAGCACCGTCACCGTCGATGGCGGCTGGCTCGCCCGTTAGGAGAACAGACAATGGATCAGTCACTTGCAGGAAAAACCGCACTTGTCACCGCAGCGGGTGCCGGCATCGGACGCGCCAGCGCCGCAGCGCTTGCGGCACGCGGCGCGCATGTCATCGCTACCGATCTGAACGGGGATCTGGTGGCGGCACTTGCCGATACCTTGCCGAACATTACGGGCCACGCGCTGGACGTGCTGGATGCCGATGCCGTCCAGACGCTTGTCGGGTCGGTGGTCCCTGTCGACATCCTGCTGAATTGCGCAGGCTGGGTGCATGACGGCACCATCCTTGATTGTGACGAAGATGTCTGGGACCGCGCATTCGACCTGAACGCCAAGGCCATGTACCGGATCACACGTGCCGTGCTGCCGGGGATGCTGGACAAGGGCGCGGGATCGATCATCAACATCGCATCCATCGTTTCCAGCGAAAAGGGCGCGCCGCGCCGCTTTGCCTATGGTGCGTCAAAGGCCGCCATCATCGGCATGACCAAGGCGATTGCGGCTGATTTCGTCAAACAGGGCATTCGCTGCAACGCCATCTGCCCCGGTACGGTCCAAAGCCCGTCACTGAATGATCGCCTGACCGCGACGGGTGATTTTGAAAAGGCGCTTTCCGCCTTCAAGGACCGCCAGCCGATGGGCCGCCTTGGCCAGCCCGAGGAAATTGCCGAAATGGTCTGCTACCTCGCTGGCGATATGGCGGCGTTCACCACGGGACAAGCGTTCGCCGTTGATGGCGGCTGGTCCATCTGATGGGTTTGGATCGCGCAGCCTCCATCGAAGATCTGCGGTTGCGTGCGAAACGCCGCATCCCGCGTTTCGCTTTCGATCTCGTTGACGGCGGTGCGGAGAATGAACGCAATATGCATCGCAACGTGGCAGCCTTTGAAGAGGTAGAGCTCACGCCGCGCTACATGGTCGATGTGTCCACGATCAACACGCGCGCCACTGTCCTTGGACAAACGTTCGACGTGCCTTTCGGCATGGCACCAATAGGGATGCTGAACGCGTTCTGGCCGGGGGCCGATCTGACGCTGGCACGCTTGTGCAAGGCGCAAAACATGCCCTATGCCGCCAGCTCCGCATCATCCACTACCCTGGAACAACTTGCAGAAGCTGCGGACGGCAACGGCTGGTTCCAGCTTTATGTGTCCAGCGATGCGGATGTGACCGAAGGCCTGATCGCACGGGCAGAGGCGGCAGGATATACCACACTTATGGTAACGGCTGATGTCCCCGCCGCAGGCAAGCGCGACCGCGATATCCGCAACCAGCTTGCCGTGCCGTTCAAGTTCACCCCAGAGGTCATCCTGCAATGCGCGTTGAACCCGCGTTGGGCGCTGACCAGCCTGCAACATGGCACGCCGAACGTCGCGAATTATGCCGACCTGTTGAAAAGTGCGACATCCTACGCCGAGGTGCAAAAGACCCTCATCACACCGGGTTTCGACTGGGAGGACCTAAAGAGACTGCGCGCCCGATGGAAGGGCCGTCTCTTGGTCAAAGGTATCCTGCATCCCCAGGACGCCGGAACCTGCGCCGAACTCGGGTGCGATGGTATCATCGTGTCGAACCATGGCGGCCGTCAGGTGGCGTTCGGCCCCCCCACCATCGAGGCATTGCCCGCCATTGCAAAGGCCGTCGCGGGCCGCATGACCATCATTCTCGACAGCGGCATCCGGCGCGGCGCTGATGTGTTGCGCGCAAAGGCACTCGGGGCAGATTTCACGATGACGGGTCGCGCCCTTGCCTACGGCGTCGGTGCCGGCGGCGCGGCGGGGGCACAGCGTGCCTTCGACATCCTGCAACTGGAACTGATCCGCGCCTTGGGTCAGATCGGAGTTGCGTCTTTTGAGGCGGTTGAGGCCTCGCAACTCAGCACCGAAGTGACCCGCCAATTCCGCGCCAACGTGTAGCAACACAATTCCAATTTCTCTGTTCCGCAGCGTCGTTTTAGCGCATTGGGGGCCAAACAGGACTGTTGCGTTGCTTGCCTGAGGCCTGATTCAGGTGGCATTGCCACAGAAGATCGTGGGCTAGCAAACAGTTGATGGAAAACCTGAATTCCGCCAAGGACCCCTGATGTTTTGTGATGGATGTGGCCGCGTTTGATTGTTCTGATCGTTCCGATCCCACTCCGGGTCGCTTTGGCTGATCACAAGGATCGGAAGCACTGAAAGTATCCAGGCAGCGATTTCATGGCAGCATGAACGCTGCCGAGCCGATTGTTGCGGCATTTTTTCTCAATGCGCCGGATGGTGTCTAAACATGGGGCGTCGCGATGATTTATCTCGCGGATAACCCGCGATAGCGTTGCGCCTTGTCAGTTGCGATCGTCAGCCGGAGATCCAATTGTTATTGAAGGACAACGGCGTTGAGCTGACACTCGCACGCTACGGGGCATCGAACCGGTCCCAGTGCACGACACCTGACCAGTCACGCACAAATCCGTAGGGGTAGTCTGGTAGCGGCGTGCAAGACGCTTGCGTGAGCACTTCGATATCCTCTTGGTCGAGCGCGAGTCCGACCGCATCGAGATTGTCCGCCAGTTGGTCTGCATGCCGCGCACCGAGCAGGATTGACGCAACCCCTGGACGGCTGGCGAGCCATGCAAGCGCGACGTGCGACATCGGCCTGCCGTGCCGCGCTGCCACTGCGGAGGTGGCGCGCAGAATGTTGTGGGTCCGCTCGGTGTTTCGCGTCTCATAGGCCTCCACGCCCCTGTTCGGATCATCGCCCAGACGGGTTGCGCCGGTGGGGCGTTCGTCGGCAGCATACTTGCCGGTCAGCCAACCGCCACCCAAGGGCGACCATGGTATCAGACCGATCCCGTTCTCCAGCGCGCAGGGGAGCACCTCCAACTCGATCCCGCGGTCGAGAAGCGAGTATTGTGGCTGCAAGGCGCAGGGCACAGGCAAGCCGTTCGCCTCGGCGATGCGACAGATCCGTTCGAGCTGCCAGCCTGTGACATTCGACCAGCCCACGTGATGGATCTTGCCTGCCCGCAAAAGATCGCCGAGCGCCCCCAACGTTTCTGCGACATCAGTTTCGTCGTCCCAACCGTGGATAAAGAACAGATCGATGGCGTCCAGCTTTAGTCGTTCCAGACTAGCGTCGACGCGCTTGAGCACCGCACGGCGCGAGCCGCCCCGGCTGCCTGGCGTGGCGCTGAAGCGGCACTTGGTGGCGACAATCAGGTCATCCATCCCGCCACGGGCCACGCCCCATCGTCCGATCATCTCCTCGGAAGCGCCGTCCGAATAGACGTCTGCCGTGTCGATCAAAGTGCCACCACGTGCGACGAAGAGGTCCAGCATGTTATGCGCTTCCCCCTCATCGGTCTCGGCCCCAAAGGTCATTGTCCCAAGGGCATGGCGCGACACCGTCGGACCCTTTTCGCCCAAGCGTTGACAGGGCATGTCAGTATTTTTGACGTTGCTGGTCGGCGTGTTCATGGCGGTTTCCCTTCGATTTCGGTTGCCGCAAAACTAACTGCTAGATTTCATATCCGGAACGACACGGAATGAAGGGATCATTTCATGGGTGAAAGAATACGGGGTGACGGGCGCGGGCAACAGGATGATCCCGTCGAATGGAATGACATGGCTGCATTCCTCGCCATCGCGCGCCACGGCGGGCTGTCGGCGGCTGCGCGTGACACCGGGTCCAGCGCTCCGACACTCGGGCGACGCATGCGGGCCCTTGAGCGCAAGCTTGGCCGCGAACTTTTCGTGCGGCGAACGCATGGCTACGACCTGACAGAGGATGGCAAGAGATTGCAGGCCGATCTCTCGCGTGCCGAGTCCGTCATCGCGCGTGCGGCAAGACCCGCCCCGCAGGACGCGCTTCCAGTTGTGAGGATTACCGCAGGGACATGGACAATGCTCGCACTCGCGGACCGGATAGCTGCCTTGACCGGCGATCCCCCCGATCTTCGCGTACGGCTGCTTCAACAAGAAGATGTCCTATCCATTCCCCGGCGCGAGGCGGCGATCGGCTTTCGTTCGCAGCGGCCGACCGATGACGGCCTGGCCGGTCATCAACTGCGGCGGGTTGAGTTCGCCCCCTACTCCACGCGAGGCACCTTACATGACTGGATCGTTGTCCGGGCGGACACCCCATCGGCGCGATGGGTAACCAGGCGATGCGGAAACGCGATCTCCGTAGAAACCGACACGCCACGGCTGGCGCTCGATCTGGCCCTACGCAAGATGGGCAGGGTGATCTTGCCGACCTTCGTTGGAGATGCCTATGCAGAGCTGGAGAGGGCCGGACCTATCGTGGACGAGCTTGGCCATGACCAATGGCTGGTGACCCACAACGAGGATCGCCATCTTGCAGAGGTAAGGCGTGCATTGGACCGGATCACCGAAGCATTCGGGTGAGGCAACCGCTGTTGGGTCACACCAGGATGGACAGCACTGTCAGATACGTCGGCGTTGAGCTGAATCCGCGCTGGTCATCGCCCAAGCTATTGTAATCTAGACGTGTGGGCTGGGTGTCGTGGCCGGCTTCGCGCATGCTCTTGACCCCGCAGCGCTGCGTTTTGAACGCGGTCGTAAAGGTCGCGCGGCATGCGGATTGTCCCTAAACGGCGACTGCGCCAGACATCTGGGTATCATTTGCGAATTGTCGCACGACCATGAGGATATCAGGTCGTTCGGACTGATTTGTGCGCATATTTTTCTTACGCTGAACCCTCAAAGTTCGCCGGCCTTCAGGTGTTGGCAATCTGGTATCTTCAAGCGCCGGTTCGTCTGGCAAGAAATGTCTCGAGCTGAATGAGAGCGTCGTAGATCAGCACGGCGAACAGGCCAACGATCAGGCCGCCTTGTAGAACAAAGGCGGTGTTGTTGGTCAGAAGCCCCGCGATGATCACCTCACCCAGCGTGCGGGCAGCGACGGTAGAGCCGATGGTGGCGGTGCCAAGGGCGATCACCACCGAAAGCCGGATACCTGTGAGCATCACAGGAAAGGCCAGCGGTAATTCGACCCGTAAAAGCCGTTGCCAGCGGTTCAGGCCGATGCCGCGCGCTGCATCCATCGTTGCAGGCGGCAGTGTCGTCAGGGCGGTGACGGAATTTTCAAAGATCGGCAGAAGTCCGTAGAGGAACAGCGCCACCAGCGTCGGCCCGCTGCCGAATCCTAGCGCAGGCACGGCAAGGGCGAGCACGGCTACGGGCGGGAACGTTTGACCCATGTTGGCGATGGTGCGCGAAAGCGGCTTGAAGGCCGCGCCTGCCGGGCGCGTAACAAAAATGGCGAGCGACACAGCCACGATGGTCGCCGCGAAAGTTGCCGCGGCAACGAGGCCGAGGTGGCTGAGCGATAGAGACAGCAGCGAGCTTCGGGCATAGATCGTTGGGGCACCCGGCGGCGCCAGCGGTGCAAAGATGGGCGTAAACCACTCCGGTCGCAGCACGAGCGCCAGTAGAAGCAGGACCAGCAACGGGCGCAGGATCAGTCCCACATTCACGCGTGCAGCTCCGCGCGGTTGCGGATCGCCTCAAATGTGACGCGGCCAACGACGATACCCTCGCGGGTGACCGGCACGGCAGAGCGCCCGGTCCAGAGGCAGGCCGAGAGCGCATCGCGCAGGCTGGCGTCTGCTGGCAGGGCATCGCCGTCGGCTGGGCCGTCTTCAATGAGTTCTACCAGGGGGATCAGCGACAAAAGACGCAGCGGCCTTTCGACATCGCCCACCATGTCGCGGACAAAATCCGTGGCGGGCGCGGCGATGATCTCAGCCGGCGCGGCATGCTGCACCAGTCGGCCACCGTCCATCACCGCGACCTTGTCCCCAAGGCGTATCGCCTCTTCCATGTCATGCGTGACGAGCATGATGGTCGATCCCAATCGCTGCTGGATGCGGCGCAGATCATCCTGCGCCTGCGCCCGGATGATCGGGTCGAGCGCGCCGAACGGTTCGTCCATCAGCAGAAGTTCAGGCCGTGACGCCAGAGCGCGCGCCACGCCGACGCGCTGTTGCTGTCCACCGGATAGCTCGGCCGGGTAGCGATCGCGAAAGGCCGCTGGCTCCATCGAGAAGAGGCTCAGCAGCTCGTCGACGCGGTCGCGGATCTTTTGTTTTTTCCATCCCAGCAGCAGTGGCACGGCGGCGATGTTGCGCGCCACGGTGTGGTGGGGGAATAGCCCGTGCCCCTGAATGGCATAGCCGATGCGGCGGCGCAGCAAGTGAGGCTTCTCGACATGGGTCGGCTCGCCGTTGATCCGCACCTCGCCGGAAGTCGGCTCTTCCAGCCGGTTGATCATGCGCAGGAGCGTCGTCTTTCCCGATCCCGAAGTGCCGACGATCACGGTGATCGAGCCTGTTTCGGCCCTCATGGTCACGGCATCGACAGCATGGGTGTCACCGTAGATCTTGGTCAGATTATCAATCTCGATCATGGGGAATCCTTCGGGATCGGTTGGGCCAGCTCGACGAGGATGTCCATCACGATTGCTGAGGTCAGCGCCAGCGCGACCGTTGGCAGTGCGCCCAGCAGTATCAGGTCGGTGGCTGTCTGGTTGAGGCCCTGAAAGACGAATGTGCCAAGCCCGCCACCACCGATCAGGCCCGCGATCACCGCAAGCCCGATGTTCTGCACCAAAACGATGCGCAGACCAGTCAGGATGACAGGCAGGCCAAGAGGGAGTTCAATCCGCAAAAGGCGCTGCGTCGGCGTCATACCCATCCCGCGCGCCGCGTCGCGGGCGGCGGCCGGAGCCGAGGCGAGGCCAGCGACGGTATTCCCGACGACCGGGAGAAGCGAATAAAGGACCAACGCCAAGAAAGCCGGGGCAAAGCCGATCCCTGCAATGCCGATCGCCTGCGCTCCGGGCATGTTGTCACCGACCCAGCCGAGGATCGGGATCATCAGTCCGAACATGGCAAGCGACGGAATGGTTTGCAGCAGGCTGAGCACCGGAAGCACGCTGCCGCGCAGTTGCGCGCGGCGGTAACAGACGATGCCGAGAGGGAAACCGATGACCGCCGCCGTGGCGAGCGAGCCGAAGGCCAACGCGAGATGGCGCAACACCGCGTCCGCAAATTGCGCGCGGCGGCCAGCGTATTCCTGAAGGATGGACAGCGGCGCAAGCGCGCCCGACCACAGGATCAGCGCCAGAGAGCAAAGCACGGCCGCCAGCAGTCCGGCGCGGGCAATCGGCCCCGGTGCCATCTGGGTCAGCGCGTCGGCCATCATCAGGGTCAAGATCAACAGCAAGCACCAAAAGCCCATGGCGGGCGAGACGCGCGCATAGTCACCGGCGGCGCTGTCCAGAAGCGCCGGGGCACCCTGCATGAGCAGCCACAAGATACCGCAAAGGCCAAGAAGCGCGCCGCAAAGGCGCAGGTCTTGCCGCCCCGATGGGATGCCGAACAGAAGGCCCAGCACGACTGCAGCAACGCCGGGCAGCGTCTCGGCAGGGCTGGCGACGTGCCATGCCATCACGCTTTCGCCAGCTACGATGCGGTTCGCGGCGATGGTCATGAACGGGCTCAGCAGCGCGGCCATTCCAAGGACCGCGAAAAATACGCCTGGCGGGGAAAACCCCCGCCAGGCGTTCGATGTGGATCGTCCTGCGGCGATCAAGCCGTCAATCCAAGACGCCGTTTTGTGTCAGGTAGTCGCGGGCCACGGCTTCGGCCGGCTCACCACCGACCTGGATGCGGCCGTTAAGCTCTTGCAACGTCTCCATATCGAGAGAGGTGAAGATCGGGTTAAGTACCGCCGGAATGTCCGGATATGCTTCCAGCACGTCGGCGCGCACAATAGGGGTCGCCTCGTAAACCGGCTGTACTCCCTTGTCGTCCTGCATGACGACCAGACCTGTGGCCCCGATGCCGCCATCGGTGCCGTAGACCATCGCGGCGTTCACGCCCGACGTGCCGCGTGCCGCGGCCTGAATCGTTGCCGCCGTGTCGCCACCCGACAGGATCACGGTCTGGTCCTCCGACAGCGCGAAGCCGTAGGTTTCCTGCATGGCCGGCAGGACAGCCGGGGACGAAACGAACTCTGTCGAGGCCGCCAGCTTCACATCACCCCCGCTTGAAACCCACGCGCCGAAATCCGACATGGTGGACAGGCCGTTCTCTTCGGCCAGCGGACCCGTGACTGCGATGGCCCACGTGTTGTTGGCCGGCGCGCTTTCAAGCCAGGTGATGTTGTTTGCCTCGGCGTCGAGTTCTGCGGCGCGGTCGTGCGCCTCCTGCGGGCTCTTCCAGACATCGCTGTCCGCCTCATTGAAGAAGAAGGCAGCATTGCCCGTGTATTCCGGATAAATGTCGATCTGCCCCGCCAGAAGAGCCTCGCGGACAACCTGCGTGCCACCAAGCTGTAGCCGCCGCTCGACCGGCATCCCGGCATCTTCTAGTGCAAGGGCAATGATATTCCCCAATAGCCCACCCTCTGTGTCGATCTTGGACGAGACGGTGATTTCGGTCTGGGCCTGTGCTGCGGCGGCAAAGGCTGCGAACAGTCCCGCGGCGGGAATGAGGTATGTCTTCACGGATGATTTCCTTCCGGTGGTATAGATGCACGATGGCGTTCGGCGTCAGTTCGTGGAGGAAGGTAGATTGCGTGGGCCGCCTGCCAACCCCACAAGGATCCGATACGATTGGTCGGGCTACTATTAGAGTGTTACGGCAGTGCGGTGCCAATTAACGCAAAGAGCGACAGGTCAGGGAGCGCGATGCGGCTGGAAGTGATGGGTATTGATGGGAAAGCCTGTTCGCCGCCGATTTTATTGAAAAACGCGGCTACGCTCGAAACCGGCAGTATTTCGAGAGTACCCGTTCGCGACAAGGGTCGCCCCCTCCCGTCAGTTCAAAATCGATCATCGGCAGAACAGACATCTGGTCCGAGGTCTGTCCGCGCTGGGCAGGGAGTTTTGCAACAAAATCGGCCCATACCGGACATTCAGCATGACGACCGACCCTGCGGGAAGCGGACGCTGGCAGCCACTTGAGCAACTTGACGGCGGTTGTACGGACAGCACGCGCATGCGTTGCGACTATCAAACGTCAGACAGTGCTGTCGCAGTGGACGTAAACTTTACTGGCATCAGCCAAACGTGACGCGTGGGCCAAAGTCAGCTTTGACGTGTATATTTGAATTCAGACCAACGACCTGTCCCGCTTGGCGCGCCGCCGCTTGCCAGGATGCGACGATAACGAACTCACTCCGGGAAAGCGTGTGCCTGATCGGGTGCAAAAGTGAAGGATACCGCCTCTCCGGGCGACATAACCATATCCTGCGGCAGGGCCGCGATGATCTTGCTGCCGTTAGCAAGTTTGACATCGACTACGGTTTCCGACCCGAGGCGTTCGGTCAGAACGACTGTTCCGTGCAACATACCCGCGTCGGCCCCGACAGGGCGCAAGTATTGCGGACGCACACCCAGCGTTGCGGTCTGGCCCGTGGTAAAGTCTCGGCCCTTGCGCGGGACGGAAATGGCATCGAGTGACGGGCTGCTGACAGTAACCGTGTCCGGACCAACCTCCGTGACGCTGACGGGAATGAAATTCATTGACGGCGCGCCCAGAAAACCCGCGACGAACAGGTTAGCGGGGTTGTGATACAGGTCCATCGGCGCACCGGCCTGCATGACCTGGCCGTCCTTCAGCACGACAATCTTGTCGGCCAGGGTCATCGCCTCGACCTGATCGTGAGTGACGTAGATCATCGAGGCGCCCAGATCCTGATGCAGCTTGCCGATCTCCATCCGCATATCCATGCGCAGGGCAGCATCGAGGTTTGACAGGGGTTCATCGAACAGAAAAACCTTGGGATCGCGCACGATGGCCCGTCCAATGGCCACGCGTTGACGTTGGCCGCCTGACAGTTCTGACGGGCGGCGGTCCAGCAGGTGTTCCATTTGCAGGATCCGCGCGGCGTTTGCGACGGCGGCTTCCTTGTCGGCCTTGGATACCTTGTTGATCGTCAGGCCAAAGGCCACGTTTTCGCGCACGGTCATATGCGGAAAAATCGCGTAGCTTTGGAACACCATGGCGATGCCGCGCCGGGATGGTTCCAGATCGTTGACACGCACGCCATCAATTTCCAGCGTCCCTGCGGTGATATCTTCCAACCCGGCGATCATGCGCAGCAGGGTCGATTTGCCACAACCGGACGGCCCGACAAAAACGACGAATTCACCGTCGGCGATGTCGATATCAACACCCTTGATGACCTCTGTTGCGCCATAGCTTTTGCGAATGTCGCGCAGTTTTACGTCAGCCATAACCTTACTCCGCCGCCATGCGTTGCGGCACGAGTTCCAGCAGCCCGTCGTCCGTGACCCGCACCGGTTCGGGGTCCATGACGTGGCCTACGAAATCACCGCCTCCGGGCCGGTCGGCAAAGCCGAGGATCAACAGCCCGTCGTCGGTATCCACGATCCGTGCCGCATAGCGGGCCGGGGGCAGCGCACCGTCCAGAAATTCGGGTGCCAGCTGCCAAGGCCCGCGCGGGCTGTCGCCGATCAGGTAGTGGTTGCCCGTGGTAGGACCAGTCTGCGTCGTTTCAGCGCGCTCCTTGCTGAAATGCTCTGCCGCCGTGCAGAACAGGCAAAACCAGTGGCCGTCTTTTTCAAAGACCTGCGGCACTTCCAACTGGCCGTAGCCGCCGACAAAAACGGGCGGTTGCAGCGTCCAGTCATAGCCGTCGGGCGAGGTCGCGAACCCGATGCAGCCGCCAGCGTTCGGCTCGGCCACGTCCGCCTTGCGGGCGGTGAAATACATCAACCATCCATCGCCGTCGGGATCCTTCATGACCCAAGGGTCGCGCATGGCGCGGTCGTGCCAGAATCCGACCATGTGATCGGCCTCATAGTGGTGTGCATTCTCGCCCATGAGGTCCAGCGCCAGACCGTCACCCACACGCGTCCAGTTATGCAAATCGGTCGATGTCGCATGACCGACCCGCTGATACAGCGCATCCTCTGCATGACTGGTTCCGGTGTAATAGAGGTGCCACAGATCATCATCGCCGCGCACCACGGACCCCGTCCAGGTGGTGTAGTCGTCCCAGGCGGGCCCCTCGGCGGGACCGAAGGTGTGCCCTTGCTGGTCCCAGTTCACCAGATCGGTGCTGGTCGCGTGGCCGATGCTTGCATTCAGATGGCGCAGTTCGGGGTCGCCCAGCGACCGAGGCGCCTTGAGGTAGTAGCCATGCCAGGTGTCACCGTCGCGAATATACCAACTGTCCCAGACAAAGTGATCTTTGAGTGCGAGAACCATGAGCGTTCAACCTTTCACGCCGGTAGAGGCAATGGACGAGATGAACGCCCGTTGCATGACAAGATAGAAGGCCAGCACCGGGACCGTGATGATCGTCAGATAGGCCATGATTTCACCCCAGGCGGTGTCGAGCTGAAAGAAGTATTGCAGCCCGACCATCACGGGGCGGTAGCTTTCCTGTTGCACCACGATCAGTGGCCACAGGTATTGGTTGTACATCACCAGAAACTTCAGGATCGCGGCGGTCGCCAGCACAGGGCCTGCCAGCGGCATGACTACGCGGCGGTAGATTTGCCACCATGACGCGCCTTCGACGCGGGCGGCCTCGATCAATTCGCGCGGTAGATCCTTGAAGTATTGCACGAACAGAAACACCGTCAGACCGTCGGCAATCCATGGGATGATCTGCACGCGGTAGGTGTTCAGCCAGCCGAATTGCAGTCCCTCCAGCCCGATCCACGGCAGCTTGCTGACCAGCAGAAGAAGCGGGATCGCGATGGTCTCGAACGGAACGATCAGGGTGGCGATGATGATCCCGAGCAACAGGTCGCGGCCCTTCCATTTCAGAAAGGCAAAGCTGAACGCGGCAAGCGAGCACAGAAAGAGCGACAGCAACACCGTCACCCCGGTCACCAGGACGGAATTGAAGACGAACAGCCCCACTGGTGCGCGCGAGAATGCATCGGTGTAGTTGTCGAACCCGATGTCACCCACTGGCAGAAACGCCCGCAGGCTGGCGGTGTCGCGCAGCAATTGGTCGCTGGGCTTGAGGCTGGACATCACCATGAACAGCAGCGGAAAGATAAAGATCACGGCGATCAGCGTCAGGACGACATAACGCACAGCCAGGCGCAAACCGTGATTGTCAGCGGAAATGGTGGCCATGGTTCAGCGCTCCCGCGTCAAGAATCGTTGAATCAGAGATATCGTCAGGACCAGCAGGAACAGGATCACGCTGATCGTGGCACCGCCAGAGATGTCCTGTTTGCCGTAGCCGCGTTCAACCGTCTGGAAGACCAGCGTCGTTGTGCTGTCCAGCGGGCCGCCGTTGGTCATCACGTCGATCTGCGCGAACAGGGCAAAGGCCTGCATGGTGATGACGATCAGCACTAGCACGGCGGTGTTGCGCAGTCCCGGCCAGGTGACATAGCGAAAGGTCTGCCACTTGCTGGCGCCTTCGATGCTGGCTGCCTCGTACAGCATCGGACTGATCGTTTGCAGTCCGGCCAGCCAGATGACCATGTGAAATCCGACGGCCTGCCAGATCGACATGGCCATGATCGACCCAAGAGCCGTGTCCGGATTACCCAGCCAATCCCGCGGCTCGAATATGCCGAACGTCAGCCCTTGCAGCATGTTGTTCAAAAGGCCGCTGTCGGGGGAATAGAGGAACCGCCACAGCAACGACACCACGACGATGGAAACAACGACAGGCATGAAATAGATTGCGCGATAGACGTTGATGCCACGCAGCCGCTGGTTGATCAGCAGCGCAAGGCACAGCGCCAGACCGGCCTGCACGGGTGCCACCACCAGCACGAATTTGACCGTGTTCCAAAGGCTTTTCCAGAACACCACGTCGGTCGCCACAACGACCTTTGCCGTGTCGCCAGACTGCCAGCGGAACCATTCCTGCATACCAGCGTATTGCGGGAAATCGGGGTTGTTGCGGGTGAAACTGCGGACGCGCGGATATTCGGGCAATCCATCGTCGTCGCGGATGATTGTGCCCGCGTCGTCGCGTTCCGGCTCCAGCGTCAGCACGCCGATGGACAGCAGATTTTCGTAGTTGCTCAGCCCGACGAATTCCGTGGGATTGGGTGAAATCAGCCGCTGGTTCGTCAGCGAAAGGTAGAATGCGAAAAAGAAGGGGATCACGATGAACAGTGCGATCAATCCGAACCCCGGCAGGGCAAAGCCCCAGCCAGCGCGGTTGGATGTGGTCAGTTTCGATGCCATGCGTTCCCCCTCCTCAATCGTGTCCGGGGGCCAGCCTGTGGCCCCCGGATTTGCGCTTACTCGGTGTGGCCGTAGCCCGCGTTGCGCTCGATGTCGGCGTTGATTTCGTCCACCGCAGCATCCAGCGTGTCGGCAACGTCAGCACCGTTTGCGATGTCGGCCAGCGCCTTTTCAAAGACCTTTGCCTGGACCACGTAGCCGGGGGTCACGGGGCGGACCATCGCTTGCGCCTCGGTCAGGTCATAAAACACCGCCATCGGGCCGCCGTCCTGATAGTTCTCGGTCATCTGCGCCGATGATGTCGTGGGCGGGATCAGACCAATCGCGTTCGAGAACGCGGCGAGATATTCGTCCTGCAACGCGAACTCGATGAAAGCGGACGCGCCGTCAGGATGTTCCGATGCCGAGGACACGCCAAACTGCCAGCTTGCCGCGCCGATCTTGGGGCCATTGCCGAAATCCGGGGCGGGCAGGAACACCGTATCTTCGAAGGTGTTCATGATGTTCATCGCCGCCCAGTTGCCGTTCCAGCTAAAGGCATATTTGCCGTCCTGAAAACCGGTTTCGCGGGCTGCGGGATCCTGGCTGGTGCCGGGTGCCAGATCATTCGCGAACAAGCCCTGCCACCAATCACCGAAGGCCATCGCCTCTTCGCCGTTCAGCACGCCTTCGGCGGTCTGATAGGTATCACGATCGACCAGATCGCCACCAAAGGATTGCAGGAACGGGCTGAACGAATAGGGATACCATTCGCCGGTCCATGCCATGCCCAGATCAAGCGCATACTCAAAGTTGCCTGACTCCTTTGCTGCATCCAGTGCCGCGTTGAATTCTTCCAGCGTCCAGGGTTCTTCCAGCGTCGGCGTGCGCAGGCCCAGATCGTCCAGGATCGACTGGCGCGTCACAAGAGCGACGGCCGCGTCCCACAGGCCAATGGAATACAGCTCTCCGTCCCAGTAGCCCTTGGGGCCGGGTAGAAAGTTTTCGATCGTGGATTCGTCGATTTGCAACGGCTGCAAATAACCGGACCAGGCCCAGTTCGGCATGACGGGGCCGTCGACGTCAATAATGTCAGGCAGGTTGCCTGCGAGGGCGGCCGCAACGACAGAGTCGTTATAGCTTTCCTGCGGAAAGCTCTCGACGACCACGTTCCAGTCGGACTGGCTGGCGTTGAAATCCGCGACGATATGGTTCAGCACTTCGGCTTCTTGCGGGTTGCCAGCACCGTGATACCACATGGACAGTTCGGTCTGGGCTGCGGCCATCGTGGCCCAGCCGGTCGTGGCCAGCAGGGCCGCGCCTAGGGTTGTTCGCATTTTCATTGTGTCATCCTCCCGATTGACGTCAGTTTGGTGATAGGTGTCGGCATGGTCCTCACGGACTGACCGCTCTGTACGGGGCCGCTGACAAGCACCGGCGCAACCGGCACGTCATCGGCATCGTCGATCATGCGCAGCAACAGCTGCGTCGCCCGCACGCCCATGGCGTGATAGGGCAATTCTACCGACGTCAACGTCGGGTAGAGCGTTTGGGTAATCGTGCGGTAGTTGTCGTAACCCGTGACACTGATGTCATCCGGCAGGTTCAGACCGCGCGACCGCAAGATCCCGTAGGCGCGCATCGCCATCTGGTCGTTGCCGAAACAGATGACCGTAGGCGGCACGTCAAGCGACAGAATGCGATCGATGGCATCCCACAGGATCTGCACCTCGGCATCCTGATCGGTCGTGCCGATGCCAGCCACGATCACCAGTTCAGGATCATAAGAGATGCCCGCAGCAGACAAAGCATCGCGGTAACCTTGCGTGCGCAGGCGCGTCGCGTCCAATTCGGCGTTCAACGTCAGATAGGCGATACGGCGATGACCCTTTGCGATCAGATCGGCGATCAGCATTTCCTGGCCCCTGCGGTCGTGCGGCAGGATACAAGGCGTGCCGGTATCGTCATAACAGTTCGCCAGGACCAGCCGTGTCTGCGCCGACACCGGCGGCAGCGAAACACTGCGGTGGTGGTCGGCGACATAGATGATGCCCTCGACCCTGTGCTGTTCAAACGTCCGCATCAGGCCCGGAACCCTGTCGGGGCGGCCACCGCTATCGGCGATCAGCAGGGTCTTTCCGCTGGTCTCCATCGCTTTCTGGACGCCTTGCACGATGAATAGATCAGGCAGGCCCGTCGTGTCAGGTTGTGACGCATCAACAGAAATCGCGCCGGTGATCAGGCCGATCAACCCCGATTTGTTGGACCGCATTGCACGGGCAGCCGATGACGGCGCATAGCCCAGTTCCGCAATCACAGCGTGCACGATCTTGGCCGTCTCTGCCTTGACCGGCGCATCGCCGTTCAGCACCCGGCTGACGGTCTTGGGGGAAACGCCGGCCGCCTTGGCCACGTCGTAGATCGTACTCATGATGATCCTCCCCCACACCGTCAGCAACGTGTCACGCCGCCAATGACACCGATGTCATGACACCGATGTCATACCTCTCTGTTCTCTGGTTGGTCAAGGTCTTTGTCGCGCCCTGCACGCCGCAGCATGCACACGGACGCTCAGTATCGAGATGGGGATCGATTTTGCCTTCGACCGCGAGCAAGCAAAAGGCTGATATTCATGTTTTCCGGAGCCAAGAGCGCTGTAGGGGGCCGCGTCGACCAAATCAGACAGACCATCTTGCATTATTCTTTACTGTCGCATTTGCGAACCGATGCGGCGGTGCAGCGAAAGCAAGTAAATACTCCTGACATATTCATGCAGTCAGCGAACAAGATCGCTAGAGGAAAATGGGCGTTCCATGATCAAAGTTCTTTCTGGGGTTTGGGCCCTTCTGCTGGGTATCGTTTTGATCATGCTGGGAAACGGCATGCATTTTACCCTGATCGGCCTGCGTGGCGGCATCGAAGGGTTTACGTCGAGCGAACTGGCCATCGTGACCTCCGGCTATTTTCTCGGCTTTCTTTCCGGTGCGCGTCTTACGCCGTTGATGATCCAACGTGTCGGCCATGTGCGCGTCTTCGCAGCACTTGGCAGTTTCATGTCGGCGGCATTGATTGCGCTGCCGCTTCTGACAGAGCCTTGGGCCTGGACTGTGCTTCGCGTTCTCGTCGGGTTTTGCATGTCGGGCATCTATGTCGCTGCGGAAAGTTGGCTGAATGCCGCTGCCACCAATGAGACACGCGGGAAAGTTCTTTCGGCCTACATGATCGCGCAGACCCTTGGCATTATTGGCGCACAGGGGCTGCTGACGCTGGGCGACGCCGGAACGTCTGTGCTCTTTATCTGTGCCTCTATCCTCGTGTCGGTTTCATTCGCGCCCATTCTGCTGTCTGCCGCCGTGGTTCCGATGGTCGAAGTCGCCAAACCCATGCCTTTGCGTGACCTGTTCAAGGGCTCGCCACTGGGAACGGTAGGCATATTCCTGCTTGGCAGCGTCTATGCGACCCAATCAGGCATGGGGGCCGTTTTCGGCACCAAGATCGACCTGACGGCCAATCAGATTTCGATGTTCATTGCCATGTTGTTTGCTGGTGCATTGGCGATGCAATATCCGATCGGCTGGTTATCGGACCGGATGGACCGGCGCAGGCTGATCTTTGGTCTTGCCGTCATGGGCAGCACCGCATGTCTGCTCGGATGGGCGACAGACGGTGGCATATCGATGCTGATGATTGCTGCATTTTTTGCCGGTGGTGTCACCACCCCACTATATGCCTTGCTGTTGGCCTATACGAACGATTCACTGTCTGCATCAGATATGCCCGCTGCGTCAGGCGGTCTTGTCTTTACCTTTGGATTGGGCGCGATCATTGGCCCGCTGGTGACCGGTTGGGCCATGCAAACCTTGGAACCAAGGGCATTCTGGCTGGTGCTGGGTGTTACGTTTGTCGCCATCGCGCTTTATGCGCTTTACAGGATGACACAGCGGACCATCGCAACGGTCGATGAAACCGATAGTTATCTAAACGTCCTTCCGACTGCATCTCCTGTCGCGATCGAGGCGGCCGGCGAATGGGCCGTCGAAAATGCTGAGGCAGAACGCGAAGCAAAAGCAGTGGACGCCTGATTGGATCAGTTGGGCTCGATGCAGCATTGTGACGATGCAGCTCGTCCTGCCTTGGGCACGCCAGATCGGCCAGGTACTGTTGGATTGGGCTGAGGAACTCGGATGGGCTTTGCCCATATCAAGTCCGGTCAGCCGCAACAGAGCGCCTGGATCGAGCCCAACAATCGCACCGTCCGGTACGACTGGCTGGACCAATACAACATCACTGGTAACAAGGATTCCCAGCACTTCGCTACGCCGGCACTCGACTTCAATGACGATCATAAGAATATGGGCATTGGCCGCATCACGCTTTCAATGAAACTGAAAACGGCTGCGTCTTAAGCGATGCATCTGACCCCTTAGCTCAGATCTCATATACATCCGCAACACCTGCTATGCCGCCCTGATACGAAGTGGGGAAAGAACGATGTCAGTCTTCAAGGAAATTTGGGGCTTCCAAGTATCGCATTCTCCGTCCGGCAGGGCTCTGTTGCACGAATCGTAGGATGGCCAAGCTACCCCTTCCCCGGACACACTTATCCCACGGGCTCGGTCACAGGTATGCCGAGCGCGGTGAAACCGTTCATGACGGCGACACTGATCTGAAGCTCGGCGACCTGGCGGTCGGGCTCTCGCGCCATGAGGCGTTGGCCCAACAGCTTCATGCATGCATCTTGGTCTCGGCGCGACTTCGGCGATGGTAGCCGCTCCATTTCCGCCAGATATTCCGGCCCAGGCGTTTCGATGCGCGAAGGGCCTCGTTGCGGGCAATGGCGCCCGCGCTGCCGGGCTTCCAGAACTTAGCATTCTTGAGGGGCGGTATGACGGCATAGGCCCCGCGATCGGCGATGGCGTCGTGACACTTGCGCGTATCGTAGGCCCCGTCTGCGGTGACGTTGCCGATCTCTTGATCGGGCGGGATCTGGCCGAGCAACTCCGGCAGCATGGGCGCATCGCCGATACCGCTGCTGGTGGACTCGACCGCCCGGATTTCCAGTGTTTTCTCATCGATCCCGAGGGAAACCTTGCGCCAGATGCGGCGTTTGGCGCCACCATGCTTGCGGGCATTCCACTCGCCTTCACCCTCAACTTTGATCCCGGTGCTATCGATCAAGAGGTGCAACGGCCCCTCCGATCCCCGATACGGGATGCTTACGGCGAGGGCCTTCTGGCGGCGTGGAAGCGTGCTGAAATCCGGCACCGACCAGTCCAGCCCGCTCAACTGCAGAAGGCTTTCGACAAAGCCCGTCGTCTGCCGGAGCGCCATGCCGAACAGGACTTTCATCATCAGGTCTGGATGGCGGCGTCGCTGTAAGTGGGCTGCCGGCCCCGCTTGCCCGTCGGCCTGGCCTCCCACGTCATCTCGGGATCGAACCAGATCGTCAGCGAACCCCGGCGCTTGAGCGCTTCGTTGTAGGCCCTCCAGTTCTTGATCTTATAAGTCGGAGGTCTCGGTCTACTCATGCCATCCAGCTATCACGCTGGATTCACAAGGTGAATCCCCCAAGGGCTTCGTGCAACAGAGCCAAGAAAACCCCTTCAGACCTTGATCCTGTCCGTCTCGTTTGTTTCAATCACACGGATAACCGCGTCATACGATTGCCGGATGTGTTTCTCCATTTTCGAAGCAGCGCTTTCAATTTCGCCTGCAAAGAGATCCTCCACGATATCGAAATGCTGCGCCCAGACAGAAGAGATTGCAGCGGGATCCCTCAGAATTTCGGCCATTGACCGACGGATGTGATGCCAATTCATCCGCATTGAGGTCTCGATGACGGGGTTGCGGCTCCAGCCATAGATCATCTCGTGAAACTTCATGTCGGCTTGCACCAGCCGACTTAAACTGCCGTCACGCCGTGCGTCATCAGCCGCGCGCAGGACCGCGTCCGCCATTGCCCGGTCGGCGGGCGTCAGGGTCTTGCCGGCCTGCCGCACCGCAAAGGGCTCGATCACGACCCGAAAGTCATAGATCGCGCGAAACAGGTGGCGGTCGAAGGGCGTCACGATGACGCTGCGACGGCCGGTATCCTCGACCAGGCCGTTGGCCTTGAGGATCGAGATGGCACTGTTGACGGGCTGGCGCGAGACATTGAGCCTGGAGGCGATATCGTCTTGGTTCAACCGTTCACCCGGCCGGATTTCGCCAGTGCAGATCGCATCGACAAGGATGTCGTAGGTCTCCTCCACGAGGCTGCGTCGCTGTTTCACCGTCTCCATGTCACCGTCCTGCACGCTTTTTCATCACCGCCATATCACAATTGCGCTGGCCCGATAGACAGGTTCGCGCAGTTCGTATACGAAATACGATACGTCGCGCACGGTGGGCCTTTGGTCGATCGGCGCCACGCTCTTGGGGGGAAAATCAGATGTGCCATGTCTTTGCCGATCAGGATCCGCACCGCTACGCCAGTCAGACACGCAGCCTGCGGCTGAACGGCCAAAGCACCAGCATTCGGCTTGAAAACGCCTTTTGGGGGGTGATCGATCAGATCGCTGAACGTGACGGCGTGACAACGCCGATGTTCATCTCGAAGTTGCACGCCGAGGTTCTTGAATTACGTGGAGAGCCAGAGAATTTCACGTCGCTGCTGCGCTGTGCCTGTCTGAAATTCATGGAATCCTCCATCACCACCCCACGTTTCGAGATCGCTGCCGAATAGGGCCGATCATTGCGCCGCGATAAAATACGCGGGTAGTAGGTCCATACTACCCGGCCCCCGGTCGCCCCGTCCTAGCCTGTCCCCATGACCAAAGAGGGGGAGAGGCCGGTGGCCAAGACAATTCATTCCATGATCCGCGTGCTGGACGAGGCGCGTTCCGTCGCGTTCTACGAAAAGGCGTTCGGACTGACGATCGCAGACCGTCTCGATTTTCCGGACTTCACGCTGGTCTATCTGGCCAACGCCGAGAGCGACTTTGAGCTGGAGCTGACGATCAACAAGGGGCGCACCGACTCCTACCACCTTGGCGACGGCTACGGCCACCTTGCCGTGTCAGTCGATGATCTCGACGCCGAACATGCCCGGTTCGAGGCGGAAGGCCTCAATCCCCGTAAACTCGTGGAATTCGCCCCAGCGGGGGAGCTGGTGGGGCGGTTCTTTTTCGTGGCCGATCCGGACGGCTATCAGATCGAAGTGCTGGCCCGCGCCGGTCGCTTCAAGTGATCACATAAGGGAGGAGACGATATGGAAACGACGACAAGCCCGAAGGGCATGACGCGGCGCCAGCTTCTGTCGCGTGCGACGGCGGCGGGGGCGACCTTTGTGGTGGGGGCTGGCTTCATCGCCGCACCAGACGCCGCATGGGCGGTGGAGATGAAGGCCCTGAGCCCGGAAACCTTTGCCACGCTGACGCAGATGGCGCGTGACATCTATCCGCACGACAAGGTGGCCGACGAATACTACGCCACCGCCGTGCAGATGTACGACACCAACGAGGGGGCCGAAGGTATCGAGGCCGGCATCGCCGGGCTGAACGAGGCTGCCCGCGAAGCAGGTTTCGACAGCTACCTTGGCACCCTGTGGGAAGCGGACCGCGTGAAGATCCTGCGCAGCATGGAAGACACCGACTTCTTTCAGCAGATCCGCAGTGGTCTGGTTACGGGGCTTTATAACCAGAAGGCGATCTGGCCGATCTTTGGCTACGAGGGTGAGAGCTATTCCCAGGGTGGCTACATCAATCGCGGCTTCGACGACATCAACTGGCTTTGAGGGGGGAGACGGATCATGGCAGCACCATTTGATCTGAACGACGACAGCGTCGTCGTTATCATCGGAACAGGCGCCGGCGGCGGCACGCTGGGCAACGAACTGGCCCAGAAGGGCATCAGCGTCGTCGCATTGGAGGCTGGCGGTCGCTACTTGCCGCAGGACTTCATCAACGATGAATGGGACAGCTTTGGGCAATTGGCCTGGACCGACACCCGCACGACGTCCGGCGAATGGCGTGTGTCCCGCGATTTCAAGAACCTGCCCGCCTGGATCGTAAAGGCCGTGGGCGGCACGACGACCCACTGGGCCGGTGCATCCCTGCGGTTCCAGGATCATGAATGGAAGGCACGCACGACCTACGGCGACGTCGCCGGTGCAAACCTGATGGACTGGCCCATCGACCCGCGCGAGATAGACAGCTTCTACACCCGCGCCGAAGAGAAGATGCGCGTCACGCGAACTGGCGGCCGTCCCGGCCTGCCCGGCAACAACAACTACAAGGTGTTCGAGGCCGGAGCCAAGGCCATCGGCAAGATGGAGGTCAGCACCGGCCACATGGCCATCAACTCGGACGAGACCGGCGACCGGATGATGTGCCAGCAGACCGGCTTTTGCTTTCAGGGCTGCAAGTGGGGCGCCAAGTGGTCCACCGCCTACACCGAGGTGCCCGAGGGCGAGGCCACGGGCAACATGGAAGTGCGAGAGCGCGCCCACGTCGCGCGCATCCTGCACGACGCCAGCGGCAAGGTCACGGGCGTCGAATATTTCGATAAGGACGGCAACCTGCAGATGCAGAAGGCACGGATAGTCTGCGTCGCGGGCAACTCCTTTGAAAGCCCGCGTCTGTTGTTGAACTCTGCGTCGTCGATGTTCCCTGACGGGCTGGCGAACTCTTCCGGACAGGTCGGGCGCAACTACATGCGCCACGTCACGGGATCGGTTTACGGCATCTTCGACAAACCGGTGAAGATGTGGCGCGGCACGACCATGGCGGGCATCATGCAGGACGAGGCGGGCCACAACCCCGAACGCGGTTTCGTCGGCGGCTACGAGTTGGAAACGCTAAGCCTTGGCCTGCCGTTCATGGCCGCTTTCATGGACCCGGGCAGCTGGGGGCGTGAATTCACGACCGCGCTGGATAGCTATGAAAACATGGCCGGCATGTGGATCGTGGGCGAAGACATGCCGCAGGAAAGCAATCGCGTGACGCTGAACATGGACGTGAAAGATCAGCACGGACTGCCGGTCGCCAATGTCAACTTCAGTGACCACCCCAACGACATCGCGATGCGCGACCACGCCTTCAAGACCGGCATGGCGATGTATGAGGCGCTTGGGGCCACGCGCGTTCTGCCCACCCCGCCCTATCCGTCGACACACAACCTGGGCACCAATCGGATGTCGGCGAACGCGGCGGACGGCGTGGTGGACAAGAACGGCAAGGCGCATGACGTGCCGAATCTGTTCATCTCTGACGGATCGCAGTTCACCACGGGTGCTGCGGAAAATCCGACGCTCACCATCGTGGCGCTGGCCATCCGTCAGGCCGAACACATCGCCGCCGAGATGTCGCGCGGCAACATCTGAACGTAACGGCCGCGCCGGTTCGTCCGGCGCGACCGTCCTGCTTCGCGCGATCCGATCGCATGACAGCGCTGACCCAAATGGTCAAAATCTTAACTTGTCCGAAATGATCCAGATGTGATCGCATACGATCCACATTCCCGCAGGCCGATAATATTCCAAAGGTCTTGTCATAGGCCTCTCGGAATTGAGACTACCGCCAGGAAGGTCCCGCTCTGCCGACCTCGACCCTCCGAAAATGCTGCGCCATGGATAAATGGCCGGTTTGGTGAAGCTGCACGGTAATCCTCCCGTTTTTAACGGGACTTGGTCGTAGAACTTACGCAGCCATCTTCAGTTTCATTGCAGGCGTGATGCCGCCGATGCCCATGTTCGGGCGGTCGTTGTTGTTCAAGATGAGATCATGAACGCCACTGGTTCAAGAGAATGATCGAATGAGCCACTGGGTGGCGAAATGCTGGGCCTCCTCGATGCTGTTGATGATGTATTGGTCCAGCCATTCGTGCCGGACCGTGCGGTTGTAGCGCTCGATGTAGGCGTTCTGTTGCGGTTGACCTGGCTGGATGTGGGCCAAGGCGATGCCCTGCTCTTCGGCCCAATCCAACAGGGCCTGACTGATGTATTCCGGGCCGTTGTCCACGCGGATCGTCTTGGGCTTGCCCCGCCACTCGATGATATTATTCAGGCTGCGGATGACCCGCTCGGCCGGTAGGGAGAAGTCGACCTCGATCCCCAGACCTTCGCGGTTGAAGTCATCCAGCACGTTCAGCAGCCGGAAGGCCCGACCGTCCTCAAGCCGATCTGCCATGAAATCCATCGACCATGTCACATTCGGTCGCTCGGGCACGGCCAGAGCGTCTGGCACGTCCCTCTTTAACCGTTTGCGCGGCTTGATCCGCAAGTTCAGTTCTAGGGCGCAGTAGATGCGGTAGACGCGTTTGTGGTTCCACGGGTGCCCCTTCACGTTGCGCAGATGAAGGAAACACAGCCCAAATCCCCACGTCTTGCGGGCTTCGGTCAGGCCGACCAACAGATCAGCGATCATCTCGTTCTCATTGACCTGCTCCCCAGAGAGTCCTCATTTATGAGTTAGCTCTGTTCAGGTTTTGGTCTTCGTTTGACCGGTTAGCATATTCGCGCGGTGTCAGGCC
>NZ_FOEJ01000012.1 GCF_900110705.1 Loktanella sp. DSM 29012 | reverse complement strand
GGCCTGACACCGCGCGAATATGCTAACCGGTCAAACGAAGACCAAAACCTGAACAGAGCTAACTCATAAATGAGGACTCTCTGGGGAGCAGGTCACAAGATGTCACTCAAACCGCTGTTCCCGTTCCTCATCTATTTGTCGGTCACGAACCCGCTCGCGTTCGATTTCCATTGCCAGTCCGTCTGACACCCTCTTCGCAGCCTTTGCTATATCTTCCCGCTCATGCTGCTTCAGTTCAGCAATGGCATCAGCCCTCGGCTGCATGACGTCTGCGCGGCTCCCAGACCATGACGATGGGGTGGCACGATCTGCATAAGCGTGAAGAACTGGTTCTGGCTCCGGTGCGGCTTCAAGGAACTCAATAGCAGATGACGTAATGGAAGAGCCGTCCCTGAGGCCATCGCCTTTCTCCCAAAGCTTGATGCCTGACGCAACCAACCCCCAGACATCAGGCTCGTTCCGTTGCTGACACCACTCTATCAAGTCGGCTACATCGATCTTGGAGAGAGGGCAGCGACGTATGCCGCCATACCGAATGAAAAATGTGCGTAGGTGTTGCTGGTCCTCTGTCCCCTGAAAAACACGGTTCAGAAATGCCATAGGCATCAGCCCCGCTGTCGTCTCAATTGCTTTTTCGAACGAATGGAAGAAGCCGTAGCGTTCGTCCACCACAGAGAAAATCGTATCCAACCACTCACTCTTTTCGGCGTCGTTGCCATCGAATCTAAGTGCGGCGTTAATGACGTTTTCCATACGATAGTCTTTGCTGCCACCAGGGTCGCTGTGATCTGCCAGCAGTGATTTGATTGCCGCCTTCAATCCAAGTTTCCTCAGCTCAGGACCCAAGGTATCGTCAGCAGGGTCGTTCCCGTGCAGCTTCATGCTCAGTGCTTCGAGCAGCGTGTCGTCTCCGTCCGCCTTCGCGAGTAATTTTTGTGCAAGCTCGACCAGACGTTCCGATGGGAGGTGAGCGTAGTTATCACGCCAAAGGATGGGGACAAACATCCAAGTGCGTGTTTCTTCGCGATCGAGCAGGGCCACGCACCGATCAAGATCGGCTTCTGTGAACTCGTTCCACGGATGCAAGCCCACAAGGACTTTCTGAAGTTGCGGGTGTTCAGCGCAATCATCTAAGAATTCTTTTGAAAGCCCGTTGTTGTTGGCAGCCACCTCTTCGATGAAACCACCGATCACCGCAAAGTCGTGGTTCGAGCCTGATGAATTGGCGAGGTGTTCCAGCAAGCCTTGCCAACCCTCACGATAATTGTGGGCCCCCTTCGCAAGGCCGATTCCGAAAGCTTTGCGATAAGGCATCCAGTCGTTTGAGAACAAGTCAGGCGCCAACTCATTGGGGCGACGGTCTGACGCTGCAAAGTTCTTACCCAAGTCTGTTGCCTTTGCAGTCAAACGATCCTCAGCCGCGCGATATTTGTCGTCGCTGCTGTCGTCGAACTCGTCATCAAGCGCCCAATGGTCATGGCCTTTGCCAAGCACGTATGTATTGATCTTTGCGATCAGGTCGCGAGGCTCCAGGTCCTGATCCAGGTCGGCCAAGTCTTGGGGAAGTGGCTCCGGCTCAGCTTCACCCTTCTCCCTCATGTGGTCGAAGTAGATGATCGAACGAACGGCCTTCCAGCCTGCTCCCCAAGGCTCGTGATCATTGATCGCCCGTGCTGCTTCGACCAGCCTATCCCGCATCGCTTCCTGATGCCAAAGACCGCGATACTCATTCGCCAGAACCTGCCGTGCACCGCTTTTGATGTCGTTGTCATCAGCGTTTGCAAGCCGCACTGCCAGGTCGACGAAAGCAGTGCGCCATTTTACGAGTTGATCGTGGTTGGGACGGTATCCATAGTCCCTTGGCCGTGCCCCAAACTCGTTCAGGCTAAAGCCCGTCCATGGCGGCCCATCCAAGGCCGTTGAAAGAAGCTTCAGGCCCAGGGACCGCCGTCCTGCACCCTCGGAACTTAGACACTCTTCTACGATCGCGAGGCGTTGCGCGAGGGATGCATGAGTGCCTGAAAGATAGGGCCGAAAGAAACCAGAAATCTTGTCTCTAACTGCATCATAGTTGTTGTTGTTATCTTCATGGTCCGCAACGCGGATCAGCAGTGCCATGCAGCGATCAAAGGCATGGGCCTCGTAGGCCAAAGACTTAAGCAGGTTGAGGATCGTGGTCCTACGGGGATTATGCTTCGGCTCCATTCCCTGAAAGTCTGGCGAGGTGAGTTCGGCTTCGATCCGATCAAGCAGTGCATCTGGTGCAACAGGCCCAATGTAGTCCAGTATCCTCGATCCATTCTCATCGAGGTCGGAAATACGGCCCAACAGGCCATCAGGTTGCAGCCATGCCTCAACAATCTCTCTGGCAACAGGGTGATCATGCATCAAGCCAAGCCTGTGAGCGAACGACATGCGAAGGCGACTGTTTCCTGGTGCCTCAAACGTTGATCTCAGGGTCTCTACAGGGATGCTGTCTAACGCAGAGCCTGCCAGTCTGTTTGCGACTGCATGGGGCAGTATTGCCCTCCAATGGGCTCTTTTCTGCACAACGTGACGGTCTACTAGCTTCTTGGTGGCTTTGAATAGTTGAGCCTTTGAGTGCCCTGAAATCGAGCCGAGGACTTCCAATTCGTTTGGACCGACCTCTGAGTCGGAAACCGAGAATGAGTATACCAACGACAGGGTCTCGGCCTGTTCCCGTAGGTCACCGTCTTCTCCCCTCCGCTGTTGGAACAGGCGGTCGAACAATTCTGCGTCTGACAGTTGGGCGAGGCTCTCACCGTGTTCAACTCTTTCAGCGATGGCCAAGGCAACTCTTGAATTGCCATCGGCAAACTCGGCGACTCGTCTTGCGTTACCCTGTCCAATTTCCGAAAAACGGCGCATCAGAAGTGCTTCGGCGACTTCGGGTCCATTCGCCTCGATGTGGATCACTTCCGTGGTTTGCGGCTTGTCATCTCTAATGTCGTATTCAACCGTGATCAGGCTGACATCACCACTTCCAGCAGACACCTTGGCTGCCAGCGCCGAATGCAGATCGGAGGGGCAGTTGTCGAGGACCATCACAGCGCGACGGCCTTCGGCAATCAGACGATCCAGCATAGCAGATGCGGACGGATCGGGATCTTGTCCGGTGTCGACGTAGACTGCGATAGTCCTATCGAGCGGATCAACGCCTACAGTATCGTCAAAGAGTGCCTGGACAATCCGTGTTTTGCCAACACCTGAAAGCCCCGTGACGCGGATCGCTTTGTTTGACGTGCGGATCAGCCGACGCATAGGTCCTATGGCGTCTTCGATTGATAGTTCCTGACCTCGCTCAGTCGGCACATGGACAGTCACGCCAGGAGCAGAGATGAGAGTGTCAGGTGACCCTTTGGGCGGGTTGCTCCAAGCACCGTAAGGTTGCCATCCCGAATATCCCTGACCAAGCTTTCCCTTCAGCCACAGCAACACCGACGGATGTTGCCGCACCCATTGGACCAGCTTCGAACGGTCGAAGAAATCGAGGTGGATGTTGGCCTTGTTTGGGTCATTGGCCAACGCTGCCCGCATTGCATCGAGGCGATCCTTTTTCATCGGTGGGGAACAATCGTCGGCGAGGCTCGCGAGGATGTAGCTTCCGCCAATCTGGGCTTGTTTTGCGATGGTGGGATTTAGTTCTCCATCCTTCAGCATTTCCTTTGAAATTGCTTTCGCCGACATGGAGTCTTTTTTGGCCTGAAGAACTGTATTTGCACGGCTCAGGAACCCAGTTTTCAGGTTGGTGCTGTCTACATGCACATGAATGTCGATGCCTTCATCTGGGGCCTTAATCGAGCCTGACCAACTCACACTCGCAGGGCTATGGCCATGTGTGGCGATCTCCGCCTCGGCCAGATAAGCTATCAACTCTTCGAGCCGTTCATCGGACAAGCGAAGCAAGTCATCCTTTTCAATATTGAAAATCGTCATCTCGCCACCGGAATACAACAAGTTGCGGTTGTAGCACGCGTCGCCCTCAACATCTAGGGCAGTGAGAGACGTATGAGCAAATCGAACAGGGGATGAAATCGAGGCGAGGATAATCAATCCTCACCAGCGTCACGTCGTTCCCATGCAGCCAAGAAACGACCAATGGTAGACTTTTGCTTTTCATCGAGGCCGTCGCCTCGCTGTGCTTCACTCAACCGCCGCCGGAACTCGTCCACATTTATTAGTCGGTCACCCTCACTAAAATCTGCATGTTGGCCGGACGAACTTTTTTACCGTAGCAAGTTTCGGAAACGGAAGGAGTCGAATGTCAGGTTTTCATGACCACCAACATAACCTCTTCGCAAGTGCGGCTAAAGTCCGCTTCCCGCCCAAATACACCCGGTTTAAGTGCAATGTTGGGCAAAAACGAAACAAGCAAACGCCTAATCGCGCCTGAAATGCGCCTCGCAAGGTTCACTGCTGCCCAAAACTTGATACAGGTCGGGAAGCACTTGGAATTCGGAGATTATGAACCTCGCCTCAAAATCCTTCTTGGGGTTCTTGATTGACCCTTTTGGCCGACACCCAAGGTCCCTGACCCTTCAAGTCAATGGTATCGCGGCACGCGGAGCGGGTTCGCCATGGATAGGGCTTGAAAGTATCGCGACGCGCCCATCGGTGAGAAAAGGTATTCTCTCGTCCTCGCTTTCGCTTGATCTTGGCAACGGCGGCAACCTGACGTTGCCTGCGGTGAATGCGTTGGCGGCCAGAACCTTTGCAGAGGCGGCTACGGTTGCGTGGACGAATTTCAATCGTGCGGAGCTGGAAAAAGAGGACGCCGCGGTCCGGCGCATCCTGCATTCGCTCGATGCGCTAAAAGGGCCGGAGATATATCCCGCCGCATGCCACGTGGCTCCGCTGGCGCGCGATGCTGTCGATCTGAATAGCCGGGTGCTCTCAAGGCTGAACGCCGAGGCCGTGGGGAGCAAGGTGATGTCACGAGTTGCCCCTATCGTGGCATTCGCATCCGATCCGAATGCCGTCCGTGATGCGGCGATTGAAACGTTCGTGGAGGCTCAGCTACTTCGTTGCAAGGATTTTCTGGACACAGTTGAGTCCATGCCTCTGACGCCAGAGCAGCGGCTGTCAGTCGTCGTCGACGAAGACGCAACTCTCGTTCTGGCTGGCGCAGGATCGGGCAAGACAAGCGTTATCACCGCTAAGGCCGCCTACCTCGTGAAGGTCGGGATTAGAAAGCCGAACGAGCTCCTGCTGCTGGCATTCGCGAAGGATGCAGCGACCGAAATGTCCGAGCGGATAGAGGCGCGGTGCGGCGTCCCAGTGGTGGCCCGCACCTTCCACGCACTGGCCTACGAGATCATCGGTGAGGTGGAGGGCGAGAAGCCGCCCCTTGCGCCGACCGCGACAGACGACAAGGCCTTCTTGTCCCTGGTAAAGGAGATTTTGCGCCACATCGTGGCGACCGCGAACGAGATTGCGCAGACCGTCATCGGCTGGTTTGCCGGCTTCTTCGATGACTTCCCGACAGAGTGGGACTTCAAAACGAAACACGAATGGTATGCGCAGATCGAGAGTCGCAACCTTCGGACGCTACAAGGCGAGACGGTGAACAGCTTTGAAGAGCTTTTGATCGCCAACTGGTTGTTTCGGAACGGCATCGCTTACGAATACGAGCCGAGCTATGAGCACAAGCTCCAGAAGACCGGGCGCCGCGTCTACACACCCGATTTCCGGCTGACTGAGAGTGGCGTCTACATCGAGCATTTCGGCGTGCGAAAAAAACGCGGCAGGGACGGCAAAGAGGAGTTAATTACGGCACCCTATGTCGATCGCGACGAATATCTTGAAAGTATGGACTGGAAGCGGCAGGTCCACGCCGAGCACGAGACGGTGCTGGTCGAGACCTACAGTTGGGAGCGTGAAGAGGGCCGGCTGCTCGACGCGCTTGCCGAGAAGCTCGAGCCCTACGTCACGCTACGACCGATCCCGGACATCGAGATCTATGACCGTGTGGCCGAGGTCGGGGTGGTGGACGGCTTTACCTCGCTGATGACCACCTTCCTGCGTCACTTCAAGAACGGCGGCTACCGGATCGAAGACTGCTCCGACAAGGCCCGATCGCTGAGGATGGGCAAAAGGGCGGAGGCCTTCCTGACGATCTTCGGGGCCGTGTTCCGGGAATATCAGTCCCGCCTGGGCGATCGGATTGACTTCGAGGACATGGTGAACCGAGCCACAGCCCTCGTCGAAAGCGGGAGCTACCAGAGCCCGTTCCGGCATATTCTTGTCGACGAGTTTCAGGACATCTCCACCGGGCGGGCGAAGCTGATCCAGGCGCTCAAGCGCCAGCATGCTGATGCAAAGGTGTTTGCCGTCGGCGATGACTGGCAGTCGATTTACCGCTTTGCCGGGTCGGACATCCACATCATGCGCAACTTCGGCGCGGAATTCGGCGGCACCTATGCAGGGGCCACTGGCGTCCATCGGACCGTCGATCTTGGTAGGACTTTCCGTTCGGTCGACAAGATCGCCCTGGCGGCCCGCCGCTTCGTTCTACGCAACCCGGCACAGATCACCAAAAAGGTGATACCGGCAGGCGAGACGGACGAGCCTTCGATCAGGGTCGCCTGGACGCGCCGCGACACCGGGGAGATGGTTTTGAACGACGCCGTGGCTGCTCTTGCCGTCATAGAAGGGAAGGGTGGCGAGAAACCATCAATTTTGATCCTCGGTCGATATCGGTTCCTAAGGCCCGATGTCGCGAGGCTCCAGCGCCAGAACCCTGGGGCGACGATCACCTTTAAGACAATCCATGCCTCAAAGGGCCTCGAGGCGGATCATGTAATCATCCTTGGCGCCGACAACGCAAAGATGGGCTTCCCGTCGATGATCGTCGATGATCCGTTGCTCAGCCTGGTCTCGCCCGAGGCTGAGCCATATCCGAATGCCGAAGAGCGGCGCGTCATGTATGTTGCCGTAACCCGAGCTCGACGAACCGTGACCATCCTTGCATCCGAGGCGCGCCCCTCCGCCTTCGTCGAAGAGCTGATGAAGGAACCGGAGTTCGACGTAGTCGTGCCCTTGGAGGCGCAGAAGCACACTCACACTTGTCCAGGGTGCGGTGGGCGTCTGCTGCACATGGCTGGAAAGGATGGTCGCGACTGGTATCGATGCGAGCACGTGAAGTTGTGCGGCTGTAGTATGCCAGCTTGTCCAGCTTGCGGCGTCGGCCTCCCCATCCGTTCCCAGACCAGAGCAGGATTGGTTTGCACTGATTGCGGCGAGACTCAGCAAGCTTGTCCAAGTTGCCACGCTGGATGGCTTGTCGAACGGCGCGGCCGCTATGGCGCATTCCTTAGCTGTGTTCGTTTCCCGGACTGCGACGGCAAAACCAAGCAGAAAAAAACATGACATTCTGAATGAGCGCGACGGGTGCGCAATTAGATACAAAAGACGAAGGTCCGCGGGGGCAATTTGGACCTGTCTCGGCTTGGTGCCGCCCCCAGTTCTCATTTTAGCTACCGTGCGTTCGAAAGCGATGAGAATTTTCCAGCCGAGTGCTGAGTGATAACCGTAAAGTTGACGTAACGTCATGTTTATATTGGGCACGGAACGAGGCCGCGAAAATCGTCCCTAAGAGATCAAAAATCGTTTTGAAGGCACTGAGTTGGGAGCCTCAACCGGTTTGCGAAAGAGAGTAGGGGAAGTGATTTTCGCAAATATAACAGTGTGTTGACGAATCTTTCGCTGCTCGTCAACTGTAGCCTTGACAGTGGGTTTGCACAAAGTCGTGGATAACCGATTCAAAAGATTCGATTTTTTCGCAGATCCCGCGATAATCGATCCCGAGGCCAGCGAGAAAGGAGACCGCTACCAGAGGTAGATTTAACAAAAAAAACCCGACCACAAGGGCCGGGCTTCATAGTCGAGAACAGGCGGACCCGCTCTAATACTCAAGGCAAAGCCTTACACGCGCATACGAAAAGCGCAAGTGGTTCTTCCTTCTCGACGCTTAAATCCCCGACGCAGCGTTCTGCGTCGAACCAATAGATTTGTGCGCATAAAGGATGACCGACGCATGATTGCAAATGAAAATCACCGGCCGAAACCGAGCCGGGCCAGTCGATCTATACCCAAGAAAACCAAGGGCTCTATCGTAGGTCAGTTGACTTTTGGTGAAGAGCACGGGCAGGGGCAGTGCCTCGTTTTTGAAAGCAAGCTTGAGCGTGATGTGGCGCTCGTATCGATCTACGCGCCAGGCGTTGTCGACATCGAGGATCAGGTTGGTCCTGTGCATTGGGTCGATGCCACGGGCAAAAGTCGCAAACATACTTTCGATTTCAAGGTTACGACGGTTCGAAGAAGCGGAAAGACTGAACGTGTCGCATTGGTCGTAAAGCCAGAGCGGCGAGCTCAAACGGCGAAGTTTCGGGATCAGATCGAACGAGTGGCCCGCTCAGCAGTGCCGACCTTTGCTGACAAGGTTTGTATCGTTACGGAAGCGAACGTCTGCGAGAAATCCCTGACCAGAGCGATACAGCTTCATGGCGCTCGAATTCCAGTGCCGGAAATTGATACGATGCTGGGTGAAATTTCAAACATCAAGTCATGGACTGTGATCCGCGACGCCCTTTCAACTGTAGGGCTTGGCCCAGAAGGGTTCGGCGGGATCCTCAGGCTCGCACTTCTGAAGAGGATTGTCTTCGAAGCAGATGGCCTTGTCACGATGTCCAGCCGTATCAGGTCGAGAGAGGGCGGCTATGTCTGAACCTTTTCGACCAGCAAGCATGGAGCCGGGCACAAGATTCCGTGCGAACAATCGACCAGGAACATGCTTTCAAGATATTGGAACGAGCATTCTCGTTGGCTGGGATGAAGTGATCGACAAAAACACCGGCGTCATCTCTCCAGCGAGCACTGATATTGTGTCAAAAGATGAGGTCGGACGTTTGTTGCGGTCCGGCAATTTGCAGATCCTGACCCTTCCAGGCACTGCTTTAGATACCGACGAGACACGGCGCGCGCGAATTGAAATTTACAAGCCTGGGAGCGGTCTGAACGAACGGGCATTATTTCGGCTGAGCTACATTGAAGCGATCAAGTTGCTGATCGACGATGGCGTTTTGCCCGAGCAGCCACGTCGTTGTGATATCGAGACGCATTTGGACGACATTGAAGCGGCGCGGCGGACAATCCGTCGGAAACGTCGGGCGGCCTGCGGCGGTCGCAGGCGGGCTGGTGGTAAGGAAGTAGGCCATATTGAGACAGAGTGTGCTCGGTCTATTCATGATTGGTGGAATGCCTTTGTCGCTGATCCAAGCCTCGGTGTTTACGACAACTACAATAAATCGGGGAACCGAACACCACGTTATAGCACGTCAGAAGATGATTATTTCCGAGGTGTCATCGACGAGATGCTTACGCTGGAACGACCTCATTTGGCCGCTATAGTAGATAGCGTTCGGGCGGCAGTAGTGGTTGAAAACGATCGGCGAGCGAAAGCTAATCCACCGCTATTGCCAATGCAAAAACCGGGGCGTGACTACGTCACAAAACTTATCAAACAAATTTCCCCTGTCGATTTTTGGTCGAGGACGAAAGGAAACGATGTTGCCTATCGCGATCTACATACCCTTGGCTTGGGACTACAGCTTACAGCTCCACTGCAGCGGGTAGAGATTGATGAGCAGACGGTCGATCTGATGACCTTGTTGAGGGAAGCAAAAATTGTCGACTCGTTAGGTCCGGCAGGGCTTGCCGCGCTCAATTTTAACGTCGCGAAGGCGAGGGTTACGATATCAGCTGCCTTAGATTGTTATACAGGATGTCTATTGGCATTCCAAATCACCAACAAGCCAGATCAAAATCTGACCAAGCGCACGATCGAGATGATCTACCTTGATAAAACGAGCATTGCTCGTGCTGCTGGTGCTGTGAGTGATTGGGATCATTCTGGCCAACCAACCGAATTGGCGCTGGACAAAGGGGGGACCTACATCAGCGAAGAGGCTTATCTTCTTCTCGCATCATCAGGCATCATCAACTTCAGTCTGCCGGGTGGGCACCCGTTTCTGAAAGGAGGTATCGAAGGCTTTTTCAGAACGCTTTCTGGAGCGCTTATGCCTCATCTTGTCGGCCGCACCTTTAAAGATGTCGTCGCAAGAGGTGAAAATGATCCTGAAAAACGTGCATTGATCGACATCGATACTTTCCTTCGTATGCTCACGGTTTGGGTGGTCGATGTTTACCACAATACCCGGCCAACTCGGAGCGGAAGCCTGAGTCCAAATGAGCGTTGGGCGCGGGCCATGAAAGAAGTCCCGCCGAACGTCCGGACGGACGATCGCCGGCTTTGCAAAGTGTTCGGCGATTTCAAGACACGCACCCTTAGACGGGAAGGTCTCTCCGTGGGCGGTATTCTTTACCAATCACCGGAGCTTGCTGAGTGGCTTGTGAAAGAAAGTCAGCGCAAGATCGATATTTGGTGGTGGCACAAGAAAATTGGTAGGATTGAAGTGCGCCTACCTGATGGGCGCGAAATTTCGGTTCCTTGCAAGGATCCTGACTGGGCTGACGCATCCTACGCAGATCTCACCGCATTCTACGATGCAATCGGAGACATTGATCCGAAAGATGAGCTGATAGCTGCAACCGCTTTGCGTAACATCGACAAAGAGGTTTTGGCGATGAAACGGCGCCTTCATGGCCTGCTTCCTCTTGCGCCGACGGAGGCCGATTTGAAACGTCGCGAGGCTGACATGCAACGCTTCATGAAAACTCGCAATCAAGAAAGGCCGGAAACACGCCCATTGTTCGGTGATGTGGTCGATATTTCAGTGCCCAACGATCCGTCCGCGTTAGCGGCTGATCAAGACGATCATTCGATCGACAAATCCCCCGACGATTACAGCGATATTCTGGAGTGAACCCATGCCTGATCAAGTGACAACCGCCACCGCACCAGAAGACACAGTTGAGCTGCCGAACGCTGACTGGATACGCACGCGTTATATGAAAAACCAGCGGGACGAACAGCTCCTCGACGTTCTGGAGGAGGCCCTGAACTTTCCAAGAGATGCAAATCAACGAGCCACGCCGGCCCGGTTTGGGCGACACAAGGAAACCCGGGGTATTATCGTCACCGCGCCCAGCGGCGAAGGCAAGACCACACTGCTCGATCGAAATCTGGCCGAGCTACCCGGTCTTGGGTTCTACGATGGCCACGCAGGCAACGTCTTGATGGTTACGGTAAATCCCGATGCGACGCTGAAGGGCTTGGCGATAAGTATCCTGAGCGAGACGGGCTACGACGTTGACCCGACAAAAATACAGGTCGCTCCCGCGTGGGAGATGGTCAGTCATCGTATGAATATGCTTGGTACCAGTGTTCTTTGGATTGATGAGGCCCATCATCTTTTGACTTCAGGGCCCGGTCGCGATGCAGCTACGGCATTGCGGCGCCTCAAATCAATGCTGCAGGGGGAGCATGCTATTGTGGTGGTTCTGTCCGGTATCAGCAAGCTGGCAGAACTTCTTGGAAGAGATGAGGAGACAAATAGGCGTTTCTTCAAGCTGTCTCTTGGCCCCGTGCGGACGACAGGGGAGCGCGCAAAGCTCGAGCGATTTATCCAAGCGCTTATTCATCATTCAGGTATTGAACCGGTTGACGATCCCCAGTTCTCAGACCGTCTCCTGGCGGCGAGTAACGGCTCTTTGGGAAACGCAATCGATCTTGTGGCGCGTTGTATTTCGCGCGCGACGGATAAAGGAGATGCGTGTCTCGAACTACGCCACTTCCGCCGTGCCCACCGCCTCAATGGTTGGGCTGGAACGATTGGCCCTTTCGATGACGAACCATGGGATGCGCTGAAACTTGTTTTGGAGGAATATGAGGGGAAGGCTGCATGAGTTCGCTTTCTCCACACTTGCCACTAAAGCCAGGTGAAAGCGCGACGGGCTTTGCCCTTCGACTTGGCCAATTTCATACGGGCAAATCCGACCTGCAACTTTTGCGCCACCTCGGCATTGATGCCATGGCATTACTGTCGGGTGATCAGCAGGCAGTTGCTAAATTGGCAGATATTGCAAATGTTGACCTCGATCGCCTCCAAGATGGCGCGATTGCCCGCTTCACGCGACACCGCGAGTTCAGAGCTGAACGCTGGTCTCGTTCTTTCGTTCGCCCCGATGGTGCGCGCTATTGCCCGAAGTGCTTGCTGGAGGACGGATGTCAAGCATGGGATCGCTTCGCAAGGATCTCTTGGCGAATCCGCCCGGTGCGGCTTTGCGCAGAACACGGTGTTGTCCTTGCAGCGTGTTCGGAGCGGAAATGGAGCGATAGGCCGATAACTTTTTTAAATGCAGCAGGACTGTCGGACACGTTGAAATCAGCGGATATGGTCGAAGTCGGCAACTATGATAAATGGATTTTAGATCGCATATCGGGCCGGGCGTCAGAGCAGGGCGATTTTCTGTCGTCTCAGACGCTGGAGCAGGGCGTCCGAGTCTGCGAGATGCTTGGGGCGACTTTAACATACGGCCTCGACGTTGCGGCGACTCGGCTGTCTGAAGCTGAACTCGCCGAAACCGCAGCGCATGGATTCGACATTGCGCGGCGCGGCAATGAAGCCGTCATGGACGCTCTCAGCGAAATCAGGGCGCTTTCACAGTCTACAGCGGGCCAGGCAAAATTCAGAGCGATGTATGGCAACTTCTACGAATGGGTTCGTTCGGCTGGAGGAGATACGGAGCCGGGGCCGATCCGGGACTTGCTGAGGGACCATATTTTGAAGACCACGGCACTTGGACGCGGCGAAAAGGTTCTGGGTCACGAGATTATAGAAAGACAGATGCACTCTGCATATTCCCTATCGCTTGCAACTGGCCTCCATCCAAAACGCCTTCGCAAGGTTTTGGTTCGACTTGGCATCGCTTCAGCCGATTGCGATGACCTCGACTACAACCTCTTGGTGTTTCCCGTCGGCGACACCGAAAAGCTTTGCCAAGATATTTTGACGGCTGTCCCGCTGTCGCGACTGCCAGATCAAATTGGGTGCACCCGAACCCAAGCAGAAAGCATTTATAGGGGCGGGTTAATCCGCCCGATTTCCAATCCTGGTGACGGGATTGGCAGGATTGATTTCGCTCGGTCTGAGATTGACCGCTTTTTGAAGTGGATCGAGGACTTGCCTCTCATCGCGGTTACCGGCGCTGTTGATCTAACTCGGGCAGCGAAAATGACTTCGCTTTCAACAGCGGAGATTCTTCGCCGCGCTCAGGCTGGCAAACTTGCGGTCGGCCGTAGAACTGCCGAGCCAGGGGTGAATGCGATACTCGTTCCGATGACTGAGATCCAGGAAATTCAAGTTGATACGCGAGGCCCCCCGACCTTGGCATAAGTATCATCTGCGTTGAGAGAAGGGCCCGTAATTTGCGGGCCCTTTTTCGTAGTGGTTCGTTCTACCGTCGTGGAAAAGTTTTGCCCGTATTGCGACGGAACTTTGTCCGTATTGAATTTTCATACCTTGTTTTCATTGGTGTTATGAGGTCTTTTGGGAAGAACTATGCTCGCAGCACCACCCGAATTTTCTGCGAAAATTCGGGGCTTCAGCGTTCCGCTTCGGTTTGACCGGACGCGGACGTAGATCGGGCCGCAGGCATAAAACATTCCGAGCGGTGAACCAATCGAGCCTGATCGACGAACCTCAAAGGGCGCCCCTGTGGCGCCCTTTTTTTCCATCCTGTGTCGTGTTGCGGTTGGCCTCGTGACCCCGGTCAGACGCCGATGAAACGCACGCCGTCCATGGCGGCGATCCGCTGCACGTCTTCTTCGTAGAGGTCGCTCAACTCCTGGATGTCGTCGGCGGTCATGCCCGGCAGATCGACGGTTTCCTCGATTTCCTCATCCAGCGCGTATTTGTCCAAGAATGCCGCGATGACCCGCCGTTTCTGGGACAATGTCTTCGGCGGGTGGGCGTTGAGGTAGTTGATGTAGCGGTTCATGCCCTCGTTCGACATGATTGTGGCCAGCAGGTCATGCGCGCCGTTGATCTTGGTGTCCTGCGGCAAGCCTGTCAGCGCCAGCACGATTTCGTCCCAGATCAGCGGCGTATCCTCGTTGCACCAGACCGTCAGCGTCAGATGCGGTGCCACCTGGAGGATGCGTTCGATCATGTCGGACCAGCGGATGTCGAACGGGTCCTTGCCGGCCATGAATTCTTCAAAGGTTTCGGACTTCGACTTGCGGAACGCATCGGGCAAGAAGGTCGCCGGATCGCGAATGGCAAGAAAGATATCCAGGTCATCCTGCGGAAACAGCTGCAACATCCCCCGCAGCTTGAATTCGGTCTGCGCATACAGCACGCCGGATTCGAAAATGCGGTTGGGAATGCAGATGAAATTCGAGTTGCTCAGCACCATGCGGTCCGGCGTTTCGTCGGACAGGATCGAATCCAGCATGATCTGACGGGTATCGGGGGCAGGGGGCAGACCGTTGAGGTTCTGGATCGTCTCGCGCAGCAGCCGGCGGTATTTGCCAGGCCCGGGGGCCGCGATATCGTGCTCCTTGAGGATGGCACCGTTTTTCAGGATCGTGCGGATCAACCGGTCTTCGTCCGTGCAATTTGCGCCGAGGTGCAGGGCGATTTCCATAAAAGAGCCTGTTTTCAGTTCCGGACGGTTTGTCGCAATATAACGGGAAATCTGGACAGCGAAACAGCTATCGGTTAGCGCAAGGCATGTCCGACCAAACTGCTCAGATATTGTCACAACCGGGCCGTCCGGCCCGCCGCAGGGTCAACCTGTGGTCGGTCGGTGCGCTGTTGATCGCATTGATCGTGATTGCCCCGCTGGTGGCCGTCGTCTGGTTTGCGCTGAACCCCACCGAAAACATCTGGCCGCATCTGTTGCGCACCACCTTGCCACGCTACCTGACGAACACAGGATTGCTGATGGCAGGCACGGGGTTGCTGACGGGTGTCGTCGGCACGGCCTGTGCCTGGCTGGTGGTCATGTACCGGTTTCCCGGGCGTGGCTGGCTGCAATGGGCGCTGCTGATGCCGCTGGCGGTGCCGGCCTATGTCGGGGCCTATGCGCTGGTGGATCTGCTGGACTATGCGGGGCCGGTCCAGACCACATTGCGCAACACATTCGGCTGGGCCACGTCGCGCGATTACTGGTTTCCCCAGATCCGCACCCGTTGGGCGGCGGTCGTGGTGATCGGTGCCTCGCTTTATCCTTATGTCTACCTGCTGACCCGTGCTGCATTCCGCGAACAATCGGGTGCGGGATACGAGGTCGCCCGCGCGCTGGGTGTCGGGCCCTGGGGCCGATTTGGCCGGGTCGGGCTACCGCTCGCGCGGCCTGCGATCGCGGCGGGTGTGGCCGTGGTGATGATGGAAACCGTCAACGATTTCGGCACCGTGGATTATTTCGCGGTGCAGACGCTGACAACGGGAATCTTTTCGGTCTGGCGGCAGGGGGGCAACCTGGGGGGGGCCGCGCAGATTGCCTGTGTCATCCTGACGGTGATCGTCGTGCTCGTCACGCTGGAAAAGAAAAGCCGCAGGCGCGCCCGCTTTGCCGCCGGGGCGCGCAATGTGCGCCCGGTCGAACCCGTGGCCCTGCACGGCTGGCGGGCCTGGATGGCGACAGTGATCTGCACCATTCCGGTGCTGGTGGGCTTTGTCCTGCCGGTCAGCGTGATCGCATCCCATGCGATGAATGCCGCTGAATGGGCCGCACCCGGACTCGCACAGGCGATGACGCGTACGCTGATCATTTGCGGCAGTGCTGCGGTTCTGGCCGTGTTGGGCGGCGTTTTCATGGTCTACGGTACACGCCTGTCGGGCCGCCGTTTGCCGCAATTGTTGTTGCCTCTCACGGCGCTTGGATATGCGGCACCCGGTGCGGTGCTTGCCCTTGGCATTCTGGTGCCGCTGGCGGCATTCGACAACCGGCTGGCCGATCTTGTGCTGGCGGTGACCGGAACAGACCCGGGCCTGATGCTGACGGGCAGCGCGGGCGTGGTCGTTCTGGCCTATGTGGTGCGATTCTTTGCCATTTCAGAGGGGAGCGCTGACGCAGCCCTGGGTCGTATCCCGGCCAGTCTGCCGATGGCGGCGCGCTCGCTGGGGAAATCCGCAGGCCAGACGCTGGCCCGCGTGCATGTGCCCCTGATCAGCGCCAGTATCGGATCGGCCCTGCTGCTGACATTCGTGGACGCGGTCAAGGAATTGCCTGCGACGCTGATGCTCTATCGTCACGATACCCTGTCCACGCGGGTCTACGCCAAGGCATCGCTCGAGGATATTTCGGGGGCCGCCCCTGCCGCGCTGATCATCTGCGGGGTAGGCCTGTGCGCGGTGCTGCTTCTTGCGCGCGCAAACCGATGATTTGGTACAAAGCGGGCTTGCGTTTTCCCACGTGCGTTTTTATAGCAGCGCCAACGGTCGACCCAAGAGTCCACCGGCCCCTATAGCTCAGCTGGTAGAGCAACTGATTTGTAATCAGTAGGTCCGCGGTTCGAGTCCGTGTGGGGGCACCATTTTACAACGCAAAGCATTGAAAACGTTCAGCTAATTATGATTTAGCAGGAACCGTAGAACATGCCGAAGTACATTTATGCGCCCCATACCTTCGTTAAAGATGGGATATTTTACTTCATCAGACGAATCCCAGTGGACGTCAGGAAGCATTATACTGCGACCAAAATCTCTCATTCATTGAAGACTAGATTACCCCAAGTGGCCGCATCACGCGCCATGCGAACTGCCAGCCAACTTGATGAGTATTGGTATCAGTTGAAGTGCCAAGATGTTCAACTTCCCGGTCAGCACCTTTTGAAGACATCCAGCATAGTCGTTTCGCGTCATGGCCATACAACAGACGTCAAAACCACTACCCTCAATGTTTCGGACTGTGTTGAAATTTACTTAGGCCAAAAAGGGGTAGGGAAGGGCGATACATTCAAGCGGGCAGCAACTCGGAACTGCGGATACGTGATCAAATACTGCGGTAACCTCTACATTGATCAACTAACGAAGGCTCATGCAAACAAGCTTCGTGACGCGCTGGTAGCGAAAGGCATGGCAGGTAGCAGCATTGCCCGGATACTCGGGACTGTTCGTTCTGTGTTGAACTTTGCTGCCAGTGAGGAAGGAATTGATTTCAGGAACCCTTTTGGGAGCGTCTATTTTGATCGATCTGCCAAGGTTCAAGTTCGCAGTCCGGTTCAGGCTCATGATATCAAAATTGTACAGGCTGCATGTCACAAGATGGATGACGACGTTCGCTGGCTTGTAGCTCTAGTAGCAGACAGCGGAATGCGCATTGCAGAGGCTGCAGGGCTTAGCTGTGAGGACATTCAAGTTGACGATGATGGCAATATATCGGTCCAGATCATTCCCCACCCATGGCGACGCTTGAAAACTAGCCAAAGCGAACGAACAATACCATTGGTTGGATCCTCGGCATGGGCAGCGAAACGCATCTTAGCATCACAAGGACAAGGTAGTTTTGCCTTTCCTAGATACAACAAGACCGACGTTACGAATGCCAACTCCGCAAGTGCTGCAGCAAACAAATGGCTAAGAGCATACTTGCCAGAGGGAACGTCCATGCACGGATTCCGACACTCAATGCGGGACAGGCTTAGGGCTGTTGAGTGTCCCGCTGATATTGTTGACCAAATCGGAGGGTGGGGTACGGTTGGTGTTGGTCAGTCTTATGGCTCTGGTTATCCCGTTGCAGTTCTTCGCAAGTATATGGATAAAATTTCTTATAACATCTAAAGATGTTTCACGAGAATTCAAATTGTATTAGCTGGTGTTTAAAGTAAAGCATCTTCTAATTCGCGAAAAGCGCTATCAAGGAAGTTCAGGACTGAAATGTTTGCGTTACTATTTGAGATGAAGTTTCCACCTCCCGCCATAACTTCAAACAGCCCGTTAAGTCCACCTATATTTTCTGGTCGGACAAGTGAAATGTCAACACTTCCATAACACTGGCCGTTATTCAATCTTTTTGCGCTAACGAATATCATAAAGGTCCATTGACTATTTTCGTCTGATATCTCATAGCCCAGATTTTTAAGCTTATCCTCCGAGTAGATCTGTGATTCCCCCAAATTAGTCCAACATCCATCAATTGCGTTGTCATCCACAATGACGCGAATGGGGTCAAAATTAACTGGTTCTACATTTTTAGACCAGACAATTGCCGATGCTGTATTTGGAAGGAAGCTGAAAGCCAGTACTATTAAAAAAAAGGCACTCCGAAGTAGTTTGAAGCCAAATGAATGGACAGTCGTTAAATATGATATAGTTCGGCGAAAAAGATGCCTGATGAAGTAAAATATCCCATCTTTAACGAAGGTATGGGGCGCATAAATGTACTTCGGCATGTTCTACGGTTCCTGCTAAATCATAATTAGCTGAACGTTTTCAATGCTTTGCGTTGGAAAATGGTGCCCCCACACGGACGTTGTGGATTGTGTTGTGTTCCTGTTGCAGGCACCGCGAAGGTAGGAAACGTTAGCAAAACAAGGGATATCGTACATTGAAGTTCTGGGTCAACAGGCACCAAATGTACTACGGTTTGTTCTACGGTAGCCTGACAGGGGCTAGAAGGTGATCTTCAAGCGGACTTTGCCTTCCTATGGTTCAATGACGCATGCGACACACAGGGCTACCAAGGGCCATACTGTGGCGTCTTGTGGGCTTGACGGGTTGGTTCAGCAATCTTCAAGATGACGCTGACAGAGGCTTGTACGGGCCGCCATGACCCCAGTGCGAGTGCCACCCCGCCCCCTAGGCGATATTGTGTACAGGCCCGTCCTAAAATCAGAGTTTCAGGTTCCGTAAAACGGTAGTTCAAACCAACGTCATGCAGCCAGATCATGCATGGGGTGCAGTCCAACCGACATTTGACAGGTTTTGAATGCGGTGGGTGCGCTAGCTGACAAGTATCAATCCGCTAAGTCGTCTTAGTATGGGTATAAGACCCTATTTGGAAGAGTGTGGTGAAGATAGCGGTGTAAGGGAGGATGTAACAGAGGTGGTATATGAGGGAGAAGTTACCATTTAGATACAGGTGGTTAGAGGTACCTAGTCTAAATTGGTGATGTTAGGGGTAGCCTCGGGGTAGAAGGTGGTTGTGGCTGACCTGCTCCCCTAAAAAGTCCGCGATTTGGGGTTAGTCTGTTCCTTGTAAAGGAGACGGACGATGAAGCGATCAAGGTTCACGGAAGAACAGA
>NZ_FOEJ01000016.1 GCF_900110705.1 Loktanella sp. DSM 29012 | reverse complement strand
GCCCGGCACGATGTTTATGTTCGCCTGCACAAGCGTATCCTCGACGTCATCGAGACGGTCGTGCCAGTTGTGCACGTCAGATCCATCGACGAGGTCGTCTGCAACCTACTGCCATCAGAAGGCGACCGCGCCGAGGATCTGGCGCGGCAACTGAAGACCGCGCTCGCGTCAGCGTTCAGCGAGGTGCTGACCTGCTCCATCGGCATGGCACCGACGGAACTGCTGGCTAAGATCGCAGCAGAGATGCACAAGCCTAATGGTTTTAAGCTGATCCAGGCGTGCGACTTACCGCAAGCCCTTTCATGCGTTGACCTTGGTGATCTGCCCGGCATCTCCAAAGGCATGCGCGCCCGGCTGGACGCAGCACATGTGCACGACTTTGACGGTCTTTGGGCATTGGCACCGAAACAGGCGCGCGCGATTTGGGGCAGCGTCGAAGGCGAGAGATTCTGGAACGGGCTGCATGGGTATCATTCGGAGCGCCCTCCGACACAGAAGAGCATGTTCGGGCATAGTCGCATCCTGCCGCGGGACTGGCGCAATCCGGAGAAGGTCAATATCTGCGCGCGGATGCTAACGGAAAGCGCTGGTCGCCGGGTGCGTCGGGCCGACGTGCGCGCAACGCGACTGACGCTGAGCTTCAAAGGGGGAGCGCGGATCATGCCAGACAAGCGGTCGGACGGTCAGCGCTGGGACTGGGAGACATCGTTCCTGCCCGCCCGTGATGACCATACGTTCTTGGTCGCACTTGCCGGCGGTCTGTCAGAGGCAGAGCGCAGGATGCCGTTTCAGCCGCGGTCAGTCAGCGTGATGATTCACGGCCTGATCGGCAAAAACGAGGTGATGTCAGATCTGTTTGCGGAGTCGCCCAGCGAGTCCGGTGGCACATGCCATACCGCAGACCGGAAAAGGTGGGAGCAAGTCAGCGATATGATGGACGGCGTGCGTGCCAAGCTGGGCCCCCAGGCCCTCTCCATCGGACCGCAAACCGAAATCCCGGGCGGTTACGTCGGCGCCAAAATCGCCTTCGGCCGAATCCCGGACGATGCAGATTTCAGCGGGCGGCCCGTGGCCGATAAGGACACGCACTTTGCTTCGTTCTGATTGCGGCATGGCGTCAGGTCTACACTGCTGCCGGACGTTAGCAGACTTTCAGACAACGCGCGGCGAAGGTCTGGAACGAGCCCAGAATGACAGATTTCCGCTGCGCCGCGAATGTCGAGTTTAGAGACGCTGATATTTGTGCGTCCGAAATTTTGGCCCCAAGCGGCCATCTTTTGGGTGCGTCAATTTGCACTTCAAATCGTCCACACCATTCTTCTTCGCGGCTGCTCATACCCTCTATTCGCGCTGAACTTTGCTGTGATTGTCTTGCCAACAAGGTTGGGCATTTGGCATGCCAATTTGTGCTGGGTTACCACGCCTTCCGACCGGCAATCGCGATATTCCTTGAGAGCCCGGAGGCATGAATCTCATTTCTAAAAAAAATTATTGCTTAAATCTAAATTTTTTAGATAAACTGAAAATGAGGCCATTTGGAGCCAAGAAAGATGACCAGCCAGTCGACCAAGACGTCCGACATCCCCCCCCCCGTCGTTGGGGCCTTGTTGCGGACTGCGCGTCGCAACCGGAACCTAACATTGCAGGAATTAAGCTCTTTGGCGGACCTGTCTGTTGGCTATCTCAGTCAGATCGAACGCGATATCGCCACGCCGTCCTTGGGGTCGCTTAGCCGCTTGGCGGCGGCGTTGGAATTGGACCTCGGACATTTCATCTCGATCCCGAGCACACGCGGTTTGACCACACGCGCCAAAGACCGCGAGACGATCCGCGTGCGCGAAGGCGGGATGACCTATCAGCAGTTACACGGCGAATTTGTCGGCGCATCCCTCTCGGCCTTCCTGATCACGCTGCCCGCAGGGTTCACCACTGAAACCGATCAGCATTTCGGTGAAGAGTTCATCGAGGTCCGCTCGGGCCGCGTGATATTTGAGATCGACGGCCAAACCTATGATCTGGAGGCTGGCGATACCCTGCATTTCCGATCCGACCTGCGCCATCAGGCCCGCAACCCCGATGACAGTGACGCGGTCTTGTTCTGGCTGGGCAATGGTCCGACGTTCCAGCAACGTGCCGAAATGACCGGCGCGGCATCCGATGAATAGCGCCAGCCGCATGCCATTGGCGTGGCTGGGCCAGCGCGTTTTGATGATGTTGGTGACGCTGTTGGCAGTCATCACGCTGACATTCGCGCTGATGCATGCGGTTCCGGGTGGGCCTTTCGTGTCCGAAAAGATGCTGGCACCGGAAATCGAGGCCGCTCTGAACGCGAAGTTCGGGTTGGATCAACCTGTTTGGCGGCAATACCTCAGCTACCTGTGGGGCGTGTTGCAATTTGATCTGGGGCCGTCGTTCAAATACCCCGGCGTGAGCGTGAATAGTATGATCGCCGAAGGCTTGGCCGTGACCGCGCAGACAGGATTGCTGGCGATCATTTGCGTCGTCGCTTTGGGTGTGCCGACAGGCATCGTCGCCGCGCTGAACCGAGGCCGCTGGCCGGATACGCTGGCGATGTTCGTGGCCAGCCTTGGCATCGCGGTGCCGTCTTATGTGATTGCGACCGTGTCCCTTTACGTCTTTGCCCTGCGACTGGGTTGGACGCCCGCCTTCGGATTGGACGATTGGCGCGGCTATATCCTGCCTGTGTTTGCCTTATCCGGTTTCTGGATGTCCTTTGTCGCCCGACTGACCCGTTCCAGCCTACTTGAAACGATGGAGCTGGACTACATCATGACCGCCCGCGCCAAAGGCCTGCCCGCCCGTACGGTGATGCTGCGCCACGGGTTGCGCAATTCGATGATCCCCGTGGTCACGGTGCTTGGCCCCGTGGTGGCGAACCTGCTGACGGGGAGCTTCGTGATCGAACAGATCTTCGCGCTTCCGGGCATCGGGCGCCATTTTGTGCTGTCGATCACGAACCGCGATTATACGGCGATCATGGGCATCACCATCTTTTACGCGGCCTTTCTGATGCTGATGATCCTGATCGTCGACCTTCTGTATCTGTGGCTTGATCCACGCATTTCATACGGGGATCGCAAATGACCCGCGCAGCACCCTCCCCCGAGATGTGGCAACCCTTAGCCACCAATCCATCCGCGCTGGCAGAGGGCCCGCCCCCGCAAGCAACCCGCGGGTTCTGGGCTGGGGTTCGGTCTCGCCTGTTTCGGCATCGCCCTGCGATGGCGGGGTTGGTATTTATCATCTTCCTCGTGCTGGCGGCAGTCTTTGGCCCCATGGCATCGCCCTACAGCTACTTTGAACAGAACCTCGAACTGTCGAACCTGCCGCCTGCCTATCGCGCCTATACCGTTGATGCGGACACGCAGGTTTTCGTGAACCGCAGCAATCTGAGCCTATACCGCGTCGATGATCAGGGTGGCCTCTCGGCGCTGTTACGGCCGGACGGGCGAGACATGATTAGCCGCCAAAGCACATGGCAGATCGGCGGCAAAGACGTCGTGCTTGACTACGCGCAACGCCCACCCGTTCTGACCATCGACGGAGAGGTCGCGCAATCGGGCGGTCTGTCGCTGAACACCCGCAATCCCTTTGGCACCGACCAGTTGGGCCGCGATGTGCTGGTGCGCCAGATGTATGGCGCGCGCATTTCACTGTTGGTGGCGGCGGCGGCGGTGCTGACCAATTTCGTAATCGGGGTGATTTACGGCGGCATTTCCGGCCTTTTAGGCGGGCGCGTCGATGCGGTGATGATGCGGTTTGTCGAGATCGTCGCGACGATCCCGCTGACGCTCTATGTGATTTTGATGATGGTGGTGCTGCAATCGGGATTGCTGTCGGTCGTTCTGGCCATCGGCACGGTCTATTGGGTGGATATGGCGCGTGTCGTGCGCGGGCAGATCCTGACGCTGAAGGGGCAGGATTACGTGGCGGCGGCGCGCACCATGGGGGCCTCGACCTCGCGCATTTTGTTCAAACACCTGCTGCCCAATGCCTTCGGCCCGATCCTTGTGACGCTGACCATGTTGATCCCCTCGGCGATCTTCATCGAAAGCTTCATGAGCTTTATCGGCCTTGGCGTCACCCCGCCACAAGCCAGTTGGGGCACGTTGACGTCTGAAGCTGTCGAAACCCTGCGCGCCTATCCCTACCAGCTTTTGTTCCCCGCCGTGGCGATCAGTCTGACCATGCTGGCGTTCAACTTTCTGGGCGACGGGCTGCGCGATGCCCTTGATCCGAGGTTGTCATCATGACCGCGCCGCTGTTGTCCCTGCGCGATCTGCGCACAGAATACCGCACCGATCGCGGCACCGTGCAAGCGGTGCGCGGCGTCGATCTGACCCTTCACCGTGGTGAAATTTTGGGCCTCGTGGGTGAAAGCGGGTCAGGCAAATCCGTGACCTGCATGAGCATCCTCAAACTGTTGAAACGCGGCGGGCACATCACGTCGGGCACCGCCGTGTATGACGGCACCGACCTGTTGAAACTGTCCGAAGCGCAACTGTCGCGCGTGCGCGGTGACAAGATCGGCGTGGTGTTCCAAGATCCGATGTCGGCGTTGAACCCGACGATGACCGTAGGCCGCCAGATCGAGGAGGTGCTGCTGCAGCACCGCAAAATCAGCAAGAAAGCCGCCCGCGCCCGTGCGATCGAGCTGTTTAAACTGGTCCGTATTCCATCGGCCGAAACCCGTATCGACAATTACCCACACGAATTTTCCGGCGGGATGCGCCAACGGGTGATGATCGCAATTGCGCTGGCCTGTGATCCTGACCTGTTGATCGCGGATGAACCGACGACCGCGCTTGATGTGACGATCCAACGGCAGATTCTGGCGCTACTAAAAGAACTACGAGACCGGTTGGGCATGGCGATCATTCTGGTGACCCACGACCTTGGCGTCATCGCGGAAACCGCCGACCGTGTGATGGTTCTGTATGGCGGTCAGGTGATGGAACAGGCCCGCGTCACCGACCTGTTTGAGGCACCGCAACATCCCTATACGCGCGGCCTTCTGGCCGCGATCCCCGATCCGCGCCGGTCCGACAGCGCCCTCAGCCCCGTGCCCGGCAGCCCGCCTGACATGCGCGCACCGCCCAGCGGCTGCCCCTTCGCGCCGCGTTGCCCCAACGCCATGGCGATCTGCCTGACGCCCCCTGACCTTTACGGCGCAGGCGACACCCCACGCCTGCGCCCCGCCCAATACACACGCTGCTGGCTGGCCGACCCCGCCGCCCCGGCTGACCTGATGGAGGCCACCGGATGAGCGCCCCACTGCTTGAACTTAAGAACCTTCAAATGCACTTCCCGACGCGGCAGGGGCCGTTGAAGGCCGTTGATGGCATCAGCCTGAGCATTCAGGCGGGTGAAACGCTTGGCCTTGTGGGCGAAAGCGGCTGCGGCAAATCCACCTTGGCCCGCGCGCTGATCCGCCTCTATCGTCCCACGGGGGGGCGGGTTTTGTTGGACGGGCAGGAAATCACCACGCTCAGCGATAGCGCGATGAAGCCGCACCGCCGCCGGATGCAGATGATTTTTCAAGACCCTGTCGCGGCCCTCAACGGGCGGATGACGGTGGGCGAGCTGATCGCCGAACCACTCGAAATTATGAACATCGGCACAGCGGCGATACGACGTGAGCGGGTGAAAGAGTTGCTCGAAAAAGTCGGGCTTGGCGCCGATGCCGCCAACCGGTTTCCGCATTCCTTTTCCGGTGGTCAACGCCAACGCGTCGGCATCGCCCGCGCCATCGCGCTTGAGCCTGAGCTGGTGGTTTGCGATGAACCGATCAGTGCGCTGGACGTGTCTATTCAGGCGCAGATCGTGAACATGCTGTCTGACCTGAAACGCGACACGGGGCTGGCTTACCTGTTCATCACCCACGATCTGTCGATGCTGCGCCATATCGCCGACCGCATCGGCGTTATGTATCTGGGAAAGCTGGTGGAGATCGCCCCGTCCGAGGCACTGCACGCCGCCCCGCGCCATCCCTACACCGAGCTATTGTGGTCCGCGATCCCCGTGCCGGACCCTGCCGCACGGCGCGACGACGCGTTTGAGACAGGCGAGGTGCCAAGCCCGCTTGATATCCCCTCGGGCTGTCGTTTCCACACGCGCTGCCCCTATGCGTCGCCGCTGTGCAAGACGACGGAACCCCCATTACAAACCGGTGCGGACGGCCACGGCGTCGCCTGTCACCACCCGCTGCCCAGCAGCCCTTCGACCCACCAACAGGAGATTGAAAATGCGTAACTTGATGATCTCGGCAGCCGCTGCCGCGCTTATGACCGGACCCGCCTTTGCGGACGGCGATCTGACCTATGTGGTCAACAATGAGTCCGCGACCTATGACCCCGGCCTGACCTCTGAAACCTTTGCCGCGCCGATCATCGGCAATACATTCGAGGGCCTTGTGCGCTTCACCGAGGCGGGCGAAATCGAAGGCGCGATGGCCAGCGACTGGACCGTCTCGGACGACGGGCTGACCTATACATTCACCCTGCGCGATGCCAACTGGTCTGACGGGCAAGCCGTCACAGCGCAAGATTTCGTCTATGCGTGGATGCGCGTTCTTGATCCGGCAGCAGGGGCGAAAAACCCTGCGATGTTCTACCTGATCGACGGCGCGGAAGAGCATTACGCAAATGGCGGCACCGGCGACGTTGCGATTTCTGCACCGGATGACAAAACGCTGACCTTCACGCTGAAGAACCGCATCCCCTATATGATGCAACTGCTGACCTACACCAACTGGTTCCCCGTGCGCCAAGACGTAGTCGAAGCCGACCCCGAAGGCTGGACCCGCACCCCCGAGACCTTCATCAGCAATGGGCCATTCAAGGTCACAGAGTTCAATTTCGGCGAGTCCGTCGTCTTTGCGAAGAACGATGAATACTATGGGGCCGATGATGTGTCGCTTGATACGCTGACGTTCCGTTTGATCCCTGATCAGGCGACCGCCCTGACGGCAATGGAATCCGGTCAGGTTGACGGGATCGAGGCCGTCCCCGCGCCGGAAATTCCGCGTCTTATGGCGGAAAGCGATGCCTTCATGGTCGTTCCGGCCCTCGGCACGACCTATGCGTTCTTCAACCCTGCGCAATCGCCACTGGATGACGTGCGTGTGCGTCAGGCCTTGTCGATGGCGATTGACCGTCAGGACATCGCCGATTTCGTTCTGCAATCTGCCGATCGTCCTGCGATTGGTCTTGTGCCCTATGGCCTGACCCTGAACGGCGAAGATTTCCGCGACGGTTTGGACACCTACGGCCTTGATGCGCAGGCCCAGCCCGAAGCGGCGGCAGCCCTGCTGGCCGAGGCGGGTTATCCCAACGGCGAAGGTTTCCCCGAGACCGTCTTCGTGACCTACACTTCGCCGCCCATCGAAAAGCTACTCGAAGCGATCCAACAGATGTGGAAGCAGAACCTGAACATCGACGTGCAAATCCGCGCGACGGAATGGCAGGTTTACTACCCCGAAGTGCAGCAGGTTGAATACCAGATCGCACAGATGGGCTGGGGCGCCGATTACCCACACCCCATGACCTTCCTGGATGTGTTCCTGCCCGATAGCCCGAACAATCTGGCCGCGTGGCAAAGTGAAGAGTTTGCCGCCGCATTGAACGTGGCCAAATCGACAGCGGACGAGGCCGAAAGCCTTGCCGCCATGCGCGACGCCGAAGGCATCTTGATGAATGACCACGTCATCCTGCCGATGTATCACCGCTATAACTACATGATGATGTCACCTGACGTGGAAGGCTTCTGGCGCTCGTCGCTGAACGTCCCGTATTTCCGTGACGCAACGATCTCTGAATAAGTGAACAAGAACAGCGGGTGTTTCGACATCCGCTGTTCGCTTCCAAGGATCCACCTTAGGACGCCAAGAACGCGAATGAGCTGTTCGAGCTGTACACCTTCGAGAAAGCAGCGGACACAAAATCGGTAATTATGATATTGATTAAATGGGAACGCGGCATTCGGCAGGCTCTCGAACCCTTTTCAATATCAACCAATCATCTTCTTCGTGATGCGCTCGGGAAGGGTTGAACGCCCCAAGCGACGTCTCGGAAAAACGATCCGACAATGACCTACAGTCAAATTACTGCGCATCCCTTGATTGGTAATCCCTTAAATGACAGCAAGCGGTGCGACCTTTCCAGCGAGATGCTCATCAAGAACGCCACCAACCTTAGCTGCGAATATCCAACCGGATTACTCTTCAAAACACCTTTGATCTGCTCCCTGCTGTAAAGATGACGGACACACCGCGATCCTACTTGACATAACCGCAATCAGAAAACCGTTTTTGACTACCTGTCTTTCCAAAACCGGCCATTGGCGCAACCGCAGCGAACGGCAGCTTCGTCCGCATAGCTGACCTTGTTGCAGATTGCAGCGAACGTCCGGTTTCTGCGCCCATGCGTTCGACAGCAGAAGCGACATATCTCACCCAACATCCCCCAGCCCACCGCGATCAGACTTCAGTCCTTCGCCGCTCTGGTGGATCAACATGCGATCGGCAGGATACGGCTTGATTAAGTCGAATGCCTCATCCGGTGTGCCCTCCAGCCACTGCGCATAGTCCTCCGGTGCCAAGATCATCG
>NZ_FOEJ01000018.1 GCF_900110705.1 Loktanella sp. DSM 29012 | reverse complement strand
ACCTCGTCGATGGATCTGACGTGCACAACTGGCACGACCGTCTCGATGACGTCGAGGATACGCTTGTGCAGGCGAACATAAACATCGTGCCGGGCCACGACGAAGATCATATCTGGGATGATCTCTCGCGCTTTCGCAATGGTCGCACCGGACTTTACGCCGAGAGCCTTGGCCTGACGGCTGACCGCGATGCATCCGGTATGCGGTGAATCCAAGGGGATGACGCCCAGCGGGCGATCGCGAAGGTCAGGATTGAAGTGCTGTTCGGCAGAGGCAAAGAAGCTGTCGAAATCAAGATACAGCCGCTCGATGCCACGCGCCTGACCGCGTGAATCTTGTTTCATTCCATCGCTCCGGAAGTGGGCGGTCATCATAGCCTCTGCGTCATTTTGAACAAGCTCACGATCTACTGTGGGGTCGGGCAAAGATTCCGAGACGGTCGGCCGCGGCTCGGTTGACAGGTCCGACACCGGTAGCAGATATGTAGAACGTAAGTAGAACATGCAAGGATTCGCAGATGCCGGTCTACCAAATTGACGCCCCCGTTTTGGGGGAGGGTCACGTCGTTACTTTGCCCATCCTTCGGGCCAGCGCAGGTTTTCCGTCGCCTGCGGGGGACGATCTCGAAGACGAGATCGACCCCATCGCTTGGGTTGTGCGCCATCCGGCATCGACGTTCTGGTGGCGTGTCGAGGGCGACTGTCTGTGGGATGTCGGCATACGTGATGGCGACATCATCGCAGTCGACCGTGCTGGCAAACGCCGCCTTGGGCGGGCCGTTCTGGCCGTGGTCGAGGGGGCTGTCACGGCAAAGATCCTGCGCAAGCGAGACGGTAAGTATTTTCTGGCACCGGCCAACAGTCGTGAGCCGTTTCCGGACATCGAGCTGACGGAAGATAGCGAGATCTGGGGTGTCATCGCCGGGATCGTGCGGCGATATGATCTGGCGTGACGCGGCCTATCGCGATCAGCGACAGCGCGAACTTCTATGTCAGCGCCGAGCGGATCTTTGACCCCACCTTGAAGAATGTCCCGGTCATCGTGCTGTCGAACAACGACGGCTGTGCCGTGGCCCGCAGCGACGAGGCCAAGGCGCTCGGCATCAAAATGGGCGAGCCGCTGCACCTGATCCGCGACAAGGTCGAAGCGCATGGTATCCGCGTGTTCTCGTCGAACTACACGCTCTACGGGGATATCAGCCGTCGGGTGGTCGAGGTCTACGAGGATTACACGCCGAACGTCGAGATCTACTCTATTGACGAATGCTTTCTGGACTTCAGCGGGTTCCGGGACCGGACTGCGCACGCGCGTGCCCTGCGCCACGATGTCTTGCGGCGGGTCGGTGTGCCGGTGCGCGTCGGCATCGCACCGACAAAGACGCTGGCAAAGTGCGCCAACGACATCGCAAAGAAGAACCCGATCTTCGCGGGCGTATTGGACATGATGGACCCGGCGCTTCCCGATTGGCTGCTGCCCATGGTGCCGGTCGGTGACATCTGGGGCATCGGCCGCAAGACGGAAGCCAAGCTCCGCGGCATCGGGATCAATACCGCGGGCGATCTTCGCGACATGCCGCTGCGCCAAGCGCGGGCGCTGGGAACCGTCGTGCTGGAGCGGATGGTTCTCGAACTGCAAGGCGAGGCCTGCATCGCGTTCGACGAGGTCGAACCGCAACGCAAGGGCATGGCCGTTACAAGGTCGGCCGGCACACCTATGACCGACTTCGACACGCTGTTCCAAGCCATCACAGCCCACGCAACGCGCGCGGCCGAAAAGCTTCGACAGCACGGACTGGTCGCTGGCACCCTGACCGTGTTCTACCACACCAACCGGCACCGGCCTGACCGGCCCCAGTATGCCGGATCGCGGTCGACGCGGCTGACGCCGATGTCGTCGGACACGTTTGACCTCGTGGCCGCAGCCAAGCGCTGTGCGCTCGCGGCCTGGCCGAAGATCGAAACCCAGAGGTTCGGATTTACGAAAGCCGGGATCATGCTGGATGACCTTCTGCCATTCGAGGACCGGCCGCGCACGCTGTTCGACAGCGTCAAACCGACGTCCCCGGCACTTATGACGGCACTGGACGATGTGAACGGGCGGTTCGGAAAGAAGACGATGGTCATCGCCAGTGAGGGAATGAAACGATCTTGGCAGCTACGTGCAGATCACCGCAGCCCGCGCTATACGACAAGACTGACGGATCTGCCGGTGGTGCGGTGAAGGCTCACGCAGCGTCGGCCCATTTACTTTGCCGATATCAGCTTTGGAAACGCAGCATGATGGCAACGCCGGCCCAGGCACAGAAACCTGTGAGGGCGGCACCCCAGATCGTATCGGTGATGACCATCTGCCAAGACCACGCTTTCATGATCGACATCGAGGTGAACTCGTAAGTGCCATAGGCCATCGCCCCGATGATGGCCCCGTGCAGTGCCGCACGTCCGGGTGCGGCATCGCGCAAGGCCGGCATGGATACAAGAAAGACGAGCCCGGCCACGTATGCCAAATAGAACAACCCGGCAGGTGCGAGCATCGGGCTGTCCCGCATGGCGTCACCCAAGTGACGCGAAAAGATCGGCTTCATGACAAGGCTGAGGACAACGGCATCGATTGCGAGAAACATCGCGGCGGTGATGGCGTATAGGATCATGCTGGGTTTCTCGTCGCAGAATGGCTTGAAGCAAAGGTCATGGATAAGTCGATTGAGGCACAGAAAGACCTCCATTTCTATCAAAATAGGCGATCGTAGATTGATACTGTCAAGCAGCCATAATTGCTAAGCCAACCAACAAGAAGCCCTCAGGCGCCGTAAATGGTTGTCCTCTCGCCAAGAAGCACTCGTCAGAGTGCGCCGCGGCGGGGGCAGGGTGGACGGTTTACCGTCCACATACCCTGCTGTTGAGGTGGTCTTCTGTTCTGAGAAAATGCCAGTCCTGACACGGGATGCTGTTCTGATGGGAACGGGCGATCCTGAGGATGAGATGTCGACCCGTTTTTAAGCGCCGGGATGAGCCCGCTCCCGGTTTTGTCCACATGTTTCTGAGGTCGGCCCCAGATAAGTGGTTGTCATCGTGTAGGTATTTTCGCTGATCCCGCATAAGTTGTTGCTGTGAACACAACAATAAGGAGCTTCACAATGCCAAAAATGATCGACCGAACCAAACTGGATGCGCTGAAAGCAAAGCTGGCTGATCTGCCGAGTAAAGAAAAAACCAAAATCAGCAGCCGTGACGCAGTGTCGGAGATGGCGGAGGATTTCCGTGCGATACTGGCGAAGAACTACTCCATCGAAGACATTTACGCGATGTTCAAGGATGCAACAGCGTCCGACATTAGCCTCGCGACATTTCGCGGATATTTCAACAAAGAGGCGGCGGCGCGCAACGAAGTCAACGCGGGAAAGACGCGCCGCAAAACCGCAAAGCCGCAGAGACCGACGAACGTCGACCGGCCCGGCGGCGAAGGTAATCTCGTGGCAAAGGATGGCGTTGACCTCGCAGCCGACGAAGGGCGCGAGATAGAATCCGAAAGCGGCAGGCAATCCGAAGTGACTACCGCAAGCGTTTCGCAAGGTGCAGACGGGGTCGCACATGATGCGATCTCCGAGCCGCAAAAGAAGCCGCTGGACTCGCCGCAAGGTTCGGAGACGACCAACCAAGAGTTTGACGGCACTGCTGCGCCGCGTAACGAACAGGATACGCCTGTGACTGACTTCTTGCATCGGACAAGTCAGGAGCCGGGTGACCAAGCGTCAGCACGGAGGACGACGTCATGATGCGGGCAGGCGATGGCAAGCCCAGATCGGACAAGCGTCGGGCCACGCGCGTGATCTCTTTCCGCGTGAGCCCGGAACTGGAAGCCGAACTGATTGAGGAAGCAGCGAATGACGACTGCGACAGTATCGGGGCCTGGGCGAAGGGGCTTGCGCTGGATGCTATTGGACGTCCCGCAAGTGACAAGAAAGTCTTGCGCAGTTTGATTGGAGAGCTCGGCAAGATCGGATCGAACCTTAACCAGTTGGCCCGGGTCGCGAACACGACGGGACGTCTTCCGGATGAAGCCATGTTGCGGCGAGCGGCGGATGCGACGCTTGATCTGCAGCGCCGGATCAATAGGCTCTTGCCGTGATTCCGAAAGCGATCTCTCGCCACAAGGATGCCAAGCGCACGACGGCGGGGGATGTCGCACGCGTGGTTCGTTATGTCTGCGGCAAGGCCGTGGCGGTGGAGCTGTGCAATCTTTCCGGCGACTGGCAGGACGCACCGATGCAGATGTGGGCGGTAGCGGATGGCAGCAGCCGGGCCACATCCCTGATGTATCACATGATGCTGTCTTGGCCGGAAACGGAATGTCCCACGGACGCGCAGGCGATTGAGGCTGCGCGCACAGCGATTGCGGAACTGGGCGTGCAGGATCATCAGGCGGTGATCGCTGTGCACCGCGACCGGACCTGCGTTCACGTCCATGTCGTGATAAACCGGATTAACGCGCTGACGTTTGGCGCGATGTCGACGTCGAACGATTTTACAAAGCTGGAACGTGCGTGCCGTCAGATTGAAGCGACACAGGGCTGGTCTGCGGACCGGGGTCGTTTTGATGCGGTCGTGACCGAGACGCCCGATGGCCCGAAGGTCACACTCGAGCCAAAGCCGCAAGCGCATTGGGAAGCGAAGCAAGAGCGCCGCGCCGCTGAGCGGGGGCCGTCCGCGTCTGACATCCACGCAGAGCGCAAAACCGGTGTGGTGTCGCTGGCCGAGGCGTTGTCCGATCCGTGGAAGGAGCGGATTCGTGCGGCGATGGACGAGGCCCCCGATTGGGCGGGGGTGCACGAGGCCTTATCGGAGATCGGGCTGCGATACGTAAAGTCTGGCTCCGGCGCGCGTATCCTGCTGGTCGGCAGTGATGCGTATATGAAGCCGTCCCAACTTGGAAAACCCTATGCGATGGGGCCGATGCAGAAACGGTTCGGTCCTTTGGTGACGCCCGAAAGCCTCGAATACGATGCGGCCACACACAAAGCCATGATGAGTGGCGGAAACGATGTCGAAGAGTTGCAGCAACACAGTCAGCAACTTGAAAGGGTCGTGCAGAATGCCCTGATACTGGATGACGCGGACGCAGCGCCGCTAACCAGGTCCGAGACTTTCAAGCTGACGCTTCTGCAGCGCAGCTACGTCGGCGTCACACTTGATCCTGACGTCGTGCGTGCGATCAATCGGGTAACACTGGATGCAAGTCCGCCGACGGTCACTTTGCGGGACGGTGGATCCGTTGTCGATAAAGGAACCTCAATTCTGGGGTCCTCTGATGGCGACGATGCGACCAAGGCCAAACTGATGATTGCGCTTGCGGCAGCCAAAGGATGGGACCGTTGCAAGATTACCGGATCCGAGGCGTTCTGTCAGATAGCTGTGCAGCTCGC
>NZ_FOEJ01000020.1 GCF_900110705.1 Loktanella sp. DSM 29012 | reverse complement strand
AATATAGTCCAGAATTAGGCCAATATAGCAAAAATCTAAGCTACTGTAATCATAGGATTATCTTCCAGGGGACGTTATAGCTAGAGATCACACAATCTGGCGCGCCTGGCCGAGCGGTTGCACCCGTCTCTTTGCAAGCATCATTCCGAGCAATCCGGCCTCCATACGACGCGCTCAGTGATTGGATATTTTTACTATGCCAACTCATAACAACACGACCCTTGACACTATCTGCAACCTCGCGAGCTCGTGGTTCGTCCGGCAGGACAACAAGTTTTATGCCATCGACCGACCTACCGTTAAGCTGTCCAGGAACGATGTCGAACAAATCATTCTTCACCGGCTCTCTGACGCGCTCCCAGAAGGTGAACTCACGAACGACCTTATCAAACTCATGTTCCGGCGTATCATCGTCGAGCGGCACACGAACCGTGAACAAAGTATTCCGGTCTGGAACGGCGCGATTAGTTGCTCGCCGGGGTTCAACGAACGATTCATATGGCAGAACGGCTCCGTCGGCCTGAATACTTGGTTCGAACCCGACTACCGTATCTTACGCGTCAACTCCCAAGATTACGGTCCACTGCTGGAACTGGTCGCCGCGATGTTTGCCACCGATGTTGAAGCTGATTTATTCCTCGATTGGCTTGCGTGGTGCTTGCAGAACGAAAGCGACAAGCCGTTCTGGGCACCGTTTCTCTTTTCAAGCGCGAAGGGCACCGGCAAAAGTACGCTGTGCCGCATCGTGGCCCAGCTGTTCGGTCTTGAGAATACCGCGACACAAAACAACGTCGATCAGCTTACCGGACGGTTTAGCTCGACCTCTCTTCAAAGCAAACTCGTCGTTTGTGAGGAGACCCACCTCCGCCCTGGATCGTCGCAAGGCAATACGCTGAAGATGAATATCACCGAGGAATACATGATGGTGGAGCGCAAAGGTCGCGAAGCTGAACGTATCCGGCAGTGCTGCTGCTTTCTGTTCACCTCAAACCACCTCCCGACTTGGATGGAGAAGGGTGAGCGCCGCTATCACGTCTTTGATGTCGGCCATGACGGTTGCGCTGGCGGAGTGAACGCTCAGGGTTTTGGTGAACTTGTCGGTCGCTGCCGGGAACACTATTCCCACGAGATCAACCTAGCCAGTCTCTATGCTGCTCTAATGGCACGCACGCTGTCGGATCACTTCAACGCAAAAGCGCTCGACCTGACCCACTACAAGACGCCGACGATGGAACGGCTATCAGAACTGTCTGACCACACACTCGTCGACCAGTTGCGCGAAGCTCTGGATCGGTTGGGTGTTGCTGTCGTTCCTCAGGAACAGGTTGTAGCGATCATCCGGGACAATCTTGGAGGAACCACCAACCAGACAAAATATTTGATGGACGATCTGGGTTGGAATATGCGTAAGCTCAAGTGGGGTGGTGTCGATTACGCTCGCGCGGTCTGGCACAAAGATGACGTAAAGCTCGATGCTGGCAAGATTTACGGTGCGGGCTTCGATGGCGAACCCATCGGTGAATACCTCAACTCAGTGACCAGTCCAGAAGAGAAGGAGTTGGTCGGTGCTTAAGTACGAGGATGGCTCTGAGGTCTGGCTGACGGATATTTTGACGAACGACAAGGAGGCGGCCCTTTCGAGGGCTGCCCAACTTCTGGAGCAGACAAAGACTGATGAAAACGGCTGTATGGTGACCGACACGCAAGGTCCGAGGAAGATCAGGTTCAAGGGACGGCAGGTGGCGGCATATCGCTTCATCTTTTGCGTACTGAACCACAGCATCCTCAC
>NZ_FOEJ01000021.1 GCF_900110705.1 Loktanella sp. DSM 29012 | reverse complement strand
TGACCTGCTCCCCAGAGAGTCCTCATTTATGAGTTAGCTCTGTTCAGGTTTTGGTCTTCGTTTGACCGGTTAGCATATTCGCGCGGTGTCAGGCCAGCGAGGCTTGAGTGCGGGCGGTGGTGGTTGAAGTCATCGCGCCATGCCGCCACTAAATTGCGGGCATGGCGCAGGTTGTCGAAGAGGTGCTCGTTCAGGAGTTCATCGCGCATCCGGCCGTTGAAAGATTCAACGAACCCGTTCTGCATAGGCTTGCCTGGGGCGATGTAGTGCCACTCGACCTTGCGGTCCTCCTGCCACTTCAGGATCGCATTGCTGGTCAGCTCCGTCCCGTTGTCGCTGACCACCATGCAGGGATAGCCCCTTACCTCGGCGATCTTGTCCAACTCGCGACCGACACGGATGCCCGACAGTGACGTGTCGACAACGGCCGCCAGACACTCCCGGCTGAAGTCATCGATCACGTTCAATATCCGGAACCGGCGGCCGCAGGACAGGCTGTCGGACACGAAGTCCAGGCTCCACCGCTGGTTCGGCCCCTGCGGGATGGCCATCGGCGCTCTGGTGCCCAAGGCGCGCTTTCGGCCACCACGTTTGCGCACGGTGAGGCCTTCCTCCTTGTAGATGCGATACAGCTTCTTCCAGTTCACCGACCAGCCCTCGCGCCGCAGCAGAAGATGCAGCCGCCGATAGCCGAAGCGTCGCCGTTCCGACGACAGATCCTTCAGTCGGGTCCGCAGGTCAGTGTCCTCCGATCGCGCTGGCGGTCGTCGATACACACGCGGATCGATCCCTACCAAAGCGCAGGCCCGTCGCTGCCGGTATCCCTTCTGTGTCATGGCCCAATCCACGGCGCGACGCCGCGCATCGGGCCTTAGAAGTTTTTTCCCAGCATCTCCTTCAGCGTCGAGACATCCATCATCTGCTCGGCCAGCAGCTTCTTGAGCTTGGTGTTCTCGGCCTCCAGCGCCTTCAGCTTCTTCGCATCCGACACTTCCATGCCGCCAAACTTGGCCCGCCATTTATAGAAGGTCGCATCGCTGACACCGTGCTTGCGACACAGATCCTTCGCCCCAAGCCCGGCCTGGTGCTCCTTCAAAATGCCAATGATCTGTTCTTCCGTGAACCTTGATCGCTTCATCGTCCGTCTCCTTTACAAGGAACAGACTAACCCCAAATCGCGGACTTTTTAGGGGAGCAGGTCA